>NZ_CP045920.1:0-2400000 GCF_009660225.1 Pseudactinotalea sp. HY158
TACATCGCGCCTCGGTCTCCGATGCACAGGCTGTGGATAGACCGTACGATGGACACTTCGCCCACTCGGATCCCGACGCTCCCGCCGTCCGGACGGCCGCGTGAAAACTACATCCGTGTCATACCCACAGCTGTGGATAAGGTTGTGGATCCAGTCGTCGTACACCCAGGGAGGGCTCTTGTCCGAAGCGCCGTTGGACACCGAAGCCGTCGCCGTCGGGTGGAACCGTGCGGTCGAGATCCTCGCCAATCGCGGCGAACTCTCGGGAGCACAGATGGGTTTCGTGCGCCTGACGAAGCCCCTGGGCGTCATCGACAACACGGTGCTCCTGGCCGTCGCGAGCGACTTCGCCAAGGATTTCATCGAGACCCGTGCGCGGGAATCGATCATCTCCGCCCTGACGACCTCCCTGTCCCGTCCGGTCCGTGTGGCCGTGACGGTCGATCCGAGCCTCGAGGACTCCCCCGCCGCACCGCCGGCGCCGCCGGTCCCCGCGAGCCCCGTATTTCCGGAGCATCTCGCACCGGTCTCCGACGACGAACCGGACCGGTGGTCCACGTCGACCACGACCGGCCCGCGTGACGGCCTCGTGGATCCGAACGCCCGGCTCAACGTCAACTACACGTTCGACACGTTCGTCATCGGTTCCTCCAACAGGTTCGCGCACGCCGCGGCGACCGCCGTCGCCGAGGCGCCGGCACGGGCATACAACCCCCTGTTCATCTACGGTCAGTCGGGCCTGGGCAAGACCCATCTGCTCCATGCGATCGGCCACTACGCCCAGCACCTGTATCCGGGAGTGCGGGTCCGGTACGTGAACTCGGAGGAGTTCACCAACGACTTCATCAACTCGATCCGGGACGACAAGGCCGAGGCGTTCCAGCGGCGCTACCGCGAGGTCGACGTGCTCCTCGTGGACGACATCCAGTTCCTGCAGGGCAAGGAACAGACGATGGAGGAGTTCTTCCACACGTTCAACACCCTCCACAACGACGCGAAGCAGGTCGTCATCACCTCGGATCTGCCGCCGAAACGGCTCGCGGGCTTCGAGGACCGGATGCGATCGCGATTCGAGTGGGGCCTGCTGACCGATGTCCAGCCGCCCGACCTCGAGACCCGGATCGCCATCCTGCGCAAGAAGGCCAGTTCGGAGGAGTTCCAGGCCCCGAGCGACGTGCTCGAGTACATCGCCTCGAAGATCTCGACGAACATCCGTGAGCTCGAGGGCGCCCTCATCCGGGTGACCGCCTTCGCCAACCTCAATCGTCAGGCGGTCGACACGTCTCTGGCCGAGCTCGTGCTCAAGGACCTCATCAGCGACGACGACACCCCCGAGATCACCCCGTCGGTGATCATGGCTCAGACCGCGGCCTACTTCTCCGTCTCGATCGAGGCGCTGTGCAGTGCCGACCGTTCCCGAGTCCTCGTCAACGCCCGCCAGATCGCCATGTACCTGTGCCGGGAACTGACTGAACTGTCGCTGCCGAAGATCGGTCAGGTCTTCGGCAACCGCGACCACACGACTGTGATGCACGCCTACCGCAAGATCACCCAGCTCATGGCGGAGCGACGAGCCACGTACAACCAGGTCACCGAGCTGACCAACCGCATCAAGCAGCAGAACCGGGCCTGATCGGGCTCGATGAGCGGACCGGGCCCGAGGAGCGGCACCAGGACGTCGCCGAGGGAACGTCTGGCCCAGATCCCCGCCATACACAGCTGTGGACAACTCTGTGGACAACCGTGGAGGAAGCGTCCAGACCGGTGGATAACTCCCTGTGAATCCGTGGACAGAGAACCCCGCCGTTGAGATATCCACAGACCGCCTCGACTCACACACAGGCCGGTCCGTCGTCGATCCACACCCCGGTCCAACCTCTGACCTGCATGGACGCCGGTTATCCACATGATCCACACCCCCTATGACGATGACGAGACCTATGGGGCTCCCGAAGATGTGGACAGCCAACAATCACCATGCTGCGCCCGACTCCGACCCGCGGGACCGACCTCGCATGCACTCACCACGCTCCTCGACGCGACCGGTAGAGTTGGGCTGCTGGGAGATCCCAGGAATGCTCGACCCAGCCAGGAAGAAGGAGATTCCAGCACCGTGAAGTTTCGAGTTGAGCGAGACGTCCTCGCCGAAGCCGTGACGTGGACAGCTCGCACCTTGCCGGTGCGTCCACCCGTTCCCGTCCTGTCCGGAGTGCGAATCACAGCCGTCGCTGACGGCACCCTGACCCTGTCGACCTTCGACTACGACGTCTCGGCCCGGTCCCAGGTGGCCGCCGACGTGGAGGAGCCGGGAGAGGTCCTGGTCTCCGGACGGCTCCTGGCCGACATCTCCAGGGCCCTGCCGGCCCGCCCCATCGAGATGACCATCGAGGGCACCAAGGTCCAGGTCACGTGCGGATCCTCGCGCTTCACGCTCGCGACGATGCCGGTCGACGAGTATCCGACGCTCCCGGACATGCCGGCGCATGCCGGTTCGATCCCCGTCGACGCGTTCTCCCGCGCGGTCGCCCAGGTCTCGATCGCGGCGGGCAGGGACGAGACCCTTCCCCTGCTCACGGGCGTCAAGCTCGAGATCCGTGGTGACAAGCTCACGTTCATGGCGACCGACCGCTACCGGCTCGCCCTGCGGGAGATCTCGTGGGCGCCGGTCAATCCGCAGATCGAGCGGGAGGCGCTCGTGCGGGCGCGGACCCTCACCGACGTCGCCAAGTCGCTCACCTCCGCCGGCAACGTGGAACTGTCCCTCTCCGAGGGGTCGGACATCATCGGGTTCGAGGCGGGCGGGCGCCACAGCACCTCGGTGCTCGTGGACGGCGACTACCCCCCGGTGCGCCGACTCTTCCCCGATCAGACCTCGATCCACACCGTGACGAACACGGCCGCGCTCATCGAGGCCGCCAAGCGCGTCGCCCTCGTGGCCGAACGCAACACTCCGATCCGGCTGACGTTCAGCGAGGGGCAGGTCGTGCTCGAAGCCGGTCAGGGAGACGACGCCCAGGCCTCCGAGGCGCTCGAGTCCACCCTCGTGGGCGAGGAGATCAGCACGGCCTTCAACCCGACGTACCTGCTCGAGGGCCTGGCCGCGCTGGGAACGGACTTCGTTCGGCTCTCGTTCACGCAGGCGTCCAAGCCCGTGGTCATGACCGGGCAGGACAGCCTCGACTCGGAGGATCACTTCGACGAGTTCCGCTACCTGCTCATGCCCATTCGCTTCGCGAGCTGACGCCGGGCCCCGCGACCGCACCGGCCACGGAGCCGCCACCCCATCCCCGCTCTAGGAGGGCTCTCATGCACATCGGACTCATCGGCCTCGGTCGAATGGGGGGCAACATGCGTGCCCGCCTCCGAGCCGCGGGAATCGAGGTGACCGGTTACGACCCCAACCCCGAGGTCTCCGACGTCGCCGATCTGGACGCCCTGGTGGCCGCGCTGCCCTCGACGAAGATCGTGTGGGTCATGGTTCCGGCCGGCGAGGTGACCGAATCGGTCATCACCGGCCTCGCCGGGCACCTGCGGGCCGGCGACCTCGTCATCGACGGCGGGAACACCCGGTATCACGACGATCTCCGACGCGCGAGGGAACTCGGCGCGCGCGGAATCCGCTACGTCGACGCCGGCGTCTCGGGCGGCATCTGGGGCAAGGACGTCGGCTATGGGCTCATGGTCGGAGGCGAGGACGAGGCGATCACCGAGCTCATGCCCGTCTTCGACGCACTGCGCCCCGACGGGCCGCGCGAGGAGGGCTTCGTGCACGCCGGCCCGGTCGGCGCCGGGCACTACGCCAAGATGATCCACAACGGCGTCGAGTACGGCATCATGCAGGCCTACGCCGAGGGCTACGAGATCCTCGCCGCCCGCCCGGATCTCGTACCCGACGTGAGCAAGGTCTTCCAGGCGTGGCAGCGGGGAACGGTTGTGCGGTCGTGGCTGCTCGAGCTGCTCATCAAGGCGCTCAACTCCGATCCCCGCCTCCACGAGATCCAGGGTTATGTGGCCGACTCCGGGGAGGGGCGCTGGACCGTCAAGGAGGCCGTGGACCTCGCGGTTCCCGCGCCGGTCATCAGCGCCGCGCTCTTCGCGCGCTTCGACTCCCGACAGGAGGACTCCCCGGCGATGAAGGCGGTGGCGGCACTCCGCCAACAGTTCGGCGGCCATGCCGTGCGGGCGGCCGAGGAGCAGTGATCGTCCCCGGTCCGAGCGTGTCTGCGGTCTGAATGTATGTCTCCGACCTCGCGCTGACCGACTTCCGCTCCTATCCGCACGTCGTGCTCGCGCTCGAGCCCGGGGTGACGGCGCTCGTGGGACCGAACGGGCAGGGGAAGACGAACCTCGTCGAGTCCCTCGGCTACCTCGCCACCTTCAGCTCCCACCGGGTGGCGGGCGATGCCGCCCTCGTGCGCGCGGGCACTCCGCGGGCGATCGTGCAGGCCAAGGTCGTGCGGGCGGGCCGGCCGACCACGCTCGAGGTCGAGATCGTCGCGGGTCGCGCGAATCGGGCCCGCCTCAACCGGGCACCCGTCACCCGCACCCGGGAGCTGCTCGGACATCTGCGGACGGTGCTCTTCGCACCCGAGGACCTCGCCCTCGTCAAGGGCGATCCGGACGGCCGGCGCCGCTTCGTCGACGAGCTGCTCGTGCTCCTGAGTCCGCGGTTCGCATCCGTGCGAACCGACTACGAACGCGTGATCAAGCAACGCAACGCCCTGCTCAAGTCGGCCGGCGCGGCGCGCCGGGGCGGCCGGGGCGCCGACCTGAGCACGCTCGACATCTGGGACGCCAAGGCGGCCGCCGCGGGGGCGGAGCTGCTCGCCGCGCGCGTGCGGCTGCTCGCGGAGCTGCGGCCCCACGTCGCGACCGCCTACGAACAGGTCTCCGGCGGTCAGGGGTCGGCCGAGCTTCGCTACCGCACGAGCCTCGAGGCCGATTCGCGCCGGCCGGTCGGCGGCAAAGTCGCCCGCCCGGTCGCCGGCCCGGTCGACGGCACGGGCGGCTCTCGGGACGTCCTCGTCGCGACGGCCGAGGAGGCCGAGCTCGCAGACGCCGCCCTCGTCGAGGCCCGGCTGCTCGAGGCGATGGCGCGGCTGCGCGGCAAGGAGCTGGACCGGGGCGTCAGCCTCGTGGGCCCACACCGTGACGACCTCGACCTCGTCCTCGGCGGGCTGCCGGCCAAGGGGTACGCCAGTCACGGGGAGTCGTGGTCGTTCGCGCTGGCGCTGCGGCTCGCGTCGTATGAATTGCTTCGCCACGACGACTGGACCGAGGACGGCGAGCCCGTGCTCATCCTCGACGACGTGTTCGCGGAGCTCGACGCCCGCCGCCGGGCCCGGCTCGCGGAACTCGTGGCGTCGGCCCAGCAGGTGATCATCACGGCCGCCGTGGCCACGGACGTTCCCGTGGAGTTGAGCGGCGGCCGCATCGACGTGATGGAATCGGTGGCCACGCGTGTCCGCTGAGCCGCCCCCCGACCGGTCCGCCGATCCCGACCGCGGCACAGGGCAGTGGCGACCCGAGCGACCGGAGCTTCCCGACGACCCGTCGGAGGAGGCCGATCCGCTCCAGGCGGCGCGCACCGCGCTCGCCCGGGCACGCGCGGCCGCGCGGGACCGCGGTGCCACGCCGGGTGCCCCGAGCCTGCGACGCCGCGGCGGCTACAGGGGCACGGTGGGCCATCATCCCGACGTGGTTCCGGGGGCGGGCCGGGACCCCGAGTCGGTCGGCGACTCCATGGACCGGCTCTCCGCGCAGCTCGGCTGGCGGAGGCCGTTGTCGATCGCGGGGGTCATCGGGCGCTGGCGGGAGATCGTGGGCGATCAGGTGGCGGACCACTGCACGCCCGAGACGTTCATCGAGGGCAAGCTCGTCGTCCGCGCGGATTCGACCGCCTGGACGACCCAACTGCGCCTCCTGCTGCCGCAACTCGAGCGGCGCCTCGCCGAGGAGATCGGCGAGGGCGTGGTCACCGGGATCCAGGTGCTCGGACCCGGCGGACCGAGCTGGCGCCGGGGCCCCCGGTCGGTCCCCGGGCGCGGCCCGCGGGACACGTACGGCTGAGGCGAGCGGGCGTCGTCCACGAGCCGATCGCGCCGGCTCCGGGCAGGCTGTGGACAGCCCGGCGGAAGGGGCGGATCACATGCCGAAATCCTGTGGAACGGCACGGAATCCGGGTCATCCACGGTAGACTGAGGTGTTCTGTCCCCGGGCGTTTGTGCCCCTGGCCGCATTCGGTGTGCGCACGACGCGACCGGCGGGCAGGAAGTTCACGCTGGGGCCCTGCACATGTGTACCCGCTCGCGGGTGGGCGCCCGAGCGCCCGACATGCACGAGAGTACAAGGAGCGCCAAGTAGACGTGGCTGAATCGACCCTCTCATCATCGACGAACAACCATGAGGATCCGAGCTACGGGGCCGGGAGCATCACCGTCCTGGAGGGCCTCGAGGCCGTGCGCAAGCGGCCCGGCATGTACATCGGCTCGACGGGCGAGCGCGGCCTGCACCACCTCGTGTACGAGGTCGTCGACAACTCGGTCGACGAGGCCCTCGCCGGACACTGCGACCGGATCGACATCGTGCTCCAGGCGGACGGGGGACTTCGGGTCGTGGACAACGGCCGCGGCATCCCGGTCGACATCCACCCGACCGAGGGCCGTCCGACCCTCGAGGTCGTCATGACGATCCTGCACGCCGGCGGCAAGTTCGGCGGCGGTGGCTACGCGGTCTCCGGGGGGCTGCACGGGGTGGGCATCTCCGTGGTCAACGCGCTCTCCTCCCGCCTCGTCTCCGAGGTGAGCCGGCAGGGCTACACGTGGCGGCTGGAGTTCGCGAACGGTGGTCACCCCGTCGGCGAACTCGAGCGCGTCGAGGCCACCGAGGCGACCGGCACGACCCAGACCTTCTACCCGGACCCGGAGATCTTCGAGACCACCGAGTTCGACTTCGAGACGCTCCGGGCCCGGCTGCAGCAGATGGCCTTCCTCAACAAGGGCCTGACCATCTCGCTCACGGACGAGCGCCAGAGCGAGGAGGTCGACGAGGTCGCCGGCGACGAGGCGGCCGCGAACGAGCCACGCTCGGTCGTCTACCGCTACGATCGCGGCCTCCTCGACTACGTCGACCACCTCGTGCGGGTGCGCAAGCTCGATCCGGTGCACGCCCAGATCATCGACTTCGAGGCCGAGGACGCCGGGCAGACGATCTCGATCGAGATCGCGATGCAGTGGACGAGTTCCTACAGCGAGGGGGTGCACACCTACGCCAACACGATCAACACGACCGAGGGCGGCACCCACGAGGAGGGCTTCCGGTCCGCGCTCACCACGCTCGTCAACCGCTACGCCCGGGAGAAGGGGCTGCTCAAGGAGAAGGAGGAGAACCTCACGGGTGAGGACATCCGCGAGGGGCTCATCGCCGTCATCTCGATCAAGCTCGGCGAACCCCAGTTCGAGGGGCAGACGAAGACCAAGCTCGGCAACACCGAGGCCCGCACGTTCACGCAGAAGGTGCTCTACGACCAGCTCGGCGACTGGCTGGAGAAGAACCCGAACGACGCCCGCGACGTGATCCGCAAGGCCAGCCAGGCGGCGCAGGCCCGGATGGCGGCCCGCAAGGCCCGGGAGGCGACCCGCCGCAAGGGCCTCCTCGAGGGGGGCGGCATGCCCGGCAAGCTGCGGGACTGCTCGAGCCGTGACGCCTCGATCAGCGAGGTCTTCATCGTCGAGGGAGACTCGGCCGGCGGCTCCGCCGTCCAGGGCCGCAACCCCGAGACGCAGGCGATCCTGCCGATCCGGGGAAAGATCCTCAACGTGGAGAAGGCCCGGCTCGACCGCGCCCTCGGAAACGCCGAGGTGCAGGCGCTCATCACCGCATTCGGCACCGGGATCGGCGACGAGTTCGACATCTCGAAGCTGCGGTACCACAAGATCATCCTCATGGCCGATGCGGACGTCGACGGCCAGCACATCGCCACGCTGCTGCTCACGCTCCTGTTCCGGTACATGCCGGAGCTGCTCACCGCCGGCCACGTGTATCTGGCCACCCCGCCGCTGTACCGGCTCAAGTGGACGAACGCCCCGCACGAGTTCGTCTACTCGGACAAGGAGCGCGACGCCCACGTCGAGGCCGGACTCGCGAAGAACCGGCGGCTGCCGAAGGACGGCGGCATCCAGCGTTACAAGGGTCTGGGCGAGATGGACTACCGGGAGCTGTGGGAGACGACGATGGACCCGTCCTCCCGCACCCTCAAGCAGGTCACCCTCGACGATGCCGCCGCGGCCGACGAGACGTTCACCATCCTCATGGGCGAGGACGTCGAATCCCGCCGGGCGTTCATCCAGCGCAACGCCCGCGATGTGCGCTTCCTCGACATCTGACCCGCTGCTCGAACGACGTAAGGATCTAATTCGTGAGCGACACCCCCACCTCGGTTCCTGAGTCCACCGGCCGGATCGAACAGGTCGACCTCCAGCTCGAGATGCAGCGGTCCTATCTCGACTACGCCATGAGCGTCATCGTCGGGCGCGCACTTCCGGAGATCCGCGACGGTCTCAAGCCCGTGCACCGGCGCGTGCTCTATGCGATGTACGACGGCGGCTACCGCCCCGACTCCTCGTTCTCGAAGTGCTCGCGCGTCGTCGGCGACGTCATGGGGCAGTTCCACCCGCACGGCGACAGCGCGATCTACGACGCGCTCGTGCGGCTCGTGCAGCCGTGGTCGCTGCGCTACCCGCTCGTGGCCGGCCAGGGCAACTTCGGCTCCCCCGGCAACGACCCGGCGGCCGCGCCCCGGTACACCGAGTGCAAGATGGCCCCACTCGCGATGGAGATGCTGCGGGACATCGACAAGGACACGGTCGACTTCGGCGACAACTACGACGGCCGCACGCAGGAACCGCTCGTGCTGCCCAGCCGGTTCCCGAACCTGCTCGTCAACGGCTCGGCGGGCATCGCCGTCGGAATGGCCACGAACATCCCCCCGCACAACCTGCGGGAGGTGGCCGACGCGGTGCATTGGTTCCTCGATCACCCGGACGCCACCCCGGAGGAGCTCCTCGCGGCCTCGATGCAGCGCATCAAGGGGCCCGACTTCCCGACCGGCGCGCAGATCCTCGGGATCCGGGGGATCGAGGACGCGTATCGCACCGGCCGCGGGTCGGTCACGATGCGCGCGGTGGTCGAGGTGGAGGAGATCCAGGGCCGGCAGTGCCTCGTGGTGACCGAGCTGCCCTATCAGGTCAATCCGGACAACCTCGCCGCCAAGATCGCCGAGCTCACCCGCGACGGCCGCCTGCAGGGCATCGCCGACATCCGCGACGAGACCTCGGGGCGCGCCGGCCAGCGCCTCGTCATCGTGCTCAAGCGCGACGCGATCGCCAAGGTCGTGCTCAACAACCTCTACAAGCACACCCAGCTGCAGGACACCTTCGGCGCGAACATGCTCGCGCTCGTGGACGGCGTCCCCCGCACCCTCTCCCTCAACGCCTTCATCCGGCACTGGACCGATCACCAGGTCGAGGTCATCGTGCGCCGCACGCAGTGGCTGCTGCGCCGCGCCGAGGACCGCATCCACATCCTCCGCGGGCTCATCAAGGCCCTCGACGCCCTCGACGCGGTCATTGCGCTCATCCGGGCGTCGGCCACGGTCGACGCGGCCCGCACCGGCCTCATGGACCTCCTCGAGATCGACGAGATCCAGGCCAACGCGATCCTCGAGATGCAGCTGCGCCGCCTCGCGGCGCTGGAGCGACAGAAGATCCTCAACGAGTTCGCCACCCTCGAGGCCGAGATCGCCGAATACCGGGAGATCCTCGCCTCCCCGGTGCGGCAGCGGGAGATCATCGCCACCGAGCTGACCGAGCTCGTCGACCGCTACGGCGACGAACGCCGCACGACGATCCTGCCCTTCGACGGTGAGATGAGCATCGAGGACCTCATCCCCGAGGAGGACGTCGTGGTGACGATCACCCGCGGCGGCTACGCGAAGCGCACCCGCACCGACAACTACCGTGCCCAGCATCGCGGCGGCAAGGGCGTGCGGGGGGCCCAGCTGCGGGGCGACGACGTGGTGGATCAGTTCTTCACCACGACGACGCATCACTGGCTGCTGTTCTTCACCAACCTCGGGCGCGTCTATCGGGCCAAGGGGTACGAGCTGCCCGAGGGCGGCCGGGACGCCAAGGGTCAGCACGTGGCGAACCTGCTCGCGTTCCAGCCGGACGAGACGATCGCCCAGGTGCTCGCCATCCGCGACTACACCCAGGCCGAGTACCTCGTGCTCGCCACCAAGTCCGGGCTTGTGAAGAAGACCCGCCTGAGCGAGTACGACTCCTCCCGCACCGGCGGGGTCATCGCGATCAACCTGCGCGAGCAGGCGGACGGCACGCCGGACGAGGTGGTCGCCGCCCGGCTGGTCGACAGCGACGACGATCTCCTGCTCGTCTCCCGCGGCGGTCAGTCCATCCGGTTCACCGCCACCGACGACGCGTTGCGGCCGATGGGCCGGGCCACGAGCGGGGTCACCGGAATGAAGTTCCGGGGTGAGGACTCCCTGCTCAACATGACCGTGGTCGAGCCGGGCGCCGACCTCTTCGTGGTGACCGAGGGCGGCTTCGCCAAGCGCACGCGCGTGGAGGAGTACCGGCTGCAGGGCCGCGGCGGACTGGGCATCAAGGTGGCCAACCTCGTCCAGGCTCGCGGTGATCTCGTCGGCGCCCTCATCACCCATTCCGACGACGAGGTGCTCGTGATCATGTCGAAGGGCAAGATCGTGCGCTCCGCCGTGAACGAGGTCTCCCTCACGGGTCGCAACACCCAGGGGGTCACCTTCGCCCGGCCGGACAAGGGCGACCGGATCATCGCCGTGGCCCGCAACGACGAATCGGTCGAGGAGGAGATCGACGAGGTCCCGCCGCAGGAGGATGACGATTCCCTGGTCGATGGCGTAGCGTCTGGCGAGGACCAGGCCGACGACGCGGCCGAGGAAGGTGACGAATGAGCCAGAACCCCCAGCAGCCGCCGGTGACGCAACAGGCGCCGGCCGTGCCCCCGCAACGGACCTCGACGCGCACGAGCACGAGCGGCGAGCCCGCTCCCGCGGGGGTGAACGCAGACGCCCCGACGGCCGGCGTGCCCCGCACGTCCACGCCGCCGACCATCCGGCCCGCCGCCGGACCGGTGCCCCCGGCGGCGTCCCGAGCCGGCCAGACCTCGTTCGTCGAGCAGGGGCAACTGGGCCGGCCGGGGCAACGGAGCGGCGAGTTCCACTCCACCCGACCGGCTACGGCGCCCACGCCCGCCCCCGCGGGGGGAGCTGCGTCGTCCTCGAGCGTTCCCGGGCCCAGGCGGGTGCGACTCACGCTCTCGCACATGGATCCGTGGTCCGTGATGAAGCTCGCGTTCCTGCTCTCGATCGCGATCGGGATCATGATCGTCGTGGCGGCGGCGCTCTCGTGGATGGTGCTCAACCAGATGGGCGTGTTCGCGAAGATCAACAACCTCGTGATCAATGATCTGCAGGCGACCTCCTTCGGACCGATCCTGGAGTACATGGAGTTCTCGCGGGTGCTGTCGGTCGCGACCGTCATCGCGGTCATCGACATCGTGCTGTTCACGGCGCTGGCGACCCTGGGGGCGTTCATCTACAACTTCGTCGCGGCGATGGTGGGTGGCCTGCATCTCACTTTGACCGATGACTAGGATCTGATTTGAGTATCCGGGCTCAGGCCTGCGATACTCTCTACCGGCCCCACGTGTGGGGCGGCGGGCCTATAGCTCAGACGGTTAGAGCGCTTCCCTGATAAGGAAGAGGTCGCTGGTTCGAGTCCAGCTAGGCCCACTGGATCGCGATCGGGAGGTCGAGACATGAAGAAGCTGCTGTTCCTGGCGGCCGTCGTGGCCGGCGGTGTCTTCGTCTGGCGCAAGGTCCAGGAGGAGAAGGCCCAGCGCGAGCTGTGGACCGAGGTCTCCGACCCCGTCTGAGGCACGCCCACACCCGGGGCGCGGCCGTCGGCCGCCCGCCCCTCCCCGGTCCTGTGCGGATCGCGGGGCCATGGCGCAATTGGTAGCGCACCTGCTTTGCAAGCAGGGGGTTGCGGGTTCGAGTCCCGCTGGCTCCACCCAGAGTGTCTTACAGGACACGCGACATCGGAAGATGTGGAGTGTTCCCGTTTGGCTTCCTTGCCTCCGACTGCCTCGTGAACGATGGTCGCGAAGTGTCCCGCGAGGCGTGGGCGTAGCTGGTCCTCCTCGGTGATCTCCAGGCGCGTGTAGAACGCTTGGTTCGCCAGCCTCCTGCTCCCGTCATCGGAGTGCGCGTAGGCGCGGTGAGCGTCGGTGAGGAGCCGCAGGCTGTCGTGGAGGAACGCTCGACCGCCGACGTGTTGCTCGTCGTGCTCGCGCAGACGGAGCTCGATGTCGGCGAGCCCGGCGCGGATTCGGTCTTGGTACCGTTTGAGAGTCGGCAGGTCGATGGCGTCAGCGAAGTGTGCGGCGAGCGGCAGCATCCAGGCGCGCCCGGTTCGAGGTGAGGTCGGTGAACTCCTGATCGCGTCCCGCTCCGCGCGCGTCGAATGCGGCGTCGACCTCGACGGCGAGGTGTGCTGGTAGTCATGCTCGCTGATCGACGCGTAGGAGTCCGCGAGTAGGCGTTCTGTGACCTGGCCGGGCACCGCGCGGCGGGTGCAACTGGTCTTCTTTGCGGCCCTGCCCGAGCAGACGAAGTAGGCGTAGGTCGTGCCTCTCGGGTTGGTGGCGAAGTCGAGCAGCATCCGCGACCCGCAACCGCCGCAGTGCAGGAGTCCTTTGAGGTGGTGCGCGTGTTGGACGTGCCTAGGGCGTGTCTCCTAATCGTGTTGCCCAGGTGAGGGCGGCATGGAGAACGGCTCCGGCGCGGTAGGTGATGGCGAGCTTGTCGTAGCGGGATGCGATCTCGCGCCACTGCTTGAGCAGTGCGAACGATCGCTCGACGACATTGCGGTCCTTGTAGGCGGCTCGTCGCCTCGAACCCCCGTTCCGTCAGCAACGGACACGTCGTCGCGACGAGCTTCTGCTTCGAGTCATACGCCGGCCGCCCCGGCCCACGCCGCATCTCCACCATCGCACCCACTCCTTGCTTTGTGGCCAAACTAAGAAACCATCAATTTCGTACAGTCCAGTACGTACCTTGATCTGCAAGACGCGTGAGGTGTGATTGGCAGTTGCTACGGAGTCGACATGTCGACCCTGCGACATCGAGGCGGGGCTCACGGATAGAATCTGTGTCGTGACCGAGAGCGATGATGGGCGCCTGGCGGCGGAGCAACGTGCGCGGGTGCTGATCGATCGCCAGCTGGTTGCGTCGGGGTGGGCGGTGCAGGACCGCAGCGCGCTCAACCTCTTCGTTCCGCAGCGGGGTGTCGCAGTCCGAGAGGTCATCATGAAGCCGGGCCATGGGCGCGTCGACTATCTGCTGTACGTCGACAAGGATGTCGTCGGTGTGATCGAAGCGAAGCCGATGGGTACGCCGCTGTCTGGTGTCGAGTGGCAGTCCGCGATGTACGCCACCGGGCTCCCTGAGTATGTGCGTCGCAAGACACTCAACCCAGAGGGACGCCTGCCCTTCGTCTTCGAGGCGTCGGGCGCCGAGACCCATTTCACGAATGGTTTCGACCCGGCACCACGCGCCCGCCGCATCTTCGCGTTTCCCAGGCCCGAGTCCCTCGCAGCGACCGTCCGCGCCGCAACGGAGCATCCCGGTCAGGCTCCGACCTGGCGGGGCAAGGTGCGCAGCTTGCCTGCCCTGGACCCCGTGCCGCTGCGCCGAGCGCAGGTCGATGCGATCAACGGCATTGAACGGAGCCTCGTCGAGCAGCGCTTCGGGCGTTCGCTGGTGCAGATGGCTACCGGCGCGGGCAAGACCTATACCGCCGTCACGGAGGCATATCGACTCCTCAAGTGGGGTGGTTTCAAGCGCATCCTTTTCCTCGTGGATCGAAACAACCTCGCGGATCAGACGATGGGAGAGTTCCAGAACTACCGCACGCCCGACGACGGCCGCCGTTTCACCGAGCTGTACAACGTGACGAAGCTCGCCAGGGGTGGGATGCCGGATTCGACGAAGGTCGCGATCTCGACGATCCAGCGTGTGTTCAAAGCGATCAAGAACGAGGACGTGCCCGAAGGTGACGACCAGGGTCTCGACGAGTTTCGTCCCGACGAACCCGTGACGGTCGGCTACAACCCCGAAATTCCGCCGGAGACCTTCGACCTAGTCATCGTCGACGAGGCACACCGTTCGATCTACGGGGTCTGGCGCGGGGTGCTCGAATACTTCGACGCGCACATCGTCGGGCTCACGGCCACGCCGGGGAAGCAGACCTTCGGCTTCTTCCAGCAGAACCTGGTCTCGGAGTACACCTATCCACAGTCGGTTGCCGACGGCGTGAACGTCGACTTCGACATCTTCCGTATCCGGACCGAGATCACCACGAACGGTTCCACGATCGAGGCCGGAACCTACGTTCCGACGGTCGATCGCAGCACCCGGGAGCAGAAGCTGATCCGGCTCGACGCCGATCTCGACTACACACCCGGCCAACTGGACCGGGCGGTGACGTCGAAGCACCAGATCCGACTCGTGCTGGAAATCTTCCGCGACCGGCTCTTCACCGAGATCTTCCCGGGACGCCACACCGTGCCGAAGACGCTGATCTTCGCCAAGGACGACAACCACGCCGAGGAGATTGTGCAGACCGTGCGGGAAGTGTTCGGGAAGGGAAACGACTTCGCTGCGAAGATCACCTACTCGGCGAAAGACCCGAAGGGTCGTCTGAAGGCTTTCCGCACCAGTCCCGCCATGCGCATCGCAGTGAGCGTCGACATGATCGCGACCGGCACCGACGTCAAGCCGCTGGAATGCGTCATGTTCATGCGCGACGTGCGCAGCGGTCAATACTACGAGCAGATGAAGGGCCGCGGTGCCCGAACCATCGCACCGGCCGACCTCAAGGCGGTGACCGACGACGCCGATGCGAAGACGCGATTCGTGATCGTGGATGCCATCGGCGTGACCGAACACGACTTCGTCGAACCGCCCCTCAACCGTGAAAAGTCGATCAGTCTGAAGAAGTTGCTCGACAAAGCCGCGGCGCTCACTCTCACCGAAGACGAGGTCGCCACACTGGCCGGCCGACTGGCGGCTCTCGATCGACAGCTGACTCCCGCCGAGCGGAACGAACTCGACGAAGTTGCCGGACTGCATGATGCAGAAGCATCGATGCATGACATCGTGCGGGCACTCGTAGCTGCAGTCGACCCCGAGACCCAGGCCGGCGCCATTGCCGCAGAAACCGATCGCGCTCCCGCCGACGTGGTGCAAGTCCTTCTCGACACGGCCGTCGAACCGCTGGCCGCCAACCCCGAACTGCGCACGAGGATCATCGAACTGCGCCACGCGAAGGATCAGATCATCGACGAGGTGAGCCGCGACGAGGTGCTCGAAGCGTACGGGGTCGTGGACCCCGACAAGGCGAAGCACACGATCAACTCGTGGCGGGAGTACCTCGCCGAGCACCGTAACGAGATCAGCGCAATCGAGCTCATGTTGGAGGCAAAGGGGCGAGGCATCCGCTTCGACCAGATCCAGGAACTCGCCGACAGGATCGCACGTCCTCCGTACAACTGGACCGTCGATGTCATCTGGAACTCCTACCTCTCCCTCGGAATCGAGTACCAAGGCCAGGCCGAGAACCGCAACCGGCACGCGGCAACCGACCTGATCTCCCTGCTGCGGCTCGAGGCTGGAGTGGACGAGGTACTCGTGCCGTACGCCGATCAAGTCGAGGATCGCTACGAGAACTGGCTCCTCCGCCAAGAGCAGGCAGGAGCCACGTTCACCGAGACTCAGCGGTGGTGGCTCGACCGGATGATGCGGATCATCGCGTCCTCCGCGGGCATCGACGCCGACGACCTCGACAACGCGCCCTTCAACGAGCGCGGCGGCGTCGACGGCGCCCTCCGTGACCTCGGCGACAACGCCGGCGACCTCATCGAAGAACTCAACCGGGAGCTCGCCGCGTGAGCGAGGTCAGTTGGACTCGCGAACGAATCGGTGCGGTCCTGAAGGTTCGGTATGGCAAGGCGTTACCAAAGGACCAGCGGGACGACTCTGCGCCATTCCCAGTCCTCGGTTCTGCGGGGCGGATGACAGGTACCGCAGAGCCGCTCGCGTTCGATCCCGTCGTCATTATTGGCCGAAAGGGCAACGTCGGGCAGGTTCAGCTTGAGACGGCGGGCTGCTGGCCGATCGATACCACCTACTACGCCGCGATTCCAGAGCGCCTGGATGAGCGCTTCCTGACTTGGCAACTGCGCTCCCTACCACTCGGGAAGCTTGATAGCTCAACGGCGACCCCCAGTCTTCGCCGAGAGGACCTCGAAGCGCAGGAGATCCTTGTCCCGCCGCTCGAGGAGCAGCGCCGGATCGTCGCGATCCTCGAAGACCACCTCTCTCACCTCGATGCGGCCGATTCACAACTTGATGCCGCGGCAATGAGAATATCGGCTCTCAGCGCCCATGTGCTTGCCCACGCGTTGGCAGATGCGACCTGCGATGAGGTCCCGTTGACAAGTCTGCTCGGCCGCGATCTCGCCAACGGGCGCTCGGTGAAGACTTGCGAAGGCGGATTTCCGGTCCTTCGGCTTTCGGCACTCACCGACGGCATGGTCGATCTTCGAGAGCGCAAGCCGGGCGCGTGGACAGCGGACGAGGCGGAGCGATTCCTTGTACATCAAGGCGACTTTCTCATCTCGCGGGGAAACGGAAGTCTGCATCTGGTAGGTCGAGGCGGGCTCGTTGCGGAGGACCCCGATCCTGTCGCCTTCCCAGATACGTTGATACGAGCGCGCCCGCGTGCTGACCTAGTCGACGCAGGATTTCTCGCGCTCGTGTGGAACTCGACGAGCGTCCGTCGCCAGATCGAGCAAGTTGCCAGGACAACTGCCGGAATCTATAAGGTCAACCAGAGAGATCTGGGTCGCGTTGTCGTCCCGGTTCCGTCATTGCCGGATCAGCGCCGTATCCTCGCCGAGGTCGCAGCGGGACGCGAGGCTCTCGGACGGCTCACACAGGCTACGGGTGCTGCACGTGAACGCTCCGGTGCTCTCCGCCGCTCCCTCCTGGCAGCTGCCTTCTCGGGTCGCCTCACGGGATCCTCGTCGGACATGTCAGTGGTCGAGGGGAGGGTTGAGGCATGAACGGCAAGCAGGTCAAGCTCTTCCTCGTAGACGGCACTCGCGGTGGTTTGACGGCGGCGGAGATCACGAATTGGACGGGCAGCGTGCTCTCCGCGCGCCGTTCCGACCTCGCCGAGCTCCTGCGGCGTGAGGAGGCCGAGCGCACCGGCGCGTACCTGTTGCTCGGTGAGGACGAAGACGCGGTCGGTGATACACGCTGCTATGTCGGCGAGGCCGATGTCGTGGCGACGCGACTCCGCGCTCACGTCAAGGAGAAGTCGTTCTGGAACCAGGCGGTGCTCATCACCTCGAAGGACACGAACCTCACGAAATCGCACGTGCGCTACCTGGAGTCGCGATTGATCGAGCTCGCCCAGCAGGCCGGTCGCGTCACGCTGGAGAACGGTACGGCACCGCCGAGGCCCCGACTGCCCGAGGCCGACGTGTCTGACATGGAGTACTTCCTCGGTGAGCTGCAGATCGTGCTTCCCGTGCTCGGGGTGAACGTCATCCGTGTGCGCCCCGCGATGTCGCAAGTTATCGCCTCGTCAACCTCAGAGTCACCGGTGTTCACGTTGACGAACAAGCACAGGACCGTTGACGCCCGCGCTCAGCAGATCGACGGCGAGTTCATCATGCTCAGCGGGTCCGTCGTCGTCCCCACGTGGCACGGTGTGGGGCATGCTCGTAGTACCCAGAAGGCATACGCGAGCTACCGCGCCCAGCACGAGGGCTTGGTCGCCGATGGTTCCATCGTCGTTGAGGGGGGTGCTGCTCGCACGATGCGCGACATCGTCTTCGGTTCACCCTCGACGGCGGGAGCGGTAGCGCTCGGCCGGTCGTGCAACGGGCGCGTCGAGTGGGCCAGTAGCGAGGGGTCGTTCGGTGCGTGGGAGAGCCGCGGGGTCGAGGATGATTGAACCTCGAGGCACTTGGTCAACGACCCGGGGCGGGGTTACACTCGGGTCAACAGTTCAGCCCGCCCAGTCTCCTGGTGTGGGCTGGATCTCTGTTCGGGGATGGTTCGAGTGACGCGCCGTGTCAAGCCGTACGGCTCGCCCGATGAGCACCTTGCCAAGCTGGAGCAGCGCGGCATGACGCTCGAGCGTGAGTTCGCGGCGCAGTGGCTGGGGAGCGTCGGCTACTACCGGCTCAGCGGCTACTGGTATCCGTGCCGCGTCCTGAATGGAAGCCGACGCGGCGACTCCTTCGAGGCGGGCACGTCCTTTGCCGACGTGGTTGCCCTGTACGAGTTCGACCGGAAGCTCCGGACGCTCGTCCATGACGGCGTAGAGCGGGTCGAGGTGATGCTCCGCACGCGGCTCAACGAGTCCGTCGGTGCGTATGGTGCTTTGGCGTACCTCGACCGAGCGCACTTTCGCCCCACGTTCGATCACGCGGCATGGCTGGATACCGTGCAGAGGCGCGTCGCTCGTTCGCGCCGCCGCAACGATGCCGTGCGACATCATGATGAGCACTACGGTGGGCGGTTACCGATCTGGGTACTTTCGGAGGTGCTCGACTTCGCGGACGTGTCCCGCCTCTATGAGGGGTTGCCCGCGAGAGTGCAATGGGAGATCGCGGAGCAATTCGGCGTGCAGATCGACCTTGGCGCGCTGAGCAAGAGTCAGGCCGACCGGGCCAAGAAGAACCATCCACTCGTGCGCTGGTTCGAGCAACTGGCGATCGTGCGTAATACGAGTGCACATCATGCGCGGCTGTGGAACCGATCCTTCGCGCCGGCCAGCACCGCGGCACTGAGGACGGTTCCAGCCCTCGTCTCCCTCCCCGACGGGCAAAGCGAGCGGGTCTACGGTGCGCTGTGCGTCATGGGTCTCCTGCTCGAAGCCGCTTCGCCGGGTACTACGTGGCGCGCCAAGGTCCGGGAGCTTGTCGATACATCGTTCGCTCAACTCCATGGTCGTCACGTCGGAGAGATGGGCTTCCCCGAAGCATGGTGTGACGATCCGTTCTGGTCGAGGAGGCCGCAATGACCGATTCCCGTCGTCTGGTCGATAAACTCGACTCGTTCCGGAACCTGCTACGTGACGACGGGGTGGGGGTGCTCGACTACATCGAGCAGCTCACCTACCTGCTGTTCCTCAAGATGGCGCACGAGCGTGCGACGAGGAAGCTCAAGCCGCAGCAGATCGTGCCGCACGAGTACTCGTGGCAGCGGCTTCTCGACGCGGAGGGGGTGGCGCTGGAGTTCGAGTACACGCGCATCCTGGTCGGCCTTGCTCAGCAGCCGGGAACTCTCGGAGTCATCTTCCGCAAGGCCCAGAACCGCATCCAAGACCCGGCGAAACTCAAGCGCCTCATCGTTGACCTGATCGATAAGGAGCAGTGGTCCGCCTCCGGAACCGATCTCAAGGGTGACGCCTATGAGCAGCTTCTCGCAAAGGGTGCCTCTGACAAGGGCTCGGGGGCCGGCCAGTACTTCACCCCTCGCGATCTGATCCAGGCAATCGTCGACGTCATCCAGCCGTCGGCCGACGACTCGGTGATCGACCCCGCGTGCGGCACCGGCGGCTTCCTCCTCGTCGCCCATGACTATGCATCGAGCCACGCCGAGCGGCTGACGCCGATCCAACGTGATCGCCTGCGCGACGACTTCGCTCACGGCACAGAACTCGTGGACGGTACTGCACGGCTCGCCGCGATGAATCTCCTACTTCACGGCATCGGTACGCCCGACGGAGACTCACTGATCGACGTGCGCGATGCGCTCATCGCCGACCCTGGCAACCGCTACAGCGTGGTGCTCTCCAATCCACCCTTCGGGCGGAAGTCGTCGATGACGATGGTCGGTGCCGATGGACGCGAGTCCAAGGAAGACACCGAGATCGAACGGGCTGATTTCGTCACCACCACCTCGAATAAGCAACTCAACTTCCTGCAGCACATCATGACGATCCTCGACATCAACGGGCGCGCCGCCGTCGTGCTCCCCGACAACGTGCTGTTCGAAGGTGGGTCAGGTGAAGTGCTGCGACGCAAGCTCCTCAATGACTTCGACCTGCATACCATCCTCCGTCTCCCGACCGGCGTCTTCTATGCCCAAGGTGTCAAGGCGAATGTGCTGTTCTTCGACAAGAGGCCCGCGAGTGAGACTCCCTGGACTCGGAAGCTCTGGGTGTACGATCTGCGCACGAACCAGCACTTCACTCTCAAGCAGAACCCGCTGCGCAGAGCCCATCTGAACGAGTTCGTCGAGTCGTACCTGGCAGGCTCATCACGCGACGCGCGCCTGGAATCAGAATGCTGGAAGTCGTTCGAGTACGGCGAATTGATCGCCCGCGACAAGGTCAACCTCGACATCACCTGGCTGCGCGATGACTCCCCCGACGATCTTGACTCGCTGCCTGCCCCCGACGTCATCGCCCGCGAAATCGTCGAAGACCTTACTGCTGCCCTCGCTGAGTTCGAAGCGGTTGCCGCGGCCTTGGAATCTTCTTCCGCAGATTAGGCCAGGAGGGCTGGATCGAGTCGCCCAACGAAGGGAAACGGCGATGGTGGCGGATTACCGCTTCCACCCCGCCGCCTATTGAGAGTTCAGGAAATCTCGCCTGAACGCGTTGATGAAGTACCCGTATTCGTCGAAATCGAGTGCCAGCGGTCTCATGAGATTGAACAATTCAGCCCCGGTTCCCTGGAGCCGCAGCTGCGACGGATTGATGTCGGCAACTCCAAGTATGTAGCTCGCTCCAGAGTCCGCCACCAGATCGAGTCTTACCAGTTGATAGAGCTCGAAAAGAACGCCGACCTGGAGCGGTTCAAGAGCTTCCCCGCCTCGGAAGTCTCTTGCTCTCACCATGTTTGATAGCTCACCACTGCCGATGATGAAGATGCCAGTGAGCTGTCTGTAGGTCAGCGACTCCATGAGCGACAAGATGTAGTTGGCGTGTCCAGAGTCAAGATCATTCCGGAACACCACGTTGGTGTAGAAGTTCGCGAGAAGCGCTACCTTGCGCTCTTCAAAAGCCTTCCGCGCGGCGAGAAAGGGGCTCTTCACAGTTGAGGGTGTAGAGGTCGTGGGCGCGTCGCTCGTCGGATAGGGGTCGAGGTCCTCCGATGATGGGGGTTCTGACACTGCCCACCGGGAAGACCTCGACGTGCCTGACGCTACCTTCACTCGCCCTGACTTGACCACATTCGCTCGGCTGGATGGCCTCGGCCTGGAGGTCCTCGGCCAGCGGCTGGACCCTGGCCGGGCGGTGCTCGCCTGCCGGGTCGCGACCCCTGATGACTGGTGCCGGCGGTGCGGCTGCGAGGGATCGGCTCGTGACACTGTGGTGCGGCGCCTGGCGCACGTGCCGCTGGGCTGGCGCCCGACCACACTGGAGATCAGGGTGCGCCGGTACCGGTGCAGCGGGTGTGGTCATGTCTGGCGTCAGGACACCAGCGCCGCGGCCGAACCGCGCGGGCGGCTCTCCCGCGGCGCGCTGCGGTGGGCTCTGGAGGCGATCGTGTGTCAGCACCTGACCGTGGCCCGCGTCGCCGAGGGCCTGGCCGTCTCGTGGAACACCGCCAACGACGCGATCCTGGCCGAAGGGCGGCGCGTCCTGATCAGTGACCCGCACCGGTTCGACGGGGTCCGGGTCCTCGGGGTCGACGAACACGTATGGCGCCACACCCGCCGCGGAGACAAGTACGTGACCGTGATCATCGACCTGACGCCCATACGCGAGGGCACCGGGCCCGCCCGCCTGCTGGACATGGTCGAGGGACGCTCCAAGGCGGCGTTCAAGCAGTGGCTCGCCGATCGTCCCGAGTCCTGGCGGGCAGGCCTGGAGGTGGTGGCTATGGACGGCTTTACCGGCTTCAAGACGGCCACCGCCGAGGAGGTACCCGGCGCGGTAGCCGTCATGGATCCGTTCCACGTCGTCCGTCTAGCCGGTGACGCCCTCGATGAGGCCCGTCGCCGGGTACAGCAGGACACCTGTGGGCACCGTGGCCGCACCGGCGACCCGCTCTATGGCGCCCGCCGCACCCTGCACACCGGCGCCGACCTGCTCACCCAGAAGCAGACCCGCCGCATCGAGGCCCTCTTCGCCGACGAGGCTCACATCGAGGTCGAGGCGACCTGGGGCGTCTACCAGCGCATGGTCGCCGCCTACCGCGACCCCGACAGGACACGAGGGCGGCAGATGATGTCCGGCCTGATCGACTCCCTGGCCCACGGCGTTCCCGCCGCCCTGAGCGAACTACGCAGACTCGGCCGCACCCTGACACGCCGCGCCGGCGACGTCCTGGCCTACTTCGACCGGCCCGGCACTTCCAACGGCCCCACTGAGGCGATCAACGGCCGGCTCGAACACCTCCGCGGCTCAGCCTGGATCCACCGTCCGGGTCGTCGTGATGGTGTGAGGTCCGGGTTATGGCGGGTCGGGTCGTGTGGGCATGGCGGGGCTGCCGGTCTGCCCGGCTTTTCCACTTGTGTTCCGGTCGTGCCCGTGGGGGCTGGTGGTCAGGTCGCCGGGGCTGGGGGTGGCCCGCAGGCCGCGACATAGAGCGCTTCCCAGGGGTCTTGGTGGGCCCAGTTCCGGGGTAGGTGCATGGTCAGCCGTCGTGCCGAGCGGGCGAGCCGGGCGGGGATGCGGATGAGGTGGTCTCGGATGGTCGCGGTGGTGGCCCGGGCGTGGAAGAGGGAGGCCAGGGCCCCGGCGGCGCGGGTGAGGTTGAACGCGATCGCGGCCAGAACGAGCCAGGCCGCGTTCGCGGTGAACTTGCCCGAGGGTGCGTGGGCCAGGGCCGAGGCGCGTAGATCGGCGTGGACGCCCTCGATGATGGCGTGGGCGCGGTGGGCCTTCTCGGCCTCGAGCATGCTCAGGGGCGAGTCGGTGAAGACGGCGTGGTACCGGTAGGTGGCGAATAGTTCGTCCTGACCGGCCCTGGTGGCTGCGGGGTTGAGGCGTTTGACGCGGCGCACGATCAGCCGTGCCGTGATGTGCTCGGCCTTGGGACGGGAGGTGAACGCGGTGAAGGGGAGCTCGGCGACCTGGGCATCGGAGATCAGGCGGGCCTCGTCTTCGTCCCAGATCGCGTTCGGGTACCGGATCGGGGTCCAGGCTTGCTCGTCGATGCTGGTGATGGCGGCGGTGATGGCCGGGTTCATCCGCGCGGTCAACGAGAAGTGGGCACCGGCCCGGCCCGCCGCGGCGGCCACCTCACGGCTGTAGTAGGCCGAATCGGCGCGCAGGATCACCACCCCGCCGGCGCCGGCCGTCCGGGCGGTGGCGAGGGCGTCGGCGACGAACTTGCCCGCCCCGCGCGCACTGTTGGCCGGGCCCCGGCGTAGCCGCGTGCCGACGATCAGCGGCGCGGCCACCGGGGTGGAGATGGTCGCGATCAGCGCGTTGAGGCCCTTGACCTTGTTGTAGCCGTACCCGGCGCCCTGCTTGGCGTACCCGTAGGTCTCCTTGATCGTGTCGTCGATATCGACGTAGGCGATCTGACCGGCACCGGCCAGCACCGGGGCCTGCCCGGCCAGGCGGGTCAGGAAGCGGGAGGCGATCGCGTCGAGCTGGCGGACATGCCCGAAGGTGAACGCGCGTAGGAACGTGCCCAGCGTCGAGGGCGCACGCGCATCCTGGAACAGTTTGCCCATCCCGCCGTGGCGCAACAGGTCCATGTCATCGATGGAGTCGGCCCCGGCGGTCATGCCCGCGACCAGCGCCAACACCTTCGCCCCTGGGTTCGCGCTGCCCGTACCCGACAGACTCAGATGCTCACCGACCAGCGCCGACAGCCCGGCACGCTCGGCCAGCGCCATCACCGGGATAAGACCCGCCACGCCGACCAGATTCGGATCGTCGAACCGTACCGAGGAGACATGAGATAGTTGCATCTACGAGATGCCCTTCTTTTTTGGGACTGCGTGCGTTGACAACACGCATTATCCCAGGTCAGGAGGGCATTCTCATGCGCCCACGCCACCCAGACTCAAACCAGCACGGTGGATCCAGGCTCAGCCCTCGGCTTCCGAAACCTGACCAACTATGTAGCCAGATCGTTGCTCGAGGCCGGCGGATTCAGACCCCAACTACACCCTGGATTGTGAAGAGCCGAGAAAGGCTCCTTCGAGTAGCTCATCTGCCTCGGAGCGAAGCTTCTTTGCATTCTTTCGCTCGCGCGGCCTGAAGAACGACTCTGACCGCGGTTGCTCGCCTCCGTTCAGTCGTTGCACAATCTGGTTCTGAGCAAGCACGTACAAAGAGCCCATACGATCCTGCTCGGTCTGTGCCGTAAACCGCGCCGCGACATCGCCTGCGACGGCCTTCATGCCGTCCTGAAGAAGCGCACCGGCCGCAGCTCCAGCAACTGCTCCGGGAGGGCCAGCCACCGCCGTGCCGAGCACCGCTCCCGCAGCTATGCCGAGTGCACCAGCACCCGAAGTGATCATTCTCGTCAGAGCGTCGTCTATGTTTCCGTTCTCGTGCATCCCTGTCCTCGTTGTGGGCTCTTCGTGGTTCGTGGTGAAAGTGGCCCGCGCGTCGTAGGCGTGTGAGGGCTCGTGGTCCTGCTGTGATGGGTGTTGCGAGACATCCACAAGAGCAGAGGACCACGAGCTATGGACGAGTTTACTGGCTCGCAGCGTGATGCTGCGAGCACGATCTTCAATCTGTCTGACTACCGTGTCATCGACGCGATCGATCTTCCCGGCGGAGGCCGTCGGGTCGTGATCGAGTCACTCGCCCCGCCTGGCTGCCCGGCGTGTGGTGTGATCGCGGTGAAGATCCATTCCCGGCGCCGGCAGCGTCTGCGTGATCTGCCGATCGCGGGTGCGGTCGAGGTGTGGTGGGCCAAGCGGCGCTGGTTCTGCCGGGAAGAGCTGTGCGGGCGTGGCACGTTCGCCGAGTCCACCATCCAGGTCCCCAGGTTCGCCCGGTCCACTACGCGGCTGAAGAATCAGGTCGTGGCCGCGGTGGTCGACTCCGGTCGAGCCGCCAGCGAGGTTGCCCGCGCTCACGGGGTCTCATGGTGGCTGGTCCAATCGGCGCTGGCTGCCGCGGCGCTCGTCCTACCCGCCGCCGACGACTGGGTCGTGACGCGCTTGGGCATCGATGAGCACCGGTACCGGTCCGTGCGGTTCTTCCGTGATGAGCACGGGGCCTGGCGCCGGTTCGAGCCGTGGATGACGACCCTGGTCGACCTGGCCACAGGACAGGTCCTGGGCATCGTCGATGGCCGCGACAGCACGGGCGTGGGCGCGTGGCTCAGCGCCCGCCCACAGTCATGGCGGGACCGTATCGAGGTCGTCGCGATCGACCCCTCGGCCGCGTTCCGTAAGGCCCTGCGCGAGCACCTGCCCCACGCCGCGGTCTCGGTCGACAAGTTCCACCTCGTCAAACTCGCAGGCGACATGCTCACCAAGGTCCGCCAGCGCCTCGCCCGAGACCAGCACGGCCGCCGCGGGCGCAAGAGCGACGCGTCCTGGGCACACCGGATGCTGCTGCTGCGGGGCGCCGATACGCTGTCCCCGCGTGGCTGGGCCAGGCTGGAGAAGGTCTTCACCGACGATGACCCCACGGATGAGCTCTCCGCCGCGTGGGGCGTCAAGGAGCAGCTCCGCCGCCTCCTCGGCGCTGATACCCTCGCCCAGGCGTGGCAAGAGCGGATGAGACTGGGTCACTACGTCCAGACCGCGAACATGGCCGAGACCGACCGCCTCTACGAGACCATCGTGACCTGGTGGGAGGCCATCGAAGTCCTCATCGTCACCGGCGCCACGACCGCGAAGGTCGAAGCCGCGAACACCACGATCAAGAACATCAAACGCACCGGCCGCGGATTCAGGAACTCCGCCAACTACAAGGCCCGTATACTCCTGGCCAGCGCCGCTCGAGCAGCAGCGCGAACACCAATCACAGCAGGCCTTTCACCACGAACCGCGTAGAGCCTCGTTGTGCCGTCGTCGCGCTGGCCTGCGTCGACTTTGGGGAGGTTTCCGCATCGGGCGATTCAACATTCCAACCGCGGCGAGGTGATAGCCGACCCACCCGGGCTGCGGCCACGCGTGTCGAGCATACAGGTGAAGACCGTTCAAAGCTTGGTGACGCCCCGACTGCGCACTCTTTGGAGCATTACCCGCGCGTCTTCGCCCACACCGTGCCCCGGTGAACCCCGAAGTGATGCGCCAGCATGTTCACACCCACCCCTTGCGCACGGGCTTTTCGTATAGCGTCCACTTCCTGGTCCGTGAGCCGTGTTCGAGGTCGTTGCTTTGGTTCCGCTGACGCGCCGATCAGAGGGTCATCGACCTCGCCGTCAGACTCGGCATCGGCGCGGATCTCTTGATTCCACACGGAAACAAGCCTCTCAACCCGCTGTCGCGTGTTCCCGCAGCGCTCCATTGCGCCCACGATGGGCGAATCGCGCCCGCGCGCGGCGCAATCCTGGACTGTGAAGAGCCCGCAATCCGGCGGCTCAGCCGTGGATCGCGCCGACCGGCTCCCGCTCGGCGATGTGTGCGGTCTCGATCTGGATGGTCGAGTGTTCGACGGCGACCGCGAAGTGCTCGGCGACGCATCCCTTGATGGCGCGGAGCAGCTCGGCGGCATGACCGTCCCCGAAGCAGCCGTCCTCGACGACGACGTGGGCGGTGAGGGTCGGCAGGCCGGTCGCGACGGTCGTCGCGTGCAGATCGTGGACGTCCGTGACGTGATCGAGCGCCAGGATGTGGTCGCGCACGGCGTCGAGGTCGAGCCCGGCGGGGGTGAACTCCATGACCACGCGGATCGTCTCCCGAAGCAGGGTCAGCGCGCGCGGCACGATCAATGCCACGATGAGCAGACTCGCCAGGGCATCCGCCTGCTCGTACCCGGTCGTCGCGATGACGACGGCGGCGACGATCACCCCGAGTGAACCGAGGGCGTCGTTGAGGACCTCCAGGAATGCCGCCCTCATGTTGAAGTTCGCGGCGCGGCCGGAGGAGAGCACGACCATCGCGACGATGTTGGCCAGCAGGCCGATGACGCCGAACAGCAGCAGCTCCCCGCCCTGGACCGCCGGTGGATCGACGAGCCGCCGGATGCCCTCGATCGCCGCGTACGCACCCACGGCGAGGAGCAGGGCGGCCTGACCGAGCGCGGCGATCACCTCGACGCGGCGGAACCCCCACGTTCGCCCCGAGGTGGCGGGCCGATGCATCAACGTCGCGGCGACGAGGGCGATGAGCAGCCCGGAGGCGTCGACCGCGGCGTGCACCGTGTCGGTGAACAGCGCCAGGCTCCCGGTGAGCACGGAGCCGACGGCCTGAGCCACGACGACCAGGGTCGTGATCACGAACGCGATCCACAGCCTCGTGCGGAAGTCCCCGACCCCGTTCGCGGAGGACCCGCTCGCCGTGGCAGCGGGCGCGTGCGAGTGTCCGGCGCCCACGGTCACGCCCCCTCGGCCGCGGCCGGCGTGGCGTCGTCGTGGCGCAGGTGGACGCACAGGGTCGCGGGATTGCCGGTGGCGTCGAGCATCCGCTCGGCCGCCGCGACGAGGATGCGCAGGAGCGCCGGTTCCGCGAGGGCGTACCAGCTCGACCGTCCCTCGGGGCGGGCCGTGACGATCCCGCATTCCAGCAGGAAGCCCACGTGCTTGCTCACCGTCGACTGCGCCAGGCCCAGGTGCTCGACCAGGTCGCGTACCCGGTGCTCCCCCGAGGCCAGGTGCTGCACGATCTCCAGGCGCGCCGGCTCGGCGAGTGCCTGGAAGAGGTGCGCGTAGGCCACCGTGGCCGCCTCGTCGACGGCGGACGCCGTTCCTCGATTCATCGTCATAACACGATGGTATCGATATGGGGCGATGTTGTCGAGGGTGGGTGCGAGGGAGGCGGGACGTCCGCGGCGACCCGGGCCATTCGGCACGACCCGTCGGCGGGTGAGGACCGAGTAGCCCGGGTGCGGCGGCTACGGAAGCCGGGCGGCGCCGTCCGTGCGCTCGTACTGGCGGGCGCGGCCACGCACGCCGGAGAAGCGGAACGGTGCCCGGGTCACGTGCGAGGTCTCGAGGTCGTTCACGCTCGAGTGCTCGAGCGCGTGGAGAGACCGGTAGGAGGGGACGTCGAGCGGCACCCGGGTGTCGAGGGCGGCCCGCACCCGCGCCGATCGGTCGGCGTCGGCGTAGCCGGGCCGGACGATCCCGGTGATCAGCTCGCTCACGCAGCCGGACCCGTAGCTGAACAGGCCGAGGCGCTTGCCGGTGAGGTCCTCCTCCTCGTGGTCGAGGAGGGAGGCGAGTGAGGAGTAGAGCGAGGCCGTGTAGGTGTTGCCGAGCCGGCGGTTGTACACCGACCCGGAATCGAGGCCGAGCGTTCCGAGTGACCCGCCGGCGTGACGATCGAGGCGCTGCTGCGCCTTGCGGGCCATCTTCGTGAACGGCTGGTGGTAGACGACCCGGTCGATGTCCCCGATCGCGGGTCCGCCGCGGCCGGCGAGATCGTCCCAGGAGCCGGTCATCGCGTCGAGGTAGGCCCGCACCGAGAGGGCGCCGTCGACCACGGCGGTCGAGGAGTCGTTCGGGCGCCAGAAGTCGTCGACGTCGGCGGTGTGGATCCCCGAGGGCGGCTCGATCTCGAGGATGGCGGGATCGGCGCCGATGAGCATCGCGACCGCGCCCGCCCCCTGTGTCGGCTCCCCGGGGGAGTCGAGCTCGTAGCGGGCCACGTCGCTCGCGATGATGAGCACGCGCTCCTCGGGGAATCGCGACACGATCCCCATCGCCGCCTGGATCGCCGCGGTCGCCGAATAGCACGCCTGCTTGACCTCGACCACGCGCACCTGGGAGGGCAGCCCGAGCAGCTCGTGCACCCACACCCCCGCCGCCTTCGACTGGTCCAGCCCTGATTCGG
Source organism: Pseudactinotalea sp. HY158 (assembly GCF_009660225.1). Taxonomy (NCBI): domain Bacteria; kingdom Bacillati; phylum Actinomycetota; class Actinomycetes; order Micrococcales; family Cellulomonadaceae; genus Pseudactinotalea; species Pseudactinotalea sp. HY158. The sequence continues at coordinate 29,063 of NZ_CP045920.1, forward strand.
TCGCGAACAGCAGGGTGCGGATCCCGTCCGTCCCGTGCCGGCGCAGGATCTCCCAGGCGGCCGAGGCCCCCATCGTGACGATGTCCTCGTCCGGTGCGGGCATGCTCATCTCGTCCTGGCCGAGCCCGACCCGGTACTTCGCGGGATCGATGCCCTTGGACTCGGCGAGCAGACCGAGATCCAGCACGTGGTGGGCGGTCGCGACCTCCAGGTCGTGGATGCCGATGCTCGTCATGCTCGAGGTCCGTTCCGTCGTTCGTATCGCACGTGCGCCGCCATGAGTTCGCCCGGGTTCGTCTGAGCCGCGAGCAGCGACAGCTCCCCGCAGAGCACAGTGGCGGCGATGAGCGCCGCGAGCCGGCGGGCATTCGCGCCGCCGGCACGCTCCTCCCGGCAGCCGAGTCGCTCCAGGGCGTACTCCACGTGCGGCAGATGCTTGCCGTTACCCACCGTACCCACGATCAGATGCGGCAGGGTGCAGGCGAAGTAGAGCCCGTCGGCGCGGTTCTCCGCCGAGGTGATCCCCTGGGAGCCCTCGACGATGTTGGCCGCATCCTGCCCGGTGGCGAGGTAGAACGCGAGCAGCATGTTCGCGTAGTGGGCGTTCGCCGAGCGCAGGGCTCCGGCGATCGTGCTGCCGATGAGGTTCTTTCGGAGCACGAGATCGCAGACCTTGGCCGCGTCGGTGCGCAGCCGGGTGCGCACGATCTCGTGCGGGATGAGGATCTCGGCCACGACGCTGCGGCCCCGGCCGAGGATGCCGTTGACGGCCGTGGCCTTCTTGTCGGAGCAGTAGTTGCCCGAGATCGACCCGTACTCCAGGCCGAGCTGCCACGAGAGGATCCGCTCCATCAGCGCATCGGCGGCGTTCGTGACCATGTTGTGGCCCGAGGCGTCCCCCGTCGTGAGCGCGAACCGCACGAACAGCAGGTTGCCCACGACCTCGGGATGGATCTCCTCGAGGCGCGCGAACCGGCTACCCGCGGTCACGACCTCGGCCAGTTCCCCGAACCGGTCCTCGATCTGCCGGGCGGCCGCGTGGGCGATGGCGGCGCTGTCGGCCACGAACAGGGTCGAGCGGCTCATCCGCTCCCCGATCGAGACGGTGCGGATGCCGCCGTCGATCAGCCGGGAGATCCGCGCGCCCCGACCGACCGAGGGCCACAGCGGCGTCTCGTAGGTCGCCAGCGGCACCTCGATCTCCCCCTCGACGGCGTCGCCGCTCACCCGGAGCGGGCCGACCCAGCGGGTGGGGATCGTGGTGGTGGGAGGCTCCTCACCGGTCATGGTCGTCCTTCGTGTCGGGGTGGCGGGCCGCGCGGGTCGCCGTCACGGCCGGCGCTCCGTGGAACGCCGGGCGAGTGCGCCGGTGTCGACCCCGCGCAGCTCGAGGAATTCGCGCAGGCGCCCGCGCACGAGCAGATCCGTCGCGCCGAGGTCCGCGACCCGGCCGGCGCCGAGGAGGGCGATGAGCCCGCGGGTCTGGTCGAGCCAGCCGGTCACGAGCTCCTCGAACGCCTCGGGCCCGCCGTCGAGCACGGTCTTGAGGAACACTCCCGCCACCCCGACCGCGTGTGCGCCTGCGGCGAGCGCCTTGACGACGTCGTAGGGGTTGCGTACGCCGCCCGAGGCGAGCAGGGCGGGGCCAGCCGCGGGGGCGTCGAGCAGGCAGGCGAGCGCGGACTGACCGAAGCCCGTGAGGAAGGAGTAGTCGGGGCCGGTGCGGCGCGCGTTCTCGATCGCCAGGAAGTCCGTGCCGCCCCGGCCGCTCACGTCCGCGAACTGCACGCCCAGGTCGGTCAGCTCGGTCAGGGTGGACCGGCTCAGGCCGAAGCCGACCTCCTTGACGATGACCGGGACGGGGGAGGCGGCCACGATCTCGGAGACCGAGCGACGCCAGGTCGAGAAGTCGCACGATCCCTCGGGCATCGCGGTCTCCTGCACCGCGTTCAGGTGGAGCTGGAGCGCGTCGGCCTCGAGCAGGTCGACGGCGCGGCGGGCGTCGTCGCCGCTGCGGCCGACCCCGAGGTTCGCCATGACGAACCCGCGCGGGTTCTCCTGCCGGATCACGGTGAAGCCGGCGGCGGCCTCGGGCTCGTCGAGGGCCACGGAGACCGAGCCGCAGGCCATCGGCATCCCGGTGCGCGCGGCCACGATCGCCAGATCCCGGTTGATCCGGGTGGTCGTCTCGGTGCCGCCGGTCATGCCGTTGACGTAGAACGGCGTGGGCCAGCGCCAGTCGCCGACCGTGACGCTCAGGTCGACCCGGTCGGGGTCGGTGGTCGGCAGCGCGCCGTGGACGAAGTCGAGGTCGTCGTACTCGTTGCCCCGCACCGCGCCCTCCTGCTGCGCGGCGGCGAGGCGCACGTGATCGTCCTTGCGCTGGGCCCGGGTGGGGGCGGATTCGTCCGTCATCGTCGCGCTCCTTCTCCTCGGTGGACCGACAGTGCGAGCGGGCGGACGTCGCATGAGTCCCACTCCCGCAGGATACCGGCCGGGTCGACATGCGCCGGCGCCAGCGCGATCCCGCAGTCGCCGCCGCCGGCGCCCGAGGACTTGGCCGCCGCGCCGTGGCTCTCGGCGATCTCGCACAGCAGCCGCAGCTGCTCGGTCTCGATGGCGATCCCCGCCTCCGAACCGAGGCCGACCAGCAGCCGGCGCGCGCGGCGGATCACGTCCGGGACGCCGCGCCCGCCCGCACCGAGCGCGGACACGAGGTCGTCGACGCACGCGCGGGACTGCGCCACGAAGAGCCGATACCCGGGCGCGTGCCGCGGACGAGGCGAGCGGACGCCGTCCACAAGCGTGTCGGTGGCGGCGGGCGAACCGGTCCAGCCCACGAGCAGCGACAGCCCGGCGGGCGGGGGCAGCGGGGTGATCGAGCAGCCGGCCCACGGCGCATCCGCGAGCGTGGCGGTCAGGCCGTGCTCGGCGCGATGGCGGGCGAGGGCGTCCCGGTCGGGCGAGGTGTAGCGGATCCAGCCGCCGAACGTGCTCGCGGCCACGTCGCCGCCCGAGGCGCGCGGGGAGACCGTGATCGTGGCCAGCAGCGCGAGGCGGAACCGCTCGAGCGGGGTGAGGCCGAGTCCGTAGAACTCGTCGAGTGCGGCGACGACGGCGACGGTCACCGCCGCGGAGGAACCGAGCCCGTACTTGCGTCCGCGCGGGTCGTCGAGGTCGCTCGCGATCTCAAGGTCGACATAGCGGGGAGCCCGTCCCCGGTCGTGGCGCAGCTCCTCGATCGCGGAGATGGCGGCGAGGACGTGGTCGCCGGGGGGGCCGGTGGCGAGGATGCGCGGGCCGTCGTCGCTGCGGACCCACCGCAACGGTTCCGGGCCGTACTCGCCCGAGTGCACCCGGCCGGCGCCGGTCGCCTCCGTCAGGCGCACGGTGAGATAGCGGTCGACCGCGATGAGCACGGCGGGCTCGCCGGGGTCGACCACGGCGTACTCGCCGGCGACGAACAGCTTTCCGGGGGCCCGGGTCTCGATCATCGGGGTGCCCCGGGCGGCTCCCCGGTGTCGACGAGCTCGGCGCCGGGGCCGGGGCCCACGTCGTGCACGCGGCCGAAGACCGACAGCCGGGTGGCGACGGTGGCGGAATCCTCCGGCCGGGTGAGCACCGCGATATTCGGCCCGGCGTCGGCGGTCGCGTAGGCCTCGATACCCTCCGAGCGCAGGGCCCCGACGGCGTCGAAGACGGCGACGCTCGCGGGTGAGAGGTAGCGGATCGGCGGATCCGTCGAGGCGATCACCGCGTGCATGCGCAGCGCGTGGGACTCGGTGATCCGCCCGATGCGGGTGAAGTCCCCGGCGCGGCAGGCCGAGACCATCGACTCCAGGCTCGCCTCGGTGGCCCGGATCCAGCCGTCGTAGAACGGGGAGGTGAGCGCGGTCAGGCGCATCGCGTCCCGGCTCGAGACGGCCTTCTTGGTGCCGTCGAGGATGACGATGACCATGCGCATCTCGGGGGCGGCGATCGGCTCGGCGAAGGAGGTCTCGTCGCCGTCGCCGGCGTGCCAGATCGCCACGCCCGGGATGATCGAGCGGGCGGCCGAGCCGGATCCCCGGCGGGCGAGGCGGCTGCGGGCGGCCGCATCCGAGGGCAGCCCGTACGCGGCGGCGGCGGCCGTGGCCAGGGCCGCGAAGCCCGACGCCGAGGACGCGAGCCCGGCGCCCGTGGGGGCCTCGTTCGTCGACGTCACGTGGGCGTGGGAGGCGTTGCCGCTGCGCTCGCGCACGAGGTCGAGGAAGGCGCGCACGCGGTCGCGGGCGTCGCCGGTGTTCTCGGCGCCGTCGAGCTCGAACGCGTCCTGCCGAAGCGAGGGGTCGAGGGTGACGGTGGTGCGGGTCTCGAAGGTGTCGAGGGTGAGCGAGAGGCTGCCGGCGGCGGGCAGCATGAGGACCTCGTCCCGCTTGCCCCAGTACTTCACGAGGGCGAGATTGGGGAAGGCGCGCGCGGTGCTCATGCCGCCGGGACCGTGGTCGTCCACGTGCGCGGGGCGCCCGCGGCCCGCAGCGCGGCGGCGATCCGATCCGCCTGCGCGGGCGAGTCGGCGAGGGCGAGCACGCAGCCGCCGATGCCGCCGCCGGTCAGCTTGGCGCCGAGGGCGCCGGCCGCCGCGGCGTCCTCGACGAACCGATCGAGGACGGTGCTGCTCACCCCGAGCTCGCCCAGGGCCCCGTGGCCGTCGGTCATGCGCCGGCCCAGCCGGTGCAGGTCCCCGGTGGCCAGGTCGTCGACGGCGCCGAGGGTCGCCTCCGTGAGACGGCGGATCAGGCTCTCGACGGCGGCCGGGTCCTCGCCGAAGCGCGCGCGCACGGAGCGCACGGCGTCCATGGTCGATCCGTGGACGCCGGAATCCGCGATGACGAACGTGAGCGACTCGGCGATCGGCAGGGTGGTGGCATGGCCGCGCTCGAACCGGATGGCGTGGCCGGCGACGACGGCGCGGGCATCGAGACCGCTGGGGTTCGCGTGGGCGACCCGTTCGGCGACCTGCACGATGTCGTAACAGGTGTCGGGGCTCAGGTCGTGACCCGTGAGGTCCGCGACCGCCCGCGTCACGGCCGCCGCGACGGCGGCGCTCGAGCCGAGGCCGCGCCCGTACGGGATGGCGCTGCTCACGTGCACCTCGATCCCGGGGGTTCCCGCGAGCATCTCGGCGAGGGCGGCATGCAGGGCGGTGACAACGGGCTGGATCGCGGCCGGGGCATCGGAGGTCACGCCGCTGTACAGGTCGGTGAGGATGTGGATCCCGGGCACCGCGCTCGATCGGACGGTCACCTCGGCCCGCAGGTCGGGCAGCGGCAGGGCGATCGCGGGCGCGCCGTAGACCACGGCGTGCTCGCCGAGGAGGATGGCCTTGGCATGGGCCGCGCCCGTGGCGACGGGCCGTGCCGCCGGTGCCGTCGCTCGAGGCTTCGCTGCCGGGGACGGCAGCGCGGAGAGCATCGAATTCATGGAGATCCGTTCGGTCATCGATGGCTCAGCATACGCGGATCCTTGCGGGAATATGACATCCCGACAGGACCCGCGTCAGACCTTCACACGCTGATCGGATGTCGGGTGTGGCGCTTCACGGGCACGGGTACTAGCAGGTCTTGACAGCCCCAGCCTTCGAGGATACGGTCTCGGTTGTGCCCCAGGGGAGTGTGGGGCACGTGTTTCGATCCAAGTTGATTTTTCTGATCATCGGTGGCCAACGTCGGCCACCGTAGTCGAAGGAGACTGAATTGGCTACGATGACTCTCAGGAAGAGAATTCTCTCGCTTTTAGCCGTAGTGGCTGTGGCGGTAACGGGGACATTTGCTCTCGCCGCGCCAGCACATGCTGGAACAGGGTGCGCCGGGGGGTGGGTATGCCTGTTCAACAAGCCAGGAAACACCAACGGTTATGAGCGTGGGTACCAGTTCAGTGTTGCTAATCTGAATACTCACCAGTGGGGTATCTACAACAACGGCGGATACATCACTCAGCCCGGTACCAGCGTGGGTAATAGTAAAACGGGCGCGATCAATAATCAATTCCGCATCGACACACTCAGGCTGTATTCAGAAACGAACTATCGAGGGGATTACAGGACCTTTTACCCCCGCAGCGGCTACTGGAAGGCGCCCGCCTATACATCGAATATCGGTAATGGTGGATATTCCGGTAATTGGGTCGATTACGGCTTCGTTAAGTCGCTAAGGGCGTACTGACGATGCGCGTGGGCAGGCGGTGGCAGTCTGGCCGGCTATTGCCTGGCACCGTCGCCCTCACTCTCGCGGTCCTCAGCGGGTGCTCTGGCGCGTCATCATTGCAGCCGTCCCCGCCAACGCTGTCACAAGCAGATGGTCCTAGCAATCCTTCAGCCGGGGAGGGGTCGCCGGGTGGGGGGCCTGGTGACGAACCGGGACTGCTGGAGTCGGCCTTGTTTCCTGGGGCATTTGCGACGCCGTTGGACTCGGTCATCAACCCCGACCCACTTCAGTTCAGCGCAATCGAAGAGGCACAAGCGCGCGCGATCAACGAGTGCATGGCAGAGAAGGGCTTTCCGGCCTTCCGTTGGGAGGTGGATGAGCCGTTCGTGAACGAATGGTACGGCGTTACCGATCCAGAAGTAGCAGCGGTGTGGGGCTACCGGAACTCTGGCGCTCCCGAGTCTTTTGAGGGCCTTCCCGACGATGGACCTCAGGTCATGCAACCAGAGCCGATGACTGATGAGCTTGAGGCGCTGGTGGGTGCGGACGAGGATTTGACCGCGGAAGTTCTCAATTCAGAGGGCATCATCGTCTATCGTTACGCACCCGATGCCTGTATGAACATCGGCATGCTCTCAGTGCGGCCGAACTATTTCGAAGGTATCGAACTCGAGGAGCAGTTGGTTTCTCTAGCCGGGGAGGCGAGCCGGCAAGCACAGGACACCGAAGAGTTTGAGTCTGCGTTCACCCACTGGAACGACTGTGTGGAATCTAAGGGCGGGATCAGAACCAACAATTATAGAGAGCTAGTCGGAGGGCGCGAAGGCTTCCTGATGGAAGGGCCGCCTGGCGCAGCTGAGATAGCCGCCGCTACTATCGACGCTGAATGCAAGCGAGACACTGGACTCCTGAGAACATGGTCACAATTGCGGGCAGAAGCCGAAGCGGGGCTTCTTGCCCAGCATCCCGGCCTCCTTACCACCTATCTTGAGTACATGCAACCGAAGGTGACAAAGTCTGGCTAAGGAAGCCGGTAGAAGGGCTGGGACAGGTGCGTGGAGGAGATGGGAGTCGACAGTGGCAGGCTCAAGTGGTGAACAGTCAGGATGGAGGTTTCGTGTGCCTGTCATTACTGCACTCGCTCTCGCCTTGGCCAGCGGATTTGGGTTAAGTCGTCTCACTGTTACACCGGAGAATGCCATTGTACCGGAATCGATTCCAGAGCCTGTATGGGCTGAAGTGACGAATGGCACCTTGTCTGGGAGCCACACCGGGACTGGCACGGTAGTCGCGCCTGAGCAGGTCCCTATCAATATTCGCGCGGGTGAGAGAACACCAGTTGTCACTTCTCAAGCTTTGGCTCCGGGGGAGCAGGTTCGGGCGTGCGGGATCCTCGTCGAAATTTCGGACCGTCCACTGTTCGCACTCCCAGGCGAGATCCCTGCATACCGGGATCTGGTGCAGGGCGACGGAGGTGAAGACGTAGCTCGCCTCCAAAGCGCGCTGCGTGAATGCGGATATCAGATCGCTGCAGACGGTGTGTTCGGTCCCGAAACCGCCGCCACGGTACGTTTGTGGTATCGGGATAACGGGTACCGCGTGGTGGAGCGCGAGGAGATGATCGAGTTATCCGAACCGGCTATGGATGGCGTGGCAATCGAAACAGACGATGCTCCGGCCAGCCGAGCATCCGCGGCGCGAAAACTCGTCGTCGTCCCAGCGAACGAAATCGAATACATCCGCGAAGGAGCGGTCGTTACTGAGGTCGTCCCGGTTGGGACTGTCGTGGATGATCCAGTCCTTCACGTATCTGACGGTTCATACCTCTTTGAAGTCGAGCTGAAACCAGCTGTTCGTTTTGACCTCCAAGAGGGTCAAGAGACGGTGCTCGATCTTGGCGGCACCTCGATCACGGTTCCACTTCCCACGCTGCCCTCAGAGCCAACCACGGGTAGCGCCGGCGAGCCTGTCTTCGTACTACGTTTGCAACTACCGCAAGAGCTTGATCCAGGCTCGGTAGGTTCGACTGGGACCTACACGGTAGCCACCGGTACAGATGAAGTCTTCGATCGGATCGTTCCGGTGACCGCTGTCCGAACCGATCCTTCTGGGCGAACCTATGTTGTCAAGGCAGTGGCAGGATCCGATCCTGTCGCAGTGGAGGTGACCGGCGTTGCGGCTGAAGGCGGGTACGTGGCAGTCGACGGCGACTTGCAGTACGGTGACCGGCTCTGGCTTACTAACGAGATTCATTAGCAGTGGGGCCGATCCGAGCGGGCTTGTTTGCCAGGCAGGGAGTGCCTGAAGGGGTGATGATACAAGCGCCTGAGCTTATGCTGAGGGGGGTTGGTCGAAGCTATTGGCAAGGTGATACGCAGGTCAAGGCCCTCGAGAGTGTCGACCTTCGGATTGAACCGGCCGATTACGTAGCAGTGACTGGTCGTTCCGGTTCTGGAAAGTCGACACTTCTTAACCTGATCGGCCTTCTGGACCAGCCGACTGCGGGAAGATACTCGGTAGCGGACCGTGAGACGACTACGATGAGCGTACAGGCTACTGATGTGCTTCGCAGTCGGGTTTTTGGCCTGGTGTTCCAGTCCTTTCATCTGGTGGACTATCTGACCGTTTCTGAGAATGTGGAAGCCGGTCTCACGTACACCGGCTGGTCGAGATCGACGTGCCAAACGCAGATTTCCGAATCGATCATCAATGTAGGACTGCAACACCGAAGTTCAGCGAGAGCGAGCACCCTTTCCGGTGGCGAGCGTCAGCGTGTTGCCATCGCCAGGACCCTCGCCCGGTGCCCAAGCGTCCTTCTAGCTGACGAACCAACAGGCAACCTCGACCAGGCGAACGCTGACATAGTGCTTGACCTGTTCGAGATGATTCGGGCGAGTGGCGTGACAGTGCTCATGGTGACGCACGATGAAGAGACGGCGGCACGGGCGGATAGACGCCTGCGGATGCGCGACGGGCGAATCGACAATGACGCATGAGGCAAGGAGGTAATACTAGGAGACCGCGACGGATCTACTCGGCGATATCACGCCTGAGCCTGCGAACGGTCACCAGGAACCCCCTGCGGACGCTCCTTGCGACACTCGGGGTTGCCCTTGGGGTTGCCGTGTTGGTGGCATCTGTCGGGATGGCAGCGACTCTCAACGCACAGGTGAACGCCACCTTCGACAGCCTGCGTGCAACACGGATCGTGGTCCAGGACAACCGCGTGATCGTCAGTGACCCGCTCTTCGATCTTCACGGTGTTGACGATCAGCTCGCCGGGGTGCCAGGAGTTATTGCGGGCGGGTATCTGAGCACCGATCAGCAATCTGCATCAGTGCCGGTGAGCTCAAGCCTGTTTGGGCCACGGGAACAGTTCACCATCGTCTTTGCCACACCGGGGGCGTTACCAGCGTCCTTGGCAACCTTGAACGCTGGAATCTTCTACGACGCGACCTCCGCAGCTCTTAGCCAGCCGATCGTTGTGCTGGGCCCTGTGGTAGCTGAACGGCTCGGCATTACCGAAGTGACCGCAGACTCAGGTCTCATCGTTGCGGGACAACCTGTTGCGGTGGGAGGGATTCTTGCCAGTACCGGCTCTGAGCCTCAGCTGTCCGAGGCAATTATCGTGGATCCGCGTGTGGCTGCCGAACTTGGACTCCGGGTTCCGGAGGAGTATACCGCTTTGGTGCGCACCGAAGTTGGGTCAGTACGGGCTGTTGCACTTTCGCTGCCACTCACGTTGCGACCGTTTGACCCTGTGAGCGTCGGGATCTCCTACCCGCCCGAGCCCCGCGATTTGAGAGGGGGTATTCAAGAGTCACTCAACACCCTGGCGCTCGTCGCCGCAGGGTTGGCGATCTTCATCGGCGGTGTTGGCATCATGAGTGTGATGGTATCGGCTGTTGCACAGCGCACCGGTGAGATTGGTCTACAGCGCTCCATCGGCGCTCGCCCGCGTCACATCGCGGTGCAGATTCTTCTCGAAGGAAGCCTTATTGGTCTGCTCGGTGCCGTGACTGGAGCAATCTTGGGTGTCGCGGTACTTATCTGTATCTGCTTGATCAACGGGTGGCAGGCTGTTGTGCCCACCTGGGCGTGGTGGGCACCCACGTGCGGGGGCTTCCTGACTGGAGCTTTGGCCGGTCTCTACCCGGCATCCCGTGCCGTGAGGCTTAGCCCGGCGGAAGCACTTCGTACGAACTAGCGTGCGTCGCGATCGAAACACGGGGGCGCTGGTAGTACCGGGGCAAGGGAGCGGGTGCCTAACACATTCGGTGGGGTTCTCGTGCAAGGCTGTGTCGCCCAACTTGATCACAATTGGTCTTGCCCCGGCGTGCTCAGCGCTCCGGCAGGATGATGAGGGCGAGATAGTCGGCGAGGCAGCCGGCCATGTCGATCGCGGGGTCGAGGAGCCACTGATCCTGGAGGCCGTCCCACATCGCGATGATCGTCGCGGCGGCGCGCTCGGGGTCGGTGCCGGAGCGCAGCCGGCCCTGGTCGCGGAGCTCGCGCAGTTGGTCGGCGTAGGCGGTGCGCAGCCCGGCGAAGCGGGCCGTGAAGTAGTCCCGGGCCGGGTGCCCCTCGGTCATGGCCTCCCCGCACAGCACCGAGTAGAGCTCGATGAGCGAGGGGGTCGCCTCGTTGATGCGGGCCCGTCGCACGAGCGCCGAAGGGAAGTCGTGTGCCTCCTCCTCGGGCAGGCGCTCGCCGTCGATCTCATCGCGCCGGTCGAGCACCGCGACGAGTAGATGGCGCTTCGTGGGGAAGTGGTGGAGCAGGCTCGTCTGGCTCATCCCGACCCGGTCGGCCACCTCCTGCAGGGATCCGCCGTGGTAGCCGCGGGCCGCGAACACGTCGAAGGCGGCGTCCACGATGCTGCGTCGGCGCTCGGCCGACTTCGCGTACGGTCCACGCCTGCGCCCCGTCACCCGAGTCTCCATGGCGACCACGCTACCCGGGACATGTGATCCATTCGAATCTTGAGTACTCACTCGAAATTGACGTAGGGTGGGTGCACGGGCCACCGCAGGGGGTCCGAAACCGAACGGGCTCCGGGATCACGCACCTGGCCGATGGGCAGCACCGATTCCTCCGCCCCACAACGAAGTGGCCTCACATGACATCACTGACACGAAGGCAGTTGTTGACCTTCGGCCTCGGTGCGACCGCAGCCGGCGCGCTCGCCGCCTGCGCGACCCCCGGGACGACCTCGGTCAACGCCGCACCCACGATCCCGCCGGAGCCCTCCGGCCATCCCGTCCGGCTCACGTACTGGGCCTGGCTCAAGGACCTGCAGAAGGTCGCCGACATCTGGAACGCCCAGAATCCGCACATCCAGGTCGAGACCGTCTGGATCCCGGGCGGCAACGAGGGCGGATATCAGAAGCTGTACTCCGCGCTCGCCGCCGGCGGCGGCCCGGACCTCGCCCAGGTCGAGCTGCGCGCCGTGCCCGAGTTCATGCTCGTGAACGGGCTCGTGGACCTCTCCCGCTACGGTGCCGACGCCGCCGCGCCGACCTTCGATCCCACGCTGTGGAATCAGGTGTCGTTCACCGGCGGGGTCTACGGGATCCCGCAGGACTCGGGCCCGATGGCGACGTTCTACCAGACCGAGCTGTTCGAGAAGATCGGCGCGAGGCCGCCCGACACCTGGTCGCAGTGGGCGGAGGTCGCCGCCGAGTTCCGCACGGCGGGCGCCTATATCGACGTCTTCCCGATCGCCGATCCGAGCTCATTCGTGGCGTATGCCACCCAGGCCGGCGCGACCTGGCTCACCCCGACCGACGACGGCTGGGTCATCGACATGACCGGGGAGGCCACGCTCACCGTGGCCCGCTTCTTCGACCACGCGATCGACTCCGACCTCGTGACCACGGACTACGGCCTCTACTCCCCGCCCTGGTTCGCGGCCGCCGCAGCCGGCGGGCTCGCCTCGCTCACGGACGCGAGCTGGGCCGACGCCCTCCTCGAGGGCGTCTCCGGCGCCGAGGGGAAATGGCGGGTCGCGCCCATGCCCCGGTGGGAGCACGGCGGCTTCGGCTCGAGCTTCCGCGGGGGATCCACGACCACCGTGCTCGCCCACAGCGCCCACCCGGCCGAGGCCCTCGAGTTCGCCACCTGGCTCAACGGATCGCGCGCGGGCATCGACGGGCTGATCGAGCACTGCGGCATCGGCTGGTCGGCGAATCCCGACTACATCGGCGCCTCCCGCATGCAGCCCTCGCCGTTCTTCGGCGGGCAGGACTACAACACCGACGTGTTCCTCCCGGCGTCCACGGAGCAGAACCCCGACTGGTCCTGGTGGCCGATCACCCAGCAGTCCCTCAACATCCTCGCCGACGAGTTCCGGCGCAAGCCCTCCGGGCAGAGCCTCGTCGACGCCGTCGCGAACGCCGAGCGGCAGATCATCAGCGCCTTCGAGAACAAGGGCCTGAGCATCCGGAAGGAGACGGCATGAGCACCTCGACCACCACCCGTACCCCGCGAACGCGCACCGGCGCCGCCACGACCTCCGGCGGCCGCAAGCGCGCCCCGTGGCTGCTGCTCGCCCCGTTCCTGGCCGTCTTCGTGTTCACGTTCGTGCTGCCCATCGCGGCCGCGGTCGGCTCGAGCTTCGTCAAGGTCACCCGTTCGGGACTCTTCGGCGAGGCGGGGGTCACGAGCGAGTTCGCCTGGCTCCACAACTACGCCCAAGCCCTCTCCGACGGCAGCTTCCTCGCCTCGATCGGGCGGATGTTCCTCTTCGGCATCGTGCAGGTGCCCGTGATGATCGTGGCGGCAACGGTGCTGGCGTTCCTGCTCGAGTCCGCCTCGGCCCGCTGGCCGAGCGCGTTCCGGGCCGCCTTCTTCCTGCCCTACGGCGTGCCGGGCGTCATCGCCACGATCCTGTGGACGTTCCTGTACGTGCCGGGCCTGAGCCCGATCGTCGACGTCGCCTCCTGGATGGGCGTCGACATCGACTTCCTCGGCGGCGGCACGGTGCTGTGGTCGATCGCGAACATCGTCACCTGGTCCTACACCGGCTACAACATGCTCATCATCATCGCCCAGCTCAAGTCGATCCCGGTCGAGCTGTACGAGGCGGCGCGGGTCGACGGCGCCTCCCCGCTGCGGATCGCCCGGAGTATCCAGCTTCCGCTCATCGCGCCGGCGCTCATGCTCACGACCATCTTCTCGATCATCGGCACCCTGCAGCTCTTCGCCGAACCGCAGGTGCTCCAGGCGGTCTCCCCGGCGATCGACAGCCAGTACACGCCGAACCTGAGCGCGTACACCACCGCCTTCGCCTACAACGACTACAACGTCGCCGCGGCGCAGGCGGTCCTCATCGCGCTCGCCGCGTTCCTCCTCTCCTTCGCATTCCTGCGCCTGACGAACCGGAAGGGCTGACCCATGAGCACCCTCGAGACCGGCACGAACATGAGCACGACCGCCAGTCCCATCACGCCACGCCCGCGGCCGGGGAAGGTCCGGCGGATGGCGGGCACGAAGGCCTCGACCACGATCATCGTCACCGCGATCCTGGTCCTCGTCGCGCTGTACTTCCTCATCCCCGTCTACTGGGTCATCGTCGCCGCCACGAAGACGACCGGTGACCTGTTCTCCACGAACGGCCTCTGGTTCGGCAGCGAGTTCTCGCTGTGGGCCAACCTGCGGGAGGTGCTCACCTACGACGGCAGCATCTACATCCGCTGGTTCGCCAATTCGATCCTCTACGCGGGCGTCGGCGCCGTGTTGGCGACGTACTTCGCCGCGGCCGGCGGCTACGCGCTGGCGAAGTACAGATTCCGCGGGAACACGCTCATCTTCGGCACGATCCTCGGCGGGGTGCTCGTGCCCGCCACGGCCACGGCCCTGCCGTTGTTCCTGCTGTTCAGCCAGCTCGGCATGGCGAACACCTACTGGAGCGTGCTCATCCCCTCGCTCGTCTCCCCGTTCGGGCTGTTCCTGTGCCGGATCTACGCGGATGCGACCGTGAGCGACTCGCTGCTGGAGGCGGCCCGCCTCGACGGCGCCGGGGAGATCCGGATCTTCCACGTGGTCGGTCTGCGGATCCTCACCCCCGCGCTCGTGACCGTGTTCCTCTTCCAGCTCGTGGGCATCTGGAACAATTACTTCCTGCCCCTGGTCATGCTCTCCGACACGACGCTGTACCCGATCACACTCGGCCTGAACACGTGGCTGAGCCAGGTGAACAGGCTGCCGGAGTTCTACCAACTCACCACCGGCGGCGTGCTGCTGTCGGTCATCCCGCTCGGCATCGCCATGATCGTGCTGCAGCGCTTCTGGCGCGGCGGCCTCACCGAAGGAGCAGTCAAGGAATGACGTATGTGACCGCGATCGGCCCCGGCTCGGGTCCCCGCCGCCCGGCCCGCTCGTGGCTGCACACCGACGCGCCCTCGCTCAGCCTCAACGGCAGCTGGCGCTTCCGGCTTCTGGACGGCGCCCCCGGCTCGCCCGGGGCGGGCGGCGTGCTGCCCGAGGGGGAGGAGCCGGAGGCGATGGCGCGCGAGTCCTACGACGACGGCACCGCCAACGGCTGGGGAGAGCTCACCGTGCCCTCGCACTGGGTGCTCGACCCCCGCCACGGCGCCCCCGCCTACACGAACGTGCAGTACCCGTTCCCGCTCGACGTGCCGCACGTGCCCGACGAGAACCCGACCGGGGACTACCGGCGCACGTTCGAGGTGCCCGAGGCCTGGAGGGATGCGCAGGGGGTCGAGGCGATCGTGCTCCGCTTCGACGGGGTGGAGTCCCGCTACAAGGTGTGGATCAACGGCACCAAGATCGGGGTCGGCACCGGCAGCCGGCTCGCCACCGAGTTCGACGTGACCGCCCACGTGCGGGCGGGCCGCAACACGATCGCGGTGCGGGTGCACCAGTGGTCGGCCGACTCCTACGTGGAGGATCAGGACCAGTGGTGGCTCCCGGGGATCTTCCGCGACGTCACCCTGCTCGCCCGCCCGGCCGGCGGGATCGAGGACGTGTGGATCCGCGCCGACTACGATACGCGGGACGATGGCGCCGGCACGATCACCCCGGAGGTCACGGCCGGCGCGGGCGCCTGGCCGCTCACCCTGAGCGTGCCGGAACTCGGGATCTCCCACCGCTGGGAGGGTCCCGGCGACGTGGCCCCGCTCGCGGTCGGCCCGGTCGAGCCCTGGTCGGCCGAGTCGCCCCGCCTCTACGAGGCGAGCATCGCGAGCACCGGCGAGGAGGTCTCGCTGCGGCTCGGATTCCGCACCGTCTCGATCGACGGCGGCCGCCTCCTGGTGAACGGGCGCCGGGTCGTCTTCCACGGCGTCAACCGGCACGAGACCCATCCGGACCGCGGGCGGGTCTTCGACGAGGACTTCTCCCGCGCCGACCTGGCGATGATGAAGCGGCACAACATCAACGCGATCCGCACGTCCCACTACCCGCCCCACCCGCGGCTGCTCGACCTCGCCGACGAGCTCGGCCTCTGGGTCGTACTCGAATGCGACCTCGAGACCCACGGGTTCGAACGCGAGGGGTGGATCGGGAACCCGAGCGACGATCCCGCCTGGGCCGAGGTCTACCTCGACCGGATGGCCCGCACCCTCGAGCGCGACAAGAACCACCCGAGCATCCTGCTGTGGTCGCTCGGGAACGAGTCCGGCACGGGGGCGAACCTGGCCGCCATGGCCGCCTGGGTCCGCGCCCGCGACCCGCAGCGTCCCGTGCACTACGAGGGCGACCATGCCGGCGCCTACACGGACGTGTACTCGCGCATGTACGCCACGGTCCCCGAGGTGGCGGCCATCGGTAGTGACGACAATCGCTCCCTCGTGCTCGGGGCCACGGCCGCGGAGTCGGCGCGCCAGCGCACGAAGCCGTTCCTGCTGTGCGAGTACGCCCACGCCATGGGCAACGGGCCCGGCGGGCTCGACCAGTACGAGGAGCTCACGCGCGCGCACGAGCGCGTGCACGGCGGATTCGTGTGGGAATGGCGCGACCACGGGCTGCGCACCCGCACCGCCGACGGCACCGAGTTCCTCGGCTACGGCGGCGACTTCGGCGAGGTCGTCCACGACGGCAACTTCGTCATGGACGGGCTCGTGCTCTCCGATTCCACCCCGACCCCGGGGCTGGCGGAGTTCAAGCAGGTCTCCTCCCCGGTGCGGCTGGCGATCGAGGAGTCCGGCGGCCTGCGGGTGCGGGTGACGAACCGCCGCCACAGCACGGACACGAGCGACCTCGAGCTGCGCTGGTCCCTCGAGCGGGACGGGGAGCCGGTCACCGGCGGAACCGTGCACGCCGGCCCGGTTCCCGCCGGCGGCGAGGGCGTGTTCCCGCTTCCCGCCATGCGTATGGACGGCGCCCGGTCCGGTGAGTTGTGGCTCACCGTCGAGGCCGTGCTCGCCCGGGCGAGTTCGTGGGCACCGGCGGGCCATCCGCTCGTGTTTACCCAGCACGAGCTCGCCGCCGACTCCGGCGCCGAGGGCTCGCCCACCGGTCCCCCGGCGGCGGGTGCGCCGGCGGCCGCGACCCGGGCGGGCGCCGTCCATACGCCCGCACCGGAGCTGCTCGAGCTCGGACCGGCCACGTTCCGTCACGGGCGACTCGTCGAGCTCGCCGGCCGGCCCGTGCGCGGGCCGCGGCTGGAGCTGTGGCGGGCGCCGACCGACAACGACCGGCTCACGGGGCTCGGATCGTACGAGCACGTCGATCCGTGGACGAGCCCGCCCGATGCGGACGCCCCGGCCCACGCCGACCGGTGGCGGGCGGCGGGCCTGGACCGGATGACCGCCCGGCTGATCGACGTGCGCGCCGGCCGCGACGCACTGGTGGTCCGGCGCCGCTGGGCCGCGGCGAACGAGCGGGCGAGCGTCGAGACGCAGGAGCACTGGCGGCTCGCGGACGGCGAGCTGTGGCTGCGGGCCGAGATCGTGCCGAGCACCGGCTGGGACATGCTCTGGCCGCGAATCGGCCTGCGATTCGACCTGCCGCGCGCGATCGACGCCGCGAGCTGGTTCGGCACCGGGCCGCTCGAGTCCTATCCGGACAGCCGCCGCGCCGCCCGGGTGGGCCGGTTCAGCGCCGACCTGGCGGGCCTCGCGCCGGCGTACGCCCGCCCGCAGGAGTCCGGCCACCGCAGCGACCTGCGCTCGCTCACCCTCCGGGCGGGGGACGTGGACTGGCTGCGGATCGACGCCGCCGCCGACGCGCGCGGGCGTCGCCCCGGCTTCACGCTCACGCCGCACACCGCCCAGGAGCTCGACCGGGCCCGGCACCCGCACGAGCTGCCCGCGCCGGGAGCGACGTACCTGTACCTGGACGCCGCCCAGAACGGGCTCGGCTCCCGCTCGTGCGGCCCGGACGTGTGGCCCGACCACCAGCTGCGGCCGGAGGCGCGCACGCTCACGCTGCGCTTCCGGCCCGCGTGAGCGGAGCGGCGGCTATCGTCGGAGCGAGGAGCCGATGAGTCGACGAAGGGCCATGCCATGCCGGGATTCCAGGGAACCTCCCACCTCGACCTGACCGTGTCGGACGTCGAGGCGAGTGCCGACTGGTACGCGCGCGTGCTCGGCCTGAGGCGGCTCAAGCGGGCCGAGTGCGCCGACCGGATCATGATCGTGCTTCGCCACGAGGCCACCGGCCTGATCATCGGCCTCAACCAGCATGCCGACTCCCACGCCGGCGCCTTCGACGAGCGCCGGCCCGGGCTCGACCACGTGGGCCTCACCGTGGCGGACCGGGCCGAGCTCGACTCGTGGGAACGGCACCTGACCGAGCACGGCGTCGACCACTCGCCCGTGACCGATGCCGCCTCCGGGGCGGGCACGGCGCTCGTGTTCCGCGATCCCGACAACATCCAGCTCGAGTTCTGGTGGAGCCGGCCCGCCTGACCCGCGTCCGGGGGGACGCGGGCCGGGCGGCTCAGTCCATCCCGGCCTGCATTCGCCGCATCGGGCGGGACAAAGAAAAGACCCGGCCCACGAGGGGCCGGGTGAGTAAGTACTACTACGTTAGCGCATGAACAGTCCGGACGCCGTTGAGTCTCCACCACCAGTGATCGCCGACCCCATCGGACTTGTGGCCGGCGAGGTCTCCGGCCGTCCTACCGCCCCGCGGATTGATGAGTCCGACCGGGACTCGCTGACGGGCTGCCCTGATAGGAAATGCCAGGTCGCTGTCATTCGACACCACGACGGCGCCATCGATGCTGCCGGAGAGTACGTCGAGTAGCAGGTGTGCTGCGACGTTCACATCGCTGCCCTTCTCCTCGATGTGCAGGTATTGGACCATGAAGCGTGCGTCGTGAACGGACTTCCCGGATGAGTCGCGCACCATCACGGGCCACGCCGATTGCGTCACGACCGGTCGGCGGCTGACAGGGTCATTCGTGGCAAGCAGACCCATCTTGGTGCGAACGACGTAGTTCCCATACTCGATGTGGTCGACGGATCCGCTCGAGACCAAGGCCTTGACCCCGATCCGCACGGCTCAGTCCATCCCGAGCCGCTCGGCCACGAAGTCCAGATCCTTGTCGCCGCGGCCGGAGAGGTTGACCACGAGGACGTCCTCGGGGGTGAGCTGCGGCGCCAGCCTCATCGCGTGCGCGAGCGCGTGGCTCGACTCGATCGCGGGGATGATGCCGTCCGTGGCGCACAGCAGCCGGAACGCCTCGAGGGTCTCCTCATCCGTCGCGGTCACGTACTCGACCCGGCCGAGATCACGCAGGTGTGCGTGCTGGGGGCCGACGCCGGGATAGTCGAGCCCGGAGGCGATCGAGTGCACCGGCCACGGCTCCCCGGCCTCGTCCTGGAGCAGGCGGGTCTGCATGCCGTGGATGACGCCGGTGCTGCCGAGGGTCATCGTGGCGGCGTGATCCCCCGGCTGCTCCAGTCCGCGCCCCGCGGGCTCGACCCCGTAGATCGCGACGTCGGCGTCGTCCAGGAATGCGCTGAACAGGCCGATGGCGTTCGAGCCACCCCCGACCGAGGCGATGAGCGCGGTGGGCAGGCGGCCCTCCTTCTCGAGCACCTGCGCGCGCGCCTCCCGGCCGACGATCGCCTGGAAGTCGCGCACCATCGAGGGGAACGGATCGGGGCCCACGACCGAGCCGATCGCGAACATCGTGTCGGAGAAGTCCTCAGCCCAGACCCCGAACGCGGAGTCCACGGCGTCCTTGAGGCACCGGCCCCCGGACTCCACGGGCACGACCGTTGCCCCGAGCAGGCGCATCCGAACGACGTTCGGGTGCTGCTTGGCGATGTCGATCGCGCCCATGTGAATCTCGCATTCGAGTCCGAGCAGCGCGGCCGCGGTCGCGAGTGCCACGCCGTGCTGGCCCGCGCCGGTCTCGGCGATGAGCCGGCGCTTGCCCATCCGCTTGGCGAGCAGCGCCTCCCCGAGGGTGTGGTTGATCTTGTGGGCGCCGGTGTGGTTGAGATCCTCGCGCTTGAGGTACACCCGCGCTCCGCCGAGCCGGGCGGTGAGGCCGCGGGCGAGGAACAACGGCGAGGGCCGGCCCACGAAGTCGGCCAGCAGGGACTCGTACTCGGCGTGGAAGGCCGGGTCGTCCTTGGCCTGGGCGTAGGCCGCGGCGACCTCGGCGATCGGGGCCTCGAGATGTGGTGGAAGGAACCGGCCCCCGTAGGAACCGAAGAACCCGGACTCATCGGCGGTGGTGAGTGACGTCATGGCGGAAGCGTAGCGCCCGGGCGAGCGTCGTCCAGCGGTGGATGCGAATCGGGGATAGCGGTGCCGGGGACCGTGTGCGAAGATTTGCGCGTGGCCACGAGTGCCGCACGTGACCGGTCCGACGGGCCGGGGCGCACGCGCATAATCTCCTTGACGGACGCGATCGTCGCGATTGCGATGACGCTGCTCGTGCTTCCGGTCGTCGACGTGGCGGACCAGTGGGATGTCGCGCATCCGGGACGATGGTTCGCCATCCACGGGGATCTGATGCTCTCGTTCGTCCTCAGCTTTCTCGTGATCTACGTCTTCTGGGCCGCTCACGCGGCCGCATTGCGCGCTGCCGGAGACCGCTCCACGATGGGGGCCGTGCGCGTGCTCACGATGCTGTGGCTCCTCCTCATTGCGTTCCTGCCGTTCCCGACGGCGGTCGTGGGACATGAGCTCGACACGACCTCGGCCCCCTTCTATATCGGCACCATGTTTGTGCTCTCCGTGCTCACATCGACCATCGTGACCATCGCCGGTCATCACCGGAACGAGGACGACAACGTCGGGTCGGATCATCGACTCGGCTGGGCATGGGTCACCACGGCCGTCTTCGGGGCGTGTGCCCTGATCAGCGCCGTGCACGCGGAGCGTGGGCTGTTCGCCCTGCTCATTCTCCTGCTCCTGCGCATCATCGAGGTCGTCGGCAGGTACCGATCGACCGCTATCCGGTTGGCGGAGACCGGACCCCGTGAGGAGGATCCATCATGAGCGTTCAACAACCGGGCTTCATCCGGGAGTCGACTCTCCAGCCACGGCCGGGAACGACGCCCTGGTGGGTGGGGAGAAGACATCCGGTGCGGCTGGCTGTCGGTCTTGCGGCGGTGACGATGCTCCTGACGGCGGCGATCGGAATCGGCGGACAGGTCTTTGCTCCGACCGCAGATCCGATATCGGTCCGGCTCGCCGCCGTGCTGTTCCTGGCCGTCGGTGCGTGCGTCGTAGTCGGCGGGGCCGGCGCCTGGGGACGGGTCGGTGCGGGAGGCCCCGCCGGGTGGCGGCAGCCTGGCCTGCTCATCGTGCCCGGGATCATCGCCCTGGCCCCCATCGTGACCGGAATCGAGCTACCGGGCGGGAGCCTGCTGATTGTGCTTGTGGTCGGCTACGTGGCGACGGGCGTCTTCGAGGAGCTCTGGCATCGCGGCCTGATCCTGGATGTGCTCCGTGGGCTCGGAGTGCGCCGATCGGCCATTCTCGGTGGCGCCCTGTTCGCGGGCACCCACCTGGCGAACGTCGTGTTCGGGCAACCGATCGCCGTCACGTTGGCCCAGGCTGTCGGTGCGTTCTGCTTCGGCGTGGGATTCTCGCTCATGCGGTGGCGCACCAACGCCATCTGGCTGTTGATCGCGATCCATGCCACGGGTGACCTGCTCCTCCACATCACCGGGCTGCACGGCGGACTGCTGTGGATCTTCCTCGTGGGCCATGACATCGCCATGGGCCTGTGGGGCCTGTGGTGCCTGCGTGGGCTCAGGGATGAGGCGAGGGTTCTCGCCTGATCACGGCTCAGCAGCCGGGCTCGACCTCATGGGCGGCATGGCCCACGGGTTCGAGCTGGAGGGTCGTGTGGCCGAGGTCGAAATGCTGCTCGAGGCAGGCGGTCACCCGATCGAGCACGGGCCCGCACTCGGCCAGGTACTCCGGTTCGACCACGACGTGCGCCGTGAGCGCGGGCATCCCGGAGGTGATGGTCCACGCGTGCAGGTCGTGCACGTCGATCACGCCCTCGACCGATCGGATGTGCTCGCGCACGCGGGCCAGGTCGAGGCCCTTGGGGGTCGCCTCGAGGAGGATGTGGGTGACCTCGCGCAGCAGCGACCACGCCCGCGGCAGGATGAACAGCCCGATCCCGAGCGAGGCGAAGATGTCCGCCCGCTGATAGCCGGTCGTGGCGATGACGATCCCGGCCACGATCACGGCCACGGAGCCCACGAGATCCCCGAGCACCTCGAGGTAGGCCCCGCGCATGTTGACCGATTCGCGGTGGGAGCCGTGCAGGAACGTCAGCGAGATCGCGTTGGCGACCAGGCCCGCCCCGGCCGCGATGAGCATCGGGGTGGTGGCGACCTCCGGCGGCGAATCCCAGCGCGCCAGGGCCGTGACGATCACGTACACGCCCATGCCGCCGAGGATGACCGCGTTGACCAGCGCCGCGAGGATCTCCGCGCGCATGAGCCCCCATGTGCGCGAATCGGTGGCGGGCCGGCTCGCGAGCGTGATCGCCACGAGCGCGATGAGCACCCCGGTGGCATCGGTGAGCATGTGCCCGGCGTCCGCGAGCAGCGCGAGCGAGGAGGAGACGATCGCCCCGACGAGCTGGAACACCACCACCACGCCGGTGATGACCAGCACGACGATCAGCCGGGACCGGTGCTGCCCGGCGGCGGTCCCGGCTGTGGGAGTGCCGTGCGAATGGGCCATCGACATCCGCCTACATTCGCTCGGGGGCGGCGATGCCGAGCAGGTCGAGCGCGCGCGCCAGGGTCCGGCGGGTCAGGTCCACGAGCAGCAGCCGCCGCTCCCGCACCGCCCCGGAGGAGGCGAGCACCGGGCACTGGTCGTAGAACTCGGTGAACGTGCGTGCCAACTCGTAGGCGTAGGTGCACAGCGTGTGTGGTTCGAGCGTGCCGGCCACGGTCTCGACCGCGGCCCCGAACTGGTCCAGCTGGAGCGCGAGGGCCCGCTCGGCGCTCTCGAGCGGTTCGCTCAGCGCATGGACGGCGGCGCTCGCCTCGACCTCGAGGCCTCGCTCGGCCGCCTTCCGCAGGATCGATGCGAGCCGGGTGTGCGCGTACTGCAGATACACGCCGGTGTTGCCGTGGAAGGAGACCATCCGCTCGGGGTCGAACGTGTAGTCCTTGATCCGGTTGGAGGAGAGGTCGGCGTACTTGATCGCCGCGATCCCGGCCTGCTCGGCGATGAGGTCGAGGGCGGGGTCGTCGGGGTCGGCGCCCTTCTCCTCGGCGGCCTCGCGCACGACCGCGCGGGCGGCGTCGACGGCCGCCGAGAGCAGGTCCATGAGCTTGGCCGAGACCCCCGCGCGGGTCTTGAAGGGCTTGCCGTCGGCGCCGAGCACGGATCCGAAGGGGACGTGGGCCGCGCCGACGCCGTCGTGCAGCCAGCCGGCCTTCGTGGCGGCCTCGAAGACGAGCCGGAAGTGGAGCGCCTGCGGCGCGCCCACCACGTAGAGGATGCGGTCGGCCCCGAGGTCGCGCACGCGGTAGCGCAGGGTCGCCAGGTCGGTCGTGTCGTAGCCGTAGCCGCCGTCGGACTTGCGCACCATGAGGGCGGCGGGCTTGTCGTCCGGACCCGTGACCTCCTCGGAGAGGAATACGAGCGCGCCGTCGGATTCCACCGCCACGCCCGCGTCGGCGAGTTCGGCGGCCACGACGGGCAGCATCGGGTTGTAGAACGACTCCCCGGCGGCGTCGGCGGGCGTGAGCTGGAGCCCGAGCCGGCCGTACACCTCGGAGAAGAAGCGCTGCGACTGGTCCACGATCTCGCGCCAGGTGGCCAGGGTGGCCGGGTCGCCGGCCTGCAGGGCCACGACGCGGGCCCGGGCGCGGTCGGCGAAGTCCTCGTCGGCGTCGAAGCGGGCGCGGGCCCGCTTGTAGAGGCCGTCGAGCGCCGAGACCGGGGAGGTGTCGCTCAGCTCCTCGGCGCGCCAGGCGACGTCGGGGTTCTCGTCGATGAACTGGATGAGCATCCCGAACTGGGTGCCCCAGTCCCCCAGGTGGTTCTGCCGCACGACGTCGGAGCCGAGGAAGCCGAGGATGCGGGCGATGGAGTCGCCGATGATCGAGGAGCGCAGGTGCCCGACGTGCATCTCCTTGGCGATGTTCGGCCCCGAGTAGTCGACGACCGTGCGGGTCCCCGCCCGGCTCGCCGGCACGCCGAGGCGGTCGTCGTCCAGCCGTTCGCGCACCTGGTCCCACAGGGCGGCGTCGGAGAGGGTGAGGTTGAGGAATCCGGGTCCGGAGATCTCGACCGATCCGATGAGGCCGGCCCGGCCGAGCTCCTCGACGATCCGGGTGGCGACCTGCCGCGGGTTCGCCCCGACCTTCTTCGCCAGCGCCAGGGCCGCGTTGGCCTGGAGGTCGGCGTGATCCGAGGGTCGCACGAGCGGATCGGCACCGGCCTGCTCGGGGTAGGCCGCGGCGATGGCGCGGGCGAGGGTGTCATCGAGGCGCTGGGCGAGGGAGGGCACGGAGGAGGTCACGCGACCATTCTTCCATCGCCCGGCGACCTCGCGCGCTGGGCCGACCTGCCCGTCGACCTGCCGGCCGGCACGCCGGAGGCGGCGGCCCCGGGGGACCGCCGCCTCCGGGGCCGGGCCGCGACCTGCCCGGGGTCAGGCCTTCTTGTCTCGGCGGGTGGCCCCGGTCGCCTTGTCGGCGGCGTCCTTGGCCTTGTCCTTCGCCTCGGTCGCGGCCTTCTCGGCCGCCTTGCCCGCGTCCTTGGCCTTGTCCGCGGCGGCGTCCTTCACATTCCCGGCCTTCTCCGCGGCGGCGTCCTTCACGTCCGCGGCGGCCGCCTTCGCGTCGCCGGCGACCTCGGCGGCCTTGCCCGCGGCGTCGCCGGTCTTCTCCGCCACGGCCCCGGCCGCCTTGTCGGCGGCGTCCTTGGCCTCGACCGCGGGGCGGGGGGGGGGGGCTCCGCGGCCGGGTCGGCCGGGGCGGCCGGGGCGGCCGGGACGTCGTCCCAGTACTCCTCCGCCCACGGGTCGTCGACCGGCTGGGTGCGGCGCCAGATGAGCACGCCGGCCCCGGCGACGGCCGCGCCGACGGCGGTCCAGCCGAGCACCTTGCCCACGCTGCTCTTCTTCTTGGTCTGCTCGTTCGCGGCCTTCTCCACGATGCTCAGCGCGGACGCCGCCTTGTCGGCCGCCTTGTCGGCGGCGGCGTCGGCCCCGGCCTTGGCCGCGTTCGCGGCGTCCTCCATCGCGGTGACCACGCGCGGAAGCACGGAGTCGACGAGCTTGTCATGGGCGATGTCGACCGCGCCCCTGCTCTTCTCGGCCAGCTCGGCGACCTTCGGGGCGGTCACCTCGACGCCGCTGCGCCACGCCTTGTCGACCCGCGGCCCGGCCCACTCGATCGCGGCCTCCACCTTGGGGCCCGCCCACTCCTTCGCGTCGTCGGCGAACTGCCGAGCAGCCTTGCCGGCCTCGTTCGCACCATCGCGGACCTGATCGGTGGAGAGCTTCTTCTGCGACATATCTGCCCCTTGCGTTGTCCGCCGCGTGGTCGCGGGGAGCGGTCGATTCTGTGGAACTCTCCCTATCGTGCCATCTGGAGTGTTCTTTCGCATACGGCTATCGGCGGATGCCCGCGCAGCGGACACGCGGACCCGAGCGCATCGCGGTGCCGATCGGCGGGGCCGGCGGTGTGTCGCCCGTGTGCCGCTGGTGTGCCGTCCGCGGTGGTGGATGCGAGAATAGGCGGCATGGACGCTATCTTTCACACTTCCGAAGGCGACATCGTCGTCGAGCTGCTGCCCAACCACGCCCCCAAGACGGTGCAGAACTTCGTCGAGCTGGCGCGCGGTGACCGCAGCTGGACCCACCCCGGAACCGGTGTGGAGAGCACCGAGCCGCTCTACGACGGCACGATCTTCCATCGCATCATCCCGAACTTCATGATCCAGGGCGGCGACCCGCTCGGCTCCGGCACCGGCGGCCCCGGCTACACCTTCGACGACGAGATCCACCCCGAGCTCGACTTCACCCAGCCGTACATCCTCGCCATGGCGAATGCCGGCAAGCGGATGGGCAAGGGCACGAACGGCTCCCAGTTCTTCATCACCACCGCACCGACCACGTGGCTGCAGGGCAAGCACACCATCTTCGGCAAGGTGAAGGACCAGGCCTCGACGGCCGTCGTCGACACGATCGGCAACGCCGCCACGGGACGCAACGACCGCCCCGTGCAGGACATCGTCATCAACTCGATCGAGATCGTCGACTGATTCGGCCGATCAGGTGACCGACTACCCCTCCGCCCCCAATCCCGGGTGGCGCCCCGAGCAGCCGGGCCAGGTTCCGCCGCCGTCGGCGGGATGGTCCGGCGGCCCGGGCGGCGGCACTCCGGGGTCCCCGGGGCAGGGGCAGCCGGTCTGCCCGCGTCACCCCGACCGGGTCAGCTTCGTGCGCTGCCAGCGCTGCGGCCGGCCGGTCTGCCCGGAGTGCCAGCGGCAGGCGCCGGTCGGCGTGCACTGTATCGACTGCGTGCGCGCCGCCCAGAAGCAGGTGCCGGCCCAGCGCACGGTGCTCGGCGGCCGGATCACGCCGAGCCGTCACCCCGTGGTCACCCAGGTGATCATCGGGATCAACGTGGCCCTGTTCCTGCTCGGCTACGTCGTTCCCGGCCTCACATGGAACCTGATGTTCGCGCCCGTGGTCGGCGAGACCGAGCCCTGGCGGATCGTCACGAGCGGGTTCCTGCACGCGGGCATCTTCCACATCGCGTTCAACATGTACGCGCTGTGGATCGTGGGCCCGTTCCTGGAGAAGATGCTCGGGCGCTGGCGGTTCATCGCCCTGTACCTCCTCAGCCTCATCGGCGGCAGCCTCGCGGTCGTGGTCTTCTCGGCGGGCCCCTCGGCAGACAGCTGGTATCAGGGCGTCGTCGGCGCCTCCGGGGCCGTGTTCGGGCTGTTCGGGGCGATCGCGCTCGTGCTGCGCAAGACCGGGCGCAATGCCCAACAGATCCTCGTGGTCATCGGGATCAACGTGGTGATCTCCTTCGTGATCGCGGGGATCTCCTGGCAGGCGCACGTCGGTGGCCTCATCACCGGTGGCGTGCTCGGGCTCCTGTTCACCAAGCTGCCGCGCGAGCGTCAGCACGTCGGCGGCGTCATCGGTGTCGTCGCCGTCGCGGCCGCCCTCGTCGCGGGCTTCGTCGCGATGTACGCCGTGAAGTAGCACCCGCTCCTCGACGGCCGGCCTCCGCATCCGTGCGGGGGTCGGCCGTTCGTCGTGCGCGAGGACGGCGACCGGTCGCCGCGACGCCGTCCACAGGGTTGTCCACAGCTGTCCACAGAGCCCCATGCTTATCCACAGGTTGCGGCGTCATCCTCAGGTTCATCCACGGCGACGTGGCGGATATCCACCGGTGGGGCCGCCCTTATCCCCAGTTATCCACAGCTGTGTCCACACCTGGGGATAGTCACACGGCTGTAATTCCACAGCTGTGGGTAACGCTGTGTACAGATGTACGAAGAACCTGCGGGTGACAGCGGTCGGCGCCGAGCCCGGGCGGGCGCCCGCGGAGATCGCACCCCGCATCCTCACGTGTCTTCCGCGCTGCGGATCGACGCCATGAGAGTGCGCCCGGGTGGGGACCCGTCCGGCGGGCGGGCCGGCCGGGCGCCATGGGCACTGTGGGCACTGTGGGCACTGCGGGCGCTGTGGATGCGGCGTCGGTGCCCTCGATGCGGGTGAGCGCCGTCGGGGCCGTCAGTATCGTGAGGGCCGCCAGTATCGTCAGGATCGTGAGGGCCGCGTGGTCCGGGGAGCGTCGTCGTCGACGGGACCGCTGCGGGAGGGAGCCGTCCGGGCCGGGACCGTCATGGTCCCGACTCGGACAGGGGCGAGGGGTGGGCGCTCAGCGCCAGCGCATGGTCATGATGAACCCGGCGAACACGAGGGCGAAGCCGATGCCCAGGTTCCAGTTGCCGATGCCGGGGACGGGGTATTGACCGTTGAACACGTAGGTCGCGACGATCCAGGCCAGGCCGACGAGGCCGAGCGTGACCATGACCGGAACCCACCAGACCGGATTCGGTACGGCCTCGGTCGATGCCGGTGGCGGCGTGTAGGTCGACTTCTTGCGGGGCTTCGATTTGGGCATGCCACTACTCCTCAGTGATGCAGACTGCCCCGATTCTAGGGGAGAATGCGTTCCCCCTCGGCCACTGTCGGGATCGGCACCTACACTGGCGCCATGTCGGGAACAGTGCCGCCGCCGCGCCGGGGCCGCGCGCGCCGCACCGGGCACTGGAGTCTGGCCGTCGTGGGCGTGCTCGCGGGCATCCTGTTCGCGACCAACGCGCGACTCTTCGCGGAGGCCGACACCCGCCGCCCGGAGAACCTCGTCGACCTCGTGCGGGTCGAACGGGACCGGCTCGAACAGACCAACGCCGACGTGATCGAGCTTCGAGCGGAGGTGGCCGATCTCGTGGCCTCGGCCGACGAGTTCAGTCAGGCCGGCCCCGATCCCGAGGTGGAGTACGCGGCGGGACGATCCGCGGTCACGGGACCGGGCGTCGTCGTCAAGCTGTGGGACGCGCCCCGGCGCGACACCCTGCCCCCGGGCGTTCAGCCGGACGATCTCGTGGTGCACCAGCAGGACCTCGAGGGCGTGATGAACGGGCTGTGGGCGGGCGGCGCCGAGGCCATGACGGTGCAGGGGCACCGCGTCACGGCCACCTCCTCGATCCGCTGCGTGGGCAACGTGCTGCTCATCGACGGGTCGGTCTACTCCCCGCCGTACGCGATCGCGGCGATCGGGGATCCGGCCCAGCTGCGGCGCGTGCTCGTGAGCAGCGCACCGGTGGCCCTCTACCTCGACTACGTCGAGGCGCTCCAGCTGGGCTGGTCGCTCGACGAGGAGTCGGAGCTGGAGTTCCCGGCGGCCGAGGGGTCGATCGCGATGGCCTATGCGCACAAGCCCGGGCAGGAACCCATTACCCTGCCTACAACAGAACCCTCACCTGCGAACGGGTCCACTCCATGACAGATGTGTACGACGTCTTCGAGCTCAACACCGAGCCGGAGCCGCTTCCCTCGCGCAAGTCCCGGCGTGCGCACCACGGTCGTCGGCGCGCCTCGGTCGGTTCGATCATCGTCGGCGTGTTCGGGGAGCTGCTCATCACCGCCGGCCTCATCATCGGCCTGTTCGTGGTGTGGCAGGTGTACTGGACCGACGTCATCGGCGCGCGGGAGGCCGCCGGGCACATCGAGGTGTTCGAGCAGTCGCTGCCGCCCGTGCCCGACACCGTCGCGCCCGAGCAGACCGGCGACGCGCCCGTGGCGAGCGTCAAGGAGGGGTCGATCGGGGTGCTGTACGTGCCCCGGTGGGGCGAGGACTACCGGATGCCCATCACCGACGGCGTCGGCCTCGACGTGCTCAACGACGGATACGTCGGCCACTACCCGGAGACCCAGGTGCCCGGGGAACTGGGCAACTTCGCGCTCGCCGGCCACCGGCAGACCCACGGCAAGCCGTTCCGGTACGTCGAGGAGCTCAAGG
Organism: Pseudactinotalea sp. HY158; assembly: GCF_009660225.1. NCBI lineage: Bacteria > Bacillati > Actinomycetota > Actinomycetes > Micrococcales > Cellulomonadaceae > Pseudactinotalea > Pseudactinotalea sp. HY158. The sequence goes on from NZ_CP045920.1 coordinate 58,215, forward strand.
AGGGCGATCCGCTCATCGTGCAGACCAAGGACGCCTTCTACGTCTACCGCGTGAGCAGCCACGAGATCGTCAAACCCACCGACACCCGCGTGATCGCGGCGAACCCGTTCGATCCCGGGGCCGCGCCCGAGCAGCAGCTGCTCACCCTGACCACGTGCCACCCGCTCTGGTCGATCAAGGAACGTTGGATCGTGCACGCCGAGCTCGACTATTGGACGGACCTGTCCGATGGCCGACCCGCCGACCTGCCGGAAGGAAGTCTGTAGATGTATGGAGCACTGTGGCGCGGCCTGCCCGGGCCGGCCTGGTTCAAGGCGATCTTCCTCCTGCTCGTGGTGGCGGCGATCGTGTACGTGCTGTTCGAGTACGTGTTCCCGTGGGCCTACCCGCTCCTTCCCCTCGGTGAGAACACGATCGACGGCGCATGAGGCGCGTTCTCGTCGTCGACAACTACGACAGCTTCGTCTTCACGATCGTCGGCTACCTCGAGCAGCTGGGGGCCGTCACGCAGGTTCTGCGTTGTGACGACGCAGCCCTCACCGGCGCCTACGAGCTCGCCGATGCGGTGCTCGTCTCGCCCGGACCGGGCACGCCCGCGCAGGCCGGGCGCAGCGAGGAGCTCATCGCCGCGTGCGCTCGGGACGTGAAGCCCCTCCTCGGGGTCTGCCTCGGGCACCAGGCGCTCGCGGAGGTGTTCGGGGCCGAGGTGGGTCACGCGCCGCAGCTCATGCACGGGCGCACCTCGCGGATCCAGCACGACGGCACCGGGGTGTTCGCGGGGCTGCCGGCCGAGATGGTCGCGACCCGCTACCACTCCCTCGCCGTGCGCACCGGCACGGTGCCCGGGGAGCTGCGGGTCACCGCGACCACCCCCGACGGGGTGATCATGGGCCTCGCGCACCGCCAGCTGCCCCTGCACGGCGTGCAGTTCCACCCCGAGTCGGTGCTCACCACCGGCGGGCACCGGCTGCTGGCGAACTGGCTCGAACTCGCGGGGGTCGCCGGGGCGGTCGAGACGGCCGAGGGCTTGAGTCCGGGGCTCGCGGCGGGCTGAGCACCTGCGGGGGCGCGTCACCGTGTCGCTTTGTCTCTTATTAAGTGACACGCATCGTAGTCCAGGACCAGACTTGTCCTTTAATACGAGACATAAGGACGCCGATGAGGCTCTATCGGACACCCGACCCGGATCTTGAAGGTCAGCACGTCATCACCGAGACCCGTGCCCTTCGCGCCTCGTTGGCGGACGTTCTTCGCGCACCCAAGCGTTGGAACGGCCTACTCCGCCGCACCTCAGCAGCGAAGGCCATCCCGGGGTCGAACACCATCGAGGGATACCTCGTGAGCGACGGGGACGCGGTCACGGCCGTCGACGATGGACCGCCGTTGACGGCAGACGAGGCGACCTGGGCCGAAATCGTCGGATACCGTCGCGTGCTCACGTATGCTCAATGTGGCGACCGAGCCGGGATTCGTGATGGACGAGGCGGAGACCATCTGGCGCCATCTCGATAAGCTGCTGACCGGTCACCGGCTCGATGGCAGGCTGGGAAGCGCGCTCTTCGATGCGCTGCTGGGATTGCGCGTGACCCGGCCGTCGTACGTGAAGCTCACCGGGCTCGACGACCGCACGGCAACGCGGGACCTGGTGGGCGCTGCAGCGCTCGGACTGCTCGATGCCATCGGTGAACGGCGGGGCCGATATTACATCGCCGGCGAGCCCTTGAAGCAGATCTGGGGCGTGCTCCGGGCATCCCGCCGGTCAATGGCCGACCCCTGCCCGACTCTCATGGGCGAGATCAGGCGGCACCTGAGCTGACCGCGCATCACGTGGTCGCCTCACCGTTTCGGCCGGGTTGAGTCGTCCACTGCAGTATGCGCCTCGATGACCGCCGGCTGCGCGAGTCCGCTGATCAGATCGACGACCGTGCAGTCGAGCGCATGTGCCAGGTCGAACAGCGTGGAGAGCCGCGGATTGGCCGGAGTTCCCTTCGCCCGGTCGGAGTAGCCGGACTCGAGTAGTTGGTAGTGGTTTCGACTGATTCGTGCCCGCTCTGCGGCCGTCTCTTGGGTGAGCCCGACGGCCTCGCGCTGATGGCGAAGTCGGAGTGCGAGCATCAGCGCGAGCTGAGCTTCGACGGGGGACTCGCTGGGCACGCGTCCAACCATGTTGCCCTCGTGCGCTAATGTCTGCCATGTAAACAATGCCTTGTGAACATGGCGTGCTCGAGGACGATCGCGTCCGTACCCGACGGATGCGCCGGTCCACTGAGGGACGCCGAGGAGGGTTCGCGAAGACCGATGCCGATCGATTCCTACGCACCGTCGCCACGGAGGCCCGGCGAGATCCTCGGTTGGTCCGGCCATGAGTGAGGGCAGCGGGGCCTCGCTCTCCAATCCCATCCTCAACGGCCCCTACGACCCTCCGGCCCATCACTTCGAGTTCGGGGCGAACGGACCGACGGGGAGGATCGAGCCGGGGCGCCGAGCGAGTATGAGCTTCATCCCGATCGCGAGGGAGAGGAAGAGGGGTGCGTCCGGCGCGGGCACCGGCACCGGCCTGCAGCGCGAACTGGACCTGTCTCTCACCGGTGAGCGGGCGGATCGCAATGAACTCATCAACGACCTGCGGCGCGAGGTCGAACTCTGGCGTTCACGCGGCTACGCTCACGTCACCCCAGTCACCCGCACCCTGCTCGAGCACTGGGCGGATCCGCACCGAGAGAACCGGGTGCTCTTCGGCCAACGCGAGGCGGTCGAGACCGCGATCTACCTCGCCGAGTCGGCCGGCCGGGAAGGGAATCCGGACTGGCGTGGGCCGTTGAGGGAACGGAACGACGAGCACAACGCGGGCCTGCCGCGGCTTGCGCTCAAGATGGCGACCGGCTCCGGCAAGACCGTCGTCATGGCCATGCTCGTCACATGGCAGGCCATCAACAAGGTGATGAACCCGCGTGATGCGCGGTTCGCCAAGCGCTTCCTCGTTGTGACGCCCGGCATTACGATCCGTGATCGGCTACGCGTGCTCCAGCCCGGTGAACCCGGCAACTACTACGACCTGCGTGAACTCGTACCGGCGCAGTATCAGAAGGCGTTGCGCGAGGCGCAGGTGGTTGTCACGAACTATCACGCGTTTCAGCCGCGGGACGCGAAGGAGATCCGGGGGGTCCATCGGACGACTCGGCAGATCCTCCTCGGTGACGCAGCGGGTACGACCGATGATCCATTTCGGGAGTCGCCCGATGCCGTCATCTCGCGCGTGCTGCGCGGCTTCACCCTGCCGGGCGGGGGCCGACGGAAGACAGCGGGAAGCGAGATCATCGTGTTCAACGACGAGGCGCACCACTGCTATCGCTACAACCCGGAAGGGTCGGCGAAACTCACCAAGGATCAGAAGGAGGCGAACAAGGAGGCGGGCACGTGGTTCACCGGCCTTCAGTGGGCCATGGACCGCGTAGGGCTCAAGACCGTCTACGACCTCTCGGCTACCCCCTTCTATATCGCTGGTTCCGGGTACCGGGAGGGGCTCATCTTCCCCTGGACGGTCTGCGACTACTCCCTCATGGACGCGATCGAGGCCGGCATCGTCAAGGTGCCGCGAACTCCGGTCGACGACGACGCTGAGGACGACCGCGTGACCTACCTTCGTCTCTGGGACCACCTGGGTAGGCCGGGTGTTCTCCCCAAGCGGAGGACGGCGACAACGCTTCCCGGAACGTGGCAGATTCCGGCGGAGCTCCAGGGGGCGCTCGAGAGCCTGTATCGCTCGTACGAGAAGTCGTATGCGCGGTGGGAGGAACTGCTCAAGCCGTTGGGTGAGCCGCCACCGGTCTTCATCGTCGTGGCGAACAACACCGTGGTGTCCAAGCTGATCTACGACTGGATCGCCGGCGGACCCTCCCACGACGGCGAGGGAAACCCGGTCCTTACGTCGGACGGCACTCCCGTGGTCAAAGCCGGGCGCCTTCCGCTGTTCACCAACATCGACTCCGGTCGCGCCGTGGCGCGCCCGCCGACGATCCTCATCGACTCGGTTCAGCTCGAGTCCGGCGAGGCTCTGACGAAGGAGTTCCTGGCCGATGCGGCCGAGGAGATCGAGGCGTTCAAGCAGGAGTATCGCCGCCGGTACCCGGGTGCGGATGTCGATGCCATCGGTGAGGGGGACCTCCTGCGGGAAGTGATGAACACCGTGGGCAAGAAGGGCAGTCTCGGTGAACACGTCCGATGCGTCGTCTCGGTCTCGATGCTCACCGAGGGATGGGACGCCAACACCGTCAGTCACATCCTCGGTGTACGCGCGTTCGGTTCGCAGCTCCTGTGCGAGCAGGTCGTGGGCCGAGGCCTGCGCCGTCGGTCCTACGCGTTGAACGAGGAGGGCCGCTTCGAACCCGAATACGCGAACGTCTACGGCATCCCCTTCGCGTTCATCCCCTCGGACAAGAACCCTCCGCCGGTCGATCCACCGAAGCCGGCGACCGAGGTGTACAGCGTGCCGGGCCGTGAGCACCTGCGTATCCGGTTCCCACGCCTCGTCGGTTACCGACTTGAAGTGCCGGACGAGGTTCCCTGGATCGACGACGACGAGGATGTCAACCGGTTCTACGTTGGGAAGGAAACGGTACCGACCTGGACCAGATCCGGGGGTGTCGCAGGTGACGAAGAGTACGACTCTCTGTCCGCATCCGAAAAGGTGCGTCATCAGACGGTCGCCTACAACGTGGCGAAAAAGTTGATAAAGCAGCATCTGCGATCGGGTGCAGGTGATGTGAGACTGTGGCTCTTCCCACGCCTGGTTCGAATCACGCGAGACTTCATCGAGCGATTCGTGGACGTCGCGCCCGATTACCACAATGCCCTCCGATGGGCGGAGGTCCAGGCGAAGCTCGCGGACGCGGTCTACGAGGCGATCACCTGGCAGAACGCGAATCGCCTTCCGAAGATCCGCGCAGTGCTCGATCCGTTCGACCCGGAGGGGGACACGGGTGAGGTCGAGTTTCAAACGCGCAAGTCGACCATCGTGACCGAGAAGTCCGAGATCTCGCACGTGGTGCTCGACGGTATCGACGGCAACACCTGGGAGGCCGAGATGGCGGCCGTCTGCGAGTCGATCGCCGACGTCGAGGCGTATGTGAAGAACGAACGCCTCGGCTTCACGATCCCGTACGTGCATAAAGGACGCTCACATCAGTACGTACCGGACTTCCTGCTCAAGATCCGGCCACGCGAGGGGGACGTGGACCGGTACCTCATCGTGGAGATCTCGGGCGGCCAGAAGAGTCCAGGACCTACGCACACGAAGGCCGATACCGCCCGCGACTCCTGGTGCGCTGCGGTGAACAACCACGGTGGCTTCGGCCGATGGGGCTATATCGAGTTCACGGCGATCGGCGACCTGATGGGCCAGGTGAAGGACGCCATCGCGGCCCTCTACGACGATGAACCGATCATTGGCGACCACGACCTCCTCGACTACGCCCGTGCCGACCGACCAGGGAGAGGGGCGGCCTGACGTGCCACCACGCAAGAAGACGCCGTCGGGTCCGATCCCGATCGACGTCATTCAGCACCCGGACAAGCGCCTCAACATCCCGACGGCGGACGCCCAGGAGTGGGTGCCGGACGAACATCGCCAGGTGCCGACGGTCGTGTACGAACGAGATCCGTCGCTCGACCCGCAGCTCGTGTGGCGCGGAAAGTACGACCGCGACGTAACCGAGTTGGTCGCGGACGCGCCGCCGATCTATATCCAGGAGAAGATCGACGCCCGTGTGCTCGTGGAGAACCTTCGCGAGACGGCCACAGCCGGCGAACCGGAGCCCGAGGCGACCCTCTTCGATACCTTCGACGGACTTGACGACCTCGATTCCGTCGACTTCTACCAGCATCAGGCGAACTGGTCGAACCGAATGATCCTGGGCGACTCTCTCCAGGTGATGGCCTCCCTCGCCGAGCGGGAGGCACTCCGTGGCAAGGTCCAGATGATCTACATCGATCCGCCGTACGGCATCAAGTTCGGTTCGAACTGGCAGGCCTCCGCTCGCAAACGCGATGTGAAGGACGGCAAGGATTCGGATGCGGCACGCGAGGCCGAACAGATCAAGGCCTTCCGTGACACGTGGGAACTCGGAATCCACTCCTACCTATCGTACCTGCGCGACCGATTGATGGTGGCACGCGACCTGCTGACTGAAAGTGGCAGCGTCTTCGTTCAGATCGGTGATGAAAATTCACATCTGGTTAGGTCTCTCTTGGATGAGGTATTTGGTAGCGCAAATTTCATTAACCAGATTGCCTTTACGAAAACTACAAGTCAGACAAGTGAGTTCATTCCAGCAACCTATGATTACATCATCTGGTATGGGAAGGATAGAGACGCGACAAAGTATCGGCCATTGTTCTTGCAGAAAGAACCTTCGGCGATGTATGGCACCTACAGAAAAGTCGAAACTGACGATGGCAAAATCCGTAATCTCTCGAGCGGTGAGCGCAAATCGGGTGTGATTGATGGAAAACTCCTCGCGCTTGGAGACATGGTGTCACAGAGCGGAAGTGTCGCGACCCAAGGGGAATTCATCTGGCAGGGCGATGTGTACAGGCCACGGTCAGGCGGTTGGAAGACCAATCAGGCCGGGTTGAGGAGGCTCGCGTATGCCAATCGTCTCGCGAATGCCGGTACGACGCTATTGTATCGGCGTTATTTTGCGGACTTTCCGGTATCGGGTCTTGGGAATTACTGGATAGATACTCAGCTCGGAGGATACTTAAAGGGAGAAGAGAAGTACTACGTTGTTCAGACCGCTGCACTTGCAATTGAACGATGCGTGCTCATGTCTACCGATCCGGGCGACCTTGTAATCGACCCCACATGCGGCTCGGGAACTACAGCACACGTTGCTGAACAATGGGGACGCCGCTGGATCACGATCGACACTTCGCGTGTTGCGCTCGCCCTCGCTCGCCAGCGACTGATGGGGGCGCGTTACCCGTACTACCTGCTCGCCGACTCCCAAGCGGGTCGCGTGAAGGCGCAGGAGATTGCGGGTCGTCCGACGTCAGCGACTAAATTGAGCCATGACATTCGAAACGGCTTCGTATATGAGCGCGTGCAGCACATTACTCTTAGATCGATTGTAAATAATCCGGATATTCATGAGGGGATGTCTCGCCAGGAGATTGAAGCAGCAATCGGGCGACACGCAGACTTTGAATACCTCTACGACCGGCCGTATGAAGACAAGAGGCGGGTGCGGGTGTCGGGGCCGTTCACGGTGGAGTCCCTTTCACCCCACCGCGCCCTTGCCTTCGAGCAGTCGGGACAGTCCGGTGGAGAAGTAGCAGCTGATCGTGGGGCCGACGCTCAGACGTTCGAGCAGACGATCCTCGAGAACCTCGCCAAGTCCGGAATCCAGACCGGGACCAAGTCCGAGCGGATCGAGTTCGCCACCTTCGATCGGTTTCCAGGGCTGCATGTGCAGGCGGTTGGAGAACGCAGGGCCGCAGTGGATGAGCCGGACGCCGCCCCCTCCCGTGTCGCGATCGCGATCGGACCTCAGTATGGAACCGTCAGTCAGGAGTTCATCAAGGACGCTGCCCGCGAGGCACTGCGCGCCGAGGGCATCGATCTCCTGTGCGTGCTCGGATTCGCATTCGATCCGCAGGCGATGGGTGTGAGCGACGATGGCGTCACACTCGAGACCGAGGACGGCTTCACGCACGTCGCCGAGCGCTCCATCGGCAAGGTGCAGGTGCTCTTCGTCCGCATGAACGTCGACCTCCTCATGGGCGAGGCCCTGAAGAAGACCAAGGCGGCCAACCTCTTCACGGTCTTCGGCGAGCCCGACATCGAGCTCCATCGTGTCGAGGACGACCGGCTCACGGTCGAATTACACGGCGTCGACGTCTACGACCCCACGACCGGCGAGGTTCGCTCCGACAACGCGGACAAGATCGCGCTGTGGATGGTCGACACCGATTACAACGGTGAGTCGTTCTTCGTACGGCACTGCTACTTCACAGGTGGCAACGATCCGCTCAAGCGGCTCAAGACGGCGCTCAAGGCGGAGATCGACGCCGACGCCTGGGCGACGATGTACGGCACCGTCTCCCGCCCGTTCGACAAGCCGGCCTCCGGCCAGATCGCCGTCAAGGTCATCAACGACTACGGCGATGAGGTCATGAAGGTCTTCGACGTCTCCTAGCCGAGACCGTTCGGAGTCGACAGGAGGAACAGTGCACTCGTACACCGCTGCGCAGGCGCAGGCGATCGCGAGCCATGATCGGACGCTGCAGATCATCGCGTGCGCGGGATCGGGCAAGACCCAAGTGATCTCACAGCGGATCGCGGAGATCTTCCAGCGCCCCGGCGTCACGCCGTCGAACATCGTGGCGTTCACTTTCACCGAGAAGGCCGCCGCCGAGTTGAAGGAGCGTGTCCTCGGCATCGTCGGAGCCGACGGCGGGGACACGACCGGCCTGGCGGAGATGTTCATCGGCACGATGCACGCCTACTGCCTCGACGTTCTGCAGACTCACGTGCCCCAGACCTTCAAGTACTCGGTCCTCACGGAGATCACCCAGCGGCTCCTCATCGACCGCAACAGCCGGCGGTCGGGCCTGACCCTCACGCCCGCGGTCGTCAAGGGAGAGACCAGGAATCTGCGGCGCTACGTCAACTCCGGCCTCTACGCGCAGGTCCTCTCCGTGCTCGCTGAAGACGACGCCGACAAGGACCTCGTACCGGCGCAGGTGCTGGAATCCCAGTACATGTACAAGACCCTCCTTCGCGAGCATGCGTATTTCGACTACACGATGATGCTGGAGCTCGCGGTCGAACTGCTCGAGGCCGACGAGCACGACCCGGATGCGGCGGCACTCGTGGGCCACGTACGTGATGCCGTCCGCTTCGTGGTGGTGGACGAATATCAGGACGTCAATCCGCTCCAGGAGCGCCTCGTGGCGGCCCTCGTGCGGTTCGGTGCGAACCTCTGCGTGGTCGGCGACGACGATCAGACGATCTATCAATGGCGCGGCTCCGCCGTCTCCAATATCCTGACCTTCGCCGACCGCTAGAGAACGTCGAGCAGGTGACCCTGGCGGAGAACTTCCGCTCGACCGAAGGCGTGATCGCCGTCGGACGAAGCGTGGCCGAGTCCATTCCCGACGGGCATCGACTGGCCAAGGGAATGCTCCACGCCTCGCACCAGACCTGGGAGCGCGGAGACATCCTGGCCCTCGACCACGAGACATCCGACGACGAGGCTCGGGCGATCTGCGATCGCATCGAGTCGCTCCGAGGAGTCCCGTTTCAAGACTCCCCGGATTCCGAGCCTCGTGGCCTCTCCTGGTCCGACTTCGGGGTGCTGCTCCGATCGGTGGCGAAGGACGCCGGTCCGATCGTCGAGGAGATGGACCGCCGTGGCATCCCCTACCTCGTCAAAGGGCTCACGCGACTGTTCGAGGCACCCGCGATCAAAGCCGTGCAGGCGATGTTCCATTACGTCGTCGGCGACGTCCCCGAGGCCGTCCTGACAGCAGTCTGGCGCGGTGCGAACCTTGTTCCGGCCGACAGGGACCTCCAACCGCTGATCGCGGTGCTCGATGAGGGCCGGGACTTCGACCGTGACGAACGATGGGGCACCTACAACATCCAGCGGCTCTACCTACAAGCCCTGGAGTCACTCGATCTCCGCGAGGAGACGATTCCAGGAGACCCCGTTCAAGGTGAGCTGACCTACTACCAACTGGGGAAGTTCTCTCAGGTCATCTCGGACTTCGAAGCCATCAACTTCCTATCCGAGCCGCCCGAAAAGTACCGCAGCTTCGTGGACTGGCTCACCCATCAGGCTCCGGGATATTACGACGACGCCGACGCAGACGCGGGCTACGCCCAACCCGACGCCGTATTCATCTCGACTGTTCACCGGGCGAAAGGCATGCAGTGGCCGGCCGTATTCCTTCCCTGCCTGCGGCGCAATCGGTTTCCAGGCAAGCGCCACGGAGGCCTGAGTATTTTCCACGTGATCCCCGAAGTGGCGGTGCCGGATGCCGATCGCTACCGGGGGACGAACGAGGACGAGAGGCGGCTCTTCTACGTCGCCGTCACACGGGCGGAGAAGTACCTCACGATGTCCTACTCACCCGGGGACTCCTCGATGTACCGAAAGCCCTCAGAGTTCATGCAGGAGGTGAGGTCCGTACCGCACGTATCGACCGCCGACCTGCGGGACTTCACGACTGCTCCCCGCTTGGACCCACAGTCCAAGATCGACCTCCCGCAGGTGTCCCTCTCGTTCTCCGAGCTCAAGTACCTGTTCGAGTGTTCCTATCAGTTCAAACTCCGCTTCATGTACGGCTTCAACCCGCCCATTCATGAGGCACTCGGGTACGGCAAGGGCCTGCATGACGCGATCGCCGAGATGCACAAGCGCGCGCTCGACGGTGATATCGCTACTTCGAGCGACGCCGAGGCACTCGTAGCCCGACACCTGCACACTCCGTACGCCTTCTCCACGCTTCGGGAGGTGCTTGAGCGGGAGGCACAGGCCAGCCTCGGCCGATACCTCGAGCGCCATGGTTGTTGCCGGCCGCGTCGGGTGATGATGTGCGCGTCGTGATCGGTGAGGACGGATTGTGCTGAGAAGTGGCCCCGCCGGTGGTTCCCGGCGGGGCCTTGGTGGTCAGGGTGTCGCGGTGGTGGTCAGTGTGTCGGGGTGGTTATTCGGCGGTGACCTCGGTGACGGCGGCGCGGGCTGAGGACTCGTCGACGATGGCCTTGCCGGTGGCGAAGGCGGCGACGAGTGCCTGTACGGCGAGGTTGTTGACCGCTCGTGGTGTGCCGCGCCCGACTTGGTGGATGAGGGCGGTAGCGTCGTCGGAGAACAGCGTGTCTGAGCGCCCGGCCAGGGCCAGATGGTGGGCCAGGTAGCTCTTGGTCTCGGCGTCGTTCATCGCGGTCAGTGCGTAGCGCAGAGCGATGCGCTGGTCCAGCGCGGCGAAGGTCCCGAGCTTGATCCGGCGGCGCAGGGTCGGCTGGCCGATGAGCAGGCAGGCGAAGGGTGAGTGGGAGTCCATTTCGGCGTTCGTCAGCAGACGCAGTTCCTCGAGCTGTTCGGCGGTGAGCAGGTGGGCCTCGTCGAGGATGAGGATGACGGTGCGGCCGCGTTCGTGTTCCTCGGCGGCCAGCAGGTCGGCGGTCTGGGGGATGAGGCTGGCCTTGTGGAAGCGCGGGACGGCGCCGAGGGCGGTGACGATCTGGCCGTAGATGCCTCGGCCGCCGACGGCGGGGTTGCCTATGTAGATGGTGGTGTGCCGGGAGGCGTCCAGTGTGGCGAGGGCGGCGCGGACGGCGACGGTCTTGCCGGCGCCGACCTCGCCGGTGATCACGCCCAGGGCGCGTTCACCGATGCACCAGGAGATGCGGGCGACCGCTTCGGCGTGGGCGGTGTGGCGGTGCAGCATGCCGGGGGCCAGGGCTCGGCCGAAGGGCATGCGGGTGAAGCCGTAGTGGGCCTGGAGGCGGTCGAGAGTCACTGGGTCTCCTGAAGATCGTCGTCGTGAGTGGTGGCCAGCAGTTCGATCAGGTCGGTCTGTCCGGGCAGGACCGGTATGTCGCCGGTGGCGGCAGCGAGCCGGTCGCGGTGGGTAGCGAAGGAGGCGATGTCAGCCGCGAGGGCGGCGTTGACGTCCTCGGCGGCGGGCTCGTCGGTGAGTGGCTCGCCGGACATGGCGGCGTAGTTGACGCGCTGGGCCAGGGTGGTGGTGTGGCGGTCGCGGACCAGGGCCAGGTAGTCGATCCCGGTCACCGGCGCCGGGCCGGTGGCCTCGGCGGGTGTGGCGGCGGGGTGGACGTGCCGGCCGACCTGGTGAGCGACGGCGGCGCCCATGTCGCGTCCGGCGTAGCGGACGGTGATGTCAGTCAGGTCGAAGGGGTCGAAGACCAGCTCGACGCGTCGGCCGGTCAGGGCGGCGTCGACTTCGTAGGTGTTGCCGTGCAGGGAGACGGTGGCGGTCTTGGTCACCGCGCGGTGCTCGGACCACAAGAACGCCTCACGCAGCTGAGCCGGAGTCGGTAGGTGGGGTGTCCCGCCGGCCAGGAACCGCTCGATGGGCGTCTGGTCGGTCTCGGAGTGGACGCGCTGGTGGTAGACGCTCTCCACCCAGGCGGCGAACAACTCGTTCAACGCGGCCAGGTCGGTGATCTTCTCGGCGGCGCCGGGGGCGGTCAGCTCGATGAGGAACTGCTCGCGGACGGTGCGGAAGAACCGTTCGATCTTGCCCCTGCCCTCCGGCTGGCCCGGCCGGGAGTGCGTCATCCGGATCCCCAGGACGGCCAGGGCGCGCAGCAGCTGCTTGGAGACCATCGCCGCCCCGTTGTCCAGATAGAGGACGGCGGGGGTGCCGCGGGCGGCCAGCCCCGCGCGCAGCGCGGCGGCCAGGTGCAGGGCGTCCTCGCTGTGGCCCCACCGATACCCGGTCAGGGCCCGGGAGTGGTCATCGATGAACGCCATCAGGTAGGTCTTGCGCCCGGCGATCACCGGCCCGTGCAGCGCGTCCCCGGTCCACCGCTCGTTCGACGCGGCAGCCTCGAACCGGCCGAACGCCGTCGGTGCCTGCCCGTCGGGGCGAGTGTTGAGCTCCAGGCGGGCGAAGTGCCGCTGCAGCGTCCGGTCCGAGGGCACCGAACCCGTCCCGTGCTCGGTCAGGATCCTGGCGATCTGCGCTGCGGTGCGCCCCGGGACCTCGCGCTTGAGCGCCGCGGCCAGCTCCAGCACCGCCGCCGGGGTGCGGGGCTCGACGTGCCGGGCGGTGGGAATCAGCGCGTCGAACCCGCCAGCACGCCAGGCTCGGATCCACCGATCCAGGCTCACCCGCGAGACGCGGACCTTCTGCCCGTGCGGGCCGGTGTGCTCGGCGGCGGCCAGCCGGCGCACCAGCGCCCCGCGTTGGCGGGTCGTCAACGACACGTCCGCCGCCTCGCGGATCAGCGCATACCGGAACAGGGCCACGTCTCGTGCCCGCTCGGCCCGGCGCGCTTCGTTACCTCCGGGTCTGTCCTTGTGCTTCATCCCTTGCCCTCACCTCGTCGGAAACACCCATCCCGGCCGAGCATGGCGGGCCGATATGGCCCTGCCCAGGGTCAACTCGTGTTGCTCACCACCCCACCCCGAGCGAGGGAGCCAGCAGCCGCCCGCCGCTGACCCGGGCAGCGAACTCCCACGGGGCCACCAGCGACAGCCTGACCACCGCGGCGGCCGCTGCCCGGCCGATCGCCTCCACCGCGTCAGCCAGCGCTGAGCCCCGCGGCCTCAGCGCTGCCGCCAGCGGGTCCAGCGCCCCCAGCAGCCGGGTGAACTCGACGCGGACCTGCTCGGCGTTGACGGCCGCGCGGCGCAGCCAGCCCCGCACCGTCGAGGCCGGCCGTCCCAGCGCCGCCGCGATCGGCCGATGACCCGAACCGGCGGCCTTGGCCTCCAGCGCCGCTCCGATCACCGCGCCCGCATCCGCCCGACGCGACAGCCAAAGCTGGGCCAGCAGGACATGCGTCGCCCCGCAGGAGATACAGCGCGCCCGCCGCGGACGATGGCGCACCATGCCCGTCGGCCCGCGCGTAGACCGCTGGCGGGCATGGCCCCACGGACCCAGCACGCCTCGACACGAGGGGCAGGACAACTCCCCCGACACCAGCGACCGCTCGACCTCGACCGGGTCGCTACCTACCATCAACATCGGGTGCCCCCAAGCACCAAGTGACGGCCCTCCTGCTCGCCAAAGCATGGGAGGGCCGTCGCGCTTCAACAGAACGTGGTCACGCCCTTGACGCCGACCATAGAACCAGGCCAGCCCCCGCGACGCCGAACACGTCCTCATATTCGATGACGCCAACCCACCTACACGTGGTCAGCCACGGTGTCGCTCAACAATGGTGACGATCTGCCTAGAACCATCCACTCCGAGAAGCAGATCCAGGTCCATGTCGCGCCGGGGATCACTGTGGACGGTCGCATCGATCTGGTGAAGCGGCTGGCGACCGACGAGGTTTCGATCGTCGACTTCAAGTCCACTGCTGGAGCGCAGGCCGAGGAAGTCACGCAGGATCAACTGCATGTGTATGCGCTCGGCTATGCCGAACTCACCGCAGATGGCGCGGACCTCGTCGAGGTGCTCAACCTCGACGAGGACGGGAGGAACACCCGCGAGGTGATCCAAGACCCTCTCCTCGCGGATGTGCGGGCTCGAATCGCGGGCGCCGGGGACAGCCTGCGAAGGAACGACCTACCTCGCCTCCGGGCTGGCTCCAGACAGTGTCAGAGCTGCGATCTTGTCGGGATCTGCCGCCCTCGTTCAGACTTGCCCACCTGAGACCGACTGGCAGCTCCCAGCGTCGGGTCGCAAGAGTCCTATCCGGCTGGAGCGCGGCAGCGGGAAGGATCGACGCCCTCCGCGGTGAGCGGGTGCCCCCGTTCGGTGGCGACCCGACCCGGCCGACCGGGGCCTAGCTGCGGCCCTGGTCCCCCGCGTCCCCGGACCCGTCGGTCGGTGGCGGGGACGGGTTGTCGTCCGTGGGCGGCGGGGTCGTGGTCTCGGTCTCGCTCGGCGACTCGGTCGGGGTGCTCGGCTCCTCGGTCGGCGGCGGCGGGGCCTTGGCCACCGTGAGGTTGATGCTCGAGTTGACCGGGCGCAGCCCGGAGACGTCCTGGGCGATGACCGTGCCGGGTGTCTCGTCGGACTCGAGGAAGGTCGTGGCGGCGCTGATCCCGAGGTCCTTGAGCTCGGCGGCCACATCCTCGAACTGGTCGCCCACGAAGTCGGGGATCTCGACGTTCCCGGTCGCCACGATGATCGTGATGTCCGCGTCCGGGGAGACCTCCGTCTGGGCGGCCGGCTCGGTGCGGTCGACCGTGCCCTGCGACTTGTCGGCGATGTTCGCGGGTTCGATCGTGAAGTTGCCCGCGTTGAAGCCGGCGTCCACGAGCCGGTCCCGGGCCGCGTTCTGCTCCATCCCGGCCACGTTCGGGATCGCGATCGCGTCCGGTCCGGTGGAGAACCACACCTGGACGGAGCTGCCCTCGTCGACCATCGTGCCCACGGCGGGCGACCAGCGGGTGGCGTTGCCGGCCGCCACGTCCGTGGAGGCCTCCCCGCCCTGGTCGTCGAGCACGAGCCCCTCCTCCTCGAGGAGGGCGGTCACATCGCCCTTGTCCATCTCGTTGGTCAGGGTCGGCACGGCGACCTGCGGGGTGGGCGGCGGCTCCTTGTCCTGGTTGAGCAGGAGGAAGGCGACGACACCGGCGATCACCACGCCGAGGATCACGAGGGTCCAGATGAGGCCCTTGCGGCTCGGGGGCTCCTCCTCGGCCGCCTCGTCCTCGGCTACCGGCGGGAACGGGGAGGGCTGGGCGAGTGCCGGCTGACCGAGCACCTGCGTGGCCGGCGCGGCGGCGGCCATGGCCGGTGCCTGCACGAGCCCGCCGACCGCGGCGGCCTCGAGGTCCGCCCGGAACGCCGAGGCGGAGGAGTAGCGCTGCTCGCGGTCCTTCGTCAGGGCCTTGAGCAGGATCCGGTCGAGCGCCTCGGGAACGTCCGGCGCGAACGCCGACGGCGGCTGGGGCTCCTCGCCGACGTGCTGATAGGCCACGGCCACGGCCGAGTCGCCCACGAACGGGGGGCGGCCGGTGAGCAGCTCGTAGAGCAGGCAGCCCGTCGAGTACAGGTCCGAGCGGGCGTCGACCACCTCGCCGCGGGCCTGCTCGGGGGAGAGGTACTGGGCCGTGCCGACGACGGCCTGGGTCTGGGTCATCGTGGCCGAGGTGTCGGCCAGCGCCCGGGCGATGCCGAAGTCCATCACCTTGACCGCACCGGTCGGGGTGAGCATGACGTTCGCCGGCTTGATGTCGCGGTGCACGATCCCGCTGTGGTGGGAGTACTCGAGCGCCGTGAGCACCCCGAGGGTGATCTCGATCGCCTCGTCGATCGGCAGGGCCGAGCCGTCGCGCAGCAGATCGCGCACGGTGTGGCCCTCGACGTACTCCATCACGATGTACGGCCACCGGCTCTGCGCGCCGGCCGCATCGGTCGTGACCTCCTCGCCGGTGTCGTACACCGACACGATCGCGGGGTGATTGAGCGACGCCGCCGACTGGGCCTCGCGCCGGAACCGCGCCTGGAAGGTCACATCCGCGAGCAGGTCGGAGCGCAGTACCTTGACCGCCACGGTGCGGTTGAGCCGGGTGTCGCGGCCGATATGGACCTCGGCCATGCCGCCGCGCCCAATGAGCTCTCCGACCTCATACCTCTCTGCGAGCAGGCGGGGTACGTTGTCAGCCACCTATCGGCCTTTCGTCGATCGACATCGCGGCACACGCCGCGGTGGGGGGATTCTCGCCAGTGCAGTTGCCCAGCCTACCGACCTCCGCGGCGGCCGGATGCGCGAGCAGCATCACCATGAGCATGAGAGCTCCGCCACGCCGGCCCCGCCGATTCTGCTCGGAGCCGCCCTCCCCGCGCAGGGAGCGCCGCGAGGCCGGCGGCCCGGGCGCCGCCGCATCCTCCGGCTCGGTGCGCGTCGGATGCCAGCGGGGACGCGTGGCCGCCTCCCCGGGTGGGGTCGCCCGGTTCCCGGAGGCGGGGGTCGGCTTCGTCACGGCGATCGGCGGCCGCACCGACACGTTCGCCTTGAGCTCGACCTCGGTGGGGATCGCGGCGTGGTGCCCGGGCCGGGCGGACTCCGCGCCCGGAGCCAGCTCGGGCAGGAGCTCCTCGATCATCCGCGCCAGGGAGGCGGCGCTGCGGGGGCGGTCCTCCGGATCCTTCGCGAGCATCGAGCCGATGAGGTCCCGCACCCGCGCGTCGATCCGGTCGGGCATCGGCGGCACCTCCTCGTTCACGTGCGCGAACGCGATGTCCACCTGGGTCTTGCCGGTGAACGGACGACGCCCCACGAGCGCCTCGTAGCCGATCACCCCGAGGGCGTAGATGTCCCCGAGCCCGGTCGCCGCCCGGCCCATCGCCTGCTCGGGCGGCAGGTACTGGGCCGTGCCCATGACCATCCCGGTCGCGGTCATCGGGGCCTGATTCGCCCCGAGCGCGATCCCGAAGTCGGTGATCTTCACGTAGCCGTCGGGGGTGATGAGCAGGTTCGAGGGCTTGATGTCGCGGTGCACGACCCCGCCCATGTGCGCGGTGTGGAGGCCGCGGGCGGTCTGGGCGAGGATCGGCAGCACCTGCACCGCATCGAGGGTCCGCTCCCGGGCGAGCAGGTCCGAGAAGGGCTCCCCGATCACGAGCTCCATGATGAGGTAGCCAGAGTCGTCCTGCTCCCCGTAGTCGTACATCGCGGCGATGTTCTGGTGCGAGAGCCCGGCGGCGTTGCGTGCCTCGGCGCGCAGCCGCCCGAGGAAGGCGGCATCGCCCGCGAACTCGGGGCGCAGCACCTTGGCCGCGACCCGGCGCTCGAGGTGCTCGTCGAGCGCCGCCCACACCTCGCCCATGCCGCCGATCGCGATGAGATCGAGCAGGCGGTACCGCTCGCCCAGGAGGAGGCCCTCGACCGGTTTCACTCGCCGATCACCGCCTCCATCATCGCGCGGGCGATCGGCGCGGCCACCTTCGAACCGGTGGCCTCGCCGGCGAGATCCCCGCCGTTCTCCACCACGACCGCGACCGCGACCTGCGGATCGTCGGCCGGGGCGAAGGAGGTGAACCAGGCGTGCTGATTCTCCTCGTTGCCGGTCTGGGCGGTGCCGGTCTTGCCCGCGACGTCGACGCCCGCGATCCGGGCCGGGGCGCCCGTGCCATTGTCCACGACGTTGACCATCATCTCGGTCATCGTCGCGGCCGTCTCGGGCGAGACCGGCCGGGAGAACTCGACCGGCTCGGTCGAGGAGGTGACCCGCAGGTCCGGGCCCCGTTCGGTCTGCACGAGGTAGGGCTTCATGAGCACGCCGTCGTTCGCGATCGCGGCGGACACCATGGCCATCTGCAGGGGGGTGACCCGCACGTCGAACTGGCCGATGGCCGTCATCGCGAGCTGGGCGTCGTTCTGCGGATCGCCGAGCCGGGAGCCCGTGACCTTGAGCGGGATCGTCAGGTCCCGCCCGAATCCGAACGCCTCGGCCTGCTCGGTCAGCGCCTCGGCGCCGAACTCCATCGCGAGGTTCGCGAACGGGGTGTTGCACGAGACCTGCAGGGAGTACATGAGGGTCGCCTCACCGCCGCTGCCGCAGACGGAGCCCCCGGGGTTGTGGATCGTCGCGCTCGTTCCCGGCAGGTCGAGCTCCGTGGGTGCCGGCACCACCGAGTCGGGCCCGTAGTCGCCCGATTCGAGGATCATCGCCAGGTCGATGAGCTTGAAGGTCGACCCCGGCGGATACTGGTCGCCGCCGATGGCCCGGTTGATCAGCGGCCGGTCGGGGTCGTCGATGAGCTCCTGGTAGGCCTCGTTCACGGCGACCGTGTCGTGGCCGGCGAGCACGTTCGGGTCGAAGCTCGGGGTGGACACGAGCGCCAGGATCCTGCCCGTGGCCGGTTCGATCGCCACGGCCGCGCCGCGCTGGTCCCCGAAGGCCTCGAGCGCGGCCTCCTGCACCGCCGGATCGACCGTGAGCTCCACGGTGCCGCCGCGCTGCTGCCCGCCCGTGAAGAGCGTGCGGATCCGCGAGAGCAGCAGGGAGGTGTCCGACCCGTTGAGCACGTCGTTCTCGGCCTTCTCCATGCCGGAGGCCTGGAACACGACCGAGAAGTAGCCGGTGATGGGCGCGTAGGCGGGACCGTCGGTGTACACCCGCTGATAGCCGAAGGCGTCGTCGACGGGCTCGGAGAACGCGATCTCGTTGCCCGCCACCACGATCGGGCCCCGATCGCGCCCGTATTCGCGGTAGACCGAGCGGGTGTTGAACTCCTTGTTGTTCAGGGCGTCGGCGCGCCCGTACTGCACGAGGGTCACCTGCACCATGAGCGCGGCGAACATGAGCAGCACCACGACGCTGAGCCGGCGGATCGGAGTGTTCATCGCCGCAGCTCCTGGGTTGGGTACTCGTCGCCCGGGGCCACCGGCGTGACCGGCGTGCCCGGCGTGACCGGACGCTCGCGCCCGGGGCGAGCTGCGTCGTCCGTACGCAGTGCGTCGATCGCGATCGCCACGGTTTCGTTCCCGAGCGGTCCGGCCTCGGGGGCGGGGCTGCGGGCGGCGTCGGAGATGCGCAGCAGGATCGCCACGATGATCCAGTTGGACACGAGGCTCGAGCCGCCGGCGGCGAGGAACGGGGTGGTCAGGCCGGTGAGCGGGATGAGGCGGGTGACGCCGCCGACGATGATGAAGCACTGGAAGGCGATGACGAACGCGAAGCCCGAGCCGAGGAGCTTGCCGAAGCCGTCGCGCACGCCGATCGAGGCCCGCAGCCCGCGCTGGATGAGGATGAGATACATGAGCAGGATCGCCATGAGGCCCGTGAGGCCCAGCTCCTCCCCGAGCGAGGCGATGATGAAGTCGGAGTTCGCGTACGGCACGAGGTAGGGGTGGCCCTGGCCCCAGCCGGTGCCGAGCAGCCCGCCGGCGGCCAGGCCGAAGAGCCCGTCGACCAGCTGGCCGGAGCCGTACGGGGCGAAGTAGACGTCCGGGTCGAGGGCGTGGAGCCAGATGTCGAAGCGGGCCGCGACGTGCCCGAACGTGTTCACGGCGAGGATCACCCCGACGGCGAACAATCCGAGCCCGATGAGGATCCAGCTCACCCGCTCGGTGGACACGTACAGCATCGCCACGAACAGACCGAAGAACAGCAGGCTCGTGCCCAGGTCGCGCTGCACCACGAGCACGACGATCGAGGCCGCCCACACGATGAGCAGCGGCCCGAAGTCGGCGATCCGGGGCAGCTGCATCCCGAGCACCTTCGGCCCGGCGAGGGTGAGGGAGTCGCGATGGGTCACGAGATACGCGGCGAAGAAGATCGCCAGCAGGATCTTGGCGGGCTCCGCCGGCTGGAACTGGACGCCGGCCACGTTCACCCACAGCTGGGCGCCGTTGATCCGCTGGCCGATCACGGGCAGCAGCGGCGAGAGCAGCAGCAGCAGGCCGGCGCCCCCGGCGAGGTAGGGCAGCCGCCGCAGCAGCCGGTGATCGGTGAGCAGCACGATCACGGCGATCGCCGCGGCCGCGCCCACGAGGGTCCACAGCAGTTGCCGGTCGGCGGCGCCGCCGGCGCGGCCCCGGGCCACGGCGGCGAGGTCGAGGCGGTAGATCATCGCCAGCCCGAGGCCCGTGAGGGCGACGACGATCGGCACCATGACCGGGTCGGCGTGGGGTGCGCGCCACCGGAGCACGAGATGGAGCGCCACGCTCACCCCGGCGAGCACGGCGGCGTACACGGGCAGGTCACCCGGGATCTCCCCCTCCACGCCGAGGCCGACGAGGGCGAGCCCGCCCACCCCGATCGCCACCGCCACGGCGAGCAGCACGAGCTCGGAGCCGCGGCCGGCGCCCGGGCGGGCCGCGGCGACGGTGGCCATCAGCGGGCCTCCCCGGTCAGCTCGGCCACGATCGTCGTCGCATCGGCGAGGCTCACGGCGCTGATCCCGCGTTCCACCCGCGACTGCGCGAACGGGGGCAGGTCGTCCAGGCGGATGACCGTGCGTTCGGTCACGTGGGACAGCTCGACCGGCCCGATCGATTGCGGCACGCCCTGGTAGATCGCCACATAGTCCCCGTCCGGGGCCACGAAGTACTGGGTCTGGGTCCACTGGTAGCCGAGCACCACGGCCGTGACGAGCAGCGCGAGCGGAACGAGCACGGCGAGCAGCCGCACCCACGGCCGGCGGCGAGGTGGGGCGTCGACGTCGCGGGCGTCGTCCTCGAGCTCGTCCGCCCCCGGGGCGGCCCCCGTGTGCGCCGCCACGAGCGCGGCGGCGCGGGCGGCCGCGCTCGAACCGCCCCGGGTGGGCCGGGCCCGGTCGATCGCGGCGGCACCGACCACCTGCGGCACGGTCGAGGCACCGGCCGAGTCGTCGGTCACGTCGGCCACGACCACGGTGATGTTGTCCTGCCCGCCCCCGCGCAGCGCGAGATCCACGAGCTGTTCGGCGCACGCGCCGGGATCGGTCACGTGCCGCAGCGTCTCGGCGATCGTCTCGTCCGAGACCATCCCCGAGAGCCCGTCCGAACACAGCAGCCACCGGTCGCCGGCCTTGAGCTCGCGCACGGTCTCGTCGAGCTCGACCTCGTCCGTCGAATCTCCCAGCACCCGCAGGATCACGGAGCGTTGGGGATGGTTCTCGGCCTCGGCCGGGGTGATCTGGCCGGTGTCGATGAGGTACTGCACGAACGTGTGGTCCTGGGTGATCTGGTGCAGGGAGTGCTCGCGCAGCAGATACGCCCGGGAGTCGCCGACGTGGACCATCGCGGCCGTGCGCCCCGAGACGAGCATCGCCACGACCGTCGTGCCCAGCCCGGCCAGCTCGGGGCGGGCGCGGGAGTACTCGATCAGGTCCGTGTGGGCGTCGGTCAGCGCCCCCGTGAGCAGCTCGAGGATGTCGTCCGCGCCGTGGTCGTCACCGTCGAGGGCCGCGAGGTGGGCCACCGCGACCGAGGAGGCGATGTCGCCCCCGGCGGCCCCGCCCATGCCGTCGGCGAGCACGAGCAGGTTCGGGCCCGCGTAGCCGGAGTCCTGGTTGTTGGCCCGGATGAGGCCCACGTCCGAGCGCGCGGCGTAGTGGAGCGAGATCGCCATCGTCACCTGCGCAATTCGATGATCGTCTGCCCGATCCGGATCGGGGTGCCGGCGCCGAGCACGACCGGGGTCGAGATCCGCCGCGAGGCCACGAACGTGCCGTTGGTCGACCCGAGGTCCTCGACGTACCAGGCGCCGCCGGCGGGGAAGATGCGGGCGTGTCGGGAGGAGGAGTAGTCGTCGTCGAGCACGAGCGTGCAGGAGGGGTCGCGGCCGATGAGGATGGCGGATTCGCCCAGCCGCATGCTCGTGCCGCCGAGCGGGCCGGCGGTGACCACGAGTCGGCCCAGCGCCCGGTTCGACCGGTCGGCGCGGTCGTCCTTCTCGGCGCGCTCCCGGGCCGGGCGGGTCGCGTGGACGCTGCCGCGGGCGAAGATGCGGGTGCCGAAGATGTCGCGGCGGAGCACCCCGATCGCGCTGAGCACGAAGAGCCACAGCATCGCCAGGAATCCCAGGCGCAGCACCGTGACCACGAGCTCGGAGAGGTTGCTCATCCGTCACCCGAATCGGCACCGGTCCAGAACAGGATGCGGGTGCGCCCGATCGTCAGGGTGTTGCCGTCGACGAGCGTGGCCGCCTCGATGTGGTGGCCCTCGACGTAGGTGCCGTTCGTGGAGCCGAGATCGGTCGCGATGATCCCGTCCGGCGTGGCCCGGATCTCCAGGTGGCGCCGGGAGACGCCGGAGTCGTCGACGATGATGTCGGCCTCGCTGCCGCGGCCGATCACGGTGACCGCGCCCGTGAGCAGGTAGCGCTGGCCGTCGATGTCGACGATCGGATGGTTGCGGGCGGGCGCGGTGGTCGCCGGCGCGACCGTGCCGCGGCGGGAGGAGGAACGCACCCGGAAGCGGCCGGCCTGCAGATCCTCGACCTCCTCGAAGGTCACCTCGACCGGGCCCACGAACACGTAGCGCTGGGCGGTCGCGTGCTCGGTGGCGCTCGCGGCGAGCTCGTCGGCGAGGACGTCGGAGCCCCACGAGTCGACCTGCTCGGAGTCGGTCGGTCCGAGCTCGACCACGAACGCGTTCGGCACCACGGTGCGCCCACGGGAGAGCGCGGCGGTGCGCTCGTCCATGTCGCGGCGGATCGCCGAGGCGATGTCCACCGGCTTGAGCTCGGTCTTGAACGCCTTGGCGAACGTGTTGCTCAGGGCACGCTCGACGCCCTTCTCGAACCGGTCGAGAACTCCCACTGCGCACCTCCTCCTCATCAGCCGGGTACCCACGACACGTAGGCACCACTCAGTGCATCAGTGCACATCGTAGTTGGCTTGGTCACGCGCTGCGTTGTCGCGGGCGCGCGTGGGGGTCTCCCGGTCGCCCGGAGGGGGCCGGATGTGACGGTCTTCACCGCCCGTGGGAGCCGCCCGCGGGGATTGCGGACGGCGCCCGCTCGCCCGGTCCGGGGCCCGCCCGGGCACGTGTTAGGCTTTCGACGCTGCGGGCGACCGCGGCGCTCGCGCGAGTGGCGGAATTGGCAGACGCGCACGGTTCAGGTCCGTGTGCCCGTGAGGGCGTGGGGGTTCAAGTCCCCCCTCGCGCACGAGTGAAGAAATGGCCTCTGGCCTGCGGAGACGATTCGCAGGGCGGAGGCCTTTCGTCGTCTTCTATGCCGACGCGCGCTCAGCGCCGGGCGTGGCTCGAGGTGTGCTGCGACGCGGTCGGCCCCTGCCGATCGACGCGGATCGCACTCACGCCACGACGCGTTGGCGACGGCCGGCGGAGTCGAGTGCGGCGAACTCCAGAACGGCGAGAATGTCGTCTCGTTCAAGCTCGTCGTAGTCGGTCAGGATCTCTTCGTAGGTCATGCCGGAGGCCAGCAGTTCGAGGACGTCGTGCACGCGCAGTCGCATGCCGCGGATTGTCGGGGCGCCATGGCAGATCGACGGGTCGACCGTGATCCGGTCGAGTCGGCTGACGACATTGCTCATGGTCGAAGCGTACGCATCGCGGCCGCGGATGGGGCAGGTCCCGAGGCGAAGCCGTCGGCCCGGCCCCGAGGAGTGATTGCGGTCGATGGGGCTGTGGCAGCGTTGCTTGCCGGTGCCGCGGCCGGCACGGTTCCAGTGATCACGAAGCGGCGAGGGAGTCCAGAGCGTTCGAGTGTCGGCCGGTGTGGCGCAGTTGGAAGCCGGAACGTGACGGATCGCGTTGAACTGAAGTAACCCGACGCTCTTGACCGACCGGTCAAGAGCGTGTGTACCATCGAAAACGACCCCCGATTCGGGAGCCATCTGACGAGAAGGAGGATGAGTTCGATGAAGAGGTGGACACGATGGCAGGACTGGGTGGCGGTGGCCGCCGGCCTGTATGCGGCCCTGGCAAGCATCTGGACGACCCCGCGTACCGGCGCGACGGTCTCCCTGATGATCGTGCTGGGCGTGCTGATGATCATCGCAGGGCTATGGAGCCTGGCCGCGCCGGGCTTCGTATCGATGGAGTGGATACTCGCAGTGCTCTCGGCGCTGCTGTTCATCTCCCCATGGGTGACGAGCTACGCCGGCATGTCCGGCCCCGCCTGGACCTCATGGATCTGCGGAGGTGTCGGTGTGATCGCCGGCCTGTGGGCGCTCGCGCCCGCGGAGAAGGTGCACCACACGACGCACGGCGGCGGCCAGGTCGCGCACGCGTGATCGACGATCGGCACGGGGCCGGTGGGAGACCACCGCCCACGTGCCCGTCGCCGAATCGAGGAACGCCCGAGAACTCGGGGGATTCCGACAACTGAACGGAGGGCGAGATGCGCGCCGAGGCCGGCACCCGCGCCCGTGAGCGGATTCTCGACGCCGCGGCTGTGCTCTTCGCCCAGCGTGGCTTCGACGGGTCGTCGACGGCGCGCATCGCGCACGCCGCGGGCGTGCCGAAGGGGCTGCTCTTCTACTACTTCCCGACCAAGCCGGACATCCTCGGCGCGCTCCTGGAGGAGCGGTTCGTGGTGGCGCCCTTCGACACGGGGCCGCTCACCGTGCGGGGCGATCCGGCTCAGACCCTCATGAACCTGAGTGAGCGGGTACTGCGCAACCACGCCGAATCGGAGATCCTGCGGGAGATCATCTGGCACGAGTCGCATACGCGGCCCGAGGTGCTCGCCGCGCTCACGCGCTACCGGCAGGCACTGAACGGTTCGATCCAACGCGCCTTGGCGGCCAGCCTGCCGGGCCACATCAACGAGGACGTGATCCGGGCAGCGGCGGCGGCGTGGGCCGCGCTCATCACGGCCCGCCCGCTCGGGGGCGAGGGGGACGGTCGCGGGGCGATCCATGCCGTGGCGAACCTGCGCGCGGTCGCGCAGCTGCTCACCGCGGGACTGCGTGCCGCGCCGGCGGGGGCGTGACGGGGCCGGCGGTACAGTCGATCCATGGCAGTGACGTCGTCGCGCTCCTGGCTCGCGCCGTTCGTCGTGCTCACGCTCGTCACCGCCGTCGACGTGATCCGCGCGGCCTGGGCCGATGCGATCTTCTTCGCGGTCGCCATCGTCCTGGCCGCCGTGCAGACCCGCTCGCCCCGGCGCCCGCGGCACGCCCTCGCGGGGCGGGCCCCGATCGCAGCGATCGTGGGGACGGCGCTCGCGGCCCTCCTCGTGCTCACCTTCACCCCGCGGCACGGCCTCGGCGCCGGAGTCGTCGTGTGTCTGCTCGGCGCCGCGACCGTCACCGTCGCGGTCCTCGGCGGCTGGCCGCGCGGGCCGAGTGGACTGAACGAACCGGCCCCCGCCGTGGACCACAGGCGGGGCGACGAGCGCGGCGACCCCGGGCTGCGGCGGGCGGGGCGCGCCTGGGGCGCGATCATCGTGCTCGCCGGGCTGTGGGAGCTGACGGCCTACCTCACCTGGCGCTGGGGCGTGCTGGCCGACGGGATCATGCCCTCGATCTCCGATGTCCTCGACCCGATTCTCGACACCTTCGCGGGGAAGGCGGCCTTCGCGGCGATCTGGCTCGCCGGCGGCGCAGGCCTCCTGATCCGCGCCTGGCGGACGGGGGAGGATCGATGCGCCTGATCACGATCGCCGTCTACTCGCTCTGCCTCGCCGCGGCCCTCATCCTGACCGCCTGGTCGCACCGCCATCCGGATCGGGTGACGCCGGTCGCCGGGCTGCTCGACTCGATCCTCTCCGCCCGGGCCGCCCGCATCACGCTGCTCGTGTTCTGGTGGTGGCTCGGGTGGCACTTCCTGGTCAGCTGAGCCGAGTCGCGTGGTGCCTCACGCGTCATCCCGCACGTCGTCGTCCCGGACGGCTCGGTGGAATGCGCGCAGCCCGCCGGCCAGCCTGTCCTTGAGTGATCGGGCCCGGTCGAGGGTCTCGGTGCCGAACTGTCCGACCGCGCCTGCCCCCTCCGCACCTGTATGCCGGCCCCTTCCTTCGCGCCGACGCGGCCGCGGGCGGCCCCGACCCGTTCGAGCCCGACCCCTTCCGGCGGGCTCGGCCGTTCCCCCGCCCCCGCCAGGCCCGGACGAGCAGGTCCGCCCCACCCGTGAGCCACACCAGCGCGAAGTGCGCCTTTCCCGACCGTCCTCGTGAATTGAGGTGAGGTGAGCTGAGGTGACGCGAGGGCGACTACGCGTGCATGAGTCGGATGCCCTCGCCGAAGGTCGTGGTCCGGTCGCCCAGTTGCAGCGCGCGGAAGGTCATGGTCGCCGACTCTTCCAGCAGGAGGGCACGCCGCAGTGCCATGAGGACGTCGTCCCCGATCGTCGAGCAGCCGTGGTTGCTGAGCACGATGCAGTTGTGATCGTGCGCCTGGGCGGCGGCCCCGTCGGCCAGTTCGTCCGACCCGTTCGGGAAGAACGGCACCTGGCCGATCGACGCGACGTAGTGGGCGTGGTCGAGCGTCAGGTGGCGGATCGGCAGGTCGAGGGCGTCGAGCAGCACCGCGTACTGCGGGTGGACGTGCACGATCGCCCCGGCGTCGGAGCGCTCGACGTAGGTGCGCTGGTGGAGCTTCCACTCGCTCGAGGGGCGGTCGGCGCCGCCGAGCCGCCGCCCGGACAGCGACACGACGGTGAAGTCGGCGGGCGTGAGCCGGTCCAACTGGGTGGCGGCCCCGGTGACGAGGAATCGGTCGGATCCGGGTTCGCGGGCCGAGAGATTGCCGCCGGTGGCGTGGACCAGGCCGCGAGTGACGGCCACGTTCCCGGCGTCGACGAGTTGTTCGATGAGATGGTGCTCGGTCGGAGTCAAGATGATGGTCAAGGTGTCCCCCAAGGACGTGAAGAGGATGAGGCCGTGCGCGGCGGATGCGCGACTGGTCAGGCGACGAGCACGTTGACGCCCTCGTCGCGAATCGGTTGGAGGTCCGCCTCCGGCACGCCGTCATCGACGATGACGTCCGTGAACTCGCAGACTTCGCCGAGCCGATAGAGGGCGCCCCGGGCGAACTTCGTGTGATCCATGAGCAGGACCCGGCGCCGGGCGGCGGCCACCATCGCCCGCTTGGTGGTGACCACCCGCTGATCCTGATGGTAGAGCGTCGCCCCCCGCAGCGAGGAGGTCGAGGCGAACAGCACGTCGGCGTAGAGGTCCTCGAGGTTGCCCTCGCACATCATCCCGAGGAATGCGCCGTAACCCGGGATGAACTGTCCGCCGAGGCCGATGAGCTTCACGTGCGGGTGGGCGCTCGCCCCCTGCATGACCGGTAGGCAGTTCGTGATGATCGTCAGCGGATCGCGCTGGACGAGGTGCGGCACCACCGCGAGGGCGCTGGTCGAGTCGTCGATGATGACGACGTCGCCGTCGGAGGCCAGTTCGGCCGCAGCGGCGGCGATGCGCTGCTTCTCCTCGACCGAGTGGCCGCGCCGGTACAGCAGGTCGCTCTCGAAGCCGGTCGACCGCTGCGCGGAGGCACCACCGCGGACTTTGCGCAGAACCCCCAGCTCCTGGAGTTCGTGCAGGTCGCGATGGATCGTCATCCGGCTGACGCCGAGGGAGTCGACGAGCCGGTCGACGTTAACGAAGCCGGATTCGCGCACCGCACTCGTGATGTACTCGAGCCGATCGCCCTTCGCTCGTGGATTCGTCTCGGTGTGGTCGCGGCTCACGTCGTCGTCCAAGTTCTTCTCCTCTGGCGCTGTGGTCTCGAAACGGTGTGCGTGCCGTGGGTCATCAGCTCGAGAGTCGGGGGTGTGCGACGCGGAACTCCTCGACCTGAGCCAGATCCACGATCCCGGCGTCCGATCCCAATCCGGTAGCAACGAGACTGCCACAGGCGAGGCCGCGTTCGGC
This sequence comes from Pseudactinotalea sp. HY158, assembly GCF_009660225.1. NCBI lineage: Bacteria > Bacillati > Actinomycetota > Actinomycetes > Micrococcales > Cellulomonadaceae > Pseudactinotalea > Pseudactinotalea sp. HY158. The sequence continues at coordinate 86,147 of NZ_CP045920.1, forward strand.
TGCTTCGGCGGGCGACAGTCCCTCGAGGAGTCCGGAGATGAAGCCCGCGGTGAACGCGTCTCCGCACCCCGTCGTGTCGACGACGTCGATCGCGTAGGCGGGCAGCACGACCTCCTCGGCGCCGGCCGGCGCGATGCTCACGCCGTCGCCGCCCAGGGTCAGCACGGTGCACCCCACGCCGTGCTCGTGCAGCCAGCCGATGATCTCACCGCGCTCCTCCGTGCCGACGAGCCACCCTGCCTCCTCGATGTTCGGCATGACGTAGTCGATGAACGGCAGGGCTGGGGCGATGAGCTCCTGGGCGTCCGGTCGCGGGCTCATGAGGAAGTCGACGGTCGTCGTCGCTCCCAACGCCTTCGCGCGCTGCAGGATGCGGGCCATGGGGGCGCCGTCGATCCCCGGCAGGATGAACGCCCCGCCGAGATGGAAGACGCTCGCCTCACCGACGACGTCCCACGGCACGTCGTCCTCCGTCAGTGCGGCGTTCGCGCCGATGACGTGCAGCGCGGGCCGGGATCCGTCGGTTCGGATGGGCAGGAGGCTCGCGGAGGTCTGCAGCCCCGGGTCGACGAGCAGGTGCTCGGTGTTCACGCCGTAGCGAGCCATGGTGGTGCGGACGAACTCGCCGATCGTGTCGTCGCCCACGCGCCCGACCGTCGTGACGTCCACACCGAGCTTCGCGAGGTTGACCGAGGGTGCCGCGGCCGTTCCGGCGACCGTGAACTTGATCTCCTCGAGGAAGCTGAGCTGCTGTCCGGGCGGCACGGCGGTGAAGGGCCAGCCGAGCGCGTCCGCGATGTGCGCGCCGAAGGAGACGACCTGTGACATGTGACTTCCTCTCGTCGGGTGGGCGGGGCGTCGTCGGACCGGGGCGTTCGTCCCCAGGCGCACGCTGTGCGCCCGCTCTCAACGTCCGGCCCGAGTGACCGGCGCGTGTGCGGTGTCACGTCGGGCGGACCGCGATGTAACAGCCGACCTGAGTAAATCACATCTACGCGCCGATCGACCACTGTCCGGTTGCATCCGCGCCACAATGCGGATGTAGCACCGGTACGGTGCGGTTCCATCGTGATCATCCTGTGACTTGACGTGTTACAATTGACTCATTACTGTGACAACGACGTTACAACTGGGACTGCTGCACAGCCCACGACAGTTCGAAGGAGAACCCATGAAGGTTCGTATCCGCACGGCGCTCAGCGGCATCGCCGCCCTGGGGGCGATCGGAGCACTCGCCGCCTGCGGCACCACCGGCAGCCAGGACGGCGGTGCACCGACGGGCGAGGGGAAGGACGGCCCGTACCAGATCGCCACGGTTCCCAAGGTCGACGGCATCTCGTGGTTCGAGGCGATGGCGAACGGCGTCGAGCAGTTCGACGAGGACCTCGGCGATGAGGTCGACGCCTGGCAGATCGGCCCGGACACGGAGGATGCGGCGAAGCAGGTACAGATCATCGAAGACCTGATCGCGCAGAACGTCGACGCGATGGTCGTCGTCCCGAACGACCCGCAGGCATTGGAGCCGGCGCTGACCAAGGCGCGTGAGCGCGGCATCGTGGTCATCACGCACGAGGCGCCCGCCCTCGCGGGCACCGAGGCGGTCGACTACGACCTCGAGGCGTTCGACAACGCGGTGTTCGGCGAGCGGATGTTCGAGAAGCTCGCGGAGGGCATGGGCGGCGAGGGCACGTTCGTCGGCATGGTCGGCTCGCTCACCTCCGAGACCCACATGGCCTGGTACAACGCCGGCATCGCCTACCTCGAGGAGAACTATCCCGAGATCACGCCGGTGACCGCGCAGCCGTACGAGGACAACAACGACGACGCGACCGCCCGGGCGAACGCCTTGGAGATCCTCCGCGCCTACCCGGACCTCGACGGCTTCGTCAACGGTTCGGTGTCGGCCGGGGCGAACTTCTCGGCCGTGCTCAAGGAGAAGAACAACACCCACGTCACCGTGTCGAGCCTGTCGCTGCCGTCGGTCGCCGGGCCCTATCTCGAGGAGGGCTGGACCTACTCCGCGCAGACCTGGAACCCCGCCGGTGCCGGCTATGCGGGCAACGTGCTCGCGCTCAAGCTCCTCCAGGGCGAGACGATCGAGTCCGGCATCGACCTCGGCTTCGAGGGCTACGAGTCGGTCACGGTCGACGGCGAGATGGTCGTCGGCGACGCGATCATGATGCTCGAGAAGGGGCAGTTCCCGGACGGCTATCCGTTCTGATCGTCTGACCGCGCCGGGCGGGCCCCACGGCCCGGACCCGCCCGGCACCGCCCACCTCGGGGCGAGACGCCCCCATTCCCGGAAAGAGTTCGCATGAGTGATCCCATCCTCGTGGCGGAGGACCTGTCGATCTCGTTTGGCGATGTTCGCGCCCTCAAGGGCGTCGACGTGACGATCGCCAGAGGCGAGGTCCGCTGCCTCGCCGGCGAGAACGGCAGCGGCAAGTCCACCTTCGTCAAGATCGTCTCGGGCGTGTACGAGCCTACGGGCGGCACCGCCACGGTCAACGGCCGCCGGATCGAGGCGAATGATCCACGCGCTGCGATCGCGGCCGGCGTCCAGGTGATCTACCAGGACCTATCACTCTTCGACCACCTGAGCGTCGCCGAGAACATCGCCATGAACGCGATGCTGCACCATGGCGCCCGCCTCGTCAGCCGGCGACGCCAGCAGGAGATCGCCGCCGTGCAGCTCGAGCGGATGCGCGTGGACCTGCCTCTCGATGCGTCGGTGGGCACGTTGTCCATGGCGAACAAGCAACTCGTCGCGATCGCCCGGGCCCTGAGCCTGGACGCGCGCATCCTCTTCATGGACGAGCCGACCACGGCGCTGACCACGAAAGAGGTCAAGCGACTCCTGACGATCGTCCACGAGCTGAAGGAGTCGGGCCTCGCGATCGTCTTCATCAGTCACAAGCTGGACGAGGTCTTCGAGATCGCCGACACGATCACGGTCTTCCGGGACGGCGCCAAGGTCGGCGACTTCGCGGCCGAGGACCTGGACTCGGCGTCTCTGAGTTACCACATGACCGGCCGAGAGGTGCTGTACAACGAGTTCGAGCGTTTCCCCAGGCCCGACGACGCGACCCGGCCGCCGTTGCTCGAGGTCCGCAATCTCACCCGCCGGGGGAACTACCGCGACATCAGCTTCGCCGTGCGCGCGGGGGACATCGTCGGCCTCACGGGCCTGCTCGGGGCGGGGCGTACGGAACTCGCCCTGAGCCTGTACGGCCTGAACAAGCCCGACAGTGGCGAGATCCTGGTGAACGGCCGGGCAGTGCGGATCGAGCAACCCTGGGATGCCATCGATCTCGGCATCGCCCTCGTGCCGGAGGACCGCGGCACCCAGGGGCTCTTCGGAGAGCAAAGCACTGCGATCAACTCGACGTCGCCTCAGCTGGACAAGATCCTCACCCGGTGGCGCACGCTCGATCAGAAGGCGGAACACGACATCGCCACGGCCGTCATCGACGAGATGCGCGTGAACAACAAGAACCCGGACGCGATCGCCGGGCGGCTGTCCGGTGGCAATCAGCAGAAGGTCGTCATCGGCAAGTGGATCGCCACGGATCCGGCCGTGTTCATCCTCGACAGTCCGACGGTCGGGATCGACATCGGCTCCAAGGCCGAGATCTACGACCAGATCCAGACCCTGACCGCCGCCGGAATGGGCGTCGTCCTCATCTCGGACGAGCCCGAGGAGATCGTCGCGAACTGCAATCGCGTCATCGTCATGCACGAGGGCGACGTGATCGCGACCTTCGGCGACGACGACCGTCGTCTGCCCGGATTCACGGAGCGGCTCGCGGACGTCATCGCCGATCCCACCAGCGCTCAGGCCCTTGCACCAGGAGAGACCCGATGAGAAGCTCACCCTTCCGAGCGATCATGAACCGTCGTGCGACGGGCATGGAGAAGTACCTCGGCGCCATCATCGTGGCGTACGTCGTGATCGTCGCGCTCAAGAACCCGTTGTTCTTCAGCGTCGAAACCCTGTTCGACATGATCTACAGCGGCTCCGGCGTCATGCTGCTAGCCCTCGGGGTCCTGGTCGTGCTGGTCTCGGGCGGGATCGACGTCTCGTTCACCGCCGTCGCCGTCGTCTCCGGCTATATCTCGGTCAGGACGATGCTGGCGCTCGGGGTGGACGACATCCTGTTCGCCCTGATCGTCGCGGTGGTCGTCGGCCTCCTGCTCGGCGCCGTCAACGCGCTGCTCATCCACTACCTCAAGCTCTCGACGCTTATCGTGACGCTGGGAACGATGAGCGTCTACCACGGCCTCATGGCGGTCCTGCTCGGCACGAAGTCGTACTCGGTCGGCCAGATGCCCGCCTCGTTGGTGGAGTTTGGATCGAGCTACCTCGTCACGATCAGTACCGACGCGGGAGTGTTCGGTCTGACTGTCTTCCTGCCGATCGTGCTCGCGGTGGCCGTGCTCACCTGGTTCCTGCTCTATCGCACGATGCTGGGCCGGTCCGTCTTCGCGATCGGATCGAGCGAGGAGTCCGCGCAGCGCCTCGGCATCAACGTGCTGCGGACCAAGCTCTTCGTGTACTGCTACACCGGCGCGCTGGCCGGGATGATGGGGATCCTCTACTTCTCCGAGCTGAAGTACGTGAATCCCACGTCGCTCATCGGGGAGGAGCTCTTCATCATCGCGGCCGTGGTCATCGGCGGGGCCAAGCTCACAGGCGGTGAGGGCACGATCCTCGGTGCCTTCCTCGGTGTCGTGATCTTCCGGCTGTTCGGCGCGACCCTCGTCTTCCTCGGGCTCAGCTCCTCGTGGAACGGCCTCTTCTTCGGAACCGTGCTCCTCATCAGCCTGGGCGTCATGTATCGCCGTCAGCGCCTGAGTGATCGCAAGAACCTCGTCTTCGCCGCGGCGTGACCCAGAACTGGAGACAGACAATGAACGCAGTCGTGCGAAAGTTCTCGCAGGACCGGAACCTCTCGGTGATCAGCGTGCTCACCCTGACGACCCTCATGGTGCTCATCGCCACGCTGGGCGGCCGGTTCCTCTCGGCCGGCAACCTCCAGTCGATGGGTACCCAGGTGGCCGAGTTCGGCCTGCTCGCACTGGCGATGGGCCTGGCGATGCTGCTCGGCGGGATCGACCTGTCGATCGTCTCGGCGGCGGTCCTGGCGGGGATCGTCGGCACGAAGTTCCTCGCGGGCGATGTCATCGCCATCACGCCGGGGAACGAGTCGATGGTCATGGTCCTCGGCGCGGTCGCGATGCTCGTGACCGGGATGGCGTGCGGACTCCTCAACGGCCTCCTCATCGCCAAGGTCTCCGTGCCGCCCATCCTGGCGACGCTGGCGACGCTCATCTTCTTCGCCGGAGTGGGCATGGTGATCACCGACGGACAGAGCGTACCGGTGACGATCCCGGGCTTCGCCGAGCTGGGGGTCGCCACGGTGGCCACGGTCCCGGTGGTGTTCGTGGTCATGGCGCTCGTGTTCCTAGTCGTCGGCTTCATGCTCCGACGGACGCGGACCGGCCGACGGATCTATCTCTACGGCGAGAACAACGTCGCCCTGCGGTTCACGGGGGTTCGCAACGAGCGGCTCGTCATCATCACCTACGTGCTCATCGGCCTCATCGTCGGCGTTGCGGCGATGATCATGGTCTCGCGCGTCAACTCCGCGCGCGTCGGATTCGGCGAGTCCTATCTGCTGCAGGCGATCCTCGTCGTTGTCCTCGCCGGGTTCGACCCCTACGGTGGGCGCGGTCGGGTCGCGAGCCTCGTGCTGGGCCTCGTGTTGCTCCAATCGCTGCAGAGTGCGTTCACGATCCTCCGGTTCGACCCCTATATGAAGACCTTCATCTGGGGCGCCGCGCTGCTCCTGATCATGGTGATCCACCACGTGCTCAACATCGGCTCGGGCCGGCGCAGTCGCGAGAAGGAGCCGGGCACACCGCCGATCGCCGGCCCGCAGCAGACGCTCGTGGACGCGGAGGCCTGAGATGTCGGACTTCCAGACGGACGCGCGCACGGTCCTCGGCGAGCTCGGCGAGACGCTCGGCCGGATCGATGCCACCCGGATCGACGCGCTCGTGGCTGCGCTCGAGCGTGCGGGTCGCGTCTTCGTGCTCGGGGTCGGCCGCGAGGGCCTCGCCGCGCGCGGATTCGCCATGCGGCTCATGCACCTGGGCTTCGACTGCCATTGGGGCTGGGACGACACGACGCCGAACGTCGCCGAGGGAGACACGTTCCTCCTCGTCAACGGTTCGGGCGCGATCGGCCACCTCGACTACGTGTTCGAGCAGGTGCGCGCGGCGGGCGCACAGACCCTCGTGGTCACCGGCGTGCCCGATGGGCGCACTCCGCGGGAGGCGGATCTGACGATCGCGATCCCGGCCACGGTCTACCGGGGCAGCGGCGACCTGGTGACCTCGATCCAACCGATGGGCAGCCTGTTCGAGCAGGCGACGGGGCTGATGTTCGACCTCATCGTGCTCCGGCTCGCCGAGTCGCGCGGCCTCGACTTCGATGCCCTGGCTGCCCGGCACCGCAACTTCGAGTAGCCCGAGCGGGCGACCATTTCCGAGCATGGAGTGACGATGACGAAGATCCACAACGACCCGGCCACCTTCACCGAAGATGCCATGCGCGGATTCTGCATGGTCAACGAGCGATACGTCCGCGCAGTCCGCGGCGGAGTCGTCCGGCGCTCCCCCGGACCGGACGGAAAGGTCGCCGTTCTCGTCGGCGGCGGGACCGGACACTATCCCGCCTTCGCCGGCTGGGTCGGTCCCGGCTTCGCGGACGGCGCCGTGGTCGGCAACATCTTCAGCGCCCCGTCGGCCCAGTACGCGCAGTCGGTCGCTCGGGCCTCGGAGCGCGGAGGCGGGGTGATCTTCGCATACGGAAACCACGCGGGCGACGTCATGAATTTCGGGATGGCGACGCAGGCCCTCCTCGACGCGGGGGTCGACGCGCGTCAGGTCGTCGTGACGGATGACATCCACGCGGCGGGCACGGACGAGATCTCGCGCCGACGGGGGATCGCCGGGGACTTCACGGTCTTCAAGGTCCTAGGCGCGGCCGCCGAGACCGGTGCGCCGATCGACGAGGTCGAACGGCTCGGTAACCTGGCCAACAACCGCACCCGGACGGTGGGGATCGGATTGTCGGGCTGCACCATGCCTGGCAAGGCCGAGCCGCTCTTCACGGTCGAGGCAGGCACGATGGCGATCGGTCTCGGGCTCCACGGCGAACCCGGCATCACGACCGTCGAGCTCGGCACCGCCGCGGACATCGCCCACCACCTGGTCGAGCCCCTGCTCGCCGAGGATCCCGGTGACGATCGGCGGATCGCCGTCGTGCTCAACGGCTTGGGAACCACGAAGTACGAGGAGCTCTTCCTGCTCTGGGCGGAGATCGCCCCCCTGCTCACCGCGGCCGGTTACGACCTGGTCGAGCCTGAGGTGGGCGAGATCGTGACCAGCCTCGACATGGGCGGCGTCTCCCTCACGATCACCTGGCTGAACGATGAACTCGAACCGCTATGGCGCGCCGCCTGCGACACGCCCGCCTGGCGGCGCGGGACAACGGTGGCATCGGCATCGGCCCAGACACCGACCCCGGCATCGGTCGAGGACGGCGCCGGGGCCGAGGAAGCCGCGGACGTGGTGGAGATCCCCGAGGCCACGGCCGCCTCCCTGGAGCATGCGCGCAGTGCGGTGCGCGCCGCCGAGAAGGCGCTCGCCGCGATCCTGGCGAACGAGGCCGAGCTGGGGCGGCTGGACGCCGTCGCCGGTGACGGCGACCACGGCCGTGGCATGACGCGCGGGGTGAGCGCCGCGTGCGTCGGTGCTCGGGAGGCGGCCCGTGCCGGCGCCGGGCTCGGCACGACAATCGCGCGCGCGGGCGAGGCGTGGGCGGATGCAGCGGGCGGTACGTCCGGTGTGCTGTGGGGTTCGGCACTCGGAGCCGCGGGGCGGCGGCTCGGGGACGGCGATGTCGACCCGGCGAGGGTCGCCGCCGCGGTCGAGGAGTTCGTGGGAACCATCGGCGGGCTCGGCGGAGCCCGGGTGGGAGACAAGACGATGCTCGATGCGATGGCTCCGTTCTCGGCCTCCCTCGGCGCCGAGATCGGCTCGGGACCGGGTGCAGCGGAGGCGGCGGTGCGCGCTGCCGAGGCCGCGGCTCAGGCGACGGCCGACCTCGAGCCGAGGATCGGCCGAGCCCGCCCCAACGCCGGCCGGAGCCGGGGGGCGCCCGATCCTGGCGCGGTCTCCTTCGCCCTCATCGCTCGTGCTGTGGTCGCCAGCCTCGCAGCAGAGGACGAACGGTGCTGACCGATCCCGAACGTCTGTATGTGACGTACCGGCTCGGCTCCGCCGACCTGTCCGGGACCATCGAGGCGATCAGGGTCGAGCAGACCATCGAGTTCCCGCATGATTTGGCGCAGGAGTGGATTCGGGAGACGCTCGTCGGCCGGGTCGAGGAAGTCGCCGGTGATCGGGTGACTTTCTCCTATGACCCGAGGATCCTCGAGGCCGACGGCGCAGTGACCCAGTTCCTCAACGTCGTCTGGGGCAACGTCTCGCTCATGGACGACGTTCGGGTGGTCTCGATCGAGCCGCCGCGGACGCTTCTCGACTCCCTGCCCGGGCCCCGCTTCGGGACCTCCGGGGTCCGCAGGCTCGTCGGCGCGGCCGAACGTCCACTCCTCATGACCGCACTCAAGCCGATGGGCATGCCGGCACATGAGCTCGCGGCTCATGCGGGCCTGCTAGCCGGTGCCGGCATCGACGTCATCAAAGACGACCATGGCCTGGCTGATCAGCCGTGGGCTCGCTGGCGCGAGCGGCTCGTCCGGTGCGCCGAGGCCGTTGCCGAAGCCAACGAGCGGACAGGTCGGTCGGCGCTCTATGCGCCGTCTCTCAACGTTCCGCTCGACCGCGTGGTCGACTGCGCCCACGCGGCGCGGGAGGCGGGCGCCGGTGCTCTGCTCGCACTTCCCGGACTCTCCTCCTTCGAGATGGTTCGTGTGCTGGCGAGCGATCCCTCGATCGGGCTGCCGGTCATCTCCCACCCCGCGGGCCTCGGCTCACTGACCGCACGGGGAGGCCACGGCTTCGAGCCGGGGCTGATCTACGGCCTGCTGAATCGGTTGTGCGGAGCGGACCTGTGCGTGTTCGTCAGCCATGGAGGCCGGTTCGGCCCGAGCGCGGCGGAATGCGAGCGGATCCGGGATGAGTGCCGCCGCCCGCTCGGGACAGTCGAGCCGTCGATGCCCGTGCCCGGCGGCGGCATGTCGATCGAGCGGGTGGGTGCTCTCTACGACACCTACGGCGCCGACGCCGTGTATCTGGTCGGTGGCGCGCTCCATCGCGGCGACCTACGAACGAATGCGAGTGCGCTGCGGGGTGCAGTCGAGCGCCTCGCGACGCAAGCCTGACGCATCGACACGATCCACGAATCGATAGACCCTCAAGCGATTGGACACGATCACCATGACCTTCAGAATTGCCGTCGGCGCGGACAACGCCGGCTTCGAGTACAAGGAGGCCATCAAGCGAGACCTCCAGGGAGACGCACGCGTCGCCGTCGTCGTCGATGTGGGCGTCGGCGCCGCCGACGACGGCACGTACTACCCGAATGTCGCCATAGCGGCGGCAGAGAAGGTCGCTCGCGGCGAGGTCGACCGGGCGTTGCTGATCTGCGGCACCGGCATGGGGGTGGCAATCGCGGCGAACAAGGTGGCCGGGGTCCGGGCGGTGACGGCTCACGACTCCTACTCGGTGGAGCGGTCGGTCCTGTCCAACGACGCCCAGGTGCTGACCTTTGGTCAGCGGGTCATCGGCCTCGAGCTCGCCCGCCGGCTGGCATCCGAATGGCTCGCTTACCGCTTCGACGACACGTCGGCATCGGCTGAGAAGGTGGCGCGTATCCGCGACTACGAGACCTCCTAGCCGGATCCACCGGCGCGTCGAGTCGCCGGTGACCGCCGGTCAGCCACCTGGGATGAGAGCCGCGCCGTCGGCACGTGCCTGGAGCGAACGGTGATGGGGCCCACGCGGCCGCCGCAGGGGCTCGTGCTGAGGTCCACCTTTCACTCTTGACCCGTTCACTGCCGGCCGCCGACCTGTGGCTGCTGAGTTCTGATGGCTGACCGAGGCGGTCACGATAGCGGTGGGCCGCACCCTGGGCGAGGTGTACCGTCCCTGCGCGAACGCGTCGAAGGGCCGATACCACGCGGGGTGCCGGCCCTTCGACGAAGGTGGGGTGGGCAGGCGTCGGGAGGTGCGTGGGATGCGGGTGGCCGGCAGCGCTCACGGGCCAGGAGCGATCAGCCCTCCTCGGACCCGGCCTGCGCCCCCTCGGCGGGCGCGCCGCTCGGCTCCGTTCCCGGGGCCCCCGCGGCGGCCGGCGGTGCGGCCGCTCCGACCGGTGCGAGGTCGGGATCGGCGTCGATGTCGACGGCCGCCCCGAGGAACTGGGTCATGTACAGGTCGTGGTACGGGCCGCGGGCCTCGAGGAGCTCGGTGTGGGTGCCCTTCTCAACGATCCGGCCGGACTCCATCATGAGGATGAGGTCCGCGTCGCGGATCGTCGAGAGCCGGTGGGCGATCACGAAGCTCGTGCGATCGGTGCGCAGGGCGTTCATGGCGTGCTGCACGAGCAGCTCGGTGCGGGTGTCCACGGAGCTCGTAGCCTCGTCGAGGATGAGCAGCGACGGATTCGCGATGAACGCCCGGGCGATCGTGAGCAGCTGCCGCTCGCCGGCGGAGACGGCGTCGCCGTCCTCGTCCACGACCGTGTCGTAGCCGTCCGGGAGCTGCCGAACGAAGCGGTCGACCATCGTGGCCCGGGCCGCCTCGACGATCTCCTCGTCCGTGGCGTCGAGCCGCCCGTAACGGATGTTCTCGGCGATCGTGCCCTCGAAGAGCACCGCGTCCTGGAGCACCATCCCGACCCGGGAGCGCACGGCGTGGCGGCTGAGCGCGGTGATGTCCACCCCGTCGAGCAGGATGCGGCCCGAGTTCAGCTCGTAGAAGCGCATGACGAGGTTGACCAGGGTGGTCTTCCCGGCGCCGGTGGGCCCCACGATCGCCACGGTCTGGCCGGGCTGCACCTCGAGGGAGAGGTCGTCGATGAGCGGCGTGTCCGGGTCGTAGGAGAACGAGACGTGCTCGAACGCCACGTGCCCGTCGGTCCGGCGCGGCAGCTCGGCGGTGACGACCTCGGGAACCTGCTCCTCGGCGTCCAGAAGCTCGAAGGTGCGCTCGGCGGAGGCGACGCCCGACTGGATCATCTGGGCGAGCCCGGCGATCTGCCCGAGCGGCTGGGAGAACTCCCGCGAATACTGGATGAACGCCGTCGCGTCGCCGAGGGTGAGGTGCCCCGAGGCCACCCGCAGCCCGCCGGCGACGGCGATGAGCACATACGTCAGGTACGACGTGAACTGCATGAGCGGCATCATCGAGCCGGAGAGGAACTGGGCGCCGAACGAGGCCTTGAACAGCCGCTCGTTGCGCTCGTCGAACTCGGCGATCATCTCCCGGGAGCGCCCGAAGATCCGCACGAGCTCAAGCCCGGAGAAGGTCTCCTCGATGTGGCCGTTGAGGGAGCCGGTCTCCTTCCACTGGGCCTGGAAGCGCTTCTGGGAACGGGCGCCGACCGTGCCGGCGATGATCGCGCTGAGCGGCAGCGCCACGAGGGCCAGCAGCGCGAGCTGCCAGGACACGACGAACATCATGATCGCGATCCCGACGACCTGCAGCGCCGACTGGACGAGCTGACTGAAGCCCTGCTGCAACGCCTGCTGGATGTTGTCCACGTCGTTCGTCACGCGGCTCATCAGGTCGCCGCGCTGGCGGGTGTCGAAATAGGAGAGCGGCAGGTTGTTCAGCTTGGTCTCGATATCGGCCCGGAGCCTGTACACGATCCGCATGACCATGCGGTTGAGCAGGTAGCCGCTGGCCCACATGAGCACCGAGGCCACGATGTACAGCGAGAGCACGATGAGGATCTTCTCGCCGAGCAGGCCGAAGTCGATCCCCTGCCCGGGCACCACCCCGGACTTGCCGAGCATCTCGGCGTACTGGCCGTTCCCGCTCGCCTGCGCCTGCGCGATGAGCTCGTCCAGGCTCACGTCCGCGGGCAGCTTCGAGCCGATGAACCCGGAGAAGATGACGTCCATCGCCTGGCCGAGGATCCTCGGGGCGATGACCGTGAGCACCACGGAGACGACCACGAGCGCGATGACGAGGGAGAACAGCACCCGCTCCGGCCGGATGAGGCCGGCGAGCCGCTTCGCGGAGGACCAGAAGTTCCGGGCCTTCCGGGGCGGCGGGCCCTCGCTGAAGATGTCGGTGTCGCCGCCCATGAACTCCTCCTCGGGCACCTCGTTCAGAGGGCCCTCGGCCGGCGCGTCCTCCCGGGTCATCGGTCGGCTCCTTCGGTGCTGAGCTGGGACTCCACGATCTCGCGGTAGGTCTCGCTCGTGGTGAGCAGCTCGTCGTGGGTGCCGCGCGCGACGAGCACGCCCGCGTCGAGCACGAGGATCTGATCGGCGTCGCGGATCGTCGCCACGCGCTGGGCGACGATGATGACGGTCGCGTCCGTCGTCGCCTCCGCGAGCGCGGCGCGCAGCCGGGCGTCGGTGGCCACGTCGAGGGCCGAGAACGAGTCGTCGAACAGGTACACCCGGGGCCGCGCGGCGAGCGCCCGGGCGATGCACAGCCGCTGGCGCTGCCCGCCGGAGACGTTCGTGCCGCCCTGGGACACCCCGGAATCGAGCCCGCCGGGGCGGTCCCGGACGAAGTCCTCGCCCTGGGCCACGCGCAGCGCCTCCCACAGCTCGGAGTCCGTGGCGTCCGTGCGGCCGAAGCGCAGGTTCGTGGCGATCGTGCCGGAGAACAGGTACGGCTTCTGCGGTACGACGGCGACCACGCCCGCGAGGTCCTCGGTCGTGAGCGCGGTGAGCGGGACCCCGCTGATGCGCACCTCGCCCGAGGCGGGGTCGAACATCCGCGAGGCCAACTGGAGCAGCGTCGTCTTCCCCGAGCCGGTCGAGCCGACGATCGCGGTCGTGTGGCCCGGTTCGGCCACGAAGCTCACGTCGTCGATCACCAGTCGTTCCGCCCCCGGGTAGCCGAAGGAGACGCCGGAGAACTCGACCCGACCGGACCCCTCGGCGGTGAGCTGGGCCGCGAGGTCGTCGGTGAGTCCGGAGGAGTCCATGGACGGCTCCGTCTCGAGCACCTCCTCGATGCGCTCGGCGCAGACGACCGCGCGCGGGATCATCATCGTCATGAACACGCCCATCATGACCGCCATGAGGATCTGCAGCAGGTACTGCAGGAACGCGGTGAGCGCCCCGACCTCCATCTGGCCGGCCTCCACCCGGTAGCCGCCGAACCACAGCACGGCGGCCGTGGCCACGTGCAGGACCATCATGATGATCGGGAACATGAGCACGAAGATGTTCCCCACGCGCACCGAGACGTTCGTCAGCGCCTCGTTGGCGTCGTCGTAGCGCTTGGTCTCGTGCGGTTCCCGCACGAACGCACGGACGACGCGGATCCCCATGATCTGTTCGCGCAGCACGCCGTTGATGCCGTCGATGCGGTGTTGCATCTGCCGGAAGAGCGGCATGAGGCGGCCCACGAGCAGACCGACGACGACGACGAGCAGCGGCACCGAGACCCACACGAGCCACGACAGGCCGACGTCCTCGCGCAGCGCCATGATGATGCCGCCGATGCACATGATCGGCGCGGTGACCATGAAGTTGAAGGTCATGAGCACGAGCATCTGCACCTGCTGCACGTCGTTCGTGCCGCGGGTGATGAGCGTGGCCGAGCCGAACCGGCCCAGGTCGAGGGCGGAGAGCCGGTCGACCTGGCGGTACACGCTGCGCCGGATGTCCCGCCCGAGCGCCATGGCCGTGCGGGCGCCGAAGTAGACGGCGAGCACGGCGCTCACGGCCTGGACGAAGCAGACGAACAGCATCCAGACGCCCGTGGACCAGATGAAGTCGACGTCGCCGAGCGCGATGCCCCGGTCGATGATCTCGGCGTTGAGGCTCGGGAGCAGCAGTGCGGCGATCGTGGCGATGAGCTGGAAGAGGATGACCAGGAGCGCCCAGCCGCGATACGGCTTGAGGTGGCTCCAGGCCAGGTGCAGGAGTGACACGGTTTCATCCAATGGGGGCGATCGGCCCGGGGCGTCGGGAGGGGAGGCGTCGGGAGGGGAAGGTGTTTCGGGACGGAATGGCGTGATGGTGCGACGGTCTATTGTTCGGGCTTCGCCGCCGCGGCGCAATCCATATTTCGGATGAGGCGCCGGCGCGCGCTCACGCGGGCGGGGGAGGCCCAGGCGTACTCGGCGTACTCGGCGTACTCGGGGGACTCTGGGGACTCGAGCCGGTCGCGGCCGGATCGAGGGCGGCGATGTGGGCGAGCTGGGCGAGGGTGGAGTCGAGCACGTCCCGGTAGCCCTGCGTGAAGCCGCCGAGAACCCACGTGCGCACGGCGCTCCGGCGCACGACGATCGTCGTGCCGGCGAGGATCCCCGGCAGGGGGCTGCGCTTGGGATCGAGGCCCATGCGGTGGGCCAGGGCGCGGGTGAGCTCGATCTCCAGGTGGGCGGAGGTCGCCCAAGCGGACTGGAAGAGGTCGCGATGGCGGGTGGCCACGCGGACCCGCTTCTCCCAGAGGTCCTCACCGCGCAGGACGCGCTCGCAGTCCCACAGCAGCACGGCGCGGCAGGCGGCGACGGGCGACTCGGATTCCGGCCGGTCGCGGAGCGTGGCCACGAGTTCGTCCACGTAGTGGGGGTCGACCCCGGTGAGCGCATCCTCCTTCGTGCGGAAGTAGTTGAAGAACGTGCGGGGTGAGACGTCGGCGGCCGCGGCGATGTCGTCGACGGTCACCTGGTCGAGGCCGCGGGAGTCCACGAGGGTGAGCGCGGCGCGGTGGAGCGCGGCCCAGGTGGCGCGCTTCTTGCGCTCCCGCAGGCCGGGGCGGTCCTCATGCGCGGCGATGTTCATCACAACCCAATATATGCATGCGATGAATGTTTGCACAATCTGCAATGACGGTTCTAGCATGAGGGCTCGCACTTCGGAAGGATCCCGCCCCCTCGTGACAGCCACCCCCGTCTCCAGGACGTCCCAACAGCCGGCCGGTTTCACCCTCACACCCGAGTCGAAGCGGGTGTTCATCGGCCTCATGCTCGGCATGCTCGTGGCCGCCGGCAGCCAGACGATCGTGTCGCCCGCGATGCCGATCATCGTGGCCGAGCTCGGCGGCATGTCCTATTACTCCTGGTTGGCGACCTCGGCGATGCTCGCCTCGGCCGTCATCGTGCCCGTCGTGGGCAAGCTCTCGGACCTGTACGGGCGCCGGGTCTTCTACATCTGGGGCCTCGTGCTGTTCATGCTGGGCACGGTGCTCGCCGGGTTGGCCGGGAACTTCTGGTGGCTCGTGGGCGCCCGGGTGATCCAGGGTCTGGGCATGGGCACCCTCATGCCGCTGTCGCAGGTGATCATCGGCGACATCATCCCGCCCCGGCAGCGCGGCAAGTACCAGGGCATCATGGGCGCCGTCTTCGGCATCACGTCGGTGGCCGGGCCGCTCGCGGGCGGGTTCATCACCGACCACTGGGGCTGGCGCTGGCTGTTCTACGTGACGCTGCCGATCGGCATCGCGGCCCTCGTCTTCATCGTGAAGAACCTCCACCTCCCGCACACCCGGCGGGAGGCGAAGCTCGACGTGGCCGGGATCTCGCTCCTCACGGTCGCGCTCGTCGCCATCCTGCTCGCGACCTCGTGGGGCGGGACCACCTACCCGTGGGGCTCGTGGGAGGTGCTCGGGGCATACATCCTCGGCTTCGTGATGCTGGCGATCTTCATCCCGGTGGAGCTGCGGGCGAAGGAGCCGGTGATGCCGCTGCACCTGTTCCGGGACGGCACCTTCACTGCCGCGAACATCGCCTCGTTCGTCATCGCGATGGGCATGTTCGGCTCCATCTTCTACATCCCGGTCTACGCCCAGGGCGTCATGGGTGTGAACGCCACGAACTCGGGCCTCATCGTCATGCCGATGTCGCTCGCGATGATCCTCGTGAGCGTGGGGGTCGGGCTGCTCATCACCCGCACGGGCAGGTACAAGGGCTTCATGCTCACCGGGAACCTGCTCATGGTGGTCGGCTTCCTCCTGCTCGTCGACCTCTCCTACGGCGACCCGATCTGGCACCTGCGGATCGCGATGGTCGTGCTCGGCCTCGGCCTCGGCACCGGGATGAGCACCTATGTGCTCGTGGTGCAGAACAAGGTGCCGATGCGCGATATGGGCGTGGCCACCTCGGCCGTGCAGTTCTTCCGCAGCGCCGGGGGCACCGTGGGGATCGCGATCCTCGGCACGATCATGACCTCCCGCATGGGCCCGGCGATCGCCGGGCATCTGGCCCCGGGGGCCGATGCGGGCGCGATCGGCGGCATGGATGCGAGCAGCGTGCTCGACCCCGACAAGCTCGCGCACCTGCCGGGCCCGATCGTCGACGCGGTCCGCATGGGCATGTCGGACGCCCTCCATCAGGTCTTCGTCGTGGCCACGCCGATCGTGCTCATCGCCTTCCTCGCCACCCTGTTCATCAAGAAGCTGCCCCTGCGCGACACCCTGCACGAGCCGTCCGGGCAGCAGGTCGAGGAGGTGCTCTCCGAGGACGCCGCCCAGGATGCCGAGGATGCTGAGGATGCAGTGGGCGCAGCGGCTGTCATGGACGCAGCGGTCGCGGGAGGCACAGCAGACACACGAGACACACGAGACATAGGGGACACAGCGCACGCAGTGGACGCAGTGGACTCAGTGGACTCAGTGGACTCAGTGGACGCAGTGGACGCAGCGGACACGGTGGACACAGGAGACGCAGCGAAGGCAGACGTGCTCGAGCGCGGTGTGCTCGTCGACCGGGCCGAGTGACGCCCCGCCGGGGGTGACCGCGGGCGGCCGCGGGTGGCTACCTGACGTCGACCAGGGCCGAAGGGTTGAAATCCCGGCGCGGATCAACGATCTGGCCCTGGTCGGCTGTCGGATCAACGATCTGGCCCTGGTCGGCTGTCGGATCAACGATCTGGCCCTGGTCGGTTGTCGGATCAACGATCTGGCCCTGGTCGGTTGTCGGATCAACGATCTGGCCCTGGTCGGTTGTCGGTTCAGGGTTCTGGCCCTGGTCGGCTGTCGGTTCAGGGTTCTGGCCCTGGTCGGCGCCGCCGTTGTCCAGGCTCTCGCCGACCGACCGACCGAGCGACGTGCCGACCGACCGACCGACCGAGCGACGTGCCGACCGAGCGACTGACGGGCCGACCCCGACGTGCCGACCGACCGATCGACGGGCCGAGTGATGTCCCGCTGCGGGCCCGCTACCGTGGCCCGCATGCCCGCTGCCCCCGACGCGACCCACACCCCTGATGTGACCCGCACCCCCGCTGACCCCGACGCGACTCGCACCCCCGCTGCCCCCGTCGCGTCCCGCACCCCCGACGTCCCCGTCGCGACCCGCACACCGGCCGAGCCGATCGATCACGACGCCGCCCGCCGGCTGTGGGCGGCCTACGGGGCCGCCACGGGCGCCGTCCATGATCAGACCTACGAGGCGGACACCTTCGGCGACTCCCTCGAGCTCGCGAACAGCCTGCTCGCGGCGGTCACGCACGGAACCAAGCGGGCCACGAGTTCGCTGCTCGCGGACTTCGAGGCGGCCGGCGAGGCGCCGCCGGTGATCGGCGCGCACTGGGTCGCGTGCGATGGCCACGGGGTGCCGCGGGCGATCCTGCGCACGACGGAGCTGCGCATCGCCCGCTTCGCCGAGGTGGACGAGCGGTTCGCGCGCGACGAGGGGGAGGACGACGGCTCACTCGCCTCGTGGCGGCGCGAGCACCGCCGCTATTGCGAGCGCACGTGCGCCGCGCGTGGGGCGACCTTCGCCGAGACCGACGAACTCCTGCTCGAGCGGTTCACGCTCGTGTGGCCTCCTGCGATTGCTGATGCTGCCGATGCCGCTGATATCGGGGATACTGCTGAGATCGGGGATGCCGCCGATCTCGAGGATGCCACCGGCGCGTAGCCGCTACTCCTGCGTGACGGGCGGCTTGTCCGACCACGGGAAGGCGATCCACTGGGGCGTGTGCTTCCACGTGTAGTCCGGCTCGATCACGCTCACCGGCTTCGTGTACAGCACGGCCGAGCGCGCCTCCACGGAGATCATCTCGGTCGGGCTACCGTCGTCGTCGACCTCCGCCAGGATGCCCTTGTCGCGCACGAGGTTCATCACGAGCCGCAGCGTCTTGCCCGAGTCGGCCACGTCGTCGACCACGAGCACCTTGCGCCCGGGCAACTCGGAGGTGTCCATGAGCGGCGGCAGCACGACGGGCTCCGCGAGCGTCTCGCCCACGCCCGTGTAGAACTCCACGTTGAGCGTGCCCATCGCCTTGACGCCGAGGGCGTAGGAGAGCGCCCCGGCCGGCAGCAGCCCGCCGCGCGCCACGGCGACGACGAGATCGGGCATCCAGCCCGAGGCCACGACCGACCTCGCCAACTCCCGGGTCGCCTCACCGAAACCCTCCCAGGTGAGGATCTCCAACTCCCGATCGGTGGCGACGTCGTCGAATGCTTTGCCCATGGACGTACTCTACGCGCGCACCGCCGCGCCCCGAGGCCCGTTCGCCCGCCCACCCGCGCAGAACCCGTCGGGCGCAGGCGTGGACACCGGTCGCCCCCGGCCGTACGTTCGAAGTAGCGCCGACCAAGCGGGCGCCCGCACGCCGAACCGGAGGTGGACCCTCGTGAGAATCGGATCGAGCATCGCCCTGATCATCATCGGGGCCATCCTGGCCTTCGCGATCTCGGACGTCGTCGAGGGCGTGAACCTCACGCTCATCGGCTACATCCTCATGGCCGGGGGGCTCCTCGGCCTCATCCTCAGCGTCGTCTTCTCGGCCCGCCGCGGCCGGACCACGACGACGATCCAACAGTCGGGCCCCGGGGGCGTGACCGAGCGCCGAACGGACTCTCGCTCCGATGGCCCACCCACCCCCTGACCTCGGCCGCCGCGTGGATTCTCGCCGGCCCGCATTCGTGACGCCGGGCGGGGAATGTCACCCGTTCGCCCGCCGGCGCCCGCGCGCCGGACGAGTGTGCCCACCGTCGCGGGAATCCGCGTAAAGTGGCCGAGGTGTCCGAGCCGATGAAAAATGCCCATGTCCTCATCACGGGTGCCACCGGATTCGTCGGGCAAGCCGTGCTCGAGAAACTGCTGGCCTGCTACCCCACGACCCGCATCTCGCTGCTGGTGCGGCCCCGGGGGGCCCTGAGCGCCGAGGTCCGCGTGACCAAGCTGCTGCGCAAGGCGTGCTTCACCCCGTGGCGCGAGAGCGTCGGCGCCGCGGAGGCGGACCGGATCGCCGCCGAGCGCGTCACCGTGATCTCCGGCGACCTCGGCGACGTGCCGCCGCTGCCGGGGGACATCGACGTCGTGGTCCACTCGGCCTCGACCGTCTCCTTCGATCCGCCGATCGACGAGGCGTTCGCCGCGAACGTCGACGGCCCCGTCTCGCTCTACGAGGCGCTCCTCGCCTCCGGCTCCGACCCGCACGTCGTGCACGTGTCGACCTGCTACGTGGCCGGCATGCGCAAGGGAGTGAGCGAGGAACGCTCCCTCGAGCACCACGTGGACCGCGTGATCGAGACCGCCCGCGCCCTCGGGGCCCGCACCGAACTCGAGGCGGCATCGCGCCGCCCGGCCGTGCTCGGACCGATCCTCGAGCGGGCCCGCGCCGAGCACCGCCGCGCCGGCGCCCAGGCCGTCGCCGAGGCCGCCGAGGAGGCCCGCACGACCTGGGTGCACGACAAGCTCGTGCGCGCCGGCCGACTGCGCTCGCAGTCGCTCGGCTGGCCCGACGTGTACACGTTCACCAAGGCCCTGGGCGAGCGGGTCGCCGAGGACCTGTGGGGCCGGGCCGGCCACCGGCTCTCGGTCGTGCGACCGACGGTCATCGAGTCCTCGTTCAGGCACCCGTACCCGGGCTGGATCGACGGGTTCAAGGTCGCCGACCCGCTCATTGCGGCCTACGGGCGCGGCATGCTGCCGGAGTTCCCGGCCCTGGCCGACACGATCCTCGACATCATCCCCGTCGACCACGTGGTCAACGCGATCCTGGCCGTCGCGGCCACCCCGCCCGAGCCGTCGGAGCCGAACTACTATCAGGTGGCCTCCGGCATCCGGAACCCGCTGCGGTTCGGCCGGCTCCTGCGGATCGTGCGCGACTACTTCTCGGAGCACCCCCTCAAGGACGACGCCGGTTCGGTCGTGCAGGTGCCGAAGTGGTCGTTCCCGTTCGGCCGGCAGGTCGAACGGAGCATGCGCCGCCGCGAGTGGGCGGTCGACGTCGCCGACCGGGCCGTGGGCCGGCTGCCCGCGACGAACCGCAGCCGCGAGTGGCTCTCGGGTCTGTACAAGGCCAAGCGGGACCTGGGCACGTTGCGCAAGTTCAGCGACCTGTACCAGCCGTACACCCAGACCGAGATCATCTTCGACGACGCCCACACCCGCGCCCTGCACGAGGCGATCCCGGCGGAGTCGAAGGAGCTGCACGGCTTCGACGTGACCGAGATCGACTGGGAGCACTACCTCCAGGACGTCCACATCCCGAACGTGCCGGGCCTGACGCGATCCCGACAGGCCCGCCCGACCGCGGGCGGCGCGCCCAAGGCGCTGCCGCAGCGCACCGACGTGCTCGCCGTGTTCGACATGCACGGCACGGTCGCGGCCGCGAACCTGCTCGAGCACTACGTCTGGGTCTCGCTCGCGACCGGGAAGGGCCGGGCCCTGGCCGACCTGAGCGCCATGGTCGCCTCCTCGCCCACGTACCTGCAGGCCGAGCACCGCGACCGCGGCGACTTCATCCGCAACTTCATGCGCCGCTACGCCGGGGTGGACGAGTCCGAGCTGCGGGAGGTCATCGCCTCCCAGATCGCCCCGAGGCTGCGGGCACGGCTGCTCGAGGAGGCGGTGGCCCGGATCGCCGAGCACCGCGCCGCCGGGCACCGCACCCTGCTCATCACCGGCCAGGTCGACGTGTTCGTGGAGCCGCTCGCGGACCTCTTCGACGAGATCGCCGCCGGCTCGATGGAGAAGGACGCCGCCGGGCTCTGGACGGGCTACCTGGCCACCTCCCCGCTCGTCGACGAGGCCCGCGTCGCCTGGCTGCAGCGGTACGCCCGCGACCACCATCTCGACCTGAGCGCCTCCTACGCCTACGGGGACACCTACGCCGACCGGCCGTGGCTCGAGATCGTGGGGCACCCGAGCGTGGTCAACCCCGACACGGCCCTGTACCGGTACGCCAAGTCGAAGCGGTGGCCGGTGCTCAGCTGGACCACGACCGCCGACCGCGGACTCACCTCGATCGTGCGCTCGCTGCGCCCCGTGAAGGAGGACCGGTGAGCGCACCCGAACCATCGGTCGTCCGCGGCCGGGCCCTCATCACCGGGGGATCGGCCGGCATCGGCCTCGCGTTCGCCAAGGCGCTCGCGGCCCGCGGCTGCGACCTCGTGCTCGTCGCCCGCACCCAGGCGGCGCTCGAACGCGCGGCGGAGCGGCTGCGCACGGCCTACGGGGTCGAGGTGAGCCTCATCGCGGCGGACCTGTCCACGCGCGAGGGCACGGACGCCGTCACCACGCGGTTGGCGGCGGAGCCGCCCATCGACATCCTCGTGAACAACGCGGGCTCCGGGCTGCACGAGCCGTTCGTGACCGAGAACATGGCGGCCCACACGCGCGGGATCGACCTCATGGTCACGGCCCCGCTGCTGCTCGGGAGCGCGGCCGCCGCGGCGATGACCCCGCGCGGGCACGGCCTCATCATCAACGTCGGCTCGGTGGCCGGGCTCATCGCGATGAACAACTATTCGGCGATCAAGGCGTGGATGAACACGTTCTCCGATGCGCTCGGGCTCGAGCTCATCGGCACGGGCGTGCACGTCATGACCCTGCTGCCGGGCTGGGTGCGCACCGAGTTCCACCAGCGCGCGAAGGTGGAGGCCTCCCGGATCCCGAGCTGGCTGTGGCTGAGCGCCGACCGGCTCGCGGCCGATACCCTGGCGGCCGTGGAGAAGGGCAAGTCGCGGGTGGTGCCGTCGAAGCGGTTCAAGATCCTCGCGTGGCTCGCCTCGCACGCACCTCGACCGGCGGTGGAGTGGGCGACCTCCCGGATCAAGAAGGGACGCCGTGAGAAGTAAGCCCACCGACCGCTACCACTGGGCCTGGCATCGCGCGTTGCGGCGCGTCGCCCAGCGCGGACCGATGCGCGCGCTCATGAGCTCGCTCGTCTCGGTGCGTGTGGACGGCGAGGCGAACGTCGCCGGGCTCGAGGGACCGTTCATCGTGGTCGCCAACCACTCCTCGCACCTCGATGCACCCGTGCTCATCACCTCGCTGCCGTACTCGCTCACCCGGGACCTCGCGACCGCAGTCGCGGCGGACTACTTCTACGAGCAGAAGTGGCGCTCGACGCTCACGTCGGTGTTCTTCAACTCCTATCCCGTGGACCGGGAGGGGAGGAAGTCGAAGCGGGCGGGCCTGAGCGTGTCGCTGCTGCGGCAGGGCATCCCGCTGCTCATCTTCCCGGAGGGCACGCGCTCGCGGACAGGGGAGATGGCGCGGTTCAAACCCGGGGCGGCGGCGCTCGCGCGGGCGCTGCGGGTGCCGGTGGTGCCGGTCGCGCTCGTGGGCGCCCACGATGCGATGCCCGTCGGCCGGAACTGGCCGGTGCCGGGCCGCCCCGAGGTGCGCGTGCTCATCGGTGAGCCGGTGCGCGTGCGCAGCGGGGAGTCACTGACAGATTTCAACTCCCGGGTCGAGGCCCGGGTGGTCACCATGCACACGACCGGCACCGCGTTGCCCGCCGCCGACGGCGGCGACGAGGACATCCGTGAACAGGAGGACGAGCGATGAGCGAAGTCATGCACCACAAGTGGTGGGGTTGGGGCGTCGAGGGGATCGCGTTCACCCACGACAACAAGCCGCGGTTCGCCCCGTTCGTGCTGGAGAAGGTCGCCATCGACCTCTCCGAGCCGGGCGGGAAGCCGCCCGCGTTCGACGACATCACGGTGCCGACCTCCCTGCTCGGCGACGGCGACGCCGACCGGCTGCGGGGGATCGTCGGCGACCACCACGTGACCACGGACGACCTCGAGCGCGTCGTGCACACCTACGGCAAGGGCCTGCGCGACCTCGTGCGCGTGCGGGCGGGTGACCTGCCCAGGGTGCCGGACGTCGTCGTCTATCCGGCGAACGAGCAGGAGGTGCGCGCGGTCGTCGACATGGTCGACGAGCGGGACGCCGTCCTCATCCCCTACGGCGGCGGTTCGAACATCTCCGGGTCCCTCACGCCGCAGGCGGGGGAGAAGCGGCTCATCATCTCCCTCGACCTCGGGCGGATGAACCGGGTGCTCGAGATCGACGAGAACTCCGGGCTCGCCCGGATCCAGGCCGGCGTGCTCGGCCCGGACATGGAGGACCAGCTCGGTGCGGCCGGCTGGACCACGGGCCACCAGCCCGACTCGTTCAAGCACTCGACCCTCGGCGGCTGGATCGCGACCCGGTCCTCGGGCATGCAGTCCGACAAGTACGGCGACATCGCCGACATCACCCGGGGGCTGCGGCTCGTGCGTCCCGGGAAGGTCGTGGAGCTGCGCCCGCTGCCGGCGACGTCGTCCGGCCCGAGCGTGCGCGAGATGATCCTCGGCTCCGAGGGCCGCCTCGGGGTGATCACCGAGGCGTGGGTGAACGTGCACCGGCTCCCGGAGAACCGGGAGGTCATCGCCTACCTGTTCCCGAACTGGGCGGCCGGCCTCGAGGCGATGCGGCAGATCTCGATCTCGGACGCGACCCCGAGCATCACCCGGGTCTCCGACGCCCCCGAGACCGCGTTCTCGCTCTCGACCCAGAAGGAGTCGACCTCGCTCGCCTCGAAGGTCGGGCCGATGCTCTTCGACCTGCTCGCCAAGCGCGGCTGGGACCTGGACAAGGTGTGCCTGAGCTATATCGGCTACGAGGGCGGTTCCGCGCTCGTGCGCTCGAACAAGTCGATCGTGGGCAAGATCGTGTCGAAGAACGGTGGGATCCGGCTCGGCAAGGGGCCGGGCGACCTGTACGACCAGAAGAAGTTCGACACGCCCTATATCCGCGACTTCCTGCTCGACCGCGGCGCCGTGGGCGATGTGTCCGAGACCGCCGCCCCGTGGGACCGGCTCGGCGAGGTGTACCACCGCGCGATGCGGGCCGCGAAGGGCGCATTCGCGGAGATCGGCGTGCAGGGCTTCGTCATGTGCCACCTGTCGCACTCGTACCACTCGGGTGCCTGCCTTTACTTCACGTTCGCGTTCCGGCCGGCCGACGTCAACGGCGAGGCCGCCCCCACGGGGGCGATGCTCGACCAGTACGACGTGGTCAAGTCCGCGATCCAGCAGGCCTTCATGGACTCCGGGGCCACGCTCTCGCACCACCACGGCGTGGGCGTGGACCATGCGCCGTGGCTCGAACAGGACCTCTCTGAGGGCGGGGTCGACCTCATGGTCGGCCTGCTGAAGTCCGCCGACCCGAAGCGCAACCTCAATCCGGGCACACTCATCCCGCCGCACCGGGAGTGGTGAGCCGGTCGGGAACGCCTGACGTGGTGAGCCGACGCCCCAAGGTCGCCGCCCCGATCATCGACGGGTTGCACCTGGTCGACCTGGCCGACGCGATCGGCGAGGAGCTCGTCGCCGGTGGGCACTACGAGGCACGTCGGTACACCGGGGCCGATCTGGCTGGTCGTGACCTGACCGGGGTGGTTGTCAGCGAGTGTGAGTTCCTGGATCTCGCGGCCAACGAGGTACAACTGCGGGGAGCTCGGTTCGCCGAGACACGTCTCGTGCGTGTCAACGCACCGATGTTCCAGGCCGCCCGCTCCACCTGGCGCGACGCCTGGATCGAGGGTTCCAGGTTCGGCGCGGTCGAGTTGTTCGACGCTGATCTGCAATCCGTGCGCGTCTCGGATAGCAAGCTCTCGTTCGTGAACCTCCGCTCGGCGACGCTGCGGGATGTGCACTTCGCTCACTGCGTCATCGACGAGCTCGACCTCGCGCAGGCGCGTGCCGAGCGGATCGCGTTCGAGGGCTGCACCGTGGGGCGGATCCGGTTCGATCATGCACAGCTGCGCCACGTTGATCTTCGCGGCCTTGGGCTGGGCGGGATCAGTGGGATCAGCGGGATTGAGTCGATGGACGGCGCCGTCATCTCCTCCAGGCAGGCCGCCGAACTCACGGGCCTCTTCGCGGAGCACCTGGGGATCACGGTCGCCGGCTAGATGTTTCGGGTCATGACCTTCTGAGGGGCGTCGAGCTGACAAGATCACACGGACCCGCCACCCGGCCTGGCTAGTATCACCCTCCCTCGTCGTATACCGTGGAGACACCGATGCAGCACTGTGGACAACTCAGGCGAATCTGTGGACAGTCCTGCGGATGGCTGACTGTCGACGCGGATATCAGCGAGTGAGGAGATGATGATGAGCGCAACGATCCAACGCATCTCGCGCCAGGACGCACTGGCGCGCCAGCGCGAGATCCTGAAGGCGTTGCGCGTGAGCGCTCATGATCTGCTCGAACGCGTCGAGCGGTACGACTTCGACTTCGACGACCAGGTCCTCGCCGAGGAGTACTCGCGACTGCAGTTCCTCCTGACCGGCTCTCGGTGAGCCTCGAAGATCTCGCCGGCGACTTCGCGGATTCTCTCACGACGACGACCCGTGCCGTCGTCGGCCGTTCCTGCCCGCAATTCACTGCCACAGCCGTCGGCGACGAACCCTCGCTGTTCACGGTCTGGCAGGGTGCGAGCGCTGGTATCCCCCTGGCGATAGATGGAACGCCGACCTACCTACTCCGGGCCGAGTACGACTGCTGCCTCGATCGCGAAGAGGAGTACCTCCGTGTCGATGCGTCGCGCATGACTCTCTTCTACTCGCCCAATGAGAGCCCTCGTCATGCGCCGCTGATTCGATACGAGTTCCAGCGAGCGGCGCGATCCGTCCCAGTCGCGCACTTCCACGTGCATGGCTCAGGAACGCCGTTCGATGATGGCCCGACCGACATGGATGCCGTCATTGCGATGTCCGGCGGGGCGACCCGTCGCGGCCGCGTGCGCCAAGCAGACATCGATCGCGGCAAGTACCCAAGGCACCAGGACTTCCACTACCCGCTCGGTGGTGAGCGTTTCCGCCCGTGCCTCGAAGACGTACTCGAAGCACTCATCTCCGAACTAGGGATCGACCACGAAGATGGGTGGCGCGGCGCCCTCATCGCGGGCCGCGTGGCATGGCGGCTCCAACAAACCGCAGCCGCGGTGCGAGACGCTCCAGAGACCGCAGCGGCAACACTTCGGAAGCTGAAGTACACGGTCGCAGCGCCGCCCAGTGGGCCGGTACTCGACAATATTGAGCGGCTTCGCGCATTCTGAGCACCGCCACGTCCAGGCCGGCCGGAGCAGTAGGGCGGGCGCGTTGCTCGCGCGCAAGTCGTCGTGCCCCGACCTGTCAGGGTGAGTTGAGGCCGGCACCTCATAGCAAGCATGACTCGTCGGGTGAGAATGAGCTCGGGGCTCACCAAGACGCGGGTGGACGGGGCCGATCGAGGGCCTTGCTCATCCGGAAATTGATCAGCTCGACCCCAGCCCGGACCGGGTGTTGCTCGACCACCACGCGGAAGCCGTGGCGTTCGAAGAACGGCCGGGCGGTGAGGCTCACATCGGCGTGGAGTTCGTCCGCGGCGTACTCGCGTGCCCGCCGCTCGGCCTCGGCCAGCAGGGTGTGGGCCACGCCCCGCCGCTGCCGCTCGGGCGCGACGAACATCATGTCGATATAGCCGTGCCGGTCGACGTCGGAGAATCCGGCGACCTCGCTGCCGACCGTGGCGACGAAGCTATTCCGGGCGGCCATCCCGGCGTGCCAGCTCGCCGGCTCCCGCTCATCCGGCCGGGCCCAGGCCCGCACCTGCTCCGGGGTGTAGTCGGCCGCGGCGGTCCGCGTGATCGCGGCGAGGAAGATCGCGAGCGTTGGGGCGGAGTCCCGCTCCTCATAGGTCCGGATCCGGATAGACCGGTCGGAAGAATTGGCGGGCACGGAAGGCTCGATGGACTCGATGGGCACGCGTGTCATCGTGCCATCGAGCGGCCGAGTGCTCGCTGTGAAATGGTCAGTGTCAGCGTCAGCGCCAGCCGAGGCCGGGTGCGACATGGGTGAGGATCGCGCCCAGGATGTGGGCGTTGTAGTCGACGCCGAGCTGGCTCGGCACCGTGAGCAGCAGGGTGTCCGCGGCGGCGATCGCCTCGTCCGCGCGGAGTTGATCGACGAGCGCCTCGGGCTCATCGGCGTACGTGCGCCCGAAGACCGAGCGAACCCCGCCGATCGAGCCGAATAGGTCGGCGCGGTCGCCGCTGCCGAGCAGGAGGCGGCGGTCCTCGTCGGAGGTGATCGCGAAGATCGACCGCGACACGGACACCCGTGGTTCGAAGCCGTGATCGTGGCGCGCCCATTCGGTGCGGAACGCCTCGATCTGCCGGCGCTGCTGCACGTGCAGGGGCTCGCCGGACTCGTCGTCCTTGAGGGTGGAGGACATGAGGTTCATGCCGTTGGCCGCGGCCCAGCGGGCGGTCGCATCCGATCCGGCGCCCCACCAGATCCGCTCCCGCAGGCCGGGTGAATAGGGCTCGATCCGCAGCAGCCCGGGCGGATTGGGGAACATCGGGCGCGGGTTCGGCTCGGCGAACTGCCTGCCCGTGAGCGCGTCGAGGGCGACGTCGGTGTGGCGCCGGGCCATGTCCGCGTCCGTCTCGCCCTCGACGGGTGAGAAACCGAAGTGCCGCCAGCCGTCGATCACCTGCTCGGGTGAACCGCGGGAGATCCCGAGCTGGAGCCTGCCGCCGGAGATGAGGTCCGCCGAGGCGGCGTCCTCGGCGAAGGCGAGCGGATTCGCGTACCGCATGTCGATGACGCCCGTGCCGATCTCGATCCGCCCGGTGCGCGCCCCCGCCGCCGCGAGCAGCGGGAACGGCGACCCGAGCTGGCGGGCGAAGTGGTGCACCCGGAAGTACGCGCCGTCCGCGCCCAGCTCCTCCGCCGCCACGGCGAGTTCGATGCTCTGGGCGAGCGCGTCGGCCGCGCTCCGGGTGGCCGAGGCCGGATGGTCCACCCAGTGGCCGAACGAGAGGAAGCCGATGCTCTTGCGTGCGCTCATGTCCGGCTCAACCCCCGGCCGGGGACCGCTATTCCGGGAGGCGCCGTGGCGGCCGGGCACGCCGGGCGCCCGACCCGGCGCGCCCCCTACGGCGGGCCCGCTCACGCCCGGGTGAGCGGGCGCCGTCCTCAGTCTCGGAACGTCTCGATATCCGCGCCGAGGCTGATGAGGCGGTCGGCGAGCTGCTCGTAGCCGCGGGCGATGATGTCGACGTTGCGCAGCACGCTCGTGCCCGTCGCGGCGAGCATTCCGAGCAGGACCACGACGGCCGGGCGGAGCGCGGGCGGGCAGCTCACCTCGGTGCCGCGCCAGCGGGTGGGCCCGGTGATGTCGAGGCGGTGCGGGTCGAGCAGGCGCACCTGGGCGCCGAGCCGGGTGAGCTCGGTCAGGTAGATCGCGCGGTTGTCGTAGACCCAGTCGTGCACGAGGGTCGACCCGCTCGCGCAGGCGGCGATGAGCGCGAAGAACGGCAGATTGTCGATGTTCAAGCCCGGGAACGGCATCGGGTGGATCTTGTCGATCGGGGCCCGCAACTCGCTCGGGTGCACGGTGATGTCCACGAGCCGGGTGCGCTCGTTCGCGCTCAGGTACTCGGGGCTGAGCGTGTAGTTCAGGCCCATCTCCGCGAGCGTGGCGAGCTCGATCTCGAGGAACTCGATCGGGGCGCGGGCCACGGTGATCTCCGAGTCGGTCACGATGCCGGCGGTGAGCAGGCTCATCGCCTCGACCGGGTCCTCCGACACCGTGTACGTGACGTCCGCCGCGAGGGCCGAGCGGCCGTGGATGCGCAGGGTCGTCGTGCCGATGCCCTCGATCCGCACCCCGAGCAGCTCGAGGTAGAAGCACAGGTCCTGCACCATGTAGTTGGGGGAGGCGTTGCGGATCGTGGTCACGCCCTCGTGCGCGGCCGCGGCCATGATCGCGTTCTCGGTCACCGTGTCGCCCCGCTCCGTGAGGACGACGGTCAGGTCGCCTCCGCTGCGCCCGCGCACCGTCGCGCGGTACGCGCCGGTCGTGGCGAGCACGTCGAGACCGAACGGGCGCAGGGCGATCATGTGCGGTTCGACCGTGCGGGTGCCGAGGTCGCAGCCGCCCGCGTAGGGGATCGCGAAGTCGTCCTCACGGGCGATGAGCGGCCCGAGGAACATGATGATGCTGCGGGTGCGCTTGGCGGTCTCGGCGTCGATCGCGTCGAGGTCGAAGACCGCCGGCGGCACGAGCTCGAGGTCGCGCCCGTCCGCCGACCAGGTGGCCCGCATCCCGATCGAGGTGAGCACGGCGACGATCCGCTCGACCTCGACGATCCGGGCGACGTTGCGCAGCCGGGTCGTTCCCTTGTTGAGCAGCGAGGCGCACAGGAGGGCGACCGCACCGTTCTTGGAGGAGTTGACGCTGATCGTCCCGCTCAGGGGGGTGCCGCCGGAGACCCGCAGGTGGGTCGGTTTCGCCGCGCCGATCGTGACCAGATCCGCGTTGAGTGCGGCGTTGATCCGGGTGAGTAGGTCGACCGAGAGGTTCTGTCCGCCCGATTCGATCCGGGCGATCGCCGACTGGGTGGTGCCCAGGCTCTCGGCCAGCTGGCTCTGGGTGATGGCCTTGGCCTGTCGGGCGGCCCGGATGAGGGTGCCGATCTCGGTGGCGGGGGCGGGGGCTGAGGTCACAGCGGTCATAGCGGAAACGATATGTCGCTCCTCCGGGTGGGGCCAGCAACTGTGACCCGGTCGGCATGTCGCTCAGCCGCGGCGGGCCTCGAGCAGTTCGGCGACGAGGCCGCGGAGCTCGGCGATGTCGTGCCCGGTGGGGCCGCCGTGGATCGCCGCGTGGGCGTAGATGCCGTCGGAGATGAGGACGACGGCGCGCGCGACCGCCTCATCCCCCACCTCCTCGAGCACCGCCTCCCGCCAGGCCTCGTCGGCCGCGGCGAGCGCGGCGCGGGCCTCGGCGTAGCCGGCCTGGGCGAGGTTGACGGCCGCGATGTATGCGGGCTCGAACTCGGAGTCGAATTCCGCGCTCGTGCGCAGGATGTGGGCCGTGGCCCCGTCGGGGTCGGCGCGCATCTCGGCGACGTCCTCCTCCGTCAGGCGGGTGAGGTGCTCGATGAGGCCCGTGACGAGCGCGTCCTTGGAGCCGAAGTGATAGAGCAACCCGCCCTTGGAGATCCCGGCGGCCTTGGCCACGGCCTCGAGCGTGGCGGCCCGTTCACCGCACTCGACCACGAGGTCGACGAAGGCGTCCAGCGCGCGCCGGCGGGCGGTCGGGGGGCGGGGCATGTGGCCAGTGTAACGAGAAAACTTCAACCAACCGTCCAGACGGTACAGTAACCTGGCGGCATGAGCACCGCTTCGACCGTCGGCACCACCTCCGCCGCACCGCACGACCCCGACACCCGGGGCGATATCGCCGTTCGCCACGACTCGGCCACGCCGCGGCAGGTGGAGACCGGCGCGGGGCCGGCCCGCGCCGGCCGTCTTCCGAGTCCGGCCCGGCACCCGTGGTGGGCGCTCGTCGTGCTCATGCTGCCGGTGCTGCTCGTCTCGGTCGACAACACCGTGCTCTCCTTCGCCGTTCCGCAGCTGAGCCGGCACCTCGAGCCCTCGAGCGCGCAGCTGCTGTGGCTCGTGGACGTCTATCCACTCGTGCTGGCCGCGCTCCTCGTGCCGATGGGCGCGGCGGCCGACCGGTGGGGACGCCGGCGGATGCTGATCATCGGGGCGATCGGCTTCGGGGCGGTCTCCGTGCTCGCCGCCTTCGCCCCGAGCGCCGGGGCGCTCATCGTGGCCCGCGCCGGTATGGGCCTCTTCGGTGCGGCCCTCATGCCCTCGACCCTCGCACTCATCCGCAACCTCTTCCCCGACGCGCGCCGCCGCCGGCTCGCCATCGCCATCTGGGCCTCGGCGTTCTCGGCGGGCGCCGCGCTCGGCCCGATCGTCGGCGGCTTCCTGCTCGAGCACTTCCACTGGGGCTCGATCTTCCTCATGGCGGTGCCGATCCTGCTCCCGCTGCTCGTCGCCGGCCCCCTGCTCATCCCCGAGTCCCGCGACCCGGCTCCGGGGCGCCTCGACCTGGCCTCCGTGGCACTGGTCGCCGCCACGATGGCCCCGATCGTCTACGGGATCACCGCGCTCGCCACGGGCGGGGGCGCGCCGGTGGCGCTCGGAACGATCGCCGCGGGACTCGTCGCGGGAACCGGGTTCGTGCGCCGCCAGCTCCGCCTCGAGCACCCGCTGCTCGACGTGCGCCTGTTCCGCAACCTCGTGTTCACCGGATCGGTGCTCATCAACCTGCTCAGCGTCGTCGCGATCGTCGGATTCCTCTTCTTCGTCACCCAGGATCTCCAGCTCATCCTCGGCCTCAGCCCGATGGTCGCCGGGATGGCGCTGCTGCCGGGGCTCGCGGCCACGATCGTCGCGGGCCTGCTGGTCGTGCCGATCGTCTCGCGGGTGCGCCCGGGCTACGTGGTCGCCGCGGCCTTCGCCCTCTCCGCGCTCGGCTACGGCATCGCCGCGCTGAGCGCCGGGGCGGCGACGCCCGCCGTGCTCATGGTCGCCTTCGCCGTGCTCGGAGCCGGCGTGGGTGCGGGGGAGACGGTCTCGAACGACCTCATCCTCACCGCCGCCCCGCCCCACCAGGCCGGCGCCGCCTCGGCGATCAGCGAGACCGCGTACGAGGTCGGGGCCGTGCTCGGCACGACCCTCGTCGGCGGCCTCCTCACCGCACACTTCCGCGGATCGATCGCGATCCCCGCCGGGGTCACGGGCGCGGACGCCGAGGCGGCGCGGCAGACCCTCGGCGGCGCGACCGCCGTGGCCGAACGCCTCGGCGGCGGCGCCGGCGACCAGCTCCTGACCGCGGCGCAGGAGGCCTTCGCCTCGGGGGTGTGGCTCACGGCCGGTGTCGGCACCGCCCTCATGGCCGGCGCCGTGGTGCTCGCGCTGCGCACGCTGCGCGGGGTGCCCGCTCGCTGACACGGCGGCGCTGATACGACGTCGCCGGCTGGGGCCGCGCCGGGTGCTCTGCTCGGGCCGAGCGGGGGTGTTCGGCTCGATTCGGACTCATGCGTCGATGGTCACGCGACACGCCGACACGCGGGTGTCGCGGGGCGATTCGGGACGCGGGTCGGGGGCAGATTTCGGACTCGGACGGGCGACCCCGCCTGTGGACAGTCAGACGTCGGTCGAGGTCCGTCCACAGGGTTATCCGCAGGATGTGCACAGAAGCCCGTGGGGTGTCCACATGGAGCCCCGGCATGGTCCACAGCTGCGCCCCGGACCTGTGCACGACACGCGGACCGCGCGAAAGTGAAGACACGCCGACCACTAGGTCTTGGGGTCTCCCCGGGGGCCAGACACTAGGTGTAGTGTTGTGGTCAGTGGATGGGGTGGCGGCGAAAACCGTGCGCGAACGAACCACATCCTTGTAATTATCATCACGAGATTCTCTTGCCCGGGTCGCTCGATCCGCACGGGGGACCGCGATCCGACACCTTGAGAAGGGGAGCCCACGCCATGGCCATCACCATCTTCAGCAAGCCCGCCTGCGTGCAGTGCGACGCCACCTACCGCGCCCTGAAGAAGCACGGCCTGGAGTACACCGTGGTCGACATCTCCACCGACGCCGAGGCGCTCGAGTCCGTCAAGGCGCTCGGCTACCAGCAGGCTCCGGTCGTCTTCGCCGACGGCGACCACTGGTCCGGGTTCCGCCCCGACAAGATCAAGGCGCTCGCGGCGACGGCCCGACTGGACACCCCGGTCGCGGTCACCGCCTGAGCACCAGGCACCATCGAGCCCGCGCCGCCACAAGCGACGCACCTCGCGGCGCAACAGCGGCCACGCCGGTCGGACTCCGGTCCGGTACCGGCCCAGGGCCGGCCGGTACCAGGCCCGGGTCGGCGCAGGCTCAACCAGTCATCACCCAGAGGAGGCGTTGGTCGTGTCGTCCGTCGTCTATTTCTCCTCCGTCTCGGAGAACACCCGCCGCTTCGTCGAGCGGCTGGAGCTGCCGGCGCTGCGGATCCCGGTGCGCCGGACGGAGCCGCACCTCAAGGCGACCGACCCGTACGTGCTCATCGTGCCGACCTACGGCGGGGGCACCCCCCGGGGCGCCGTGCCCAAACAGGTGATCAAGTTCCTCAACGACCCCGACAACCGGGCGCTCATCCGGGGCGTGGTCGCCGCCGGGAACACGAACTTCGGCAGTGCGTACTGCCTCGCCGGGAAGGTCATCTCCGGCAAATGTCAGGTGCCGCACCTGTACAACTTCGAACTACTGGGCACGAGCCACGACGTGGCGCGGGTCCGTGAGGGATTGGGAGAGTTTTGGCAGCGATTCTAGAAAGTGCGCAGACGACGGCCGGCCCGACGAGCGCAGCGGATTCCGGCTCGGACGCCGCCCCCGAGGCCTTCGTGCAGCAGGGGCAGGAACTCGACTATCACGCGCTCAACGCGATGCTCAACCTGTACGGGCCCGACGGCACGATCCAGTTCGAGCAGGACCGGGAGGCCGTGCGGCAGTACTTCCTCCAGCACGTCCTGCCCCGGACCGTGCAGTTCCCGAACCTGGCCGACAAGCTCGCCTACCTCGTGGAGGGCGGCTACTACGAGGCCGACGTGCTCGATCAGTACAGCCCCGAGTTCCTGCAGCGGATCTGGGACTACGCCGACGCGCACGACTTCCGGTTCCAGACCTTCATGGGCGCGTTCAAGTACTACACCTCGTACACGCTCAAGACCTTCGACGGCAAGCAGTACCTCGAACGCTTCGAGGACCGCACGATCATGGTCGCCCTCACGCTGGCGGCCGGCGACGAGACCTTCGCCCTGAGCCTCGTGGACGAGATCCTCGAGGGCCGGTTCCAGCCCGCGACCCCGACGTTCCTCAACTCCGGCAAGGCCCAGCGCGGCGAGGCGGTCTCCTGCTTCCTGCTGCGCATCGAGGACAACATGGAGTCGATCGCCCGCGGCATCAACTCCGCCCTCCAGCTGAGCAAGCGCGGCGGCGGCGTGGCCCTGCTGCTGAGCAACCTGCGCGAGTACAGCGCCCCGATCAAGCGGATCGAGAACCAGTCCTCCGGCGTCATCCCGGTGATGAAGCTCCTCGAGGACTCCTTCTCCTACGCCAACCAGCTCGGCGCTCGTCAGGGTGCCGGTGCGGTGTACCTGAACGCCCACCACCCCGACATCATGCGCTTCCTCGACACCAAGCGTGAGAACGCCGACGAGAAGATCCGCATCAAGACCCTCTCCCTCGGCGTCGTCATCCCCGACATCACGTTCCACCTCGCCCGGCAGAACGCCGACATGCACCTGTTCTCGCCGTACGACGTCGAGCGCATCTACGGCATGCCGTTCGCCGAGGTGAACGTGACCGAGAAGTACGACGAGCTCGTCGCCGACGAGCGGATCCGCAAGACCACGATCAAGGCCCGCGACTTCTTCCAGACCCTCGCGGAGATCCAGTTCGAGTCCGGCTACCCGTACATCATGTTCGAGGACACGGTGAACCGGGCGAACCCGATCGAGGGCAAGGTCACCCACTCGAACCTGTGCTCGGAGATCCTCCAGGTCTCGACCGCCTCGACCTACGCCGACGACCTGAGCTACGAGCACATCGGCCGGGACATCTCCTGCAACCTCGGCTCGCTCAACATCGCCATGGCGATGGACTCCCCGGACCTCGGCCTGACCGTCGAGACCGCGATCCGGGCGCTCACCGCCGTTTCCGATCAGACCCACATCGGGTCCGTGCCCTCCATCGTGCGCGGCAACGACGAGGGCCACGCGATCGGCCTCGGGCAGATGAACCTGCACGGCTACCTCGCCCGGGAGCGGATCCATTACGGGTCCGAGGAGGGCATCGACTTCACGAACATCTACTTCTACACGGTGCTCTACCACGCCCTGCGCGCCTCGAACCGGCTGGCCATCGAGCGCGGCACCAAGTTCGCCAGCTTCGACACCTCCACCTACGCGAGCGGGGCGTACTTCGACAAGTACACCGAGAACGAGTGGAAGCCGGCCACGGACCGGGTGACGGACCTGTTCACGCGGGCGGGCGTCGTCGTCCCCACGCAGGCGGACTGGCGCGAGCTCAAGGCGAGCGTCATGGAACACGGCATCTACAACCAGAACCTGCAGGCCGTGCCGCCGACCGGATCGATCTCGTACATCAACAACTCGACGAGCTCGATCCACCCGATCGTCTCGAAGATCGAGATCCGCAAGGAGGGCAAGATCGGGCGCGTGTACTACCCGGCCCCCCACATGACCAACGACAATCTCGAGTACTTCGCCGACGCCTACGAGATCGGCCCCGAGAAGGTCATCGACACCTACGCGGCGGCCACTCAGCACGTGGACCAGGGCCTGAGCCTCACGCTGTTCTTCAAGGACACGGCCACCACGCGCGACCTCAACCGGGCGCAGATCTACGCCTGGCGCAAGGGAATCAAGACCCTGTACTACATCCGGCTGCGGCAGCTGGCGCTCTCGGGCACCGAGGTCGAGGGCTGCGTATCCTGCATGCTGTGACCAGTCGCCGCCGTGGCGACCCATCCCTCCCCGCGCCCGCCCGGGCGCCGCTCGCGTGTATCGAAGGAGCCTGACAAAGTGGACCTCAAGACTGCGGTCGTGCGCCCGGTCAACTGGAACCGGATCGAGGACGAGAAGGATCTCGAGGTGTGGAACCGCCTCACCCAGAACTTCTGGCTGCCCGAGAAGGTGCCGCTGAGCAACGACATCTCCTCGTGGGCCACGCTCAGCGCCGCCGAGAAGGACATGACCACCAAGGTGCTCACGGGCCTCACGCTGCTCGACACGTTCCAGGGCACGGTCGGCATGGTCTCGATCCTTCCCGACGTGCGCACCCAGCACGAGGAGGCCGTGATCGCCAACATGGTGTTCATGGAGCAGGTGCACGCCAAGAGCTACTCCTCGATCTTCTCCACGCTGCTCTCGACCGCCGAGATCGACGACGCGTTCGACTGGTCGGTCACGAATAAGGAGCTGCAGTACAAGGCGAACTCGATCATCGGGCTGTACGAGGGCGACGACCCGCTCAAGCGCAAGATCGCCTCGGTCATGCTCGAGTCGCTGCTGTTCTATTCCGGCTTCTACGCGCCGATGTACTGGTCGAGCCGGGCGAAGCTGACGAACACCGCCGACCTCATCCGGCTCATCATCCGCGACGAGGCAGTGCACGGCTACTACATCGGCTACAAGTACCAGGTGGCGGTGGCGCAGGAGACCCAGGCGCGGCAGAACGAGCTGTACGGGTTCACCCTCGGGCTCCTCGACGACCTCATGGACAACGAGGAGACCTTCACCGAGGACCTCTACGACCCGCTCGGCCTGACCGACGACGTCAAGGCGTTCCTCAAGTACAACGCCAACAAGGCCCTGATGAACCTCGGCTACGAGGGCATCTTCCCGCCCGAGGCCGTGAACGTGAATCCCGCGATCCTCGCCGCGCTCAGCCCGAACGCCGACGAGAACCACGACTTCTTCTCCGGTTCCGGTTCGTCCTACGTCATCGGCAAGGCCGAGGAGACCGAGGACGACGACTGGGACTTCTGAGGTTCTTCGCGCCTGGCCGCCGTCCCCTCCCCGCACGGGAGGGGGCGGCGGTTCTCGTTGTGGGGGATTGGGGACGGCGTAGCGCGCCGCGCACGCCACGGGAAGCCAACGCTCTTTCGGATCTTTCGTAACGCGTGTTAGTGTGGCAACCCCTAAGGAGAGGAAGTGGCGCACATGACCGCAGCCCACGCTCACCCGCATCGAGACGGCGCTGACGTCGTCGCGGCGAGTCCGGAAGGTGCTCAGGATCTAGCTCGCGTCATCGACTTCGTCGACGCGCACATCAATCGGTACGGATCGGCTCCGGAGCCGCGGTTCTACCTGTCCGGTGCTGACATCCACGAGCGGGTCGAGTTGACCCAAGAGCTCTTCACCGTCCTGAAGGCCGCGGCCGACGAACTCAGCAAGGGGCGATCGATCAGTATCCTCGCCCTCGAGCAGGAGATCAGCACACAGCAGGCCGCGGACCTCTTGGGCCTCAGCCGACCAACGGTTGTGAAGCTAATTGAAGACGGCGAATTGACAGCGACCGTCCCAGGTAGGAGCCGCAGGAAACTTCGGCTGGCTGAAGTTCTGAAATATCGCGATCTCCTCCACGCCCGCCGCACTGAGTTCATCTCTGATTCCTCGGAGGAATTCTATGACGTGGGCGAACACCCGGAGAAAGTGGCTCTTCGTGGTTCGTGGTGAAAGTGGCCCGCGCGTCGTAGGCGTGTGAGGGCTCGTGGTCCTGCTGTGATGGGTGTTGCGAGACATCCACAAGAGCAGAGGACCACGAGCTATGGACGAGTTTACTGGCTCGCAGCGTGATGCTGCGAGCACGATCTTCAATCTGTCTGACTACCGTGTCATCGACGCGATCGATCTTCCCGGCGGAGGCCGTCGGGTCGTGATCGAGTCACTCGCCCCGCCTGGCTGCCCGGCGTGTGGTGTGATCGCGGTGAAGATCCATTCCCGGCGCCGGCAGCGTCTGCGTGATCTGCCGATCGCGGGTGCGGTCGAGGTGTGGTGGGCCAAGCGGCGCTGGTTCTGCCGGGAAGAGCTGTGCGGGCGTGGCACGTTCGCCGAGTCCACCATCCAGGTCCCCAGGTTCGCCCGGTCCACTACGCGGCTGAAGAATCAGGTCGTGGCCGCGGTGGTCGACTCCGGTCGAGCCGCCAGCGAGGTTGCCCGCGCTCACGGGGTCTCATGGTGGCTGGTCCAATCGGCGCTGGCTGCCGCGGCGCTCGTCCTACCCGCCGCCGACGACTGGGTCGTGACGCGCTTGGGCATCGATGAGCACCGGTACCGGTCCGTGCGGTTCTTCCGTGATGAGCACGGGGCCTGGCGCCGGTTCGAGCCGTGGATGACGACCCTGGTCGACCTGGCCACAGGACAGGTCCTGGGCATCGTCGATGGCCGCGACAGCACGGGCGTGGGCGCGTGGCTCAGCGCCCGCCCACAGTCATGGCGGGACCGTATCGAGGTCGTCGCGATCGACCCCTCGGCCGCGTTCCGTAAGGCCCTGCGCGAGCACCTGCCCCACGCCGCGGTCTCGGTCGACAAGTTCCACCTCGTCAAACTCGCAGGCGACATGCTCACCAAGGTCCGCCAGCGCCTCGCCCGAGACCAGCACGGCCGCCGCGGGCGCAAGAGCGACGCGTCCTGGGCACACCGGATGCTGCTGCTGCGGGGCGCCGATACGCTGTCCCCGCGTGGCTGGGCCAGGCTGGAGAAGGTCTTCACCGACGATGACCCCACGGATGAGCTCTCCGCCGCGTGGGGCGTCAAGGAGCAGCTCCGCCGCCTCCTCGGCGCTGATACCCTCGCCCAGGCGTGGCAAGAGCGGATGAGACTGGGTCACTACGTCCAGACCGCGAACATGGCCGAGACCGACCGCCTCTACGAGACCATCGTGACCTGGTGGGAGGCCATCGAAGTCCTCATCGTCACCGGCGCCACGACCGCGAAGGTCGAAGCCGCGAACACCACGATCAAGAACATCAAACGCACCGGCCGCGGATTCAGGAACTCCGCCAACTACAAGGCCCGTATACTCCTGGCCAGCGCCGCTCGAGCAGCAGCGCGAACACCAATCACAGCAGGCCTTTCACCACGAACCGCGTAGAGCCGAGAAAGTTGCGGAGTCGTTGGAGAAGGCCCGGCGCGCGCGTTGAGTGATGAATCCGGGCCAGGGACTGGCAGGCTGCCTTTCCGGGGTCCACGATCGAGGCCCCAAAATCAGGGGAATACCACTACGACGTCAAGGATCCGGATGACGCGCACGTCGTACACGCGGCCATCATCGGTAAGGCTGACGCAGTCGTCACCGATGACACTCGCTCGGGGATGGAGACGTCGGAGTCGTTGTGCGCCGCGTCCGTCGAGGTGGTCAGACCCTACAGATTTGCGGCAAGTACGGTCATTGCGCACCCCGAGGCCGGCCACCGCGCAATCGTGAGCCTGGCCAGGTGGCCAGGACTCCTGACATGTCATGAAAGTTTGTGGGGGGTCAGGTCCGGTTCTTGATTTCGTAGCGCAGGGTCAGGTCGGTGCCTGGGTAGGTGGTGCGCGTGGCGGTGAGGTGCTCGCAGAGTTCGGCGATGGCGTCGGTCTCACGGCTGGTGGGGAGCGGGTCGAGCCGGATCGTCAACGTGCCGGCGGCCTCGTCGGGGATGATGTCGCCGGGCTGGGTCAGGGCCTGCCGGGCGAGGGTGTAGGCCTCCTGGTCGGCGCGGGCGTAGCCGGTGTTGATCCGGATATCGCGGGCGATCGCGGTGGTGGTGTTGAACGCGGCGATCCTGATGGCGTGGTGGATCAGCTTGGTCTCGGTGTCCAGGACCTGCTGGCCGGGCGCGAGGTCACCGAGGCGGACCCTGGCCGGGACGTGCTTGTGGTCGGCGCGGGCGGCGGCGAGGTCGTCCTCAGCGGCGTGCAGGTCCGCGGTCAGGGCGTTATGGAGGGTGTTTGTTACGACCACGCCGGCCTGGCCGGGCGTGGGAGTGCGGGCTGCCAGGAGGGCGGCGTCGGTGCGGGCGCGTTCGCGCTCGACCCTGGCCGTGGCGTTCTGCACGGCCAGGTGGGAATGGCGTTTGGCCGGGTTCGGTACTGACCGGTCCGGGTCGTCCTGGCTCGCGGCATAGGAGTCGTGAGAGTCCAGGCCCAGGTGGCCGCGGGCGTAGCGGAAGTAGTTCTCCTGGCGCCAGCGCGATCCCATCCGGTACATGATCTCGACCGCGGGCAGGTCGGTGCGGGTGGTCAGCACGTGCACCTGCTTGGTGAGGCCCTTCTTGGTGTCGAGGCGGGTGACCTGCCGCATCGGGTACGTCCCGCCGCCGTTCTTGATCGGCAGTTCGACGATCGTGTCGGCAAGGATCCAGTGGTGTTCCCGACCGGTCTCGTCGATCGAGACGGTCTCGGCGAAGAGGTCGCCGGCGACGTTCTCGGTGTGGCCCTTGCGCCAGGTCAGCACGTCGAACCCGTGCTCGGCCATGTGGGCGAACAGGGCCGGGGACCAGCCGCCGCGGTCGAAGCCGACCAGGACCCGCCGGTCGTCCCCGACCGCCTTCCTCAGCTGCGGCAGCAGGGACCGCAGCTCCATCGCGAGCGAGGCGCCGGGTGCGGACATCACCACCAGCACCGGGTCGCCGGCGGCATCGCTGATCCAGGTCTCCACCGTCGCGGGGGCGGGGAACCGCAGCCGGGACAGGTGCGTCTTGGCGATCTTCTTCGTGCCCTGATACGCCCGGACGTGCCCGTCGACATACAGCACCAGACCGAGGTCTTCGTCCCTGCTGGCAGCGCCGGGCCGGCCGAGGTGGTGGGCGGCCATGCCCGCGAGCAGGTCACCGGCCCGGCCCCGGGCGGTGAGCTGGCCGATCTTGCGGCGGATGGTCTTGACCTCCGGGGCCCGGTCCATCCCCAGCACCCGGCCCAGGTCGACCGGCGCGAACCGGCCCGCGCCCTCCGCCCGCGGCTGACCGGCCAGGGCCCGCAAGACCCCCTCGAGGAGCATCGTCTCGAGCCCGTAGAACCCGGCCGGGAGCTTGCCGTAGACCTCCCTCGCGCAGGACAGCAGACCCGTGGCCGCCAGGGCCGGCAGGGCGAGTAGGAGCCCGGCCAGCGGGACCCGCGCGGCCGGGGCGAACACGGGTCGGCGGCCTCGATCACATGCGCCCGAGCCGCGGCACGCTCACCAACACGCGGCTCCGGCTCGGCCAGCACCACCGGCACGGCCTCGACCCGCGCCCCCGCCGCGCCCGGCCCCACCCCGGCCTCGCCACCGCCCGCCCCCTCGGCCAGAGCCCGGCGCACCGAATCGGTCGAGACCCCGACCGCCGAGGCCACCGCCCGCAACGAGGCCCCACCCGCGCGGCGGGTCCCGATCTCGGCGACCACCGCCGGCGTCAGTTTCGACGGGCCTCTCGGCCCGCGCCGCTCCGGGACCAGCCCGGCCGTCCCCGCGCTCTGCGCGGCCCGCACCCACCGGCGCAACGTCTCTCGGCCGATGT
This sequence comes from Pseudactinotalea sp. HY158, assembly GCF_009660225.1. NCBI lineage: Bacteria > Bacillati > Actinomycetota > Actinomycetes > Micrococcales > Cellulomonadaceae > Pseudactinotalea > Pseudactinotalea sp. HY158. Next base: position 127,500 of record NZ_CP045920.1, read on the forward strand.
CGAACCCGGTCGCCACCGCCGCCCCCGTCGCGGCCCCGATCCGCACCAGCGCCACCGCCGCGAGCCTGCGTCCGGCCTCGTCCTGGCCGTCCCACAGGTACGCCAGCTCCCCGCGCACGTACACCCGACCAGCCCCGTCGGCGTCCTCGACGAGCGCGGCCACCTCACCGATCTGAACCGCGCCGAACGGTGCCAACGGTAGCGGTGCCTGGACAGTCATGACCGCCATCTCACCACCCCGACCAACCGATACAAACTCACCCAATAATTATCTCACATGCTGACCGCGACGACCAGCACCTTTGCCAGTAAACACGCCGGTCAAGCAATAGCTATGTCAGGAGTCCTGGTGGCGGCAGCGCTCACCGACCACCCCCTTCCCGAGTGGAGGGGGCGGCGGTTCTCGTTGTGGGGGATTGGGGACGGCGCAACTCGCCCAGCGTTTGGGCGTTACCCGATCACCGCGGGCGGGAGCCGTCGACGGCTGGAGTCGCGGGTGGGTCAGCCCAGGACCGCCTTCTGGATCCGCCGGGCGACATCGTCGGTTCCCTCGTGCTCCCAGAACCGCAGGACCCTCCAGCCGGCGGCGACGAGCTGCGAGGTCGTCTCGCGATCCCGTGCCATGTTGTCGCGCACCTTGGTCGCCCAGTAGTCGGCGTTCGTCTTCGCGACCGTGTGATGCTCGGGGCAGCCGTGCCAGAAGCAGCCGTCGATGAAGACCGCGACCTTCTGCTTGGTGAACACGAGATCGGCAGTGCGCCGCAGCGCCGGCTCGGGTCGGATATTCACCCGGTAGCGCAGTCCGAGCGCGTGGACCGCCCGGCGCACGGCCAGCTCGGGACGGGTGTCCCGTCCCTTGTTTCCTCGCATCGAGGTGCGCACGCCGGGTGACGACGCCCACGAGGTGTCCCACTCCACAACGTCCGACCCTACGCCGTGCCGGCGCGGCTTCAACCCTTGTCGGTGGTGTCCCATACCATGCACGTATGGTGGATTTGATAGACCTCTTCGCTGGATGTGGCGGCATGACGACGGGCTTCGTCGCCGAGGGGTGCACGCCGGTACTCTCGGTCGAGTTCAATCTGCCGGCGGCCGCCACCTACGCCGCGAACTACGGTGAGGAGCACACGATCTACGGGGACATCCAGGATGTCGCCGCAGAGCAGATCCCGGACGCCGATCTCGTGATCGGCGGGCCACCCTGTCAGGGATTCTCCAACCTCGGATCCAAGGACATCAACGACCCGCGAAACAAGCTGTGGCGTGAGTACCTGCGTGTCGTCGGCGTCGCCAACCCGAAGGTCTTCGTGATCGAGAACGTGGACCGCTTCATGAAGTCCTCCGAGTTCCAACTCCTGCTCAGCGAGGTGGAGAGCGGCGCGCTACAGGACTACGAGTTGCGATACGGTCACCTGAACGCGGCCGACTTCGGGGTCGCTCAGCGGCGCATCCGCACCATTGTGATCGGTTCACGAGTCGGTCCCATCGAGCTGCCGTCTCCGACCCACGCGCGGACCCGCGAGGCGGGGTCGGCTCTCGAACCGTGGCAGGGCACGGCTACGCGCATCCAGGGACTCCCGGCGCGCCCGGCGACGACGAAGCTGCCGGACAGTCTCAGCGACTTCTTCGGAGTCCGCGTTCCCGGCATCTTCAAGGGCCTCGACCTCCATGTCGGAAGGAATCCGACCCAGCTGTCGCTCGACCGTTACGATCACGTGCCCCCGGGCGGAGGGCGCTTCAACATCCCTACCGAACTGCTCCCGCGGTGCTGGCGCGAGAAGCCGACCGGAACGACCGACGTGATGGGGCGGATGCGGTGGGACTTCCCATCGCACACGATCCGTACCGAGTTCTACAAGCCGGAGAAGGGTGCGTACCTGCACCCCCAGTGGGATGTGGAAGGGCGGAACCGGGTCAACCGCCCGATCACCCACCTGGAGGCCGCCCGACTGCAGGGCTTCCCCGAGGACTACCTCTGGTGCGGCAGCAAGATCGAGATCGCCCGACAGATCGGTAACGCCGTCCCGGTCGGCCTCGCGCAGGCCATCGCGAGGCACGTCAAAAAGCACCTTTAGAGCGCGGCCGACGGCAAATCGAGGGCCGGAAAGCGGTCGGACTGCCAGACTACGGCTGTGGCTCCAGACGCAGGCTTCTACTTCGACGACCTCGACGAGGACACCCCCTCGATTCAGGACTCTCGTGCACGGGCGATCCGGCGGCGCCGAAATGTGTTTCGCTCGCACCCCGCTCCGACCAAGCCCATGGGGCGCGTTCCGTCGGCGTGGTGTATCGGCAGCGGGATGCAGCAACTTCTGGAGCCGGAGCTGGCGCCGTTCGCCAACTGGTTGGAGTTCGGTGAGGACAACCGCGACCGGTTTCGATGGGCGTTGCGGGACTCGCTCGATGAACTGCTCGATGGACAGCGGACGGGCCGTTGGGCCTATCAGCATCTCTCGAAGACGGAGAAGACCTACCTCGGTACCGCCGTCGAGGTGAATCTCACCAAGGAGTTCGAGATCGCCAACGGGATGGATCTCGACTGGTCCGTTGACGGCCGAGACATCGACTGCAAGTTCTCGAAGGACATGGGCGGCTGGGAGATACCGATGGAGATGTATCTCTGCTCGGACCATGGGGACCGGCAGGGACAGGCCGATCAACCGGCACTTCTCACCTGGATGAACGACGATTCGAGCGAGTGGGCCGCCGGCCTCATCACGATCACGGACGAGCGGCTGCGCCGGCGCGCGAAACTCGTCGACGGCAGACGGGTCCGCGCCTACAACCGTGACAACAAGCGGCAGCTGTCGGATACGGTCGCAGGCGAGGTCTACTGGCTCTGGGGCGGGAGGCAGACCGACCTGCCGAGAAATCACCTGTTGCACCTCGCGCCGGACGCACGATCCCGGGTCTTCTCCTTCGCGAAGTCCGGACAGAAACGGGTCGACCAGCTGTTTCGTGAAGTGCAGGGACAGCTGGTCGGTCGCCGGACTATCCTCACGGTCGCCCAACAGGACGACGCACCGAAGCGCGTGCGCGATGCACGCATCAAGCTTCGGCCTGAGGGCATCCTGATACTCGGGCACCAGGAGTCGCATCCACACGCGGCACGGGGGTTGGGGCTCCCGGTGCCGGTCAAGGGTGAATGGGTAGCCGTGCGGGTCGTGCCGGTCAGCGAGGCAGACACGCGGTCGTTCATCGAGTTGGACGGCGAGCGATGGGCGCGCGCCCAGCCCGGCGAGCCGGTCGTGGCCGCCCCCGCCCTTCCGAAACGGTGAATCGGCGTGGGTTTGACGGCGCCGCTGTTCAAGTCTGGAAGGACCAGCTGGAAGTGGAAGCTCTCCCGGACGACCAGGAGCGACAGGAACTGTTCCGACACCGACCGCCGTTGAGCCGTCCGCGCACGATCGGAGGGCTTCTTCCTGCCAGGCCGCCGCTTCAAGGCGGCTAGCATCGCCCCTATGGCAACGCCCTGGGTCGATCTCGACGCCGCGCTCGCGGCCGGCGAGGCGACCGTGGCGCGGCGGTGCGTGCAGGCGCTCGACCACGAGACGCCGGCCGCGGATCGTGACGAGGATCTGCTCACCGCCCTGGCTCGCCGCGCCGCCGCGGGGTCGAGGCTCGCCACGGAACTGCTGCTCGAGCGGATCGAAGCGGCGGGCCTCCTGCACAGGTTCGCCCGCGGCGCACTCCTCGACCAGGCGGCCGTCGACGACGTTGCCCAGGAGGCGCTCATCTCCATCGCCTCGGCGATCGGCACCTTCGAGGCCCGGTCGAAGTTCACCACCTGGGCGCACCGGATCGTGCGCCACCGCGTGACCGACCACCTGCGCCGGCAGCGCGCCACCGCGCCCCTACCCGAGAGCGACCTGAGTGAGGGCGCCCGGATGAGCTCCATGATCGCCACCCGCGCCACCGTGCGCGCCGCGCTCGAGAGCCTGCCCGACCTGTACCGGGTGCCCGTGGTGCTGCGCGATCTCGAGGGCCTTGACTATGCGAGCATCGCGGGCCGCCTCGACGTACCGGTCGGCACGGCGAAGTCCCAGGTGGCCCGCGGCCGGGCGATGGTCGCCGGCGCCCTCCAGGCTGTGGCACCGGGCGGGGCCCGTGGCTGAGGTCGGCCGCTACCGGCTCGGCGAGGTCATCGGAGTCGGCTCGTTCGCCACCGTCTACCGCGCGAGTGACGACTGGCTCGACTCGACCGTCGTGGTCAAGATCCTCGCCGAGAACCACAGCCTCAACCCCGAGATCCGTGAACGCTTCATCGGCGAGGGCCGCAGCCTGCGCAAGATCTCCAGCCCGCACGTGATCGCCGTGCACGACATCGGCGAGACCGAGCGCCAACAGCCCTACCTCGTGCTCGAGTACGCCGATCGCGGCACGCTCGCCGATCGAGTGCGCCGTCTCCGAGCACGCTCATGGACGACGTCCCCCGCCGACGCCCTCGCCCTCGCCCACGGGTTGGCGGCTGCCGTCGAGGCCGTCCATGCCGCCGGGCTCGTTCATCGGGACCTGAGCCCCGGCAACGTGCTGTTCGCCACCGACCCGGCCGGCCCCGGGCGCCCCGCGGCAGCTGAACCCGGGAATGGATCGGTGCCGACTGGTGAGGCCTCGCTCGTGGCTCCCGGTGAGCGAATCGTGTTGGCCGACCTCGGCCTGTGCAAGGATCTTGCCGTCAATTCGGGCCTGACGGTCGCGGGCGGCACGCAGGGCTTCCGGCCGCCCGAGCAGCATGGCGGCCCCGCGCTCGTGGACCACCGCGCGGATTTGTGGGCGATGTCGCGGCTGCTCGTCTGGGCCACCGAGGGCGCCGACCTTCCCTCGACTCTGAGCGTCGCGCTGCGCCGCAGCCTCGCCGCGGATCCCGCCGCACGGCACCCGGACACCGCGAGCTGGTTGGCCGACGTCAGGTCCGCGCTGGTCCCGACGCGGCTCGGGCCCGGCGTACCAAGTGTTGGCGAACCCCGCGTGCCGCGGCGGCCCCGGGGCCGCCGCGGGCACCGCGTTGCCGGCGTCGTCGCGGCGGGCGCACTCGTGATCGGCGGCACCATCGGCGCGGGCCTCACGCACTGGTTCGGTGGCACGCCGGATCACACCGGGGCCGCCCGGATCTCGATCACCGGACCCGGCAGTGTTCCGGTCGGGGAGGGGGCATCGTTCACCGCGGAGGTCCACGGCGCCGACACCTGGGTCTGGATCCTGCCCGACGGCCGTTACGTGCTCGACCAGACCGAGGTGTCCCTCACCGCGAACAGCGCGGGCACCGCAGACGTGACGATCCACGCACGCGACGCCGCCGGCGTCACGATCGAGGCGACGCGACGCCTCGTGGTCACCGAGTGACCCGGCCGCCTGTGACATGACTTACAGCGTGCAACTATCCGGCGACCACGTCCGACTCATGGATGTGTTGCCCCACCGATCTCAAGGAGAACCTCTGATGAAGACGCCGATCCGCCGCCCGTTGGTGGCCATCGCCCTGGCCGGCGTGCTGACGCTCGCAGGGTGCAGTGGCCAGGACGCCGAGTTCGACCGCGCGGACCAGTCGTCGCCCGCTGCCGGCGACTCCGGCCGGTCCGCCACGGGGGGCTCGGAGGACCCGGACGGCGAGCCGGTCGCCTCCGGCGACCCGATCAACGCGACCTGGCCCGACCCCGACGACGTCATCGCCGAGGACGTCTTCCCCACCCTTAAGTCGGAGAAGCAGAAGGTCCGCATCGGCATCCAGTCGATCGTCGTCAGCGGTGAGACGATGGAGCTTCGGCTCGTCTTCACCCCGGAGGAGAATGTCGAGGAGGTGCGGCTCAACGAGATCACGAAGAACATGTGGCACGAGGTCCCCATTGCCCTGATCGACCGCGAGAACCTCAAGCGGTACACCGTGCTCACCGAGGTCGACGGCGGCGGCCTCTATCAGACCGACAGTGACGTCAAGGCCAGGCTCGGGGAGTCGGTCGGCTTCCAGGCCTTCTATCCGGCCCCGGTCGACGACATCGATCACGTCGACGTCGAACTCGGTGAGAATCTTCCTCTGTTCGAGGATGTCCCGCTGACGTTCGAGGACTGAGCGCCGTGGAGAACACCGCGCAGCAGCCTGCTTCTGGCCGAGGTCGCACGAGCGCCCGGCTCGCCGCCGCGGCCCTCATGTCATGCTGCCTCGCCTGGGGCACGACCACGTCGGTGACCGCCAACACGGACGCCGTCCAGGATCATTGGCTGACGCTCGCCGAGATGGGTTTCGAGGCCCCCGTGCCCGCCCAGGCACAGGAGTCGATCCGGGTGTACGAGATCGGCTCGCCGATCGCGTATTCGGCGGAGGGGTCGATCAAAGCCTTGGAGACCACCGAGGAAGAGGCCGGCGAGACGATCATCTCCCTGTCGTCCGACATCCTCTTCACCCCTGACAGCTGGGAGCTGTCGGCGAACGCCGGGGCCAAGATCGAGGAGCTGATCTCCGACGTGCCCGAGGGAGCAGACCTGGCCATCCACGGCCACACCGACTCGATCGACGGTGCCGTGGACAACAAGGAGCTCTCCGAGAAGCGGGCCGGCGCGGTGGCCGATGCCGTCCGCTCCGTGCGCTCCGATCTGACCCTCGACGTCCAGGGCTTCGCGGACACGCGCCCGAAGAAGCGCGAGAGCGGACCGGACGACGACGAGGCCCGCCGCATCAACCGCCGCGTCGAGCTGCGCTACGAGGGCCGGTGAGTACGTCCACCGCGGTACACGCGAATCCCTGAGCGGAGTCGAGAATCGTGCGGCGCCGGTCGCCGGTCGCCGGTCAGCGCGGACCCGGGGCGCTCGCGGGGATATCCGGCGACCCGATCGTTACGGTCCGCTGTATCGTCGGAACGAGGTTCCACGTGGAACACGCGGTAGTCGAGCTTCGATGGTCGGATAGGTCGCTGGAGAACCGGGTGCGGGACGGCGTTTTCGACCCGCCTCCGGGTCCTCGTGGTTGTCGGGTTCACCGGGTCCCCGAGACTCGACGACAAGGGTGGTCCCGACCCCATCACAGCGGGTCCGCACCACCGAGGTCCCGGCGGTGGCACCTGAACCCTGAGCAGCATTCTCATCATGATGCGCGGGCGCCGATGATATGAAGCGCTCGTGCGGACGGCGGTCGACATGATGAGCACCTCCTGGCGGACGCGAAGCTGCTCGCGGTCCGATGGGCTCGATCCTCGAGGAGGCGCTGCGGCGTTACCTGAGCTGAGGGGAGCGGCGTTCTCACCATCCTGACGCCGGGTAAGGTCGAGGTGACGGCCTCGGTCGATGAGGACGATTTCCTGTCGAGGCTCCGCACACTCACCCGAGGGGCAAGCGAACAGCGCTTGCTGTTTGGGACTGCTGCACGGATAGGTGACAGTTCTAGTCACGCCGCCAGTGCGATGACCGCTGCCGCGTCCGGCAGCGCGGCGTTCGTCGTGGACCGGTAGCTGGTGAAGCCGTCCACGGTTACGACGTCGACCGGGTCCCGGAAGCACTGGTCACGCTGATCGAGCCAGTCCTCGAGGACTTTGGCTGAACGGCCGGCTTTCACGTCGAGCAGCCGTGCCGGGCCGGACTGGTCGATGATCGGGTCGGGTCGACCAGGATGGTCGCGAACACCTCCCGGACGGGAACCTTCACGTGGGGCCGGTTGGGTCGGCCCGGGGCGCGGCGACGGTCGGCGTTGCTCGGGTCGGGCCCCGCGGTCAGGGGCTGGTGGAAGATCCGGCACCCGCACTCCGTGCCCGGGCACAGGGAGCGGGGCTGGCGCACGTGCAGTCGAGTCGGATGCCCCGCGACCGGGACATCAGTCGGCTGGCGCACTATGTGGTCTACGCAGGGCGTCACCGGCTCCGCGCTTGGGGCAGAACGGCAGGAGCTCACGCGGGCGAGCCTCGATGATCGTTACCTCCCCTCGGCCTGGGCGCCAGTGATCGTCAAGTCGAGTCCCGTCCTTCGGCAGATCACGTCCACGACGGGACAACCGGCAGGGACGCAGGAGGTGGATTCCACGGGAGGCCTTGGGGCGAGGATCGGTCGGTTTCAGCACATCTATCCCTCACCCAAGGCCCGCCCGCATCCCCACCAGCGCCCTCGACGAGGAGTCGACGCTACGTGCCCCCAAGCCGGGAAGTCGTTCATCCCCCGGTGAAGACGCTGATCGTCAAGGGAACGCCGAGCTCGTCGCAGGCGAGACTCAAGCCTTGTTCGGCGGTGATCCACTCCGGCGACCTCACGCTCGTCGGTTCCTCACCGCCACCGGCCGGTATGGCCGGTGCGATCGCCTGGAGCTCGGCGATCGCGCGCGCGACCGTACTGTCGCCGTCCGAGGGCAGAAGGTCGAGCACACGCGTCGCCAGGCGGTACCAGCCCTGGTGCTCCTGCGTCTCCATCCGACCCTCATCGAGTGCGAGGTCGGCGTTGTCGAGGATGGTCATCACATCGCCAAAGCCCACGCAGGGAGCGGCATCGTCGAGCGGCTTGTCGCGTACCTGCTCGCCCGTGGTCGATTCGTTCGGGGCGGCCGTATTCTGCGTTCCCTCTGCTTCAACGGCTTGCGCGTCCGCGCTGCACCCGCCGATGACCGCGGTGATGAGTACCGCCGCAGTAGTCCCCACCGCTTGTCTTGCTCGCATCTGTGCGCTCCCACTTCCCAACGGATCGAACCATCAAGACTATCGGCTACGACGCCGGGCGGCCCGTGCTTCGGGGTGCTTCGCGGGGCCGACCGGCCCGATGGGTCTCGTCGCGCCGGTCCGCGATGACCGCAGACGGGTCGCCCGACTTCTCCCGCGCGGCTGGACCCACCGGGACGCATCATGATGCGCAGCTGCCGATGATAAGATGTACGTATGCGGACGACGGTCAACATCGATGAGTACCTGCTGGCGGAGGCGAGGCTGCTCGCTGTCCGATCTCGCCGCCCGATGGGCTCGATCCTCGAGGAGGCGCTGCGGCGGTACCTGAACGAGCGCGGTCGCGAGGATGAGGGTCAGCCGGCCGAATTGCCGGAGTTCAAGCCGACAGATCCGGGGCTGAGGCCCGGGGTCGATCTCGACGATCGAGAACAGATCGCCGAGCTACTCGGAGAGAACGACGCGGGCATCCGCTGATGCTCTTCCCCGACGTCAACGTGGTCGTCTACGCGTTCCGGCCATCGGATAGCGAGCGGGCTGCGGCCGTGCGCACCTGGCTCCTCGACCGGCTCGACCGAGGTGAGCAGATGGGTGTCAGCGAGTTGGTGCTCTCGGCGTTCGTGCGGATAGCCACGAACGGTCGCATCTTCAACGAGCCCGCGACGCCGGCATCGGCACTCGCATTCGCCGACTCGCTTCTGGCTCACCCACGGGTGAGCGTGGTGCGCGGCAGGGACCGGCATTGGCCGTTCTTCCGCGAGCTCCTGCTGCAGAACAAGCTGCGCGGCAACGACGTGCCGGATGCCTACCTGGCCGCCCTCTGCCTCGAGGCCGGGGCGACCATGGCGACGACCGACCGCGGCTTCCGCCGCTTCGACGGCCTGCGCATGGTCGATCCGCTCGCCTGAGGCGTCGGTCCACCGGTAGCGGGCCGACGCCTCAGGCTCGGCCTCAGGCGAGTCGGCGGCGCACGGCGAGCACCGCGGCGCCCGCGAGCAGGAGCAGCGCGACCGTGCCGGCGAGCGGGCCCACCGGCGCACCCGTGTCGGGCATCGACCCGCCGGGCGTCTGGCCGGCACTCGGGCTCGTGCCCGTATCGGTCGGCGAGCCCGTTTCGGTGGGTGAGGCGGGCTCGGTCGGGGAGGCCGTGTCGGTCGGCTCCTGCGTGGGCTCGGCGATCGGTTCGGTGATGAGCGACCAGTTCGGCACGAAGAAGTCGTCCGGGTCGATCACCTCGTGCTCGACCGCCCAGTCGATGAGCATCTGCCGGATCTGCTGCTGCCCGTCGTAGACGATCTCCGCGTCGGCCACGTGCGGGAAGCCCGCCCCGCCGCTCTGCCGGTAGTTGTTCAGCGCGAGGATGAACGTGTCGTCGTCGCCCACGGGGGTGCCGTCCGGGTAGCGCAGATCGGTGATCCGCTCACCCACATCCTGGGAGATGTCGATGTAGTAGTCCACTCCGGCGATCGCGTCGTAGGCGTAGTCCGGCATCCCGTCGGGGTAGTGGTCGGTGGGTGCGTTCGTGCCCGTGGCCGGATCGAAGTCCGCGCCCACGGGCACCTGCACGAAATAGCTCGCCGAGTACTCGAGGTAGTCGCGCACCTGCGCGCCGGTCAACTCGACCCCGTAGAGCGTGTTCGGGAAGACGTACAGCCCCGCGATGTCGCGGATCGTCACGTCGCCCTCGGGGAAGATCGCCGTGCGGGAGAAGGGGGCGGCGGCGGAGATGATCGTCGCATCGCCGACGTCGCCGAGCGCGGTCGTGATCGCCTCGAGCTGCACGTGGTTGATGAAGTCGATGATCGGGGTGTCCTCGTAGCGGGACTTCTCGGATTTGAGGTCGGTCACCGACGTCGCCACGGGGGTGTTGACGTAGTCGATCGTCGTAGTCTGCTTGTCCATCAGCAGCTCCCGCAGACCCTCGTCGGGCTCGCCGATCTGATAGCCGTAGGTGGCCTGCGCGTGCGGCTCGTTCCCCTCGCTCCAGTCGACCTGCCAGCCGTCCCCGTCGGGCACGAGGTGCAGGGTCGTGCGGGTGACCGACCGGGCCCAGTAGTACGGCTGGGTGAGCAGCACCTTCCCGCCGTCCTTATTCGTGACGATCGTCTCCGGGTCGTCCTGGTGGCTGTGCCCGAAGAGGATGTAGTCGATCCCCGGCACGAGATAGGCCACGTTGTTCACCACGTTCTCGTACAGCGCGGACGTGTCGTAGTCCTCGTTGGGCACCTCGCCCTTGCCGCTGTGCACGTTGAGGGCGACGACGTCGGCCTCCTCGGCGACGATCGGCACCCAGTGCCGCGCCGCCTCGACCAGGTCCTGGAACTCGAGCTTGCCCTCGACGAATTTCCGGTCCCAGACCCGCACGCCCGGCGTCACGAGCCCGATGACCCCGACCTTGACGGTCTCTCCGTCGATCTCGCGCTCGACGATCGTGTACGGCTCGAGCCAGGGCTCGCCGGTGTCGACGTCGATGACGTTCGCCCCGAGCAGGGTCGGTCCGCCGTCGGCGGTGTCGAGGTCGCGCTCGTAGGCCTTGAGCATGTCGAGGCCGTAGTTGAACTCGTGGTTGCCGATGCCGAGAGTGTCGTAGCCGATGTACTTGAACGCCTGCGACATCGGGTGCTCGGTCTCGCCGGAGAGCACGCCCGCGGCGCCGTCCCCGAGGCCGTAGTACGTGGTCAGCGGCGTGCCCTGGATCGCGTCGCCGGAATCCATGACGATGACCGACTCCGCGCCCACCTCGTCGCGGACGTCGCTCACGTAGGTCGCCACCCGCGTGAGACCGAGGATGTCGTCCTGATCCGTGTACTGCTCGTTGGCGAAATAGTCCCAGTTGTAGACGTGACCGTGGGTGTCGGTCGTGCCGAGCAGGGTGAGATCGACCCCGTCCGCCGGCGCGGCGTGTGCGGGGGCTGCGGCCAGGCCGGCCAGGATGACGGCGGCGACGATGCCACCGGCAGTGTGCTGACGCATGATGTACCTCTCGAGCGCGGTGCCGGCACGCACGTCGATGAGGGTGCCGGATGGGCGGTTCGAGGAACACTACTCATCCCGCGGCCACCGCGGAAGGGGGGTGGGACGGTTGGCCCACGGCGCAGCGGGCAGCGCCGATAGCATCGCAGGCGTGGGAACTTCGCTGATCGCGCGCGCAGACGCTGCCGTCGCCGGCCTGACGCCGGGCTACTTCGCGCTCGTCATGGCCACGGGCATCCTGTCGGTGGGGACGGCGCTCGAGGGTTTCGCAGTCGTCTCCGCCGTGCTCCTGGTCGTGTGCATCGCGAGCTTCCTCCTGCTCGGGGCGCTCACCGTGCTCCGGCTCGTGCGTCACCGTGAATCGATCGTGGCCGACTTCCTCGACCCGGCGCGGGCCTTCGGCTTCTTCACCTACGTGGCCGGCACGAACGTGCTCGGCGTCCGGCTGTTCATGGCCGGCTATCACACGATCACCGCCGTGTTCCTCGTCGCGACCCTCATCGCCTGGATCGTGCTCGGCTACGTCGTGCCCTGGACCGCGGTGCTCTCGAAGACGGAGCGCCCCGTGGTCAAGTACGCCAACGGCACGTGGTTCATCTGGGTGGTGGCGAGCCAGTCGGTGGCCGTGGCGGCCGCCACGCTCGAACCGGTGAGCGAGGAGGTGCGCGGCGCGCTCGCGATCGTGGCCGTGCTCTCCTGGTCGGTCGGGGTGTTCCTCTACGGGGCGGCCGGGGTCATGGTCGCGCTGCGGATGATGCAGTACGAGCTCAAGCCCGTCGATCTCAACCCGCCGTACTGGGTGGCGATGGGCGCCTGCGCGATCACGGTGCTCGCGGGGGCCCGGGTCGTGGAGATGGCCGCCGCGCCGATGGTCGACGCCACCCGCGGCCTCGTGGCCGGCCTGTCGGTCGTGTTCTGGAGCTTCGCCACCTGGCTCATCCCGGTGCTGTTCTGCGTGGGGCTGTGGCGGCACTGGCGCCACCGGATCCCGCTCGACTACGAGGCCACCCTGTGGTCGATGGTCTTCCCGCTCGGCATGTACGCCGTGGCCGGCATCTACCTCGGACAGGCCGACGACCTGCCCATCGTCGGCTGGATCGGCGCCGCCGAGCTCTGGCTCGCCATCGCGGTCTGGGCGGCCGTGTTCGTGGCGATGATCCGGCACGTCTACCTCACGGTGCTCCGGGCCCGCGCGATGCCCCGCCCGGCACGCTCGGGCTGAGCGTCGCGCGAACGCTCCATCCGGTGGCGGGGCACGGCCCCGGGCGAGTCGGGTGAGCGAGCCGGGCTAGCCTGACCCCGTGACCCATGTAGACCTCGCGATCATCGGCTCCGGCTCCGGAAACTCCCTCATCACCCCCGACTTCGACGATCTGACGGTCGCGATGATCGAGGCGAACCCCGTCTTCGGCGGCACCTGCCTCAACGTCGGCTGCATCCCCACGAAGATGTTCGTCTACGCCGCCCAGGTGGCCACGACGATCCGCGAATCGGCCCGCTACGGGATCGACGCCACCCTCGACGGGGTGCGCTGGCGCGACATCCGCGACCGCATCTTCGGCCGGATCGACCCGATCTCGGCCGGCGGCAGGGACTACCGCCGCAGCGGCGAGCCGAACACGAGCCTGTACGAGGGCGAGGCGCGCTTCGTCGGGCCCCGCCTCCTCGAGGTCGCCACCGCGGCCGGCCCGGAGCGGCTGAGCGCCGAACGGATCGTGCTCGCCTCCGGCTCCCGGCCCGTGATCCCCGCCCCCATCGCGGAATCCGGGGTGCCGTTCCACACCTCCGACACGGTCATGCGCATCGACGAGCTGCCCGCCTCGATCGCCATCGTCGGCGGCGGATTCATCGCGGCCGAGTTCGCGCACGTCTTCTCCTCCCTGGGCGTCGCCGTCACGATCGTCACCCGCGGCCCGGCCATGCTGCGCGCCGAGGATCCCGACATCGCCGCCGCCTTCACGGCGCAGGCCGTGAGCCGCTGGGACGTGCGGCTGAGCGCCCAGGTGAGCTCCGCCGTCCGCACGCAGCGAGGCGTCCGCCTCGACCTGACCGACGGCACCCACGCCGAGGCCGAGCTCCTGCTCGTCGCGACCGGCCGGACCACCAACGCCGACCGGCTCGACCCGGCCGCCGGCGGGATCGAGACCCATCCCGACGGGCGGATCAAGGTCGACGCCCACGGGCGCACGAGCGCCGAGGGCGTGTGGGCGCTCGGCGACGTCTCCTCCGCGCACCAGCTCAAGCACGTGGCCAACGCCGAGGCCCGGATCGTCGCCCACAACCTCGCCCACCCGGGCGATCTGCGCGCGATCGACGAGCGGTTCGTGCCCGCGGCGGTGTTCACCCATCCGCAGATCGCCTCGGTCGGACTGCGTGAGGACGACGCCCGCGCCCAGGGCTTCGACGTCACCACCGCGGTCCAGGCCTTCGGCGACGTCGCCTACGGCTGGGCGATGGAGGATGCGACCGGTCTCGTCAAGCTCGTCGCCGACCGGGCGAGCGGGCGGCTGCTCGGGGCGCACCTCATGTGCCCGGACGCCTCGGTCATCGTGCACCAGGCGATCCAGGCGATGCAGTTCGGCCTGCGGGTGCAGGAGATGGCGCGCGGGCAGTTCTGGATCCACCCCGCGATGTCCGAGGTGCTCGAGAACGCCCTGCTCGGACTCGACGTGGACTGGACCGGCGTCGTCTGACGGCCGTCTGCGGGGCGTCGGTCCGGCGGCGCATCACGGCGTCGTGCTCGACTCCATCGGGGTGCTCGCCACGAGGCCGAAGGCCTCACCGTCCGGGCCGGTCGCCAGCGCCAGCCGGCCGAACTCGAAGTCGAACGGCTCGGTCGTGATCGCCCCGCCGTGGCCGCGGACCCGGTCGGCCGCGGCGTCGACGTCGTCGACCTCGAAGCTGACGGCCCAGTACGGGGCCGTGCCCGCCTCCACCTCGCCGATGCCACCGCTCATCGGCGGCTCCTCACCGGCCGTTCCGAACATGGCGTACCGCATGTCGCCGGGCAGGTCGTCGGAGTAGGTCCAGCCGAAGGCGGCGGCGTAGAAGGCCTTCCCCGCCGCGAAGTCGCCGACCATCGCCTCGAACCACGAGGGGGAGCCGTGCTCGCCGGTGCGGCCGAAGCCCGCGTGATCTCCCGGCTGCCACGTGCCGAAGCCGGCGCCGGTCGGGTCCGCGTAGAGCGCCATCGTTCCGAACGGGCCGACCTGCATCGGGTCCAGGACCGTCGTGCCGCCGGCGGCGGTGACGGCGCGCTGGGTGGCGGCGCTGTCGGTCACCGCGAGGTAGGTGGTCCACACGTGCGGCGGCTCGGGCATCCCGTCCATGGGAGGAGCCATCCCGGCGACCAGCCGGCCACCGGAGGTGGCGTTGAGGTAGCCGCCGAACTCCTCGTCGCCGCCCTCGAACACCCAGCCGAACACGGCGGTGTAGAACTGCGTGCTCCTCGCGACGTCGGTGACCGAGAGGTCGGTCCAGGCGGGCGCGCCGGCGGGCCACGGGGTCGTGTGATCGGTCATCGCGTGCTCCAGGTGAGGGGTGGGTGAGGCGAAGTCACGAGTGTGCCTCCGCCGGCGCCGTCGCACATCACCCCCGGGCCGATCGATTTCGGGGGATCTCCTCACCCCCGCCGCGGGGCACGTCGAACGTCGCGCGGGAGGAGGACCCGAGGAGCTCGAGACCGCGCTGCGCGGACGTGAGGGCGGCTGGACCGGCGTCGTCTGCGGGGGCACCTCAGGAGTGGGCGGCCCTTCCGAGCCGCCAGTAGCCCGAGAACGTGACGTGTGACTTCGCAACGCCGCGTTCCGAGACGAGGTGACGGCGGGCGCCGGTCGCCAGTGCGGACTCCCCGACCGTGAAGGCGTAGAGGTCGGTGGGGAGCGCGAGCGCCCTGAGCGCCGGGAGCGCCGCCGCGCCCGGGACGGCGTGCGGCTCCCGCGTGAGCCAGTGCACGGTCATCCCGGCCGGTGCGTCGACGTGCTGACGGTCGCGCTCGTCGAACAGCTCGATGAGCGCATCGCCGGTGGCGTCGCGTGGCAGGTCCCGCAGGATCCCCAGCGCCGCGGGCAGGCCGCTCTCGTCGGCGACGATGAGTGAGCGGCTCGCCGACCTCGGCTGCCAGCCGCAGCCCTGGTCGATGAGCGCCACCTCGGTGCCCGGCCGAACCGACGCGGCCCACGGGCCCGCCACGCCGCCCGGGCCGTGGTCGAGGAAGTCGATGTCCAGCTCCTCCGCCTCGCCGCGGAAGTGACGGATCGTGTAGTTGCGGATCACCGGGCGGGTGCCCTTCGGCAGCCGCAGGTACCGCAGGTAGCCGCCGAGACCGAACCGCTCCGGCAGGTTGTCGAACCGGTCCCCGGCGTGGACGGGGATCGCCAGCCGGACCCAGTGGTCGAAGCCCCGATAGGCGAGGTGGGCCAGGTCGCCGCCGGAGAACGTCACCCGGATCATGTTCGGGGTGACGCGCTCCGCGCGCAGCACGGTGGTGTGGACGAGCCCGGATTCGGCGTGAGTCACGCTGATGTTGCTCATGGATGCACTACCTCCTCGCCCTCGCCGTGGGGCGGTTCGAAGTTCGCGTGGAAGAGTTCGAGGAGTTCGTCCGTCGCCGGGAACGCATCGGGGTCGGTGCCCCGCTCCCGTCGGGCGAGCACCCGGCGGCGGCGCTCGGCCGGCGGCACGTCGAAGTAGACGAGCCGCCACCGGCCCCCGGCCGAGAGCACGAGGTCCTTATACGCGTCGCGGTCCGCGCGGCGGGGGAGCGGGCTGTCGAGCACGACGTCGCGCCCCGCCCGGAGGTGGTCGACGAGCCGGCGCTCGAGTTCGGGGCGGACCGCATCGTTGTACTCCTGGAAGCGCTCGACCGGGATGTCGACCCCGTAGACGCCGAAGCGGGAGCGCACGAGCGAGTCCATCGACAGCATCGCGTAGCCCTCGGCCTCCCGCGCGCGGGCGTAGGTGGTCTTGCCCGAGCCGGCCGAGCCACAGGTGAGGAGGACCGTGGGGGCGCGCATACCCCCAGGATGCCATCACGGCGATGGACCATGGTCCCGGTTTTGAATGACAAGACGACAGAAAACACAACATCTAGTGGTCGTTGGATCGCGCAACCACAAGGTGTAGTGTCTGTGACTGAGAGTTCATGAATGACGCCCATGTGATTCGCGGCCGGTGGGAGAGGTCGGCGGCGAGTCCGGGTCCGCGTCGCACCGGCCTCGCCCCGCCACCCCGGCGGCCTTCCCGGCCTCCGCGCCAGGCCACCCCACCGTCATCCGCCCAGTCCCGTTCTCAACAGTTCTCAGCGATCCTCAACAGTTCTCAATCGTTCTCGACAAGCCGAGCCGATCATCGATCGTCCTCGCCAAGGAGCCCGCCATGTCCACCGCCCTCCGGTACGCCGTCGTCGTCCTGCTCGCCGCAGCCTCGCTGCTGTGGCGCGACTACAACCTCAACACCTTCCTCGCCCCCGGGGTCGAGCTCGTGACCGTGCTCGCCGTGGTCTCGGCGATCCTGCTGCCGCGGGTGGTCGCGGTGGCGGTGCCGCTGCTGACCGTGGCCGTGGGCGATCTCGTGCTCGGCTCGCACTCGGTCATCTTCCTGTACGTGTGGGGCGCCTGGGTCGTCATCGCGATCGCTGCCCTCGTCATGCGCCGGGACCGGTCGCGCACGGCCACGGCCCTCGTCGGCCTCGGGATCGGTGCGGGCGCCTCCACCCTGTTCTTCCTCGTGACCAACCTCGGCACCTGGATGCTCGGCCGCGGCGAGTGGTACGCCGACTCATTCGCCGGCCTGCTCACCGCGTACGGCATGGGGCTGCCGTTCTACCTCTACCCGCTCGCAGCGAACCTCGTGCTCGTGCCCGCGGCCGCGGTCGCCGCCCACGCCCTGCGCGGCCGGCTCGAGGCGCCCGCCGCCGCGCTCCAGCCGGCGCACTGACCGGCCGACCCCACCGACCGGCCGACCCCACCGACCGGCCGACCAACCACACCGACCGGCCGACCCCACCGATCCCGAGACGAAAGACCGCTCCGATGCTCTCCTTCCAGCTGCCCGACTCCTTCCTCGCCCGCTTCGCCGACCGCCCCGTGCCCTGGGGCTTCGCCGATGCCGCCGGAAACTCCCTCGGCGAGATCACCTTCCTGCGCACCTACTCGCGCCAACGCGAGGACGGATCGAAGGAGCGCTGGCACCACGTGTGCCGGCGCGTCGTCGAGGGGATGTTCTCCATCCTCGCCGACCATCAGCGCACCCGCCGCCTGCCCTGGGACGAGGCCGCTGCGCAGGAACTTGCCCAGGACGCCTACGAGCGGCTCTTCGAACTCAAGTGGACCCCGCCCGGGCGGGGCCTGTGGATCATGGGCACCCCCCTGGTCAACGAGGTCGGAAACTCCGCGCCCCTGCAGAACTGCGCCTTCGTCTCCACCGGTGACATGACGCCCGCGAACCCCGCCGCCCCGTTCGCGTTCCTCATGGAGGCCTCGATGCTCGGGGTCGGCGTCGGATTCGACACCGCCGGCGCCGCGCAGGGGCTGACAATCCACGACCCGGTCGTGCACGCGGCGACCACGGGATTCGAGCTCGACGCCCGCGGGACGGCGTCGGCACCGGTCGTCGAGCCGGGAACACCGGTGTTCCGCATCCCCGACACCCGCGAGGGCTGGGTCGACTCCACGGTCCTGGTGCTCGAGGCCTACCTCTCGGGCGCCGACCTGCCGGTGATGGACTACTCCCTCGTACGCCCCAAGGGCGCCCCCATCCGCACCTTCGGGGGCACCGCCGCGGGGCCCGAGCCGCTGCACCGGCTGCACACCGCGCTCGCGGGGGTCCTCCACGGTCGCGGCGGCGAGCCCCTGAGCACCCGCGACATCGCCGACCTCGGCAACCTCATCGGCGTGTGCGTCGTGGCCGGCAACGTGCGCCGCTCCGCCGAGATCCTCCTCGGCCGCATCGACGACCCGGACTTCCTCGACCTGAAGAACCCCGAGGTCTTCCCCGAACGCAACTCCTACGACCCCGCCCGACCCGGCTGGGCGTGGATGTCGAACAACTCCGTGGTGGTCGACACGGAGACGGACCTGACGCCCCTCACGGGCGCGATCGCCCGCAACGGCGAACCCGGCGTCATCTGGCTCGACACGACCCGCGCGTACGGCCGGCTCGCCGACCCCGCCGATCACCGGGATCACCGGGTCGCGGGCTACAACCCCTGCGCGGAGCAGCCGCTGGAATCCTATGAATGCTGCACGCTCGTGGAGACCTTCCCCTCCCGGGCCACGTCGCTCGAGGACTACCTGGCCACCCTGCGGATCGCGTTCCTCTACGGAAAGATCGTCACCCTGCTGCCCACCCACTGGGAGCGCACCAACGCCGTGATGCAGCGCAACCGGCGCGTGGGCACGTCGATGTCCGGCATCGCCGACTTCGCCGACACCCACGGCCGGGAGGCGCTGCGAGAGTGGATGGACGACGGCTACCGGCTCGTCCGGGACTGGGACCGCGAGCTGTCGGAGCGGCTCGCGGTGCGCGAGTCGATCCGAACCACGACCGTCAAGCCGAGCGGCACCGTGAGCATCGTCGCCGGCGTCTCCCCGGGGGTGCACTGGGCGCCGGGGGGAACCTACTTCAACCGCGCCATCCGCTTCCGGAACGAGGATCCGCTCGTCACCCTCTTCCGGGCCGCCGGGTACCGGGTGGAGGCGGCCGCCGAGGATCCCGCCGGCACCTCCGTCGTCTTCTTCCCCATCAAGTCGGGCGCCCGCCGCTCCGAGCGGGACGTGCCGCTGCGGGAGAAGGCGGAGCTGGCGGCGCTCGCGCAGGCGTACTGGTCGGACAACTCGGTCTCGGTCACCCTCTCCTTCGAGCCGGAGTCGGAGGCCGACCAGATCGCCGGCGTGCTCGCCGACTTCTCCGGCCGGCTGAAGACCGCCTCGTTCCTGCCGCAGGGCAACGTCACCTACCCTCAGATGCCCTATACGCAGATCACGGCCGAGGAGTACGCGGAGGCCTCGCGCCGGCTCGTGCCCGCCTTCCTCGACGCCGTCTACGACGGCGATCTCGCAACGATCGATGCGATCGGCGAGGCGTACTGCGCCACCGACGACTGCGAATTCGACGTACTCAGGATCAACTCCGAGTTCGCCGCCGCCGACGGGTGAGGCTGCGCACAGTTGGTGAGTGATCCCGTGTGGAGCCGATCACGGCCGCTCATGCTCGGGGCGGTGGGTCGACTACCCTGACGAGGATGAACACAGCGATCGAACTGGCCGTGCAGGACGTGGCGGGGACCCTCGTCGCGGCCGAGGTGGGAGCGGACCGGGTCGAGCTCGGCTCGGCGCTCGGCGTCGGCGGTCTCACCCCCTCCCGCGGGGTCATCGAGGCGGCCGTCGCAGCCGGCGCACCGCACGGGGTCGAGGTACATGTGCTCATCCGGCCCCGCGCCGGTGACTTCGTGTTCACCCCCGCCGAGACGGCGGTCATGATCGCGGACGTGCGCCACGCCGTGGCCGCCGGGGCCGCCGGCGTGGTCATCGGCGCGCTCACCCCGACCGGCGAGGTCGACCTTCCCGCGGTCGATGCGCTCGTGGCGGCCGCGGACGGCGCGGAGGTGACGTTCCACCGGGCGATCGACGTGAGCGGCAACCTGTTCGAGGTGGCCGACACGCTCCTCGGCCACGGCATCACGCGCGTGCTCACCAGCGGGGGCGCGCTCCTCGCGGCCGACGGCACCGCCGTGCTCAGCGAGCTCGTGGACCGGCTCGCCGGCCGGATGCAGGTCATGGCGGGCTCGGGCATCAACCCCGGCAACGTCGCGGCGGTCGCCGCCACCGGGGTCGACGCCGTGCACTTCTCCGCCAAGGAGATCGTCGCCGGCGACGCCCTCGCGCTCGGCTCCGCCGACGACGGCGGCTACGAACGCACCGACCCGCTGCTCGCGCGCCGAGTCGTGGACGCGCTGGCCGCGGACCTCGCCCTGAGCCGCTGACCCGCCCAAAGCCGCTGACCCGCCCAGACCGCAGCCCCGGGCCGCAGTCCCGGGACTGCGGCTTCGGGGGCCTCAGAGCCTCAGAGCCTCAGAGCCGCGCCACGACCTCCGTGGCGATGAGCTCGAGGTGGTCGAGGTCGGCGAGGTCGAGCACCTGCAGGTACATCCGCTCGGTGCCCGCCGCGCGCAGCCGGCCGAGCCGCTCGATCGCCTCGGCCGGGGTGCCGGCGATCCCGTTCTCGCGCAGTTCGCCCGGCTCCCGGCCGATGGCCTCGGCGCGGCGCGTGAACTCGGCCTCGTCGGCGCCCACGCACACGACGAACGCGCTCGAATAGGTGAGTTCGGCCGGGTCGCGCGCGATCTCCTCACACGCCGAGCGCACCCGCGCGTAGAGCCGGGGTACGTCGTCCTCACTCGCGAACGGCGTGTTGAACTCCGAGGCGAAGCGGGCCGCGAGCGCCGGGGTGCGCTTGGCGCCGTGGCCGCCGACGATGATCGGCACGCTCCGGGTCGGCTTGGGCAGGGCGGGGGAGTCGACGAGCTCATAGTGCTCGCCCGCGTAGTCGAAGCGCCCGCCCACCGGCGTGTTCCACAGGCCCGTGAGCACCTCGAGTTGCTCGGTCAGCAGGCCGAACCGGCGCGCCGGGAACGGGATCCCGTAGGCCGCGTGCTCCTCGGCGTACCACCCGGCCCCGAGCCCGAGCTCGATGCGCCCGCCGGACATGTCGTCGACCTGGGCCACCTGGATGGCGAGCACGCCGGGGTGGCGGAACGTCGCGGACGCGACGAGGGTGCCGAGCGTGATCCGCTCGGTCTCCCGGGCGAGGCCCGCGAGCGTGGTCCAGGCGTCGGTCGGGCCGGGGAGCCCGTCGGTGCCCATCCCCAGATAGTGGTCCGACCGGAAGAAGCCCTCGAAGCCGAGCCGCTCGCTCGCTCGGGCCACGGTGAGCAGGTCGTCGTAGCGGGCGCCCTGCTGCGGTTCGGTGAAGATGCGAAAGTCCATGCCACCAGCCTGGCGCATCCGCCCTGCGGGCACGAATCGGATCGGTCAGGATGGGTGGATGAAGATCGGATTCCACACCGGCTACTGGTCCGCCGGGCCGCCCCCGGGGGCCGCCGAGGCGGTCGCCCGCGCCGACGCCCTCGGATTCGACTCCGTCTGGACCGCGGAGGCCTACGGCTCCGACGCCCTCACCCCGCTCGCGTGGTGGGGCGCCCGCACGTCCACCGCGTTGCTCGGGACCGGCATCGCCCAGCTCGACGCGCGCACGCCGGCCGCCACGGCGATGGCCGCCCTCACGCTCGACCACCTGAGCGGCGGCCGCTTCATCCTCGGCCTGGGCGTCTCCGGCCCGCAGGTGGTCGAGGGCTGGTACGGACGCCCGTACGCCCGGCCCCTGGCCCGCACGCGCGAGTATGTCGAGATCGTGCGCTCCGTGCTCGCCCGGAGCGGTCCACTCACCGCGCCCGGGCCGCACTATCCGCTCCCACTGCCTGAGGACGACGGCGGGTCGGGTCGGGGCAAGGCGCTCACCTCGACGGTTCATCCGTTGCGCGCGGACCTGCCCATCCACCTCGCGGCGCAGGGCCCGCGGAACGTCGCCCTCGCCGCCGAGATCGCCGACGGCTGGCTGCCCGCCTTCTTCACCCCGAGTCGGGACTCCCAGGCCCGTGAACACCTGGCGGCCGGGTTCGACCGGCGCTCCCCGGAGCGCAGCCCGGCCTCCGCCTTCGAGGTGAGCGCGATCGTGCCGGTCGCGCTCGGGGCCGACGTCGAGCAGGCGGCCCGGCTCCTCGCCCCCCACGTCGCCCTCTACGTGGGGGGCATGGGCTCGAGCGAGGCGAACTTCCACCGCGAGGCGATCGCCCGCGCCGGCTGGGCGGAGGCCTGCGAGGAGATAGCGGAGCTCTATCCGCGCGACCGGCGCGCGGCGGCCGCGGCGGTGCCCACCGAGCTCGTGCTCGACCTCGCGCTCGCCGGCTCACCCGCCGAGATCCGCGAGCAGGCGCGGCGCTGGGAGGCGACCTGCGTGACCCGGCTCATCGTGCAGACCGACCCGCGCGCCCTGCCTGCCCTCGCCGAGGCGCTGCTCTGATCGGCCTTCCGACCGGCCGTGGGCAGGGGAACGCCCGTGGGGTCCTGGATCAGGCCGCCGCACTGGACTGGGTGCGGCCCCCACGGGCGCCGATGACTGCTGGAATTCGCTGAGCGAATGCCGGCATCCGACTCAGCGGACAGTCACCTCACATGTCCCACGTTCGATCACTGCTGGGATCACCTCCTTCCTTGCGTACGCATACGCTACGTCGCCGCCCGCGCTCGCGCCAGGGATTAAACCGCGGTCGTCCTCAGGAGATTCCGGCGGGTCGGGCGCCGGCCGGGTGGATGACCACGCAGCAGCGCCCGGGGCGCGGGGCGAGCTCGGCGCGGTCCGGATCGGACCCGGCCCCGGACAGCAGGCCCCGGATGAGGGCGTGGTTCATCCCGCACACGAGCTCGCTCTGGTGTTGGGCGATGGCGTGGAACGGGCAGTTGCGCAGCGTGATGTCGCCGGACTCCGAGACCGCGGGCTCGAAGCCGAGGCCGGTGAGGGCGTCCAGGAGGTCCGCGCCGCCGTCGGCGCTGCGCGTGCCCTCGGCGGCGGCGGCGCGGGCGAGGGCAGCGGAGACCTCGCCGGTCTCGTCGGCGGCCGCGGCGCCCGCGAGCAGGCGCGCCAGCAGGGCGTAGTTGCGCGGGGGGACGCTCGCCGCGACCTCGCGTTCGGCGCGGGCGTAGAGCTTGGCCGGCCGGCCGGCTCCCGGGCCGGTGCGTCCCTCTCGGCGCGCATAGCTCACGTCGAGGAGGCCGGCGCCGGCGAGCTTGTCGAGGTGATAGGCGGCGAGGGTGCGGCCGATCTCGACGGCGGTGGCGGCCTCGTCCCGGCCGACCGGGGCGTCCTGTGCCACGACGAAGTCGTAGAGGCGCCGGCGCAGCGGGTCGGCCAGCGAACTGAGCTCGGCCAGGGCGGTGCGGGAGGTGTGCGAACTCATGCCACGAGTCTAGCAACAGCGGATCTTGACAAACAGGGGTCGGGGTGAGCAATCTAAGAACAAGACAATTGTTCGTTAGAAGGAGTCGGAGATGACCGAGTCAGCGTCGCGAGTGTCGAGCGCATCGAGCCGATCGAGTGAATCGCGCACATCGAGTGGACTGAGTGGACCGAGTGGGCCGGACGGCTCGAGTGGGCCGGACGGCGCGGGAGGGTCGGGCGGATCGGGCGGATCGGGCGGATCGAGCACGGTCGATCGGGTGGGCTTCGGGCAGCGACTCCGCCGCGAGCCCGCGTTCTCCGCCTACTGGCTCCTGCGGGTCGGGTTCGTGGTCCTGCCGATGTGGATGGGGATCGACAAGTTCATCGACGGCCTCACGTTCTGGCCGGACTACCTGGCGCCGTGGATCGTGGGGATCATCCCGTTCTCGGCGGCGACGGCGATGATGGTGGTCGGCGTGGTCGAGATCCTCGCGGGCGTCGCGATCGCGATCAAGCCGCGGTATGCGAGCTATGTGGTGGCGCTGTGGCTGGCCGGGATCGTGATCAATCTGCTCACCTACTCGGGCTTCTACGACGTGGCGTTGCGCGACGTCGGCCTGCTCGTCGCGGCGTTTGCGCTCGCGCGGCTCGCCGCCGCCTACGACCGGCCGTGGGGCGGGGTGGTCGCGCGATGACCACGCTGGAGCTCGTGCCCGAGCGCGTCGCCTCCGAGCGGCCCGCCGCCGACCTGGACCGGGCCGAGTTCGCGGCCGCGGAGTTCCTGCGGGCGCTGGGGATCCGGCTCGACCAGCCGCACCTGGCCGCCACGCCCGGGCGCATGGCCCGGGCGTGGGCCGAGCTGCTCACTCCCCGCCCCTTCGACCTGACCACCTTCCCGAACGACGAGGGCTACGACGAGATGGTCGTCGTGCGCGACGTGCCCGTGCGGTCGGTCTGTGAGCATCATCTGCTGCCGTTCACGGGCCGCGCCTGCGTGGGCTACCTCCCGGACGAGCGGATCGTCGGGCTCTCGAAGCTCGCCCGGGTGGTCGAGTACGTCGCCTGCCGCCCGCAGACGCAGGAGCGGCTGACCAAGCAGGTCGCCGACTGGCTGCAGGAGCACCTGCATCCCCGGGCGGTCGGGGTGGTCGTCACCGCCGAGCATTCGTGCATGAGCCTGCGCGGGGCGCGGGCCACGGGGGCGGCCACCGTGACGTCCGCGCTGCTGGGGCAACTCCGTGACGACCCGCGATCGCGCCAGGAGTTCCTCTCCCTCTCCGGCATCGCCGGCTGACCCGGCGATAGCTCCGGGTGGCGGAGTAACCGCCTGGAGAAACACGTCGGGCGCGCACGAGGGGAAGTGCGCGCCCGAGCGGATCGCTGAGCGATCTAAGGCCGCTAGGGGGGACGGCCTTGGGACCTGCTAAGTGCAGATCCTGGACCCAGTATGCATCAGATCGCCAGCGCGGGCGACCCGATCCGGGAAGTTAATGTAACAAGTTCATCAAGAACCCCGGTGAGGTCGGCCGCGAGCCGGTCGGACGGCGCGAGCTCGCCGCCCGGGAAGTCCGTGAGGGTGTTCACGGCGACCTGGTTGCGCGTGGCGAACATCGAGGCGTTCGCCACGATGCCGCGCCAATGCTCGACCGCGCGGATCCCCCCGGAGGCCCCGTAGCCGACGAAGGCCACGGTCTTGCCGGCCCACTCGGGGTAGAGCACGTCGAACGCGTTCTTCATTGCGGCCGATACCGAATGGTTGTATTCGGGCGCCACGAACACAAAGCCGTCGTAGGAATCGACCGCCGTGCTCCACTCCCGGGTGCGGGGGTTCTCGTACTCGCGATCGGCGGCGCCGGGGATCGTGGCCTCGTCGAGGAGCGAGAGCCCGAAGTCGGCGACCTCGAGCACCTCGAAGGTCGCCTCGTCGCGGTCGGTGGCGTGGGCGGCGACCCAGGCGCCCACCTGGCTGCCCAGGCGTCCGGGACGGGTGCTGCCGACGATGATCGCGATCTTCACGAATGAACCTCCACAGGTAGTTACGTTTTCAACAGTAGCTCCACTGTAGGGGGATCGGATCGCCGGGGGTGCGGGCTGTGAGGGGCCTCACCGACCGGCCGTCGGACCGTGCCCGCGCCTCGGCCTCGGCGCGGGCGAGGCCGACCGGGCAGGTGGCCAGGTGGTCGTCCACGAGGCCGACGGCCTGCAGGGTCGCGTAGGCGGTCGTGGGCCCGAGGAACGTGAAGCCGCGGGACTTGAGATCGGCGGCGAGGGCCACCGAGTACGGGGTCCGGGACGGCACCTGCGCGTGCGTCTGCCACCGCACGAGGGTGCCGTCGTGGGCGTAGAACGCCCGATCGGGGGTGTGGGCGGCGAGCACGTCCCACAGCCGGGTGCCGCCCGCGTGCAGCTCCTCGAGGGCCCGCGCGTTCGTGATCGTCGCCCGGATCTTGCGCTCGTTGCGCACGAGCGAGGCGTCGGCGAGGAGGCGGGCGACGTCGTCCTCACCCATCCGCGCGACGACGGCCGGATCGAAACCCGCGAACGCGAGGCGGAACGACTCCCGCTTGCGCAGGATCGTCAGCCACGACAGGCCGGACTGGAACGCCTCGAGGCTGAGGCGCTCGAGCAGCTCGCGCTCGTCGGCACCCGCCGGCGGTGGCACGGCCCATTCGTGGTCGTGGTAGCTCTCGTAGAGGGGATCACCGTCCCCGAAACACCTGGCCATGACTCATGCTCGCACGCCTGGCTCCCGGCGCCGCCGGCCGGTACGTTGACCTGTGGATGGTCCAGCAGACTGTGGAGGAGACGGCATGCCTGAGTTCGGACTGGGTGCGCACGTGGATGCGGCCGACCCTATCGCCGGCGCCCGGGAGCGCGGGGCCGCGCACGTGCAGATCTTCCTGGGCGACCCGAAGGGGTGGAAGGGGGCCGACGTGGCCTACCCGGGCGGGGCCGGGGCCCTCGCCGTGGCCGCGCGGGCGGCGCAGGTCGAGCTGTACGTGCACGCGCCCTACGTGCTCAACGTGGCGAGCACGAACAACCGGATCCGCATCCCGAGCCGGAAGCAGCTGCAGGTGCAGATCGATGCGGCCGCCGAGATCGGTGCGGCCGGGATCGTCGTCCACGGCGGGCACGTGCGGGCGGGCGAGGATCTCGCGGTCGGCTTCGACAACTGGCGAAAGTGCATCGACGGCCTCGACCAGCGCGTGCCCGTGCTCATCGAGAACACCGCCGGCGGCGACGGCGCAATGGCCCGGGGCCTCGAGCGGATCGCCCGACTCTGGGAGGCGATCGGCGCGGCCGACGGCGGTGATCGGGTGGGCTTCTGCCTCGACACCTGCCACGCGTGGGCCAGCGGCGAAGACCTGCCCGGCCTCGCGGAGCGGATCACCGCGATCACCGGCCGGATCGACCTGCTCCACTGCAACGACTCCCGCGACGCGCAGGGCTCCGGGGCGGACCGGCACGCGGGCCTCGGCCACGGCACGATCCCGGAGGCCGACCTCGTGGCCGTCGTCGCCGAGGCCGGGGCGCCCGTCATGCTCGAGACCCCCGGCGGGGTCGACGAGCACCGGGCCGACATGGCCTGGCTGCGCAAGCGGCTCGGCTGAGGACGCCGCCCGAGCACCACATCGCGTAGTGGGGTCGATCGACCACCGTCAGGGTAGGTGATCGACCCCGCGGCCATCATGCCGTGCCCTGGCGGCACAACTGCGGTACACCTGGGAGATGGACCTCCCCGACGCGCTCGACTTCCTGCGCACCAACCACCGCGCCGTGCTCGCCACCCGGCGCCGCAGCGGCGATCCCCAGCTCTCGCCGGTGCTCGCCGTCGCCGACGAGGCGGGCCGGGTGCTCGTGAGCACCCGGGAGACGGCGATGAAGACCCGCAATCTGCGGCGCGAGCCCCGCGCCTCCCTGCTCGTGCTGCCCGACGCCTTCTTCGGCGCCTGGGTCCAGCTCACCGGCCCGGTCGAGATCGTCTCGCTGCCGGAGGCCATGGACCTGCTCATCGACTACTACCGCCGCGCCAGCGGGGAGCACGAGAATTGGGACGACTACCGGGCGGCGATGATCGGCGAGCAGCGTTGCGTCGTCGTGCTCACCCCCGAACAGGCCGGTCCGACGGTGGCCGGCTGATCGGCAGCGAGCGCCGGCCCACATCGGGACCGGCGCTCGCTGCGGCATCCGGCCGAGGTCAGTCGGCGATCGCCTCGTTCGCGTTCTGCTGTGCCTGTTCCAGGGCATCCGCGACCGCGAGGCGGCCCGCGAACATCTCCGGGAACACCTCGCCGATGGCGTTGAGGCCGGCGTTCGAGCGGGGGCCGACCGGTGCGGGGGTCGTGGGGCCCGCGGCGGCCTCGGCGAACGCGCTCGTGTCCACTCCCTGCTCGTCCCAGTAGGCGGTGAAGGTGTCCTGGGCGTCGAGGGCGGCCGGGAACGCGGCACCCTGTTCCCCGAGCGGACGCTGCCCCTCGGCCGAGCCGAGCCAGGCGAGCACGGCGGTTGTGGCCTCGAGGTGCGGGGTGTCCGCGTTGCCGAGGGCGGCCACGCCGTGCACGACCCCGATGCGGCCCTGCGGGCCCGCGACCATCGGGGCGATCGCCCACTCGAAGTCGGTCGCGTCGGCCATCGCCGGCAGCGAGTACTGCCCGGACTGGAACAGCGCGAGCTTGCCCTGCACGAAGAGGTCGCGGCTCAGGTCGCCGTTCGCGTTCGTGTCGGCGGCGGGTGGGGCCACCTGGTAGGTGTTGATCAGGTCGACGAGGTACTGGAACGCCTCGACGCCCTCGGGGCTGTCGAACGCGTACTCGTCGCCGTTCTGGAAGGTGCCGCCGTTCTGCGCGAGGAAGTCGAGCCAGATCGCCTGCAGGTCGGCCTGGGCGTTGAAGCCCCAGACGTCGACGTCGGTGGCGTCGAAGCCCTCCTCGGTCGGGTGCTTGCCGGCGGCGTCGACCGTGAGCTTCTGCAGCGCCGGCAGGAGGGTGTCGGCCGCCTCGTCGGGGCTCCACGTCAGTGCCGACGGGTCGACGCCCGCGGCGGTCGTGAGGTCCTTGTTGTAGAACAGCGCGATCGAGTCGCTCAGCTGCGGCACCCCCCACAGGGAGCCGTCGCGCGTGTACAGGTCGACCACCGAGGGGTTCCACGCGTCGTGGTCGTCGCCGAGGGCCGCGCCGATGTCGATGAGCCGGTCCTGGTCGGCGTAGATGCCGTAGTTCGACGTGTTGGTCCAGAAGATGTCGGCCATCGTGCCTGAGGAGATGTCCTGGGGGAGACGATCCCAGTAGTTCCCCCACGGCACCACGTCGATATCGACCTTGATCCCCGGGTTCTGGTCCGTGAACTCGTCGAACGACTTCTCGTAGGCGTCCGCCGCGTTCTCGTCCCACAGCCGGAACGTCACCGTGGTGGTCTCCCCGCTCTCGTCGGGGTCGGGTTCCGCCTGCGCCCCGGGCGAGCAGGCCGACAGCGCGAGCGCGGCAGCGCCGGCGATGGCACAGGTCGACAGCAGCGAACGCCGCAGTCCGATGGTCATGTCTCTCTCCGTCCTCGGCGGTGGCGCTCGCCCCGCCCCGTCCCACGGTAACGGGAACGGGGCGTCTCGGCCCGCCGATGCCGCGAAGGGTCACCATCTGGAACGGCCGATCGCGCCTGCCCGGCCCGGCCAGAACTCCCGGCCGTGCCCGGCCGACGCGAACGCCTGGCCGACGCGAACGCCCGGCCGACGCGAAGGCTCAGCGGGCGAGGTGCGCGCGCCGCCGCAGCGCGAGCCCGGCGAGGCCGAGCACCGCCGCCGTCACGGCCCACGGCAACAGCGCGGGCGGGCCGGTCTCGGCCAGGGCCTCACCCGGGGGAGTCGCTTCGTCGGAGCCGGCTCCGACGACGACGTCCTCGCCCGCGGGCTCCTCGGTGGAACCGGGCTCGTCGCTCGCCGCGGGCTCCTCCGTGGGCTCGGGCTCATCCGTGGGCTCGGGCTCATCCGTGGGGTCGGGCTCATCCGTGGGGTCCGGCTCCTCCACCGGCGGGGCGGCGACCGTGAGGCCGGTCGCGGCCTCCATCGTGACGCCGCCGATGACCGTCGTGGCGAGGACCGAGTGGTCGCCCGGTTCGGCGGTGATCGTCGCGGTGATCGAGTAGTCGCCGTCCTCGCCCACGGTGGCCGTGCCGAGGTCGGCTCCATCGAGGCTGAGCGCCACCTCGGCGCCCGCGATGGGCCACGTGCCCGAGACGACCACGTCGTCACCGGTGGCCACGGGCCCGGCCGCCGGCCCGGTCACGGCGACCGTCAGCTCGAGCACCTCGATCGAATAGGGCTCCCACGCGGGGCCGTCGAAGCCGGTGGCCCCGGGCATCACGTAGACGGTGCCGACCGCCGCGGGAAGGGCGCCGGTGCCGTCCGCCTCCCCGAGGGCCGGGGCCTGGCCGAGGAAGACGACGAACTCGAGCGGGCTGTCCTTGAAGGCGCCCGCACCGATCGCGGTGATCGACGCCGGGATCGTCACCGTGGTCAGGCGATTGCCGCTGAAGGCGTACTCGGGGATCTCGGTGATCGACTCGGGCAGCGATACCGACGTGAGCTCGTTGAACTGGAACGCGTTGATGCCGATCGACGTGATCCCCTCCGGAAGCACCAGCTCCTCGAGCGCGTTGCTGTTGAAGGCGTAGTCCCCGATCGAGGTGACCGCGGGCGGGATCGTCACCGATTCCAGTCGGTTGTCCTCGAAGGCCCGGGTGGGGATCTCCGTCAGGCCCGCCGACAGCTCCAGGCTCACCAGCGCATTGTCGGCGAAGGCCATGCTCCCGAGGCTGGTCACGGAGTCGGGCAGCACGAGCCCCGTGATCCCGTTCCCGTCGAACGCGTTGTTCCCGATCCGTTCGACCCCCGCGGGGATCTCGATCGCCGTCAACTCGTTCGCCTCGAACGCCGCGGCCGTGATCGTCACGAGCGTCTCGGGCAGCGTGACGGCGGTGAGTCCGGCGCCGCTGAACGCGCGGTAGCCGATGCCGGTCACCGGAACGGTCTCGCCGCCGGTGGTGACCTCGGCCGGGAGGGTGAGGACGACGTCCTCGCCCGTGTAGCCGGTGATCGTGGCGCCGTCCGCCGAGGTGGTGAAGGTCAGCCCGTCGGTCGTCGTGCCGGTGGCCGCGGTCGCCGCGGTGGCGCCCCATCCTCCCCATCCGGCCAGGGTGAGCAGGCCGGTGGCGGCGAGCGCGGCGAGGGCCCGGCGGGGCCGGGCGGTGGGCATGGGTCGACTACTCGTCATCATTGCCTTTCTCGGGGTCGGCGCACGGCGGTGTGGTCGACTCATCGCGCGCTGGAGCGCAGGATCGGCTCGGGACGGAATGGGCGGCCACGGGCAGACTACCAGCGGCCCCGCGCGCCGACCCCCGATCCGGCTCCCGACCACGGGTCCCGACCACGGCTCAGCGCACGCCGGTCACCCCGAGCGAGGAGGTGATCTGCTTCTGGAACGCCAGGAACAGGATGACCAGCGGCGCGAGCGCGATCGTCGTGGCCGCCATGACGAGGGTCCAATTGCCTGCGTACTGCGTCTGCAGGGCGGCGGTGGCCACGGTGATCACGTTCCACTCCTCGGCCGGGGCGATGATGAGCGGCCACATGAAGTTGTTCCACTGGCTCACCACCGTGATGAGCAGCAGCGTCGCCAGGATCGGCTTGTTCATCGGGACCATCACCTGCCACAGCCGCCGCAGCACCCCGGCCCCGTCGATCTTGGCGGCGTCGAGCACGTCGGCCGGCGTCGAGCGGAAATTCTCCCGCAGCAGGAAGATCGCATACGGGGATCCGAACATGAACGGCACGACGAGGCCCGCGAACGTGTTCTTCCAGCCGAGGGCCGTCATCATCGAATACAGCGGGATGATCGTCACGACCGCCGGGATCATCAGGGTCGACAGGTACACCCAGAACAGCGCGTCCCGCCCCGGGAACCGCAGCTGCGCGAACGCGTACGCCGCGAGGATCGAGCTGAGCAGCTGCCCCGCCACGAGCACGAGGACCACCTGCACGGTCACCGCGATCGGCACGAAGAAGTCGTACTGCTCGCCGAACAGGGCCGTGTAGTTCTCCGTCGTGACCGGATCGGGCGGCGTGAGCGGCCACGTCGTGTTGAACTGGTGCGGCGTCTTGAGCGAGGTGACCACCGAGAACACGAACGGCCCGAGCATGAGCAGCGCCCCCGCGACGAGGAACGCGTAGGTGGCCAGGTTCGCCCAGAACCGGGCCACGCGCGCAGGGCGAGCGCGGCGTGCCCTCCGCCCGTCCTGCTCGAGGCGTGTGGACGACGTCCCCGCGCCCCTCGTAGGCGCGGTCGCCACGGGCGGGGGTGAGGGTGGGGTGGTGGGTTGGATTCTCATGGCGTCACGACATGTCGTAGGTGATCCGGCGCCGGAAATAGCGCTGCTGGACGAGGGTGACCGTGACGAGGATGAGGAAGAGGATCACGGCCATCGCGGCGGCCCGCCCGAGCCGGAGCGAGACGAACGCCTCGTTGTAGATGCGGGAGGCGATGACGTCGGTGCGGCCGCCCGGGCCGCCGCCGGTCATCGCGTAGACGGTGTCGAACACCTGGAAGCTCGCGATGATCGAGGTGACGGTCACGAAGAACATGGTCGGGCGCAGCAGCGGCAGCGTCATCGACCAGAGCGTGCGCGCCGGGCCGGCACCGTCGATCCGTGCGGCCTCGTACACCGACTCGGGGATCTGCTGGAGACCGGCGAGGAAGAACAGCGAGATGTAGCCCACGCTCGACCACACCTGCACGAACGCGACCGCCGGCAGCGCCGTCCCCGGGCTCGTGAGCCACTCGACCCGGTGCCCCAGCAGCGCATTGACGGCGCCGTTGGTCGGATCGAGCAGCCACTTCCACACGACGCCGAGCGCGAGCGGGGCGCACACCCACGGCAGCACGTACAGCACCCGCAGCCAGGAGGTGCCCGGCAGGTTGCGATTGACGGCGACCGCCAGGAACAGCCCGAGCGCGATCGAGGTGGGGATGGCCATGAGCGTGAACAGCGCCGTCACGAGCAGGGAGTTGCCGAACTTGTCCCACGTGAGCAGGTAGGCGTAGTTGCCCAGGCCGAACCATTCGGGCGGGCTCAGCAGGTCGTACGTCGTGAACGACAGCCCGATCACGATGACCACCGGAACGAGCAGGAACCCGACGACGCCGATGAGGCTCGGGATCAGGAGCAGGTACCCGGCGCGCGCCTCGGCCCGGCGGCGCGTGCTCACTCGACCTCCCACGGACACGAAGCCTAGTGCCGCCCGGGCGCTCTCACTCCTCGTCGAAGGTGAGCACGCGGGCGACGTCGCGGGCGGGCCGCTGTTCGCCCGCGCGCACCGCCAGGTCGAGCCGGTTCTGAGCGGGCGGCAGCGGGCACGTGACGAAGTTCGTGAACGCGCACGGCAGCGCGACCGCGTAGTTGAAGTCGATCCAGTCGATCCGGGCCGGATGCGGGGCCCCGTCGTCCACGAAGTCGATCTCGACCACGCGACCGGCGCCGTAGGTGAGGTCGCCGTTCGTCGCGTCCCGGAAGTGCACGACCGGCTGGACCCCGGTGGCGGTCTCCTTGCCCAGCACGACCACCTCGTGGCTCGCGCCGGCGTGGGTGAACGTGAACGTGCCGATGTGGGGGGTGAGCTCGCGGACCCCGGCCTCGACCGTCTCGGCCTCGACGTCGCGCCGGTCGAACGGGGTGAAGACCCCGGGGATCCGCCAGGTGGGGTCGTAGTCGAAGGCCCGCACGCCCGCGTCGCCCGCGCTCGCGGCCGAGCGGGGATCGCGCACGCGCACGGCGAAGAGCCGGTTCCCGGCGTTGTCGGAGCGCTCGATCGTCTCGACCTCGCAGACGCCGAAGTAGACCGGCACGCTGCGGCCGTGGCCGTAGGTCTGGTTGCGCCCGGGCACGATCTCCACGGGGTCGGTGGGGTGGGAGCCGTCGACGGCGAGCGTCGGGCCCGTGGCCGGCGGGGTGAAGATCACCCGGCCGTCCGCGACGGACCACGTGCCGGGCAGGTCGTCGAGCTCGACCCCCTCGTCGCCGGGCCGCAGCCAGTGCTGGGCGACGAGCGCCGTCCAGCCGTAGGGGCGGAACATCTCCGCGACGTGGTCGTGGCGCCACTGACGCCACTGACCTTCCAGGTGCTCCACGACCGTCATGATGACCGGGACCTCTCGTTTCGGGTGACTACTGGTGACTACTGGGGACTGCTGGTGGCTCTGGGGGACTGCCGGCGACCGGATCGAGCGACCGCCGGCGCTCACCGGGGTCGATCGGCGGCGGACCGGTGGATGAATTCGCAGACCCGCTCGAAGGAGTCCTCGCTCGCGCGGGCGTTCCCGGCGGGGGTGCCGCCGTTGGAGTAGGTCGTTCCCGAGACCGGGTGGGTCACCTCGATCCGGGTGGCCGGCAGGAATGGCACCCCGATCGTGTGACCGGCGGCCTCGTAGTCCAGGTGCAGCCGTTCGGCGGCGTGTCCGTGCCGCTCGAGGGTCGACATGACCAGGCGGGAGGCGAGGGAGGAGGGCCAGGCGCGGTCGTCGAGCCCCGAGACGCACGCGACCGGGCCGTCGAAGGCCTCGATCGGGATCCGGGTGGCGCGGGCGAGGTCGCGGTCGCGGAGGCCGTCGATGAACACGTCTGTGTGCCGGTGGGGGCGGGGGGCGCCGTCCCACGGCTGCCAGGTCACGCCCGCGTTCGCGCGCCAGAAGTGCTCGAGCGGCGCGCCCCCGCTCGTCCAGGTCGGGCCGTCCCAGCCCTCGGCCGGATCGGCGGCGCCCTGCGCGCCGAAGACGAAGGCGCCCGGCACGAACGCGACGACGCCGGCGATCTTCTCGGGGAAGCGGGAGGCGAGCAGCAGGGTGAGCTCCCCGCCCCGGGACTGCCCGCTCACGAGCGGCCGGCCACCGAGTGGGTCGCAGGTCCGCACGACGTAGTCGAGGCCGCGCTCGAAGTACTCCAGCGGGGTGCGCGAGATGTACCGGGGCAGGCCCTCGGCGCGGAAATAGCCGAGGGCGAGGGCCTGGATGCCGCGCTCGGCGTAGAGCGCCGCGCGATGCTCGTTGATCCCGCCGCCCGAGCCGTTGAGCACGATGATCGTGGGGAACGGGCCCGGGCCCGCCGGCCGGAACAGGGTGCCCACGAGGCCGTCCTCGCGCACCTCGATCCGCTCGGTCGTGGGGGAGAGCAGCCACTGCTCGACCTCGGCGTGCGCCTCGCCGATCCCGTCCGCCTCGGAGCCGGCCCCAGGGTTGGTGGGGTGCGCGCCGTCGAGGAGACCGGTGCCGGGGACCATCGTGGCGCTGAGCCGGGTGCGCAGCGGCACGCGCGCGTCGTCGCCGACGAGCGGCCCGGCCGCGTCCTCGGGCTGCTGCGCCCAGAACAGGCCCATCGGATCGGCCACGCGGTAGTCGCCCGAGACCGGGGCGCTCGTGGACAGGTCGACGGTGCCGGCATCGTCGGCGAGGAAGCGCGCCTGGGCCGACCACGTGCCGCCCGGGCGCTGCGTGGCCGACCGGATCGTCACGATCGACCCGGGCACGGCGCCGCTCACCCGGATCTCCCGGCGCCGGCTCAGCGGGCCGGTGCGGGGGGAGACCTCGAGCCGCAGGGCGGAGTGTTCGGTCATGATCGTCCTTCCCGTGATGCCTGTGTTCCCTGTGATGTCTGGGTCCCCTGTGGTGCCTGGGTCCATCCGGCCCGTCCGGCCCGTGCACCGGTGAGCGCCTCGACGGCGGCGCGCGCCACCCGCAGCCGGGCGGGGGCGGCGGCGAGGGTCGCGGGGAGGGAGTCGAAGCGGGCGGGCACGTGTCCGCCGGCCGCACCCCAGTCGACCCCGAGCCCGGCCGCGACCTCGGCCGCGCGGATGCCGCCATGGGCTCCGGGATCGAGGGCGATGACCAGGGCGCTGCGGCCCGCCGGCTCCGGGCCGATGCCGCGCCCGCCGGCCCCGATCCCGGCGAGGAGTTCGACCACGAGCCCCGTGAGGGATCCGAGCCTCCCGGCCGGGGCGAGCGCGCGCACATCGGCGGCGGCCCGGACGGGGTGGCCGGCGGCGTCGAAGCCGCCCGGGCCGTCGAGGTCGGCGCCCCGGTCGCGTGCCCGCCGCAGGTCGGCGACGGTCGTCGGGGAGGTGGCGAAGTCGACCACGAGGGGCGGTCCGCCCGCCCGAGGTGCGGCGGCGGCGATCGGGTTCGTGCCGATCGCCGGTCCGTGGCCGCCCACGGGGCCACGATGGGCGCCGAGTTCGCCAACGCCACGCCCACGAGGCCGCCGTCCGCGAGGCTGCGCACCGGCGACCCGAGGATGCCGAGCGCGCCCACCCCGGTGAGGGAGACGATCGCGTCGCCGCGCTCCCGGGCCACGCGGCTCGCCAGCCGCACGGCCGCGGCCATCGCGACGTGGCCGGGCACGCGGCGGGCGTCGATCCACGTCCGGTCGGCACCGCCCGAGTCGGGAGAGCCGGCAGAGTCGATCAGTGCGGCCGGATCGTGTGAGCCGGCCGAGCCACCCGAACGAGCCGGGGCTCCTGCGTCGCCCGAGGCGATCGGGGCCGCCGCGGCGTCGAGGCGCGCGAGTTCGCGCACGAGCATCGCGAGCCCGAACTGGGGCAGCCCGAGCAGCTCCGCCTGCAGGAGCCACCAGGTGGCGAGGTCGACGTCCGCGGGCGTGAAGGGTCCCGCCGCCGTGCGGGCCGTGAGCGAGGCCCGCAGCAGGCCGGCCAGCTCCTCCCGCCCGAGCTCGATCGACTCCTCCGGCACGGCGATCAGTACTTCACCCAGGGCACGAGCTTGCGCTCGAGCAGCCCGATGAGCAGCGTGACCACGTAGCCGAGCACGGAGATCGTCACGATCCCGACGTACATCTTCGAGACGGCGAACGTGGACCACGCACTCCAGATCAGGTAGCCGAGCCCGCTCTGCGAGCCCACGAACTCGGCGGCCGCGATGATCACGAACGCGCCGCCGGCGGCGAGCTTCGTGCCGGTGAAGATCGACGGCAACGCGTGCGGCAGCGAGACGGTCAGCCGGCGCTGCAGCGGGGAGGCGCCGTTGGCCACGGCGACGTCGTTGTACAGCGGCGGCGTCTGCATCACCCCGGTGAGGGTGTTGAAGAAGAGGTAGAAGAACACGCCGATCGCGACGATGAGGTACTTGCTCGTCTCGCCGAGGCCGAAGATGAGCAGCAGCAGCGGGAAGATCGCGATCTTCGGGATCGGCAGCAGGCTCGAGAACACCGGTTCGAGGAGCTGACGCAGCGGGCGCACCGAGCCGAGCAGGAGCCCGAGCAGCACCCCGGGCACCGCGCCCATGGTGAAGCCGATCGCGATCCGGGTCAGGGTGATCGAGGCGTCGTCGAAGAGGTCACCGCTCGTGAGCATCTCGAGGAACGTGCCGACGATCGAGGTGGGCACCGGGAAGAAGCGCTCGTCGAGCAGACCCACGCGCCCGGACACCTCCCAGATGAGCAGGAGCGCGATCGGCATGAACGGCCCGATCCGCCGGAGGAGAGGCGAGCCCTGGGTGGCGGCGACGGCCTCGACCAGCTCCGCCTCGATCGCGGCCCGGCCCGGTGCCCCGGTGCCGCCGGTGCCGGCAGTGCCGGCAGTGCCGGTGGTGGTGTCTGTCGTGTCGGTGTGCAACTCGCTCATGTCACTCCCTCCCCAGCGCGGAAGTCTGCCCGAGCAGTTCCCACATCTGGGCCGTGATCTCGGTATAACGCGGATCCTGCCGCAGGCTGAGCAGGTTGCGGGGACGCCCGAAGGGCACGTGCAGTTCGTGGATGATCCGGCCCGGCCGGGTCGACATGACGAGCACGCGGTCCGAGAGCAGCAGCGCCTCGTCGACGCTGTGCGTGATGAACAGGACGGCCTTCGAGGTGCGTTCCCAGATGCGCAGCAGTTCCAGTTGGAGCGAGATGCGGGTCTGCTCGTCCAGCGCGCCGAAGGGCTCGTCCATGAGGAGCACGTCCCCATCGTCCGCGAGTGCCCGCGCCACGGACGTGCGCTGGCGCATGCCGCCGGAGATCTGGCCGGGATAGTAGTCCGCGAAGTCGGTGAGCCCGACCATGTCGAGCAACTCCGCCACGACCGCGGCACGCTGCCTGCGGGACCGGCCCCGCAGCCGGAGCGGGTAGCCGACGTTCTCGGTCACGGTGAGCCAGGGGAACAGGCCGTGCTCCTGGAACACGACCGCCGGCCGGCTCCCGGTGGTGATCTGTCCGCGGCTGTGCTGCTCGAGCCCGGCGACGAGCCGCAGCAGCGTGCTCTTCCCGCATCCCGACGGGCCGACCACGGAGACGAATTCACCCGCGGCGATGTCGACCGAGACGTCCTCGAGGACGACGCGGATCCCGCCCGGGGATTCGGCGTGCGGATAGGCCTTCCACAGGTCCCGTACCTCGACTGCGTTCGCCGGGTTCATCAGGACTCCTGCAGCGCCTCGAGCGCGTCGACGGCCTGCTGGCGCAGGTCGTCGCGGTAGACGTCCTCGATCCCGGAGTCGCCCTCGAACTCGAGGGAGTCCTGCTCCCGGAAGAACTCCTCCTGCGCGCGCACGGACTCCCAGTTCACCTTGCCCTCCGGGTCGACGTCCGAGAGGGCGAGCGAGGTGAGGGTCTCGACCGGCAGGTTCGTGTACTCGGCGATGATCTCCTGGGTCGCGGGGTCCTCCCAGCCGCCGCCCGCGAGCTCCTGGGTGGCCCGCAGGTACGCGGTGAGGAAGGCGACGACCGCGTCGGGGTGCTCGTCGGTGAACTCGGCGTTGAAGATGATCGCCCCGAGCTCGGTGCCGGCGTGGTAGTCGATGTCGAGCAGCTCGTGCCCGAAGCCCTCGTCGGCCACGGCGGTGCTGATGGGCTCGATGGTCCAGCTCGCGTCGATCGAGCCGTTCGCCAGCGCGGGGATGATGTCGCCCGCGCCGAGGTTGACCGTCTCGACGTCCTCGAGGCTCAGGCCGACCGACGCGAGCGCGAGGCTGATCGAGTAGTAGGAGAAGCCGCTCTCGCCCGTGGTCCCGATCTTCTTGCCCGCGAGGTCCGCGCCCTCGGTGATCCCCGAGCCCTCGCGGACCATGAGCGGGGCCGGGTTCGGGCCGGACTCCGGCACCCGCGAGACGCTCGAGACGACGGCGAGCGAGGCCCCGGCGGCCGTCGCGTTGTACAGGCCCGCGGCCCAGGAGGCCCCGCCGCCGGTGACGTTGCCGGTGCTCACGTGCTGGAACGTCTCCCCGGAGCTGCCGCCCTTGGCGATGAGCTCGACCTCGACGCCGGCGTCGTCGAAATAGCCCTTCTCGAACGCCACGAAGAAGGGGGCGTAGTCGGCGTACGGGGAGTACATGAAGCTGATGGCCGGGAACTCGGACCCCTCGGCCGGCTCGTCGCCGGCGGAACTGCCGCAGGCGGCGAGGGCGAGGGCGGCGGCCGTCGCGGTCACGGCTGCGAGGATACGGCGGGATGCGGTCATGAACTCTCCATGGGTGGCTGCGACTCGTCGTGGTCGTGGTCGACACGCGCTCCCGTCCATCTTGGGCCAATACCGGGGAACGAGATGCCGCGTCTCACAAACCGGGCGAGCCGCTCGTTGACGTGGGTCAAGGCGGGTCCGGGCCGTCGGCGATGGACTGGGGTCATCACATTCGATCCGGACCCGCGGAGGAAGCCATGAGCTCGATCACCCTGACCACCCAGCCGTTCACCTGCCCCAGTTGCGTGGCCACCATCGAGCGCGCGCTCGGCCGGCTGCCCGGCGTGACCGCGGTGGGCGTGCGCTTCGCCCTGAGCCGGGTGCAGGTGGACTACGACCCGGCCGCCGTGACCCCCGCCGAGATCGCCACGACGGTGACCCGGCTCGGATACCCGGTGCTCTCGAGCGCGCCGGCGCCCGTGGCGGCCTGAGATGCGGATGCCCCGGGCGCTCACGTCCGCCCTCGACGGCCTCCTCGGCCCGCTCGGCCGTGCCCGAATCACCCTCGCCGCCGCCGTCCTGCTCGCGGCGGCGGCCGGGGCCCACCTGGCGGGGGCCCCGGGCCTGCGCGACGGCGTGCTCGTCACCGCCGCCCTCGTGGCACTCGGGCCGATCGGGCTGCGGGCGGCCCGGGCGCTGCGCGTGCGGGCACTGGGCATCGACCTGCTCGTGACGGTCGCCGTGATCGGCGCCCTCGTCATCGGCGAATACGTGGAGGCGGCGGTCGTCTCCTTCCTCTTCCTGTTCGGGGCGTGGATCGAGGCCCGCACGCTCGCCCGCACCCGCTCCTCGCTCCAGGGACTCGTGGCGCTCGCGCCGACCACCGCCGTCGTGATCCGGGACGGCGCGCGCGCCGAGGTGCCGGCCGGGCAGGTGCGATCCGGCGAGACCGTGATCCTCACCCCGGGCACTCGGATCGCGGTCGACGGCGAGGTGCTCACCGGGAGCGCGAGCGTGGCCGAGGCGACGATCACCGGCGAGCCCGTGCCCGTGATCCGGACCGCCGGCGAGACCGTGTACGCCGGCACCACGGTCGAACTCGGCTACCTCGAGGTGCGGGCGAAGGAGGTCGGCGGGGACACGACGTTCGCGCACATCATCGACCTCGTGGCGCAGGCGCAGTCCTCGGCCACCCGCGGGCAGCGTTTCCTCGAACGGTTCGCGCGGATCTACACCCCCGCGATCGTGGCCGGGGCCGTGCTCACCGGGATCGTCTCCGGTGACGTGGCCCTCGCGCTCACGTTCCTGGTCATCGCCTGCCCGGGGGCGCTCGTGAGCTCCGTGCCCGTGGCGATGGTCGCCGGGCTGGGCACGCTCGCCCGCTCGGGTGTGCTCATCACCTCCGGCGCCGCGGCCGAGGACCTGGCCGCGGCCACGGTCGCGGTCGTCGACAAGACGGGCACCCTCACCGGCGGGCGGCCCGTGGTCACCGCCCTCGACCCGGTCGGCGCCGGACCCCTCGATCTTCTCGGACTGGCCGCCACGGTGGAAACCGCCTCGGAACACCACCTGGCCCGCGCCATCGTGGCGGCCGCAGAACGCTCCGGCGCGCCCGACCCCGGTCGACCCTCGGACGTCGTCACCCACCCCGGGCGCGGACTCACGGCCCGGGTGGGCGACCGGCTCGTGAGCGTCGGGCATCCCGACCTGCTCGCCGAGGCGGGTGCCCGGGTGGGCGGCTCGAGCGAGTGGATCGCCGAGCACGAGGCGGCGGGCGCGAGCGTCGTCTTCGTCGCGGCGGACGCCGACTACCTCGGCGCGATCGCGATCGCCGACGCGGTTCGGCCCGGCGCCGCCGCCGCGGTTGCCGACCTTCGGGCCACCGGCATCGACCGGGTCGTCATGCTCACCGGCGACAACGCGCTCGCCGCCGGTGCGGTCGCGGCCCGGGTCGGCATCGACGAGGCGCACGCCCGGCTGCTGCCGCACGAGAAGGCCGAGTTCGTCGCCCGCCTCGAGGCCGCCGGGGAGCGGGTGATCATGATCGGCGACGGCGTGAACGACGCCCCCGCGCTCGCCACGGCCCGGGTCGGGATCGCGATGGGCACGACCGGCGCGGACGTGTCGATCGACAGCGCGGACGTCGTGCTCCTCGGCGACCGGCTCGGATCGGTCGCGCACGCCCGCCGCACCACCCGGGCGATGGTGCGGATCATGAAGCAGAACACCGCGCTGGCCCTGGCCACCGTCGCGGTGCTCGTCGCCCTCGTGCTCCTGCACGTGGTCGGCCTCGCCGGGGGGATGCTCGTGCACGAGATCAGCGTGCTGGCCGTCATCCTCAACGCCACCCGGCTCGTGCGCCGCCGCGACCGGCACACCCGGATCGGGTCGAACGCGGGACGCGGAGGCGTGGCCCCCGGACCTCGACAGGAACCCGCGTTCGGCGCGCCGCAGGGATCTCTCGGCGAGGGGCCCGCGCCCGCACCGACGGTCACGCCCACCTCCATGCCCGATGGCGGAAGCGGCGATGACCATGTTGCCTACACTCGTCGTGACTGACGCTCCCGCATCCGAGGAGGACCGCATGACCGGCGCGACCGACGGCGTGACGGACGGGGACGGCGTGACGGAGCCGGACACGTGCGTGGCGATCGTGCCCGTGTTCTCCGCGCTCACCCCGGCCGAGCAACTCGAGGTCGCGCGGTTCGCCCGCCCCGTACGCCGCGCCCGGGGCGAGCTCATCGTGCGACCCGGCGAGGCGTCGTCCCAACTGCTGGTCGTGCACCGGGGGCGCGCGAAGATCTCCCACGTCTCCCCGCTCGGGCAGGAGCAGCTGCTGCGCGTGCTCGGCCCCGGCGACTTCACCGGCGAGAGCGGCTTCCTCACCGGCGCGGCGCCGGAGTACTCGGTCACCGCGCTCGCCCCGGTCCAGATGTGCGCCTTCGACCACGCGGACCTCGCCGCGCTCGTGCG
Source organism: Pseudactinotalea sp. HY158 (assembly GCF_009660225.1). Classification (NCBI taxonomy): domain Bacteria; kingdom Bacillati; phylum Actinomycetota; class Actinomycetes; order Micrococcales; family Cellulomonadaceae; genus Pseudactinotalea; species Pseudactinotalea sp. HY158. The sequence continues at coordinate 169,494 of NZ_CP045920.1, forward strand.
CGCCTATCCGAGCATCGCCGTGCGGATGCTCGAGGTCGTCACGCGCCGCCTCGATCAGGCCGAACGGATGCTCGGGCAGGTGAGCATGGACGTGGGCTCGCGCTTGGCGGCCTACCTGCTCGACCTGCCGGCGCGGTGGGGGGCCGGTGGCACCGCCACGGTCGACCTGCCGCTGTCGAAGAAGGACATCGCCGCCCTGCTCGGCACCACCCCGGAGACCCTGAGTCGGCGGCTCGCGGGCCTCGCGGAGGCCGGCACGGTGCGGCTCGACGGCCCGCGCGTGCACATCCTCGACCCCGGTGAACTCGCCGCCCGCGCGCACGGCTGAGGCTCCAAGGTGTGACCAAGGATGCGTGGACTCACCCCCGCGACGCTGCTAACTTCGAGGCACCGCCACCGCCGGCGATCGCCGGCTGCGGATCACCCCGGGCCGAAGGAGACACCATGCGTTTTGTCGTCGGATATGCGCCAGATCGGCGCGGTGCGGATGCGGTGCGGCTGGCATCCACGCTCGCCTCGAACCGCGGTGCCGCGCTCGACATCGTCGCCGTGCTGCCGGTCGAGCACTACGACTCGCTCTCACCCGACCGGTCGTATCAGCTCGAGCTCGAACGCCAGGGCCACGAATGGCTCGAGCAGGCGCTGCAGTACGTGCCCGCCGGGATCAAGGCCACCGGGCACCTGCGCCGCGCGGAGTCCATCGCGGAGGGGCTCATCGCCGCCGCCACCGATCCCGAGCTCGGCGAGACCGCGGCCGCGATCTCGATCGGCGCGACCCACCGCGGCATCCAGGGACGGTTCACGCTCGGCTCGGTGGCCTCCGGGCTGCTGCACGCCGCCCCCGTGCCCGTCGCCCTCCCGCCCGCCGGGTACCCCGGTCACCCCACCGTCACCCGCGTCACGTGCGCGACCGGAAACCGCGAGGGCGCCCAGGCGCTCCTCGAGGTGGCGATCGACTCGGCGGCCGGGCGGCGCGTGCCGCTGCGGATCATGTCGCTCGTGGCCCTGGGAGCCGGCCAGTCCGACGACCGCGGTGACCGTGCCCTCTTGGAGGAGGCCGAGCTCCATGCGGGCGCGCTGGCCGAACGGGCGGCCGCCGACCTGTCCGAGGCGTCGCCGGTCACGAGCGTCATCGGCCGCGGGAAGTCACTCGAGGAGGCCGCGCAGAGCCTCGACTTCGAGCCGAGCGAGATCGTCATCGTGGGCTCCAGCAGGCTCGCCGGGCCGCGCCAACTGTTCATCGGCGCCTCGGCCCGCAAGATGCTGCGGGCACTGCCGGTGCCGATGATCGTCGTGCCCCGCGAATACGACTTCACGGCCCGCCCCTAGCTAGGCCTCGGCGAGGGCCCGCCGGATCCGCTTCTCGCTCACGGTTCCCACCGTGCCGAGCTGCTGGGCGAAGAAGCTGACCCGGAGCTCCTCGAGCTGCCAGCGCACCGCCGCCAGCGCCTCCCGCCGGCCCGGATCCGGCGACGGGCCGTGCGTGGCCGCCTGGGTCGCCGCCCACCAGGCCTCGGTCAGCTCGCCCACGATCCAGGCCTTGTCGGCGTCCGCGCGCGGATTCTGGGCCGCCTTGCGCACCCGATGCTCGGCGGCGGCGAGGTAGCGGCCCAGGTGCGGCAGCCGCTCCGCGGGCGTGCTTGCCACGAAGCCGGGGGCGAGCAGCGCCGCGACCTGCGCCTTGACGTCGGTGAGCGTGTCGAGCAGGGCGAGGGAGGTGGTGGCCGTGATGGTCTTCTCGGTCGCCCGGGCCTGGGTCAGGATGGCCGTGACGAGCCGCGCGACCGCGTAGATCTCGTCCTCGAGCCCGTCCCGCAGCTGCTGCTGCCGGCGCGCGAACGCGGCCGCCGTCCGTACGCCCGCAAGGTCCGCCCCCGCGCTCAGCCGCCGGATCGCGGCGATGTGCAGATCGCTCACGAGCGCCGCGGTCGAGCGGTCCGGACCGCCGGCGAGCGTGAGCGCCTCGGCCGGGCTCCACCGGCTCGTCACCCGGTTCGTGGGCAGCGCGAGCGTGGTCGCGAGCAGGTGCAGCACGCCGTCCCGGTGCGCCGGCGCCTGCGCGGCCTCCTCCGAGAGGATCCGCAGCGCGATCTGCCCGGGACCCGTCCCGGCCGATTCGTGCACGATCGCCGGATAGCCGCGCACCTGCGCTCCACCGGCCGTTCCGACCGTCCCCGGCGCGCCTCCCGTCACGGTCCCGAGCCGCGTGGAGACGACGCCCGGCAGCTCTCCCCACGGCTCGCCCGCGGCCGTGGCCGGCCAGGCGGTCAGCGGCGCCTGCTCGATCGGCCCGGTGACCGGGCCCGGCGCGTCGCCGCCCTCCTCGGCCGTGCCGGCCGGTCCGCCTGGATCGTTCCCGTCGGCCGCGTCGCCCGACGGGCCCGCCGGATCCGCGAGCTCCGCCGGAGTGGGCACGTCGGACTTCCCGGCCCGGCGGCGGGCCTCGGTCAGTGCCGTTCGGACGGCGGTGCGCACCGCCTCCCCGGATTCGCGGGCGAGCTCGTGCTGGAGGGCGGCCAGGTCGGGCCCCTCGGACAGGAGCGCGCGGTGCCCGCTCCGCTCGGTGTGCACGCGGAACGTCATCCGCAGATGCGCGGGCAGCTTCGAGGGGTCGATGTCGGCGACCGGCACCTCGACGCCCCGCACCCGCCGGGCCGCCGCCGCGAACGCCTCGGCGAACGAGGGCCCGGCCGCCCCGGGGGCGGCCCCCTCGGCGGCGGCGCGGGCATCCGGCAGCGCGGCGACGATGAGCCGTGCCGTGTCCGGTGCCGGCACGAGCTGGACCCGCACCCGCTTGGGCAGCGCCCGGATCGTGGCGATCGTCAGCTCCTCGATCATCCCCGGCACGAGCCAGTCGAACCCGCCCGGGCGCACCCGCGGCAGCACCGCGATCGGGATGTGCACGGTCACGCCGTCCGCGTCCTGGCCGGGGGAGAACTGGTAGGTGAGCGGCAGGGTGAGATCCCCCTGGTGCCACTGCTCCGGGAAGGCGTCGGTGTCGAGGGTCTCCGCGCCGGGGGTGAGCAGCTCCGGGGTGAAGGTGAGCAGGTCGGGATCGGTGCGCCGCGCCTTCTTCCACCACGAGTCGAAGTGGCGGGCGGTCGTCGCGCTCTCGGGCAGCCGCGCGAGATAGAACTCCACGAGCGCCTCCGGATCGGCCACGATCTCGGGCCGGCGGGTGCGCGCCGCGAGGTCCTCCGCGCCCGCGAGCAGCTCCGCGTTCCGGTCGAGGAACGCGTGCCGGGAGCGCCACTGACCCTCGACGAGCGCGTGGCGAGCGAACATCTCACGGGCGAGAGCGCCGTCCACACGCGCGAGCGGAACGGGACGATCGGCCACGATCGCCACCCCGTACAGCAGCACCTTTTCGCGGGCCATCGCCGCGCCGTGCTTCGTGGACCAGTACGGCTCGGAATAGCTGCGCTTGACCAGGTGCGCGCCGAGCTCCTCGGCCCATTCGGGCTGAATGCGAGCGACCTGGCGCGCGAACAGCCGCGAGGTCTCCACGAGCTCGGCCGCCATGACCCACGCGGGCGGCTTCTTCGCCAGGTGCGAGCCCGGGAAGACGACGAACCGGGTGCCGCGGGCGCCGGCGAACTCGCGGCGGCGCTCGTCCCACGAGCCGATATGGGAGAGGAGGCCGGCGAGCAGGGCCTGATGCACCCGGTCGGGATCGGTCGCGTCGCCGCGCGCGTGCACGGTGAGCCCGAGCGGTTTGGCGAGTTGGCGCAGCTGGGCGTGGACGTCCTGCCACTCCCGGATGCGCAGGTAGTGGAGGAACTCCGACTTGACGAGGCGGCGGAACGCGCTGCCCGAGAGCGCGGCCTGCTGCTCCTTGAGGTAGTCCCAGAGCGCGAGCATCGAGAGGAAGTCCGAGGTCGGGTCGGCGAAGCGGCGATGCTTCTCGTCGGCGGCCTGCTGATGCTCGGCCGGCCGCTCGCGCACGTCCTGCACGCTCAACCCCGACACGATGATCATCACCTCCCGCACGCAGCCGAGCCGCTCGGCCTCGACGAGCATCCGCCCGAGCCGCGGGTCGATCGGCAGCTGGGCGAGCTTGCGGCCGACGTCGGTGAGCCGGTGCGGGCCCGGCTCGTGCGGTGCCGCCTCCTCGAGCGCGCGCAGCTCCTGCAGCAGCTGCACGCCGTCGCGGATCGCCCGGGAATCGGGGGGATCGACGAAACCGAACGTCGCGATGTCCCCGAGCCCGAGGGCCGTCATCTGCAGGATGACCGAGGCGAGCGAGGTGCGCAGGATCTCCGGCTCGGTGTACTCCGGGCGGGAGTCGAAGTCGCGGCGGGAGTACAGGCGGATGCAGATGCCCGGCGCGACCCGCCCCGAGCGCCCGGAGCGCTGATTCGCGCTCGCCTGGGAGATCGGCTCGATCGGGAGGCGCTGCACCTTCGTCCGCGTGGAATAGCGGGAGATGCGCGCCGTGCCCGGGTCGACCACGTAGCGGATGCCCGGCACCGTGAGCGAGGTCTCGGCGACGTTCGTGGCGAGCACGACCCGCCGGGCGGTGTGGGCCTCGAATACGCGATGCTGCTCGGCCGCGGAGAGCCGCGCGTACAGCGGGAGCACCTCGACGGCGCTGGCCGCGTGGGCGCTCGAGCGCGCCTCGCCCGGGCGCCGGTAGCGCGGGCCGAGGTGATCGGCGAGCGCCTCGGTCGCATCGCGGATCTCGCGCTCGCCGGAGCAGAACACGAGCACATCGCCCGGCCCGGCCGCCATGAGCTCGTCCACCGCCCGGCAGATCGCGCTCGGCTGGTCGAGGTCGTCGTCCGCCCAGGACTGCTCTCCGGCGCCGCCGCCGGCCTCGTCGCCGGCCTCGCCGGTGCCCGACTCGTCGTCGGTGTCGGGCACGAGCGGCCGGTAGCGCAGCTCGACCGGGTAGGTGCGGCCGGTCACCTCGATCACCGGCGCCGGCCGGCCGGGTGCGCCGAAGTGCTCGGCGAAGCGCTCGGAGTCGATCGTGGCGGAGGTGATGATCACCTTGAGGTCGGGGCGCTTGGGCAGCAGCGAGCGCAGGTACCCGAGGAGGAAGTCGATGTTGAGGGAGCGCTCGTGCGCCTCGTCGACGATGATCACCTGATAGGCGCGCAGCAGCGGGTCGCGCTGGATCTCCGCGAGCAGGATCCCGTCGGTCATGAGCTTGACGAGCGTGCCCTCGCTCAACCGGTCGGTGAAGCGGACCTGGTATCCCACGGCGTCGCCGAGGGTGCCCCCGAGCTCCTCGGCGATCCGGTCCGCCACGGTCCGGGCCGCGAGCCGGCGGGGCTGGGTGTGGCCGATCGTGCCGTCGATGCCGTAACCGAGGTCGAGGCAGATCTTCGGCAGCTGGGTGGTCTTGCCCGAGCCGGTCTCCCCGGCCACGATGACCACCTGGTGCTCCTTGATGGCGGCCGCGATGTCGTCGCGCCGGGCCGACACCGGCAGGTCCTCGGGATAGGTGACCGTCGGCAGCGCGGCGCGCCGGGCTGCGAGCACCCGTTCGCTCGGCGGCCGATGACCGGAGCGGCGGTGGTCGACTCCGCCTACTCCGCGGGTGCCGGCGCGCGATCGTCCGCCCCGCCGCGGACGGTTGCCGCGTCGGCCCGCCCCGCCGGCCTGGTCGCGGGGGCCGTCGGAGCCGCCGGGCCGGGTCGGGCCCTGGTCCGCGGTGCCGTGGTCGGAGGTGCTCACAACGGGTCATTCTCGCAGGTCGCGCGAGCTGATACTCCGGTGAGCCCACCGGTGCGATGCTCTCCCGGTTCCGCAAGCGACGGTCTGCTGGATCGGTGCCGGTGCCGGTCCGTCATGACTAAGTCTTGTTTTCGTGGCTGCCTGAGAAAACAAGGGTCTATGGCTGTGACCTGCGCGGATACATCCTGACATGTGTAGAGACCTTGCTTAGTTGCGCTCTCGTCCCGGGTGGTAAACAAGCTCCCAGCGAGGCTTCTGCTGCGTGCCGCAGTTGCGGATCTCACCCGCCCGCCGCATCTTGGTCAGCAGGTTCGAGACCTTGGATCGACGTTGCTGCTCGGTCAACGCTTCTGGAAGGGACTTGGCGAGTACGTCGTCGATCTCGTGACGCGTCGCGTGGCCGTACTCGCTGAGCAACTCCCGAATAAGGAGCGCGTAATGCTTCTCCTGGGAGCGAGTCCGAATGAACTCAGCTTGATTTCCTGTGGCAGCCGCGACGCGAGAGGTGACGCGAAGGTTCGGTGTTCTCCCTTCGATGAGTCCGGCCCGACGCAGTCTGGCGACGGCTTCGACGGGAAGTGGTTGGTTTTCCTGGACCCGGTCCAGGGCGACGACATCACCCAACGGAAGATCGGGACGTGACATGAGGAGCTGACCGTAGTCCCCGTTCAACTCGGCGCCGTAGATCGTCAACCTCACCGCCCCCCGGCTCAGGTCGTAGTCCGGTAGTGGCAGGAATCGCTTCCGTTGCGACTGGTGGATCTGCTGGATCCCGTAACCCATGTGGTCGATCATGTTCAGCTCGGTCATCGCGTCCACCAGGAACGGGTTCCGGTACCGGCGCGGTGTCCGATCCGCGAGAAGGTAGTCCTCCGGCAGCCCATCGATGAAGCCACCATCATTCTCGAGGATCACGCGGTCCTTGAGTTCGGTCACGACGATTCGCGCGCCGGTCGAGTAGTCGGCATGGGCGATCGCGCCGAATTCGTGAACAAGCTGACCAACCGCGGCGTCGAGGTGGTCGAACTCCACGACCTGCTCGCCCGGACCCTCGACGTGCCCGGCGCGCGCGTTCCTCGAGGGCCTCGGCTCGCGGGAGCTGGCCGAGTTCCTCATCGGCGGCCTCGCCACGAACGACCTGCCGGAGGAGGTGCGCTCGCCCTATGTCGCCCTCGCCCGGGAGTCGCTCGGCGGCCGCGAGTACCTCATGCGGCCGCTGTCGAACACCCTCTACACCTGCGACACCACCTGCTGGCTGTACGGCGGCGTGACCCTCAACCCGCTCTACTGGCCGGCCCGCCACGACGAGACTCTGCTGTACAAGCTCATCTACACCTTCCACCCCGACTTCACCGGCGCCACGATCTGGTGGGGCGATCCGGAGCAGGACTGGGGCCAGGCGACGTTCGAGGGCGGGGTGTTCGAGGGCGGGGACGTCATGCCGATCGGCAACGGCGTCGTGCTCGTCGGGATGAGCGAGCGCACATCCCGGCAGGCGATCACCCAGGTCGCCTCCGCGCTCTTCTCCCGCGGCGCAGCCGAGCGGGTCATCGTCGCCGGCATGCCGAAGTTGCGGTCGGCCATGCACCTGGACACCGTGTTCACGTTCGCCGACCGCGACGTCGTCACCTACTTCCCCTCGATCGTCGACGGCATCCACGCCTTCTCGCTGCGGCCCGCCGACGAGGGCGGCGGCGTGCACCTGACCGACGAAGGCGACCGGCGCTTCCTCGACGTCGTCGCCGGTTCCCTCGGCCTCGACCGGTTCAACGAGGTGCCCACCGGCGGCGACGTGTACGAGTCCGAGCGCCAGCAGTGGGACAGCGGCAACAACGCCGTCGCCATCGAACCCGGGGTCGTGGTCACCTACGACCGGAACACCCGCACGAACTCGCTGCTGCGCAAGGCCGGGATCGAGGTCGTCACGATCGTCGGCGCCGAGCTCGGCCGCGGCCGCGGCGGCGGTCATTGCGTGACCTGCCCGATCGTGCGCGATCCGATCGACTGCTGATCCAGGCGTATGGACGGCGTCGCCCGGCTTCGGCTCGGGCGGCGCCGTCGCGAGAGGCGAGCTGGTCGCCCGACTCGGGCCGCGTCGTCCATACTCCGGCTCGGCCGCGGATCAGCGGTCCTTGGCCAGGTCGGTGGGCCGGCGAACGGCCAGGTCTGCCGTGGCGATGAGGGTGACCAGGGCCCAGGTGCCGGCCATCGTCAGGCCCCACAGCACCGAGGTGCCGGGGTCGAGCAGGTGAGCGCGCAACGTGAGGGCGGCTGCCGTGGCGGAGGTGGCGGCGGCGCCGGTGATGGTGAGGATCTCGAGGGTGAGAAGTTGGAGCATGGAGGCGCGTGCGGTGCCGGAGAGTCGGTAGACGGCCAACTCGCTCGTGCGCAACCGGTAGCCGATGACGGTGGCGACGGCGCCCAGCAGGCCGAGCAGCAGTGGCAGGAATCGGGCGGGACGGGCAAGGAACGCCTCGACCGGGTCGCTCGTCACCCGGAGAGCCTCGGTGGCGGTCAACGGCCCGCCGGCGACGTCGAGCGCGGCGAGGTGCACAGGGGCGATGGTGGCGGCGTCGAGGAAGTGGTCGAGCACGGCAAGGCAGTACGGCCCGCTCGTGTCGTCGGGGCCCAGCGCGAGGAAGACCGAGTGACTGGCACCGAGCCCCTCGCGCTGCTCGGTCACGGTCTGGGCGTCGAGCAGGGTTTGGTCGATGCGCGTGCGGAAGGTGCCGGCGCGGTCGATGATCGGGGCGCCGATGACCGCGTCGGTGTGCGCGAGCTGGGGCAGCAGGGTGGTCGAGGCGCGGCGCGTCATGATCTCGATCGCCCCGGGTTCGAGTGATCGTTCGACCGGGTCGGTGACCAGCCCCGCGGCGAGCACCCCGGGCTGAGCGGTGAGCGATTCGCAGGAGGCGCGGGTGATGCTTACCGGTTGACCCGCGGCCGACGAGGCGTAGGCGGCGACGCCGCGCCCGCGCGCGGCCAGGTCGTCGAGGTCTGTGCGCAGCGCGGCGGTCTCGATGGCCGCGAAGGCCACGGCGCCCGCACCGAGCAGGACGGCGAGCAGCAGCATCGGGGCCATCCGCGCGCCGTGTCCGAGCACGTTGCGCACCGCCTCCCGCGCCAGGTACCGCAGCCGCCAGCCGTCACTCATGGGAGCCGCCACGCAGGTGCACGGACGCCGTCGCGGCCTCGACGAGGATCGGGTCATGGGTCGCGACGATGATCGTCGCCTGCGACACGACGCGGGCGAGGATGTCGGCGACCATGTCGGTGTTGGCAGCATCGAGGTTGGCCGAGGGTTCGTCGGCCAGCACGAGGGGCCGGCCCGAGGCCAGGGCACGAGCCAGCGCCACGCGCTGCAGCTCGCCGCCCGAGAGACGCCGCGCCTGCTCCGAGGCGCGGTCGGCCAGACCGACCTGGTCCAGCGCCGTCATCGCCACGGCCCGGGCCCGCGACATCGGGCGCCCGTCGGCCAGGGAGGCGATGAGGACGTTGTCGAGCACGTCGCGTCGCCCCAGAGCGTTGGACCCCTGGGGCACCCAGGCCACCAGGGCGGCCGAGGGGCGGTGGGGATCGGCGCCGTCGCCGCGGTGGATCTCGACGCGGCCGCGCGCAAGCGGCTGGTGGCCGGCGATCGCCGCCAGCAGCGACGACTTCCCACTGCCCGACGGACCCACGAGGGCGGTGACGTGCCCCGCCTCGAACGACGCGCTCAGTCCGGAGAAGACGGTGTCATCGCCGAAGGCGATCGCCGCGTCGTGCACCTCGACCCGCACGGCCTCAGCACTCACCGCTACCACCGTCGCGGAGCACGGCGGTCCCGGCCAGCGCCCGGTCCACCAGGGCGGTGCCCAGCTCATTGCCGTTCGTGAGTTCGCTGAGCGCGATGGTCACGCCATCGGCACCCACGAGGCAGGTGGCGCCCGCGGCATCGGTGCGCACCGCGCTCGCCGGCACGACGCCGCGTTCGACCGGCTCGGCCAGGGCCACGACGCCACCGCCGTACGCGATCGTGCCCTCCGGGAGGCTGCCCGATGCGCCCATCTCACCGGCGCCAGTGATGTCTCCTCGCGTGGCCAGTTCGGCCAGCTCCTCGGCGAGGTCCACTGCCCGGACCCCGGTGGGGCGGGCATCGGGGAGATCCAGTTCGACGTCGCGGAAGCGCAGCACGAGCGGCTCGCCGCTGAGCCGGGTCAGGGCGGCGCCCTCCGGGGACGTGATCGTCACGGCGGCGACCGGCCGGTCGCCCTCGAGCACCGCGGCTCCGGAATCGACGACGTCACCGACCTCGACGAGGTGGGTGACGGTCGGATCGAGCTCGGGGTGCATCCGGGTGACGTAGGCGGCGCGGAACACCCCGTCGACCCGCACCCCCAGATCGTCCTGGAGCGCTCGGACCGCCGCCCGGACACTCTCGCCGTAGCGGTCGTCGGCCGCGTGCTCATCGAGCAGTCCCAGCGTGACGAGGAAATCGGCGAGACCTGCGACGTCCTCACCCCGATCCCCGTAGCTCAGGTCGCGGAACAGCGGGTAGCCGAGGTAGGCGAGCACCGGCACACCGTCGATGGAGAATAACTGGTCCCCGACTTCCACGGGTCCGGGTGCGCGCAGCGTGGTCACGGTGCCGCCGATCGGTGCGGTGGCGACCACCGGCTCGGCGTGTCGGACCTGGACCTCGACGGAGGTGGCATTGTCGATCGAGCGGCTGCCGACGGTCACCACAGCGGGTGGATCGACACTCACGCTCGCCTCCTCCCGCTGCGAGGCCAGCGGCACCGCCACCACCACGGCGGCGATGGGGATCACCCACAGGGCGGCGATGATCACGATCCGCCATACGGAACGCATCACGAGCTCACCTCACTCACCCCAGGCCAAGCCGCTGTCCAGCCACTGCTCGATGCACGTCTGGCGATCCAGGCCGGACTCGGCGAAGAGCTTCTCGACCTCCTCGATCGTGGTGCCGGTGTGATGGCCATCGAGCTCCAGGCAGTAGTTCAATGCCTCGAACTCCTCGGTGGCGTCGGGATGCCCGATCTGCCACGAACCGTCCAATTCCTGCCACTCGCGCCAGTAGCACTCGTCGGCGGTCGGACGCGCTTCCTCCGTGTACTCGTACCAGACGAGCGGGCCGTGGCGTGTGACGGATTCGAGGTCGAAGCCGCCGTCACGCACGCAGGCGCGGAATCGCTCGAAGCCGGCGAGGTATTCCTCCTCGGTGACAACGGCGTCGGCCAGCGCCGAGGTCTGCTCGGGGCTCATCGGCACGCCCTCCAACTCGCGGATCATCGGCCGCGGGTCGGGATTAGTCACCGCCACGGTGCCGGGTTCCAATTCGTCGGCCTCGTTCCCGCAGCCGGAGAGGGTCGGCGCGGTGAGGAGCGCGACGGCGGCCAGAGGAATACCGAGCCTTCTGGTCATTGCTTGTTTCGCGGTCATTACATGCCCTCTGAGGTGTCTCTGCTGTCGGTCGCCGTGCACGGCGCTGCCGGGTCTGCGGCGGGAGAACGGGCCCCGGGCCGCAGAACTGGCGGCGGCTCAGCGGTTGAGCGTGAACGTCCCGTAGTTCGCGCCGAAGTGCTGACTCTGGGTGATGTTGGTCGCGAACTGTTCCACCGTCCCGGACGACTGGTACTTCCATGGCTTCCAGGTCGATCCGCCCGGGTGGACGTAGTGGACTCGGACGCCGATCTGTCCGCAGTTGTTACTGCTCGTCACGGCCGAGGTGCTGTTGTTGCTACCGAAGATCTGGCCCATGTTCGTGCACTGCCGCGTCGACGACGCCAGGGGCTGGATCGGTGAATCTGCGCTCGCCGCGGTCGGTACGGCGGCCATGAGCGCAAGGCCAACAACAACTACCCCCCCCTGCGCATCATCCTCTTCATGATCGACACTCTTCTCTCCTCTTCTTCGAGTACCCCTGCTCGCGAGGGGACCGACGTCGACAGTTGACGCCGGTGTCGACCGACCTTATCGAACCGGGAGCGGCCTCGAGTCGAAACGGTGGGCGGGGCTACCGGCCCGCGCCGGTGAGGTGCCTGTGGGATTCACGCCGCGTCGTCCATCGGCCTCCGGCCGCGCCGGAAGCCCGGCGCCCTCGGGCGGGGCGGCTTCCAACCGGCGCCCGGCGGAAGCATCCAGCCGCGATGGCGGGCGAGGAGCACGAACGCGGTGCCGACCACGGTCGCGGCGAGGGAACCGAGCGTCACCGCGTCCGTGTAGGAGAACAGCACCATGACGAGCGCGGCCGCGAACGCGCACGTGGCGTACAGGGGCGTGCCCCCGAGGATTCCGGGGATGCGCCGCAGCACGACGTCTCGGGTGAAGCCGCCTCCGACCGCCGTGATCACCCCAAGTAGGATCGCGGGCATCGGCCCGAGGCCGGCCCCGAGGGCCTTCTGGGCGCCGACCGTGGCCCACAACCCCACAGCGAGGGCGTCGATGGGGGCGAACGCCCTGTCCCAGATCCGGCCCTCGACCCGGATGGCGAACGCGACCCCGGCCCCCACCAGGGCGACGAGCAGGTACCACGTGTCGGTGAGTGCGACCGGTGGACCCGCCTGCAGCAGCGTATCGCGAATGATGCCGCCGCCGAGCCCCGACAGGATCGCCAGCACCGCGAAGCCGACCGCGTCGAGCCGGTGGGCGCGGGCGAGCACACCGCCGAGGATCGCGTTGAAGAACACCCCGAGCAGGTCGAGCAGGCGGATGACGTCGTCGAGGTTCTCCACTCGGGTGGCTCCTCTGCTCCGTCCGGGGCCCGCGGGCGCGTGTGCCCCGCTCAGCCTAGTGCGGGCCCCGACTCATGCCGGTTCATGTCGGCATCGGCCGCCCATCCGGGCGGTAGCCGCCGTCCTCGCTCCATCGCCACGTGACGGGCGGGCCGATCTCCGGGCCGCCAGTCGGCCCGGTGAGCCAGCGGGTGTAGTCCGGCGTCCAGCCGGCGATGAGGCTCGCGGTGGACTCGTCGACGTCGAGCGCGCGGGTCGCGCCGGCGAGGTATGCGGCCACGGTGAGGTGGACGCCGTCCCACTCGCCGGCGACGGCGGCCCAGTCCGGGATGACCCAGCGGCCGTCCCGGCCGGTCACCCGGTACCAGTCGTGGCGACGGGAGGCGGTCACCTCGAGCGGGTGGGCGCGGCAGAGCTCGGCCCAGACGCGCGGCGAGTCGACCTCCAGGATCCGCGCGCCGGTGGGGAGCCGGAGCTCGTGCACGGTGACGTCCTCCGTGCCGCCGATGTCCTCCTCCAGGTCGAGACCCGCGGGGGCGCCGTCCACCTCGCGGCAACCGGCGACGCCGTCGGGGAACGACCACCATGTGCCCGAATAGGGGGCCGTCACCTCCGCTGGATACTCGCGCCGGGCCTCCTCCTCGGCCGCGAGCGTCCCGGCCCGCCACTCGCCGATCGGCGTGCTCGCCTCGCGGGGATCGTGGCCCCACCAGCCGAGCGTGTGCTGCTCTCCGGGGGCCGGCGCCGTCCACCATGCCGGGGCGGCGGGGGCGGCCCAGGCGGCGATGCGGTGCAGGCCGGCCCGGAGCTGCGGCTCGGCGGCGAGCACGTCCGTCCCGTCGGGCGGCTGCCAGTACATCGCGGAACCGACGGCGGCCACGAGTGCCGCATGGAGCGCGTCCGGGTCCGGGCCGCCGGCGGGCAGCGGCACCGACTCGAGCAGTCCCGCCAGCTCGGTCAGGCTCGGCGCCTCGGCGGACATGGCCGCGACCGCCGCGTTCGCCCGCCACCGCATGATCGCCCGGCCGCCGGGGAGGCGGTACAGGAGCCGCAGGAGGTGGTGGAGCCGGCGCCCTCCCCGGCTGAAGGTGAGCATCGCCGTGCCGCTCGACTCCTCCCGCTCGTCGGCGCGCCAGAAGATCGACTCCCGGATCCCGTCGTCGAGGGTGCCGGCGAGTTCGAGGCACAGGCGCCGGCCGCGCGGGCCGGCCCGGAGCACGTCGGGCTGCATCTGATGGAGCGTAGCGGCGCGCTCGTGCCCACGGCCGGCGCACTTGACCCGGATCAAGGCGCCGGGGTCGGGAATGGGTTCCACTGGTGGGTGACGCCGCCGAGACGAGAGGCAGTCGAGAGGCACCGGGAGGAAGCCATGCACACACTCACCCTGACGACCCAGCCGATGACATGCGCCGACTGCATCGCGACGATCGAGGGGGTCCTCGGCCGGGCGCCGGGCGTGCGCCACGTGTCGGTGCGGTTCTCCACGAACCAGGTGCACGTCGACTACAACGCCGACTCGATCGCCGGGAGCGAGATCGCCTGGACCCTCACGCGCCTGGGCCATCCGGTGCTGTCGGCCGTGGAGGAGCTCGCCGCCGCCTGAGCGGTCGACCGCCGGTGCGCCCGCGCGGAATCGCGGGCCGCCGCGGACTCGCCGGGGACCTTCCCGCCCGGGCCCGCGCGGCGATACGGTCGAAGGGTCCCGAACTACGAGGGAGGCGATCATGAGCGAGCGGTTCGAGGTCGGCGATCACGTGCGTTGGAACTCCGAGGCGGGGCACGTGACCGGCACGATCACGAGGGTGCACACGAGCGACTTCACCTATAAGGGGCACAACCGCCGCGCGTCCGAGGACGAGCCGCAGTACGAGATCGCCTCCGACAAGACCGATCACGTCGCCGCACACAAGGGATCCACGCTCGAGCGCATCCCGCCCGAGTAGCCCCCGGCCGCAGGCTCGGTGCAGCCCGCGGCGCCGCGGTCGACGGCATCCGGTGTCCACCTACCCGGCCGGCCGCGCCCCACCGTGCCGTCGCCGCCGTCCTGCTTCGCCCGACCCCTCTTCGCAGGCTCGAGTTGTGCCACGATGGATGCGGAGCCGACCAGGTTCTCCGGACGAGGCTGCCGTACCCGGTGCGCGACAAGACGGCAGGTCGGGAGTTCGTCATGGCATGGACCGTTCTCATCGTCTCGGGCGCCTTCGAGGCCGTCTGGGCGACCGCCCTCGGCAAGTCGGAGGGGTTCAGCCGGCTCGTGCCGACCCTCATCTTCGCGGGCGCCCTCGTGGTGAGCATGGGAGGGCTCGCCTACGCGATGCGCACCCTGCCCACGGGGACCTCCTACGCCGTCTGGGTGGGCATCGGCGCGACGCTCACGGTCGTCTACGCGATGATCACCGGCGCCGAACCCGTGACCCTCGTGCGGCTGCTCCTCATCTGCGGCCTCGTCGGCTGCATCGTCGGGCTCAAGGCCGTGGGCTGAGCGCGCCGAGCGGTCTGCCGGGCCGCGCGGGCTACACGGCCGACACGGCCTACTCGGGCTGCCCGGACTGACTGGGTTGACTGGGCCGTCGGGACCCCACCCCGGAGGGTCGAGCCGACCCAGGTCGCTTCCGGGCTCAGGATTCCGGTGCCCGCCAGCGCTCCGCCGCCAGGTGCTGATGCGCGAGCCGGCGCAGCGCGAGCAGCACCGGCTCGTACAGTGCCGTTCCGAGCACGGCGTATTCGACGACGGCCGAGGCGTCCGCGGGCTCCGGGGCATGGTCGAGATCGAACTCGGCGAGGGCGCGCACCGCGCCGCCGTAGGCGTCGATGCGGGCATCGGAGATGGGCAGCCCGGCCTCGTCGGCCGCTCGGAGCGCCTCCTCGAGCTGCGCCACCGCGGCGTACTGCGGATCATAGAGCTGCCCGAGCCGGGTGAGCGCGGCGCGGGCACGCGGGTAGTCCGCGGCCGTGTCGACCTGCGGGGGGAGCGCGGCGACCGCGGCACCGAGGGCGTCGAACAGATCGTCGCGGGGATGGTCGATCAGCGCGACGATCACCCTGATGCGCCCCAGTGGCAGCCCGGCGACCTCGGCGAGCGCGCGGATGATGCGCAGGCGCCGCAGATGATGGTCGCCGTACGCGGCGCTGCGCGCCCCGGTCGCCTCCCCGGCGGGCAGGAGCCCCTCGCGCAGGTAGTACTTGACGGTGGGCAGCGGGACGCCCGATTCGGCGACGAGTTCGGAGATGCGCATGGAATTGGCCTCGACAAGGATAGGGGAACTATCTACCCTGGATAGTCTCACTATCTTATCGGAGCCTCGCATGAACCCCTCCACCCTCCTGCTTGCCGGCATCCTCCTCCTCGCGCTCGTCACGGTGGAGTCGGGAGGCTGGTTCCTCACCCGGGTCAGCCGTGGCCACCACGACGCCAACGCGCTGCAGACGAGCTTCTTCCGGGCCGGACACGCCCATGCCGGCGTCCTGCTCGTGCTGAGCATCGCCATCCTCGGCCTCATCGACGCCGCACGGCTCGACGGCGCCTGGATGACCGTGGCCAGACTCGGGGTCCCGGTCGCGGCGATCCTCATGCCGGCCGGGTTCTTCCTCTCCGTGCTCGGTCGCGATCCGCAGCGCCCGAACCGGCTCATCGCCCTGGTGTGGGTCGGCGCCCTCTGCCTGACGGCCGGGCTCGTCACGGCCGGAGTCGGCCTCATCCGCGCCGGCGTCACCGGCTGAGTCCGCCTCGCCGGTGAGCCTCAGGCGATCGTCCTCAGCCCCGCGGAGTACGAGCGGCTCGTGGACGCCGCCGAGGAGCTCGATGACATCGCCGCCTTCGACGCGGCCATGGCCGAGGACGGGCCGACCACTCCCTGGGAGCAGGTCGAGGCCGATCTCGGGTGGTAGCGCCGCGTCCTACGAGATCGACGCACGCGCCGCTGCGCTGCGCGTACTGAAGCGCATCGGCCACCAGGATCGAGCGCGCGTTCGCCGGCAGATGGACGACGACGCCCGCTCACCTTCGCGAGGTGAGCGGGCGTCGTCCATACGCTGCTACTCAGGCGTGCGGGCGGGCGAGCCGATCGGCCTGGAGTGCGGCCTCGAGCTGCTCGGCGGTGGCGAGCTCGTCGCGCAGCACGAGGTCGACGAGGCTGGCGCCCGTGGCGAGCGCCTCCTTCGCCAGGGTCGCGGCGGCCGAATATCCGATGAGGGGCGTCAGGGCCGTGGCGAGCCCGACCGAGCGGTGCACGCGGCCGAGAAGCTGCTCCTGGTCGGCGGTGATCCCGCGCACGCACCGCTCGGTGAGGGTCCGGATGGCGCGGGTCAGCTGGGTGATCGACTCGTACAGCTTCGCGATGATCACCGGCTCGAAGGCGTTGAGCTGGAGCTGACCGCCCTCGGCGGCCATGGAGATGGTCACGTCGTTGCCGATGACCACGAAGGCGACCTGGCTCACGACCTCGGGGATGACCGGGTTCACCTTGCCCGGCATGATCGAGGAGCCCGCCTGCATCGCGGGCAACTGCACGTCGCCCAGGCCGGTCTGCGGGCCCGAGGACATGAGGCGCAGGTCGTTGCTGATCTTCGAGACCTTGACCGCCGTGCGCTTGAGCGCGCCGGACAGCTCCACGAACGAGCCCAGGTCACTCGTGGCGTTGATCATGTCGTCGGCCGAGCGCAGCTCGATGCCCGTGATCTCGCGCAGCAGCTCGGTCACGCGGGCGGTGTAGCCCGCCGGGGTGTTGATCTGGGTGCCGATCGCGGTGCCGCCGAGGTTGATCTCGGCGAGGTTCTCCCGCGCCGTGGTCACCCGGGCGCGGTCGGTCGCCAGGCCGGCGGCGAAGCCGGCGAAGGTCTGCCCGAGCGCCATGGGCACCGCGTCCTGCAGCTGCGTGCGCGCCATCGTGAGCACGGTCGCGAACTCGGCCGCCTTCTCCTCGAAGGCGAGTTCGAGCGCGGACATCGCCTCGAGCAGCCGGCCCGTGGCACGGTACGCGGCGATGTGCAGCGCCGTGGGGAACACGTCGTTCGTGGACTGGCTGCGGTTGACGTCGTCGAGCGGGTGGAGCTCGTCGTAGGCGCCGAGGGGGTGGCCGAGCAGCTCGAGCGCCCGGTTCGCGATCACCTCGTTCGCGTTCATGTTGGACGACGTGCCCGCGCCCCCCTGGATGCAGTCGACGACGAACTCCTCGTGCCACCGCCCCGCGACGATCTCCTCGCACGCCTGGACGATCGCCGGGACCTTCTCCGCGCTCAGCGCGCCCAGTTCGCCGTTCGCCAGCGCGGCGGCCTTCTTGACCTCCGCGAGGGCGATGACGAGCTCGGGGATCGTGTGCGTGGGGCGGCCGGAGATCGGGAAGTTCTCGAGGGCGCGGGCCGCGTGGGCGCCGTAGTAGGCGGTCGCCGGAATCTCGACCGGGCCGAGGGAGTCGCGATCGGTTCGGGTCGCTCCCGCGGACTCGACGAGCACGGGATCTTCGGTTGCAGAGGTCATGTTTCAGCCAATCACAGTCGCGTGCAGTGCAAAAACGCAACCGCCATCATGTCAAGTTCTCGCGTGGTGGTCACGCGGAGTCCGGTTAGTGGAATGAAGATCACTGCGAGTTCAGGGCCCGACGATGCCGGCCACGAGGGCCGGGTCCACCTCGGCGAGGTCCGCGTGCTCCCAGCGCGGGGCGCGGTCCTTGTCGACGAGCAGGGCCCGGACCCCCTCGTTGAAGTCCGGCCGATCCATGAGCGCCCGCGCGATCCGCAGGTCCCGCTCGATCACGCCCTCGACGCCGCGGCAGTGTGCGGCCCGGCGCAGCGCCGCCAGGGCCACCGCGACCGAGAGCGGCGACCGGGTGTCGAGCACCTCGGCCGCGGCCCGGGCTCCGGGGTGCGGGTGGGAGCGGAGTCGGTCGCGGATGGCGACCGGGTCCCCGCCCCGGTAGCACTCGCCGATCCACGTCGCCTCGACGAGCGGGGCGGCGGCCCCGGGTTCGGACGGTTCAGATGGTTCAGATAGTGCGGCGGGTTCGGATGATTCCGAGGGTTCGGATGGTTCGGACGGTTCGGCGGACACGAGCTCGGCGCGCACCTGCGCGACCGCCGCGCCGCCCGCCAGACGCGCGCACACGTCGTCCCATATCGATGCGGGAACGAGCGCATCGGCCAGGCCGAGCGCGATCGCGTCGGCGCCCGTGGCGACCTCACCGGTCATCGCCAGGTGCGTGCCGATCTCCCCGGGCGCGCGAGAGAGCGGGAAGAGGGTGCCGACGTCGGGGAACAGGCCGATCCCCGTCTCGGGCATGGCCAGGCGGGTGCGGCCGGTCACGAGCCGCAGCCCGGCGTACGCGGAGAGGCCGACGCCGGCGCCCATGACGATGCCGTCCATGAACGCGACCAGCGGCGTCGCCGGCGTGAGCAGGGATCGGATGAGCGCGTACTCGCGCTCCCAGAACGCCACCGGATCGGCGCTGCCGTCGAGGGCGCCCGCGCGGATCGATCGCACGTCGGCGCCCGCGCACAGCCCGCGCTCCCCGGCGCCGTCGAGCGCGACGGCACGGACCCGATCGTCGGCGTCGAAGCGGGCCAGGGCGGCGGAGACCTCCTCGACCATCGCCGACGACACCGCGTTGAGCGCTCGCGGCCGGTTGAGGCGGATCCGGCCCAGGTGGCCCTCGGTCCAGTGGAGTACGTCGCCGTCGCCCGTCATTCCTTCAGTATCCCCCGGCGTCTGCGCGCCGGGTCGCGGTATCACCCGCCGGCTTCGGCGAGCGCGTGGGCCGTGCAGGTGCCCCGCGGCCCATGGTGACGGTCCGCTGGGAGTCCCCGTGCCGAACGACTCCCGGGGGCGATGGCGAGGTGCTCTCCCGCGATCGTGCGCAGTCGGCTACGATTGCGCACATGGCAAACGTCGCGTCCCGAGACTTGCGAAATCACACCGGTGACGTGTTGCGGCGCGTGACCGAGGGCGAGCGCATCACGGTGACACAGCACGGTCGTCCGGTGGCCGAGATCAGCCCCGCCGCCCCCACGCGGCCCGCATTCTTCTCCCGTGCCGAGCTGGCGGAGTTGCTCCTGGCCGGCCAGGCCGATCCCGCTCTCCGCGACGAGCTCTCGATCCTCGCAGGCGAGACCACCGACGACCTCGGACCGATCGCGTGATCGTGAAGCAACCCGGTGTGCCCGATCGAGACGAGCGGGGCCTGCTCGACACGAGCGTCCTGATCGCGCACGAGTCGGGGCGCCGGCTCGAGGCGTCGTCACTCCCGGAGGAGGGGTACGTCTCCGTCATCACACTCGCCGAATTGGAGGCCGGAGTCCTCGCAGCAGGCGATCAGACGATCCGGTCCCGCCGGCTGGCGACCCTGACACGGGTCTCGGCGCTCGTGGCGCTCCCGATCGACGCGGCCGCAGCGGCGCACTGGGCGCGGATGAGGGTTCGGCTGGCCGAGAGCGGACGGCGCGTCAACGTGAACGACCTGTGGATCGCCGCGGTCGCGCGGGCGAACGGACTCGCCGTCTACACACGGGATGCGGACTATGGGCCGCTCGCCGAACTGGGAGAGCTTCGCGTCGTCACCGTGTGACCGGGGTCGGCCGGCAGGGCGGCCGGTCCACCGATCCTGCCCTCCCCCGGCCTGGCCGCCCCGATTCCAGATGGCGAGACGGTTTCGTCCAGGCGCGATGGTCGCGGATCGGGCACGTACGCTCGAGACATCCCATCCAGAGCGGCGGAGAGTCCTGGCTCGCTGATGCCGCAGCAACCACCCCGTGCCCGGGGCAGGTGCTAACGCCAGGTTCGATGGAGGAATCGATGTCGACCGACGCCCGACCTGCCCGCCGCTGCCCGGGGGATCGATGAGCACCGCCGGCCTCTTCAGCGTGCCCGGGACCACGCCGCGGGTCTCCTTCGAGCTCTACCCCCCGCGCAGTCCGGCCGCGCAGGAGCGCCTCACCCGCACCGTGGCCGAGCTCGCCGCCGCGCGTCCGGACTTCTTCTCCGTGACCTACGGCGCCGCAGGCCGCACGCATGCGACCTCCCGCGGGCTCATCCGTCAGATCCTCGCCGAGACCGACGTCACCCCGATCGCCCACCTCACCTGCGTCGGGGCCAGTCGCGAGGAGCTGCGGGTGACCGTGGAGGAACTGCTCGAGGACGGCGTTCGCGACGTCCTCGCACTCCGGGGGGATCCGCCGACCGGCGGCGCGCCGTGGGAGCCGCACCCGCGCGGGCTCACCCGCGCGGCCGAACTCGTCGGCCTGCTGCGGGAGATCGAATCGGAGCGGTTCGAACTGGCCGAAGGGCAGCCCCGGCCGTTGAGCATCTCCGTGGCCGCCTACCCCGCCCGCACGTTCCAGGCGGCCCAGGGCAGCGTGCTCGCCGCGCCCCGCGACCTCGAGGCCCTCCACGCCAAGCAGGAGGCCGGGGCGGACTTCGCGATCACCCAGCTGTTCTACTCGGCGCCGGAGTACGCCGCCCACGTCGAGGCGGCCCGCGCTGCCGGGATCCGGCTGCCGATCGTGCCCGGGGTCATCCCCCTGACCGACCTGGCCCGGCTGCAGCGGCTGACCCAGCTGACCGGGGTGCCCGTTCCCGAGGCGCTCGAGCTCCGGCTGAGCGCCGCCCGGGACGCCGACGAGCAGTACCGCATCGGGCTGGCCGCGAGCATCGAACTGGTCGAGGAACTCCTCGCCGTCGGCGCACCGGGCCTCCACCTGTACACCTTCAACACCTCCCGCGCGGCCCTCGACCTCCTTCGAGGTGCGGGCCTGCGGGAACCGGCCCCGTCCACGAGCGCCGCCCACCGGTAGCCGCTCGCGCGCACCGCCCACACCCACCACCCCCCGATCAGCCACTGATCACCCACTGATCACCCACCGTTCACACCGAGTCACCGAGGTCGACGAATGTCCCAGCAGCCCCAGCCCACCACCCCGTTCCCGGCGGCCACGATCCTTGGCTACCCCCGGATCGGGCCCCGCCGCGAACTCAAGCGCGCCCTCGAATCCTTCTGGGGCGGGCGCAGCAGCGCCGAGGACCTGACCGTCACGGCCGCCGGGCTCCGGGAGGGCACGCGCCGGCGCCTCCAGGCCGCGGGCCTGAGCGAACCGGCCGCGATCCCCGCGGACTTCGCCTACTACGACCAGGTGTGGTCGGCCGCCTCCCAGCTCGGCGCGATCCCGTCCCGGTTCGCGCACCTGCGCGCCGGCGACTCCCACACGGGCGCGCTCGACCTCGCCGGCCACTTCACCGTGGCCCGCGGCGCGGGCGACCTCGCCCCCCTCGAGATGACCAAGTGGTTCGACACGAACTACCACTACCTCGTGCCCGAGGTCGGCCCGGACACCGAGTTCGCGCTCGTGGCGAGCGACTCGGCGGACGCCGTCGCCGAGGGGATCGCCGCCGGCGTGGCCCAGCGCCCCGTCGTGGTCGGCCCGCTCACCTTCCTCCTGCTGGCCAAGGCAGCGGACGACGCCCCCGAGGGCTTCGCCCCGCTCTCCCGCCTCGACGACCTCGTGGCCGCCTACGCCGCCTGGCTGCGCTCCTTCGCCGCCGCCGGGGCGCAGTGGGTCCAGCTGGACGAGTCCGCCCTGGTCTCGGACACGTGGGACGCCGACCGGGCCGAGGTGCTCGCCGCCGCGGAGGAGGCCTATGCCACCCTCGCAGCGATCGAGACGACCGAGCGGCCCGCGCTGTTCGTGTCCACCTCCTACGACACGCTCGGCCGGGATGCGCTCGCGGCGCTCGCCCGCACCGGGGTCGAGGCCATCGGGCTCGACCTCGTCAAGGGCGGCCTGCCGGAGATCGACGCGGACCTGCGGGCCGCGCTCGCCGGCACGACGCTCGTGGCCGGCCTCGTCGACGGCCACAACGTGTGGCGCACCGACCTCGACGCCGCCCACGCGAAGCTCACCGCACTCCGCTCGGCCGCAGGGGACGGCGTCCCGGTCGCCGTGAGCACGTCGACCTCCCTGTTCCACGTGCCGCACACGACGACCGACGAGCCCGACCTGCCCGAGCAGCTGCGCAGCTGGCTCTCCTTCGCCGACGAGAAGGTGGGCGAGGTGCTCGCACTCGCCGCAGGCCCCGAGGCCGCGGCATCCGAGTTCGCCGCCGCGCGGGCCGCCCGGGACGACCGCGAGGCCGCCGCGGGCGTGCACGTGCCCGCCGTGGGGGAGCGGCTCGCGAACCTCACGGACGCCGACTTCGACCGCACCCCGTACGCGAGCCGCGTCGTCGTCCAGGATCAGACCTGGGACCTGCCGGCGCTGCCGACGACCACGATCGGCTCCTTCCCGCAGACCACCGAGCTGCGCCAGGCGCGCGCCAAGCTGCGCAAGGGCGAGATCACCGAGGCCGAGTACACCGACGAGATGCGCGCGGAGATCGGTCGCGTGATCGAGCTGCAGACCCAACTCGGCATCGACGTGCTCGTGCACGGTGAGCCCGAGCGCAACGACATGGTGCAGTACTTCGCCGAGCACCTCGACGGCTTCGCGGTGACGCAGAACGGCTGGGTGCAGTCCTACGGTTCGCGCTGCACCCGCCCGTCGATCCTGTGGGGCGACGTGTCGCGGCCGGCGCCGATCACGACCGAGTGGTCGAGCTACGCCGACTCCCTCACGGACGCCCCGGTCAAGGGCATGCTCACCGGCCCGGTGACGATCCTCGCGTGGTCGTTCGTGCGCGACGACCAGCCGCTCGCCGAGACCGCGAACCAGGTGGCCCTCGCCCTGCGCGACGAGATCGCCGATCTCGAGACCGCCGGGATCGGCATCATCCAGGTGGACGAGCCGGCGCTGCGTGAGCTGCTGCCGCTGCGGGAGGCCGCCCAGGCCGACTACCTCGACTGGTCGGTGCGCTCGTTCCGGCTCGCGACCGCGGGCGCCGCGGACGCCACCCAGATCCACACCCACCTGTGCTATTCCGAGTTCGGCGAGGTGATCGGCGCGATCGACGGCCTCGACGCGGACGTCACCTCGATCGAGGCGGCCCGCTCGAAGATGGAGATCCTCCCGGCGATCGCCGGCTCCGGCTTCGGTCGCGGCATCGGCCCGGGCGTGTACGACATCCACTCCCCGCGCGTGCCCTCCGCCGAGGAGATCGAGGGATTGCTGACGGCGGCGCTCGCCTCCGTGGGTGAGCGGAAGCTGTGGGTCAACCCGGACTGTGGCCTCAAGACCCGCGGCTACGCCGAGACGGTCGCCTCCCTCGAGCACCTCGTCGGTGCCACGAAGGCGGTCCGGGCGCGCCTATAGCGCCGGCCACGGGTCGCCGGCGGTGGCGCCGCGCCCCGGGGCGGGCCATCGCGGTCCGCCCCGGGGGCCCCGCTGGACCTATCGCGGTCGGCCCCCGCTGCGCCTATCGCGGTCGACCAGGGTGAAACCCGGGGTTTCCCCACCGACTTCCCGGGTTCGGCCCTGGTCGATCGTGGCAGTGCGGGTTTGGCCCTGGTCGATCGCTGTAGTGCGGGTTCGGCCCTGGTCGATCGCAGGATCGACGGTTGTGCCCTGGTGGCGGGTCGGCCCGGTTGGGTTCAGCCGGCCTGCCCGGGCCGGCTCAGCGGTCGACCCAGGTGGTGCGGCGCACCCGCGTGTTCGCCGTGCCCGCGGTGAGCCCGGCGATCTGGGCGGCCAGCTCGCCCGGCTCACCCGGGGTTCCGAGCAGGAACGTGACCCGCTCCGCGTAGGCCACGTCGAGCACCGCGATCCCGCGGGCCCGCAGGTCGGCCTCGAGGCGGCCGGCGCGCACGTAGCCGTCCTCGCCCAGGGTCACCTCGACCTCGGTCACGAGTTCCCGGCGCTGAATCGGGGCGACCTCGACCGCGGCCCGCACGGAGTCCGAATAGGCGCGCACGAGCCCGCCGGCCCCGAGCAGGGTGCCACCGAACCACCGGGTCACCACGGCGACGACGTCGCGCAGTTCCGCCCCGCGGAGCACCTCGAGCATCGGGGCGCCCGCGGTGCCGGCGGGTTCGCCGTCGTCGCTGCTGCGCTCCATCGAGTCCGGGTCGCCGGCGGGGCCGAGGACGAAGGCCGAGCAGTGGTGGCGGGCATCCCAGAACTCGGCGCGGGCCCGGGCGATCGCCTCCCGGGCCGCCTCCTCGGTCGCCACCCGGGTGAGGTCGCAGCGGAACCGGGACCGCTTCACCTCGATCTCTGCCGAGGCCTCCCCGGAGATCGTGCTGTACTGCCGGCTCATCGGTGGATCACAGGCGGTTCGTCGGCGGCGCGGCGTCGGTGGTCATGAACCCATTGTGCCGTGCTCGCGGGCTCCGGGACGCGGCGCGATCCCCAGGCTGCGGGGCAATCCACAGGTGCCCGCACCGGCCGCGCACCCGCCGGGGAAGGCCGCGCACACTGGCCCGATGGCGCAGGAATCCCGCTCCGGAGCGCGCACGGCCGGGACCGTGATCGCCGCGGCCCTGCTCGCCTGCGCACTCGCGCTCGTGATCCCGCGCTGGTGGATGCTCGTTCGCCCCCACGGCGCCACCCCGGTGGCGCAGGAACAGCTGGCGGTCGCGGAGGAGGCGCTCGGGCGGCTGCCCGTCGTGGTCCCGCTCGACCTCGACGACTACGAGCGGGACTTCTTCGGCCCCGCCTGGCAGGACCCGGACGGCGCGGTCTGCGATACCCGCAACCGGGTGCTCGCCGCCTGGCTCGAAGACGTGACCGTCGATCCGAGCAATCCCTGCCTCGTGGACTCAGGCTGGTTCGTGGACCCGTACACCGGCGCCATGCTCACGTTCGAGCGCGGTCCGCGGACGAGCCGGGAGGTGCAGATCGATCATCTCATCGCGCTCGCCGACGCCTGGCGCAAGGGCGCCCATGCCTGGCCGCGCGGGCGTGCGCAGCGCTTCGCCAACGACGTGAGCAACCTCATTCCCACGGACGGCGCAGCGAACCAGGCCAAGGGGGCCGCCGACGCGTCGGGCTGGCTGCCGCCCGCGCGCGGATACCGGTGCGCGTACGTGGTCCAACAGATCCTCGTCAAGGAGGCGTACGGGCTCGGCGTCAGCTCCGAGGAGGTCGGGGCGATGGGGGAGGAACTGCGCGACTGCCCGGTCGCGAGCGGCCCGACGCCCGCGCCCGTGTCGGTCGCCGGCGGGTCGGCCTCCGGCGGCGCGGCCGGGCGGCGGAGCGGGTCCGTGGGAACGTCTCGGGGCAGCTGTCGGGGCGGGTCACGGGCCACGGCCAGGAGCACGTCTCTGCGCGGGCCTCGGGCCAGGGGCGGACGTGTCTCTCGGCACGGGGGCACGCGTCGTGGTGGCGGTCGTGGTCGTGGTCGTGTCGGTCGGGCGGGATACGTTGTGTCCACTCCCCGAACCGACCCGGGACCCCAGCGGTCCGGAAAGCAGAGACACCGTGTTCGTACTCGACCAGACGCTGGTGCTCACCGCCGCCGACCTTGCGGAGGAGTGCGAATATGGCCTCCTCCACCAGGCGGCGGCACTGCATGATCGGCTGCGGGGCGGCAATGCCGGTCGTGCGGGTGCGGCCGGCAGCGCTGGTCGTGCAGGCCGTGCTGCTGGGGCCGCTCGGGCCGCTGGGGTTGGTGAGGCTGGTGGGGCCGGACGTGGCGGCCGGCCCGAGCGCGGCCGCACGATCGGGGAGCGGATCGGCGCCCTCGCCCGCGAGCGCCGCGAGGAGGTGGCGACCCGACTCGTCGAGGAGGCGGGCGGCGCGAAGCCCGCCCTCACCCGGATCGGGCGGGCAGAACGCACCCGACGCGGCTACGTCGAGCAGCAGGAACGAACGATCGCCGCGATTCGTTCGGGCGCCGCCGTCGTCGCGGGGGCCGCCTTCTTCCACGACGGACTCCAGGTGAGTGCCGACTTCCTCGTGGCCACGCCGCGGGGTCATCGGATTCAACTCGTGACCACGGCCCGGCAGACCCGGGTCAAGGACCTCGTGCGCGTCGGCGCCATCGCGGCCGCGGCCCGGGCGGCGGGCATCGTGCTCGACCCGGAGGCCGTCGTGGAATCCACCGGCCCGGCCACGACCCACGCCCTCGAGGATCTCGAGGTCGTGGCCGGGCTCCGCCGGGAGCGGCTCGAACGACTCCTCGCGACCGGCGCCGGGGCGGATGTGGGGCCCGAATGGGGCGACGAGACCTGGTGGTCCTGCGGCTACTGCTCCCCCTGTCGCCGGGGCATCGAGGAGCATCGGGACGTCCGCCTCGTCTGGGGCCTGCGCCGCCACCATCGCGCCGCCCTCCTCGGTGCGGGCATCCGCACGATCGACGAGCTGGCCGCCACGGACGGGCCCGTGCCCCACCTCGACCATGCCGATCTCGACCGCCTCCGCGGCCAGGCCCGGCTGCAGCTCCGGCAGGAGCGGGCGGAGGCCGCCGGCGCCGACGTGACCGTGTTCGCCGAGGTGCATTCCCCCGGCGTGCTCGCGCGGCTTCCGATGCCCGATCCAGGCGACCTCTTCTTCGATTTCGAGGGGGACCCGTGGTGGCACGACGGCCGGGAGTGGGGACTCGAATACCTCTTCGGGATCAGGGAAGCCGATACGAGCGACTACGTGACCTTCTGGGCTCATTCACTCGCTGAGGAGAAGCGCGCGCTCCTGGGATTCCTCGACTATGTACGGGAGCGGCGACGGGCCCGTCCCGGGATGCACATCTACCATTACGCGTTCTACGAGCCCGCCACGCTCCGACGGCTCACGCAGCGCCACGGGGTCGGCGCGGAGGAGGTGACCGACCTGCTCGACGCCGGGGTCTTCGTGGATCTCTACGACGTGGTCAAGCACGGCGTGCACGTCTCGCAGCGCTCCTTCTCCCTCAAGAAGCTCGAACCGCTCTACATGGGCGAGGAGCTGCGCACCGACTCGGCCGTGACCGACGGGGGAGCATCGATCCTCGTCTACGAGGAGGCAACCCGCGCCAGGCAGCGCGGGGACGGGCAGACCTGGCGCGAGCGGCTGGCCGACCTGGCCGAGTACAACGCCTACGACTGCCGCTCCACCGAACGGCTGCGCGATTGGCTGCTCGCCCATCGCGACGACCCGGCTGAGCTGGGAGACCCGGGCGAACCGGGTGGACCAGGCGAACTGGGTGACCCGGGTGGACCAGGCGACCCGGGTGAACCGGGTGAGTCGGGTGGACCAGGCGACCCGGGTGAACCGGGTGGACCAGGCGACCCGGGTGAACCGGGTGAGTCGGTCGAACCGGGCGAACCGGGCGCGAGGCTCGAGAGCGCGGCGGTCGACGGCATGCCCGAACCCCGGCGCCTCGGGGGCGGGTCGGGGTGGGCGGCCTCCGCGTCGCGCCCGCGGATCGAGTCGGAGGAGGTGGCGCACCGTCATCGCAGCGCGACCGCCCCGGAGGAGGCCGCGGCCATCCGCGACCGGCTGCTCGGACCGGAGGGTGGGGCCGCAGTGGGGCAGGATTCGGGCCGACATTCGGGTGGGGGTTCGGATCAGCGTTCGGGCCGCGAGCCCGCCGGGGAGTTGGGCCGGCATGCGGTGCGAGACTCGGGACCGAGGCCGGCGGACGTGCTCGTGGTGGCGTTCACGTCGGACCAGGCGGACCTCCTGCGAGAT
Source organism: Pseudactinotalea sp. HY158 (assembly GCF_009660225.1). Classification (NCBI taxonomy): domain Bacteria; kingdom Bacillati; phylum Actinomycetota; class Actinomycetes; order Micrococcales; family Cellulomonadaceae; genus Pseudactinotalea; species Pseudactinotalea sp. HY158. The sequence goes on from NZ_CP045920.1 coordinate 197,432, forward strand.
GAGCTCGCGGCGGCGGGAATGCCCTCGGTCCGGGTCGAGGCGGTCGCCGAATCCGGCACCGAACCGGCCGATGCGGTGATCGTCAGCGTCGTCGCCTCGACCCTGGCCGAGGCGGTCGGCGGACCGGCCTCCATCCTCGATCGCGAGGTGTGGGAGCGCCTGGTGGGCCGGGCGCGGGAGGTGATCCGCGTCGTCCATTCGGATCAACTGCTCCAGACCATGCCACGCGAGGCCGACGTGCTCCCCGGCGTCGCGGCGCTCGCGCGACTGCTCCGGCCACTCGAGACGAAACGCGGGCGGTGACGCGCGCGGGCGGCGCAGCCCGGGAGGTGACGCGCCCGGTGAGCCCCAGCGGGTCCGACGCGCCGGCCGGCGTCAGCCCGCGGGCGTGTCCGGGCGGCGCGGCGGCGCCATCCCGAGGGTGTCCTTCGCGGCGTGCACGGCGCGCTCGGTGAGGGAGGCACGCTGTTCCCGGACCGTCTCGGCGATTCGCTCGCTCGCCCGGCCCCACTGCTCCTGCACGGCCGGGGTCTCCCAGGCCTGCCGTAGTGCCGCCGACATTCGATCGAACTTCTCCCGGCCTGCGCGGGTCCCGAGCACGTAGCCCACCCCCGCCCCGAGCGCGAACGTCAGCGTGGATCTCATGGTCGTCCTCCTCCTCGGCGGTGGCCGGTGTGCCGGCCCGCCCAGTGTGGCAGACGAGGCGCGCCGCGGAACTGGCAGACTAGGCACAGTGACCACGTCTTCCGTCGGGCCGAGCGCCAGTCAGATTCGCCGGTGGCGCCGTTACCTCGCCGAGGAACGGGCCGAGGCCGCGCTCTACCGGGAACTGGCGATGCGCCGTCACGGCGAGGAACGTGACATCCTGCTCCAGCTCGCCGAGGCCGAGGGCCGGCACGCGGCGCACTGGGAGGACCTGCTCGGCGTCAACATCGGCCTGCCGCTGCGCCCGAGCCTGGCCTCGCGGATGCTCACCTTCATGGCGCGTCGCTTCAACGGCGTCGTCGTGCTCACCCTCGCGCAACGGGCCGAGTCCCGGTCGGCCTACGCCGAGGACGAGCACGCCACGCCGACCATGGCGGCCGACGAGCGGATCCACGAGGAGGTCGTCCGCTCCCTCGCGGCCCGGGGCCGGCAGCGCATGTCCGGCTCGTTCCGGGCCGCCGTCTTCGGCATGAACGACGGGCTCGTCTCCAACCTCGCGCTCGTGCTCGGGGTCGGGGCCGCCGGTGTCGACACCGTCGCCATCCTCCTCGCAGGCATGGCCGGCCTGCTCGCCGGGGCCCTGTCGATGGGGGCGGGGGAGTACGTCTCCATCCGGTCGCAGCGCGAACTGCTCGCCGCCTCCAGCCCGAGCCCCACCGCGAACGAGGCGCTGCCCGGCCTCGACGTCGACGCCAACGAACTCGCCCTCGTCTACCGCGCCCGGGGGATGCCCGCGCACGAGGCGGACGCCCACGCCGAGGACGTGCTCGCCCGGCTCGACTTCGCCGGCGACCACGAGGCGGACGATCACGAGGAGATCGGCTCCGCCTGGTCGGCGGCGCTGTCCTCGTTCCTGCTGTTCTCGATGGGGGCGATCATCCCCGTGCTGCCCTACCTCGTGGGGATGACCGGCATGGCGGCCGTGGTCGTCTCGGCCGCGCTCGTGGGCCTGGCGCTGGTGATCACCGGCTCGATCGTCGGGCTGCTCTCCGGGGCGCCGCCGGCGCTGCGCGCGCTGCGGCAACTGGCGATCGGCTGGGGCGCGGCGGCGGCGACCTACGCGCTCGGGCTGCTGTTCAACTCGGGAGCCTGAGCGCGCCGTCGTGCCCGAGCGAGGCCCTGACAGCTCGCTCTGGGACCTATAGCCTAGGGCCAGGCAACAGAGCGTAACTAGCGTGAGTCCTCAGTGCTCTGATCGAGCGCGTTCCTGTTTTCCCCTGGAGAGTCGATGTCCTCGAGCGGAACCACCACCCCAGACTCCACGCATTTACGCAATCGTCGCGTCGCATTAATTATGGCGACGCTCGGATTCGGTGTCAACTTCTGGGCGTGGGCGCTGCTCAGCCCGCTCGGGCCGCTCTTCGTGAGCGAGGGCATGGTCTCCAGCCCCGCCCTCATCGTCGCGGTGCCGGTGATCGTCGGCTCGCTCGGGCGGATCCCGATCGGCGCCCTGACCGACCGCTTCGGCGGCCGGGTCATGATGCCGCTGCTGTCGATCATCACGATCGTGCCCGTGCTCTTCGTGGGATTCATCGGGCAATACACCTATGGCACGCTCCTCGTCGGCGGATTCTTCCTGGGAATCGCCGGGGCGACCTTCTCGATCGGGGTGCCGTACGTCAATAGCTGGTTCCCCCCGGAAAAGCGCGGAATGGCCACGGGGGTATACGGGATCGGCATGGGCGGAACCGCGATCAGCGCATTCGTCACGGTGCCGCTGTTCAAGAACGTCGGCTCGGTCGCCCCGTTCGTGCTCGTCGCCGTCGTGCTCGCGGTCTACGCCCTGGCCGCCTGGACCATGATGCGCAACGCGCCCACCTGGGCGCCCGCGACCAAGTCGATGATCTCCCAGCTCGCCCACGTCGCGAGGATCCGGCTCACCTGGCAGGCCTGCTACCTCTACGCGGTCGCCTTCGGCGGGTACGTGGCGTTCTCGGTGTACCTGCCGACCCTGCTCCACAACTGGTACGACGTCTCGATCGGCGACGCGTCGCTGCGGATGGCGGGCTTCGTCATCGTCGCCGTCGCGATGCGACCCCTCGGCGGCATCCTCTCCGACCGGATCGGCGCCACGACGACCCTGCTCGTGGGGTACGCGGTCGTGGCCGTCATGGCGATCGTGGTGATCGTGCTGCACATGTGGCAGGACGCGCCCTCGCTCATCCCGGTCGGCACGGTCGGCTACATCGGGATGGCCGCGGGCCTCGGGCTCGGGTCCGGCGGGGTGTTCGCGCTCATCGCCAAGCGCTCCGATCCCGCCGACGTCGGATCCATCACGGGCTTCGTCGGCGCCGCCGGCGGCCTCGGCGGCTTCGTGCCGCCGCTCCTGCTGGGCTTCATGTGGGTCCAGCGGGGCGACTACTCCACGGGGATCGCCCTGCTCGCCATGGCCACCGTGTTCGCGATGCTCGTCGCCGTGTGGGCCGGTCAGCCGGCCGCTGCGACCGCCCGTCCCGCCCGTTCCGCCGGGGCTCCCGCCGAGGAGACCCCGGACTCTGCCGCTGAGGAGGCACTCTCATGACCACCACCGAATCGGCCGGACCCGACAACGCGTTGGTCGACGCGCTCATCGGAACCCGGAAGCTCTTCCAGCCCCGGGCGCGGATCACCGAGGACAACCGGGAGATCCACCGGCAGGGTGGCCGCGAGAGCGACGCGTTCTACCGGAACCGGTGGAGTCACGACAAGGTGGTCCGCTCGACCCACGGCGTCAACTGCACGGGCTCGTGCTCATGGAAGGTGTACGTCAAGGACGGCATCATCACGTGGGAGTCGCAGCAGACCGACTACCCCACGGCCGGTGCCGACCTGCCCGAGTACGAACCGCGCGGCTGCCCGCGCGGGGCGTCGTTCTCCTGGTACACCTACTCGCCGACCCGGGTGCGGTACCCGTACGTCCGGGCCGAACTGCTCCGGCAGTTCCGCGAGTCGAAGAAGCGCCTCGGCGACCCCGTCGACGCCTGGGCGGCCGTCGTCGCCGATCGCGCGGGCGCGGCCCGCTACAAGGCCCAGCGAGGCAAGGGCGGCCTCGTGCGGGCCCGGTGGGAGGAGGTCACGGAGATCATCGCCGCGGCCTACGTGCACACGATCAAGGAGTACGGCCCCGACCGGATCGCCGGCTTCTCACCGATCCCGGCGATGAGCCAGATCTCCTTCTCCTCCGGCGCCCGGTTCCACCAGCTCATCGGCGGGCCGATGCTCTCGTTCTACGACTGGTACGCCGACCTGCCCCCGGCCTCCCCGCAGGTCTTCGGCGACCAGACCGACGTGCCCGAGTCGGGCGACTGGTGGAACGCGGCCTACCTGATGATGTGGGGCTCGAACGTCCCGCTCACCCGGACCCCGGATGCGCACTGGATGACCGAGGCCCGCTACCGGGGGCAGAAGGTCATCGCGGTCGCCCCGGACTACGCCGAGAACGTCAAGTTCGCCGACGAGTGGCTGCGCCCGCACCCCGGCACCGACGCGGCGCTCGCCCTCGGGATGGGTCACACCATCCTCAAGGAGTTCTACGTCGAGAACCCGAACGAGTACTTCGTCTCCTATGCCAAGCAGTACACCGACCTGCCGTTCCTCGTCGAGGTGAGCCGCGACGACGCGGGCGCCTACCGCCCGGGCAAGTTCGTGGTCGCGGCGGACCTCGACCCGGCCGCCGTGCCGGAGCAGGCGAGCGAGCACGCCGACTTCAAGCCGGTCATGATGGATACGCGCACGAACGCACCGGTCGTGCCCCCGGGCACCCTCGGGCACCGCTTCAACGACGAGGGCATCGGCCGCTGGCACCTCGACCTCGGCGGGATCGAGCCGGCGCTCAGCCTCCTCGACAGCACAGCCGATACAGCCGATACAGCCGATACGGTCGAGATCCTCATGCCGCGTTTCGACACGACGGGTCAGGGAGGGCGTGGGGACGTCGTCCGCGGCGTTCCCGTTCGGCGTCTCGGCGAGCGGCTGGTCACCACCGTCTACGACCTCATGCTCGCCACGTTCGGCGTCGGTCGCCCGGGCATGCCCGGTGAGTGGGCGCGCGGCCTCGACGACGCCGATGCGCTCTACACCCCGGCCTGGCAGGAGGCGATCACCGGGGTGCCGGGCGGCATCTGCGCCCGCATCGGCCGGGAGTTCGCCCAGAACGCCATCGACTCGGGTGGGCGCTCCATGATCATCATGGGCGCCGGCACGAACCACTGGTTCCACTCCGACCTCATCTACCGCGCCTTCCTCACCCTCACGACCCTGTGCGGCACGCAGGGGGTCAACGGCGGCGGCTGGGCCCACTACGTCGGGCAGGAGAAGGTGCGCCCGCTCACCGGCTGGGCCCACCTGGCCAACGCGCTCGACTGGTCCCGCCCGCCCCGGCAGATGACCCAGACCACCTACTGGTACATGCACACCGACCAGTGGCGCTACGACCAGTTCGGGGCCGACACCCTCGCGGCGACGACCGGGGCCGGCTCGTTCGCCGACATGACGACCGCGGACGCGGTGGCCCTGTCGGCCCGGCTCGGCTGGCAGCCGTTCTTCCCGCAGTTCGACGTCAACCCCCTCGAGATCGCCGACCGGGCGGCCGCCGCGGAGCGCCCGACGGTCGAGTACCTCGTGGACCAGCTCAAGAGCGGCGGGATCAACTTCGCCGTCGAGGATCCGGACGCGGAGCAGAACTTCCCGCGGATCTGGTCGATCTGGCGGGCCAACACCCTCGGCTCCTCGGCCAAGGGCGACCAGTACTTCTTCAAGCACCTCCTCGGCGTGGACAACACGGTCGGCGCCGAGGAGACCGCGCCGCAGTTCCGCCCCAAGGACGTGCGCTGGCGCGAGGAGGGACCCACCGGCAAGACCGACCTCGTGCTCACCCTCGACTTCCGGATGACCACCCACACGCTCCACTCGGACATCATCCTGCCGGCGGCGACCTGGTACGAGAAATACGATCTCAACACCACGGACATGCACCCGTTCATCCACTCGTTCAACCCGGCGATCTCCACCCCGTGGCAGTCGCGCACGGACTGGCAGACGTGGGCGACGATCGCCGAGAAGTTCTCCGAACTCGCGGCCACCCACCTGGGGGTGCGCACCGACGTCGTCGCGGCGCCGCTGCAGCACGACAGCATCGGCGCGCTCGCCACGCCCCGCGGGAGGGTGCGGGACTGGAAGAAGGGCGAGTGCGAGCCGATCCCGGGCATCACCCTGCCGAACCTGGTCGAGGTGGAGCGCGACTACGCCGCGGTCTACGACAAGTACGTCTCCGTGGGCCCGCTGTTGGAGAAGCTCGGCATGACCACGAAGGGCCTCACCTTCGACGTGCGCAAGTACGTGGACGAGCTGCGCGGACTCAACGGCGTCGTCGCGAGCGGCGTGGGGGCGGGGCAGCCCCGCCTCACCGACGATCTGCACGCCTGCGAGTTCATCCTGCGGCTGTCCGGAACGACGAACGGGGAGATGGCCACCGACGGGTTCAAGACCCTCGAGAAGCGCACCGGGCACCTGATGCACGACCTCGCCGCCGAGCACGAGGGCAAGAAGATCGCCTTCTCCGACACCCAGAACGCGCCCGTGCCGGTCATCACCTCCCCGGAGTGGTCGGGATCGGAGGCCGGCGGGCGCCGGTACTCCCCGTTCACGATCAACGTCGAGCGCAAGAAGCCGTGGCACACGCTCACCGGCCGACAGCACTTCTATCTCGACCACGACTGGATGCTCGAGATGGGCGAGGAGCTGCCCGCGTTCCGGCCCCCGCTCGACATGACCGCGCTGTTCGGCGAACCCGCGATCGGCGACGGGAACGCGCAGACGGGCATCTCCGTGCGGTACCTCACCCCGCACCAGAAGTGGGCGATCCACTCGATGTACCAGGAGAACTTCTTCATGATGAACCTGTCCCGCGGCGGGCAGACCATCTGGATGAGCGTCGAGGACGCCGAGGCCGTGGGCATCGCCGACAACGACTGGATCGAGGCCACGAACCGCAACGGCGTCGTCTCGGCCCGCGCGATCGTCTCCCACCGGATGCCGAAGGGCACGGCGTTCATGTACCACGCGCAGGACCGCACGGTGAACACGCCGATCTCCGAGACGTCCGGCCAGCGGGGCGGCATCCACAATTCGCTCACCCGGATCATGCTCAAGCCGAGCCACCTGATCGGCGGCTATGCCCAGCTGGCGTTCGCATTCAACTACTACGGGCCCACGGGCAACCAGCGCGACGAGGTCACAGTGATCCGCAAGCGCACCAGCCCGGTGACCTACTGAAGCGTCGGAAGAAGGAGACTGAAGACATGCGCGTCATGGCCCAAATGGCAATGGTGATGAACCTCGACAAGTGCATCGGCTGTCACACCTGTTCCGTCACCTGCAAGCAGGCGTGGACCAACCGGACCGGGATGGAGTACGTCTGGTTCAACAACGTCGAGACCCGGCCCGGCCAGGGCTATCCCCGCGGCTACGAGGATCAGGAGAAGTGGCGCGGCGGCTGGGAGCTCGGCAAGAACGGCCGGCTCAAGCTCAAGGACGGCGGCCGCGTGGCCAAGCTGCTCAAGCTCTTCGCCAACCCCCGCCTGCCCGGCATCGAGGACTACTACGAGCCGTGGACGTACGAGTACGACAAGCTCCTCAACTCCCCCGCCCAGCAGCAGATCGTCACGGCGCCGCCGAAGTCCCTCATCACGGGGGAGCGGGTCGACATCCAGTGGTCGGGCAACTGGGACGACGACCTGGGCGGCACGTACGCCCACAAGGACAAGGACCCGATGATCCGGGGCATCGAGGACAAGGTGAAGCTCGACTTCGACAACACCTTCATGTTCTACCTGCCGCGCATCTGCGAGCACTGCCTCAACCCGACGTGCGTGGCCTCCTGCCCGACCGGCGCGATCTACAAGCGCGCCGAGGACGGCATCGTGCTGGTCGACCAGGACAAGTGCCGCGGCTGGCGCATGTGCGTCTCCGGGTGCCCGTACAAGAAGATGTACTTCAACCACCGCACCGGCAAGGCGGAGAAGTGCACGTTCTGCTATCCCCGGATCGAGAACGGCGAGCCGACCGTGTGCGCGGAGACCTGCGTGGGCCGGCTGCGCTACATCGGCCTCGTGCTCTACGACGCCGACCGCGTGACCGAGGCCGCCTCGACCCCCGACGAGCACGACCTGTACGAGGCGCAGCGCAGCCTCATCCTCGACCCGAACGACCCGGAGGTGCTCGACGCCGCCGACCGGGCCGGCATCCCCTACGACTGGGTCATGGCCGCCCAGCGCTCGCCGATCTACGCGCTCATCCACACCTACGGCGTCGCGCTCCCGCTCCACCCGGAATACCGCACCATGCCGATGGTCTGGTACATCCCGCCGCTGTCGCCGGTGGTCGACGCCGTGCAGGACACGGGCTACGACGCCGAGGACGCCGAGAACCTGTTCTCCGCGATCGACACGCTGCGGATCCCGGTGGAGTACCTGGCGAACCTGTTCACCGCCGGGCACGTGCCCACCGTCGAGCGGGTGCTCTACCGGCTCGCCGGGATGCGCTCGTACATGCGCGACATCAACCTCGGCAACGAGCCGAAGGAGGGCATCGCCAACGCCGTGGGCCTCACGGGCCGGGAGATGCAGGCGATGTACCGGCTGCTCGCCATCGCCAAATACGACGAGCGCTACGTCATCCCCGCCGCCCACTCCGAGCAGGCGCACGACATCGAGGGCAGCCACACGGACTGCCCACTCAACGGCGAGGGCGGCCCCGGGATGTCCGAGGCCATGGGCAGCGACCCGCTCGGGGTGGGCGTCGGCGGCAAGGGCAAGGTGACCCTCCTCGCCTGGAACCCGGACGACCGGCCGGAGAAGATGTTCCCGCCGCGCCTCGGAACGGCCCCGGCATGAGCATGCTCAAGGCCCTGCTGGACCGGCGCCGCAACACCGAGCTCGCGCTGCCCGACGTCCGCGCCGCCCACGCCTGCGCCTCCTGGCTCGTGGGCTATCCGGGCGACGATCTGATCGAGCGGCTGCCGCAGCTCGGCGAGATCGCCGCGGGACTCGACCCGCGCCTGGGCGAGCCGCTGGCACGCACGGCGCGCGCGTTGGCGAGCTCCGACGTCCTCGAGCTGCGCAGCCTCTACGTGGACACGTTCGACACGCGCCGGCGCGGCTGCCTGTTCCTCACCTACTACTCGAACGGCGACACCCGCCGGCGCGGGATGGCGCTCGTGCGGATCAAGGACACGTACCGGCGCGCCGGGCTCGAGGTGCCCGAGACCGAACTGCCCGACCACCTGACCCTCGTGCTCGAGTTCGCCGCCGGGCACGACGCGGCCGGCGGCATGAAGATCCTCACCCAGAACCGCCCCGGGGTGGAGCTGCTGCGGATGCACCTCGAGGCGATCTCCTCGCCGTGGCACGGCGCGCTCGAGGCGATCTGCGCCACGATGCCCCCGCTCGGCGACGTCGACATCGAGCAGATGGCCCAGCTCGCCGCCGACGGCCCCGAGACCGAGGAGGTCGGCCTCGACGGCTACGGGGCCGACGCCCACAACCTGCATCCCGCCTCGCGCCCGGGCCCGACGGGCTGCGGTTCCGCCACGGAGCAGCCCGGGTACGGACCCGGCACCGTGCCCGGCACCGGCCCCACCCAAGGCCGCACCGTTCCCGAGGGTATGCGCGAGTTCCCGCTCACCCCGGCCCGATCAGAAGGAGCGAGCTCATGACGACGACCTGGGAGACCATGCTGTGGGTCGCCTTCCCCTACGTGGTGCTCGCCATCTTCATCGGCGGGCACATCTGGCGGTGGCGCTCCGACCAGTTCGGCTGGACCACCCGTTCGAGCCAGATGTACGAGTCGAAGCTGCTGCGGATCGGCTCGCCGGCCTTCCACTTCGGCATCATCGGCATCTTCTTCGGCCACGTGGTCGGCCTGGGGGTCCCGAACACGTGGACCCGGGCGATCGGGCTGTCCGACCACTGGTATCACATCATGGCGATCACGATCGGGCTCGCGGCCGCGGTCGCCTGCGTCGGCGGGCTCATCCTGCTCATCTACCGCAGGCGCACCAACCGGCGCGTGTTCGGCGTGACGACCGTGATGGACAAGGCGATGTACCTGTTCCTGGCCCTCGTCATCGTGTTCGGGGTGCTCGCCACGGTCGTGCACACGGCCATCGGCACCTACGACTACCGGGAGGGGGTCTCGCTCTGGTTCCGTGAGTTCTGGAGCTTCCAGCCCGACCCGGCGCACATGACCAGCGCGCCGGTCTTCTTCCAGCTGCACGTCATCAGCGCCCTGCTCATCTTCGCGATCTGGCCGTTCACGCGCCTCGTGCACGTGTTCAGCGCGCCGATCGGCTACCTCACCCGCCCCTATATCGTCTACCGCAGCCGGGGCGCGCAGCGGGAGCGCCGGGGCTGGGAGAAGGTCGGCTTCTGACGATGCGGTGCGCGGCGGTCATCCTCGCCGGCGGCCGCGGCTCGCGGCTCGGCGGGGTGCGCAAGGCCGAACTGCGTGTGGACGGCGACGCGCTCCTCGCGTACGTCCTCGCCGCCGTCGAGGCGTGCTCGGAGCGGGTGGTGGTCGGCTTCCCGGACCTGGACGTGCCCGCGGGGGTCGTGCTCACCCGCGAGGATCCGCCCGGGTCCGGGCCCGCGGCGGGAATCGCCGCCGGGATGGCCCGGGTCGGGGCGGGCGCCGACTGGGTGCTCGTGCTCGCGTGCGACCTGCCCGGGGCGGGGGAGATCGTGCCGGAGCTCCTCGCGGCCGCCGCGGCGGCGCCGGCGCAGGTGGAGAGCATCCTCGCCCGGACCCCCGCGGCGGACCTGCCCCCCGGCGACCGTGGCGGCGATCGGGGCGGCGATCGGGCCGGCGACCGGGCCGGCGCTCGGGCCGGCGACGTCGAGGGCCGCACCGAATGGCTCACCGGCATCCACCGGGCCGGGGCCCTGCGGCGGGTGATCGCAGCGCGCGGGGAGGGGCTGATCGACGGATCCGTGCGTCGTCTCTTCGCCTCGATGCGGCAGGCGACGATCGCGGCACCACCCGGATCCACGCGGGACGTCGACACGTGGGAGGACCATCGGTACTGGCTCGCGCGAGCCGGGGAAGGACGGGAGAGATGAGCACGAACGGCGACATGGGCAGCGACGTCTGGCGGCCGTGGATCGAGCGGGCGGCCGCGGCGGCCGGGGTCGACCCGGCGTGCGTCGACGTGCCGCTCATCCACGACCTGACCAAACAGGTCGCGCACCGGTACGACCGGCCGATGGCACCCGTGTCCTCCTTCCTCCTCGGCGTCGCGCTGGGACGCGCAGCGGGTGACGGCGGCGCCGACCAGGCCGCGCTCGCCCGGGAGCTGGTCGACCGGATCGTCGCCACCCTGCCCGAGGAGGCGGCCGACCCGCGTGCGGGCGGCGACCGGGCGTGAGCGGCCGATGACCACCCCGACCGGCACCGGCGAACGGGTTCCCTACGAGGACTACCTCGCCGGGATCCTCGCGGCCACGGGTCCGCTCCCGTCCGAGGACGTCGGGCTCGGGGATCCCCTGGCGGCGGCCGGGCTCGTGACCGCCGCGCCCGTGCGCTCGCGCTTGCCGGCCCCGGTGTTCACGAACTCGGCGATGGACGGCTTCGCCGTGCGGGCCGCGGATCTCGTCGCGGCCGCCGCCGGCGGGGAGGTCGGGGCCGCCGACGGGTCGACCGTCCGACTCGAGGTGAGCGCGGACCTTCCCGCGGCGCGTGCGTGCCGGCACCGCCGTGGCGGCCGGGGACCGCGGTGCGGATCATGACGGGTGCGCCGCTGCCGTCCGGTCCCGACGGTCCCGACACGGTCGTCCCGGTGGAGTTCACCGATCAGCCCCTCATGCGCGCCCCGCTGCCCGCCCGCGTTCGGATCCCCGCGGACTGGCCGGCCGGCCGCAACGTGCGCGCCGGGGCTCCGACGTTCCGGCCGGGGCCGAGATCCTCGCGGCCGGCACCCGGCTCGACGGCGCGGCGCTCGCCGCGCTCGCGGCCGTCGGGGTGGGGTCGGTGCGCGTGCATCCGCGCGTGCGGGTGGCGATCATCGTCACGGGTGACGAGCTGGCGGCCACGGGGGCCGACCTGGCCCCGGGGCAGGTGCCCGATTCCAATGGGATCCTGCTGCGGGCCACCCTAAGCGACTTCGGTGCCGACGTGCGCCGGCACCACACCTGCAGCGACTCCCCGGAGGCCTTCGGCGCCCTGATCGACGACGCCGCGGCCGATGTCGACCTCGTGATCACGACCGGCGGGGCCTCGGTCGGCGCGCACGACGTGGCCCGGCAGGTGCTCACCACCCGGGGCGTGCGGTTCGCCGCGGTCGCGATCCAGCCCGCGAAGCCCCAGGGCTTCGGGATCGTCCGCGGCGTGCCGGTGCTCGCACTCCCGGGTAATCCGGGCGCCGTGCACGCGAGCCTGCACGCGCTCGTGCGGCCCGTGCTCGCCCGTCTCGGCGGGGTGCGCCTTCCCGCGCCGCTGCGATTGCCGGTCGCCCGGGGCTGGACGGCGCGCCCGGGCCTGCGCCAGTTCGTGCCCGTGACGATCGGGCCCGAGGGGATCTCCCCCGTCATCCCCGGCGGCGTGGCCGCCCACCGGGTGAGCTCGATGGCTCACGCCGATGGGCTGGCCAGTGTGCCGCCCGGGATGGCTCAGGTGTGCACCGGAGACATCCTCTCCGTGCTCGTCACCCGCGCCTGACCCGCGCGCGACGCAGGGCCGCGCCGCCCAGGAGCAGGCCCGCCGCGAGGAGTAGTCCCGCCGCCGTTGTGACTCCGGTGACGGGGAGCGCGGGGGCGCGGCCGTCCTCCTCGGAATCCGGCCCCGGAGAGGAATCCGTCGGCCCACTCGACCCGCTCGGTTCACTCGGCTCACCCGGGTCCGTGGGATCGGTCGGCTCACTCGGGTCCGTGGGGTCCGTGGGCTCGGCCGGCTCCGTGGGGTCGGTCGGGTCCGTGGGCTCCGTGGGGTCGGTCGGGTCCGTGGGCTCCGTGGGCTCCGTGGGGTCCGTCGGCTCGGTCGGGTCCGTCGGGTCCGTGGGCTCCGTCGGGTCCGTGGGCTCCGTGGGGTCGGTCGGGTCCGTGGGGTCCGTCGGCTCGGTCGGGTCCGTGGGCTCGGGAACATCGGTCGCCATGGCGAAGACGTGCAGCTGATTGTTCTCGGGGAACGTGACCGCCGTGATCAGCAACCCGTCGGGGGCCTCGAAGCGGTCCGTGGCGAACACGAAGGCCCGGTCCCTGTCGCCGTTTCGCCGGTCCATCCTGGCCACCACCGAATTGCCGTCGATCGGCTCATCGGTCTCGGTGGGATACATCCAGTCGCCGAAGGCGAGCGGCGCGCGGACCACGGATCCGTCGGAGAGGGTGAGTTCGACCTCGCCCCGCTGGGTGCCGTTCGTGGCGGTGCCCACGAACGAGATCGCGGTCGACTCGTGGGCCAGGGTCACCTGCTGGCCTGCCGCCGTGATCGTGTTCGGCAGCCCTGCGGGAACATCCGGCCACGTGTAGTCGAGGCCGTGCACGCTGCGCTCGGCCCCGGGGGTGAGCCCCACGTCCGCCAGCGCCTGCTGCGAGAGGCTGTTGCCCACGCTGTCGAGGTTTCCGAGCCCCGAATTGAACTCGTCGGCGCTGCCGACGGTGTTGTATGCGGCGAGCAGGCTGCCGGGGCGCGCGATGCGGATGGAGACGGGCATGGTCGCCGGGGAGCCGGTGCCCGTCGCCGACACGGTCAGGAGCGAGTATCCCTCGGCGGAGTCCGCAGGGATCTCGAGCGGGATCGATGCGTGAGCGCGACCGAAGTCGTCGAGGCTCACGTCCTCGGCGCCCAGCTCGGTTCCGGCGGAGTCGGTCACCCGAACGTCCACGCGCTCGCCACCGTCACCGAAGGATTGCACCGTGACGTCGACCTCCGCCGACGCGCCGGGCTGCGCCGTGATCTGCGGGCTCATCGTTCCGATGATCACGTCCGCGCTACCCGCGGTGAACGAGGGCGGTGCCGACGACGGGGCCGTTCCCCATTCGGCGTCGGCCTCCTGCGCGAGCGTCATCTCCACGACCCCGCCCTCGGTCCACAGGTCGCTCGGGAGATAGGTCCGATCCCATGCCTCTCCGTTGACCGTCATGCCCGAGATATAGCGCTTCCCGTCGGCCGCACCCGGGGCCTTGATCTCGATCGAGTTGGCGCCGTCGCGTTCGAAAAGCACGCGGTCGAACCGGGGGGTGTTGACGCTGACGACGTCGGTCCCGGGGGTGACGGGGTACATTCCGGTCGCCGCCCAGACGTACCAGCCGGCCATCGCACCGAGGTCGTCGTTGCCGGGCTTGCCGTCGGGGCGGGGTTGGAACGAACTGGCGATCACGGCGTCCACCAGTTCGGAGGTGCGCCACGGTTGCCCGGTGTAGTTGTACAGCCAGGGCACGCCCAGGCCGGGCTGGTTGCCGATCCACAGGTGGTCGCTGTTTCCGCCGGCGTTGTGCTCGGACGTGAACTCGTCGAGCAGCGCGACCGTGGCGTCGTCTCCTCCGAGGGCCTGAATGAGCGCGGTCACGTTCTGAGGAACGAGCCAGGTGTACTGAACGTCGCTGCCCTCGTCGAAGCCGGCCTGCCCGAATCCGCTGCCCCCGGGCATGACGAACGCGCCCTGGGCGGTGCGGGCGGAGCTGAGCCGGGTGGCGGGGTTGAACACGTTCTGCCAGGACTGGCCGCGCTCGGCGAACTCGGTGGCCGTCGCTGACTCGCCCAGCGCCTGCGCGAACTGCCCGATCGCGAAGTCGGAGATGGCGTACTCCAGTGTGACCGAGGCCCCGACGACCTGATGGTCGCCGCGCAGCTCCTCGGTCTGCGGGGCATAGCCCAGGTCGAGGTAGGCCTCGACCCCGGGCCGCTGGCGGTAGCCGTTGCTCGCCTGGCCCGCCGTGGTGGCGCCCTTGATCATGTATTCCAGCGCGGTGTCGGTATCGAAGTCGGTGGCGCCGAAGGCGTGCATGCTTGCGATCAGGGGCGGGATGGGGTCTCCGGTCATCTGCCCGCTGTAGCTGTTGGCCACGGGCCACTTGGGGAGCCAACCGCCCTGGACGGCGTCGTTGACGAGCGACTGCGCCATGTCGGATGCCCGATCGGGTGCGATGAGCGCTTGCAGGGCTCCGAGCGAGCGGTACGTGTCCCAACCGGCGAAGTTCGCGTACTGGGTGTGTCCGGGCTCGACCTCGTGGATGGCGTCGTCGAAGCCGATATAGCGGCCGTCGACGTCGTTGAACGTGTTGGGGAACAGGAGGGACTGGTACAGGGAGGTGTAGAACATCGTCAGGTCGTCGCTGTCACTGCCCTCGACCTTCACGCTCCCGAGCAGGTCGAGCCAGGCGTCCCGGTTCTGCTGTTCGACGGCGTCGAAGTCCCATCCGGGGATCTCGGCGGCGAGGTTCGCCTGGGCGCCGGCGACGCTCACATAGGAGATGCCGACCTTGCTCTTCACGGTGGCCTCGGGCGCGAACGTGAACCAGGCTCCGGCGCGGCGGTCCCGCACCGACGCCCGGCCCACCTCGAGGTCGGTTCCCTCCCAGGTTCCGAACTCTTCGAAGTCCTGGTCGAACTCCATCGCGTAGTAGAGCGTGTGCTCGTTGTTCTTCCCGCAGAAGCCGCCGGTCGTGATCGATCCGGTGACCGTTCGTGTTCCCGAGACGGTCAGCTCGGCGTCGCGGACGTCGGCGAGCGACCCGCCCGCGTCGACGATGACCTGGGAGGCCTCCGCCTGCTTGGAGTAGTCGAAGCTCAACCCGCCGGCACGGGTGGCGGATACGAGGTCGACGTCGGTGCCCGCGGCGTCGAGACGCACCTGGTAGCGGCCGACCGCAGCGGTCTCGTCGTCGTGCGAGAAGTGCTCCGTCAGGTTCCAGGGCTCGTCGCCGACATCGCCCGTGACCGGCAGGATCGGCAGGTCGCCGAAGATCCAGCAGCCGGCCGAGGCGTGCGTCATGCTGAAGCCGCGGATCTGGTCGTGGCCATAGCGATAGCCGGCATACGCCCCGAGCGTGTCGGGCGAGAGCTGCATCATCCCGAAGGGCATCGACACCCCGGGAAAGTTGTTCACCTCGGTCACCGCGGCGCCGGAGGCCTCACCGGTACCGATGAGCGGGTCGACGTAGTCCAGGGGCGCCTCGACGTAGGACGCGCTCGTCGGGGGAGCGTCGATGGGTGCGGCGATCGCGCCGCCGGCGCCCACCAGACTTCCCGCCCCGACGATCGCGGCGACGGCCGCGACGCGTCGCGGCCGTGTGGTCCACGTTGAACTCATCAACTACTCCTTTGGTCGTGACGATCTGGCCGGGCACGCCATGGTGCGCCGGCCTATACCAGCGTCGATGCGGTATGTCAGTCATAGTGGTCCACGTCTGGCAACGTTGTCAAAGTGAGGATGTCGTCATGTCGACCGGCGGCGCGAGCGGGGAGGAGCGCCCGGCGCCGGGGCGGAGAAGTCTCCCCGCTCAGCCGGTGGGGTGGGTGGAGTCGGTGGGGCGCGTGAACTCGGCGGGGTGGGTGGCATCGGCGGGATCGGCGGGATCGGCCGGATCGGCTGAGCCCGCGAGTCCCGCGAGGCCGGCGAGGTGCTCCCCGATCGGGAACGCGGCCGTCGCCGCGGGGGAGGGGGCGTTGAGCACGTGCACCATCCGTTCGGTGCGGGCGAGCAGGAAGTCCTCCACGAGGCGGCCGTCCGGGCGTAGTGCCTGGGCGCGGATCCCCGCCGGGAACGGCCGCAGGTCCGCCGTGCGCAGCGAGGGGGCGTAGCGGCGCACCCGGGCGGCGTAGGCGTGCTTCGACGCCGAGCCGCGGGCCTCGTCCCAGCCCACGTGAAGGTGCCGGGCCGCGAGGTGCCAGAGACCCGGATAGGTGAGGTAGTCCGCGATGTCGCGCAGGTTCACGCTCGCCTTGCCGTAGCCCTCCCGGGCGCGGCCGAGGACCGCCGAGGGCCCCACGCTCGTCCCGCCGCCGATGAGCGGGCTGATGTGGACGCCCAGGAACGGCAGCTGCGGATCGGGCACCGGGTAGATGAGCGAGCGGGCGAGGGGCGGTCCGGCCAGGCGGTGGTACTCGCCGCGGAAGGGCACGATCCGAACCCCGGGATCGAGCCCGGCCAGGCGAGCGAGCCGGTCGCTCTGCAGCCCCGCACAGGCGAGGAGCCGGCCCGCCTCGATCCGCCGCCGGCCCGTGCCGGATCCCGCGACCACCTCGACGCGGCCGGGGCGTTCGTCGACGGCCGTCACCTCCACGCCGAGCACGAGCCGGACGCCCCGGCGGACGAGGTCCATCGCCAGGCGACGGGTGAGCAGGCCGTAGTCGAGGATCCCGGTGCTCGGGATGTGCAGGGCGCACACCCCGACCAGGGCGGGTTCCCGACGCCGCAGCTCGGCGCCGTCGATGAGCTCGTGGGGCAGGCCGATCGCCGCCGCGTTCGCGGCCAACTCCTCGAGGCCGGCGACCTCGGCGGCGTCGACGGCGACGATGTGCTTTCCGCAGCGGCGCATCGGCACCCCGTGGGCCCGGGCGAACTCCTCGGTGGCGCGGGCACCGGCGAGGCAGAATCGGCTCTTGAGGCTTCCGGGCGGGTAGTACACGCCCGAATGGACGACCCCCGAGTTGTGCCCGCTCTGGTGTGCGGCGACCGAGCGCTCCTTCTCGAGCACGACGATCCGGGCGCCCGGATCGTGGCCGAGCACGGCGTGGGCCGTGGCGAGCCCGACGATCCCGCCACCGACGATGCACACGTCCGCCTGCACGGCCACCTCCTCTGCGCCGGGGCGGGCCCGCGGGCCGGCGTCGTGAAACCGGGCCGGGGCAACCGATGAAACTGCGGTGAAACCCCACGGTCGCACACTGAGGTCATGACAGCCACACCAACGAACGACCGGACATCTGCACCCGCGGTCCGTGCCCGCGGCCTCGTCAAGGCCTTCGGGAGCCACCGCGCCGTCGACGGCATCGACCTGGACATCGAGCCCGGGGAGATCTTCGGAGTGCTCGGACCCAACGGCGCCGGGAAGACGACCATGATCCGCATGCTGGCCACCCTCCTGCGCATCGACGCGGGCCGGGCCGAGATCTTCGGCGTGGATGTGGCCACCTCGGCGCATCGCGTGCGTCAGCTCATCGGGGTCACCGGTCAGTACGCCTCCGTGGACGAGGGACTGACCGCCCGGGAGAACCTGCGGCTCTTCGCCGGACTTCAGGGCCTGAGCTCGGCCCGTGCCCGGCGGGTCAGCGGCGAACTGCTCGAGGAGTTCGGGCTGTCGGAGGCCGCCGACAAGACGCTCGCGAAGTTCTCGGGCGGGATGCGCCGACGCCTCGACCTGGCCGCCAGCCTCATCACCAGGCCGCCCCTCATCTTCCTGGACGAGCCGACCACCGGGCTGGATCCGCGCACGCGAAACCAGATGTGGAGCACGATCCGCTCGCTCGTGGCGGGCGGGGCGACCGTGCTGCTCACGACCCAGTACCTGGAGGAGGCCGACGAACTGGCCGACCGGATCGCCGTGATCGACGACGGACGCCTCGTGGCCCAGGGAACCCCCGCGCAGCTCAAGGCCTCGATCGGCGGCTCGAGCCTGCAGCTCGTGCTCACCGACCCCGCCCAATCGGAGTCGGCCCGCCGGCTCGCAGGCGCGGTCATGGGAGCCGATGTCGTGTACGAGCCCCGACCGGGTGAGCTCCGCGTCGGGCTCCGGGCGGCCGACGAGGCGGCCGGGGTGCTCGTGGCCCTGCGTGAGGCCCACGTCGGCATCGACACCATGACCGTGCGGGAGCCGAGCCTCGACGAGGTCTTCCTGACGATCACCGGCTCGCCCACCCGCCCCGGATCGCCCACCCGCACCGAGTCGCCCACCCGCACCGACGTTCTCGAGGAGGTCTGAGCCATGACGACCCTGACGACAACCGATTCCGGCCCGGCACGCACCCGGCCGCCCGTACCCACCGAGCTGCCCCCGCGCGTGAGCCTGGCCGACGCGTGGAGCCAGACCCTCGGATTCGCCTCCCGCGCGATCAAGAAGATGTTCCGCAACCCGGAGCAGTTCTCGGACGTGACCGTTCAGCCGCTCCTGTTCACGGCGATGTTCGCGTTCATCTTCGGCGGGGCGATCAGCGGGGACGTGGCGAGCTACCTGCCCATCATGATCCCGGGGATCCTAGCAATGACCTGCCTGACGGCCTGCATGGCCACGGGGGTGCAACTGCGCGAGGACATGGACACCGGAGTCTTCGACCGCTTCCGCTCCCTCCCGGTCGCCCGGATCGCACCCCTGGCCGGCCCGATGGTCGCCGACCTGCTCCGTTACGCGATCGCGGGGTCGCTCACCTTCGCCGCGGGCATGGCGATGGGCTACCGCCCGGGCGGCGGCGCGGCCGGCGTGCTCGCGGCGCTCGCGCTCGTCGTGCTCACCGGGTGGTCGCTCTCGTGGGCGTTCACCTATATCGGCACCATCGCCCGGTCCGCCCAGAGCGTCCAGGGCATCTCGATGATGGTCCTGTTCCCGCTCACGTTCCTCTCGAACGCGTTCGTTCCGGTCGACACCCTGCCGGGCTGGCTCCAGGGATTCGTCCGGGTCAACCCCATCTCGCACGTGGTCTCGGCCGTGCGGGACCTGGCCAATACCGGCTCCGTCACCGCCGAGGTCGGGTGGGCGTTGCTCGGCTGCGCCGTCGTGGTGGCGATCTTCGCCCCGCTGTCGGTCAGGAGCTACCAGCGCGAGCGATGAGCCCGATCCGCTCGTGCATGAGCGGCACGAGGTCCGCGCCCCGGTGCCCGGCGAGGGCCCGCGTGGCCGCGGGCAACGCGAGCGGGTCGCGCGCGGCCACGGCGCCGGCGAGCGGCTCCCGGGCGAGCGAGGGGAGGAACCTGTTGTAGCCGAAGGCGTCCGCGAGGGCGAGCAGTCCGGCGACGTCGACCGGCTCGAGCCGGTCGTGCAGCATCCCGGCGGCGGCGAGGGCGAAGCAGACGGTCCCCAGCACGGGGAAGTCGTAGTCGCGGCGCACCGGATCCGACGCCCGCCGGGCCCGCCGCACGAGGTCGTCGAAGGCGTCTTGACAGACGTCGGGGGTGTCGGGATCGTGCCGGGTGCGCACCGCGAGCGTGGCCGCGCGCGTGACCAACGCCCACGGATCGAGGCCGTCCGGGGCGGGCAGGGAGAGGGCCCGCGCGTCGTCCCCGCGTCGCCCCACCTCGACGAGGAGGGCCCGTGCCGACGAGACCTCGCCCCGGGCGTAGGAGATCTCCGCGAGGCCGAGCAGGACGGCGACCTGGGCGCCCAGCCCGCGGCCCCGGCGCTGCTGCGCGGCGATCTCCCGCAGCGCGGACTCGGCCGCGGCCAGATCACCCGCGGCGAGGGCGGCCGCGGCGATCACCGCCCGGCACTGGAGCACGTCCTCGACGGCCCCGAGCCGCTCGAGCACCGGCAGGGCCCGGCGGGCCTCCGCGCGGCTGGCCTCGAACTGACCGAGCTGGCCGTGCAACTGAGCCAGGATCGCGTGGTGGTTCGCGAGCAGCCACGGCGGATCCTCGGGTGCCATCCGCCCGAGCGATCGCTCGAGCGTGTGGACGGCGCCCGCGGGGTCGCCCGCGTTCTCGAGGTGCAGCGCGAGGAACGGCGCGGCGACGACGGCGGTGAGCCGGTCCGGGTCGGCGGCGAGGCCCCGGAGCCGGATCGGCACGAGGGGCGCCATCCGGCCGGGCGCATCCGCAAGCTGTCCGGCGATGCGGGTCAGGGCCGAGACGACCGGATCGCGGCCCGGCTGCCGCCGCAGGTCCGCGAGCACCCGGTGTGTCTGCGTCAGCGGGCTCGAGACCGGCAACATCGCCCACGTGACGGCGAGGATCGACAGCCCCGCCCGGGCCTCCTCCTCGAGCTCGGGCGGGACCGATCTGCCGGTGAGGAGCCGTTCGACGGGCCCGAAGGAGTCGACGATGCGGAGGTGCTCGCCGCAGATGAGCCAGGAGGAGACGAGGGCGGCGAAGACCGGCACCGCGACGTCCATCTCGCCGCGCTCGAACGCCTCGCGGAGCACGTCGGCCAGCGTCGCCTCCTCCCGGTGGAGGGCATCGAGGACATCGAGCTGCCCGGGCCCGTACACGCCGCGCAGGTACTCACGGCAGGCGCCCGCGGCCCATGCGCGCACCGATGCGCGGGCCTCGGCGTGGCGACCCGCCCGGGCGAGGCGGCGGGCACCGTACTCGCGGATGGTCTCGAGCATGCGATAGCGCGGGAGCCCGCGTGACTCGTCGATTCCGAGGAGGGACTGGTCGACCAGCGCGGCGACCGCACCGGGCGCATCGGCACCGAGCATCGACTGCGCGGCCTCCGCGGTGAAGCCGTCGGGCCAGGCCGACAGCCGCGCGAGCGCGTCCTGCGCGCCGGCGTCGAGGAGCTGCCAGGACCAGTCGATGACCGCCTCGAGGGTGCGGTGCCGCCGGGGCGCACTGCGGTCCCCGCCCTGGAGCAGGGCGAATCGGTCGGGCAGCCTCGCGAGGATCTGGGGCACCGACATCGTCCGCACCGTCGCCGCCGCGAGTTCGATCGCCAGCGGGAGGCCGTCGAGTCGCTCGACCAGGAGCGCGACGTCGGACTCCTCGACGACGGCGCCGGGCCGGACCGCCGTCGCGCGATCCCGGAACAGCCGCGCGGCGTCGTCCGCGCCGAGGCCGCCGAGGGCATAGACGTGCTCGGCCGTGAGCCGCAGCGGCGCCCGCGAGGTCGTGAGCACCCGCAGGTCTCGCACCTGTGAGAGCAGGAACGCGACGAGATCCGCGACGGCACCCGCGACGTGCTCGCAGTTGTCGAGCACGAGGAGGCTCGGGGCGCCCTCGAGCTGCCCGGCCACCCGTGACGGCAGGTCCGCGGGCAGGCCGCGCCTGCCGGGACGGGAGACCGATTCGCGCATATTCAGGGCCGTGGCGACCGCCCCGGCGACCTCCCCCGGCGCGGAGACGCCGGCGAGCTCGACGACGTGTACGGCCGGGCGGGTGCTCGTGGCCGCGATCTCCTGGGCCAGCCGGGTCTTGCCGAGACCGCCGGTGCCGATGATCGACACGAGCCGGGCCGTCGTGAGCATCCCCCGCACCGCCTCGAGATCCGCGCGGCGCCCGAGCAGGCTCGTGGCGGCGTGGGCGACGCCGGAGCGCACCGGCCGATCGGATGCGAGCAGCTCCCGGTGGACGGCCTGCAGCGCCGGTCCGGGGCCGGTTCCCAGGTCCTCGCTCAGCCCGCGCCGGATCGCCTCGAACCGGGCCAGCGCGGCGCCGGGGCCGCGGGTCGCCGCCAGCTCGCGCAGGAGGGCGGCCTGCAGCTCCTCGTCGCGCGGCTCGGCCGCCACGAGCTCCTCGAGGTCCTCGAGGTCGTGTCCGAACCGGCCCAGCCGCGAATCCGCCAGCGCCAGCACGCGCCGGGCACGCGGCTCGGGGCCCAGGGCCAGCGCGGCCCGGGCGTGTGCACCCGCCCGGACCGGCTCGCCGGCGGTGAGGGCCGCATCGGCCGCGCGGGCGAGCTCGGCGCGGGCGAGCACGTCGACCGAGCCGGGGGCCAGCCCGAGCCGGTATCCCGCCGGGGTCCGCTCGATCACCTCCGGTGCGGTCGCGCCGCGGGCCCGCGAGACGAGGATCTGCAGCGCCTTGAGGGGATGGGCCGGAAGGTCCTCGCCCCAGACCGCCCGGATGAGCGCTGCGGAGCCGGCGCCGTCGGGATGCGCGGCGGCGAGCGCCGTCAGCAGGCTGCGGAGTCGGTCCCCGGGCACGGGGCGGCCCTGCCAGGACACCCCGCCCTCGACTCGCAGCCTGATCTCCACGCCCGCAGTCTAGGTCGCCGCGGCCGGGATCCTCAGGGGGCCGTGCGCCCGGCGAGCAGCACCCGGAGCCTCGGCCCGAGGGCCACCCCGTCGGCGCCGTGGATCTCGGGCACGTCGGAGGTCGGCGGGGTCCACAGGGTGTCGAGGTTGGCGGTCGGGGTGCCGTGGGCGAGCACCTGCTGGCCGGGGGTGAGCTCGCGGATGACGATCGCGCAGACATGCTCGGGGTGGTCGGCGGCGAACTCGCGGTAGATCATCGGATCGTGCTGACCGTCGTCGCCGATGAGCACCCAGGAGATGTCCGGGAACTCGCGGTGCAGGCGCCCCAGGGCATTGCGCTTGTGCTCCTGACCGGACCGGAACCAGCCCGTGTTCGTGGGCCCCCAGTCGGTCATGAGCATCGGCCCGGCCGGGTAGGCCCCGGCGGCGAGGGAGTGGGTGAGCGCCGGGGTGATGTTCCATGCCCCGGTCGAGAGGTAGAACACCGGGGCGCCGGGGTGCTCGGCCAGGAGGTCGGAGTACATCCGGGCCATCCCGGGCACGAGCCGGCGCGCGCGCACGTGCCGCACGAACGTGTTCCACAGCGCGATGAGCGGGCGCGGCACGGACGTGATCATGACCGTGTCGTCGATGTCCGAGACGAGTCCGAAGCGTGCCCGCGCGCCGATGATCTGCACCCGGGCGGTCGCGGGCTCGGCGGCCTTGGTGAGCACCTCGACCGTGTGCCACCCCGGTGCGAGGTCGTGGCCGCGGATCGTGTGGTCGATATAGCCCGAGCGGTCGGTCTTCGTGCGGAACTCCCGCGCCCCGATCCGGATGGTCACCGGGATGTAGCCGACCGGGGCGGTGACGTAGGAGCGCCAGCCCCGCTGGTTGAACACCGCGTGCGCCAGCTCCTCGCTCGTGCTCGCCCGCTCCACGTTGGCCTCGGCGGCGAACCGCCGTCCGAGGACCACCCGGCCGAGGACGCGCACGAAGCTCTCGCTGCCGTAGCCGGTATAGCTGATGGTGCGCGGGCGCCAGCCACGTCGGCGCAGGTAGGGAGTGAGGCGCCGGTGGACGCCGTCCTCGATCCGTGCTGCCACGTGGGTACCGGCCATGTGTGCAGGCTACCGAGTCCGGCCCGAACGGACGAACCCCGTCTCCCCGGGCTACGAGGCCGGGGCCACGCGACCGTCGTGGAGGATCTGCCGGGCGACCGGCTTCTCCAGATCCTGCGCCACGCCGCAGCCGACGCACTCGAGGCGGTAGCGGCGCGAGACCGGCACGGTCGGGATGAAGAACAGCGTCAGCTTCGTCAGGTGCTCGATCAGTCGGTGCGGCGCGGCCTGCCGGCAGCTCCAGCACACCATGGTCAGGGTCCGCAGGATCCGCAGGTACCCCTTCGAGCCGAGAATGATCACGGGATCAGGATACGGCGCGGTCGGAGGCAGCGCTCGCTGTGTCTGTCACGTCGCCAGTGTCGCCAGTGTCCGCTGTGTCCGCTGTGTCCGCTGTGTCTCCTGTCTCTCCTCCGTCCGGAGCGTCCGGCTCCTCGGCGATGAGGGCCCGGAATCCGAAGGGCCCGAGCTCGAGCAGGAAGCCGCCGGCCGCATCGACGTCCCCGGCGCGGTGCCACGTGCCCAGGTCCTTCATCCACTGGCCCTCGCTCAGGTGCTCCGAGGCGATCCGAACGGTCAGCTCCCGCTCGGAGAAGTTGAACACCGAGAGCTGCACCGCCCCCACGGCCAGCCGGTTCACGAGCACGAGGAGTGCCGGGTCGCCCACCTCCGGTACCTCGAGCAGGGCGCCGGTGGCGATCCCGTGGCTCTCGCGCAGGTGCAGCATCGAGGAGAGCCGGCTGGCGAACGAGTCCGGATCCTCCAGCTGCTGCGGCAGCGCGCCGTAGAGGGAGCGGGCGCGCGGCATCCCCGCGGAGGACTCGGTCGCCGCGGGATTCCAATCCATGAGGTCGTGCGCGCCGCGCTCGATCCAGCGGGTGTCGCCGGTCCGGATGAGGTCGGCGACCTCGCCGTGGTCGAGCGGGAGGATGCCCGCCAGATCCCAGCCGGACAGCGCGAACACCCCCGGCTGGAGCGCGTTGTAGGCCGCCAGCAGGAGGTGGCCCGCCCGCAGCCGCGGCACGTCGTCGGCGGTGATCTCGGCCAGGTCCCGGTAGCCGAGCGCCGCCGCCACGACCGACAGGGTGGTCGAGGCGATGCCGTTCTGCGTGAAGACGGCGTTGTACGGTCCGGCCTCACCCGTGAGGTGATGGCGCAGTTCGGCCCGGATCTGGTCGCCGAGCTCCGCGCCGAGGAGGGTGCGGCCCTGGTAGGTGTACTCGTCGGCGCGATGGGCCGTGGCGAAGTGCACGAGTTCATAGGTGAGCTCGTCGTGGTTCTGCAGGGCGTGCACGAGCGAGGCCTGGTCGATTCCGATCTTCACCCCCTCGTGCAGCGTGAGCCGCAGGAACTCGGTGTCCCCCGTGGCGAACGCGTGGTGATAGGCGGGCCGGGTGATGAAGTCGTAGGAGAGGTCCGGCCCGGAGACCGACGTGGCCCGGATCGCGTCCACGGTGAGGTTGAGCTCCTGGAAGGTGAAGCCGCCGACCTTGCGCACCATCGACCCGATGAGCTGATTCGCGGCCACGGACAGCGGATGCCCCTCGGACCAGGCGGGGGCGGTCGCGTCGTCCTGCTCCTCCGCCTCGTCGTCCTCCTCCGCGCGCTCCACGCCGAGGAACCCGTTCGCGTCGAGCCGCAACCCGCCCGCGCCCAGGTCGAGCAGCGAGTGCAGCGCGTCCCCCATGACCAGCCGCATCCCGGCGAAGCTCGGATCGAGCCAGTTGATCGACGGCTGACCGTCCTTGAAATAGTGCAGGTACACCCACCGGTGGGTCTGCCCGTCCGTGCCGAGCATCTCCCGGGTCGCCGACCAGTTCGTCTCCTTGACGCCGGGCTCGTAGAAGATGACCCGCTGGAGCTCGCCGATGATGTAGCCGGCCTTCTTCAGCCGCTGCTCGGTTCCCGGGTCGAGGTTGACCGAGTCGAGCCCCTCGGGCACGTCCGGCAGCAGCGACCAGGCCTCCCGCGGGATCGAGACCATGTGGTAGATCCCCGGGTAGTCGTGGTGGTTCATCTGCGCGAGCAGGAAGTCCGCGCCCTTGCCCGTGTGGCCGGGCACGATGTCGTCGATGATCGTGGCCCCGCGGGCCGCGGCGACCTCCTGCATCGACCGGAAGTCCTCCTCCGTGCCGAACAGCGGGTCGATCGTCAGCGAGATGCGATCGAAGTGGCCGTCGATGCTCGGGGTGGGGGACCAGCCGGAGATCCCCCCGGCGAGCTTCACCGGTCCCGTGTGGATGGCGCGGATGCCGATCCGGGCGAACGCGTCCCACAGGTCCTCCCCGCCGAGGGCCGCCAGGAACGACTGCCCCGGCCGGGTGATGAAGCTCAGGGGATAGGCGGTGAACCACACCGAGGCCGTGTCCACCGCGCGGCGCGGGTTGGGGCGCGCGTACGGCATCGACCACATCTCCGGCTGGCCGGAGAGCTGACGGCTCAGGGTGGTGGCGTCGTGGAGCATCGACTGGTTCACGAGCCATTCCACGTACGCCTTGTTCGAGGCGACCGGGTCGAAGGGCGGATGCAGATCCCCCGCGAACGAGTGCCGGCGCCGCGCCCGGGGACGCAGCGACCGCGGCCGGGCCGGATAGAACTGCTCGTCGTAGCTGATCTCGGTCTCCACCGCCTCGGCGAGTTCCTCGGGGAGCTCGACCCCGGGAGCCGGAACCGGGATGGAATCGGTGTGCGGTTCGGGTTCGTTCCTGGTGGTGTGCTCGGTCATGTCACTCCATATCAGCGGGTCAACGAACGCAGCTTCCTCAACGCTACCGACACCGTGGCGATGCCGGGCTCATCCACGGCCGCGATCGCCTCGAGAGATTCGAGCGCGCGCGTGCTCGTCACGCCGCCGGCCTCGAGCCAGTCGGCGATCGCGGCGGTCACGGCGTCGGCGTCGGCCTCGGCATCGGCCGGGATCGCGCCGCCCGCGAGCACCGAGACCGTGAGCGCGATCATCACCCCGTACAGGTCGTCCCGCAGCGCCGAGCGGGCCAGCGCCGTCCACCGGTCCCCGAGCGGGAGCGAGGACGCCTTGCCGAGCAGGTCGGCGAACCCGACCCGATCCGCGAGCGCGTAGTAGACGCGGGCCACCGTCGCCGCCGGCCGGCCGTGGGCCCGCGCGGCCTCGGCGATGTCGAGCAGCGGAACGGAGGCGAGCAGCCCCGCACCCCATTCGGCGAGCTCCGCGTCCGCGCCCGCCGCCCGGTACGCGGCGACCGCGTCGGTGTACTCGGCCAGCTCCCGGCCCCGCAGGAAGTCGGCGATGCGTGGGCGCAGCTCGGTGAGCACCGGGCCGAACGCCTCGACCTCCGCCCCGATCCGCACCCGGTCCCGGTGGTGCAGGAACCAGCGCGAGGCCCGGTCGAGGACCCGCCGGAAGTCGAGGTAGAGCCGGGTCTGCACGTCGGTGGCCACGACCGTGTCCGTGGCCTCGACCGCGGCCGTGAACTCCGTCAGCGAGAAGATCTCCCGGGCGGCGACGAACGCGCGCGCGATCTCGCCCGGTCCGGCGCCGGTCTCGTCCGCGGCCCGGTACGGGAAGGAGACCCCGCCGCGGTTGATCATCGAATTGGCCACCGCGTTGACGATGATCCGCGAGCGGAGCGGATGGTCCGCGAGGTGACCGGCGAACCGCTCCCGCACCGCCGAGGGGAAATACGACGACAGGGCGGCGGCGAACCACGGATCCGCCGCCATGTCGGTCGCCGCCAGATCCTCCTTGAGGGCGAGCTTGACGTAGGCCATGAGCACCGCGAACTCCGGGCGCTCGAGGCCCCGGCCGTGGTCGATCCGGGTGGCGATCTCGGCGTCCTCCGGCAGGAACTCGAGGGATCGGTCCAGGTCGCCACGGGCCTCGAGGGACTGGATGAGCCGCTGATGCAGCGGCAGCATCCGGGCGGCGTTCACCCGCGAGTTGCCGAGCAGCACGTTCTGCTCGTAGTTGTCGCGGAGCACCTGGGCGGCGACCTCGTCGGTCATCGCGGCGAGCAGGTCGTTGCGCTCGGTCAGGGTCATCGCCCCCGAGCGCACGAGTTCGGTGAAGCCGATCTTGAGGTTCACCTCCTTGTCCGAGGTGCCCACGCCGGCGGAGTTGTCGATCGCGTCGGTGTTGATCCGCACCCCCGCCTGGGCCGCCTCGATCCGGCCGCGCTGGCTCACCCCCAGGTTCCCGCCCTCGACCACGACACGGGCGCGCAGGTCGGCGCCGTCGACCCGCACCGCGTCGCCGAGCCGGTCGCCGATCTGGGCATGGGTCTCCGACCGGGCCTTGACATAGGTGCCGATCCCGCCGTTGTAGAGCAGGTCGACCGGCGCGAGCAGGCAGGCCCGGATGAGTTCGGACGGCGTCAGCTCGCCCACGTCGTCCGCGATGCCGAGCGCCGTGCGCACCTCGGGCGTGATCGGCACGGACTTGGCGGTGCGGGGGTGGATCCCGCCGCCCGCCGAGAGCAGGGAGCGGTCGTAGTCGTCCCAGGAGGAGCGGGGCAGGTGGAAGAGCCGCTCCCGTTCGGCGAACCCGGTCGCCGGATCGGGGTCGGGGTCGAGGAACACGTGCCGGTGGTCGAAGGCCGCGACGAGCCGGAGATGGCGCGAGCGCAGCATGCCGTTGCCGAACACGTCCCCGCTCATGTCGCCGATCCCCACCACGGTGACGTCCTCGGACTGGATGTCCACGTCGAGCTCGCGGAAATGGCGCTTCGCCGACTCCCAGGCGCCCCGGGAGGTGATCCCCATGCCCTTGTGGTCGTAGCCGGCCGAGCCGCCGGAGGCGAAGGCGTCGTCGAGCCAGTAGTCGTAGGAGCGGGAGATCTCGTTCGCGAGATCGGAGAAGGAGGCGGTGCCCTTGTCCGCCGCCACCACGAGGTAGGGGTCGTCGCCGTCGTGGCGCACCACCCGATCCGGCGGCTCGACCCGGTCCCCGACCCGGTTGTCGGTCAGGTCGAGCAGGCCGCGGATGAACGAGGCGTACGCGCTGCGCCCCTCGGCCAGCCACGCGGCCCGGTCGCTCGCGGGCGGCAGCTGCTTGGCCACGAAGCCGCCCTTCGACCCCGTCGGGACGATGACCGCGTTCTTGACCATCTGCGCCTTGACCAGCCCGAGCACCTCGGTGCGGAAGTCCTCGCGCCGGTCGCTCCAGCGGAGCCCGCCCCGGGCCACCTCCCCGAAGCGCAGGTGCACGCCCTCGAGCTGCGGGGAGTACACCCAGATCTCGGCCATCGGATGCGGCTTCGGCAGCCCCGGCACCCGGGTGCAGTCGATCTTCGCCGACAGCCACGGCCGGCGCTGCCCGGAGGCGTCCACCCGATAGAAGTTCGTGCGCCAGGTCGCCTGCACGATGGCGACCAGCGACCGCAGGATCCGGTCGTGGTCGAGGCTGGCGACGTCGTCCAGGCGCTCGTGCAGGTCGGCCGCGAGCTCGTCCTCACGCTGCCTCCTCGACTCGCGGTCGCCCTCGAGGTCGGGGTCGAAGCGGGTGTGGAAGAGGGCCACGATGCCGGCCGCGAGGGCGGCGTTGGCGAGCAGGGCGACCTCGATGTACTCCATCGAGAACGCCGTGCCGCCCTGGCGCAGGTAGCGGCCGAGGGCCCGCAGGATCACGATGTCGCGCCAGCCGAGGCCCGCGGTGAGCACGAGCGAGTTGAGGGTGTCGTTCTCGCACGTGCCGGTCCACGTCGCGCGGAAGGCCTCCTCGAAGGCCGTGGCCTCCTCCTGCCCGCCCCAGCGGGCCGGCCGCTGCGGGTCGGCGCCGGCGGGGAGGGTGAGACCGAAGTCGGAGATGTGCCGGGTGGTGCCGTCGGCGAGCGTGAGCCGATAGGGGCGCTCGTCCACGACGTCGACCCCGAGCGCGGTGAGCACGGGCATCACCTGGGTCAGGGGGTACTCGCGGAACGTGACCATCTTGAACCGGCGCATCCCACCCGGGTGCGCTGCGCCGTCCTCGAGCTCGCCGGCGGCGGAGCCCGGATCGCCCTCGGCGGGGGCGTACAGGTGCAGGCGCACGTCCGAGTCGCGTTCGAGGGAGGCGAGCCGGGTGATGTCGGCGGCGGCTTCGGCCACGTCCGTGAACTCGGTGTAGGCGGTGGGGAACGCGCGCCCGTACCGGCTGAGGACGGCGGCGGCCTCGTCGTCGTCGAGCGTGTGCTGCAGGTGATCGACGAGCCGGTCCTGCCACGTGCGGATCGCGGCGGCGAGGCGATCGTTCAGGGCGCCCTCGTCGACGTCGGGCACCGGCGTGCCCTTCGGGAGCCGGACCACGAAGTGGAGCTGGGCGAGCGGGGCGTCGCTCACCTTCGTCGTGTGATCGATCGCGTCCGAACCGAACGTCTGCCGCAGCAGCGCCTCGATCGCGAGGCGCACCGTGGTCGTGTACCGGTCGCGCGGAAGGTACACGAGCGCGGAGACGAAGCGGCCGAACTCGTCGGGGCGCAGGAACACCCGCGGGCGGCGCCGCTCCGTCAGCAGCACCACCTCGCCCGCGACGGCCGCCAGGTGCTCGAGGGAGTCCTGGAACAGCTCGTCGCGCGGGTAGTTCTCGAGGACCTGGTGCAGGTCCTTGCCCGAATGGGAGGTGGGCGAGAGGTGGGAGCGGGCGAGGATCTCGGCGACCTTCGCCCCGACGATCGGGAGCTCGGTGACCGAGGAGGCGTACGCCGTCGAGGTGAACAGGCCGAGGAAGCGGCGCTCGCCGGTCACGTTCCCCGCGGCGTCGAACGTGCGCACCCCGATGTAGTCGAGGTAGGCGTCGCGGTGCACCGTCGCCCGCGAATTGGCCTTGGTGATCGTCAGGAGCCGGGCCGCGCGGGCGCTCGCGCGGGCCTCGGGGCGCAGGTGCACGACCGCCGCCGACTCCGCGTGCAGGATCCCCAGGCCGGAGCCGGCCACCGGCACGAGCACGTCCTCGCCGTCGCGCTCGGTCAGCTCGTACTCGCGGTAGCCGAGGAAGGTGAAGTGATCGTTCGCGAGCCACGCGAGGAAGTCGATCGTGGGCTCGACCGTCTCCGGCGGAACCGTGGTCGGGGCGCCGGCGCGCAGGCCGGTGACGATGTCACGGCAGGCCGCGCGCATCGCCTGCCAGTCGGTCACGGCGGCGTGGACGTCGCCGAGCACCGCGCGCATGCGCGCGCCGACCTCCTCGTGATGGGCAGCGGTCGTGAGGCGTGAGACCTCGAGATGCATCCAGGACTCCGACCGGGTGTGCTCGGTGGGGCCCGGGTGCACCCGGACCAGCTCCCCGCCCGCGTCCCGCTCGACGTCGAGGATCGGGTGCACGAGCAGGTGCAGCGAGCAGCCCAGCGCGACGACGGCCGCCGTGATCGAGTCGACGAGGAACGGGGCGTCGTCGATGCAGATGTCGACGATCGTGCGCCGCGAGGTCCAGCCGTGCTCGCTCACGGTCGGGGTGAACACGTGCACGAGGGCCTCGCCCGGCCGGCGGAGGGCGGCCAGTTCGCGCAGGGATCCCGCGGCGCCGACGAGCCCGGCGGGGGAGCGGTCGAGGAGGTCCTCGGTCGCGACGTGGGCCACGACCTGCTCCAGCAGGGGGTGCAGCCCCGGATCGAGACGCTCGGTCTCCGCGAGGAGGGCGCGTCGGCGCGCGGCGAGATCGGTACTCATGCCTCCAGGGTTACCCATCGGGAGCCGTGCTGTCAGCTTGGTCCGCGGGTCGGGCGGGTTTTCCCGTCCGGGGGAGGCCGTCGATGCCTATGCTGGGGCGATGAGCACTCACATCGGGGCGCCCGAGGGCGCCATCGCCCCCGTCGTCCTGCTGCCCGGTGACCCGATGCGCGCGAAGTGGATCGCCGAGACCTTCCTCACCGACGCCACCTGCTACAACGAGGTGCGCGGCATGTACGGCTTCACCGGCACGTGGAACGGGCGGCGGGTCTCCGTGCAGGGCACCGGCATGGGCCAGCCCTCCGCGGCGATCTACATCACCGAGCTCATCGAGCACTACGGCGCGAGCACCCTCGTGCGGGTCGGGTCCTGCGGCTCGATGGTCGAGGACGTGCAGATCCGCGACGTCGTCCTCGCCAGCGGGGCCTGCACGGATTCGGCGATGAACCGGCTGCGCTTCTCCGGCCTCGACTACGCGCCCGTGGCCGACTTCTCCCTCCTGCGTGCGGCCGCCGACGCCGCCGACGCGATGGCGGAGGTGCGTTCCCACGTCGGGCTCATCTACTCCTCCGACTCCTTCTACCCGGCCCGCCCGGAGCTGCCGAAGCGGCTCGCCGACTACGGCGTGCTCGGGGTGGAGATGGAGGCGAGCGCCCTCTACACGATCGCCGCCGGGCACGGGGCCCGGGCGCTGGCCGTGTGCACCGTGTCCGACCACCTCGTCACGGGGGCGGAGACCACCTCCGCCGAGCGCGAGCAGTCCTTCTCGGCGATGATCGAGATCGGACTGAGCGCCGCCTTCGCCAGCCAGCATCAGGCGCCGCCGACGTTCAGCGTGAGCGGCTCGTAGGGCCCGTCCCGATCACAGGATCGCGCCCGGGTTGAGGAGCCCGTGCGGGTCGAGGGCGTCCTTGACCGTCTTGTTCAGGCGCATGACGTCGGGGCCGACGTAGCCGGGCAGCCACGCCTTCTTCGTGCGGCCCACGCCGTGCTCGCCCGTGATCGTGCCGCCGAGCCCGATCGCCAGGTCCATCACCTCGCCGTAGGCCGCCTCGGCGCGCGCGGCCTGGGAGGAGTCGGCCGGATCGAACACGACGAGTGGGTGGGTGTTGCCGTCGCCGGCGTGCGCGATGACGCTGATCGTCACCCCGTTCCGGGTCGCGATCGCGTCGATGCCGGTGACGAGGGCTCCCAGCTGCGGCAGCGGCACGCCCACGTCGCCGAGCAGCAGCCGGCCCGTCCGCTCGACCGCCGGGATCGCCGCCCGTCGCGCGGCCGTGTACGCCTCGCCGGTCTCGGCGTCGTCGGTCACGAGTACCTCCGTGGCCCCGAACTCCCGGAATATCGCGGCGATCTGCTCGATCTCGCGGGTCCCGGCCTCGCCGGGCTGGTCGGACTGGGCGATGAGCATCGCCTGTGCCGCGCGGTCGAGCCCGTAGGCGTGGACGTCCTCGACGGCCTCGATCGCCGCGTGGTCCATGAACTCGAGCATCGAGGCCCGAACCGCCCCGGCGACCCGCAGGACCGCCGCGCATGCGGCCTCGAGGTCGGCGAAGGTGGCCACCGCCGTGCACGCCGGCGGGGGCGGGGGCACGAGCCGCAGCACGATCCCGGTGATGATCCCGAGGGTGCCCTCGCTGCCCACGAACAGCTTCGTCAGGGACAGCCCGGCGGCCTCCTTGAGCCGCGGCCCGCCCAGGTCGACCGCCGTGCCGTCGGCGAGCACGACGGTCAGGCCGAGCACGTAGTCGGTGGTCACGCCGTACTTGACGCAGCACAGGCCGCCGGCGTTCGTGGCCACGTTGCCGCCGATCGTGGAGAATTCCACGCTCGCCGGATCCGGCGGGTACCAGAGTCCGACCTCGGCGCAGGCCCGCTTCAGGTCGGCGTTGATCACGCCGGGTTCCACGAACGCCATCCGGGTGACCGGGTCGATCTCGAGCCCCGTCATCTCCGCCATCGACACCACGAGGGCGCCGTCGACGGCGGACGCGCCCCCGGACAGGCCCGAACCCGCGCCGCGCGGGACGATCGCAATCCCCGCACCGGCCGCGTGGCGCACGATCTGCTGCACCTGCTCGGTGGAGCGGGGCAGCAGCACGGCCGCCGGCATGCCCGCATTCGGGTCGAGGGCGCGATCCCATCGGTGGGCCTCGCGGGCGGCGAGATCGCCCAGCACCGTGACGCCCGGCAGCGCCCGTCGAAGCGCCGCGAGTCGATCGTCGGGCCGGTCCTCGGTGCCCGCGCCGGACGTCGTCATCGGCCCCACCCTTCGTTCGGAGACGACCCGACCCTACCGGCCCCGCGGGCCGTCAGGCGAGGAGCGCCCGGTCGTCCAGGGCGGCGCCCTTGACCTTGCCGAATTCGGCCAGCAGCCCGGCCACCGTGAGCTTCTTCTTCGCCTCGTCGCCCGCGGAGAACACGATCCGGCCCTCGTGCATCATGACGAGCCGGTTGCCGAGCTCAAGGGCCTGCTCCATGTTGTGGGTGACCATGAGGGTGGTGAGGCCCTCGGCGGCGACGATCCGGGCCGTCAGCTCCGTCACGAGCTTGGCGCGCTGGGGGTCGAGGGCCGCGGTGTGCTCGTCGAGGAGCAGGATCCGCGGATGGGTGAACCCCGCCATGAGCAGCGAGAGCGCCTGCCGCTGCCCGCCCGAGAGGAGCCCGACCCGCGCCTTGAGCCGATCCTCCAGCCCGAGGTCGAGCGTGCGCAGCTCCTCGCGGAATTGGGCGCGGCGGGCCGCCGTCACGCCCCAGCGGAGCGTGCGGGGCCGGCCGCGGCGCAGCGCGAGCGCGAGGTTCTCCTCGATCGTCAGGTCGGGGGCGGTACCGGCCAGCGGGTCCTGGAACACCCGCCCCAGGAAGCGGGCCCGCTGGTACTCCCGGAGCCTGCGCACGTTCGTGCCGTCGATCTCGATCGTGCCCGAGTCGATCGGCAGCCGGCCCGAGATCGAGTTGAGGAGCGTGGACTTGCCGGCGCCGTTGGAGCCGATGATCGTGACGAAGTCGCCCTCGGCCAGGTCCAGGCTCAGCTCGCGCAGGGCCCGGCGCTCGTTGATCGTGCCGGGGAAGAAGGTCTTGGAGATCGAGTCGATGGTGAGCATGGCGTCCCCTCAGTGCTTCGAGTCCGTGGCGGCGACGTGCGACGCGCGCGCGTCCGAATCGGTCGCCGAACCGATCCCGGAACCGGTCGCCGAACCGGTCTTCGGGCCCGTCACCGCATCGGTGCCCGGACCGTCCGGCGCCGGCGACCCGGGTCCGGCGAAGACGACCCGCCCACCCCGGCTCCGCAGCGCGGGAAGACGCTTGAGGAAGCCCCAGCGGGGCAGCAGCAGCGCCGCGATGACGAGCAGCGCCGTCACCAGTTTCATGTCGTTCGGATTGAGCCCGACCTCGAGCGCGAGGAAGATGATGATCCGGTAGAGCGCGGCGCCGGCCACGACGGCGAGCGCGGCGATGAGGATGGTCCGCTGCCCGAACACGGCCTGGCCGAGGATGACCGAGGCGAGGCCGATGAGGATGAGCCCGATCCCCATCGAGATGTCGGCGTAGCCCTGGTACTGCGCCACGATCGCCCCGCAGAGCGCCACGAGCATGTTCGACAGCGCGAGGGTGAGGATCGAGGTGCGGTCGGTGTTGACGCCGAACGAGCGGATCATCTGCCCGTTGTTGCCGGTGGCCTGGATGGCGAGCCCGAGGTCCGTGCGGAGGAACCACGTGACGATGACGGCGAGCGCGATGCCCACGCCGGCGAAGATGGCGATGCCCACGACGCCGTGGCCCAGGTAGCCGCCGTCGCGCAGCGGGGAGATGAGGGTCTGCTCGCGCAACAGCGGCAGGTTGGCCTTGTCCATGATCCGCAGGTTGATCGACCACAGGGCGATCATCGTGAGGATCCCGGCGAGCAGGCCGTCGATCTTGCCCTTCGTGTGCAGCACCCCGGTGAACGCGCCCGCGAGCAGGCCCGCGCCGCCGCCCGCGAGGGTGGCGAGCACGGGGCTCTGCCCCGACGTGATCAGAGCGGCCGCCGTGGCGGCGCCGGTGGTGAAGCTTCCGTCGACGGTCAGGTCGGGGAAGTTGAGAACTCGGAACGTCAGGTACACGCCCAGTGCCATGACGCCGTAGATGAAACCGAGCTCGAGTGCTCCGATCATGACCGATCCTTCGGGTGGGGGCCCGGCCGGTGGCTGTGCCGGTCGGTGCGGGCGGCCGCGAACAGGTCGCGGCCGCCCGGGACGATTACTCGATGACCTTATCGGCCCGGTCGACCACGGAATCGGGCAGGGTGACGCCCATCCGCTCCGCCGCGGCCGGGTTGATCACGAGCTGGAGCGTCTTGAGGGTCTCGACCGGCATCGTGGCGGGGTCGGCGCCGTCGACGATCGCCACGCCCATCTCACCGGTCTGCAGACCGAGCGCCTCGTAGTCGATGCCGACGGTGGCGATGGCCCCGCCCTCGACCGTTCCGGCCTCGGCGCCGATGAGCGCGATGCCCTTGGACTCGGCCAGCTGCACGAGCGCGGCGATGCCCGAGACCACGGCGTTGTCGGTGGGCACGTAGATCGCGTCGACGTCGCCGAGGGACTCGGCGCTCTGCTGGATCTCGGAGGCGTTCGTGATCGTGGCCTCGACGATCTCCAGGCCGAGGCCGCCGGCGGCCTCCTTCGCGAGCTCCACCTGGACCTCGGAGTTCACCTCGCCGGAGGAGTAGACGATGCCGACCTTGGTGGCATCCGGCAGGATCTCCTTGAGGAGTGCGAGCTGGTCGGCGACCGGGTTGAGGTCGGAGGTGCCGGTCACGTTCGCGCCCGGTGCCTCGTTCGAGGCGACGAGGCCGGCGGCGACCGGGTCGGTCACGGCCGTGAAAAGCACGGGCACGTCCGTGAGCGCCTGCGCGGCGGCCTGGGCCGACGGGGTCGCGACGGCGAGCACGAGGTCGAGGTCGTCTCCGGCGAAGGTCGAGGCGATCGTCGTGGTGTTCGCCACATCGCCCGCGGCGTTCTGTTCGTCGAAGGTGACGGTCTCACCCTCGACGTAGCCGGCGTCGAGGAACGCCTGCTTGAAGCCGGTGGTGGCCGCGTCCAGGGCGGGGTGCTGCACGAACTGGCTGATGCCCACGGTGATCGGGGTGAGTCCGTCCCCGCCGGCGGCGTCGCCGTCGGGCGTGCCGGCGGCCTCGCCGGAGGAACCGCAGGCGGCGAGCGCCAGGGCGGCGGCTCCGAGGACACCCGTGAGCGCCAGTGCTCGGCGGCGGGGAAGTACGTTCGTCATGCTTCAATCCTTCGATCGTCATCCGAGGGTATTCGGAAGGCTCCGGACATCTTAATTGCCCGGCCGCACTTCCCGCGTTCTTCCTCGGTTCCACCCGCGTGATCTCACCTTGTGGTCGCGGGCGGTCGCGGGCGGTCGCGGGATGTCGTGGGTGGTCGCGGGATGTCCGTGCCACGCTGTATACCTAAGGCACCGATGGAAACGAGGATCACGATGACCACACCGACGTTGAGCGCCCCCGTCCTGGCCGAATACATCCCCGGCCGCAGGGTCCGCGCGGTCGCGCTCGTGCTGACCGGCACGATCCTGCTGACGATCGCGGGCCAGGTCGCCGTTCCGCTTCCGTTCACGCCCGTGCCGGTCTCGCTGGCCACCGGCGCCGTGGTGCTCATCGGCGCGGCAATGGGTCCGGCGCTCGGGGCGAGCAGCGTGCTGCTCTACCTCGTGGCCGGCCTCGCGGGCGCCCCGCTGTTCGCCGATCAGGCCTCCGGCTGGGCGTTCGCCTCGTTCGGCTACATCCTCGGTTACATCCCCGCCGTCGTGCTCGCCGGAATGCTCGCGCGGCGCCGCGCCGACCGCAGCGTCGGGCGCACGATCCTGCTGACGGCGCTCGCCTCCCTGGCCGTGTACGCGCTCGGTCTCCCGTGGCTCATGGCGTTCCTCGGGGTCGACCTCGGCACCGGGCTCGCCCTCGGAGTCACCCCCTTCCTCATCGGCGACGCCGTGAAGATGGCCGCCGCCGCGATCGTGCTGCCCGGGGCGTGGAAGATCGCGCAGCGGGTCCGCGGCGAGGGGTAGCCCGCCGACTCGAGCCCCGGCCGGGCCCACCCGGCCCCGCCCTCAGCACTCCTCGTCGTCGGCGTGGAGCTTGCTCAGCAGGGCGTGCAACTGCTCCCGTTCGCGCTCGCTCAGCGGGGCGAACAAGTCCGCGGCGTTCGGGCGGCGCGCGGCCAGATCCTCGTGCAGCCGCGCGCCCGCCTCGGTGAGCTCGACCGCGGTCGCCCGCCGGTCGGTCGGTGAGGGGCGGCGCTGCACGAGCCCCTTCTCGCACAGCGCGTCGACGACCTCCGTGACGGAGCGGGCGGCGATCCGCAACCGGGCCGCCAGGTCCGAGAGCCGCAACTCACCCGTGCCGCGCCCGTGCTCGCGACAGTCGCCGCCTGGGCCCGCGTCGGCGCCGTCCCCGCGTGCCCGGCCGAGCCCATAGCCGCGCCCCTGATGCCCGGGCCCGCCGCCCTGATGCCCAGGCCCGCCGCCATGATGTCCGGGCCCGCCGCCGTGGCGGGCGATCATGAGGAACGCCCCCGCCTGGTGCGGCGTGAGCCCGTACGGCTTGAGCGCGGCCATCCGCGCCCGCCGGAGCCGGCGGGCGGTCGCCATGACGAGCCCGGCCAGGTCGGAGCGCGCCTCACCGGCGTGATCGGGCCCGC
Source organism: Pseudactinotalea sp. HY158 (assembly GCF_009660225.1). Lineage (NCBI taxonomy): Bacteria > Bacillati > Actinomycetota > Actinomycetes > Micrococcales > Cellulomonadaceae > Pseudactinotalea > Pseudactinotalea sp. HY158. The sequence continues at coordinate 235,365 of NZ_CP045920.1, forward strand.
CGGCCTCGCTGGCGTGATCGGACCGCCCGGCCTCGCTGCGTGCGTCGGACCGACCGGCCTCGCCGTGTGCGTCGGAGCGCCCGGCCTCACTGTGTGCGGCGGACCGACCGGGTTCGCTGTGTGCGTCCGGCCGATCGGCCTCGTCCGATGTGCGGCTCGGCTCGCTCATGCCCGGCTCCTCCCGCCTGATGTCGCACGTGTCACGCTCACCCTAGCCCATTGCCTGGTCGCCTCATAGTGAGGTAGCCTCACCAATGTTCCAGGAAGGGAGCACGCGCATGCCCAGCACCACAGATCGACGAGCCGGTCGCCCCGACGCGCCCGCGGCTCCGCCGGATGCCGGCCCCGGCCACAGGTCCCACGGCGCCGCGCGGGTGAGTGCGGCCGACCGCGAGCAGCTCGCCGAGCACCCGGTCTCGCTGCGCCGCGTCACCGCACTCTTCCGGCCCTACCGCGGGCGCGTCGCCCTCGTCACCGTGCTCATCGCGCTCACCTCGCTCGTCGGCCTCGCCACCCCGTTCCTCATCAAGCGGGCCATCGACGAGGCGATCCCCGGCCAGGACGTTCCCCTGCTCGTCGGCCTCGTCGCCGGGATGATCGGCGTCACGGTCGTCGCCGCCGTCTTCGGGATCCTGCAGACCTGGATCGCGACCGACATCGGCCAGCGGATCATGCACGCCCTGCGCACCGACGTGTTCACCCACCTGCAGCGGATGCCGCTCGGCTTCTTCACCCGCACCCGCGGCGGCGAGGTCCAGTCCCGCCTGACGAACGACATCAACGGCATGCAGTCGGTGGTGACCAACTCCGCCACCTCGATCGCCTCGAACGTGACCACCGCGGTCGGCACGGCGATCGCCATGGCCGCGCTCTCGTGGCGCCTCTCCCTGCTCAGCCTCGTCGTGCTCCCGCCCGCGATCCTCATCACCCGCCGGGTCGCCCGCATGCGTCGCCGCGTCGCCGGCGCGGCCCAGCGCTCGCTCGCCGACCTGCAGACCCAGATCGAGGAGTCCCTCTCCGCCGGCGGCGTCCAGCTGTCGAAGACCCTCGCCTCGGGCGAGCAGCTCTCGGAGAGGTTCGCTGCGACGTCCCAAGGCCTGACCGAACTCGAGGTGCAGTCCCAGGTCGCCGGCCGCTGGCGGATGGCGAGCCTGTCGATGATCTTCGGCGCGATCCCCGCGCTCATCTACCTCATCGCCGGGCTGCCGGCGACGTCGGGCGGCATGACGATCGGCACGCTCGTCGCCTTCGCCGGACTGCAGCAGAGCCTGTTCCGCCCCCTCATGGGCGTGCTCGGCGTCGGCGTGCAGGTCACCACCTCGATGGCGCTGTTCTCGCGCGTGTTCGAGTACCTCGACCTGCCGATCGAGCTGACCGACCCGGCCCACCCCGTGCCCGTGCCGCCCGGCCGCGGCCGGCTGCGCTTGGACGACGTCCGGTTCCGTTATCCGGGTGCGCTCACCGACGCGCTGGATCAGGTGGGCATGGACGTGCCGGCGGGCGCCACGGTCGGGATCGTCGGGGCCACCGGCTCGGGCAAGTCGACCCTCGCGGCGCTGCTGTCGCGCCTGCACGACCCGGACCGGGGAGCCGTGAGCATCGACGGGGCCGACCTGCGCGACCTGCGCCTGGCCGACGTGGCGAGCCTCGTCGGGGTCGTCTCCCAGGACACCTACCTGTTGCACACCTCGATCGCGGAGAACCTCCGCTACGCCCGGCCGGACGCGAGCGACGCGGACCTCGTGGCGGCCGCGCGGGCGGCCCAGATCCACGACCTCATCGTCTCCCTGCCCGAGGGGTACGACACGGTGGTCGGCTCGCGGGGCTACCGCTTCTCCGGCGGGGAGCGCCAGCGGATCGCCCTCGCCCGCACGATCCTGCGCGACCCGCGCGTGCTCGTGCTCGACGAGGCCACGAGCGCCCTCGACACCGTGACCGAACGGGCCGTCCAACGCGCGCTCGACGTCGTGAGCGCCGGCCGCACGACGGTGGTCATCGCCCACCGGCTCTCGACGATCCGCGCGGCCGATCAGATCCTCGTGTTCGATCACGGTCGAATCCTCGAGCGGGGGACCCACGACGAACTCCTCGCCGCCGCCGGCGCCTACGCCCGGCTCGTGGCGGAGGCGGAGATCGCCGGCACGGATCGCGTGCCCGATCGGGCAGTGCTCGCCGGAACCTCTGGCCGAGCCGGATAGACGAAGGTAGCGTGAGCGCCTTCATCAGCCTTGCGATGGTGGAAGGGGCCGACGATGGCGCTCACCTGGAGGAACCCCGCGAGTGGTCGCGGCCGCGGCATGATCGACACGCAGCTCGGCCCAGTCGGCCCGGAACTCGGCCCGGAACTCGGCCCGGAACTCGGCACGCAGTTGCGGCGCCGACCGCCGCGCGCGACGGGCGTGCTGGCCACGCTCTCTCTCCTCTCCATGCTGTTCGTGCTCGCCGGGGCATCGACGGCGACAGCCGCCTCGTCGGACATCACGAGCGCCGGCCCGCTCACGACCATCACGATCACGGACGACCTCAACTGCGCGGTCAACCACGCGGCCGACACCCGTCCGGAGTGGTATGAGGCCACCGCGTGCGGCACGCTCGTCGCGGTCGACGGCCACCTGTACGGTCCCGCCGCCATCCCGGCGGGCGGGTCGGCCACGGGCGTGGCGGGGTACGTGGCGTTCACGCCCGTGAGCCAGTCCGGACCGACCGGCTCCGGGAGCGCGGCCTCCCCGTATGCAGTCACCACGGTCGTCGATCTGGGGGAGACCGGGATCCGCCTGACCCAGACCGACAGGTACGTCGTGGGCGAGGAGACCTACCGCACCGACGTCTCGCTCGCGAGCACGAACGGAAGCGCCTACTCCGCGATCGTCTACCGGGCCGGGGACTGCTACCTCCAGAACGACGACGTGGGCCGGGGCCGGATCGACTCCGGCGGCGTGCCGGTGTGCCAGGCGCGGGCAGGGTCGGACAACCCCGACCGGATCGAGGCGTTTTATCCGCTCACCGCCGGCAGCAACTACATCGAGGCGTTCTACGACGACATGTGGGCCGCGGTCGGTGCCATGACGAACCTGCCCGACACGTGCGTGTGCACCGGAGAGCACGACAATGCGGTCGCGATCAGCTGGCCCGTCGAGCTCGCGGCCTCCGGGACCGCGACGACCCTGTCGAGCCTGACGATCTTCTCCCCGCTCGGGGCCACCCCGGTCCGGTTCGCGAAGACGGCCGACGACGACGCCGTGACCGTGCCCGACCAGGCGACGAGCGGCTACACGATCACCATGTCAAACGAGGGCGCCGTCGAGCGGACCCTCACGAGCATCACCGACACCCTGCCGGCCGGCTTCGCCTACGACCCGGGATCGACCACCGGGGCCACGACGACGGATCCGGCGGTCTCCGGACAGGAGATCACGTGGACCGGCACGTTCACGGTCCCGGCCGCCACCGAGGCCGGGCCGGGCACGCTCACCCTGCACTTCGGCGTGACCCTGCCGACCGTCGCGGGCACCTACACGAACTCCGTCGGCGGCACGGGCGAGGGCGTGACCGTCATCGCGGCCGACGGAACCGCGCCGATCACGATCACCGTCGCGGGCGAACCGACCGAGTCGCCCACCGAGACGCCGACGGAGACCGAGTCGCCGACCGAGCCGCCCACGGAGACGGAGTCGCCGACGGAATCGCCGACCGGGACCGAGACGCCCACGCAGTCCGAATCGCCGACGGAATCGCCGACCTCGACGGGCGGCGGGTCCGGCACGGGTGGCACGGAGGGCACGTCGACTGGCGCCTCCGGCACCTCGTCCGGCACACACGCCTCCGGCACGGCTGGGACATCCGGAACGCCGATGCCCGACACGGGCACCTCGCCCGACGCGGCGCTCATCGCGGCCGGCACGCTCCTACTCGGCGGGGCCGCGGCGATGACCCTCGCGCGGGTGCGACGCGCGCGCTCGATGGGCCGCTGACCCGGCGTAGGCGGCAACAGGCAGGGCCCCGATGGATCGCCGCCGGGGCCCTGCCCGCTGTGTGACGGTGGGTCGGGGCGTCGAATGGCGCTGCGGATCAGCCCTCGGTGCGCACCGAGTACGTCTCGCCCTCGACGCTCACCCGTGCGCCGGAGCGGACCTGCGCTCCCCGGCGGACCTCCACCGCGCCGTTGACGAGCACGTGACCGGACTCGACGAGATGGCGGGCGTGCGCGCCGTCCTGGGCGGCGCCGGCGAGCTTGAGGAGTTGCCCCAGGCGGATGGACTCATCGCGGATCGTGATCTCGGGCATGGGCTCAGCCTAGGTCGTGGCCGAGCCGGTCGGCCACGTCGGGGCGAGCTCGATCGGGTACGGGTGACGCTCCCATTCCCGCCACCAGCGGTCGGCGTCGTGCGGCAGCTCGCTGGCCGGGGCACTCTCGAGGAGCGTACGTAGGTGCAGCTTGAGCTCGCCGATGCGGAGCAGGTCGTCGTCCAGTTCCTCCGGGTCGAGGACCACCTCGTCGTCGTCCTCGGGTGGGGCGAACAGTCGATCCTCGAGCGCCCACAGCTGGCGCCGCAACTCGATCACGTCGTGCGTCGTGCTCTGTCGATGCGCACCGGCCCCGGTCATGACGTCCCGGGCGCGCAGGTACCCGTAGTCGGTCGCAATGCGGATGAGGCCCGGATCGACGGTGAGCATGTCGTGCACCTCGATGAGCGGGGCGATGACGGTCGCGCCGCGGGCGCGGGCGGCGTCGACCTGCAGCCGCTGGAGCTCATCGGGCAGGATCCCGCTGGCGGTGCGCATGATGATCGAGAGGATGTCCCGCTCCGCATAGGACTCCTCGGGTGCGGGCCCCGGCGGGCTGGAGACGATCGCGATCACCTCGTCCGCGCCCATCTCGTAGGCGATCGCGACCGGCAGGTTCTCACGCATGCCGCCGTCGACGTAGTGCTCCCGGCCGAGCTTGATCGGAGGGAAGATCCCCGGGATCGCGCAGGAGGCCGTCAGGGCGTCGACGATGTCGACCGGGCCGAGGCCGGCGAGCGGCCGGTCGTCGCGGTCGTGCAACTCCCCTCGGCCCGTGATGTAGTGCAGCTCGCCGCTCTCCAGGCTCACCGCGGTGATCCGCAGCTTGACCCGGGAGGCCGCGAGCCGGACCGGGTCGAACACCTGCGGCTCGAGCAACGCCTCGACGATCGGTCCGGGCCGGAAGGCCGAGCGCTCCCGGCCCACCCCGCGGATGATCATCTCCAGGTCGGATGTGGCCCGGGCGCCCTCCCACAGCGCCGTGAGCGTCTCGACCGGGGAGATCGTGTGGTTCTTCACGGCCACCTCGGCCGCGGGCGTACCGGCCGTGCGGGCGGTGCCGGCAGTGGCGGCGATGTCGTTGTCGGTGGGGCCGCGGCCGAAAGCGTGGCTCAGGGCGGAGGAAAGCGTCTGGGTCAGGCTCGCCCGTCCAGGCCTGGCCTGCCGCAGCGCGATCACCCGCATCCACGTGGGCAGGTGGGCACGCAGCCGGGCGTACCAGGCCAGTTCCGTGAAGATGTCGGAGGAGGAGGTCATCCCCGACCAGATCCGGTCGACCTCCGCCAGCGCCCGGCGCTGCCCTTCGTGGGTGCCATGCTGGGCCAGGGCCGCCGCGAGGATCGAGCCGGCCGAGGTGCCCGAGACGACGTCCGGGGTGATGCCCTCGACGTCGTAGAGGTAGCGCAGGGCCCCGAGCTGGAAGCTGGCGCGCGCGCCGCCGCCCGAGAGCGCGAGACCGAGGACGCGCCGGTGGTCGTGGCGGTGCCGCAGGTTCGATCGGGCTCCCTCGACCGCTCCCGCTGAGGCGGTCCGGACGGTCGACAGCCAGCGCGGGACCTTCATGGTGTGAGGATAGGCGCTCCGGGGCCCGGTCGCCCAGGGGATGGCCGCTGCGCCGGCGGGCGCGCCAACTCAGTCCGCGGCCGGGCGGGCCTCGTAGTGCCGCCGGAGGGTCGGCGCGCCGGCGAGGGCGAGGAGCGCGCCGAGGACCGCCGCGGCCACGACCACGAGGTAGCCCGAGTGGGCACCGACCCGGTCGACGATCAGCCCGGACATCGAACTCCCCGCCGCGACCCCCACGCCGATCGCGGTCGAGACCCACGTGAGGCCCTCGGTCAACCGTGCCCGCGGAACGAGCTCCTGCACGAGCGAATTGCCCGCGATGATCGTGGGGGCGATCGCCAGCCCCGTCACGAGCATGACCGCGAACACCGCCACGAGGTGATGGGTCACGATGAGCAGTCCGCTGCCGAGCGCGAGCGCGCCGAGGCTGATCACGAAGCGCTTCCACACCGGGGTCACGAAGGCGTGCGTGCCGTAGAGCAGTCCCGCGACGAGCGAGCCCGTCGCCAGCGCCCCCAAGACCACCCCGGCCCACGACTTCTTCCCCAGTTCCTCGGTGTAGCCCACGGTGGCGACGTCCGCCGCACCGAAGACCACCCCGAGGAAGACGAACACGACGCTCACGAGCAGGATCGGCGCCGACCGGATGACGCTCCGGCCCGCAGACCCCGGAGCCGCCATGCCCCGCGTGTCTGCCGTGTCCGCAGTGTCCGCAGTGCCTGCCGTGTCTGCCGTGTCCGCCGGGTCCGCGTCTGCTTTGCCCGATCCGCCCGATCCGCCCGATTCGCCGCCGCCGGCCGGTGGCTCGGTGCCGCGCTGGGCGAGGAACCAGTAGCTGCCGATCCCGGCGGCGACGATCCCGGTGACCAGCCCGAACACGGGCGAGACCTCGGTCGCGAGGAACGTGGCCACGACCGGCCCGAGCGCGAACGTCAACTCGTCGAACACGGACTCGAGCGAGTACGCGGTGTGCAGTTCCCGCGGATCCGACACGAGTGCGTTCCAGCGTGCCCGCACGAGCGCGGGCACCGAGCCCACGGCCGCCCCGGCGAGGGCGGCCGTCACGAAGAGCCACGCCGCGGGCGCGCGGATCGCCGCGAGGTAGGTCAGCGCCGTGAGGCCGAGGAGCGCGAGCGTGATCGCCGGCCGCATGACGCGCGCCTGACCGTGCCGGTCCACGAGGACCGCGAGCCGCGGGGCGCACAGCGCCTGGGCGATCGTGTACACGGCGGCCACCCCGCCGGCCACCGCGTAGCGATCGTAGGCGGAGGAGATGAGCAGCACGATCGCGATCGTGACCATCGAGATCGGCAGCCGCGCCAGCACCCCGGCCGCCGAGAAGCCCGCGGCGCCCGGATGGCGCAGAATGGTCCGGTACGGTCGAAGCACGGTGTCACTCCCGACGTCATGATGGATCAGGCCGGCGGCGGGAACCCCATCTCATCGGCGGCGACCCGACCCGGAACGAGGAGGAGCGGTGCGCATCGCAGATCTTATCGCCAGTGCGTTCAAGCTGCGCGCCGTGCGCGGCGCGGGCCGGCTCGCGTGGCAGGGCCACACGTGGATACCGGCCCGGGCGGCCGACCGCGTCGAGGCCTCCCGCCACTTCGCCCAGCTCTACGCCGACCACGGCTATCACGGCGACGCCGCCCGCATCTACGGGCTCGCCGCGGCCCGGGCCGGGGACTCGGCGAGCCGAACCCAGCTCGAGGCCGGCCGCGTGCTCGCCGAACTCGACGCCGGCCTCGTGCCGGCCGATCTCCCGGCGGTGCAGCGGCGCGTGCTCGGGGCGGCCGACGCGGCGCTCGCGGGCGGTGACGTCGACGTGACGGCCCGCCGCCTCACCAGCGCCCTCGCCATCGCCTTCCACCCCACCCGGCACCTGCTCACCGAGCCCTCCCCGCTGCTCGTGGACACCGAGGCGTTCCTGCGTCCCCTGCACGACAGCGTCGCACTCACCACCCTCACCTCGGACGCACCCGGCCCCGCCACGGAGCGCGCCGGCGCGCGGGAACGACCCGAGCCGACCGCGCGGCTGCTCGTGCTCGTCGCGGACCAGCCCTCGATGGTCCGGCCCATGGTGGAGCGCCATCGCGCGGCCGGGCGGGAGGTGCGCCTCATCGACCTGGGCGCGATCGAGGAGGCCGACCTCACCCTCGCGGCGCTCGTGGCGGCCCGGCTCGACCACAGCCTCACCGGCGCCCGCATCCCGGTCCCCGCGGCCCTGGCGGACTCCCTCGCCTGGGCCGACACGATCTTCGTGGAGTGGGGGCACCGCGCCCTCGTGTGGGCCAGCCTGCTCGACACCCGCCTGCCCATCGTCACCCGCGTGCGCAAATACGAGGCGATGACCCCGATGCCGCTGCTCACCGCCTGGCAGCACGTGGGCCGCTCGGTGTTCGTGGCCACCCCGATCCGCGACCTCGTGGCCGCCACCGCCCCCGGCTTCGGCTCGGACGTGCACGTCGTGCCGGACGCCGTGGACCTGCCCCGCTGGGACCGCGGCAAGCGCGCCGAGGCGGATCGAACGATCGCACTCGTCGGCTGGAACAAGGTGAGCAAGGATCCGGCGTGGGCGCTCGAGGTGCTCCGGCTCCTGCGCGAGGAGGACCCGACCTGGCGGCTGCTGCTCGTCGGCGAGACCGTCCCCGCCGATTCCGGGGCGGACCCGTACTACGAGGCGCTGACCCGGCGCATCCTGGGCTTCAAGGACGCCGTCGAGGTCACCGGCTTCACCGACGACCTCGCCGCCACCCTCACCCGGGTCGGGGTCATCCTCTCCTCGAGCCGGGTCGAGGGCCAGCACGACTCCCTCATCCAGGGCGTCGCCTCGGGCGCGCTGCCCGTCGTGCGCGACTGGCCGGACCTGGCCGCCTGGGGCGGGGCCGCGGCCGTCTACCCGGCCGAATGGGTCGTCGGGACGCCGCAGCTCGCCGCCGAACGAATCCTCACCGCCGCGCCCACCCCCGCTCGGAGCGAGGCGACCCGCCTCGCCCGGGAATGGGTGCGGCGCGAGTACGACCCGGCCGCCCTCACGGCGACGTTCGACGGCGTGGTGCTCGACGGCGACCGGCCCGCGCGACGCACGCGACGTCGTCCACACGCTCGCCGGGCCGCCACCGACCGCACCTGACCGCCGGCCCGGCGCCCCGAGCGGAGCGGCGCGGCCGGTTTACCCGAGGCGGGCGGCGTCAGGAGAGGGAGTCGCTCACGAGCGAGCGGGCGGCCTCCTGCACCTGGGTCAGGTGATCGGCGGAGGTGAAGGACTCGGCGTAGATCTTGTACACGTCCTCGGTGCCCGAGGGGCGGGCGGCGAACCAGGCGGCGTCGGTCGTCACCTTGAGCCCGCCGATCGGGGCGTCGTTGCCGGGGGCGCGCACGAGCCGGCCGGTGATCGGGTCCCCCGCCAGCGAGGTCGCCGCCACGTCCTCGGGGCTGAGCCGGCCGAGGGCCGCCTTCTCCTCCCGGGTGGCCGCGGCGTCGATCCGGGCGTACCAGCTCTCGCCGTGGGCGGCGGTGAGCTCGGCGTGCCGGCGCGACGGCGTCTGGCCGGTGACCGCGGTGATCTCGGCCGCGAGCAGGGCGAGCAGGATGCCGTCCTTGTCGGTGGTCCACACGGTGCCGTCCGTGCGCAGGAACGAGGCGCCGGCCGACTCCTCCCCGCCGAAGCCGATCTCGCCGGTGAGGAGCCCCGGCACGAACCACTTGAAGCCGACGGGCACCTCGACGAGGCGGCGCCCCAGGGCGGCCGCGACCCGGTCGATGAGCGCCGAGGACACGAGGGTCTTGCCCACGGCGGAGCCCTCGCCCCAGCCGGGGCGGTGGGTGAACAGGTAGTCGATCGCCACCGCGAGGTAGTGGTTCGGGTTCATCAGACCGTCGGCGGTCACGATGCCGTGCCGGTCCGCATCCGCGTCGTTGCCGGTGGCGATGTCGTAGGGTGCGGCGGCCTCGGGCCCGGCGGAGTGCATCGCCTGCACGAGCGAGGCCATCGCGTACGGGCTCGAGCAGTCCATCCGGATCTTGCCGTCCCAGTCGAGGGTCATGAACGACCATGTGGGGTCGACCCGCTCGTTCACCACGGTCAGGTCGAGCCGGTGCCGGTCGGCGATCTCGGCCCAGTACGCCACGGACGCCCCGCCGAGCGGGTCGGCACCGATCCGCACCCCCGCCTCGCGGATCGCGGCCAGGTCGAGCACCTGGCCCAGGTCGTCGACGTAGGTGAGCAGGAAGTCGTGCTTGTGCGCCTCGGCCCGGGGGTCGGCGTGCCGGGGGATACTCGCGACGCCGGCGCGCAGCAGCTCGTTCGCGCGGTCGGCGATCCAGCTCGTGGCGTCCGAACCGGCGGGGCCGCCGTCGGGCGGGTTGTACTTGAATCCGCCGTCGCGGGGCGGGTTGTGCGAGGGGGTGACCACGATGCCGTCCGCCCGCCCCGGCCCCTGCGTGCGCACCCCGGCGCCGCTGCCGGCGCCGTTGTGACGCAGGATCGAGTGGGAGAGGGCCGGGGTGGGGGTGTAGCCGTCGCGGGCGTCGATGAACACCTCGACCCCGGCGGCCACGAGCACCTCGAGCGCGGTCGTGGTCGCCGGCCCGGAGAGCGCGTGCGTGTCGCGGCCCAGGTAGAGGGGGCCGTCGATGCCCTGGGTGCGCCGGTACTCCACGATCGCGGCGGTGGTGGCGAGGATGTGCGCCTCGTTGAAGGCCCCGTCGAGGGAGGAGCCGCGGTGCCCGGACGTGCCGAAACTGACCCGCTGGCCCGGATCGTCCAGGTCCGGGGCGCGGTCGTAATAGGCGCCGATCACGGCGTCTGCATCGATCAGGTCCTCGGGACGCGCGGGGCTTCCGGCTCGCTCATGCATGCCCCCGATCCTGCCACCTGTGGCGCGGTCGTGGGGCGGATCCGGTCGCCGACCGCCTGCATTACAGTGCAACCATGGCAAAACGGAGCAAGAAGAGCGCCCCCAACGAGAAGGTCGCCGCGCGGCGGGCCGCCCGCAAGGCCGCGGTCGCCGCGCCGTCCCGTCCGTTCGAGGGCCTGCCCGGGGAGGTCGACTGGGTCGCGCTGCGCGAGGTCGTGCCCGCGGCGAGCGCCCGCGTGCGCACGACGGCCGCCTATGGCGGCCAGGACGTCACGATCGTCACGCTGTTGCCGATGATCTGGCCGGCGATGAAGCGTGAGGACGGCGAGGTGCTCGTCGCGCTCCAGGTCGTCACCTCCTCACAGGATCCGTCGCGCGACGCGGCCGCGGCGCTCATCGCCGCCCTCGACCTCGACCCCGGCGAGTCGCTCCACCTGCCCGGCCTGCCCGGGCCTGGGCCGCGACTCCAGGACGTGCTCGAGCTCGATCGGCCGTTCGAGGTCACCGTGCACGACGACTTCGGCTACGCCACGACCGAGGCGTCCGACCCCCAGGTCAAGGCCGCCCTCGAGGAGTCCGCCGGATCGATCGTTCCGACCGTCAAGGTCGCGGGCGTGGACGGTGCCTACTGGTGCCGGATGGGTGAGCGCGAGTTCCTGCGCTGGGCGCGCCCCGAGCCGGAGGAGGCCCTGCTCGACGGGCTCGCCCGATTGCACGCACGGCGCGAGTCCGCGGTCTCCGACGCCGCCCGGCTCATCGGCACGTTCCGGTCGAACGGCATCGTCATGCCAGTGTGGGAGCTGGCTCAGGGGACCGAGGCCGACGAGCTCGATCTCGGTGCCTTCGAACCGAGGCTCGCGGACGCCGTCGCGGTGACCGACCCGCTCGATGCCGACGAGCGTCGCGCCCGGGCGGGACTCGTCTCCCGCCAGGTAACGCTCCGGTAAAGAGTGATCTAAATAAAACTCTAGCGGAGGTTTCGGCTCGATCTCGCGGGTTCTGGCGGGTCGGGGCGCTCCGCGCGGCGGCCGGCGGGCCGGAAACGCCGTGGACGGCGCACGGACACGCCGGACGGCGTACTAGGCTTGACGGCGTGAGCACGCAGGACCGGCCCGAATCGCAACCCCTCCGCGTCGTCCGCCGTGGACCCGTGCATGCTCGTGCCGGCCATGCCGCGGACGCCGGCCAGCGCGTGGCCGCGATCATCCCGGCCAAGGACGAACAGGACCGGGTGGCCGCGACCGTTCGTGCCGCCCGGGCGATCCCGCACGTGGACCTCGTGCTCGTCGTCGACGACGGATCGAGCGACGACACCCAGCACCGGGCCCGCGCCGCGGGGGCGGTCGTGGTGCGGCACTCGGTCAACCGCGGCAAGGCCTCCGCGATGGAGACCGGCGCCTCGGTCGTCGCGATGCGCGACAATCCGGGCGCCTCGCCGCGGATGCTGCTCTTCCTCGACGCCGACCTCGGGGAGACGGCCGTCAACGCCGCCCCGCTCGTGCCGCCGGTGCTCTCGGGGAGCGCGGACCTGTCGATCGCGACCCTGCCGCCCCAGCAGGGCGCCGGGGGCCGCGGCATCGTGACCGGATTCGCCCGGAGGTCCATTCACAACGCGACCGGCTGGTCGCCGGATCAGCCGCTCAGCGGTCAGCGCTGCCTCACCCGCGAGGCGTTCGACGCGGCGACCCCGCTCGCGCACGGCTGGGGGGTCGAGACGGGCATGACGATCGACCTGCTCATGCAGGGCTACGGCGTGGTCGAGGTGCCCTGCGACCTGCGGCACCGCCCCTCCGGGAACGACCTCGCTGGCAACCTCCACCGGGCCGCGCAGCTGCGTTCCGTCATGGCGGCCGTGACCGCCCGCAAGTTCCGGCGGTACGAACTCACCGCCTCCCGCGCGCAGCCGAGCTGAGCGCCCCGCGAGCCGAGGCCCGCTCGGCGACCGAGGCCTGCGGAGGGTCCTCGGGGCGGGGGAGTCGGGGCAACCCGGTGCGCGTCCGCGCGAGCCCGGGCGAATTCAGCGCGAGGTGGAGGGACCCGAGGGGCCTGAGTGCTCCGAAGGCTCCGAGTGCTCCGAAGGCTCTGGGTGGACTGGGTGCTCTGAGTCGTCTGGGTGCTCTGAGTGCTCTGAGTCGTCTGGGTGCTCTGGGTGCTCTGAGTTGCCTGAGTGATTCGGGTGGCCCGGTGTGCTCGCTGTCCCCCCGGCGTCCGGCGACTCGAGGGTGAGCATCCACGTCGCGCAGGCCGCGAGCAGCAGCGGCACCGTGATGGCGACCATGTTCGCGGGGATCGCGACGCCGGAGTCGTTCACCGCCATCCCGATCGCGCCGGCGACCCCCGAGGCCACGATCCCCGCGCCGAGCAGCGGGCTGCGCTCGCCCATGCGGCTGATCGGCGTGCCCTGGGAGAGCCAGGCGAAGCGCCCGCCGTGCGGATCGATGATCGCCCCGCGGATCGGCCGGGCGAGCACGAACACGACCGTGAGCACCCCGCAGATTGCGAGCAGAGTGAGGGGCCGATTCCCGAACAGGATCGTCAGGTTCTGATCCAGCTTGCGCCAGATCACCGGGAAGACGTCCCCACTGAGGAGGGTCTCGAAGAACATGCCCAGGTGGGTGCGCTCCGAGGGCGGGCGGAGCCAGTCCATGAAGGAGATCGCGAGCGTGACCACGCCGGCCACGACGAGCACCCCGATCACCCGCCTCCACGTGAGCCGCACGCCGAGGGTGATGAGCGCCATGATCGCGAACGCGGGCAGCAGGGCGGGCGGGCCGCCGAAATCGGCACCCAACGCCGGGGCGCCGTCGATGATCGTGGCCACGAGGCCGACGACGGCGATGACGCCCACGGCCGCCCACCGCCGTCCGCGGCGCGCAAAGGGCTGCGCGAGGGAGATCGTCACGATGAGGATCGAGGCGGTGAACAGCGCGAAGGCCGTGTTGTTCATGCCGTAGAAGCGGCCGGCCACGAGGGCCGGACTGCCCATGATCGCCCCGATCTGGAGGGCCGCACCGAAGTAGATGTCGATCGCCAGTACCCCCGCGGTCACGGCGGCGATCACGGTCGCCGAGCCGAGCACGTGCCTGCGCCACGGGCCCGCGAGCGCGATGACGGCGAGGAGTGCCATCCAGCCGAGGGTCGCGGCGGCGAGGGCCAGCCCGGGTGCGCTCGCGCGCCACCAGGGCAGCAGATCGGCGAGGAACGAGGCCACGGGCAGGGCGCTGATGGAGATCGCGGCGGTCCGCAGCACCCGCAGCACCCAGGTGCGCGGGGGCAGCCAGGCATCCACCGAATCGTCGGCATCAGCTGATCCGACTGAACTGCCTGAGCCGACTGATCCGGCTGAACCGCCTGATCCGGCTGATCCGGCTGATCCGCCTGATCCGGCTGAACCGCCTGATCCGGCTGATTCGACTGAACCGCCTGCATCCTGTGCGCCCTGTGCTCCCTGGGGGCCCTGTGCCCCATGGTGTGCGCCGCCGGCGGGGCCGTGGGAGCGGGAGAAGCGCTTGCGCCACCACTTGGTCATGCGGGCGATGGTCGGCCGTTTGAGCCCGAGGGCGACGACCGCGAACAGGGCCAGGTTGATGACCACCATGACGAGGAAGAAGGTGCTCGTCAGGGGGGAGGCGGCCTGCGCATGCATGTTGCGGTCGATCGCGGCGGCCACGAGCTCGGTGCTCGGCTCGTCGGACGGAAGAAGCGTGGCGGGCGCCCCGGGGAGCTCGGCCGGCAACGTCGAGCGCACCCCGAGGAGTTCGAAGATCGTCGGCTGCAGGTCGGTCGCGAGCACGAAGCCGGGCTGCCGGGTGGAGGCGGAGACGAGCTCTCCCGTGCCCCACCCCGGTCCGGAGATCGCGAGCGTGCGCAGACCCGGAGAGTCGGTGTCGGCGATCCCGGCGAGCAGGATGACCGGATCGGTGCCCGCGGCCGCGATGCCCTCGAGGATGGCCCCGACCCGCCGGTTCAGGGTGCGCACCTGGTCCGCATGGTGCTGGTCCGCGCCGCCGTAGGTGGCCTCGGTGGCCGGGCGGATGCTGCCCGCGTCGATGACGAGCAGGTCCGCCGAACTCGCCGCCCTGGAGACCTGAGCGGTAAGCCCGAACCCGGCTGCGACCCGGTCGAGGTGATTCGTGACCGTGCCATCGGCGTCGGCCAGCGCCACGGCCGCCCCCGGCCCGATCGAGGTGGCGGTGACACCGGCCCGGTCGAGCAGGGTCGAGAACCTTCCGAGCGTCGCGGTGAACTTCTGGTCGGCGACCGCACCGGCGATCTCCGGCCAGTCCGATATCCGTCCGTCGACGGGCTCGGTGAGCCCGCGGCAGCGGGAGCTCACATCGGCCGCCCGGTCACCGGCGTTGAGGGCGAGCCAGCCGTCCAGCGGGCACGTGGTGCGCCGCACCGACCGCACCACGAGGGACCCGACGCCCTCCTCGGCGAGCGACCACAGCGCCGGGGTGGTCTCCGGATCGATGTCCTCCCAGCTCAACCCGGCGGCGCCGATGACCACGACGGGGTCCGGGGTCGGCGCGGCCGCGGCGGGGGCCGGCAACGACGGCACCACCACGGCGACGATGCCCAGAAGGGCCGCGGCCGCGCGCTGGAGCAGGCGTCGGGAGATCATTCCCCACAGCCTAGGGGCCGGATATGGGGGAACCGTGCTCATCCCCGGGCCATTGTGTCGATTCGCCCGCACCGTCCGGCCCGCGCGGGCCGGCCGGCGGTGCCCAGTGCGCGATGGGCAGAACTATCCGTGGACAGTCCTGACCATTCCCGCCGTCTCGAGCTCCCGTTAGGGTATCCAGCAGAGACGTTCGGCGAGATGAGGAAGACAATGGGCGATTTCGCAGTGGTGCCGTCGATATTCGACAGCGCCGTGGACGCCGCGGGTCGGCAGGCCGGATACATGAGCGGCATTCGCTCCTATGTGGCCGAGCACACGAATCTGGGCGATGCCACGGGACTGGCGATGATGTGCCTCTCGGGCCTGTACAACAGCGCGCGGGACAACGCCGTGGCCGGCCTGGCGGACGGTGAGACCGTCGCGCAGGCGATCGAGACCAAGTCCGCGGAGACCCTGCAGGCCTACAAGGACGTGGACGAGGGGCTCGGCACCGGCTTCAACGGCATCGGCCAGGAGATGAGCGACGACTACGAGACGCCCACCATGTCCTACGGGCAGGGGGGCGGGGCGTCGTCGTCGGCCGTGGAGCTCGACCCGTTGGCCGCGCCCGATCCCGGCACCCCGCTGATGGACGCGACGGGAGGCTACGGCCGCGACGTCGCCAGCAGGTGGGCCGAGCGCGAGCTCGGCGATCCGTTCTCCGGCAGCCGACACTCGCAGGCCACCGCCGCCGACAGGACGCTGGCGAGCTGGGCCGATGCATCCGGCGGACACCCGTTGCGGGACCGCTATGAGGCCTGGCTGCTCGGTGACGACCCGAACCGGCTCCCGGCGGCGCCGACCGGTGCCGACCAGCTCCGTGACCGGTGGAGTGAGCGGACCGACTCCTGGCACGCCGGCGGCGAGCGGGCCGTCTACAACTACGCCGGGATCGACGCCCCGCCCGCCACGTCCGATTGGGTGAACAACAACATGACCTCGCGCACGACCCGGGCCGCCGGAGACGTCTACGGCCTCTATAACTCCGCCACCGGCGCCTACGGTGCCGTGCAGGAGGCGAACACCGCCGACGACCGGGCCGATCGCATGAGCGACCTGGCCGACGGCCCGGCCACCGGCCGAGACAACGTGGATTGGGCGAATTGATGAGCATCACCATCACTGATGCCGAGGGGTTCCTCATGCCGCCGCCCGTGCTCGGGACGGACTACGGCACCGAGCTGCGATGGGCGGCGGGCCCGCTCATCGGCGGGGTCGACTGGGTCTGCGAGCAACTGCTCGGATTCTCGCCCCTGATCGAACTGACCAAGGATCTCATCGGCGACTGGGGCCTGTTCGAGTCCTCCGCCATGGCCTGGACCCAGGTCGGCCTCGCGGTGAACACCGTGGGCGAGAACTACAACCGGATGGCCTCGGACCGCTCGTCGTTCTGGACCGGTGACGCGGCCGAGGCCTACAGCTCGCGGCTGCGATCGGTGGCCGAGAACTTCTCGAGCTACGAGGAGGGCTGCGCGGCGATGGTCGAGACGAGCAACGCCCTGCGGGACCTGCTCACGACGTCCGTGGAACTGCTCTACGGCATCCTCGGATGGCTCGGCGACTGGGCCACCCGGATCGCGATCGAGGCCGCGGTGCCCGTGTTCGGGTGGATCGCCGGCGCGATCGACGGGGCGATCAACACGGTGGTCGCGCTCGACAAGTTCCGCAAGGGCATCGACGCCATCACCAAGGTCGTCAACTTCATCGAGCGGTTCTCGCACGTGATCGAGATCCTCACCAAGGTGGCCGCCGCCATCAAGACCGCGGCCACGGTCGCCACGGCCGCCCACAACATCCGCGCGGCCAACACCGCCCGTGGTGCCACCGCCAACGCCTTCGGAGTCGCCTGATGGACCCCCTGGACCGACGCCGCATCGACGACCTGCTCGCCGACATGCGTGCCGCCACGAGTCAATTGCGCGAATCCGCGGCCGAGATCCAGCGCGACCGTGAGGAGATGGCCCGCAAGAACGCGGGCAAGGACGCCGAGTACGCCCAGAAGGCCCGCGACGGGGAGTTCGGTGCCGACTGGCGCACCCTGCAGCAACGCATCGACGCCGGGATGACCACCCTGGCCGACGTGCTCTCCGGGACCGACGAGACCCCGCTCGCGGCCCGCATCCGCGACGAGGGCGCGCAGCGGCTCGCCGCCGTGACCATGGGGCTGCGGGAGCAGGACCAGCGCACCCAAGGGTCCCGGTTCGAGGGGGTCAACGAGAGCTTCGCCGGCCTCGACGCCGCCTACGAGCGGATCCTGCGACCCCACGGACAGAACGGAGCCCAGCGATGAACATCGAGGCGATCGCGGTCTCGACCGACCACCTCGCGGGGGTGGAGGCGGATGTCGACCTGTGCTTCCGCAACGTCACCGACATCCTCGAGGTGATGGAGGCCGACCTCACCCACCTCGAGCAGGACTGGACCGGGCAGGCCTCGCTCAACTACCAGCAGCGCATGCTGGAGTGGCGCCGGGGCCTCGCCGACATGGCCGGGACCCTCAACACGATCGCCCTGACGATCGCCACCGGCAACTCCGACTACACCACCACCGAGAACACCATCGTCAACGGCTGGTGAGAGGCGTACGGACGGCGCCTCCCGCCGTCCGTACGCCGTTCCGGCCGCGTAGCCCGATCGGCGGGGCGAGGTGACGGGGCGGCAGGCGGTGCGCGGGACGCCCGCGCGCCCGCGCTACAGTGCAGACAAGTAGTCGGAGTGCCGAGAGTGCTGAGAGTATTCGGAGCGCTTGGAGTACGTGGGACCGCGGTGCACCGGCAGGAGTGCCCGCACGATTCGCCGGGAGGCCGACATGGGACTGCGGTACGCCTATCTGGGGCCGGCGGGGACGTTCACCGAGGCGGCGCTCCGGCAGGTGTGGGACCCTCACGCCGACGAGGCCCTCCCGATGACCGATGTGCCCGGCGCGCTCGAGGCCGTGCGCACCGGCGCGGCCGATCGCGCGGTCGTGCCGATCGAGAACTCCATCGAGGGCGGGGTGAGCGCCACCCTCGACACCCTCGCCTCCGGGCTGCCGCTCGTGATCGTGGGCGAGGCCCTCGTGCGGGTGCAGTTCGTGCTCGCCGCGCTCCCGGGCACCACGCTCGGGCAGGTGCGCCGGATCGCCACCCACCCGCACGCGTGGGCCCAGTGCCGCCGCTGGGTGGGCGCGCACCTGCCCGGAGCCGTGCACGTGCCCGCCACCTCGACCGCGGCGGGGGGCGCCGGCCTCATCGGCGACGAGGCGGCCGGCTACGACGCCGCGATCACCGCCCCGCTCACCGCGATCGACTACGGACTCGACGTGCTCGCGGAGGACATCGGCGACAACTCCAGCGCGGTCACCCGATTCGTGGTCGCCTCCCGCCCGGGTCCGATCCTGGAGCGAACCGGGCAGGACAAGACGACCCTCATGGTCCAGCTCGCCGACAACGAGGCCGGGGCGCTGCTCACGATGCTCGAGCAGTTCGCGGCGCGTGGGGTGAACCTGAGCCGCATCGAGTCCCGGCCCGCCGGCGACGTGCTCGGCCGGTACATGTTCTCGATCGACGCCGAGGGCCACATCGACGACGAGCGGGTCGCCGCCGCGCTCGTGGGGCTGCACCGGGTGTGCCCCCGCGTGCAGTTCCTCGGCTCCTATCCGCGGGTGGACGGGCCCGGATCCGTTCCCCGGCCGGGCTTCACGGACGAGGCCTTCCGGCGCGGCCGGGACTGGGTGGCGAGCCTGCGCGAGGGCGTCCACCCAGACTGACCCGATCCCCCGGATCGACCCCGGATCGACCCGGGCTGATCTGGGCTGTTCCGGGCTGACCCGGATCGACCCGGGCTGATCTGGGCCGATCTGGGCCGGGGGTCAGCCGGCCGCGCTCGTGCGGCGGGTGCGCACGACGAGCGCGCCCTCCTCGAGCCAGAACTCGGCCCCGGTCACCCGACCCACGAGGTCGCCGTCGACCTGGAGCGGCTCGGGTTCCTCGAGCCGCACCGCCACCCGGCTGCCGCGCCAGAACTCGATATTCGACGCGATGGTCGGACGGGTGGAGCGGATGCCGATGCCCTGCATGATCACGGTGCCGAACAGCGAAGCCCAGCCGAACAGGCCACCGCGGGTGTCGAGGGCGGCGACGTCGAGTCGGCCGTCGTCCGGGGCGGCGTCGGGGAAGAGCACGAACCCGCCGGGCAGCTTCCCGACGTTCGCCACGAGCAGCGAGCGGAGCTTGCGGTTGTGGACCGGACCGGAGCCGATCTGCACCCCGATCTGTACCTTGCGTCCGTGCAGGTGCCGGGCGCCGACGAGGAAGTAGGCGAGCCAGCCGAGCCGGGACTTGAGTTCGTCGTCCGCCCCGGCGACCATCGCGGCATCGAACCCGACCCCCGACATGACGAGGAACGCCTCGTCGCCCGGGTGGGGGCGATTGCCGCCGTCCCGGGTGGTCGACCCTCCCCGCTCGGCGGCGGGGGCGTCGTCCGTGAGGGAATTGTCCGAGGGAACGCCGTCCGTGGGGGCGTCGTCCGAGGGAACGCCGTCCGTGGGGGCGCGGGCCAGCTCGGGGCGCACCCACCCCAGGTCGATCCGGTGATCGGCACCGGTCAGGGCCGTGAGCATGAGCTGCTCGAGTCCGTTGACCGGCAGGTCCAGGTTGCGGGCGAACAGGTTTCCGGTGCCCATCGGGATCAGACCCATCGGCACGCCGGAGCCCGACAGGCCCGCCGCGACCTCGCGCACCGTGCCGTCGCCGCCGACCGCGATGACGACGCTCGCGCCGGCCCGGACCGCCTCGCTCGCCTGCTCGGATCCGGAGGATTCCGGGGTCGTGGTGAACCACAGCGGCTCGCCCAGGCCGGCCTCGGCCGCCGTGCGCGCCCCCAGGTCGCGGAACGCCTCGAGGGAGGAGACCTTGGTCGGATTGACGACGAACGCCGGCGGCCCGCCTGCCCGGTCGGCGGACTCCTCACCCTCGAGCGGGCGGGCGGCGCTCGCCCGCGAACTGATCCGCCTGAGCACGAGCACACCGACGATCACCGCGATGGTCGCGGCCACCAGTGCGGCGATGCTCACCCATTGTTCCCACGCCATGCGCTCACGCTAGCGCCCGCCGCCCCGATCCATCCGGGACCACGCGGGAACCCTCACGGTGCCGCACCCGGCCTCGGGCGTTGCCGCGCCCGGCCTTCGACGGTACCGCGCCCGGGGACGATACCCTCGGGAAGGTGATCGACCTCAAGGCACTTCGTGACAACCCCGACCGAGCCCGCCGGAGCCAGCTCGCCCGCGGCGCCGACCCCGAACTCGTGGACGAGGTGCTCGCCGCGGACGAACGCCGCCGCAGCCTGCTCACCATGTTCGAGTCGCTCCGCGCGGAGCAGAAGGCGGCCTCCCGCGCGGTCGGCAAGGCGAGCGCGGAGGACCGCCCGGCGCTGCTGGCCGAGGCGAAGCGCTTCACCGAGCGGGTCAAGGCCGCCGAGTCCGAGGCCGACGCCGCCGGGGAGGAGGCCGGGGCGCTCCTGCGTTCGCTTCCGAACCTCGTGCTCGACGGGGTTCCCGCCGGCGGCGAGGACGACTTCGTGGTGCTCCGCCACGTGGGGAGCCCGCGCGACTTCGAGGCCGAGGGCTTCCCCGCGCGCGACCACCTCGACCTGGGGGAGCGGCTCGGCGCGATCGACACCGAACGCGGCGCGAAGGTGTCCGGATCGCGGTTCTACTTCCTCACCGGCATCGGGGCGCGACTCGAGCTCGCGCTGCTCAACCTCGCGATGGACACGGCGCTCGAGCACGGGTTCACCCCGATGATCACCCCCACCCTCGTGCGCCCCGACATCATGGCCGGCACCGGCTTCCTCGGTGAGCACTCCGAGGAGATCTACCGGCTCGAGGCCGACGACCTCTACCTCGTGGGCACCTCCGAGGTCGCGCTCGCCGGCTATCACAGCGGGGAGATCATCGACCTGAGCGCCGGGCCGCGCCGGTACGCCGGCTGGTCCGCGTGCTATCGCCGCGAGGCCGGCTCCCACGGCAAGGACACCCGCGGAATCATCCGGGTGCACCAGTTCCACAAGGTGGAGATGTTCTCCTACGTGCGCGCGCAGGAGGCGGCCGCCGAGCACGCGGCCTTCCTCTCGTACGAGGAGGAGATGCTCACCGCGATGGGCCTGCCGTACCGGGTGATCGACACGGCCGCCGGCGATCTCGGCACCTCGGCCGCCCGCAAGTACGACTGCGAGGCCTGGCTGCCCACCCAGTCCCGCTACCTCGAACTCACCTCGACCTCGAACTGCACCACCTTCCAGGCCCGCCGGCTCGGGGTGCGGGAGCGCGGCGAGGACGGCACCGCGCCGGTCGCCACCGTCAACGGCACCCTCGCCACCACCCGGTGGATCGTCGCGCTGCTGGAGAACCATCAGAACGCCGACGGTTCGGTCGCCGTGCCGGACGCGCTGCGCCCCTACCTCGGCGGCCGCGAGATCTTGGAGCCGCTCACGTGACGCCCCCGTACTTCCCCGGTGCCCTGCTCACCCTCACTCCCGGCGCCGGGACCCTCGTCGCCCTCGACATCGACGGCACGATCCTCGGCCACGACGGCTCCCTCGCCCCCGAGGTCACCGCCGTGATCGATCAGCTTGTGGACGACGGCACTCACCTCGTGCTCGCCAGCGGCCGTTCGCTCACCGCCGTGCTGCCGGTGATCGAGCAGCTCGGCCTCTCCTCCGGCTGGGCCGTCTGCTCGAACGGGGCCGTGACGATCCGCTACGGCGATCGCACTCGCGGCGGAGGATCGGATCGGGCCCCGGGGGCCGACGGGGTCGGATCGGATGGTGCTCACGGGGCCGGGACGGACGGTGCCGACCGGGACGGTGCCGACCGGGACGGTGCGCACGGGGCGGCGCGTGGCTCGATCTCGTCGATCCCGTACACGGTCGAGGACCTCGTCACCTTCGACCCGGAGCCCGCGTTGCGCAAGCTGCGCGAACACGTGCCGGACGCCCTCTATGCCGTGGAGGTCCTCGGTGAGGGGTTCATGGTCACCGAGCCGTTCCCGCTCGGGGAGCTCACCGGCCGTCAGGACGTCGTCCCCTTCGACGAGCTGAGCCGATCGGCAGCCTCGCGCGTGACCGTGCGGGCGCCCGACCTGACCGCCGCGGACTTCCACGAGCTCGTGGACCGCACCGGCCTGCACGGCGTCTCCTACGCCGTGGGCTGGACCGCGTGGCTCGACCTGAGCCCGGCGGGCGTCTCCAAGGCCTCCGCCCTCGAGGTCGTGCGGCAGCGGCTCGGGGTCGACGGCGCCTCGACGCTCGCGGCCGGCGACGGCCGCAACGACATCGACATGCTCGGCTGGGCCGGCTACGGCATCGCGATGGGCGACGCCGACGAGATCACCCGGGCCGCCGCCGACTACACCACCGGCAGCGTCGCCGAGAACGGCCTCGTGCCCGTGCTCAGCGGCCTCTACCCGGATTCACTGGGCAGCCGGCGTTCCTCGGACCCGCTGCCGGACCCGCGCTGAGCCGCACCTCTGATCTACTGAGCCGCCCGTCCGATCCGGCGACGGCGCCCGCGCGGGGCGACCGGGCGTCGTCCATGCGCACGTAACGGCCCAGAGCGGCCCAGAGCGGCCCCGAGCGGCCCAGTGAGCGGTCACGCAACGGCCCAGAGCAGCCCAGAGCAGCCCAGAGAGCGGTCACGCAACGGCCCAGAGCGGCCCAGTGAGCGGTCACGCAACGGCCCAGAGCGGCGCAGAGAGGTCATTCTCGGGGCGCCGTGGCCCCGCAGGGCTCGCCAGGGCCCGCCAGTGCTTGTCAGGGCTCGCCAGTGCTCGCCAGGGCTCGCCAAGGGCCCGCCAGGGCTCGACAGTGCTCCTTCAGGGGCCCGACAGTGCTCCTTCAGGGGCCCGTCAGAGGTACTGACCCGGCCGATCCTGCCCCTGCCCGCTCTGCTCAGCCTGCCCACCCTGTCCACCCTGCCCGCTCTGCTGGCCGAGGCGACCGTGGACGGGCAGGGTCATCCCGGGCGGGAGCGCCCGGCGCATCGTCGCGAGCTGATTCTGAGCCATCATCTGCTGGGCCACGAGCGCGGTCTGGATGCCGTGGAAGAGGCCCTCGAGCCAGCCCACCAGCTGCGCCTGCGCGACCCGCAGCTCGGCGTCGGACGGGGCGGCGTCGTCCGAGAACGGCAGCGTGATGCGGTCGAGCTCGGCGGCGAGGTCCTCCGAGAGCCCGGTGCGCAGCTCGGCGACCGATCGGGCGTGCACCTCCGCGAGCCGGTCGCGGGCGGCCTCGTCGAGCGGGGCGGCCTTGACCTCCTCGAGCAGCTGCTTGAGCATCATGCCGATCCGCATGACCTTCGCCGGCTCCTCGACGGCGGCCGTCGGATCCTCGTCCGGATCGGCCATGCTCACGCCCTCAGCCGAGGCGATGACGACCTTCGGGCGGTGCCCCGTGTTCCCCGTGTTCTCCGGGTGCCCTGTGTCCTCTGTGTTCTCAGGGTTCCCCGTGTGCTCTGTGTTCTCAGGGTGCTCTGTGTGCTCTGTGTTCTCAGGGTGCTCTGTGTTCTCCGTGTTCTCCGTGCGGTCCTCGGCCCCCTCGCCGGGCGCGCCGGCGGGACTCGCCTGCGCGTCCGGCTCGCGCCCCCGCCCGCGACTCTGTCCGCTTCCCTGCCCGCGACTCTGGCCGCGCCCCTGACCGTGTTCCCGCCCGCTGCCGACATCCGCGTGCTCAGTCATTCCTCCATCATGCCCCATCCGTTCTCGCCGCTACGCTGTGAGGCATGACTTGGTTGAGATCGCCCGCCCATGCCCGGTGGCTGGAATCCGAATTCGATGCGCTCGTCGGCTTCGCCGCCGATGCGGCCACCCCGGAGGGCTTCGGCTACCTCGACTCCGACGGCGAGGTGGTCGCCGAACGCGGCAGCGAGCTGTACGTGACGTGCCGGATGGTGCACACCTTCGCGCTCGCGGCCCTCCTCGGCCGCCCCGGCGCCGCCACGCAGGTCGACCACGGGCTGCGGGCACTGGCGGGCCCGTTCGCGGACGGCGACCACGGCGGCTGGTTCGCCGCCATCGGCCCGGACGGCCCGCTCGACGACTCCAAGCCCGCCTACGCCCACGCCTTCGTGATCCTCGCCGCCGCGAGCGCCACCGTCGCCGGCCGCCCGGGCGCGTCCGAGCTGCTCGCGCGCGCCCTGACCGTCTCCGAACAGCGGTTCTGGCGGGAGGAGGACCGGATGGTCGTCGAATGCTGGGATCGGGCCTTCACCGAGCTCGAGGACTACCGCGGCGTCAACGCCAACATGCACACGGTCGAGGCCTACCTCGCGGCCGCCGACGCCACCGGCCACGACGTATGGCTCGACCGGGCGCTCGCGATCACGACCCGCGTGCTCGACGACTTCGCGCGCCGCACCGACTGGCGCATCCCCGAGCACTTCGACGCCGACTGGAACCCGCTGCTCGACTACAACGCCGACACGCCCGCGCACCCGTTCCGTCCGGCCGGGGCCACGATCGGGCACTGGTTCGAGTGGGCCCGCCTCGCCCTGGACGTGCGCGCCGCGCTCGAGGCGCGCGGGCGCGACTGCCCCGACTTCCTGCTCGAGGCCGCGACCGCCCTGTTCGAGGCCGGGGTCGAGCAGGGATGGAGTGTCGACGGCGACGACGGCTTCATCTACACGGTCGACTTCTCCGGGGCGCCGCTCGTGCGCGAGCGGATGCACTGGGTGGTGGCCGAGGCCCTCGGGGCCGCCGCGGCGCTCTTCCGCCTCACCGGCGACGACCGCTACGACGCGTGGTACCAGCTGTGGTGGGAGTACACCGCCGTTCACCTCATCGACGCCGAGCACGGCTCGTGGATCCACGAGCTGTCACCGGAGAACGGGCCGAGCGCGACGGTGTGGGACGGCAAGCCCGACATCTATCACGCCGCGCAGGCCACCCTGTTCGGCCGACTGCCGCTCGCGCCCGTGCTCGCCTCCGCGATCGAGCGGGGACTCCTCGACACCTGAGCCCGCGCTCCTGCCCCGAGCCACCGGTGCCCCGGTTGCAGGTACCGCCGGTACCCAGGTCGCCGGTGCCCGCGCCGCCGGTACCCGAGCCACAGCTCGGGCTCAGGGCAGGAGCAGCACCTTGCCGAAGACCTCCCCGGCCGCCATCGCCGCGTGCGCCCGCGCGGCCTCGGCGAGGGGGAGGCGCTCGTGTTCGATCACTCGCACCTGCCCGCGTTCGATGAGCGGGAGGACGTCGCGGCGCACGTCGGCGAGGATGCCCGCCTTCTCGTCGCGGGTCCGGTTCCGCAGCACCGTGCCGTGGATCGAGCGCCAGCCGAACAGCAGCGGGGCGAGGTTCACCTCGCCGGTCGTGCCCTTCTGCATCCCGATGATCACGAGCCGGCCGTGTTCGGCCAGCGCACTGACGTTCCGTTCGAGGTAGGCGGCGCCGACGACGTCGAGGATGACGTCGACCCCGCGCTCCCCCGTGGCCTCACGCACGAGCCGGACGAAGTCCTCGCTGCGGTGGTCGATGCCGTAGGCCCCGAGCGCGTCACAGCGGGCGGCGCGGTCCGGCCCGCCCGCCGTGGCGAAGACGACCGCGCCGGTCGCCCGCAGCCACTGGATCGCGATCGACCCCACGCCGCCGGAGCCGCCGTGCACGAGCACGGTGCGGCCCGTGTTGTCCCGCGGGTCGAGGCCGCCGGGCCCGGTCAGGTTGGAGTATGCGGTGGCCACCGCCTCGGGCAGACCGCCGGCCGCCACGACGTCGTAGCCGTCCGGCAGCACGACGAGGTCGTCGGCATGGGCGAGGCACAGCTCGGCGTACCCGCCGCCGTCCACGAGCGCGGCCACGGCCGCCCCCATGAGCGCGGGGTCGACGCCCTCGCCGGCGGCCACGACGCGCCCGGAGACCTCGAGGCCGGGCCAGGACGGCGCCCCGGCGGGCGGCGGGTGCAGGCCGGCGAGCTGGAGCAGGTCCGCCCGGTTGACCCCGGCGGCCGCCACCTCGACGAGGACCTGCCCCGGCCCGGGGTCGGGGGCGGGCACATCCGCCTCGATGAGCGTGCCCGGTGCCGATTCGTCGATGATCATCGCCCGCATCCGCCCAGCCTACGCGGATGTGCGCGTGGAGCCCGCGATGGGCCACAATATGGGCCGGGAGGGTTGACAGAGCGGCCGAATGTGACGGTCTTGAAAACCGTTGTGGGGCGACCCACCAAGGGTTCGAATCCCTTACCCTCCGCCAGTAGGACGTCGTGTCCGTGCCGGCCGTGCCGCCTGTGCTGGCTGTGCCAGCCGTGCCTGCCACAGCGCGTCGACGTCGGCCGCGGTGATGGAGCCGCGGGGCCGAGGCGGCGACGGGGCCGAGGGGCCGACGGAGCCCGGGCGGCGACGGGCTCGCCCTCTCGCGCCAGCGAGGCCCGCGGGTGGGTCACATCGCCCGGGCCGGGACGCGCGCCGCGACGACGGCCGCGACCGTCTCCTTCCAGGGGGTGGGGTCGAGGCCGAAGACGCGGGTGGTCTCCTCGTGGTCGGCCACGAACGGCGCGTCGAACTGGTAGAGCATCTCGAGCACCTCGCGCAGCTGCGGCTGGGCGATCCCGATCGCCCGGAGGGCGGCGCGGGGGATGCGGGAGACCGTCGCGGAGTCGAGCCCGGCGGCGCGGGCGTAGTCGCCCGCGACGTCGCGGATCGAGCGGGCCGGAGCGCTCGGCACGTGCCACGCCCGGCCCCAGGCGCGCTCGTCGGCGGCGAGGGTGACGATCGTGCGGGCGATGTCGTCGATCGAGGTCCACGTGTGCGGGGCATCCGGATCCCCGACCACCCAGGCACGCCGGCCCCGGAGCACCGGGTCGAGCAGGCGCGGTCCGGCGTGGGCGCCCAGCGGCGAGGTGACCTGCGGGCCGACGTAGTCGGAGGCGCGGACCTCGAGCGCGCGGACCCGACCGGCCTCGTGGGCGCGGAGGATCTCCGTCCACATGCGGGCCCGGATCGCGCCCTTGCGGGTGGCCGGCTCGAGCGGCAGGTCGGGCGTCATCGGGCTGCGCCCCGGGGCGTAGCCGTAGAAGCTGCCCGCGACGGCGAGCACGGCGCCGCTGCTCTCGGCGGCCGTGAGGATCGCCCGATGGATCGGCGGCCATCCGCTCGACCACTGGTGATAGGGCAGGTTGATCGCGTTGACGATGACGTCGGCGCCCGCGGTCGCCGCGCGCAGCGCGTCCGTGTCCGCGGCATCGACGGTGCCCGTCGTGAGCCGGGGCCCGGTGGGGCCCCGGCCGGACCGGCTGAGGAGCCGGACGGTCTCACCCCGCTCGGCGAACAGGGTGGCGGTGGCGGATCCGATGGGTCCGGCCCCGAGAACGACGATTTCCGACATGACGACTCCCAGGATGTGAACGGTGATCTCTGTTGTGAACAGTGTTCACCCGCGCTAGTGTCGCTGTCAAGAACACTGTTCACGTTTCCGCCGAGCCGTCGCAGGCCTGCACCGTCGGGCCGGCGAGGAGCCGGTCGAGAGGAGAAGCGATGTCGCAGCCGGTGCCCAGTGCGCGCGACCGCGCCCGGGCCGCGATGATCGAGGACGTCATCGCCGTGGCCCGCCGCCAGCTCGGCCGGGTCGGCGCGGCGGGCCTGTCGGTCCGCTCCGTCACCCGCGAGCTCGGGATCTCCGCCTCGGCGGTCTATCGCTACTTCTCGAGCCGGGACCATCTCCTCACCGCGCTCATCGTCGACGCCTACGAGCGCCTCGGCGCGTTCGTGATCGCGGCCGACGAGGCGGTGCCGGTCGAGGACGTCACCCGGCGCTGGGTCACGGTGTGGCTCGCCGCCCGCGACTGGGGCGTCGCACATCCGCACGAGTACGCCCTGCTCTACGGAACCCCCGTGCTCGGCTACGCCGCCCCGCAGGACACGGTGCTCCCCGCGACCCGCGTGGTCGCCCGCCTCGGGGCGATCGTCGCCGATGCCCATCGGCTCGGTCTGCGCACCGATCCGCCCGAGGCCGCGGATCCCCCGGGCGCCGGGCTGCGCGAGGACGCCGACCGGATCCGCGCGAGCCTGCCCCGCCTCGGCCTCGACCCCGCCGAGGTGTCCGCCGAGGACGCCATCGACGTGGTGCGGGCATGGTCGGAACTCTTCGGCGCGATCTCCTTCGAGCTGTTCGGCCACTTCGTGGGCAGCATCGACCACCCCGCCGAGAATCTCGAGGCGTTGGCCCGCGCGCGGGCCGCCGTGCTCGGCCTGCCCGGCCTGCCCGGCGCTGCGGCGTCGGCCGGGACTGTTACCGTGTGAGGTGGAACACGCGCGGTGCCGCAGCCGCGAGTCCCGGGCCCGCACGGCGAGGTGCGGACCCGAGGTGAGCTGCCCGCGCCCACCCGCGCGTGCGCCG
Source organism: Pseudactinotalea sp. HY158 (assembly GCF_009660225.1). Taxonomy (NCBI): domain Bacteria; kingdom Bacillati; phylum Actinomycetota; class Actinomycetes; order Micrococcales; family Cellulomonadaceae; genus Pseudactinotalea; species Pseudactinotalea sp. HY158. The sequence continues at coordinate 264,098 of NZ_CP045920.1, forward strand.
TCCACACGCCCCCGAATTCGGAAACCATGAGACGACGACTCCTCGCCGCCGTAGCCTCCCTCGCCCTGCTCGCAGGTGTCGCGCCGCAGGCGGTCGCGGCGAGCGCCTACGAGGTGCAGCCGGGGCATGCGAGCGAGAACTTCGCGCTCACCGGCGGGCGGGCGGGCGCGGTGACGATCGCGACCGACGCGGCGGTGCTCGAGACGTTCGGGGCGTGGATCGCGAGCGAGTCGAGCCGGGGTGAGGTCGTCGCCTCCGTGCGCACCGACGTGACGGACCCGGGCACCCAGATCGCCCGCGCGCGCGTCGACCTGGGGGAGCGCGGCGGCACCGGCGCGGGCTGGCTCGAGTTCGACCTCGGAGCCGCACTCGCGCCGGGCCACGAGTACACGATCGTGCTCGAGGCGCGCGGCACCGACGGCGAGGTGATCTGGCACGGGAATCGGTCGCGGGTACCCGGCGCGATCCCGAGCTGGAACTACGACCTTGAGCACTGGGGTGGCTGGGTCCAGTACGGCCGCGGCCGGGCCGCGCACCTGACGAACTGGAACCTCGCCTTCTACGTCGACGACGCGCTGAGCGAGCACGGATGCGCCGGCCTGAACGAGTGCTGGCGGCACGTGCCGGCGGCCGAGCGGCACGTGTACCCGGCGGGGCTGATCGGCGCGCCGGGTCGCCCGCACGCGCTCACGGCGTACGCGGCGACCGGTGCGTCGTATGTGCCGGGCTCGAGCGTGCTCGCACTTCCCGGCGGCCCGTGGCTGTACGCGCCGGGCGAGGGCGGGGACCCGGTCGTCGTGGCCGCGGGCGACCCGGGGGCGCTCGCTCAGATCGAGGAGAGCCGGGCGTGGCTCGCGAGCGGTTCGGTGCCGGGGCGCACCCCCGGTGACCGAGAGCTCGCCGAGCGCGCACTCCTCGACCTGCGGCTGCTGTTGCAGGACAGCGGTGCCGTCGCCGCCGCCTGGCGGAGCGCGTGGAAGTACTCGTGGCCGCGGGACTCGGCGTTCGTGGCCGTCGCCCTCGCCCGGGCCGGGCACCCGGAGGAGGCTCGGCGGATCCTCGCCTATCAGGACGCCACGCTCCGCCGGGACTGCACCGGGCAGGCGAACTGCCTCGTGGGAACCTGGGATGCGCGCACCCGGCTCGACGGCTCCGGTCCACCCGACGATCGGCCCTGGCAGCTCGACGCGAACGGCTTCGTTCCCTGGGCGGTGTGGCAGTACCTGCAGGCGCTGCCCACATCCGAGCGGGCCGCGGCGGCGGCCGAGTTCTACGACATGGTGCGGCTCGCTGCGGACGTCGCTGCGTCGTCCCTGAGCGAGGCGGGGTTGCCGCCGGCGCGGCCGGACTATTGGGAGACGAGCTACCCGGCGCCGAACCTCGGCACGGCGGCGCCCCTGCTCGCCGGGCTGCGCGCGGCGGCCGCGATCGCCGAGACCACGGGCCGGTTCGCCGATGCGGACCGCTGGTTCGCCGCCGCCGACCGGCTCGCGGCCGGGATCGAGGCCACGTTCGGGCGGATCGGCTACCAGCGCACCATCGTCGAGGGCAGCGGGAGCGATTCGGCGATCGCGTGGCTCGCGCCGCCGTTCAATCCGGCCGACGAGTCGATGTGGGAGGCGATCGACGCGACCTGGCGCGTGCTCCTCGAGCCCACGGGCGGGGTGACCCCCGGGGCGCAGTGGCCACGGAGCGAGAGCTGGACCCCGGAGACGATGTTCTTCGCGCTCGCCTGGGCCCACGGAAAGACTCCGGAGCGGGCCGCGCAGCTCGTGGACTGGCTCGATTCCCACCGCACCGCCGTCGGGGCGTTCCCCGAGAAGGTGACGGCGGAGGGGGACCCGGCAGATGCCGCGACGCTCGCGTGGACGGCGGCGCTCACCCTGCTCACGCTCGAGGCACTCGCTGACCCGCTGCCGACCCCGCCCGCCGGGCCCGCCCGGGAGGTGACCGGTGATCCGGTGGTGGAGCCGGCCGCGGGCACGGCCGGGGAGCCGGGCACGGCGGGCGGTGAGGGCGTCGCCGATCCCGCGGATGTGGCCGATCTGGCCGGTGCGGCCGATGTGGCGGATGCGGCCGATGCTGCGGGCGCGGACGCGGCCGGGGCCGTCTCGCCCACGGGCGCCGGGGCACGGGAGACCCGGCCCCGGGGGGGTGCTCCTCACCGGCCTCGTGCTCGGCGGGTTGCTCGTGGCGACGGCCGGCACGACGCTGATTCGGCGCCGCCGGCCGGACTGACTCTGATCCGGCGCCGCCGGCCGAGCTGAGGGTTTCGCCGCCGGCCGGGCTGACGGTTTCGCCGCCGGCCGGGCTGAGGGATTCGCCGCCGGGATGCCCGTGTCGTATCCTGCCCGCGACCCGGCGCGCGCTCGCGCCTCCCGCGATCTGGAGACGCATGCCCGCCGCGACCATCGCCGCCGACACCCCGGCTCAGCGCCGCTCCGTGCGGCACGTGCTCCGTACGCCCCGGCTGCTCAGGACCGAGGTGCTCGGTGGTCTGGTGGTCGCGCTCGCGCTCATCCCCGAGGCGATCGCGTTCTCGATCATCGCCGGGGTGGACCCGCGCATCGGACTGTTCGCCTCGTTCACGATGGCCGTGACGATCGCGTTCGTCGGCGGTCGCCCGGCGATGATCTCGGCGGCCACGGGCGCCGTCGCGCTCGTCATCGCCCCGCTCGTGGCGAGCCACGGGCTCGACTACCTCATCGCGACGATCCTGCTCGCCGGGGTGCTGCAGATCGTGCTCGCCGCGGTCGGGGTGGCCAAGCTCATGCGGTTCGTGCCGCGGCAGGTGATGGTCGGCTTCGTCAACGCCCTGGCGATCCTCATCTTCCTCGCCCAGGTGCCCGAGCTGCTCGGGGTGCCGTGGCTCGTGTATCCCCTCACGGCCCTCGCCCTGCTCATCATCTTCGGCCTGCCCCGGCTGACGAGGGCCGTGCCCGCCCCGCTCGTGGCGATCCTCGTGCTCACGGCCGTGACCGTGGCGGCAGGCCTGGCCGTGCCCACCGTCGGGGACAAGGGCGCGCTCCCCGACTCGCTGCCCTCGCTCGTGGTGCCCGACGTGCCGGTGAGCCTGGAGACCCTGCGGGTGATCTTCCCGTACGCGATCGCGGTCGCCGTCGTGGGCCTGCTCGAGTCGCTCATGACCGCCAAGCTCGTCGACGACGTCACCGACACCCGTTCGAACAAGACCCGCGAGGCGTGGGGCCAGGGCGTGGCGAATCTGGTCACCGGCCTTTTCGGCGGCATGGGCGGCTGCGCGATGATCGGCCAGACCACGATCAACGTCAAGGCCTCGGGTGCGCGCTCGCGGATCTCCACCCTCCTCGCCGGGGTGTTCCTGCTCCTGCTCGTCGTGGCGCTCGGCGACCTCGTGGCGCTCATCCCCATGGCCGCGCTCGTGGCCACGATGATCTTCGTCTCGGTGGCGACGTTCGACTGGCACAGCATCCGGCCCTCGACTCTGCGCGCGCTGCCGAAGAGCGAGACCGCGGTCATGGTGGTGACAGTCGTGTTCACCGTGGCCACGAGCAACCTGGCCATCGGCGTGGCCGCCGGCGTGCTCACGGCCACGGTGCTCTTCGCCCGCCGGGTCGCCCACCTCGTCACGCTCGAGCGCACGATCGAGGACGACGTAGCTCGCCCGGGCGCCCGGCTCGCCCGGTACGTGGTCACCGGGGAGTTGTTCTTCGCCTCGTCCAACGACCTCTACTCCCAGTTCGACTATGGGGGCGATCCGGAGCGGGTGGTCATCGACATGCGCCGCTCCCATATCTGGGACGCCTCGACCGTCGCCGCCCTCGACGCCGTCTCGACGAAGTACCTCGAGCGCGGCATCGACGTCGAGATCGTCGGCCTGAACAAGGCGAGCGAGTACATGCACACCCGCATGAGCGGCAAGCTGAGCTGAGTCGAGTTCACCGCGGCAGGGCTGCACGGTCACTGTTGCGCTGCTGCACGGGCACGGTTGCGCGCTGCGGAGGATGCTCCGGAGCCCTCAGCCCTCAGCCCTCAGCTCTCAGCTCTCAGCTCTCAGCCGACGGCCGTCAGCCCTCAGCCGTCAGCCCTCAGCCGTCGGCCGTCGGCCGTCGGCCGTCGGGCGCCAGTTAGCAGGCGCCAGGTGCTGGGTGGCGCGTGTCAGGTGGCGGCGCGCGCGTCGTCCACGCGGCGTGAGTGCTCGGGTGCGGTGATCACCAGGCCGTGACGGGTGAAGTGCCATCGGCCGTCGCGGCGGGCGATCGTGATCTCGCGCTGGTGCACGAGGTCGTGATGGCTCCAGCACAGCAGTATCCCGTGGCCGACCGAGGTGGGGCCGTTGTGTTTGGCCCACCAGAGCGAGTGGTGGATCTCGCCGTATTCGGGTGGCTCGTGACAGCCGGGGAACTGGCAATGTCGATCTCGGGCGATGACCGCTCGGGCCTGGTTCGCGGGGAAGATCCGCTGCTCCCGGCCCACGTCGAGAACGGTCGAGGCGGGCCCGAACACGACCCTGGAGATCTGGGAGTCGCACGCGAGCCGGGAGAGTTGTCCGGGCGTGAGCGGAGTTCCGTCGGAGAAGGTCGCCGGGTCGACCCCGCGCATCCTCCGGTGGTCGAGGCGGGTGGTGATGAGGTGCTCGTCGTCGGTGTCGCGGCCCCACTGCCGGGCCCACTCGGTGTCGTCGGGGCGCTCCCCGAGCGCCCCGGTGCAACCGCCTGAACGGGGCCGTGCGCTCGCGGTGGCGGCGATGAGGGCCTGGAGCGTCTCCCAGGGGACGTGCAGCGTGATCTGGGGACGGATCCGCGCCGAGGGCTGCAGGCGCCCCGAGTCGAGATCCGCCTGGGCGAGTTCGGTCAGGGCCGCGGCACGCCGTTGCCCCGGCGTGCGGTCGTCGGCCTCGCCGGCACGCCCCATGTGCGCGGTCAGGGCGGTGTCCAGGATGCGCCCGGAGGCTTCATCGAGCCAGCCCTGAAGGTGGTAGCCGTCGATCGTGTGGGCGAGGGTGACGTCCTCCTTCGCGCCGTCCTCGCGCCATGCGCGGTCGGCGGCGTCCGGGTCGGCGGCGATCGCCCACTCCTTTGCGACGGAGGTGAACGTGCCGGCGTCGAGTCGGGAGGCCGAGGTCACGAGGAACGTCTCGCCGATATCGGGGTCGGCGAGTTGCCTGCGCATCCGTTGGGTGCGGGTGCACTCGCGCACGAGCACGGCCACGTGGTCGGCCCCGATGCGCCCGTCGGTCAGGGCCTCGAGAGCGCCGGGCAGGTCGAGGTTCAAGCGGCGGGCGTTTCGCACCTGCTGGAGGCACGCGCCGCGCTGGGCCCCGGTGTGGAACTGCAGCCAGGTCGCCAACGCGCGCGACCCGTCGAGAGCCCACCTGCCGTCGGCCTCCGCCGCCGCGGTGGCGCGGGCGCGCACGGCCTCGAGGCGACGCCGGGCCTGCTCGACCTCCTCCAAGGTGTCGAGCACGGCGTCGCCGGAGGCGCCGGACCACTCCAACCGCGCCAGCGACTCGAGCTCCGCGGTGACCCGTCCGAGTCGTGCCACCGCTCGCGCATCGACCGCCACATCGTCGGGCACAGTCGTGTCGTCGAGGGGGCGGGCCGATGTGCCGCCGCCGGCCACCGTTGTGCCGCCGCGGACCACCGCTGCGTCGCCGAAGCGGGTCGTTGCCACCTCGAGACCGGTCGCTGCCTCACTCGGGTCGGTCACCGTGCCGGGCGTGCCAGCTGTGCTCGGCGTGCTGGCTGTGCCGGTTGTGCTGGCTGTGGCGGGAGTGCTCGGTACACCGGGCGTGCCATCGGGGGAGGTCGTCTCGCGGGCCGAATGCTCGGGCGAGGCGGGATCGGGTGGCTCCAACGACTCCATGGACTCCATCGACACTGTGACCGCCTCCCTTCGTCTCCATCGTCCGCGTTCTACCATTCTATAGAACGTATGTTCGAGGTGCAACCCTCAGTCGAGATCCGGTCGATGCGCGATGCGCGACGTGTGACCGGGTCGACCGAGCTGACCGAGCCGACTGACCCGACCGAGCCGACCGAGCCGACTGACCCGACCGAGCCGACTGACCCGACCGAGCCGACTGACCCGACCGAGCCGACCGAGCCGACCGAGCCGACTGACCCGACCGAGCCGACCGAGCCGATGGAGCCGACCCGGTCCACCGGGCGTCCTGCGGCGGTCGGTGCGAGTAGGTGCGAGTAGGCGCGATGAGGGGCCGGGCGACCGGGCGCCGTCCGTAGGCTGCCTGTGTGGGGGGGTGGACAGGGCGCGCGCCGGGCGCGCTCCACCGGTTTTGCGAGCCCGCATCGGGCCGGGTACCCTGTGGGAGCACAAGGAGACGTCGCATAGCCTGGTCGAGTGCGCATCCCTGCTAAGGATGTGAGGGTTCACGCCCTCCGTGGGTTCAAATCCCACCGTCTCCGCCGCGAAGCCCCGATTCCCTCGAGGGATCGGGGCTTTCTGTTGCCATCGTGCAATGTGACGGTGGGCTTGCACGCGGGCGGGAGTGGGCGCCGGATGGCAGGGCGTGGCGGGAAGCGGTCACGCAGCCGTCACGGAAATCCGCGAGAGTCGAGGGGGTGGAGAACTCGTTGGCGAGATCGGCGAAGATGCCTCGTGGGATCAGTCTGCAGGGTGATCGGTCGCGTCAGGCTCTCCGCGGATGGTGTGATCCACTCGCTCGGCGTCTACGGCATCCTCACCGACGCCCGTGCGGCGCTCACGCTCGCGCGGCCGAGAAGGTGCGCGGCACACTCGCCGCCGGCGCAAGCGCGTGCGGAGCGGCGCGCGATGATCGAGCAGGCTGAGCGCGACGCGGTGACGCTCGCACAGTGGGCCGAGGAGTGGCTGGAGCATCTGGACGAGAAGGGCGGTGCGGAGTCCTCGATCGTCACGCACCGGTCGGTGCTGCGGGCGCACGTGCTGCCGGTGCTCGGCGAGGCGCGCCTGGTCGACAACAGCCCGGAGGGCGTCGACGAGCTGATCGCTGGCGTGCGGGCCCGACCCTCCAAGCGCAACCCGAAAGCGAAGGCGAACGGCGTGGCGCCAAACGTGTTGCGGACGCTGCGCGCGTGTCTGAACGTGGCGGTCAAGCGCGGGCTGCTCACGGTGTCGCCGGTGCGCGCGGAGGTGCCTGCTCGCCGAGTGCGCCCGGCCGAGCCCGATGGCGACGTCGCGACGCCGGAGGAGATCGAGGCGATGACCCAGGCGATGCCGGAGCACCTGCGGATCGCGATCCCGCTGGCGGCGTGGTGCTCGCTGCGGCTGGGGGAGGTGCTGGGTCTGCAGCGCGGCGACCTGCAGGACCTTGGTGATCCTGACCGCGCGGTGCTGCACGTGCGGCGGCAGGTCAACTCGAAGGCGCCGGGCGCACCGCTGACGCCGCCGAAGGCGGACAGTGTGCGAAGCATCGCGATCCCGTCGTTCATGCTCGAGGCTCTCGGGGAACGCCTCGGCGAGCGTGTCGGCGAGGGGCGCGCCGCACCGGTGCTGGCGCACCCAGGCGCAACCGCGAGCGCGTCTCACAGACGACGTTCGACCGCCACTGGCGCGCCGCCCGCGCCGCGGCCGGCCGCCCGACGTTCCGGTTCCACGACCTGCGGCACACCGGCCTGACGATGTACGTCCAGCAGGGCGCAACGCTCGCCGAGCTGCTCCATCGCGGCGGCCACACCGATGTCTCCGTCGCGCTCCGCCATAGCACGCCACGGCGGAGCGCGACCGGGCGCTGACGAAGAGGCTGACGGCCGCACTCGGCTAGACCCGGATAGGCGCGTGGCCGGACTGGATAGAACCCTTGCACTCAAGCGATCAACCTGTAAGGATTCTATCCATGAGGGAGTTGGCTGATCTGCCTCCCACCTTCAGCACGGAGGTGGCGCTGACGCATGGGGTGCATCCGCGGGACCTCTATGCCTGGCGCGACGAGGGCAGCATCGTCGAACTGTCCCGGGGAGTGTTCCGCCGGGCGGATGCCCTACCGGCGTCCTATCCCGACGCCCTGGCCGTGGCCCACAGGACCCCTCGCGCGATCGTGTGTTGCGTGTCGGCGGCAGTGGTGCATGAACTGACCGACGAGATGCCGGCTACCACGCAGATCGCGGTCCCGACGCGATCTCATGCCCCGCAGATCGACTACCCGCCGGTGACGGTCTTTCGCTTCGAGGGGCGGACCTTCGCGGTGGGGTTGTCCTCGTTCGAGGCAGCCCCGGATGAATGGGTGCGGGTTTACGATGCTGCCAGGACCGTGACGGATCTGATGCGTTTCCGGCGCCGGTTTGGCGAGCCGGTGGCGCACGCCGCGCTTCACCGTTACCTCGCCTCAGGTGGTCGCCCGGCGCTGCTACTCGAGTACGCGCAGACTCTCGGCGCTCTCGGACCGATGCGCGCAGCCCTCGATGTTGCGAGTGCCCGATGAGCCGACCGACACGAGCGAGTTCTGCCGGGCGCGCATATCTGGACCTGCAGAACCGCGCGCGCCGGGAGAAGCGGGGGACCCAAGAACTGTTGACGATGTACGTCGTCGAACGGTGGCTGGCGCGTCTTGCTCGTTCACCGTATGTCGAGGACTTCGTGCTGAAAGGCGGGATGCTACTGGCCTCGTTCGGAACCCGACGCCCGACCGTGGATGCCGACGCGCTTGCACGGAACATGGTCTCCGACGCAGATGCGGTCGCTGAGCGCGTTGCCGAGATCGCAGCGCTGCCCGATCCGGACGACGGCGTCGAGTTCGACACCAGCAGTACCGCGACCGCTCCGATCCGTGAGGGCACGCTCTACTCAGGAGTGCGGGTCACTGTGGTTGCCCGACTTGCGACTGCTGCGGTCAAGCTCCGGCTGGACATCAATTTCGGTGATCCAGTGACACCAGCTCCGCGGCTCGTCGAACTGCCCGCGCTGCGGCCCGGTGGTGATCCGATCCGAGTCTTGGGCTATCCAGTTGAGACCGTGCTGGCCGAGAAGCTCGTCACAGCTATCGACCTCGGTGTCGCCAACACGCGAGTGCGGGACTTCGCTGACGTCTACGTTCTGACCGGGACCCAAACGGTCCGCAGCGTCGCATTTCGTGAAGCGCTCGAGGCTACTGCAGCATTCCGCGGTGTCAGCCTGCGGCCACTGCACGACGCAGTCCAGGGCTTGGCCGCTCTGCGCGTCTCCACGTACCAGGCTTACCGGCGCGGTCTCGGCGCCTCGGCGACGGACCTGCCTGAGTCGTTCCAGGAGACCATCAGCGCGGCCGTCGCTTTCGTGGACCCAGTCCTCGCAGGGCTGGGCGACCGTTCCGTCTGGGTTCCGTCGAGGCGCCAATGGACGCCGTGAGTCCGGTTCGAGATCGTTCGTGCGATGCATGCTGGGTGGTTCGCCGACCGGCGATGCCAGTGTCACGACCGCCGTGCGTAGGCGTTGTTGAGCCTCCACTAGTCAGCGGCGACCGCGCTACACCACTCTAAGGGGTACTGCTGCTCAAGCACGGCCTGCAGGAGATGGACCGTCGGGAACTCGCGCTGCCCGAACGGCGCAAGGATCATCCCGATCGTGAGTTCTTGGCCGAGCGATTCGCGGAGTTCTCGGCACGTCTCTGACGACCTCGAGCGTCACTGGCCGGATGGGTACGCCGGCCGGCTACGCCGATCGACCCGGTCCGTGACACCCGTACGATTGGCTGCAGCCGTAGGATCCGACGCAGGCCTGGACCGGCACTGCTCGGACCTGTGTCCGCAGACAAGGGAGGGAGACCACCATGACCGACGTCGTCGTGGGCGTGATCGCGCTGGTGATCGGCCTGCTGCTCTGCCTACGCGGGAGCGGCGCGATGCGGGTGCTGCTCGCTGTGTGGGGCGGGTTCTCCGGCTTCGGCTTGGGTGCTGCGCTGGCGGCCGCGCTGACGGATCAGGGGTACCTGGCCACGGCCCTGGGGTGGGTCGCCGCCCTCGTGCTGGCAGTCGTGTTCGCGGCGCTCGCGTACCTGTTCTTCGCCCTCGCCGTCGTGCTCGCATTCGCCTCGATGGGGTTCGTGCTCGGCCAGACGATCGCGGCCGCCCTCGGCGCCTCGGCGCCCTGGCTGCTCATCGGCATCGGGGTCATCGGCGGCATCGTGCTCGGGCTGCTCGCGGTCGCGACGAATCTGCCCGCCCTCGTGCTCATCGTGGTCAGCGCCTTCGCCGGGGCCGGCGTCGCCGTCGCGGGGCTGATGCTGCTGCTCCACGCCTTCAGCCTCGACTCCCTCACCGACACCCAGATCCGGGTCGCCGACCAGCCCCTGTGGTACGTCGGGCAGCTCGTGCTCGCTGTCGTCGGGGTCATCGTCCAGGTACGCCACGTTCGACGACGGCAGCCGGGTACGGTTCGCCAATCCTGGGCGGCAGCCGCTCAGGCCCAGTAGCGTTCCCACCATGCGATGCGTCTACGCCGAAAGCCAGGATCCGGCCGATCCACTCGCCGGGCTCGTCGTCGGCGACCTGGAGGTGAGCGCGCCGTTCCCGGACTGGGTGCCGGTCCGCGTGAGTGCGACCTGCCTCAACCACCACGACCTGTGGAGCCTGCGCGGGGTCGGCCTGCCGCCCGACCGGCTCCCGATGATCCTCGGCACCGACGCCGCCGGCACCGATCCGGACGGTCACGCCGTGATCGTGCACTCGGTCATCTCCAGCCCGGACTGGCGCGGCGACGAGACCCTCGATCCGGCCCGCTCCCTCCTCTCCGAGGTCTACCCGGGCACGCTCGCGGAGACCGTCTGGGTGCCCCGGGGCAACCTCATCCCCAAGCCCGACTTCCTCACAACCGTCGAGGCCGCCGCCCTGCCGACCGCCTACCTCACCGCGTATCGGCTCCTCTTCACCGCGGCGGACCTGCGCCCGGGCCAGAGCGTGCTCGTCCAGGGTGCGGGCGGCGGCGTGGCCACCGCGGCGATCCTGCTGGCCCGGGCGGCCGGCCTGCGGGTCTGGGTCACGAGCCGTGACGAGGGCCGCGGGCAGCGCGCCGTCGACCTCGGCGCCCACGAGGCCTTCGCGGCCGGCGCCCGGCTCCCGGCCCGGGTCGACGCCGTGCTCGAGACCGTGGGGGAGGCCACCTGGGACCACTCCCTCAAGTCCGTCAAGCCCGGCGGCACGATCGCCGTCGCGGGCAGCACCTCCGGCGCGAACCCGCCCGCAGACCTGAGCCGCGTCTTCTTCCGGAGCGTCCGCATCCAGGGCACGACCATGGGCACGACCGGCGAGTTCGCCCGCCTCCTCGGCCTCCTCGAGGCCACCGGGACCCGCCCCCTGATCGACTCCACCCATCCGCTCGATCGCGCCCACGACGCCTTCGCACGCCTCGCGGGCGGCGAGGCATTCGGGAAGGTGGGCATCGCCGTCCATACGCCGTGACACGGGCGACTTCCACACCACGGAAGCCCGATTGGAGAACCTGGAGCGGAGGTCGCTAGCGTGGCGGCAATGAGCATTCTGCGGCGCTGGGCCGACCCGTTCATGGTGGGGATCGTCGGCATGATGATCCTCGGCCTCGTGCTGCCGATCCCCGATGGCGCGGTCGGGCCGATCCAGCGCGTGAGCGACGTCGGGATCTTCATCCTGTTCCTCCTGTACGGGGCGCGGCTGTCGACCCGCGAGGTCATCGACGGCATGCGCAACATCCGGCTGCAGGGGTCGATCCTCGCCGCGACGTTCGTCGTGTTCCCGCTGTTCGGCTGGGCCCTGCACCATGCCACGACCTCCCTGCTCGGCCCCGGGCTCGCCGCCGGGCTGCTGTACGTGTCGCTGCTGCCCTCGACCGTGCAGTCCTCGGTCGCGTTCGTGTCGGTGGCGCGTGGCAACATCGCGGGGGCGATCTGCGCCGCGACGGTCTCGAACGTGGCGGGAATGGTGCTCACGCCGCTGCTCGTGCTCTGGCTCATGGGCGCCTCGGGCTCGGTGGGCGCCGGCGGCATCACCGAGGTCCTCGTGCTCCTGCTGCTGCCGTTCGTCATCGGCCAGGTCGCCCAGCGCTGGGTGGGACCGTGGGTCCGGCGCCACAAGAGGCTCACCGGGATGTGGGACAAGCTCACGATCCTGCTCATCGTGTTCGTGGCCGTGGTCACGGCGACCGCGGCCGGCGTGTGGACGAGCGTGTCGGGCTGGTCGATCGTGGCCGTGGGCGGGATCTCGATCGTGTTCGTGGCGCTCATGCTCGCCCTCACGTGGTGGGGCGGGAAGCTCCTCGGGCTCGACATCCCCGACCGGATCGCGCTGCTCATGTGCGGGTCGAAGAAGTCGATGGCGACCGGGCTGCCGATGGCGTCGGTGCTGTTCACCCCGGCGGTGGCCGGGCCGATCGCGGTGCCGCTCATCATCTTCCACCAGCTTCAGCTGATGATCTGCGCGTGGCTCGCGCGCCGGCTCGCACGGCGTGAGGACGACGCCCCGCTCGTCTCCGTATAGCGCCTCGCCCGGGGTACGGTCAGCCCGCCTGCCCGACGACCGTGCGCAGTACCCGGCCCGCGGCGGCCGCCCCGAGCAGCACGAGGGCCATGGCGCCGAGGACGCTCGATGCGAACTGGACGAGCACGGGAATCGACGTGAGCACGCCCGTGGTCAGGGCGGGCACGAGGAACAGGGCCGAGGCGAGGGTGGCCACCCCGACCGCGGCCACGAGCGGGACCTCGATCTCCCGCATGCGGGCACGGTTCATCACCGCGGTCTCCATCCCGGCCATCGCCAGCGCCCGGTACTCGCCGCGCTGATCGATGATCCGGCCGGCCTGCATCACCCCGGTGGAGACCGCCGCCACGATCGCGGCGATCGCCAGGGTGAGGAAGCCGCCGGTCGCCATGTCGCGGACCTGCGGATCCACCTCGGCGGTGCCGGTGAACATCGCCAGCGCGGCGCACAGGCCGGCGATGAACGTGGCCAGGCCGACCCCGCCGACGCTGCGCCAGGCGCTCTTGGGGGAGTCGACCAGCCGCCGGGCGGCGATGAGCGACGCGGCCCCGCGGGCCCGGGCGGCCCAGGCCCTCCCGATGAGCCAGACCACGAACGGGCCGACGAGGTTGAGCGCCGCCAACCCCGCGAGCACGAACGCCACGAGGACCGCGATCCCGATCGCGACCGGGGACCTGAACACGAACGAGAACGCGAGTGCGGCGAGCGCGATCGGAACGATCCTCGTCCAGTGCAGCCCGCGCGGGCTCACCCGCGCCGCCACCCCGAGTGGCGTGATCGCGACCTTGCGCAGGCTCATCGCGGCCGAGCCGGTCGCGATGAGGACGACCGCACCGACCACCGCGGGAAGCATCCACGGCGGCACCACGAGCTCGCCGTAGGCGAACGGATCCTGCTGGAACACCACCAGCTGCACGATCGGGATGAGCGCGAAATAGCCCGCGACCCCGGCGAGTCCGCCGCTGAGGGCCTGCGCGGCCGATTCGAGCAGCGTGAGCCCGGTGACCTGGCGGGTGGTCGCCCCGGCCAGGCGCAGGGCCGCCAGTCGCTCGTCGCGGCGGGCGACCGTCAGCCGCGCGGCCGCGCCGCCGAGGGTGGCCAGCGGGATGAGCAGCAGCCCGCTCGCCGTCGCCGCGAGCGTCACGTAGAAGCCGAGGTCGGCCTCGTTCCCCTCGGCGCGCATCGCGAACGCACTCCAGCCACCGAGCACGACGAGGGAGATCGCCGTCGCCACCGCGAACGCCACGACCGCCAGGATGCCGGGAAGACGCTGGGGATCCGACCCGCCCGCCGAGCGGCGCCGGAGCAGCCGCCACAACCGCAGCGTGGTCACGACGTCACGCCCTCGACCCGGGCGCCGATCGTGCTGCCGGCCGGGTCATCGCCCAGGTCATCGCCCGGACGGCGCCGATGCTCGCCGACGATCCGGCCGTCGCGCATGTGCACCGTGCGTTCGCACGTGCGCGCCACCGCGGGATCATGCGTGACGACGACGAGGCTCGCCCCCGTAGCGGCGCTCGCCCGGGCGAGGATCGCCAGCACCTCGGCGCCGGTGTGCTGATCGAGCGCGCCGGTGGGTTCGTCGGCGAAGACGACGCCGGGGGAGCCGACGAGGGCGCGCGCGATCGCGACCCGCTGGGCCTGCCCGCCCGAGAGCTCCCCGGGGCGGCGGCCCTCCATGCCGGCCAGGCCGAGATAGGCGAGCCAGCGGCGGGCGGCGCCGGTGGCCTGGGCGCGCGGCACACCGCCGAGCATGAGCGGCAACGCGGCGTTCTCGTCTGCCGGCAGCTCCGGCAGGAGCTGACCCGACTGGAACACGAACCCGAAGTCGCTTCGACGCAGAGCCGACCGGGCGCCGTCCGTCAGCGTGGCCAGGTCCCGGCCCCGCCAGCGCACCTCGCCGCTCGTGGGCACCAGGATGCCGGCGAGGCAGTGCAGAAGGGTGGTCTTGCCGGACCCGGACGGGCCCATGATCGCGACCGACTCTCGCGGCGCGATCGCGAGGGAGACGCCGTCGAGCGCCGTACTGCCGGTGGCTTCGGTCGAGCCCGGATAGACCTTCGTGAGGCCGTGGGCCTGGAGGTCGGGGGAAGAGGTCATGCCTCCACGATCCGGCCCGGGGGCACCCGCGCGCATCGGACCGGCGGTGGGACCGCCGCGCGCGGATCCCCGCCCGTGGTCGGGGCCGCTCGTCATGCCCGGGTCGTAGCCCGCCGCCTGCAGACGACGTATGAGTCGCAGCCGCGCCCGATCAGGGCTGGTAGGGGCCCTGCTGCTGGGGTGGGCCCTGCTGCGGGAACTGCGGCTGCTGGAATTGCTGCGGCTGGAACTGCTGCGCGGGTACCGGGCCGCCCGGGTACTGCGGCGCGGGGGGCTGCTTGTCGGAGCGACCCTTGCGGAGCCCGAAGATGAGCGCGATGATCGCGATGACGATCACGACCGCCACGCCGATGAGGACCCAGAGCAGCCAGCCGGGCAGCGAGCTCCCGCTCAGCTCCGCGGTCACGAACCCGCCGGAGGTGAAGGCCTCCATGCCCGAGAACGTGGCGGAGTTGCCGGAGATCTCCACGCTGCCGCCGGAGTCGACGATCGCACCGGGGAAGTTCACCGTCATGGACAGTTCGGGCTCCATCCCGCCGAGGAGGCCGCCGAGGTCCCCGAGGTCGCCCATGCCTCCGAGATCCCCCATGTCACCCATGTCGCCCATATCTGTGAGCGACGGGTCGCCGTCCATGCGGAAGGTCACCTGGTCGCCCTCGACCGTGAAGGCGTACTGGCCGTCCGTCTCGAGGTCGCTGAAGGGCACGCCCGAGGCGCTGATCTCGCAGCCGAACTTGCCGGCGACCTCGGTCTGCTCGACCGCGATGTCGACGCCGGTGTCCACGTCCGGCGAGAACTCGGAGCAGTCCATGTCCTCGGCCGTGGCCATACCCGTCTTGTCCTGGACCGTCATGGTCATATCGACGGTCTGGTCGGAGTGCACCGTGAACTCGGCGTCCATCGTGATGCAGCTCGCGAGAAGGAACATGAGGGGGAGGGCGAGGAGGGCCAAAAGGCGCCGCTTGCGGTCGTCGGTTCGTGGGCTCATGGCCCGGAGCCTAGCTGAGCGGTAGCCCGGAGTCGGCTGGGAATCCTCTCCGAGTCGCGAATGTGACCCGTTCGGGAAGTGCCGCCCTGCCGGATCGGGCCACTACGGTCTGGCCGGGGGAGCACGCTGCGTCTCCGGGCGTTCCGGCACGGTTCCGGCGCCCGCCGGGGGCCGACCCGATGCGCACTCGTGGCGGGTGTGACGAGCGCCATGGTGAAGCGGTGCCGGGCAGTTTGGTGTCGGGCCGTCGAACCGGGTAGGCTCAAACGCGGTTCGACCGGCGCCCGTAGCTCAATGGATAGAGCATCTGACTACGGATCAGAAGGTTGGGGGTTCGAGTCCCTCCGGGCGCGCTTCGCTTGAGACAGCGGAAACTACGGCTCCACCCTCCGGGGTGGGGCCGTTCGCGTTTTTCGGCGGCGCGCACCGGCGATGCGGTGCGCGGTCATGCGCCGGCTCGAGGTCCTGCAGGTCGAGGACACGATCGAGCACGACCGCCCCGGCGCCGAAGATGCCGGCGTGCTCCTTCGCCTGACTCACCACGATGTCGAGCTCGTCGGTGATCATCGGGAGGCACTCCAGGTAGATCGCCGAACGCACGCCCGCGACGAACGCCTCGGCCTCGCCGAGGGTCCCGCCGAGGACGAGACGCTGCGGGTTGAAGAAGTTCATGATCGTCGCGAGAACCCGCCCGACTCGAGTGCCGGCCTCGCGGAGCATCCGGGTCGCGAGGGGATGTGCGTCCCTCGCGAGCGCGAGGACGTCGTCGACGTTCTCCACCTGCACTTCGGCGTCGCGGAGCGCGACGACGATTGCCCGGCCGCCCGCGACGGAGTCGAGGCATCCGGTGCGGCCGCACGAGCACAGCACGGGCGGTGCGTCGGGGACGGTGACGTGGCTGACGTCGCCCGCCATGCCGTGGTGGCCGCGGTGCAGCGAGCCCGACGCGATGACCCCGCAGCCGATGCTCGAGCCGACCTTCACGAACACGAGGTCGGCCACATGTCGATCGAGCCTGTGTTCGCCGAGCGCCATGAGGTTCGCGTCGTTGTCGATCACGGCGGGGAGGCCGGTGAGATCGGACACCGCGGCGCCGACGTCGACGCCGTTCCATCCCGGCATGCGCGAGGGGGAGACCATTCTCCCGGTGCGGGAGTCGACCGGTCCAGGTACGCCGATGCCGTATCCGCGCAGACGCTGGCCCGGCTCGGCGTGCTCCGCAACGAGGCCGTCGGCGATGCCGACCATCCACGTGAGGATCGGCTCGACACCCTCGGCGATATCGATGCGCTCACTCCGCGTGGCAATGAGTCGGCCCGAGAGGTCGACGAGCCCGAAGGTCGCGTGCTGCGAGCCGAGATCCACGGCACACACGACGCCGGCCGTCGGGTCGACCTCGAGTGCCCGTGGACGGCGACCGGCATGCGAGACGCCCATGCCCGCCTCGCGCACGTAGCCCGCATCGATGAGCAGCTGCACTCGTTGTGCCACCGTCGTGGGCGACAGCCCACTGACGCGTGCGATCTCGGCGCGTGAGCGCGCCTGCCCGCTGCGGATGAGATCGAGCATGGCGCCGGCCGAGGCCTGATGCCGAAACAGGTTGGTCGAACCCTTCATGGCCTGGGGATCCCTTCCTCCACGTACACGCCGATGTCCTCGACGCTGAGTACAAGTCCGACACTACTGTACGCCAGTTCGTTCAATATTGGAGTAACTAGATGCAGACTTGCACTCTGAACGAGAGCGATAGTACGCTTACAGCAGCAACCTGACGACAATGCGGGGAAAGGTGGCTCACTACCCCACATCGCGCGTCAACGTCATGCACACCGGCGGAGAGACTCCGTCACCCACCGCACCGGCGCGGCTGTCGCGGCGCGTGTGATCACACCATGCTCAAGAGGAGACATCGATGAAGAAGTCACAACACCTCGGCGCCGTGCTCGCGCTCGCGACCGGCGCGGCGCTCACGCTCGCGGGATGCGGATTCGGGGGCGGCGCGACGGCAGACGAGGGGGGTGACAAGGTCACCCTCGACATGCTCGTACCATCCTATTCGGATGCCACTCAGGGTCTGTGGGAGGGCGTGATCGACGGGTTCGAGGACGCGAACCCGGATATCAAGGTGAATCTGGAGGTGCAGTCCTGGGACAACCTGGAGAGCGTCATCGCCACCAAGGTGCAGGGCGGGGAAGCGCCTGACATCTATAACGGTGGGCCGTTCGCGGGATTCGCGGTCGACGGGCTGCTCTACGACGTGGAGGATGTCGTGTCGCCGGACACGTTCGCGGACTTCCAGGAGTCGTTCATCGTGAACGAGCAGTTGGAGGGGGTCACCTATGCACTGCCGTTCATCGCGTCGGCCCGTGCACTGTTCGTGAACAACGATCTGCTCGAGCAGGCGGGGGTGAGTGCCGCACCGACGACCTGGGAGGAGTTGCTCAACGCCGCCGTGAAGGTCTCCGCGCTGGGCAACGGGATCGCGGGCTATGGCATGCCGCTGGGCTCGGAGGAGGCGCAGGCGGAAGCGGCGGTGTGGCTGTGGGGTGGCGGCGGCACGTTTGGCGACGAGTCCGCGATTGCGATCGACGACCCGGCGAACCTGCCGGGAGCCGAGCAGATCCGGAAGATGATCGATGCCGGGGCGACCCAGGCCGATCCGGGATCGACCAACCGCTCGCCGCTCATGGACATCTTCATCCAGGGCAAGATCGGGATGCAGGTGGGTCTTCCCCCGACGGTTGGTCAGATCGCGGAGAATAACCCCGACCTGGACTATTCGATCGTTCCGATCCCGACTCAGGACGGCGGCGCCCTGACGCTCGGCATCGCCGACCAGTTGATGGCGTTCCAGAACGACGAGGCCAAGAAGGACGCGATCACGAAGTTCTTCGACTACTTCTACTCCGCCGACGTCTACGTGCCCTGGGTCCAGGCCGAGGGATTCCTGCCCGTCACGAAGTCCGGTGCCGACGCGCTGTCCGGTGAGGAGGCCCTGCAGCCGTTCCTCGAGGTGCTGCCCGACGCGCAGTTCTACCCGTCCACGAATGCGAAGTGGTCGGCGGCGGACGCCGCGTTCAAGGCACTCTTCGGCCGGATCCAGACCCAGCCGGCGCAGGACGTGCTGACCGAGATCCAAGCCCAGGTCGATGCCGGCTGATCCGTCTGCGACATCTGTTGCGAATCGTTCGACCGAAGGGATCGGTGACCACCGCACCATGAGCACGTCGACCGATACGTCATCGTCCCCCGCGGGGGCGGCCGCCGGTCGCCCCCGCGGGGGAGGGGCCGAGCCCGACGGTCACCCCCGCACCGATGGGGGCAAGGCCGACCGCGCCCGCGCCCGCAAGCCCCGGGGCGGCGAGCTCCTGTCATCCCTGCCGTGGATCGGACCCGCCCTGATCCTCATCTTCGGCGTCGTGCTGTTCCCGGCCGTCATCATGTTCTACAACTCGACCCGGGACATCTCGATCTCGGGCCTGGACAAGGGATCGGCGGGCTTCGACAACTACGTCGAGGTGTTCTCCTTCCCGTACTTCTGGCCCATCTTCGTGCGCACGATCGTCTGGGTCGTCGTGGTCGTCGGGGCGACGGTGATCATCTCGCTCGGGCTCGCGCAGATCCTCAGCAAGGCCTTCCCGGGTCGACGGATCGTGCGACTCGCGGTGATCCTGCCGTGGGCGGCCTCCGTGATCATGACGACCATGGTCGTGTACTACGGCCTCGAGCCGTATTTCGGAATCATCAACAAGTTCCTCGTCGACATCGGATTCATTGACACACCGGAGGGTTACGGCTGGACCCGCAACCCCACGACCGCGTTCGCCTGGTCGATCGTCGTCGCCGTGTTCGTGTCGCTGCCGTTCACGACCTACACGATCCTCGCGGGCCTCGCGACGGTGCCCGGCGACGTGGTGGAGGCCGCGAAGATGGACGGCGCCGGACCTACCCGCACGTACGTCAGCGTGGTGCTCCCGCACCTGCGCAGCGCACTCGCCGTGGCCGTGCTCATCAACATCATCAATGTGTTCAACTCGCTGCCGATCCTGAAGGTGATGACCGGGTCGATCCCCGGATACGACGCCGACACGATCATGACGATGATCTACAAATACATCCAGAACCAACACAAGGTCGACGTCGCGAGCGCGCTGTCCGTCGTCGCCTTCCTCGTCGTGATCGTGATCGTCGCCATCTACCTGCGGGTCGTCAAGCCCATGAAGGAGGTGTGAGTCATGGCTGTCACCACGCCTGAGTTCGATACGATCCACGCCCCCGCCCCAGCCGGTCGGCGACGCCGATACACCGAGGACCAGGTCTCGATCTGGCGCATCATGCTGCGGATGTCCGCCGGCCTGATCGTGCTCGGCGTGTTCATCCTCCCGTACACGATCATGTTCTTCGGCTCGGTCAAGACGAAGTCGCAGATCCGTTCCGTCGATCCCACCTACTTCCCGTTGGAGTGGCACTGGGAGAACTACATCACCATGTGGTCCACCCCGGAGACGCCGCTGCCGCAGAACCTGATCTCGACCATCGTCATCTCGGTCTTCGCAACGCTGCTCGTGCTCGGCGTCGCCCTTCCCGCGGCGTACTACACGGCACGATTCCGGTTCCCCGGGCGCATGGTGTTCCTGTTCCTCGTGATCGTGACGCAGATGGTCCAGCCCGCCGTGCTCAGCTCGGGCCTGTTCCGCCAGTTCGTCACCCTCGGCCTCATCGACACCTGGGTGGCGATGATCTTCGTCAATGCGGCCTTCAACCTGTCGTTCGCGGTGTGGATCATGCACTCCTTCTTCGCCGGCGTGCCGAAGGAGATCGACGAAGCCGCCCAGATCGACGGCGCCGGACGCCTCACCGTCCTGTTCCGCATTCAACTGCCCCTCGTCTGGCCGGGCATCGTCACCGCGATCGTGTTCGTCTTCGTCGCGAGCTGGAACGAGTTCGCCGCCTCCCTCATCGTACTCACCACCGCCGGAAACCAGCCCCTCTCCGTCGCCCTGACGAAGTTCGTGGGCCAGTACGAGACCTCATGGCAGTACGTATTCGGAGTCTCCGTCGTCGCCATCATCCCCGTCGCCATCCTGTTCATGATCATCGAGAAACGTCTCGTCGGCGGGCTCACCGCCGGCAGCATCAAGTAGCGCGGTGCCGCCACGGACCGCACGTCGATTCCGGATGCGCGCCCAGGTGTCGCGTCCGAGGAAGGAGTGCCGGCTCAACGAAAGAACGTCGTTGGTTTCGGATCGGGACCGGGGATGGGCCCCGGCCGGGTCGAGAGGAAGATTCATGCCATTTCAAGGAAGAGATTCATGAAAACAAAGAACAAGACGCGGCGGGCGCTGGCCGTGACGCTGATGGTCGGTGGCCTGGCGTCGGCCTCGCTCACGCAGGCGATCGCGCAGCCGCCGTCCGATGACGGCTCGGTGCCCGTGATCGATGGGGCGGCGTCGATCAAGCCGCAGTGGACCTACGGGGAACAGCCCGAGGTCGGCTCCCGCCAGCCCGTCACGGCGGAGCCCAAGGTGGACCGGCCCGACACGACCCCGTGCACGGTGCAGTTGTTCACCAACCGCAAGTTCGTTCCGAAGGACGGCGCGCCGCCGCAGGACTACGACTACACGCCGTCCGCGGAGTGTGCGGGGCCGTGGTCGAAGGTGGTGCTGGAATCCGACTTCCGGGTCGATCCCGACGCCGCGCTCTACGACAAGACCGCCCAACTGTTCCTCGGCGGAGTCACGATCTACTACGGCACGACAGCGGGCCCCGGCAACTATCAAGAGGACTACCCGACGTATACCGGTCCGAACGAGAAGGTGATTCCGCAGTGGCATGAGGAGAACGACCTGACGGAGTATTCCGCGTTGTTCACCGAGCCGCAGGACGGCAAGGTCCATGTCGACAACGATGCGTGGCAGGGCAGCTATTTCACGCCCGCCACGGTCGACAACGCCGTGTATATGGATGCGAAGCTGGTGTTCTACCCGGTGGCCGAGGGTGAGGCCGCGCCGGTCGTGGCGGACGAGGTGCTCTCGCTCGACCCCGAGACCGATGAGGGCGAGGTGGTCTGGAATGACGACCAGTCGCTCAGTTACACGTTCGACAACCTTCCCCGCAATCTCGAGCGCGTGTATCTCGATGTGCAGCGTGAGGGTCAGCGCGGGGACGAGTTCTACAACACCTCCAGGAACAGTGCTGACGGCGGTATGGGGGTGCGTGAGTTCGAGGTGAAGGTCGACGGCCGGCCGGCGGGTGTTGTTCCGGCGTATCCGTACAAGTACACCTATTCCAACGGCGGGGGCTATCAGAACCGCAACTGGGCCCCGGTTCCGGCGGTGTCGGCGTTCAACTTCATCTCCTACCGGGTGGACCTGAGCCCGTTCGCGGGGGTGCTCTCCGATGGCGAGCCGCACACCGTCTCGGTGAACGGGCACAACCTGCCCAACAGCCCCACCAACCGCACACCGGTCTTCGGCTCGTGCGCCACGGCCGCCGCCGGCCTCTGCACACCGCTGCCGGGCCCCGGCTACGTGTTGACGGCTGGGTCGTTCTGGTATCTGACGGGCAATCTCGTGATGTATCGCGATCATGGGTCGGAGACGACCAGTGGCGAGGTCACGGTGAACACGCTTACGCCCGTGCCGAATCTGGTGGTGAACACGACGTCGCCGCGTCGGGCCGTGTCGACACACGACTACGTGATCAGCGGCTACGTGAACACCTCCCACGGGAAGGTCGTCACGACGCTGGACCAGAAGATCGAGCTCGATACGAACGTGACCAATTCGACGAGCACGGCCATCAATCAGCTGACCGAGTACGTGGCCAGGACGACCGTGACCAATGGCGAGGACACGTCGTCCACGACGGTCAACCTGAAGTACATCGATCAGAGCGGAGTGCACCGTGCGGACGGGCTGAACACGTTCGGTTGGACCTACGCCGCCGAGGCGGAACGCAACGGCGACCCGGGCTATTGGGTGCAGATCTCCGATCTGTACACCACGGTTCCGAGCTCCGACCTCGCGCAGCAGCGGTACGTGGCGTTCGACTCCGCGGGCCGATGCTACGACCGGACCCTCGAGGCCGACGTCTCGAACAGGCGGACGCCCGCTCCCGCCAAGCAGGCTTCCATCACCGGCGTGTCCGACGGTGCGATGTGTGACAACCCGCTCGATGTGGAGGTGACGACCGCCTTCCGGACCCTGGCGGGCAATGCCTACCTGTCGGTGTCCGCGGTGAACAACGAGGCCGCACCGGTCGATGTCACGCTGACCACCCCGTACGGATCGAAGACCTTCTCGGCCGTGCAGCCGGGCCGGACGGTCTCGGCCGTGTTCAACGCCCGTGCGACCTCGGTGGACGCGGGCCAGGTGAGCGTCTCCCTCGCCGGGACCATCGGCGGCAAGCCGATCACGGCAACGAAGAACGTGGCGTTCGAGGCGTTCCCCGACTGATCGACCGATCCATCGTCCACAACCAAGCGGGTCGTCCCCCGGCCCGCACCCCCTGAGAAAGGCAAGAAATGAATACGAGAAGAATGCTACGCGGCGGCGCGATCGCCGTCGGCGCGCTGATGCTCGCCTCCGCCGGGGCCGGCGTGGCTCTCGCCGACGACGAGGTCGACGGCCAAGGCGTCGACGTCAACGTCTCGGTCCCCGCCACGTGGGATCCGGGTGTGCTCGCGCTGACGGTCGCCTCGAACGCGACGACGCTCACCGAGTCGGGTTCGACCGCCCTCGAACGACAGTTCATCGGCGAACTGCCCGAAGTCACCGTCACGGACACGCGCGCGAACGGAGAACAGTGGGCCGTCACCGGCATCGTCACCGACTTCACCAAGACGGATGATGCGACGAAGATCATCGGTGCCGACCACCTCGGCTGGTCTCCGAAGCTCACCGATGATCCCGGTGACGGCACGGTCGAAGCGGGTGGCGACGTCGAGGGAACGCTGGACGCCGGACCCGGTCTCGACAACGGGTTCGATCTGCTCTACGCCGCGTGGGACGCACAGGCGGCCACCGAGGCTCGCCAGGGGAGCTGGAGCGCCTCGGCGGATCTCACGCTCAAGGTCGACGCGACCGTGACCCCGGGTGACTACAAGGCGCTGCTCACGCTGTCGCTCTTCGACTGAAATCCGCACCGGTGGCGGGTGGCGTGACCCTCGGCACGCCACCCGCCACCGCACATCGACAGCATCGAGGATCTTCATGAGACGGCATCCCACAGTGAGCTCGGCCGTGACGATCACGGCCGCGGTCCTCGCGCTTCTCGGCACAGCGCCCGGCCCCGCACTCGCGTCCGCCGACCCGGCGAACTCCGTCACCTGGACTGTGCGACCCAGCGACGGGAACGTGGCGGACGGGCGCACCTGGGTCGAGCTCGACCTCGATCCCGGCGCGGTGGTCGACGACCACCTCATCGTCACCAACCTCGGCGACGACCCGGTCGACTTCCGGCTGACGGCCGCGGACGGGTACCTCACCGAATCCGGCCACTTCACCATGCTCCCCTCGCACCAGGAGTCGACCGACGCAGGCGCATGGATCGCGATCGCCGAGGACGTGGTGAGCGTCGATGCCGGCGGTTCCGTCGTCGTCCCCTTCACCGTTCGCATCCCCGCGAACGCGACACCCGGAGACCACCCCGCCGGGGTCGCCGCGTCCGTCGTCTCGACCGGGAGGGCGCAGGACGGAGCGAGCATGGGGGTGGAGAGCCGGGTCGGCTTCCGGGTCATGACCCGCGTCACAGGGGAGCTCGCACCCGCCGTCGAGATCGGCGACGTGGTGGCGAACTATCGGATGTCCTGGAACTTCCTCAGCCCCGGATCCATCGACCTCTCCTATGACGTGTCGAACAGCGGAAACACCCGCCTGGTCACGTCGCCGCAGCAGGAATCCACTGGAGTCTTCAACGGCCCGCCCGAGGTGGTCCCGGGTGACGGCGAGGTCGAGCTGCTCCCAGGTGGATCGCGGACCGTCCATGCAACGATCGCGAACGTGTGGCCGATCGGGCTCGTGACGCTCACCGTGCGTGCCGGCGCCGATGTGCCGGAGGGCGGCGTCGATGCACCGGCGGATGCCGTTCGCCAGATCGTGATCGTGGCCATCCCCTGGCCGCAGCTGCTCGCCGCCGGCGGCGCGGCGCTCCTCGTCATCGCACTCGTGTGGAGGAGGAGGGCATCCGGCAAGAAGGTCGCGGCGATGCTGGCCGAGGCAAGGGACGCCGGTGCCCGGGAGGCGCTCAACGCCTACGCGCCGGCCGGGGACCGGCCGTGATCCGGTACGCGGCAGTGACACGTGAACCGGGCCCGCCCGTGGTCGAGGGGGCGGTGAGCACGACGAGAGTTCCGGGCCGGGGATGGACCCCGGCCGGGTCGAGAGGATGAGATTCATGTCATTTCAAGGAGGAGATTCATGAAGACGAGGAACAAGACGTGGCGGGCTCTGGCCGTGACGCTGATGGTCGGTGGCCTGGCGTCGGCCTCGCTCACGCAGGCGATCGCCCAGCCGCCGTCGCCGACCGATGACGGCTCGGCGCCGGTGATCGATGGGGCGGCGTCGATCAAGCCGCAATGGACCTACGGGGAACAGCCCGCGGTGGGCTCGCGCCAGCCCGTCACGGCGGAGCCCAAGGTGGACCGGCCCGACACGACCCCGTGCACGGTGCAGTTGTTCACCAACCGCAAGTTCGTTCCGAAAGACGGCGCGCCGCCGCAGGATTACGACTACACGCCGTCCGCGGAGTGTGCGGGGCCGTGGTCGAAGGTGGTGCTGGAATCCGACTTCCGGGTCGATCCCGAAGCCGCGCTCTACGACAAGACCGCCCAACTGTTCCTCGGCGGAGTCACGATCTACTACGGCACGACGATGGGGCCCGGTAGGTACGAGCAGAACTACCCCTACCCCGTCTATGAGGGATCGGAGCCGAAGGTGACTCCGCAGTGGCATGAGGAGAACGACCTGACGGAGTACTCCGCACTGTTCACCGAGCCGCAGGACGGCAAGGTCCACCTCGACAACGATGCCTATATCACCTCGTATTACACCCCGCCCGACAGCATCAAGGATGCCGGACTGTATATGGATGCGAAGCTGGTGTTCTACCCGGTGGCCGAGGGTGAGGCCGCGCCGGTCGTGGCGGACGAGGTGCTCTCGCTCGACCCCGAGACCGATGAGGGCGAGGTGGTCTGGAATGACGACCAGTCGCTCAGTTACACGTTCGACAACCTTCCCCGCAATCTCGAGCGCGTGTATCTCGATGTGCAGCGTGAGGGTCAGCGCGGGGACGAGTTCTACAACACCTCCAGGAACAGTGCTGACGGCGGTATGGGGGTGCGTGAGTTCGAGGTGAAGGTCGACGGCCGGCCGGCGGGTGTTGTTCCGGCGTATCCGTACAAGTACACCTATTCCAACGGCGGGGGCTATCAGAACCGCAACTGGGCCCCGGTTCCGGCGGTGTCGGCGTTCAACTTCATCTCCTACCGGGTGGACCTGAGCCCGTTCGCGGGGGTGCTCTCTGATGGCCAGCCGCACACCGTCTCGGTGAACGGGCACAACCTGCCCAACAGCCCCACCACACGCACGTGCGTCTTCGCCAAGGTCGCGGACCGGTTCGGGGACCCCGGATGTGATCGCGGCTACGTGTTGACCGGTGGGTCGTTCTGGTATCTGACGGGCAATCTCGTGATGTATCGCGATCATGGGTCGGAGACGACCAGTGGCGAGGTCACGGTGAACACGCTTACGCCCGTGCCGAATCTGGTGGTGAACACGACGTCGCCGCGTCGGGCCGTGTCGACACACGACTACGTGATCAGCGGCTACGTGAACACCTCCCACGGGAAGGTCGTCACGACGCTGGACCAGAAGATCGAGCTCGATACGAACGTGACCAATTCGACGAGCACGGCCATCAATCAGCTGACCGAGTACGTGGCCAGGACGACCGTGACCAATGGCGAGGACACGTCGTCCACGACGGTCAACCTGAAGT
Organism: Pseudactinotalea sp. HY158; assembly: GCF_009660225.1. Taxonomy (NCBI): domain Bacteria; kingdom Bacillati; phylum Actinomycetota; class Actinomycetes; order Micrococcales; family Cellulomonadaceae; genus Pseudactinotalea; species Pseudactinotalea sp. HY158. The sequence continues at coordinate 290,582 of NZ_CP045920.1, forward strand.
ACATCGATCAGAGCGGAGTGCACCGTGCGGACGGGCTGAACACGTTCGGCTGGGCCTACGCCGCCGAGGCGGAACGCAACGGCGACCCGGGCTATTGGGTGCAGATCTCCGATCTGTACACCACGGTTCCGAGCTCCGACCTCGCGCAGCAGCGGTACGTGGCGTTCGACTCCGCGGGCCAGTGCTATGACCGGACCCTCGCGGCGGACATCACCCAGAGGAAGCCCTCGATCGTGGGCGTATTCGATGACGTGCGGTGTGACGACCCGCTCGATGTCGAGGTGACGACCGCCTTCCGGACCCTGGCGGACAATGCCTACCTGTCGGTGTCCGCGGTGAACAACGAGGCGGCACCGGTCGATGTCACGTTGACCACCCCGTACGGATCGAAGACCTTCTCTGCCGTGCAGCCGGGCCGGACGGTCTCGACCGTGTTTAACGCCCGCGCGACCTCGGTGGACGCGGGCCAGGTGGGCGTCTCCCTCGCCGGGAGCATCGGCGGCAAGCCGATCACGGCAACGAAGAACGTGGCGTACGAGGCGTTCCCCGACTGATCGACCGGTACGCCTTCCGCGGGCGGGCGCTTCCCATGCCGCCCGCCCGCGGGTACCGCACGGAGGTCTAGCGCAGCCCACCGGCGATGGATCCTCCGAGCAACGGGCAGCGCTCGGAGGCATCGAGGAGGGGATTCGCACCGGTGGTGGACTCGGCTCGATGCTCGAGCCGTCGGTCGTTGTTCGATTGAAGTCTCGAGATGATTCGTCTCGATCATGTGGGCGGGGCCGATCCCATGGGATCGCGGCCGGTTGGGGCGGCACTCAGGTGCTCGTCCTGCCGCGCTGCGCATCCCACGCAGCCACGACGTGACTCGAAAGGTCAGGAATGCACAAGAACAGGGGCGCGCAAGATCACTTTGCGCCGTGGCTCTTCACCAAGGTCGGCACGGAGGTGCAGCCGTGCAGGACGGCATGCGCGCCGGTCGGAACGGGCCGGCGCCGCAACGGCCGCGCGCGGTATTCATCGGGCGAGGAGGAGGCTGCCTCGAACGAAAGACGACGCCTCCACGCCGAGCAGGACCCGACCGGGTGGATCGTCGGATGAGCGCGGTCGAACTCGCGGTTCAGGATGTCCATGGCATCGAGACGGCCGGCGCCCTGCGGCCGGACCGGATCGAACTGTGCTCGACCCTCGGCTTCGGAGGCGTCTCACCGTCCTTCGGCCTGATCGAGGAGGCCACGGCCGGCTCGGTTCCGGTACATGTGCTGATCCGGCCGCGCGCAGGCGACTTCACCTATGGCAGCTCGGAGCGGCGTGTGATCGTGCGCGATGCGCGCCGCGCGATCGAGGCGGGCGCCGCGGGCATCGTCACCGGCGGGATCGTCAATGGATCACCTGACCTGCGCCTCCTCGATGAGGTGCGGCAGGTCATCGGGCGGGCCGAGCTCACCTTCCACCGAGCATTCGACTCGATCCGCGAGCCGCTGCGCGTGCTGGAAGACCTCCGCTCGCACGGCGTGACGCGCATCCTCACCAGCGGCGGTGCCGACCGTGCCGAGCACGCCCTGGACCGGCTCGCCCTCCTCGTCGAGAACTCTCGGGGCGGGATCCAGGTGATGGCGGGAGGGGGAGTGACGGCGGCGAACGCCCACAAGGTGCTCGCCACGGGCGTCGACGCCATCCACGGATCGGTCACGACGATTGTGACCGGGGCGTCGACCGTGACGCTCGGCTCGTCCGCAGGCGCCGGTGTGGCGCGCTGGGAGACGACTGATTGTGAGCAGGCTCGTCGTCTGATCGACATCGCGCGTCGGGGAGGGCGACCGTGAACCATCTCGGGGTCGACTATGGCGGGACGTTCACCAAACTCCTGCTCGTGGACGTGGAGCGCCACGATCGGGTGGCCGTGCGCACAGAAACGGTACAGACGCCTTCCGGTGGCCGCGCACTGGAGGAACTCGCCGTGTTGGTAGATCGATTCGTCGGGGCCGATGGCATCGGTTCGCTGGGCGTGACGATTGCCGGACTGCTGAACGCCGATGGGCGAACCGTGGACGTCTGCTCGAACATGCCCTGGCTGCTCGGGACGGATCCCGCGGCGGTTCTCTCCGAGGCACTGGGGGCGCCCGGGCTCGCATTGAACGATGGTGAGGCCGCCGCCACGGCGGAAGCCGTTCTCGGGGCGGGCCGGCAATGGGACGACGTCTTCATGGTCGCACTGGGCACCGGCATCGCCGGCGCGCACGTCGTCGATGGCAAGGTGCGTCGGGGTGCGCACGGTGCCGCTGGGGAGGTGGGCCACGTTGCAACAGGAGACGGCCGCTTGTGCAGCTGTGGGCAGCGCGGCTGCCTCGAGGTGAGTATCGGCGGTCGCGCCCTGGCGACCCGCTGGGCCCAGGAGCGCCAGATCCCGACGATCGCGACGGCGAAAGACGTCATCGCCGCTGCCGCCGCAGGCGACATCGTGGCGCGCAGGCTTCTCGACGAGGCGACAACCGCACTGGCACGGGGCCTCCTCGGCATCGTGACCTTGATCGACCCGGCAGCGATCATCGTGGGCGGTGGTCTATCGAACGCACGTGAATGGATCCTCGATCCCGCCATCGCGAAATCTCGCCGGTGGGCAACGTTTCATCAGCTTCCGCCGATCGTCGCGGCAGATCTCGGCGTGCTCGCGGGTGCCTGGGGCGCAGCGCTAGCGTCCGAACGAGTGTGTGCGCAGGCAGGCAGCCGGATCCCCGTTCCGGATCCGGTAGAGCAAGCGTGACGGTAGTCACGAGCTGGCCTGTCGACGCTCGCGCAGACATCGGACCAGTGATGGTGATCCTGCGATGACTGTGCGCCCCTCGGAGCAGCGCTCGGGGGGAGTTGCCCATGAATGTGCGGAAATGATCAGGTCCGAGTCAGGCCTTGCGTGCCGGATCAGCGTGAGCCATCCTATGTATCGACATTGAATTGAGTCCGACGGCGAAGGAGCCGTGCATGTCCATCACCGCGAGATCCGGTTCCACGCCGAGCACGCATGGAGCGCTCACGCCGCCTCGGCGCACTCATCGGATGCGCGCGGCCTGGAGACACCTCGCGGCGGCCGCGGCGGTGCTCGGTGCGCTGGCGCTCGCGTTCGCCGGGATCATCGCGACCCCGCAGCCCGCCGAGGCGGCGGCCGGGCGCGACGTGGCACGTGAGGGTACGGCGACGGCGGCCTCGACGGATCTGCACACGGGCGAGGCCGCGGGCTATGCGCCGGGGAACGCGATCGATGGCGATCCGACGACCCGGTGGGGCTCGCGATACACGCGCACGAACCCAGACGACACCTACGATCCGACGAACGACTGGTTGCAGGTCGCACTGCCTGCGCCGGTCGTGATCGATCACGTGGTGCTCGTGTGGGAGGGGGCCGCCTCGAGCGACTACTTCGTGCAGGGCTCCAACGACGGCGAGACCTGGACCGAGCTCGCGCGGGTCACGGGCGAGGGGGCCCGCACCGACTCGGTCGCGATCGAGTCCGAGGACGCGTTCCGGTACGTGCGGATGCAGACGAACAACAACGCCTCGAAGTGGGGCCTGTCGATCTTCACCTTCGAGATCTGGGATTCCGTCGACGCTACGCCACCATCGGAGTACGGCCGTGATGTGGCGCGGGATGGCACGGCGACGGCGGCCTCGACGTATCTGCACATGGGCGAGGCCGCGGGCTATGCGCCGGGGAACGCGATCGATGGCGATCCGACGACCCGGTGGGGCTCGCGATACACGCGCACGAACCCAGACGACACCTACGATCCGACGAACGACTGGTTGCAGGTCGCAGTGCCTGTGCCGGTCGTGATCGATCACGTGGTGCTCGTGTGGGAGGGGGCCGCCTCGAGCGACTACTTCGTGCAGGGCTCCAACGACGGCGAGACCTGGACCGAGCTCGCGCGGGTCACGGGCGAGGGGGCCCGCACCGACTCGGTCGCGATCGAGTCCGAGGACGCGTTCCGGTACGTGCGGATGCAGACGAATAACAACGCCTCGAAGTGGGGCCTGTCGATCTTCGCCTTCGAGATCTGGGACGGCCCCACGCCCCCGCCGCCGCCCGCCGGTCAGGTCGTGCCCGCGCCGGTCGCGCAGGAGGATCTCGACGCCGACGCGTTCCAGCTGACCGCTGCCAGCAGAATCGTCACCGGCGACACGGACTTGGCCGCGGTCGCGAAACAACTCGCCGAGCGGCTCCGCCCGGTCACGGGCTTCGAGTTGCCGATCGTGGACGACGCCCCCGCGCCCGCCGATCTCGTGCTCGCCCTCGGGACGCCGGACACGGGCGCAGAGCCCGGCTATCAAGCCGATCAGGCATATGAACTCACGGCCTCGGCGGGCGGCGCGATGATCCTCGGCGCAACCCCGAACGGTGTCTTCAACGGCACGCGCACGATCCTGCAGCTCCTGCCCGCCTGGGCCTACGGCACCGAGACCGTGCTGACCGACTGGGTGGTCGATGCGACGCACATCGCAGACTTCCCGCGGATCGCTCAGCGCGGATTCATGCTCGACTCTGCCCGCACGTTCGTCGAGGTCGACGACGTCAAGACCGTGATCGACAGGCTCGCCGACCTCAAGGGCAACCGGCTGCACATGCATCTCGCCGACGACGAGGGCTGGCGGCTCGAGATCAAGTCGTGGCCGAACCTCACCGAGTATGGCGCGTCCTGGTCGATCACCGGGGCCGAGCAATCGGGCTTCTACACGCAGGAGGAATTTGCCGAAATCGTAGCCTATGCGAACTCGAAGTTCATCGAGGTCATCCCCGAATTCGATATGCCTGGACACTCCGACGCCGCCACCGCCTCCTACCCGGAATTCGTTTGTGACGACCAGGTGGACGAATGGAAGCGGCGGCAGAAGGGCACGCCGATCCGCGACAACTCCCGCTCGGCGACCTTCATTCCACTGTGCGCCGACAAGGAGATCGTGTACGAGTTCGTCGACGACGTCGTGCGCGAGGTGTCGGCGATCTCGCCGAGCGACTTCATCCACCTCGGCGCCGACGAGGTTGATTCCTCTCTCATGAGCCACGACAAGTATGTGTCGTTCATCCGTCGGGCCGAGGAGATCGTCGCCTCACACGGTAAGCGCCTGATCGGCTGGACGCCGAGCCCGATCGCCATGCAGCGCGACGACAGCGTGCACCAGTACTGGGCCGACCGGAAGAACCAGATCCCCGCGGCCGCGAACGACACCGAGGGCCTCTGGTACAAGCGCGGCTCCGACGTCGTCATCTCCCCGACCGACTTCGCCTACCTCGACTACGGGTTCCGTTCCGGTCTCAAGTGGGGGTGGAAGGGCACGGGCTTCACGACCGAGCACTCCTACCGGCTCGACCTGGACAACGTGATCGACGAGACCACGCACGACAGTCAGAATTCCCTCGGCCTCACGGTCGACCAGATCACGGCCGTCGAGGGGGCGCTCTGGTCGGAGACCCTCGCCGACGGCCTGCCCGCCATCGACTACATGCTGTGGACGCGTCTCGCGGGCCTCATCGAAAAGGCGTGGACACCGCGCGCGCAGACCCTCTCGTGGCCCAGCTATGCCGAGCGACTCGGCACGATGGGGCCGCGCTGGCTTGCCGCCGGTGTCAATTTCTATGCCGACCCGGCCGTGCCGTGGACGACCACGATCGCCGGCCTGCCCGGCACACAGGCCGAGGGCGCGGGATTCGACGGCGCCGTCGCGCGGATCGCTAGCCCGGTGCGGGGCACCGGGTCGTACGCGGCGACGATCGACTGGGGCGATGGTGCGAGCTCCACGGGCACGATCGCGGGTGAGAGCTCCGCCGTCAACACGGCCGGATCGCTCTTCACGGTCTCCGGCACGCACAGCTACGAGGCCGCCGGGGCCTACGACGGCACCGTGACCGTGACGGCGACCGGAGGCGAGGAATTCACCACCGGCTTCACGATCGATGCATCGGTGGACAGCGGCCCGGCCGCGCAGGTGAGTCTCGTTGCGGCCACGAACGGCGTCGGCGCCACGTGCACGCAGGCGGAGCCCTGCTCGCTCGACGAGGTCAAGGGCCAGGCCCGCGTGCACGCACAGGGCGGGGACGAGGTCGAGGTGGTCCTCGAGCCCGGCCGCTACGACCTCTCCGACACCCTCGAGTTCACGGAGGCCGACTCCGGCACTCCGACGGCCCCGGTCGTCTGGCGGGCCGAGACGCCGGGAACGGTCGTCCTCTCGGGCGGAACGAGCGTCACCGGCTGGCGACTGCACGACGCCGACCTCGGGATCTGGAGCGCCGACGTGCCCGCCGGCAGCGCGACCCGGCAGCTCTACGTCGACGGCGAGCTCGCGCCGGTCGCGCAGGCCTCGGCCGCGGAACTCGGGTTCACGGGCTGGAGCGGTGGTCCGGCCGGGTACACCGTTTCCGATGTCGGATCGCAGGAGTACCTCCAGGGCATCGACCCCTCCCAGTCGCCGAAGGTCGAGTTCGTCTACGACGGTAAGACCGGGCCCTGGACCCAGTCTCGTTGTCTCGTCACCGACATCGGCGGGGGTGGCTCCTCGACGACGGTGACGATGCTCCCCACGTGCTGGGACGGCATGACCAAGCGGCCGCCGCGCGCGGCCATCGAGAGCGGCGGGCTGCCGAACATGTCGCAGTCGACGATCCCCAGCAGGGTCGAGAACGACCCGGCCCTGCTCTCGTCCGGGGAGTGGTACCTGGACGAGGACGCGCACACGCTGTTCTACGTACCGCGTGACGGCGAGGAGATCGCCGACCTCGACATCGTCCTGCCGCGGCTCGAACGGCTCATGACGGTGGCGGGCACGCTGACCGAGCCGGTGCACGACCTCCGCTTCGAGGGCCTCCAGTTCTCGTTCGCGACCTGGCTCAGTCCCTCGGTCACGGGCTTCGCCGAGGTGCAGTCGAACCTGCACATCACCGGCGCCCCGAACCAGGGCAAGTGCGATGTGACCGACCCGCCGGGCACCTGCCCCTACGGCGCGCTCAGCCAGCCACTTGCGAACGTCGACGTCACCGCGAGCGAGAACATCTCCTTCGTCGACGGTTCGTTCCGCAACCTCGGCGGCGCGGCCCTGAGCGTGCGCTACGGCGCCAAGGACACCCTCATTGAGGGCAACGAGTTCACAGACATCTCCGCCACCGCCCTCTACCTCGGCTGCACGTTCGACCCGCAGCCCTGGGACGCCTCCACCCATACCGGGATCAAGGAGCACTGCACACCCGATGCCGACGCCGTCGCGGGCGACGTGATCGACCGGGACAACGAGGTGGTCGAGGGCACGATCGTGCGCAACAACGTGATCCACTCGGTCGGCCTGGACTACAAGGCCGCCCCGGGCGTCACGATCCTCTTCGGGCGCGACCTCCGGCTCGTGCACAACGAGATCTACGACACGCCCTATACCGCGATCACGGGGGGCATCGTGCAGGGACACGCGACGGATGCGGACAACCCCGAGAACAACCAGAACGTCAACGCCCGGAATGAGATCAGCAACAACCTGCTCTACAACTACATGCAGTACCTGCACGACGGTGGCGCGATCTACCTCGAGAGTCACCAGGCCGAGTACATCTACGACGACGGCGGCGAGTTGGACGTCGAGGCCACCTTCGCGAACGGTCTGGTCGCCCGGGGTAACGTGGCGTTCAATGACGGCCCGGACACGAACTACACCTATTACGACGATGCCGGTTCGCAGTTCATCACGTGGGACGGAAATGCCGCTTTCGCGACGACCGGCGCGTTCCAGGGCGGTTGTTCGCCCGCCGGCCACCTGCGCACCGTCAACAGCTACGCGTCGGGCGTCATCGGGCAGTACCGCTGCAGCCCGCCCGCGCTCGACGTTACGACTGACAACAACACGGCGATCCCGAAGTTCCCGACCCTCGCCGACGTACCGGAGGCCATAGTCTCCGACGCGGGCCTCGAGCCTGGGTACGCGGACCTGTCTGCCATCGGCACGCCGACCCTGCGCTACACCTCCAGCCGTGCCGCGGATGGCACCGTGCTGCTCGCGATCTCAGGCCTTCGCGACGACACGCCCGTATACGCGGGGACGACGCAGCTCGACGTTCGCCGGTTGGGTACGACCTTCGCGGAGCTCGTCGTGCCCGCGGACCTGGCGGACCGCACGATCGCGGTCGGCGAGCCCGATCCGTGGCTTCGGGTGAATGAGACCGACGAGTCGATGACCTGGGACTCCTCCTGGACGTACCAGGGCACCAGGCCCTTCGGCGACTACCAGCGCGACATCGTGTTCGCGAAGAACAACGGCGCCACCGCCGAGATTGCGTTCTCAGGCACGCGGTTCCGGCTGTACGGGGAGACGAACAGCGACCAGGGCGAGATCGAGGTGAGCATCGACGGCGGCGAGCCGATCACGGTGGACACCCATGCGACCTCGCGCAGCGTAGACATCCCGGTCTACGAATCGGGGGAACTCGCTTCCGGCGAGCACACTGTGACGATCGTCAAGCGTTCCGGTACCTACAGCGTGCTCGACGGCTATGCCTATGTGGCTGCTCCGCCCACTGGGAGCGTGACATGGTCGGCGACCGATGCCCTGACTGGCGAGCTGCTCGCAGGCACGCAATGGCAGCTCGACGGTCCGGGCGGTTCGTCGGTGAGCGTGACGGACGACGGTGTGGCACCGGGACGTTTCTCGGTCGGCTCTCTTGATCCGGGGGAGTACACACTCACCCAGACCGGCCCGGCCGAGGGGTACAACGCGGACGCGCCTTCGCAGACGTTCACGATCGACGCCGAGCACACCGAGATCGCGCTCGGTGAACTCGGCAGTACCCCGACCGATGAGCCCACGGAGGGTCCGACCGATGAGCCCACGGAGGGGCCGACCGATGAGCCCACGGAGGAGCCGACCGATGAGCCCACGGAGGGGCCGACCGATGAGCCCACGGAGGGGCCGACCCATGAGCCCACGGAAGAGCCGACCGGTCAGCCGACGGAGGAGCCGACCAGCGAGCCCACGGTTCAGCCCACCGGCGAACCCACGGATGAGCCGACCGATGACCCGACGTCCCCCGGGGCTCTCCCGGACACCGGGGCGGGTCTGCCGATCGGCCTCTCCGCAGTGACCATCGCCGTGCTCGCCGCGGGAGTAGTGCTCCTGCTGCGGCGGCGTGTGGACGGCGCTCGCTAGCCTTGCGCAAGTCAGGTCAGGACGACATCGTGGTCGCGTTCACGAGGGATCGCGACCACGATGGCTGCCGGCACGGTTCGATCAGTCTCGGTCGACCGTCACGGCGGAGGTCTCGACGTTCACGGTGACCTCCTGGTCGTTGTGGAGGTCGCCGATGTCGAACTGGTACGCGCGCACGCCGTCGTCCCACTCGAGCTTCCAGCTTCGGACCGGACCCTCGACCTTTCCGTGAGCGAGGTCGAGTGCCTGCTCGAACGTCATCGGGTCGTTCAGGTCGATCGCCTCCTCCTTGTCGTCGGTCGAGTCCTGCTCGTGGTCGACCACCTCGCCCGTGTCGGCGTTGATGTCGACCTCATGGTCGGTGCCGTCCACGAGCGTGTTGACCTCCCAGATCCAGGCGCCGCGTGAGCTGGAGTAGTCGAGTTCGATCCCGTGCACGATGCCGTCGGCACCGATCTCCTCGCGCGAGGTGTCGAGTGCCGTCTGGGCGGACACGGAGAACTCGGTCGTGGCCAGGTCGACGTCCCGCCCGGTCGCGTCCGTAGAACTCCCGCCCGAGGCGTCCCCGGTGGCGTCGTCCGAAGCGCCGGTGGCGGGCTCGGTGGCGTCCGACGACTCGGGGCTCTGGCCGGGCGTGGCCGACGCGGTCTGCGTCGTGTCCGTGGGGGAGCCGTCACCGCTCGGGTCGGAGCAGCCGGCGAGGGCGAGGACCGCCGCCGCGGCGACGACGGGGATGCGCAGTCTGTGGGGTTTCATGGGAGGACACCTACCTTCTCCGTTGGCCCGGGCCTCCGATCGATGCCCGGTTCCCCGATACTCCATGCCGGCCCGGTGACCCGGATGAGCCGGGGATGAGAAGTCTCTCATCCCAGCCTTGGGCCGGTCAGCGGCCGGCGTCGTACTGCAGCTGACGGCGGCGGTAGCGCTCGTCGGCCAGGGCGACGACCAGGGCGAGGGTGACCACCACGATGATCCCGAGGAATCCGGCGATGAATGCCGTGGGCCAGTCGCCGATCTCGAGGATCCGGAACGCGAGCGCCGTGATGACGGCGATCCCGACCGAGGTGCCGATGCGCTGACCGGTCTGCATGATGCCGCCGGAGCTGCCCGCGTATTCGAGCGGGACGTCCGCGAGCGTGAGGGTCTGATTCGGGCTGATGACCGAGCCCTGGGCGATCCCCACGAACGCGAGGGTGAGCAGCAGCCACCATTCGCTCGCCCGGCCCTGTCCCTGGAGCCACACCACCGCCATGCTCGCCACGAGCCCGACCAGGGCGAAGTACATCCCGCCGATGACGACCTTGCGGCCGTGCCGCATCACGTTGCGCCCGCCCCAGGCGGCGGCGACCGCCGAACAGATCGCGCTCGGCAGCCCCACGAACCCGGACTCGAGCGCCGTGTGGCCCAGCCCGTCCTGCATGTACAACGCCACGAGCACCCACACGCTCGTGATCCCCATGAAGTACAGGGTGATGAGCAACGAGCCGTTGGCGAAGCTGCGCACGCGGAAGATCGCCAGGTTGACCATCGGATGTCGCCCGCGGCGCTTCTGCCGCCGCTCCCACCGCAGCCAGGCCGCCGTCAGGCCCGCCCCGGCCGGCAACGCGAGCCAGATCCAGGCGGGCGCGGTGCCGCCCTCGACGAACGGCAGCAGCACCGCCAGGACGGCGAGCCCGAGCAAGATCGCCCCGACCGGGTCGAGGTCGCGACTGCGCCGGCCGCCGCTGCTCCCCGCATCGCCCCCATCGCCTCGATCCGGGCCGGCTCGATCGAGCAGGGGGCGCGGGAACCAGGCCAGTGCGAGCGCGATGGCGAGGATTCCGACCGGCACGTTGACGAAGAACGTCCACCGCCACCCGTCCGTGATCCCGCCGGCCTCGATGAGCAGCCCGCCGAGCAGCGGGCCCACGGCGACCGACACGCCGACCGCGCTGCCGAAGACCCCGAAGGCCCGCCCCCGCTCCGCGCCGCGGAAATGGTCCTGGATCATGCCCACAGCCTGGGGGTTGAGCAGGCCCGATCCGACCCCCTGCACGGCGCGGGCCACGTTGAGCGTCAGGGCGTCCTGGGCGAGCCCCGAGGCGACCGACGCCGCGGTGAACAGTGCCACCCCCGCGATGAACAGGGGCCCGCGCCCGTACAGGTCGCCGGCCCGCCCGGCCGTCACGAGCCCGATTCCGAAGGTGAGCGCGTACCCGGAGAGCACCCACTGCAGCTCGGACTGATCCGCCTCGAGTCCTGCCTGGATCGACGGCAGCGCCACGTTGACGATGCTCACCCCGACGAGCGACATGAACAGCGCCACCACGAGCACCGCGAGCACGCGCCACCGGCGCGGATCGGGCACGAAGTCGGATTCGGTGGGCACCCGATCGATCCTAATCACGGCCGCGTGACGGGCCCAGTTCCCGCGCTCGCGGGCCGGACCCGCGACTTTCGCATCGCACCGCCTTCTACTTACGACACGCGCGTTGGACGCGGGGGATAGTGTCCTCTCTACCCGCACGAAGCGGCCCGCCGGGGAGGGCGGAGCGACCCGACGACGAGAGTGGTGGACCGATGATCAAGCGAGACGATCACCATGCTGCACCGAGCGCCGATCCGGATTCGGCGGAGCTTCCGGCCGGTGCCGGGATCTCCGAGGCCGTGCTCGAGGCCGGCACGATCAGCCCGATCCTCAGCCGCGACCGAGCCGAGGTGGCGGGTTCGATCGACGCCGCCACCGGAGACCGCATCCTGCACGATCTCATGCGGGCCGCTCGCCCGGGCGAGATCCTGCGGGTGGACCTCACGGCGGTCGACCGCATCGACGAGGCCGGCCTCGAGATCCTCTACGCGGCCCAGCGCCAGGCCCGGATGATCGGCGGGGAGCTCATGCTCGCCGGCGTGCCCGAGCGATTCCGGGACCTGCTCGGGGAGTTCACCACGGAGGACGACCTCCCGCACCGGTGAGCACCCGGCCCCGAGCGGTCCGGGCACCCGCACGCCCCGAACCCGGGACGGCCCGGCGCCTCGGCACGCATACTGTGCCCATGGAGATCTGGCCAGGACGCGCCTACCCGCTCGGTGCCACCTACGACGGTTCGGGCACGAATTTCGCACTCTTCACCGAGGCGGCCGAGAAGGTGGAATTGTGCCTGTTCGACGCCGACGGCAACGAGGAGCGCATCGAGCTGCCGGAGGTCGACGGTTTCGTCTGGCACGCGTTCCTCCCCGGCGTCGCCCCCGGCCAGCACTACGGCTACCGCGTGCACGGCCCCTACGATCCGGAACGCGGGCAGCGGTGCAACCCGAACAAGCTCGTGCTCGATCCGTACGCGAAGGCGATCGACGGCACGATCACCTGGGACGAATCGCTCTTCTCGTATCATTTCGGAGACGAGGACAGCCGCAACGACGCCGATTCGGCCGAGCGCATGCCCAAGTGCGTCGTCATCAATCCGTTCTTCGACTGGGGCGCCGACCGCCCCCCGAAGACCCCGTACGCCGACACGGTCATCTACGAGGCGCACGTCAAGGGCCTGACCCGGCAACACCCGGATCTGCCGGAGGAACTGCGCGGGACCTACCTCGGGATCGGGCACCCGGTCATCATCGACTACCTGCTCGAACTCGGCGTCACCGCGATCGAGCTCATGCCCGTGCACCACTTCGTCAACGATTCCGTGCTGGTCGACAAGGGCCTGTCGAACTACTGGGGCTACAACACGCTGTCGTTCCTCGCCCCGGACGTGACGTACGTGGCGGGCTCGACGCCCGGCAGCCAGGTCACCGAGTTCAAGTCGATGGTGCGCGCCCTGCACGAGGCGGGCATCGAGGTGATCCTCGACGTCGTCTACAACCACACCGGCGAGGGCAACCATCTCGGGCCCACGCTCAACTTCCGGGGCATCGACAACGCCGCCTACTACCGGCTCGTGACGGATGACCCGCAGTACTACACGGACTACACGGGCACTGGCAACAGCCTCAACGTGCGCCACCCGCACGCCCTCCAGCTCATCATGGACTCGCTGCGCTACTGGGTCACCGAGATGCACGTCGACGGGTTCCGCTTCGACCTCGCCTCGACCCTCGCCCGCGAGCTGTACGACGTCGACCGGCTCTCGGCGTTCTTCGACCTCGTGCAGCAGGATCCGACCGTCTCCCAGGTCAAGCTCATCGCCGAGCCGTGGGACGTCGGCCCCGGCGGGTACCAGGTGGGCAACTTCCCGCCGCAGTGGACGGAGTGGAACGGCCAGTACCGCGACACGATCCGCGACTTCTGGCGGGGCACGCCCGGCACGATGGGCGAGTTCGCGGCGCGCATCACGGGCAGCGCCGACCTGTACGAGCATTCCGGACGGCGCCCGGTCGCCTCGATCAACTTCGTCACCGCCCACGACGGGTTCACCCTCGCCGACCTCGTCTCCTACAACGACAAGCACAACGAGGCCAACGGCGACGACAACACCGACGGCGCCGACGACAACAGGTCGTGGAACTGCGGCGTCGAGGGGCCGACCGACGACGAGGAGATCCGCGCGCTCCGGGCGCAGCAGCAGCGCAACTTCATCGCGACCCTGTTCCTCTCCCAGGGCATCCCGATGATCAGCCACGGGGACGAGGTCGGCCGCACCCAAGGCGGGAACAACAACGGCTACTGCCAGGACAACGAGCTCACCTGGGTCGACTGGGAGAACCTGGACGACGAGCTGCTCGGCTTCACCCGCCGGATGGCGACGCTCCGGCGCGGGCACCCGATCTTCCGGCGCCGCCGGTTCTTCGACGGCCGGCCCGTGAGCCACCCGGACTCCGACGTGCCCGACATCGAATGGTTCACCCCGGACGGCACGGCGATGACCGAGCAGAACTGGGACGACGACTTCGGCCGCGCGATCGCCGTCTACCTCAACGGCCGCGGTATCCCCGGCACCGACACCCGCGGTCAACCGGTCACCGACCACTCCTTCGTGCTCTACTTCAGCGCCCACCACGAGCCGATCGACTTCCGGGTGCCCACGGCCGGATACGGCGCGGAGTGGGAGATCGTGGTGGACACGCTGACCGCGGCCGAGCCCGACCGGGTGGTCGGCCCCGGGGAGACCGTCACCGTGGGGCCCCGCGCCCTCGTGGTGCTGCGGGAGACGTCCGAATGACCGCGCCGGCGTCCACCTACCGGCTGCAGATCAGCGCCGGCCTCGACCTGAACGCCGCGGCCGGCCTGGCCGACTACCTCGCCGCGCTCGGCGCCGGCGCCTACTACCTCTCGCCCCTGCTCCCCTCGACCTCGGATCACGGCTACGACACGGTCTCGTTCGGGACCGTCGACCCGGTCCGCGGCGGGGAGTCGGCCTGGCGGCGCCTGCTCGCCGCCGCGCGTGGGCGCGGCCTGGGAGTGATCGTGGACGTCGTCCCGAACCACACGGGGGTCGCTCACCCGGCCGAGAACCCGGCCTGGTGGAGCCTCCTTCGGCTCGGCCCCGCCTCCCCGCACGCCCCGTGGTTCGACGTGGACTGGTCCGGGCCGGCCGGGCAGGTCGTGCTCCTGCCGGTACTCGGCGACGACGTCGAGCCCGGGCAGCTGCGGATCGAGGGCGACGAGCTGCGGTATTTCGAGCATCGGTTCCCGATCGCGCCGGGCACCGGCCCGGTCGCCGATGACACTGCCGCTCGGGTGCACGAGCGCCAGCACTACCGGCTCGTGAACTTCCGCCGCGCCGACACCGACCAGAACTACCGGCGGTTCTTCGCCGTCATGTCCCTCGCGGGCCTGCGCGTGGAGGATCCGGAGGTCTTCGAGGCGACCCATGGCCGGATCCGCGGCCTGATCGCCGACGGCGCGGCAGGTCTGCGGGTCGACCACCCCGACGGGCTGGCCGACCCGGCCGGCTACCTCACGCGGCTGCGCGAGCTCGCCGGCGACGACGCCTGGATCACCGTGGAGAAGATCCTCGAACCCGGCGAACAGCTGCCGAGCTCCTGGCCGGTCGAGGGCACCACGGGCTACGACGCGCTCACCGAGGTCGCGCGCGCGTTCGTCGACCCGGCCGGCATCGCGCCCCTCGACGCGGCCTACCGCGAGCTCACCGGCGACCCCCGCACGTTCGCCGAGCACGTCGCCGCGGGCAAGCGGATGATCGCCACGACGATCCTGCGCGCCGAGGTGCTCCGCCTCGCCCGGCTCGTGCCCGAGGTGGCGCGCGCCGACGAGGCCGCAGCGGCACTGACCGAGCTGCTCGTCGCCTTCGACGTCTACCGCTCCTACCTGCCCGAGGGCGCGGACCGGCTCGAGGCGGCGCTGGCCGCCGTCCGCGCGTCCTCGCCCGAGGACGCCGCTCTCGTCGCCGTCCTCGACGCGCTCGCGCCGCGGCTGCGCGACCCGGGCGACGAGCTGTGCGTCCGGTTCCAGCAGACCTCCGGGGCCGTCATGGCCAAGGGCGTGGAGGACACCGCCTACTACCGCTACACCCGCTTCGTCGCCGCCAACGAGGTGGGCGGCGATCCGGGCTCGCCGGGTGCCGAACCGGCCGAGTTCCACGCCGCCCAGCGCCGGCGCGAGCGGAGGGCGCCCGCCTCGATGACCACCCTGTCGACCCACGACACCAAACGCGGAGAGGACGTGCGCGCCCGGCTCGCCGTGCTCGCCGAACTCCCCGGCGAATGGACGACGCTCGCCCGGCTGCTCATGGAGCGCGCACCGCTGCCCGATCGCCCCGTCGCGTACCTGCTGTGGCAGACGTTCGTCGGTGCCGGCTTCATCGAGCCGGACCGCATGCACGCCTACGCCGAGAAGGCGATGCGGGAGGCCGCGACCTCGACCGGCTGGATCGACCCGGACGCCGGCTTCGAGGCCGCCGTGCACGACGTGATCGACCGAGCCTACGAGGACCCCGAGATCCGTGAGCCGCTGGGCGAGTTCATCGGGGTCCTCACCCCGCACGGCCGCTCGAACTCCCTGGCGCAGAAGCTCGTGCAACTGACGATGCCCGGCATCCCGGACGTGTATCACGGCACCGAGCTGTGGGATGACTCCCTCGTCGACCCCGACAATCGCCGCCCGGTGGACTTCGCCGCCCGCGCCGACCTGATCGAGCGCCTCGACCGCGCCGCCGAGGCCGGCCGCACGCCACCGATCGACGGCACCGGGGCGGCGAAGGCGTGGGTCGTCTCCCGGGCGCTGCGGCTGCGGCGCGACCGGCCCGAGCTGTTCGCCCGCTACGCCCCGCTCGCCGCCACGGGACCGGCGACCGACCACCTGCTCGCCTTCGACCGGGGCGGGGCGATCACCCTGGCCACCCGCCTTCCCGCTGGGCTCGAACGCGCCGGTGGCTGGCGGGAGACCCGCGTCGACCTGCCCGCCGGGATCGACGTGCTCACGGGCGCCCGCCACGGTGGCCCCACCGCCGTGGCGGATCTGCTCGCGCGCTACCCGGTGGCGCTCCTGGTCCGGGACGAGGAGGAGGAGGCTCAATGAGGGCAATGACGGCAGTGACGGTTCTGACGGTTCTGACGGTAATGAGGGCTCTGACGGTTCCGATGGCTCTGACGGTTCTGACGGCTATGACGGGGTCGGCGGCCACGACCGGGTCGCGGCGATGACTGAGCCGACCGGGATCGATCTCTGGGCGCCGCGGGCCGCCGGCGTCCGGCTGGTCACGGGCACCGGCGGCCGCCTCGACCACTCGACCGCGCAGGAGCTGACCCCCGCGCCGGGCGGCCGGTGGCACGGCCCCGCGCTGCCGCCCGGAACCGACTACGCCTTCCTCCTCGGGGAGTCGGAGCAGCCCCGCCCGGACCCCGCCTCCCGGTGGCAGCCGGCGGGGGTGCATGGGCCGAGCCGGGTCTACGACCAGGGGGCCTACGCCTGGGGCGATCGGGATTGGCGAGGCGCGGGACTGGCGGGGGGCGTCGTCTATGAGCTTCACATCGGAACGTTCACGCCGGGGGCGACGTTCGCCGCCGCGATCCGCCGGCTCGACCACCTGGTCGACCTCGGCATCACCCACGTCGAGGTGCTGCCGGTCAACGCGTTCAACGGCACCTGGAACTGGGGCTACGACGGCGTGGGCTGGTACGCCGTGCACGAGCCGTACGGCGGGCCGGACGGCTTCAAGGCCTTCGTGGACGCCTGCCACGGCCGCGGGCTCGCCGTCGTGCTCGACGTCGTCTACAACCACTTCGGCCCGAGCGGGAACTACTGGGGCGAGTTCGCCCCCTACACCACGACGGGCCGCAGCACCTGGGGCGACCTCGTCAACCTCGCCGACCCGAACGTGCGGGAGTTCATCTGCGCGAACGCGCTCATGTGGCTGCGCGACTTCCACGTCGACGGGCTGCGCCTCGACGCCGTGCACGCGCTCCACGACGACAGCGACGTGCACATCCTCGCGGAGCTGTCGGAGCGGGTCGACGCGCTCGCGGCCGAGGTCGGACGCCCGCTCACCCTCATCGCCGAGTCCGACCTGAACGATCCGATCATGATCACCCCGCGCGGGGAGGGCGGCGCCCCGGGCGGATACGGGCTCGCGGCGCAGTGGGATGACGACGTGCACCACGCCCTCCATTCGGCGCTCACGGGCGAGCGGCAGGGCTACTACTGCGACTTCGGCGACCTGTCCGTGCTCGCGAAGGTGCTCACGCACGCGTTCCTGCACGACGGCACCTACTCCACCTTCCGCGGGCGGGACTGGGGCCGGCCCGTCGACCGCGACCACGTGCCGGGGTGGCGGTTCGTCGTGTGCCTGCAGAATCACGACCAGGTGGGCAACCGGGCCGTGGGGGACCGGCTGGCCGAGCTCATCGGGCCGGACCTGCTGCGGGTGGGCGCGGTGCTGCTGCTCACCTCCCCGTTCACCCCGATGCTATGGATGGGCCAGGAGTGGGCGGCCTCGACCCGGTGGCCGTTCTTCACCTCCCATCCCGAGCCCGAGCTCGCCCGGGCCACCGGCGCGGGCCGGCTCGCGGAGTTCGACCGGCACGGCTGGGACACCTCGGCGATGATCGACCCGCAGGATCCGGCCGCCTACCGTTCCGCGGTGCTCGACTGGGCCGAGGCCGAACCCGAGGCCGGCGAGGGTGCGGGTGGCGGGGACGGCGCGCATGCGGCGATGCTCGCCTGCTACCGGGACCTCATCGCGCTGCGCGCGCGCGAACCCGACCTGGCCGACGGCGACCTGCGCGCCGTCGAGGTGGCGTTCGACGAGGCGGAGCGCTGGATCCGGATCCGGCGGGGCGCCTTCGACGTGGTGGCCAACCTCGGGCCCGCGCCGCGCGCGGTTCCCCTGGGCGCGGGCGCGGGGTGCGACCTCGTGTTCGCGACGGCGGCGGGCGCCCGGGGATGGGTCGACGGCGCGCGTGCGGCCGTGCGGCTGCCGCCGAGGTCGGCCGCGATCGTGCTCCGTCGCTGAGGGGCCGCCGAGGGGCCGCCGAGGGGCCGCCGAGGTCGGCCTCAGGGCCCGGGCGGGCCGGGCCGGAAGCCGTGCTCGATTGCCCACAGGATCGCGCCCGCGCGACTCGTCGCGCCGATCCGCCGGTAGCAGCTGCGGATGAAGGACTTGACCGAGTTCGGGGTGACGTGGAGCCGCTGCGCGATCTGCGCGTTCGTCAGCCCCTCGGCGATGAGCGCCAGCACCTCGGCCTCCCGCTGGGTCAGGCCGTCGCCCCGGCCGGGCCAGTCGCCGTCGACGATCCGGGCGGTGCGCGCACCCGGCGCCCCCGGCGGTTGCGGTGGTCGCGGCCTCATCCGCCCGGTGTGCCCGGGAAGCCCAGCGTGTCCGGTGCGCTCAGCGTGCCCGGTGTGTTTGGAGAGCGCCGTGTGGCCGGGCACCTCGGAAGACCCGGCGTGCTCGGAGCGCACGGCCTCGAGCGCCGCCACGAGCCGGGCCGCCGGAAGCCCCTTGGAGATGTAGCCGCACGCCCCGTTCTTCATCGCGGTCGAGACGAGGACGGGATCGAGGTTCCACGAATAGACCACGATCCTTCCCGCCCGCGGATCCGCGGCCAGCGCGCGCACTCGCGCCACGTCACCCTGGTGGCCGCCGAAGGTGTCGTAGAGGGTGAGATCGGCCGTCTCGGCGGGGCCCGGAACGCCCGCTGTGCCCGCTGCGACGAGAGGGCCACCGGTGCCCGTGGGCAGGTCGAGGTGCACGATGCGCACCCGGTCCCGGTACGGACGCAGCATCGCGGCGACGCCCCGGACCACGATCTCGTAGTCGTTGACGATCGCCACCCTCAGGCAGGGCTTCATCCCCTCACCATAGGGTGGCCGTCCCATGGGCGGGAGGGGGCCCCGCGGCACGGTTCCGCGACCCCTGCCTCACCCCTAGGGGTGGCGAAAGACGCGCCCGAGCGGCCTAAGGTCGGTGCCATCGATCACGACCGGCCGGTGCCCGCGCCGTCGACCAGAGTCGACCATGGAGCCGCGGGGAACCGGTGAGGAAGCGGTGGGGAGGCCGCGCGGTCGACACAGCGGAAGACAAGGGCGGGACGAGTCATGACCGAAGCATGGAACCAGACCCCGAGGATTTTTCACGGCGACCTCGCGAAGGCAACGATCCGGGAGCTGCTCACCGAGCTCGCACGGATCGAGGAGGCGGCGCGCAGACGCAACAACGGCGTCCCGCGGCCCGCCTCGGTCCAGCCGTCCGAGCGGGAACAGGCGATCCTCACGGCGCTGCGGGCGCGCCGACGAGGCCTCGGGTCCGAGTCGAGCATTCCGTCTCCCGAGATCGAGCATGAGCCGCCGATCGTGCTCGAGACGAGGCGGCGACGCGGCCCGCGCGGCCCGATGTCCGGACGGCTCCGGTTCGACACGTTCCGGGTACCCGAGAAGCGGGTCCACCTGGCCGGGTGCGTCGATGCCTCGACCGGCAACGACGTGTTGCACACGCTGTTCCGCGCCGCCCGCGCGGGACGGACCCTCGTGGTCGATCTCGCGGGCGTCGACGTGCTCGACGAGGCCGGGGTCGCCGTGCTCGACACCGTGCGCAAGCAGCTGCGGATGAGCAACGGCGACGTGCGGGTCGCGAACGCGCCCGCCGAGTTCCGGCTGCTGCTCCAGGACTTCGCCACGGACAGTCGGCACGCGGGCTGAGCCGGCCGCGCCGGGGACCGGAGGCCGGAACGCTCCTCCCCCTTCCCAACCGCGCGCGCCGGTGCCTACGGTGAAAAGCATTCGAGGAGCCGGCGGATCCACGCGCTCGGTGTGCGCCGTCCGGTCCCTCATCCACACGCGATGGGCGAGGTTGAGATGTCACAGACCGCTGCGGACTTCCTGTGTGACCGGCTGATCGAGTGGGGCGTGACCCGCATCTACGGGTATCCCGGCGACGGCATCAACGGGATCATGGGCGCGCTGGGCCGCCATACCGACAAGCTCCGATTCATCCAGGTCCGGCACGAGGAGCAGGCGGCGTTCATGGCCTGCGCGCACGCGAAGTACACCGGCGAGGTCGGGGTCTGCATGGCCACCTCCGGCCCGGGCGCGATCCATCTGCTCAACGGCCTCTACGACGCCAAGCTCGACCATCAGCCGGTCGTGGCGATCATGGGGCAGACGTTCGCCCGCGCCATGGGCGGCAGCTTCCAGCAGGAGGTCAAGCTGCTCCAGCTCTACTCCGACGTCGCCTCCGCGTACTGCGAGCAGGTACCGGTGCCGTCCAGCGTCCGGCACATCCTCGACCGGGCGATGCGGACCGCGCAGTCGGAGCGGAGCGTGACGGCGATGATCGTCCCCGCCGACGTGCAGGACATGGACGCCGTCGAGGAGCAGCCGCAGGCGACCCACACGGTGCACACGGGCATCGGGTTCTGGCCGGGCCGCCGGATTCCGCGGCAACAGGACCTGCAGGCGGCCGCGGACATCCTCAACTCCGGCAGCAGGGTGGCCATGCTCGTCGGCGCCGGGGCCCTCGACGCAACCGAGGAGGTCATGCAGGTCGCCGACACCCTCGGCGCGGGGGTGGCCAAGGCGCTGCTCGGCAAGGCGGTCGTGCCCGATGACGTCCCCTACGTCACCGGCTCGATCGGGCTGCTCGGCACGAAGCCGAGTTGGGATCTCATGCAGGGTGCGGACACGCTCCTCATGGTCGGCTCCGGCTTCCCGTACTCGGAGTTCCTCCCGCCGATCGGCCAGGCGCGCGGCATCCAGATCGACGTCTCCGGGCGCATGCTCTCCATCCGCTACCCGATGGAGCTGGCCCTCCTCGGCGATTCGAAGCAGACCCTCGCCGAGCTCCTTCCCCTGCTCGAACGCAAGGAGGATCGGTCCTGGCAGGAGAAGATCGTCGCCGCCGTCGAGGACTGGTGGAAGGTGATGGACTCCCGCGCGGAGCCCGCCGACGTCGACCGCGACGGGGACCGCCCCCGAGTGCGCCCGCAGGCGGTCTTCGCGGAACTGTCGCGGCAGCTGCCCGACCGGGCCGTGCTCTCCTCCGACTCCGGCTCGGCCGCGAACTGGTACGCCCGCCACATCCGGATGCGGACCGGGATGAAGGGCACCCTGTCCGGCAGCCTGGCCACGATGGTGCCCGGCATGGCCTACACGATCGCCGCCAAGTTCGCCTATCCGGACCGGGTCGCCGTGGGCACGATCGGCGACGGCGCCATGCAGATGGGCGGCATGGCCGAGCTCATCACGGCCGCGAAGTACTACCGCGACTGGGACGATCCGCGGATGGTCGTCGTGGTGCTCAACAACGAGGATCTCAACCAGGTCACGTGGGAGCAGCGCGCGATGGCCGGGGACCCGAAGTTCGACGCCTCCCAGGACCTGCCGTACGTGCCCTACGCCGCATTCGCCGAGCTCATCGGGCTGCGGGGGATCACGGTCGACCGCTCCGCCCAGCTCGCGGGCGCGTTCGAGGAGGCCTTCGCCGCCGACCGGCCGGTGATCGTCGACGTCATGACCGATCCGGAGGAGCCGCCGATCCCG
Organism: Pseudactinotalea sp. HY158; assembly: GCF_009660225.1. Lineage (NCBI taxonomy): Bacteria > Bacillati > Actinomycetota > Actinomycetes > Micrococcales > Cellulomonadaceae > Pseudactinotalea > Pseudactinotalea sp. HY158. Next base: position 312,666 of record NZ_CP045920.1, read on the forward strand.
CCGCACATCACCTTCGCGCAGTTCGAGGCGCTCACCACGTCGGTGCTCGCCGACCCGAAGGAGGGCGTGGCCGGCGCGGTCAACGCCGCCCGGGAGTTCGCCGAGGGCATCCTGCCGAGGCGATGAGGTGAGTCGGATGAGCGTATGGACGACGCGGCCCGCCCGGGCGGGCGCGGGTGGGAGCGGCGTAGGGCGCAGCGCCGTCGGGCGCCGCGCCGAGGCCGCGGTGCCCGAGGTGGAACACCTCCTCGACCGGATGGTCGTCAACATCGAACACGGCCGGTTCGAACGCTCGCTCGCGGGCCTCACGGCCGCGGCCGCCGTGGTCACGGCCGTGGAGATCTACCTCGAGCACTACAAGGCGAGCTTCGGCAACAAGTGGATGTGGAGCCCGATCCTCGTGACCCCGCCCGTGGTGATCGCCGGGATCGCCGGGGTGTTCAGCCGCCGCTGGGCCAAGACCGCCCTGCCCGTGGCGTCCGCGGTCTTCGCGATCGACGGGCTCCTCGGGGAGTACTTCCACGCCCGCGGTGTCGCCCGCAAACCCGGGGGGTGGCGGCTCGCCTCCTTCAACGTGCCCACGGGGCCGCCCATCTCCGCGCCGGGCCTCATGGCCATGGTCGGGGGACTCGGCGTGCTCGCGGCCCTGCTCCGGCGGGAACGCTGAGATGCTCGACTTCTCCGATCCGGGCCACCTTCCGAATCTGCGCCCGCGCCGCCAGCCGCCGCACCCGGACTGGTTGCCCAGGCAGCGCCGCGGCACCACTCCGCAGATGATCGGGCGCTACCCGGACTACGACGTGCTCGAGTCGGCCGACACGTGGGATGCGGCCACGCGCGCGGTCGTGCTCGCGCGGCTCGCCGACCCGGGTCCGCTGCGGGTGTTCAACGAGGCGGAGGAGCGCACGCTCCGCCGGTTCTGCGACGACGTGCTCGCGCAGGACACCGAGCCCCGCGTGCCGGTGGCCGAGGGGATCGACGCCCGCCTCGCCGCGGGCACGACCGAGGGCTACCGCTACGCCGGCATGCCGGGCGACCGGCTCGCGTGGCGGCTCCTGCTCGGCGGCCTCGACCACACCGCCCGGCAGCGGTTCGGCGTGAGCGAGTACGCCCGCGCCGACTGGCCCTCCCGGCGAGAGCTGCTCGACGCGCTCGCGGCCGGCGACCCGGACGAGATCCTCACGGGCGGCCCCTGGGGCAGGCTCGACGTGCCGCACGTGTGGACCCTGTGCATGAGCGCCGTGCTCGGCCTCTTCTACGGGCACCCCTGGGCGTGGAACGAGATCGGCTTCGGCGGGCCGGCCTACCCGCGCGGCTACATGCGGCTCGGGCCGATGAGCGTGCGCGAGCCCGACGAGGCGGTGGCCGCCACCGCCGAGGACCCGGTGCGCACGAGTGAGGAGGAGGGGCTGTGACGCTGCTCAAGGGGTCGGTCGGACCCGCGGAGAACGACTCGCGCTTCCTGCTCGACGTGCACTCCCGCAGGCTTCCGGGCGAGGACACGATGGCCCGCTACCGCGACGAGGACGAGGTCGACCTCGTGGTCGTCGGCGCCGGGGCGGGCGGCTCCGTGCTTGCCCAGCGGCTCGCGCGGGCGGGCTGGCGCGTGGTCGTCCTCGAGGCCGGGCCGTTCTGGCATCCGGACGAGGACTGGGTCTCCGACGAGGCCGGCTCCCACCACCTGTACTGGAACGAGCCGCGCGTGATCGGCGGCACCGATCCCGTCGCGCTCGGCAAGAACAACTCCGGGCGCGGGGTCGGCGGCTCGATGGTGCACTACGCCGGCTACACCCCCCGGTTCCACCCCTCCGACTTCCGCACCCACTCGACCGACGGTGTGGGCGCCGACTGGCCGCTCGGCTACGGCGACCTGCGGGCCCACTACGAGCTGCTCGAACGGGAGCTGCCCGTCGCCGGCCAGAACTGGCCCTGGGGCGAGCCGCACACCTACCCCTCCTCCCCGCACCCGATCTCCGAGCAGGCCGCCGTGCTCTGGCGCGGCGCGGAGAAGCTCGGGATCGAGATGCGGGTCGGCCCCGTCGGGATCGTCAACGGCACGTTCGGCAACCGGCCCCACTGCATCTACCGCGGCTATTGCCTGCAGGGCTGCAAGGTGAACGCCAAGGCCAGCCCGTACGTCACCCACCTGCCGGACGCGCTCGACCACGGCGTGGAGATCCGCGCCGACTCGATGGCCGCCCGGGTGGAGATCGACGATTCGACCGGCGCCGCGATCGGGGTCGCCTACTTCTCGGGCGACGACGACACCGTGCACCTGCAGCGCGCGGCCACGGTCGCCGTGGCCGGCTACTCGATCGAGACCCCGCGGCTGCTGCTCGCCTCGACGTCCCGCCGTCATCCGAACGGGCTCGGCAACAACGAGGACCAGGTGGGCCGCTACGTCATGGTCCAGGGGGCGGCCCAGACCGCGGGCCGATTCGACCACGAGATCCGCCAGTACAAGGCGCCGCCGCCGGAGGTCTCCTCCGAGCAGTTCTACGAGACCGACCCGGCCCGGGACTTCGCCCGCGGCTTCTCCATCCAGACCGTGGGCCCGCTGCCGATCGGCTGGGCCGAGCACGTGCTCGCCGACGGGCACTGGGGCCGGGCGCTGCGGGAGTACATGCGCGACTACAACCACTGGGCGACCATCGGGGTGTTGAACGAGCTGCTGCCGCATCCGGACAACCGGGTCACCCTGGCCGAGGAGGTGGATCGGCGCGGCCTGCCCGTGGCCCGATTCGACCACTCCCTCGGTGAGAACGACCGGCGCAACAACGCCTACTCCACCCGGGTCATCACCGAGATCCTCCAGGCCGCCGGCGCCCAGGACGTGCTCACGGTGCACCGCTTCGCCCACCTCGTCGGCGGGGCGCGCATGGGCGCGGCGCCGGCGGCGAGCGTCATCGATTCCGACCACCGGATCTGGGGGGTGCCGAACGTGTTCGTCTGCGACGGGTCGGTCATGCCGACCCAGGGCGCCGCCAACCCGGCGCTGACCATCATGGCGCTCGCCTCCCGGCTCGCCGAGCGGCTCACGGGCACCCGGCCCGGCGCGAGCGGGCGGCGAGGCGCTCGCCGGGGCGAGCTGCGTCGTCCACACGCCGGGGTCGGATCGTGACCGGCCGCGCCGCGCCGCGGATCGGGCAGGTCGCGACCTCGGTCTACGAGATCCCCACCGACGGGCCCGAGGCCGACGGCACGCTCGCGTGGTCCTCGACGACCCTCGTGCTCGTGCAGGTGAGCGCCGGCGGGCAGGTCGGCACCGGCTACACCTACGCCGCCGGGGCGTGCGCGGGAATCGTCGACGGCCCGCTCGCCGCCGCGCTGGCGGGGCGGGACGCGTTCGACGTGCCGGGAAGCTGGGAGGCGATGGTGCGGGCGATCCGCAACCTCGGCCGGCCGGGCCTGGCCTCGTGTGCGATCAGCGCCGTGGACACCGCCCTGTGGGACCTCAAGGCCCGGCTCCTCGGGGTCTCGCTCAGCCGGTTGCTCGGGCGCGCGCACGAGGCGGTGCCGATCTACGGCAGCGGCGGCTTCACCACCTACGACGATCACCGCACGCGTGCCCAGCTCGACCACTGGGTGCACGCCCTGGGCATCCCGCGGGTGAAGATCAAGATCGGCGAGTCGCGCGGGGAGCGCGTGGCGCGGGACCTGCACCGGGTGGCTCTCGCGCGCGCGGCGATCGGGGAGACGGCGGAGTTGTACGTCGACGCGAACGGCGCCTACGGGCGTAAGCAGGCGATCCGGGTCGGCCGGGCCCTCGCGGGTGAGCGCGCGACCTGGTTCGAGGAGCCCGTCTCCTCCGACGACCACGCGGGCCTGGCGCTCGTGCGCGACCGGGTCGACGTGGACGTCGCCGCCGGGGAGTACGGGTACGACCTGGCGTATTTCCGCCCCCTGGTGGACGTGGTCGACTGCGTGCAGATCGACGTCACCCGGTGCGGCGGGATCACCGAATGGCTGCGGATCGCGGCGCTCGCGGCGGCGCACAACCTGCAGGTGTCCGGCCACTGCGCACCGCAGTTGCACGCGCACGTGGCGGCGGCCGCGGTGAACCTGCGACACCTCGAGTATTTCCACGACCACGTGCGCATCGAGGCCCTGCTCTTCGACGGCGTGCTCGAGCCCCGGGGAGGCGCGTTGGTGCCCGACCAGGGGCGGGCGGGCAACGGGCTGGAGCTGCGATCCGCCGACGCCGAACGGTTCCGGACCGGGTGAGCGACCCTCAGGGCACGGGAGACCGAACCGGTAGAGCAGCAGAGCAGGAGGATGACATGGACGCACGAAGGATCGCGGTGGTGACCGGCGGGACCGCGGGGGTCGGGCGGGCCGCCGTCCGGGAGTTCGCGGCGGCGGGCTACGACGTCGCCGTGCTCGCCCGCGGTCGGGCGGGGCTGGCGGGGGCGGTCGCCGACGTCGAGGCCCGGGGCGGGCGGGCGCTCGGCCTGCCCACCGACGTGTCCGACCACGGGGCGGTCGAGTCCGCGGCCCGCCGGGTCGAGGACGAGCTCGGGGAGATCGACGTGTGGGTCAACGTCGCGTTCGCCGGGTCGCTCGCACGCTCGTGGGACACCTCCCCCGAGGAGTTCCGGCGGATGACCGAGGTGAGCTACTTCGGCCAGGTGTACGGCACCCAGGCGGCGCTCGAGCACATGCGGCCGCGGGACCGCGGGGTCGTCATCAACGTGGGCTCGGCCCTCGCCTACCGCTCGATCCCGCTGCAATCGGCCTACTGCGGGGCGAAGCACGCCGTGGTGGGCTACACGCAGTCCGTGCGCACCGAGCTCCTCGCCGAGGGCAGCGGCGTGCAGCTGTGCATGGTGCAGTTGCCGGGGCTCAACACGTCGCAGTTCAACTGGAACCTCAACCGGATGGCCGGCCACCCGATGCCCGTGGCGCCGGTGTTCCAACCCGAGCTCGCCGGCCGGGGAATCGTGTTCCTGGCCGGGCATCCGCGCCGCAACCTGTGGGTGGGGTTCTCCACCGCCTACACGATCCTCGCCGAGCGGCTCATCCCCGGCCTGCTCGACCGCTACCTCGGCCGGACCGGGATCGCCTCCCAGCAGGCCGATGAGGAGTTGCCGCGGTGGGGATCGAACGTGTTCGAGCCCGAGGACGACGAGGTCGACCGCGGCTCCCACGGCGCATTCGATGCCACCGCGCATGCCCGCGACCCGTGGCTGTGGCTGACGATGAACCGCCGCGCGGTCGCAGCGGGGGCCGGGGCGGTCGCGGTCGCCGGCCTGCTGGCGCGGCGCGCGCGCCGCCGGTAGCGGCTGCCCACTCGAGCGGGCAGCCGCCACCGGCGCGGGGTCAGACCTGCTGCAGTTCCCGCTCGTCGGCCGCGTCGGCCTCGGCGGCCTCGAGCTCGGCCTCCTCCTCGGCGGTGACGTCGGCCAGGAGGATCGCCTGGGATGGGCTGTCGTAGACCGCCTGGTCGAGGATGCCCTCGCGCTTGGCCACGACGGCGGGTACGAGCGCCTGCCCGGCCACGTTCACGGCCGTGCGGCCCATGTCGAGGATCGGGTCGATCGCGAGCAGCAGCCCGACGCCGGCGAGCGGCAGCCCGAGGGTCGAGAGCGTCAGGGTGAGCATGACGAGCGCGCCGGTCAGGCCCGCGGTCGCGGCCGAACCGACGACCGAGACGAACGCGATGAGCACGAAGTCGGTCACGCCGAGGTCGATCCCGTAGAACTGCGCCACGAAGATCGCCGCGATCGCCGGGTAGATGGCGGCGCAGCCGTCCATCTTGGTCGTGGCGCCGAACGGGGAGGCGAAGGAGGCGTAGGCGCGCGGCACGCCGAAGTTCCGCTCGATCACCCGCTGGGTCACGGGCATGGTGCCGAGCGAGGAGCGCGAGACGAACCCGAGCTGGATCGCGGGCCAGGCGCCCTTGAAGTACTGACGGATCGAGAGGCCGTTGGCCCGCAGCACGATCGGGTAGACCACGAACACCACGAGCGCGAGGCCGACGTAGATCGCGATGGCGAACGTGCCCAGCTGCGGCAGCAGCTCCCAGCCGTAGCGGGCGATCGCGTTGCCGATGAGGCCGAGCGTGCCGAGCGGGGCGAGCCGGATGATCCACCACAGCACGGTCTGCACGACGGCCAGCGCGGAGGCGTTGAAGTCGAGGAACGGCTTGGCCTTCTTCCCCGTGCGCAGGGCGGCGATGCCCACGACGAGCGCGATGACCACGATCTGCAGCGCCGCGAAGTTCACCCGGTCGCCGTTGACGCTCAGGCCGAGGAAGTTCGAGGGGACGAGCCCGTTCAGGAAGTCGAGCCACGAGCCGGAGCGGCCCGGGTCCTCGGCCGCGGCCTCGGTCACCGACGTGTGATGACCCGGCTGGAACACGAGGCCGAGCCCGATGCCGATCGCCACCGACGCCGCCGCCGTGATCCCGAACCACAGCAGGGTCTGCCCCGCGAGTCGGGCGGCGTTCGTGAGCTTGCCCAGGTTCGCGATCGAGGCCACGATCGCCGTGAAGATCAGCGGCGGCACGAGGGCCTTGAGCAGCGTCACGAACGTCGAACCGATGGTGCTGAGCGCAACGAGGAGCCAGTTGTCGGCCGCCTCGCCCGCCGCGTCGACCGTCGGGCCGATCGCCAGGGCCGCCCAGCCGAGCAGCAGCCCGAACGCCAGGCCGAGGAGGATCTGCGTGCCGAAGGAGGGCAGTCTGAGGCGCCGCTTGGGTGGGACCGTATTGGTCGGGCTGGCGGTGCTGGCCGGGGTGGGCATGGCGAGAGGCCTTTCGTGGTCGGGGGGAACAAGCGTGCGGACGGCGCAGCTCGCGTCGCCGAGGTCCTCCCGTTGGTCATCGGCGGGGGCCCGGCTCGTCGCGGATTCGACGCTACGGCCGGCCACCGCGGCCGTCGACGGGGCGATCGGGAACGATCACGGGGTGAGACGACGGCCTGCCCGTGAGACGAATCGGCCCGCGCGCGTCCGTGACTCCGGGATCTGCTATGACGCGCCCCGTGAGCTTCGGCGATCAGCTACCGCGGAGGACCCCACGGTCGGCCGGCTCCCGGCGCACCTCGAGTCGGTGGCGCGAGGCCACGATCGGCGAGAGCAGCGTGATCGCGGTGCCCATGCCGAGGAAGAGCACGAGCGAGGCGGTCCAGCCGCCGGTGAGCTCGACGAGCGACCCGGCGACCGTGGGCGCGAGGGCCGAGATGAGGTAGCCCACGGTCTGGGTCATCCCGGAGACCTCCCGCACGGTGTTCACGTCGGGGGAACGGAGCGTGATGAGCGCGAGCAGCATCGCCATGACTCCGCCCTGACCGAAGCCGCCGATGATCATCCACGCGATGTACGCGCCGGGCGCGAGCAGCAGCCCGAGCGTGAACACGACCCAGGTGAGCGTGCACCCGAGTGCGAGGAATCGTCGACCTCCCGTGAGCCGAGCGGTGAGCACCGGCAGACTCAGTGCGCCGCCGATGCCCACGAGTTGGAAGATCGAGGCCGCCACCCCGGCCTGGGCCTCGCTCAGGCCGGCGAGGGCCGGAAGATAGGTGGGCATCCAGGCGGTATTCGCATAGAACAGCCCCGAGTGCAGGCCGAAGAACACCGCGAGCACCCAGGCCGCGGGCATGCGCCATGCATGTGCTCGCGGCGGTGGGCCATCGGGCAGTACCTCCTCCGGGCCGGCCTTGAGGAGGTAGAAGCAGGCGGCGGCGAGGATGGGCAGGGCCCAGACGGCCAGCGCCCACCGCCAGCCGATCCACATCGCCAGCGGCACGGTGAGCGCCGCCGCCACGGCCGCGCTCGCCGTGAGGGCCGCCGTGGACACGGCGATCATCGGTCCCTGCCGCCTCGGGAAGTCCCGCCGCACCACGGTGGGGTTGAGCACGTTCCCGGCGGTGATCGCGACCCCGATGCCGGCGGAGGTCGCGAGCACCCACCAGGCCGGACCGAACGGCCGCACGGCCACGAGCACCGCCAACAGCAGCAGGCTCGTCACGAGCACCCGGTTGATCCCGAACCGGCGCGCCGCCCCGGCCGCGAATGTCGCCGCCAGGCCGAAGCAGACGACCGGCAGCGAGGCCAGCAGGCCGGCCATCGTGGCCGTCAACTGGATATCGGCCCGCAACTCCGGCAGCACCGCGGCGATCGAGGTGATCGGCGAGCGCAGCGACATGCCCACCGCGACGATCGCCACGGCCGTCGCGATCCCGGGCCCCATCGCGTGCGTCACACCACGCGTCCGCGACTCGCCGCCGGGCCTCGGCCCCGTCGCCCCCGTCGACCCTGTGCTCGTCGCTCCCGTACCGGGACCGGATCGAACCGTCACCGCTGCTCCCTCGAACTCGTGAAGCCCGGCCGCGCCGCCCGGGATCGGGCCCGGACCTGGGCGCGGTCATCCTCCCCCGAGGCCGCGCCCGGAAGCGAACGGTTGCGGTTCGTTGCCAGGCTCAGCTTGTTCGACCCACTCGGCCCACTCGTCCCACTCAGCCTGCTCGACCGGCGAGGAGGCCCGCGAGCAGCTCGGGGCGATTCGTGATGATCGCGTCCACCCCGGCCGCGAGCGCGCGTCGCCACTGCTCGGGCTCGTCGAGGGTCCACACGCTCACCCGCAGCCCCGCCGCGTGCGCCCGCGCCACGAAGGCCGGGTCGCCCGCGAGCGCCGAGCCGCGTGGGTTGATCCCACCGGCCGCGAGCTCCCGGGCCGTGCCCAGGTCCGCCGGCAGCTCGTGCACGAGCAGCTCGCGCCGCAGGTCCGGGGCGAGCTCGCGGCACCGCGTGAGGGTAGGCACCGAGAAGCTCTGCACCCGCACCCGGCCCGCCAGGCCCGCCTCCCGTATCCCCGTGAGGACGACGCTCAGCGCCTCCGCCTCCCAGTCGCCCTTGATCTCGAGCAGCAGGCCGATGCCGGGCCGCGCGGTGAGGAAGTCGAGCACGTCGGTGAACAGCGGCACGCGTTGCCCGGCGAACGCCGGGGCGAACCAGGAACCTGCGTCGAGGGCGGCCAGGCCCGCGACATCGAATGCGGCGAGGGGACCGGTGCCGTCGGTCGTCGCGTCGACGGTCTCGTCGTGCATGACCACCGCGGTGCCGTCGGCGAGCTGCTGGAGGTCGATCTCGACGGCGTCGGCGCCGACCCGCCAGGCGGCCTCGAGCGCCGCGAGCGTGTTCGGCGGCGCCACCTGCGAATTGCCGCGATGGGCGATGATCTCGGTCATGGTCTCCGGCCGTTCCCCCGCGGGCGCTCGGGTGTCGATGGGTAGTTCTGCCTCTGGTCGCCCCGCCTCACCCAGCCTAGGGTGCTCGTCACAGCGAAGGAGTGCCACGTGGGTGATGTTCAGGCGCCGCGGCCGGCTGTGCCGCTGGGAATGTGAGGGCAACCATGGACCCGTCGACGCCCACCCTGCCCGAGGCGCTCGCGCACTGCCGGCGGATGCGCGCGGAGATGATCGCCGCGCTCGACCGGCAGTTCGGCCCGCAGGAATGGCACGACTGCGCCGACTCCCGCGAGACCTGCAGCTACGACGCATCGGGCCGCGAGGCCGTCGGGCTCGTGAGTCGGCAGTTCGAGGGCACGTATCCGCCGCCTGCGTGGCGCAGCGTGGGGGACCTGGTGGCCCAGATCGGGCGCCGGTACGGCTTCACCGACGTGCGCGTGCTCACGGAGCAGCCGGGCCGATTCGATCTGGCGGGCGGGGACAACGCCGGCGGGATCTGGCGGCTGAGCATGGCCGTGAACACGGTGCTCATGGTGCGCACCCCGATGGCCGCACCCGCCCGGGAGCACGTACCCAGCGGTTCCTGAGGCGGCGCGTCGGCGCGGGGCCCGGTGGAGCCCGCCCGGATGTCGGCTCGGATGTCGGCTCGGATGTCGGCCTGTCGGCCCGGGTGGAGGCTCGGGTGTCGGCCCCGGCAGATACATTCGTGGACGTGAGTATCTCCGTTCATCGCGCCGACCGCCTCGACGCCCTCGCCGACGGCCTCGGCGAGCTGCTCGCGGCCGATCCCGGCGACGTGTTCGAACTCGAACCGGTCGTGGTGCCCAGCCCCGCCCTGGGTCGATGGCTGGCGCAGCGGCTCTCGCACCGGCTGGGGGCGGGCGCCCCGGGCCCGTCACGGCGTGGGGACGGCGTCTGCGCGGGTCTCGAGTTCACCTCGCCCCGGTCGCTCACCCGGCTGGTCACCGGCCGCGACGACGAGGACCCGTGGCGGCCCGACCGGCTCGCCTGGCACGTGCTCGCGGAGATCGACGCCGCCGCCGAGGAGGACTGGGCCGCGCCCGTCGCCTGGCACATCGGTGCCCGGGCGGAACCACCCACACCGTGGACCGCCACGGGGCGGCCCGATCCCGGCGACGAGGCTGGGCTCGATGGGATTGCTGGGCTGGGTGGGCTGGGAGTTCCCGTGCTCACGCCCGCGGCGCGGCGCGACCGGCGCTATTCGGTGGCCCGGCGCGTGGCCGGGCTCCTGTGGTCGTACGCGGACGAGCGCCCCGAACTCGTCCGGGGGTGGCTCGCGGGCCACGCCGGCGGCGGCGCGGGGCGCGGGGCCCGCACACCGAGGCCACGAACGCTGGCAGGCCGAGCTGTACCGCCGCCTCACCGCTCGCCTCGGTGCGGATCCGCGCACCGGCGGCCGAGCGGACCTCCTCGAGGGCGCGGGCGTCGCGATTCCGCGCCGCCTGAATATCGTCGGGCCCGCCCGGCTGAGCCCCGCCGACGTCGAGGTCCTGGCCGCCGTCGCCGACGTGAGCGAGGTGCACCTGTGGCTGTGCCACCCCTCGCCGCGGCTGTGGAACGAGCTCGCGGCCGCTCCCGCCGACCCCGCCGCCGACCCGGCCCTGCGCCCCGCCCGAGCAGACGACGACTCCGACACGATCGCCCGGCACCCGCTGCTCGTGAGCCTGGGTCGCGAACTGCGCGAGCTCCAACTCACCCTCGCCCCCCTCCTCGAGCCCGCGGCGACCGACGTGGCCCCACCGGTGGCCCGCCCGGCGAACCTGCTCGGCCGGCTCCAGGCCGACCTGGCCGCCGACCGCCCGCCCGCGCCCACCGGCCGCAGGCTCGAGCCCGGCGACCGGTCCGTGCAGGTGCACGCCTGCCACGGTCCGACCCGGCAGGTCGAGGCACTGCGCGAGATCCTCACGGGCCTGTTCGCCGACGACCCCACCCTGGAACCGCGGGACGTGGTGATCATGTGCCCCGACCTCGACACCTACGGCCCGGCCATCCAGGCGGCGTTCGGGATGACCGAGGCGACCGGCCCGGTCCATCCGGCCCACGGCTTCCGGGTCGGCATCGCCACCCGCGGGCGGGTCAACCCGCTCGTGCAGCTCGCGCTGACCCTCGTGGAGCTCACCGCCGGGCGCATCCGCGCGAGCGACCTGCTCGACCTGCTCGGCCGGGATGTGGTGCGCCGCCGCTTCCGCCTCACCGACGACGACCTGGCCACCCTCACCACGTGGGTGGGCGAGGCCGGCATCCGCTGGGGACTCGATCGCGCCGACCGCGCCGACTTCGGCGTCGACCTGCCTCACAACACCCTGACGATGGGCCTGCGCTCGCTCCTCCTCGGTGCCGCCATGGCCGAGGACGGCCGGTCCCTGGGCAACGTGCTCCCGGTCGACAACGTGCCCAGCGGCGCCATCGACCTCGCGGGCCGGTTCGCCGAGGCGACCCATCGACTCCGGTCCGCGGTCGCGGCCCTCCGCGCGGCCACGACCCTGGCGGACTGGTCGGCGGCGCTGCTCGAGGCCACGCACGGCCTCGGTTCGGTCGGCCCCGACGAGGAATGGCTCGCGGCCCAGGCCGACGCCGACCTGACCCGGCTGGCCGGGAGCGACGGGCTCGCCGATGCCCCGGCCGGAATCGCGGACGTCCGCGGCATCCTGCGCGGCCTGACGGATCCGCAGCGCAGCCGCGGTGGCCCGGGCGGGGTCCGCACCGGATCCCTCACGGTCGCCCCCCTCGGCCCCCTGCGCGGCGTACCCCACCGCGTCGTCTGCCTCCTGGGCATGGACGACGGCACCTTCCCGCGCGCCGGCCGCCTCGACGGCGACGACCTGCTCGCCCCGCGTCCCCGCATCGGCGAACGCGACGTCCGCGCCGAGGACCGCCAACTCTTCCTCGACGCCATCATGGCCGCCACCGACACCCTCGTGATCACCTACTCGGGGGCCGACCAGTACCGCGGTGCGCGGCTGCAACCGGCGGTACCCGTCGCCGAACTCCTCGACGTGCTCGAGGCGACGGCGCCGGGAGAGGGCCGCCGGCGCGTCCACGTCGAGGAGCCGTTGCAACCCTTCGATGCCCGCTATTTCACGCCGGGGACCGCCCTGGTCAGCTTCGACCGGGCGGCCGCCGCTGCCGCCGCCGCCCGCTCGGGCGACCTCATCACCGCCGAGTCCTTCCTCGCTCATCCGCTCCCGCCGCCGCCACCGGCCGACGTCCTCCTCGCCGACCTCCAGGGCTACTTCGTGCACCCGGTGCGCGGCTTCGTGCGCGACCGGCTCGACGTGGGCGTCTCGGCCGACCACGAGCCGATCGCCGACGACATCCCCCTGGACGCGCGGGGCCTCGTGGGCTGGCAGATCGGGGACCGGCTCCTGCAGCGGGCGCTCGCCGGCGCCGACCCGGACGTGCTGCTCGCGGCCGAGCGGTCCGCGGGGAGCTGCCCCCGGCGGAGCTCGGCCGCCGTGAGCTCGAGGTGATCGCCGCCCGCGTCGGCCGCCTGCTCGGCGTGAGTGAGCAGCTGCGCGCCGCGGGTGCCGAGCCCGTCGACTGCGACGTTCCCCTCGACCCGGCCACCCCGGGCGCGCGCCGCCTCATCGGCCAGGTGCAGGGCGTGCGTGGCAGCGACCTGGTGCGCATCCACTACTCGTCCCTCGGGCCGAAGCACCGGCTCGCGGCCTGGATCGACCTCCTCGCGGTGCAGGTCTCCCACCCGGAGCGCGCCTGGCGCGCGCACGTCATCGCGCGCTACGGGCGCGGCGCCCGCCACGTCGTCCTCGGCCCCCTGCCCGCGCGGGACGCGGCCCGGGAACTCGCCGTCCTCGTCGACATCCGCGACCGCGGCCTGACCGAGCCGCTCCCGCTGCCGATCAGGACGAGCCACGCCTGGGCCCTCGCGCACGCCGATCCCGGGGGCAACGGCCACCGGCAACGCGAGGCGGCCAAGAAGCAGTGGGAACGCGGCTTCAAGTCCCCGGTCCCAGGCGAGAACGAGGACCCCTATCACCGGCTCGTCTGGGGCGAGCTGTCCACCGGCGCGCTCCTCGAGCAGCAGGTGCGAACCGACCTGGGCGAGACCTGGTTCTCGGGTGTGCCCAGCCGGCTGGGCCAATACGCGCTGCGGCTGTGGCAGGCGCTCCTGCTGGCCGAGAGGAGAGGCTGACATGCCTGAGCGATTCGAGATCACCGCCCCGATCCCGCGCGGGACTACCGTGCTCGAGGCGAGCGCGGGGACTGGGAAGACCTGGACGATCGCCGCCCTCGTCGCCCGGTTCGTGACGGAGGGGACCCACCGGCTCGCCGACCTGCTCGTGGTCACCTTCGGCCGCGCGGCCAGCCAGGAACTCCGCTCCCGGGTGCGCGAGCGGCTCGTGCGCACCGAACGGCTCCTCGCCGCCGCGGTCGCCGGCACGGCGGGTGACGCGGGCGCGGCGGCCAGTGCGCCCGGCGCGGAGGGGCCGTGGGACGAGGTCGACCACCTCCTGGCCGGTCCGGGACTCCCCGGAGCCGAGCTCCGCCTCCGGCACCGGCGGCTGCGTCACGCCCTGTCGGAGATCGACGCGGCCACGATCGCCACGATCCACCAGTTCTCCCTCGTCGTGCGCGACGGCCTCGGCGTCGCCGGCGACGCCACCGCGGGACTCACGGCGGTCGAATCGGTCGACGACCTGCTGGCCGAGACCGTCAGCGACCTGTACGTCTCGGCCTACGCGCACTTCCCGCATCCACCCCAGCTCACCCTCTCCGAGGCCCAGGAGATCGCCCGAGCCGTGGTGAGGGACCCCATCGCCCACCTCGAGCCGCAGGATTGCGACCCGCGCTCCGCCGCGGGGCAACGGGTGCGGTTCGCCGAGCACGTGCGAACCGAACTCGCCCGCCGCAAGGAACGTACGGGCGTGCTCACCTACGACGACATGCTCGCCCACGCCGCCCGATCGCTCGCCTCACCCGCGGCGCGGGCGAGGCTCTCGGACCGGTGGAAGGTCGTGCTCGTCGACGAGTTCCAGGACACCGACCCGCTGCAGTGGCACATCCTGCGCGAGGCGTTCCACGGCTCCTCCGACATGATCCTCATCGGCGACCCGAAGCAGGCGATCTACGCCTTCCGCGGCGGCGACGTGGCCACCTACCTCGAGGCCGCCGGTCACGCCGACCGCCGCCTCACCCTCTCCCGGAACCACCGCGGCGACCAGCACCTGCACGAGGCCCTCCAGGGCCTCTTCGGGGGCGCCGAGCTGGGCGATCCCCGGATCCGGGTCACCCCCGTCGACGCCGGCCGCACGGGTGGGCGCACCTCGGGCGTGCCCGCGCCCGCGCCCGTGCGGCTGCGTATAGTCGACCCGAGCGGCCTGCCCGGCAGCGCCCGGCGCGGAGTCTACCTCTCCGGGCTGCGCGCCCGGATCTACCAGGACCTCACCGCGGACATCGCGCGGCTGCTCACCTCCTCCGCCCAGGTGCGGGAGCGTGATCCGGATCGGGACCGGGAGATCGAGCGGCCCGTGCGCGCCGGCGACGTCGCGGTGCTGTGCACCACGAACTTCCAGGCCGAGCGGGTGCAGGAGGCGCTCGCGGCCGGCGGGGTGCATTCGGTCATCGCCTCCGCCGGCTCCGTCTTCGCCACCGCCGCCGCCCGCGACTGGCTCACCCTCCTCGAGTCGATCGAGCTGCCCTCGAGTTCGCGGCGGGTCCGGGCCGTGGCCCTCACCCCCTTCTTCGGCCACACGGCCGCCGAGCTCGACCGGCGGGGCGAGGACCTGACCGACGAGGTCGCCGAACGGCTGCGGGACTGGGGCGACCTCCTCCGACGCCACGGCGTCGCCGCCGTGTTCGAGACCGCCCAGGGATGGGGTCGCGGCGGGGTGAGCGACCGGGTGCTGCGCCGCAGCGGAGGGCAGCGGCTCCTGACCGACCTGCGGCACCTGGCCGAACTGCTGCACGATCGCACCCGCCGGGTGCCCGAGGCCGGGGTGATCGCGCTCGTGCACTGGCTGCGCGAGCGCATGGCGGCCCCGGAGGGGGAGGACCTGCGCCGCCTCGACACCGACGACAGTGCGGTGCACATCCTCACCGTCCACGGTTCCAAGGGCCTGGAGTTCCCGTTCGTCTACCTGCCCACGCTCGCGGAGACGTTCGGGGCGGAGAACGACCTCCTCCTCTTCCACGACGCGACCGGCCGGCGCTGCCTCGACGTCGGCGGCACCCCGAGCCCGGAGCACCGCGACCTCGCCCGGGCCGAGGACGCCGGGCAGGCGCTCCGGCTGCTCTATGTGGCCGCCACCCGCGCCCGCTCACACCTCGTGGCCTGGTGGATGCCCTCGCTCGAACGCACCCCGGCCTCGCCCCTGCACCGGCTCCTCTTCGCCCGGGGGAGCGGCGACGGCCCGATCGCGGCGACCGCGCCGCTGCCCGCCGACCCGCTCGCCGAGGCCGCCGAGCGCTGGGGCGCCCAGGTGCACCTCGAGGAGGCCCGGATCGCGGACCTGCCGAGACCGGGAACCCCGAGCGAGCAGGCACTCACCGGCGCCCGCTCGTGGAACCGCCGGATCGACCTGCAATGGCGACGCACCTCCTACACGGCACTGAGCGCCGCCGCCGAGGACCGCGACTGGTCGGAGCCGGGCGGTGAACCGGGGTACGACCTGCGCGCCGACGAGCAGGAGATCCAGATCGAGCCGGGAACCGGCGGCCACGGCCCCGACGGCCCCGACGGCATGGACGGCACAGCGGTCGCGGATCCGGCCGGACCGGGCGACGTCCTCCCCTCGCCCATGGCGTCCCTGCCCCGTGGTGCCCGCTTCGGGTCGCTCGTGCACGGGGTGCTCGAACACCTCGATCCGGTCGCCGCCGGCGACGATCTGCGCGGCCGGATCGGCGAACTCGTGGGCGAACAGCTCACGTACTGGCCCGAGCAGGTCGACCGGGAGGTGCTCGTCACGGCTCTCGAGGCGGTCGTGCGCACGCCGCTCGGCCCGCTCGTGGATCCGGCGGCCACGCTCGCCGATGTGCCCCGGTCGGAGCGGCTCCACGAGCTCGACTTCGAGCTCCCCCTCGACGGCGGCGACCGGGCACGCGCGCGCACCGGTGACACCGCGGGGGCGGCCGGCCCCGTGACGCTGGGCGACCTCGCGCCGGCGCTGCGCCGCCACCTCGGCGCCGAGGACCCGCTGGCCGCCTACGCCGGCGAACTCGACGGACCTGGCTACCGGGCGACGTCCCTGCGCGGTTATCTCACCGGCTCGATCGACGTCGTGTTCCGGCGCGGCGGGCGGTTCTTCGTGGCCGACTACAAGACCAACTGGCTCGGCCCGCTCGACGAGCCGCTCACGAGCGCGCACTACGGCCCCGCCCAGCTCGACGCGGCGATGCGCGGTTCGTCCTACCCGCTGCAGGCCCTGCTGTACTCGGTCGCACTGCACCGGTACCTGCGGTGGCGGCTGCCGGGCTACGATCCCGCGGAGCACCTCGGCGGTGTCCTCTACCTGTACGTGCGGGGCATGGCCGGCCCGGCCACCCCGATCACGTCCGGGCATCCGGCCGGGGTGTTCTCGTGGGCGCCGCCCGCCGGGCTCGTGACCGACCTGTCGAACGTGCTGGACGGAGGAGCCGCATGAGCAGCGCGCTTGCACTCGAGGCGACCGGCGTCGACCGGCTGGGGGAGTGGGACCCGGCACGGGTCCGAGGCCTGAGCGGGCTGCTCGCCGCCTTGAACGAGACGGGCGAGATCACCGCCGCCGACGTCCACATCGCCCGCGGACTGACCCGGCTGACCGGGGAGGAGCGGGAGACCCACGCGCTCGCGGTGGCACTGACCGTGCGGGCCGTGCGGGGCGGATCGGTGTGCCTCGACCTCGGTGGGGTGCCGGTGGGACCCGACGACGAGCGCACGCAGCTGTGGCCCGCGGTGCCGCCGGAAGACTGGCCCCGTGTGCACGAGGACGGGTGGGTCGCGGAATTGGCCGGCTCCGCCCTGATCGGCGGGTCGGGTGAGGCCGGCGTGCACCCCCTGCGGCTCGACGGCGACCGCCTCTACCTCGACCGCTACTGGCAGGAGGAGACCGCGGTGCTCACGCACCTGGAGACCCGCGGGGCGAGGAGCGTGCCGGTCGACGAGGCGGCGCTCGCGGCCTCCCTCGCCGAGTACTTCCCGGGCGAGGGCTTCGCCGACCAGCGCGCGGCGGCGGAGGTGGCGGCCCGCTCCCTCACGAGCGTCATCACCGGCGGTCCCGGCACCGGCAAGACCACGACCGTCGCGCGGCTCCTGGGCAGCCTCCTCGACCAGGACCCGTACGCCCGGATCGCCCTCGCGGCGCCGACCGGGAAGGCGGCCGCGCGGATGGCCGAGGCGATCCGCGCCGCGGCCGCCGATCCCACCTTCCCGACCCGGCACGCCGACCGGATCGCGGCCCTGCCCGCCACCACGATCCACCGGCTGCTCGGGACCATCCCCGATCAGGGCACACGGTTCCGGCACCATCGCGGGAACCGGCTCCCGGTCGACATGGTCGTCCTGGACGAGACCTCGATGGTCTCCCTCACGATGATGGCCCGCATCCTCGAGGCGCTGCGGCCGGGGGCACGGCTCGTGCTCGTGGGCGATGCCGACCAGCTGGCCTCGGTCGAGGCGGGTGCGGTGCTGGGCGACCTCGTCGCGGGCCTGCGGAGCCGGCCCGGGGCGCCCGTGGCGGAACTGACCCGCAACCGGCGCTTCGGAGAGGGGATCGGCGCCCTCGCGGGGGCCGTGCGGGACGGGGATTCTGACGCGGCGCTCGCCGCCCTCACGAGCGGGAACCCGAGCCGGCGGTTCATCGGAATCGACGACCTGGAGGGCATCGTCACGCCCGCGGCCCTGCGACTGCACGAGCTCGCCGCCGCGGGGGACCGGGCCGGGGCGCTCACGGTGCTCGAGGAGCACCGGATGCTATGCGCCCACCGGGACGGGCCGACCGGCGCGGCCCATTGGAACCGACGGCTCGAGGAATGGCTCGCGGCCTCGCTCGGGCACCGGCTCGGGCGCTGGTACCCCGGCCAGCCGCTGCTCGTCACCTCGAACGACTACGGCCTGCGGCTGTACAACGGCGACATCGGCGTGGTGGTCGACACCGGCGCGGGCGGGCTCGCGGCCGTCATCGCCGACGGCAGCCACCCGCAGGGGCGGCTCGTCGCCCTCGCCCGGCTCAACGACGTCGTCACCGCCCACGCCATGACCGTGCACCGCTCCCAGGGTTCGCAGTTCCAGGACGTGAGCGTGCTCCTACCCGCGATCGACTCGGCGATCCTCACCCGGGAACTGCTCTACACCGCCCTCACCCGGGCGCGCCGCTCGGTCGCGATCGTCGGCGAGCAGGAGGTGCTCGTGCGGGCCATCACCCACCACACGAGCCGGGCGTCCGGGCTGGCGCAGCGGCTGGCACGGTCGGCGGGGTCAGTTGCCCGCGGCCACGAACTGGTCGATCACGCTGCGCGGCAGCCGCCTACCCTCCGGGACGGCGATGCCGTGTGAGCGGGCCCATTCACGCACGGCGCGCGGGTCGGCGTCGGTCTCGGCCACCCGCAGCTGCGGGCCCGCTCCGTCCACGCGCCTGGCGACCGTGATGAACCGTGCCAGGTCCCGCACGAGCGCATTGCGATTCGCGCGCGAGAGATCGATGGCGTATTCCATGCCGTCGAGGGCGAAGTGGACCGTACGCTCGGCGGCACTGCCGTCGATATCGTCGATCAGGGTGATGGATTCTACGGTCGCCAAGAAGAGCTCCGATAACGCTGAGACGGGGAGGCCCTATTCTGGCACGAATGGCGGGCGACCGTGCGCGATCGCGAATCGACCGGCGAGCCAGCCCGTGAGTTGCCGATCGAACCTGTTCCGGGCGCGGGGTCTCGACAGGGTCAGATCGTGCCGGCCGCCCGCGATCCGAACGACGGTCACGTCCCGTCCCAGCCCGCGGGCGCGCCGCCACATCTGCGGCGGCGAGAGCACGGTGTCGGTGCCGTCGAGGTCGGCCGGGGTCGGATCGGTGTTGCTGCCCCGCGCACCCGAGGTGGCCACGAGCACCGGCACGTCGATCGACAGACCCCGCCGGATTCGGGCGTGCCCGCGCCGGATCGCCCGGAACCAGCCGGCCGCCACCCCGAAACCCTCGAGGGGTTTCCAATTCAGGTTGTAATCCCATTCGCCGCCGGTCGAGATATGGAGTGATTCCCCATAGGCCCGGCCGAGCGGGCGCAGCGGCAGGAGCGGTGCGACCGGGGCGATCGCACAGATGAGCGGACTGGCCACGTGCCGAACCGGCCACGGCTCGTTCAGGTCGAGCCACGGGCTGTTGAGGACCAGGCCGTCGACCCCGCGGGGATGATCGTGGGCGTACAGGCTCGCGACGAGGCCACCGGTGGAATGCCCCGCGAGGAGCACGTGGGCGTAGCCGGCGCTCCGGATCCACCCGAGCGCGGCGTCGAGCTCCTCGTCGTAGGCGCCCAGGTCGGTGATCCAATTCGGTCGCCGCCCGGGCCGGATCGAGCGGCCGTAGTCACGCAGGTCGAGCGCGAAGAAGTCATAGCCCGCCCGCTCCCACGTGCGGGCGTGATGAACCTGGAAGAAGTAGTCGACGAACCCGTGCACGTACAGCACCGCGCACGATGCCCGCGGCCGACCGGCCCGGTCGCCCGCCCGGTGTTCGGCCCGGTGCACGAGGGTGGCGACCGGCGGCTCGTCGGCGCCGTCGGGCGCGAGCCGGATCGTGCGCCTCGCCCAGTCCTCGCCCAGGACGTCCGGCCGGGCCTCCTGCACAGCTGCCATGCCTCATCCTGGCACGCGCACCGCGCTCGCCCGGGCATTCGCCCCCATTGCCCGCGTCTCAGATGGCGGAATGCCGCCGCCGGGTGGCGGGCGCGGGCGCGGGAGTCCGTACGCTTCGGAGAACCATCCAGAGCAGCCGAGAGATCTGGCTCGTCGACGCTGCAGCAACCGCGCCACCGACCCGAGTGCGCGAAGGTGCTACCGCCAGGACCGATGGAGGAGAGATGAGCGAACCACGCCCCCGATGTTCCCTGCCAGGCGGGCTCGACCCGGCCACCTACGCCGCCCGGGGCGGCCTCGAGCGCACCGGATTCGCCGAGATGTCCGAGCCCATCTTCCTGACCCAGGGCTTCGTGTACGACCGTGCGGCCGACGCGGCCGCGGCCTTCGCCGGTGACCTGCCGCGCTATATCTACTCCCGCGATGCGAACCCCACGGTCGCCGCCTTCGAGGAACGGCTGCGCCTCATCGAGGGGGCCGGCGCGTGCACCGCCACCGCGAGCGGGATGAGCGCGATCCACGCCTGCCTCAACGCGCTCCTGCGGCCCGGATCCCGCGTGGTCGCCGCCCAGGAGCTCTTCGGCACCACCTTCGCGATGCTCGAGGGACTCTTCGCGGACTGGGGCGTGCGCACCGACTACGTCACCGGCGCCGACCTCGACGAATGGCGGACCGCACTCGCCGAGCCGGCGGACGTCGTCATCCTCGAGACCCCCTCGAATCCGATGAACACGATCGTCGACCTGCCGGCCGTGGCGGAACTCGCCCACGCGGCCGGGGCGACGGTCGTGGTCGACAACGTCATGGCCACGCCGATCCTGCAGCGCCCCCTCGAGCTCGGCGCCGACGTCGTGGTCTACTCCACCACCAAGCACATCGACGGGCAGGGCCGGGTCATCGGCGGCGCGATCCTCGGCACCGCGGACTTCATCAACGGCCCGGTCGAGGACTTCATCCACACGACCGGCCCGACCCTGAGCGCGTTCAACGGCTGGGTGCTCCTCAAGGGGCTGGAGACGCTGCCGCTGCGCGTGCGCGCGATGGCCGATGCGGCGCTCGAACTCGCCGAGTGGCTCGAGGGCCGGCCGGGGGTGCGGGCCGTGCACTACCCGTTCCTGCCCTCCCATCCACAGCACGACCTCGCGCGCCGGCTCATGAGCGGCGGGGGCACGGTCGTCACCTTCGACCTGGGTATCGACGACGACGACCCCGCCGTGGCCACGGAACGCACCTTCGCCTTCATGGACGCACTGCAGGTGATCGACATCTCCAACAACCTCGGCGACGTCAAGTCGATCGTCACCCACCCGAGTACGACGACCCACCGCAAGCTCGGGCCCGAGGTCCGCGCCGCGAACGGCATCGGGGCGACGACGATCCGATTCTCGGTCGGACTCGAGGCGCCGGCCGACCTGATCGCCGACCTGGACCAGGCGCTCACCGCCGCCGGCCTGCAGGACTGAGGCCGCCCCGAACGGGGGTCGCTGCGGCTACGGTGGGGCCATGTCGAGCGAGCGACCCACGGCCGTCATCACCGGAGGCAGCCGCGGCATCGGCCGGGCCACGGGTGAGCGACTCGCGCATGCCGGGTACGACCTCGTGCTGCTCTCCCGCGACGAGGCCCGGCTCGCCGAGTCCGCCGCATACCTGGCCACGAGCGGCGTCACGGTGCGCCACGCGGCGGTCGACCTGGCCGACGACCGGGCGCTCGTGGCGGCCGTGGCGGGCCTCGGCCTCGACCGCGTCGACGCCCTCGTGCACGCCGCCGGGATCGTTCACACCGGCCAACTGCCCCGGACCACCACCGAGGAGTTCCGGCTGGCCTTCGACGTGAACGTCACCGCCGTCGCCTCGCTCACCCGCGAACTCCTGCCCGCGCTCAAGGCGGCCCGCGGGCGGGTGGTCATGCTCAACTCCGGTTCGGGCAAGCGCGCCAACGGGCCGAACACCCCGATCTACGTGGCCACGAAATTCGCGCTCAACGGCCTGGCCGAGTCATTGCGGCACGAGTTCCGCCCGCATGGGATCATCGTCTCCACCGTCGCGCCCGGCCGGGTCGACACCGACATGCAGCACGAGCTCGTCGCCGGTCTCGGGGAGACCTACGACGCCGCGAGCTACCTCTCCGCGAGCGACGTGGCCGCCGCGATCGTCCACGTGCTCACCCAGCCGGGCGAGATCGACTACCTCTCGATCCGCCCGCCCGCGCGCGGCTGAGCCCGGGCAAGCCGCCCGCCCGAGGCGGGCGTGCAGGCCCGAGGCGAGCTGCGCCGTCCCTAATCGACGATGCCGTACAGCCGGTCGCCCGCGTCCCCCAGGCCCGGCACGATGTACGCGTTCTCGTCGAGACCCTCGTCGACCGAGGCGGTGACGATCGTGACGTCGGCGTCGGCGGTCACGGCGGACTCGAGCGCGGCCAGCCCCTCGGGCGCGCACAGCAGGGTGACGCACGTGACGTCGCGGGCGCCGCGCTCGAGCAGGTAGGCGATCGCGGCGGCGAGCGTTCCGCCGGTGGCGAGCATCGGGTCGAGCACGAAGCACTGCCGGCCCGCGAGATCGTCGGGGAGCCGGTTGGCGTAGGTGATCGCCTCGAGCGTGTCCTCGTCGCGCTGCAGCCCGAGGAAGCCGACCTCGGCCGTGGGCAGGAGGCGGGTCATGCCGTCGAGCATCCCGAGGCCGGCGCGCAGGATCGGCACGACGATCGGGCGCGGCTCGGCGAGCTTCGTGCCGGTGGTCATGGTCACGGGGGTGCGCACGTCGATCGTCTCGGTGCGGATTCCGCGGGTGGCCTCGTAGGCGAGCAGGGTCACGAGCTCGTCGGTGAGGTTGCGGAACACGGGCGAGGGGGTGGTCTCGTCCCGGAGCACGGAGAGCTTGTGGGCGATGAGCGGGTGGTCGGCGACGTGCAGGCGCATGTGCTCAACCTATCGTGGACTCGCTCCGGGGCGAGAGGCGGCACACTGGGCGTATGGACGACGACGCGGCCATGGTTCTGGCCATCTCCCAGGCGCGACTCGCCGCCGCCGGGGGAGACGTGCCGATCGGCGCGGTCGTGCTCGACGAGGCCGGGCAGGTGATCGCCACCGGGCACAACCGGCGCGAGCTCGACGGCGACCCGACGGCGCACGCCGAACTGCTCGCGCTGCGGGCGGCCGGGATGCGGCGCGGCCGGTGGCACCTGGGCGGGTGCACGCTCGTGGTCACCCTCGAGCCGTGCACGATGTGCGCCGGGGCGATGGTGCTCGCCCGGCTCGACCGGGTGGTCTTCGGCGCATGGGATCCGAAGACGGGCGCGGCCGGATCGATGCGGGACGTGACCGGCGACGGGCTGCTCAACCACCGGGTGGCCGTGACCGGCGGGGTGCGGGGGGAGGAGACCGGGGCGATGCTGCGGGAGTTCTTCGCCGCCCGGCGCCGCTCGCGCAGCAGCGCCGGCGCCTGAGGCGCGCCGGGGCCGGCGGCTCAGCCGGCCAGGGCGGCCTCGAGTTCGAGCAGGGTGGGCGTCGTGCCGGCCTCGAGCTTGACCGTGGCGAGCTCGTCGCCCCGGGTCTCACCCCGGTTGACGATGGCCACCGCAATCCCGTGCCGGACGGCGTGGCGCACGAACCGCAGGCCGCTCATCACCGCCAGCGACGTGCCGAGCGCCAGGAACGCGCCGCCCCGGTCGACGAGCGCATACGCGTCCGCCACCCGCTGCTTGGGCACGTTCTCGCCGAAGTAGACGACGTCGGGCTTGAGCATGCCGCCGCACACCGCGCACGGCGGCACCACGAAGTCCTCGGTCTGGGTGAGCACGGCGTCGGCGTCGGGGGCGATCTCGACATCGGACACGGCGACGTCGAAGCCCGGGTTGGCGAGGTCGAGGCGCACCTGCATGTGCGCGCGGGAGATGCGGGTGCCGCAGTCGAGGCAGATGACCGTGTCGGACCGGCCGTGCAGGTCGATCACGCGGTTCGACCCGGCCCGCTCGTGCAGCAGGTCGACGTTCTGCGTGATGACCCCGGTCGCCAGGCCGCGGGCCTCGAGCCGGGCGAGCACGCGATGGCCCTCGTTCGGTTCGACGGACCGCATGTGCCGGTAGCCCACGTGGTTGCGCGCCCAGTAGTGCCGCCGGAACGCCTCGTCGGAGACGAACTGTTGATAGGTCATGGGGGTTCGCGGGCGCGCGGACGGCCCGCGGTAGTCCGGGATCCCGGAGTCCGTCGAGAGCCCGGCACCCGTGAGCACCGTGAAGGGGGTGCCGCGGAGCAGGTCGATGACGGCGGTCGAGGAGGTCACTGAATCAATGTAGGTCGGTGCCGGGCGTGGCGGAGGCCACTCCGCCCGGTTTGGTTCCACGGGCCAGGTCTCGGTACGCTGTCCCGGCCGGAAGGCGAAGGTAGCGTGTCCGAGCGGCCGAAGGTGCGGCACTCGAAATGCCGTGTGGTGCAAGCCACCGTGGGTTCAAATCCCACCGCTACCGCCGGCGAAGGGCCTCGGTGCCGTCGAGAGATCGACGGCACCGAGGCCTTCGTCGTCCGGAGGGGAGTCTCGGGCGTGGTGCGCGGGACGAGGCGGTGAGCAGTGCTAGTGTTCCTGACAACGTTGTCGATTCGATGGTGTGAACGACGAGCAGGCAGAGCCGCCGAGGAGAGAAGAGAACGCATGAGACGCCGAACCACTGCCGGTCCGCGTGGAGTCTGGGCCGGGCTGATCGCCGCCGCCATGGTGGCCGTCCCGATCGGCGCGGCGAGCGCCGCGCCGGCCGCGGATCCCGCGGCCGGGGACTACGTGGCCGATCCCGCCTCGCTCGTCAACACGTTCATCGGGAGCAAGGACGACGGGAACACGTTCCCGGGAGCGTCCCTGCCCCATGGGATGGTGCAGCTCTCCCCCGACACGGGTCACTACGTCGGATACAACTGGGACCAGAGCGAGATCCGCGGCTTCTCGCTCACCCACCCGCAGGGGGTGGGCTGCGGACTCGGAGGTGATCTGCCGATCCTCGGCACCACGGGCGCGCTGGACTCGACGGACAATCGGGACTACGCCTCGTCCTTCAGCCACGACTCCGAGTCGGCCGAGCCCGGCTATTACAGCGTGCGCCTCGACGACTACGACGTCACCGCGGAGGTGACGGCGACGGTTCGCACCGGCACGCAGCGCTACACCTACGACGGCGACGAGGGCCATGTGCTCGTCAACGCGGGCCAGGCGCTCCACCAGGTCCTCTCCTCCGAGGTGAGGATCGTCGACGACTCCACCATCGAGGCGACCATCGTGGGTCAGGGGTTCTGCCAGGACACCGAGCCGTACACCCTCTACACCGTGACCTCCTTCGACCGCCCCGCCCAGGCGAGCGGCACGTGGGCGGGCGACTCGTTCAGCGACGGGAGCACGGAGTCCGTGACCGAGGGCAGGAACGGGGCGTTCTTCACCTTCGACACGAGCGCGGACGACACGGTCGAGGTGACGACCGCCATCTCCTGGGTCGACATGGACGGCGCCCGAGCCAACCTCGCCGCGGAGGGCGGGCCGACCTTCGACGAGACCCGCGCGGCCGCCTTCGAGACGTGGAACGAACGACTCTCGCAGGTCGCGATCCGCGGCGGCTCCGACGAGGACCAGCGCACGTTCTACTCCTCGCTCTACCGGGCCCTCATGTCGCCCAACACGGGCTCGGACGTCGACGGCCGCTACACCGGCTGGGATCAGCAGATCCACACCGCCGAGGCCTTCACCTACTACCAGACCTGGTCGCTGTGGGACACCTACCGCACCCAGCAGCAGCTGCTCGCGCTCCTCGAGCCCGAGGAGTCCGCCGACATGGCGCTGTCGATCCTTCGCGTGGCCGAGCAGGGCGGCTGGCTGCCGCGATGGGGCTACGCGACCGTCGAGACGAACATCATGACGGGCGACCCGGTCACCCCGTTCCTCGTGAGCGCCTTCCACCAGGGCCTGCTCGCCGGGCACGAGGAGGAGGCCTACGCGGCGCTGGTGAACAACGCCGACAACGTTCCGCCCGCGGACTCGCCCTTCAACGGCCGCGCCGCGAACGAGTTCTACCTCGAGCACGGGTACGTCCCGCACGACCCGACCGCGGCGAAGAAGCCCGGCGACTTCGACCTGCACCACGGCGGCTCCGCCTCGCTCGAATACGCCCTCGCGGATGCGATGCTCGCGACGATGGCGACCGACCTCGGTCACGACGCCGACGCCGCGCGGTATGCCGCGCGCGGCCAGAACTACCGCAACATCTTCGATCCGCGCACCGGCTCCTTCCGGGCCCGCGGCACCGACGGGATGTTCATCGGCGACCCCGACCCGGCGAAGTCGCCCGGGTTCCACGAGGGCACCGCCTCCCAGTACACCTGGCTCGTGCAGCAGGACGTGCCGGGCCTGATCGACCTGCTCGGAGGGGCGGCGGCGACCAACGAGCGTCTCGACGGCTTCTTCGCGTACGACCAGGTGCTCGAGGATCCGGCGACGACCGCCCGCGACGTGTGGGTCAACGGGCCGTACGACTACTACAACCAGGACAAGTACAACCCGCAGAACGAGCCCAACTTCCACGCCCCCTACATCTACCTGTGGAGCGGCCAGCCGTGGAAGACGACCGATGTCGTGCACGCCGCGCTCACCCTCTACACCGACGCGCCCAACGGCGTCACCGGGAACGACGACATGGGCACGATGTCGTCCTGGCACGTGCTCTCGGCCATGGGGCTCTTCCCGATCATGCCCGGAACCGACTACTGGGGGCTCACCTCGCCGGTGTTCGAGGAGGTGAGCATCGATCTGGACGAGACGTACTACCCGGGCGGGGACCTGCGGATCACGGCCGATGGCACCGATCCGGCGAATCGCTACATCCAGGACGTCGACCTGTCCGGCTCGACCTTGGACCGCGCCTACATCACGGGCGAGGACATCCGCGCCGGCGCCACGATCGACTTCACGGTCGGCTCCGAGCCGTCCGACTGGGCGGTGACCAACCCGCCGCCCGCCGTCGATGAGGCGGCCCCGGTGGGCGATCACCTCACCGCGGGGGTCTCACCCGCGAGCAGCGCCGTCGCTCAGAACGAGGAGACGACGATCGACCTGACCGTCTCGGTGGTCGCCACCGGAGCGGGCACGATCGAGGGCACGGTCGAGGTCGAACTCGACGAGGCGCTCACCGGTCCGGCGGAGCCCGTGGCCTGGTCCGCGGTCTCGAATCACCTGCCCATGACCAGCGAGGTCACGGTGCCCATCACGGTTCCCGCCGACGCGGCCCCGGGCCGGTATCCCGTCGCGGTCACGGTGACCGACGGTCGCGGCCTGGTCGCGACCGGTGAGGTACGGATCGACGTCGTGGCCCCGACGGGGTTGGAGCCCTACTTCAACCACGTGGGCATCGGTGACGACGGCGAGGCGAACGCGGACTTCGACGGTTCGGGCTGGTACTACTCCCGCCAGGCCCTCGCGGACGCCGGCATCGTCCAGGGCGCGACACACGAGCTCCCGGGCACCGGGCTGTCGTACGCCCTCGGGCTCGCGGCCGCCGGGGAGCCCGACAACATCGCCGCGACGGGCCAGACGCTCGACGTCGCAGGCATCCTCGAGGGCGCCTCCCGGCTCTCGTTCGTGGGCGCCGGTGCGCACGGGGATCAGCAGGGCTCGGCGGTCCTCGGCTTCGACGACGGCAGCACCCGGACGGTCGACCTGCTGCTGACCGACTGGTGCTCGGGTGAGCCCGCCGGCGACAACACGCTCGCCGTGCGGACCGCCTACCGGGGCGCCGGCGACGGCACCGACACCGTCTCCTGCGGTCTCTGGGCCACCGCCCCGATCGACCTTCCCACGGAGTCGGAACTCACCTCGATCACCCTTCCGGACGCGGATCGGTTGCACATCTTCGCGCTCGCGCACGATGGGCGGCCGGTGGTGGAGCTCATCGAGGTGACCCCCGCCGACGTGGTCTTCACCGACGAACCGGGCAGTGGCGAGGACACGATGACCGTCCCCGACACCGAGGGCGTGGCCTACCTCGTCGACGGCGAGGTGCTCACCCCCGGCACGCATCCGGCATCGGGCGCCGTCACGGTGACCGCCCGGGCCCTGGACGGGTACGTGCTCGCGGACGGGGCCACGAGCACGTGGACCCACGAGTTCAGCGACGCCGAGGAGCCGACCGACGAACCGACGGACGAGCCCACGGACGAACCGACGGAGGAGCCCACCGACGAGCCGACCGACGAACCGACGGAGGAGCCCACCGACGAACCGACCGACGAACCGACCGGCGAACCGACCGGCGAACCGACCGACGAACCGACCGGCGAGCCGACCGGCGAGCCGACGGGCGAACCGACCGGTGAGCCCACGGGAGTGCCGACCGGTGATCCCGCGCCGACGGATGGCGACGTTCCCGCCGAGACGCTCCCCAGCACCGGCGCGCCGATCGGCATCGCGACTGCGATCGCCGTGCTGCTCGCGTGCTGCGGCGCGGTGCTGATCGGGCGGCGCCGGCGGGCGTAGCGAGCCTCGGGGCCCGAACCGCCCCGCCGCTCCGACCACCCGGTGCGCACCCTGGGCACGGGTGCGGTCGTGACCTCACCGCGACCGCACCCGTACGCTCACCGGGCCATCCAGGGCCGTCCAGGGCCGCCCGGCACGCGCAGTGGCGCATCCGGCCTGTGCGGCGAGGGCAGCGGTGCCGGAGGCCTGTGCGCATCCGGGGCGGAGGACTAGGCTGAGGCGATGAAGATGTCAGCGGAGTTGGAAACACTGTTCAACGCGCAGATCACGCTGGAGTTCGAGGCATCGATGGTGTACCGCCAGCTCGCGATCCGGGTGTCCGAGATGGACCTGAGCGGTGCATCCGCCTGGCTCCGCCACCAGGCGGACGAGGAGATCGTGCACGCGAACAAGTTCATCGATCACCTCGACGACCGCGGGAACTACCCCCGGATCGGCGACATCGCCCAGCCGCCCGACGTGCGCGGGGCCTCCATGCTCGAGATCTTCCAGGCCGCGCTCGCGCACGAGGAGAAGGTCTCGGCGGCGATCCGCAAGCTCGCGCTCTCGGCGGAGGACGCGGGCGATCTGGACTCCCGACCGATCCTCAACTGGTTCTTCTCCGAGCAGATCGAGGAGGAGTCCACGGTGCGCGAGATCATCAGCCGCATCGAGCTCGCCGGCGACGACGGCGCCGGGCTGCTCAAGATCGACGAGCAACTCGGTCGGCGCCCGAGCGAGAGCACCGAGAACACCGAGCCCCTCTGAGCGTCGCGCATCGTCCGCCGGTGGTCGGGATCGGCGAGTCGGCGCGCGCGGACCGGTAGCCTCCACGGCATGGGTACCGCCGCCGCACCGCTCCTTGCCACCCGGGCCGATCTGGCGGGCTACGCCGACGGCCTCCTCACCGCGGTGCGGCCGCACGCCTCCGACGGGCACGGGCTCATCACGCTGCCGGGCCGCCCGGGCGGGTCCGGCACGTGGGTCGACGGCCTCGAGGGCTTCGCGCGCACCTTCCTGCTCGCGGGCTTCCGGCTCGCGGGCGAGTCCGGCGCGGATCCGCACGGGTTCGCCGAGTGGTACGCCCGCGGGCTCGCGGCCGGGGTCGACCCCTCGGCGGCCGACCGCTGGCCCCGTCCGAGCGAGGCGCCGCAGGCGAAGGTCGAGGCGGCCTCGATCGCCCTCGTGCTCGACCTGACCCGCCCGTGGATCTGGGACGCGCTCGACGCGGTGACCCGGGAGCGGCTCGTGGACTATCTCGGGGAGGTCGTCGGCGACGACGGCTTCCCGCGGAACAACTGGCTGTGGTTCCGGGTCGTCACCGAGACGTTCCTGCGCGGCGTCGGCGGACCGCACGACCTTGCCGACATCGAGGCCGACCTCGCCCGCCACGACTCCTACTACGAGGCCGGCGGCTGGTACCGCGACGGCGAGATGCGCGCCTACGACCACTACGCCGGGTGGGCGATGCACCTGTACCCCGCGCTCTGGGCGCGCATGGCCGGGGCGGGCGACCTGGCGCCGTCCCGACGCGCGCGCGACCGCTCTCGGCTGGAGGAGTACCTGACCGACGCGGTCGGGCTCGTCGGCGCCGACGGCTCCCCGCTCGTGCAGGGGCGCAGCCTCGTGTACCGGTTCGGTGCCGCCGCCCCGTTCTGGGCGGGCGCGATCGCCGGCGCAGAGTCCGTCTCGCTCGGCCGGCTCCGGCGCGCGGCCTTCGGAATCGTCAACCACTTCCGCGCCCACGGCGTACCGAATGCGCGCGGCCTGCTCGACCTCGGGTGGTATCGGCAGTGGCGGCCGATGGCGCAGTGGTACTCCGGCCCGGGCTCGCCGTACTGGGCGAGCAAGGGCCTGGCCGGGCTCCTGCTCCCCGCCGATCACGCGCTCTGGTCGAGCCCGGCCGAGCCGCTTCCGCACGAGGACGGCGACACGGTGCGCGCGATCGTCGCGCCCGGGTGGGCCGTCTCCGCGACGGGCGCCGACGGCATCGTGCGCATCGCGAATCACGGCACCGACTACGCCGCCGAGGGCCTGGCGGAGGGGGACGACCCGCTCTACGCCCGACTCGGCTATTCGACCGCGACCGCCCCGCTGGGCCACCCCGAGGCGCGGATCGCCCCGCTCGACCAGGCCGTCGCGATCGTCGATGGGGCGGGGGCGCGCAGCCACCGCTGCGGCATGCGGCTCCTGCGCCGCGAGATCGCGGACGACGCCGCCGGCCCGGGCGGATGCGTCGCCCTGGCGGCCTCCCGTGCGCGGGACCACTGGATGGAGGCGCCCGCCGACCAGTTCCGCGGCAGCAACGGCGGGGTCCAGGGACCGGCGAGCCGGGCCGGCACCACGACGGTGATCTCGGTGCTGCGCGGAGCGTGGGAGGTGCGGCTCATCCACCTGCACGAGGCTGCGGCGGAGACGACGATCGAGGCCGGCGGGTGGCCGCTGGCCGACGATGCCGGCGTGACCGTGGCCGAGGGGTCCGGACGGATCGACCTCGAGACGAGCGCGGGCCTGCGGGCCCGGCTCCTCACCCTGAGCGGCTTCACGGAGCAACGAACCGAACACCCCGACGAGGCCTCTCCGCTCGGCGCCCATGCCGCCGTCGGCGTGCTCGGCGCGCCGGCCCGGCCCGGCTGGTACGCCCTCGCCCTCGCGCTCACCCGGGCGTCACTGGCCGCGGACCCCCGCCTCGACCTCGGCGACGCCGAGGCGCGCATCGCGTGGCCCGACGGCGCCACCACCACCCTCGACCTCGCCGAGTTCACCGGCCCCACCGGCCCCACCGGAGCCGCCCGCTGACCGTCCCGGGGTGCTGCCGCGGGTGGGGACATCTGCCCACCCGCGGGGTGGCCGATCCTGCCCGGACGGTGGTGCGGCTAGCGTGGGGAGCGATGACTACGCTCCCTCCTCCCGGCTCCGAGCCGGCGCGCCCGCCGTACCCCGGTGGGCTACCGTTCCCACCCGGCCCGCCCCCGGCCCTCCACCTGGCCGGGCTCGCCAAGGCCTTCGGGCCGAAGGTCGCGGTCTACGGCCTCACCCTCGCGATCCCCGCCGGGGCCTGCTACGGGATCGTCGGCCCGAACGGCGCCGGCAAGACCACCTCGCTGTCGATGGCCACCGGGCTCCTCCAGCCCGACTACGGCGCCGCGTACGTCCACGGCGTCGACCTGTGGGCCGAGCCGGAGCGCGCCAAGGCCATGCTCGGGGTGCTCCCCGACGGCATGCGACTGTTCGACCGGCTCACCGGACGTGAACTCATCACCTATGCGGGCCTGCTGCGCGGGATGGCGGGCGACGTCGCCCGTGAGCGCACCGAGCAGCTCCTGGAGGTGCTCGACCTGACCGAGTCCGCGAGCGTCCTCGTGGCCGACTACTCGGCCGGGATGCGCAAGAAGGCCGCACTCGGGTGCGCGCTCGTGCACGCCCCACGGGTCGTCGTGCTGGACGAGCCCTTCGAGTCGGTCGACCCGGTCTCAGCCGCGGCGATCCGCGCCCTGCTCGAGGACTTCGTGGCCGGCGGCGGCACGGTCGTGCTCTCCAGCCACGTGATGGACCTCGTGCAGCGCATGTGCAGCCACGTCGCCGTGATCGCCCAGGGGCAGCTCGTCGCGGCCGGAACGCTCGATGAGGTCCGCGCCGGCGGCGACCTGGAGACCCGGTTCGTGCAACTCGTGGGCGGGCCCGCGCAGCAGGGAGGGCTCGAATGGTTGCGACCCTCCTCCAGCTGAGGGCCCGGATGCTCGTCAACTCCCTCAAGCGGGAGACGTGGCGACTCGTGCTCACCCTCCTCGGGGTCGCGTACGGTCTCGGGGTCGTGGCCCTGCTGGCCGTCGCGGCGTTCCTCCTGCGCGATGCCGCCCCGGAGGCGAAGGCCCTCGGCGTGCTGGCCGGCGGGATCGTGCTCACCGCCGGTTCGGCGATCGTGCCGCTCCTCGCGTTCGGCGTCGACGACTCCCTCGACCCGGCCCGCTTCGCCCTGTTCACCACGGCGAGCACCCGCCTCGCGGTCGGGCTCGCGCTCGCCGGCGCGATCTCGCTGCCGGCGATCTTCATCGGCCTCGGCTCGCTCGTCGTGACCATTCTGTGGAGCACGAGCATCCTCACCGCGGTCGCCTGGCTCGTGTCCGGCGCGATCGGCCTGGCCACCTGCCTGCTGCTCGCGCGGGTGACCACGACCGCGGCCGCGACCTGGCTGCGCAGCCGGCGTGGCCGCGACGCCTTGGCGGTGATCTCGCTCGTCGTGTTCTTCACCGTGGTGCTCGTGCCGACGCTCGGTGACCGCCTCGACTGGGGCGGTGCCGTCCGGGCGCTCGAACCGGCCGCGGGGATCCTCGCGTGGAGCCCGTTCGGTGCCGCCTGGGCCGTGGCCGGCGCGATCGCCACCGGCAGCGTGGGGACGGCGCTCGCCCACCTGGTCGTGGCCCTCGCCTGGGCCGGGCTGCTGCTGTGGGCGTGGCGGCGGCTGCTCGGTCCGGCCATGGTCGCCCGGGCCGAGGCCGCGGCCCACCGGCGGCGCTCCATGACCGGCGGCTACACCCTCCCGGAACGGTTGAGTGACGCGTTCCGCCTGCCGCCGCCCGCCGCGGCGGTGGCGGCCCGGTGCCTGCGCTACTGGCGCTCGGACCCGCGCTACGTGAGCATCGCGGTGGGGAGCATGTTCATCCCCGTCATGATCGTGTTCCTCGCCGAAGTCGGCCAGGCGGGTGACGTGGCGGTCATGGCCCCGATCCTCTTCGCGCTGTTCGCCGCCTGGAGTGTGCACGACGACACCGCCCACGACTCCACGGCCCTGTGGATGCACGTCTCGGCCGGGATCTCCGGCGTGCACGACCGGATGGGGCGGGCGATCGCGGCGCTGGCCTGGCTCGTGCCGGCCGGAATCGCGCTGACCGTCACCGCCTGCGCGCTCACGGGCCGGTGGGAGTCCCTCCCCGCCGTGCTCGGTGCGACGCTCGGCATCCTCCTCGCGGGGCTGGCGGTGTCGATGTGCGCCTCCGGATTGCTCGTCTACCCCGCCCAGCCCCCGGGGGCGAGCCCGTTCTCCACGAACGGGATGGGTTCGGTCGGGCTCACGCTGCTCGCCCAGACGGTCACGGGAATCGCGACGCTGGCCCTCTCCCTGCCGGTCATCGTGACCACGCTCCTCGGCTTCTTCGTCGCGCCCGGCTGGGGGTGGGTCACGCTTGCGCTCGGAATCGGCGGCGGGATCGGGACCCTCGCCGCCGGGGTGCGCCTCGGTGGCCGGTTCCTCGATGCCCGCGGCGCGCGCCATCTGCAGGTGATCCGGGGCTGGGCGGGCCACTGATCGGATCGGCCGTGCCGGCCGGGGACGGCGGCCCGGGACGGCCGGGGACGATCAGGTGCGGGCGTAGCGGCGCGTGAACGCCGCGAGGATCCGATGCACCGGGGAGACGTCGACCCGGGAGACCTCGGCGATGAGGTCCTCCGCACCGCCGGGTGGGAAGTAGCCGTGCCCGTCGTAGCGGCGGATGCGCTGGGCGAAGGCCGCCAGGTCGAGCTCGGGGTGGAACTGGGTGGCGTAGGCGTGCTCGCCGATCCGGAACATCTGCACCGGGCAGCCCGCGGAGGAGGCGAGGATCGTGGCCGTGGGCGGCGCCACGGTGAGCGCCTCCTTGTGGCCGACGAACGCGGGAAAGCGCTCGGGCAGCTCGGCCAGCAGCGGATCGGCCCTGCCCGCCTCCGTCAGGGTGATCTCCACGGCCTGGGCCGCCTCCCCGTACTCGCGACCGATGACCCCGCCCTGGTGCACCCCGAGCGTGCCGATGCCGTAGCACGCGCCGAAGAAGGGCACGCCGGTGGCCAGGACCAGGTCGATCAGGCTGCTGAGCCGGGCCTCGATGGCGCGCTGGGTCGCATCCTTGTGCGGCTCGCTGAAGTCGTAGGGGCTGCCGCCGAGCATGACCCCGGAATAGTCGGACAGGTCCCAGTCGGGGAGCGGGTCGTAGTGGGGCAGCACCTGCACGATCTGCCCCGGCGCCAGCCGGCCGTGCCGGTGGAAGGAGGCGAGCTCGGCCGCGGCCAACTCCCGCTCCGGGCGGGTGGTGATGAGCAGGAAGGGCTTCATGCGTGCCTCACAGGGCGAGGGCTGCGATCATCGCGAAGAAGGTGAGCCAGACCCCGGCGGCCGCCACCCCCAGGACCAGGCCGCCGCGCGCGTATCCGCGGCCGGGGGCCCCGTGCCGGGTGGCGCCGAGGGCCACGATCCCGCACACGATCGCCACGATCGCAAGCGGCGCGATCGGGAAGGAGAGCAGGCCGAACACGAAGGCCGTCATGGCCACGGGGCCGACCCGGACCTTCGGACCGGTATAGCCCGGGCCGGCGAACACCTGCCGCGGATCGGCCGCGGGCGCCGTCCACGGCGATTGATACGTGCGGGGGTCGACCGGCTGCCACACGCCGCGCCGTCCGTACGCGTTCGGATCGCGACCCGCCGCGGCCGGGGCGGTCACGACTCCTCCGAGCCCTCGGCCGGGGCGTCGGGCGGGAGCTGCCCGACCGCCACGGCGCTGCACCCGTCGGGCGCCGGGATCGGCAGGTCGGGGTCGAGCGTGATGTCCTCCGGCTTGGCCAGGCCCTGATAGGCGGCGCCGATCGTGATGTCCGCGACGGCACTCTCCCGGTCGACCACCTTGACCTGGGCCTCGGGGATGAGCGCGGCGAGCGCATACGCCGCGGGAATCCCGGACGGTCCGACCGTGATGAGCGCGGACCCGTAGTAGAGGTCGGGCGCGTTGCCGATCTCCTCGACGGTGAGCCCCACGCCGGTGAGGGACTTGCCGGTCTGGGCGCCGAGGCCCGCGGTCGTGGTCGAGTTGTACACGTCGACCGTGATGTCGGCGTAGGCCGGCGGGGGAGTCTCGGGCGGTGGGCACGGCATCGGCAACGCGGTCGGGGCGGTCGGCGACGGATCGTGGATCGGCACGGAGACGGGGTTGGGGATGATCTCGGCCCACATGGCCCCCGCGAGGAGCCCGATGGCCAGCAGCGCGGCGATGATCGTGCCGAAGATGACGGTCTGGCGCTGCTGCAGGTGCTTGCGGCGAAGCGCGCGAGCGCGTGCGGCGGGCTTGGCGGGCGGTGGCGTCACGGGGCAAACCTAGCCGATATCGGGGCGATTGCTCACGTGTCCACTCCTGCTTCCACGACCCGGGCGTGGATCACGCCCCGCTGGGCGAGCGCCGCGCGCAGGGCACGGTGGAGCCCGTCCTCGAGGTAGAGGTCACCCCGGTAGGAGACGACGTGGGCGAACAGGTCCCCGTAGAAGGTCGAGTCCTCGGCGAGCAGGGTGCGCAGGTCGAGGGTGGACCGGGTGGTGATGAGCTCGTCGAGTCGGACCATGCGCGGCGGGATCTGTGACCAGGCGCGCGGGGTGTCGTAGCCATGGTCGGGGTACGGCCGGTCGGTGCCGACTGCCTTGAAGATCACGCCCCGATCCTAATGAAACCCGCCGACACCGGGCGTCCACCCCGGGGTGGGTGCGGAGCGCGGGCACTCATCCATTGGGTGCAGGTCCATCGGGTGCGGGATCGGCCGGGCGGGATCGGCCGGGCGGGGTTGACCGGGCGGGGTTGACCTGACACCGTGGAAATCAAGTACAGTATCCGCGATCGTAATGAAGCGATGTTTCACGCACGGTAGCGTCGACGAAAGGATGACCATGCCCAGACGGGTCTTGACACGCGCGGGGGGAATCGTCGGCATCGGTGCCGCCGCCGCGCTGGTTCTCAGCACGGCGGCCGGAGCCATGCCGGCCGGCCCCACGCCCCAGGCGCTCGCCCCGATGGCGGCCCAGGCCCCGACCCTCGAGCTCGGTATCGAGGCGCTCTTCGACGACCCGGCCGAGCTCGCGCTGCTCGAGGGCAAGAAGGTCGGGCTCATCACCAACCCGACCGGGGTCGATCACGACCTCACGCACTCGATGGACCTGCTCATTGCGGGCGAGGACGAGGGAGGCTACGAACTCACGGCGCTCTACGCGCCCGAGCACGGCATCCTCGGGGGTGCCCCGGCGGGCGCCGGCGTGGAGAGCTACGTCGACGAACGCACCGGGCTGACCGTGTGGTCGCTCTACGGCGCCACGCAGCGGCCGACCGCGGAGATGCTCGCCGACGTCGACGTGCTGCTCTTCGACATCCAGGACATCGGCGCCCGCTTCTACACCTATATCTGGACGATGTACTACGCGATGGACGCCGCCGCCGAGTTCGACAAGGGCTTCATCGTGCTCGACCGGCCCAACCCGCTCGGCGACCGGATGGACGGCCCGATCCTCGACGAGGCGCTCTCCTCGTTCGTCGGGCTCAAGGCGATCCCGATGCAGCACGGCCTCACCGTCGGCGAGCTCGCCTCCTACTTCAACGGCGAATTCCTCGACGATCCGGTCGAGGACTTCCACGTCGTGACCATGGACGGGTACGACCCCGACGACTTCACGAGCGGCTACGGCCTGCCCTGGGTGCTCCCCTCCCCGAACATCCCCACGATCGAGACGGCGTGGGCGTACGCGGGCATGGGCCTGATCGAGTCCCTCAACGCCTCCGAGGGGCGCGGGACCACGACCCCGTTCCTGTGGACGGGACACCCCTCGATCGACGAGGTGGGCGCGTACGACCTGGCCGCGGACCTCAACTCCCGCGGGCTCGAGGGCGTGACCTTCCGGCCGATGTTCGCCAACCCGACCACCTCCAAGCAGGCCGGCAAGCTGAGCGGCGGCGTCAACCTGCACATCACCGACCCCGAGGCCTACAGTCCCGTGCGCACGGGACTGCACGTGGTCTCGGCGATGTACCACCTCGACGGCATCGACTGGCGCGAGGGCACGATCTACCCGAGCCAGTCGTGTGAGACGGAGGCCGACACCTGCTGGATCGACCGCCTCACCGGCGACAAGAGCGTGCGGATGCAGATCGAGGCCGGGATCGACCCGGACGTGATCATCGCCGGCTGGCAGGACGACCTGGCCGCATTCGACGCGAGCGCCGAGCCCTACCGCCTCTATGCAGCCGACGAGCCGGAGCCGACCGAGGAGCCCACGGACGACGCAGCGGGCGCCGGCGACGACGGGGCAGCCGACGGGGCAGCCGACGGGGCCGAAGCAGACGGATCCTCCGATGGCGCGGGCGCGGGCGCGGGCGCGGACGGTTCGGACGCCCAGGGTGCTGCCGGTGCCGATGGTGCCGACGGGACCGACGGGACCGACGCAGGCGCGGACGGAGATGCCGACGGGGCGCAGGCCGGCGCCGACGCGGGCGCCTCGGACGGTGCCGACGGGGCCGACGGGGCCGATGGAGCAGATGGAGCAGATGGAGCAGACGGGGCCGACGCAGCCGATGGTGCACAGGCCGCGGCCGGGGCGGGGACCGATGGAGCGGACGACGCGGGTGCCGGGGCCGCCGCCGCCGGCGACCGGCTCCCGGTCACCGGCGCCACGGTGACCGTCGGGGTCGTGCTCGCGCTGCTGCTGAGCGCCGGTGGCGTGCTGCTGGTCCGGCGCCGTCAGCACTCCTGACATGCGGTGACCGGCTACGGGCGGCGCCCGGGAACGATCGGGTTCCCGGGCGCCGTCCGTACGCTTGTGATCGAGCGAGAGCCGCCATTGCCCCCACGCCCGGCGGTCGTTACCGTGACAGGGAGGGACCGCGAAGGAGGAGTGATGAGCGAATCGAAGGAGTCCGAGCGTTCGGCCCAGCACGAGTTGGGCAAGGCGGCGGAGGAGGAGGGGGCCGCGATCGGGCACGCGGGAATGGAGAACGAGGGGCGCGTCGCCCAGTCGGAGGCGAAGGCCGGCAAGACCGGCCAGCCCTCCGATGCGCAGAAGGACGGTCGCGGCTGACCCCCTGATCCGCACCTGACCGGCCGTTTCGGAGCAGAGTGAGCCGGTGCGCACAGCGATCGTCGGCGGGGTACTCCTGCTCCTGGCCGGAGTGGCCGTGGCCGTCGGCCTCGTGCCTCT
Organism: Pseudactinotalea sp. HY158; assembly: GCF_009660225.1. Taxonomy (NCBI): domain Bacteria; kingdom Bacillati; phylum Actinomycetota; class Actinomycetes; order Micrococcales; family Cellulomonadaceae; genus Pseudactinotalea; species Pseudactinotalea sp. HY158. The sequence continues at coordinate 351,109 of NZ_CP045920.1, forward strand.
CGATGCCGCCCGCGTTCAGGTCGACCGGATCTGGCCGGTGCTGCTGTTCGTGCTCGCGATCACGATCGTGGCGGAACTGGCGAGCGTGGCCGGGGTCTTCGACGCAGCCGCCCGGTGGGCCGTGCCGCTCTCGGGTGGGCGCACCTGGCTGCTCTGCCTGACGGTCGTGGTGCCGGCGGCCGCCAGCACGATCTTCCCCTCGCTCGACACGACCGCGGTGCTGCTCACGCCCGTCGTCGTGCTTGCGGCCCGTGGCGCCGGCGCGCCGCCCGTGCCGTTCGCCCTGGTGACCGTGTGGCTGGCGAACACCGGCTCGATGCTGTTGCCCGTCTCGAACCTGACGAATCTGCTCGCGAGCGGCCCGCCCGAGGAGCTCGCCGTGGGCGAGTTCGTGGCGCTCACGTCGGTGCCCGCCATGGTCGCGATCGTCCTGCTGACGGCGATCATCGCCGTGGTGTTCCGCCGGGAGCTGCGAGGCGGGTTCGGGGCGGTCGGCGGCCCCGGCGCGAGCACGACCGCGTGCTGCTCGTCGGGGCCTCCGTGGTGGTCGCGGCCCTGCTCCCGGTGCTCGCCAGCGGAGTGCCGGTGTGGCTCAGCTCGTCCATCGCGGCGGTGGCGCTGCTCGGGCTGACCGGCTTGCGTCATCTGTCGGTGCTCGGGCCGAGGCTCGTGCCGTGGTCGGTGCTCCTCTTCGCCGCCGGCCTGCTCGTCGCTGCGCGGGTCGGCCACGAGCTCGGGCTGTGGGAGCGCCTGGCCGGCGTCGTGGGGCAGGGGGAGGGCTTCGGCGACCTGCTCCGGGTGGCCGGCGCGGGTGCCCTCGGCGCGGACCTCGTGAACAACCTGCCGGCCTATCTCGCGTTCGAGCCGGTCGCCGGCAGCCCGGTGCGGCTCGTGGCGCTGCTCATCGGCGTGAACGCCGGGGCGCTCATCACGCCGTGGGTGTCGCTGGCGACGATGCTGTGGCCCGCCCGGCTCGGGGTGCTCGGGGCGCCGATTCCGTGGCGGCGCTACATCCTGCTGGGCGCGGTCGCCGCTCCGCTCACCGTGGTCGCGGCGACGGCGGCGCTCACGCTCCTGGCCGGATAGAGGGTGGCCGCGGTGTGTCGCCGGTCGGGCCGCCGTGCTGGAGTCGACACGTCTTTCCCGGGAGGACACCCCCTATCCTGAGGAACGCAATCGTGTCGAACCGGCGGTGGGGTGACGTAGTACATGAGAGCAGGCGAACGAGCCTCCTGGAACGCGCTGGTGCGGCGGGTGCCGGGCATCGGGGAGATCCCGCGGGCGGAGAGCCCCGCCGTCGGGGAACTCGTCGCAACGATGCAGCCCCAGGGCTGGAGTCGCGAGCAGGTGCTCAGCGAGCTCGAAACGGTCGCCGCCGGCCCCGCGAAGCGCGCGATCGAACGCGCACGCACCGCGGATCAGCAGAGGCGGGTGCGGGCGGCCAAGGATCACATTCCGCGGCGCGCGCTCGCCCGGGCGGTCGTCGGGCTCTTCCTCATCGTCGTCGGTATCGTCTTGATCCTCCCGGACCTGCCGGCCCTGTTCGTGAACCGTGGAGCAGACCTGACGAGTCCCGCGTACTACGAATTCGATCTGGATGAGGTCGCCTTCATCGCCGGCGCCCTGATGCTGGCCGGGGCGGTCCTGCACTATGCGCTCGAGCGGCACCGGCCGAGGGCGCTGCCCTACCCGGCCCGCATCTACATCCCCTACACGCTCTTCGGCGTGATCGTGTCCGGGCTGTCCATCGCCCGGCTCCTCAGGTGGGGGGCGCCCGGCGCATCGGTCGTGCTCGGTGTCGTCATGTGCGTCGCGGCGACGGTGGGGTTCATCGGGCTGCTCTGGTACTCGATGCGCTCCCCGTCGGTCGCGCACGTGTTCGCGCCGGGAACCGACACCTCACGCGCCTTCGACCGGAGGTTCCGCGAGGACGTGCGCGCGGCGATCCACGGCAGCGAACACGTGCACCTGGACTCCTACCGGGCTCAGGCCCTCGACGGCATCCGGCGCCTCTACGAGCGCCGGCTCGTCACCGAGGACGACGCCGTGTGGATGCTCCGGGAGATCGCGCCGGAGGCGACCGGGTAACCAGAGGCGCCCGGCGGCGCGTCAGTCGGTGACCGAGCGCGGGCCGGGGAGCCGACGACGAGGGCGTCGGCGGGCACGTCCCTGGGGACGACGGACGCCGCCGCGACGACGGCGTTGTCGCCGATCGTGATGCCGCCCGGATCCTGGAACCGGCAGCCGGAGTTGACGAAGACCCGCTCGCCGATGGTGAGGTTCTTGCCGAAGCCGGTGGTTGGCGGCGGGAACGCGGTGACGGCCTCGGCGATCGGGCGGCCGGTCAACTCGGTGAGAAGCTCGCAGACTCGCGAGGGTTCGTGATAGCCGCCGTTGAGCTCGACGGTGAGGCGCAGGGCCTCCTGGCTGACACGGTGCATCGTCTCGTGCAGCGGCGAGCCGCCGGGGAAGGTCCCGCCGCCATCGAGCGCCACGAGAAGCTCCGCAAGTGGCGTCATGGTTCCATTCATCGTCGAGGGGCTTGGCAGCGCGCGCTCAGCAACGAATCCGCGTGTCGCCGGCGCTCGCCCCTCAAGATTGGTTACATTGCAACCAATGGTTCCGGTGTAACCAATGGAGGAGTGATGTCCGTTCGTGATGGCCTGCTGGCGACTCTGAGTGCACGACCGATGCATGCCTATGAACTACGGGGCGAGTTCGAGCGACGCACCACCTCGGCCTGGCCGCTCAACATGGGTCAGGTCACCGTCACCCTGGGCAGCCTGGTGAAGACGGGTCTCGCCGAGCCGGAGCCCGAGAGCGATGCCCCGGTGCGCTACCGCATCACCGAGGCCGGCAGTGCGCACGTGCGGTCGTGGTGGCTCGAGGCCGCCGACCGCGCCACGCCCGCCCGGGAGGAGGTGGGCATCAAGCTCGCGCTCGCCGTCGGTGATCCGAGCGTCGACGTTGCGGAGGTGGTCGCGAACCAGCGCGCTGCCACTTTGGGCGCGATGCACGATCTCACGAGGCTCAAGCGCGCTGCGACCGAACCCGAGGACCTGGGCTGGCGGATCACTCTCGACCGGATGATCTTCGCGGCGGACGCCGAAGTCCGGTGGCTCGACCACGTGCGCGAACAGGTTGCGCGCACAGGGATTCGCGCTGGCGCGACGGGTGCGACGACAGCCGGCGAACCTGGCCCCGCCCTCGCCGTCGATGCCCACCCCGAGACCGAGGAGAGCCTCCGATGACGGCGGAAGGCGCCGTCGTCGAGGCACGGGACCTGGTGCGACACTACCCGGGCCCCGGGGACGAGGAGGTGACGGCGCTGGACGGTGTCTCGCTCACCGTTCGCCTGGGCGAACTGGTTGCCGTGATGGGACCGTCGGGGTCCGGCAAATCGACTCTGCTGCATATGCTCGGGGGGCTGGACACGCCGACGTCGGGCACGGTCACTGTGACGGGAACCGAGTTGAGCGGCGCGAGCCGCGCCCAACGCTCCCGAGCGCGGCGACGGCGAATCGGGTACGTCTTTCAGGATCTCAACCTCATCCCGTCGTTGCGAGCGATCGAGAACGTCTCCCTGCCTCTGGATCTCGATGGCGTCGACCCTCGCGAAACGCGCAAGGCAGCCTTGGATGCGCTGCGAGCGGTGAACGTCGGTGACCTGGCCGAGCGGTTCCCGGACGCGCTGTCGGGCGGACAGCAGCAGCGCGTGGCGATCGCCCGAGCGCTCGTGGGCCCACGTCGGCTGCTGCTGGCCGACGAGCCGACCGGGGCCCTCGACTCGGTGACCGGCGAGGAGGTTATGAACCTCGTCCGCGACCGCGTCGACGCGGGGGCCGCGGGAGTGATCGTCACCCACGACGCCCGGCTCGCGGCCTGGGCCGACCGGACGCTCTACCTCGAGGATGGCGGCGTCGTCACGACCAGCGCGCCCGGTGAGCCCGAGTCGCTGCTGGAGGGCGTGTGATGTGGCGCCGCGCCCGCCCAGTGCTGCTCATGACCGTCCGCGACCTGCGACGGAGACCGCTGCGCACCGTGCTGGTAGCAGTGCTGATTGCGCTGGTGACGGCTGTCGCGTCGGCGACCGTGGGCATCGCGATCGCCAACCGGGACGAGGCGTCCGGGGTGGCGATGGACCCATGGGCCGCGGCCACCACGGTGCTCGTCTGTGTGCTGGTGCTCGGGATGATCTGCCTCGTCACGGCGCCGGTCCATCTGGCAGCTGCCCACCGCAACATGCGCCGGTTCGGGCTCCTCGAGGCAGCGGGTGGCCGTGCCACCGACACCACCCTCGCCCTGACCGCCCCGGCCGGACTCACGGCGGCTCTCGGCGCGGGTGTAGGCGCGCCCGTCGGGCTCGTGCTCGCCCAGCTGGCGGGGCAGGTCGGTGATGATACGGCGTGGGTGCTGTCGACCGCAGCCGCAGTGGTCGGCGCCGTCGTGATCATCGTCGTCGTGGTGGCCGTCAATGTGGCCGCCTCACTGCTGACAGCGTGGCGGGTTCGGGACGCGCCCGTCGTCGAAATGCTCCGGGCACGCCCGCCGCAGGGGGCGCTCACGCACGGGCCGCGTCGCGTCGGGCTAGCCGTCTCCGGCGCGGCGCTGGGTGCCACGACGGCGATGCTCGGGCTGCATCGCGTCGACCTGCTGCTCGTCGGCATCGGCGCCATCGTCACGTGGGCGGGTCTCGGAGCGCTGTTGGCGCTCGGCGTCGGCTCGATCCTCGGCAGTGCCCGAAGGGGTCCCTATTCGCTCCGGTTCGCGCTGCGAGAGGGGGCGCGGCATCCGATGCGGGTGGTGCCGACGACCATCGCCAGCGCCACCCTCGTCGCTCTTCTGGTCGTGGCGATGGCGTTTCTGGGCAGCACGCGTCAGGCCGCCCTCGACAGGTACATCCCGACCGGCCCGCCGGGCTCGGGGCTGCTGATGCTCTCAGGCGGCGACGCGACATCGGTGCCTCCGACTGCTGCAGACCTCGAACGCATCTCATCGCTGATCGCGGCGGCCGGCACTGACGGCCGCGCGGTACCGCTCGTCACTCCGGACGGTCCGCTCCAACTGTCACGGGAGCAGCAGCTCGTGGCACTCGTTCCCGCCGACGTCGACAGCCTGCTGGGCGGCTCGGGTGCGCCGACCGCACTCGTGGCAACCGACGGCCTGGTTGATGCGTGGAACTACGACACCGCCATCCGGGATGTGATCGCCGCAGGCAACGTCGCCGTGGCGCTGGGGACACTCGACGATGGCGATGGCCCTGCGGTGCTGGCTGGACCGGGCGGCCAGCACGAGGTCGAGGTCGAGGAGATCCTCCCTCGCAGCCCGATGGCGGTCCTCCTGCCCCCGACCGTCGCCACCGAACTGGGCCACGACACCCATGTCTTCGCGGCGATGGCGATGGGTCTCGATGGCGGCGAGCTCGAGGAACTCGGGCAAAGGGCACTCAAGGACGGCTGGATGCTCGCGATCGAGCAGGGCCCGCCCGAGCTGGAGCGGGCGCGAACGCAGTACACGCTCCTCGCGGCCGCCGCGGTGGCGGTCGCACTCATCCTGTGGATCATGGGCGCGCTCGCTCGGGAGGAGGCACGCGCAGACATCGTCACGCTCGCGGCCGTCGGGGCGCGTCCGAGATTCATGCGCTCGGTCGCGGCGTGGCAGGCCGGCGGCGTGGCGATCATCGCGGTGATCGGGGGTGTGCCGGTGGGACTGCTCGCCACCAGGCTGCTCATGACGCTCCGCGACGCCAGCCTGGCCCACGAGCACACGCCACTCGTGATCCCGTGGCTTCCGGTGCTCGCCATGCTCGTCGTGGTTCCGCTCGTCGCGGGAGTCGGCGTGGCCCTACTCCAGCCCCGCCGATCACCGTTGGTGCGCCGACCAGCGGAGTGAAGTGCGCGGGGAGGCGATCCGGCGCGGGTTGGCTGAGTTTGCCGCGTGAGGGTGCTCGAAGCCGCGTGAGGGTGCTCGAAACCGTGGTGCTGATATTTCAGAGTGGCGAGGAGATGGTGATCCATGCCATGCCATGCCATGCCATGCCATGCCATGCCGGCGAGGAAGAGGTACTTGGACCTGCTGCCCGGACTACACAGCTTGGTGGTCACGGCGGAGGGTGCTTGGGAGTGTCGCGCCACCGCCGTCGCGAGATGCCGAAGGCGGGCGTTACTGCGGCCGCGCTACATCTTCCCGGGTCCCAGACGGGCGCCCGGGGACGCTGTCGCACCTTGTCTATGGACGAGTCGCGGTGTCGTTGAGGGTGAGTATCTCCGCAACCACGGGTTGCCACTGGGACTCGGCTGGTTTGCCGGACGACGACCTTGCGTGTGATCGCCCCGTTGCCTGCTGCCCGACACTCCTCGTGTACTTCGCGCCTGCATCGTTGGGAGCACCACCCGCGGGGTCGGCCGGGTGCGCTCGTGTTCTTCTTCGGAATCTCGTCGCCACGCCGCGGGCACGTATTGGGCGTTCGCGCCACCTCGTTCTCGGGATCGCGTCGCCCGTCGGCACTCACCGGGGCACTCTTCTCGCGAATGATGTCCTGAGACACCCGCGAACGATGTCCTGAGACATCACACAGCGGAGGATGGGGTAGTAAAACCAGAAGCGCTGTGACCTGCTCATTGAGAACCTGATGTTGCCGTGTGTCAGCGGTGTGTCAGCTTCTCAGGTGATCGCGCGTGTCCGTAGCGCGAGCTCAACTCGTTGCAGCCCGGCTGCCGAGCTCTCGACGACGGCCCAGACGAGCCGATGGGCCTTCATGCCACCGACCATCGAGACCAGCCTGGAGCGTTCCAGGCGGTCCAGAGGCGAGTCGTTGCGCACGTCGGCGGGCTCCAGCAGTGCGGCGAGGACGGCGAAGTCGATGAGGTGCCGGTCCCGGGCCCGGTCAAGCATCACGGTGCGGGCGGCTGCCTTCGCCCCGAGTGCGCCGAGCAGCGAGGGGCGCGGGACGGTGCCGTGTCGCCCGGCTACTGTGACCGGCTGCGGCGAGGTGCGATTGAGTGCTTTCCGTGCTCCTGGTGTCTCGAGCGTGGTGCCCCCGCCGATGCCGACTCGGTTCGCGGCAGCCTCACCGATCCTCGGACGTCCAGGACGGCGTCCGCGTCGTCGGTGGGCCGTGTGGGCCAGGACTGCCGGGTGGCGCACCAGAGGTGGACCATCTGCCCGCCTACGAGCGTCCACCCGGTGGGGTGGGCTTGGTAGAGGTCGAGCAGTGCATGCCAGCTGGCGGTCTGCTTGTCGTTCAGCATCGGCACGTCGACGAGGGAGTCGGTCATGCTTGAGGCTCCGGCTGGTTGGCTGAGTGTTCACGGATGAGAATGCGCGCCTGTTGCGCCTCGCGCGGTCCGAGGTCGGCCAGGTCCGCCGCTATCAACAGCCACGGCACGGGGTTGCCCGATGGTTCGGGGGCGGCGTAGAGGACCACGTTCGGCATGTCGCCGAGAGCCGGTTCCGTCAGCAAGTGGTCCCACACCACGCCCTGCAGGTCGGCGACGGCTACATAGCCCTCGGCCAATCGTGCGTCGGCCATGCCCGAGCGCGGATCGGATCTGCCCGAGGGGGCAACGCGTGGGTCGGCCAGCAGTGCGGGTGCATCCGGTCCGACGAACTGTGATCGCTGTGCTCGGCGGGAGAGGAGTGAGCGCAAGGAGGGCAGCGGGTCCGGCTCGAGCAGTAACGCTCGCCATCTGCGGCGCAGGCGTGACACCTCCGAGGGGCTCAGCTCGTCCGATGGGCGACCGTCGGCGATTGCCACGAGGGCTCGCGCTGACCGGGGGCTGAGGGGTTGACCGCGTCGCACGGGCACTGCGGCCAAGGAGGCAAGGTCGATCAACCAGCGACCGCCGATCTTCTGTCCACGAAGCTGGCCGCGAGCGAGCATGTTTCGCACCCGCTGAGGGGTCACCCCAAGATGTCGGGCGACATCGTTCACGCCGGCCTGCGTCATAGACAGTATTGTTGCGTTGACGAAACAATACTGTCAATAAGTGGGCCGGGGTTCGGTCTCCGATCGCGCCGCTGTCGCGCGCTGCACGCGCGCCGCGCACGGGGTCGAAGAGGCCCACACTGTTCGTGCCGCCGCAGGCGTCGATATGCGGGCCGAGCACCAAAAAGACCCCGGAACCCGAGCCGAGAACTGCTGTTCCTGTCGAGGTTCCGGGGCACATGGCGGAGGATGGGGGATTCGAACCCCCGAGAGCTTTCACTCAACACGCTTTCCAAGCGTGCGCACTAGGCCACTATGCGAATCCTCCCGGCGCCAACGAGGATAGCGGTTCGGGAGGTGAACTAGCGAACCGGGCCGCCGTGACGTCGTTCACCCGCCCGGGTTCGTCTCCCGCCCGCCCGCCGGGTACAGTGGAGCCCGACCCCTCGTGCGGCGTCATCTCACTGAATCCCCCCAGGGCCGGAAGGCAGCAAGGGCAGGTGGGCTCTGGCGGGTGTGCGAGGGGTCCTTCGATTCCCAGGTGCGTTCGTCCGGCCCGCGTGGCCCGTGCGACCTGACCATGGCTCGGCGATCGAGCGTTCGGCGAGTGGTCCACACCCCCGCGGGCGGACTGCCGATGTCGGCGCTTCCGCCTAGAGTGGCGTGGGTGAGCACAGCCCTGTACCGCCGCTACCGCCCGGACACGTTCGCCGACGTCATCGGCCAGGAACACGTGACCGGTCCGCTCATGGCGGCGATCGACTCCGGGCGCATCAATCACGCCTACCTCTTCTCGGGCCCGCGCGGGTGCGGGAAGACCACCTCGGCGCGGATCCTCGCCCGCTGCCTCAACTGCGAGCAGGGCCCCACCTCCACTCCGTGCGGGCAGTGCCCCTCGTGCGTGGAGCTGGCCCGCGGCGGCAGCGGCTCGATCGACGTGATCGAGATGGACGCAGCCTCCCACGGTGGTGTCGATGACGCCCGTGACCTGCGTGAACGCGCACTGTTCGCCCCGGTGCGCGACCGCTACAAGGTGTTCATCATCGATGAGGCCCACATGGTCACGACCCAGGGCTTCAACGCGCTGCTCAAGCTCGTGGAGGAGCCGCCCGCGCACGTGAAGTTCGTGTTCGCCACGACCGAGCCCGAGAAGGTCATCGGCACGATCCGCTCACGCACGCACCACTATCCGTTCCGGCTCGTGCCGCCCGATCAGCTGCTCGCGTACCTGGCCCACCTCGCCGAGGTCGAGCAGGTCCGGATCGAGGACGGCGTGCTCCCGCTCGTCGTGCGCGCCGGCACCGGCTCCGTACGTGATTCCCTCTCGGTGCTCGATCAGCTCGTCGCGGGCGCCGAGAACGCCGTCGTCTCCTACGACCGGGCCGTCGCCCTGCTCGGGTTCACGCCGGGCACGCTGCTGGACGACGCAGCCGAGGCCCTCGCGGCCCGTGACGGTGCGGGGCTGTTCGCCGTCGTGGAGCGGGTGGTCGACTCGGGCCACGATCCGCGCCGATTCGCCGAGGACCTGCTCGAGCGGCTCCGTGACCTCATCGTCGTGCTCGCCGCGGGCGATTCGGCCGCATCGGTGCTGCCGACCGTGCCGGCCGATCAGCTGACGCGCATGCACACCCAGGCCCGCAACCTGGGGGCCGCCACCTGCTCGCGTGCCGCCGATCTCGTGCACGCCGCGCTCGCGGAGATGGCCGGGGCGACGTCGCCACGCCTCCAGCTCGAGTTGCTGTGTGCGCGGCTGCTCCTGCCCACGGCCGAGGACGGCGCCGCCGCCCTGGGCGCGCGGGTGGAGTACCTCGAGCGGGTCGCCGGCGACGGCGGGTTGCGATCGAGCGCCCCGCAGCCGGCGCCCGTCACGTCACGTCCGCAGGCTCCCACGCCCATGCCTGCTCCCGCGCCAGTGCCTGCGCCCGCGCCCGTGCCCGCGTCCGGCGCGGCGGCGCCCGCTGCGCCCGCACCCACGTCGGCTGCGCCTACACCGTCGCCCGCACCCACCGCGGCCGGGGCCGGCCCCGACGGGTGGAGTCCGCGCGGAGCGGATCACCCGCAGGCGGCGCCCGCTGCGGCGGGCGCCGGCACCGAGCCTCCGGCGGCCACCGGCCCCGTGCCACCGGGCGGGATGCCACCGGGTGGGGGCGAATCGGCTCACGAAGCGCAGGTCGCGCGGCCCGCGCCGCCGCCCCGGCCACCACCCCCGCGCCCGAGGCCCGCCCGGCCGCACCCGCCCCGGAGGCGCGCCCCGCAGCCCCCGCGCAGTCGGGGACGAGCGGGATCAACGTCGCGGCCGTGCGTCAGCGCTGGGACGAGGTGCTCCAGACCCTTGCCCAGATCAAGCGGGTCACCTGGGCGCTCGTGTCCCAGAACGCCCAGGTGGTCGACCTGAGCGACGACTCGCTCACGCTCGGCTTCGCAACCGGCGGCCTGGCCACGGCCTTCCGCTCGGGCACGCACAGTGAGCCGGTGGCCCAGGCCCTGGCCGAGACCCTCGGCCTCCGGGTGCGCATCGAGGTCTCGATCCTCGGCGAGGACGGTGGCTCCGGCGGCGGCCCGCGCGGCGGCCAGGGCGGCCCCGGGCGCGGTGGCGGCCCGGGTCGACAGGGTGGCCAAGGTGGCCAGGGCGGCCAAGGCAGTCAGGGGGGCCAGGGCGGAACCGGTGGCGCAGGCGGTCAGGGCGGCGCCCACTCCGGAGCTCGCGGCCCCGGGGGAGTCTCGGCGTCACAGCGTGGCGGATCCGATGCAGTGAGCCGGGCCAGTGCCGACTGGGGGCTGGACGACGCCCCGGTCGAGACCGCGGAGTTCGCCACCGAGCGCGCTCCCGCCCCGGACACCGGAACGCCGGGAACCGCCGCCCCGGACACCGGAACGCCGGACACCGGCGCGCCGGCTGCCGCTGTCGGACCCGTGGCAGCGCCGGTGCCCGGCGGTGCCGAGACCGGGCCGAACCACGTGACCGTGACTCCACCGGCGGACACGTACGCGTCGCCGGCGCCCGGTGCGCAGGCTCAGGCGAGCCCGACGGATTCTGCGACCCCGACTTACCCGACTAACCCGACTAACTCTGCGGGACCTGCGGGGCCTGCGGACCCCGCAGGCCAGTCGACCACCGCGGGCGAGTCGAGCTCTGCCGGCCCGTCGACTTCGGCGAGCCCCCCGTGGGCGCCGGGCGGCGCGGGCAGCGTAGTGAGCCCGCCGAGTCCCGTGAGCCCGATGAGCCCGCCGAGTCCGCCGAGTCCGGCGAGCGTTCCCGGACCGGCGAGTGCCGCGGAACCGCCGGAGCGGGCTGCGGCGCGTGCGCGCCCGCCCGCGGAGCGCCGGCAGCCGGTCCAGTCTGCTCCGGCCGATGACATGTGGGATGCGGCCCCGCCGTGGGACGACGACGCCTATGACACCCGCCCCGGTTCGAACGGTCACGGCGGCGACCAGCTCGTCGGTGCGCCGCTCGTGGCCAAGCTCCTCGGCGGCACGGTGATCGACGAGGTCACGCTGGATTCGGAGGGCTGAGCAGATGTACGAAGGTGCCGTTCAGGATCTCATCGACAACCTCGGGCGCCTGCCCGGGATCGGCCCGAAGAGTGCCCAGCGGATCGCGTTCCATGTGCTGGCCGCGGATCCGCAGGACATCCGCTCCCTCGTGGCCGCGCTCACCGTGGTCAAGGAGAAGGTCCGATTCTGCTCGGTCTGCGGCAACATCGCCGAGGCCGAGACCTGCCGGATCTGCCTCGACCCGCGCCGCAACCCCGCGGTCATCTGCGTGGTGGAGGAGGCCAAGGACGTCGTCGCGATCGAGCGCACCCGCGAGTACCGCGGCAAGTACCACGTGCTCGGCGGGGCCATCAACCCGATCGACGGCGTCGGCCCGGACGACCTGCGGATCCGGGAACTGCTCACCCGCCTCGGCGGTGAGGAGGTGACCGAGGTCATCATCGCCACCGACCCGAACGTCGAGGGCGAGGCGACCGCCACCTACCTCGTACGGATGCTCCGCCCGCTCGGGATCACCGTCTCCCGGCTCGCCTCGGGACTACCCGTCGGGGGAGACTTGGAATACGCGGACGAGGTCACCCTCGGACGCGCCTTCGAAGGGAGACGATCCGTCGATGCCTGACACCCCCGCCCCGCTCGGTGAGGACCTCGTCGAGATGGCCCACACCACGGCGGCCCTCAGTTCCCACTACCTCGACAGCCTGACCGAGGTGGCCTCCGGCGCCAACCCCGATGCCGCCATCCCCGTGCTCCTCCTGGCCGCCACCGACCTGAGCGCGGCGGGCGCGCGGCTCGGAGCCATCGAGGACGTCGTGCCCGCGCACCGATTCGAACCGGACGACGGCCCCGACCTCGACGTCGAGCCGCTGCGCACCTCCCTCGTGAACGTCCTCGGCGACCTCGACGGCTACACCGACGTGACCGATCCGCTCATCGCCCCCGAACTCACCGACGCCTCCCTCGTGAACGACCTGGCCGAGACCGCGGCGGCCCTCGCGCTCGGGCTGCGCCACTACCGGGCCGGTCACCTCTCCGAGGCGCTGTGGTGGTGGCAGCTGACGTATCTGTCGACCTGGGGCGACCGTGCCCTGGCCGTCTCCCGCGCCCTGCTCGCGCTCATCTCCCACCTGCGTCTCGACGTCGACGACGACACGGCCCTCGCCGCGCAGATCGACGCCCTCAACGCCGACTGAACCGACCGAACCGGCTGAACCGGCTGAACCGAGGGGACGGGGCAGGGCGTGGGCATCGAACTGAGCGTCGCCACCCTGCTGCTGCTCGCCGTCGCGGCCTTCGCCGCCGGCTGGGTGGACGCAGTCGTCGGCGGCGGCGGACTCATCCAGCTGCCGGCCCTCCTGCTCGTGCCGGGGATGACCCCGCTGCAGGCGATCGCCACGAACAAGATCGGCTCGATCATGGGCACCTCGGTCAGTGCCCTGACCTACTACCGGAGGATCCGACCGGACCTGCGCACGGCCCTGCCGATGGCCGCGGCCGCGTTCGCGGCCGCGCTCGCCGGTGCCCGCCTCGCCTCGCTCATCCCGGGGCCGGCGCTGCGGATCGTCATCCTCGCCGCACTGCTCGCGGTCGGCATCTACACCGCCGCTCGGCCGCGGCTCGGGCAGGACACGAGGCTGCGTTGGGAGGGGAACCGCCACGTCGGTGCCGCGATGATCCTCGGTGTGGCCATCGGCCTCTACGACGGCATGCTCGGGCCTGGGACCGGCACCTTCCTGGTCATCGGGCTCGTGAGCCTCGTGGGCTACGCCTTCCTGCCGGCCACCGCGATAGCGAAGATCGTCAATCTCGCCACGAATCTCGGCGCGTTGCTCTTCTTCGTGCCGAACGGCTCGGTCGTGTGGGCGGCCGGGCTGACGATCGCGGCCGCGAACATGGTCGGCGGCTACACCGGCGCCCGGATGGCGATCGCCCAGGGGGCGCGCTTCATCCGGGTGGTGTTCCTCGTCGTCGTCGCCGCGCTCATCCTCCGCCTCGGCTGGGACGTCGTCGCCGGCGGCTGAGCGCCCATCCACCCGGAAGGACGGGGGTCCGAGAGGTCCACGGCGCACGATCCGCGCCTGGACGGCCGTCGCTCGGGAGCACTAGATGAGTAATTCCAAGGGGTCAGTGGTCGTAGGCGGTCAGTGAGCGGCGGATGGGCTGGCCGGTACGGTCGTTGTGCCAGATGGCGGCGGTCAGGGCCAGGATGCGTTGCAGGATGCGGATCAGGACACCGGCGGGGGTGCGGCCTTGGTGGCGTTCGAGGTCGAGTTGGCCCTTGAAGGTATCGAAGATCGATTCGATGGTCTGGCGCAGTGGTTTGAAGAACCGTGCACCCGGGCGCGGTTTCTCGCCCTTGCGTGCTGGGCGCAGCAGTTCGATGTCGTGGTCGGCGAGGTCGGTCTCGAACTGGTGGCCGAAGTAGTTCTTGTCACCGATCAGGATCGATCGGGCGCGTCCGGCCAGGGACTGGTCGGTCTGCAGGAGTTCCAGGACCACGGTGCGTTCATCGGCCTTGGCGCCGGTGATCGCGAACGCAATGGGCAGTCCATGGACGGTGGCGATCATGTGCAGGCGTAGTCCCCAGAAGTAGCGGGAGTGGCTGGCGCAGTAGCCGTACTGGGCCCAGCCGGCCAGGTCCGAGCGGTGCACGGTCTCCCTGGAGCGGGCGCATTCGATGGGGGTGGAGTCGACCAGGAGGACGTCGTCGTCGTACACGGAGGTCTGGGATGCCAGCGCCCGGATCAGCCATGCCACGGTCCCGACCAGGGCACGCAGGCGCTTGTTGTAGCCCGATTGACGCGGAATGTAGGGGAACATGGCGTGCAGGTGCGTGTGGGCGTACCGGAGCCAGCGGGTCTCGTTGGTATGGCCCAGCAGTGCCTGCATCACCGCCAACGTGATCAGCTCGGCGTCGCTGATCTGCGGTGCCAGGCCCACCAACGGCCGCAACGGGCATTCTTCGGGATGGGCCTTCAGTAGGTCATCGGTCGTGACGTACAGTTCAGTTGCGAGGGTGTCCAGGTCGGCGTCCACGGCGAACCTCCACGTTCGGCGATTGGGGTAACAACGCCGATCCTGGACACTTTCTCGCTCACCGCGCAGCCGCCGCGCCGCCCACACCCCTTGGAATTACTCATCTAGCCTCGGACCGACCGGCAGACAGGAGACCCCCATGGCGGCCGTGCCACTGCTCGTCGACGTCGACACCGGCATCGACGACTCGCTCGCGCTCCTCTACCTCCTGGCCGGTCCCGAGGCGGAGCTCGTGGCGATCACCTGCACCGCCGGGAACGTGCCCGCCCGACAGGTCGCCACGAACAATCTCGCCTGGCTCGAACTGTGCAGCCACCCACCCGTCGAGGTCGCGCTCGGAGCCGAGGTGCCGATCGTCCAGGCGCTCATGACCACCGAGGAGACCCACGGCCCCCAGGGGATCGGCTACGCGGAGCTGCCCGCGCCCACGCGCTCGATCTCCGAACGCCACGCCGCCCAGGTCTGGATCGAGGAGGCCCGGCGCCGGCCGGGCGAGTTGACCGGCCTGGTCACGGGACCGCTGACGAACCTCGCGCTCGCGGTCACGCTCGAACCGGACCTGCCCCACCTCCTGCGCCGGGTCGTCCTCATGGGCGGGGCGTTCAACCACCCGGGCAACACCGCCCCGACCACCGAGTGGAACATCGCGGTCGATCCCGAGGCCGCCAAGATCGTCTTCGACCGCTTCGCCGTCGCGGTGAACCGGCCCATCGTCTGCGGCCTCGACGTGACCGAACGCATCGCGTTGACCCCCGAGCACCTGCGCCGCCTCGCCGAGGCGGCCGGCTCGACCCCCGTCGAGCTCCTGCGCCCCGACGACGGCGACGACGACCGCTCCAGGGCGAGCAACGTCGTCATCAAGCAGGTCTCGGACGCCGTGCGCTTCTACCTGCAGTTCCACCGCGACAGTGGGCGGGGCTTCATCGCGCACATGCACGACCCGTTCGCCGCGGCCGTCGCGCTCGACCCGACGATCGCCGTGCTGCGGCCCGCGACGGTCGATGTCGAACTCGCGGGTACGCTCACCCGCGGCCAGACCGTGGCGGACTGGGATGGGCTGTGGGGCCGGCAACCGAACGCCGAGGTCGTGGTCGATGCCGACCCGGCGGCCTTCCTCGACGCCTTCATCGAACGCGTCGGCGCGCTCGCCCGGCGCGTCGGCTGACGCCCCGGGTCCAGGTCGTGGACCCGCCAGAGGGAGAATCGGGCTGGGGTTTAGACTGGTGCGGTCCTTGATACACCCGTGGTGCGGAGCAAGTGCGTGACCCTCATTGTCCAGAAGTTCGGTGGATCCTCGGTCGCCGATGCGGAGAGCATCGCGCGTGTGGCGGCACGGATCGTCGCCACGAAGAAGGCAGGTCATGACGTCGTCGCCGTCGTCTCGGCGATGGGTGACACGACCGATGACCTGGTCGACCTGGCGGGCCGGCTGTCGAGCCATCCCCCGACGCGGGAGATGGACATCCTGCTGACCGCCGGGGAGCGGATCTCGATGGCGCTGCTGGCGATCGCCATCTCGGAGCACGGGATCGAGGCGAAGGCCTTCACGGGCCAGCAGGCCGGCGTCGTCACGGACGACACCTACGGAAACGCCCGGATCGTCGAGGTGACCCCGCAGCGGCTCGAGAACACGCTGAGCCATGGGCACGTCGCGATCGTGGCCGGGTTCCAGGGGGTGACGGCCACGACGAACGACGTGACCACCCTGGGACGAGGTGGCTCGGACACGACGGCCGTCGCCCTGGCCGCGGCCCTGGGCGCCGAGGTCTGCGAGATCTACTCCGATGTGGACGGACTGTTCACGGCGGACCCGCGGATCGTGCCCTCCGCCCGGAAGGTCACCCGCATCACGACCGAGGAGACGCTGGAACTCGCGGCCCACGGCGCGAAGATCCTGCACCTGCGCGCGGTCGAGTACGCGCGCCGGTACGGGGTCACGCTGCACGTGCGGTCCTCGTTCAGCACCGAGCAAGGAACCATCGTCACCGACGAGGAGCAGGAAGCAGAGACCATGGAAGCCCCGATCATCTCCGGCGTCGCCCACGACCGTTCGCAGGGAAAGGTCACGGTCATCGGCGCCCCCGACGTTCCCGGCACGGCCGCACGGATCTTCGAGGTCGTGGCCGCGCGCGGCTGCAACATCGACATGATCGTGCAGAATGTCTCCGCCGCCGAGACGGGCCTGACCGACGTCTCCTTCACGCTGCCCGAGGCCGAGGCGGCCGACGCCCGCGAGGCGCTCCGCGGCATCCGGGACGAGCTCGGATTCGCGGACCTGGTCTACAACGAGAACGTTGGAAAGCTCTCCCTCGTCGGCGCCGGCATGCGCTCGCACCCGGGCGTCTCCGCCCGGCTGTTCGGCTCGCTGCGCGACGCGGGAATCAATATCGAGATGATCTCCACCTCGGAGATCCGCCTCTCGGTCATCGTGCGAAGCGACGACCTGGAGAACGCGGTCCGGGCCGTGCATGCGGCCTTCGGGCTCGACGCGGACGAGGTCGAGGCCGTCGTGTACGGAGGGACCGGACGATGAGCGTACGTATTGGAATTGTCGGAGCCACCGGCCAGGTCGGCGGAGTGCTGCGCACCCTGCTGGCCGAGCGGGACTTCCCGGCCGAGCAGGTGCGATTCTTCGCCTCGGCGCGGTCGGCGGGAAAGACGCTGCCGTGGAAGGGCGGCGAGATCGTGGTCGAGGACGCCGCCACGGCGGACGTCTCCGACCTGGACATCGCGCTGTTCTCCGCCGGCGGCGCCACCTCCAAGGCGCAGGCGCCCCGGTACGCCGAGGCCGGCGTGACCGTCGTGGACAACTCCTCCGCCTGGCGGATGGACCCCGAGGTGCCGCTCGTGGTCGCGGAGGTGAACCCGGGCGCGCTCGATGCGATCGGCAAGGGCATCGTCGCCAACCCGAACTGCACCACCATGGCCGCCATGCCCGTGCTCAAGGTGCTTCACGACGAGGCCGGGCTCGAACGCCTCATCGTGTCCACCTACCAGGCGGTGTCCGGATCCGGCGTGGCCGGCGTCGCGGAACTCGCCGGGCAGGTCCGGGCGGCCGTGGATCAGGACCTGACCGCGCTCGCCGTCGACGGTTCCGCCGTCACCCTGCCGGAGCCGCAGATCTACGCCGCTCCGATCGCGTTCAACGTCATCGCCCTGGCCGGCTCCCTCCTCGACGACGGCTCCGGGGAGACCGACGAGGACCGTAAGCTGCGCAACGAGTCCCGCAAGATCCTCGACCTGCCGGAACTCGCCGTCTCGGGAACCTGCGTGCGGGTGCCGGTGTTCTCGGGTCACTCCCTGAGCATCAACGCCGAGTTCTCCCGGGCGATCAGCCCCGACCGGGCCCGCGAACTGCTCGCGGCGGCGCCCGGCGTCGCCCTCGTCGACCTGCCGACGCCGCTCCAGGCGGCCGGTGCCGATGCGGCCTACGTGGGCCGGATCCGTGAGGACTTCTCGGTTCCGGGCGGTCGCGGCCTCGCGCTGTTCGTGAGCAACGACAACTTGCGTAAGGGCGCCGCCCTCAACACCGTCCAGATCGCGGAGCTGCTCGCCCGGCGCTGAGCCCGGCGCATCTGGTAGACGGGTGACGCTCGTGCCCCGAGGCCGCCCTCAGAAGGGTGGCTCGTCGGGGAAGCGGCGGGCGTCCTCCGCCGCCTCGGCGTGTCGGGCGGCGCGGGTGGCGCCGGCTCGGTCGCTGATCCGGGTGTCGGTGGCGACGGCGACGCCGAAGGTCTCGAAGGTGAGCCGGGACCAGTGTGCCCGGTTCTCCCGCTCCCGCTGCGGGGAGAGCCCGGACGCGGCGACGTCGCCCGTGCCACCGTCGTCGTGTCCGTCATGCCCGGGATTCGCGTCGCCCGTGGCGTGCCCGTCGGCGCGGGCCCCGGGCGCCTGGGTGTCGTAGCTTCCCCACGGAGTGCGGAGGAGCCGGATGCCGTGGGGGCCGATCCACAGGTAGGTGCCCGCGTCGAGCTTGATATAGGTCCAGGCGGCGTGCCGGCCGCGGGTGGGCGTACCGGTGCGGGCGTGGGTCTTGAGCCGGTGGTGGGCTCTGCACAGCGGAGCGATGTTGCAGGGGCAGGTCGCGCCCCCGGTCACCACCTCGCCGGTACCGCCCTGCGCGCATCCGCCGGCGTGACTGTGCCAGGGATCGATGTGGTCCAGGTCGCAGGAGCGGGCCGTGCGGGTGCACCACGGGAACGCGCACGCGTCGGAGGCGAGGATGGCTTGCGCCCGCATCCGCTCGGTCGGGGTATAGGAGTCGGTGGCGAGCGGCTCCTCCAGGTCCAGGACCGGGCGGATGACGATCTCCGGCACGAAGCACGCCCCGCGAGTCCGCGGGCCGGCCTACCGACCGGCTGCGCCGGTGGTCGCGGGCAGGCCTGTGCCCTCGCCACGGGCTGCTCCGGGCACAGCTGTCCCCTCGCCACGGCCACCGGGTTGTGCGGGCAGACCCGTGCTGTGGCCATCGGCTGTCGCGGGCAGACCTGCGCCCTCGTGACCGGGTGCCCCGGGCGCAGTCGCACCGTCGCCGCCGGCCGAGCCGGTGCCTGCGAGGGCGGTCGCGGGCGCGGTGACCGGAAGGAGCGTGCTGGGCCGGTGGAACATCGATGCGAGCTCCTCGGCGGACACGACCGCCCCTCGGGCCGGGCCGCTCCCCTCGACCCGCACCGGTACCCGGCGCAGCCGGCTCTGGCCGAGGTCGTTGCCCGAGCCATGCCCCGCGAGCCAGAGGTCGGTGGCTTGGAGGTGGAGGTACATAAGGATCCGCCCGCGTGGCACGCTCGTGCCGTCGGTGCTCGCCGATCCGGCTCGCTCGCCGGGCCCGGCTGCTGCGCCGGGCCCGACTGCTGCGCCGGGTCCGGCTGCGGCACCGGGCGGCGAGCTGGTGGGGACGAACGCCCCCGGCTGCCCGCCCGGCTGCCCGCCCAGCTGCTTGCCGTCCGGGACGTCCGCCTTCCCGTGCAACTGCACGTCCGGCGGGGCAGAGCCGGGCCCGGGGACGAGGGGCGGTTGGCCGGAGCGCGCGCGGGCGAGGTCACCCAGGGCATACGCGCGGCGTTCCCCGGCCGGAAGGAGGCGGCCCTGGTCCGTGATGTTCTGGGCGAGGTGGTCGATCACGTCCTGCAGGATCCGCGCATCGACCGCAGGCAGGACCGCGCTCATACGCGTGTCTCCGGCGGCGGTGTCGGCGTGACGGAAGACGACATCACGTGGCTCGCCGGCGGCCGCGGCCTGCTGGAGCGACTCGTACTCGCTCGGCATATGCCGGATGAGGGCCTCCTTGATCAAGCCATCGAGTTGCGTGCCGCCGAAGACGACCGGAACGAGCTCGAGCTCGGAATCGACGAACGAGCAGGCCTCGACCGAGAGGTACAGGGTCGAGGCGGCGATCCGGCGGGCCCGCCACACCCGCACCCGCCCCGCCAGCACCCGCGCGAACAGGCGCGGGAGCCGGGAGCGGAGCTGTTCGGCTTCGAGCAGGAGCCGTTCGGCGGCCTCCAGGCCCATCCCGACCGCGGCGGCGAACGCCGAGATCGAGAACTCCTCCACGGTCCACAACCCCCGCCGGCCGGAACCCGCCCCTGGATCCACGGCTGGATCCACGGCTGGAGCCACGGCCGAATCGACGGCGGCCTCGACGGCCGGATCGGTGGCCGCGTGGATCGCGTCGGCCTCACGGCGGCGGGCGTCGTGCTCGACCTGTTCCCATGCGGCCTTCAACCCGAGCGTGGCGTCGACCACGAGCAGCGGCTCGTGGTCGAGGGCCTCCTCGGTGTCCTCGTCGGCGGCGAGGACGAACGGGTGCCGCTCGACCCACATCGCCGCCAGCGCGAACCGCTCGATCGTCCACCGATCCACGGCTTCACGGCCCTCGCGCAGCCGGGCGACCATGGCCGAATCGTCGACCACCTCACCCGCGAGCTGCTCCATCTCCATAGCAGACATCGTCTCAGCGGCCACCGACATTCCCGCGGGGGAGCGGTCCGAGCGGCCGGAGGCCCGAGCGGCCCGAGCGGCCCGAGCGCGAGGCTCCGCGGCGGAAGGGCCGGCAGCCATGCCCCGACGGACGCGCAGCGAGCCCGGGCGCGGCGGCGCTGCGAACGATTCGGGCTACTGCCCCAGGTCGCGGCGCCGCTTCTGAATGACGACGGCGACGATAGCGGCGAAGGCCGCGGCACCGCCGAGCACGATCGCCCACTTGAGCACCGGGGAGTCGGTCGTCTCGTGGCCGACCTCCACCGCGGGCGTCGTCTCCTCGGGCGCTTCGGTCTCGGTCTCGGCCGCGTCGCCCGTCGGCGTGGCGCCGCCGACGTCCTCGGACGAGGTGAACGTGTACTCGCCCGAGATCGGGTGCCCGTCGGCGGAGACCGCCCGCCAGGTCACGGTGTAGGCGCCCGCCGGCCGGGAGCTCACGAGCCGCTGGGTGATCGTGGGGCCCTCCACCTCGACCTTCCCGGCCGAGAGGATGTCGCCGTTCGGGCCGGTCACGATGACCTCGGTGCCCAGGTCGGTGATGTCCTCGTTGAACGTGAGCGTCACCTCCCCCGGGGTGCTCGCCAGCTGATCCCCCTCGCCGGGGACGGCGCCGGTGAGCGCGCTGTGTGCGAGAGCGGGGGCGCCGAGGAGGGGAAGCAGCAGCAGCGCGGCCGCGAATGCCGACGCGAGGAGGACGATCGTGCGAGCGGGGACCCGAATGAGACGCATGCCGCCAGTGTAGGCGGCGCCCGAACGCCTCCCCGGGCCCCGCCCGGACGTGACCCTTGCCACATCCGGCCCGGGCGCATAGGAAGGAGGCATGGCCCTCGTCCACGACCTCCACGTCCACCCCAGCGCCGACGACCTGCCCCGCACCGGCCAGCTGGCGTGGCGGCTCGCCGAACTGGCCACCGACCAGGTCGCCGTCGACGAGGACGTCGCGGAGATGATCGTCAACCGGGTCATCGACAACGCCGCCGTGGCCACCGCCTCCCTCGCCCGCGCCCCGGTCGTGGCCGCCCGCGCCCAGGCCCGCGCCCATCCGTACCGCCCGGGCGCCGCCGTGTTCGGGGTCGAGGGCAGCTACGGACCGGAGTGGGCGGCCTGGGCCAACGGCGTGGCCGTGCGCGAACTCGACTTCCACGACACGTTCCTCGCCGCCGACTACTCGCACCCGGCCGACAACATCCCCCCGCTCGTCGCGACCGCCCAGCACGTCGGGGCCACGGGGGCCGACCTCGTGCGCGGCATCGCCACGGCCTATGAGATCCAGGTCTCCCTCGTCAAGGCGATCAGCCTCCACGCCCACAAGATCGACCACGTCGCGCACCTCGCGCCGGCGGCGGCGGCCGGGATCGGCACCATGCTCGGGCTGGAGGAGACCACGATCTTCCAGGCCATCGGCCAGGCCCTCCACACGAGCACCGCCACGCGGCAGTCCCGCAAGGGCCACATCTCCACCTGGAAGGCCTACGCCCCCGCCCTCGCCGGGAAGATCGCGATCGAGTCGGTCGACCGGGCGATGCGCGGCCAGAGCTCGCCGGAACCGATCTACGAGGGGGAGGACGGCGTCGTGGCCCGACTCCTCGACGGCCCCGACGCCCACTACACGGTGCCGCTGCCCGCCCCCGGCGAGCCCAAGCGCGCGATCCTCGAGACGTACACGAAGGAGCATTCGGCCGAGTACCAGTCGCAGGCGCCCATCGACCTCGCCCGCCGCGTCCGCGCGGAGCATCCCGAGGTGACCGACCCGGACAACGTCGCCGCGATCGTGTTCCACACGAGCCACCACACCCACCACGTCATCGGCTCGGGTGCGAGGGACCCGCAGAAATACGACCCCACGGCCTCCCGCGAGACCCTCGACCACTCCCTTCCCTATATCCTCGCGGTCGCCCTCCAGGACGGCGCCTGGCACCACGTCGACTCCTACCGGCCGGAGCGCGCGGCCCGCCCCGACACGGTCGAGCTCTGGCGGAAGATCAGCACGGCCGAGGATCCCGACTGGACCCGCCGCTACCACGCGGCCGATCCCGCCGAGCGGGCGTTCGGCGGACGCCTCGAGATCACCCTGACGAACGGCCGCACCCTCACCGCCGAGATCGACGTCGCCGACGCCCACCCCCGCGGCGCCCGGCCGTTCGCGCGCGCCCAGTACCTCGACAAGTTCCACGACCTCGCCGGCCCCGTGCTCGAGCCCGCCGAAATCGACCGGTTCCTCGATCTGGCCACGGCCCTGCCCGTCCTCGACCCGGAGGCGGTCCGCCGCCTCAACGTCGTGGCCCCGCCGGGCCTCATCGCCGCGGCCACCTCGCCGAGGGGGTTGTTCTGATGCTCCACGCCCGCACCTCCGCCGCCGAGCGGCGGCGTCTGCTGCGCGAGGCCCTGAACGAGGCACGGCGTATGGACGACGTCCTCCAGTTCCCGGGTGCGTTCAACCCGCTGTCGGCTCGCCTCGTCGAAAAACACGGATTCGCCGGCGTGTACGTGTCCGGTGCGGTGCTTTCGGCCGACCTCGGATTGCCGGACATCGGGCTGACGACGGCGACCGAGGTCGCGGGGAGGGCCGGGCAGATCGCCCGCGTCACGAACTTGCCGGCGATCGTCGACGCCGACACCGGCTTCGGGGAGCCGATGAACGTGGCCCGCACGATCCAGCTGCTCGAGGACGCCGGCATCGCGGGCGCCCACATCGAGGACCAGGTCAACCCCAAACGCTGCGGCCACCTCGACGGGAAGGCGGTGGTCGACGTCCATACGGCCGCGCAGCGGATACGCGCGGCCGCGGCCGCGCGCCGGGACGAGAACTTCCTGCTCATCGCGCGCACCGATGTCCGGGCGATCGAGGGCCTGGACGCGACGATCGACCGGGCGCGGGCGCTCGTGGCCGCCGGGGCCGAGGCGATCTTCCCCGAGGCGCTGCGGGACCTCGACGAGTTCGCCGCCGTGGCCGGAGCACTCGACGTGCCCGTACTCGCGAACATGACCGAGTTCGGCAAGTCCGACCTGTTCACCCTCGAGCAGCTGCGCGGGGCCGGGGTGCGGATGGTCATCTATCCGGTCACGCTGCTGCGGCTGGCGATGGGCGCCGCGGACGCCGGCCTCGCCCGGATCGCGGCCGACGGGAGCCAGGCCGGGGTGGTCGATCGGATGCAGACCCGTGCCGAGCTGTACGACCTGCTCGACTACGCCGGCTACAACGTCTTCGACGACGCGATCTACACGTACCGGCCGCCAACGCAAGGAGGATCCGATGAGTGACATCCACAAGGGGCTGGTCGGGGTCGTGGCCGATGAGACCGCGATCTCCAAGGTCGACCCCGACACGAACTCGCTGCTGTACCGGGGCTACCCCGTGCAGGAGCTCGCCGCGACGTGCACCGTGGAGGAGGTGGCCCACGTGCTCTGGCGCGGCGACCTGCCGAGCCCCGCGGAGCTGGCCGACCTGTGTGAGCGGGAACGCTCCCAGCGGGACCTGCCCGAGCCGGTCGTGCGCGCCCTCCTCGAGACCCCGACGGGGGCGCACCCGATGGACGTGGTGCGCTCCGCCGTCTCCCTGCTCGGCGCGCACGACCCGGCCGCAGCCGACTCCTCCCCGGAGGCCGAGCAGGCCAAGGCGATCCGGCTGTTCGCCCAGCTCCCGACCGTGGTCGCACTCGATCAGCGGCGCCGCCGCGGCCAGGAGCCGGTCGCGCCCGATCCGGACCTGGGATATGCCGCGAACTTCCTCGCGATGACGTTCGGTCGGGCGCCGGAGGCGGTGGACGAGCGGGCCTTCGCGACGTCGATGATCCTCTACGCCGAGCACTCCTTCAACGCCTCCACCTTCACGGCCCGGGTCATCACCTCGACGGAGGCGGACCTGCACTCGGCCGTGACCGGCGCGGTCGGGGCGCTCAAGGGGCCGCTGCACGGGGGCGCGAACGAGGCGGTCATGGCGGCGTTCGGTGAGATCGGCTCGGCCGACCGGGTCGAGGAGTGGCTCACCGAGGCGCTGGCGAACCACCGCAAGATCATGGGCTTCGGCCACCGGGTGTACACGAACGGTGATTCCCGCGTGCCCACGATGAAGGCCGTACTCGACGAGCTCGTCACCCGACACGACCGGGCCGACCTGGGTCGGATGTACGCCGCGCTCGAGACGGAGATGGCCGAGCGGAAGGACATCAAGCCGAACCTCGACTACCCGGCCGGTCCCGCCTATCACCTGCTCGGCTTCGACTCCTCGACGTTCACGCCGCTGTTCGTGGCGGCCCGGGTGGTCGGGTGGACCGCCCACATCATGGAGCAGCGGGCCGACAACGCCCTCATCCGGCCGCTGAGCGAGTACTCCGGGCCCGCGCAACGCTCCGTGCCCGGTCCCCGGTAGCCACGCGGATCCCCCGCGTGCCCCGTGCGGGGGTCAGGAATCGTTCGCCGAGCCCGGTCGCCCGTCCCGCAGGAAGAGCATCTCGACCCCGAGGATGATCGCGCACAGCACGCCGAGCGAGCCCGGAATCGCCACGAGCGCGACGTGGATCCGCTCGCTGTCGTCGGGGAGGAACATGTCGACCCAGCCGAGGGTGAGCGCGGCCGCGGTGGAGATGCCGCCGATGCGGGAGGAGTATTCGAACAGCCGCGCGTGCCATTGATCGCCGGGCGTGCGGCTGCGAATGTCGATGCTGAAGAAGATGAGCAGCACGGCAAGAAACGAGATGAGGCTGACGAGCTCGCTCGACGGCATATGGCGCATGTGATCGCACTGTAGCGGGTCGTGTCATGACGTACCTGTGAATTGTCCTACGATGCGAGGACATAACAATATCGCGCGCCGTCGACGGTCCGCGTCGACAGGTGAAGGACAGCGGATTTGGCAAAGAATTCGAGCGGACGCGCGCTCGGTGGGCTCATTGTCGTCGTACTCGCGGTGGCCGTTCTCGTGTTCGCGGCGGTGTGGCCGTATCTTCTGGGAACGTGGCTCGCCGGGCTGCTCGGGGCGGCGGATCCGTCGACGGCGCGCACGACCCTGGGATGGGTCTTCGAGGGGCTGTATCTGGCCGTCCTGCTCGCGGTCGGGGTGAGGTGGCTGTGGGTGCGTCACCACACCCCCGCGGACCCTCCGCCTTTCGACGAGGACGTCGCCACGAGGGTCGTGCAGTTGTTGGACGGGCACGCCGACTCGTGGTCGGATTCGCGGATTCCCGCGGGCGAGCGAGTGTCATTCACCTTCCCCGGCGTGCAATTGATCGAACTTCGCGGACGGTCGGGGGTGAGGACTCCGATAGTCGTGGGCGATGGCGACCTGCTCATCACCGACAAGGCCGCCCGCTTTCTCGGGGAGGGCGGGCGTGCGCGGGTATGGAGGTGGGCGACGGTCGAACGCATGGAGGTCGAGCCCAGGTGGGTCCTGCTGCCCGTGAGCACCCGCGCCCTCGATTGCGGCCTCCGATTCCCGGCGGAGGTCGAGCCGGCCGGGCGAGCGGTCCTCGACGTCCTCGTTCGACGCGCCCAGGGGGCTCGACCGGAGGGAACGGATGCGATCGTGCTCGCCCTCCGGGCGGAACTCGCCGCGGCGCGCAGTCGACGGGAGTCCCGACCGGACGGCCCGGCGCCGCTGGGCCGGCGGACCATCGCACAGGTGGCCGCCGGTGTGGCAGTAGTGGCATTGATCGCGACCGGGGGCGTCGCAGCCGGGGTGCGGGGGGCCGGTGACGCGCCGGGGAGCCTCGACGCCACCCGGGCCACCCAGGCGCCTGCAGGCCTGAGCGGTGCCGGTCAGACCGTGACGGTCGAACCCGGTGCGGATCGGGAGACTGGGTCCTCGACCCCGAGCGCAACGACGAGTGCATCGCCGGGCGCATCACCGGGCGTATCGTCGGGCGCCGAGTCCGAGGTGCTCGAGGCCGCCGTGGCCGAGGCGGACGGCGGCACGGCGCTCGCGGCCCTCGCGACCCTGCCGATCAAGGGACGCGCACCGAAGACCGGATACGACCGCGACCTCTTCGGATCGGGATGGGTCGATATCGACCGGAACGGCTGCGACACGAGGAACGACATCCTCGCCCGCGATCTGACCGTCACGACCGTCAAGCCGGGAACAGCTGGATGCGTCGTTCTCACCGGCGTGCTCGATGACCCCTATACGGCGACCACGATCGACTTCCGGCGCGGCCAGGGAACCTCGCGGGCGGTCCAGATCGATCACGTCGTCGCGCTCTCCGACGCCTGGCAGAAGGGCGCGCAACAACTCGACGACGCCACCCGCCGCCGCTTCGCGAACGACCCGCTCAACCTGCTCGCGGTCGACGGACCGGCGAATCAGGCCAAGGGCGACGGGGATGCGGCCACGTGGCTCCCCCCGAACAAGGGCTTCCGGTGCACGTACGTCGCCCGCCAGGTCGCGGTCAAGACGTCCTACGACCTCTGGGTGACGCAGGCCGAATACGACGCGATCGGCCGTGTGCTCCAGGCCTGCCCGGACGAGCCGCTGCCCGAGTCCGGCGACGAGCTGGTGATCGTCGAGGCGAGCCGGCAGATCGAGGACGAGGCCGCGCCCACGCCGGTGGCGCCCAAGCCCGCCGAGCCGAAGCCGGTGGAGCCGAAGCCCGCGGCGCCGAAGCCGGTGGCGCCCAAGCCCGACCCCGAGCCGGTCTACTACAAGAACTGCACTGCGGTCCGGGCGGCAGGTGCCGCGCCGATCTTCGCGGGCCAGCCGGGATACACCCGCAAGCTGGACCGCGACGGCGACGGCGTGGGCTGCGAGTAGCGCATCGAAGAAGTCCCGGGGGCCGAGGGGCCTCCGGGACTTCTCTTGGTCGGGGTGGCGGGATTTGAACCCACGACCTCTTCGTCCCGAACGAAGCGCGCTACCAAGCTGCGCCACACCCCGATGACCAAGGAACACTGTAGCGGAGGAGGGGGTGATCGGCGAAATCAGCCACCGGTGCGAACCGGGCCGCCCGCGTGACGCCGGGTGGCCGCACCCCGCCCGGGCGGTCAGCCCGCCGCGGTCTCCGGCACGAGCGTGAGCAGGGTGGCCTCGGGCCGGCAGGCGAGCCGAACGGGCGTGAACGGTGAGGTTCCCAGGCCCGCGCTCACGTGCAACCACAGGTCGTCCGGTCCCGCCGCACCCGCGCCCGGCCGTCCGGGCCGACCCGGCCAGGGGTGCAGCCCGCTCGCGCGGCGGCGATCAAGATCACAGTTGGTCACGAGCGCGCCGAGGCCCGGCACGCAGACCTGGCCGCCGTGGGTGTGACCGGCGAGCACGAGGCGAGCTCCGTCGTCCGCCATCGCCCGCAGCACGCGCGCGTACGGCGCGTGGGTCACGCCGATGCGCACGGACGGCGCCCCGCCGGCGGGCGGATCGGCGGGGGCGGGGTAGTGGTCGGCGTCGATGTGGGCGTCGCCGGTGCCCACGAGGTCGAGGTGCACCCCGTCGAGGTCGAGCCGGCCGCGGGCGTTGTCCAGGTGCTGCCATCCGGCGGCCGTGAGCGCGCCGACGAGTTCATCCCCCGGCAGGTTCGGCTCGGAGGGGGCGCGGTGCTTCTGGGAGGGCCCGCTGAGATAGCGCAGCGGGTTCTTCCACTCGGGGGCCACGAAGTCGTTCGAGCCGGTCACGAACGCGCCGGGCAGGTGGAGGAAGGGCAGCAGCGCGGAGAGCACCGTGGGCAGCGCGCGGGGACTCGCGAGGTTGTCACCGGTGGTGATGACCGCATCGGGCCGCTCGGCCGCGAGGGAGGCCACCCAGTCGACGCGGCGCTGCTGCCGGGGCAGCAGGTGCAGATCGGACAGGTGCAGGATCGTGCGGGCCCGGGCGCCGGGCGGCAGCACTGGCACCGTGTAGCGGCGCAGCGTGTAGGCCTCGGCCTCGACGAGGGACCAGGCGAGCACGCCCGCCCCGGCGGCTCCCACGGCGAGGGCCGCCCGGGCGAGGCCGCGCATCAGTCCTGGTCTCCGTTGTTCCCGTTGTCGCCCCGGTTCCGGCCCTTGTCGTCGTCGCCCTTGTCGTCGCCGCCCTGCTGGGTCACGGGACCGGCGCTCACCCGGATCGTCACCTGGGCGCCCGGTCGCTCCTTGCCGGTCGTCGACTGCCACGCCACCTCACCCTTGCGGGGGTACTGGTCGCTCAGCCCGGGGTCGCCGACCTGCACGCGGAAGCCGGCGGACTCGAGCCGGGCCCGGGCGTCCTGCTCGCTCAGCCCGAGCACCCAGGGCACCTGGACGCGCTCGCCGTAGATGAGCTTGTCCTGCGGGCTGGCGAACTTCTCGACCTTCCAGTCCTTGACCGAGGGCTCCATGTAGTTCTGCCAGATCGGCGCGGCCATCTTCCCGCCGTAGACGAGGTGGTAGTACTGGCCGTTGATCGTCACCCGCATCATCGGGATCGACCCCTCGGAGTGGCCGACCCACACGGCGGTCGAGGCCTGCGGCACGTAGCCGACGAACCAGGCGGCCATGTCCTCGTTCGCGGTTCCGGTCTTTCCGGCCACGGGCCGGTTCGGCAGCCTGGCCGCATCCCCGGTGGCGCCGGCGTCGGTCACCTTGTTGAGCGCGTAGTTGACCGTGGCGGCGACCTTCGGGTCGAGCACCTCCTTGCAGTCGGCCTCCGGCACGGGCAGCTCCTCGCCGTTGCGGTCGGTCACCGAGAGGATCGCGACCGGCGTGCAGTGGGTGCCGTTGGCCGCGTACGTGGCGAACGCGGCCGCCATGGTCAGCGGTGCGATCGTGTTCGATCCGAGCACCATCGACGGGTTGAAGTTGAAGGGGTCGCCGTACTCGTTCGGCCCGGTCGCCAGGTGCACCCCCATGGAGGCGGCCGTATCGGCGATGTCGCACATGTTCAGCTGGCTGGCCATGTTGACGAACGCGGTGTTGACCGACATCTTCGTCGCCTGCAGCACGGTCATCCGCCCGCCCGTCCCCTCGACGTTGTTCGGGGAGTAGACGCTCCCGGGGCGCCAGTTGGTGCAGCCGTCGTAGGTCCACACGCTCGGCGGGAAGTGCTGGCCGCGGGAGCCGTTGATCGGGTCCATGAGCGACTTGCCGGCCTGGAGCCAGGCGGTGAGTACGAAGGCCTTGAACGTCGAACCGACCTGGAAGCCGCTCGAGCCGCCGTAGTTCTGGTCGGTGTTGTAGTTCACCTCGGTGTTGCGCGGGTGCTTCTTCGTGGGCTTGCCGAACTTCGTGTTCTGCGCCATCGCGAGGATCTCGCCCGTGCCGGGCTCGACCGTGGAGATCGCGTTCGAGATGCCGGAGCTGTCGTCGACGGGGATCGCGTCGGTGAGCGCCTTGTACGCGTTCTTCTGCATCGCCGGATCGATCGTCGTCTTGATCGTCAGCCCGCCCTGCAGCAGCAGCCGGGACCGGTCGGCCCGGGTCTCGCCGAAGACCGGGTCGTCGAGGATGACGTCGCGCACGTACTGGCAGAAGTAGGCCGAGTTCCCGGCCGCCTCGCAGCCGCTCGAGGTCTCGTGCACCTCGAGCATGTCCTCGACGTCGAGCGCGGTGGCCTCGGCCCGCTCGTCCTCCGTGATGATGCCCTGCTCCTGCATGAGGCGCAGCACCCGGTCCCGGCGTTCCTGGGACGCCTCCGGGTTGCGCTCGGGGTCGTAGGTCGAGGGGGAGTTCGTCACCCCCGCGAGCAGCGCGGCCTCGCTGATGCTCAGATCCTTGGCGGAGTGCCCGAAGAAGTACTGGGAGGCGGCCTCGACGCCCCAGACGCCGACGCCGAACTGGGCGATGTTCAGGTAGCCCTCGAGGATGTCCTTCTTCGATCGGGACTTCTCCACCGCGATCGCCAGCTTCGCCTCGCGCAGCTTGCGCCCCATCGTGGCCTCGGTCGCCTCCTCGTAGGACTCCTCGTCCTGCTGGATCCGGCTGTGCTCCACGAGCACGTTCTTCACGTACTGCTGGGTCAGGGTCGAGGCGCCCTGGGTGTCACCGCCGGAGAGATTGTTGACGGCGGCCCGCGCCAGGCCCTCCGGGTCGACCCCGCCGTGCTCGAAGAAGCGGCGGTCCTCGACCGCGACGACGGCCTTGCCCATGATCGGCGCGATCTCCGCCATCGGAACGACGATGCGGTTCCACATGTAGAACCGGGCGAGCACGTCGCCGTTGCGGTCGAGCAGCACGCTCTGGTCCGACATGGTCTCGTTGCCGAGGTCCGCGGGCAGTTCGTCGAAGAGCCGGGACGACGCCTCGGTCACCTGGCCGACGGCGGCGACGGCAGGCATGACGACACCGGCCGTGAGGAGGCCGCCGAGGCCTGCGAACAACAGGAAGGCGACGAACGCGGACAGCGTCCGCGGGCCGCTCGCGCCGGAGGGACCTCCGGGCCGGGTCGGAGAAGACATGGGGCTCAGTCTAAGCACCCGGCCCCGATCGACCGACGAAGAGCTTGTGAAGAAGCCGTGACGGGGCGGCCGTCGAGGGGTCGGAGGCGTCGCGCCGAGAAAGTCCACTAGGTGAGTGGGTTCTGCCCACATCGTGGCCGAAACGCGCCGGAGGTTGTGTCTTCATGGGCGGTGATCTAGCTTTTGGATTAAGAAGATCAGTCGTTCCGTAAGGATGCGGAACCGACCGGGGGTGTGAATTATGGATTACGAAGACGACCAGAGTTGGACGGCCCGTGCGGCGTGCGCGTCACAGGAGCCCGACGAGCTCTTCGTGCAAGGATCCGCGCAGCGCCAGGCGCGTGAGGTGTGTTTCGCCTGTCCGGTCCGACTCGAATGCCTCGTGGACGCACTGGACAACCGGATCCAGTACGGCGTGTGGGGCGGAATGACCGAGCGGGAACGGCGCGCCCTGCTGCGCCGGGCGCCGTCCGTGGAATCGTGGCGCGAGGCGCTCGCGGAATGGGATCGCGACCACCTGACCGAGATGATCCTGCAGCGGTGGCCGCTGCCGCAGCGGCGCCGAGTGCACGCGCACACGGGGTGATCGGCGGGCGATCGCCGGGTGATCGGCGGGCCGGTCGAAGGTCCCGGGACAGGACGGGGCGTCGATCCGTAAGATCGGGCCATGACCACTTGGGAATATGCCACCGTGCCATTGATCATCCACAACACCAAGGCGATCCTCGACAACTGGGGTAGCGACGGCTGGGAACTCGTCCAGGTCGTGACCGGCCCGGACGGGAACGGCCTCGTCGCCTACCTGAAGCGGCCGACGCAGTGAGCGGGGTCGCGGACGGGTCGCGATCGGCGCGGCTGGAGGAACTGGGCATCGAGCTGCCGCCGGTGACGCTGCCGGTCGCCAACTACGTGCCGGCCGTGCTCACGGGCGGCTACGTGTACACGAGTGGGCAGCTGCCCATCGAGGCGGGGGAGCTGCTCAGCCGCGGCCACCTCGGCGCCGAGGTCCACGTGGAGGAGGCCGCCGCGGCCGCGCGCGTGTGCGCCCTCAATGCCATCGCCGCCGCTGCGGCCGTCGCCGGGGGCGTGGACGCACTCGTCCGGCCGGTCAAGGTGACCGGGTTCGTCGCCTCGGCGGCGGGGTTCTCGGACCAGGCCACGGTGATCAACGGCGCCTCGGATCTCCTCGGCGAGGTCTTCGGCGCCCCGCACGCCCGCTCGGCGGTCGGTGTCGCCGAACTCCCGCTCGGAGCCGCGGTCGAGGTCGAGGTCGTCTTCGAGGTCGGCCGCGCCGCGCCGGCCGACAACCGGTAGCCGCACGCCCCTGCGTAGGCCCGAGCCCGCCGATCGTCACGATCGGCGGGCTCGGGTGCGTCGCGGTCGGACGCGACCGACGTTCGTCAGCGCGCGCGGCGGCGGAGCTTGGGGATGTCGAGCAGTACGACGGAGCGGCCGTCGAGCTGCAGCCAGCCGCGGGAGGAGAATTCCGCCAGCGCCTTGTTCACGGTCTCGCGGGTGGCCCCGACCAGCTGGGCCAGCTCCTCCTGCGTGAGGTCGTGCGTGACCCGCAGCCCCCGCTCGGTCTGCTGGCCGAAGCGCGCGCCCAGGTCGAGCAGCGCCCGCGAGACGCGGCCGGGCACGTCGGAGAAGATGAGGTCGGAGACCTTGTTGTTCGTCCGTCGCAGCCGGATCGCCAGCGAACGCAGCAGGTGCTGGGAGATCTCCGGGCGGGCGTCGAGCACCCGCAGCAGATCGGTGTGCTGCAGCTCCACCACCGTGGTCTTGGCGAGCGCGGTCGCGGTGGCTGTGCGTGGGCCCGGATCGTAGAGGGAGACCTCGCCGAGGATCTCCCCGGGCCCCAGGATCGCCAGCAGATGCTCGCGGCCGTCGGGGGCGGTGTGGCCGAGCTTCACCTTGCCCGCGCCGATGATGTAGAGGCGATCGCCGGGGGAGCCTTCGCGGAAGATCTCCTCTCCACGCCGATAGGTCGACTCCTGCATCCGCTCGCGAACCGCCAGGTAACTCTGATCACCTAGCTCCGCGAAGAGCGGAGCGGCTCGAACGATAGACTCGTCCATTGTGTGCAGCACCCTTCCGTGTGAGATAGCGCACAGTCTGCCAGGTTTATCGGTCAGCCCGCACCAGCAGCCAGCATACGGGCGAGTCGGCGGCCGGTGGCGGACATCGGCCGCGTGTGCGCGAGGAGTTCCGGGTGGGCCGCCTCCGCGCGCCCGGGAGACGCCGACACCTGCGGCCCGTCTCAGCCCGTGACGCCCGGCAGCCAGCGCAGCAGCGCCCCGGTCACCTGGTCGGCGGCCTCCTCGGGCAGGAAGTGCCCCGCGTCGTCGATGAGCAGGCGCTTGTACCCCGCGCCCACCCGCTCCCGCTCGTTCGCGGTCGCCTGCGAGGGCACGAACCGGTCCGCCCGGCCGTGCAGGAGCAGCGTCGGCACCCCGACCGGGCCGGCCAGCGAACGCAGGAACGCCCGACCGGGCCCGCCGAGCCGGGCGCGGGTGAGCCAGCGCACCTGCTGGAAGGCCGAATGCGCCACGAACGGGATCCGGGCGGCCTGCTGATACGTGGCCACACCCACGGGCTCCCAGCCCGGCGCGGACCACTCGGTCAGGATGAACTCCATGAGGTCCCCGGCGATGAGCCGGTTCTCCGGCAGCCACGGGGTCTGGGCGAAGCTGAAGAAGTTGAGCGCGACCCCGCCCCGGCCGCGGATCAGCGCCGACCACAGCGACGCGGGATGCGGGTAGGACATCGGCACGATCGCGCGGGCGACGCCCGGATGCAGGGACGGCAGCGACCAGGCGATCTGGCTGCCGAAGCCATGGCCGACGACCACGGCGTTCGCCGCCCCGAGGCCCCGGATCACGCCGGCGGCGTCCGCGGTCAGGGTGGGCAGGTCGTAGCGGCCGCGGGTCTTGTCGGAGGATCCGTAGCCGCGCAGGTCCATCGCGGCCACGCGGTAGCCCGCGCGTGCCAGCCGGGGAATCTGGGCCCGCCAGCTCCACCAGAACTGGCCGAAGCCGTGCAGCAGCAGCACAAGCGGCCCGTCGGCCGGTCCCGCGCACGCCACGTGGAAGCGGGAGCCGTTCGCGGCGACCATTCGGTGCACCCAGTCCCCGGGCGGGGCGATCACGGCAGGATCAGCAGTCACATGCGCCAGGTTACCGGGCGCCGTGCGAGAGGGAGCGAACGGACGGCGTCACTCGCCCGCGCGGGTGAGTGACGCCGTCCGTAGGTCGAGCGCTCAGCTGCCGGAGCCGCCGGCGAGGCCCTCCTGGATCAGGTTCATGACCGAGTTGTCCGCCAGCGTCGTCACGTCGCCGACCGGCCGGTTCTCGGCCACGTCGCGCAGCAGCCGGCGCATGATCTTGCCCGAACGCGTCTTGGGAAGCTCGCCCACCACGAGGATCGAGCGCGGCTTGGCGATCGGGCCGATCTCCTTGGCCACGTGGGCGCGCAGCGTGGCCACGACCTCCTCGCCGCCGCCTCCGGCCTCCGCGACCGCCTCGTGGCGCAGGATGACGAACGCGACGACCGCCTGGCCGGTCGTGTCGTCGCTCGCGCCCACGACGGCGGCCTCGGCGACCCAGTCGTGGGAGACGAGGGCCGATTCGATCTCGGTGGTCGAGAGCCGGTGGCCCGAGACGTTCATGACGTCGTCGACCCGGCCGAGCAGCCAGATGTCGCCGTCGTCGTCGTACTTGGCGCCGTCGCCCGCGAAATAGGTGCCCTCGAAGTGGGACCAGTACGTGTCCTTGTAGCGCTGCTCGTCGCCCCAGATCCCACGGAGCATCGACGGCCACGGCTCGGTGAGCACGAGGTATCCGCCGCCGCCGGGGCCGACGTCCGCGCCGGCCTCGTCCCACACCTGGGCGCTGATCCCGGGCAGCGGCGTCTGGGCGGCGCCGGGCTTGGCGGCCGTGATGCCGGGCAGCGGGGAGATCATGATGGCGCCCGTCTCGGTCTGCCACCACGTGTCCACCACGGGGGTGCGGTCGGCGCCGATGACCCGGCGGTACCACATCCACGCCTCCGGGTTGATCGGCTCCCCGACGCTGCCGAGCACGCGCAGCGAGCTGAGATCGAACTTCGCCGGGATGTCCTCGCCCCACTTCATGCACGTGCGGATCGCGGTCGGCGCGGTGTAGAGGATCGTGACGCCGTACTTCTCCACGAGCTCCCACCAGCGGCCCTGGTGCGGCGTGTCGGGGGTGCCCTCGTAGAGCACCTGGGTGGCGCCGTTGATGAGCGGGCCGTAGGTGACGTAGGAGTGCCCGGTCACCCAGCCGACGTCGGCGGTGCACCAGTAGACGTCGGTCTCCGGCTTGAGGTCGAAGACGACCTCGTGGGTGAAGGCGCACTGGGTGAGGTAGCCGCCGGTCGTGTGCAGGATCCCCTTCGGCTTCCCGGTCGTTCCGGAGGTGTAGAGGATGTACAGCGGGTGCTCGGCGGGCACGGGCACGGCGCGGTGGTCGGTGCTCGCGGCCTCGAGCTGCTCGTGCCACCACAGGTCCCGCCCCTTCGACCAGGCGACCTCCTGGCCGGTGCGGCGCACGACGAGCACGTGCTCGACCGGGCTGTCCTCGTGCTCGAGGGCCTCGTCGACCGCCGGCTTGAGGGCCGAGGGCTTGCCGCGGCGGTAGCCGCCGTCGGCGGTGATGACGACGCGGGCGTCCGCGTCGACGATGCGCGAGTGGAGCGCCTCGGCCGAGAACCCGCCGAAGACGACCGAGTGGGGGGCGCCGATGCGGGCGCAGGCGAGCATCGCCACGATCGCCTCGGGGATCATCGGCAGGTAGATGGCCACGCGGTCACCGGTCGCGACCCCGAGGCTCTCGAGCGTGTTCGCGGCGCGCTTGACCTGCTCGAGCAGGTCGGCATACGTCAGGGCGGCGGTGTCTCCCGGCTCCCCCTCGAACAGCAGCGCCACGCGGTCGCCGCGCCCCGCCTCGACGTGCCGGTCGAGGGCGTTGTAGGCGGCGTTCAGGGTGCCGTCGGCGAACCAGGAGGCCCGGGGGGCCTGGGAGAAGTCGAGCACCTGCGTGAACGGTGTGTCCCACGTGAGCAGCCGGCGGGCCTGGTCGGCCCAGAACCCCTCGCGGTCGGCCGCCGCCCGTTCGTAGATCTCGGGCTGGGCGACCGCGGCGGCCGCGAATTCGGCGGGCGGGGGGAACTCCCGGCGTTCCTCGAGCAGGTTCTCTAGGGCGGGAGTGGTTGGCTCGGTCATGGGACCTCCAGACGGGAGCGATGGCGACGTTGACGCCTACCAGCCTAGAACCATTTTCAGCGCGTGCGTGACGGGCGCCACGATTTATGTCGAAACCGAGAATTCTTCTCGGGTCGGGTGCTCAGCCCTCGAGCTCGGAACGGATCCGTTCCTCGCGGCGACCCTGCCGGCGCGCGCCGTGGGAGATGACCCCCGCCATGATGAGGACGACCCCGAAGGTGAGCAGGCGTCCGGTCACGGCGTCCCGCTGCAGGTGGTCGAGCACGTTCTGGCCGAACTGTCCGAGGCGGGTGAAGATCTCGGCATAGTCGGCGAGGAAGTCCTGTGCCCGGTCGGGGAACGCGAGGTAGGCCGCGCCGAGGAGGGCCGTGATCGAGCCCAGGATGATCGGGCCCACCGAGGACCAGCGCGCCGCGAGCAGCACGATGATCGCCGCGAGCAGCCCGGCGCCGAGCTCGACGTAGGCCCAGACGTTCACCGTCTCGCTGTGCTCGATGCTCCACGAGAGGCGCTCGCCGCCGTCGGCGAGGAGGTACCAGGCCACGGGCACGAACACGAGCGAGACGAGCACGACCCACCAGTGGGCGGCCGCGCGGGACTCCGGCCCCTCGTTGAAGCCCTCGAACGGGTCGGCCGGCTCTGCGGGCTCCGGGGGGCTCACGTGGGCCACGGGCGTCGAGGGCATGGACCGGGTCGCGGGCACGGCACCGATCGAGCCGATGCCGCCGGCCGGGGAGGCCGGGAGCGGGGTGACCGGACCGGTCGGGGTGTGCGCGGACTCCTCCTCGGCCAGGAGCTCGGTGGAGCCCGGGCCGAAGGCGGTCGTCGCGGGCCCGGAGTCCTCGAAGGTCGAGGCGGGCTCCTCCTCGCCGGGGACGCCGGCCGGATCGCTCCCGCCCGCGGGATCGCCGCCCTCGTCGCGGCTCGGCCCGAACCGGCGCGCGCGTTCCTGCCGGAGGGCCTCGTCGTCCTCGGCACTCGGTGCGGCGGTGGTCTGCGGTGTCCACGGGGCCGGGGCGTGCTGCTCCCGGTCCTCGGCGTCCCCGCCCTCGGGGCGCTGCGACATCTCGGGGCCGGTGCCGGCCACGGATTCGGGGGGTGCGGGTGTGACGCGTGCGCCGCTGTAGGAACTGAGCGGATCGTTCGGCTCGGACATTCTGCCTCCAGTGGACTGAGCGTAGGCACCACGGTAGCGAGGAGCCCGCGCGGGGTGAGGAGCCACGCCGTCCGGTGCCTGTGTCCGCCCACCTGTCCGCCCACGTGTCCGCCCCCGTGTCCACAAGGTGCGCGGCCGTCCACAGGCGGGGCGGGCGACCGTGACGCGCGGACGGGAAGGCGTCAGGGTGGTCCGAGACGACGGGGAGGACGAGATGGCCGAGACACCGGTGGCGCTGCGGAGCGAGTCGGCGGAGACGATCGAGGCGGTCCGGGCCGTGCTGGCGGTGGCCGGGCTGCCGGTCGCGGTCTATCCGGACCATGCCGATCCTCCGGCGGAGGTCGGCCTCGCCCTCGACGGCGCCGATCGGGCGGACGAGCGCTGGCGCCACGCCGGCAACCGATCCGCCCGGGTGGGGACTCGTGAGATCGAGGCCGGCACCCTCGTCCTCCCGGCCGGGGCCGATCGGCTCCTCGCCCTCGCCCGCGCGGCCAACCGGCGGGTGCGGGCGCGAGTCGTCGGGGTCGTCGGTGCCGCGGGGGCCTCGGGGCCTCCGCCCTCGCCGCGGTCCTCGCTCGGGTGAGCGCGGCCCAGGCGTTGACGGTCGCGCTCGTCGACGGCGCGGACGGCGCCCCGCTCGAGGTGCTCCTCGGGATCGAGGGCCATCCGGGCCTGCGGTGGCCCGACCTCGTGGGGGCGGGATCGATCGACCCGGGCGAACTCGCGAACGCCCTCCCGGTGTGGATGGGAGTGCGGGTGCTGAGCACCGACACCCGGCCGGCCGCGCTCACGGCGAATGCGGACGGGGTGATCATGGCGCTGGCGCAGTCCCACGATGCGGTCGTCCTGGATCTGCCGCGGCATGCCGTGGCGGCCGGAGTCGCCGGGCAATGGTGCGACGTCGTGCTCGTCCTCACCACTCCCGACGGCCCCGCCGCGGCCGCAGCTCGGCGCCTGGCCGAACTCGTGCGCGGGCAGGACGCGCGACTCGTGGTGCGCGGGCCGATCCGCGACGGCTTCACCCCCGCGGAGATGGCCGAGTTCTGCGGGCTCACGCTCGCCGGCGCCATGCGCACCGAACGATCGCTTCCCGCGGCGATGGAGCGGGGACTGGCGCCGGGGGAGGCGAGTCGTGGCCCGCTCGTGCGGCTCGCTCGCGGGCTCGTGCGCGACCTGCACCTCTCGGACTGAGTGCCGTGTCGCCGCCGCAGGGCCCCCGGGAGCTCGAGGGCATCCGGGAACGCCTCGTGAGCGCGGGCGGGAGCCTCACCGGCGCCGTCCGGGCCGCGCCTGCCCGCAGCGATGCCGCGACGTGGGGGCTGCTTCGCGACGCGGCCGCGGAGATCCACGGGGCCGGCCGGATCGTGCAGCCGCTGCTCGACGATCCCGCAGTGACCGACGTGCTCGTCAACGGCGAGGCCGCGATCTGGGTGGACCGCGGCCGCGGCCTGGAACGGACCGGCACCCGGATCGAGGACGCCCGCGGCTTCGCCGTGCGGCTCGCCACGCTCGCGGGTCAGCGGCTCGACGAGGCGGCCCCGATCGTCGACGGACGCCTCCCGGACGGCACTCGCCTGCACGCGGTCCTGCCGCCGCTGGTCGACGGCGGCGTGCACATCAGCCTGCGCACCGGCAACCGCCGGGCGCGGCGCTGGCAGGACCTCATCGCGGCCGGATTCCTCCATCCTCGTCTCGCGGAGATCGTCGACCGGCTCCGCAGCCGCCGCGCGAACATGCTCGTCTCGGGAGCCGCGGGCGTGGGCAAGACGACCCTCGTGGCCGCGGTCCTCTCCCGGGTGCCGAGCAGCGAGCGGATCGTCATCATCGAGGAGGCGGCCGAGCTCGCCCCGGACCATCCCCATGTCGTGCACCTGCAGGGGAGGCCGCCGAACGTGCAGGGTGCGGGTGCCGTGGCGCTGGCCGATCTCGTGCGCGCGGCCATGCGGATGCGTCCCGACCGGCTCGTGCTCGGGGAGTGCCGCGGCGCGGAGGTGCGGGAGGTGCTCTCGGCGCTCAACACGGGTCACGACGGCGGGCTGGCCACCGTGCACGCCAACGCCGCGACCGACGTGCCGGCCCGGCTCCTCGCCCTCGGCGCGCTCGCGGGCATGGAGGCCGCGGCCGTCGCGGCCCAGGCGACGGCCGCGATCGATGCGCTCGTGCACCTGCGCCGCGATTCGTCCGGCCGGCGGTACCTCGACCACGTGGCCACCTTCACCGCCGACTTCCGGGCCGAGCGGGCCGTGACCGTGACCGCCGCCGGGCTGCGCTACGGGCCGGGGTGGCAGGCGCTCGCCGCACGACTCGACGGGGTCGATGTCGGCGCCGGTCACAGGGCCGATGGCGGGGTCGATGGCGGGGCCGATGACGCGGGCGTTGCGCCGGCCCCGGGGGGAGGGTGACATGGGCGGGTCCGCATGGCCGGCCTGGGCCGCGATCGTTGCCGCCATGAGCCTGTGGGCCGTACCGGGGGTGCCACGGGCCGCCCGCTCGATGCGGCGCGCGCGGAGCCGGTGGAGCCTCGCCCGGATGCTCGAGAGCCACCTCCGGGCGGTCCGGCGGGCCCGATCCACCGGACGGCCCGAGAACGAGGTGGGCACCGTGCTCGTCGCGGTGGCGGCTCGGCTGCGGGCCGGGATGGCGCCGGAGGTCGCCTGGCAGCGGTCGTTGCGGGGTGCCTCGCCGCCGGTGGCCGAGGCGCTGCGCGCCGAGCTGACGGGCGTGGACACCCGGAACACGCGGCGCCGGGGCGGCCGGTCCCGCGGGGCCGCCGTCCGGACCGCGGTGGACTCGGCGATGGCCGCCCGAGAGGTGGCCGCCGGTCTCGGGGCCGAGCTCGCCGTGGTCCTCGACGCCTGCGCCGACGGGATCGAGGAGGCGGGCCGGGCGGCCTCCGATCGGGCCGGAGCGCTCGGCGGTCCGCGGGCCACGGCCCGGCTCCTCGGCTGGCTGCCGCTCGGAGGGCTCGTCCTCGGCACGGGTCTCGGTGCCGACCCGCTCGGCTGGCTGCTCGGATCATGGTGGGGAGCGGCCGTGGGGCTGCTCGCGATCGGACTCACCGTCGCCGGCCACCTGTGGATCCACTCCCTCGTCGCCGGTGCCGAACGGGCCGGCCGATGAGCATCGTGCTGAGCACTCTCCTCGTCGCCGCGGCGGCCGCGCTCCTCGCGGCACCGTGGGGGCCGCGGTCCCCACGCCGTCGAGCCGCCCGCCCCCTGCCGCGCGTCCGCGCTCGGTCGACCCGGCGGTCGTGATCGACCTGCTCGCGGTCGCACTCCGTGCGGGCGCCTCGATCCCGCAGGCCGTCGGAGTGGTCGGAGCCGCGCTCGGCGGGAACGAGGGGGCACGCCTGGAAACGGCGGCGCGGGCGCTCGAGCTCGGCTCCTCCTGGCCGCAGGCGTGGGGAGACCATCCGCTCGGGGCCACCCTCGAGCCCGCGTGGGGCGACGGCGTGGACCCGACCGGGCTGCTCGTGCAGTCGGCACGGGCCGTCCGGTCCGAACGCCGGTCCGCGGCCCGCTCCGCCGCCGCCCGGCTCGGGGTGCGGCTCGTGCTGCCCGTCGGTCTGTGCCTCCTGCCCGCCTTCGTCCTGCTCGGGCTCGTGCCCGTGCTGGCGAGCTCCGGCCTGAGCCTCCTGGGCTGAACCCGCGGTCACTGTGCCCCACTCGCCGTTCCGGCTGGTCTGCCTGCTGTGCCTGCTGGTCTGCCTGCTGTGTTTGCTGTGCCTGCTCTGCCGCGCTCACCGCGTGCGGCAGACGCCGGGCCGTCCACAGCCTCCCCGCCCCTCCACAGCGCGGGGTCGGGCTCCGGCACGGTCCCGCCCGGATCGGCCACGGTGGGATCGAGCCCGATGGCTCACCCGGGGCCGGGAACCCGGCTTCGGTGATCGAAGGAGAAGGGAGCATCCATGAAGGTGATCAATCAGTTCCGGCGCCTCGTGCGCCGCGGCCGGGCCGGGTACCGGTCACGGTGGCGGCGCGTGCGAGCGATTCCCCAGGCCGGGATGGCAACCGCCGAGTACGCGATCGCGACCCTGGCCGCGGCCGGGTTCGCGGGCCTGCTGCTCGTGATCCTGCGCAGCGATCAGGTGCGCGGGTTCCTGGTGGAGATCATCCAGCGGGCGCTGTCGGTCGGAGGATGAGATGACCACCACCGCGGGCACGCGTCGTGGGAAGGCGCGCGAGGCCGGCGCCGTCACCGCGGAGTTCGCGATCGTGCTGCCCGCGGTGGTGGTGGCGCTGGTGCTCGTGCTCACGGTGCTCGCCGCCGGGGTCACCCGGCTCCAGTGCACCGACGCCGCGCGGGCCGCCACCCGGGCGGCGGCCCTGGGGCAGGGGCGGGAGGAGATCGTGCAGATCGCCGAGGCGAGTGCATCCGCCGCGAGCGTGGCGATCGAGGACGACGCCGCCTGGGTGAGCGTGACCGTCACCTGCCCGGTCGACTTCGCCCTGTTCGCCGGCCCGTGGAGCGTGTACTCGACCTTCACCACGCCGTCCGAGCCGGACGGGAGGGCCCCATGAACGACACGCCTGCCGGTGGGGCGGGCCGGGACCGCGGATCCGCCACCGTCCTCACCCTCGCCGTCGCCTGCGCCGCGCTGCTCGCCGCGATCGTGCTCGCCGGACTCGTGCAGGCATACTCGGCCCGGGCACGGGCCCAGGGCGCGGCGGACCTCGCCGCCCTCGCCGGCGCCGCGCAGGCCGTTCGTGCCGGGGACGGCTGTGGCGCCGCCGGGCAGGTCGCGCGGCGCAACGATGCCCGGATCGCGTCGTGTGTTCAGGACCCGGGCGGTGTCGTGCTGGTGCGAGTCCGGGTGCCCAGCAACCTGCCGCTCCTCGGATCCGGGAACGCGTGGGCCGCCGCGCGCGCGGGACCGGTCCGATGAGGGCGGCGGAGCTCAGCCGAAGGAGCCGGCGAGGAACGTCAACACCCGCACGGCGCCGCTCTTGTCGAGCGGGGAATTCCCGTTGCCGCACTTGGGCGACTGGATGCACAGCGGGCAGCCGCCTGAGCACGGGCAGTCGCGGACCGCCGCGAGCGTCGCCGCGATCCAGTCCCGGGCGGCGTCGAAGCCACGCCGGGCGAAGCCGGACCCGCCGGGGAAGGCGTCGTGCACGAAGACCGTGGGGGCGAACGTGTGCTCGTGCAGCGAGGTCGACAACCCGCCCAGGTCCCAGCGGTCGCACGTGGCCACGAGCCCGAGCAGGGCGATCTGGGCGTGCTCGGCCGCGTGGAGTGCGCCCGGGAGCGACGCGGCGCCCACGCCCGCCTCGGCGAGCGTCTCGGCGGGCACGGTCCACCAGGTGCTCATCGTGTGGAGGGTACGTTCGGGCAGGTCGAGGGTGTAGGAGCCGATGAGGTCCAGCTGCGGCACGCGGCGCCGGTCGAAGCCGGTGACCTGGGTCGTCACCTCGACCGGGCCGTGCTGCCACGTGACCGGGCCGCACGAGCGTTCGGCGCTCACGCCGCCCACCCGGACCCGGGTGTGGGTATGCGGCCGGGTCCGGTGCGGGGCGTTCGACGGCTCCACCACGGCGACGTCACCGGTGTAGGAGAGCACCTCGAACGTCGCGCCCTGGTGCACGTAGACCGCGCCGGCGTGCACCGCGGCGTCGGCGCGGGCCGCATCCACGGTGCCGATCATTCGCCCGGTGGCGGCCTCGACCACCGAGACGGCCGCGCCCCCGCCGCCGCGCAGGTCGGTGAGCGAGGTCGGGGACTCGGGCCGGTCGTAGTTCCAGTACCAGCCCTTGGGGCGCGCCCGCAGCAGGCCCCGGGCCACGAGCTCGGCGAGGAGGGCGCGCAGCGTGGCCTGCGCCCCCGCGGGATCCGGCGTGCCCGCCGCCCGCGTCGGCGGGGCGGGCTCCGCCGGCGCGAACCAGGTCAGGTCGGCCTCCGTCAGCGGCAGCTCCGCCGCTGCAGCGCACAGGTGCGGGGCGAGGACGTGCGGGTTCTGCGGATCGAAGGTCGACAGTTCGACGCCGGAGGAGAAGACCGCCTCGGGGTGGTGCACGAGGTAGGCGTCGAGCGGGTTCTCGGAGGCGATGAGCACCGTCAGCCCCTCCGCCCCCGCCCGGCCGGCCCGCCCGGCCTGCTGCCAGAACGAGGCGTGGGTGCCGGGCCAGCCCGCGATCACCACGGCGTCCAGGCCTGTGATGTCCACGCCCAGCTCGAGCGCGTTCGTGGTCGCGACGCCGAGCAGGCCGCCCCCACGCAGCCCGCGTTCCAGGGCCCGACGCTCCTCCGGCAGATACCCGCCGCGGTAGGCCGCCACACTCGCGGGGTTCCCGCCCCGGCGCTCCACGTATTCCCGCGTCAGGGTCGCGATCGTCTCGGCCCCGATCCGCGAGCGGGTGAACACGAGCGCGCGCCGGCCCCGGCCCACGAGCTCGGCGAGCAGGTCGGCCGCCTCCACAAGGGTCGATCGGCGCGGCCCGGCCTCCTCGGCGGCCGGGTTGCCCGTGCCATCGGTGCCATCCGTGCCATCGGGGCCGGCTGGGCCATCGGGGCCGGCTGGGCCACCTGGGCCATCTGGGCCATCTGTGCCGCCCGTGCCGCCGGTGTTGCCCGTGTCCGCCGGGGCATCGACCGGCGGCGGCTGCCAGAGCACCACCGTGCGCTGCCCGACCGGAGAGGTGCCCGTCGTCACCGCGGTCACCCGATCGGCGGGCACACCGATGAGCCGGGCGGCGGTCGGCCCCGGATTCGCGGCCGTGGCCGAGGCGACGATCACCTGGGGCGAGGCCCCGTAGTGCGCGGCGAGCCGCAGCAGCCGGCGCAGCACGAGGGAGACGTGCGCGCCGGTCATGCCCCGATAGGAATGCATCTCGTCCACGACGACGTAGCGCAGGCCCCGCAGCAGCCGCGCCCAGCGGGAGGCCCGCGGCAGGAGCGAGAAGTGGAGCAGATCCGGGTTGGTCAGCACGAGATCGGCCCAGTCGCGGGCCCAGTCCCGCTCCGCCACGGGCGTGTCCCCGTCGACGGTCACGGCACGCACGTCCCGGATCCCGGCGGCCTCGAGCAGCCCGGTCAGGCCCGCGAGCTGATCGGCGGCCAGGGCCTTGGTGGGACTCAGGTAGATGGTCGTCGGGCGATGCGTCAGCCGCGAGATCCGCCCGCTCACGGTGTGGGCGCGGATCGCGGAGACCGCCGCCGCCCACGCGACGAGCGACTTGCCCGATCCGGTCGGTGTCGCGAGCGCCAGGTGCCGCCCCTGCGCGAGCGCGGCGAGCCCGCGGACCTGGTGCGCCCACGGCCGCGTGATCCCGCGCGCCCCGTAGCCGGCGACGAGCGCGGGGTCGACCCAGTCCGGCCACGGCTCGACGGCCCCGGGGCGCGCGGGCAGCACCTCGACGTGCACCGCGCACTCATCCCACCGTCGCCCGCCCAACACCCCACCATTGTCGCCGCTGCCGGCCGCGGCGGCGACGGTTCGGACCGGGCCCGCCGCGCCCCGATCCGAAGACCTCGCGCGAAGGTCGGCGGCGGCGGTTAGACTCGCGCTGTCTGTCCCTCACGGTCAACGGGCCGTGCGTGCAGGGGGCTACGTCAAGGAGGACGCATTCATGCTCGAGACCTCGAGTCTGGTCATCGTGGGGGCGATCGCCGTCATCGCCGTGATCGCGCTCATCATCGCCGTCGTGCTCAGACGCCAGGTGCTGGCGGCCGGCGAGGGCACCACGTCGATGCAGGAGATCGCCAAGGCGATCCAGGAGGGGGCCGCGGCGTACCTGAGCCGACAATTCCGCACCCTCGCGATCTTCGCCGTCGTCGTGTTCGGGCTCCTGTTCCTCCTGCCCGGGGACGCCGG
The DNA here is from genome assembly GCF_009660225.1 of Pseudactinotalea sp. HY158. Lineage (NCBI taxonomy): Bacteria > Bacillati > Actinomycetota > Actinomycetes > Micrococcales > Cellulomonadaceae > Pseudactinotalea > Pseudactinotalea sp. HY158. The sequence continues at coordinate 396,085 of NZ_CP045920.1, forward strand.
GATCCGGGTCGGCCGATCCATCGCGTTCCTCGTCGGGGCCGGATTCTCGGCCACCATCGGCTACCTGGGCATGTGGCTCGCCACCCGCGCGAACGTGCGCGTGGCCGCCGCCTCGACCCGGCCCGGCGGGCACGCCGAGGGCGCCCGGATCGCGTTCCGCACCGGCGGATCGGTGGGCATGAGCGTCGTCGGGCTCGGGCTGCTCGGCGCCGCAGCGGTCGTGCTCATCTACCGCGAGAGTGCCCCGGCCGTGCTCGAGGGCTTCGGCTTCGGAGCAGCGCTGCTGGCGATGTTCATGCGGGTCGGGGGCGGGATCTTCACCAAGGCCGCCGACGTCGGCGCCGACCTCGTGGGCAAGGTGGAGAACAACATTCCCGAGGACGACCCCCGCAACGCCGCCACCATCGCCGACAACGTCGGCGACAACGTCGGCGACTGCGCGGGCATGGCCGCCGACCTCTTCGAGTCCTACGCCGTCATGCTCGTCGCGGCACTCATCCTCGGCAAGGCGACCATGGGCGAGGAGGGCCTCATCTTCCCGCTCATCGTCACCGCCGTGGGGGCACTCGTGGCCGTGCTCGGCGTCGCGATCACCCGGGTACGCGGGAACGAGGACGGCCTCAAGGCCATCTATCGGGGCTTCTACATCTCGGCCGTCATCGGCGCCGCACTCGCCGCGATCGCGGCCTTCGTGTACCTGCCCTCATCCTTCGCCGAGCTCGTGCCGGGATCGGCCACCGACCTCGCCTCCCACCCGGGCGACCCCCGCCTCGCGGCCGCCGGGGCCGTCGTCATCGGCGTCGTGCTCGCGGGGATCATCCTGTGGCTCACCGGATACTTCACCGGCACCACGAACACCCCCACGAAGACCGTCGCGGCCACGTCCCGCACGGGTGCGGCGACCGTCGTGCTCTCCGGCATCGGCGTCGGGTTCGAATCGGCCGTGTACACCACGGGCATCATCGCCGCCGCGCTGTGCGGGGCGTTCCTGCTCGCGGGCGGATCGATCTGGCTCGCGCTCTTCCTCGTCGCCCTCGCCGGCTGCGGACTCCTCACGACCGTGGGTGTCATCGTGGCGATGGACACCTTCGGGCCCGTGAGCGACAACGCCCAGGGGATCGCCGAGATGAGCGGGGACGCCTCGCCCGAGGCCGCCCAGATCCTCACCGACCTGGACGCCGCCGGCAACACCACCAAGGCGATCACCAAGGGCATCGCGATCGCCACCGCCGTGCTCGCCGCGACCGCGCTGTTCGGCTCCTACGGCGACGCGGTCTCGACCGCGCTGGCGAAGATCGGCGACGCCGCCGCGGCCGGAGGGGACTCCCTCGTCGGGGCGATGCTCGACTACGAGATCATCTCCCCGATCACGCTCGTGGGCACCATCCTCGGTGCCGCCGTCGTCTTCCTGTTCTCCGGCCTGGCGATCGACGCCGTCACCCGCGCCGCGGGCGCCATCGTGTTCGAGGTGCGGCGGCAGTTCCGCAAGTTCCCCGGCATCATGACCGGTGAGACCCGACCCGAGTACGGCCGGGTCGTCGACATCTGCACGAAGGACTCGCTGCGCGAACTGGCCACACCCGGGCTGCTCGCCGCGTTCGCCCCGATCGCCGTCGGCTTCGGGCTCGGGGTCGGCCCGCTCGCGGGATTCCTCGGCGGGGCGATCGCGGCCGGGGTGCTCATGGCGGTGTTCCTCGCCAACTCCGGTGGCGCGTGGGACAACGCCAAGAAGCTCGTGGAGGACGGCGCCTACGGCGGCAAGAACTCCCCGGCGCACGAGGCCGTCATCATCGGCGACACCGTCGGCGACCCGTTCAAGGACACCGCGGGCCCGGCGATCAACCCGCTCATCAAGGTGATGAACCTCGTCTCGCTCCTCATCGCCCCCGCGGTCGTGGCCATGAGCGTGCCCGCCGACGCCAACCACGGCCTGCGGATCGCGATCGCGATCGTGGCCGCGGTCATCGCGGTGGCCGCGATCTTCGTCTCCCGGATGCGCTCGTCGCGGGAGGACTCCTTCGCCGACCCGATCGAGGAGCCGGAGTCCGTGCGCCGCTGAGCCAGTCCGTGCGCAGCCGAGCCACCGCTCCGCAACCGACCCGCCGCCCCGCGACGCTCAACCACACGCAGCCCGCCGCCGATCCACGGCGGCGGGCTGCGTCGTCCCCAGGCGGGAGGGCCGGCGCCGGCTCACCAGGAGGGCGGGCGGTCAGTCCGTCACATGAGGGGTGGTCGGGGAGGCGGGGGTGGTGCGCGGCAGGCGCAGCGGCAGGAAGACGAGCAGGCCGGCGAGGAGCACGGCGAGGATGCCGAGGATCCCCATCCGCGGATTGTCGGTGGCCCGCACGAGGGTCGTGTACAGCGCCGGCGCGAGGAAGCTGATGGCCCGCCCGCTGGTGGCGTACAGGCCGAAGTTCTCCCCGGCCTGCTCCGCGGTGGACCTCCGCGCGAGCGCCGACCGGGAGGCCGACTGCACCGGGCCGACGAGCGCCGCGATCGCCATCCCGCAGATCCAGAACACGAGCGGGGCGCCGGAGGCCGCGATGACCGAGCCGAGGGCGACCATGGCGACGAGGCACGTGATGATCACGGCCCGCGGCCCGAACCGGTCGTCCGCGCGGCCCGCGAGCCACGTGCTCACCCCCGCGATGAGGTTCGCCGCGAGGCCGAAGTAGATGACCTCCTCGGTGGAGAAGCCGTAGGCGCTCGCGGCGAGGACCCCGGCGAACGCGAAGACGGCGCTCAAACCGTCCCGGTAGACCGCCGCCGCCACGAAGAAGTGCAGCAGCCGGCGCTCGTTGCGCCACAGGTGCGCGACGCGGCGGGCCAGCTCCCGGTAGGCCATCGCCAGGTTGAAGCGGCCCTCGTCCTCACGGGGGAGGTCTTTCGGCGCCAGCACGAGCAGGGGCAGCCCGAACACGAGGAACCAGCCCGCACACAGGAGCGCGATGGCGCGCATGTTCGCCATGTTCTCGGTCGGGAGGCCGAGCAGCCCGTCGTCGAGCACGAACCCGAACAGCGTGATGACGAGCGCCAGCACGCCCCCGAGGTAACCGAGCCCCCAGGCGAAACCGGAGATGCGCCCATAGGTCGCCGGGGTGGAGATGCGCAGCAGGATCGCGTTGTAGAAGACCCCGGCCAGCTCCGAGAAGAGGCCGGCGGCCGCGACGAGGACCGCCCCGTAGACGAGGAAGGAGTCCTCCGGCCGCGTGAACCACAGCAGCGCCATGCAGGCGATCGTCGCCGCCGTGGTGATCGCCAGCAGCAGCCTGGAATTGCGCACCCGGTCGCCCCATGAGCCGAGCGCCGGGGCGAGCAGGGCCATGACCAGTCCCGCCCAGGCCTGGGCGTTGCTGAAGACCGCCGCGCCGCGGGTGGGGTCCGAGGCCACCGCGTCGGTCAGATAGACCGAGAAGACGAACGTGAGGATGACCGTGTTGAACGCCTGCTGCCCGAAGTCCCACAGCCCCCACGCGCGGACGACCTTCGGGGGGACGGGCTGCGGCGGCCGGGCACGGGCGTCCAGGTGGGGGCTCGTCATGTGCTCAACCTAGGCCCTCCGCGGCGGCGGGCAGGGCAGATCAGGCGCGGGGCCGGGCGCAGATCAGGCGGGGCCGGGCGCGCGGAGATAGCCGGAGACGACGCGCACCAGTTCGGCGAGCGCGTCCCGGCTCAGGCGGGCGTGCTCGATCGTCGTGAAGCCGTGGAAGGCGCCGGGCCAGCAGTGCAGCTCGGTCGGCACGCCCGCGCGCAGGAGGCGGGCGGCGTAGTCGAGGCCCTCGTCGCGGAGCGGATCGACCTGGTTGACGGCGAGGTAGGTGCGGGGCAGGCCGGCGACGATGCGGGCCAGCGCCGGAGAGGCGTACCCGTCCGGCTCCCGGCCGCCCAGGTAGAAGTCCCAGGAGCGCCGGGCGTTGCTCAGGAACCACACCGGAGTGTCGGTGCCGCCGATCATCGACTCCGTCTCGAGCCGGGCGTCGAGCTCGGGCTCGAGCAGGAACTGGGCGGCGAGTTCGACCTCGCCCTCGTCGCGGACCAGGAGCGCGAGTGCGGCGGCGAGTCCGCCGCCGGCGCTGTCGCCGAGGACGCCGATGCGGCGCCCCCGCGAGCGGCCCAGGCCGCCCGAGACGATCCACCGCAGGGCCGCGTGGCAGTCGTCCAGTCCCGCCGGGTAGGGGTGTTCCGGCGCGAGCCGGTAGTCCGGCGAGACGACGACGACCCCGGCCCGGGCCGCCAGCTCGGCGTTGCGGGAGTCGTCGAGGCGTGGGTGACCCAGGCAGAACCCGCCGCCGTGGATGCTCAGCAGCACCGGGGCATCCGCGTCCGCCCCGACCGGGGCGATGACCCGGACGGTCAGGATGGACCCGTCGCCACGGTCGAGCGCGACGTCGCGGACGGTCAGGTCGCTCCGGCCCGACCAGTCGTAGTCGCCCGCGAGCCCGGCGGAGCGTTCCCGGCACGCGGCCAGGTCGGCGAAGTCCTGGACGGGCAGATCGGCGAGGGCCCGGGCGAGCTCCGGGTCGAGCGGATGCCTCACCTCGCCCCGGCCGCCGAACCCGCTGTGGGGGTCGCCGCGACGAACCAGCCGGTGATCGTGCTCGGGTGCGTGATCGCGGTGCCGACGGTCACGCTGTCCGCCCCGGCCCCGTAGGCCGCGGCCACGTCGGCGGGGGAGTGGATGCGGCCCTCGGCCATGACCGGCACCCCGGTTCCGGACAGGGCGGCGACGGCCTCGCGGACGAAGTCCAGGTCCGGCCCGGACGTGCGCGGCCGTCCGGGGGCGTAGCCACCGAGGGTCGTGCCGGCGAGGTCGGCGCCGGCCCGCGCCGCGGCGACCGCGTCCGCCACGGTGGCGCAGTCGGCCATGACGAGGGCCCCGGCCTCGTGCACGGCGGCGACGACCGTGTCGAGGTCGCGCCCGTCCGGCCGCGGCCGGTCGGTGCCGTCGATCGCGACGATCGCCGCCCCGGCGTCGACGCAGTCGAGCGCGAGTGCGAGCGTGGGGGTGATGAAGACCCCCTCGTCACCCTCCTTGACGAGCCCGATGACCGGCACGGTCACGTGCGCGGCGATCTCCCGGATGTCGTCGAGGCCCTGGGCGCGGATCGCCGCCGCGCCGCCGAGCACGGCCGCCTGGGCGACCCGCCGCATCGTCTCGGGGGTGCGCATCGGTTCCCCCGGGTAGGCCTGACACGAGACGACGAGGCGCCCCCGGAGAGGGTCGAGCAGGGAGGGATCGGGGGTCATGGGGTGTCCTGACGGTCGTGGGTGCGGGCGAAGTGGGCGGCGCCGAGGAGCGCGGCATCCGGGCCGGCGCTCGCGGCCACGACCGGGGTGTCGGAGACCAGGGTCATCGCATCGAGTGCGATGCCCGCGCGCACGGCGTCCCACCAGGCCTCCCCGGCCTCCGAGACGCCGCCGGAGAGCACGACGAGCTCGGGGTCGAGCACGTTGAGCAGCCCGCCCACGACCCGCCCGGTCGCGCGGGCGCAGCGGGTGAGGATCTCGCGCGCGAGTGGGTCGGTGCCGGCCCGGGCCGCGACCTCGCGGGTGTCGGCGGCGACGCCGCCGGCCCGCCGGTAGGCGGCGAGGATCCCGGGGCCGGAGGCCAGGCCCTCGAGGTGGCCGACCCGCCCGCACGGGCACGGGACGTCGTCCGCCTCGGGCACGGGCACGTGCCCGACGTGGGCCGCGGCCGAGTGTGCGCCGAGGACGACCCGGCCCTCGAGCACGAACGCGCCGCCGATCCCGGTGCCGACCGCGACCAGGAGCATCGAGGAGCGGCCGGAGCCGCTGCCGTACACGGCCTCGCCGAGGCCGTGGGCGTGGACGTCGTTGAGCACGTGCGTCTCGAGTCCGACGGCCTCCCGGCCCAGCCGACCCAGGTGCGTGCCGGCCCAGCCGGGAATCGCGTCGGTCGCCGAGGTGACCCGCCCGGTCGAGGAGTCGATCACCCCGGCGGAGCCGATCCCGATGACCGTCGGGCGTTCCCCGGCCGCGGTCGCCTCGGCCAGGGTGGCGCCGAGGGCCGCGACGAGGCCGGCGACGACGTCCCCCGGGCCCCCGGCCGCCCCGGTGGGGACGGTGCGCCGGCCGCGGACGGTGCCGTCGCCGGTCACCCGCGCGACCGTCGTCTTCGTGCCGCCGAGGTCGACCGCCAGGGAGGTGGTCCTCTCGTCGGGGCTGCTCACCGCACCATGGGGATCTCGAGGGAGGCGAGCACGGCCCGCACCCGCTCGATGTTCGCCCCTTCGAGCGCGGTCATCGGGGCGCTCATCGTGTTCGTGTCGAAGATGCCCATGAGCCACAGCGCCGTCTTGAAGGCGCCGACCCCGGCGGCCGGGCCGGTCTTCCCCTCGACCGCGAACACGATCTCGAAGAGCGCGGCGAGGCGATCCTGCTCGAGGCGCACGGCGTCCCAGTCGCCGGCGCGGGCGGCACGGTCGAGCCGGACGTAGCCCGCCGGGTCGACGTTGCCCAGGCCCGGCACGGATCCGTCGCCGCCGGCGAGGTAGGTGCCGTCGACCACGACCTCGTGCCCGGTGAGGAGGACGAGCGGGGAGCCGGCCGCCCGGTTCGCTGCGATGAGCCGGCGGTAGGCGACGTCGTCCCCGGAGGAGTCCTTGACCCCGGCGAGCACGCCCTCGGAGCCGAGCCGCACGAGCATCGCCCCGTCGAGCTTGACGTGCACGCACACGGGCAGGTCGTAGGCGAAGAGGGGAAGGTCGGTCGCGGCCCCGATCGCCCGGAAGTGGGCCTCGATCTCCTCCGGCCCCGTGATCGCGTAGAACGGCGCGGTCACCACGACGCCGGCCGCCCCGAGCTCCTCGGCGCGGCGCGCGTGCGCGAGCACGCGGCGGGTCTGCATGTCGATGCAGCCGGCGAGTACGGGCACGCGGCCGTCGACGATCCGGATCGCGGCCGTGAGCACCGCCTCGCGCATCTCGTCCTCGAAGTAGGCGACCTCGCCGCTCGAGCCGAGCACGAACAGGCCGTCGACCCCGCCGGCGAGGTGGTGGTCGATCACCCGCTCGAGGCTCGGGACGTCGAGGTGCCCCTCCGGGGTCAGCGGCGTGACCAGCGGGGGGATCACCCCGCGCAGCGTGGTGGACCCGGCGGTGTGGAGGGCGGCGGTCATGGATGAACTCCTCGGATGATGGCCCCGGTGGGGCGTGACGGTCCGGGCGCAGAACGTGCCCGGACGGGTATGGCGGACTTACTGGTCGAGCAGGGCGGGCGCGGCGCCGAGGAGGGTGCGGGTGTACTCCTCGGCGGGGGAGTGGAAGATCTGCTCGGTCGGTGCGGACTCGATGATCCGGCCGAAGTACATGACGCAGATCCGGTCGGAGACGTAGCGCACGGTGTTGATGTCGTGGGAGATGAACACCATGCCGAGATCGAGTTCGCGCTTGAGGTCCGTCAGCAGGTTGAGCACCTGCGCCCGGACCGACACGTCGAGAGCGCTCGTGGGCTCGTCGGCGACCATGACATCCGGCTCGAGGGCCAGCGCCCGGGCGATCGCCACCCGCTGACGCTGCCCGCCCGAGATCTGCCGCGGCAGCACGGCCAGGGCCGACTGGGGCAGGCCCACGAGATGCAGCAGTTCGCGGACCTTCGCCTCCCGATCGCGCGGGGAGCCGATGCCGTGCACGTCGAGCGGGTCGACGAGCGCGTCGTGCACGGTCATCCGCGGGTTGAGCGCCGTGGCGGGATCCTGGAAGACGACGGACACGGCCCGGCCGAGCAGGCGTCGTCCCCTCGCGGTGTTCGCCAGCTCCCGCCCGCGGAAGCGGACGGTGCCGCTCGTGACCGGCTGCAGGCCGACCATGACGCGGGCGAGGGTGGACTTCCCGCAGCCGGACTCCCCGACGATGCCGACGGTCTCGCCGCGGGCGACGGTGAAGTCGACGTCGTTGACCGCGTGCACCGTGTCGGGGCGGAAGAGCCTCCCGGTGCGGGTCTTGTGGATGACGTCGACGTGCTGGAGCTCCAGCACCGGTTCGGTCGCATCGGTCGGGCTCATCGCGCACCTTCCTTGACGAGGGCTTCCCGGGCGGGGGTCGTGGCCACGACGTGGTCGGCGTCGCCGACCGGCTGGAGCACGGGCTTCTGATCGAGGCCCACGCCCGGCATGCTCGAGCGGGGGGCGAACCGATCACCCGTGACGAACTCGCTCGGGGAGGGCACGGTGCCGGGCACCTGGTGGAGCCGGCCGGCGCCCGCCTCGATCGAGAGGACCGCGCCGAGCAGGCCGCGGGTGTACTCGTGCCGGGGATCGGTCAGGAGTTCGGAGGTCTGCGCCTGCTCGACCACCTGGCCGGCGTACATGACCGTGATCCGGTGGGCGAGCTGGGCCACGAGGGCCAGGTCGTGGGAGACGAAGACCATGGCGAAGCCGAGCTTGGTGCGCAGGTCGTTCAGCAGGTCGACGACCTGCTTCTGCACCGTGACGTCGAGCGCGGTCGTCGGCTCGTCCGCCATGATCAGGCGCGGGTTGCGCGTGAGGGCCATGGCGATGAGCACGCGTTGACGCTGCCCGCCGGAGAGCTCGTGCGGATACGACTTGAGCGTGCGCACCGGGTCGAGTCCGACCAGTTCGAGCAGCTCGGTGGCGGTGCGCTTCCCGCCGCGGCGGGTGAGCTGGGCCAGCTGCGAGCGGATGAGCATCGAGGGGTTGAGGGAGCTGAGGGCGTCCTGGTAGATCATCGCCAGCTCGTGTCCGCGCAGCGCGTTGCGCCGGCGCGGGGTCATCGCGAGCACGTCCCTGCCGTCGAAGAGGATCTCCCCGGTGATGCGCGCGGTCGGCGGCAGGAGCCCCATGACCGCCATCGACGTGATCGACTTCCCGCAGCCGGACTCCCCGACGAGGCCCATGGTCTCGCCGGGGCGCACGCTGAAGGAGACGTCGTCGACGATGTTCACGTCGCCGTGGGCGCCGGGGAACGCGATCGAGAGGTTGCGCACCTCCAGGAGCCGGGACTCGTCGCTCGTGTAGCGCAGGCGGGCCCGGTCGCCGGTGCGGGCCAGCTCGGTCGCGCGCAGGGCGGCGAGCCGCTCCTCGAGCGTGCGGGCGATCGTCTCCTCCTCGGGCTCGGGCCGGATCCCGCCGGCGGGCCGGGACGGTGCGGCACCGGCGACCTCCTCGGGCACCTCGGACAGGTCGGCGCCGCGCGCCTCGAGCGCCCGCTCGTCGCCCTCGACGTCGACCTTCACGCGGGTCCTCGGGGTGGCCATCGAGTCGGTCATGCCCTCGGAGAGCACGTTGAGCGCGAGGGTCGTCAGGAGGATCATCAGGCCGGGGAAGAAGGTCGGCCACCAGCGGCCGGAGAGCAGGAGCTGCTTGCCCTCGCTCATGATGTTCCCCCACGAGGGGTCCGGCGGGCGGACGCCGGCGTTGATGAACGAGAGCGACGCCTCGAGCACGATCGCATCCGCCACGAGCACGGTCGCGAACGTGAGCACCGGGGCCATGCAGTTGCGGGCGACGTGCTTGACGAGGATCCACGTGGTGCGCGCGCCCATGACCTTCGTGGCGGCGACGTAGTCCTCGCCGAGCTCACCGAGCACGTTCGCGCGGACCACGCGGGTGAGCTGCGGGGTGTACAGGAAGGCGATCGTGAACACGAGGACCGGTACGGCATTGCCGAAGACCGCGATGAACACGGCGGCCAGCGCGATGCCGGGGAAGGACATGATGATGTCCATGATCCGCATGAGGACCTCGGCCACGGCCTTGCCCGCCGTCGCCGCGATCGACCCGAGCACGGCGGCGGCGGCGAGCGCGGCCACCGTGGCGCCGACCCCGATCACGAGGGAGTAGCGGGCGCCGAAGAGCACGCGCGAGAAGATGTCGCGGCCGTTGGCGTCCGAGCCGAACCAGTGTTCGGAGCCCGGGGGCACGACGGGTGTGCCCGAGGCGAGCGGGTCGTAGGGGGCCAGGACCGGGGCGAGCAGCGCCGCGAGCGCGACGATGGCGATGACGGTCAGGCCGATCCGCGCCCCGAGCGGCAGGCCGGAGGCGAAGCGCAGCCCCGGGGTGCTGAGGCGTTCTGTCAGGCGGCGGCGCATCACACACTCCTGATTCGTGGATTGACGAGCACGTAGAGCAGGTCGACGACGATGTTCACGACGATGAAGGCGATCGCGACCGTGAGCGTGACGCCCTGGACGAGGAACACGTCATTGCGTTTGACGCCGTCGAGGATGAGCTGGCCCATCGCCTGGATGTTGAAGATGATCTCGATGATCACCGCCCCGCCCATGAGGTAGCCGGCGCGCAGCCCGAGCACGGTCACGGGTGTGATGAGCGCGTTGCGGAAGACGTTGCGTGAGACCACGACGCGGTAGGGGATGCCGGCGCCGATCGCGGTGCGGACGTAGTCCTTGTCGAGTTCCTCGACCATCGCCGTGCGCACGACGCGGGTGAGCGATCCGGAGACCGGCACCGCGAGCGCGATCGCCGGCAGCGCGATCTGGTTGAGCCACATCCGTGGATCCTCCGAGAGCGGCACCCAGTCGGTCAGGAGGGCGGGGAACATCCCCCACCCGCCGGGCACGTTGGCGAGCCACTGGATGAGCAGGATCGCGAGCCAGAACGAGGGCGTGGCGAGCGAGAGGATCGAGACGACTCGGATGGCCTGGTCGGGCCACCGGTCGCGGTAGAGGGCGGCGACGACGCCGAGCACGGCGGCCAGGATGATCGCGAGGAACAGCCCGAGGAACGTCAGCTGCATCGTGATCGGGAAGGCCTGGAGGACGACGTCGGTCACCTTCTGGTTTCCCGAGGTCACCCCCATGTCGCCGTGGGCGACGAGCCGCCACAGGAACGTGAAGTACCTGATGGCCAGCGGGTCGTTCAGGCCGTTCTTGTCCCGGTAGGCGTCGATCGCCTCGGGGCTCGCGGACTCACCGAGGGCCAGTCGGGCCGGGTCGATCGGCGAGAACGACATGACGACGAAGACGAGGAACGTCACGCCGACGATCATGATCGGCAGCGCGACCAGGCGTCGCCCGATCAGCCGGATGAGGTTGGACACGAGCCGCTACTCCTTCCCCTGACGGCCCCGGCGGCTCGTCGATCGCCGGGGCCCAGGGAGTGGGCTACTGGGTGCTGGCGACGTTCTCGAAGGAGAGGCCGGTGAGCGAGATCGGCTTGAAGTCGACGAGGGTCTCGCCGTCCCAGGCGGTGGGCACGCTCCGGTGGAACAGCGGGTAGAGCGGGACCTCCTCCGAGAGGAGGTCGAAGGCCTGGTCCCACGCCTGCTGCTGCGCGGCGGGGTCCTGGGCCCGCAGGCCCTCGTCGAGGAGCGTCTGCATCTGCTCGTAGGAGTCCTGGCCCTTCCAGTGCATCCGCTGGTCGGTCCACACGTCGCCGGCGAGCCACCAGCGCATGAGCAGGTCGGGGTCGTTGCCGAACACGCTCGGGTCGCCGGGGGCCACGAGGATCTCGTAGGCGTCGGGGCCGCTGTCGATCTTCGTGTAGACGCCGGCCGACTGGCCCTCGTCGAGGGTGACGTCGAGGCCGAGGGCGTCGAGGTCCTCCTTGATGAGTGGCGTGCACTTCTTCACCCAGTCGTGGTCGGTGCACGTGATCGTGATCGACTTGCCCGCGAGGCCGGACTCGGCGAGGAGCGCCTTGGCCTTCTCGGGGTCGTGGTCGTAGACGACCTTGGCCTCGTTGTAGTTCGGGTGGGTCGACTGGAGGAAGCTCGTGGCGGCCTCGCCGTTGCCGAGCAGGCCGTTGTCGACGAGCTTGGCCAGGTCGATCCCGTACATGACGGCCTGGCGGTTGCGCAGGTCGGACCAGATCTCCGAGCCCATGTTGAACATGATGAACAGCAGGCCGAAGCCCTGCACCGAGTCGACGGTGGCGCCCTGGCCGGCCAGGGTCTCGGTGTCGAGGTAGGGCACCGAGTCGATCGCCTGGACGGTCTGGGAGGTGAGGGCGTTGACCCGCGCGGTCGCGTCGGCGAGTACCTGCCAGTTCATCGTCGCGGCCAGCGCCGGGCGGGGGCCGTTGTACTCCTCGAACCGCTCGAACTTCACGGTTCCACCGGCGCCGTTGTCGACGAGCTTGTACGGGCCGGACCCGATCGGCTGGGCGTCGAAGGCGTCCCGGTCGGCCTCGACGGCGGCCTTCGGCACGATCTTGACCACCGAGAGGCGCTCGGTGAAGACGCCGGCCGGGTACGCGAGCGTGAACGTGACCGTCGTGTCGTCGGTCGCCTCGACCGAGTCGATGAAGGGTATGAACTGGGAGTAGAGCGAGGCGTTCTCGGGGTCGAGCACGCGCTCGAAGGAGTAGACGACGTCCTCGGGGGTGACCGGTGTGCCGTCGTGGAAGGTCGCGCCGTCGCGCAGGGTGACCGTCCAGGTGGTGTCGTCGACCTTCGTCGGGTCCGCGGCCGCGAGGGCGTTGTAGGTCTCGAGGGTGGCGGGGTCGAGTTCGGTCAGCCCCTCGAGCGTGTGCCAGTTCGCGGCGATCGTGAGCGCGGCCGAGGTGGTCATCGGGTCGTAGCCGTTCGAGCCGAGCTCGTAGCTGATGCCCGCGTTGATCGTGCCGTCGGTGTTCGCGGCGCCGGAGGCCTGATCGGCGCCGGTGTCGGTGGAGTCGCCGGTGGAACCGCCGGCGGTGCCGTCCTGCGGCGCGCAGGCCGCGACGGCGGTGACGATCCCCGCGGCGGCGAACAGGCCGGTGGCGCGCAGGAAGTTGCGGCGGTCGAACGTGGGCTGAATCTTCATCGTTGAGACCCTTCGGAGAGTGATGGTGTACATAACACGTCTGATGTCCGATCTTGCTAGGATGACTGTAGGACATCCCCGGAGAAATGAGCAAGCCGAATGACGGAGCCCGCCGCATCCCCGCCCCTGGGCCGCGCCGCCGCGAAGCGGGAGACCTGGTCTGCGACGGATGCCATCGCCGAGTTGATCCTCGCCGAGAGCCTGCGCCCGGGCGACCCGATCCCGACCGAGGCCGTGCTGTGCGAGCGGCTGGGGATCTCCCGCTCCTCGCTGCGCGAGGCGATCCGCACGCTCGCGAGCCTGGACATCGTCGAGGTCAGGCACGGGCACGGCACGTTCGTGGGCGGGTTGTCGCTCTCCCCGCTCGTGCGTGGCCTGATCTTCCGCGCCCGCTCCGATGCCGCGGACGACCTGCGCACGCTGCGGGAGGTGCTCGAGGTGCGGATCGCGCTCGACCTGGCGATGGCCGACGCGCTCGCAGCCGAACACGCGGGCACGAGCGATGCGGTGTTGACCGAGCTGGTCGAGTGCATGAGCGCGAAGGCGGACCGGGGCGAGCTGTTCGTGGACGAGGATCGCGCCTTCCATCACCGCCTGCTGGAGAAGGTCGACAACACCCTGATCACGGAGATGGTCACCGCGTTCTGGACCGTGCACACCGTGGTCCAGCCGTACCTCGGCGTCGCCCCCGGAGCGGACATCGTCGAGACGGCGCGTGCCCACGGCCGGATGCTCGAGGCGGTCGAGGCCGGGGACACGGCCGCCTACCGCCGTGCGGTCCGCGCGCACTACGCCCCACTCGAGCGGGCCGTCGAGCGGGCCGTCGAGCAGACAGGCGTCTGAGCGGTGGGCGAGCGCGAGGCGACCTGCTGGGAGCCGGCGCCGGGCCGGGTCGTCCTGGCCGAGCGCGGCGTGGGCGGCTATCGCCAGTACCGCATCCCGGCCCTGGCGGCCACCGCGACGACGACCCTGTGCGCGTTCGACGGCCGGCACGACTTCGACGACCTGCCCGCCCCGATCGACCTGCTGCTGCGGCGCTCGTCGGACTCCGGAGCCACCTGGGAGGAGCCCAAGGTCGTGCGCCGGGGCACGGGCCACGAGGGCTTCGGGGACCCCTCGCTCCTCGCCGATCCCGCCACCGGGCGGGTGTTCCTGTTCCACTCGGCCACCGAGCGGGCGGGGTTCTTCGAATCCGGCGACGGTGAGGATCCCGCCGATCCGATGCTCCAGCACGCCGACGTGTCGGTCTCCGAGGACGAGGGGCGCACGTGGCGCCACGAACGATTGACGGCGCCGCTGCGCCACAGCGGCAATGCCGTCCTCGATTGCGAACGGATCGCCGGCATGTTCGCCGCGGCGGGGGCCGGCTGCGCGATCACCGCCGGCCCCCATGCGGGCCGGCTCGTGCAGGTCTACGTCCTGCGGATCGGGGGCCGCATCGACGTCGCCTGCGCCGTCAGCGACGACCACGGCCGCAGCTGGCGCCTCGGCCGGCCCATCGGCCACGGGCGGGAGGCGGCTCCCGTCGAGCTGAACGAGTCGAGCGTGTGCATGCTCGCCGACGGGTCGCTCCTGCTCCACTCGCGGGGCCCCGGCCACCGGCTCGAGACCCGTTCGAGGGATGGCGGTGAGACGTTCGGCCCGGTCACCGCGGCCCGCGACCTGCCCGATTCCGGCACGAACGGCTCCGTGCTCGCCCCGGCGGCCGGTCCGGAACTGTACGCGAGCCACACGGCCGGCCCCGATCTGCGTCGCGGCGCGCAGATCAGCCGCTCCGACGACCGGGGCCACACCTGGAGCGCCGTCCGGGTGCTCGAACCCGGCTCGGCGGGCTACACCCGCCTGGCCGAGCTCCCCGACGGCCGCATCGGCGTCGTGTACGAGGCGGACGGGTACCAGGAGATCCGGTTCGAGGCCTACGCGCGGGAGGAGCTCGTCGATCCGCGGCGCCCCCCGCGCGGGGCTCCCGTCCCGGCCGGGGCGACCGGCTGGGCGCGCGCGAGCGCGGGCGGCGTCGTGGTCGACCTCGTGCTGCGCAGCATCCTGCCGGCCCGTCCGGCGAGCCCGCACGAGTGGTCCGGCACGGAGCCGGTGCACGTGATCGACCTGTCGGAGTTCGCGGGGATCGGGGCGGCGGTGTTCAAGGAGGTCGGCCGCGCGCCGGGCGCGGGCGACCTCCAGGTGCTGCGCACCCGCGCGGCCCTCGACCGCAATCTGGGACCCGCGCGGCCCGGGATCGGCGCCGGTGATCTCGTGCTCGTGCACGGGCGCGCGTGGAACGGGACCGGGCACCCGCTGCGGGTGACCTGGGACGGGCGCAGCCGCGACCTCGAGCCCGGCGAGTGCTGGGTGCGCCGCGACCTGTCCCACCGGGTCGGGACCGGGGACCTGAGCGCGGGTCGGGTCCGGTTCGCGACCGAGATCGCCACGGCCGCGGCCCGCGCGAGGCCGGTCCTCGAGGTGCCGCGCGCGCCGCGCGGCCGGTGAGGCGGCACCGATCACCCGCCGATCACGCCGATCACCCGCCGATCGCCGCCGGTCCTGCCGGGACCGCCGCGCGCGCGGCCCAGCGCCCCGCGATCGGGCCGGTGACCAGGAGCAGCAGCCAGAACAGCTGTCCCGGCGTCGAGGTGTCCCACGCCTCGACCGCGAGGTAGGTCACCGGCACCGAGAGCACGAAGACCGCTGGACGGGTGAGGGCGCTCAGCAGCTGGGCCCGGCGTCCCCGGCGCGAGAGCGTGGACCGGACCATCCCGCGGCGCAGCGCGATCTGGTACATCGCGATGCTCGCCAGGATCGCCCCCGCGACGTTCAGGGCGTAGAGAGCGGTGGGCAGCGGCAGGTGCCGCAGGGCCGGATCGCCGATCGCCTCGGTCGTGAACGGGATGAAGACGACGAAGAGCATGACGGCGATATTCGACCAGATCGTCACCCCGTCGATTCGGTCGAAGCGCTCGAGGAGATGATGGTTCTGACGCCAGAACACCGCGATCACCACGAAGCTGACCGCGAACGAGGCCAGTTGGCTCGCGTTGGTCCCCAGCAGGGAGCCGACGCTCTGCCAGGTCGCCCCCCCGGAGACGTCGATCGTCGTGACGAGCAGGGTGAGGGCGAATCCGTAGACGGCGTCGAAGAACCCGAGCGCGCGGTCGTAGCTCGAGGATCCCTTGTCGTAGCTTTCGGCCATGGCTCATTGGAGCACAGGAGCGTCCGTCACGGGCGCGAGCGCCCGACCGGCCGCCGCGGTACACGATGTCAGGCCGGTGCCGATATCCTGGTGGCCGGATACCAGGGAGGAGTCGAGGCGTGACGATGAAGCCGGCCCGATCTCGCAACGAGGACGTCGTCGAGGCGATCAAGCAGTACATCATCGACGAACGGCTGCAGCCGGGTGACCCGCTGCCCACCGAGAACCAGCTGATCGAGGCGATCGGCGCCTCCCGAACGAGCGTGCGGGAGGCGATGAAGCGCCTCTCCGCGCTCGACATCGTGGACATCCGCCACGGGTACGGCACGTACGTCGGCCGGATCTCGATGCGCGCGCTCGTCGAGGCCCTTGCCTTCCGCGGGCAGCTCTCCCGCGGCACGGACGGCCGGATGCTCGAGGATCTGGTGGACATCCGGATGCTGCTCGAGCAGGGGCTGAGCCGGCCGATGATCGACTCCCTCGGCACGATCGACCTCGCCTACCTGCGCGAACTCGCGGTGCGGATGCGCCGGCTCGCGATGGAGGGCAAGCCGTACGTGGAGGAGGACCGGGCGTTTCACATGCGCCTCATGAAGGCGATCGGAAACGAGCTCATGGTGCAGCTGACCGAGGCCTTCTGGCTCGTGCAGGCCCGCATCGCCCCCTCCCTGCCGGTGACCCCGCAGGACTGGACGGCGACCGCCGAGGCGCACGGCCGGATCGTCGACGCGCTCGAGGCCAAGGACGCCGTTGCACTGCGGGCGGCCCTCGCGGTCCACTACGAGCCCGTGCGCAACGTCCTTCACCAACTCGCCCGGGACGGCCAGTTCACCCCGGTCGAGGCGGACGAGGCGACGCCGGACCGGGCGCGGGCCTAGCCGCGGGCACACCCGATGAGCGATCACGACGCCCGGCCCGACCGGATCGACCCCGCCGGGCTGGCGGGCCTCGCCGCCGACCTGGCCGGATTCACGGTCGACGCCGTCACGGACCTGCTCGACGAACGATCGATCGCGGCCCTCGACCGCGAGAACGTGCTGCCCGCCCGCCTTCGGCTGCGCGAGCGCGACGAGCCCCTCGCGGTGCTCGTGCGGCTGCTGCTCCTCGGTGAGACCGTCGCGGAGGAGCACGTGCGCACCGCCCTGCCCTCCTCCTACGAGGCGGCCGCGGCCGCGGGGCTGCTCGTGGTCGAGCACGGCTCCGTGCGGGCCGCCGTGGACCTGCGCCCCACCCGCCTCGGCGAGGAGGACCTGCTGCTGGCCTCCGACCCGAGCGAGGCCGCGACGGGCCGGGGGGTGCGCCCCGACCACGTCCTCGGCCTCGGCGGCGCCTCCGCCACGCTCGCCCGGTTGACGATCCGCCGGCCGGTCTCCCGCGCCCTCGACCTCGGCACCGGCTCGGGCATCCAGGCCCTCGGCCTCAGCGCCCACGCCGACCGGGTCGTGGCCACCGACGTGAGCCGGCGGGCCCTCGACCTGGCGGCCTTCAACCGGGACCTCGACCGGGAGGTCCGCCGGGTGCGTTCCGAGCGGAGGGTCGAGCCATCGGCCCAGGTGGCTCGGGTCGCCGGGCCCGCGCAGATCGAGCTGCGGTACGGATCCCTGTGGGAGCCGGTCGCGGGGGAGGTCTTCGACCTCATCGCCTCGAACCCGCCGTTCGTCATCAGCCCCCGGGGAGGCGCGCTCGCCACCTACACCTATCGCGACGGCGGCCGCAGCGGGGACGACCTGCTCGCGGGCCTCGTCGCGGACCTGCCGCGGATGCTCGCCCCCGGCGGGATCGCCCAACTCCTCGGGAACTGGGAGGTGCGTGCCGGTGAGCCCTGGCAGACGCGCGTCGAGGGGTGGGCGCGCGGCACGGGGCTCGACGCGTGGGTGATCCAGCGCGAACTGCTCGACCCGGCGCAGTACGTCGAGACCTGGCTGCGCGACGGCGGGCTCACCCCGGACCGCGACGGCGCGGCGTGGGACGAGGCGTACGAGCAGTGGCTCGCCGACCTCGACTCGCGGCAGGTCGCCGGCGTCGGATTCGGCTACCTCGTCTTCCGCAACCAGGGCGCGCGCCCGCCCTGGGTCCGCCTCGAGGAGATCACCGGAACGATTGCACCCGTCCTGGGCGAGACGATCGCGACGGTGCTCGACGTCGTCGACACGCTCGAGCGAACGGACGACGCCGCGCTGGCCGACTGGCATGTCCGCGTCGCCCCCGACGTGACCGAGGAGCGGCACTACCGGCCCGGGGAGGCGGACCCGCAGGTCATCGTGCTCCGCCAGGGTGGTGGATTCGCGCGCACGGTCCGCGCCGACACCGTGCTCGCCGCCGTCGTGGGCGCCTGCGACGGCGAGCTGAGCCTCGGCCGGATCGCCGCGGCCGTGGCGGCGCTGCTCGACGTCGATCCGGGCGCGCTCTGGGCACAGGTGGCCCGGCCGGTGCGCGGGCTCCTCACCGACGGGCTGCTCCTGGCCCCCTCCGACGCCGCCGGGGCGCTACCGTGACCGATGTGACCGATGTGACCGATGTGACGAGCCCCACGCGCGGGTTTCCCACGCGCCTCGACTTCCTGGTGCGGCCGCTGCTGGCGACGGGCGTGCTCCTCCTCGGGCTCTGGGCCACCTGGTTCCTCTTCCTGCGCTCGGAGCTCGGGCAGGTCGTCGACGATCTGACCCTCACCGGCAGGGGAGAGCCCGGACTGCCGGATGCTCTGACGCGCCCGGTCCTGGGCGTCGTCTCCGCCCCGTACATCATCGCGGCCGGCGTGGTGATCGTGGGGATCGCGCTGCTGCAGCGCCGCTACGCGCTCGCGGTCGCGGCCGCCGCGCTCTATATCGGCTCGAACGTGACGACCCAGCTCATCAAGGGCCTGCTCGACCGGCCCGACTACGGGGCGGTGTTGGCCTACGGGAACTCCTGGCCGTCCGGTCACACGACGGTCGCCGCCGCCATCGCGGTGTGCGTGCTCCTCGTGGTGCCCGCCCGCGGCCGCGGGCCCGTGGCCCTCGTGGGCACCCTGTACATGGTGCTCACCGGATGGGGCACGGTCGTGGCGGGCTGGCACCGCCCGGCCGACGTCATCGGGGCGTTCATGGTCGCCGGGGCCTGGTACGGGATCGTCGAGTCGATCCGGCGCTGCGTGCCCTCCCAGTACGTCGTGACCGACCCGGTCCGCACCGCCGCCCGCGGCTCGGCCCGCTCCCTCGATGTGATTGCGGGCATTGCGGCGGCGCTCGGTGTGGGTATCCTGGCCGCGACGGCGCTCAGTCTGCCTGGGACGGGCGACGTCAGCCCCGGATCCGGACTGGCCCAATGGGCCTATATCGGCTCCTGCTGCGGGATCGTCGCCGTGGCGGCAGGGGTCCAGCGACTGCTGTTGGCAGTCGGCCCACACCGCTGAGCGGACTCGGGCCCCAGGCCGGTGTCGTAGTCTCGTCACCGGATTCGATACGCGCGCCGGCGACGAGGTCGTCCGACGCGGTGGAAGGAAGGTCATCGCCCGTGAGCTCACGCAAGCTCGTCATCGTGGAGTCCCCCGCGAAAGCCCGGACCATCGCCGGATACCTCGGTGAGCAGTTCGACGTGGAGGCCTCCGTCGGGCACATCCGTGACCTGCCGCAGCCATCCGAGCTCCCCGCGGAGATGAAGAAGGGCCCGTACAAGAAGTTCGCGATCGACGTCGAGGACGGCTTCACCCCGTACTACGTGGTGGACCCGGACAAGAAGAAGAAGGTCTCCGAACTCAGGAAGCTCCTCAAGGGCGCCGACGAGCTCTACCTCGCCACGGATGAGGACCGCGAGGGGGAGGCGATCGCCTGGCACCTGCTGCAGGTGCTCGAACCGACGATCCCGGTCAAGCGGATGGTCTTCCACGAGATCACCCGGGAGGCGATCGAGCGGGCGCTCGAGAACACCCGTGAGCTGGACGACCGCCTCGTCGACGCCCAGGAGACCCGCCGCATCCTCGACCGCCTCTACGGCTACGAGGTCTCCCCCGTGCTGTGGCGCAAGGTCCGTCAGGGCCTGTCCGCCGGCCGGGTGCAATCCGTGGCGACCCGGCTCGTGGTCGCCCGGGAACGCGAGCGGATGGCCTTCGTGGCCGCCGGCTACTGGGACCTGACCGGCACGTTCGCCGCAGCCGATCAGGCCTTCAAGGCCAAGCTCGCCGCCGTCGACGGCACCCGGATCGCCACCGGTCGCGACTTCTCCGACGCGGGCGAGCTCAAGTCCGCGGGCGTGATCGCCCTCGACCGCGCCGGCGCCGAGAGCCTAGCCGCCGGCCTCGCCGAGGCGAGCTTCGCCGTCCGCAGCGTCGAGACCAAGCCGTACACGCGCCGTCCGGCCGCCCCGTTCACGACCTCCACCCTGCAACAGGAGGCCTCCCGGAAGCTGCGCATGAGCGCGAACCAGACGATGCGCACCGCGCAGACCCTGTACGAGAACGGCTTCATCACCTACATGCGTACCGACTCCGCGTCGCTGTCGGGGCAGGCGGTCGCCGCCGCCCGCGCCCAGGCGACCGAGTTGTACGGCGCCGATTTCATCCCCGCGAAGCCGCGCACCTACGGCAAGGCGGCCAAGGGCGCCCAGGAGGCGCACGAGGCCATCCGCCCCGCCGGGGACACGTTCCGCACCCCCGGCCAGGTGGCCCGGGAGCTGAGCGGCGAGGCGTTCCGGCTGTACGAGCTCATCTGGAAGCGCACCGTCGCCTCGCAGATGGCCGACGCGAAGGGCTCGACCGCCACGATCCGGCTCGGCGCGGCCGCCGCCGACGGCCGGGACGCCGAGTTCTCCGCCGCCGGGACCGTGATCACGTTCCGCGGGTTCCTCGCCGCCTACGAGGAGGGCCGCGACGCCGACCGCTACGACGCGGGCGCGAACGAGTCCCGGCTGCCGCAGGTCGCCACGGGCGACGCGCTCGAGGCGGGCGAGATCGCGGCCGACGGCCACGAGACCACGCCGCCTCCCCGCTACACCGAGGCCTCGCTGGTCAAGGCGCTCGAGGAGCGGGGGATCGGCCGCCCGTCGACGTATGCCGCGACGATCTCGGTCATCACCTCCCGCGGCTACGTGGACCGTCGCGGTCAGGCACTCATCCCCAGCTGGCTCGCGTTCGCCGTGGTGCGCCTGCTCGAGGAGAACTACGGCGACCTCGTCGACTACGACTTCACGGCGCAGATGGAGAACGACCTCGACTCGATCGCGCGCGGTGAGGCCGACCGGGTGGAATGGCTCACCGGCTTCTACTACGGCGGCCCCGGGCACCCCGGCCTCAAGCCGCTCGTGGAGAGCACCGGCGACATCGATGCCCGGGCCGTGAACACGATCGACCTGGGCCAGGGGGTCGCGCTGCGTGTTGGCCGCTACGGGCCCTACGTCGAGGTCGCCGGCGCCGAGGGGGAGGATCCCAAGCGAGCCTCCGTCCCGACCGACATCGCCCCCGACGAGCTCACCGCCGCCAAGGCGCTCGAATTGATCGAGACCCAGGCGGACGGCGACCGCGAGCTCGGCGCCGATCCGGAGACCGGGCACCAGATCGTCGCCCGCACCGGGCGATTCGGCCCGTACGTGACCGAGGTCCTGCCCGAGACCGACGCGAAGAAGAAGCCGAAGCCGCGCACCGCCTCCCTCTTCAAGGACATGGAGGTCGCCGCGATCGACCTCGAGACGGCGCTGCGGCTCCTCTCCCTCCCGCGGACCGTCGGCACGGTCACCGAGGGCGAGGGGGAGGAGGCGGCCGAGGTCGCCATCACCGCCCAGAACGGCCGCTACGGTCCCTACCTGAAGAAGGGCACCGACTCCCGGTCCCTCGAGTCCGAGCAGCAGCTCTTCGACATCACCCTCGAGCAGGCGCTCGCGATCTTCGCCCAGCCGAAGCAGCGGCGGGGCGCGGCCGCGGCCAAGGCGCTCGCCGAGTTCGGGCCCGACCCCGTCTCGGGCAAGCCGGTGCTGGTCAAGGACGGCCGATTCGGCCCGTACGTGACCGACGGCACCACGAACGCCACCCTGCGCAAGGCCGACCCGTTCGAGACCCTCACGGCCGAGCGGGCCTTCGAGCTCATCGCGGAGAAGCGGGCGGCCGGGCCCGCGAAGAAGCCGGCCAAGAAGCCGGCCGCGAAGAAGCCCGCGGCCAAGAAGCCCGCGGCCAAGAAACCGGCGGCCAAGAAGAAGTAGCCGGGGCCCCGGGCTCATCCCCGGGCTCAGCGACCGGGCTCATTCCCCGGGGAAGGTCACCCCGAGCTGGCCGCGGATCGTGTCCATCGTGCTCATGACGTCGAGCGTGCCCTGCCAGGACATGAGTTCCGATGCGGTCTCGCCCGCGGCCACCGCCCGGGCCACCGCGGCCGCCTCGAACTGGAACCCGCCCTCGGCGCCCGGGTCGATCACCCGCTCCTCGCCGTCGGCGCCGGTGACCTCGAGGCGTGCCGACGGATGGTAGAAGGTGTCGGTCACCCGGATCGTGCCCGCGGTGCCGGCGATCTCGGCCACGTTGCGGGTGCGCGCGAGCATCGTGGTCGAGAGCGTGGCCACGGCGTTCGGGTAGGTGAGCACGACGCCGACGTTGGCATCGACCCCCGCGTCGGTGAGAATCCCGGCCGACGTGATCTCCTCCGGCGGGCCGAGCAGATCGTGGGTGAACGAGATCGGGTACACGCCCAGGTCGAGCAGCGCGCCGCCGGCGAGATCGGGGCGGGCCATCCGCGGCACCTGGGCGATCGGCTGGCCGTGCGCGGCGTAGACGTGGGTGATCTCGCCGATGGCGCCCGCGGCCACGAGGTCGCGCAGCGCCCGCACGTGCGGCAGGAACCGCGTCCACATCGCCTCCATCGCGAAGACCCCCGCGAGTCGGGCGGCCGTGAACACCTCCTCGGCCTCGGCCCGGTTCCGGGCGAACGCCTTCTCCACGAGCACGTGCCTGCCCGCCTCGATCGCGAGGAGGGCGTGCTCGCGGTGATGGGAGTGCGGCGAGCACACGTACACCGCCTCGACCCGCGGATCGGCGACGAGCTCCGCATAGCTGCCGTACGCCGTCCCGGCGTTGAACTCCGAGGCGAACGCCTCGGCGCGTTCCAGTGACCGCGAGCCGACGGCGACGACCCGTGAGCTCGTGTACCGGTGCAGCTCCCGGGCGAACTTGCGGGCGATCCCACCCGGGGCGAGGATGCCCCACCGCAGCGGCGGGGCGAGGGCGGGGTCGGGGCCGAGCGCGGGTGCGGCGGACATGGTCACTCCAGATCGACATCGGGGCGGGAGAGGTTGGTGGAACGGTACTGCACGGAACCGGCCGCTGCCGAGGACTGTCGGCGTGCCCGGATACAGTGAGCGCTGTGTTCATCTCCTTCGAGGGCGGCGACGGCGCGGGCAAGACCACCCAGGTGGGCCTGCTCGCCGAGTGGCTGACCGAGCGCGGCCACGATCCGCTCATCACGCGCGAACCGGGCGGCACCGAGCTGGGCCGCTCCCTGCGCGATCTCATCCTGCACGGCGGCGACATGGATCCGCGCACCGAGGCGCTGCTGTACGCGGCCGACCGGGCCCATCACGTCGACTCGCTCGTCCGCCCCGCGCTTGCAGCCGGGCGGGTCGTGCTCACCGACCGCTACCTCGACTCCTCGGTCGCCTACCAGGGCGTGGGCCGGGGACTGGGGGCGGAACGCGTCGAGGATCTCAACCGCTGGGCGGTCGGCGGGCTCCTGCCCGATCTCACGCTCCTGCTCGATCTCGATCCCGCCCGCCTGCCCGATCGCCTCCAGCGCGCCTTCGACCGGCTCGAACGCGCCGGGCAGGAATTCCACCGGGCCACGCGTGAGGCGTTCCTCGCGCGGGCGGCCGCGGCGCCGGAGCGCTTCGTGATCATGGACGCCGGAGCTCGCCCCGAGCAGCTCGCCGACCGCATCCGCGCGGTCGTCTCCGCTCGGCTGGCCCGGCCGGGAGCGCGGGCATGAGCTGGGAGGCGGTGGTCGGTCAGGAGGAGGCGGTCGCGGTCCTGGCCCAGGCGGCGGCGCACCGTGAGGCGATGACCCACGCCTGGCTGATCACCGGACCGCCGGGCTCGGGCCGGTCGGTCGCGGCCCGGGCCTTCGCCGCGGCGCTGCAGTCCCAGGGCGACCCCGATTCGCACGCCGCCCGAACGGCGTTCGCCGGCACGCACGCGGACGTCCGGGTGCATCGGAGCGAGAAGCTCATCATCGCCAAGGAGGAGGCCACGGCCCTCGTCGACCTCGCCCAGCAGGCGCCGAGCACGGGTGCGTGGCGGATCCTCATCGTGGAGGATGCCGACCGTATCTCCGAGCGCACCTCGAACGTGCTGCTCAAGGCGATCGAGGAGCCGCCCGAGCGCACTGTGTGGATCCTGTGCGCGCCGAGCCCGATCGACCTGCTGCCGACGATCCGCTCGCGCTGCCGGCAGGTGAACCTGCGGATTCCGCCCGCGCAGGCGGTCGCCGACCTGCTCGTGCGGCGCGACGGGGTCGAGCCCGAGCTCGCGCTCACCTGTGCCCTCGCGGCCCAGAGCCACATCGGGGTGGCCCGCCGGCTGGCCCTGCACGAGGACGCCCGCGCCTATCGGGAACAGGTGCTGCGCATCCCCGGGCGGATCCGGGGCGTCGGGGACGCCGTGCTCGAGGCCGGCGGGCTCATCGACGCGGCGAAGGAACAGTCCAAGGCGGCCACGGACGATCGGGACGCGGCAGAGCGGGCGGCATTCCTGCAATCGAGCGGAATCGACGCCGACGGTCGGATCCCGCCGGGGCTGCGATCGCAGCTCAACCACCTGGAGGAGGAACAGAAGCGCCGGGCCCGCCGGTCGCTGCTCGACACCCTCGACCGGGCACTGGTCGACCTCCTCTCCCTGTACCGGGATGTGATCACGGTGCAACTCGGCGCCGAGGTGGGGCTCATCAATGTGCGAGAGGAGTCACAGGTGCGCGAGCTCGCCGGCGACTCCACCGCCGAGCAGACCCTGCGCCGGATGCGCGCGATCACCCGCACCCGGGACCGATTCGCCGAATTCACGTCGATCGCGCCGCAACTGGCGCTCGAGTCGCTGTTCATCGCGCTGCGGCCGCAGGGCTGAGCGGGGCCCGGGATCGTCGTGCGGCCGCGGAGAGCCCGCCCGGTGGGCCGACCTAGGATGGGCACCGTGCGATCACAGACCACGGTGGGTACCGCCGTCCTCGCGGCCGTCTCCGCGCTCACGCTGGCCGCGTGCTCGACCACCGCGCCGATGGTTCAGGGGGGCGATGCGCCCGCCGCGGGCGGGCAGGGCGCGGGGGAGTTGAGCGAGTACTACGAACAGGCGGTGGACTGGCGCGACTGCGGGTCCCTCGAATGTGCCTCGGTCACCGTGCCGATCGACTACGCCACCCCGGACGGGGACACGCTGGACCTCGCACTCAACCGGCTGGTTCCCGCCGGGGGCGCGGACCGGTCGGTTCTCGTCAACCCCGGCGGGCCGGGCGGCTCCGGCCTCGAGCTGGTCGAATCGGCCCGCGGCTATTTCGGCACGGACCTCCTGGGCGGGGCCGCGATCGTCGGGTTCGACCCCCGGGGCGTCGGCGAGTCGAGCGGGATCCACTGCTACTCCGACGCCCGCCTGGACGAGTGGTACACGACGGAGTACGACCTCGAGACCGACGACGGCTGGGACGCCATGGTCGCGGCGCAGGAGGACTACGGGCAGGCCTGTCTGGAGAACAACCCCGAGCTGCTCGGGCACGTCGACACCGTGAGCGCCGCCCGCGACCTGGACATCATCCGGGCGGTCCTCGGGCACGAGAGCCTCGACTACCTCGGCTTCTCCTACGGCACCTTCCTCGGGGCGACCTACGCCGAGCTCTTCCCCGACCGGGTCGGCAGATTCGTGCTCGACGGGGCCATCGACCCCGCCCTGACATACGCCGAGATGACGATCGGTCAGGCGGCCGGGTTCGAGACGGCCTATCGTGCCTACCTGGCCGACTGCCTCGAGGGCGGTCAATGCCCGTTCAACGGTGACGTCGACCGTGCCTACCAGCGCACGATCGACCTGCTCGAGGAACTGGCCGACAGCCCGGCGGACACCGGGGATCCGAAACGCCCGGCGACCGACGCCGACCTCATCAGCGCGATCGTCGTCGCCCTCTACTCCACCCAGTCCTGGCCGCTGCTCAGCCAGGCCATCGGCGGGCTGCTCGACTCCGGCGACGGCGCCACGATCAAATGGCTCTCCGACTTCTCGCTCGAGCGCGACGAGGACGGGCACTACCCCGAGGACCAGGGCGCGTTCACCGCGATCAACTGCCTCGACTTCCCCGTCACGAGCGATCGGGAGGAGATCGAGACGGCGGCGGAGGCGGCGGTGGACGCCTCGGCCCTCTTCGGGCCCTACCTCGGCTACGGAGAACTGAGCTGCACCACCTGGCCGATCGAGGCGACCGGAACACGCGCCCCCATCGCCGCCGCGGGAACCCCGCCCATCGTCGTCATCGGCACGACCCGCGATCCGGCGACGCCGTACGCCTGGGCCGAGGCACTCGCCGAGGAACTCGAATCCGGGATCTTC
This sequence comes from Pseudactinotalea sp. HY158, assembly GCF_009660225.1. Taxonomy (NCBI): domain Bacteria; kingdom Bacillati; phylum Actinomycetota; class Actinomycetes; order Micrococcales; family Cellulomonadaceae; genus Pseudactinotalea; species Pseudactinotalea sp. HY158. The sequence goes on from NZ_CP045920.1 coordinate 422,547, forward strand.
CTCGGCTACGACGGCGACGGGCACACCGCCTACGGCAACGGCTCGTGCATCGACCCCCTGGTCGAGGACTTCCTGCTCCATGGCACCGTGCCGGCCGACGGCACCGTGTGCTGAGTCACGAACCAGGCGGTGGCGCCGGCCGATTTTGCCGCCCGGGCTCCGATCCGGGTACAGTGGGCGCGGCCCAACCGGCCACGCCGCCTTAGCTCAGTCGGCAGAGCGATTCACTCGTAATGAATAGGTCCGGGGTTCGATTCCCCGAGGCGGCTCCACAGCACACGACCCCCGGTCCACCTGGACCGGGGGTCGTGATGCATCCGGGCCTGGATCCGGGCAGGCATCCGGTGCGCTCGCGCCACGATGCGCAGGCTCGCCGGAATGCACACGGTCTCGAAGAAGGCGACGCCGCCCGGCGATCGGCGCGCCGGCGACCCGCGCGCGCACCCGCCGAACCCTCCGACGCCCGTCGACGCGACCATGCACCCGTGCGGTCACCGCGGCCACCCCCCGCCGCGGCCAACCCGACACTGCGGCCACCCCGGGTGGCCATCCAGGGCGGGCTCGAGCTCGGCCGGTACAGGGGTGGTGGGGCCGGCGACGCGGCGGAAGTCGGTCCGGAGTCGAGCAGAAGTCGCGCCGCGAGCCGGCTCTGCTCGCAGCGCCTCGAGCAATCCCGCAGACCCGCCGCGCGGCCCCGGCGTTCCGGAGCCGTGGGCCCGGGCCGACGCGCCTCACAGCCCCGGCCGCCGCGAACCGATGCACCCCGACAACTCGTCCGGCCGGTGTCGTCGTCGGAACGAGGCGCGGCGGGCGGGGACCGATGGGGACGCCTACCTGAACAACGTCAAGGTGACCGATCCCGATCGGGTGCACGCCGGTGCCGACCTGCGCGCGGGCGGGGTCGTGCTCGTGCGCGGGGGGCCGGCGGAGTCGTGTTGTGGTGACGACCGGGGGCTGTTGAGTCCCTCCACTCTGCGTCCGTGAGGCCCTGGGCCGGGGAGCCCCTGCGCCTGGGAGCCCTTGCGCCTGGGAGCCCCTGGGTCCGTCAGTGCCTGAGTGGTTCGGCTGTTGACACTTGGATTCGCATGGATTCGCATGGATTCGTCTGTGTGGCCGGGCCTGGTGGGTGGTTGTGAGTACGGTCACGAATCGGTCCGGGCTCCTCGGATTTCGACCTGGATTGGGCGGGGTTCGGGGTGTTTGTGCTGGTCAGGGCGTTGCGGGTGTGGGTGGGGGTGGGTGTGTGGGGGTGGGGGTGGGATTTGACGTGGGGGGTGGGGGTGCGTAATGTTCTATCTCGTCGCCCCGAGCGGGAGGAACGGCCGCTGAGTGTGGTTGGTTCCCGGTGGGGTGGCGGCTTGGTTGGTCATCGCGGTTTCCGCGGCGTATAGCCAGGTGGAGGCGACTGGCTCTTCGGGGCTGGATGAGGTAAGCTTCCTTCTCGGCCGGGTTCGGTTCTGGAGGCCTTCGGGTTGACGGGGTTGGTTTGGTCGGGTAGTTTGGAGAGGTTGCCCTGCGCTGGTCTGCATGTTGCGTGTGGTCCGGGTGGTGCGCGTCCGTTTCTTGAGAACTCAACAGTGTGTCAAAAATCGATGCCATATTTTATATGGTTCCCTGTGAGGGGTGATGGCTGGTCGGCTGCTCTTTGGGGTGGTTGGTTGGTTGTTGTTTCTCTTGGGTTCCTTTTTGGATGGATGAATACTTGCTAGTATTTGTCTGCCAGATCATTTGAAGGCTCGTGGCTTGCCCTGTTTTTGGGGTGGGTTGTGGGTTTCTTCGTATTGTTGATGCGTCGGGTGCTGGCTCTTCGGGGTTGGTGTTCGGGGTGTCTGTATACATTAACGGAGAGTTTGATCCTGGCTCAGGACGAACGCTGGCGGCGTGCTTAACACATGCAAGTCGAACGCTGAAGCTTGGTGCTTGCACTGGGTGGATGAGTGGCGAACGGGTGAGTAACACGTGAGTAACCTGCCCCTGGCTTCGGGATAACCGTGAGAAATTGCGGCTAATACCGGATATTAGATGCGTGCGCATGTGCGTGTCTGGAAAGATTTATCGGCGAGGGATGGACTCACGGCCTATCAGCTTGTTGGTGGGGTAATGGCCTACCAAGGCGACGACGGGTAGCCGGCCTGAGAGGGTGACCGGCCACACTGGGACTGAGATACGGCCCAGACTCCTACGGGAGGCAGCAGTGGGGAATATTGCACAATGGGCGGAAGCCTGATGCAGCGACGCCGCGTGGAGGATGACGGCCTTCGGGTTGTAAACTCCTTTCAGTAGGGAAGAAGCGAGAGTGACGGTACCTGCAGAAGAAGCGCCGGCTAACTACGTGCCAGCAGCCGCGGTAATACGTAGGGCGCAAGCGTTGTCCGGAATTATTGGGCGTAAAGAGCTCGTAGGCGGTTTGTCACGTCTGCTGTGAAAACGCGAGGCTCAACCTCGCGCCTGCAGTGGGTACGGGCAGACTAGAGTGTGGTAGGGGAGACTGGAATTCCTGGTGTAGCGGTGGAATGCGCAGATATCAGGAGGAACACCGATGGCGAAGGCAGGTCTCTGGGCCACTACTGACGCTGAGGAGCGAAAGCATGGGTAGCGAACAGGATTAGATACCCTGGTAGTCCATGCCGTAAACGTTGGGCACTAGGTGTGGGGCTCGTTCCACGAGTTCTGCGCCGCAGCTAACGCATTAAGTGCCCCGCCTGGGGAGTACGGCCGCAAGGCTAAAACTCAAAGGAATTGACGGGGGCCCGCACAAGCGGCGGAGCATGCGGATTAATTCGATGCAACGCGAAGAACCTTACCAAGGCTTGACATATACCGAAAACTCGTAGAGATACGGGGTCCGTAAGGGCGGTATACAGGTGGTGCATGGTTGTCGTCAGCTCGTGTCGTGAGATGTTGGGTTAAGTCCCGCAACGAGCGCAACCCTCGTCCTATGTTGCCAGCACGTAATGGTGGGGACTCATAGGAGACTGCCGGGGTCAACTCGGAGGAAGGTGGGGATGAGGTCAAATCATCATGCCCCTTATGTCTTGGGCTTCACGCATGCTACAATGGCCGGTACAGTGGGCTGCGATACCGTAAGGTGGAGCGAATCCCAAAAAGCCGGTCTCAGTTCGGATTGGGGTCTGCAACTCGACCCCATGAAGTCGGAGTCGCTAGTAATCGCAGATCAGCAACGCTGCGGTGAATACGTTCTCGGGCCTTGTACACACCGCCCGTCACGTCACGAAAGTCGGTAACACCCGAAGCCAGTGGCCCAACCCTTGTGGGGGGAGCTGTCGAAGGTGGGATTGGCGATTGGGACGAAGTCGTAACAAGGTAGCCGTACCGGAAGGTGCGGCTGGATCACCTCCTTTCTAAGGAGCTTCTTACGCCTGCCCCGTTGGGGTGGGTGTCAGTGCCATGCCTCGGGCGAGTGTCTCGGGGGTGGTTGCTCATGGGTGGAACATCGATTAGTTGGCGCGTTTGTTCGTGCTGGTGGCTGGTACCGCTCTTCGGGGTTGGGATGGTTGCTGGTGGGGGTGGGCGTGTTTGGCACACTGTTGGGTCCTGAGGGAACGGCCGTTAAGGGTTGTTGTCTCGTGCGGACCAGTCTGGCCGGCTCTTAATTGGGTTGGTTGGGTTGGGCCCGTTCGTAGCTTGAGAACTGTACAGTGGACGCGAGCATCTTTGATTTTTTTGTGGTCAAGTTTTTAAGAGCAATCGGTGGATGCCTTGGCATCAGGAGCCGAAGAAGGACGTAGTAGCCTGCGATAAGCCTCGGGAAGTCGGCAAACGGACGTTGATCCGAGGATCTCCGAATGGGGAAACCCAGCTGCAGTCATGTGCAGTTACCCTCACCTGAACTCATAGGGTGAGTGGAGGGAACGTGGGGAAGTGAAACATCTCAGTACCCACAGGAAGAGATATTCCGTTAGTAGTGGCGAGCGAACGCGGATCAGGCTAAACCGTGCGTGTGTGATAGCCGGCAGGTGTTGCACGTGCGGGGTTGTGGGACTCGTTGGCTGGTTCTGCCGAACTGGCGAAGAGTGATCAAGTCTCGTGATAGACGAACGGCATTGAATGGTCGAGCATAGAGGGTGTTACTCCCGTAGTCGAAATCGCGTGGCCTCTTGATGAGTATCCCAAGTAGCACGGGGCCCGAGAAATCCCGTGTGAATCTGCCAAGACCACTTGGTAAGCCTAAATACTACCTGATGACCGATAGCGGACAAGTACCGTGAGGGAAAGGTGAAAAGTACCCCGGGAGGGGAGTGAAATAGTACCTGAAACCGATTGCTTACAATCCGTTGGAGCCTCCATGGTTGGGGTGACAGCGTGCCTTTTGAAGAATGAGCCTGCGAGTTAGTGGTACGTGGCGAGGTTAACCCGTGTGGGGAAGCCGTAGCGAAAGCGAGTCCGAAATGGGCGTTTGAGTCGCGTGCTCTAGACCCGAAGCGGAGTGATCTATCCATGGCCAGGTTGAAGCGCGGGTAAGACCGCGTGGAGGACCGAACCCACCTAGGTTGAAAACTGGGGGGATGAGCTGTGGATAGGGGTGAAAGGCCAATCAAACTCCGTGATAGCTGGTTCTCCCCGAAATGCATTTAGGTGCAGCGTCACGCGTTTCTTACCGGAGGTAGAGCACTGGATGGCCGATGGGCCCCACTAGGTTACTGACGTCAACCAAACTCCGAATGCCGGTAAGTGAGAGCGTGGCAGTGAGACTGTGGGGGATAAGCTTCATAGTCGAGAGGGAAACAGCCCAGACCACCAGCTAAGGCCCCTAAGCGTGTGCTAAGTGGGAAAGGATGTGGAGTTGCACAGACAACCAGGAGGTTGGCTTAGAAGCAGCCACCCTTGAAAGAGTGCGTAATAGCTCACTGGTCAAGTGATTCCGCGCCGACAATGTAGCGGGGCTCAAGTACACCGCCGAAGCTGTGGCATTCATGCGTTAACCAGGCTCATCCCTTTGGGGGTGTCCAGGTGTGTGGATGGGTAGGGGAGCGTCGTGTGGCGGGTGAAGCGGCGGAGTGATCCAGCCGTGGATGCCACACGAGTGAGAATGCAGGCATGAGTAGCGAAAGACGGGTGAGAAACCCGTCCGCCGAATGACCAAGGGTTCCAGGGCCAGGTTAATCCGCCCTGGGTTAGTCGGGACCTAAGGCGAGGCCGACAGGCGTAGTCGATGGATGACGGGTTGATATTCCCGTACCGATGCGAAGGACCGTCCATACCGAGCCCGGTGATGCTAATCGTCCGAGCCGCTCATCGTCCCTTCGGGGACACCGGGTGGTTGAGCACGAGAACCGATCTGGTAGTAGGTAAGCGTATTAACAGGAGGGACGCAGGAAGGTAGCCCACCGTGCCGATGGTTGTGCACGCTCAAGGTTGTAGGGTGAGGAGTAGGTAAATCCGCTCCTCGTGTGCCTGAGAACCGATGGTGACAGCGTGCTGGATAAAGGGTGCCTATGCTATGCTGCCGAGAAAAGCTCCGGCGCGAGGTCCTAGCTGCCCGTACCCTAAACCAACTCAGGTGGTCAGGTAGAGAATACTAAGGCGATCGAGATCGAGATAATCACGGTTAAGGAACTCGGCAAAATGCCCCCGTAACTTCGGGAGAAGGGGGGCCTGAGGCGTGAACACCCTTGCGGTGGGAGCGTTTGAGGGCCGCAGAGACCAGAGAGAAGCGACTGTTTACTAAAAACACAGGTCCGTGCGAAGTCGTAAGACGATGTATACGGACTGACGCCTGCCCAGTGCTGGAAGGTTAAGAGGACGGGTTAGCCGTAAGGCGAAGCTCAGAATTTAAGCCCCAGTAAACGGCGGTGGTAACTATAACCATCCTAAGGTAGCGAAATTCCTTGTCGGGTAAGTTCCGACCTGCACGAATGGCGTAACGACTTCTCTGCTGTCTCAACCGTGAACTCGGCGAAATTGCATTACGAGTAAAGATGCTCGTTACGCGCAGCAGGACGGAAAGACCCCGGGACCTTTACTATAGCTTGGTATTGGTATTCGGGACGGCTTGTGTAGGATAGGTGGGAGACTTTGAAGCGGGCACGCCAGTGTTCGTGGAGTCATTGTTGAAATACCACTCTGGTCGTTCTGAATATCTAACCTCGGTCCGTGATCCGGATCAGGGACAGTGCCTGGTGGGTAGTTTAACTGGGGCGGTTGCCTCCTAAAATGTAACGGAGGCGCTCAAAGGTTCCCTCAGTCTGGTTGGTAATCAGGCATTGAGTGTAAGTGCACAAGGGAGCTTGACTGCGAGACGGACATGTCAAGCAGGGACGAAAGTCGGAACTAGTGACCCGACGGTGGCTTGTGGAAGCGCCGTCGCTCAACGGATAAAAGGTACCCCGGGGATAACAGGCTGATCTTGCCCAAGAGTCCATATCGACGGCATGGTTTGGCACCTCGATGTCGGCTCGTCGCATCCTGGGGCTGGAGTCGGTCCCAAGGGTTGGGCTGTTCGCCCATTAAAGCGGTACGCGAGCTGGGTTTAGAACGTCGTGAGACAGTTCGGTCCCTATCCGCTGCGCGCGTAGGAAATTTGAGAAGGGCTGTCCTTAGTACGAGAGGACCGGGACGGACCAACCTCTGGTGTGCCAGTTGTTCTGCCAAGAGCACGGCTGGTTGGCTACGTTGGGAAGGGATAACCGCTGAAAGCATCTAAGCGGGAAGCCTGCTTCAAGATGAGATTTCCATACCCGTTAGGGTGAGAGGCTCCCAGTAGACCACTGGGTTGATAGGCCGGATGTGTAAGCGAGGACTAACGACTCGTTCAGCTGACCGGTACTAATATGCCGATAACTTCACCACACTCGAACCCTGTGGGGTTCGGAAGAATCGCAAGATTGCGTGCGTCCACTGTATGGTTCCCGAGATACGACCGGGAAACCGAAGCAATATCTCAATAGAGTTACGGCGGTCATAGCGAGGGGGAAACGCCCGGTCCCATTCCGAACCCGGAAGCTAAGCCCCTCTGCGCCGATGGTACTGCGTGGGAGACCACGTGGGAGAGTAGGACACCGCCGGACACAACTTCAAGAAGAGGCCACCCACACGGGTGGCCTCTTCTTCTTTCTCCGGCCACGACGAGCCACACGGCACAACCGGGCGGGGTCGGCGCCCTCGCTGCCGCTCCACGCGGCAAGCGTGCCGGCGACACTCGAGCAGGGGCCAATCGGGTCGACGTCGGCCGGCGGAGGGCGGGTTGCTCAGAACTGGTCGGTGCGGACCTCGCCCGCGATCCCGGCCTCGGCACGCACGCCGTCGATGACCGCTCGGGCGTGGTCGGGGCCGCGGGTCTCGGCCTCGATGGCGATCTCCACCTCACCCATCGCAAGCGAAGGCGCCGTTCGATTATGGTCGACCGACAGCACGTTGGCGCCGCTGCTCGCGACCTGTGCCAAGAGCCGCGCGAGATGGCCCGGCGTGTCCCGGGCGCGGATGCGCAGGTGCAGATAGCGTCTGGCGTCCACGAGTCCGTGGCGCAGGATCCGCGTCAACACGAGCGGGTCGATGTTGCCGCCCGACAGCACCGCCACGATCGGTCCGGACCAGTTCCCGGCGCCCCGCAGCGCGGCGGCCACACCGGCCGTGCCCGCCGGCTCGACCACCAATTTTGCCCGCTCCGTCAGCAACAGCAGGGCCCGTGACAGCTCCTCCTCGGTCACCGTCATGATGCCGTCCACGGTGCGGGAGATGAAGTCGAGGGGAACCGCCCCCGGGCAGCCCACGGCGATGCCGTCGGCCATCGTCTCCATCGCGGACAACGGCACCGGCCGGCCCTGGGCGAGGGATTCCGGCAGCGCCGCCGCACCCACGGCCTGGACCCCCACGACCTGCGGGCGCGGACCGGACCCGGTGGCCACGGCGGCACCGATCCCCGCGAGCAGACCTCCACCACCCGCGGGCACGAGCACGTGCCGGGCCCCGGGTACCTGGTCCAGGATCTCCGTGCCGAGGGTCGCCTGACCGAGCACGACATCGCGATGGTCGAATGGATGCACGATCGTGCGGCCCGTGGCCGCAGCCTCGGCCGTCGCCGCTTCCAACGCCTCATCGACCGTCGAACCCACGAGGCGCACGGTCGCGCCGTAATCGCGGGTCGCCGCGACCTTCGGCAGCGCGGCCCCCTCCGGCATGTAGACGATGGCCGGGATCCCGAGCTCGCGCGCCGCCAGGGCGACGCCCTGGGCGTGGTTGCCCGCGCTGGCGGCGATGACGCCCGCGGCCCGGGCCGTCGCCGGGAGACGCACCATGCGTGTATAGGCACCCCGGATCTTGAACGATCCACCGACCTGAAGGTTTTCGCACTTGAGCCACACCTCGACCCCGGCCAGCTCGGACAGCGACCGGGAGAACTCCACGGGCGTGCGATGAATGATGCCCCGAAGCGCCGCCTCCGCCTCGTGGATCTCCTCGGATGTCAGCGGCGGCATCGGTTGCATGGGACCAGTCAAGGGTGAAAGCGGCGGCCTGTCCACCACCGCCGCTCCCGCATCGGTTCGCCGGGACCAGCGGCGACCGGGCGACGTGGGCTAGGTTGGGCCCGATCGCCACCGACGACGAGGACCGCGATGCCCGAATACGATCCCGGCGGCCGGGACCACGAGTGGTTCGACGTGCTCTTCCGCGCGCACGCCCGACCGGTGGCCGCCTACTTCCGACGTCGGGTCGAGGCCTCGGACATCGAGGACCTGACCGCGGAGGTCTTCACCACCGCATGGCATCGACGCGCCGACGTTCCGAACGGACACGAGCTGCCGTGGCTGTACCGCACCGCCGGGTTCCTTCTCGCCAACCATCGACGCCGGCTTCGGGCCCAGGACTCCTGACATAGCTATTGCTTGACCGGCGTGTTTACTGGCAAAGGTGCTGGTCGTCGCGGGCAGCGTGTGAGATAATTATTGGGTGAGTTTGTATCGGTTGGTCGGGGTGGTGAGATGGCGGTCATGACTGTCCAGGCACCGCTACCGTTGGCACCGTTCGGCGCGGTTCAGATCGGTGAGGTGGCCGCGCTCGTCGAGGACGCCGACGGGGCTGGTCGGGTGTACGTGCGCGGGGAGCTGGCGTACCTGTGGGACGGCCAGGACGAGGCCGGACGCAGGCTCGCGGCGGTGGCGCTGGTGCGGATCGGGGCCGCGACGGGGGCGGCGGTGGCGACCGGGTTCGACATCGGCCGAGAGACGTTGCGCCGGTGGGTGCGGGCCGCGCAGAGCGCGGGGACGGCCGGGCTGGTCCCGGAGCGGCGCGGGCCGAGGGGCCCGTCGAAACTGACGCCGGCGGTGGTCGCCGAGATCGGGACCCGCCGCGCGGGTGGGGCCTCGTTGCGGGCGGTGGCCTCGGCGGTCGGGGTCTGACGACCGATTCGGTGCGCCCGGGCTCTGGCCGAGGGGGGGCGGTGGGAGGCCGGGGTGGGGCCGGGCGAGGCGGGGCGCGGGTCGAGGCCGTGCCGGTGGTGCTGGCCGAGCCGGAGCCGCGTGTTGGTGAGCGTGCCGCGGCTCGGGCGCATGTGATCGAGGCCGCCGACCCGGTGTTCGCCCCGGCCGCGCGGGTCCCGCTGGCCGGGCTCCTACTCGCCCTGCCGGCCCTGGCGGCCACGGGTCTGCTGTCCTGCGCGAGGGAGGTCTACGGCAAGCTCCCGGCCGGGTTCTACGGGCTCGAGACGATGCTCCTCGAGGGGGTCTTGCGGGCCCTGGCCGGTCAGCCGCGGGCGGAGGGCGCGGGCCGGTTCGCGCCGGTCGACCTGGGCCGGGTGCTGGGTATGGACCGGGCCCCGGAGGTCAAGACCATCCGCCGCAAGATCGGCCAGCTCACCGCCCGGGCCGGGCCGGTGACCTGCTCGCGGGCATGGCCGCCCACCACCTCGGCCGGCCCGGCGCTGCCAGCAGGGACGAAGACCTCGGTCTGGTGCTGTATGTCGACGGGCACGTCCGGGCGTATCAGGGCACGAAGAAGATCGCCAAGACGCACCTGTCCCGGCTGCGTTCCCCGCCCCCGCGACGGTGGAGACCTGGATCAGCGATGCCGCCGGCGACCCGGTGCTGGTGGTGATGTCCGCGCCCGGCGCCTCGCTCGCGATGGAGCTGCGGTCCCTGCTGCCGCAGCTGAGGAAGGCGGTCGGGGACGACCGGCGGGTCCTGGTCGGCTTCGACCGCGGCGGCTGGTCCCCGCCCTGTTCGCCCACATGGCCGCCCGCGGGTTCGACGTGCTGACCTGGCGCAAGGGCCACACCGAGAACGTCGCCGGCGACCTCTTCGCCGAGACCGTATCGATCGACGAGACCGGTCGGGAACACCACTGGATCCTTGCCGACACGATCGTCGAACTGCCGATCAAGAACGGCGGCGGGACGTACCCGATGCGGCAGGTCACCCGCCTCGACACCAAGAAGGGCCTCACCAAGCAGGTGCACGTGCTGACCACCCGCACCGACCTGCCCGCGGTCCGAGATCATGTACCGGATGGATCGCGCTGGCGCCAGGAGACTACTTCCGCTACGCCCGCGGCCACCTGGGCCTGGACTCTCACGACTCCTATGCCGCGAGCCAGGACGACCCGGACCGGTCAGTACCGAACCCGGCCAAACGCCATTCCACCTGGCCGTGCAGAACGCCACGGCCAGGGTCGAGCGCGAACGCGCCCGCACCGACGCCGCCCTCCTGGCAGCCCGCACGACCACCCCGGCCAGGCCGGCGTTGGTCGTAACGAACACCCTCCATAACGCCCTGACCGCGGACCTGCACGCCGCTGAGGACGACCTCGCCGCCGCCCGCGCCGACCACAACACGTCCCGGCCAGGGTCCGCCTCGGTGACCTCGCGCCCGGCCAGCAGTCCTGGACACCGAGACCAAGCTGATCCACCACGCCATCAGGATCGCCGCGTTCAACACCACCACCGCGATCGCCCGCGATATCCGGATCAACACCACGCTACGCCCGCGCCGACCAGGAGGCCTACACCCTCGCCCGGCAGGCCCTGACCCAGCCCGGCGACATCATCCCCGACGAGGCCGCCGGCACGTTGACGATCCGGCTCGACCCGCTCCCCACCAGCCGTGAGACCGCTGCCATCGCCGAACTCTGCGAGCACCTCACCGCCACGCGCACCACCTACCCAGGCACCGACCTGACCCTGCGCTACGAAATCAAGAACCGGACCTGACCCCCCACAAACTTTCATGACATGTCAGGAGTCCTGGGGCCGAGGCGACGGCCGACCTGCCCGAGGTGCCCGACCCCGCGGCGGACCCCGGGATCCGGCTCATCGAGGACGAGGCCCTCGCCGCGGCCGTGGCGACGCTGAGCCCCCGGGATCGGCAGGTGCTCCTGCTCGCCGCCTGGGAGGGCCTCGACGGCGTGGCGCTCGGGCGCGCCCTCGACCTGAGCCGCGGGGGCGCCGCGGCGGCACTCAGCCGTGCCCGGAGCCGATTCCGCGAGGCCCTCGGGCGCGCCGACCGGGCGGACGGGGAACGCGGCGGGGCACGGCCGTGAGCCCGGGATCTGATCGGCCGCACCGTGCAACAACGAGCGCAGTCGCGACATGAACAGGGTGAGACGACAGCCGAGCCAGGAGTGAGCAATGACCGATCCCGAGGAGCGGCTCCGGGCCGGCGACCCGGGCCGCGGATATGAAGCGGACCTCGACGCCATCCGCGCCCGCGTGGACGCCGACCTCGGCGCGCCCGCCGGCGGGACGGTCACACCCCTGCGGCCCCGCCGGCCACGGTGGCAGCTCGCCGCGGCGGCGGCCGCCGGGCTCCTCCTCGCCGGAGCCGGGTATGCCGCCGGCGCACTCGGCGGCGCCGGCCCCGCGCCCGGCGCGGCACCCAGTGCCGGACCCGGGGCCGACGAGCGTGTGGTCGGGCACATCCCGGCGGACCCGGGACCCGCGGGCGTCGCGCCGGCGGAGATCGCGCCGGACAGCGCGAGCATGGCGCGGGCGCTGCCCGGAATCGCGCCCGCCTTCGGCCGTGGCAACCTCGTGTTCACCGGCGACGGCCTGAGCGAGGCCCGCGGATCGGCGCACGCCTACGCGCTCGCAGCCCCCGAGGTCACCCCGGAACTCGCCGGGGCACTCGCGGATGCGCTCGGGATCGGGGAACCCACCCGCACCGACGCCGGCGGCTACGAGCTCGCGACGGAGAACGCGTGGCTCTCGATCGGGGCCGACGGCGCCGTCTCGTTCAACCATTCCGACCGCAGCCCGTGGACCTGCGCCGACCTCCGCATCGTGGAAACCATGCCGGAAGTAGTCGCGCCGGCCGCCGGGGAGGACACGCCCCGGGGCGGGAGCACCCCACCGGACCCGGGGCGGTCCGAGCCCGCCGATCCCCGGGATTGCGGGCCGCGCCTGTCGGGCGACGATGCGATCGAGCGCGCCCGCGGAATCGTCGACGCCGCCGGATTCGACGCCGACCAGTACGCCTGGACCGCACCGGCCGAGCCCTTCGACGGAACGGTCGAGGCCCGGCTCGAGCTTCCCGGCGCCGAGAACGCCGCCGACCTCCCGGTCGCCTGGTCCTTCACCGTCGGCGACCAGGGCATCGCCGGCCTCTGGGCACAACCCGGAGAGCTCGTCGACCTCGGCAGCTACGAGACCGTCTCCCCGGCCGTGGCCGCGACGCGACTGAACGAGCGCCGGTTCGCAGGCGGCGCGCTCGGGTACGTCCAGGCCATGCCGCTGGTCGAGCTCCCACTCGCCGGCCCGGCGGAATCCGGGCCGGCAGCGGCAACCGAGGGCGCCGGCGGAGTGGACCGGGCGGACCGGGCAGGCCGGGCGGACCGAGCGGTGAGCCCCGCCCCCGGCGACCTGCTCCCTTGGGAGGTGCGCTCCGTCGTCCTCACGCATTCCGAGGCGAGTTGGCAGCAGACGCGCGCGGGAGACGGCGGCCGGCTCCTGCTGCCGGCCTACCGCCTCACCGATTCCGATGGGGCGACCTGGTCGGTCGTGGCCGTCGCGGAGGAGCGGCTCGAACTCGTCGGCGGGCCGTGATCGTCGGTGGCGGCGGTAGGTTGGGGGCGTGGCCAACGACCTGATCTCTGACCTTCGTGAGCACGTGGCGGGCGCCGTCGATGTATCGAAGCGGCGCAGGGCGGAGTACTCCACCGACGCGTCGAACTACCGGATCGTGCCCGAGGTCGTCGTGTTCCCCGAGACGACCGCCGATGTGCGTTCGATCCTCGATATCGCCCGCTCTCATTCCGCGCCGATCACGGCCCGCGGGGGCGGCACGTCGATCGCCGGCAACGCGGTCGGACCGGGCGTCGTGCTCGACTTCTCGCGGCATCTGAACCGGGTGCTCGAGATCGATCCGCAGCAGCGGCTCGCGCGCGTGGAACCAGGCGTCGTCATGAGCGACCTTCAGGCCGCACTCGCCCCGCACGGCCTGCGTTTCGGGCCCGACCCCTCCACCCAGAACCGGGCGACCCTCGCCGGAATGATCGGCAACAACGCCTGCGGCCCGCACGCGGTCGCCTACGGCCGCACCTCCGACAACGTCGCCTCCCTCGAGGTGATCGACGGCCGCGGCCGCGCCTACACGGCGGCCGACGGCCTGGCCGAGGTGCCGGGGCTCGAGCGGATCGGCCGCGCGAACCTCGCCACCATCCGCACCGAGTTCGGCCGCTTCTCCCGGCAGGTCTCCGGCTACTCCCTCGAGCACCTGCTGCCGGAGAACCGGCCGAGCCTCGCCCGCTTCCTCGTGGGCACGGAGGGCACCCTCGTCACGGTCACCGAGGCCACGATGACGCTCGTCGAGATTCCGTCCTCGCCGATCGTCGTGGCCCTCGGATACCCGAGCATGGCCGAGGCCGCCGACGCCGTGCCCGCCATGCTCGGCCACTCTCCGCTCGCGGTCGAAGGCCTCGACGCGGCGCTCGTCGACGTCGTTCGGCAGCATCGCGGCGACAGCGCGATCCCCGACCTGCCGCGGGGGGCCGGCTGGCTCCTCGTCGAGGTCGGCGGCGCCACCCCGGCCGAGGCCGAGGCGAACGCGCGCGCCCTCGCCGCCGACGCCGGGACCGACGCCGTGCGGATCATCCCCGCCGGGCCGGAGGCCGCCGCCCTGTGGCGCATCCGCGCGGACGGCGCCGGGCTGGCCGGGCGGACGGCGACCGGTGGGCAGGCCTGGCCCGGGTGGGAGGACGCCGCGGTCCCGCCGGAGCGGCTCGGGGCATACCTGCGCGAGCACGACGAACTCATGGCCTCCTACGGCGTGACCGGACTGCCGTACGGGCACTTCGGGGACGGCTGCATCCACATCCGCATCGACTTCCCCCTCGACGCGCCCGGCGGCCGGCAGGTGTTCCGGGACTTCCTCCTCGACGCCGGCCGGCTCGTGGCCAAGCACGGCGGGTCCGCCTCGGGCGAGCACGGCGATGGCCGCGCCCGCTCCGAGCTGTTGCCGCTGCAGTACTCGGCCGACGCGATCGCCGCGTTCGGGGAGGTCAAGAACCTCTTCGATCCGGACAACCTGCTCAATCCGGGCGTGCTGGTCGATCCGGACCCGCTCGATCACCAGCTGCGCCGTCCCCAGGCCGTCACGATCACCGCCGCGGGAGGCTTCGGCTTCGCCCACGACCAAGGCAGTTTCACGAACGCGGTCCACCGCTGCGTCGGGGTGGGCAAGTGCCGGGCCGACAACTCCGCGGCCGGCGGCTTCATGTGTCCGTCGTATCAGGCCACGCGCGACGAGAAGGACTCCACCCGCGGCCGCGCCCGCGTGCTGCAGGAACTGACGAACGGCACCCTCGTCGGCGGCTGGGACAACCCGGCCGTGCACGAGTCCCTCGACCTGTGCCTGTCCTGCAAGGCATGCAGCACGGACTGCCCCGCCGGCGTGGACATGGCCCAGTACAAGTCGGAGGTGCTCCATCGCACCTACCGCGGCAAGCGGCGGCCCATCGCCCACTACGCGCTCGGCTGGCTCCCACGCTGGGGCAGGCTGCTCACAGCCGTCCCCGGCGTCAGCGCCCTCGCGAATGCCGCCCTGAAGTTCCGCCCACTCGCCAGGCTCGTGCTCCGGGCCGGTGGCATGGATCCGCGCCGCGGCATGGTCGAGTTCAACACGACCCGGTTCTCCCGGTGGGTGCGCAGCCACGCGCCGCGGGCCGTGCCGGCGGCCGCACCCGGTCGCCCACAGGTCATGCTGTGGGCCGACTCCTTCAGCGAGTACCTCGCCGACGACGGCGCCCGCGCCACCCTCGCCGTGCTCGAGGCCGCGGGCTTCGAGGTGCTGCTGCCGCCCTCGCAGGTCTGCTGCGGTCTCACGTGGATCTCCACCGGGCAGCTCGACGGCGCCAAGGCCCGGCTCAGCCAGACGATGGAGGTGCTCGCCCCCTATGCCGAGGCGGGAATCCCGATCGTCGGGGTGGAGCCGAGCTGCACCGCGGTGCTCCGCAGCGACCTGCTCGACCTCTTTCCCGACGACGCGCGTGCCCACACCCTCGCGGGTCGCACCCGTACCCTCGCCGAGGTGCTCCGCGAGGCGGACTTCCCGCTGCCGGACCTGAGCGGGCACACGATCGTCGTGCAGCCCCACTGCCATCAGTACTCGGTCTCCGGGTTCGAGGCGGATCGGGCCCTGCTCGCCGCCGCCGGCGCACAGGTGACCGAACTCGCCGGCTGCTGCGGCATGGCCGGAAACTTCGGGATGGAGGCCGGGCACTACGAGGTCTCCGTCGCGGTCGCGGAGAATGCGCTCCTGCCCGCATTGCGGGAGGCACCCGAGGGCGCGATCTACCTCGCCGACGGGTTCTCGTGCCGCACCCAGGCCGAGGACCTCGCCGGCGTGCGGGGGATGACGCTCGCGCAGCTGCTCAGCGGCGCGCGGCCGCCGGAACCGCCCGCGAACTGACGAGAGCGGTTCCGGCCGGGCTAGGTCACAGGCGGTGGCGCCTCAGGCGGCGTGTCGACGACGCAGCGTGAGTCCGAGCGCCGCCGCACCGGCCGCGAGGAGCGCCAGCGCCGTCATGGCGAGTGGTCCGCTCGTCGTGCCCGTGTCGGGCATCGCGGGGCTCGTCGGCCCCTCGGTCGGCCCCTCGGTCGGCTCGTCGCTCGACCCGTCCGTGGGCTCGTCGGTGGCCCCGCCGGTCGGCTCGTCGGTCGGCCCGTCCGTGGGTTCGTCGGTCGGCACGTTTGTGGGCTCATCGGTGGGTTGGTCCGTGGGCTCATCCGTGGGCTCGTCGGTGGGCTCGTCGGTCGGTTCCTCCGTGGGAGGCTCGGTGGGTTCCGCAACGCCGATCGGTCCGCCCTCGCGGGTGACGATCTCGTAGATCACCGGCGCGGGGCCTCCGGCCTCGAAGGTCAGGCGCACCGCGGTTGCCTGCGCCGCCGGGTCCGCTGCGCCCTCGTGGAACGCGATGCCGTCGGCCAGCTCGCCGATCGTGACCCATCGACCATCGACCCGGACCTGGATCTGGCCCACCCCGGTGCCGAGCACGCTCACGGAGCCCACGGTCGTCGGGGCGTTGAACCGGTAGGTGATCGCCGCGTCCGGCCCGGGCGCCCCGGTGGCGCGGAACGCGGTCGTGATGTCCCCGTCGAACGCCTGGCGCACGCCCGCGTTCTCCTCGCTCGGGAGGGTCGAGGTGAACCGGTCCGAGGCCCGGAGCACGGCGAACTCGCGGATCTTCACCCATTTGCCACTTCCGCCGGCGGCGACGAGGCGCACGTACCTGGCCGTGACGGGCTCGTCGAATTCCACGTCGATGACCGGGCTGTCGGAGAAGGTGCCCGCGTCGGTCCAGGTGGTGCCGTCGAGGGAGTACTGGACCGTCGCATCGTAGATGAGGTCGCCGGTCGTATCGCCGTCGTCGCCCCCCTGCTGGATGTGGATCGAGCCGATCTCGCGCTCCCGGCCGAGGTCGAGCTGGACGTGGTCACCGGCCGCCGGTGCCGCGTTCGACCAGTACATGGTCGCCGGGTCCCCGTCGGTCATGTTGCCGGTGACGTTGCTGCCGTAGGCGCCCATTGACGAGGTGGCGGACGCCGGGTATCCGCTCACCGCGGCGTTCGGCACGGCGCCGAGCCAGTCGGTGAACGTCGCCATCGCGTCGGCGTCGAAGGTGTCGAACCGGCCATCACCCACCGTGGGCACGATGACGTCCTCGTGGAGGACGCCGTCGCCGCCGGTGTCGTCGACGGTCTTGGCATGGGCCTGGGCCACCTGCGCACGCGCCGCGAGGAAGGCGTCGGCGGCGGTGACCCCGTAGTCCGACTCGAGGGCCGTGAGCAGGTCGAGCTCGTGGTCGAGGGCCGTGGCCCAGTGGGCGGCGGCGTCGATCCACGGCTCGGAGTCGGCGTAGAAGCCCGGCTCGGCCATGCCCGCGAGGATCTGTGGTGCGGCGGCGATGAGCGCGAGCCGGTCCCGCAGGGGCTGCTCGTCGCCCGCATCGTAGGCGTCGATGTCGGCGCCGAGCGCCGGGGCGTAGACGACCGCGCCGCGGTAGGGCCAGGACTGGTTCAGGTCGGCGAAGGCGGTGAGTGCCTCCTGGACGGTCGGGTCCGCACCGGCGAGCTCGCGCAGCGCCGCGGCCATCGAGGCGTCCGGGTCGTAGGCCGGGCCGCTCCAGGTGTAGTCGGCGTAGTTCGCCAACGCCGGCCACGAGGCGTACGGCTCGATCATCGGGTTCGAGGTGAAGCCGTCGATGTACCTGTACAGCTCGGCGTCGCGGCCGGTGAGCGGGTTGAGGAAGAGGCGGTCGCGGCGGCCGTCGTTCACCGGGAAGTTGTCCCAGATGTAGAGGTGGTCCGTGCGGTAGCTGGTTGCGGCCTGCTGGACCGAGTCGACCGTGATCGTGTCGGAGAAGACGCCCTCACCCGTCCACTGGATGCGGATGTCGTCGTTCAACCGGGTTCCGAACTCCGCCTTGTACGGGTCCTCGCCCGAGCCGCTGTAGTTCGTCGGCACGGTCTGCAGGTCGCGCAGGCCGTTCGGCTCGATGTACTCGGTCTGGATCCGGTTGAGGTAGTCGGCCTGGGAGTCGGCGAGCCAGTGCCAGTTCCCGGTGTTCGGGTAGAGGTCCTTGTCCGCCTGGCAGCGGTTGTTCGAGTTCGTGCCGATGTCGTCGAGGGCGATGTAGAAGGACTGCACGCCCAGATCGCGCAGCTGGTCGAACTTGGCGACGGTCGCGTCGAAGTCCTCCTGGGAGGAATAGCAGATGGAGTTGCCGGGGGAGAGGGCGAAGGTGAACTGCACGTGGTGCTCGTTGGCCTGCTGCACGAGTTCGGCGATACCGGCCAGGTCGTCCCCGGCGTACAGCTCCCGCCACTTCGAGCGCAGCAGCAGGTCGTCCTTCGGGGTGTAGATATAGGTGTTGAGCTTGTGCTCGCCGGAGTAGGCGAGCAGGTCCATCCGGGCCTCGTGTGACCACGGGGTGCCGTAGAAGCCCTCGATCGTGCCGCGGATCGACATGAGCGGGAAGTCCCGCACCCTCATCGGTGCGGCGATCCCGTCGGTGATGAGCTGTCGCAGGCTCTGGACCGCGTAGTAGGTGCCGGTGCCGTCCGCGCCCGCGAGCACGAGGGTCGGCCTCCCGTCGGCGGTGCCGCTCGCCAGCACGTAGCCCTCGGCGGGCAGGTCGGTGAGGGAGGGGCCCTCGATCGCGGTGAGTGCGGCCGTGAGGACCGGCTCGTCGGTGCCCAGGTGGATCGTCACGCCCTCGGCGGGGGCCGTCGCGACCACGGGCGTGCCGCCCGCGGTCTCGATGAGCACCTCGAGCGCGGCGAGGGCGACCGCGTCGACGTCGGCCGCGGCCACGATCGTCACCGCACCCGTCAGGTCGATCGGGACGCCCTCGCCGCGCGCCTCCTGTGGGGGCGGGGTGAGGTCGGCGACACTCGCGCCGGTGGCTGCGGCCGCCGGCGCGGCATCGACCGGGGCGAGCAGGCCCGCGACCGCGAGTCCGGTCACGGCCAGGGCCGCTCCGACGGCAGAGAGCCGGCGCTGCGTGGCGGCCCGCGTGGCCGCACCGGTGCGCTGGACGTGTGTACTGATCACGAGGACCCCGTTTCGCGTGCGTCATTGCTCCCGATCGGACCCGTCGCGGTCCGACCTCGGATCACTCTACCTCGAATGAGCGATTGTGAGCTAGTTGTGGGCTTATATTTGCGAATCGATCAGTGCTTATGGGTGCTCATGGGTGCTCATGGGTGCCCGTGGGTGCCGATGGCGTGCCGGCGCGGAAGCCGTGCTCGGCGAGCCAGGCCCCGAGCTCGTCGTAGGCACGGGCGCGGACCGCCGGGGGAGAGAGGAACACGTCGTGGACGGCGTCGCGCACCTTGATCAGCGTCGTGTCGGTGCCGAGGTCCCGCACCCGGCGCCACGCGCGGGTCACGTCGATCACGATGTCCGCACGGCGCATGTCCTCGTGCCAGCGTGGGCGCAGCAGCGTGCGGTTCGAGGTGAGCACGAGGACCGGGATCGGCAGATCCAGGCCGGACGCCACGCGTGCCTGACCGGCGAGCACCGCCCGCAACCACGCGGGCCGGATCGGCGCCCCCGGATCGGGCTGCCAGTCGTGATCGACCGCCCACTCCCCGCCGTGCTCGGCCCAGATCGTGCGGCCGTAGAAGCCCGGCGAGGGGATCGGCAGTGCCCGCTCGCCCAGCGCCGCGGCGAGTGCGGTGACCGCCGGGGTCGCGAGCCGGCGCGCCCCCGGCGCCCCGGCCTGGTCGAGCCACGGGGCGTTGAGCACGAGCGCGGCGATCGCCCGGTGGGGCCGCGACCCCACCCGGCTCCTCGGCCCCAGCCGCTCCGCCGCCCACAGGGACGCCGTGAGGCCGCCCTGGGAATGCGCGATCACGACGACCGGCAGGTCCGGATGCTCGGCGCGGACGTGGGCGAGCGCGGCATCGAGTTCGTCGAAGTAGTCCCGCAGGTCCTCGATATAGGCGGGCAGCAGGCCCGCGCGCAGGCTCCGCCCGTTGTGGCGCAGGTCGACCGCGTAGAAGGCCCCGCCCGCCCGGGCGACGAACCGCGCCAGCTCCCGGTTGAAGAAGTAGTCGCTCCACCCGTGCACGTACAGCACGGCGTAGCCGGGTGCACGCGGGCGGTCCGGCCGCCGGGGATCCGTGCCTGTGTGCGCCGCCGTGCCCGTGGACCGACCCGCGCCGCGGTCGGGATCGAGTTCGGGCAGGTGACGCACGAGCGTGCCGAGCGTGCGTCCGCCCACGGCCGGGAGGGCGCGGGCGTGGAAGCCGGGCCCGAGATGGTCGTCCTGCCACGCATCGGCCGCGAGCGGCGGATGGAAGACGTCCCCCATGGCGCCAGGATACCGCCGCGGGCATCGGGCGCACGGGCGGGTACGGTGGGCGGACCGATGGAAGGAGCGGCCATGACGGCTGGAGCAGGAACAGTGCGGTGGGGGATTCTCGGCCCCGGACGCATCGCGAGCAACGTCGCCCGGGACTGGGCCAGCGTGACCGGCGGGGAGCTGGCCGCGGTCGCCTCCCGCTCCCCGGAGCGTGCCCGGGCCTTCGCCGAGGAGTTCGCGATCCCCCGCGCCTACGGCTCCTACGAGGAGCTGCTCGCCGACCCGCAGATCGACGCCGTGTACGTCGCCACCCCGCACTCCTTCCACCGGGCGCACGGGCTGGCCGTGATCGCGGCCGGCAAGGCGCTGCTCATGGAGAAGTCGTTCACCGCCACGCTCGCCGGCGCCGAGGATCTCGTCGCCGCCGCCCGCGCCGCGGGAACGTTCGTCATGGAGGCGATGTGGACCCGCTTCCAGCCGGCGGTCGTGCGGCTGCGTCAGCTCATCGCCGACGGCGCGATCGGCGAGGTGCGCAACGTCCAGGCCGAACTGGGGGTGAGCCGGCCGCTCGATCCCCGCGACCGCACCTTCGCCCTCGACCTCGGCGGGGGAACGATCCTCGACCTGGGCGTGTACGTCGTCTCCTTCGCCCACCTCGTGCTCGGGGCACCGGACCGGGTGTCGGTCTCCGGGTCGCTGCTCCCGACCGGGACCGACGCCGAGAGCGCCTACCTGCTCGCCTATGAGGACGGCCGGGCGGCGACGCTGAGCACGTCCTTCCTCGCCCCCTCCCCGGGAATGGCCCGGGTGTTCGGCACCGAGGGCTGGCTCGAACTACCGCCCCGGTTCCACCACCCCGACCGGGTGATCCTGCACCGCCCCGACGCCGCCGGCCGCACGAGCGGCGAGCCGGAGGTCTTCCATCTGCCACCACGCGGGGCCGGCTACGCGCACGAGTTCGACGAGGTGCACGACTGCCTCGCCCGGGGAGCGAGCGAGTCGGCGACCATGCCGCTCGAGGCGAGCCTCGCCGTCCAGACGATCCTGCAGCAGGCGGCCGACGACCTCGGGGTCGAACTCTACGAGCGGGAGTGAGCGAGGAACTCGGTGAGGATCGCACCGAGTTGATCGGATTCGATGAGGAAGCCGTCGTGCCCGTACGCCGAGCTGATCTCGCGATACGAGCCGCCGGCGCCCTCGGCGATGCGGCGTGACTGCGACACCGGGAACAGTCGGTCGGAGTCCACGCCGATCGCGAGCACGCGCGCGGTGATGCCGGCGAGCGCCGCCTCGACCCCGCCGCGGTCGCGCCCGAGGTCGTGGGTGAGCATCGTGTGCGTGAGCACGAGGTAGGAGTTCGCGTCGAAGCGGCGGGCCAGCTTGCCGCCGTGATGGTCGAGGTAGGACTGCACCGCGAAGCGGCCGCCGCCGCCGAGCGGCTCCTCGCCGCCCTGGGGGAGGCGGCCGAACCGTTCGTCGAGCTCGAGCGCGCTGCGGTAGGTCGTGTGCGCGATCTGGCGGGCGATCGTCAGGCCCACGTGCGGGCCCTCGTTGTCGGCCGCGTCGTAGTAGTCGCCGCCGCGGAAGTTCGGATCGGCCTGGATGGCCGCGAGCTGCGGGTGGGCCCACGCGATCTGGTCGCCGCTCGTCTGGGCACACGTGGCGATCGCGGCCACGGCGGCGACCCGACTCGGATGGCCGGCGGCCCACTCCAGGGCCCGGTGCCCGCCCATCGATCCGCCGACCACGAGCGCCCACGTGCCGATCCCGAGCCGGTCGGCCAGGTCGGCCTCCGCAGCGACCTGGTCCCGGGTGGTCAGGTACGGGAAGCGCGAGCCCCACGGGGTGCCGTTCGGGGCGGGCGAGGAGGGGCCGGTCGAACCCTGACAGCCGCCGAGGACGTTGGGGGCGACGACGAAGTACTCGTCCGTGTCGATCGCCAGGCCCGGGCCCACGATGCCACCCCACCAACCGTCCGAGGGGTGACCGGCCATGCTCTCACCGGCGACGTGGGAGTCGCCGGTGAGAGCATGCAGGATGAGGACGGCGTTGCTTCCCTCGGCGTTCAGCTCGCCCCACGTCTGGTAGGCCATGCGGACGGCCGGAAGCCGGCCACCCGCCTCGAGGTGGAGGGGCCCCAGGTCCATGAATCTCCTCATCCCGGCAGGCATGTCCTCACGCCACCCGCCCGTGGCCGGGATGACCGGCGGCAGTGTGCGTGGGCGCGACGGCAGCCGCACGGGATGCGGCCGGCCCGTCGCGGCGGGCCGCCGCGCAGGGTCGCCTTCGGAACGGATGGTCACGGAGCTCACCTCGCATCGGTCCTCAGACGGTGGCCGCGGATTCGGTGGTCACGGCGGCGGCCGCGGCGAATCCGAGGGTCAAGTCGTCGAGGATATCCCCGATGTGCTCGATTCCGACAGACAACCGGACCAAGCCCGGTGTGACGCTGCTCGCCGCCTGCTCCTCGGGGGTGAGCTGGCTGTGCGTGGTCGAGGCCGGGTGGATGACGAGCGAGCGCACGTCGCCGATGTTCGCGACGAGGGAGTGCAGCTGGAGTGCGTCGACGAAGGCCTTGCCCGCCGCGAGCCCGCCGGCGATCTCGAAGGAGATGACCGCGCCCGCGCCCTGGGGGGTGTACTTGCGCGCGAGCTCGTAGTACGGGCTCGACGGCAGCGAGGCCCAGTTGATCGAGAGCACCTGCGCGTGCCCGTCGAGGAACTCGGCCACCTTGTGGGTGTTCTCGATGTGGCGCTCGAGGCGCAGCGAGAGGGTCTCGATGCCCTGGGCGATGAGGAACGCGTTGAACGGGCTCGCGGCCGGGCCGAGGTCGCGGAGCAGCTGCACGCGGGCCTTGAGGATGTAGGAGAGGTTCGCCCCGAACGGGCCGCCGACGCCCAGATCCTTGGCGTAGGTGAGGCCGTGGTAGCTGGCGTCGGGGGTGTTGAATCCGGGGAAGCGCTCGGGGTGCTGGGCGTAGTCGAAGGACCCGCCGTCGACGATCACCCCGGCGATCGAGTTGCCGTGCCCGCCGAGGAACTTGGTCGCCGAATGGATGACGACGTCGGCCCCCCACTCGAGCGGGCGCAGCAGGTAGGGGGTCGCCACCGTGTTGTCCACGACGAGGGGGACGCCGAAGGAGTGGGCGACCGCGGCGACGGCCTCGATGTCGAGGATGTCACCCTTGGGGTTGGGGATCGACTCGCCGTAGAACAGCTTCGTGTTGGGCCGGATCGCGGCCTGCCAGGACTGCGGGTCGTCGGGGTCCTCGACGAAGGTGACCTCGATGCCGAGCTTGGGCAGGGTGTGGTGGAGCAGGTTGTAGGCGCCGCCGTAGAGGGAGGGGGAGGCGACGACGTGGTCGCCCGCCTCGGCGATGTTGAGGATCGCGACGAACTCGGCGGACTGTCCGGACGCGACGAGGAGTGCGCCGACCCCGCCCTCGAGGGAGGCGACGCGCTCCTCGACGACGGCCGTGGTCGGGTTGGTGATCCGGGTGTAGATCGGGCCGAGGTCGCTCAACGCGAAGCGGGCCGCGGCCTCGTCGGTGTCCTTGAACACGAACGAGGTGGTCTGGTAGATCGGCAGGGCGCGGGAGCCGGTGGTCTCATCGGCGGTCTGGCCGGCGTGGACCTGTCGGGTCTCGAAGTTCCAGGTGGTACTCATCGGGCTAGCTCTCCAGTGATCGGCGGGATGGTACGGCCCGACGCAGCGCGGAACCAGTCATCCCTGTGGGGGTGATGGCGGTGCGCACGCCGTGCGGCGCGACCCCGGTGACTTCAGGCCGTCTGGCCAGAACTGAAGTTCTCGGGGCAGGGCGAACGTGCGCGTCAGCGGCACATTCGAAGGAACATGACGACCACGATAGGCCGCTCGTGCCCGTGAGCACAGGGGGGTCCACGATGCGGACACCCGGCCCCTGCGGCCGTGCGGCTCCTGCGGTCCGCGCGGTCCGACCGGTGCGGCTCGCTCGACGGCCGTGACCAGCGTGATCGGAGTGGCAGATGTGACTCGTGTGATGAAAGCGAAGGAAGAAACGTATGTGGGTGTAGAGGCGGGTGTTCACTTCGTTGCGAAAGTTCAGTAGGGTGGCGCGGGTGACCCTGGCGGGAGAGTCGTCGACGAAGTCAACGCGCCGCGCCGGAGGGTGACGAGAAGCCGGGCGATTCCCCGCGGCCCGGCGAAGTCGATGGAAGGTGCGCGTGTGAAGAAGCGACGGTGGCTCGGCCGCTCGGCGGTCATCGCCGGTGGCGGGCTGGTGGCGGCCATGATCATCCTTCCCCCGGCGACGGCGGCTCCCAGCGATGACGACATCGCCGCCGTGAACGAACAGGCGGAGGACACGAGCCGCCAGGTCGCCGAACTCGAGGTGGAACTGGCCACCAACTCGGCCGAGTTGGACCGGGCGACGCTCCAGTCCCAGATCGCCGCCGAGGACTTCAACGACGCCACCGTCGAACTCGACCAGGCCGAGTCCGCGGCCGCCGAGGCGCAGGAGGCGCTCACCGCCGCCAACGCGGAACGGGACGAGGCGCGCGCCGCGGTCGCCGCGATCGCGATGTCGGCCTACCGCAACGGCGGCAGCTTCTCCCAGCTGAGCATGTTCCTCGAGGCCGACGGCATCACCGACGCCATCAATTCCGCGAACACGTTCAGCGTGCTCGGCACGAGCGCCGAGGGCGCCCTGCAGCGGATGGAGGCCGCCGAGGTCGTTGCGAGCCACGCCCGCGAGAACGCGGACGAGGCCGTGGCGGAGCAGCAGGTCGCCACCGCGGCGCTGGCCGAGGCCGACGCCGAGGCGGCGGCGAGTGCGCAGGCCGCCGAGTCGGCCGTCGCCGCGTCGCAGCAGCGCCGCGACGAGCTGATCCACCAGCTGGCGGACCTGCGGAACACCTCCGTGGCGATGGAGCGGGAGCGTCAGGATGCCCTCGACGCCGAGCGTCGGGAGCGTGAGAACGCCGCGGCCCGGGCCGCGATCGAGGATGCCGCGCGGAACCCGGGGCCGTCCGAGACGTCGACCAACGGATCGGCCGGCCCGAGCGACCCGGGCGACACCTCCGCGTCGGAACGGCCCACGACCGCGCCGCCCACCACCGCCCCGCCCACGACCGCGCCCGATCCGCGCCCGAGCGTCGCACCGAAGCCGGACCCGACGCCGTCGGCCAAGCCCAGTCCGAAACCCAGCCCGAAGCCCACCCCGAAGCCGGATCCGGAGCCGAAGCCGGATCCGAAGCCGCCCGCACCCTCGGGCGCCGGCCAGGTCGCGCTCGAATGGGCCAAGACCCAGATCGGCAAGCCCTACGTCTACGGCGCCGCGGGCCCGAACTCCTACGACTGCTCGGGCCTGACGATGCAGGCCTTCAAGCGGGCCGGGATCAACCTGCCGCGCACCTCCCGGTCGCAGTACTACGCGGGCACGCACGTGCCGGTCGACCAGATGAAGCCGGGGGACCTGTTCTTCTACAGCAGCAGCGGCCCCTCCGGGATCTATCACGTGGCGATCTACGCCGGGAACGGGATGCGGCTGCACGCCCCGTCCGCCGGGAAGACCGTCGAGCTCGTGCCGATGTACTGGACGAACGTGCTGCCGCAGGCGGTGCGTTTCTAACAGGGGGCGGCTGAGTGCGCCCGGTGAGCCCGGTCGGTCCCACGGGCCGGCGGTGGTCGGCGAACGAACAAGGGCTCGTCGAACGAATAAGGGGCCGGTCACCCGGGGAAGGTGACCGGCCCCTTATTCGCGCAGTGCCGATTGCGGCCGATTGCGGCCGATTGCGGCCGGTTGACGAGCCGGTTGGATCGGTTGTGCGGGAGCAGCTGGGGAGACGAGCAGCCGGTTCAGTAGCCGGCCGTCTTGGCCCGCTCGAACGAGCGCATGATCTCCGCCTCGGCGTCCTCGCGGCCGACCCAGTGCGCGCCCTCGACGGACTTGCCGGGCTCGAGCTCCTTGTAGACCTCGAAGAAGTGCTGGATCTCCAGCCGGTGGAACTCCGACACGTCGTCGATGTCGTTGCGCCAGGAGGCGCGCTGGTCGCCCTTGGGCACGCAGAGCACCTTGTCGTCGCCGCCGGCCTCGTCGCGCATCCGGAACATCCCGAGGGCGCGGCAGCGGATGAGGCAGCCGGGGAACGTGGGCTCCTCGAGCAGCACGAGGGCGTCGAGCGGGTCGCCGTCCTCCCCGAGAGTGCCGTCGATGAACCCGTAGTCGTCCGGGTACCGGGTGGAGGTGAAGAGCATCCGATCGAGCCGGATGCGGCCGGTCTCGTGATCCACCTCGTACTTGTTGCGCTGTCCCTTGGGGATCTCGATGGTGACGTCGAAGTCCACGGTTACCTCTCCCGAGTAGCTGTGTGCCTCATCCACATGAGGTACAGGTCAATCCCACTCCAGGCCGTAAGGGATACTGAACTGCTATGGCAGGAAGTCCCCGTACGCGACGCCGTCGCCCCCGAACCTGGATCCCGATCGTGCTGATCGCGGTCCTCCTCGGCGGGGGATACGTCACTGCCGACGTCTACGACATCGTGCCCGGACCGCTCACTCTAACCGAGCCGTGGCCCGACCCCGCCCCGTTTCCGTCGGTGAGCCCGGGAGCCCCCCAGCAGGTCAAGCTGCTCGAACTGGACCCCACCGCGGCCGGACCCGCGCCCGCCGACGTCGATGCGGCCATCGGGTCCTTCGTGGGGGACGCCCGGGTCGGGGCCGCCGGGGTCCTCGTCATGGATCTGCTCAGCGGCGACGTGATCGGCGCCCACGAGGCGGCCGAGGCCCGCGTGCCGGCCTCGACCACGAAGGTCCTCACCGCCGTCGCGGCCCTGCAGGCGGCCGGGCCCGGCTATCGATTCACCACATCGGTCGTGAGCGGATCGGCCGAGGACCCGGATGCGATCACGCTCGTGGCCGGGGGCGACCTGACGCTCGCCGCCGGTGCGGGCGATCCCGACGAGGTCATCGGGCACGCCGGGCTCGCCGACCTGGCCGACGAGGTCGCGGCCGCGCTCCGGGAGAACGGGCGCAGCTCCGTCTCCCGAGTCGTGCTCGACGAGAGCCGCTGGACCGGCCCCCGGCTCGCGCCGCGCTGGGACGAGACCGATCTCGCCGGGGGATGGGCGATGCCCATGGCCCCGATCGCCGTCGACATGGGACAGCGGACGGACGGCGCGAGGCGTTCGGGGGATCCCGGTGCCGACGCCCTGACCGCGTTCGCCTCGGCGCTGGCCGACGCCGGGATCACCCAGGAGTCCGAACCCGTGACGGGCCGGGCCGCGGGCGGCGACGAACTCGGCTCGGTCCGATCGGCCCCGCTCGCCGACATCGTGGCCCACACCCTCATCGTGTCGGAGAACATCCTCGCCGAGGGCCTCGGGCGCCTCGTCGCGACCGAGACCGGTGCGGAACCGAGCTTCGCGGGCGCGGGCACCGCCGTCCTCGCCCAGCTCACCGGCCTCGGGGTGGACACCGCCGGGGTCGAGCTCTCGGACTCCTCCGGGCTCTCCTCCGCCAACCAGATCACCCCGACCGCGCTCGCCCAGACCCTGCGGCTCGCTGCCTCCCCGCAGCATCCCCAGCTGCTGGCCGCCATCCGGGGCCTGCCGGTCGCAGGCCTCGAGGGAACGCTCTCCGCGCGGTTCACGGGCGGGCCCGCAGCCGGCCTCGTCGCCGCGAAGACCGGTAGCCTGCGCGCCACCGTGACCATGGCCGGACTCGTGCACACCGCCGCGGACCGGGTGCTCGTCGTGGTGGCCATGGCCGATGAGGTGAGCGGTGGCCTCGATCCGACCCGCGCCGCGATCGACGACTTCTTCACCGAGATGACACGGCTGTGACGGGCCCGAACACCGGCCCGAAGACCGGTCCGGTGGACTGGCACCGCGCCCGCGCCGTCGCCACCGCCCTCGCCCCGGCCGGGCCCGCCGTGGACCGGACCGAGCTCGTCGGGATCGTGGCCCGGCTGCGCGCCCACGCGGCCGCCGCACCGGAGCACGTGGCCGACGTGACCGGGCTGACCGGTGCCGCGGCCGCCGCCACCGGCTTCGACCGGCTCATCGTGGACCGGCCCCGCTGGGCGGGCGCCAACATCGAGTCGTTCTCCACCGCGCTCACCGCCGAGCTGCCGCCGGTCTCCGCGCTCGGGCGCGGCGCCGCCGGTGCCGAGATCGGGGCGGCGCTCGCGCTGCTCAGCACCCGGGTCCTCGGCCAGTTCGACCCGTTCACCCGGCGCCTGTTCGTCGTGGCCCCGAACATCGTGCAGGTCCATCGCGCCCTCGGGGTCGACGAGAGCGACTTCGGCCTGTGGGTGTGCCTGCACGAACAGACCCACGCCGTGCAGTTCGCCGCCGCGCCCTGGCTCGCCGACCACCTCGGCACCGCGATGAACGAGCTCGTGTCGTCGATGGCCCACGACCCCTCCGACCGGCTCGGCGACCTGCTGCGCTCCCTGCCCGATCTCCTGCGGGAGCGGCCTGCGACCCCCTCCTCGGGAGGGGCGCTGCTCGGCGCGGTCCTGACGGCCGAGGAGGAGGAACGCATGGCGGAGGTCATGGCGGTCATGAGCCTGCTCGAGGGGCATGCCGACGTCGTGATGGACGCGGTCGGCCCCGGGGTGGTGCCCACGGTGGCGCGGATCCGGCGAGTCTTCAACCGTCGCCGCGACCGGCCGGGCCGGGTCGATCGGGTGGTGCGTCGCCTCCTCGGGATGGACGCCAAGCTCGAGCAGTACCGCGCCGGGGCCGCGTTCGTGCGGGCCGTGACCCGCCGGGTCGGCCACGACGGATTCAACGCCGTGTTCACCGGGGCCGAGTACCTGCCCACCGCCGCGGAAGTGGCCGCACCCCGGACGTGGGTGCGGCGGGTGCACGGCTGAGCGATGCCGGCCCTCGACCCCGCGACGGCCGCCGTCCGCACCGGCGTGCGCTCCCTGCTCGTCGAACGGCTCACCGCCGGCGCGCTCGAGCGCGGAGATCTCGTGCTCGCGGCCTGCTCGGGCGGAGCGGACTCCCTCGCGCTCGCGGCCCAGCTCGCGTTCTGTGCGCCGCGGCTCGGCCTGCGCGCCGGGCTCGTCACCGTGGACCACGCCCTGCAACCCGGCAGCGCCGCCCAGGCCGCCCGGGTGGCCGAGCAGGGGCGCGCCCTCGGCCTCGACCCGGTGCTCGTGTACCGGGCCGCCGACTCAGCCGGCTCTGCCGGGCCGGAGGGGGAGGCCCGCAACCGCCGGCTGCGCGCCCTCGCCGACGCCCGCGCCGAGTCGGGCGCGCGCGCCGTCCTGCTCGGCCACACGATGGAGGATCAGGCCGAGACGGTGCTGCTCGCCCTCGCCCGCGGATCCGGGACCCGGGCGCTCGCCGGCATGGCCGCGGTCCGGGGCCGGCTGTGGCGGCCCCTGCTCGGGGTGCGGCGCGCGCAGACCGAGCGCGCCTGCCGCGACCTCGGCCTGGACGTGTGGCACGACCCGACGAACGATCCCGACGGCCCCTGGCGCACGGCGGCCGGGACGGCGCTGCCGCGGGCGGCCGTGCGGGCTCGGGTCCTGCCCGCGCTCGCGGCGGCGCTCGGCCAGGACCCGGTGTCGGCGCTGGCCCGCACCGCCACCATCGCCGGGCAGGACGCCGACCACCTCGACCGGCTCGCGGCCGACGTGCTTGCCGGACTGCTCGAGGGCGAGCCGGATGAGCAGAGTGAGCCGGGTGAGCAGGTTGAGCCGGTTGAGCCGGGAACGGCCCGCGGTTCCGCCCGGGGAGAGGCGGGGGACGTCGTCCATGCGCTCGCCGTGGCGATCGAGGCATTGGAGCACCTGCCGGCGGCGGTCCTCGGGCGGGTCCTGCGGGGACTGCTGCTGCACGCCGGGGCGCCGGCGGGGGCGCTCGGCCACGTGCACGTGCTCGCGGTGACGGGGCTGATCGCCGACTGGCATGGGCAGGGACCCATCGTGGTGCCGGGCGGAGTCGAGGTCTCGCGCGGATATGGCAGGCTTAGCCTGGTGCGGCCGACCGAACGGCGCCGCAGCGCCCGAGCCGCCCATCGACCCACTCATCGAACCGCAGGAGAATGACCGCGTGCACGCGAGCAACGAGGACTTCGACCGGATTCTCCTCACCGAGGAACAGATCGCGGAGCGGCTGACCGAGCTGGCCGCCCGGATCGACGCGGACTACGAGGGGGAGGACCTGCTGCTCATCGGCGTGCTCAAGGGCGCGGTCATGGTCATGGCGGACCTCTCGCGCAAGCTGCACACCCGGGTCCGGATGGACTGGATGGCGGTCTCCTCCTACGGTTCCGGCACCCGCTCCTCGGGAGTCGTGCGGATCCTCAAGGACCTCGACACCGACCTGCACGGACGCCATGTGCTCATCGTCGAGGACATCATCGACTCCGGGCTCACGCTGTCGTGGCTCGCCTCGAACCTGCGCTCGCGCAACCCGGCCAGCCTCGAGATCGCGGCGCTCCTGCGCAAGCCGGAGGCGCTCCAGGCGAACGTGGACGTGAAGTACGTCGGCTTCGACATCCCCGGCGAGTTCGTGGTCGGATACGGGCTGGACTGGGACGAGAAGTACCGCAACCTCCCGTTCCTGGCCTCGCTCGCCCCGCACGTGTACAGCGCATGAGCGGTTCCGGCCGGGCCGGGGCACGTGCCCTGGGCGAACGCATGCGGCGCCCGGGCGCCCGTTCGGATACCGTCACCCTCGAGAGAACCATCACCAGGAGGGATGGGGGCGACCCCACCAGGATATGAACTCCAAGAAATTGCTCCGCGGATCGATCATCTGGATCGTCGTCGTGCTCGTGGTCGTCTACTTCGGCATGCGACTCCTCGGCGGCGGCAGCCCCCAGGAGATCGACACGTCCGCTGGGCTCGAGCTGCTCGCCGGGGACACGGTCGAGCAGGTCGAGATGACCGATGGTTATCAGCGGGTCGACCTCACCCTGACCAAGGACTTCAAGGTCGGCGGCGAGGACAAGGGCAAGCTCGTCCGGTTCTACTACACGGCGCCGCAGGGCCCGGCCGTGGTCGAGGCCGTGACCAAGGCCGATCCGCCCAAGGGCTACAACTCCGTGGTGCCGCAGTCGCCGTGGTGGTCCTCGCTGCTCATGACCATGCTCTCCGTGCTGCTGCTGGTCGGGGTGTTCTGGTTCCTCATGAGCCGCATGCAGGGCGGCAACTCGAAGATGATGAACTTCGGCAAGTCGAAGGCCAAGCAGGTGTCGAAGGAGACGCCGACGGCCACGTTCGCCGACGTGGCGGGCGTCGAGGAGGCGGTCGAGGAACTCGGCGAGATCAAGGAGTTCCTCACCGAGCCCGCGCGGTTCCAGGCCGTCGGCGCCAAGGTGCCCAAGGGGGTGCTGCTCTACGGCCCGCCGGGCACCGGGAAGACCCTGCTCGCCCGGGCGGTCGCGGGCGAGGCCGGGGCCCCGTTCTACTCCATCTCCGGTTCGGACTTCGTGGAGATGTTCGTCGGCGTCGGGGCCTCGCGCGTGCGCGACCTGTTCGAGCAGGCGAAGGCGAACGCCCCGGCGATCATCTTCATCGACGAGATCGACGCGGTCGGGCGCCACCGCGGCGCCGGGCTCGGCGGCGGCCACGACGAGCGCGAGCAGACCCTCAACCAGATGCTCGTCGAGATGGACGGCTTCGACGCGACGACGAACGTCATCATGATCGCCGCCACGAACCGCCCGGACATCCTCGACCCGGCGCTGCTGCGGCCGGGCCGATTCGACCGACAGGTCGCGGTCGAGGCCCCCGACCTCAAGGGCCGCGAGGCGATCCTGGCCGTGCACGCCAAGGGCAAGCCGATGGCCCCGGACGTGGACATGCACACCGTGGCCAAGCGGACCCCGGGATTCACCGGGGCGGATCTCGCGAACGTGCTCAACGAGGCCGCGATCCTCACCGCGCGCTCGGGCCGGCCGGTCGTGAGCAACGGCGACCTGGACGAGGCCATCGACCGGGTGATCGCCGGGCCGCAGAAGAAGACCCGCGTGATGAACGAGAAGGAACGCAAGATCACGGCCTATCACGAGGGCGGGCACGCCCTCGTGGCCGCGGCGCTGCGCTACACCGACCCGGTGACCAAGGTGACGATCCTGCCCCGCGGGCGCGCCCTCGGCTACACGATGGTCATGCCCGCGGAGGACAAGTACTCGGTCACCCGCAACGAGCTGCTCGACCAGCTCGCCTACGCGATGGGCGGGCGGGTCGCCGAGGAGCTCGTCTTCCACGACCCCACCACGGGTGCGTCGAACGACATCGAGAAGGCCACGGCCACCGCCCGCAAGATGATCAAGGAATACGGCATGAGCGAACGGGTCGGCGCGATCCGGCTCGGCCAGGCCGACGGCGAGGTCTTCCTCGGCCGCGACATGGGGCATCAGCGCGAGTACTCCGAGGAGATCGCCGGGCTGGTCGACGAGGAGAGCCGGCGGCTCATCGAGTCCGCGCACGACGAGGCGTGGGAGATCCTCACGACCTACCGGGCCGTGCTCGACGACCTCGCGCTCGAGCTGCTCGAGCGGGAGACCCTCAACGAGCAGGAACTGGCCGAGGTGTTCGCACCGATCGTCAAGCGCGATGCCCGACCGGTGTGGCTCTCCAGCCAGAGCCGCGGGGTCTCGGACATTCCGCCGGTGCGCTCCTCAAAGGAGATCGCCGCCGGGGACGCGCCGATGCTGCCGCAGGACGAGGCCGCCGCGGCCGGCGAGATCGACGAACCGACCCAGCGGCCGCCCTCACCCCAGGCGCCCCACCCGGGCGGCGGCGGGCTCACCCCGCCCCACCCGGACGAGGACCAGGGGCAGGAATGACGAGCCCGCACTACGACGAGGAGCGGGCGGCGGCGGCGGTCCGGGAGTTCCTCATCGCGGTCGGCGAGGATCCCGACCGGCCCGGCCTGCTCGACACCCCCGCGCGCGTGGCCCGCGCCTACCGGGAGCTGTTCTCGGGGATCGGCCAAGATCCCGCGGACGTGGTCCGCACGTTCTTCGACCTCGGCCACGAGGAGATCGTGCTCGTGCGCGACATCGAGGTGTTCTCCACCTGTGAGCACCATCTCCTGCCCTTCCACGGCGTCGCGCACGTGGGGTACATCCCCTCGGCGAGCGGCCGGGTGACGGGCCTGAGCAAGGTCGCCCGCCTCGTCGACGTGTTCGCCCGCCGGCCGCAGGTGCAGGAGCGACTCACCGGCGAGATCGCCGATGCCCTCGTGGAACTCGTGGACGCCTCCGGGGTCATCGTGGTGATGGACTGCGTGCACCTGTGCATGTCGATGCGCGGCGTGCGTAAGGGCGGCGCCCGCACCGTCACCTCCGCGGTCCGCGGCCAGATGCGCGACACGACCACGCGCGCCGAGGTCCTCAGCCTGATTCACCAGGGCTGAGGCTCGCCTAGGCTGGCCCCCGTGAATGCACGCACGCAGGTGATGGGCGTGGTCAACGTCACCCCCGATTCCTTCAGCGACGGCGGGCAATGGCTTGACCACGAGGTCGCGGTGGCCCACGCCCGTCACCTCCTCGCCCAGGGCGCCGACCTCGTCGACGTCGGCGGGGAGTCGACCCGGCCCGGCGCGGCCCGGGTGCCGGTCGCCGAGGAACTGCATCGGATCATCCCGGTCGTGGCGGAGCTGGCCGCCGAGGGGGCGCGCGTGAGCGTCGACACGATGCGCACCGAGGTCGCCGCCGCGGCGCTCGACGCCGGAGCCGAGCTCATCAACGACGTCTCGGGCGGCCGGGCGGATCCGCAGATGCCGGCCCTCATCGCCGAGCGCGGCTGCCGATACGTGCTGAGCCACTGGCGCGGGCACTCCGACGTGATGAACTCCCTCGGCCGGTACCGCGACGTCGTGGCGGAGGTGAGCGCCGAGCTGCTCGCCCAGGTCGCCGTCTTCCGCGCCGCGGGCGTGGACCCGGACCGGATCGTGCTGGACCCGGGCCTCGGGTTCGCCAAGGACGCCGCCGCGAACTGGCAGCTGCTCGCCCACATCGAGGAGCTCACCGCTCTCGGTCACGAGGTGCTCATCGGGGCCTCCCGCAAGCGCTTCCTGGGGGAGCTGCTCGCGCACGACGGGGCCGAGTCCCTCCCGCTGTTCCGCGATCGGGCCACCGCCGCGGTCACCGCCCTCATGGCGGAGCGGGGAGTATGGGGGGTGCGGGTGCATGAAGTGAGCGCCTCCGTCGACGCGATCCGGGTCGCCGGGGCGTTGCGCAGGGCGAAGGACGGGTCGATCGCGTGAGGAGCGGACATGAGTGCTGAAGACGTCATCCGGCTGGTCGGGCTGACCGGGTCGGGCAACCACGGCGTGCTCGCCGACGAGCGGGCGCAGGCGCAGCCGTTCTCGGCCGATCTCACGCTGTACGTCGACACCGCCGCGGCTGCACGCACCGACGACCTCGTGCACACGATCGACTACAGCGCCCTCGCCCGCGAGGTGACGGGGGTCCTCACCGGCAGCCCGGTCAACCTCATCGAGACCCTCGCGGCCCGCATCGCCGACGTCGCGCTCTCGTACGGGGCGAGCCGCGCCGACGTCGTCGTGCACAAGCCCGAGGCCCCCGTCGGCGTGCCGTGCGCCGACGTCGAGGTGCGGATCACCCGCACCGCCCCGACCGGCGCGTTCGCCGGAAGCGCGGGCCCGGGGCTCTCGCTCGCGGAGCTCAGGGACGGCGCAGCCCGGCCCCCGCAGGCGGCCGAGCCCGCCGTAGTGCCTGCCGTGGCCCCCGTGACCGCGGTCCCGGCCCCGGCACCCGCGTCGCAGCCGGCCCCGGTGGCCGCGGCATCCGAGTACGAGTTGAGCGAGGGCGTGCCCTCGACCGCCGGGGCCACGACCGCGGACGTCCTGCGGAGCGCACCGTCCTCCCCCGCCGAGGTGGTCCTGGCTCTCGGCGGGAACATCGGCGACGTGCGGGAGACGCTGCGGGGCGCCGTCCAGGCGCTCGACGAGGTCGAGGGACTGACGATCCTCGACGTCTCCCCGCTCGCGCGGACCGCGGCGGTGACGATGCCCGACGGCGTCGCCCAGCCCGACTATCTCAACGCGGTCCTCATCGCCACCACGACCCTGTCGCCGCTCGACCTGCTCGCCGTGGCGCATGCGATCGAGCGGCAGTTCGGGCGCGAGCGCACCGGTAAGTGGACCGAGCGCACCCTCGACGTCGACCTGATCCTCTACGACGGCGTGACCTCCGACGACCCCGAGCTCTCGCTTCCCCACCCGCTCGCCCGGGAGCGGGCCTTCGTGCTCGTGCCCTGGTCGCACGCGGATCCCGAGGCGTTCCTGCCGGGGTACGGCGGCGGCGCCGTCGCCGAGCTGGCCGAGCTGGCCCCGGACCGGGACGGCGTTCGCTGGCTCGCGCTCGACTGGCTCGACTCCTCCACCAGCGGCGCCCTGAACGAGGCCCCGCCGCGCTCCATGGCGGTCGCGCCGCCGGCGGGCCCTGCGGCCGGCGGCATCGAGCCCGAGGAGTCAGTGCCGCAGGTGCCGCAGGTGCCGGAGGTGCCGGAGGTGCCGGAGGTGCCGGAGGTGCCGGAGGTGGTGGACGGGGAGCCGACCGGCGAACAGCCCGACCAACCGGCCGAGCAGCCGGATGTCGAGCCCGATGTCGGGCAGCCGGCGCCGACGGGCTCTGCTGCCGCGGAGGACCCTGCTGCCGCGGAGGACCCTGCTGCCGCGGCGGAGTCCGTGCCGCCGGTGCCGCCGATTCCGCCGATGCCCGCGGAGCCCCCGGCGGCCACTCCGGGCGAGGGGGAGGCGGCCGCGAGCCTCGAGCAGCCCGACGCGAACGCGGAGCAGCCGGGTTCCGCAGACTCACTCGACCAGCCAGGCGACCAGGCTGCCGACCAGCCTGCTGCCCAGCACCCGCCCGCGACGGAACCGGAGCCCGACCGGGCCGAACAGTACGAACAGTACGAACAGTACGAACAGGCCGAGTCTGCCGGACAGGCCGAGCAGGCACAGGCCTCGGTCTTCGACGACGAGGCGACCCCGCCGAGCCGGCGTGCGCTCCGGGCGGCCGGGGAGGCGGCCGAGGCCGGACCGGCCGCCTTCGCGCCCCCGGTGGACCCGGGCGCGACAGTGGACCCGGGCGCGCCGGCTCCCGCCGCGCCTGCCTCCACATCGCCTGCCTCCGCATCGCCTGCCCCCGGATCGGCGCCCGCAGTGGCCGAGTGGCTCGCGTCCCGGCCCACGAGTGTCGGCCGCGCCGTCCCGCCCGTCGCCCCCGTCCCGCCCGTTGCCCCCGTCGAGCCGGTCGTCCCGGTCCCGCCCGTCGCCCCGGTCGAGCCGGAGCCCGGGTTCTCGGCACCGCGTGCCGCGTCGATTCCAGGGCCTCACCCAGCCGACCCAGCCAACCCAGCCGACCCGGCCGACCCAGCCAACCCAGCCGACCCGGCCGACCCAGCTGCGTCCGCCGATCCAGTTGCGTCCGCCGATCCAGCTGTGTCCGCCGATCCCGCCGATCCGGCCGGCCCTGCCGATCCAGTCGGCTCGGCCGGGCCCGGCCACCCCGGCGATGCGCCCGCGGCGTCCGGGGCGCTCCCATGGCTCCCCGGGGACGAGGGGGAGCGGCCCTCGGCGGCCCCCAAGTGGGCCCGGGTGCGGCGGGACGAGGCCGAGTAGAGGCGCATGAACCCGATCCGGCCGTTGCGCATCCGCGTCGTCGCGCTCATCTTCCTGCTCAGTGCCGCGGGCTTCACGATCGGGCTGCGACTCCTGGAGAGGCACGGCACCGACCCGGTCCGGCTGTCCGGGGCCGTCGTGGTCGTCCTCCTGCTCGCAGCGGTGGCCGTGGCGGCGCTCGGGCTGCGGATCCGCCGCTGGATCCGGCGCGGCGAGCACATCGACCCCATCGGGGCCACCCGCACCCTCGTGCTCGGGCAGGCCGCGGGCATCGCCGGGGCGCTCCAGGCCGGCTACTGCGCGGGCCAGGTGCTCGTGAGCATCCCCCGCCTCCCCGCCCCCGAACCACAGCTCGTGCTCGTGACCGCCGCGGCCGCCCTCGTGGCCGCGCTGGCGCTCGCGGGCGCCGGCCTGCTCGCCCAGTGGTGCTGCCGGATCCCGCCGGACGACGACGACCCCGAGAACCGCCCGCCCGGACCGCCCCGGGCCGCCTGACCGCCCCGGGATGGAACAATGGCGATCACTATGACTTCCTCCCCCTTCGACCTCGACGGTGCCACGTGGGTGAGCGTCTCCCGGCGACTCATCACGGTCCGCGTCTGGATCTGCCTCATCAGCCTCGGCATCCCGCTCCTTGCCGGAATCGTGCTCGGCGTCGTCTTCGGTGGGTGGCTCTGGATCGTGCCGGGGGTCATCGCGCTGCTGCTCGCCTGGCTGCTGTGGCTCGTGCCACGGCAGGTACCGGCGATCGGGTACGCCGAACTCGACGATGAACTCGCGATTCGCAAGGGCATCATGTTCCGCACCCTCACGCTCGTGCCCTACGGGCGCATGCAGTACATCGAGGTGGATGCCGGGCCGGTCGCACACAAGAACGGCATCGCCACGATCACCCTGCACACCGCCTCGGCCAGTTCCGACGCCGAGATCCCCGGCGTGCCCGAGGCGGAGGCCTCCCGGCTGCGGGACCGGCTCACCCGCCGCAGCGAGAGCATGCTGGCGGGTCTGTGACCTCGACGCCTCCTCCCGACCGCCCGGGAGCCGGCTCGCCCGAGCCGTCTCAGCCCATCGAGCCGACCCGGCCCATCGAGCCGACCCGGCCCATCGAGCCGGCCCGGCCCATCGAGCCGGCCCGGCCCGTCCACCTGTCCGAGCCTGCCCGGCCGCCCGCGCAGCGTTCGCAGCAGCCCCAGGCGGTCCGCCCCGAGGTCGACTGGCGCCGCGTGCACCGGGTCACGCCCCTGCTCAACGCCTGGAAGGTCGCCGCGGCGTTCATCGCCTTCGCCGCCTGGCAGGGCGCGCAGAACCTCGAGGGGGCCGACCTGCCGGGGGTGCAGGTGCTGCTCCTGGTGCTCGGGGTGATCGTGCTCGCCGCGCTCATCGGGCTCGTGTACAACTACATCGCCTGGCGCCGACTCGCCTACGGTTTCGACGACGAGTCGCTCTTCCTGCACCAGGGCGTGCTCTTCCGCAGCCAGCGGCACGTGCGCCTCGACCGCATCCAGTCGGTCGACATCAATCAGCCGCTGCTGGCCCGGGCCTTCGGTTTCGCCGCCGTCAAGGTGACCTCCGCGGGCACGTCGGCGAGCAGCCTCACCCTCGCGTTCGTCACCGAGGCCGAAGGGCACCGGCTCCGCAACGAGATCCTCGCCCGCGCCGCCGGCCTGGACCTGAGTGAGGACGACGGCGCCCCGCCCGCCGTAGCGCAGGAGGCACCCGAGAGCGTGCTGCTCGAGCTCGAGGCGGGACGGCTGGCCGGATCGCTCCTCCGCTCGCTCGGGCTCGTGCTCGGCGTCGTCGCCGTGATCGTGCTCCTCGGCGTGGCCGTGGTCACGCGGAACCCCTCGGTCGTGTTCTCGTTCATCGTGCCGATCTTCGCCGTGGGCAGCATGGCGTGGGCGCGGCTCAACGGCCAGTTCGGGTTCCGGGTGGCCACCTCGCCGGACGGGATCCGCCTGCGCTACGGCATGCTCGCGACGACCTCGCGCACGGTTCCCCCCGGGCGCGTGCAGGCGCTGCAGCTCACCCAGCCGATCCTGTGGCGGCGCAAGAACTGGTGGCGGGTGGCGGTGACGGTCGCCGGGGACTCCGTGACCGAGGGGTCGGTCAACCAGCCCGTGCTCTACCCGGTCGCCACCCAGGACGACGCGGCCCTCCTGCTCTCGCTCGTGCTGCCCGATCTGGGCGTCGAGGATCCGCTGGCCGTGATCGACGCCGCCCTCCGCGGCAGCGGACCGGCCGAGGGGTTCGTGACCACCCCGCGCCGGGCCCGGTTCATCGACCCGCTCGTCTGGCGCCGCAACGGCTACCGGGCCACCGATACGGCCGTGCTACTGCGCACCGGCCGGGTCTGGCGGTCGCTGACCATCGTGCCGAACGCCCGGATCCAATCCCTCGGACTCGATCAGGGCCCCATCGAACGCCGGCTCGACCTCGTGAACGTGGCCGTGCACTCCACGCCCGGCACCATCTCCCCGGCGCTCGCCCACCTCGACTCGGCCGACGCCTCCCGGTTCCTCGTCGAGCAGTCGGCCCGTGCCCGGGCCGCGCGGGTCTCGGCCGGCCCGGAACGCTGGATGGAGCGGCCCCACGCGGAGCGTGCCGAGACCCCGGTCACGATCGGGGAAGAGGACGACGCGGGCGGGCGTTCCACGGATACCGCGGGCACAGCCGATATGGCCGATATGGCCGATATGGCAGATACGGCAGATACAGCAGATATGGCAGATACAGCTGACCCGCCGGCAACCACCGTTGCGACCGCACCCGTGGCCTCCCCCGATGAACCCCGATGAGTCGTGATGAGCCCCAATGAGCCCCGATGAGCCCGACGAAACCCCGATGACCTCATGAGCACCGATCCACCCCGGACCCGGCCCGGGCGCCTCGGGATCGGCGTCGTGGGCGCGGGCCGTGTCGGCGCCGTGCTCGCCAACGCCCTGCGGGCCTGCGGCCACGGCATCGTGGCGGTGAGCGGAGCCAGCCCCGACACGCTCGACCGGATCGACGCGCTCCTGCCGGGCGTGCCGGTCGAACCGGCCGACGTCGTGGTCGCGCGCAGCGAACTCGTGTTCCTCACCGTTCCGGACGACGACCTCGCCCCGCTCGTGCGGGGGTTGGCCGACCTCGGCCGGTTCCACGCCGGCCAGCTCGTGGTGCACTGCGCGGGCCGGTACGGCACCGAGGTGCTCGCACCCGCGCTCGCCGCCGGCGCGATCCCGCTGGCGATCCACCCGGCCATGACCTTCACCGGCACCTCCGTCGACCTCGCCCGGCTCGTCGGCACCCCGTTCGCGGTGAGCGCGCCCACCCCGGTGCTGCCCATCGCCCAGGCGCTCGTGGTCGAGCTCGGCGGTGAGCCGGTCGTGCTCGACGACGACGCCCGGGTGCTCTATCACGCCGCCCTGAGCCACGGCGCCAACCACCTCGTGACCCTCACGGGCCAGGCCGTCCGCACCCTCGCGGCCGCCGGCGTGGCGGACGGCGGCGCGTTGCTCACCCCGCTCATGACCGCCGCCCTCGACGGGGCGCTGCGCGGCGGTGACCAGGCGCTCACCGGTCCGGTCTCGAGGGGCGACGCCGGGACCGTCGCCGACCACCTCGACCGGCTGGCGCGGCTCACCGGGCCCGAGGTCGCCGACGTCCTGCCCAGCTACACCGCGCTCGCCCGCGCGACGACCACGCGGGCGCTGGCGACCGGTCGGATCGACGAGCGCCGGGCGGCGGCCCTGCTCGACGTGCTCACGCCCCCGGCCGGCGCGGACGGCGGCCCCGCGGCCGGCCCGGCGGCCGACCCCGCGCCCGCGGACACCCGGGTACGCGGGGCGATGCGCGTCGTCCACACGATCGACGACCTGCGCGCGGCGCTCCCGGAGGACGGGCGGCGACGCGCCGTGGTCATGACGATGGGCGCCCTGCACGCCGGCCACCTGGAGCTCGTGCGGCGCGCCGGGGAACTGGCCGACGAGGTCGTGGTGACCATCTTCGTCAACCCGCTCCAATTCGGCGCGGGCGAGGACCTGGAGACCTATCCGCGCACGTTCGATGCGGACCTCGCCGCGCTGACCGGGGCCGGCGGGGTCGACCTCGTGTTCGCGCCGAGCGTCGGCGAGATGTACCCCGGCGGGGAGCCGCGGGTACGCGTGAGCGCGGGGGAGGCGGGCCGGCGCTGGGAGGGGGCGGCCCGACCCGGGCACTTCGACGGCATGCTCACCGTCGTGCACAAGCTGCTCTCGCTCACCCGGGCCGACCTGGCGCTGTTCGGGCAGAAGGACGCCCAGCAGCTCGCGCTCATCCGGGCCATGGTGGCCGATCTCGACCTGGACGTGGAGATCGTCGCCGTGCCGATCGTGCGCGAGGCCGACGGGCTCGCCCGCTCGAGCCGGAACACCCACCTCTCGGACGAGGAACGCCGGGCCGCCCTCGTGCTCTCCCGATCCGTGGCGGCGGCCGTCGCGGCGGCCGACGCCGGCGCCTCCTCGGAGGCGGTGCTCGCCGCCGCCGAGCAGGCGCTCGCGGCACGCTCGGCCCTCGTCGAGCCGGACTATCTCGCGCTCGTGGACCCGGACACGATGGAGCCCCTCCCGTCCGGCGCCTCGTCGGGGCACCCGGCGGGGTTGATTATCATTGCCGCGCGGGTCGGTGGGGTCAGGCTCATCGACAACGCGCTCATCGGCCGGGGCGAGGAGCCCCGGCAGGAACAGGACCTCTCATGACCTCGCTCATGCGCCCGATGATGGTCGGGAAGATTCATCGCGCCACCGTCACCCAGGCCGACCTGCACTACGTCGGCTCGGTCACGATCGACGCCGAACTGCTCGAGGCCGCGGATCTGCCCGTCGGCCAGCAGGTCGACATCGTCGACGTGACCAACGGGTCCCGGCTCACCACCTACGTCATCGCCGGGGAACGGGGCAGCGGCCAGATCTGCATCAACGGCGCCGCCGCGCACCTCGTGCACCCGGGCGACGTGGTCATCATCATCGCCTACGGGATGATCGCCGATGCCGAGGCCCGCGACTACGAGCCGCACGTGGTGTTCGTGGACCGGGACAACCGGATCGTCGAGCGCTCGGACGACCCGAGCCGGGTGCCCGGCGGCTACGGGCTCGAGCGGAGCGGGTTGCCGATCGCCGAGGGCCGGGCCGCGGTCGCACGCGACCCGCGCCGGCGGCCGGATCCGATCGGCTAGGTAGAATCGACACCGTGACTGCCTCGCCCTCCTCCCAGACCGCCTCGTCCGAGGCCTCCCTGCCCGAACAGCTCCAGGTGCGCCTCGAGAAGCGCCGGCGCATTCTCGATGCGGGCGGTGAGGCATATCCGGTCGCCGTTCCGGTGACCACGACGATCGCGGCGGTACGCGAGGGATATGGTCACCTCGAGCCCGGTGAGGAGACGGCCGACGAGGTCGGCGTCGCGGGCCGGGTCGTCTTCGTGCGCAATACCGGGAAGCTGTGTTTCGCCACGCTTCAGGACGGTGCGGGCCAGCACCTGCAGGTCATGCTCTCCCAGGCCGGGGTCGGCCCCGAGGCGCTCGCCTCCTTCAAGAGCGATATCGACCTGGGAGATCACCTCTTCGCCCACGGCCGGGTCATCTCCTCCCGCCGCGGCGAGCTGAGCGTATTCGCCGATCGGTGGCAGCTCGCGGCCAAGGCATTGCGCCCGCTGCCGACACTGCACAACGAATCCTCCGAGGAATCCAGGGTGCGACGCCGATACCTCGACCTCATCGTGCGCCCCGCCGCTCGGGATATGGTGCGTGTCCGCTCCGGCGTCATGCGATCGTTGCGGGCCAACTTCCACGAGCGCGACTACCTCGAGATCGAAACGCCGATGTTGCAGACGCTGCACGGTGGGGCGGCGGCGCGTCCGTTCGAGACGCACATGAACGCCTATGACATCGACCTGTATCTGCGGATCGCCCCGGAACTCTTCCTCAAACGGGCGGTCGTCGGCGGTGTCGAGCGCGTGTTCGAGATCAACCGCAACTTCCGCAATGAGGGCGCCGACTCCTCCCACTCGCCCGAATTCGCGATGCTCGAGGCGTACGAGGCCTACGGCGATTATCACACGATGGCCGATCTCACCCAGGATCTCGTGCAGCGGGCCGCCCGGGACCTGTTCGGCGGCACCACCGTCACGCTGGCCGACGGCTCCGCCTACGACCTCGGCGGGCAGTGGACACGACTGAGCCTGTACGACTCGCTGTCGGAGGCCCTCGGCGAGACGATCACCCCGGGGACCGGCCTGCCGGAGCTGTTCGGGCACGCCGAGCGGCTCGGACTCGAGATCGACCACGACATCGCGATCCCGGGCAAGGTGGTGGAGGAGCTGTGGGAGCATCTCGTGGGCGACCACCTGCACGCGCCGACCTTCGTCATGGACTACCCCGAGGACACCTCTCCGCTCACCCGCGGTCACCGGAGCGAACCGGGCAAGGCGGAGAAATGGGATCTGTACGTGCGGGGCTTCGAACTCGCCACCGCCTATTCCGAACTCGTGGATCCGGTGATCCAGCGAGAGCGGCTGCAGGCCCAGGCGCGCCTGGGATCGCGCGGCGATGTCGAGGCGATGAACGTCGATGAGGACTTCCTCGAAGCAATGGAACACGGGATGCCCCCGTCGGGCGGTATGGGCATGGGGATCGACCGGCTCCTCATGGCTCTCACCGGCCTCGGCATCCGCGAAACGATCACCTTCCCCCTCGTGAAACCGCGGTAGTCATGGATATCGTCATCGCCCTTGCGCCACCCATCGGGGTCGGCCTGCTGTTCTATCTGCTCATGCGCATCTTCCTCACGGCCGATCGCCGTGAACGTGCCGCGCAGGCGAAGATCGACGCCGAGGTGGAACGGCGTATCAATGCGAATCCGCCGGCCACGCCCCCGCCGGGCCGACCCGAGTAGCACGACGCGAGCGGTATCAATGACGGCGGGCGGGCCGCCGCCGTGATGCCGGCCGGTTCGCGCAGCGTGGACATGGGGAGAAGTACCCATACAAGCGATCCGGGTGTGGTGTGGCATGTTAAGGAT
This sequence comes from Pseudactinotalea sp. HY158, assembly GCF_009660225.1. Classification (NCBI taxonomy): domain Bacteria; kingdom Bacillati; phylum Actinomycetota; class Actinomycetes; order Micrococcales; family Cellulomonadaceae; genus Pseudactinotalea; species Pseudactinotalea sp. HY158. The sequence continues at coordinate 466,432 of NZ_CP045920.1, forward strand.
AAGTTTGGCAGAATGGCATTTGCCAGAGAAGTGCCGTGTGCCTAACGAAAGCGAGTATCACCATGGCCCAGAAGGTACGTGTTTACCTCATCGACGACATTGACGGCTCCGATGCCTCCGAGACGGTCTCGTTCTCGGTCGACGGCGTGTCGTACGAAATCGACGTGAACGACAAGCACGCGCAGGAACTGCGCAACTCGTTCAGCACGTGGGTCAGCCACGCGCGTCGGGCCACCGGCGGTGCTCGTCGTGGCGGCCGCCGTGCGGCCGCTCCGCGTTCCGCCTCGGACGCCGCGGCGGTCCGTGCCTGGGCGCGCGAGAACGGCTACGAGGTGAGCGACCGCGGCCGCGTGTCGGCCGAGATTCGCGAGGCCTACGAACAGCGCAACCGCTGACGAGGTCGAATCGGGTCGCCACGAGCCGATGACTGATACGTCGCTGCTGATCGGGACCGGGGAATGGCAGGTCTACCGCCTCGGTGATCCGGCACGCACCGAGCTGACCTGGCCGAGGCCCACCTTCCTGCTCATCCACCGCGGGCACCACTACGCCGTGAGTGAGATCGCCGCAGGCGAGGTGGTTCGCTTCGGGATTCCAGGGGAGCCGGTCTCGATCGGCAGCGGGGGCGCCTCACCGTGCCACCTGAGTGGACACCCGGGCGGGTGGATCTACGCGAGCAACTACGGCAACGGCACCGTGCGGGCCATCGAGGTGACCGACACCGGCGACTTCACCGGTGCGATCGTGGATCTACCCCACGACGGAACCGGTCCCGTGACCGACCGGCAGGAGTGCTCGCACGCGCACTTCAGCATGGTCGTGGGCGACCATCTCGTCGTCGCCGATCTCGGCACCGACGAACTGCGGGCCTATCCGCTGGCCGCGGGCAGGCCCGACGACGATCCCGTCCTCACCCGGCTGCCCCCGGGGACGGGCCCGCGCCACCTCGCCCGCGTGGGCGGGGATCTCGTCGTCACCGGCGAGCTGAGCGGGGAGATCCTGGCGCTGCAGTGGGACGTCGACGCCGGCCGCGGGCAGGTCCGCGCCCGGGGACCGGTCGCCGCGGCCCGGGGGGCTCACTACGCGGCTCACGTCGAGGCCGTCGGGGACCGGCTCGTCGTCGGGGTGCGCGGCTCGAACACCCTCTCGGTCCTGGCCGCGGACGACCTGCGGCTGCTGCAGGAGGTTCCCACCGTCGCCTGGCCCCGCCACCACGCCGTGGTCGGGGACCACCTCGTGGTCGCCGGCGAACGCGCGGACGCCGTGGCCTGGCACCCGCTCATCCGAGCCCGCGAGGGGCTCGAGCTGGGGCCCGTCGAGCGGACCGTGAAGATCGCCTCGCCGATGTGCGTGCTCGCAGAGGGCTGAGCGATCCCGCCCGGAGGTCGCACCGCCGCACCGTTCCGATCCGTGACCGGCTCCGAACCCGGTGGCGCCCGTGGTGCACACTAGGGGCATGACCTACACGCTCGTACTGCTTCGCCACGGCGAAAGCGAATGGAATGCCAAGAACCTCTTCACCGGTTGGGTCGACGTGCCGCTCTCGGAGAAGGGTCGCGCGGAGGCCGCACGTGGGGGCGAGCTGCTCACGGAGGCCGGCCTCACCCCGGACGTCCTGCACACCTCCCTGCTGCGGCGCGCGATCACCACGGCGAACCTCGCGCTCGACGCCGCCGACCGGCACTGGATCCCGGTCAAGCGCAGCTGGCGCTTGAACGAACGCCACTACGGCGCCCTCCAGGGCAAGGACAAGAAGCAGGTCCGCGACGAGTTCGGCGACGACCAGTTCATGACCTGGCGCCGCTCGTACGACGTGCCGCCGCCGGCGATCGAGGCGGGCACGGATTTCTCCCAGGACTCCGACCCCCGTTACGCCGGTGAGCCGATCCCCGCCACCGAGTGCCTCAAGGACGTGCTCGAGCGGGCCCTGCCCTACTGGGAGGGCGAGGTGGTGCCCGATCTGAAGTCCGGGAAGACCGTGCTCGTGGCCGCCCACGGCAACTCGCTGCGCGCGATCATCAAGCACCTCGACGGGATCGACGACGCGACCATCGCCGGTCTCAACGTCCCCACCGGGATCCCGCTCGTCTACGAGCTCGACGAGCAGCTTCAGCCCGTGATCCCCGGCGGGACCTACCTCGACCCGGAGGCCGCCAAGGACGCCATCGCCGCCGTGGCCAACCAGGGCAAGTAGCCACCCTCCCCGGACGCCCACGGGCGCCCGGACGCGAACGGGGCCCCGCCGATCGGCGGGGCCCCGTTCTCATTCCTCGGGCGTCAGTCGTCGACGCCGGAGTTGAAGTCGCCGGTCACGAGGTACTGGATCCGTCGGGCGACGTTGACCGCGTGGTCGCCGAACCGCTCGTAGAAGCGGGCGGTGAGGGTCACGTCGACGGTCTCTGCGGTGGTCCCCGGCCAGTTCTGCGCGAGGGTCAGGCGGAACGTGTCGAGGTGCAGCTGGTCGAGCACGTCGTCGTCGCGCTCCACGCGCAGCGCGAGCGAGAGGTCGTGGGACTCGAGCAGCTCGACCACGTCGCCCGCGACCCGCTTCGCGGCCTCGCCGAGGCGGTGGAAGACCGGGACGGCGGTCTCGGGGATCGCGACGTTCGGGTAGCGCAGCCGCGCGACCTGGGCCACGTGCCGCGCCAGGTCGCCCATCCGCTCGATCGAGGAGCTCATCCGCAGCGCGGACACGACCAGGCGCAGGTCCGAGGCCACGGGCTGCTGCCGGGCGAGCAGCATGACGCAGCGCTCGTCCAGCTCCCGCTCCAGTTCGTCCACCGCCGCGTCGGCGTCGATCACCCGTTCGGCCAGCTCCAGGTCCCCCTCGAGCAGCGCTGTCGTCGCGTCGGTGATGGCCGTGGCCACCTGACGGCTCATCGAGACCAGGTCGTCGCCGACCTGGCTCAGTTCCTGGGTGAAGATCGCGCGCACTGCTCGCCTCGCATTCCTGGGGGGCCCGGCCCGAGCCGGAGCACTGGTGAGCCCCCATGATCCCATCCGGCCGTGAACCGGCAATGAATCGACCGTGAACCGTCGATGAGCCCGGGATGAACACGGCGCGCCGGGAACGTGAACACTGGGCGACCGGGGACCGGGGAGGCGCCGGAACCGCCCCGCGGGCTCTACTGTGGCAGCTGTGGAAGAACTGGAGCTCATCGGGGTGGCGTTGCTCGCACTCTTCGTGGGTGTCGTGGGCACGCTCGCCTTTCAGTGGAGCGACCGCTCCCTGCACGGACCCGCGCTCGGGGGCACCGGTTCCGAGGACGACGTCGCGGCCGTGCTCGCCGCCCAGCCCGCGACCTCGGTGCTGCTCGACGCGGACAGCCGAGTCCTGCGTGCGAGTCCCGACGCGTACCCACTCGGACTCGTGCGCGGAGACCGCCTGAGCCCGGTGGCGCTCGAGCTCATCGAACGGGCGCGCGGCGACGGCGGCACGGTCGCCACCGAGATCGCCCTCGCCCGCGCCCAGGGCCCCGAGCTCGTCTTCGACGCGCGGGCGACCCCGCTCTCGCGCTCCCGGGTCCTCCTGCTCGCCCAGGACCGGACCGCGGCGAAGCGCCTCGAGGAGGTCCGCCGCGACTTCGTGGCCAACGTCTCGCACGAGCTCAAGACCCCGGTGGGGGCGTTGTCGCTGCTGGCCGAGACCGTGCACGACGCGGCCGGGGACCCGGAGGCGGTTCGCCGCTTCACCGCCCGGATGACGATCGAGGCGCGCCGACTGGCCGATCTCGTGCAGGAGATCATCGTGCTCTCGCGGGTGCAGGCGCCCGACGTCTCGTTGGCGGTCGAGGACGTGGAGCTCGACCAGGTGATCGCCGAGGCGGTCGATCGCGTGGCCGTCGACGCCCGCGAGCAGGGCACCGAGATCACGATCGGCGGGGTGTCGGGGCTGCACGTGCGCGGCGACCGCAGCCTCCTGACCATGGCGGTGCGCAACCTGCTCGACAACGCCCTGCGCTACTCGCCGCCCGCGGCCCCGATCAGCGTCGTGACCAAGGCGGCGCACGGCTCACGCGCCACCGGCGGAAACCCGGTGGGAACGGTGAGCATCGCCGTCATCGATCAGGGGGCGGGAATCCACTCCGCGGACGTGGCCCGGATCTTCGAGCGGTTCTTCCGCGGCGACCCCGCGCGCAGCCGCGACACCGGCGGCACCGGCCTCGGCCTGAGCATCGTCAAGCACGTGGCCGCGAACCACGGCGGCGACGTGCGGGTCTGGTCCAAGGTCGGTCGCGGCTCCACCTTCACCCTGCGTCTGCCCGAGTCCGCGGTGGACCCGGCGCCGAATACCCGAGGAGAACGATGACCCGGATCCTGCTGGTGGAGGACGAGGCCTCCTACCGCGACCCGCTCGCCTATCAGCTCGGGCGCGAGGGCTACGAGGTCGTGGCGGTCGCCGACGGCCCGCAGGCGCTCGAGGCCTTCGACGCCGACGTCGGCCTCGTGCTCCTCGACCTCATGCTGCCCGGACTCTCGGGGATCGAGGTGTGCCGGGAACTGCGCGCCCGCTCGACCGTGCCGATCATCATGCTCACGGCCAAGGACGAGGAGATCGACAAGGTGGTCGGGCTCGAGCTCGGCGCCGACGACTACGTGACCAAGCCCTACTCCTTCAGGGAGTTGCTCGCCCGCATCCGGGCGCTGCTGCGGCGACAGGGGGAGGCGGGCGAGCGCTCCCAGCCGGCGGGCGAGGAGCCCGAGGACGGCGTGCTCGTCGCCGGCCGGATCTCGATGGACACCGACGCGCACCTGGTCGCCGTCGACGGGCAGGGCGTGAGCATGCCGCTGCGCGAGTTCGAGCTGCTCGAGCTGCTGCTGCGCAATCCCGACCGGGTGCTCACGCGCGGTCAGCTCATCGACCGGGTCTGGGGCTCGGACTACGTCGGCGACACGAAGACCCTCGACGTCCACGTCAAGCGGTTGCGGGCCAAGGTCGAACTCGACCCGAAGCAGCCCCGCGCGCTCGTGACCGTACGCGGCGTCGGCTACAAGCTGCGCAGCTCGCTCGACTAGGCCCGTCGAGGCAGTCGGGGCCGGCTACCCCGGCTGGGGCGGGCGAGACCGATCAGGGGAGGAACTGGTCGTAGGGCTCGAGGGTGCCGTCGAGGACCGGTGCCGTGACGAGGATCGAGCCTCGCTGCGGCGTCGCGATCGAGATGCCGATCGTGCTCCCGGGGGGCGCGTCGACGGCCCCGACCTTGAAGTCGAACGAGGTCGACGTGCCGTAGCCGACCGACTTCGGGGTGAGGTAGATGGTCTGGCTCGCGTCGACGTCGACGAGCACCGGCGCCGCGGCGCCGACCTGCACCTGCACCTGCGTCGCCTCCTCCGTCAGGTTCGTGAGCGAGCCGATGAGCGTGCCCGGGCTGCCCTCGGCCGTGGTGAGCACGAGCATGTTCGTGGCGCGGATCTGATTGTCCAGCAGCTCCGTCACGCCGTCGCTCGGGTCGACGGGCAGGAGGGTCTCGTACGGCGAGCAGGCGCTCAACCCGGCCGCGACGGCGAGGACGGCGCCGGCGGTGGCGAGACGGCGAAGGCGGCTGGGCACAGAACTCTCCTTGGATGACAGGGGCCTACTGACGGCCCAGCCTAGCGCCTCGGGCCCGCCCGGCCGGCATCCCTGCGCCGCCGATCTGCGCCCGATGTGTGCCCGATGTGTGCCCGGCCCGCCCCCGATCTGCATGGAAACCCTTTTCAGGTGCGTGGTAAACTGAGCGTCGGCGAAAGGGAAGTGCAACCTCATGACCTTCAGTGTTGGCGAGACAGTCGTCTACCCGCATCACGGTGCGGCGCTCATCGAATCGATCTCCAAGCGGAAGATTCGCGGTGAGGAGAAGCTCTACCTCCGGCTGAAGGTGGCGCAGGGGGACCTGACCATCGAGGTGCCCGCCGAGAACTGCGACCTCGTGGGCGTCCGTGACGTCGTCGACGGGGAGGGGCTCGAGAAGGTGTTCGAGGTGCTCCGCGCCCCCTACGCCGAGGAGCCGACCAACTGGTCGCGCCGCTATAAGGCGAACGTCGAGAAGATCGCCTCGGGTGATGTGATCAAGGTCGCCGAGGTGGTCCGCGACCTCTCCCGGCGCGACGCCGACCGCGGCCTGTCCGCCGGCGAGAAGCGGATGCTCTCCCGCGCACGCCAGATCCTCGTCTCCGAGCTCGCGCTCGCCGAGAAGACCGAGGAGGAGCAGGCCGAGGCGCGCCTCGACGAGGTCCTCGCCTCCTGATCCTCACGGCCACGAGCGACGACGCCGCGCGTGTGGAAGAGTTCTCGCACGAAGTCATCGTCGTCGCGCCCGGGGAGGACCAGGCCATGAAGATCGTCACCGCGAAGGACCCGATGGTCGCCGAGGCCATGTCGGCGGCGGGGTATCGGTCATGATGGAGCGGCTGCGCACCGGCGTCGGAACCGACGCCCACACCTTCGAGGCGGAGGGCCGCCTCGGCATGGCGCTCGCCGGCCTCGCGTTCCCGGACGCCCCGGCGCTCGACGGGCATTCCGACGGCGACGTCGCCGCCCACGCCCTCGCCGACGCGATCCTCTCCGCGGCCCGCCTGGGCGACCTCGGCAGCAACTTCGGCGCGGCCGAACCGGAGTGGGCGGGCGCCGCGGGCACCGCCCTCCTCGGTGAGAGCGCCCGCCGCGTGCGCGCCGCGGGCTTCGAGATCCTCAACGCCGCCGTGCAGATCGTCGGCAACCGCCCGAAGATCGCCGCCCGGCGGAGCGAGGCCGAGGACGTGCTGAGCGCGGCCGTCGGCGCCCCGATCTCCGTCTCCGGCACCACGAGCGACGGGCTCGGTTTCACGGGCCGGGGCGAGGGGCTGGCGGCGATCGCCACGGCCCTGCTGCTCGCCCCCGCGGGCTAGTCGCGCCGTCCGGACGCTGGGAGGAGGCGCACGCCGACGCGCGAGCGGCCTCCGGGAAGATAGGCTCACGCGGGTGACCCTGTATCTCTACGACTCCGCATCTCGGACCACGCGTGCCTTCGTGCCGCGCCAGCCCGGGCGGGTGGGCATGTACCTGTGCGGGGCGACCGTGCAGTCCTCCCCCCACATCGGGCACCTGCGCTCGGCGGTCGCGTTCGACATCGCGCGCCGCTGGCTCGAACGCAGCGGGTACGAGGTCACCTTCATCCGCAACGTGACCGACATCGACGACAAGATCCTGACGAAGTCGGCCGAGGCCGGCGCCCACTGGTGGGCGTGGGCGTACCGGCACGAGCAGGAGTTCACCGCCGCCTACGACGCACTCGGCCTCCTGCGGCCCACGTACGAGCCGCGGGCCACCGGGCACGTGCCGGAGATGATCGAACTCATGGGCCGGCTCATCGAACGCGGGCACGCGTACGTCGGCGACCCGGGCAACGTGTACTTCGACGTCCGCTCGTGGGGCGAGTACGGCAGCCTGACCCATCAGCTCCTCGAGAGCCTCGCCGGCGAGGACGAGGCCGACGTGCCCGGCGACAAGCGCGACTCGCGGGACTTCGCGCTCTGGAAGGCCGCCAAGCCCGGCGAGCCGGCTACCGCGGCGTGGCCCACCCCGTACGGCCGCGGCCGGCCGGGCTGGCACCTCGAGTGCTCGGCCATGGCCCACCGCTATCTCGGCGAGGCCTTCGACATCCACGCCGGCGGCTTCGACCTGCGGTTCCCGCACCACGAGAACGAGCAGGCGCAGTCGCGCGCCGCCGGCTGGGACTTCGCGGGCACCTGGATGCACAACGCCTGGGTCACGGTCGGCGGCGAGAAGATGGGCAAGTCCCTCGGGAACGCGCTCGCGGTGAGCGAGGTGCTCAAGGACGGGCCGCCCGTCGTGCTGCGGTACGCGCTCAGCGCCGTGCACTACCGCTCCACCCTGGAGTTCACGCCGGGTGCCTCGATGGCCGGTGCCGCCGCCGCGTGGGAGCGCATCGCCGGCTTCACCGCGCGCGCCGCCGAGCTCGATCCGGCCGTCGCCGCGGCCGAACCGGCGCAGGTCGACCTGCCGGCGGAGTTCGTGGCCGCGATGGACGAGGACCTGAACGTGTCCGCGGCGCTCGCGATCGTGCACGAGCACGTGCGTCTCGGCAACGCCGCCCTCGCGGGCCCCGGCGGCCCCGAGGCCGGTCGACGCGCGCTCGGCGTGCGGGCCATGCTCGACGTGCTCGGGCTGGACCCGCTCGCACCGCGGTGGCGCAGCGGTGGCGGCGGCGACGAGGCCCTCGGGGTGCTCGTCTCGGCGGTGCTGGCGGACCGGGCCCGTGCCCGGGACGAGCGGGACTGGGCGAGAGCCGACGAACTACGCGACCTGCTCACTCGGGCCGGGGTCGTGGTCGAGGACGGGCCCGAGGGGGCCCGATGGACGGTGAAGAGGAATCATGGCCGGTAATCAGCAGCGCCCCGGCGGCGGCGGTCGACCGAAGAAGAAGGGGCCGAGCCAGGGAACGGGCGGGCACGGCCGCAAGCGGCTCGAGGGCAAGGGGCCCACGCCCAAGGCCGAGGACCGGGTCTACCACGCGGCCCATCGGCGCAAGCAGGCCGCCGACCGGCTCGTCGCCAAGCAGCAGCAGCAGCGGCGGGCACCGGAGCGACGCGACCGGGTCGAGGGCGTCGTCACCGGGCGCAACTCCGTGCTCGAGGCGCTCCGGGCGGAGCTCCCCGCGACCACGCTGTTCGTGGCCTCCGGGCTCGACTCCGACGAGCGCGTGGCGGAGTGCCTCGAGCTCGCCGGCGCCGGCGGCGTGCCGATCCGGCAGGTGGGGCGCCCCGACCTCGACCGGATCGCCGGCGGCGTGCATCAGGGCATCGCCCTCGAGGTGCCCCCGTACGAGTACGCCGACCCCGGCGACCTGCTCGACGAGTCCCTCCGGGCCGGCCGGACCCCGCTGTTCATCGCGCTCGACTCGGTGACCGACCCCCACAACCTCGGGGCGGCGATGCGTTCGGGCGCGGCATTCGGCGCCGACGGGGTGATCGTGCCGGCCCGGCGGTCGGCCGGGGTCAACCCGACCGTGTGGAAGGTCTCCGCCGGGGCCGCCGCGCGGCTGCCGGTGGCGCGGGCGACGAACCTCGTGCGCACCCTGCAGGACTTCAAGCGAGCCGGCTGCTTCGTGGTCGGACTCGACGCGGGCGGTGACACGACCCTGCCCGAGTTCCACCTGGCGGAGGAGCCGCTGGTGCTCGTGCTCGGCTCCGAGGGGGCGGGGCTGGGCCGGCTCGTGCGCGAGACCTGCGATGTCGTGGTGAGCATCCCGATCGCCGCCCGGATGGAGTCGCTCAACGCCTCCGTCGCGATGGGGATCACGCTGTACGACGTGGCCCGCCGCCGGGAACGGGCCGCCGGAGGGCAGGCTGGGTAAGGTGGCGGGATGAACTGGCGACGGAGTACGGGCATCGTCATCTCCAAGACCGGCCAGGCCGTCCGAGCCGCCGGCTTCCTCGATGGCGCCCAGGTGCTGGCACGGATCGAATCCGATCCGGAGGCCCCCGATTCCGTGCTCGTGACCGTCGCGGTCGACGAGGCGGACCGGGTCGCCATCCTGAGCGAGGACGGGCGACGGATCGTGCCGGGGCCCGCCGTGGCGGACCTCGCGCAGGCGATCGCGGACGACGTCCACGGCGAGGTCGGCTTCGCCGAGGCGGCGGGCCGGGCGGAGGACTCCGAGCAGGGGGCCGCCGGGCCGGACCCGTTCGACCAGCATCTCGACGTCGATGCGGCCTACGCCCCGGACCGCGCCGTGATCTTCGCGCGCACCGGGGCGGCCGGGGTCATCGACCTGGCCACAGCCGTCGACCAGCGGGTGTTCACCCGCGAACACCTCGACGGGCAGCTCGTGTTCGTGGCCGACGGCCCGGCGCTCACCGCGGTCGAGTGGCCCGGCGCTCTCCGGCCCGCGCTCGTGATCGAGCAGGGCGCCGCGTTCCCGGCGCTCACGGCCGTCACGGTCGACGGGTCGGCGCACGTGCACACGTGGGACGTCCAGGTCACCGAGGTGCCCGACGTCTCGGGCGACGCGCTCGGTGGCGTGCGGGCCTTCCTCGACACGGTGATCGGCACCGGCGCGCTCGTGGGGCGGCTCATGCGGCTCTTCCCGGCGGCCGAGCCGCTCGGGGTGCGCACGGCCCTCGACGGCGTGGACGCCGGTCCGGCCCGGCTGCTCGCCGCGCTCGGGCTCCCGGCGGACGCGGCGGCCTTCCTCGTGCACGATCGCGCCGCCGGCGAACTCGAGCAGGTGACGCCGGTCGACCCGGACACCCTGGTCGAGAGCCTGCGGCGGGCGATGAGCGGGGCGTCGGTCACGATGACCGAGACCGCCGAGGCCATGCGCCAGCGCGCCGAGGCGATGCGGCTGCGGGCCGAGACCGTGTTCGATGCGGCCGAGACGTTCACCGAGGAGGTCGTGCTGCCGGCCCGGCAGTCCTGGCTCACGCCGTCGCTCGCCGTGGCCGAGGCCGTCCTCGGCGCGCTGGCGATCCGCCGGGCCCGTCGCGGCGGCGCGCTCGGGGTGATCTCCGGGGTCCTCGGGGCGGTCCTGCTGACCGATGCGACCGTCAACCTCGCGATCGCGGCCTCCCCGCTGCTGCGCCGAGGCCGCGACTGACCGGCACCGACCGACCCGTGCCCGCGGGGGTCAGTGCTCGGTGTCGGTGATCGCCCGGAGCGTCGCCGTGTCCAGCTCGAGCATCGCCTCCTCGTCCGGCCGATGCCGCAGCACCGAGTCGACGTAGGAGCGCGTCGCGTCGGACAGGGACACCTCGTGGCCGGCGTTCTCGGCCATGAACCACCGGTGCTCGAGGATCTCGTGGAAGATCTCGGCGGGCTCCAGCTTGCCGCGCAGGTCCCGCGGGATCATCCGCTGCACCGGCTCGAAGACGTCGGTGAGCCAGTCGTGGGCCACGTACTCCTCGTCGTCGCCGAGCCGGTCCTTCGCGGCCCGGAAGGTGTCCATGTCGTTGAGGAGCCGGCGTGCCTGGTTCTCCTGCACGTCGAGGCCGGTCAGGCGCATGAGCCGCCGGTGGTGGTGGCCGGCGTCGACGACCTTCGGCTGGATGCTCACGGTCGTGCCGTCGAGGTCGGCCGTCATGGTCAGCTCGCCGACGTCGTAGCCGAGCATGTTGAGGCGTCGGATTCGCGCGGTCACGCGCCACCGCTCGCTGCCGGAGAAGGACTCGGGCGCGGTGAGCTCCCGCCACAGCTCCTGGTATCGCTCCGCGAGCCGGTCGCCGATCGCGACGGTGTCGGTGCCCTCGGGAAGCACGCCGCCCGCGTCGAGATCCATGAGCTCGCCGATGATGTTCACCCGGGCGATCTCGAGGTCGTATTCGCGTTGACCCACGGTGAGCGTGTCGTGCAGATCGCCCGTCTCGGCGTCGACCAGGTAGGCGGCGAACTCGCCGGCGTCGCGGCGGAAGAGCGTGTTCGACAGGGAGACGTCACCCCAGTAGAAGCCCGTCACGTGCAGGCGCACGAGCAAGACGGCGAGGGCGTCGATGAGCCGGGTCGCCATGTTCGGGGTGAGATGCCGGGAGAACAACGCCCGGTACGGCAGCGAGAACCGCAGGTGCCGGGTGATGAGCACCGAGTCGAGCGGGGAGCCGTCGGGAGCGGTCCGGCCGCCGATGACGCCGACGGGCGTGACCGAGGGCACCTCGAGCCGGTTGAGGTCGCGCAGGAGCTCGTACTCCCGGTAGGCGACGGTCTCGCCGATCTCCTTGATCGCGATGACCCCGCCGGGGATCCGCACGAATCGCACGACGTGGCGGGAGATGCCGCGGGGGAGTGCCGCGAGGATGTCCTCCGGCCATTCCGCCAGCGGGATCTCCCAGGGCAACTCGAACAGCGCCGGGTCGGGCTGGGCCACGGTGATCTGGAGGCGAGCGGGCATGGGGCCAAGTCTCCCACGGCGCGCCCGCCCGGTCGGGTGAACGCGACGGCGGGGCGGGCCATGGCCCGCCCCGCCGTCGAACGCGCTCGATCAGTTGGGGAGACGCTCACCCGTCCCCGCGGAGAACATGTGCGACTCGCCCTCGCGGATCTTCACCCAGACGCGGTCGCCCTTCATCGGGGGCGTGCGCGGGTTGACGCGCACGATCATCTGGGCGTCGCCGGCGCCGGAGGTGATGTGCTCGGCGGCGTCCTTCGAGTCCAGCTCGCCGTAGAGGAACGCGTCCGAGCCGAGCTCCTCGACGAGGTTCACCCGCACGGGGAAGGCGCCCTCGGTGCCCTCGGAGGTCACGTCGAGCGACTCCGGCCGGAAGCCGAGGATGATCTTGCCCTCGTCCTCGGGGGTCAGGGCATCGACCGTCGCCCGCGGCAGCGGGACGTGGGCGTCGCCCAGGTGCGCCTTGCCCTCGGCCACCTTGAACTTGCCGAGGTTCATCGCGGGGGAGCCGATGAAGCCGGCCACGAAGGTGTTCGCGGGGCGGTCGTACATGTCGCGCGGGGTGCCGACCTGCTGGAGCACGCCGAAATTGAGGACGGCGATCCGGTCGCCCATCGTCAGGGCCTCGGTCTGGTCGTGGGTCACGTACACGGTCGTGACGCCGAGCCGGCGCTGGAGGGAGGCGATCTGCGTGCGGGTCTGCACCCGGAGCTTTGCGTCCAGGTTCGACAGGGGCTCGTCCATGAGGAACACCTGCGGCTGGCGAACGATCGCGCGACCCATCGCCACACGCTGGCGCTGACCGCCCGAGAGGGCCTTGGGCTTGCGGTCGAGGTACTCGCTCAGGTCGAGGATCTTCGCTGCCTCCTCGACCCGCTGGCGGATCTCCGCCTTGTTGATGCCGGCGATCTTGAGCGCGAAGCCCATGTTGTCGGCGACGCTCATGTGCGGGTAGAGCGCGTAGTTCTGGAAGACCATCGCGATGTCGCGATCCTTCGGCTGGACGTCGGTGACGTCGCGGTCGCCGATGAGGATGCGGCCGGCGTTCACGTCCTCGAGGCCGGCGAGCATGCGCAGGGAGGTCGACTTCCCGCAGCCGGAGGGGCCGACGAGGACGAGGAACTCGCCGTCGGAGACCTCGAGGTCGAGGGCGTCCACCGCGGGGCGCTCGGTGCCCGGGTAGATGCGAGAGGCGGCGTCGAAAGTGACTGAAGCCATGGGGGTATGTCCCTTCACCGGCAGGTACGTGCCGGACGATCCGTTGTGAAGGTGCCAGAACTCTCTGACACGGCCCGATTCCCCGGGCTGTCGACCAGTGTGCCACACGCGCCGGGATCGGCGGTGACCGCGCTCACCTTCTGGGATCGGATGTGTGCTCCCCGCCGGTCCCGTCCCCGGCCTCGCCGCCGTGGATCCGCGGCAGGAACAGCGTGGCCGCGAACCCGACGGCCAGCGCGATCGCCGCCACGAGCATGGTCGACTGCACGCCGGCGGAGAACGCCGCCGTCAACGCGCCGTGCACCTGGTCCTGCGCGGCGGCGGGCAGACCGAGCCGGTCGAGGGATCCGAGCACGCCCCCGGCCGAGGGGCCGAGCGAGGACTCCAGCCGGGCGGCCTGCGCGGCACCCACGCCGTCGATGCCGGCGAGCGAGCCGGCCGCGCGGGAGGTGGCGAACGCCGAGAGGATCGAGGCGAGGACGGCCACCCCGAGGGCCGAGCCCAGCTGCCGGGTCGTGGACTGGACGGCCGACCCCTGCCCGGAACGGGCCGGCGGGATCTCGCTCAGGATCGTTCCGGTGAGCTGGGCCGAGGCGAACCCGAGGCCGATGCCGTAGCCGGCGAGCAGCACCGCGATGAGCGCGGGGGACGTGGCGGGGCCGACGACGAGCGCCACGAGGACCAGGCCGACGGTCTCGATGGCCAGGCCCACGCTCGCCACGCCGGCGGGCGTGATCCGACGCGCGAGCGGGCCGGCGATCCCGCCGGCGACGAAGGCACCGGCGCCGAGGCCGGCGAGCACCCAGCCGGCGCCCATCGCGCTCAAGCCCAGGGCGTTCTGGAGGTAGAGCGGCAGCACGAACAGCATCCCGAACTCGCCGAGGGCCACGAGGAGGGCCGCCGCGTTGCCGAGGCCGAACGACCGGTGGCGGAAGAGCGCGAGGTCGACCACGGCCGCCCGTCCCGCGGCCCGTCGGTGGCGCTGCCATGCGATGAACGCCACGAGGGAGGCGGCGGCCACGAGGAGGGCGGTCGCGGGCATCGAGAGCGGCAGGGACCAGGACAGGCCGGCCAGGTGGAAGTCGCCGCGCGGGACCCACCACCCGTAACTGTTCCCCTCGATGAGGCCGAGCACGAGGCCCCCGAAGGTGATCGCCGACAGCACCACGCCCGTGACATCGAACCCTCGCCCGGGATTGGGGTCGCGCGTCTCGGGGATGACGAGGAGGATCCCGGCGAGGATGGCCGCACCGACGGGCAGGTTGACCCAGAAGATCCAGCGCCAGCTCACGTCCGTGGTGAGCCATCCGCCCAGGAGCGGGCCCACGGCCGCCGTGCCGGCGATGACCGAGCCCCACACGGCGAAGGCGATCGCGCGGTCGCGGCCGCGGAAGAGGGCGTTGACCACCGACAGCGTGCTCGGCAGGATGGCCGCCCCGCCCAGGCCCTGGAGCGCGCGGGCGCCGATGAGGCTCGAGCCGCCGGTCGCGAAGCCGGCCCACAGCGATCCGGCCACGAACACGACGACGCCGGCGGCGAAGACCCGCCGGCGCCCGTAGCGGTCGCCGATCGTGCCCGTGGTGAGCAGGAGCGAGGCGAAGATGAGCGTGTAGATCGAGTTGACCCACTCGGCGTCGGTCAGGTCGAGATCGAGGTCGCGGATGAGCACCGGGAGGGAGACGTTGACGATCGTGCCGTCGATGACGATCATCGCCACCCCTGCGGCGAGGATCGTCAGGGCGAGCCAGCGCCGCCGCCCCGCGAGGGCGGGGACCGGGTGATCGCGACCGCGCAATCGAAGTGACGTCATGTCAGATACCCTACGCCGGAGCTGACACGGCGTCAGCAACCGGGGGCGTCGGCGTCAGGCGGGTCGCCCCCCGCGCTCGCGGGCGAGGACGGCCAGCGCACGCGCCAACTCCTCGGGGCCCGCCACCCGATACGGGGCCACCGACTCCGCCGCACCGACCTTGATCCCCACGTCGCCGTCGCCGAGGGTCGCCAGGGCGGTCTCGTCGGTCACGTCGTCACCGGCGTAGAGCACCGGGAGCGGGTCCCCGTCGCCGGCGAGTTCGGCGCGGAGCGCGACCAGCGCCCCGCCCTTGGTCGAGGGCACGACGGCGAGCTCGACCACCTGGTTCCCGCGGATCGGATGAACCCCGGGCAGCCCGGCCGGGCCGGCGAGGGCCGCAGCGGTCGCCGCGGCCGCCGGTCCGGGGGCGAGCGGGCGGGTGTGCAGCACCGCGGCGGCGGGCTTGTGCTCGACCCACGCGCCGGGATGGCCGGCGGCGATCTCCTCGGCCGCCGCACTCACCCGCTCGAGCAGCTCCCGCTGGGCGTCGGTCAGGGTGAAGGGCTCGTGCGCGACGCCGCCGCCCTCGAGCCGGGCGCGTTCGGCGCCATGGCTGCCGATGAGCCGCGTGCCCGCCGGGGGATCCGCGAGCGTGACCAGGTCTGCGGCGGGACGCCCCGAGACCAGGGCGAGGTGGACGTCGTCCATACGCCCGAACTCGGCGAGCGCGGCCGCCGCGCGCTCCGTGGGCCGCGCGCGGGCGGGGTCCTCGACGAGCGGTGCGAGGCAGCCGTCGAAGTCGAGGGCGACGAGCACCCGCGGGCGCCGGGCGAAGTCCGCGAGGGCCCGGAGCAGGCCCGGGGCGAGGGGCCCGTCAGTCATCGCGCGCCTCCACGTCCGTGCGGCTCCCCGGCAGCGGGGCCTGGTTGAGGCCGCCCTGATGGGCGAGGGCGGTGAGGAAGGAACGGGCCCAGTGGGCGACGTCGTTGGTCAGCACCCGCCGCCGCAGGGCGCGCATGCGGCGGCGGCGCTGCTCGCGTGGCATGCGCATGGCCGACAGGATCGTGGTCTTCATCCCCTCGATGTCGTGCGGATTCACCTGCAGCGCGGAGGTGAGTTCGTCCGCGGCGCCGGCGAACTCCGAGAGCACGAGCACGCCGTCGAGGTCGCTGCGCGCCGCCACGTACTCCTTCGCCACGAGGTTCATGCCGTCGCGCAGGGCGGTCACGAGCACGACGTCGGCCGCCCGGAACATCGCCGCCATCTCCTCGGCGGGATAGGAGTGGTGGAGGTAGTGGATGACGGGTCGGCCGATCTCCGCGTGATCGCCGTTGATGCGGCCGACCATCTCCTCGACCTCGCTGCGCAGCTGCACGTATTCGGCCACCTGTTCCCGGCTCGGGCTCGCGACCTGGACGAGCACGGCCTCGCCGTTGCCGATGGCGCCCTCGGCGAGCATCTCCCCGAACGCCTTGATCCGGTGCCGGATGCCCTTGGTGTAGTCGAGCCGGTCCACGCCGAGCAGGAGCACCTGCGGATCACCCAGGTCGCGGCGGATCTGCCGCGCCCGCTCGATGGTCTCGGGCCGGTTCGCCAGCTGATTGAAGGCCTTCGAATCGAGCGAGATCGGGAACGCGCCGGCGCGGATCGTGCGGCCCGGGTTCGCGAACGGGGTGGTGATCGAGACGTTCTGCCCGCGCACGGGATGAGCGGTGAAGCGGCGCACCGATCGCAGGAAGTTCGCGGCGTCCCCCGAGCGCTGGAAGCCGATGAGGTCCGAGCCGAGCAACCCCTCGAGCACCTGGTGGCGCCAGGGCAGCTGCCCGAACAACTCCATCGGCGGGAACGGGATGTGCAGGAAGAACCCGATGTGCAGGTCGGGTCGGGCCGAGCGCAGCAGCGCCGGCACGAGCTGCAGCTGGTAGTCCTGCACCCACACCGTGGCCCCCGGGGCCGCGACCGCCGCGGCCGCCGCCGCGAACCGCTCGTTCACGGTCCGGTACACCGACCACCACTCGCGGTGGTACTCCGGATCGACGATGACGTCGTGATAGAGCGGCCACAGCGTCGCGTTCGAGAAGCCCTCGTAGAACTCCTCGATCTCGGCGGCGCTGAGCGGCACGGGGGTCATCGCGATGCCGTCGTCGGTGAACGGATCGAGCTCCAGATCCGCCGACCCGGACCAGCCCACCCACGCGCCGCCGCCCGACCGCATCATCGGGGCGAGCGCCGTGACCAGCCCCCCGGGGGCCCGGATCCACGAGATCGTGCCGTCCTCGTCGACCGAGACGTCCACCGGGAGGCGGTTGGCGACCACCACGAACTCCTGAGCCGGACCCTCCTGTGAATCATGCATCCCTCCACACTAGGCCAGCCCCCCGACGGCGCCAGGGGGCCGCGGTCCGCGAGCCGAATGGTCTCGGAGCAGGCGGTGTCGTAGTTTCCATGCATGAGCAGTGACGAGGACCCGGGCGAGCCGTTGGGGCAGATCGGCGGCTACGAACTCCGACGGGTCCTGGGAACGGGCGGCATGGGAACCGTCTACGAGGCCGCGGACGGTGCCGGGCTGACCGTCGCCCTCAAGGCTCTCCACCCCGCCTTCGCCGCCGACCCGGAGAGCCGGGAGCGACTGCGCCGGGAGGTGGCCACGCTCCACCAGGTGCGCGGGGCGCAGGTGGCCCAGGTGATCGACGCCGAGGTCGACTCCACGGAGGCGTTCATCGTCACCGAACTCATCCACGGCCAGCCGCTCGACCAGTCCGTGCACACCCACGGCCCGCTCGAGATCCGCGAGCTCGCCGATCTGGCCGCCGGGCTGGCCACGGCGCTCCAGCAGATCCACGGCGTGCACGTGGTCCATCGCGATCTCAAGCCGAGCAACGTCATGCTCACCGAGGCCGGGCCCGTGCTCATCGACTTCGGCATCTCCCAGCTCGTGGACGACGCCCGGATCACCCGCACCGGTCTGGTCACCGGCACCCCCGGTTACGTCGATCCCGTCGTGCTCGGCGGGGCCGCGCCCGACCAGCTGGGCGACTGGTGGGGGTGGGCCGCCCTCCTCGTGTTCGCGGCGACCGGGCGGGAACCGTTCGGCACCGGCCCCGCGACCCTCGCCCGCGCGACCGAGGGCCGCGTCGACGCCGAGGGACTGCCGCGACCCGTCGCCGAGGTGCTCACCGTGGCGCTCAACCCCGATCCGCGGTACCGGCTGCCGCCGGCGGACGTGGTCGAGCTGCTCGGCGAGATCGCCCGCGGCCGGCACGTGAGCGTGCCCCCGGCCGCCGTCGCCGGTGCCCGCGACGGGCATGGCTCGCAGCCCCCGTACGGCTCGATGGGAACCGCCGGCCCCGTGGGAACCGCCGGCCCTGCCGGAACCGCCGGGCCCGCCGGTGCGCCGCCGCCGAGCTACCCGCCGGGCGGTCCGCCGCCGGCGCAGCGGGTCGCCCGCGATTCCCTCGTGGAGTCCTGGCCCCGGTTCCACTCCACCGTGGCCGAACCCGTGCGGGCCTATCCGGGACCGGAGCCGTACTACGCGCCGGACCTCGCGGAGCGGGGACTGCGCCCGGCACCCTCCCGGCCCGTGATGACGACGCTCGCCTGGCTCGTGCTCGTGGCGTTCGCCGTCCGCGCGGCCGGCAGCGCGACGATCGCGTTCGTGGCCGTGCTCGCGGGCGCGGGCGCGTGGGGCTGGGGGGAGCGGCGGCTGCGGGACCGGCGGATGCGGTTCGGTCGGCGCCGCCGGGACGGCGCGCTCGTGTGGCTCGCCGCCCCGGTGCATCTGGTCAGCGGCGTGGTGACGGCGCTGCCCGGCCTCATCGCGGGGGCGGTGGTGGCGCTCGGGGCGTGGCTCGTGCTCGGGCGGTTCATCGCCGCCGGCCTCGCGGCCGGGCTCGCCGTGGCACTGCTGGCGTTCATGGCCTGGTTCGTTCCCAGCTCGGGGGCCGCCCGGGCGGGGGTGCGGCGGGTGTGGGCCGTGATGATGCCGAATCGCGGCGCGGCGGCGGGGGCCACGGTGGTGGCCGTCGTCCTGCTCGGGGTGGTCGGGCTCTGGGCGCTGGGGCAGGTGGATTCCGCCTCGTGGGACCCGTTCCCGATGCCCACACCGTGAGTGCGTATCCTAGGCACTGCCGACCGCCCTCGACCTTCCGAAAGAGTTCCATGTCAGCGAACACCAAGCGCCGTGAAGACGCTCGCAAGCAAGCCGAGAAGATCGCCGCCAAGCAGGCCTCCTCCGACAACCGCACCCGCAACATCCTCATCCTCATCATCGCCGCCGTGATCGCGCTGCTCGTGGTCGCGGGCATCGTGCTCTACAAGCAGTCGCAGAGGACCCCGCTGAGCGACTTCGAGGGGACCGCGCCGGCGGCCGCGGACACGCACGGCGGGATCGCCTTCAGCGACCAGGGCGTCGGGGTCGTCGGCTCGGGCCCGGTGGTGCAGGTGTACGTCGACTTCTTGTGCCCGATCTGCGGCGACTTCGAGGAGGTGAACGGCGCCGACCTCGTCGAGCTGGTCGAGGCGGGGACCGCCACGGTCGTCTACCACCCCGTCAACTTCCTCGACCGCTACTCCCAGGGCACGGCCTACTCCACGCGCGCGGCGAACGCGTTCGTCACGGTCGCCGAGGACGCCCCCGACCAGGCGCTCGACTTCATGACCGCCCTGTTCGAGCAGCAGCCGGCGGAGAACACCACGGGGCTGACCGACGAGGAGATCGCCGGCATCGCGGTCGACGCCGGCGTTCCCCAGGAGGTCGCGGACACGTTCGGCGACCTCACCTACGGCGACTGGGTCGACGCCGCCTCCCAGCAGGCCACGCGCGACGGGGTGACCGGGACGCCGAGCGTCGTCATCAACGGCACCCCGCTCGACACCAAGAAGTACAACTGGACCCAGCCGGGCGTGCTGCGCGACCACATCGAGGAACTCGCGGGCTGATCGATCCCGACGGCCGGTGGCCGGCGGCACCGGGGAGGACACCCCGGCCGCCGGCCACATGCCGTTTTCGCCATCACGACCCGCTCTGGCAGAATCGACCTGCCCGCGGGGCGCGCCACCTTAGCTCAGTTGGTAGAGCAGCTGTCTTGTAAACAGCAGGTCGTCGGTTCGAGCCCGACAGGTGGCTCCATGGAGGGGCTCAGCAGTTCGTTGCCGTGCGCACAGTGGTTGCCGCGTTCGACTGCCCGGCCGGGCTTGTCGACGTCCACCGGAGGACGTACGATGACTGATTGCACGCGACAATCGTGAACGCAGGTGCTCACATCGTCGTGCATGAACGCACATCAGCAGCAGGGACGCTCTGAAAGGTATGGGATGACAGCAATCGCCATGGGCCCTCGTCGACGAGGCAGGGCCATAGGACTGCTCGGGCTGCTCGTCGCAGCAGCGGCCTCGCTCGGGCTGCTGGGCCTCGCGCCCGTGGCCGCGGAGGCGGCCACGTCCGACGACGGCAGCATCTCGGCGGAGATCGAGTTCGTCGATCCCGCGGAGGACGGGGAATACGCCGTCGGCGACGTGCTCGCCTTCACCTACGTCGTCGTCAACCTCCTCGACGAGGACCGCAGCCTGAGCCTCGTCGAGAGCAACCTCGACGGGGACGAGGGCTGCAAGTGGTTCAAGGCGGCCCCGGGTGCCGAGCAGCGCTGCGTCGGCCGGGCCACGCACACGGTGACGGCGGCCGACCTCGCGGCGGGCGCGTTCACCCCGACCGCCACCTGGGGCATCCACTCGGGCATCGACTACGTCGGGATCGCCTCCGAGGTCGAGGTCGTCGGCGAGCCGGTCGACCTCATCGGACCGGGCATCAGGGCCGAGGTCGTCGCGACCAACGCCCAGGCCGACCACGACTACGAGGTGGGCGACGTGCTCGAGTTCGCCTACGTCGTCACCAATCTTCTCGACGAGGCGCGCTCCACCCAACTCCTCGAGAGCAACCTCGACGGCGACGCCGGCTGCAAGTGGTCGAGCCACCCCGCCGGCACGACCTACGAGTGCGGCACCCCGCGGCACACCGTGACGGCCGCCGACCTCGAGGCCGGCTCCTTCGTGCCCACCGCCACGTGGGCGATCCACACGGGCACCGGCTACCCGGGGGCGCAGGAGAGCATCGAGATCGTCGGGGATCCGGTCGGCCTCGTCGACCACACCGAGGCCGGCAACGGGGGCCTCGACTTCGACGCCTCGTGGGAGGGCGAGCCCCTCTACACCAGCACGCAGCTCGCCACGAACGGCGTCGGCGGCTTCCCGAACTACCGGATCGTGGCGCTCGCGGTGACCAACAGCGGCGACCTGCTCGCCTCCTACGACGGGCGCCCGACCGGTGCCGATTCGCCCGG
Organism: Pseudactinotalea sp. HY158; assembly: GCF_009660225.1. NCBI lineage: Bacteria > Bacillati > Actinomycetota > Actinomycetes > Micrococcales > Cellulomonadaceae > Pseudactinotalea > Pseudactinotalea sp. HY158. Next base: position 487,635 of record NZ_CP045920.1, read on the forward strand.
GCCGAACTCGATCCTGCAGCGGCGCAGCACCGACGGCGGCCAGACCTGGGAGGAGCAGACCGTCATCCACGCCGGGAAGGTGAGCCGGCCCATCCACGGCTTCTCCGACCCGAGCTATATCGTGGACCGGATCACCGGCGAGGTCTTCAACTTCCACGTGTACTCGCAGGACCAAGGCTTCTTCGGTTCGCACGCCGGAACCGATCCGAGCGACCGGAACGTCGCCCACGTCGAGGTGTCGCGCTCGACCGACGGCGGCCGCACCTGGACCCACGAGATCATCACCGACCAGATCACCCCGGACCCGTCGTGGACCAGCCGGTTCGCGACCTCCGGGCAGGGAATCCAGCTCAAGTACGGCGAGCACGCCGGCCGGCTCATCCAGCAGTTCCCGGTCATGGTCGCGGGGGTGATCAAGGCCGTGAGCGTCTACTCCGACGACCACGGCGACACGTGGCAGGCGGGGACGCCGGTCGGGGTGTCGATGGACGAGAACAAGACCGTCGAACTCTCCGACGGCCGCGTCATGCTCAACTCCCGTGACAGCGCCCGGAGCGGCTACCGCAAGGTCGCCTACTCCACCGACGGCGGCGTGACCTACGGCGAGGTCACCCTCGACCGGGAGCTCCCGGACCCGACGAACAACGCGTCGATCATCCGGGCCTTCCCGAACGCGGCCGAGGGGAGCGACGAGGCGAGGATCCTGCTGTTCTCCAACTCCGCCAGCACCACGAGCCGGACCAACGGAACGATTCGGATGTCCTGCGACGACGGGCAGACCTGGCCGATCTCGAAGACGTTCGAGCCGGGCGGGATGGCCTACTCCACGCTCGCGACCCAGCCCGACGGCAGCATCGGTCTCCTGTACGAGCCCGGTGGCGGTGGCGGCGGCATCGCCTACGCCAACTTCAACCTCGCCTGGCTCGGCGGGATCTGCGCCGGCGTCACGGCCGATGAGGCGAGTGTCGACCCGGGATCGAGCGTCGACGTGCAGCTCACGGTCACGAACCAGACCTCGGCCGCGCTCACCGGGGCGGCCATCGCGCTCGACCTGCCGGCCGGGTGGACCGCGTCCGAGGCCGTCGTGCCGGAGATCGCCCCCGGTGGCTCTGTGCGGGTGCCGGTGACCATCGCCGTGCCGGGGGGCGAGGTGCCGCAGACGGTGCGCATCCCGCTGACGTTGACGACGCCGCGGGGCTCGTCGTCGGGGTCGCTCTCCGTGCGGGCCAACGCGCCCGCCGGGCAACCGATCACCGTGGTCGGGACCCACACGAACCCGAAGGAACTGGACACCTACGAGGTCGGTGACCGGCTCGAGTTCACCTTCGCCGTGGAGAACATCTCCGGTGGCCCGATCGCTGTCGTCCCGGACGGAACGCTCGAGGGCTTCGACCCCGACGATGGGGCGCCGAACTGCCGCTACCGCGCACTACCGACCGACGGCGGGTACGAGTGCACGACGGCCTTCCACGTGGTGACCCAGGCCGACCTCGACGCCGGTGAGTTCGCGCCGGTCACGTCCTGGGATGCCCGGGAGGGGGGCGAGAGCGGGCCGAGCATCGGCAGCATCGCGCTCGACTCCCCCGTGGTGATCCTCACCAGTGGCAGCACGGGCGACTCGGACGGGTCGGATGCCGACGCCGACGGGTCGGATGGTACCGACGCCGGCAGCGACGGGTCGGATGCCGGGAGTGACGGTTCCGTCGGTGGGTCCGACGGCTCGGACGGCTCCGATGCCGGTGCTGATGGTTCGGGCGCTGGTTCCGACGGCGGGTCGGACGGCTCCGACGCCGGCACTGACGGTTCGGGCGCTGGTTCCGACAGCGGTTCGGACGGCTCCGACGGTGCTGATGTCGGCGCGGATGGCTCGGACGCCGGTACTGACGGATCGGACGCTGGTTCCGACAGTGGGTCGGACGGCTCCGACGGTGGATCCGACGGTGCCGATGTCGATGCTGATGGTTCGGGCGCTGGTTCCGACGGCGGGTCGGACGGCTCTGATGCCGGTGCTGACGGTTCGGGCGCTGGTTCCGACGGCGGGTCGGACGGCTCCGACGGTGCTGATGTCGGCGCGGATGGCTCGGACGCCGGTGCAGATGGTTCGGGCGCCGGTGCGGACAGCCCCGACGGCTCCGACGCCGGTTCGGGTGACGAGGGAGCCGACCGGCTGCCGTCGACCGGGATCGCAGCAACCGCGGCGGGCCTGCTCGCGTTGACCCTGATCGGCCTGGGCATGGCACTCAGGGGTCGCCGACTGAACCTGGATCCACCGTGCTGGTTTGAGTCTGGGTGGCGTGGGAGCATGAGAATGCCCTCCTGGCCTGGGATAATGCGTGTTGTCAACGCACGCAGTCCCAAAAAAGAAGGGCATCTCGTAGATGCAACTATCTCATGTCTCCTCGGTACGGTTCGACGATCCGAACCTGGTCGGCGTGGCGGGTCTTGTCCCGGTGATGGCGCTGGCCGAGCGGGCCGGGCTGTCGGCGCTGGTCGGTGAGCATCTGAGTCTGTCGGGTGCGGGCAGCGCGAACCCAGGGGCGAAGGTGTTGGCGCTGGTCGCGGGTATGACCGCGGGGGCCGACTCCATCGATGACATGGACCTGTTGCGCCACGGCGGGATGGGCAAATTGTTCCAGGATGCGCGTGCGCCCTCGACGCTGGGCACGTTCCTACGCGCGTTCACCTTCGGGCATGTCCGCCAGCTCGACGCGATCGCCTCCCGCTTCCTGACCCGTCTGGCCGGGCAGGCCCCGGTGCTGGCCGGTGCCGGTCAGATCGCCTACGTCGATATCGACGACACGATCAAGGAGACCTACGGGTACGCCAAGCAGGGCGCCGGGTACGGCTACAACAAGGTCAAGGGCCTCAACGCGCTGATCGCGACCGTGGCCACCCCGGTGGCCGCGCCGGTGATCGTGGGCACGCGGCTACGCCGGGGCCCGGCCAACAGTGCACGCGGGGCGGGCAAGTTCGTCGCCGATTCCCTCGCCGCCGCCCGGACGGCCGGCGCCGGCGGGGTGGTGATCCTGCGCGCCGATTCGGCCTACTACAGCCGTGAGGTGGCCGCCGCGGCGGGCCGGGCCGGTGCCCACTTCTCGTTGACCGCGCGGATGAACCCGGCGATCACGGCCGCGATCACCAGCATCGACGCGCAGGCCTGGACCCCGATCCGGTACCCGAACGCGATCTGGGACGAAGACGAGGGCCGGTTGATCTCTGATGCCCAGGTCGCCGAGATCCCCTTCACCGCGTTCACCTCCCGTCCCAAGGCCGAGCACATCAGCGCACGGCTGATCGTGCGCCGCGTCAAACGGCTCAACCCCGCAGCCACCAGGGCCGGGCAGGACGAACTGTTCGCCACCTACCGGTACCACGCCGTCTTCACCGACTCGCCCCTGAGCATGCTCGAGGCCGAGAAGGCCCACCGCGCCCACGCCATCATCGAGGGCGTCCACGCCGATCTACGCGCCTCGGCCCTGGCCCACGCGCCCTCGGGCAAGTTCACCGCGAATGCGGCCTGGCTCGTGCTGGCCGCGATCGCGTTCAACCTCACCCGCGCCGCCGGGACCCTGGCCTCCCTCTTCCACGCCCGGGCCACCACCGCGACCATCCGAGACCACCTCATCCGCGTCCCCGCCCGGATCGCGTCCTCGGCACGACGGCTGATCATGCACCTACCCCGGAACTGGGCCCACCAAGGCCCCTGGGAAGCGCTCTATGTCGCTGCCTGCGGGCCACCCCCAGCCCCGGCGACCTGACCACCAGCCCCCACGGGCACGACCGGAACACAAGTGGAAAAGCCGGGCAGACCGGCAGCCCCGCCACGCCCACACGACCCGACCCGCCAGAACCCGGCCCTCACACCCTCACCACGACCCGGACGGTGGATCCAGGCTGAACGCCTGATCCGCCGGCCCCTCCTGATTCGACTGTGGCACCCATCGATCGATGGGTGCCACAGTCGTGTCGTCTCAGGTCCAGGTCCAGGTCCAGGTCCAGGTTCAGGTTCAGGTCCAGGTCCAGGTCCAGGTTCAGGTCCAGGTACAGATCACCGACCGCCGACCACCGACCGCCGACCGCCGAGCCCGCGTACGCGCATGCGCGGGTGTGCGCCGGAGTGTCGGAGCGTCGGAGTGTGGAAGTGCCGGGAACGAGTCGGGCACCGCTCCCTCGTGGGAAGCGGTGCCCGACCGTGGCAGCCTCAGCCGTCGGCGCGGCGCCTCGCATGCGCGAGTGCGATCCCCGCCAGGGCCGTCAGTGCGGCCAGGAGGAGGACTGTGCCCACCTGGACGCCCGTCGCGGACAACTGAGTGGGAGGAACCTGGCTCGGGGCGTCCGGTGCGGCGGCACCGGCCTCCCGGTCGCGATCCTCGCGCGCGTCGTCAGCGGCTGCGGACGCACCGCCGGAATCCGCGTCCGATTCCGTGGCCGAGGCTCCACCGGCACTCGACTCCGCCGGCGCCCCGGTGTCACCGGAGCCACCCGCGGTCGCGGCGCTCAGACCTTCGGTGTCGGTCGTCCCGTGGGCGCCGGTTCCGCCGGTTCCGCCGGTGTCGGCGGTACCGCCGGACGCCGAGCCGTCATCCGGGTCGGACGAGGCGTCCGACCCGCCAGCACCGCCGGTGTCGGCCGACCCGGCCGGGCCGGTGCCGCCGGTGCCCTCGCTGTCGTCGGCCCCACTGGTCCCGTCGGTGCCCGCGTCGGCCCCGTCGCTGTCGGAGGCGCCGCCGATTTCGGAGGTTCCTTCGGTGCCCGAGTCGGCCCCGTCAGTGCCCGAGTCGGTGCCGTCACTGCCGTCGGTGCCGTCGGTGCCGTCGGTTCCGCCGGTATCGGACGTGCCGTCGGCGTCGGCCGTGCCCTCCGAGCCGTCGTCCCCGCCGCCCTCGTCCCCGCCGCCCTCGACCACGGCCACCTGCACGCGCGGATCGGCCGTGAGGCCCGCGGAATTGGCCAGGCTCACCTCGAGCCCCGCCCACACGACCGAACCCGCCGGCGCGTCCACCCGTGCCGAGGCGCTGATCGTCACCGGCGTGCTCGGCGCCACCGCTGACGGGAGCACCACCTGATAGCTGCCGTCCGCGCCGAGAACGACCGTACCCAGGCTCGACTCGGGGGCGGCGGTCAACTCCAGTCCGGGACCGGTCACGACGGTGATCACGCCGTCGCGGACGGGGGCCGTCCCGGCCGTCACGGTCGCGGTCAGGTCGACCGGGGAGTCGCTGCGGGCGGTCGCGGCCGTCGTCGTCAGATCCGCGGTGAGCGTGGACACCGGCGCGAACCTGATCTTCCCGGTGTTCGCGTTCGCGTCCCACGTCTGCAGCGCCTGGCCGAACGTGCGGGCGAACTCGTACTGCCCGGCCGCGTTCGCGGCGCCGATGCCGGTGAGCGCCGGATCGTCACCGGGCGAGCCGAGCCAGGAGGCGGGGACGTGGCCCTGATTGCGGAGCAGCCAGTCCGTGCCGAGGTCGACGAGCAGCACCGACTCCGTGACGGCGACCGCGCGCGCGGCGGCGAGGTGGCCGTCGTCCGTCCCCGCCTGGGCGAGCACGAGGATCGGCACGGCGCCGTCCGTGCGCACCCGCTCGATGAGCGTGATGAGGTCGGCGCGGTAGTCCGCCACGTCCGAGGCCTCGGCGCCCGTGACGATCGAGACGATCCCCGCTCCGGCATCCCCGATGCGGCGGTCGTAGTCGGCGAGCAACTCGGCCACGGTGCTCGACGTCTCCGTCGTGTCCACGACGAAGCTCGAGCGGTGAGTCCGCTCCCACCGCTGCCGCTCCTCGAGGTGGCCGACCCAGTCCCGCGCACCGCCCGTGCGCGGCACGCCCGGGCCGAGATCGCCGGTGAACAGCCAGGTCGAGTCCCGGTCGACCAGGGTGCGCAGCGCGGCGGCGTCCGCCGGGGCGAACGTGGCGCCGTCGATGCCCATGGAGCTGAGCGCCCCCGTGCCGAGCACGACGTTCCAGGCGGACACCCGCCGGATCTCGCCCGTGAACGGGTCCGTCACCTCGTCGCCGGCCACGAGGCCGCCGATGACGAACCGATCGAGGTCGGCGATATCCGCCACGAACGCGCGTCCCGGCTCCACGAGCACGGGGATCGCGTCCACGAAGATCGTCAGGTGGCCGTCCTGGCTGCCGACCGAGATGAGGTGCCGGTTCCCGTCGTTGTACCGCGATTCCGTGCGCACGTCGGCGAGCACCTCGCCGCCGCTCACGACCCGGTAGGTGACGCGGCCGTCGTCCATACCCACGGCGAGGGAGTCGCCCGGGTGCGCGGAGCTGCCGAGGCTGAGCAGCGTGCCCGTGCCGGTCGACGTGGTCGAGGCGTACAGCTGGATGGAGCCCTCGCGCCGGCCCTCGATCCAGGAGATGTGCAAGCTCTGATCCACCGGGGTGGTGCCGTCGAGGACCGGATCGGCGAACGTCCAGCCGTAGGTCTGCGTGCGGCCCTGTGCCGGGCGCCGAGTGCGTTCGGCCGGCTCGGTCGTGACCGCCTGCCGCAGCGTGACCGGCTGCGCGGCCGCCACCGTGTTCGTCGCCGTGGCGAGCGCGGTCGAGACCAGCTCGTGCTCGGCTGCGGGCGCCGTCGCCGTGAGCTCGACCGTGAGCGCGGATCCCGCCGCGATCGCGCTGTTCGAACGGACGACGTAGGTCCCGTCTCCCCGCTGCGTCACCTCGGCGCCGGGGCTCGTCTCGAGCGCCCCGGTGACCGTGAGCGCCGGATCGGGTGTCAGTTCCAACTCGACACCGCGGGCGGGGTAGTCGCCGGGCCGCACGGTGGCCGTCATCGTGACCGTGCCGCCCGGTGCGATCCCGACCTGGGAGCTGGTCAGTTCGGTCGCGAGCGAGGTCGCGGGCACGGGCGGGGCGGAGGTCGGGGGCACCGACAGCGAGGCGAAGGCGCTCGCCGGGTCGAGCAGCCCGACGGAGCGGAGGAAGTGCCGGGCGAACTCGTAGTGTCCCTGCCCGCCCGGGTGGATCGAGTCGCCCCACCAGCCGGCCGGCACAGTGCCGTCGTTGCGGCGGAGCCAGTCGGTGTACATGTCCACGACGAAGACGCGCTGCTCGGCGGCCACCTGGCGGACGGCGGCGACGTACTGCGAGTAGGCCGCGCGGTTGCCGCCGTCGCCGCCGCGGATCGGTTCGGAGGTGGCGAAGATCGGGATCGCGCCGCCGGTGCGGATCGTGGTCGCGACCTCGGTCAGCTGCTCCCGGAACGTCGGGATACCGCTCGCGCCGCCGAGGTGGACGACGTCGTTCATGCCGATCATGATCGTGACGGCGGCCGGGTCCCATCGGCTCACCCGGTTCGTCCAGTCCTCGAGGATGTCGCGGGCGGTGTTGCCGGAGACGGCGGTGTTGACCACGCGGTGCTCGGCGCCCGGGAACTCCGCGCGGAGGTAGGAGTCGACGTGTTCGGACCAGGACCTCCAGCCGAAGGTCCACAGCGCGCCGTGGGTGATCGAGTCGCCGGTGAACACGAGCGTGTCGTCCGCATCGGGATCCGCGAGCAGGTTGCGGACGGCCCCGACGTCGGGCAGGACGGCCTCGGCGGGAATGCCCTTGGCCCCCGCCTGGGCGGCCAGGTCGGCCGAGCCGAGCGGCTGGTCGTAGGCGGTGACCCGCCAGATCGTGCCCGTGAACAGGTCGGTGCCGACCGGGTCGGAGGCGCTGAGCCGCCCGCCGAAGGTGAAGGAGTTCGCGCCCGGCACGGCGGCGGCGAAGGCGGTGCCGGCGGCGGAGAGGACGGGGGAGGCGTCGACGTCGATCGTCACCCTGCTCCCCGCGACGGCCACCTGCACGAGATGTGGTGAACCGTCGTTGAACGCCCCGGGGGAGACCACGTCGGTGAGCACGGCTCCGGCCCGCACCACCCGGTAGGTGAGCCGGCCGGCGTCGTCGAGCCCGAGTGTGAGGTGGGAGTCGTCGCGGGTGGTGTCGCTCAGGGCCAGGAGCGTGCTCGCGTCCGTGGCGGTCGTGGCGAAGGCGACCTGGAACGAACCGGACTCGAGGGAGTCGACCAGCCCGACGTTCACGCTGCGGTCGAGGACGGCGGTGCCGTCGAAGACCCGGTCCTCGGCGTTCAGGCCCCAGCCGAACGTCATGGACGGCGTGGGGGCCGGCGCGGCGGCCTGCGCCTGCGGGGGCGCGGCGGGTGGCGCGGTGGGGCCGGTCGCGCCGGCGGTGACGGCGGTGACTCCCATCAGGAGTCCGACGGCCGAGGCCAGGGCGATAAGGGATCGGGGGGCTGTCATGCGCCACTCCTCTATACGACATCGTATGTGGGACGTCCTGACTCTATCGCACACTCGTGCTCACCGGAGCCGACGCCTTATGAGCGTTCGGGTGTGCCGGGCCGGTCGACCTGGGCCGGCGGCCCCGGGGTCAGTCGCTCATCCGGGTGAGCACGAAGACCGGGATGAGCCGGTCGGTCTTCTCCTGGTAGGACGCGTAGGGCGGGAAGGCGTCGACGGCGCGGGCCCACCAGCGGGCGCGCTCGGGGTCGGAGACCTCCCGGGCGATGTAGTCGTGCCGGTCGGCGCCGTCCTGCAGTTCGACCTGCGGATGCGCGACGAGGTTGTGGTACCAGGCCGGGTGGTTCGGCGCGCCGCCCTTGGAGGCGATCACCGCATACTCGCCCTCGTGTTCGACGCGCATGACCGGCGTCTTGCGCAACCGGCCCGATCGGGCGCCGATCGACGTGACGAGCACGACCGGGCGCCCGTGCAGGGTCGTGCCCTTCGTCCCGCCGGAGCCCTCGTAGAGCTCCGCCTGCTCACGCGCCCAGGCCGCGGCCGGATCCGAACTCGGTTCGTAGGTTCCCTCGAGTGGCATGAGTCCAACCTAGCCCCGGCGCCCGGCGCGGGCCCTGTGGGCCCCGTGGGCCCCGTGGGCCCTGTCGGCCCGGTGGGGTCTGCGCCGGCCCGAGCTACCCCGCCGGTTCCAGCTGCACGGGCACGCGGCCCGCGGACCCGGCCCCGAACATGAGGATCGGGCCCTCGGGCGTGCACTCGAACGGTGCGGACGCAATGGGCACGGAGTCGAGCAGGTCGCCCGCCGCGGCGCCGCCGTCGATCGACTGACCGCCGACCTCGATCGTCAGCTCGAGGTTGTTCTCATCGCCGCTCGTGCTGATCACGCCGTCCTCGGCCGTGTAGCTGCCGCTCACCGAGCCGGTCGTGATGCCGCTCGCGCGCTGGCCCGCGATGTCCATCGTCAGGGTGAAGTCGGGGGTGTAGGTGTACCGGTCGGCCGTGAACGTCAACCCGGTGCCGCCCTCGATCGCGAAGCCGGCCGGAACCTCGAGCGAGTCGTAATACCCCTGGAGGGTGTCCTGCGAGACCTGCCACTCGCCGATGAGGCACTCGGCCCCGGCCGGGGCGAGCGTGGTCGGGTCGGTGGTCGGCTCGACCGGTTCGGTCACCGGCTCCGTCGTGGCGGACGGCTCGTCGACACCGCCCGTCGTCGCGGCCCCGGCGTCGGGCCCGCTCGGCCCGCTCGGCCCACTCGGCCCGCTCGGCGCGGTGCATGCGCCGAGGGCGAGCAGCAGCATTCCCATGCCGGCCGCCACGGAGCCACGCACCACGCGCCGGGAAGGGGACCGCCTCGTCGAGATCATGAGCACACCGTAGTGCATCGGCACCCGCGCGCTGCTGACAATTCTTCACCGAACCGTCGCCACGGCGGGGCTCGGGGGGCTAGGGTGCTCGCACTGGGCGGATCACTGTCGATAGCTAGGACAAGCACATGAGACTCGGCACCATGACGGCCGGTCGCGCATCGTGGCGCGGACCGGCGGCGGCCCTCGGGGTCGCAGCACTGGCCCTCGCGGGCGTGGCCACCGCGGTTCCCGCGGCGGCGGACATCGACGGGGACACCCTCACGGTCGACCTCGTCGGCGTCAACGACTTCCACGGGCGGATCGACGAGGGCCTCAAGGTCTCCACCGATGCCGACGGCACCGTGACGATCGCGGACGAGAACACGGGGGCGGCCGCCAGGCTCGCCGCGGCCGTCGAGGACGTCCGGGCCGACAACGCCGACACGGTCTTCGTCGGCGCCGGCGACCTCTTCGGAGCCTCGACGTTCACCTCGATGATCGGCGACGACATCCCCACGACCGACGTCTTCAACGCCATGGGGCTCGACGTCTCCTCGGTCGGCAACCACGAGTTCGACCAGGGGATAGCCACGCTGAAGGAGCGGATCGACGGCACGGGGGACTTCGCCGGCCACGCGCTCGACTGGCCCTACCTCGGCGCCAACGTCTACGACGAGAGCACAGGGGACCCGGCGCTGCAGGAATACGACGTGATCGAGACCGCCAACGGCGCGAGCATCGCGTTCATCGGGGTCGTCACCCAGGAGACGCCCTCGCTCGTGACCCCGGCGGGGATCGCCGGCCTGGACTTCGGCGACCCGGCCGACGCCGTCGACCGGGTGATCGAGGAGAACACCGAGGTGGCGGACGCGGACGCGATCGTCGTCCTCATCCACGACGGCGGCGCGAACGCCGCCGCGGTGACGGACACGGCCACCCACTTCGGGCGATTCGTGCAGGACATGGCCGACCGCGGCGACATCGCGGGAATCTTCTCCGGCCACACCCACGTCATGTACGAGGTCGCCGTCGACGGCATGCCGGTGATCCAGACCGGCTCCTTCGGTGCGAACCTCGGCCGGATCACGCTGTCGTTCGCCGTCACCGGCAGCGGCGACACCCGGGAGCTCAGCCTCTCCGGGGCCGCGAGCGACATGATCCCGCTCTCCTGGAAGGACGACGAGGGCGCGACCGTCTACTACCCGGTGCCCGAGGGCAACGACGTGGTCGACGCGGTCAAGGACGTCGTGCGGACCGCGGTCGAGGCGGCCGAGGAATTGGGCGGTCAGGTCATCGGCCACGTGAGCGACGACCTCAACCGCGCCGTGCAGAGCGAGGTGGATGCCGAGACCGGCGAACCGATCGAGAACCGGGGTGGGGAGTCGACGATCGGCAACCTCATCGCCGATGCCCAGATCTGGGCGATCGACGAGCAGGCGGCCACGGACGACCTGCCGGTCGTCGCGTTCATGAACCCCGGCGGCATTCGCACCGACATCAAGTACGGCACCGACGGCACGGTCACCTACAAGCAGGCCGCCACCGTGCAGCCGTTCGCGAACACGCTCAACACATTCGATCTCACCGGCGCCCAGATCAAGCAGGTGCTCGAGGAGCAGTGGCAGCCTGAGGGCGCCAGCCGCCCGTTCCTCAAGCTCGGCCTGTCCGGCATGTGGTACTTCTACGATCCGGCCGCCCCGACGGGCGAGCACATCACCTACGTCGAGATCGGCGGCGAACAGCTCGACCCCGACGCCACCTACCGGGTCGTGGCCAACAACTTCCTCGCCTCGGGCGGCGACAACTTCACCACCCTCGGCGAGGGGGCGGACTACGCCGACTCCGGCATCGTGGATCTCGCGGCGTTCGTCGACTATTTCAAGGCCGCCGAGGCGGCGGGCGAGGTGGTCACGCCGGACTACGACCAGCGCGCGATCGGGGTGCACTGGAACACGAGCCAGGAGGACACCTACCGGGTGGGGGAGGAGATCTCCCTCGACCTGTCCTCGATGCTGTTCAGCACGAACGAGCCGAAGCCCGAGGTGCTCGGCCTGGCGCTCGTCAACCCCGACACGGAGGAGACGGTCGACCTCGGCACCACCCCGCTCGACCCGAGCATCGTCGACACCACCGACGAGGTCGGCCGGGCCCAGGTGCGCCTCACGGTGCCCGAGATCGACGGGCTCGGCGAGGATCCGCAGGCCTGGCGCCTGCAGGTGACCGACGCGGTCAACGGGTACTCGGTCTGGTTCGGCGTCGCCCTCACCGCCGCCGCGGCGAGCCCGACCCCGACGGACACCGCCTCGCCGACGCCGACGCCGACGACCTCGGCGACGCCGGCGCCGACACCCTCGGTCACCGTGCCGGGCGGTTCGATGCCCGACACGGGCGCGGATGTCGACCTCGCCGCGATCGTGGGAGTGCTGCTCCTGCTCAACGGCGCGGCCGCGGTCGCGGTGGCGCGCCGCCGCCGCAGCAGCGCCCGCGACTGAGCGTGCGAGGGTGGGGCCGGGCGCGGGTGATCAGGGTGCCCGGCCCCACCGTCCGACCCGGCCCCACCCCGTCCGGCCCGTGTCCGCGGGAGGATCTAGGCTCGTGCCCATGACGCCCGACCAGCTCGCGCTCATCCGCACCCTCGGCACGCCCGCCCCGCACCCGGACGGCGGCTGGGCCGCGGTGGCCGTCACCGGCGCGGACCTGGCGGCGGACGCCTACCGCAGCCGGCTCTGGCGGGTCGACCTCGCGACCGGCGATCTCACCCCGCTCACCCACGGCGAGCTCGACACGGCCCCGGTCTGCTCGCCGGACGGTCGCCGGCTCGCCTTCTTGCGCGCCGGTGCGGACGGCCTGCCGCAGGTCGCGGTCATGCCGACCGGCGGCGGCGAGCCGCTCGTGCTCACCGATCACGAGTGCGGGGTGAGTGGTCCGCTGCGGTTCTCCGCGGATTCGACCCGGCTCGCCTACGCGGCGCGCGTTCCCGAACCGGGCCGCTACGGAACCGACGCGGCGGTCGATGCCCACGCCGAGCCGCCCCGGCACATCACCCACCTCGACTACCGCGCCGAGGGCACCGGCTTCCACCTCGACCGGCCCGAGCGCGTGTTCACCCTCACCCTGCCCGGCCCGCTCGATCCCCAGGCCGATCCGCAGGCCGATCCAGCGCCTCTGGACGACGTCGCCCGCCCCGCGCGCGCCGGCGCACCCACCCGACCGGTCGCCGTCACGAGCGGGGCCGGTGCGTTCCGGGCGCCGATCTGGTTCGGCGAGGATCTGCTCGCGCTGCGCGAGGTGCGCGGCGCGCACCATTGCGAGCTCGTGCGCATCCGCCCGGACGGCACGGCGAGCGTGGTCGACACCGGTGCGTGGATCGTCGGCGGCCTCGTGCGCGACCTCACGCACGAGCGGCGCGTCTGGCTGCTGCTCGCCGACTACGGGCCGGACCGCACCGACTTCATCGGCAAGCGGGCCGCGCTCGCCTCCGCGGACCTCGTGGGCACGGAACTGATCGACCTTCGGGTCCACACGGACCCGCAGGCCGGCGGGCTCGTCGCGGACGGATTCTGCGCCGTCCAGGGAGGAGTCGTGATCGCCCGGGAGCGCCGGGGAAGCGTCGAGCTGCTCCGCTACGACGGCGAGCTCACGAGCATGCTCTCCGGCCCCGTCACGGTCACGTCGGCCGCGGGGATCGGGACCTCGGCGGGCGCGCTTGCGGTCGCCGCCGGGATCGGCTCGGCCGGCGACCTGTGGCACATCGGGGCCGACGGCGAGGCCCGCCAGGTGACCGACCTGTCGGCACGGCTGCGCCGGGAGGCGGGCGTGTTCACACCGGCCGAACTCGAGGTGAGCGCCGCGGACGGCTACCCGGTCCACGGTTGGGTGACCCAGCCGGCGGGCGAGGGCCCCCACCCCGTGCTCCTGCTCATCCACGGCGGGCCCCACGCCGCCTACTCGCCCACCTACTTCGACGAGGTCCAGGCCTACACGGCGGCGGGCTATGCCGTCGTGTTCTGCAACCCCCGCGGCTCCGCCTCCTACGGGCAGGCACACGGGCGCGCCACGATCGGCGGCTGGGGGCGGCTCGACGCGCAGGATGTGCTCGCCTTCCTCGACGGCGCCCTCGCCGCCCACCCCCGGCTCGACCCGGGCCGGGTCGGCGTCATGGGCGGCTCCTACGGCGGCTACCTCACGGCCTGGCTCACGACGATCGACCACCGCTGGCACGGCGCGATCGTCGAGCGCGGATTCCTCGACCCGGTCTCCTTCGAGGGATCGAGCGATATCGGCTGGTTCTTCGGGCTGCAGTACCTGGGCAGCGACCCGGAGCTCGTGGCCGCGCAGTCGCCGATGGCCGCGATCGGCCGGGTGCGCACGCCCACGCTCGTCATCCACTCCGAGCACGACTGGCGCTGCCCCCTCGAACAGGGGCAGCGCTGGTTCGTCGGGCTCAAACGGCGGGGCGTGCCCGCCGAGTTCCTTCTCTTCCCGGGCGAGGGCCACGAACTCTCCCGGTCCGGGCGGCCGGCGCACCGCCGCGCCCGGTTCGACCACATCCTCGCGTGGTGGCAGCGCCACCTGCCGGTGACCGAAGGAGCCGCACGATCATGAGCATCCGCCGAGTGAATCCCGCCCACGCCGCCGAGGCGTTCGCCGCGAGCGAGCGGCTGGGGGAGGAGGCGAAGACCGCCGCGCTCGCCGCCGGCCTCGACCTGCGCGCGATCGAACTCATCCGGCTGCGCTGCTCCCAGCTCAACGGCTGCGCCATGTGCCTCAAGGCGCACACCGCCGCGGCGCTCGCGGCCGGCGAGACCGTCGAACGCATCGGCGTGCTCACGGCGTGGCGCGAGACCCGCTACTTCTCCGACGTCGAGCGGGCGTGCCTCGAGCTGGCCGAGGCGGTCACCCTGGTCGCGCAGCGGCATCTGGACGACGACGGCTACACGGCCCTCGCGGCGGTGCTCGCCCCCGAGCAGATCAGCGCGGCCACCTGGGTCGCGATCGCGATCAACGACTCCAACCGGATCTGGATCCACGCCGACCGGCCGGTGCACCCGCCGCGGGAGCAGCCCTCCGGGTCGTGACCGGGGGCTACCGCCCGGCGCGCCCGGGAGCATCGACCGCGGCCTCGACGAGGCGCAGGTCGGGGTACTTCGCCCTCCGGGCGTCACCGGTGGAGGCCCGACGGAGCCTGCGCGTCGCCCACGGGTAGACGTCGCGCCGAAGCCAGGCTGCGTCGTCCCGCAGCTGCGCGAGCGAGGCGACGGTTTCGCCGGGCCCGCGCGGGAGCTCCCAGCCCGGATCGCCCGGCGGGAGGCCGAGCGCCACGAGGCCCGCCTGCGCGACCCGGCGGTGCCCCTCGGGGCTCAGGTGGATCCGGTCCTCGGCCCACATGCGCCGGTCCCGCAGCGAGCGCATCCCCCACAGGTCGATGACCGCGGCGCCGTGCCGGTGGGCGATCGACCACAGGTCGGCGTTGTAGATCGCGATCTTGTGTCGCAGCGCCCCGAGCAGGGCCAGCCCGCGGGTGTCCATGCCGGTGGCCAGGAGCACCCGGGTGCCCGTGGCCCGGACTCGCGCGACGGCCCCGTCGAGCAGGGCGGCCAGCCGGTCCGGGCTGCATCCCAGATGCAGCACGTCGTTGCCGCCGCCGGCGATCGAGATGAGATCGGGTCGCTGCTCGAGGGCGCGCGGGAGCTGATCGGTGAGGATCGACTCGAGGAGCCGCCCACGGATGGCCAGGTTCGCGTATTCCAGCGGCTCCTGACCGGCCTCGTGCCGGTACCCGCTCAGGGTGAAGGCGAGTCGGTCGGCCCAGCCGTACTGCACCTCCGGGTCCTCGGGCGCCGTGTCCCACAGCCCCTCGGTGAAGGAGTCCCCGATCGCGACGTAGCGCCGGGGAAGCGGGAGGGCGGGCGTGCCGGTCACCGCACCACCGTGCTCGTGCGGTAGCGGCGGCGGACGTTCGGCTCGGACGAGGGGCCGCGATGGTCCTCCGCGATCCACGGCCCGGTGCCCGCGGACGGGTCGATCACCCCGGCCTCGATCCACGTGAACTCCCCGTCGAGGACCCGGCGGGCCACGTCTTCGTCGTGGGCGTCCGTGTTGATCCACAGGGCACGGAACAGCGAGTCGATGCGCCGGCGCGACTGCCGGCAGAAGGCGTCGGCGAGCACGGCGGGGGAGTCGGCGGTGAGCGCGGGCGTTCCGTCCGCGCCGGTCCCCTCGCGGTCGGCGTGGGCCCAGACCGCGGTCATCGCGAACAGCTCGGCGCCGATGTCGACGATCCGGGCGAGGAATCCCTGCTTGTGCTCGAGGCGACCCTGCCAGCGGGCCATGCCGTAGAACGTCGAGCGGGCCAGGCGCCGGCTCGCCCGCTCGACGTAGCGCAGGTGCGACGCGGCCGGGCCGTACTCCCGGAAGGAGCCGGGCAGCGTGCCCGGGCCGGCGGCGAGCCGCGGCAGCCAGCCCGCGTAGAAGGTCGCCGCCGCGGCCAGCGCCGCGGACTTCTCGGCCCCACCGGCCTCGGGGTCGATGAGCGGGCCGGCGACCGAGAGGTGCGTGTCCACCGCCTCGCGGGCGATGAGCAGATGCATGATCTCGCTCGACCCCTCGAAGATCCGGTTGATCCGCAGATCCCGCAGCAACTGCTCGGTGGCCACGGCGCGCTCCCCGCGTGCCCGGAGCGAGGCCGCGGTCTCGTAGCCGCGCCCACCCCGGATCTGCACGAGGTCGTCGGCCACCCGCCAGGCCATCTCGCTGCACCACAGCTTCGCGAGCGCCGCCTCGATGCGGATGTCCACGCCGCCGGAGTCCGCCATGGCGCCGGCGACCTCGACGACCGCCTCCTGCGCGTACGTGGTCGCGGCCATGAACGCGAGCTTGTGCCCGATCGCGGGGTGCCGCCCGATCGGGCGGCCCCACTGGACGCGGGCGTTCGACCACTCGCGGGCGATCCCCAGGGCCCACTTGCTGCCCGCCACGCACATCGCGGGAATCGAGAGCCGGCCCGTGTTCAGGGTGGTGAGCGCGATCTTGAGGCCCTGCCCCTCCCGACCGACCACGTTCTCCGCCGGCACCCGCACCCCGTCGAAGCGGGTGACGCCGTTCTCGAGCCCCCTGAGCCCCATGAACGAGTTGCGGTGCTCGACCGTGATCCCCTCGCTGTCCGCCTCGACCACGAACGCCGTGATGCCGCCCCGGCCGCCCTCGTGCTCGGGTACCCGGGCCAGCACCACGAGCAGTTCGGCGAGCACGCCGTTCGTGGTCCACAGCTTGACCCCGTCGAGCAGGTAGTCCCCCTCGGGGGTCGGCACGGCCGCGGCCTGCAGGCGCGCCGGGTCGGAGCCGACATCCGGCTCGGTGAGGAGGAAGGCGGAGATGGCCCCGGCGGCGCAGCGCGGCAGGAACCGGTGCTTGAGCTCCTCGGAGCCGAACTGTTCGACGGGTTCGGGCACGCCGATGGACTGGTGGGCCGAGGCGAGCGCGCCGATGCTCGGGTGGGCGGAGCCGAGCAGCATGAGGGCCCGGTTGTAGTGGACCTGGCCCAGGCCGATCCCCCCGTACTCGGGCGGGATCTTCAGGCCGAAGACGCCGAGGTCGATCAGGCCGGCGAGCACGTCGTCGCCGATGCGGTCCTCCGCCTCGATGACGGACCCGTCGACGTTCTCACGCAGGTGGCGCTCCAGCCGCGCGAGATACGCATCACCCCGGACGCGGACCTCCGGGTCGAGCCGTTCACTCTCCCACACCAGCTCCGGGCGGAAGTCGCCCAGGTACAGCTGTCGCGCGAACGAATCGTGCTCCCACTCCGTCTGCCGGGACTGTTCCGCCACCCGGCGGGCATCACGCTCCGTGACCCTCGACGCATTGCTCATGATCGCCTCCACCATCGAACCGACCATTCCAGTGTGCCCCGGCTCGCACGGTCCTGCCAGGGCTCGACGGCGTCACGCTCGCGGCAGGCGCCCGATCTCCTCTCCCGCGGCGTCGAACACGGCGAGTTCGTCGCCGTCGACCACGGCCGAGGCGAGTCGGTGCAACCAGGTGTCGACCCCGGGGCAGGCCTTGAGCGTGCCGAGGACGTCGTGGAAGTCGACCTCGCCGTCGCCGGTCGCCGTGTAGCTCCCCGACAGTCCGTTGCACCCGTCGTTGCCGGACACCTCCCCGTGCGCGCCGAAGATCAGGTGCGGCGCCCGATCGCCGTCGCCACCCCAGCGGCCGGCCACGTGGACCCCCGGAGCCGGGGTGGCGCCGTCGCCCTCGGCGCCGGAGCCGCCGCCGGAGAGGGGCCCGAGCCAGAGGGCGAACACGACGCCCCCGAGGGTGAGCGCGGCGGTGGTCACGATGGCGGCGCGTCGCAGGAACAGCATGCGTCGGAGGCTAACATCCGGCCGCTCGCGCGGTCCCACCCGAGCGACCCCGCCCGCCCGATCCCACCCACCCGATCGTGCACGGCCGGACACCGCGCGCGGCGGCCGGAGCGGCCATGGGGCGAACTACCCATGGGGTGTGACCCGTTCGTCGGCCTCCCGACGATCCCCCGCGGGCCATCGCTGGTAGCTTTCTAGACGTTTGCCGAGGTCTGGCACGCACACGCAAGAAGAGTCATGCACATGCAAGAACATCAAGGGGAAAGAACTACATGAGACGAACCCGACCGACCCTCACGGGCGCCGCGATCGGCGGCAGCCTGGCCCTGGCGTTCGGCGCCGGCATGGTCGCCCTGCCCGCCGCCGCCGACAGCGACGTGCAGCTGCCGAGCGATTGGCAGGCCGTCGCGGCCGAGTTGCTCGACACGGGCGTCGACCCGCGACCCTCCGCCCAGTCCGCTGACTCGAGCAACGTCGCAGCGGTCGGCGTCGACGCCGACGGCGGCCTCGTCATCGCCGTCGACGGCGAGGGAATCGACGCCGGCATCGACGAGGCGCGTATCGCCGCATACGAGGACCGGGCGACCATCGTCCAGGTCGAGGGCGGCTTCTCCGCCCTCGCGGCCCCCGGCAGCGTCGTCGGCGGCGCCGGGATCTACACGGATACGGCTGATAATCAGGCGTCGGTCTGCTCCGTCGGCTTCTCGAGCTGGAACTCCACGGGCGAGCCCGCCGTGGTCACCGCCGGGCACTGCACCGATGACGGCGCGCTCGTCGACGTCGGACTGTCCGTGCCTGAGAATGACGCGGCCGGCGGCGGGATCCTTCCCGGCCCGGACCTCGGCGTCTACGGCTTCTCGCAGTTCGGCGGCCCCGGCAACACTGCCGGCTCGGAGATCGACCCGGGCACGGACATCGCGGTGATCGACGAGATCAACACCGACCTGACTCTCTCCCCCGAGATCACCGATTGGACCGACACGGATGACCTCGCGGCCTCGACCACGGTGATCACCGGCGTCGGTGCGGTTGACCCGAACGGCGCCGCCATCGAGCGCAGCGGCCGCACGACCGGCCACTCGAGCACCTCCGCCGCCAACGTCAGCATGATCGCCGGTGTCGCCGAAGTCGACGGGCGATACGTCCTCGGCTTCTTGGTCGACGACATCGCCGTCGACCAAGGCGACTCGGGCGGCCCGGTCTACCAGGGCGAGACCGCCATCGGCATCGTCTCCGGCGGCAACCCGACGGGCAATCAGCTCTGGGCGGCCGACCTGCAGGACGCCCTCGCCCACACGGACGGCTACACGATCCAGCTCCACATCGACGCGCCCGCGGTCACCGCCCCCGATGCGGGCGGCGACATCGACGCCGGTGACGCGATCACCGGCACCGCGCCCGCTGGCACGACCCTCGTGGTCCAGCCCGTCGGCGGCGACGAGTTCACGGTCGACGTCGACAGCGACGGCACCTGGTCGTTCGACGCCCCGCAGGAGCTCGGCGACTACGCCTTCACCCTCCAGGCCGAGAACGGCTACAACGCCTCCGAGACCGTGGAGCACGACGTCAACGTCACCCTCCCGGCACCGGCGATCACCGCGCCCGCCGACGGCGACCGCGTGACCGAGGCGATCTCCTCCGTGAGCGGCACCGGCTACGACGGCGCGACCGTGCACGTGACCATCGACGGTGAGGAGCTCACGGCCGAGGTCGCGGGCGGAGCCTGGAGCGTCGAGACCGACCTCGGCTACGGCCCCCACGAGGTGGGCGCCTACCAGGTGTTCGAGGAGCAGCAGTCCGCCACGGTGACCGCCGCGGTCACGGTCGCGCCCGCGGCTCCGGAGATCACGGTTCCGGCCGACGGCGGCTTCTTCGCCGAGACCGAGCTGACCGACGTGCTCGACGTCGAGGGCACGGGCATCGACGGCGCCACGGTCACCCTCCTCGTCGACGGCGAGCAGGCCGGGACGGCCGTGGTCACCGGCGGCGCATGGAGCATCGCGGTGGACCGTGACTTCGCCCCCGGCGACTACACGCTCGCCGCGGCGCAGACGATCGACGGCACGGACTCCGACGAGACGTCGATCATGTTCTCCGTGATGTCCGTCATCGACGAGGACCCGACGGTCGACCCGACGGACGACCCGACCGCAGGCCCGACGGACGGCCCGACGGACGGCCCGGACCGCCTCCCCGACACGGGCGCCTCGGCGGCGACCCTGCCGTTCCTGGGCGCGGCGGCGGCCCTGGTCATGCTCGGCGTCGCCGGCGTGATCCGCAGGCAGCGCGCCTGATCCGATCAGCAGTGAGGGGCGGGCTCCGGGCGACCGGGGCCCGCCCCTCGCCCGTCCGCCCTACGGCAGGCGCCAGTCGATCGGATCGGCACCGAGCGTCGTCAATAGGCTGTTGACCCGCGAGAACGGGCGCGAGCCGAAGAACCCGCGCGTGGCCGACAGCGGGGAGGGGTGGGCCGACTCGACCACCGGCACCGATCCGAGCCGTGGGCGCAGGGCACGGGCGTCCCGGCCCCAGAGCACGGCCACGAGCGGGCCGCCGCGGGCCACGAGCGCGTCGATCGCGGCGCCGGTGACCTGTTCCCAGCCCCGGCCCCGGTGCGAGGCGGGCCGGCCGGGGGAGACCGTGAGCGAGCGGTTGAGCAGCAGCACCCCGCGATCGGCCCACGGCCGCAGGTCGCCCGTGGTCGGCCGCGGCACCCCGAGATCGTCGACCAGCTCGGTGAAGACGTTCGCCAGCGAGCGCGGGAGCGGGCGCACGTGCGGCTGGACCGAGAAGCTCAGCCCCATCGCGTGCCCCGGCGTGGGGTAGGGGTCCTGCCCCACGAGCAGCACCCGCACCTGCGCGGGCGGGCGGGTGAACGCGGCCAGCACGTGCTCCGCGGCCGGCAGGAAGCCCGGGCCGGCGGCGTCCTCGGCCCGCAGGAAGTCGCCGAGCTCGCGGAGAACGGGCTCCACCGGCGCGAGCGCGCGGGCCCACCCGGGATCGATCGCCTGCTCCAGAGGTGTGCGCATCCCCTCATTCTCACCGATTCCCGCCCGGCCCCGAACTCTCGAGGACCTGCGGACCGGGGCGGCCCGGCGCCCGAATGACACGCGTGTGGTTCGCCCGTAGGATGGGCGCGACCGGACCACAGGGAGGAAACGGATGAGCGAGCAGGCGGATGCCGCCGCGGGGCTCTCGGAGCGCGACGCGCAGATCCTCGACTTCGAGCGGCAGTGGTGGAAATACGCCGGTGCCAAGGAGACCGCCATCCGCGAGCGCTTCGACATGTCGGCCACGCGCTACTACCAGGTGCTCAACGCCCTGATCGACTCACCCGACGCCCTCGCGGCCGAGCCCATGCTCGTCAAGCGCCTGCGCCGCATGCGCGCCGGCCGCCGGGAGGAACGCTCGGCGCGGCGTCTCGCTTCCACCCGGTAACCGGTACCCTGCACAGGTGAGCAAGCAGGATTACCCGTATCCGAAGGACGAATTCGACGTCCTCGGGCAGGAGCGCGTGCCCCACGGCGTGCACCGTGAGCCCACCCCCCGCTGGCGGGTCTGGCTGCCCTATCTCCTCGTGATCGTGCTCGTGCCGCTGCTCACCTTCGGCGCCGTCAAGTACTTCATGAGTGCGGACGACGCCCCCTCGGCCTCGCCCACGACGACCGCCGCGCCGTCCGCCGACCCGAGCGGCGAGAGCCCCGCGCCGAGCGAGCAGCCCACCGCGACCGAGGGCGGCGAGGAGCCGTCCGAGGAGCCGACCGAGGAGCCGACGACCCCGGAGCTCGACCACGGCGTGGCCGTGCTCGTGCTCAACGGGGCGGGGGTGCAGGGACTGGCCGGGCGCACGACCGACGCCCTGACCGGCCTCGGCTGGACCGCCGCGACCGCCGGCAACTACACGAACTCCGCCCCGGCCGAGACGACGCTGTATTACCACTCGGCCGAACTCGAGCCCGAGGCGCGCGCGATCGGCGAGCAGCTCGGCATCGACAACCTCTCCGAGAGCGCCACGGCGGCCTCCGAGGGCATCGTCATCGTGCTCCGCGCCGGCTTCTCCGCGCCGGCGGCCTGAGCGCGTCGCCGCCCCCTATGGTTGATGCCATGGCGAGGGCGAGCGTGGACGTGGTCGTGGTCGGCTCCGGACCGAACGGGCTGGCGGCGGCCGTGACGATGGCGCGCGCCGGCCTGGGCGTGCAGGTGGTCGAGGCGCAGCCGAGCATCGGCGGCGGCGCGCGCACCCTCGACCTCGGCCTGACCGACGTCGGCCTCGAGCACGACGTCTGCTCGGCCGTGCACCCGCTCGCCCTCGCGAGCCCGTTCCTCGCCGAGTTCGACGTGCCCGCCCGCGGCGTCGAGATCGTCGTGCCCGAGCTCTCCTACGCCCAGCCTCTGGACGGCGCCCGGGCGGGTCTGGCGTGGCACGACCTCGAGCGCACGGTCGCCGAGCTGCCCCGGGGCGAGGGGGCCGACTGGCGCCGCCTGCTCGAACCACTCGTGCGGCACGCGGAGGCGGTGATCGAGCTGTCCCTCTCCGACAAGCGCTCGGTGCCCGCCTCGCTGCTCACCCCGCGCGGGATCGCCGGATCGGTCGCCTTCGGCCGCGCCGTGCTCGGCCAGGGGACCCGCGCCTGGGACCGGGCGCTCCCGGGCGAGACGAGCGCGGCGCTCCTGACCGGGGTCGGGGCGCACGCCATCGCCCGGATGCCCTCGCTCGCCTCCGCCGGCACGGCCATCATGCTCGCCACCCTCGCCCACACCGTCGGCTGGGGACTGCCCGTGGGCGGGTCGCAGGCGATCATCGACGCGCTCGTGCGCGATCTGCGCGCCCACGGCGGAACCGTGCAGGCCGACACGCCGATCACGCACTGGTCGCAGCTGCCGCGCGCACGGGCCTACCTGTTCGACACGACCCCGCGGGCCCTCGTGGACATCTGGGGCGATCGGATGCCGGCCCGCGCGGCCCGGGCGCTGGGCCGGTTCAAGTACGGAGCGGCGGCCGCGAAGGTCGACTTCGTGCTCTCGGAGCCGGTGCCGTGGGCGGTGGCGGAGATCGGCCGGACCGGCACGGTGCACGTCGGGGGCACGCGCGCGCAGATGGCCCTGGCCGAGGCCGAGATCAACGCCGGCCGGCACGCCTCCGCGCCGATGGTGCTCGCCTCCGAGCCCGCCCAGGTGGTCGCCTCCCGGCGGGTCGGCGGCCTCGCGCCGCTGTGGACCTACGCCCACGTGCCCGCGGGATCGACCCGCGACATGACCGAGGACATCACCCGCCGACTCGAGCAGTTCGCGCCGGGGTTCCGCGACGTCGTGGTGGCCTCCCGGTGCATCCCCGCCGCCCGGATGCACGAGCACAACGCGAACTACATCGGCGGGGACATCGCCGCCGGGGCGATCGACATCGCCGCGATGGTCGCCCGGCCCACACCGTGGCTCAACCCCTATTCCGGGGCGATCCCCGGTGTCTACCTGTGCTCCTCCTCGACCCCGCCGGCGCCGGGCGTGCACGGCATGAACGGCTGGCACGCGGCCCGACGGGCGCTGTCGCAGCGGTTCGGGATCCGGCGGATGCCGAGCCTGGCGCCGGGCAGCTGAGCGGCCTCAGGCGGGGACGACCTCGCTGTTCCGTCAGGGGACTTTCGCACTGTAGCCTCGGTGCCCACGCCTGCCGCCGAGCCGTGGTCACCGACCGTGGCGTCATGGCTCGACCAATACCCCCACGAGTCGGCGACATCGAGGCTAGCCTGAAGCGGCATGGGCAGTAGATCTGCTACCTATCAACGATGAGAGGAAGTATCGCCATGTACGACACCCTCGGTGACAGGGCCGGAGCCACCCTCCTCAGCGGCTGCGTGCGGTCCTGGCAGCCGTCGTCCTGATGCTGACGCTGGGCGTTACTCTGAATGCTCCGAGCGCAGCGGCCTTCGGTACCTGGAATGCTACGCGAAGTTGTGGCGTCAACGAGGTCCACAGTGGACGGGTCGGCGGAGTGTCTCAGGCGACGACGCGCCGCGTGAGTGGATCGTGTGCGGGGCCACTCATGGCCGGTCTGCGTCACCGCTCTGGTCTTGGGTTGCCGACAAGTATCCAGTGGAGCACGGGCGACTCGAGCTACGTCTCTCGTATCATGACCGACACAACGACGTCCGGGTACCACAAGGGCTGCCCCACGTGCAATACCACGACGACGTGAAGCGATGCGCGTGTGTCGGCCTGGCCATTGCCGCGATCGGGCTGCTCCTCGGCTGCTCCTCCGTTCAAGGGGGACAAGTGGCCGAGGAGCGCTTCGACGCGCTCCTCGCTGAGGCCGAAGCGAGCGGTGCGGGTGAGGCGCAGTTGGCGGCGATGAGCGATGGTGCCGTCACGACAGCCGAGTACGAGGATGCTCTCGACCGCTACTTTCAGTGCACGGCTCTTCATGGAATTGAGCACAGCGATCCTGTTCTCAATCCGGTCAATAATCTCATTTACACGTTCACTGAGACGTCATGGGTCTACGGGGATGAAGAATTAGCTGAACTGACGTTGGATTGCAGAGTTCGGGAACTCGTGTACCTGGAGTTGGGGTATCGGTACAGCGAGCCGGCATCGATGGATGAGGCGCTGCTCGATGGTGCGCGAGAGTGCCTGCAAAAGTCCGGGTGGGAGTTCACGGGCGATGAGCGGAATTTCGATGATCTGGTCGCAGTTGGAGGCGAAGGCTCCCAGGACGGGGTTACGGACTGCCTGGTTCCCGTCTGGCTCAAGTTCTATCCAGGGGAGTCGCTCTCCGTTCCGTGAGTCGGGGCAAGTCCGTGTGCGACAACAGTTCGAAGCTACCGGCACCCGGTCGCGCGGGCCCAGCCGGACAGTTGACGGCCCATCCATGTGGTGCCATCGGCCGGTATGGTCAGGGGATATTGACGGCCTGACGGCGGGAGGTTGACCAGTCGATGGAGAAGTCGGATTCTCGAGTCGGTCGGACCGTCTTTCTGGCTGCCTTGGTGGTGTGGCTGCTGGCCCCGGTCGTGTTGATCGCGGTGGTGCAGGCACATCAACAACGGGTGGTGCTTGTACAGACACCGGAGGTGTTGGCGCCGGTGACGGCGAGCGTTGAGTCCGCCGGCGCGGTCGAGATCGCGATCGACTGGGGCAGGCAGGTGCGCCTGATCGCTCCCGGCTGGTCCGGGACGGTGGAGCAGGTACACGTCGAGCCCGGCGACCGGATCGAGGATGGGTCGCCTGTGATCACGATCGATGGAATCGAGCGGCGGGCGGCATTGACTCCGCGTCCGTTCACCCGTCCGCTGTCGATCGGCGATCGTGGCGCGGATGTCCGGATGCTGCATGAATGGCTGGCCGAGTCCGGGTACCCGGGTGCTGAGGGAGAGGTGTTCACTGCCGGGACGATGGAGCGTGTCCGGGCGCTGGCCGCCGACATCGGTGCGAAGCGGCCGGCGGCCTTCGACTGGACGTGGTTGGTCTATCTGCCGGAGGAGTTCACTGTCGGGTCGGTGGAGGCGCTGGTCGCTGCGCCGGCGCCCGCTGCTGGTGAGGCGGTCGTGCTCGGTGCCGCTGCAATCAAGGACACCCTGATCGTGGAGCCGGGCAGCGTGCCTGAGCGTCAGGCGGGCGAGGAGAATGTGGCGCAGACCGCCTTTGAACAGATCCCGGCCGATGCGGTGGTCACGGTGCCTGTGGGGGCCGAACTGCGCGTGCGGGACGAGCCGGTCGTGGTCGGCGAGGACGGTCGGCGACTCGAGAATCCGGATGTGCTGGAGCGGGTCCCCTCGGGCGCGGCGTCGGTGCCCGCTGTTTTGGTATACAGAGATGACGAGGCACTCATGCTGCCCTCGGCGGCGGTCTGGGTCGGCGCAGGGGCCGACACATGCGTGTTGCGGGTCGAAGGTGACGAGCGGGTGACGGTCTCGGTTACTGTCGCTTCGGGAGCCAATGGGCAGGCACTGGTGACGGGAGATCTGAGCGTTGGAGATCGGGTGGTGCTGGCGCCGCCTGCCGCAGCGAGGGGGTCCTGTTGAGCAGTGCGCTGGTGCGGCTGAGGCAGGTGACCAAGTCCTTCGGTAGCCGTCAGGTGCTGACCGGCCTCGATCTGGAGATCCGGCCGGCCCACTCGGTCGCCTTGCTGGGGCCTTCCGGGGCAGGCAAGTCGACGCTGCTATCGATCATCGCCGGTCTCTTGGCTCCTGATGGTGGCTCGATCGAGAGAGCGCCCGGGGTGGAGACGGTCTGGATCGTTCAGAATGCACCGATGTTGAACCGGCGCTCGGCGTTGGAGAACATCATGGTCGGCGCCTTGTCCTTGGGCGCGGCGGAGGGGGTGGCGCGGTCCAAGGCGAGGGAGGCAATGCAGCGGCTCGGCCTGTCCGACCTGGCTCGCACGCGTGGGCACCGACTCTCCGGCGGTGAACGGCAGCGGGTGGCGGTCGCGCGTGGCCTGCTCGCCGGGGCGAATCTCTTGCTGGTGGATGAACCGACGGCCTCGCTCGACGCCGACTCCAGAGAACTGGTGCTGCGGGCTATCCATGGGGCCGTGGCGGCCTCGTGTGCCGCTGTAGTGGCTACACACGATGACGAGGTGGCCCGCTCCTGCGATGAACAGATCCGGCTCAGGGATGGACGAGTGACGTGAGCCGTGACGGCGCCCGCGGCGCACGGTGGCGTACTCGCCAGGTCGTCCGCGAGGCCGTGTGGGACCTGTGCGCGGCACGAGTCCAGAGCGGCATCGTGGCTACGACCGCCTTGGTGACCGCAGCGGTCATGGTCTTCGTCGCCGCTCTCACTCTGGCCGGCATCGCCGCACGTGAGGATGTCGCCTACTGGAACGGCCGGGACGTGCTGGAGGTGGTGTTCAATGAGGGGCGTTGGGATGTGGCTCGGTGCGAGCAGTTGAACGCGGTGACCGGAGTCGCCTCGGCCGGGGCGGTGCTGGATGGTCGAAACATCATGATCGGCACCGAACCGGCGAGTCGGTATTCGATCGAACGAGTGACGCCTGGATACCTGCACGTCGTGTTCCCGGACCTGGAGTTTCACGGGGAACCAGGCCTAGTCGCCGGGCCCCTCGTGGCCGAGCGCTTCGGGCTCGTCCGTGGCGGTGATATCGCCGTACGCGAGGCCACTGGCCTTCCTCGGGTGCTCCCGGTCAGCGCCGTGGCTCATCCGTCGGCGCGTGCCGACGGGCAGGCACGCCGTCTGTTCGAGGTGATGCCTGCTACCGGGGTGGCCGCCGGCTGCCTGGTGTCCCCCGAACACGGGGCTACGGCACAAGTGCAGGCATTGCTCACGGATTGGTGGCCCGCACCGGCACGGGCCATCACGTTCCCAGTCGAGGACACCGGCTCTGGCCGAACCCCGCAGCAAGAGCTCGGCTCCTCCTGGGCACACCTCGGTTGGCTTGCCACAGTGCCCGTGCTCGCGATCTTCCTGGTGCTCGCGTGGTCGAGGCGTTCTGAGATCGCCCTCTATCGGTTGCACCGGCTCACCCGCGCCCAGGCTCTCCTCATGCACGCCGTCACGGTCCTGTTCGTAGTGTTGCTGCCGTGGCAGGCAGGCACCGCGGTGGGGCTTGCGGCCTTCATCCTGGCGGACGGGGGCACTCTGCTCACCCCCGTATTGATACCTGTGCTGGCGCAGTCGCTCATCATGTTGGCCCTCGGCCCGCCATTGGCCTGGCTGCTCACCGCTCGCACCCTGGCCGCGATCCGCGGCGCCTGAGGATACGATCGGCGATCGGCCCACCCTCTCCGGGGCGCGGTGTGCCGGAAGAATTCTAGGGCCGGGCGAGACGTCCTCTAAGCCGGGGCGACCTCGCTGCGGCGCCCGATGCGCCGACGCAGCCAGGCCGGGATCCGCTCGAGCGGAAGGAACGCCGCCCAGCACACGACCGTGGGCAGGAAGTGGATCCCCAGCGCGAGGTACGTGGCCAGGTGGAACAGCACGAACGTGGCCACGAGCGCGTAGAGCCACTTGCCCCGCAGGAACAGCACGACCGGGGAACAGAACTCGAGGAGGAGCAGCGCCCACTGCCCCACGATGAGCAGCCACGGGAAGTCGAGGGTCCAGCGGATGAGGTCCGATCCGCGGCGCATGATCGCCCAGACGAACACGGCCCCGTTCGCCCACACCCACGGTGTGCCCGAGCGGGTCCACTTGCTGATCGCCGATCCGAAGTAGGTGAGGATCGTGAACACCTGCACGACGCGCAGCACCCAGCCGACGCGCTCGCTCGAGCCGGTGTCGCCGAAGCGGGCCACCCCGACCGTGGGCAGCACGAGCACCGCGACCATGAGCGCCATGTGATCGTGGCTCACGTAGGAGAAGCCCTGCGAGTTGAGCATCCAGAGCCAGAACCCCAGGCCGGCGACCCAGCCGGCGGCGCGCTGGAAGGCGCCGATCGCCGCGCAGACCGAGGCGAGTGTCACGACCCAGAAGAGCACCTGACCGCCCGTGACGCCGAGCGTCGGCAGCTGCAGGATCCGGGCCACGAGCGTGGGCTGGTACAGCTCCGGAACGTAGCCGTGCGGCACGACGTCCGTCGCGACGTAGAGCATGTCGAAGATGAGGAAGAGGTAGACGAGGGTGCGCAGCACAGCCACCCGTGCGAGCGGCATCGGCTTGAACCACCAGCCGCTCACGGCCGAGCCGGCTCGGGCGAGGGCGCTCATCCGGCGTGCCATTCCACGAGGATCTCCACGGTGGGTTCGCCGTCGGCCTCGCCGTCCCGCAACTGCTGGGTCGAACGCTTGAGGTAGAGCACCTCGGGCAGTGGCCTGCCCGGGTTGAGCTGCGCGTAGGAGCGGGCGAAGACGCCGAGCAGCTCCGGATCGTCGATGAAGCGCTGCAACTGGCCCTCGACCTCGGCCCGCCCGGTCCCGACCACGTGCTCACTCAGAGCGACGTGGCGATCCTCGGCGTCGGGGAAGTCGGCGCGCAGGGTGACCGAGCGGACGGTGCCGTCGAGATCGCGCGGCGTGGCGTACTGCGACAGCGAGCCGAGTGGGAACCAGTCGTTCGTGTCCACGATCTGCCCGGCGGTGAGCACCGCGAGGGCGGCGAACGTAGCCGTGAGCCGCCACGCCTTCGAGAAGGGTCGCAGCGGTCGGGAGGCACGGTCGGGCGGAGGGGCGTCGTTGCCGGAGTCCTGCGACTCGGTCGTCGGCGGCGTACTCATATCTCGTAATGCTCTCACGGGCCCCCGAGGTTACAGCCGTGGGGGCGCGGCATCGGCGAGTCGGCGGCGGGCGGATGGGCCCGGGGCCCAGGACGCGGGGCCGCGCATGAGCCGGATCACAACCCGGCCGGTGTCGCCTTGCACTCTCGGGCCTTGAGTGCCAATAATGGGCTTAGCACTCTCGCCATGAGAGTGACAGTCGCACATCTGGCCAGTAGGGCGAGGCGGATCCGAGGCGCGGGACGTGACCGCGGTGAGGGACCGTCGTCCGTCGCGGGCGTTCTGCCGGCCGTTCAATGCCAGTACCGGAGGATCAAAACCCGACATGGCCAAGATCATTGCCTTCGATGAGGAGGCCCGCCGCGGTATGGAGCGTGGACTGAACGTCCTCGCCGACACCGTGAAGGTCACCCTCGGCCCCAAGGGCCGCAACGTGGTTCTCGAGAAGAAGTGGGGCGCCCCCACGATCACCAACGATGGTGTGTCCATCGCCAAGGAGATCGAACTCGAAGAGCCGTTCGAGAAGATCGGTGCCGAGCTCGTCAAGGAGGTCGCCAAGAAGACGGACGACGTCGCGGGCGACGGCACCACCACCGCCACCGTGCTCGCCCAGGCGCTCGTGCGTGAAGGACTGCGCAACGTGGCCGCCGGTGCGAACCCGGTCGCGCTCAAGCGCGGTATCGAGAAGGCCGTCGAGGCCGTGACCGAGAGGCTCTTCGCGCAGGCCAAGGAGGTCGAGACCAAGGAGCAGATCGCCGCCACCGCCGCGATCTCCGCCGGCGACGACCAGATCGGTCAGCTCATCGCCGAAGCCCTCGACAAGGTCGGCAAGGAGGGCGTCGTCACCGTCGAGGAGTCGAACGCCCTGGGCCTCGAGCTCGAACTGACGGAGGGTATGCGCTTCGACAAGGGCTACCTGTCCGCCTACTTCGTCACCGACGCCGAGCGTCAGGAAGCCGTGCTCGAGGACGCCTACGTGCTCCTCGTCGAGGGCAAGATCTCGAACGTCAAGGACATGCTCCCGCTGCTCGAGAAGGTCATGCAGTCGGGCAAGTCGCTGTTCATCATCGCCGAGGACGTCGAGGGCGAAGCCCTGGCCACCCTCGTCGTGAACAAGATCCGCGGCCTGTTCAAGTCCGTGGCCGTCAAGGCCCCGGGCTTCGGCGACCGCCGCAAGGCCATGCTGCAGGACATCGCGATCCTCACCGGCGGCCAGGTCATCTCCGAGACCGTCGGTCTCAAGCTGGAGAACGCCGACCTGTCGCTGCTGGGCACGGCCCGCAAGGTCGTCGTGACCAAGGACGAGACCACGATCGTCGAGGGTGCGGGCGACGCCGAGCAGATCGCCGGCCGGGTCTCGCAGATCCGCGCCGAGATCGACAACTCGGACTCGGACTACGACCGCGAGAAGCTCCAGGAGCGCCTCGCGAAGCTGGCCGGCGGCGTGGCCGTCATCAAGGCCGGTGCCGCGACCGAGGTCGAGCTCAAGGAGCGCAAGCACCGCATCGAGGATGCCGTGCGCAACGCGAAGGCCGCCGTGGAGGAGGGCATCGTCGCCGGTGGTGGCGTGGCGCTCATCCAGGCGTCCAAGGAGGCCTTCGAGGTGCTCGAGCTCGACGGTGACGAGGCGACCGGCGCGAACATCGTTCGCGTCGCCGTCGACGCGCCGCTCAAGCAGATCGCGGTGAACGCCGGCCTCGAGGGCGGCGTCGTCGTGGAGAAGGTGCGTCACCTCGAGCCCAACCACGGCCTCAACGCCGCGACCGGTGTGTACGAGGACCTCCTCGCCGCCGGCGTGAACGACCCGGTCAAGGTGACCCGTTCCGCTCTGCAGAACGCCGCCTCGATCGCGGCCATGTTCCTCACCACCGAGGCCATTGTGGCCGACAAGCCGGAGCCGGCCCCGGCCGCCGGCGGTGGCGAGCCCGACATGGGTGGCATGGGCTTCTAGTCCAGCCGCAGCAGCGCCGTCCTCGGCCCCGGAACCGACCTGGTCGGTTCCGGGGCCGAGGTGTCTTCGGGGGTAGTTCGCGTCTCTGGGACTGACGCTTGTTGGGGGTAGTCAGGGAGCGCGAACGCATCCCCGGTCTTGACGACCGACTGAAGGTGGCAAGGTAGCATGAGGCGAACGTGCCAACACGGGTCTGTGACAGCGCCGGAGGGAGTCGTCCGACAGTGACAGTCGACAAGGACGTGCGGTCGCGGACGACCGGGGAGGCCGACGCCGTCGAGCAGCCGATTCCACACAAGGTCTACCGTGCCGTGCGGGAATCGATTATTCGGGGAGAGTACCCTCCGCATCTTCGGCTGAGCGAGGAGAATCTGGCGAAAGAACTTGGAGTCTCCCGGGTGCCTCTGCGCGAGGGCTTTCGAATGTTGTCACGAGACGGGTTTATCCATCAGCGCCCACACCGCAGCGCGGTGGTGAGGGAATGGACCCCGGACCAGGTGTCGGAGCTCTACGACGTAAGATTGGTCTTCGAGGTCAAGGCGGCAGGGTTGGCGGCCCAACGGGTGGCCGGCGGGGGAGACCCGCGGCCACTGTGGGAGACGCTCGACTCGATTCGTGACGGGCAGGCTCCGCTCGATCCGCTCACGGCGGCCGAGCTGAGTACTCGGTTCCACCGAACGATGGTGGAGTTGACGGAGAACCCGCTCCTCATATCGATCGTCGAACCACTGTTCCCGCAGATGGTCTGGCACTCCTATCTCACCCGCAACCACCAACCGGGCGTTTCGCACCGAGAGCACGCAACTATCGCAGAGGCCATTACCGCGGGAGACCCGGCGTTGGCGGAGGCCACCACCTATGTTCACATCAGGCGCGGACGAGAGATGAGCCTGAAGGCGGCCGAGCACTGAGACGCCGGCCGTCGACGCGCCTGCGTTCCAGGCGGCCTGCGGTTGCGGTTGGGCGAGCAGCACGGTTCGCGGATTTCCGGTAGCCGGACTGTCCCAGCGTGGCGTGCGCCAGGCGCATCATTGCACCAACGCGGGGGCGCGCAGCCACCCTGCTCCGCACTCCTACGGACGGGCGTCCGACGTCTCGCGTCGATTTTGGGGCTTGACAGGCCTTCGTCGCCAGTGCACGCTGTGTTATACAAACTTCACCCAATGAGGGGTTTTGAGTGACCTCAAGGGCGATCTAGTAGCACAGGAGGTAGGTCCCTTGGATCTGGACTGGACATCGAACGCGGGCGAGCGAATGCGCGACTTCCGCGGCTATGGTCCGAACCCGCCCGAGTTCCGGTGGCCCGACGGGGCTCGCCTGGCGATCAACTTCGCGGTGAATTTCGAGGAGGGAACCGAGCGAAATCCCCTCGTCGGGGATGCTCACCGTGACTCGCGAGGCTGGCTCAAGAGTTCGTTGCCGCCGGGTGAAAGAGACCTAATGCAGGAGTCCGAGTACGAGTACGGTACGCGTACGGGAATCTGGCGGCTCGTGCGCATGTTCGAGAAGTACGAGGTGCCCTTCAGTGTCTTCGTCTCATCTCAGGCGCTCCCGGTGAGCCCGGAGCTGACCGACTACCTCGCACAGGCAGATTGCGACTTCGTCTCCCACGGCGTGCGCTCGATCTCCGCACCGCGCGCCTCGGAAGCGGAGCAGCGTAGGAGCATCCGAGACTCCGTTGACGAGGTCTACCGGCTCACGGGCAAGAGGATCCTCGGGGCCTTCCCGCGGCCCCCGATCCGTGAGGAGGCGCGGCGCATCATGGCTGAGGAAGGCCTCCTCTACGACTCGGCCACCACCAACGACGATGTGCCCTACTATGCCGACGTGGCCGGCCGCCCGATGCTCGTGGTTCCCTACGCCATCGATACGAATGATGCGCGCTTCTGGGGTGGGCAGACCGGCCCGGGCTTCACGGGTAGCTCCGACTTCTTCGACTATCTTCGTTCCGCGTTCGACATCTTGTATGACGAAGCGGATACGAGTGCGCGAATGATGTCCGTCGGCTTGCACGCGCGAATTATGCGCCCGGGTCGTGTCGCGTCCCTGCGACGCTTCCTGGAATACGTTCGGCAATTCCCCGAAGTTGCCATCATGAAGCGAAACGACATCGCGACTTCCTTCGCTGAGAAGTTCGCACCCGAGAACGCCTGGAACTGGCCTTCACATTGACGTGAATGCCTCATCACAAGGAGAAACCATGACAAGGAAGTCAAAATTCAAGCAAAACGTGCTCGTCGGCACGATCATACTGTCGGCAACGGCTCTTGCGGCCTGCGGTAGTAGCGGCGGCGACAGTACGAACGCCGACGGGAAGCTCGAGCTCGTCGTTGCGAACTCGCAGTGGCTCGATGCGCTCCGCGGAGAGAACCTCTGGGGCGCAGTCAAGGCGTACGACGACGCACAGTCCGAGGTCGTCCTGGTTCAGCAGGCGATCCCGTCCGAGAGTATCGATACGAAGATTGCGACAGAACTCGGTGCGGGCCAAGGGCCGGATATCATGATCATTCAGGACAAGCTGTTCATGACGGTGAGGGATGCTCTCCTGCCTATCGACGACGTCGTCGCCGAGGCAGAGAACCTCAACGAGACGAACGACGCAGCAATCGTCGACGGCGAGTATCGCGGTGTGGCCTGGCAACGCGCTGCTTATGCCTTGATCTACAACGAACTCCTGCTCGAGGAGGCTGGGGTCGAGCCGCCGACGAACGTCGACGAACTGATCGAGGCTGGCCAGGCGGTTCAGGAGGCGACCGGCACGATCGGATTCGCCAGCCGCCACAGCGTCAACGAGATCACCAACTGGTACTTCGACTTCCAGAACTGGCTGCAAGGCTATGGCGGCGGGATCGCCCCAGACGGGACATTCGCTATCGACTCGCCCGAGAACGTCGCGGCCGTCGAGGCCTTCAAGCAGGTCTACGACGCGGACATCATCCCCAAGGGCGACGACTTCCCGACGCAGCGCACGCGGATGAAGGAGGGTGGTATAGCGATGTCGATCGACAACAGCGGTGGCACGCTCAACATTGCTTCGGGCGCATCTGAGGACTTGCTGCGGATCGGCGCGGCCCCGCTCCCGTTCGACCATCCGGGCGCGCACCAGCAGTTGTTCGTCGCGATCAATAAGAACATCTCCCCCGAGAAGCAGGAGGCGGCGAAAGACTTCATCCGCTGGTTCATTGGCCCCGAGGCCCAGGACCTGATGCGATCGGTCAGCGGACCGGACCGATTGGCGACCGACGTGCCCATTCCCGACGACGTTCTGACGGAGAGCCCCTGGATGGCTGCGTTCGAGCAGGCGGCTGTCGCCTCGAACAGCACGCTGGTCTCCGGGCATGAGGGTGACACGGCCCAGGTCGCGCGAATCGTTATGGAGGCTGTTGAACAGGTACTGACCGGCGATGCGGATGCGGCCACGGTGCTCGCGGATGCGCAGCAGCAGACCGAGGCTGCGTTCGCGGACGACTGAGCGACCTCGAGATGCACTACGACGCAGATGTCGAAAGGAGGTTGAAGCCCTCATGATCACGCACAAGCGCAGGTTCAGCAGTAGGTTCCGCACGCAGGCGATGCCCTACCTTCTCCTGCTCGTGCCGGTGCTCTACCTGAGCGTCGTCCTGTTCTGGCCTCTTGGTAAGGAGGTCTGGATGAGCTTCACGGACACGAGGCTCATGTCGCCGAACGACGGCAACTTCATCGGGCTGGAGAACTACCGCGCCCTGCTGACGTCGGGGGAGTTGCCCTATTCGATCTGGGTGACGTTGGCCTACACGGCCGCCACGGTCGTCTGCTCGACCGCGCTGGGTGTCTGTGCCGCCCTGCTCCTCAATCGGCCCTTCGTGGGGCAGACACTTTCCCGGTCGGTCCTGCTCTTCGGGTACGCGGTTCCGAGCGTGGCGGCGGTACTGGGCTGGTACTGGATCTACAACGAACGCTCGGGAATCCTGAACAGGGTTTCCGAGGCGCTCGGGTTCGGTCCTCAAGCGTGGCTCACCTCGTCGGAGTGGGCCCTGATCTCGATCACCGTCGTCACCGTTTGGCAGGTGACGCCGCTCGTGATGCTGGTCGTGCTCGCGGCCTTGCAATCGGTGCCGGAGGAGGTGCGGGAGGCGAGTCGGATCGACGGTGCGGACCCACTCAACGTGTTCCGCAACGTCACCTTCCCGCATATCAGACCGTCGGTGGAACTCGTTGCCCTCCTAGTTATGGTGTGGACGATTCGACGATTTGAACTCGTGTACCTGTTGACTGGCGGCGGTCCGAATAACCGCACCAGCACGATCGTCGTCAGCTTGCAGCAGATGGCGTTCGAAAACCAGTCGCTCGGCAAGGCGGCCGTATTCGGCGTGATAGGTCTCGTGCTTGCTCTTTTGCTCGCCGGTGTGGGCGTCGTGCTACGTCGCATTCTTGGAGGGAACAGACATGCGTGAGAGGTCGAAATCGCTGCGCCGCATCATCTTCTACGTTGTCGTCGCGGCGTTCGTGATCATCGCCGGCTTTCCGGTCTATTGGATGCTCACCACGGCATTCGGGGCGCAGTCGGACCTATATTCTGGAAACCAGACGCCGTACCCGCAGCTCGGAAACATCGGATTGCTACTTGAGAGCCTGGCGGACCTGCCATTGGCGCGCTGGATGTCGAACTCGTTCCTGATCGCCGGCGGCACAACGATCGTGAGTCTGTGCCTGGGTACGCTCGCCGGGTACGCACTCAGCCGGTTCCGTTTCGTGGGCCGCGGTCTCGTGAGCGGGGCGATGCTCGTCACGCAGGTATTGCCGGAAGCGCTCATCCTCATTCCCCTCTATGGAATCTTCGTCACGCTTGGGTTGCTCAACAGTCTCTGGGGTCTGGTCATCGCCAACGCGGGCTTTGCTCTGCCTGTGGCGGCGTTCATCATCATGAGCGCGGTCGACGGTGTCCCTGTCGAGCTGGAGGAGGCCGCCCGGATCGACAACTGTCCGCGATTGAGTATCCTCACCTCGATCATCGTTCCGGTCATCAGCCCGAGCATCGCAGCAGCGGCCGTCATCACATTCTTCTCTGCGTGGAACGAGTACCTGCTCGCGGCGACCTTCCTGCTCGACCAGGAGCGCTGGCCGGCGA
Source organism: Pseudactinotalea sp. HY158 (assembly GCF_009660225.1). Taxonomy (NCBI): domain Bacteria; kingdom Bacillati; phylum Actinomycetota; class Actinomycetes; order Micrococcales; family Cellulomonadaceae; genus Pseudactinotalea; species Pseudactinotalea sp. HY158. The sequence goes on from NZ_CP045920.1 coordinate 523,832, forward strand.
GTGTTGGACTGGCGTCGTTCATCGGGCAGTACGAGACGCCGCTCGCCGGTGTGATGGGCGCGGCACTGCTGTTCTGTATTCCAGCGATCGTCTTCTTCCTAATTGTTCAACGACGAATTGTCGCCGGGTTGACCACCGGCGCCGTGAAGGGATAATTTCATGGCTTCCATAGCATTTCGTGATGTCGCCAAGTCGTATGGCAGCACGCAGATCATCGACGAGTTCAGCGCAACGGTCGAGGACGGTGAGTTCCTCATCCTGCTCGGTCCCTCCGGCTGCGGCAAGTCCACCCTGCTTCGTATGATCGCCGGTCTGACGGAAATCTCGAGCGGAGAGGTGTTGTTCGGCGAGAACCGGGTCAACGACCTCGAGCCGGGTGAGCGCGGCGTCGCATTCGTGTTCCAGAGCTATGCTCTATACCCGCACATGAGCGTGATGGAGAACATCGCGTTCCCGCTTCTTATGGCCAACTTCCGCAAGGTGTATCACGTGCCCATTCTCAATGGCATCATACGCCGGCGAATGATGCGCCGACCGGATATAGCAGCCAAGGTCGATGAGATCGGCCGCACGCTCGAGCTCACTCCGCTCATGAAGCGCAAGCCCGCCCAACTCTCCGGCGGGCAACGCCAGCGAGTTGCGCTTGCACGTGCGCTGGTGCGTGAGCCCGCGATCTATCTGCTCGATGAGCCACTGTCGAACCTCGACGCGAAGCTCCGCGGCCAGATGCGGACCGAGATCGCCGCGCTTCACCGACGCGTCCGTAAGACCTTCGTGTACGTCACTCATGATCAGGTCGAGGCGATGACGATGGGCACCCGCCTCATCGTGATGAATGATGGGGCCATCCAGCAGATCGGCAGCCCCGAGGACGTCTACAGCGACCCTGCAAACGTCTTCACGGCGCGCTTTGTGGGCTCGCCGCCGATGAACCTCACTCCCGTCGACGTCGCCGGGGACCGCGGTACGGGCTTCGAGGACGTGTTCCCCGGTGGCCCGGGCCTTCCAGCGGGGTCGTATTACCTGGGTGTCCGTCCCGAGAACGTGCGCCTCGTACCTGCGGACCGCCCGGGAATCGGCGCCCAGATCTCGACAGTCGAGCGCCTCGGCAACGAGACCCTCGTCGGCTGCGTACTTGAGACGAGCAGCGGCGAGGGAATCACGGATGACGTCCAGAACATCGACCAGTGGTATGTCCGTCTGCCTGGCAGTCAGCACTTCGAGATCGGGGAACGCCGTTGCCTGGATTTCGACGCCGGGGCAGCCCATTGGTTCGACCGCGCGACGGGCGAGCGCGTGCCGCGTATTCGTCAGGCCTGCGTGGCCGGCCGGTAAAGAGCAAGAACGATCGGAGAGAGAGCATGCAGACATATCGAGTGAGCGCCACGGGGCACAGCCTCAACTACCTGCCCGAGTACATCGGCTCAGCGCTTGGATACTTTGCCGATGAGGGAATCCTCATCGAGAGCACGGTTCCTTCGCCCTGGGACCGGGTCCTGGACGACCTCGAGTCCGGCACGGCCCACGCCGCCCTGGGAGGGATCTGGGTGCCCTCGATGTACCGGGGCCACGGCCGGGAGCTGGCACCCTTCGCCCAGGCGTCCGCGCGCGCGCCGCTGGCGTTGATCGGGCGTGAGCAGGCGACCGACTTCTCGTGGGAGCGGGTCGCCGGACGACACTTCCTGGCCCCCGGGGGCAACGGTGCCAGCGTCGCCCTCTACCTGGAGATGGTGCTGGAGGAGAAGGGCCTCGATCGGTGGGACATCCGGATGACCCAGAACCTGTCCGGCTCCATGCTCATCGACCTGTTCGTCGGTGGCATGGGTGACTACCTGATCGTCGACGAGTTGAGCGCACGCCATCTCCAGGCCACTCACGCCGACCTATGGGTGGTCGAGTCCTTCGGCCGTGACGGTGGGCGGATTCCGTGGAGCATCTACTACGGAGCCGAGTCCCGACGTGAGGAGCTGCAGCCGCTCCACCGGGCGTTCGCGAGCGGACTGGAACGGAGCCGTGTCTGGCTGAATCAGGCGCCGATCGAGGAGATTCGGCGCATCGTCGGCCTCGAGTTCGCCGGGCGTGATCCGGAGATCCTCGTGGGACTCGTCGACGACTTTCGCCAGTGGAACATGTGGGATTCGATCACGATCGACCGGCCGGGTTTCGATCGTTGGCAGGCTGGGCTCGTCACGGGCGGGCTGCTTCCAAAGGCGGTCGACTACGGCACCCTCGTGGACCGCTCACTCACCGAGGAGGGAGCTGTGCGACCTTGATCTACGGCGGCATCGCGGACGGCGCGGCGAGTAGGTGGTCAGCCTGACGAGACGCGCCACCGTGGCGATCGACCGTGCGGAGCGCCCGCTGTTCGGAGCGGTGCTTCTAGGCGCGTTCTTTGGCGTGATCGGCCAGAACACCGTGGGCATGATCGGCCCGTTCCTGTCCGCCGAGTTCAGCATCGACGCGACGATCCTCGGCACCCTCAACGCATTCACATTCGCCTCGATGGCCCTCGGAAGCATCATTCTGGGGTGGGTTGCAGGCAGGGCCGGGCTGCGGCAGTCTCTGCGGTGGGGCGTCGGCTTCATCGTGGTGGGGAGCCTCATCGGCGCGGCCGGCGACGGGATGACAGCGTTCGCCCTGAGTCGTATCGTGACCGGTATCGGCCTGGGTGGCCTGAGCACCAACAGCGTGGCCACCCTCACTGCCCTCGTGTCGGCCACGGCGCGGGGCTCCGCGGTGTCGCTGCTCAACGTCGCCGCCGGTGGTCTCGGGAACGTCGCGGCGTTCCTGTTCGGCCTCGGGATCGTCGGCGTCTTCGCCGCTCCCGAGCAGGCAGGCGGCCACGGTTGGCGCGTCATCCTGATCGCGATCGCCGTACTCGGCGTCATCGTCTGGCTGACCTATCGGGCCATTCCCGATGTGACGAAGGGGGCCGCTCCGGCAGGCGCGCCAGCGCAGGCTTCGGCGGACTCCGGTGCGCTCCGCCCGCCGCTCGTGCGCGCCGCTGCCTCGTACTTCGTTACGGCCGGTTGCACGCTCACAGTGCTCACCTTCCTGCCGACACTGCTGGCATCATCGGGGGGAGTGTCCTCCAGTGAGTCGTTGCTGCTCGCAGCGATCGTCCAGGTTGGCGGCCTGGTGGGTGCCTGTTTCAGCCTGCTCTTCGCGGCCAACGGCGGCGTCAAGCGCTACGTCATCGGCGCCGGTACGCTGTGTGTAGGTGTGTGTCTGGCCATCGTGCTCCAAGGCCACCACATCGCCGTGCTGATGACTAGCGCCCTGCTGTTCCAGCTTGCCGGTGTGTTTGCGGTAACGCTCTACTGGCGCTGGTTCCCGATGCTGTTCTCGAGTAGTGAGCGCCCGCGGGGAATGGGCATCATCATCGGCTCGGGATCGCTGGGCGCCGTTGGATTGACGTGGGCGGGAGGAGTGCTGCTCGACCGTGGCGGACCGGCCCTGCTGTTCGGTGGCATAGGTTGCGCCTATCTGATCCTTCTTGTCTGTGTGTCGTTCGTCCCCGAGCGACCGAGCTTCGATCGGCATTAGGGCGTGCGGTCGGTGGCCGTGTGGTCACCCGGTAGTGGTCAGTCGGCGCCGAGGGTGGCGCGTTCGCGGCGCAGGTTCTCCGTGGCGCGCTGCGTCCAGTGCTCTCGCGCCCAATCGGTCCGAAACAGCGGATCGGCCCCGAGGAGGTGATCGAGCACGGCCGCGCGGCCGGCGCGCCACGCCTGTTCCCCGACGTGGGCGTAGTCGGCCCGGACGGCGGCGACATAGCGCGCATAGCCGGCGGCGGGCTCGGCGAGCACCCCGAGGTCCGCGTCGATCAGTAGGGCGGCGTCGCCCCGCAGCTCCGCCTCGAGGCCGGCGGGGATCCTGTGGTCCGTCGTGCACAGCACGAGGTCGGCGACCTGCCGGGCGAGCCGTCCGGCCGGCACATTCTCGGCGAGCATTTGCCGGGCCAGCTCTGCCGAGCGGGCCTCGTCCTGGCCGGGGACGCCGTCGTACACGGCATCGTGGAACCAGGCGGCCAGGCGCACCCGCCGGCTCGGCGCAGGGGCGCGCTCTCCGGCCGCCTGCAGTCCCGGGGTGCCGCGCCGGGTGAGATCGTCGAGCCGGCGCAGCACCGCGAGCAGGTGCGCCGGGCCGTGGTAGTGCCGGTGTTCCTCGTTCCAGCGGCCGAGCAGGTGCTCGCCGAGGTCGGGCCGGTCCGTCCACAGGTCGAGCCAGCGTCGTTCGAGCGCCGGGAGCGCGCCGCCGGCCCGGGCATGAGCCGGTACGCGCAGCCCGCTGGCACGCAGCGCGCGGATCAGCTCGCGCCCGTCGACCGCCCGTGCGCCGAGCTCGATGAGCTCACGGTAGCGGGCCGAGGGAACGTCGTAGTGATCCTCGTCGAACGCCCGTCCCGGCACCCCGGCCCGCCGCGCGAACTCGTGCAGCTCGGTCAGCGAGGAATCCGAGACCAGGTGCGAGAACGATGTGCCGTGCGCCGGCCACATGGGTGGGTCGATGAGGATCGCCATGGGCCTCACAGTACGGCGCGTTCTGCCCGGCCACTGCGCCGCGATGGACGATCCGCACGGGTCGGCACGGGTGGGCACGGGTCGGCAAGGGCGGGCACGGGCGAGGCGGCCGGGCACAGGCGGGCACAGGCGGGCGCAGGCGTTAGTGCAGGAACATCCGCGTGTTCGCCGATTCGGCGTCGTCGTACTGCCGCGCCGAGACGTCGAGCGACGCCGAGAGCGCGTCGAGGGACGATTCGACCTGCTGTTGCGTCAGGCGCCACTGCTGGATCGCCTCCCGGAAGGCGAGTGACGCGGATCCCTGCCAACTCGCCTCGAGGCTGAGCAGCAATTGCATCATCGTGGCGACCTCCGCTCGGATCGTGCCGCCGTGATGCCGGGCAGCCAGGGCACCCCGGGCGACCTCGGCGCTGTCTACTTCGAAACGGGCCATCATTCCTCCTTCGGTTGCCGGGAACGATAGGAGGGACGAGCACCCGCGTGGTGACCAGGGCCTCTCGGCTGTGGACGGACCCGCAGCCCGGAGGCCACGTGTGGACGGGCCCTCATCGCGGCGACCGGACGGGCCCCTGCGACGCATCCGGGACGACCGAGCGAGCCTCCGGCGCGCATCGCCGAAGTCGAGCAGGGCCGGAGCGTTGAAATCTCCTGATATTCCGGCGGTTTGGCCCTGGTCGCCGGGGAGAGTGGCGGGCAGGCCCTGGTCGCTGGGGAGAGTGGCGGTTTGGCCCTGGTCGCCGGGAAGAGTGGCGGGCAGGCCCTGGTCGCCGGGAAGAGTGGCGGGCAGGCCCTGGTCGCCGGGAAGAGTGGCGGGCAGGCCCTGGTCGCCGGGGAGAGTGATGGGCAGGCCCTGGTCGCCAGGGTGAGTGGCGGGCAGGCCCTGGTCGCCGGCGTGAGTGACGGTTGGGCCCTGGTCGCCGGAGAACCATGGGGCCGGGGCGCGGGTGGGGGTCAGTCCCGCGGAGGCCGGGTCATCGTGCTGCCCTCGTCGGGGGAGTCCGCGGTCGAGGGCGCCCCGCCCCGCTCGGGAGGGGCGGCCGCGTCCGCGGATCCGGACGGCCCGCGCGCCTCGGCGGACCGCGGCAGGGCGTCGATCCGGCGCAGCTTCGGGCCGAGCGGGCGGCCCTTGGGATAGTCCTTGACCAGGGGCCGGAGCTCCTCGGTGGGGCTCGCGGGCGAGGAGACGGACCCGACCGAGCGGGTGTCCGCGCGATCGCGGGGCGTCGCCGGTGAGCCCGGCGAGCCCGGTGAACCCGGTGAACCCGGTGAGCCCGAGGGGCCCTGTGAACCGTGCGATCCCTGCGATCCCGAGGGGACCGGTGAGCCCTGCGATCCCGAGGGGCCCTGTGAACCGTGCGATCCCTGCGATCCCGAGGGGACCCGCGAGCCGGTTGAATCGGTTGAGCCCTGTGCTCCCTGCGAGCCCTGTGATCCGGGAATCCGCGGGATCGAGCCGCTGGGCAGCGGGGCGAACGTGCCCGCGGGCCGGTCCGGGTCGCTCCGGCCGGCCCCGGGGCCGGCCCCGGCGAAGAAGGAGCGCTCCGCGTGGGCACCCATCTCCCGGGCCGGTGGCTCCGCCGTGGGCGCCGGTGCGCCGGAGAGCTTCGCGAGTTGGGCCGACACGCGGGCACGCTCGGCCGTGAGGTTCTCCCGTGCCCGCTCCTCCCACGCCTGACCCAGCGGCGACGTGAACAGCTTCGCCCGGCCGAGCAGCTTCTCGATGATCGCGATCCGGGCGCGGAAATAGTCCAGATCCGGCACCTCGGAGTACTCCTCGCGCACCTCCCTGCGGTAGGTCGCGTACTTCTGCGGCTCGACCGCGAGGCCGCCGAGATTCGCATCGCACAGCGCCATCGCGTCGAGGTCGCCGTCGGGAACGTGGTGCCGCGCGAGGGCATGGATGAGCTCGACCACCCGCGCGATGCTCTCCTCGGGCACGCCGAGCCCGGTCAGCTCCGAGCGCGCCAGCTGCGAGGAGGCGATCTCGTCGATTCCCCCGCGCCTGCTGTAGACGTGGCTGTCGTCCATCCGGAAGACCGCGCCGTGGTACCAGGCCGCGACCCGCACGAGGTCGGGGCCGTGGGTCTCGGCGGCGAGTTCGTCCACGCGCGCGAGCACGGACACGAGCCGGCGCAGATTGTGATGCTTGCGATCCGGATCGCTCCAGCGCTCGATGAGCCGGCGGCCGGCGGCCTCGATCCGTTCGTCCTCGGCGCTCGCCCCGATGACCGCGAGACTGCGCCTCCACGCTGGTAACAACCACGCCGACGCGTTCATCGCGCCCATACCGTTCACATTCCCTGCTGGCAGACATTGGTGGAAGTCGGCGGTCGAGCCGGCTGAGGTGGTTCCAGCCACAGTCTATGGCGCCGGCACCGCCGATTCGAGGGTTCAGCGTACCCTGGGCGCATGGCTCCCCAGGACCGCATCCGGCCCGTTGTGATCACGGTCTCGACCCGCTGCGCGCACGGCCGGGCGACCGATCGTTCCGGGCCCCGGCTGGTCGAATGCCTCGCCGGCGCGGGCTATCCCGATGCCGACCTCGTGGTCGTCCCCGACGGCGTCGAACCCGTCCGGGCGGCGCTCGGCGCGGCCCTGGGCGGCGGCTCCCGGCTCGTGATCACCACCGGCGGCACGGGCATCACCGCGAGCGACCTCACCCCGGAGGCCACCGAGCCCCTCCTGCACGCCCACCTGCCCGGGATACCCGAGGCGATCCGGCGCGACGCCGCTGCCAGGGCCCCGCACGCCGTCCTCACGCGCGGACTCGCCGGAACCCACGGCGACGCGTTCGTGCTCAACCTGCCCGGCTCGCCCGCCGCGGTCACCGACGCGATGGCCACGGTCGGCCCGCTGCTGCCCCATATCCTCGATCAGCTCCGCGGGGGCACCCATGACTGACTCCCTCGTCCGGCTGAGCAACGAGCCTTTGGACGTCGCAGCTCACCTCGATCACGCGGGTGCGGACTGGGTGGGGGGCGTGGCCTCGTTCATCGGCACCGTGCGCAACCACAGCCCCGACGTCGACGGGGAGGTGGTCCAGCTCGACTACTCGGCGCACCCGAGCGCCGAGCGGGTGCTCGCGGAGATCGTGGCCGAGGTGACGGACGCCCACCCGGGGGTGCGGCTCGCGGTGAGCCACCGGATCGGCACCCTGTACATCGGGGATCTCGCGATCGTCGTGGCCGCGGGAAGCAGCCACCGGGCCGAGGCGTTTGCGGCCTGCCGGGAAGCGGTGGAGACTGTCAAGAAGAAGTTGCCGGTCTGGAAGCGGCAAGTGCTCACCGATGGAAGCTACGTATGGGTGGGATCAGCATGAGCGTGAACGTGTCACCGGAACTGCGCGGGCCGCTGGCCGATCGGTTCGGACGGGTCCATCGGGACCTGCGCATCTCCCTGACCGACGTGTGCAACCTGCGCTGCACCTACTGCATGCCGGCCGAGGGCGTGCCCTGGCTGGCGCGGGCGAACATCCTCACGACCGACGAACTGGTGCGCACGGCCGAGATCGCCGCGGCGCTCGGGATCGTCGAGGTGCGCCTGACCGGCGGCGAGCCGCTGCTGCGCCCGGACGTGGTCGACGTCGTGGGGCGCATGGCGGCGATCGAGGGCGAGGACGGTCCGCTCGAGGTCTCGATGACCACGAACGCGCTGCGGCTGACCAAGCTCGCGCCGGCGCTGCGTGAGGCCGGCCTCGCGCGCGTGAACATCAGTCTCGACACGCTCCATCCCGAACGGTTCCAGCAGCTCACCCGCCGCGACCGGTTCGACGACACGCTTGCCGGCATCGAGGCGGCCGTCGCGGCCGGATTCGCCCCGCTCAAGTTCAACGCCGTGGCGATGCGCGGGGTGAACGAGGACGAGTTGGTCGATCTCGTGCGGTTCGCGCTCTCGAAGGGCGGGCAGATGCGCTTCATCGAACAGATGCCGCTCGACGCCGGCCACATCTGGTCGCGGGAGACCATGGTCACCGGCGAGGAGATCCTCGCCCAGCTCGAGACCGCCTTCACCCTCACCGAGGCGCCCGGGCGCGGGGCCGCGCCCGCCGAGAAGTTCCTTGTGGACGGCGGACCGGGCACCGTGGGCGTCATCCGTTCCGTCACGCGGCCGTTCTGCGGCACGTGCGACCGGGTGCGGCTGACCGCCGACGGCCAGCTGCGCAACTGCCTGTTCGCCCGCACCGAATCCGATCTGCTCGGCGTGATCCGCGGCGGCGGCGACGACGACGACATCGCCCGGCTCATGCACACGTGCATCGCGGGCAAGCTGCCCGGCCACGGGATCGACGATCCGGGCTTCCTGCAGCCGGACCGGCCCATGTCGGCCATCGGCGGCTGACCCCGCGGCGACGGGCCCGCCGCGAGCGGAGCCGGCGCACGAACGACGCCGACCAAGGCGTCCGGCGAACCGCTCCGAGCGCGCCGGGAACGATGGTCCCGGACGGTCGACACTGGTCTAGCATCCTGCGTGTGAGCGACGACCGCGGCACCGCCCCGCGCCTGGCGGGTGAACGCCGGGAGGCGATCGCCGCGCTCGCCCGCATGCACGGCGTCGTCCGGGTGAGCGAGCTCGCCGACCGCTACGGGGTCTCGCACGTGACGATCCGCCGGGACATCTCCGCGCTCGTCGACCGCGGCGCACTCACACGGATCCACGGCGGGGCCCGGTCGACGGCGGGGATGGTCCGCGCGGCGGCCGGCGACGATCAGGTGCGCATCGGGGTGATCCTGCCCGCGTCCCGGTACTACTTCCGGGAACTGCTCGAGGGAATCCGGGAGGGGGCCGCCCGCGCCGGGATCGCGGTCGTCCTCGCGATCAGCGAATACGACGACGGCGAGGAGCGGCGCCTGTTCGAGCGGATGCTCCGCGCGAAGGTCGCCGGTGTGCTGCTCGCGACCGCGGCGGCCGAGCCCGAGACGGGCTGGCTCGACTCCTCGCCCGTGCCCGTCGTCCTGGTCGAGCGGGCGGGGCCCGACTTCGACCATGCCCGCTCGGATCACGAGGACGGCGCCCGGATCGCGGTCGCGCACCTGGTCGCGCGCGGGCATGAACGCATCATGCTCGCCGCGTGCTCCACCACGCCGACCGCGGCCCGGCTCCTGGCCGGATACCGGGCCGAACTCGCCGCCGCCGGGCGGGACCTCCTCGAGCCCTTCGACCTGCCCGGCGAGGACGCCTCCCCGACCGGCCGCCGGGCCCGCCTGCACGACCTGCTGCGCGCGTGCGCGCAGCAGCGGGCGAGCGCCCTCATCCTGCACCCCGAGGGGTTCGCCCTCCCGCTGCTCGAGGCCGCCGAGGACCGGGCGGTCGCCGTTCCCGCAGACCTGGCCCTCGTGACCTATGACGACGAGCTTGCGGAGTTCGCCTCGATCCCGCTCACGGCCGTTCAGCCGCCGAAGCGCGACGTCGGCTCCATCGCCGTCGACGTGCTCGTGCGGCGCCTCACGCGCCCCGGCGTCGCGCGCCAGCGGGTCACCCTGCTCCCGCGGCTCGTCGTGCGGGAGTCGAGCTGACCCGGCATGAACGGTTGTGTGCGGTTGTGCCCGATCGGTGGACCCCCGCCGGACGCTGACGCACAATCGGGATGGTCGCCGTGCGCGCAGCGCCGTGCCGATCTCAGCAACCACTCGATGTCATCGGAGACCGTGTCATGAGCCTGAGTCCCAGCCGCCGATCGTTCCTGCTCGGCGCCTCCGCCGCCCTGGCGGTCTTCGCCACCGGCGGCGTCCAACTGCCCGCGCTGGCCGCCACCACGTACGAGGACGCCCTCACCCGCCGCCGCACCTTCCTCACCGGCGGCACCGTCGCGGCCGACCACCCGGGCCTCGCCGCCAAGCGCGCCCGCATCGACGCGCGCACGAAGGACCTGGTCGACACCTTCAACCGCACGCCGGGCCGCACGCACCTGTGGCCGGGCCTGAGGGTCGGTGCCGCCTCGAACACGACCGAGGTCGCGAACATGGGGGTGACCGCGAACCAGATCACCGAGCTCGCGATCGCCTGGGCCTCACCCGGCAGCACCTACTACCGCGACGCCTCCCTCCTCCAGGACATCCACGGCGCGTGTGCGTTCCTCTCCGGCCAGTACCGGGCGGACCGCGGCCGGCCCGGAAACTGGTGGTTCTGGGAGATCGGCCTCCCCCGGCAACTCGCCGACACCCTCACGCTCCTCGGCGACCAGCAGCCCGAGAAGGCCCCGAGCCTGCTCGCCGCCGCCGACTTCTTCGCCCCGAACCCGAACCGGCGCACCGGCTCCTCCCTCAAGGAGACCGGCGCGAACCGGGTCGACAAGGCCCTCGCCTGCATCGTCCGGGGGCTCCTGCGCGAGGACGAGGATCAGATCGCGCTCGGCCGCGACGCCCTCTCCGACACCGAGGGGGAGGGGCGCAACAGCCTCTTCGGCCGCGTCACCTCCGGCGACGGGTTCTACTCGGACGGCTCGTTCATCCAGCACTCGGCCCTGCCCTATTCCGGCACCTACGGCGGCGTGGCGATCAGCGGCGTCGCCGCCGTCATGGCGATGCTCGCGGGCAGCCCCTGGCAGGTGACCGACCCCGACCTGTCGAACCTGCTCGCAGCCGTGGAACTCACCTTCGCGCCCTTCCAATGGGACGTGCGCACGATGGACACCACCCGCGGCCGCGCCGTCTCGCGCGAGGCCTCCCGCGACTACGACTCCGGCTTCGCGATCGCCTCGGCCGTCATCGTGCTCGCCGAGTCCGCGCCCGCGGACCAGCGGGAGTCCTTCCGGGCCCTCGTCAAGGGCTGGCTCGAGCGCACGACCGACCAGTCGGTCGCGGACAACGGCCAGAGCCTGGCCGCCTCGGCCCGCAGCCTCGAGGTCGTCGGCGACGAGTCGCTCGCCGCGCGCCCGCCCCGAATCGGCATCACGAACACCTACAACCAGGAACGGATCGTCCAGCACCGGGGCGAGTGGGCCGCCGTCGTCAATACGTCCTCGAGACGGATCGGCCGCTACGAATGGGGCAACCGGGAGAACAACCACGGCTGGTACCAGGGCGACGGCATGCTGTTCCTCTATCACACGGGCGACCCGGCGCAGTACTCCGCGGACTTCTGGCCGACCGTCGACCCGTACGCACTCCCCGGCATCACGGTCAACGGCGAGCAGCGCGCCTCGGGGGAGGGCGACGGCACCGGGATCCCGCGGGCGCAGAACGAGTACGCGGGCGGCCTGACCGTCGGCGATGCCATCGGCACCACGGCGATGGACCTGACGAACGCCACCGGCACGCTCCGGGCCAACAAGTCCTGGTTCCACCTGACCGACTCGATCGTGTGCATCGGCTCCAAGATCTCCGACACGTCGGGGACCGGCGTGCGCACGATCGTGGAGAACCGCGGCTTCGCCACCGGTGCCCTTCCCGCCGTGTCGGCGGACGGTGCCCCGCTCACGCTGACCGACGACCTCGCCCCCGCGCGCGTCGTCCACGTCGACGGGCACGCCGGCATCCTCGCGCTCGCCGCGCCGGGCCGCGCCGAGCAGCGGTTCGGGGTGCGCTCCCAGCAGCGGACGGGCACGTGGGAGGCGATCAACAGCGGCGGCGACACCGGCGGCAGCAGCGAGGCGGTCGCGCGTGACTACGTCCGCATCGAGCAGGCGCACGAGTCCGCCGGCGGCTGGTACGCCTATCAGATCCTTCCGCTCGCCGATGCGGCCCGGACGGCCGCCGCGGCCGACGCCCCGCAGGTCGTCGTCGTGCTTGCGGACGACGACGCTCACCTCATCGAGACCGGCGACGGCTCCAGGTTGGGGCACTTCTTCGCCGCGGGCACGTGGGGCGGCTACACCGTGACCGGCGCCTGCGCGATCGGCCTGCGGCGGGCACCCGCCGCGACCGGGGGCACGGCGGTCGCCGGCGCCCACCTCACCGAGATCGTCGTGGCGCAGCCGACCAAGGCCGGGGGAACGGTGAGCGTGACGTTCCCGTTCGACGCCCCCGGAACCGTGGCCGGCGTGGACGAGGCGATCACCGTGGTCGCCACCTCGCCCCTCCAGCTCGAGGTCGACGTGGACGCGCGGCGGGGCCGTGAGCATCGACTCTTCTTCGCGAGCCTGGCCACCCCCGAACCCGTGACGGTCCACCACCGGGACGAGGACGGCGAGGCGGTCGCCCCGGACGTCGTTCTCACCGGGGAGCTCGGCGAGGCCTTCGACGCGGTCCCGGTCGAGGTCGAGGGCTACGAGCTCACCGGCACTCCCGCGAACGCGAGTGGGACGTTCGGTGACGAACCGGTCTCCGTCGTGTTCGTGTACGCCCGGGTCGCCGAGCCGTCCCCGACCGATACCGCGAGTCCCACTCCGACGGACACGGCGAGCCCGACCCCCACGGACACGGCGAGCCCGACTCCGACGGGCACCGCGAGCCCCACTCCGACCGGCACGGGCGGATCCACGCCCACCCCGACCGGGAGCGCTGGGGGGAGCCCGACCGCATCCGGTTCCGGCGGCGGCCGACCCGGTGACGACCGGCCCGGTGGCACGGGTGACTCCGGGCCCGGGCGCCTGCCGAGCACCGGCGCCGGGGTGCTCGGCATCGGCGCGCTCGCAGCGGCCACCGCGGGCGCCGGAGCACTGTTGCGCCGCCGCCAGGTGATGTCGGGCTCCGAGCCGGACGCTCCCGAGCCGGGCTCCGAGGCGTCCGATGGTTCCGCCGACACCACCGCGGCCGAGTAGACGGGCCGCCACCTCGGTCGCGTCCGCAGGGTGGGCGGCCCGGACGTGACCTGAGCGGGTCGAGGCCACCCGCGTCGGCGTCGGCGTCGCCGCCCGATGCCGCCGGCCGAGCCCGATGCCGCAGCCCGAGCCCGATGCCGCCGGCCGAACGGACAACGCCGGCCCCCTCACGATCGAGGGGGCCGGCGTTGGCGTGTCGGCGTTGCCGTGTCGACGTTGTCGTCTCGGGCCCGTCAGTTCACCGACGACCTCCGGCGCAGCACGAGCACGACCGCGCCGGCCGCCAGGATGGCGACGGAGAGGAACGCCAGCGGTGCGCCGCTCGAGACACCCGTGTCGGGCATGTCGTCGATCGGGTCGCCGCCCGAACCGCCGGCAGAGTCGCTCCCGGACGCCGCTCCGCCGTCCTGGTCGGCGCCGGCGTCGGAACCCTGGTCGGTTCCAGAACCCTGGTCCGTGCCGGCGTCGGAACCCTGGTCGGTTCCAGAACCCTGGTCCGTGGTGCCGCCACTATCGCTGCCGCCCGCGTCGGCTCCCTGATCGGTGCCGTTACTGTCGTCGGTGTCGTTACTGCCGTCGGTGTCGTCGGTGTCGTCGGCGCCGGTGTCGGCTCCCTGATCGGTGCCGTCGGTGCCGTCAGTGCCGTCGGCGCCGGTGTCGGCTCCCTGATCGGTGCCGTCAGTGCCGTCGGTGTCGTCACTGCCGTCACTGCCGTCGCTGCCGTCGGTGTTGTCACTGCCGTCGGCACCCTGCGGCGAGACCGTCACCACGGTGACGACCTCGAGCACGGTCGCCGGATCGGACTGGGCCACGCCGTCCGGCAACTCGAACGAGCCGGTCGCGGTGTAGTCCGCAGCGACGGTGCCGTCGTAGTCCGAGATGTCCCACGTGAGGGCGACGTCGTGGTCGGTGCCGTCGCTGTCGGTGATCGTCGTGGCGGCGGGCAGTGCCGCGCCCGCGTCGGACTCGCTCGTGCCGGACGGCAGGATCACGGGCTCGACGCCGGTGACGTCGGTGATCGTCGGCGTCTCGACCACGTCACAGGTGTCGGGGTCCACCTCGAGCGGCGGAAGCGGATCCGGGGTCTCGCCGTTCACGCCGTTGACGTTCAACTCCGCGAGGGAGCCGAAGTTCGCGCTCGTGTCGGAATAGGACGACACCCACACGATCTTGACGTGCTCGGTCGTCACCTCCCGCGGCAGCTCGATCGACTGCAGGTCCCGGTTGTTGGGCATCGTGCCGGACGCCACCGCCTCGGCTCCCCACGTGGCGCCGTCCTCGGAGACGTAGACCCGATAGTCCTCGAGCTGACCGTTGGTGTTGCCGGACTGCCGCGGCAGCAGGTTCAACGTGATCTCGGAGTACTCCGACCCGAGGTCGACGCTCAGCCACGGCTGCTTGTCCGGCTCCGGCTGGGACCACTGGCTGTGCCAGATCGTGTCCGGGTCGCCGTCGACGGCCTGGTCGACGTGCGAGTACTCGCTCGCCTCCTGCCAACTGGAGGCCGCCACGGTCAACTCGGCCTGATCGATGCGAGTCCGCGTCGACGGCACGACGGTGAGGTCGAGGTCACGCGTCACGGTCCCGTCCGGGGTCGCATAGGTGACGGTCACGGTCGCCGAACCGGGGGCGGCGTCCTCGGGGACGGCGATCGTGAACGTGTACTCGCCCGGCCCCTCGACCCGAGTGCACGCGGGGCCGACCACCCAGCCGTCACCCGCCGCGAGGCCGAGCGTGCCGCCCGCGACCTCGCCGTCGAGAGTGACGGTCACCTCCGGCTGCGCGCCCTGCTCGACGCTCGTGGGACCCGTGAGGCCCATCGTCGTGAGCGGCTCGATCGTGTAGGTCGTGCCGGCCGCGCCGGTCCACGTGGCCTTGCCGTCAGCGACCTCCACCTCGACCGGGGAGCCGGCCCCGAGGACCCGGATGGGCCCGGTGATCAGCGGCGAGCGCACGCTCACCTCGCCGCTCGCGTCCGGGGTCACCCGCAGCTGCGTGCCCGTGCCGTTCGCCCAGGTCGCCCCGATCGTCAGCCCGCCTGCGCCCCGGAGGCCGTCGACCGAGCCGTCGCGCCACGCGCCGGGCAGCGCCGGGAGGATCTCGACGCCGTCGGCATTCGACTGCACGAGCATCTCGGCCACACCGGAGGCGGCCCCGAAGTTCCCGTCGATCTGGAACGGCGGGTGGGCGTCCCACAGGTTGTCGTACGTCGAGTTCTTGAGCTGCTCGCTCAGCATCTTGTGGGCGTGGCTGCCGTCGCCGAGGTTCGCCCAGAAGTTGATCTTCCACGCCTTCGACCAGCCGGTGCCGCCGTCGCCGCGGTCCGTGAGCGTGACCTCCGCGGCCTCGGCGAGCTCGGGGGTGTGCGCCCAGGAGATCGCGTTGCCGGGGAAGAGCGCATACAGCTGGGAGACGTGCCGGTGGTTCGGGTCGGTCGCGTTCACGGAGTCGTCGATCGCGACGTCCTTCCACTCGAGGATGCGCCCGGAGGTCTCGCTCACGTGCAGGCCGCTGTCGAGCTGCGCGAGCGTGCCGGCGACCTCGTCACGGAAGGAGGCGTCGACGTCCAGGATCTGGCCGGCCTCGACCACGGCGGTGAGCAGCTCGGTCGCGAGCTGCTGGGTCATGGCCGCGCCCGCGGTGAACGGGCCGTGCTCGGGGGAGTAGGACGGGCTCGCCACGAGCGAGCCGTCGCGGCCGTCGACCGTGAGGTAGTCGAGCCAGAAGTCCGCGGTCTTCCTGAGCAGCGGATAGGCCGTGTCGGCGAGGAAGGCCTCGTCGCCGGAGTACAGGTACTGACGGAACACGTCGATCGCGAGCCACGCGTTCGCCTCCGGGAACCAGAACGCGGTAGCCCAGTCGTGCACGCCCGTGAAGCCCCACGGCGTCGTCTCGTTGTTGACCATCCAGCCGTCCATGCCGAGGATCGCCTCCGCCGACGCCGCACCCGCGGGAACGAGCGACTCGATGTACTCGACGTAGGGGGTGTACGTCTCGGCCAGATTCGTCGACAGTGCAGGCCAGTAGTTCATCTGCAGGTTGATGTTCGTGTGATAGTCGGCGCCCCAGGGCGCCCCGGTCGAGTTGTTCCACACGCCCTGCAGGTTCGCCGGCAGCGGCGAATTGTCGCGCGAGGAGGAGATGAGCAGGTAGCGCCCGTACTGGAAGAACAGCGTCTCGAGCGTGCGGTCGCGGTCCGTGGCGCCCGTGTACCGGCTCAGGGCGGTGTCGGTGTGGACGTCGATCGGGGCGCCCTGCAGGTCGAGGGCGACGCGGTCGAAGAGCTCGTGATAATCCGCCTCGTGGGCGGCGCGGAGCGCGTCCCAGCCCTTCGCTGCGGCGGCATCGACGGCGGCGGTCACCCGGGCGACGTGTGCGGCGGGGTCCGCCGCGCGGTAGTCGGGGTAGACGGGGGCGTACTCGGTGCCCCCCGAGAAGATCAGGGTCGCGGAATCGGCGCCCGCGACGATCACGTCGGAGCCGGAGTCGGTCACGGACCCGCCCTCGGCGAGCACCTGGATCTGACCGTTGTAGGCGAGGCCATTGCCCGGCACCTCCCCGGAGAGGGTGAGGCGGCCCTCCTCGGCGGTCACGGTGCCGCCGTTCATCTGCGAGCGGTAGGTGGCGGTGAAGTCGATCGCGCCCGCGGCGTCGGCGGTGAGGTGGGCGACGATGACGTCGTCGGGGTAGGAGGCGATGTACTCACGGGTGAAGGTGACCCCGTCGACGGTGTACTCCACGGTCGAGACCGCATCGTTCAGGTCGAGCGCGCGCTCGTAGTCCTCGTACCCCTCGGTGCCCGGAACGTCGAGCAGGAGTTCGCCGAACGGCTGGTAGCTGCCGTATCCGGTCCTCGGCTTGCCGAGCTTCCCCGCCACCCAGCTCGGATCCGCCTGCCCCTCGGCCTCGATCTTCGCGCGGACGTCGTCGAGGGCGTTCGGGCGGGTCGACCGGTCGTAGTTGCCGTAGTCGTACCCGGCCACGCCGGGTCCGCCGCTCCACAGGCTCTTCTCGTTGAGCTGCAGCCGTCCCTGGGCCACGCCGCCGTAGATCGATGCGCCGAGGGCGCCGTTGCCGATGGGCAGGGTCTCGGTCTCCCAGTCGGTGGCCGGCTGGCCGTAGGTCAGCCGGAGCGGAACCTCCGCTGTCGGGCCGGCGGCCGCGGCGGCGGGTTCACTGAGTTCACTGGGTTCACTGAGTTCGCTGAGGTCACCGGGATCGGCGGGCGGGGCCGCCTGCGCGGCGAGCGTGCCGCCGAGCACGAGGGCCGCCGTGGCGACCGAGGCCGCGACGAGGCCCCGGGCCGGCGAGTGGGCGAGGGTGGGAAGGGACATCATGTCTCCGAGCAGTGCGTCATTGGACGAAGTCATCGTATGTTTAAACCTGCTCGTTTGGCTAGTCCGACCGAGGAATCGCCGCCACGGCGCGGCGTGCGACGACCGATCGGCCGCCCCGGAGGCCTCAGTCGTGACGAGTTCTGCATGCTTGAATGAGGATCGAGCATCGCGACGATTGATTTGTGCATCATGAGATCGATCGACGTCATGGCGGGTCGTGCGCCCGTCTGTGGCTGTGCGTAACTGAGTAGATCTGTTGACGTCGGATGGATGGGCCCGCTAGCGTGCAGTCCCATGCTCACAAGACATACCGTGAGGACTGCAATGGCTGCACTCCTCGCCGCAGGCACCGTCGCCGCACTGACCTCCGGAGCCGTCGCCGCACCAGGCGACTCCGCCGACACCGATGCGGGGGCGATCCACGTCGATTGCGCCGGCGCCACCGACGGGGTGGGCACCGCCGACGACCCGCTCGGTTCGATCGCGGCGGTCAACGCTCTCGACCTGGACCCGGGGCAGCAGGTGCTCTTCAAGCGCGGGGTCACCTGCCTCGGGCAGTTCGCGCCCGTCGGGCAGGGCACGGCCGCCGCCCCGATCGTGGTCGGCGACTATGGGCAGGCGAGCGGGCGTGCGGTGATCGACGCGGATGGCGCGACCAATGCGGTCCTGCTGAAGAACAACGCGTTCCTGCACCTGACCGACCTCGAACTCATCGCCCCCGGCGACAACACGGAGGTGCGGCGCGGCGTCTACGTGTACGGCGAGGACGGCGGCACCCTCGCGGGCGTCCGGCTCGAGGGCCTCTACATCCACGACGTGCGCGGCCAGCTCCCGTACCTGGTCGAGCCGGGGAACGCGGCAAGCTTCAAGGGCAAGGGCCCGAACGCGTCCGGCGCGATCATCGTCGACGCCATGGGAACCGTGACCCCGACCGCATTCGACGATCTGACCATCGTCAACAACCGCATCGACGACGTCGATCGCCAGGGCATCTACTTCTGGTCGAACTGGTGCCGTCGACCGGAGCTCAACCGCTGGAGCGAGCTGTGCTCCGCCCCATGGTTCCCCCACACCGACGTGCTCGTCGCGGGGAACACGCTGACGAACGTCGGCGGTGACGGGATCGTCATCACCGGCACGATCGGGGCGACCGTCGAGCACAATCTCCTCGACGGGTTCAATCGGCGCTCTCGTTCCTACAACGCGGGCATCTGGACCGCCAACTCCGAGCGGGTCCTCATGCAGTACAACGAGGCGAGCCACGGCGAGGGGCTCCTCGACTCCCAGGCATTCGACATCGACCACGCCACCCGCGACGTGGTGGTGCGATACAACCTGAGTCACGACAACGACGGCGGATTCCTCCTCACGTGCCCGGACGCCTGGGGCACGTACGACTTCCGCGTGTACGGCAACATCTCGATCAACGACGGCGCCCGAACCTTCCAGCACGGTTGCGGCAACGGGCCGATCTACGGCGGAAAGATCTTCAACAACACGTTCTATGTCGACGACGTCGCCGCGACGATCTGGTCGGACAACGGCATCCGGCCGGACGTCGAGATCTTCAACAACATCTTCGTCGCCACGGACTCCGGAACGTTCGACTTCGTCAAGCCCGCGGACGGCCTGACGATCGACCACAACCTCATGACCGGCTTCAGCGCCCCGGACGCCGCCACCGACACGATCACCGGCCGCGCCGACTTCTTCGATCCGGGCGGCATCGACGCGGCAGACTACCGGCTGGGCCCGGACAGTGACGCCCTCGGCGCCGGCGTCGCGGTCGACCTCGCCCCGCTCGACTACTTCGAGAATCCGGTTCCCGCCGAGAGCCTCAACCTCGGTGCCTACCAGGGGCCGGGTCTGGAACGCACGGAGGCGAACGGCTGCACGATCGGCCTCGAGGCGCCCGCCGCCCCCGTGGTGGACGGAACGGCCACGATCGAGTTGCGGGTGAGCAATCCCTGCGACGCCGCCATCGCCGGCGGCGCGGCGATCGAGGCCACGATGTCGCCGGACTTCACCCTGTCCGGATCGCCGGTGCTGCCCGCGCTGGCCGCCGGGGCCACGGACGTCGTGCCGGTGACGATCGCCGTGCCCTCGACCATCGAGCCCGGGACCTACCCGGTGACGATGAGCGCCCGGACGGTCGCCGTCACCTCGACGCTCACGGTCTCGAACTCCTGGCACGTCTACGCGCGGGAGGACTTCGACGGTTCGGCCGACCTGCCGACCGGATGGACCGCCACCCATCCGGGCGACACCCAGATCGTCGCGTCGGACGGTGGCCGCGCGGCGCGTCTCGACCGGGTCGCGGGCGCGACCAACGCGGTGCGCTGGAACGTCGCCCCGGGTGAGGCGCCGGTCCGGGTGACGATGCGCGTCAAGGCGGCGCAGGTCGACAACGCGCTCGGCATCCACGTGCTCGATTCCGACGGTTCCCCGGTGGCGCGCCTGTCGATGGCCGACACCGGGCTCTGGGCCTACACCGACGGCAATTCCTTCGTCGACGCCCCGACGAGCTACGCGGCCGACGAATGGTACGACCTGTCGATCATCGTGCACGGTGCGGAATACGAGGCGTTCGTCGACGGCCGGTCCGTCGGGCGGGGAGCCACGACGGGCACCGGGATCCCGGCCGCCCTGCGAGTGCAGATCCCCAGCAGCGCGACCCGTGCGGGTCACTTCCTCCTGGACGACGCCTCCTTCGCGAGCGCGGTGACCGAGAGCGACCTGCGCCCGCCGGCACCGGTCGAGCCGGCCGGCGCGACCGACCCGGCGGTGGAACTGCAGCGGCCCCAGGCCGTCGAGGCCGGACACAGCCTCGGGCTCCTGCTCTCCGGGTTCCGCCCGGGTGAGCGGGTGGCAGTCACCGGACCGGAATCGTCTGCCGTGGGCGTCACCGAGCCCGACGGCACGGTCCGGATCGCACTGCCGATCCCGGTCACCGCCGCCGGCGGCGCGATCGACGTGACCGTGACCCAGGACCAGTTCGGCGAGGCGCTCACTCTCACCACGAACGCGACCGTCGTCGCGGCGGAGCCCCCGAGCGAGCCCGACACGTGCTCCGCCACGGGCGAGGACTTCGAGGGCATGACCGCGGGCGAGGCCCCGACGGGATGGACGACCGCCGGCGACCCCGAGCCCGTCGTCACCGGCGAGGACGGGCACCGTGTGCTCGCACTCACCCGTGATCCCGCGACCACCGGCCTCGTGTTCGCGCTGTGCGACATCGGCGAGCAGGCGGAGCCGGTCACCGTGCAACTCGCGGTGCGCGCGAGCACGAACGCCTCGGCGCTCGGGATCCACTGGCTCGACGCCGCGGGCACTCCCGTGCTCCGGACGAGCATGAACGAACTCGGCACATGGAGCTACACGAACGGAGACGCCTTCACCGACACCGCGACCCCGTATACGGCCGGCGAGTGGCACGTCGTGGACCTGATCATCGCCGACGGCTCCTACGAGCTGCGGGTCGATGGGGCCGCGGTCGGGGGCGGATCGGTGCAGAGCGGCGCACCCGGTGCCCAGCTGCGGCTGCAGATTCCGTCCTCGGCGGTGACCGCGGCGACCTTCGAGATCGACGACATCGTCTTCGGCGGCGAACCGTACGATCCGGACGGCGGCTCCGACAGCGGAGCCGACGTCGACGGTGGGTCCGACAGTGGGGCCGGTTCGGATGGTGGCTCCGATACCGGGGCCGGTTCGGATGGTGGCTCCGACACCGGGGCCGCTTCGGACGGAGCCGTCGATGCGGGAACGGATGGTGGCTCCGACACCGGGGCCGGTTCGGACGGTGCCCTTGACGGTGGGGCCGATGTCGATGGTGGCTCCGATACCGGGGCCGGATCGGATGGTGGCTCCGACACCGGGGCCGGAACGGACGGTGGCTCCGACACCGGAGCGGGTTCGGACGGAGCCGTCGATGCGGGAACGGACGGCGGTGCCGACACCGGGGCCGGTGCGGACGGAGCGCTCGGCGGCGGAGCCGATGTCGATGGTGGATCCGAGAGTGGGGCCGGTGTGGAGGGCGGTGCCGGGTCGGGAACGGACGGCGCCGTCAACGCCGTGGCATCCGCATCGGCATCCGGCACGGACACGGATCACGCCCCGGACACGGATCACGGCCCGGACGCACCCGGCGCAGGTACTCCCGCGATGCCCGAGACCGGAGTGAGTGTCGGGATGACGCTCGCAGCGATCCTCCTGCTCCTCGGCGCCGGCGTTCTCCTGCGCCGCGCCCGCACCGCCTGATCGGCGGAGCGGGTGGCCCCGACGTCGCCACGTGGCGTCGAGGCCACCCGCTCCCCTCCTGCTCACTCCTGGTAGGTTCGGGACGTGCCCATCGACATCCTCGCGGTGATGAAGCATGCCGCGGACACCGTGATCATGCCGCGCTGGCGTTCCCTCTCCGACGATCAGGTGGAGGAGAAGAACCCCGGGGACCTCGTGACCGTCGCCGATCGGGAATCCGAGCAGGTGATCACGGCGGAGCTCCGCTCGGCCCACCCGAAGGCGATGATCCTCGGCGAGGAGGCGTACGCGGCCGATCCGGGCATCCTCGAGGACTTCCAGCGGGCGGAGCACGCCTTCACGGTCGATCCGATCGACGGCACCTCGAACTTCGTGCACGGCTCGCGGGACTTCGCGGTCATGGTGGCCGAACTGCGGGCCGGCGACGTCGTGCGTTCGTGGATCTGGCAGCCGGCCCACGGGGCCGCCTACGAGGCCGCGGCCGGAGCCGGCGCGACGAGGAACGGCGCGGTGCTCCCGCGGCGCGAGCTCGACCCCGACACCGCGACGTGGCGCGGGGCGACCGCCCGGCGCGGACTGCTCGCGCGCGACCACGTGCCGCTGGCGCAGCTGCGGGAGGCCGCCTGGTGCTGCGGGGTGGACTATCCCCACGTGGCCACCGGCGACCTCGACTACCTCGTCTACTCGAAGGTCTGGCCCTGGGATCACGCCCCCGGCTCCCTGCTCGTGCGCGAGATCGGCGGGCGCAGCATCCGCAAGGACGGCTCGAGCTATTCCCCGGCCGCCCCGATCGGGCGGTGGCTCCTCGCGGGGGCGGACGCGAGCGCCCCCACGGCGCTCTCCTACCTCGAGGCGGACCTCACCGAGGAGAACTAGCCGCCCGCGAACGGCGGCAGCACGTCGACCGTCGCGCCGATCGGATCGGCCGGCTCGGCGGCCTGGCCGTCGACGAGGAAGGAACACAGCTGGATCACCCCGGCCAGTCCCGGGTGCTCGGCGATCATCGCATCGCGCAGGTCGGCCACCGTGGCGGCCTCGGCGACGGTCAACGTCTCGGCCGTCACACCGGCCGCATCGGCCGCCGCGGCGAAGTAGCGAACCTGGATCGTAGCCATGGCCCCATCATGCCAGTCCGGCGCCGGGTGGGCCCGTCTCGCGCCGTTGCGCGATTCGGTCGCGAGAGGTCAGACGTCTTCCGTACACTATTCCCCATGGCACTGACTGACCGCGCGATCGGCGAGATCAAGGCGATGATCCAGGCCGGGGACCTCCAGCCCGGCGACCGGCTCCCGCCCGAGGGCGAACTGAGCGAGCGACTCGGCCTCTCCCGCAGTTCCCTGCGCGAGGCGGTCAAGGCGCTCGAGGCGATGCGCGTGCTCGATGTGCGCCGCGGCGACGGCACGTACGTCACGAGCCTCGAGCCGCGCCTCCTGCTCGAGGCGATGAGTTTCGTGCTCGACTTCCATCAGTCGCACGCCGTGCTCGAGGTGTTCGAGGTGCGGCGCATCCTCGAGACCTCCAGCGCCGCCCTCGCCGCGGATCACGCGACGCCCGAGCAGGTGGCGGGCCTGCGCGAGTCCCTCGCCGCCTCCCGTGCGGCCTCCGACATCGAGGATCTGGTCGAGCACGACCGGGACTTCCACGCCCGCATCGCCGACTCCACCGGCAACGGCTACCTCGCCGGTCTCCTCGGGACCGTCTCGGACAAGACCGTGCGCGCGCGGATCTGGCGGGGGCTGACCCAGGACCGGGCCGTGGACAAGACCCTGGCCGAGCACGAGGCCATCATCGCCGCGATCGAGACCGGCAATTCCGAGCTCGCCCGCGCGCTCATGCTCGTGCACGTCGCCGGCGTCGAGGACTGGCTGCACGCCAACGTCGACGACTCGACCGGGCAGGTAGCCGAGCCTGAGTCCGTCGAGCCCGAGTCCGCCGAACCCGACGAGCCCGAGGGGGCCGACGGGACGGGGCTCGAGGGAGCAGGCGTCAGCGGGCACCGAGCTCGATGAGCAGGACGCCGGCGGCGACGAGTCCGATCCCGACGGCCATGAGGCGCGTGAGCGGCTCCCGGAACAGGACCATCGAGAGCACGGCCGTGAGGGCGACGCCGGTGGCCGTCCAGATCCCGTAGGCCACCCCGAGCGGCATCCCCTCGCCGAGCGCCAGGCTCACGAGGGTGAAGGCGAGCAGGTAGCCGACCGCCACCATCGCGTACCAGCCCCGGCCGCGGTCGATCGCCAGGCGCAGCGCGACCGTGCCCGCGACCTCGAAGACGATGCCGGCCACGAGGAAGGCCCAGGCGAGCGCGGTCATCGAACCTCCCCCGATCCGGTGGCCCCGGTCCCGGTCCCCCCGGGCTCGGCCGGGCCGGACGGGCCGGACGAGCGCGCGGCGGCCTGCGAGCCCAGTTCGATGCACAGCACCCCGGCGATGACGACGAGGATGCCGGCGATCATGAGCGGGGTGAGGGGCTCCTCGAACAGGAGGGTGGACAGGGCCGCCGTGAGCGCGACGCCGCAGGCACCCCAGATGCCGTAGCCGACGCCCAGTCTCATGCCCGCCCGCAGCGACAGGCTGAGGAGCGCGAAGGCCGTGAGGAAACCCGCGACGACCACGACGTAGAGGCCCGGACGGTCGAGCGCGCCGCGCAGGGACAGCGAGCCGGCGACCTCCGAGCCGATCGCCCCGGCGAGGAGGTACCACGCCCGCGGCGCCGGGGACCGGCCGCTCATCGCCGCCCCGTCACGAGCCGCCGCCCGTCGCGAGCCGCCGCGCTGCTGTCACGAGCCGTTGCCCGGGGCGTGCGACTGCGCCGCGACGGACACGACCCCCTTGCGCAGGATCACGTTCCCGTACGGGCGCAGCTCTCCCGTGCGGATGATTGCGGACGCCGCCCGCGCCCGTTCGTAGAACTCGAACCGTTCCACGAGCTCGACCCGGTCGGCGGGCACGCCCGCGGCCGCGCGCAGCTCACGCTGGACGCCCACGTCGATCCCCGGCTCGGCCTCCATGAGCTGGACCGAGGGCCCCTCGTAGTCGTCCGCGGGCACGACCGTGCGGACCGCGGTGAGCACCTGCGGCGAGGCCAGGCCCGGCAGGTCGAGGGCGTCCGCCGCGAGCGTGTGGGCCGGGAAGTTGGCGTCGGCCACGACGAGCGAATCGCCGTGGCCGAGCTCGTCGAGCATCCGCAGCACCCGACCGGTGAGGATCGGGTGGATTCCGGTGAGCATGTCAGGTCCAATCCGTGGGCAGTCCGTAGACGCGGGTGGCGGTGCCGGAGCAGATCGATCCCCGGTCCCTCGCGTCGAGGGTAGCGAGGAGTCGGTCGCGGCGCGCGACGTCGTCCGCGAGCGCCGCGTCGCCGCCGAGCATCGGCATCGGCCAGTCGGATCCGAGCATGAGCCGGCCCGGCCCGAAGGCCTCGAGGGCCACGTTCCAGGCCGCGTCGAGCACGCGGGCGGGCAGCAGCCGCCCGCCGTGGTGCAGGCCGGAGACCTTCGCCACGACGTTGTCCTGCTCGGCCGCGGCCCGCAGCTGGGCCGCCCACTCGGCGAAGGCGCCGGCCTCGGCGGGCGGCTTGCCGAGGTGGTCGATCACGACCGTCAGCCCGGGCAGGTCGGCGGCGACGCGCGCCGCCTGGTCGAGGTGGCGGGGGAAGGCGTCGGGGACCTCGAGGGGCAGCCCGGCGCCGGCGAGCAGGGCGAGGGTCTCGCGCGCCGCCGCGCGGTCGAGCACGCCCGGATCGGGATCGGCGTGGATGAGCTGGCGGATGCCCACGAGCCTGCCGCCGGCGGGCCGCCCGGCATAGCGGGCCAGCTGCGCCGCGGCCTCCTCCGGATCGGTCAGCGGAACCCAGCCCACGACGCCGAGCACCCAGTCGTGGGCCGCCGCGACGGCGAGCATCGCGTCGGTGTCGGCGCGGGTGTCGTCGGCCTGCACGAGGATCGCGCCGTCGTAGCCGGCCGCCTCGTGGAATGCGCGGGCCTCGGCCGGGCCGATCGTGCGGTGGAGCGGGCCGAGCTCCGGGGTGATCCACGTGTAGCCGCCGCCGGCGAGGTCCCACAGGTGCAGGTGCGCATCGATCGTCCTCATGCCGGGATGAGCCCCTCGGCCGCGAGGTCGGACCACAGTCGGTCGGGCACGGGCACGGCCATCCGCTCGTTGTTCTGGGCCACCTGCTCGAGCCGGCTGATGCCCACGACCACGGCGGCGACCGCCGGGTGCCGCAGCGTGTACTGCAGCGCGGCGGTGGGCAGCTCGACGCCGTGCCGGGCGCACACCGCGGCGATCGCGACGGCCCGCTCGTACAGCTCGGGCGGCACGGCACCGTACTCGTAGCGGCCGCTCCGCGAGGGCGTGGCGCGCGCGAGCAGGCCGGAGTTGAAGATCGAGGCGGTCACCACGCGGACATCCCGTTCCAGGCACAGCGGCAGCAACTCGGCCGCGGCGCCCTGTTCGAGGAGCGTGTAGCGGCCGGCGCACATGAGCACGTCGAGGTCGGCCCGGCGCACCGCCGCGACCATCGCCGCTGTGGACATCGAGCCGACGCCGACCGCCTCGACGATCCCCTCGGCGCGGAGCTGCTCGAGCGCGGGAAGCGCCTGGTCCAGCGCGGCGTCCAGCCCGATCTCGGCCTTGTCGGGGTCGTGCAGGTAGGCGATGTCGATGCGGTCGAGGCCGAGTCGTTCGAGCGAGTCCTCGATGCTGCGGCGGATGCCGCCGGCGGTGTAGTCCTGCACGCGCTCGTGATCGGCCGGCACGTGGAAGTCGTTGGCCAGGTCGAGCGCGCCGGTCGGGTTGCTCACCGGCGTGAGCAGCCGGCCCACCTTCGTCGAGAGCACGAACTCCTCCCGCGGCTTCGTGGCCAGGAACGCGCCGAGGCGCCGCTCCGAGAGACCGAGACCGTAGTGCGGGGCCGTGTCGAAGTAGCGCATGCCGGCGTCCCACGCCGCCTCGGCGATCTGGTGGACCTGCTCCTTGGACCGTTCGGCGAAGAGGTTCCCGAAGCCGGCGGCGCCGAAGCCGAGGCGCCCGTCGATCGAGGTGAGCGCGTTCATGTGACAGCCTTTCGGGGGCGGCGGCGGTGTATTCGCGGGTGAGTGCAGATGTTCGCAGATGGTCCGTGGACGGTCGAGGGAGCGGGCACGCCGGGGCGCGACGCGGCCGGGCGAGCGCTCCTACGCGGGGCGGAGGGCGTCGTCCCCGAGCTTCGCCGGCGGCAGGAACGTGTTCGCCAGGATCGATTCGGCGCGCATCTCCATACCCGTGCCCGGCGCCGACGGGGCGCGGTAGCGGCCGCGCTCGATCACTGTCGGAACGACGAAGTGCTCGTGGAGGTGGTCGACGTACTCGATCACCCGGCCCTCCATGGTGCCCGTGACCGCGACGTAGTCGAACATCGACAGGTGTTGGACGGCCTCGCACAGCCCGACGCCGCCCGCGTGGGGGCAGACGGGCACGCCGAATTTGGCGGCGAGCAGCAGGTTGGCGATGTTCTCGTTCACCCCGCCCACGCGCGCGGAGTCGATCTGCAGGTAGGACAGGGACTTCGCCTGGAGCATCTGCTTGAACACCACCCGGTTGGCCACGTGCTCGCCGGTCGCGACGGGGATGGGGGCGATGGCGCGCGCGATGGCGGCGTGGCCGAGCACGTCGTCGGGGCTCGTGGGCTCCTCCACCCAGTGCGGGTCGAACGGGGCCAGGGCCGTGATCCAGCGGATCGCCTCCGCCACGTCCCACCGCTGATTGGCGTCGACGGCGATGGGGAAGTCGGGGCCGCACACGTCGCGGGCGATGCGCATGCGGCGGACGTCGTCGTCGAGGTCCGCGCCGACCTTGAGCTTGATCTGGGTGAACCCCTCGGCGATCGCCTCCGCGCAGAGGCGGGCGAGCTTCTCGTCGGAGTAGCCGAGCCAGCCGGGCGAGGTGGTGTAGGCGGGGTAGCCGGCCTGCTCGAGGTGGGCGACGCGCTCGGCGCGGCCGGGTTCGGCGGCCTCGAGGATCTCGAGGGCCTCGTCGCGGGTCAGGGCGTCGCTCAGGTAGCGGAAGTCGACGAGGTCGACGAGCTCGGCCGGGCTCATGGTCGCGAGCAGCTTCCACAGCGGCAGGCCGGCGCGCTTGGCCTTGAGGTCCCACAGGGCGTTGACCACGGCGCCGATGGCCATGTGGATGACCCCCTTCTCGGGGCCGAGCCAGCGCAGCTGGGAGTCGCGGGTGAGCAGGTCGGAGGCGGCCCCCAGATCGGCGAGGAGCTCCTCGACGTTGCGGCCGACGATGTGATCGGCGAGTGCCTCGATCGCGGCGAGCTGGACGTCGTTGCCGCGGCCGATCGTGAACACGAACCCGTGCCCGGCGTCGGCGGGGTCGGGGGTATCGGTCCGGATCGTCAGGTAGGCCGCCGAATAGTCCGGGTCGGGATTCATCGCATCCGAACCGTCGAGGCTGAGGGAGGTGGGGAAGCGGACATCCGCGAGATCAACGGCGATGATGGTCGACATGGCTCTTCTCTACACTGATTCAGGGCCTTCCAGCGGATGCACGCAGCCCGGGACACGACCAGCTTAGACATCTGATGTTTAAGGGTCAAGCGTCACGACTGCCGAGGGATCCGTGAGTATCATGGCTGAGAGTTCCGATGTTCGGCGGCGGGGCCGTCGCTCACACGAGGAGGTACGGATGCGATTTGCCCGACTCGGCCCACAGGGGTCGGAGATTCCCGTTCTGGTGACGGAGGAGGCCCATTACGATCTGCGGCCGATCACCGCCGATATCGACGGCGAGTTCCTCGAGCACCGGCAGGGCGAGGTGGCCGCCGCCCTGGCCGCCGGCACGCTCGAGACCATCGACCCGGCCGGACTGCGGATCGGCGCGCCGATCGCCCGCCCGACGGCGATCGTGTGCGTGGGGATGAACTACGCCGCGCACGCCGCGGAATCGGGGAGTGCGCCGCCGGAGCTCCCGGTCATCTTCTTCAAGCACCCGAACACGCTCGGGGGACCCGACGATGCCGTGGAGATCCCCCGGGGAAGCGAGAAGACCGACTGGGAGGTCGAACTCGCGCTCGTCATCGGCAAACGGGCCAGTTACCTGGACTCCGTGGCGGAGGCGGCCGATCACATCGCCGGCTACACCGTGGTGGACGACCTGTCCGAGCGGACGTTCCAGCTCGAGGTCTCCGGCGGGCAGTGGTCGAAGGGCAAGTGCTCGCCGGGATTCAGCCCGACGGGCCCGGTGCTCGTGACCGCCGACGAGGTGGACGCGGGCAACCTGCGGCTGCGTTCCTGGGTCAACGGGGAGCCGCGCCAGGACTCGGTCACCGCCGACATGATCTTCGACACCCGCTACATCGTGTGGCACCTGAGCCAGTTCATGGCGCTCGAGCCGGGCGACCTGGTCATCACCGGCACGCCGCAGGGCGTGGCCCTCTCGGGCCGGTTCCCGTACCTGAGCGCCGGCGACGTGGTCGAGGTCGAGATCGAGGGCATCGGCCGCCAGCGGCACGCCTTCGTCGAGGTCGGCTCGGCCCCGATGGCAGGAGGGGCGGCATGAGCGGCATGAGCGCAGAATTCGCAGGCCTGGTGGCCGTCGTGACCGGCGGAGCCAGCGGCATCGGAGCGGCCATCGCCGACGCGCTCGCCGATCGCGGCGCCCGGGTCGCGGTGCTCGACCTGAACCCGGACGCGAGCAGCCACAGCGCCGACCATGCCCCCCATGCCCCCCATACCCACCGTGGGTACACCGCCGACGTCGGCGACGACGCCTCGGTGCGGGCCGCGATCGCGGCCGTCGCCGAGGAGTTCGGCGGAATCGACATCGTGATCAACAACGCCGGCATCGGCGCGCAGGGCACGATCGAGACGAACGACGACGACGAGTGGCATCGGGTGTGGGACATCAACGTGCTCGGCATGGTGCGCGTGGCCCGCGCGGCCCTGCCGCACCTGCGCCGGTCGGCCGCGGCGGCGATCGTCAACACCGCCTCGATCGCCGCGACCGCCGGCCTGCCGCAGCGGGCGCTCTACAGCGCCTCGAAGGGTGCGATCGCCGCGCTCACCCGCGCCATGGCGGCCGACCACCTCGGTGAGGGCATCCGCGTCAACGCGGTCTCCCCGGGCACGGCCGACACCCCCTGGATCGGCCGGTTGCTGGCCAAGGCGGACGATCCGGACGCCGAACGCGCCGCGC
Organism: Pseudactinotalea sp. HY158; assembly: GCF_009660225.1. Classification (NCBI taxonomy): domain Bacteria; kingdom Bacillati; phylum Actinomycetota; class Actinomycetes; order Micrococcales; family Cellulomonadaceae; genus Pseudactinotalea; species Pseudactinotalea sp. HY158. The sequence goes on from NZ_CP045920.1 coordinate 553,828, forward strand.
TCGAGGCGCGCCAGCCGCACGGCCGGCTCGTCTCCCCCGCGGAGGTGGCCCACGCCGTGCTCTCCCTCGCCTCGCCGCTGGCGACCTCGACGACCGGGGTCAACCTCGCCGTCGACGGTGGCATGCAGGAACTGCGACTGCGTCCGCGCTCCTGAGCGCACCCGAGCTCAGCACCCGCGGCCGCTACCCGGCCCGCCGGTCGATTCCGTCGAGCAGCTCGACGGAATCGGCCCCCGGGCGGGGGCGGGGCGGAATGAGGAGGAGCTCCCGGGCCCGCGCGACGGCCTCGGCGCGGTTGTGCACCCCGAGCTTTCGGTAGGCCGACCGCAGCTGGGACTTGACCGTGTTCGTCGAGATGAACATCCGGCTGGCCGCCGCCGCGAGCGGCATTCCCTCCGCGAGGAGGGTCAGCGCCCGCTGCTCGCTCTGCGAGAGCTCCGGGACCGGGGGAGTGGGCGTGAGCGCCGTGTCGAGCCGGTCGAGCTCGCCCCACCACATGAGCTCGCGGAGCCGGGGGGCGGACCGGACGATCCTGGCCAGGTCCGCCGTCGGCACGAGCCGGAACGGATGCAGGAGCTCGTGCGCGCGCGCGATGAGGAGCGCATGCTCCAGCTCCGCGGCCGCCTCCCCGGACCGATCGAGCCGGACGAGGGCGCAGGCCCGGACGAGGGCGCGGGTGACGTTGTCGCGTGGCGTCGGCTCCGGCTCTCCACCCGGTCGGTGTTCGGTCAGCACGAGGGCGTCGCGGGCATCACCCAGGCAGAGCGAGAGGCGGGCCCGGGCGGTACGCAGGGCCGGATGGGTCGGCATCACCTCGGTCAGCACCTCGTGGCAGCGGGCGAACTGCTGGTCCGCGATGAGCGCCGCAGCCAGCGTCGCGAGCGTCTCGACGGTCACGAGGGAGAACGACTCGCGCCGGGGGATCGAGGCGAGGTGGCGCTGCAGCGCCACGACCCGTGCGCCGCGGCTCGGCGCGCCCGTCGACTGCGCGCGCGGAAGGCCTGCGGACACCGGGGCGTCGAGCAGGGCGAGCCAGTCCGCGGACATGTCGTACCCGCCGGACATGTCGGACCTGTCGGACCCGCCGGGCCCGTCGGACAGAGCGGCGACGGACATGACGCCGGTCGAGTCGGCTGGGTCGGTCGGGTCGGCTGGGTCGGTCGGGTCGGTCGAGTCGGTCGAGTCGGCCGGTGGGTGCGGGTCGACCGCGAGGGTGTCCCGGGCGATGAGGAGAGAGGCGGCCCGGCGGAGCGCATCCGCCTCGGGTGCACTCGATCCGGCGAGCCACCGGCGGGCGTCCGCCGTGGCGCCGTACGCGGCGTAGGTCAGGGCCGCCGTCGCCGCGGCCCGATCCGACAGCGCCGCGTCGCCGAGCAGGTCGGCGTGGGCGGTCGCCTGCCGGGTCATCCCGGCCACGCTCGAGGGACTGTCCATCGCGCCGAGGCGAGCCACGATCCACTCGAGTTCGATGCGCGTCGACTCCACCGAGGGTCGAGAGGCCGGCCGGGGCCCGCCCTCGGGCTGGAGGCGGGCGCGCAGGAGCTCGAGGCGGGTGTCGCCGTCCGGATCCGACCGGTCGGCGACCGCGAGGGCCCGCCGCGCCGGGCCGTCGTGCGCCGTGACCTCGAGCCACGAGCCGCGCAGGAGGGCCCGGCAATGCGCTTCGTCCCCGGCGCGGGCCGCGTGCTCGAGCGAGCGCCCGATGCTCCCGTGCCGTTCGTACCAATGGGCGAGGGCGCTGTGGAGCTGCCGGAAGGCGTGGGGGTCGGTTTCGGCCAGGGCGTCGGAGAGCGCGTCGCGCACGGTGCGGGTGAGGTGACCGTCGGGGCCGAGGAAACCGTCCGAGCGGAGCCTGCGCAACTCGTTCGTGGGACCGGCGTCGTGACCGATGAGCAGCCGCATGATCTCGCCGTCCGGCCGGCTCGCCAAGGCGATCCGCATCGCGTCGTGGATCGTCGAGTCCGCGGCGCTGCCTCGTGCGAGGATCTCCACGTACTCGCAGACGCGTTCGCGCGCATCCGCGGACAGCGGCCACGAGTCGTCGTGTGCGAGCAGGAGGCAGCGTACGAGCGCCGGCCAGCCGAGCACCTCGTTGGCGAAGTGCCACGCCGTCTCGGGGCCCATCGTGATCCCCAACGCGCGTGCCATGGTCTGCACCTCCGCACCGGTGAGCCGCAGCTCGGGGGCCCGGCAGACCAGGCCGTCGGCCTCGACCTCGGCGAGCGTCTCGATCGGGCGTTCGGACTCGCTCGTCACCAGCACGTGCAGGTATTCGTCGCTCGTGGCCAGGTCGACGAGGGCGTCGTCGACCGAGGGGGAGGTGACCAGGTGGAGGTTGTCGACGACCAGCCAGCGATGCTCGGTGCGCCCGTCGGGGGTGAGGGGGCGGTGGGTCCCGGTGGCGCCGCACAGCCGCTTCGTCGAGGCCGAGAGCAGCGCCGTGAACTCGGGCTCGGCGGTCTCACGGGTCAGGGTGAGCCAGTCGAACGTGTGCTCGTCGCCGAGGGAGCGCAGCCAGGCCGCGGCGGTCGTCGTCTTGCCCCATCCGCGGGGCGCTCGGAACACGACCATGGGCGCCGTCCGTCCGAACACCGGGAGCGCTCCCGGTGCCGGCGTCGTGAAGAGGCGCGAGATCCGGGGTAGGGCCCGGCCGCCCGCGATCGCTGTGGACATGGGACGTACCTCCGACTTCTGACGGTGCTCGGACGGGGCGGATCAGGTGGAGATCCGAACCCGGTTGGATTGCTCGATCGCGTCCGCGCGGCTGCTGACGCCGAGTTTTCGATAGATGGTCCGCACATGGGTCTTGACCGTGTTGGGTGAGAGCCCGAGGGACTGAGCGATGCCGACCGGACCGAGATGCTCGAGCAGCGCATGGAAGACCTGTGCCTCGCGCGGCGTGAGCGTGACGATCCGCGGCCCGGATCCGTCGTCGGGCCGGTAGAGGTCCGGGCGCAGCCCCTGCAGCGACGGATCGTTGCCGGCGAGCGACATGAACCGGCCCGGCGGCATCGAACCGAACGGAGCGGTGCGTCCGTGGATCAGCGCGAGGTCCGCGGCGGCCCGCAGCTCCGCGTGGGCGGCCGGCAGCCGGCCGGCGCCGTCGTGGGCGCGGGCCGCGAGCAGGTGGGCCTCGAGCACGTAGCGACCGAGCGGGCTCTGGTCGCGCAGGACGTGCTCGGCGTCCTCGAGCGCCTTGCCGAACCGCCGCTCGGCGAGATGGATGCGCCCGAGCGCGATCCGCAGATCGCGTCGGGGCTCGACGAACTCCAGGACCTCCCGGGCGGAGGACGGCATCTCGCAGGCGAGGAGCAGGTCGACCAGGACGATGGCCAGGTACGTCTCGGCCATCGATCCGCGCCGGGTGACGTCGAGCGCCGCGCGCGCATTCGTGGCGTGCGTGAGCATCGCGGGCTCATCCCCGTGTTGCAGGATCGCCTGGGCGCGGATGAAGACGCACAGTGACGACAGGTCGTTGCGACGGGGGTCGTCGGCCAGGGCGAGTGCGGCCGGGACCGCGCCCGCGTCGTCGGTGTCGACCAGCACGAGGGCGCGCGCCGCCTCGAGGGCGAGTAGGAGCGCGTCCTGGTGGTCCTCGCCGTCGAGCGTCTGCCGCCAGGCGGGCAGCCCCGGGTCGGCGAGCCACGGCGCGGCCAACGCCGGCTCACCGCGCAGTGCATGTGCCAGGGCGGCGCCGACGGCCGCGAGCGCGGATCCGCCGTCCTTGCGTGCGGTCGCCCACGTATGGGCCTGGGCGAACGCATAAGCGGAGGTGACCAGGTCCCCCGTGGCGAGCAGGGCGACCCCCCACTGCAGGAGCGCGAGCAGCTCGTCGTCGCGGACGTTCGAGCCTCGGCCGGCGATCACGGAGGCGTTGAGCCGGGCCGAGAGCCCGCCCGGTTCGTAGGGATGCAGACGGCGTCTGCGCTCGCCCGTCGGCTCGAGGTGGTCCCGCGCCATGCGCAATCGGGCGTCGATGGACACCTTCGCCGCGGGCAGCACCCGGCTCGCCGCGCCCAGCACGTCGGGAGCCTCGAGGAGCAGACGGTCCCAGCAGGCCTCGATCACCTCGAGCGCCGCCGGCCAATCGCGCGACTGGGTCGCGTAGAAGAGGGCGGTGGCGGGGTCGTCGCCGCGGACCGCCTGCTGCATGAGCGTGCGGTAGGCCCGCGGCTCCAGCTCGGCGGAGGTTTGCCGCATGACCCCGAGGAGGGTTCGCCTGACGGCGGGTGCGTAGGCGTAGACGGAACCGGACGGTGCGGGCGTCGCGCCCAGCAGTCCGCTCGCGGTGAGCTCGCTGATCATGGCCCAGGCGTCCTCCTCGGAACCGAGGGCGCGGGCCGTCTGCAGGTCGAATTCGGACGGAACGGCGGTCGAGAGGGCGAAATCCCGGAGGGCGGGGGAGGCCAGCTCGTGGAAGGCCGCCGCGATGTACTGGCCGGCGAACGACTCCGGCGGAGTCGATGGATCGTCGGTGAGGATCGCCTGGTGGATCGCCGCCCGGACGAGCGCGGGCCAGCCGCCGAGCTCACCGGTCAGCCGCTCCGCCCCCCGCCGGTCGAGCGTCAACCCGATCGAGCGCGCGAGCTCCGCGGTCATGGTCGCCGTCATTCGAAGATCGTCCGCGCCGACGATGAACGCGTCGACGGACAGCGGCCCGAGCGAGTCGAGGGCCCGCGGCCGGCGCCCGGCCACCATGATGAACACCTGAGGGTTCTGGCGCAGGAGGTCGACGAGCACGGCATCGATCTCGTTCGCCCCGGCCTGCGATCCCGCCTCGTGGTAGTCGTCCAGGACGATGAGGGTCGGATCCGCCAGACCCGCCACCATCCGGATCGCCCGTTCCTGGGTCGCCGCGGACGTCGGCGCGGTTCGGCCGCCCACCTCGGGGGCCCGGCCCTCGAGGCAATCGAGGAACTCCTGCCAGAACCCCGCACGGTCGTTGGCGGCCGTGGTCAGGCGGGCGAAACGTATGTCCACTCGGCCGCGCTGCGCCCGCAGCCACGTGACCGCCAGCGCGGTCTTGCCGTACCCCCGGGGTGCCTGGAGGATCCGCAGCGGGAACGCGGTGGCGTCGCCCAACCGGTCGAGGAGGGCCGTGGCCGAGGCGTCGTGGTCGGCGATCCGGGGCAACGTGAACTGCCGGGACTGTTCCGGGTCGGACATTCCTGAGACACCCATGGTGCGAACCTGCTACTGCGGTGGGCGGAGATACAAAGGGATGACTCGCGCGGACGACGGGCCCATCCCGGGTCACCCGCGTGAGCCGTAAGTCTATCCAGCAGGGGTGTCGATGTCGACGGAAGTGCCGGATTGTAAGTGCCTCGGGAGGCGTCGACTTCGACCGGGGCGACCCGCGTCCGGCTGCGTGATCGGGCCGCCCTGGATGGTGGGGGTGAGCGGCGGGTGCGCGACGTCTCACCCTCGACCGGTCCGACGATCGTGCCGCGCCCCGGGCGGGCTCACCCGCGGTTCACCTCCGCGGGCCCTGCTCAAACGTCGTCCCCGGGAGTTGAGTTGAGGCTACGCGCTAGACGAAGGTCCGCATATCGGGACGAACGTCGCTGCGCGTGGTGGATCTTCGTCGGCGTAGTGGAGTGGAAGGCAGTCGGACGATGGCGGTGTACGAGGGAGCCTACCCGGGGCCGAGGCCCGTGGGAGCCCCGCCGCCCGAGCCCGCCTACCCTGCCTACCCTGCCGGCTCGGCCTACCCTGCCGGCTCTGCCTACCCTGTCGACTCTGCCGGCTCCGCCCACCCTGCCGGTTCAGTGCGCGCCACGGCCCGGGCTGCGTGGCGCGGCGTCGCGACCGGCCGCCGCCCTCGATGGCTGCACCGGTCGGGCCGGAGCCTCACCGAGGCGCTCATCGCGGGAACGGCCGTCGCGGTCGTGCTGGTCCCGGACGCCGCCCTCACCCCCGAGGGGCGGGCGCTCCTCGGACTCGCGGCCGGAGCGGGCTACGGGATCGTCTCGGCCGTCCTGGGCCGGACATCGCGTCGCACGTCGTCCCCCGGCGCGCGGGACCGGGCCCGTGTGCTTCGAGCGGGCGGCCTCTGGGCCCTCCTGCTGGTCCTGGGCTATCAACTCCGGTTCCGGGCTCCCGTGCCGGTGCCGGCCCTGCTGGCCACGGTGGTGCTCGCGAGTGGAATGGTCGCGGGACTGCACGTCCTCGGATCGCTCGCGATCCGCCGCGCCCGCCGGCGCGGCCGGACCGGCTCGCCGACGCTCGTCGTGGGAGAGGTCGCCGAACTCGACCGGCTCGTCGGGCTGTGCCGGGCCGCGGGTGGGTCCGGTCTCGACGTCGTCGGAGTCTGCACGCCGGCGGGGACGACGGCCCTGCCCACGGCCGGCCCGCCCGTGCTCGGGGCCGTCGAGGACGCCGCGGACGTCGCCGTCGACGGCGGCATCCGCTCGATCGTCGTCGGGGCGGGGTCGATGGGGGCTGTGGAGTTCCGCCGCCTGTGCTGGCGCCTGGAGCGCCGCGATATCGACGTGTTCGTGGCCCCGGATATCGTCGACGTGGCATCGGAGCGCCTCGAGCTGTGTGTCGTGAACGGGACACCGATGCTCGCGGTCGCGACGGCCCGCGGCCCGGTGGAGGCCCTCGCGAAGTCGGCGATCGACCGGGTCCTGGCCGGAGTGCTCCTCCTCCTGTTCGCGCCCGTGATCGCCATCAGCGCCGCGCTCATCCATCTCGACTCCCCCGGGCGGACCTTCTACCGGCAGCGGCGGATCGGGCGCCACGGTCAGCCGTTCGACATGATGAAGCTGCGCACGATGACCGCGGACGCCGACCGCCGGCGCTCGGAGTTCGAGGCGCGCAACGACGGCAACGTCGTGTTGTTCAAGCTCCGCAACGACCCCCGCGTGACCCGGGTCGGGCGGCTCCTGCGACGGTACTCGGTCGACGAACTCCCGCAACTGTGGAACGTCGTACGCGGCGAGATGTCCCTCGTCGGGCCCCGCCCGCCGCTGCCCGGCGAGGCCGCCCGCTACGACGACGACATACGCCAGCGGCTGCGGGTGCGCCCGGGCATGACCGGGCTGTGGCAGGTGAGCGGCCGTTCGGATCTCGACTGGGCGCGGACCGTCCGACTCGATCTCGACTACGCCGACAACTGGTCGATCCGGGGAGACCTCGTGATCCTGTTGCGCACGTTCCGGGCGGTGTTCGAGGGTCGGGGCGCGTATTGACCGCCTGTTCGGGAAGGCCCGATCCCGCCGCCGGATTCGGGTACGAAAACGACGGGTCGTTTGGTTGAATGAAGGTCGACGCGTTGGAGGAGGCCCGGGATGGCGGCTGACGGCGACGAGGACGTCGACCCCGTCACCCTGCGGGCGCAGGCGCGGGCACAGCGCCGGTCGATCGGCCGGCTCTCGTTGCTCATCCGGGCGAGCCTGCGCCTCGTGTGGGCCTCGGGCCGCGGGCTGTTCGTCGGGCTCCTGGCGCTCCAGGTCGTCGCGGCGCTCGCGCTCGCGGGCCAGGTGCTCGCGGTGCAGTCGGTGCTGGCGGCCGTGCTCGCGCTCGAGGACGCCCCGGTCGCTACGGCGTCACTGTGGGTGCCGGTGGTGCTGCTGGCCGCCCTGACCGCCGTCTCCTCGATCGTCGGCGCGGTCCAGGGGCACATGCAGCGGATGCTCGGCGAACTGGTCGCGCGCTCGATGTGGGACCGGGTCCTCGCCGTCTCGACGGGGGTCGGGCTCGCGAGCTTCGAGTCACCCGACTTCTTCAACCGGCTCCAACGGGTCCAGTCGAACGCGCTCTCGCGGCCCTATCAGGTGACGCAGGGCCTCATCGCGATGGGGGGCGCGCTGGCCGCGGGCGTCGGCGTCGGCGCCGCACTCGTGAGCATCAGCCCGCTGCTGCTGCCGCTGCTGGTCCTCGGCGGCCTGCCGGTGCTGCTCTCGAGCCGCCGCGAGAGCCGGCTCGAGTTCGACTTCTCGGTCGCGCAGACGCCCGCCCTGCGCATGCGCCAGTACCTCACCCTCACCCAGACCGGTCGGGACGAGGCCAAGGAGGTGCGGGCCTTCCAGCTCTCGACCTGGCTCCACGGACGCTTCGCAGCGGTCTACGCCACCTATCTGGGCGACCTCGCCGCGCACCTGCGGCGCCGCGCGCGGCTCTCGGTGCTCGGAAACCTGGGCAGCGCGATCATGCTCGTGCTCACCTTCGCCGCGCTCGTGTGGATGATCCTCGCGGGGCGGGTCACCGTCGCCGGAGCCGGCGCCGCGATCGTCGCGATCAGAATGCTGGCCACCCAGGTGCAGGCGCTCTTCGCGGGGGTGCAGCGGATCTTCGAGTCCGGCCTGTTCCTCGACGACCTCGAGGGGTTCCTCCGGCTCGCCGGGCCCGCGCAGGAGGACACACGCGGGCCCGAGGCCCCGGCCGGATTCGGCCGGGTGAGCGGGGAACGGGTCGCGTTCACCTACCCGGGATCGGAGCAGCCGGCCGTCGACGGCGCCACGGTGGAGCTCCGGGCCGGCGAGATCGTGGCACTCGTGGGGGAGAACGGCTCGGGAAAGACCACCCTGGCGAAGCTCCTCGCCGGGCTGTACGAGCCGGAGGCGGGCGCGATCCGATGGGACGGCACCGACATCCGCGAGTGGTCGCCGGCGAGCGTGCGGGCGCGGACCGCCGTCATCTTCCAGGATTTCGTGCGCTACGCGCTCAGCGCGGAGGAGAACATCGCGGCGGGCGACGTCTCGCAGCCGGCCGACCGCGCCCGGGTGGCCCGGGCGGCCCGGGCCGCCGGGGCCGCGGACGCGATCGAGGCGTTGCCCGGCGGCTACTTGACGCCGCTGTCCCGGCTGTTCGCGGGCGGCGCCGACCTCTCCGGTGGCCAGTGGCAGCGCGTGGCGATCGCCCGCGCGTACTATCGGGACGCGCCGCTGGTCATCCTCGACGAGCCGTCGGCCGCCCTGGATCCGCGCGCCGAGCACGAGCTGTTCACGAGCCTGCGACAGACCCTCGAAGGACGGACCGCGCTCGTCATCTCGCACCGCTTCTCCACCGTGCGCAGCGCCGACCGGATCTACGTCATGGACGCGGGAGCCGTGGCGGAGCACGGCACGCACGAGGAGCTCATGGCCGCCGGCGGCCAGTACGCCGAGCTGTTCCGGGTGCAGGCGGCCGCCTACCTGCCACCCGAGCGGAACGACGCGGCGCGCTGACGGCGCGGCGGCACAGGCCCGTGCGCCCCGTGTTTCCCGCGATGCCCACGGGGCCGCACCCTCACGAGGTCTCCACCCGGACGATCCGGTCGTCGGATCCTCGCGGGTCGCCGCGCCCGTCGGTGTTCGAGGTGACGACCCACAGCCCGCCGTCCGGGGTCGCGAGCACGTCCCGCAGCCGGCCCAGGTCGAGGTAGTCGCGCGGCTCGCCCACCGCGCCGCCCGGCTCGAGGGGCACGAACCAGAGCCGCTCGCCCCGGAGCGCCGCCACCCAGACGCCGTCGTCGGTCACCGCGATCCCCGACGGCGACGCCTCGGACGTCGGCCAGGTGACGAGGGGATCGACGTACTGCGGGTCGCCCGCCCATCCCTCGACCGCCGGCCAGCCGTAGTTGCCGCCCGGTTCGATGAGGTTGAGCTCGTCGAAGCTGTTCTCCCCGAACTCCGAGGCGTACATCCGCCCGTCGTCCGTCCAGCCGATCCCCTGCACGTTGCGATGGCCGTAGCTCCAGACCTCGTTGCCGAACGGGTTCCCGGGTGCGGGCTCGCCGGTCGTGCTCACCCGCAGGATCTTCCCGGCGAGGCTGTCGATGTCCTGCGAGAGGCTCGGTTCCCGGGTGTCTCCCGTGGTGATGTACAGGTACCCGTCGGGGCCGAACGCGAGCCGCCCGCCGTCGTGATGGGACCCCGAGGGGATGCCGTCCAGCACGACCCGGGGATCGACGAGCCGCTCACCCTCCAGGTCCATCCGGATCACCCGGTTGTCCGCCGCCGTGGTCAGGTACAGGTAGATTCCCCCGTCCGGTCCGACGGCGATGCCGAGCAGCCCGTCCTCGGTCTCGTGATGCACCTGCGGCAGGGCGCCGTCCGGCCCACCGGCGTCGACCTGGGAGACCTCGTGGCCGGTGACGTGCAGCACCGTGCCGGAGTCGCGCTGGGTGACGAGCGCGGAGCCGTCCGGCAGGAACGCCACCGCCCAGGGAGATCGGAGGTCGGTCGCGATCGTGTCCACGACGTCGACCTCCGTGAACGGGGATTCGGACGGGTCCTCGGGGGGCGTCGTCCGATCGTCCGCCGGCGACGGGGCGGGCGCCGGGCCTCCCGCCCGGTCCGGCTGTGGGTCGGACCCGCTGCAGCCGGCCGCCATCGTCATCGTCGCACTGAGGAGCAGCCCGGCCGCGACAGCTCGGGTGCGTGGGGATCGGCGCATGAGGACCTCCGAACGGATTCCGGTGGGTGGCGGGTGCGGGTCGCGCGCGTGGCGTCCTTGCGTCGTCTCATTCTCTCGCGGGAGGGGCCTGCGGCATAGCGTCCCGACCCGTCGGCGACCCGAGGGGCGGGCCGGCCGGCGCGGCGTCGGACGGGGCCGGCGGCCTTCGCAGGAGGGCCCCGCCGCTCCAGCCCGCCCGGAGCCGTGCGCGGATGTCGGCCATCACCGGGGTGGCGACGTACCGGTCCCCGGGCGCGGCCGGCTGTAGCGGGGTGTGCACGCTGATCCCCTCGACCCGATGCAGCGCGGCGATCGTGCCGAACACGACGAACATCGTGCCCACGAAGGTGGAGAAGGAGAACGAGTCGAACGTTCCGCTCGCCATGAACGCGGCGGGCAGCGTGACCGCGAGCGCCTGTCCGAGATGGCGGGTCTCCTGGTCCCGCGCCCGGAGCCGGATGCTGCGGGCCTGCAGGTACGGCACGAGGAACAGCAGGACGAATCCGGTCAGTCCGATCACCCCGCCGGCGAGGAGGGTCATGTAGAGCTGGTTGTCCAGCAGGATGTACCGCTCGGGGGTGATCATCCCGGCTCCGCGGCCGAGCCACGGGCGCCGGCTCCACAGGTCGATCACATAGCCGGTGCGGGCGATCCGGTCGAGCACGCTCGGATCGTCGTCCACGTTGAGGAACAGCCCCTTGATCGTTCCCAGCACCCCGCGATTGACGACGTGGAATGCGGCCGTGGCGAGCACGGCGACGACCGCGGCGTTGTACCGATGCCGCCACGGCCACACCACGGCCAGCAGGCCCATCGTCATGACCACGGTGAGGATCGCGGATCGGGAGATCGACAACGGGATGCCGGACGCGATGAGGCCGACCGCGACCCAGCGCCATGCCCGGGTGCGCCCGCGGGGGGAGAAGAGCGCGTAGTGCAGCGCGATCGGCAGCACGATCGCGAGCACGACGCCGAATTCGATGTAGTGGTTCGCGGTGCCGGCCACCCTCGGGAAGTGGCCGTCGCCGCGCGCTCCGACGGCGATGAGGTCGGCATTGAGATGCAGTCCCGGAATGCGGATATACCGGGTGAGGTCCACGATCCCGGTGAACTGGAGCACCCCGACCACGGCCATCGCCGCCGCGACGGCCACGAGGGTCTGGAGGAGCCGGTCCACGTCGCGGCGGTCGTGGAGCCCGTCCGCGGCGGCGAGCGCGACCCCGGCCATGGCGACGATGAAGATGAGCCACATATTCGCCGCACTCAGTTCACCCGCCGTGGGGCCGCGATCGACCCCGACCGCGTAGCCGAACAGCTGCAGGGCCACGAAGAGGCCGAGCACCAGTCGAATCGGCGTGACGCCCCCGGGCAGCCGGTGCGGGCGGACGGCGCACAGGCACCACAGGAAGGCGATCATCACCCCGACCGCCACCGAGGGGCGCCCCACGGCCCCCATCCCGCCGATGACGAGCCGGGACGGGATGAGGAACTGCAGGGCGAGGAAGGCGACGAGCAGGCCGAGCACGGTGACCTGCCGGCGCCGGAGCAGCAGCGGGATCCAGTGCGTCCGGAGCCGCCGGAGTACGGTCGGCGTGCGCAGCAGCGCGGGGTCCCACTCGTCGCGGGATGCGGCGCGCGGGAGCGTGGACGTGGGCGCCCGGCCGGACCGGCTCATCCGCGACTCACCCCGCAGGCAGGGCCGGCATTGCCGGGATCAGCGGGATCGCCGGGATCGTTGGTATCGACGGCATCGATGGCACAGCGGGTGCGCGGCGGCTCCCCTTCATCGCCGCTCATCCGTCCAGGAGGAGCCGGACAGGTCGAGTTCGCGTCCCGGGTCGGGGGCGGACTCCCCGGACGGGCGCGCCGGTGAATGCTCGATCGGGCCGGTCGCGACGCCTGGGGCCGGACCGGCGGGGGAGGTGGCCCCGGAATCGTCCGGATCGGCCGGATCGACGGGATCGACCAGCGCGCTCCCGGCCGGCGCACCCGCAGGCGCCTCCCGCCGGTCGCGCCCATCCTCCCGCAGGCCGCGGCGGCGCCGGACGAGCCCGACGATGTCGTCGAAGAGCACGGCGACGACGAGCGCCACACTGGCGCCGAGCAGGCCGACGATGGCCTGGATGCGGGTCCTGCCGTCGTAGACGACGTCGAGCACGGAGGGGGGCGCGAGCACGGCGATGCCGAACCGGCTCGCCTTCGCCACTCCCGCCGCCTGCTGGCGGGCGGCCAACTCCGACGTCGCCAGATCGAGCACCGCCGCCCCGGTGGCGATCGCGGTGTCCGCGTCGTCGGCCCGCACGGTGAGCCGCATGATGGAGCTGCGCGTCTCGGGCGTGACCACATAGTCCGTACTCAGCCCCTGGGCGGCGATCGCCGCGTGGGACTCGGCGCTGTTGAGCACGATCCCGACGGCCTGGTTCGCGTCGTTGAGCGAACCGTAGGGATTCGGGATCGTCGCCTCGGCCTGCCCGGGGGTGAGCATCGCCGTGGCATCGACCTCGTACTCGGGATGGACACTGTGACCGGCCGACACGGCCGCCCAGCCGGTCAGGGCCAGCAGCGGAATGAGGATGTACCACCGCCGTAGTGCCGCAAGCGTGATTCGCCAGACGTCCACCGACGCCACCTTCTCTCACGATGAGCCGTGCTCCCTCGACTCCTGCCATCCTAGGGGCGGTCGGTGCACCGGGCGCAAGGTCGATGCGAAACCGGCACAGTACATTCCCACGAGCCACACCCGCGGCTCATACTGGGCGTATGTCCGGACTTCGGGTCGTGCTCGCCGGTGCGGCGATCGGCAACGGCAATCGGGGGGTCGAGGCCCTCGGCCGATCGGTGGCGGACGCGGTCGAGCGGAATGCCCCGGACAGCATCGTGAGCGTGCTGGACGACGGCTGGGGCACCCGGCCGGATGTGGTGGTCGGGCCGGGCGGGCCGGGCTGGCACGGCGGGCGCAGCACGGTGGAATACGTCGGCGTCCGACGTTCGCGCCGCTGGTATCGCCCGGAGAGTTGGGCGCAGGTGCGTTGTGCGCAGGCCGTGGGCCCCTGGGCCAATCCGGTCGCGCGCCGGATCGCGCGCGCCGACGCCGTGCTGGACCTGAGCGCCGGGGACAGCTTCACCGACCTGTACGGTCCGGGCCGCCTCGAATCCGTCTCCGCCCCCAAGCGCGCCGCGCTCCGGGCGAGGCGGCCACTCGTGCTGCTGCCGCAGACCTACGGGCCGTTCACCACGATCGCGGGGCGCCGCCTCGCCGAACGGCTGGTCCGGGCCGCCACGCTCGCCTATGCGCGCGACGGCTGGAGCTACGACCGGTTGCTCGAGCTCGCCGGGCCGGACGCGGACGCCGACCGGCTCCGGCGCGGTGTCGACGTCGCCTTCGCGCTCGAGCCGCGCCGGCCGCCCGCCGAGGTCGCCATTCTCCTGGAGCGGCTCGCCGGGAACGCGGTGGCGGGGGTCAACGTGAGCGGGCTGCTCCACGGCCCGGCCGCGGCGGGACGGTTCGGCCTGGCGGGGGACTACCTCGCCACGATGACCGACCTGATCCGGGCGCTCATCGCGCGCGGAGCGCACGTCGTGCTCGTGCCCCACGTGCACCTGCCCGGCGGGCGGGGGGAGAGCGACGTGACGGCGATCGCCGCCGTGCGCTCGGCATTGAGCGACGCCGAGCGGCGCCGCACCACCGTGCTGCCCGCGGAACTGGACGCGGCCCAACTCAAGTGGTGCATCGGACGGCTCGACTGGTTCGCCGGCAGCCGCATGCACGCCACGATCGGGGCCCTGTCCTCACTCGTGCCCGCCTACGCCTACGCCTACAGTGACAAGGCCCGGGGGGTGTTCGAGACCTGCGGCATGGGCGACCAGGTGGGCGACGCCCGGGCCCTCACCGGGTCCGCGGCGGTGGCGGCGATGACGGCCGCCTTCGACGCCCGGGCGAGCACCGGGGCGGCGCTGTCGGAGGCCGCCCCCGCCGTGATCCGCCGCTCCCACGAGCAGCTGCGCGAGGTGCTCGACGACGTCCGGCAGTGGCAGCAGGGGCCCGCGACCGCCCGAGCGATCGCATGAGCAACCGCGACCTGAGCTCGATCGACGGCATCGTCGACGCGCACCTGTGCACCGGCTGCGGCGTGTGCGCCCACCTGCGCCCGGACGCGCTGCGGATGGTGGACGTCCCCGACGTCGGTCGGCGCCCGCTGCCGATCGCGGGGATCACCGGCGCAGTCCGCGGCGAGGCCGTGGCGGCGTGCCCGGGGGCCCGCCTCGAACACGCGGCCGGGACGCTCGACGGGGCCCCCTTCGGCGGGGAGTGGGGGCCGATCCTCGCCCTGTACGAATGCTGGTCCACCGATCCCGCCGTCCGGCACCGGGGATCCTCCGGGGGCGTGGTCAGCGCGCTCGCCGCCCACTGCGTGACCTCGGGCCGCGCCGTCGGCGCGCTGCAGGTCCAGGCGCGCGCCGACCGGCCGCTGCTCAACGAGACCGTGCTCAACCGCACCTACGACGAGATCGTCGGGGCGGCCGGCTCACGGTATTCGCCCGCGAGCCCCGGGGAGCGCCTCGACCTGGTCGAATCGGCGGACGGTCCGTGCGTGGTCGTCGGCAAGCCCTGCGACATCGCGGGCATCCGCACCGCGGCCGACCTGCGGCCCGAGCTCGCCGCGAAGATCGCCCTGTCCATCGGGATCTTCTGCGCCGGCACGCCCTCGACCCGCGCCACCGAGGAGATGGTCCGGCGCCTGCAGGCCGATCCCGCCGAGGTGACGAGGCTGGACTACCGGGGCGAGGGATGGCCCGGACGGTTCCGGATCCGCACCCGGGCCGGCACCGCGCGCTCGGCGAGCTATGAGGAGTCCTGGGGCGAGGTGCTGAACAAGCACCGGCAGTGGCGGTGCATGATCTGCCCGGATCACACCGGAGAGTTCGCGGACCTGTCGGTCGGCGATCCCTGGTACCGGACGGTGCGCGAGGGGGAGCCCGGCCGGTCCCTCGTCGTCGTGCGGACCGAGCGCGGCCGCGCCGCCCTGCTGGCCGCCCTGGCCGCGGGCGCCGTCGCCGGCAGCCCCCTGCCGATGCCTCGCCTGCCGGAGTCGCAACCGAGCCTGGTGAGCACCCGCGGCGCCGTCTGGGCGCGGGTGCTCACCCTGCGCCTGGCGGGCGTGGCCGCCCCCACCTACCGGGGAATGCCCGGGTTCCGGCCGTGGCGCCGGCTCCCGTTCCGCCGCAAGCTGGCCTCGGTCGGCGGCACGCTCCGCCGGATCCGGGTCCGCGGCCTGCGCCGACCCGAGTTCGACCGCGACGAGGCGACCCCGTGACCCGGCGCGCGGACGTCGTCATGATCACCTACCGCAGCGCCGGGTACCTCCACCTGAGCCTGCCCCGCCTGCTCGAGACCCTCGGCTCCGGCGACCGGGTCTGGCTCTGGCACAACGGCGACGACGAGGCCACCATCGAGGCGCTGCGCCCGTTCCGCACGGATCCGCGGGTAGAGCGCTACCACCACAGCCGCGAGAACGTGCGCCTGCGGGAACCGACGAACTGGCTGTGGCAGGAATCCACCGCGGACTTCGTGTCCAAGGTGGACGACGACTGCCTCGTATCGCCCGGATGGCTCGACACGTTCGAGTCGGCGCACGCGGCGAATCCGGAGTTCGGGGTGATCGGAAGCTGGCGCCATCCGGCCGAGGACTTCCGTCCGGCGCTCGCGGAGAAGAAGATCGAGGCCTTCGCCGGCGGGCACCGGCTCATGCGTAACCACTGGGTGCAGGGCAGCGGCTACCTGCTGCGGCACGCGCTCGTCGACCGGCACGGCGGGCTCCGACCCGAGGAGTCGTTCACGGGCTACTGCCTGCGGCTCGCCCGTGCCGGCGCGGTGAACGGCTTCTACTACCCGTTCGTGGCCGAGGAGCACATGGACGACCCCCGCTGCGCGCACACCCTCATCCATACCGAGGCCGACCTCGTCGCGAGAATGCCGCTGTCCGCCCAGGCGAACGGGGTGCGCACGGTGGCCGACTGGACCGCGCAGCTCGTGCGGAGCGCGCTGCTGCTCCAGGCCGCATCCCTGGACCTGCGCGCATACGAGGGCTGGCGACACGCGGTGGCCTCGGCGCGGCGCCGGATCAACCTCGCGCTCGGGCGGACGGCGCGTTGGTGAGCGGGCCCGTTCCGCCGCCGGCCGGTGCCCCCGCCGGCGCCGCCCCCGGCGGGGCCCCCGACGTCGTCCTCCTCGCCGTCACCTACGATTCGGCGGCGATCGTGCCGGAGTTCCTGCGGGCGCTCCCGGCGGCGCTCGCCGGGATCGACAGCGCCCGGGTCGTCGTGGTCGACAACGCCTCCACGGACGGCACGGCCGGGCTCGTGCGCACGATCGCACCGTGGGCGGAGGTGGTGGAGGCGGGCGCCAACCTCGGATACGGGGCGGCGATCAACCTCGGCCTGCGGCACGCGCGCCCCCGGCGCGGGGCCTACATCCTCAATCCCGACGCCGTGCCCTCGCCGGGGAGCGTGCTGACGCTGCTGCGGGCCGTCGAGGCGGACCCCCGAATCGGGATGGCCGTTCCCCGGATCCTCACCGATGCCGGCGACCTGAAGTACTCGCTCCGGCGCGAGCCGACGCTGCTGCGCGCCCTGGGGGAGGCGCTGCTGGGCGGGCGCCGCGCCGCCGCCTTCGCGCCGCTCGGCGACCTGATCCGGGATCCGGCGTACTACGTCGACGGCGCGAGCGCGGATTGGGCCACGGGCGCCGCGATGTTCGTGCCGGCCCACGCCGCACGCACCGTGGGGACGTGGGACGAGCGGTTCTTCCTCTACTCGGAGGAGACGGACTACGCCCTCCGGCTGCGGGACGCCGGGCTGCGGGTCCACCTCGTGCACGCCGCGTCGGTCGCCCACCCCGGGGGCGAGATGTCGAGCTCGCCCTGGCTGTGGAGCCTCGTGGCCGTGAACCGGACGCGGCTGTACTCGAAGCGTCACGGCCGCCTCGCCGCGGGCGCGTACTGGCTCGTCGTGCTCGGGAACGAGTCGGTGCGCTCCCTGCTCGGCCGCCCGACCCACCGGGCGGCGGCCATCGCGCTCGTGCGCGGCCATCCCGCGCTGCGCGAACGGGGCCTGACCGGGCTCAGCCGGCGGCGCGCGCGTGTGCCCGCCACTCCCCGGCCCGGCGCCGATAGTCGTTGAGCCAGGCCCCCGCGGCCCCGATACGGGCGAGGGCGAGCGCGGGGGTCGGGGACGAGCCCGCCCGCACGGCCGCGGCGGCGGCCGCGATCGCGTCGTCGTCGAGGAGCGAGCCGGATCCCAGCCCCGACTCGAGCAGGTCGGCCAGCCGGCCCGCGTACGCCGGCCGGCTGCGGAGGAACACGTCGGCGGGGAACACCGCGCGCCGGCCGTCCAGCCGATCCGCGGCCCGGTCGAGCGGGGGATACCCGCGCAGCCGCGCCGCGCCCACGTCGAGCACCCTGCGGCCGCCGCGCCGCACCCCGGCGACCGGGTGGCGGGCGGTGAGCGCGACCATCTGCGCCGCGATCGACCGGTCCCCGGACCAGTAGACGTGATCGAGGGCGCGCGGCGGGTTGCCGTCGTCGCTGCGTTCGATGTCGGCGGCGGCCGAGAGCACCTCCCGATGCACCCGCAGGTACAGGGTCCCGTTGAGCCGCTGAGCCGGGGTCAGCCGGGCCGAGTAGGCGGCGAAGCGCCGGTCCAGGAACGGGGCCTCGAGCCGGATCCCGGCGCGGCGCAGGCTGTTGGTCAGCATGCTCCCCCAGCGCAGCATCTTGTTCGCCTGCTTCCAGAACATGACCATGTCGGCGCGCTCGCCGAAGTCCCAGCCCCGCAACGCGGCGTCGATGCCGGTCGAGACGATGCCGGCGAGACCCGGTCCGCCTCCGGTGCGGACGTAGGGGGTCGCGGCGCGCAGGGCCCCCGCGAACCGGTCCCGCAGCTGCCGCGCGACCGTGTCCGGGTCGCTCATCCCCATCGTCTTGTCGTCGCCCCACATCGGGCCCGCGATCATCCCGTTGACGACGACGTCGGCGAAGGAGCGCAGCGTGTCGTCGAACCAGGACTCGTACATCTCGCCCGGGCTGTGCGCGCCGTCCAGGGCGTCGAGGATGCGGGGCGCCCCGCGCAGCAGCCGGTCGTCGGTGACGGGCACGACCGTGTGCGGCAGGCGCAGGCGCTCGGCGACCCGCGTCGCGGTGCGGGTCTCCTCGTTGCGGGAGGAGCCGTACGTGTACGCCGTCGGGCGCCAGCCGATGCCGGCGGCGCCGACCGCGATCGCCCGGCTGTCCAGCCCCCCGCTCAGAGCCAGCACCGTCCGGCTCGCACCGCCCCGCTCGCGCACGCGGTCCAGTAGCTCCGGCCACAGGGCGGCGAACTCGGCGACGGCCTCCGCATCCGTCATCGCCTCCGCGCTCGGGGTGTAGAGCGGGCGCGCCTCCACCCGGACCGGCTCGCCGGCCCGCCAGCGCACGAGACCGCCGGGGGCGAGCAGCCGGGCCCGTTCGAGGAGCGTGCGATGGCCCCACGGGTGCATGTGCACGAGGTATTCCGCCACGGCCTGCTCGTCGATGTCGGCGGGCAGGCCGAGGCTGACGAGCGAGGCCAGGTGCGTGGAGAGCACGAGTCCGTCGTCGGTCCGCCCCCAATACGCGGGCACGAACGCGAGCCCGTCGGTCGCCACCGTGAGCCCGTCGGGCCCGATCCGGGCGAGCACGTGGCCCGCCTCGGCCCCGAGCTCGTGCGGCCGGTCGGTGTCGACGGCCGCGCGCAGCCCGTCCTCGGTCACGGCGAGCGCCGCCAGCACGCGCTCGCCGTCGCGTTCGAGGACCGCGCTCGAGCCGCCGGCCGGTTCGGTGTGGACCAGGGCCACGGCCGCGAGCGGCGTCTCGACGAGCTCGTGGCGGACGGCGCCCGGTACCCGGCGCGCCGCGTGGGCGACCCGATCGAGCCGGTCGGCGTGCAGCCCCGGCGCACCCGCGACGAGGAGAAGTTCGTGGCTCATGAGGCCGGCTCCCGGATCGGCTCGCCCGTCTCCTGCCAGACGTTGCCCCGCCACTCGTTCCCGCGGGAGCCCGCCGCGAACCCCGCCACCGGGCCGTACCGTCCGCACGTCGGGAAGTACCTGGTCGAGAACCTGTTGTCGATGAACCGGACGTCCGCGCCGTCCGGGAAGCTCTTCGACTCCACGCTGCCGCCGTAGGCGCAGTAGGAGCCCGTCGAGGCGATCACGTTGTGTTCGACCAGCACGCCGTCGACGGGGGCGTGGTCCCCGTACATCGTGATGGCCGCCGAGCAGCCGACGTTCTCGCAGATGATGACGTTGTTCCGCAGCACGATGTGCTCGCCCCCGTGCGTGCTCACCCCGCTGCGATGGGCACCCTCCCAGGTGCGGGTGAGGAAGATATAGGAGTTCTCGACCACGACGTCGTTCGCGATCCGGATTCCGCGGCCGACATGATGGACGAGGCCGTGATCCAGGGTGAATCCGCATTCCGGGGAGTAGATGGGGATCGAATCCGCCGGGGCGCCGGAACCGTCCACCTCGACGTACTCGAGCCGTACATTCTCCGGGCACCCGCCCCCGGACTTCTCCTGCACGTAGATCATGTAGGTGCCCGTTCCGCGCACCGTGACGTCGCGAACCGTCGCGTCGTCGTGGCTGATCGTCAACCGCCCGGTGATCGTGGTCCCCTCGATCGTCTGCCCGGCGCGGTCCGTCGCCACCGGGCCCGTGCTCCGGGCCGGGTCGCTGCGCGGACCCGTCGTGCTCACGGAGGGGACGGCGGTGCCGCTCGTCGAGGCCTCGGCGCCCGGCTCGGGAGCGCTCGAGCTCGCGCCCGCGGGGCTCGGGCTCGCTCCGTCGTCCGTACTCGAGGTGCACGCGGCGAGGGTGGCCGCGAGGGCGACCAGAGCGACGACGCCCCTCGCCCCCGCCCGCGGGACGGCCCGTGGCGCCGGGCCACCCGCGCGTTCACGCCTCGCCCCCGCCCGCTCGCGTGGCGGGTGTCGGCGGCGCGGCGGGACGGTCCGCGCGCACCTCCTCATCCGCGCGTCGTCGCGGACTGCGGTCGGCCCCCGGCCGCCGGCGCCACGCGCGCTGCAGCACCCCCCGCACCTCCCGGTCGAGGGCGACGAGCGTCGCCGCGGCGCACAGCAGCCCGGCCACCCCGCCTGCACCCGCCGCGGCGACCGGGGCGGCCGGGCCCACGGCGTGGACGACCGCGCCGGCGGCCACGGCGGTGCACACCGCGCTCACACCGGCCGGGACCCACGAGCGCGCGACGGTGCGCACGCGGATCCCGAGGGTCCGGGCGCTGACGATCGTGATCACCGTCGAGCTCAGCGCGGTCGCGCCGATCATGGCCAGGCACAGCGCCGTGAGCTCGTCGGGGCCGCCACCCGCGAGGAGCCACGCCCCGACGAGGGCGGCGGCCTTGATCCCGCCCGCGGACCAGAGCAGGATCGCGAGCGTGCCCGGATGGCCCCGGGCCTGGAGCGCCGGGCCGAGCAGGAGGGTCGCGGCGATGCAGAGCTGGACGAGTGCGAGCAGCTGGATCGCCCGCGCGGTGCCGTCCCACTCGGGCCCGAGGACCTGTTCGACGGCGGGGGCGACCCCCGCGACGAGGCCGAGCAGCGGAAACGCGAGCGCCGCCGTGATCCGCTGCATTCCGGACAGTCGCGTGGAGAAGGCGTCGCGGTCGTCCTGAACCTCGGCGAGGCCCGGGAGGGAGACCGACTGCATTCCCCGGGCCGTCACGTCGACCACCATGGCGGTGAGCCGCTGACCCATCCGGTACGTGCCGATCACGATGGGGCCGAAGAACGCCCCGGCGAGCACGATGTCCAGCCGGCCGCTGACGAACAGGCCGATGCTCGAGCCGGCGGACCGCATCGAGTACGAGCGGAGCTCGCGGGCCGCCACCCGGCTGAAACGCAGCCGTGGCCGCCAGGGGGAGACCCCCCACAGGGTGAGGGCCGCGACCGCCGCCATGACCATCTGCTGCGTCACGAGCGACCACACGCCCCAGCCGAGGATCGCCGCAGCGATGCCCGCGACCCCGCCCGCGATGACCGACGCCCACGTTCGGATCGTCAGCTTCCTGAACTCGAGACTGCGACGCAGGAGGGCCTCGTGCACGACGACCGTCGAGGTGAGGGGGACGGTGAGCGCGAGCACCTGGATCACCGGCCCGAGCTCGGGCAGGCCGTTGATCTCGGCCCAGAGGGGCGCCAGCGCGATGCCCGCGGCCGTGCACACGAGGCCGAATCCGGTGACGAGCCAGAACGCCGTGTCCGCGTGCTCGTCGCGGAGGACCTTGCGGGAGATGATCGCGGGCATGAGCCCCTGCTTCTGGAGCATCTCGATGAAGTTGGTGAACACCAGGGCCATCGCGATCACACCGAAGGCGCGCGGCCCGAGCATGGCGGCCAGCACGAGCGAGAGGCCCAGGGTGATGACCATCTTGCCCAGGGAGAGCGCATAGGACCACGTGGCCGCGGCCCGCAGGCCACCGCTCGCGGGCCGGGCCTGGGTGGCGGGTGCCCTCATCGCCGGACCGCCCGACGGCGGGGCGCGTCGCCGAGCAGCGCGTCGAAGACCCCGACATAGGCCCGGGCCTGGTGGGACCACGCGAGTTCGCCCTCGATCCGGGCCCTGCCGATCCGGCCCATGCGCTCCCGTGCGGCCGGGTCGTCGAGGAGGTCGGAGATCGCTGCCGCCATGGCGATCGGTTCGCCCCCCGGAACGTAGACCGCGGCATCGGCGGCGCACCGGGCGGTCTCGCGCAGCCGGGTCGCGACCGTGGCCAGCTCGTGGGCCATGTACTCGAGCGTCTTGTTCATCGTGGAGCGGTGGTTGAACTCGTTCGGGGGATCCGGGGTCACCCCGAGGTCGGCGCTGGAGAGCCAGCGCCCGAGCTCGTCGTGGTCGACCCGCCCGGTGAACGTGACCCACGGATCGAGCCCCCGGCGGGTGCAGTCGGCGCGCAGGTCGGCGAGGGAGTCGCCGAACCCGAGGAGGGCGAACGTCGTGTCCGTGCGGCCCCGCTCGTGCACGAAGTGATCGATCGCGGCGAGCAGCCGGTCCACGCCGTCCTGCGGGCCCATGATCCCGACGTAGGTCACGAGGTGGCGGCGCCCCCGGCGCAGCTCGCGGCACGGTGCGCCCCGCCTCATCCGGGCGGCGTCCGGGGTGCTCATCACGACGGCGGTACGCCCGAGCGGGACCCGGCCGCGCTCCAGCGCCACGGCCTGATAGGCGGGGTTGGGGCACACCACCCGGTCCGCCACCCGGTAGGTCAGGGCCTCGAGCCCGAGGAGGACTCGGAACGGCACCCCGCGCCGGCCGAATCGAGCCTCGTACACCTCCGGGCACAGGTCGTGCTGATCGAAGACGTACGGCCGGCCGCGCAGCCGCCACAGCGCGCCGAGGAGCCAATAGGTGTCGGGTGGATTGCACGCCTGCAGCACGTCGAACCCCTCGGCGGCGGCCACCCGGCGGGAGAGCCGGGCGGTGCGCACCCAGCACACGAGGAACTCCCACAGATAGCTCCACAGGCCCCGGGATCCGGAGGGGGCCGGATAGCTGTGGACGACGACCCCGTCGAGCTCGTGCCGGTCGGGCTCGCCGGCATGCTCCTTCGGGCAGATGACGCTCACCCCGTAGCCGGCGTCGATGAGGGCGCGGCACTCCGACCGGACCCGCCGGTCGATGCGCAGCGGCAGGTTCTGGATGACCACGAGGACGCGGGGCGAACGCTCGGCCACGGTGGCGGCCGAACCGGTGCTCTCTCCGTTTCGCCACATCTGGTGCTGCTCCCGTCCGGGGCCGTCCACGATCGACACTTGTCAAGGCGGCCGGCGTCGTCGGACGTCCCGCGCCCGCGGGCTCGGCACGCCCGGACCCAGCTGGTCCTCCCCAGGCTAGGCGAGGCCCGCCGATCCCGGCCGGCCCGTGTGGGTGGAGCACGGGTGAACCTGGACCGCCCGAGCCGGTGGCGACCCCTCACCCCCGGGGTGAGGCGGCGCGGGCCGCGCCCTGTGATACTTCGGAGGTGGTCTCGATCGTCATTCCTGCGCACGACGAGGAACGCGTGCTCGCCCGGCTGCTCGACGCGCTGGGGGGCGGCGAGGTGCCCGGCGTGGAGATCGTCGTCGTGGCGAACGGCTGCACGGACCGGACGGCGGATGTGGCCCGCCGGTACCCGGTCGTCCTCGTGGAGACGCCCGTGCCGTCGAAGATCCGGGCGCTGGCCCTCGGAGACGCGCGCGCCTCCTCCTTCCCGCGGCTGTACGTCGACGGCGACGTCGTGCTGGGGATCGCGGACGTGCGGGCGCTCTGCGGGGCGCTCGGCGGGGAGGTCCATGCCGCCGGGCCGACCCGGTTCGTGCCCATGACGGGCGCCTCCCTCCCCGTGCGCTGGTACTACGACGTCTGGCAGCGCCTCGACGGCACCCGGGCGGAGCTCTACGGTCGGGGGGTGCTCGCCGTGGACCGGGCCGGGCACGAACGGGTGAGCCCGTGGCGGGAGGCGATGTCCGACGACCTGATGATCGCCATGAGCTTCGCCCCGGCGGAACGCCGCGTGGTTCCCGGTGCGACCGTGGTCATCATGCCGCCGCGCACGTACCGGAACCTCCTGCGGCGCCGGGTCCGGGCGATGACGGGGAATCGGCAGCTCGCCCATGACGGTGGTGCCCACCTGCGCCGGCCGGCCCCGCCGGGCCCCGCCCTGCGCCGGCTCGCCGCGGCCGAGCCCCGGCTGATCCCGCGGATCGCCCTGTTCCTCGCCACCGCGGCGATCGCCAAGGCCCGCGGTGTGGTCGCCGCCCGGCGGCCCGGGCAGACGTGGCTGCGGGACGACAGCCGGTCCTGACCGGGGCCGCAGGAACGCCACCGCACACACGAACGCGGCCCCGCTCCGTGCAGGGAGCGGGGCCGCGTGGGTGGGAGTCCGTGGGTGCGGAGTCCGTGTGTGGTGTCCGTGTGTGGGTGTCCGGGCCGGTGATCAGCGGCGGACGGGCTCTCCCGACTCGTGCCAGACGTTGCCGGTGAACGTGTTCCCGCGCTCACCCGTGTCGTGGCTGGTGATCGGACCGTAGCGGCCGCACGTGTCGAAGTACTTGGTCGAGAAGTGGTTGTCGACGATCTTGACGTTCGACCCGTTCGGGTAGTTCTTCGACCCCACGCTGCCGCCGTAGACGCAGTAGGAGCCCGTGGTGGCGATGAGGTTCCCCTTGAGCAGGTAGCCGTCGACCGGGGCGTGGTCACCGTACATGGTGACGGCCGCGGAGCAGCCGGTCTTCTCGCACATGATGACGTTGTTCGTCACCTTGATGTTCTTGCCGCCGTGGGTGCTGATCCCCGCGCGGTGCGCGCCGTCCCAGGTCTTGGTCAGGTGGAGGTAGGAGTTGCTGATCGTCACGTCGTTCGCGATCCGGATGCCGCGGCCGATGTTGTGGACCAGGCCGTGGTCGAAGGTGAATCCGCATTCCGGTGCGTACATCGGGATCGCCGTGGCGGGCGCGTTCTTCCCGTTGATCTCCGTGTGCTCGACCCGGACGTTGGTCGGGCACGTGCCGTCGGCCGTCTTGACCACGTAGATCATGTAGGTGCCCGTGCCGTTGACGGTGACGTCCCGAACGGTGACGTTGTCATGGCGAATGGTCAGCCGGCCGTTCACCTCGGTGCGCTCGATCACCTGGCCGTCACGCGAGGTCTTGAGGGAGCCGGTCGTCTGCGTGGCCGCCGAGCGCGGGCCGGTCGTGGCCTTGGTCGGGAAGTCGCCCGAGGGCTCCGGGTCCGGCGTCGGGTCGGGGGTCGGCTCGGGGTCCGGCGTGGGCTCGGGGTCCGGGGTGGGCTCGGGGTCCGGGGTGGGCTCCGGGTCCGGCGTCGGGGTCGGATCCGGCGTGGGCTCGGGGTCCGGGGTGGGCTCCGGGTCCGGGGTGGGCGTCGGCTCCGGGTCCGGGGTGGGCGTCGGCTCGGGATCCGGCGTGGACGCCTCGGTCGAGAACGGCACGCCGTCGACCGAGCTGTCGATCACCGTGGCGGGGTTCTTCTCGGAGAACATGAAGTCGTTGCGACAGCCCTCGAGGCTGACCCGCTCCGCGGTGTAGCCGCCGAAGACCACGCCGTTGGTCCGCGGTCCGGTGCACTCGACGGTGGTGTCGACGATCCGGGTGCCGGTGACCCCCGGGTAGATGCGAATGCTGTGGTATCCGCCGTAGGTGACGGTGGTGTTGCGGATGGTCACGTTGTCGGCGCGGACGGCGATCGAGCCGTTCACGTGCTTCGAATCGATCACCGTTCCGGCCTCGCGGACCGCGATGCTGTCCGACGGGGTCAGCTCGGCGGCGGCTGCGCCATCGGCCTCCGGCTGGGAATCGAACGGGTGGGCGGAGGCGGTGACGACGCCGGCCCCGGCGAGCAGCAGCGATGCTGCCATCGTGATGCCGGCGCGCAGGCGCCGATGAATTCGGACGTGGTTGGTCACGTGAGTCTCTCTCGGTTGCTCGGGTGTCCGTCGCGATGGACGGCCCGCCGGTGCACCTCGTTCGGGCGGACAAGCCGGCGGTCGGCTCCGGTCACAGAACCGGAAGCGCCATATTTGTAACGAGACCGTAACAGCCGAGAAAACGGTGCCGACCGGAGGGGTGACCGCGACCAATCGTCATGGTGACCAAGAGGAATGAACCGGCGCGAACGCGTGTGAGGTGCCTAACAGAATCGCACGGCTCAAGTCCTTGACGGCTCGGAGCCGGCCGGCGGCGAGCCTCGGTTCACCGGGAGTCGGCGCGCTTCCGCTCGACGAAGCGGGCGAGATTCTCGATGCTGTCCAGGTTCGCCGGGACGGTCTCGTGGTCGGCGACCGGCACTCCGAGGTCGTCCTCCAGGAACTCCACGAGCTCGAGCACGCCCGTGGAATCGACCACGCCGGCGGCGAGCAGCGACTCCGCGTCCCCCGGCATCCGGGCGGTGTCCCCGAACAGGAAATTGGCGACGACGAATGCCCTCACCTCGTCGATTACTGCGGTGTCCATGTTGCCCCCACTGGCGATCCGACCCATGCTGCGATGTGACCCAGGTTACTCTATGAAGGTACGGCCGTGATGAGCGTGCGTCCGTGCAGCTTCCGGACGGAGGAGGGCAGATGGTCGAGGATCCCGCCAATGTCGGTGACTACCTCCTGGGCACCGGGCGCGGGGACGACGTCGCGCTCATCGACCGAACGGGAGCGCACACCTACGCGGATCTTCGCCGCGCGACCGCGGCGCTCGCGGGGCATTTCGCGGGCTGGGGACTCCCCGCGGGATCGCGGATCGCCCTGCTGAGCCGGAACTCGCTCTTCTGGGCCGCGGCCTACCTCGCCATCCTGCGTTCGGGTCACGTGGCGGTGCCGCTCGCCACGGCGCTGACGGCGCGGGACGCCGTGCGCAACGCCCGATTCGTCGACTGCGCGGCCGTCGTCGTCGACTCGGCCCTCGCCGGCCGATTCGCGCCGCTGCTCCGGGTCGCCGATCACGTCGCCGACGAGCGCGCGATGACCGGCCCGGTTCCGGGTGCCGGCGGCCCCGTTCGCCAGGCGGGCACCACGGCCCCGGACAGTGACGCCGTCCTCGTCTTCACGTCGGGAACGACCGCCAGCCCGCGGGCCGTGCGGGTGAGCCATCGCAACATCCGCGCGAACACGGACTCGATCATCCGGTACCTGGAGCTGACGCGGGCGGACCGGGTCCTCGTGGTGCTGCCGTTCTCCTACTGCTACGGGGCCTCGCTGCTGCACACCCACCTGCGCGCCGGTGGCGGGCTCTCCATCTGTGACACCTTCGCCTATCCCGAGACCGTGATCGAGGCGATCGAACGCGACGGGTGCACCGGGCTCGCCGGAGTCCCGTCGACCTATCAACTGCTGTTGCGGGCCAGCTCGTTCGAGAGCACCCGGTTGCCGACGCTGCGCACCCTCCAGCAGGCCGGTGGGAGGCTGGCTCAGCCGCAGGTCGATCGGGTCGCCGCCGCCCAGCCGCAGGCGAGGCTCTTCGTCATGTACGGCCAGACCGAGGCGACCGCGCGCTTGTCCTACCTGCCGCCCGAGCTGCGGGAGGAACGGCGCGGCTCGATCGGGCGCGGAATCCCCGGGGTCTCGCTCACCGTCGTCGACCCGGACGGCCGCGAGGTCGCGCCCGGCGTCGTGGGGGAGATCGTCGCCCACGGCGAGAACATCACGAACGGCTACTGGAACGACCCCGAGGGGACCGCCGCCAGGTTCGTCGACGGCGGGCTGCGCACCGGGGATCTCGCGCACGTCGACGAGGACGGCTTCGTCTATATCGACGACCGCCAGGCCGACTTCATCAAGTCCTGGGGCTTTCGGGTCTCGACCCACGAGATCGAGGACTCCGTGCTCACGCTCCCGGGCGTCACCGGCGCCGCGGTCGTCGGGCGCCCCGACGACGAGGCGGGCGAGGCCGTCGTCCTGTTCTACGTCACGGCGCCGGCGGGCGAGGTGACGCCCGCGCAGGTCCTCGCCCACTGCCGGACGGCGCTCGCCCGCCACCTCGTTCCCCGGGAGGCACGCCGGGTGCCGGGGCTTCCCCTGAACCAGAACGGCAAGGTCGTCAAGGCGACCCTCAAGGAGTGGGCCGCGCGCGCGGACGGCCCCGGCGGGGAGTGAGGCCGTGGACATCGTCGGCGTCGGCACGGATCTCGTGGAGGTGGCCAGGTTCGAACGGCTCCTCCGGCGGGGCGGACTGCGCTTCCTCGACCGATGGTTCCGGGCGGCCGAGATCGCGTACTGCATCGCCCAGAGCGATCCGCACCGGCACGTCGCGGCCCGGTTCGCGGCGAAGGAGGCGGTGCTCAAGTCGCTGCGCCTGCCCCGGCCCGGCCCTGCCCGCTGGCGGGAGATCGAGGTCACCCGCGACGTCGACGGGCTGCCGGGCGTGGCGCTCCACGGATCGATGCGGGAGGCGGCCGCGGCGGCGGGCGTCGTCACGGTGCACGTCTCGCTCTCGCACAGCGGGACCTACGCGAGCGCCACGGCCACGGCCGTCGGCCGATCCGGCGGGCCCGAGCCGGCTCAGCCGCCGGGGTCGTAGGCGTCGATGAAGCCCTGGACGTCGGTGGACATGATCCGGCCCATCGCCCCGGTGAGCCGCTCCTCGCTCCAGTCCCACCAGCGGATGCGCAGGAGGGCCGCGATCTGCTCGGGCTCGAACCTGAATCCCGCGACCCGGGCGGGATTGCCCGCCACGATCGCATACGGCGGAACGCTCTGTCGCACGACGCTTCCGGCCCCCACGACGACCCCGTCGCCCAGGGTCACGCCCGAGAGGACGATGCTCCCGTGGCCGATCCAGACGTCGTTGCCGATCGTCACGTCCCCGCGGCTCGTCGAGGTCTCGGCGGCGAGGAGCCCGGCCGGGTCGCGGAACGGCGCGTACGCCCCGAATCGATAGGTCGAGACGAAGTCCGTGCGGTGCTCGCCGCCGAGCAGCACGTGGCAGCCGTGGGCGAACGAGCAGAACCGGCCGATCCGGAGCGTGCAGCCGGGAGTGCGGGAGGTGACGCTCAGGTGGCCCCACGAGTATCGCCCGATCTCGTACCGGCGCAGGTCCGGGCGCAGATCGAGTCGCTCCCCGGGCGGCAGCATCCCGGTTCCGCGGCGCTCGAGACGTCGCCGAAGCCGGCCGAGGCGGGCCCGCGCGCCGGTGAGCATCGTCAGATCTCCGGCACGGCGCCGGCGAGCACGGGCGCCAGGTGCAGATATTCGGTCGTGCTCCGCTTCTGATCGATGTCGCGGAACACCCGGTCGACCTGGTCGAGGGTGAGCCCGGCCGCGCGGGCGACCTGCTCGCGCGGCACGGCGTTGTTCTTGCCGTACAGGCACAGGTCCATCCGGTCGTGGGGGAGGGAGAAGTAGAACTCCTCCTGGGACTGCGGCAGGGAGTAGGTGTCGGTCGTCGAGGGGCGGGTGCGGATCTCCGCGGGCACGCCGAGGTGTGCGGCGAGCGCGTAGACCTGGCACTTGTACAGGTGCGCGATCGGCTTGACGTCGGCCGCGCCGTCGCCCAGCTTGACGAAGAAGCCCTGGTCGTACTCGAGCCGGTTCGGGGTGCCGGCGACCGCGTAGTTGAGGCGGTCGGCCCAGTGGTAGGCGAGCATCGTGCGCACGCGCTGCTTGAAGTTCGTGGCGGCGACGATCCCCAGGTAGGCCTCGGGCGAGAGCCGGTACTGCTCCTGCCCGCCGTCGGGGTCGACCACCACGACCGAATAGAGCCGGTAGCGGTCGGAGTCGATGACCGAGGGCAGCACGATCTTCGATCGGTAGCCGGGCCCGTAGTCCGGGCACACGAGCCGGATGGCGTCGTCCCGGCGGGCGTAGGCGCCGACCGCCTCGAGGATCGCGGTGATGTCCTCCACCTCCGAGCCGATCCCGAACGCGTCCGAGAGGCTCGTGCTGATGCGCAGGGTCTCGGGGGAGGACTCCCGCTCGGGCAGGTGGAGCCCGACGACCCGGTCCGGCCCGAGCGTCGTGGCGGCGAGCGCGGCGACCACGCTCGAGTCGATTCCGCCCGAGAGCGCGACGACGACGCCGCGTCGCCTCGTGCGTTGCAGGTAGCGCTCGAGCTGCTCGCCGATTCGCTCGGTCTCCGCCGCCGGGTCGATGTCGAGCGTCTCCCGCCCGAAGGGTGCCGCCATGTCTGTCTCCTACCAGGTTGTCACCAGATCGGTCACTGTCATCGGCTCGGCCGGGGCGTGGTCCGCCGGCGAGGATCCGTCGCCGTCGATGAACTGGCGATGCAGGAGCTGGGTCGAGAGCACGGCCAGGATGCGCATGTTGTCCGTGTTGCTCATCCGCACCCCGCCGGTGCGCCGGCACTTGGCGACGAGCGCGGCGACGGCCCGTGGCTGGAAGATCCCGGCGGCGGCGACGGCCTCGGGCCGGGTCGCCTCCTCGATCCAGGGCGGCGGGTCGGCGCCGAAGAAGGCGGCCGCGTCCGGCGCCCGGTACGGCTGCTTCGGGCGGGTGAGGATCTCGTCGGGGAGGAGGTCGGCGAACGCCCGCTTGAGGATGTGCTTCTCGTCGAGCCCCTGCAGCTTGTGGCGTCCCGGCAGCCGGCCGGCGAGGTCGACGACGTCGCGGTCGAGGAACGGGAAGCGCCCCTCGACCGAGTGCGCCATGAGCATCCGGTCCCCCTGGGAGGCGAGGATGTAGCCGGGCAGGAGCGTCGACATCTCCAGCCACTGCGCGCGGCTGAGCGGGTCCCAGCGGCGATGCGAGGGCGGCATGCGCTCGAGCAGCCCGGCCGTCACGTCCGACTCCCAGTCCGGGTGGGGCACGGTCATCCGCAGCAGGGCCGAGGTCGTATCCCACCGGGGCCGGTGCGAGAGCGCCGGGTCGGCGACGTCCAGGTGGCGGCCGAAGAACTCCCGGGCGAAGGCGGGCGCCGCCCCGGGGGAACGCGCCAGCCACGGGTAGAGCAGCTCGAGGCCGCGCGCGCGGATCCGCGAATCCGGATCCCGTGCCAGGAACTCGCGCAGCCGGGCCTCGCGGAAGAGGTCGTAGCCGGCGAACACCTCGTCGGCGCCCTCCCCGGTGACCACGACCTTGTAGCCGTGCTCGCGGGCGAGACCGGACAGGAGGAACATCGGCACCGGCGCGGCCCGCAGCATGGGCGCCTCTGCGTGGCGGACCACCTCGGGGAAGGCCGCGCCGATGTCGCCGGCGCGCACCGTCACCTCGTGATGCTCGGTGCCGAGCCGGGCGGCCATGACCGACTGGAACGCACCCTCGTCGAAGTCGGCGTCGGCGAACCGCAGCGAGAACGTCTGCAGCGGCACGTCGGTGTACCGGGCGATGACGGCGGCCGTGATCGCGGAGTCGAGCCCGCCGGAGAGATAGGCGCCGACGGGCACGTCGCTGCGCAGGAACCGCAGCCGCACCGCCTCGACCACCCGGTCGCGAACGGCCGCCGTATTCTGCGTCAGGTCCTGCAGGGGCTCGGTGCCGCGCTCGGGGAAGTCGGGCTGCCAGAACGGGAAGAGCCGTTCGCCCCGCTCGTCGATGATCGCCACGTGTCCCGGCGGCAGCTGGCGGATCCCGGCGAAGACCGTCCGGGGGGCGACGGTGCTCCAGAAGGTCATCGTCTCGGCGAGTCCGACGCGGTCGAAGGCCCTCGGCAGCCGCGGATCGGCGAGGAGCGACTTCACCTCGGAGGCGAACAGCAGCCGGTGCCGGTCGCGGGTGAAGTACAGGGGCCGGACCCCGAGCCGGTCCCGGCACAGGATGAGGCGGCGGCTGCCGCGTTCCCAGATCGCCAGCGCCCACTGGCCGTTGAACCGTTCGAAGCAGTCCTCCCGCCACTGCTCCCAGGCGTGCACGATCACCTCGGTGTCACTCGCCGAGACGAATCGATGGCCGAGGCCGATCAGTTCCCGGCGCAGCTCGACGTAGTTGAAGATCTCGCCGTTGAACGTGACCCACACCGAGCCGTCCGCGTTGCCCATCGGCTGGGCGCCGCCGTCCGCGTCGATGACGGCCAGCCGCGCATGGCCGAGGGCCACGTGCTCGTCCCGGAAGAGGCCGCTACCGTCCGGGCCGCGGTGCGGCACCCGCGAGAGCATGCGGATCGCCAGGTCGAGGTCGGGGGCGCCGTCGAACGAGCGCACCCCTACGATGCCGCACATCGCTCCCCTCCGGCGAGGGTGCACAGGAGGGACTCGATCGCCTCCGACCGCCCGAGGTGGACGACGTCGATCGCGTCCTCGGGGAGCGTCACGCCGCAGGCGTCCTCGAGTGCGATCGCCATGCGGATCGCGTCGAGCTCGCCCGCATCCGGCCCGAGCGGGAGCGGGAGTTCGGCCAGAATCCGGCGTCGGTCGACGGTCATCCGCTCAGCTCCCGTTCCTGCGGTGTGAGGGCAGCACGTGCTCACCCCAAGGATGACACGCGGGGCGCCCGATCCGGCAGGGGGTGAGGGCCACGGATTCCGGAGCGCCCCGGCTCCGTGCTAGGTCCGTGCAGGCCTGTGCCGGGCCTGTGCCGGGATCCGGGCGCGGATCGCCCGCCTCGGCCCACCCCCACCTCACCCCCGCCTCACCTCGAGCCGCCGTGAGGTTCACCCCTCGATCATGCGCCCGGGCGGCGGAGTCTGGGCTAGCTTCTCGAGTAGCCGGCGACGCCGCGGGGCGGGGCCGCCCGGTCGGCGATGGGAGGCCGAGATGAGGCTGCGGGTCGATGATGTCAGTTGTCGTGAGATCGACGACGAGATGGTGCTGCTCGACCTGAGGACGTCGACCTACCTCACGGCGAACCGGGTCGGCACGACGCTCCTGCGCCTGCTGGCCGAGGAGTGCTCCACGGCGGACCTGGCCGACGCGCTGGTCGCCGCGTTCGGGATCGAGCGAGCGGCCGCGCTCGCGGACACCCGCGCGTTCCTGGGGGATCTGCACCATCGCGGCCTGCTCGAGCGCGCCGAGCCCGGGATCGCCGCCGGGACGCCGGGGCATGACTCCGATCCGTGAGGTGCCCGCGGTCGCCGCGGCGCTCCTGGTCGCCTGCGCCGTCGAGGTCGCCCTGCACCTGCTGTCGTTGCCGCGCACGGCCCGCGCGGTGGGCGCCCCGCTGCGCCAGGGGGGAGGCGCCGCCCCGGCCGCCCGGGGAAACGCGCGGCTCGGCCCGCGCGGCCGCCGCCGGGTGCGAGCGGTGCGGCGCGTCATGCGGCACTGGCCGTTCGGGGACACGTGCCTGCGGCACGCGCTCGTCGCCGGCCAGCGGCTCCGCCGACTCCACCCGGAGCTCGTCGTCGGGGTGAGGAAGACCGGTGGCGTGGTGCGGGCGCACGCCTGGCTCGAGTTCGAGACCGGGCTCTACGATCCGCTCGGTGTCGCGCGGGCCTACCTGCCGCTCGAGCCGCTTCCGGGCGAGGAGGGCACGTGATGCGCACCGGGGCGCCGGGCCGCTCCCGGCCGACCCAGCCGACCCGGCCGACCCGGCCGACCCAGCCGACCCGAACGACCCGGCTGTACCGGCTCTACGGGCTCGTGATCGACAGCGAGATCGACCTGCACCAGGATCGGCCCGCGACGGGGCGGGCCGACCTCACGGTCCGGATCGGCGCCGCCATGACGGCGACCACCGCGCCACCGATCGGGCGCAGGCTGCTGCACCTGGAGACCGCGGAATCGGTCCTCGCCACGGCGACCACGACCGGGTCGGGCTATCACCTGCGCTTCTACGGAACGTGCGACGTCGAGATCGATCGCGCGCTGACCACGGTGGTGACGCACGCGGTGACCGGGGCGGATCCGGACACGGTGGCCGTGCTCGTCTCGGGAACCGTGCTCTCGTTCGTGCTCGCGATGCGCCGCGAGGCGGTGCTGCACGCGAGCGCGGTCGAGGTCGAGGCCGGCGCGGTGGCGTTCGTGGGCGGGTCCGGGATGGGCAAGTCCACGATGGCGACCCTCCTGTGCGCCGCGGGCGGCCGACTCGTCACGGACGACGTGTTGCGCGTGGACCTGCGTGGGGCCCGGCCGCGGTGCTACCTGGGCGGGACCGCACTGCGGCTGCGCAAGTCGGCCGCCGAACTCTCCGCGCTCTTCGACACGCGTCCGGCCCGCCGGGTCACGGGGGACGGGCGGGATGCGCTGACGATGGCGCCCGCCGTTCGGGAGCTGCTGCCGCTGGCCGCGATCGTCATTCCCGTGCCGCGCCACGACGCCCCCGGGAGCCGGCCCGAACTCGTGCGGCTGGACCCGGCGCGGGCGCTGCTCGCGCTGCTCCGGTTCCCGCGCATCGTCGGTTGGGAGGATCCGGACACGCTCGATCGCCAGTTGCAGGAGCTCGGGGCGATCGTCGAGGCCGTGCCGGTTCACGTCGCCGGCCTCCCGTGGGGGCCGCCGTTCCCGGACTCGCTGGCCGCCGACGTGCTCGAGGGGGTCAGGGGCGAGGCGGAGCCGCGGGCGGGATCATCGGCAGGCCCTCCTCGTGCAGCCAGGCCATCTGCGCGAGGAAATAGCTCACCGGATGCGGCCGGTCGCTGAGCCAGACGGCACGGAGGCGTTCCTCGTCGATGAAGTCCGGGGAGAAGGCCCCGCCCCGGAAGCCCTCGGCGAACCGGCGCTCCCGCTCGCCCCACCGGGAGGCGTTGAAGGCCGCCTTCGACCGGCGAGCGAGGATCGCATCCGGGAGCAGGTCGGCGCCGAGGAGGCGGAAGAGGTTCGTCCGGCCCCGGAAGCCCCAGCCGCCCCCGGCGCGTGCGAGCGCGGCGACCACGGGGGCCTCGGCGATCGGATGCCGCAGGGTGAGCCCGTACTCGGCGGCGCTCGCGGTGGCGTTGTCCAGGCCGAGCCTCGTCGCGCGCCGGGAGTAGATCGCCCAGGTGGCCTCGTCCCAGCGCAGCGGGCCTCGTTCCGCCGCCTCGTCCCGGGCGAGGATGTCCCGTGCCGCCGGTCGCAGCCACCCGAGCGCGGCGGGGTCGGCGAACCTGCGCCGCGACTGCCGCCGCGCGACGACGGCCGGGCTCAGCGCCGCGGCCGCCGCCCGCACGAGCGCCCCGCTGGGGCGGCGACGCCGGCCGAGGAGCAGGTACAGGGGCGTGATCCGGCGTCCCTCGATGAACGCGTCACCGCCCTCGCCGGTGAGCACGGTCCCGGGGTCGAGCTGGTCGAAGAAGAGTGGTTGGGTATGAACGGCCTCCGGCCAGACGAGCCCGCGCCGGCGCAGGTGTCGGGTCGCCAGGTCGCCCAGCGTGGACCGCTCATGGGTGACCGGCACGACGATCCGCTCGGTGAGACCGAGGTGGCCGAGCACCAGGTCCTGCCATGCGGACTCGTCGGCCCGCGCGTCCCCCGGATACACGGCCGTGACCGGCACCGGATCCGGGACCCCGAGCGCGCGGGCAGCCCGGGTCGCCAGAGCGAGCACGAGGGAGGAGTCCCTCCCCCCGGAGAACAGCACGTAGCACGGGCCGTCGGCCACCGCTTCGCGGGCGGCGTGGTCCAGGGCGTCGCGGACCGTTCCGCCGTCTCGGACCGTTCTGCCGTCTCGGACCGTTCGACCGGGGACCACCGCCTCCCACGGCACGGGCATCGCCCCCAACGGCGCGCCGACGTCGAGCTCGCGGCCCGCGAGCCGCTCATACGTCGCGGCACGGTCGCGACGCGACGCCGCGTCCCGATCACGATCGGCACGCGGCGTCGTGGCCACGGTCAGCTGAACGTGCCCGGTGCAGGCACCGTCCACTTCCACAGCCGGATCTCGTCCGACCAGTCCTGCAGGTTGTGACCACCGAGGGTCATCTCGCGCACGCTGCCGACTTCGGTCAGCTTCGGTGCTTCGTAGTCATTCACGTCGTTCCCTTCCTTCTTCTCGTGCGAGGGACGCGCTGCCGCGCCTCATCGGATGGATTCCCAGGCGATCGACTCAGCCTAGGAGGCGGCCTGCTCCCGTGTTCGGGCGAAGCCGGATTCTCCGCGGGTGAATCGTGGGTGCGCGGGCGAGTGGCGGGGGGTGAGCAGGGTGAGGTCGTTGGGCCCGCTGTGTCCTCCGGGTCCGCAGCCGGCTACGACGACCGGATCGCGCCCTCGACCCGGTCGAGATAGACGCCGAGGGCGCGCTGGCCGGCCACGACGCGATCGGCCCGGCCGGACCGGGCGGCCTGGGCGGCCCGGTCCCGCTGCAGCACGTGGCGGGCCACGCCCCGGGAGGCGGCCAGCGCCGTGCGGGCCGCCCCCGGCTGCGCGGCCCGGGCCACGAGCCGGGCGATGCCGGGCTCGGACCGGGCGCCCGGCACGGGGGCGATGCGGTCGACCGCACCTGTCAGAGCCCGGAACGCCGGGGAGGACCCGAGGAGGCGGTCGAGGCCGATGGGCAGATCGCCCCCCAGGCCGGACCGGGCGCGTCGCAGCACGAGCGAGACGTGCGGGGCGGCCTTCCACGCGGCCGCCCGCCGGGCCACCTCGGCCCAGTCCGTGACCCGTGCGGCACTGCGTTGGGCGTCCACGAGGTAGAGCAGCCTGTTGGCGCCCGTGAGCGCGGCGTGCAGGCAGACGTGGATGAGCGTGTCCGCGGGGTCGAGGGTCCACCCGGGCACGAACCCGAGCCGGATCGGTACCCGCCGCTCGAGGATCCGGGCGGTCGGCACGTCGAGCCGCCGCCGCCGGCCGGCCGTGTTGATCATCGACCAGTGCAGGTCCATGAGTGCCCCGGACGGGCTCCGCCAGTGCATCTCGCCGGGGACGTCGGGATTGCCGAGCATGTCGTCGAAGTCGGCGATCGTCCACCCCGCCTCGAGCAGCCGCGCGCTCGCCGTCCGCAGGTCGCCCGGGGCCACGAGGAGGTCGAGGTCCCCGTAGCTGCGCAGGCCGGCCACGGGGTGGGCGACCTCGGAGAGCACCGGCCCCTTGAACACGACCCACGGGAGGTCCTCGAACAGGTCGCCGAGCGCCCCGACGAGGGTCGTCATGTGCAGGTGGGTCGCCCGCGCCCGGTCCCGGTCGTCCTCGACGAGCCGCGCCAGGTCCCCGGCCGTCTCGCGCAGCAGCGTGTGCGCCAGCGGGGCCAGGCGGTGGTAGCGGACGGCGCCCGCGAACGCCTCGGGGCGGGCCCGCACCGACGGCGCGATCACCGGGGTCTCGCCCCGTGCGATCTGCACGAGCGCGTGCGAGAGGGCGGAGCGGGCTCGGCGCCGCGGGGGGCGGTCCGTGACCGTGCTGCGAGCTGACACCATTCCTCCCGGTTCGTCCACAGTGCGAGCGGGTCGGCGCTGTTCGCGATCGTCTGTGGTATGAGACGATGCTACCTATGCGCGTCGCCGTCGTTGGTTGCGGATATCTCGGTGCCGTGCACGCCGCTGCCATGGCCGAGTTCGGGCACGACGTCATCGGCTTCGACGTCGACGCGCGCAAGATCGCGGCGCTGCGGGCCGGTGAGCCGCCGATCTTCGAGCCCGGCCTGCCCGAGCTCCTCAGCGCGGGGATCTCCTCGGGCCGGCTGAACTTCTCGAGCGACGTCGCGGACATCGCCGGCGCCTCGCTCATCTTCCTCACCGTGGGCACGCCGCAGCTCAAGGACGGCCGAGCGGCGGATCTCAGCTACGTCGACGCGGCCATCACCGCGCTCGCCGGACAGCTGCGCCCGGGCGACGTCGTCGTCGGGAAGTCGACCGTGCCGATCGGCACGGCCGCCCGCCTCGCCGCCCGCCTCGACGACCTCGCCCCCGGCGCCGTGCTCGCCTGGAATCCCGAGTTCCTGCGGGAGGGGTGGGCGGTCCAGGACTCGCTCGCCCCGAATCGGCTCGTGTTCGGCCTCCCGCCGGCGGCGGATCGGGCCCGCCGCGCCGAGGCGGCGCTGCGCGAGGTGTTCGCCCGGCCGCTGGCGAACGACACGCCGCTCATCGTCACGGACTACGCGACCGCGGAACTGGTCAAGGTCTCCGCCAACGCGTTCCTCGCCACGAAGATCTCCTTCATCAACGCCATGGCGGAGATCGCCGAGGTGACCGGCGCCGACGTCACCCAGCTCGCCGACGCGATCGGCTACGACGACCGGATCGGCCGGCGGTACCTCGGCGCCGGGGTGGGATTCGGCGGCGGCTGCCTCCCGAAGGACATCCGGGCCTTCCGGGCGCGCGCCGAGGAACTGGGGCGCGGGGAGTCGGTCGCCTTCCTCGCGCAGGTCGACGCGATCAACCTCCGCCGCCGCAAGCGCCTCGTCGCCCATGCCATCGACCTGCTCGACGGGACGCCGCACGGCAAGGTCGTGGCGGTCCTCGGGCTCGCGTTCAAGCCGCAGTCGGACGACGTGCGCGACTCTCCCGCGCTCGACATCGCGGTGCGGCTCCACGGCCTCGGCGCGGTGGTCCGGGCCACCGATCCGAAGGCGATCGAGAACTCCCGGGCACTCCACCCGCAGCTCGACTACCGCGAGTCCTTCGAGGACGCCGTCACCGGGGCGGACGTCCTCGTGCTCGTGACCGAGTGGGACGAGTACCGGTACCTCGATCCGGAGGCCGTGGGCGAGCTCGTGGCCGGGCGCAACGTGGCGGATGGGCGCAACAGTTACGATCCCGCCCGGTGGCGGGCGGCGGGATGGCGATACCGGGGACTCGGCCGGCCCTGAGTCCCGGCCGGAATAGTCGAAACCGGTCGGAACCGGCCGAAACCGGTCGGCGGAGTAGTCGGTCGGATCGCCCGGTGGACAGGAGGACGGAATGAAGGGAATCATCCTCGCCGGCGGGTCCGGCACCCGGCTGCACCCCATCACGATCGGCGTCTCCAAGCAGCTCATGCCGGTCTACGACAAGCCGATGATCTACTACCCGCTGTCGACCCTCATGCTCGCCGGCATCCGCGACATCCTCGTGATCACCACCCCGCACGACGCGGCGAGCTTCGAGCGCCTGCTCGGCGACGGGTCCCAGTTCGGCATCTCGGTCTCCTACGCCCGGCAACGCTCGCCCGACGGCCTCGCCCAGGCGTTCACGATCGGCGCGGACTTCATCGGAACCGGCCGCGTCGCCCTCGTGCTCGGCGACAACCTCCTCTACGGTCCCGGCCTGGGGCGCCGGCTCACACGCTTCACGAGGATCGACGGCGGGGCGATCTTCGCGTACTGGGTCGCCGAGCCGCGGGCGTACGGCGTGATCGAGTTCGACGACGCCGGGCGGGCGGTCTCCCTCGAGGAGAAGCCGGCCGATCCCCGCAGCAGCTACGCGGTCCCCGGCCTGTACTTCTACGACAACGACGTGATCGAGATCGCCCGCGGCCTGCGGCCCAGCGCCCGCGGCGAGTACGAGATCACCGACGTCAACCGCGCCTACCTCGAGCGTGACCGGCTCCGGGTCGAGGTGCTGCCGCGCGGAACCGCCTGGCTCGACACCGGCACGTTCGATCAGCTGACCGACGCGGCCGACTACGTGCGCACGATGGAGCGCCGCACGGGCCTGAAGATCGGCGTGCCCGAGGAGGTCGCCTGGCGGCGCGGTCTCCTCACCGACGACGACCTCCGCCGCCGCGGCGAGTCGCTCCCGAAATCCGGTTACGGTGCCTATCTCATGGGACTGCTCGAGCGGAGGATGGAATGACCGAGGTGCTCGTCACCGGCGGAGCCGGTTTCATCGGTTCGAATTTCGTGCGGTACCTCCTCGCCCACACGGATCATCGGGTGGTCGTGCTCGACGCGCTCACCTACGCCGGCAACCGCGCCTCGCTCGCGGGGCTGCCCGCGGACCGGCTGCGGTTCGTGCGGGGGGACGTCCGTGACGCCGCCCTCGTGGGCGAGGTCGTCGGCGCGCTCACGGGCGAGGGGGACGCCGTCGTGCACTTCGCCGCGGAGTCCCACAACGACAACTCGCTGCGCGACCCGGGCGCGTTCGTGGGGACGAACCTCGTGGGCACGTTCACGCTGCTCGAGGCCGTGCGCCGCCACGGCGTCCGGTTCCACCACATCTCCACCGACGAGGTCTACGGCGACCTCGACCTCGACGCCCCCGACCGGTTCACCGAGGCCACCGCCTACAATCCCTCCTCGCCCTATTCGGCCACGAAGGCGGGCAGCGACCTGCTCGTGCGGGCGTGGACGCGCTCGTTCGGGATCCGCGCGACCATCTCGAACTGCTCGAACAACTACGGGCCCTACCAGCACGTGGAGAAGTTCATTCCGCGCCAGATCACGAACGTGCTCCGCGGGATCCGACCCAAGCTCTACGGCGCGGGGCTCAACGTGCGCGACTGGATCCACACCGAGGACCACTCCGCGGCGGTGCTCGCGATCCTCGAGCGGGGCCGGATCGGGGAGACCTACCTCGTCGGCGCCGACGGCGAACGCGACAACCGGAGCGTCGTCGAGACGATCCTCGCTCTCATGGGCAGCCCGCCCGGCGCCTATGACCTCGTGCCCGACCGGGCGGGCCACGACCTGCGGTACGCGATCGACGCCGCGAAGCTGCGGACCGAGCTCGGGTGGGCGCCCCGGTACGATTTCGACGCCGGCCTGGCCGCGACCATCGACTGGTACCGCAGGAACGAGGACTGGTGGGCACCCGCCAAGGAGGCCACCGAGTCCGCCTATGCGGAGCAGGGCCGATGACCGCCGTCGACCGCCCGCTCACCCGCACCGACACCGCGATCCCCGGGCTCGTGATCGTCGACCTGCCCGTGCACGCCGATGCCCGCGGCTGGTTCAAGGAGAACTGGCACCGCGAGAAGATGCGCGCCGCCGGCCTGCCGGACTTCGGCCCCGTGCAGAACAACATCTCCTATAACGATCTGGTCGGCACCACTCGCGGCATCCACGCCGAGCCGTGGGACAAACTCGTCTCGGTCGCCGCCGGGAGGGTCTTCGGGGCGTGGGTCGACCTGCGCGAGGGACCGGGGTTCGGCCGGCTGGTCACCGCCGAGATCGACCCGGCGCGAGCCGTCTTCGTGCCGCGCGGCGTGGGGAACTCGTTCCAGACCCTCGAGCCCGGCACCGCCTACACCTACCTCGTGAACGACCACTGGTCGCCCGCGGCCGAGTACGCCGCCCTCGACCCGGCCGACGAGACGGTGGCGATCCCGTGGCCGATCCCGCTCGCCGGCGCCGCGATCTCCGCGAAGGACCGGACCCACCCGCGGCTGGCGGACGTCACCCCGGTCTCGCCCCGCAGGATCCTCGTGCTCGGTGCGGACGGGCAGCTCGGCCGGGCCCTTCGCCGGCGCCTCGGCGACGCCCCCCGGTTCGACTACGCGGACCACGCCTCGCTCGACCTGACCGATCCCGACCTGGCGGACGCCCGCAGCTGGCGCGACTACGCCGTGATCGTCGACGCGGCCGGCTACACCGACGTCGATGCCGCCGAGACCCCCGCGGGCCGGGCCGCCGCCTGGGCCGTCAACGCCACCGGCGTGGGGCGGCTCGCCCAGGTGGCCGCGGCGAACGGACTCACGCTCGTGCACGTCTCCACCGACTACGTGTTCGACGGCGCGGCGCCGGCCCCGTACCGGGAGGACGCGTCGCCCGCACCGCTCGGCGGGTACGGCCAGTCGAAGGCCGCGGGCGACCTTGCCGTCGCCGCCACTCCCCGGCACTACCTCGTGCGCGCCTCGTGGATCATCGGCGACGGCCACAACTTCGTGGCCACGATGGCCGGCCTGGCGCGCCGCGGGGACGATCCCGCGGTCGTCGGCGACCAGGTGGGCCGACTCACCTTCGCCGAGGATCTCGCCGCCGCGATCGCGCACCTGCTCGAGAGTGAGGCGCCGTTCGGAACCTACAACGTGACGAATGCGGGCACGCCCCGCTCCTGGGCCGGCATCGCCCGGGAGGTGTTCCGGCTCACCGGGCACGACCCGGGGAGGGTGCGCGCGGTGACGACGGCCGAGTACAACGCCGCCCGGCCCGGCCCGACCGCCCCCCGCCCCGCGAACAGCGTGCTCGACCTCGCGAAGATCACCGCGACGGGCTTCACCCCGCGTGACGGCGATCTCGCGCTCGCACAATTCTTCGCGGCCGACGTTCTGATCCCCCCGAAGAAGTCGGGCCGCTCGCGTACTCGCCGACTGCCGCGGCGCGAGGTCGGCACGGCCGAGTCCATCGACGCGATGCTCGATGAGATGAAGGGCGAGTGGTGACGCGGTCCTTCCGCCTCGACCGCTGACGTATCAGGCGCCGCGCTCCCAGTCGCCGGACTTTCCGCCGGTCTTCCGCAGCAGCCGCACGCCGGCGATCTCGGTTCCCTTGTCCATGCCCTTGACCATGTCGACCACGGTGAGTGCGGCGATGCTCGCGGCGGTGAGCGCCTCCATCTCGACCCCGGTGCGGTCGGCGGTGCGCACGGTCGCCTCGATCCGCACGCCCGCGTCGGTCAC
This sequence comes from Pseudactinotalea sp. HY158, assembly GCF_009660225.1. NCBI lineage: Bacteria > Bacillati > Actinomycetota > Actinomycetes > Micrococcales > Cellulomonadaceae > Pseudactinotalea > Pseudactinotalea sp. HY158. The sequence goes on from NZ_CP045920.1 coordinate 596,054, forward strand.
CTCGAGGTCGACCGTGGCCCCGTGCACCCCGATGACGTGCGCCAGCGGCAGCAGTTCCGCCGTGCGCTTGGCGCCGGAGATCCCGGCGATCCGCGCCACGGCGAGCACGTCCCCCTTGGGCACGGACTCGTCCCGCAGCGCCGCCACGACGCGGTCGGCGCAGGCCACGAAGGCCTCGGCCGTCGCGGACCGCACGGTCGGGGTCTTCTCGGTCACGTCGACCATCCGGGCGTGCCCGGCAGCGTCGAGATGGGTCAGGGTCACAGCTGATCTCCGTCCTGCCAGTACTGAACGACGTCGCCGGCGCGCACCGCCTCGACCTCCGCCGGCACCCGCACGAGACCGGTCGCCCGCGCGAGCGTGCCCACGAGATGCGAGCCGGATCCGCCCGCCGTCGCGGGCACCGCCGTGCCGTGCTCGATCCGGGCGGGAAGGTACTGCGCCCGTCCCGGCGGCGTGGCCCAGTCGGCGCCTGCGGGCACGTCGGCGAAGCGGGGAAGTTCAGCGCCGGCACCGGCGAGCGCGCGCAGGGCGGGCCGCACGAGCATCTGCGTGGACACGTACACGCTCACCGGGTTCCCCGGCAGCGCGAACACGCTCACGCCCCGGTACGTGCCCGACCCCTGCGGCTTGCCCGGCTGCATCGCGACCGGACCGAACCACATGTCCGGCTCCGGGGCGAGCACCTCCTTGACCACGTCGTAGGCCCCCACGCTCACCCCGCCGCTGAGCACGACCGCGTCGAAGCGCGGCGCCCCGGTCTCGTCCCGCGTGGAGACGGCGTCCAGCAGCTCCCGTAGTGCACTCGCCTCGTCCGGCACGAACCCCAGGTCGACCGTGGTGGCCACCGGCGCGAGGCAGGCCGCCACGAGCGTCGAGTTCGAGTTCGGGATCTGACCGAATCCGCATGCCTCGCCCGGCCCGCGCAGCTCCGAGCCCGTGGCGATGACGGCCACCCGGGGGAGCGGGTGGGCGAGCACCTGCCCGTGTCCCGCGGAGACGATCGACGCGAGCGCCCGCGCGGTGAGCCGCGTTCCGGCCCGGGCGACCACGTCGCCGGCCGCCAGGTCACCGCCGGCGCGGCGCACGAATCGGCCCGGCTCGCTCGCCCCGTGCACCTGGACCCGGTCCGTGCCGGCGTCGGTCAGCTCGACCTGCACCACGGCGTCGGCGCCGGCCGGCATCGGGCCCCCGGTCATGATCCGGGCCGCCGAGCCGCGGGGCACCGTCGTCGGCGCGGTGGCTCCGGCCGGGATGTCGCCGACGACCGGCAGCGTCACCGGCGCGGCCTCGCTCGCCCCGGCGACGTCGGCCGCGTGCACCGCGTAGCCGTCCATCGCCGAGTTGTCGAAGAGGGGGATGGGGTGGACCGATCGCACGTCGCCGGCGAGCACGAGTCCGTGGGCCGCGGCGACGGGCACGGTCCGGGCCGCCAGCACGGGTTGCGAGCGAATGAGGTGGTCGCGGTACTCGAGGTCGGATCTCATCGGGCGCCCGCCCGCGCCGGCTCCCCGGGGTGGGCACTCGACCACGCAGACCAGCCCCCCGCGAGCACGCTCACGTCGTAGCCGTCGGCGGCCAGTTCCGCGGCGGCGCGCTGCGCGCGGGGGCCCGTGCGGCAGTAGACGACCACCGGCTCCCGCCGCGACAGCTCCGCGCGGCCGACCGTGGTGAGCACCCGCGCGAGCGGGATGTGCACCGAGCCGGGGATCGCGCCGCCGGCGACCTCGTCCGGCTCACGCACGTCGAGGAGCGTCACCCCGGCGGGCACCTCGGCCACGACCGGGACGCCCGTCGGCTCAGGCGGCCCAGTCGGCAGAGTGGGTACTGCGGTCGGCGTGGACGGGCCGGACCCTGCGGCCGGCGCGGTGGGCGCGGGGGTGAGCGACGTCGTCCGTAGGCCGGTGCGGCGGCGCAGCGGCAGCTCGCGCCAGGCGGCGGCGAGCGCGTCGAACACGAGCACCCGCCCCAGGAGCGGGTGACCGATACCGGCGATGAGCTTGACCGCCTCGGTGGCCAGGAGGGAGCCGACCTGCCCGACCATCGCGCCGACCACCCCGGCCTGCGAGCACGAGGGCACGGCGCCGGGCGCGGGCGGATGGGGGAACAGGTCGCGCAGCGTGACCCCGTCGCCGGCCGGCGGGCGCGACCAGAACAGGGAGACCTGCGCGTCGAAGCCGAGCACGGAGGCCCACAGCACGGGCAGGCCGAGCTCGGCGGCGGCGTCGCTCACGAGGTAGCGGGTGGGGAAGTTGTCGGCGCCGTCGAGCACGAGGTCGTAGTCCGCGAGGATCCCGGGGGCGTTCTCGGCCGTGAGGCGCAGGCCGTGGGTGCGCACCCGCACGTGCGGGTTGAGCGCGGTCACGGCCGCGGCGGCGCTGTCGACCTTCGCCCGGCCGATGTCGGCGGTCGCGTGGATGACCTGGCGTTGGAGGTTGGACTCCTCGACCACGTCGTCGTCGATGATCCCGAGGGTTCCCACCCCGGCGGCGGCGAGGTACTGCAGCGCCGGCGCGCCGAGGCCGCCCGCGCCGAGCACGAGCACCCGGGCCGCCTTGAGCCGGCGCTGGCCCGGCTCGCCCAGCTGCGGCAGCAGCACGTGGCGCGAGTAGCGGGCGAACTCGGCCTCGGTGAGCGGCGCGGCGGGCTCCACCAGCGGGGGCAGGGCGATCATGGCCTCACCGTACCGCCGGGCGGCATGCGCAAGGCGCCGTCGAGCCGGATGACCTCGCCGTTGAGCATCGGGTTGGCCACGATGTGGCACACGAGGGCCGCGAACTCGGCCGGGTCGCCGAGGCGGTGCGGGTGCGGCGTGAGCTCGGCGAGGGCGGCGCGGGCCTCCTCGGGCAGGGAGGCCATGAGCGGGGTGTCGAACGTGCCGGGGGCGATCGCCATGACCCGGATCGCGTCGCGGGCCAGGTCCCGGGCCGCGGTGATCGTGAGGGAGGCGACCCCGCCCTTCGACGCGGCGTAGGCCACCTGCCCGATCTGCCCCTCGTAGGCGGCGACGGAGGAGGTCATGACCACGACCCCCCGCTCGCCTCCCGCCTCCTGCTGGGCGGCCATGACCTCCGCGGCGAGGCGCAGGGTGTTGAACGTGCCCACGAGGTTGATGGCGACGACCCGCTCGAAGTCCGCGAGCGGCAGCGTGCCGCGGGAGGACCGGATGCGCCCGGGTGGGGCGACCCCGGCGCAGCACACGACGGCCCGCAGCGGGAGCGACGGCTCGCCCGTCCGCATCGCCGCCGCGAGGTCGGACTCGGAGCGCACGTCGGCCGGGGCGAACGTGCCACCGAGCCCGGCGGCCACGGCGGCGCCCTCGGAGGCGGGAAGGTCGGCGATGATCACGTGCGCGCCGGCGGCGGCCAGCGCCCGGGCGGTCGCCGCGCCCAGGCCGGAGGCGCCGCCGGTGACGAGGGCACGGGTTCCGGTGAGATCCATGGGATCGAATCTAGCCCTGGGTGACGCGGTTCGGCTGTCTCGCACGTGGTCGTGATCGCCGTGCGGAGCGCATCGAAGGACGTGGACAGGGGTGTAGGGCCGAACCGGCTGGATCAGCCGGATTCGATGAATCGCTTGGTGACTGCGAGGTCGTCATCGCCATATCCCCGTGCGACGAGTTTCGCGTAGGCGTCCGCCAACGGCCCGAGCAGGACCGTCGTCGTGTTGGTCGCAGCTGCCACACCTGCGGCCGATTCGAGATCCTTCGACATGTACTTGGCTGCGCCACCGGGGGCGTAGTCATCGTTCACGATCCTGTCTCGCTTGACCTCGAGAAGTGCGCTGCCGGCGTATCCGTGACCCAGGAGATCCCACAGGGCGCCCAGGTCGATCCCCGAGCGTGCTGCGAGGACGCTGGCCTCGCCGATGGCCATCATCGTTGACGCCACGACCAGTTGATTGCAGGCCTTCGCGACTTGCCCTGCACCGATCGGCCCGACCCTGACGGGCTCCCCACACGGTCGCAGGACTCGCGATGCCGTCGTCGTGTGCTCCACCGTTCCACCCAGCATGATGGACAATTGGCCCGTCGACGCCCCCTCCGTGCCTCCGGATACCGGGCAGTCGACTACTCCGATGCGGCCGTTGCTCAGTTGTTCGACTCGTGTTGCGAACGCGCCTGTCTCACTCGCATCGACGGTCGCCCCGATCATGAGCAGGAAGCGCCCCTCGGACGCCAACACGCCGTCCGGCCCTCCGCATACCTGTTCGATCTCCGGGAAGTCCGGCACCATCAGCAATACGGTCGAGCACTGGTCTCCCAACTCACGGGGGCTGTCGAACCACTGCGCACCCGCGGTGAGCAGATCGTTCTTCGGTCGCCGCGACGTCACCGCGACCCGCAGTCCGGCAGCGAGCATCCGGTGCGTCATCGGTGTGCCCATGGCCCCGAGACCGATGATTCCTACATCACATTCTTGGGACATGGCGCGATGTCCGCCTCTCTCGTGTCGGTGCGTGAACTGCACCTCGGTGACTCGCTCGATCCTGCCCGTCAATGGCTGCCGGCGGATAATGCGTCGGTTGTCACGGCCGGCCGTCGTGTCGAGCCGAATGGGGACAAGGGTCAGTAGAACTCGACCGTGTCGACCACATTGCGCAGGTCGCGGCCCTCGATGAGGCGAGTCGCGTTGTCTGCGAACAACCGAGCGATCCGTTCCTCCTCGCTGTTGTTCAGGGCGGCCGTATGCGGACTCACAAGGACGTTCGGGTGACTCCAGAGTGGGCTCTCAACTGGAAGCGGTTCGACTGCGAAGACGTCGAGTGCGGCGAAGCCGACCTGACCACTGTTGAGAGCGTCGATGAGGGCGTCCTCGTCGATGACCGACCCCCGGCCGACGTTCGTCACGATCAGGCCCGGTCGCGCCGCGCCCAGGATTGCGGCGTCGACGAACTTCTCGGTCTGGTCTGTTCCGGGAAGGGTGGCGACGATCGCATCGACGTCGCTCATGACGGCCTCCACGTCCTCGGGGCGGACGAGCCGGCTGACACCGTCGACGGCTGCATCGGTGCGCGTCGTGCCCCAGACCGTTACACCGAGGCCCGCGAGCCGGCGGGCAACGGCTGTCCCTATGCCGCCCAGGCCGAGCACCAGAACCGTGAGGTCGGCCAGCTGACGCATCTCCCACCTGCTGCTCCAGTGGCTATCGGCCTGTTGGTCCAGGAGCCTCCGGAGATCCTTGACCCCGGCCAGCAATCCGAAGAGCGCGAACTCCGCAAGGTAGTCGCCGTGAACGCCCGCGCTCGTGGTGAAGGTGATGCGCTCGAGTGCCTCCGAATCCAGGTTGGCCGCTCGGACCTGGCTGCCCCCGCCGGCGGCCGTAGTGTGCACCCAGCGGAGCCTCGGGTTGGCGGCGACGGTGCGTGCCAGGGCCGTGGGGTCGACGTCGGGAAGGCTGAACAGGGCATCGGCGGAATCGACCATGCGCTCGAATCGCTCTTGTTCGTTCGTGGAGCGAATGTGGTTGGGGTCCCCGCTCCAGTCCGCTGCAACCTGCATCGGGCGGTAGAGCTCGTGGTCGCAGACCACCTCACAGCGGGGCTCCAATTCCGAGATCAACGTGCAGAGCTCTCTCGGTAGGTCGGTTGCGACGACGACGCGCAGATTCGTGGTCTGAGACATGTAATGCTCCAAAAGAGTGATAGGTAGGCAGGAACGACTCAGGGAAGCGATCCGCGTTCGTGCAGGATGGTCCTATGGTGGGTGAGGTGAGGGTGGGGATCGCTAGCGGGTGAGTTGCGTCGGAGGCGCATCTCCTGGATACCGCAGGCCGATCTGCGATCGGATCTCGTCCATTGCCGCATGGATGTCCGCAGATTCGGCCATGGTCATTCGCGGACTTTCCGTGAGGCCCGCGACAAGGCATCGTTCGACCTCTTCGATCTCGAAGAGCTTTCCGTGGTGGTCGAACTGCGCATCGAAGTCCTCGACGACGCGGTCGGACGTGTCGATCAGCCGCATCCGTCCGGAGTCGTAGAAGCGCCCGGCGACCTCGAATCGCCCGGCGGTTCCGATGAGGATGGCGCGGTTCGAGCCGCGCGCCGCCATCCCGGTGCCGAAGGTGGAGTGGGCGCCATCCGGGTGCGTCATCTGGACGGCGGTCTCGACGTCGACGCCCGTCGGCGTCATGCGTGCCAACGCGTTGATTTCGCTGGGTAGGCCGAGGAAATCCACCGTGAATGAGAGGTTGTAGATTCCCAGATCGAGCAGCGCGCCACCACCCAACTCCGGATTCCAGAGCCGGCCCTCAGGGGTGGAATCCAGTGATTGAAAATGATCGGAGAGCAGGAATCGGACATCCCCGAGCGCGCCGGCTGCGATCAATTCATGCATTCGTCGCGTGTGGGGCATGAAGCGAGTGCGCATTGCCTCCATGACGAATCGGCCATGCTGCTGGGCGGTGGCGTGCACTCGACGCACCTGGGCCGCGTTGAGGGCAAGGGGCTTCTCGATGAGCACGTGCTTGCCGCCTTCGAGCATCATGATCGCATGCTCGGCGTGGAATGCGTGCGGGGAGGCGATGTACACGACGTCGACGTCCTCGCGCCGGGCGAGTTCGGCGTAGGTACCCAGCGCCGTCGGAATGTCGTATCGCTGGGCGAACGAAGCGGCACGGTCCAGCGACCGGCTCGCGACGGCCGTGAGCTGCCTGCCGTTGCTCACCAGATCGCCGGCGAAATCTTCTGCGATTCCGCCTGGGGCAAGGATTCCCCATCTCAGGTGCGTGTCAACGTGGGGATCGGTCATCGTTGTTCTCCTGTCGTCTGGGCGATGTGGCGGGGCGGGGCTACCACTGTGCCTGCATCCAATTGAATGCCTCGTCTTGCATGTCCCGGTTGAAGCAGTGGCCGGCGTCGTGCAGCGACGCGCTGAACCGTGAGGGGGAGCGGGCTCGTTCATAGGTGGCCCTGATGATCGAGACGCTCGTGCGAACGCCTGCGGCCGTGAACATCTCGTCGGCCTCCCCGGCCTGGACCAGAAGTGGCTTCGGGGCGGCGGAGGCGGCGACCTGCGGCCAGTCGTATGTCCTGCTCAGTCCAGGTGGGAACATGATCTGGGTGTGCGGCGCAACGAGGTCGTCCAGAAGGTCGTCGTAGGTGCTCATCATCGAGACGATCCCGGTCGCCTTGATGAACGGCTGGGATGCCAGGTAGGCGGCACGCGCACCACCGCCGGAGAAGCCCAGGCACCCTACGCCCCCGGGTAGGACGTCCGGTCGGGACGAGAGATAGGCCGCTGCCAGACGGTCCTCGCTGGCGACCATGCCCGCGAGCGAGGTGCTGAGAAGATTCGCATACTTGCCGAGTACCAGTTCATGGTCCACGGCGCAGCGGTCATACATGTCGGCGGTCAGCGCGCCGTCTCCACGTGAGACGTCGGGGTGACCGGTCACCCGTCGCACCAGCTCCGACGGAAAGGTCGAACTGTCGAATCGGCGGCTTCCCCACATGAAGACATCGTGGACGAGGACCATGAAGCCCTGCCTCGCCAAGGCGTCCGCCCACGGTCTACCACCGTAGAACTCCTGCCAGATCCGAGGCTCGTTCGCGCCCGGGGTGAGCGGGCCGGTGGCGATCTTCTCCTTACCGTAATACTTGATGTGCGAATGGCAGTGGAGGGCCACGACTCCTGGGAGCTGCTCCGTGGAGCCCGAGGGTTTGAGGAGCCACGCCCGGGTCCGGGGGCCGTAACCGACCGACCACGAGAGCTCGACGCCGTCGATTCCGTCGCCGTTCCAGGTGCCGTGTTCGGTCACAGACAGGGCATCGACGATGCCGTCGAAGGCGAGGACATCCAGGAGCGCTCCGGAGGTCGACTCATGTGGGTCGCCGGCCCGGCGCCTCGCCGACGTGACTGCGGCGGGCCAGTCCGAGTAGGAGCCGAGGCCCCGATAATGTGGTGGATCCTGCTCTGTTGCAGCGGCCTCGCGATTCACTTCACGACACCCCACTTCTTCTTGTCGATCGTGATGGCCACGGCGATGATGATCGCGCAACCGTAGATGATCTGTTCGATGGCGGGATCGACGCCGGCAATGCCGAGCCCGACACGGAGCACCGCGATCGTGAGCGCGCCGACGAGCGATCGCAACGGGCCGCCGATACCACCCGTCAGGGCTGTGCCGCCGAGCACGACTGCGGCGATGACCGGCAGCAGGAGGGAGTCGGCGAGGGTCGGGGCACCGCTGTATTGGGTCGACGAGATGACCAACGCGGCAATCCCGGCGGAGAGTCCCGCGGCTCCGAAGGCCAAGATCCGCGCCCTCCTCGTTGCGACCCCTGCCAGTTGCGCGGCCGCTTCGCCCAGGCCGACATAGTGGATCGCTCGCCCGCCCCGTCCGTACTGAATGACCAGTGCGACAAGGACAGTGAGGGTGATCGCCAGGAGTGGGGCGACGGTCAGGCCGCTTGTGATGCGCGCGGTGATCCAGGCGATCGCGCCATGAGAATCGCCCAGGGGGAGAGTCGTGGCCCCGGAGATGACCATGGCGACGGCTCCCCACACCGTCAGCCCGCCGAGGGTGACGATGAAGGTGGGAATCTGCGCCCAGACGGCGATGACGCCGTTGAGGACGCCGATAAGAGTGGTGCACAGCAGGACGAACACGATACCGAGTCCGCCCAGACTCGGGAGCGTCAGGGCGATGATGACGGTGCCGAGTGAGGTGACCGCGGCCTGCGACAGGTCAATCCCTCCGGTGAGAATCGGAAACGTCTGCCCGACGGCGAGGATGATGATCGGAGCCGCCACGTTGAGGACGGTGGTGAGCGAGTTGACGCCCAAGAACGCTGGATGTGCGACAGTCACGCTGGCGACGGCCACCACGAGGACGATGAGCGGCATGAGCAGCCGAACGATCTCCTTGACCTCGAGTCGGCCCGGCGCGAGTACTGGCTTGCCCGCGGATCGGGCCGGACGGGTGGTGGTTGGCACGTTGGGCCGGCTCATACCATTCCTCCTACGAGATCGATCGGGCGTGGCTTGGCCGTGGGGGGCGCGTCGATGGCCGCAGTGATCTCGCCGTCGCGGAAGACGAGCAGCCTGTTGCACAGGCCGATCGCCTCCTCCAGGCTGTCCGCGACCAACAGAATGGTGACGCCCCGGTCACAGGCGTCACGGATCGCCTGGTACACGTCCTCTTTGGCTCCCACGTCCAAGCCGCGGGTCGGGTGGTCCAGGACGAGCACCTTGAGCTTGTCGGAGAGGAGCCATCTGCCGAGAACGACCTTCTGTTGATTGCCGCCGCTGAGGTTCATGATGTCCGTCGACTGCTTCGGGGTGCGGATGGTCAGCTGGTCGATCCACTGTGCGACGAGCTGACGAGCCTTGGACTTGTTCATGACGAGCCCATTGGCGGCTTGAGCCGGGGCGCCCAGGAGCATGTTCTCATCGACGCCGGCGCCATTGATGATTCCTTCTACCTTGCGTTCGGCGGGTACGTATCCGATGCCCGCCTTCACCGCAGCGACGGTCGACGAGAGCTTCGCCGGTTTGCCGTCGATGTTGATCGTGCCCGAGTCGAACGGCTCGGCACCGACGAGTGCGCGGCTCAATGATTCTCGCCCGGAGCCGACGACGCCCACGAGGCCGAGGATCTCTCCCGGGCGCACGGAGAAGGAGATGTCCCCGTACTCTCCACGCCGCGTCAGGTGCGACACCTCGAGAGTAGGGGGGACGTCAGTGACGTCCCGTTGCCGCGTCGTGAGGTAGAACTCCGACGAACTGCTCCGCCCCACCATGAGGCGATGGAGGTCGGCCTCCGTGGTGTGGGCGGGATCCTCCTGTGCCACGACTTTGCCGTCCTTCATGACGACGAGGCGGTTCGATACGCGGAGCACCTCGTCGAGGCGATGGGCCACGAAGATGACCGAGCCGAAACTGCGAATGTGGTCGATCAGGGCGAAGAGGGTTTCCAGATCCTGTCCTTCGAGGACGGAGGTGGGCTCGTCGAGGATGAGGATGGGTGTATCGCTGCCGCTCATCGCCACAGCCGTGGCCTTGGCAATCTCCACCAGCTGTCGCTGGACGAAGGAGAGGTTACGCGTGGGCACGTCGGTCGGCAGTGACACGCCGAGAACATCCAGGGCGGCCCGGGCACGCGCATGGAGGCTCTTCCACCGGAAGACACCGGACTTGAGCGCGTCGCCTTCGATCCCGAGCATGATGTTCTCGGCCACGGTGATGGCCCCGACGAGCGACTGCTCTTGATGCACGATCCCGATTCCGTACCGAGCGGCATCCTTCGGCGAGCGAATCGTAGCCTGGGCGCCGTGCACTGCCAGGGAGCCCGCGTCGGCCGAGTACGCCCCGGAGAGAATCTTCAGGAGGGTGGACTTTCCGGCCCCGTTCTCGCCGACGAGCCCGACGACCTCACCTTTCGGCAGCTGGAACGAGACGTTGTCCAGTGCCCGGACGCCGGGGAAACTCTTGTCGATGCCCTGGGCTTCGAGCGCAATCTCAGCGTTCACTTGACGACCCTTCCTCGTTTGCGAAGCTTCCAGGACGTCACCACGATGGCCACCACGATCACCGCGCCACGGACGCCCAGTTGGACGTGCTGATCGACTTCGCTGAGGATCAGTCCATTCGTCAGGATTCCGATGATGATGGTTCCCAGGAGGGTATTGACGACGCCTCCACTGCCCCCCTGGAGTAGCGTCCCGCCGAGCACGACGGCGGTGATCGCCGCGAACTCCTGACCCAATCCGATGTCGACTGCGCCGACGCCTACCTGCACCGATGCCATGATTCCTGCCAGTGCGAACAGTGCCCCGGCGATCATGAAGGTGAGGACCTTGTATCGGTTGACCGCGACGCCCGCCAGGGTGGCGATCCGCTCGTCCCCACCGATCACGTAGAGCATCCGGCCGAACCGGCTGTTGTTCTGCAGCCACCAGAAGGCGAGGGTGATCACGAGCGCGATCACGATGAGATACGAGACGCCGCCGATCCTGCCGAGGCCCAGCGTGCGCATCTCCGGATCGAGGATTCTCGGGGTGCTCGAACCGTAGAGGAGTGTGGCAATGCCGATGGCGATGGTGCCGACCCCGAGCGACGACATGAAGGATGGCACCTTGAACTTCACATTGACAACACCGGTGAGCGCGCCGATCGCGGCACCGAGCCCGAGTACGATGATGATCGCCAGCACACCGAGGTTTTGCGAATTTCGATCGTTCAATACGAGCAGCGTGAATGCCAGTGATGCCAGCCCCATGACACCCGGCACGGAAAGATCGATCCCGCCGACCAGGATGACGAGCGTCATCCCTATCGAGATCACCAGCAGGATGGCCGACTGGTTGGCCACCGCCTGGAAGTTCCCGAGAGTGAAGAACGAACTGTTGAGCGCGGAGAACGCAGCGATGAGCACGAGGATCGCGGCGACCTGAGCCAGGAGGAGAGCGTGCCCTCCGAATCGCGCCCGCGGTACGTGGGCGTCACCACGTGCCAGCTCACTGGCGGGCACGGACGGTTGCTCTTGAATGGTTGACATGTACACACTTCCGTAGGGTCTGCATGTGAATCGCGGTGGTGCCAGGAAGCCCGCCACCGGCGTGGCGGACTTCCTGGACCGGCGAGCCGGCGTCTGATCGCCGGCGCCCGTGAGTAGCCGTCAGACTGACGATCAGCGCTGGATCGGGCTCACCATCCGGGCGAACGGATCGTCGATGTCGTCCTTCAGGTCGGCGAACGTGGGCGACTTCTGGAAGTCGGAGGCGTTCTCGGCGGTGACGAGGAACTGCTCGGCGTTGAAGGCACGCTCTTCATCCGTCATGCCGGCGACATCGAGCTCGCCGATCGCCGCCTTGTAGGCGATCGCAAGGCTCGCGGCGCCCTGCCATGCGGCATCCGGCGACACTGTGGCGACGAAGCCGCTGTCGCCGTCCGAGATGAGTTGGATCGCCTCGGGTGTCCCGTCGACTCCGGCGATGGGAACGTCCCCGACGAGGCCGGCCGCGGTGAGTGCCTCGACGGCTCCGAGTGCCATGTCGTCGTTGGAGGACCAGATTCCGTCGACCTGTCCGGAGAACTTGTTGAGCAGGGTGGTCGTCACGTCGAAGCCGCGTGTGCGGTCGAAGTCTGCAGTCTGAACGTCGAGGAGTGTGATGTCGGGATATTCTTTCAGGGCCTTCTCGAGCCCCTCGAACCGTTGTTGATCGGTGGGGGTGTCGAGGATGCCTCGCAGCGCGATGATGTTGCCGCTGCCGCCCATCTCATCGAAGACTGCAGTCGCGATGTCATAGCCGGACACGACGTTGTCGAAGGAGATGTGACTGACCCAGTTGTCGCCGACGTCCGTCGGCCAGTCCTGGTCGGTCTTGTTCATGAGGGTGACGACATAGCCGCCGGAATTGGCGACCGCTTCGACGATGGGGCGGGCGTCCGAGGACGTCTGCGGCTCAACCGCCAGGGCGATCGTGCCGCCACCCGCGACGAGAGTCTGAATCTGGGACATCTGCTTTTGGGAATCGCCGTCGTTCGCCAGCACTTGCAGTTCCTTGCCGACGGTTTCGGCGAACATCTCGGCTCCGCTGACCATGTCTGCGTGGTACGGATTCGAGGTGTCTCGCAGCGACAGGACGAGTGTGACGTCGTCCGTGCCGCCGGCATCGTCGCTTCCAGAACCAGTCGGGTCGCCTCCTGCGGCGCTGCTGCACGAAGCAAGGGCGAGGGCTGCGCTCGCTGTCAGTGCAAGGAATGCCGCTCGGCTGACGGTGCGGGACTTGAAATCGGTGGCGTGCATCGTTGAATCACCTGTATTTCGTGGGGATGGGTGGAATGGGAAGGTTCCGTCACGGATGCTCGGATCGGGAACGGGGTGTGGAGGATTCAGGCACGGAGGTCGACGAGGACCTTCCCCGAACCTTCGGAATCTTGGGCGGTGTCGAAGGCCTCGACGACTCGTGAAAGGTTGAACGTGTGCGTGACGACCTGGCCGAGTCGTTCGTCTTCGGCGAGCAGGCCGATGGCATCGTCGATCTCGTCGTTGAATCGGAACGAGCCCCGCATCGTCACTTCCTTGGAGATGGCGGGGGCGAGGTTGATCGCGGACGGCCGATCGGCGACCATGCCGAGCTGGACGTAGTGGGCAGCGCGGCGAGCGGCGAGGAGGCCCGCGTTGATTGATGCCGGGGCGCCGGAGCACTCCAGCACGACATCGAAGGCTTCGAGCGGAACCTCGTGCGTCGTGACGTCGAGAGTGGCAGTGGCGCCCAGAGCCTCGGCCCGCCGGAGCGGGCCCGGGAGCACGTCGGTGACCGTCACCTCGGCAGCCCCCTCGGCCAGGGCTGCTCCCATCGCCAGCAGCCCGATCGGTCCAGCTCCGGCGACGAGCACTCGTGCTCCCCGCACACCACCGGCTTGGTTGATGCCGTGGAGGGCGACCGCGAGTGGCTCGGCCAGGGCGGCTCGCTCCGCCGGCAGACCATCTGGGAGCCGCCGCACCATCGGCGCATCGACGACGAGGTAGTCGGCCATCGCTCCCTGGGTATGGGGCCAGGTCGAGGCGCTACCCAGATAGGAGCCGCCGGGCCACAGGTGTGGCTTGTCGTCGATCCCCGGGCGGGTTGTGCCGAAGGTCGCTGGGTGGACGGTCACGGGAGTGCCCGCGCCGAGCCGCCCCGACGGATCGAGGTCCACGGTCCCCGACAGTTCGTGGCCGGGAACCAGCGGCTCTCGTATCTGGAACGCCCCGTTTGCTCCGTCGACGTAGTAGTGCAGGTCGGATCCGCAGATCCCGACATGGGTGACGCGCAGTCGGACCTGACCGACGGCGGGTACCGGAGTCGGCAGTTCGCGGATCTCGAGGGACCCCTTGCCGTGAATGATGGCGGCGCGCATGACGCTCCTATCGAATCGAAGCTGCTAGACGACGGCGGTCATGCCGCCGTCGACGAAGATGTTCTGCCCGGAGACGAAGCGCGACGCGTCGGAGGCGAGGTAGACGAGCGTGCCGACCAACTCCTCGGGAAGGCCCCATCGCTGTGCCGGGGTGCGGGCGAGGACCCATGCGTTGAAGTCGTCGTCGGCCACGAGGGCGGCGTTCATCTCCGTCTTGAAATATCCCGGCGAGATCGCATTGACCTGGATGTTGAAGCGTGCAAGGTCTGCGGCCATGCCCTTGGTCAGCATCGCGAGGCCGCCCTTGGATGCCGTGTACGGCGCGATTGTCTGACGCCCGAGCAGACTCTGCACCGACCCGATGTTGATGACCTTGCCACTGCCGCGCTGCGCCATCGCGCGGGTGATCGGCTGCGAGACGTAGAAGGCACTGGACAGGTTGGTGGCGATGATGTCATCCCAGTCGGACGGATCGAAGTCCGTGAATGGAGCGCGGCGTTGGATGCCGGCGTTGTTCACGAGGATGTCCGGGGTGCCGTGCTGCTCGATGACGTTGGCGATCGCCTCGCGCGCAGCCTGAGCATCTGTGACGTCGAAGGACACGGTCGGCGCGGAGCAGCCGGTCGTCTGCGTGACGAGGCTGCTCGCCACGGCGAGCGTGTCGGAGTCCCGGCCGTGGAGCACGACGGACGCACCCGCTTCGGCGAGCCCGACGGCCAAGGCCAGGCCGAGGCCTCGAGATGACCCGGTCACGAGGGCGACCCGGCCAGAGATATCGAATTGAGACACTCCCAAACCTCCGCGGTGAGTAGGGGTACACGGTGTGTGACGCTGCCTACTGTACAGTAGATGGAACAGAGTTCAATGGACTGTAGCCGAATCGTTACCGCCTGGGTGCCGCAGTTGGGGTGCGGGCGGGTCTCGGCCAGTAGCCTCGCAAGTGAGCGACGCACTGGCGCGAGCGAGTGTGGCCGACCCCGGTGCGTGGCAAGGCTCGCTGCGATGCCGACAAGACCTGTAAGTGAGGAGTGACGATGGTCAGAGGCGATGTGCTGGTGGAGCGCGACCTCGCGCCCGCGCTGACTCGTGGGATCCGGATACTGGAGGTGCTCGCGGACGCGTCCGGGCGGCCGGTCACTCTGAGCGACATCGCACGCACCCTCGGTGCCGCGAAGTCGTCCACGTCGAACCTGTGTGGCGTGCTCGACGCGGCGGGACTCATTCGACGCGTCGAAGGTGGGTACGCCCTGGGGCATCGGACGGTCGAGTTCGGCGGCGCCTACCTGCGAACGTTCAACGAGGTGCGCGAGTTCTACGACTTCTGTAGTGCCTCGCCCGCGCTCTCCAGGGAGGTCGTGCAGATTGCGATGCTCGACGGTTCAGACGTCGTCTATCTGGCGCGCCGCGAGGGGCATGCGCCACTGCGCCTGACGGCGACCATCGGGGAGCGGTTTCCCTCGGCGCCGACCGCGGTCGGGAACGTCCTCTTGGCGGCCCTCCCGGATGTCGAGATCGAAGGACTGTTCCAGGATCCGGCCGCGTTCCCTCGTCGTACGGGGCAGAGTGTGCGAACTCTCGACGATCTCAAGGCGAAGCTCGCCGCCGTCCGTGAGCGCGGCTACGCCGTGGACGAGAACGAGGTGCACCCCGGCATCTCCGGCATCGCCGTCCGAGTCCCGCCGCGCTCGAGTGCGGCGCCGCCGCTCGCGATCGGCTGCACGTTCATCACTGCGGTGACCACGGACGAGCAGCGCGCGGAACTGGTCAGTGAGCTGCTCGACCTCAAGCGACTCCTCGAGAATCCCATGCAGCCGGCGTATCTGGAGTGACGCGTCGGCCCGCCCAGGGCGGCGCCGTCGGAGCGGGCCGGGTCAGTGCTCGTCCGGCTCGGCGCGCAGCAGGTCGGCGATCTCCTCCTCGGGCCTCGGGGGGATCGTCTCGTCCGGCTCGAGCATCGGCAGGTCGTCGTGGTGGTCCGGGGGGTCGGCTGGTGTCGACATCGCTACCTCCTCACGCGTCGACCGTAGCGCGGCGTCGGCCCGCGCGTCAGTGGTTCAGGGGTGCCATTCGGCGCGGCGCCTCACCGGCCCGGCGAATGCGGAGCCACGTGGTGAACAATCCCGCATCTACGGACTATGCTCTCGAATCATGACGCATTATCGGATCAGCGAGGCGGCGCGGCTGCTCGGGGTCTCCGACGACACCGTGCGCCGGTGGATCGACGGCGGCCGGCTCGCCTCCGTGCCCGACGAGTCCGGGCGGGCGGCGATCGAGGGCGCCGCGCTCGCCGCATGGGCCCAGGAGCTCGCGCGCGCCCCGGAGGCGAGCGGACGCTCGAGCGCTCGGAACCGGTTCGTCGGCCTCGTCACCTCGATCCGGTCCGACGAGGTGATGGCCCAGGTCGACCTCCAGTGCGGCCCCTTCCGCGTGGTCTCGCTCATGTCGGCCGAGGCGGTGCGCGATCTCGGGCTCGAGATCGGCTCCCTGGCCACCGCCGTCGTCAAGGCCACCACCGTGATCGTCGAGACCCCCGAGCGATGAGGACCCCGATGCGGCTGGTGCCCCCGGTGCTGCTGGCCGCCGCCCTGACCCTCGCCGCATGCGGCGGCCCCGGCGGATCCAGCGGCCCAGGCGCTGCCGCCGAGGGGCCCGCGCCGGCCGACACCCTGACCGTGTTCGCCGCCGCCTCCCTCGGGGCCGCCTTCGACGACCTCCTCGAGGCGTTCGGGGCCGACCACCCGGACGTGACGATCGAGCCCGCCACCTACGACGGCTCCTCCACGCTCGTGACCCAGCTCATCGAGGGGGCCCGGGCCGACGTCCTCGCCACGGCCGACCAGGCCACGATGGCCACGCTGCTCGACTCCGACCTGCCGACCGGCGACCCGGTCGACTTCGCCACGAACACCCTCGTGATCGCCGTGCCTGCGGGCAACCCCCACGGCGTCGAGGACCTGCCCGACCTCGCGGGCCGCACTTACGCGATCTGCGCCCCCGAGGTGCCGTGCGGCGCCGCCGCCGGGCGCCTGTTCGCCCAGCGCGGGTTCGAAGCGGACGCGGTGAGCCTCGAGCAGAACGTCACCGCGGTGGCCCGGCGGGTCGCCTCCGGCGAGGTGGACGCGGGGCTCGTGTACGCGACGGACGTCGCCGACCGCGCGGGCGAGCTCGAGGCCGTGGTCCCCGCCGGCGATCCGATCGTCAACACCTACCCGATCCTCACCCTGACGTCCGATCCCGCAGCACGCGCATTCGCCGACTACGTGCTCTCCGACGCCGGCCGGGAGATCCTGGCAGAGCACGGCTTCGGCGCGCCGTGACCCGGGGGCCGATCCTCGCCGGGGACGCCGCCGGCCGGCGCGCGGTCTCCGCTCGCGCGGCTTCCGGGCGTGCGGGCTCCGGGGCGCGGCCACGGCGCGGGCTGCCGGCCTTCGTGCTCGTGCCGGCCCTCGCCGGGCTCGCGTTCGTGCTCGTTCCGCTGCTCGCCCTGCTGCCGAAGGTCGAATGGGGCCGCTTCATCGCCGACGTGACCGATCCGGTCACCCTCGCGGCCCTGGGACTGTCCGTGCGCACCGGGGCCGTCGCGACGATCTGCTGCCTGGTGCTCGGCGTGCCGCTCGCGCTGCTCATCGCCCGCGCCGCGCCGCGCCGGGCCACCGTGCTCCGCACGATCGTCACCCTCCCGCTCGTGCTGCCGCCGCTCGTGGGCGGGGTCGCCCTGCTCGCCGTGCTCGGGCGCACCGGCCTGTTCGGTCCGGCGCTCGAATCGGTCGGGGTGAGCATCCCGTTCACCCCCGCCGCCGTCGTGTTCGCCCAGACCTTCGTGGCCATGCCCTTCCTCGTCATCTCCGTCGAGGGGGCGCTGCGCAGCGTCGGCACGGACTACGAGCGGGTCGCCGCGGGCCTCGGCGCGGGCCGCTGGCGCGTGCTCACCCGCATCACGCTGCCGCTCGTGGCCCCCGGCCTGCTCGCGGGAATCGTGCTGTGCTTCGCTCGTGCCGTCGGCGAGTTCGGCGCCACCGCGCTGTTCGCCGGCAACAAGCCCGGCGTCACCCAGACCATCCCGATGGCGATCTACACCGCGTTCAACGGCGCGGGCGTGAGCCGGCAGGCCGCCCTGGCGCTGTCCGTCCTGCTCATCGCCACCTCCCTCGTGGTCATCCTCGCCTTCCCCACGGGCCCGCGCCTGTTCGGCGGCGCCCGCCCGTCGCGTCGCGCCCGCCCGATCAGGGACGACGCAGCGCACCTCCCGCCCACGACCCCCGAGCCCGCGGCGACGCCCGCGCACGGCGACTCGGGCGCCGTCCTCACGCTCGACCTCGCCCACACCCGCGGCACCTTCACGCTCGAGGCGACACTCGACGTGCCCGCGGGGCGCACCCTGGCGGTCGTCGGCGCGAACGGCGCCGGCAAGTCCACCCTGCTCGACCTCATCGGCGGCACCCTCACCCCGGACCGGGGAACGATCCGCGTGGGTGCGCGCGAACTGAGCCGCGGGGGAGGGCGGCCCCGCGTCGTCCCGGCGGAGGAGCGCCGGATCGGCACGCTCACGCAGGACGCCCTGCTCTTCCCGCATCTGAGCGCGGTCGAGAACATCGCGTTCGGGCCGCGCGCGCGGGGCATCCCGGCCCGGGCGGCCCGGGCGGAGGCGGCCGACTGGCTCGAGCGCGTCGGCCTGCCCGGCACCGATCAGCGCCGCCCCCGGGAGCTCTCCGGAGGTCAGCAGCAGCGGGTGGCGCTCGCCCGGGCGCTGGCCACCCGCCCCGGGCTCCTCCTCCTCGACGAGCCGCTCGCCGCCCTCGATGTGGCCACGGCCCCGCAGATCCGACTCCTGCTCGCCGACGAGATCCGCCGCACCGGCGTCACCGCGGTCGTCGTCACCCACGACCTCCTCGATGCGATCGTGCTCGCCGACGAGGTCGCGGTGCTCGCGGCCGGGCGGATCGTCGAATCCGGCCCGACCCTGCACGTCGTCGAACGCCCCCGCACGCCGTTCGCGGCCGCGCTCGCCGGCGTCAACCTGCTCACCGATCCGGCCACCGGCGACCTCCTGCGGATCCGGCCGGCGGACCTCGCGCTGCACGCCGAACCCGGCCCCGGCCGATGGGCCGCGCGCGTGCTGGCCACCGAGGCGGCCGCGAGCGGGGTGCGGGTGCGGCTGATCATGGACGACGGGGCTCACCTCGCCGCGGACGTTCCGGCGGCCGCGGGGGCCGGCTACCGTCCGGGCGGCCGGGTGCACCTGTCGGTTCGGGGCATGGACGCCTGAGCCGGGCGGGCCGGCTACTCCGGGTGGGCCGCCGCCGGCGGCGGGGCCGCCGGACCGCTTCCGGGCGGCCGGGTCGGCAGGAGCACGACCATCGTCGCCCCACCGCCGGGGGTGGGTTCGTGGAAGACCCGGCCACCGTGGGCGGCGATGATCGTGGCCACGATCGCGAGGCCCAGCCCGGAACCGCCGTGGGTGCGCGCGCGGGCGGAGTCGGGCCGGTAGAACCGTTCGAACACCCGCCGGGAGTCGTCCTCGGAGATGCCGGGGCCGTGGTCGACGATCCGGATCATGGCGGTGCGGTCGTCGGCCCAGCGCACCTCGACGTCGACGGCCGTGCCCGGGGGAGTGTGCTGCACGGTGTTGCCGATGAGGTTCATCACCACCTGGCGGATCTTGTTCTCGTCGGCGGGCACGATCACGGGCTCGGAGGCCTTGAGCTCCGCCGGCCGGGTGGGATCGAGGGCCCCGAGGTCGGCCACGCCGTCGTGGGCGATGGTCACGAGGTCGACCGGCGCCAGCGCGAGCCCCTGCCGCTCGTCGAGCCGGGTGAGGGCGAGGAGGTCGGCCACGAGCGCGCCCATCCGGGCGGCCTCGTTCTCCATCCGGCCCATCGTGGCCGCGACCTCCTCCGGCGGCACCGCGCCCATCCGGTACAGCTCCCCGTAGCCCCGGATCGAGGCGAGCGGCGTGCGCAGCTCGTGCGAGGCGTCGGAGACGAACTGGCGCATCCGCGCCTCGCTCGCCTCCTGCTCGGCGAAGGAGTGCTCGAGGTTGGTCACCATCGTGTTGAAGGTGCTGGCGAGCCGGCCCACCTCCGTGTGCGGATCGTGCACCTCGACCCGTTGGCTCAGGTCCCCGGCGGCCACCGCCTGGGCGGTCCGGTCCATCCGCCGCAGCGCGCGCAGCGAGCGCTCCATCACGAGCGAGCCCACCAGTGCGGTGAGCACCATGACCCCCGCGCCCACGATGAGGACCGTGCGCGTCATCGCCTCGATCGTGCGGTTGACCGACGTGAGCGGCAGCGCGACGACGCCCCACGCGACCAGTTCCTGATCCGACTTCTTGTAGATCGGGAAGGCGCGGATGCGCCACTGAGTGGTCGATGGGGAGACGGAGCCGACCGTGGCGTACTGGTTCTCGGAGGCGAGGTCGAGGAGGCGGTCGAGGGTCGGCAGCTCCGGCTGCGCCATTCCCGTGGTCGTCGCGTAGGAACGGCCGATCTCCGAACCCTGAAGGTCCCAGAACTCGAAGAAGTAGTCGGTCGGACGGATCGCGCTCAGGCTCGGGTCCGGGGCCCACTGGGAAAGGGCGGCCGCGGTGAGCGGATCGGTGGCGGCACGCAGTTGCAGGTCGGACTGCTGGACGAGCGAGCTGCGCAGCAGCATGATCGCGGCACCCGAGGAGATTCCGAGGGCGATGAGCACGAGCACCGCGGTGATCGCCGAGAGCCGGGCCCGCAGCGAGAGGCGTCGCCAGACCGTCATGCCCCAGACCCTACGTCAGCGACTCGGCTCACGCGGACGCGCCTCCGTCGGGTCCGGCGGTCCGGGTCAGGCCTGCTCGCGCAGGACGTAGCCCACCCCGCGCTTGGTGTGGATGAGCGGTGGGGAGTCCGGGGCGAAGGGCGCATCGATCTTGCGACGCAGGTAGGAGATGTAGGACTCGACGATCGCGCCGTCGCCGCCCCAGTTGTAGGCCCACACGTGGTCGAGGATCTGGGACTTGCTCAGCACCCGGCCGGCGTTGAGCATGAGGTAGCGCAGCAGCGTGAACTCGGTGGGGGAGAGCTCCACGAGCTGCCCGCCGCGGCGCACCTCGTGGGCGTCGTCATCGAGCTCCAGGTCGCCCACGCGCACGACCGAATCGTCCTCGCCGGCGGTGGCCCGGGCCCGGCGCAGCACGGCGCGGATGCGGGCGATCACCTCGTCGAGGCTGAACGGCTTGGTCACGTAGTCGTCGCCGCCGACCGTCAGGCCCGCGACCTTGTCGGACGTGCCGTCCCGGGCGGTGAGGAACACGACCGGCATGTGCTTGCCCTGCTCGCGCAGCTTGCGCGTGATCGTGAAGCCGTCCATATCCGGGAGCATCACGTCGAGCACCACGAGGTCGGGGCTCGACTCGAGGGCGCGGCGCAGCGCCGTCTGGCCGTCGCCGGCGGTGTCGACCTCGAATCCGTTGAACCGCAGCGATGCCGCGAGCAGTTCGCGGATGTTCGGTTCGTCGTCCACTACGAGCAGCTTGGCCTCAGACATGGCACCAGTGTGCGCCGACAGCCTGGACGTTCCCTGAGAGTCCGCTGGAGTGTCTCTGGCAGATGGTCGCGAACCCGCGGCGGTTCGGCTACCTGCCGGCCCCGGCGCGACGGTCGAGGTCGTCGACGTCGGACGCGAGGCGCTGACGCGCCGGGCGAGGCCGAGATCAGTCGAGGAAGCGTGCCGGGTCGAAGGAGGCGAGCGGGATGATGCGGACACGGGGAAGGGGCGCGTTGAACGCGGCGACGTCGTCCTCGAGGTCGTAGATGCGCAGCCCGCGCTCGGTCAGCTCCGAGAGCTTGGCCGAGACGAACTCGCGGAAGCAGACCACGCCCATGCGCCGGTCCGTGCCGAGCAGCGATTCCACCTGGGGAACGAAGTCGCCGTCGTGGCTCACGAGCAGGACGTCGCCCGGGCGATCGTGCAGGGCCTCGAGGGTGCGCTGGATGCCGATGTCGACGACCGACTCGTCCTTGCTGCCCGAGAGTGGGATGGGGTGGAAGTCGAGGGCGAGCAGGGCCTGCACGAACGACATCGGCATCTGGCCGTTCGAGGCGTTGAGGAAGAAGAGCCCCCGCACGTCCTGCGCCCAGATCCGGTGGGCGAACTCGAGGATCCGGTCCCACCGGGGCCGTTCCTCCGGCGCCGGGCGATGGCCCAGCACGCTCATCCCGAGCGTTGCATCGATGTTCTCACCGTCGACGAGGACGTAGGTTGGCCGGCTCATGGGCTCCAGCGTAGCCACCCGGCCGCTCACCGGCGTCACGGCGCCGTTCGCCGCCCCGGACGCACCGGTGGCGCCGGCCGTCCCCGGGATTAGGAACTATCAGGTACGTGGAGTACCGTGCACCCGTGTTTGAATCGACTGCAATTCCCACGATCGTTCAGTTGGACGCGAGCGCGCCGGCGGCGCTGCTCACTCAGACCCTCCCGGATGCGCGGATCATCCGCTTCGGTGAGGGCGAGTTCCTGCCTCCGCTCACCTCGATCTCCCACCTGGTGGTCCTGGGCGGGGAGTCCTCCGCCTACGACAAGGCCCTCGCGCCCGTGGCCCAGCTGCTCACGCAGGCCGTCGACGCCGGCGTGCCCACCCTCGGGATCTGCCTCGGGGCGCAGCTGCTCGCCGTCGCCACCGGCGGCGCGGTCGAGGTGGACGCCCCGAGCGGCCCCGAGAACGGGATCGTCGAGATCCGCCTCCGCCCGGACGCCGCCCAGGACTCGGTGCTCGGGCGCGTGGCCGAGCGCCTCGGCCGCGACCTCCCGGTCGTGACCATGCACGCGGACGCGATCACCGACCTGCCCCCCAAGGCGACGTGGCTCGCGAGCTCGACCCAGTACCCGTTCCAGGCGTTCCGCATCGGCTCGGCGCTCGGCGTGCAGTTCCACCCCGAGGCCGACGCCGGCACGTACGCCGGCTGGCTCGAGCGCAAGACGGGCGCCGACCCGAGCGCCGCCCGCGCCGAGTGGGCCGCCCACGCCGACTCCCTCACCGCGCTCCTCGAGAGCCTCACGGCCGGCCTCCTGGCCACCGAGCCGCTCCACCTGGCGAACTGACCGACCTCAGCCCGGCTGCCCGGGCGAGGTGCCGGCGTCCATGATCCGGTAGGCGTAGCCCTGCTCGGCGAGGAACCGCTGCCGGTGGGCGGCGAAGTCCGCGTCCACCGTGTCGCGGGCGACGACCGTGTAGAAGTGGGCGGTGCGCCCGTCCTTCTTCGGGCGCATGATGCGGCCGAGTCGCTGGGCCTCCTCCTGTCGGGAGCCGAACGTGCCCGAGACCTGGATCGCGACCGCCGCCTCGGGCAGGTCGATCGAGAAGTTCGCCACCTTGCTCACGACGAGCACCCGGATCCGGCCGGTGCGGAACTCCTCGAACAGCTCCTGGCGTTGCTTGACGGTCGTGGCCCCCGTGATGAGCGGGGCCTCGAGATGACCCGAGAGCTCCTCGAGCTGGTCGATGTACTGGCCGATCACGAGTACCTGATCGTGTGGATGGGCCGCCACGAGTTGCTCGACCACCCGCACCTTGCCCGGCGCGGAGGCGGCGAGGCGGTACTTCTCCTCGGGCTCCGCGCTCGCGTAGACCATCCGTTCGCCCTGGGGCAGGTCGAGGCGCACCTCGACGCAGTCCGCCGGCGCGATATAGCCCTGCGCCTCGATGTCCTTCCACGGGGCGTCGTAGCGCTTCGGGCCGATGAGCGAGAACACCTCGTCCTCCCGGCCGTCCTCGCGCACGAGCGTGGCCGTGAGCCCGAGCCGGCGCCGGGCCTGCAGGTCCGCAGTCATCCGGAAGATCGGGGCGGGAAGCAGGTGCACCTCGTCGTAGAGGATGAGGCCCCAGTCGCGGGCGTCGAGCAGGTCGAGGTGGGTGTAGACGCCCTTGCGGCGGGTCGTGAGCACCTGATAGGTCGCGATCGTCACGGGCCGGATCTCCTTGCGGGCACCGGAGTACTCGCCGATCTCGTCCTCGGTCAGGGTGGTGCGCCGGAGCAGCTCGTCGCGCCACTGCCGCGCCGAGACCGTGTTCGTCACGAGGATGAGGGTGGTCGCCTCCGCCCGGGCCATCGCCGCCGCGCCCACGATGGTCTTGCCCGCCCCGCAGGGAAGCACGACGACGCCGGAGCCGCCGTGCCAGAACCCCTCGACCGCCTCCTCCTGGTAGGGCCGCAGCGCCCACGTGTCGGTCACGAGGCCGATCGCGTGCGCCTCGCCGTCGACGTAGCCCGCGAGATCCTCCGCGGGCCAGCCGAGCTTGACGAGCACCTGCTTGAGGTGGCCCCGCTGGCTCGGGTGCACCGCGACGCTCACCTCGTCGATCCGCTCGCCCACGAGGCCCGCCATCCGCTTGGACCGCAGCACCTCGGTGAGCACCGCCACCTCCACCGCGTGCAGCACGAGGCCGTGGGTGGGGTGGGCCACGAGCTGGAGCCGGCCGTAGCGGGACATGGTCTCCGCGACGTCGACGAGCAGCGAATGCGGCACCGGATAGCGCGAATACGTGATGAGGGCGTCGACCACGTGCTCGGCGTCGAAGCCCGCGGCCCGTGCGTTCCACAGCCCCAGCGGCGTGAGCCGGTAGGTGTGGATGTGCTCGGGCGCCCGTTCCAACTCCGCGAACGGCGCGATCGCCCGCCGGCAGGCGCCCGCATCCGGGTGGTCGACCTCGAGCAGGAGGGTCTTGTCGGACTGGACGATGAGCGGGCCGGTGGTCATCCACCCATTGTCTCAGCCTCCGCCCACGCGCCGGGTGAGTGATCGCACACCCCCGGACGAGCCTCGGCCCCGGCCCTCAGAAGATCCAGTCGACCACGGGCGCGACGGGCCACGACAGCGCCGTCGACGCCGCCGCGAGCGCCCCCGGGTCCGCCGCCGCGACGAGCCCGGCGGCGCGAGCGCCGCGAGCGACGTCCCGCCCAGGTACGCCGCGCTCAGCTCGCGCACGTCGAGCGAGAGGTGAGCTGCGTCGTCCGTACGCGTGACCTCGGGGTGGTCCCACGCGCGCCCGCGCAGCCGCCAGCGCCCGGCGCTCGCGGGCAGGAGGTCGTCGGTCAGCTCGAGGACGACGTCCACGTCGCCCGCGAGCGTGCGCGCCGTGAGCGCCCCGGGCACGTCGACGAGGCGCAGCCAGGAGTTGTCCTGGTAGGTCGGGCTGCAACGGCGCAGGTCGAGCAGCCAGTCGAGCAGCGGATCGTCGAGCGCGAGCATCGGCGTGCGGATCGTCGTCATGAGGTCGAGGTCGAGGAGCACCCGCCACAGCCGGTGGGTCGCGGCGGGGTCGAGGCCCACGGCCCCGCCCACGCGCACGACCCCGGTCGGGCCGGCCGCCTCCCAGGCGAGCGAGCGGCGGAACGTGGCATAGGCGCGCACCTCCGCACCGCGCACGAGCACGACCTTGCGGGCCTCGAGACCGCCCCGCAGGGCGGGGGTGTCGGCGGCGCGGGAGGCCGCCAGCGCCGGGGTCTCCCACGTGGCCCAGCCCGGACGCCCCAGGCCCCGGCGGCCGTGCTCGCGATGCACCCCGGACACGAGGTCGGCGTGCACCGCGGGGTCCCAGTCGGCGATCTCGACGGTCAGCTCCGCGGCCTCGCGCGCGGCCGGGCCGGGCAGCGGGCGCAGCTCGGCGGCGCGCGGGATGGTCAACTCGAGGTGGCGGGTGGCCAGGCCGTAGCCGAAGCGGCCGTAGATCGCCGGCTCGGCGGCCGTGAGCCCGGAGACCACCTCGCCCGCCTCGACGCAGCCGGCCAGGTGCCGGGTGATCATCGCCCGGAGCAGTCCCCGGCGCCGATGCCCCGGATGCACGCCGACCCACGTGAGCCAGCCGCAGCGGGCGTGTCCGCCGGGCACGGGGTAGGCCGCGAGCGGGTGGGTCGAATGGATCGCGGCGAGCGGGCCGCCGGGTTCGGGGCCCGATTCGATTCCCCACGTGCGCTCCCACGTGAGCGGATCGGGCGCGGTGAGCTGGTCCTCGAGGCTCGTGCCGGTGGGGAAGACCATCGTGTCCAGGCCCACGACCTCCCGCCGGCGCTCGGGTCCGAGCCGGACGAATCTGTACGGTGCGGGCACGGTCATGGGCCCAGTCTGGCGAGGCCCGGCGGGCGGGGCAATGGAATTCCGGTGCACGGTGCGCGATCGCCCACCCGGAGGTGGACCTGGGTCCTATCGGCGCCGAAGTGTGGCGGATAGCCTGGCGTCATGCCTGTTGAGTCGCGGACCTCCACGCCCATCGATGCCCTGTGCGAACGCTTCCTCCTCTCCCTGGCCGAGCTGCAGCCGGAGCTGCGGATCTACCTCGGGCTCGCGGGCGACCGCACCGCGTTCACCGACCTGTCCCCGGCCGGGCGCGAGGCCGAGCGGGCGCTGTTCACCCGCACCCGGGCCGAGCTCGTCGGGATCGAGGTGAAGGACGAGGTCGACTGGGTCACGAAGATCGAGCTCGCCCGCGACCTGGGCCTGCGGCTCGAGGTGCTCGAGGCCAAGTGGGATCAGCGCGACCTGAACAACCTCGCGAGCCCCTCCCAGGAGATCCGGCAGAGCTTCGACCTGCTGCCCAGGGCGACCGAGGAGGACTGGGCCGTCGTCGCCGGCCGGCTCGCGGGGGTTCCAGGCGCGATGGCCGGCTACCTGACCACGCTGCGGGAGGGGATCGCCGAGCACAACACGCCCGCGCGCCGGCAGGCCGAGATCGTCGCCGCCACGCTCACCGACTACCTCGACGGCGAGGGCTACTTCGGGCGGCTCATCGCGCCGTCCGCCGGGCTCGTCGGCGCGGGGCTGCGGGCCGACCTCGAGCGCGGAGCGGCGGCGGCCACGGGCGCCTACGCCGAGTTCGCCCAGTTCCTGCGCGAGGAACTGCTCCCCGGGGCGACGCCGAACGACGGCGTGGGCCGCGACCTGTACGACCTGCAGTTGCGCCGCTTCCTCGGCGCGACCGTGGAGCTCGACGAGACGTACGAATGGGGGCTGGCCGAGCTCGCGCGGATGCGCGCCGAACAGGAGGAGATCGCCGGTCGGATCGTGCCCGGGGGGACCGTGGCCGAGGCGATCGCCCACCTGGACTCCGATCCCGCCCGCCGGCTGCACGGCACCCGCGCGCTGCGGGAGTGGATGCAGGCCACGGCGGACGAGGCGATCGACGCCCTCGGCCGGGAGCACTTCGACATCCCCGCACCGGTGCGGACCCTCGAGTGCATGATCGCGCCGACGACGTCCGGGGAGATCTACTACACCCCGCCCTCGGACGACTTCTCCCGCCCGGGGCAGATGTGGTGGGCCGTGCCCGAGGGGGTGACGGAGTTCAACACGTGGCGCGAGAAGACCACCGTGTACCACGAGGGCGTGCCCGGACACCATCTGCAGCTCGGGCAGGCGGTCTACAACCGCGAGCAGCTCAACTCGTGGCGCCGGGCGGCGGGCACGTCCGGGCACGCGGAGGGGTGGGCGCTGTACGCCGAGCGACTCATGGACGAGCTCGGCTACCTGAGCGACCCGGGCGATCGGCTCGGCATGCTCGACGGGCAGCGGATGCGCGCGGCCCGGGTGGTGCTCGACATCGGGGTGCACCTGGGCAAGGTCCGCCCGGACGGCGAGGGTCGCTGGACCTACGACTACGCGCTCGAGTTCATGCGCGAGAACGTGAACATGGACGACAAGTTCGTGCAGTTCGAGGTGAACCGGTACTTCGGCTGGCCCGGCCAGGCGCCCTCCTACAAGCTGGGTCAGCGCATCTTCGACGAGCTGCGTGCCGACGTGCAGGAGGTCGAGGGGGCCGGCTTCGACTTCAAGGACTATCACCGGAGGATCCTCGACATGGGCGGCGTCGGGCTCGACACGCTGCGGGCGGCGGTCGGTCGGCAGGTCGCGGGCCACCGGCATTAGCAGGGGCCGGCGCCGCGGATGCGGACAGCAGGCGGCGGTCATTCGCGAGGGGCCCTTGCGCTGGTCGCGTGCTGTAGCCACAATTGTGTACATGTCTACCGGGCCCCTTCGTGATATCCGCAACCGCTTCAGCGACGTTGTCGACCGCGTCCAGCACGAGCACGAACGCGTGACGGTCACGCGCAACGGGCGACCCGCCGCGGTCATCATCAGTCCCGACGACCTGGCCGCACTCGAGGAGACCTTGGCCGTACTGAGTGACCCGCAGGCACTGGCCGATATTCGCGAGGCCGATGCGGCCTACGCGGCCGGAGAGGTCGTTCGCGGCGCCGACGCGGCTCGTGCCCTGCGGCGGTGAACGAGGAGGAGGCACCGTTCGAATTGGTGCTGGCGCCACCAGCGGTTCGGGCGATCCAGCAGGCCTTGCCCGAGGCGGTCGCGACCGCCGTCCTCGAGTTCGCCACCGGAGCGCTCGTGCGGAACCCTCGGAGGGTCGGCACGCCCCTTCGCGGCGAACTCGCCGGCATC
This sequence comes from Pseudactinotalea sp. HY158, assembly GCF_009660225.1. NCBI lineage: Bacteria > Bacillati > Actinomycetota > Actinomycetes > Micrococcales > Cellulomonadaceae > Pseudactinotalea > Pseudactinotalea sp. HY158. Next base: position 624,318 of record NZ_CP045920.1, read on the forward strand.
TACTCGGCGCGACGAGGAACGTATCGCGTGCTCTATCGCATCAACGACGCCGACCACGACGTCGTTGTCCTACGGATCGAGCACAGGCGAGACGCGTATCGGGCACGCTGAGCAGGCGCTCCCGTCCGAGGGCCGAGAGTGTCGGCGCGGGCGGGAACCGCCGGTCGACATCGGGTGCACCTGGGCAAGGCCGGTTCAGGCCGGGTCGACCCGGATGAGCCGGTGCACCGCGAGCACGATCTCGGCGTCGCGGGTCACGTCGAGGAGCCGGATCCTGCCGCCGTCGACGCTCAGTACCCGCACCGTGCGTTCGTCGATGCGGCCCCGATCGGCGGCCACGGCGATGCGGACGTGGCGCCCGTGCGCGGCGGCGACCCGGAGCAGTTCCAGTTGGTCCGCCGTGACGGAGTCGCCCGCGGCGTCGAACTCCCCGGCGAGCACCGCCTCCTCCCGGGCATCGCCCTCGCGCAGCCGGGTCACGACCTGTTCGGCCGGCACCGGCGCCGCGGCCTCGGCCCGTCGCCGGGTCCGCGTGGCCCGCACCGCGGTGCGGGCGTCGGGGAGGAGCTCGCCACTGGCGGACTCGGGCCGGGCCGCCGCCCCCGCCTCGCGCAGCAGGCCCAGCACGGCCGCCTCCCGAGCGTGCTCACGGCGACGGTCGGCGCGAGCAGCCGCAGGCCGAGCCGCGGGTCGGCGACGAGCTCGGCGAGGGCCGGCGCACTCGCGCGCACGTAGCAGCCCACGGCCCCGACACGGATCGAGCCGTGGCGACGGCCGGCGTCCTCGATCAGATACTCGAGCGCCTGCGGCAGCGGCGTACGACTCCGGGCGCGCAGCCGCTCGAGGAGCTCCTCCGCCGACAGGCCGCGCTCGAGCGCCGCGGCCACCGATCCGGGGGTGAACCGCACGGTGAGGCCCTGGCCGTGGCTCTCCGTCAGCGCGGCGAGCTCGACCAGCTCGCCCAGCTCCCGGCTCGGCGGTCCGGGCACGATGCCGGTGAGGTCTCCCTGGATGATCAGCTCGTCCACGGGAGCGGGCGCCACCCGCGCCCAGGCGGCGGCGAGCGCGTCCGGCCCGGACCCGCCCCGGCCCGGGGGCTCCAGCACGGCCCGCCCGAGCACCGTGAGCGCACCGGCGGCCACGAGGCCCAGCTCGGCGGCCTCGGCGCACACGGCGGCGACCGTCTCCGCGGGCGGCGCCGACCGGGGCGAATGCCAGGCGAGGTGGGCGGTGAGGTCCGTGAGCGCGGGGGCGTGGGAGTCCGGCCAGGCGGCGAGCGCCTCGAGCACCTGCCGGCGCAGCGCGGGCGCCCAGGCGCGGTCGACCTCGGGGGTGAGCGCGGCCCGGATGCCGGTGCGCCGGGCCGTGTTGCCCGCGCTCCCCACGAGCCACGACACCTGCGTCTGCTCGAGCCATGCCCGCACGCACGCGGCCCACTGCTCCCCCGGGGACGACCCCGCCCAGCCACCGGCCCGGAGCGTCGGCGCCCAGCCGTCGGCGTCGAGGCCCGCGTGGATCCCGATCAGGCCGGCGGCGTCGGCCACCTGAACGGCCAGCGCGAATCGGCCCAGGTCCTGCGGCCGCGCCGACGAGCTCTCGAGCCGGGCCGCGGCGGCGCGCAGCTCCCGCACCCCGAGTCCGCCGGAGCGAAGCACCGTGGCCGGTTCCTCGCCCCACAGGTCGAGCAGACCGCCGATCCGCCGCAGGAACGCGCCGGCCGCCTCGAGTGCCTCGGCGGTCACCATCGCCGCCATGCGCTCCGCGCCGGCCGGGGTCGGCGGGGCCGGGGGAGCGGCGGTGGCCACATGCGGCGCGCGGACGGCCAGGCCCACCTCCCGCGGCAGCACCACCTGGGTCGGGCTGATCCGGGCGAGCACGTGATGGGCGAGGAGCCAGGTGACCGCATCCGGGACCTCCCCCTCGGGATGTGAGCCCGTGGCCGGGCCGCGGGCGAGGGAGCGCACCATCGCCGCCGCCGCGGGGGGCGCGCCGGCGAGGATCGCGGTGAGGGCCGCCGGCGTCGCGGGAACGAGCCCCGGGTCGGGCGCCACATCCGGGACGGCCGGCCCGAGACCGAGGGTGAGCCGGTGCCACGGCGTGCCCCGGAGCGCCTCGGCCGCGGCGGGCACGAGCTCCTCGTCGAGCACGAGTGCGAGCCGGGTGAGTTCGGCGAGCCGGTCGGCCGCCTCGGCCGTGGAGGTGCCGAGCGCGCCCGCGAGCTCCACGGGGGCGGCCGGGACCCGCCCGATGGCGAGCGCCTCGGCGGCGCGCAGCGGCGGTGCCGGAAGCCGGCCGAGCGCGCGCTGGACGGAGGCCGGGCTCAGTGCCCGCACCGCCAAGGCCGCGGTCGAGGAGGGCTGGGGCGTGGCCAGGTCCTGCCGGGCGTGCACCAGGGCCGTGAGTTCCCCATCGGAGGCCGCCCGCAGCCGCCGCATCAGATCGGTGCGCACGGATCCATGCTAGCGGCGGCGGCGAACCGGCCGGCCGGGCGAGGGTGGGCAGTGCCGGCCGGACGGTGCCGCCCGGACGGGGTCGCCCGGGCGGAGCCTGGACGGGTAGCCTATGGGTGTCGGCCCGCGGGGCCGGTCGCGCGCGTGCGTGCCGATCGTTTCGAGAGCAGAGGGATTCGCGTGCCCAGCGGCAAGGTCAAGTTCTACGATGCCGATCGCGGCTTCGGCTTCATCGCCTCCGACGACGGAAGCGAAGTGTTCCTGCACGCCTCCGCGCTGCCCGCCGACACCCCCGCCCCCCGCCCCGGTGCCCGGGTGGAATTCGGGGTGGCCGACGGTCGCCGTGGCCCCCAGGCCCTGGCGGTCACCGTTCTCGACGAGGGGCCCTCGGTCAGCCGCGCTCGACGCAAGCCGGCCGATCAGATGGTTCCCATCGTCGAGGACCTCATCACCCTCCTCGACCGTTCCGGGGGCCGGCTCCGCTCGGGCCGCTACCCCGAACGGGCGGAGGCCACCAAGATCGCCTCGGTCCTGCGGGCCGTGGCCGACGAATTCGACGCGTGAGCGAAACCATATGACTGCTTCCCCCATTCCCGCCGCCACCAAATCCGGAAAGGACGCCGTGCTGGCGGATGCGGTCGACCGCGCCCGCGAGGCGGCACTGGCCGACGGCGAGGACTTCGTCGGCGACCACCTCGGCTTCGTGCTCGAGGACGTGCGCCGCGGCACCCACTACTTCGCGTGCACCCACCCCGGGTATCACGGCTGGATGTGGGCCGTCACGGTGACCCGCATCGCCCGCGCCCGCAAGGCCACGGTGTGCGAGAGCGGGCTGCTGCCCGGGCCGAGCGCGCTGCTCGCCCAGGCCTGGGTGCCGTGGGCCGACCGGCTCGCCCCCGGCGACCTGCGCCCCACCGACCGGCTTCCCTACGACGGGGACGATGCGCGGCTCGAGTCCGGCTACGTCGCCACCGGCGACCCCGAGACGGACCGGGTCGCCATCGTCGAGCTCGGCCTCGACCGCACCCGGGTGATGACCCGACCCGCGCTCGATGCGACCGCGACCCGGTGGTACAACTCGGTCCACGGACCCTCCTCCGCCGGATCCAAGGCGGCCGAGGCGGACTGCAGCACCTGCGGCTTCCTGATCCCGCTCGCGGGCCACCTGGGAACGTTGTTCGGCGTGTGCGCGAACGAGTGGTCCCCCGACGACGGCAAGGTCGTCAGCCTCGACCACGGCTGCGGCGCCCACTCGGAGACCGACGTCGCCGACCAGGGCCCCGACTGGCAGCAGAGCGCGCCCGTGATCGACGAGAGCAACCTCGAACTCTCCGCCGCGGAACCAGCCGAGGCGGCCCCTGAGGCGACCCCGGAACCGGCCCCGGAGGCGGCCGCGGAACCAGCCGCGGCCGACCCGGAACCGGCCGCGGCCGATGAGGTCGACCCGGAATCGGCCGCCCCGGAATCGGCCGCCCCGGAGGCACCCGGTGCCGAGACGGACGCGCCCGCGCCGGCCCCCGAGGGCGACACGCCCGCGTCATGAGCCCCTCCCGGGACCCGCGCACGACGGAGGACCCGGTGACCGCCGGGATCACGTCGCTGCGCCCGCTCGTCCCGGGCGTGTACCTGCCCTCGCTGCTCTTCGAGATCGGCGTCGGCGCCGTGCTGCCGATGATTCCGGTCATCGCCTCCTCCCTCGGCGCCGACCTGGGCACCGCCGCGTTCATCGCCGCGCTGCTGCCGATCGGGCACATCCTCGCCGACGTGCCCGCCGGGGCGCTCGCCGCCAGATTCGGCGACCGGGCGGCCATGATCGGCTCCTCCGGCGCCGCGGTGATCGGCGCCGTCCTCGCCGGTCTGTCCGGGGTGACCGGCAGCCTGGCGATGCTGGCGATCGGCGTGCTCCTGCTCGGGGCGACCGAGGCCGTCTACGGGCTCGCCCGGCAGTCCTACCTCACCGAGGCCGTGCACCCGCTGCGCCGGGCCCGCGCCATGTCGACCCTCGGCGGGGTCCACCGGATCGGACTGTTCATCGGCCCCTTCGCCGGCGCCGGACTCGCCCTGGTCGCAGGCTCCTCGGCGGCGTTCTGGCTCGCCGGGGCGACCTCGCTGGCCGCCGCCGCGGTCGTCTTCTCCACCGCCGAGATCGCGGGCGAGCGCGCACCGACCGGGGGAGCCGGACGGGCGAGCATGGCGCAGGTGCTCCGCGACAACCGCGAGGTCTTCGCCACCCTCGGCGTGGCCATCCTGCTCATCGGCGCCGTCCGCGGGGCGCGGCAGGTCGTGCTGCCGCTGTGGACCGAATCCCTCGGCTACTCCCCGGCGGCGACCTCGCTCGTCTTCGGGATCGCCGGCGCCGTGGACATGCTGCTGTTCTATCCCGCGGGCAAGGTCATGGACCGGCTCGGACGGCTCTGGGTCGCCATCCCCTCGATGATCGTCATGGGCCTCACCCTGCTCGCGCTGCCGCTCGCCACCACATTCGCCTCGATCTGCGTGATCGCGGTCGTGCTCGGCTTCGGCAACGGCATCGGATCGGGCATCCTCATGACCCTCGGCGCCGACACCGCCCCGGCGGAGCAGCGCTCCCAGTACCTCGGCATCTGGCGCGTCTTCGCCGACTCCGGCAGCGCCACGGGACCCCTGATCGTCTCCGCCGGCGCCGCGGCCGGATCCCTCGCCGCCGGCATCATGGCCGTCGGCGTGCTCAGCGCGGGCACCGTGGCCGCGCTCGCCCGCTGGGTACCCCGGTGGTCGGTGCACGCGAACCGCCGCACCCGGCGCGAGGCCGGCATCGAGCCGGGCGCCCCGTGACGATCCGCGACCTCGACCTCGCGCCCGGCCGCCTGCCCGGCTGGATCGAACGGTTCGCGGCCGACCACGGCACCGGTGGCAGGATCGAGGCCACCGCGGATGCGGGGGCGCTCGTGCTGACCGGCAGCGACGCGGTCGTCGCGCGCCTGCGCGGATGGTTCCCGCTCGCCGCCGGGCCGACCGGGGCGATCGGTCCGGTTCCCGACATCCCCGGCCCCCTCCTCGCCGAGCTCACCCGCGGCCCCGACCACGTCGGCCTCGTGCTGCTGCGCCGCGGCGGCTACGCGATCGGACTGGCCCGCGGCGGGAGACTCGTCGCCCACAAATGCGGCACCCGCTACGTGCAGGGCCGCACCGCCGCCGGCGGGCAGTCCCAGCAGCGTTTCGCCCGCCGCCGCGGCAACCAGGCGGACGCCCTCGTCGAGGCCGCCGCCGGCCACGCCGAGCGGATCCTCGCCCCGCTGCTCGAGCCGCGGGGCCTCGACCTCGGCGGCGCGCCGGGGGCGGGCCTGGTGCTCGGCGGCGACCGGATCCTGCTCGAGCAGCTGTTCGCGGGCCGCGCCCTCGCGCGGTTACGAAAGCTCCCCACCCGGGAGTTCCCGGACGTGACCAACCCGCGCTACGTCGTCCTCGAGCAGACCCTGACCCGCGCCCGAAGCGTGGCCGTGCGGATCGAGCACCCCGACGCGCGGTGAAGCGCCGACACGGCCGGGGCGGATCTGGCACCCTGGGCCGATGACCCTCGACACGCCCCCGTGCGCGGAACTGCACCTGCACATCGAAGGCACGCTCGAGCCCGAGATGGTGTTCGCGCTCGCCGACCGCAACCGCATCCGCCTCGATTCCGCCGGGCCGGACGAACTCGCCGCCCGGTACGCGTTCAGGAACCTGCAGTCCTTCCTCGACCTGTACTACGCCAACATGGACGTGCTGCGCACCGAGGACGACTTCGCCGACCTCACGAGCGCGTACGTGCGCCGAGCCGCGGCGGGCGGGGTGCGTCACGCCGAGATCATGTTCGACCCGCAGGCCCACACCAGCCGCGGGGTCCCGCTCGAGGTGAGCGTCGCGGGCGTCGCCCACGGATTGCGGACGACGGCCGCCGAGCTGGGCATGAGCACGCGCCTCATCGCGGCGTTCCTGCGGGACCGGCCCGAACAGGAGGCGATCTCCGTGCTCGAGCAGCTGCTCGATCAGGACGCGCCCATCGCCGCGATCGGTCTCGACTCGGCCGAGGTGGGAAACCCGCCGGCGAAGTTCACGCGGCTGTTCGAGCTGGCCCGGGCGCGCGGCCTCGACCTCGTGGCGCACGCGGGGGAGGAGGGCCCGCCCGAGTACGTGTGGCAGGCGATCGACCTGCTCGGGGTGTTCCGGGTGGATCACGGCATCCGCTCCGTGGAGGACTCCCGGCTCGTGGCCCGGCTCGTAGCCGACCGCACGCCGCTGACGGTGTGCCCGCTGTCGAACGTGCGGTTGCGGGCCGTGGACTCGATCGCGGCCCATCCGCTGGGGGTCATGCTCGAGGCGGGCCTGAACGTGAGCGTGAACTCGGACGATCCGGCCTATTTCGGCGGCTACGTGGACGACAACTTCCGGGCCGCCCGCGACGGTCTCGGCCTCGGACGCGATCAGCTGGCCACGCTGGCCCGGAACTCGATCGCCTCCTCCGTGCTGCCCGCGGGGCGCGGGGGCGAGTTGCTGGCCGAGATCGACGCGTGGGCGGCCGCGCCGGCCGACTGAACGGGCGCCCCGCCCGGAGGCGCCGGTCTCAGGGGTGGGTGCGGCCGAGCAACTCCTCCCCGGCGAGGTGGCGGCGCAGGTTCTCCTCGATGAGCCGGCCCGGGTGCTGGGGTCGCCCACCGGCGGAATGCGGGGTGAGGATGAGGTTCGGCGCGGCCCAGAGCGGGGAGTCCGCCGGGAGCGGTTCGGTGCGGAACACGTCGAGGGCGGCGCCGGCGATCGTGCCCGCGCGCAGGGCCTCGAGCAGGGCGTCGTCGTCGACCACGGAGCCGCGGCCGACGTTGACGAACCAGGCGTGGGCGGGCAGCGCACCGAAGACCTCGCGCGAGATGATCGAGTCGGTCGCCGCCGTGCCCGGCAGGATCGAGACGAGCGCATCGGTCGCGGGCAGGATCCGCGGCAGATCATCCGGGGTCACGACCGGGTGGCCGTGCCGGTCCCCGGCGCTGCGGGCCACCCCCGTGACCTGCGCCCCCATCGCGCTCAGGTAGCCGGCGAGCACGGCGGCGATGCCGCCGAAGCCCCAGATGGTCACGCGCGCCCCGGAGATCTGCGTGAATCCCGTGCGCTTGACGGTCTGGTTGCCACTGAGCGGCCGGAACCACTCGCTGCGCTGCTGGGCGAGCGTGGTCTGGTCGAGTCGGCGGGCGGCCGCGAGCAGGAGCGCCAGGGTGTGCTCGGCGACCGGCACGTCGTGGAGACCGACACCGCCGAGGATCGGCACCCCCGGGGCGAAGCCCGCGGCGTGGAGGGAGTCCGTGCCCGCCATGAGCCCCTGGATATACGCCAGGTTCGGCAGCTCGGCCGCCAGCGTGGCGAGCCGGGCGGGCGGGTTGAGCCAGCTCACGAGCACCGCGGCGTCGCGGTGCTCCGGCGGAATCGGCTCGCGGACGTCGTAGCGGACGTCTTCGACTCCTTCCGGCGGCGTGAACTCGATCGGGATGACGGTGGGCACGAGGATCTTCACGAGCCCCACCGTAATGGCCGGGCGCGGAGTCGGTGGCGAGCCGGCGCGCGGAGTGGCGCCGGGGAGGTTTCGGACTCGGGGTTAGGGTGAGGGCGCCCCTTCGCTCCCACACGTGAGGACATCGATGCGACGCCGTCTCCTGATCGTCCCGCTCACGGCTCTCGCCCTGACGCTTGCAGGCTGCACGGACCCCTCTCCGGAGGTGTCCGCGGAGGCCGGCGATGCGAGCCCGGCGGCGAGCGGCGCGGCGGAGCAGCAGGCGGCGCGGCCGCGTCCGGGAGACGACTGGAACGCGGCCGATCGCGAGTACGTGCCCGCCGTGCTGGCCGATCTCGAGGGGCTGGTCGTGCTGCACGAGGAGCTGCTCGGCGTGGAGGAGCTGCCCAAGCGTGCGCAGGAGCTGGCGAGCGGCCTCGATGCGGTGCTCACGATGGAGGTCGCGGAACTGACCGACCTCATGGATTCGGTCGACGGCCTCGAGCCCGTCCGGACCGATACGACCGCGGCCGTCGAGGCCATCGCCTCCGCCGGGTCTCCCGCCGACGCGCTCGCCGTCTACCTGCCCGCGGTGACCGAGCTCTACGATTCCGCGATCGAGCGCAGCAACGACGTGCTCGAGGCGGGCGCGGCCGAACAGGTGCGCACCCTCGCCCAGGACCTGGCCGAGGGCCTCGCCGCGGACGCGGAGCAGGTGGCCGGGCTCGAGGCCGAGGCCGAGTAGCGCGCCGCCGACTCGGCGATCAGGCGGCCGAGTCCTCGTCCCGCGCGGGTTCCTGGTTCTCGGACATGCCCGCGTCGTCGATCAGGTGCATCCGGTGCGCCCAGGCGTAGCCGATGCTTCCCAGGACGATCCCGGCGATGCAGATGAGGAAGTAGCGGTTCGAGGGCGCGGCCCCCGCCAGGCGCATGATCGCGAGCGCGGCGATGGTCAGGATCCAGCCGACGATCCCGGCCAGGAAGATCGCCTTGGCGTTGACGCGGGCCGGGGACAGCTCGCTGGGAGGGGTCTCGCTCACCTGGGCGATGCTAGCGGGATTCACGCCGCGGTGCCCGCGGGGCGGCCCCGTGTCGACCGGTCGTGGGAGGGCGATCCCAGTGTCGAAACGATTCGGCCGGATGTGACGTAGGGCATTTACTTAGCTTAACTAATGACCTAGGCTCGTCCGTGATGACGACCCCCACCCAGCCCATCCGCCGCACCGAGCCGCCGCTCGCCACCAGGCTGCGCATCACCCTGCTGCGCACCTCGCGCCGGCTCCGGAACGAGAGCGCGGGCACCCTGCCGGAGGGGCACCTGTCGGTGCTCTCCGCCCTGTTCACCCACGGCGCGCTCTCACCGGGAGAGCTGGCCGAGCGCGAGCACGTGCGCCCGCCGTCGATGACCCGCACCCTCCAGCATCTCGAGGGGGAGGGCTACCTCGAGCGGGCCACCCACCCCACCGACGGGCGTCAGGTCGTCATCTCCCTCTCGCCCGCCGGCGAGGAGTACATCCGCGAGACCCGGCGCCGCCGCGATCAGTGGCTGCAGCGACGTCTCGCCTCCCTCACCCGCGACCAGCGCGCGATCCTGGCTCAGGCCGAGTCCATCCTGCGGGAGGTGATCGACTGATGCGGCGGATCTTCGCCTCCCTCGTCTTCTACAACTACCGGCTGTGGTTCGCCGGGGCGCTCGTGGCCAACATCGGCACCTGGATGCAGCGCGTGGCCCAGGACTGGGTCGTGCTCACGGTCCTGACCGACAACTCGGGGTTCGCCGTCGGGGTCGTGACTGCGCTGCAGTTCATCCCCACGGTCGTCCTCACCCCCTACGCCGGGGTGATCGCCGACCGGTTCAACCGCCGCAAGATCCTCGTGCTCACCCAGGCGATGCTCGGCCTGCTCGCGCTCGGGCTGGGGATCTTCATCCTCACGGGGATCGCGGAACTGTGGCACGTGTACGTCTTCGCCTCGCTCCTCGGCGTCGTCTCCGCCTTCGACGCCCCCGCCCGGCAGGTGTTCGTCTCCGAACTCGTGCCGACCTCCCAGCTCGGCAATGCCGTGAGCCTCAACTCCGCCTCCTTCAACGCCGCCCGCCTGATCGGGCCCGGGGTCGCGGGCCTGGGGATCGCGGTCGTGGGCCCGGGCTGGATCTTCATCATCAACGCGGTGAGCTTCGCGGGAACCATCCTCGCCGTCGTCGTCATGCGAGCCTCCGAACTGCAGCCGGTGCGCAAGACGAAACGGGAGAGTGGGCAGCTCCGGGCGGGATTCGACTACGTGCGCCGCCGCACCGACATCCTCGTCATCATGGTGACGATCTTCGTCGTCTCGAGCCTCGCGCTGCACTTCCAACTCACGTCGGCGGTGATCGCGACCCAGGTCTTCCACCGCGGGGCCGGGGAGTACGGGATCCTCGGCTCGGCGATGGCGATCGGCTCCCTCGCCGGAGCGCTCATGGCGGCGCGCCGGAGCCGGCCGCGCGTGCGACTCGTGGTGATCTCGGCGTTCGGCTACGGGATCTCGGCCGGGCTCATGGCGATCATGCCGACCTACGAGCTCTTCCTGATCATGACGATCCCGGTCGGATTCTTCACGCTGACGATGATGACCGCCGCGAACGCCGCGATCCAGATCGGCTCGGATCCCGCGATGCGGGGCCGGGTCATGAGCCTGTACCTCGTGGTGCTCTTCGGCGCCAAGCCCGTCGGCGCTCCCCTGATCGGCGGGATCGCCGAGGCGGTGGGCGGGCGCTGGGCGATCGGCGTCGGGGCGATCGCCGCCATCCTCGTGGCGATCGCAGCCGCGATCTGGACCAAGCGCAATTGGGGCGTCGAGGTCACCTACAGCCTGCGCACCCGCCCCCACGTGCTCCTCACCCACCCGGAGGAGCGGGAACTGCAGGACCAGGTGGGAGTCGATCTCGCCGCCCAGCAGGCCCGGGACCGCGCGGCGTGAGTGGGCGGCGTCCCGCCCCGCGTCCGGTCACCGCCCCTCACGGCGGCGCGGAGGACGGCGGTGGCGGTCAGGCCGGGTCGAGATCGAATGCGTCGCTGATGGCGCGGGCCAGTGCCGGCTCCTGATCGTCGAAGAGCAGGCCGATCACCCGGCCGACAGCGGAGCGGGGAACCCTCATGATGTTGTCGCAACTGATGACGCTGTCGTGGTCGAGGCCGTTGCGGGGTCCGACCGGGACTTCGGTCGAGAGGCCGCGGATCGTGCTGGTGATCGGCGCGACGGAGACCCAGGTGAGCAGATGCAGTGCGGATTGTCGGGTCAGGATCAGGGCTGGGCGCCGCTTGTCCAAAAGCACCGCGGAGATCGTGCGCATCAATCCAGTGGTGGGTGCGGTGGGTCGAGCAGGCCGTCGAGGTCCGGGTAGACGCTCTCGCCCCGCTGCGTCGCGGCGCGTAGGGCGGCCTCGTCACGACGGTAGCGCTGCGAGCGTTGAAGTCGGGCGATACTGCGCCGGACGGCGTCGGAGCGGCTCGCGGCGCGACCCTCGGTGACCTCGTTGTCGAGTGCAGCCAACTCACGAGCGTCGAGCCTGATCGCGATCTGAGTGGTCATGCTTCAAGAATAGCCTCGACGTCAACCGTGTGGTATGCACGTTCAGGCATGTGCGGCCCCGACAAATCGGGCCGGCCGCTCAGCCCAGCGTGGAGCCCAGGTGTAGAACAAACGTCGAACGCGGTGCTGTGGCTCACCAGGTTTCGAGCGGACGCGGAGCCGCTCACGGGCGAGGACGTCACCGCGGAGCCGGAAGCTTGGTGATTCGCGGAGCCGTATACCGGATCGATATCGGCCGGCCCCGGAACCATGAGCAGGGCGGCAGGCGTCTGGGTCTGGTCGTGTCCCCGGCGGACTCGCCGGACGGTCGAGGCGGATCCTGGTCGACCGGATACGCTCGATCGACAAGGACTATGTCGTGGGTGATCCGGTCGACTATCCGACCCGGGACCAGCTCGCAGCGGTCGAGCTCGCGTTTGCCCACGACCTGGGCGTCCAAGGAGCCGGCTCTCCACGACCCTGATAGCCGCCCGCTGCGGGATCCCTCGGGTGAGCCCGAGTCAGAGCCGCTCGACCACGTAGTCGATGCAGGCGGTGAGCGCCTCGACGTCCGCCGGGGCCACGGCCGGGTACATCCCGATCCGCAGCTGGTTGCGGCCCAGCTTGCGATAGGGCTCCGTGTCGACGATCCCGTTCGCGCGCAGGGTCGCCGCGAGCGACTTCGCGTCGATCCCCTCGTCGAAGTCGATCGTACCGACGACGGGTGAGCGGTTCGCGGTCGAGGTCACCCAGGGCCGGGCGAACGTCGAGCTCTCCGCCCAGCCGTACAGGGTCGCCGCGCTCGCCGCGCTGCGCTCCACGGCGAAGGGGAGCCCGCCGCCGGCGAACATCCAGTCGAGCTGCTCGGCCAGCAGCGCCAGCGTGACGATCGCCGGGGTGTTGAGGGTCTGTTCGAGCCGGGAGTTCTTGACGGCGGCGGCGAGCGAGAGGCTCTGCGGCACCCACCGCGAGCTCAGGCGCTCGATCCGCTCGAGCGCCGCCGGGGAGAGGAGCGCCAGCCACAGGCCGCCGTCGGAGGCGAAGGACTTCTGTGGCGCGAAGTAGTAGGCGTCGGTCTGGGCGAGGTCGATCGCGACCCCGCCCGCGGCGCTCGTGGCGTCCACGAGCATGAGCGCGCCCGCATCGGCGCCCGCGACCCGCCGGACCGGGTTGACCACTCCGGTCGAGGTCTCGTTCTGGACCCACGCGTAGGTGTCGATGCCGGCGCCCGCCCGGGGGCCCACGCCCGTCCCGGGCTCGGACGTGACCATGTCGGGTTCGGAGAGCCACGGGGCGGCGGCGCCGGCGGCGGCGAACTTGGCGCCGAACTCGCCCGCGTGGGCGAACTGGGCCCGGTCGTCGATGAGCTGGAAGGTCGCGGCATCCCAGAAGAGGGTCGACCCGCCGTTGCCGAGCACCACCTCGTAGCCGGCGGGTGCGTCGAAGAGCTCGGCGGTCATCCGGCGCACCCGCGCGACCAGATCCCGCACGGGCGGCTGCCGGTGGGAGGTGCCCACGACGCTCGGGTTGAGGCGCAGCACCGCCTCGAGCTGGGAGTCCCGCACGAGGCTGGGGCCGGCTCCGAACCGGCCGTCGTCGGGAAGCAGGTGCGCGGGAATCGTGATCACGGGCCGAGTTTATCCCGACTCCTCGGGCCACCCAGTAGGCTGGGCCCGGACCTGGGAGGGTATGTGAGTGACCTGATCGACACCACGGAGATGTATCTCAAGACCGTCCTGGAACTGGGCGAGGAGGGCATACCGCCGATGCGCGCGCGCATCGTCGAGCGGCTCGGCCATTCCGGGCCCACGGTGTCGCAGACCGTCGCGCGGATGGAGCGCGACGGTCTCATGGTCGTCACCGCCGACCGCCATCTCGAGCTCACCGACGAGGGGCGCGCCCGCGCCACCCGGGTCATGCGCAAGCACCGCCTCGCCGAACGCCTCCTGATCGACGTCATCGGACTCGACTGGCCGCACGTGCACGAGGAGGCGTGCCGATGGGAGCACGTCATGAGCGAGCAGGTCGAGCGCCGGCTCATCCGGCTGCTCGGCAATCCGCACTGGGACCCGTACGGCAACCCGATCCCCGGCCTCGACGAGCTCGGCCTCGACGCCTCGCCGGACGAGCCGGTGACCCCGCTGTCGGACCTGCTCGCCCAGGGGCGGGAGGCGGTCATCGTGCTCGCCCGGATCGGCGAACCGCTCCAGGTCGACACCGAGGTGCTCGCGCGCTTCGCCGAGCTGGGGATCGGCCCGGGGGTGGGGCTGCGGGTGGGTCACGACGGCCATCTGCTCACGCTCGCCCGCACGGACGACGCGGGCGAGGGTCCGGCCGGCGTGCTCGAGGTGCCGCTCGACCTCGCCAAGCATCTGTTCGTCGCCCGCCCGTAGTCGCTCTCGACCTTCGTATCGAGCGGGCTCGACCTTCGGGTGACCGGCCGTCGCCGTGTGATGTCCGCCACAGGTGTCCGGGGTGGCGGACGGCCGGGCCCTCGGGGTGGGGGCGGGACACCCCCGGGATCCTGCGGGTTCGGCTCCATCCACAGGGGGAGCAGGGTGGCCGGGGTCATCCCCAGGTATGAGAGCTCCGTAACCTTAACGTGACATGCGGGCGATCCGTCGGGTACGTTGGCGAACGTTCATCACGGAATTCTTGCCCATCGATGAGCCTGGACCCGGCCGCTCAGCCCCGTCACCGAGTCCTGATTCCCACCACATCTCAATAGGACGGGGGCGGAGGAACCATCAGCGGTGCCCAGCACCTTGGGGTGCAGTCCGAACCGGGAGTTCGATCGTCGATCGGCCCCACGGAACGGGCCAAGTGTTCTCCCACTTGAACCCGACAGCTTACTTCGCAGGCGTAAGGAGAGGTAGATCCTTGTCTCAGAGCAACACTGGCGCCCGGCACCGTGCGGCGCGCCGACCCATCACGCCGCTGCACACCCTCGGCCACGTCGTCACCGGCCCCGCCGGTCGCCGGACCGCCGTCGCGGCGGCCTCCTCGGGGCTGGTGCTCACCCTCACCGCCGGCGCGAGCCTCGCCGCAGTGCAGCCGAACGTTCGCGCAGCGCAGCCGGGCACGGCCCCGACCGCCGCGCTCGCCGTCCCCGGCGCGAACCAGATCAAGACCGAGCCCACGGTGAGCGTCGACTCGGACACCGAGTGGTCCTTCGTGACCGACGAGGTCTCCGCCGAGGCGCCTGAGCCGCTGCCCGAGCCGGAGCCGCGGGTCGCCCCGGTCTCCCGCTCCAACAACCGCAGCGCAGCGCCGGCTCCCGCCGCCGCGGCCCCGGCCGAGAAGGCCCCCGTCGGCTCCGAGGCGACGCCGTCGGCCAGCGGCAACGCCATCGTCGACATCGCCCGCCGCTACGTCGGCACGCCGTACGTGCACGGCGGCTCCACGCCGTCCGGCTTCGACTGCTCCGGCTTCACCCAGTACGTCTTCGCCCAGCTCGGCATCTCGCTGCCGCGCAGCTCCGGTGCCCAGCGCGGCGCCGGGCGCGTCGTCTCCGCGAGCGAGGCCCGCCCCGGCGACCTGGTCTGGGCGCCCGGCCACGTCGGCATCTACACCGGCGGCGGCAACCACATCGCCGCGCGGCAGCCCGGCACGCCGCTGTACGAGAGCGTGATCTACATGTCGAACCCGACCTTCATCCGCGTCACCGGCTGACTGCCCGCCGCGGAGCGAACGGCCCGGTCCCCTCGGGGGCCGGGCCGTTCGCCGTCTCCGAGGGGACCGTGTAGGCCCCAGTGAGCCCCAGTGATGCTCAGTGAGCCCCGGTGAGTCCCGGTGAGTCCCCCGTGAGCCCCCGTGGGCACAGGGACCCCCGTGCGGCCCGTGCGCCTGGGTGGACTGGGTGAACGGACGGCCTTGCCCTCGCCCGGCGGCGGCGCATCGAGGTGCGGGACGGGTCGCCCATGGTGGACAATGGCCGAAGAACAGCCCAGGAGATGGGGGTCGGAAGGTCATGACACGCGAACAAGTAGTGATGGTGGGGGTCGACGGATCCGCCGCGAGCCTGCAGGCGCTCGACTGGGCCGCCGCCTTCGCGGAACGGATCGGCTGGCGGGTGCACATCGTGTGCGCCTATGCGCTGCCGACGTTCGCGGCCGCGAGCATGGACGGCGGCTACGCCACCCTCGACGACGCGTCGATCCGCGACGGCGCCCAGGCCGTGCTCGACGAGGCCGCGGCACGACTGGCCGGGAGTGATCTCGAGGTCACCTCCGCCCTCGAGACCGGCGACCCCGCGGGGGTGCTGGTCGAGCTGTCGAAGAAGGTGTGCCTGACCGTCGTCGGCACGCGGGGTCACTCCGGCTTCGCCGAGCGGATCCTGGGAACCGTCTCCTCCGCGCTGCCGGCCCATGCACACTGCCCGACCGTGGTCGTGCCCCACCGCGACGACGCGGCGAGCAAGCTGCCGGTCCGGCGGATCGTCGTCGGCGTCGACGGCTCGGACTCGGCCAAGGTGGCGCTGAAGAACGCGATCGACCACGCCCAGCTGTGGGACGCGGAGCTCACCGCCGTCATCGGGCTGCCGATCGGCACGGGGTCGGGCCTGCTCGGCTGGCTCCCCGCCGCGGTCGACAGCGAACAGCTCCTGGCCGACTGCAAGGAGGGCCTCGACGTCACGGTCAACGCGGCGCTCGAGGGCCACGAGGGCGTGACGGTGCGCCGACACGCCCTCGACGGGTCCGGGGCCGCGCTGCTGTCGGAGTTCTCCACGGCGGTCGACCTCGTGGTCGTGGGCACGCGCGGACGCGGCGGCTTCGCCGGCCTTCTGCTCGGGTCGACCTCACAGGCCGTGCTGCACCATTCCGAGTGCCCGGTGCTCGTCGTGCCCTCGCGCACCAAGGACGAGGATCTGCCGCCGCTCGCGCCCTGGAACCGCAACGTCCAGCCGTAGGCACGACGACCCGACGGCCCCGTAGCCGAACGGCCCCGGAGCCGAACGGCCCCGGAGCCGAACGGCCCGGGGCCGGTCGCCTCAGCGGCGGTCCTCGATCCAGCCACGGAGCACGACGGCCTGATTGTGTTCCTCGTCCTTGGCGGAGAAGAGCAGCATCACCTCGCCCCGTGCGGCGGCCTCGAGGAGCGGAGCGGCCTGCTCCCGGTTCTCCTCGAGCTCGCCGCGGTACCGCTCCGCGAACTCCGCGAACCGCTCCGGGTCGTGCCCGAACCATCGGCGCAACTCCGTGCTCGGACCGGCCTCCTTGAGCCAGACGTCGTGCGGCAGGTCGGCCTTGGCCACACCTCGCGGCCAGAGCCGGTCCACGAGGAACACGCTCGGGTGCTCTGGACCCGTGAGCGCGGCCTCGACCGAGGCGTGAGCAGGATTGCCGCGGCGGGCATCGTAGACCCGCACCAGTTCGATCGCTGTCATGCCTCCAGTCTCCCGCCGTCGGGCAGTCTCGGGAAGTAGCCGGGAAGTAGCCGGGAAGGGGCCGGGAAGGGGCCGGGACAGGGCCGGGAAAGCGCCCGGGAAGGCGCCCGGGAAGCTCAGCCGGTGAGGCCGTGATCGGCGAGGAACGTGCTCGCGATGTCGGGGGTGGATTTCGCATCGACCTGGCTGGCCACGTTCAGGGCGATGAGGGCATCGGCGCTCAGGGCGGCGCTGACCGGGTCGATCACGTCCGCGATCTCGTCGGCCAGGTTGCTGCTCACGAGCGGCACGACGTTCGAGGCGAGGAACAGCCCGTCCGGATCCGCGAGCACCACGAGGTTCTGGGTCTGGATGCGCGGATCCGCCGTGAACACGTTGGCCACGTTCACGGTGCCGGCGAGCAGGTCCTCGACCGTCGTGTCGCCGGTGGCCTTGAAGTCGACCGTGATGCCGTAGACCTCCTTGAGCCCGTCCGGGCCGTAGGGGCGCTCCGCGAGCTCCGGCGGTCCACCGAGCACGAGGTCGGTGTCCACGTTCGCCAGGTCCGCGATCGAGGCGAGCTCGTAGGTGTCGGCGAATTCGGAGGTGACCGTGTAGGAGTCCTGATCGCTGGCCTCGGCCGCGTCGAGCACGGTGAGACCCGCGGGCAGCGCCTCGACGAGCGCGGCGTACACGTCGTCGGGCTTGCGCGCCTCCGTATCGGGATCGAAGAACTGCAGCAGGTTGCCCGTGTACTCCGGGAACAGGTCGATGTCGCCGTTCTCGAGCGAGGGCATGTAGGCGTCCCGCTGGCCGATGTTGAACTGCCGCTGCACGGTGTGGCCGGCGTCCTCGAGCGCCTGGGCGTAGATCTCGGCGATGATCTCGTTCGAGTAGTACGCCTGCGAGCCCACCACGATCGTCTCCGTGCCCGCCGACCCCGTCGCGTCGTCGTCGCCCGCCGAGGGGTCGGGCGCGAGCGGGTCGGAGGAACTGCACGCCGCCAGGGTGAGCGCGAGCGCCGCGGCCGTGACGGCCCAGCCGGTCTTCGTTCGTTTCGTCATCGTGCCTTCCTTAATCTGACCTGTGGACGACGGAGCTCGCCTCCGCCCGATGGTCGAGGGTATCGCTGGGGGAGGGATCGCCGATGGTACCCGCCCCGTCCGACACGGCCCCGTCCGACACGGCGCCGGTCGCGGACCCGGAGGCACGGGAGGCACCGGCGGCCCGGGCGGTGCGCAGGCCCCGCGGGACGGCGGCGCGCTGCGCGAGCGCACCCGCGCCGTCCAGGATCAGGGCGGTGAGCGCGAGCACGAGCGCGCCGCCGAGCACCATGTCGTAGCGGCGCAGCGGGATCCCGGCGATGATGTACTGGCCGAGGCCGCCGAGCCCGACGTAGGCACCGATCGTCACGGTGGCGATCACCTGGAGCACGGCGGCGCGGATCCCGCCGACGAGCAGTGAGCGCCCGAGCGGGATCTCGACCCGGCGCAGGATCTGCCACTCGGTCATGCCCACGGCCCGGGCCGCGCCGATGACGCGCCGGTCGATGGACTCGCAGCCGGCGTACGCGCCGGCGAGCAGGGAGGGGATCGCCAGCAGCACGTAGCTGATGAGCGCCGCGAGCGGCTTGTGCAGCACCCCGAACAGGAGCACGAGCAGCACGAGCAGGCCGAACGAGGGCACGGCTCGGGCCGCGCCCGAGACGGTCACCGCCACCTCCCGGCCGCGCCCGGTGTGCCCGATCCACCAGCCGAGCGGCACCGCGACCAGGGCCGCGAGCCCGACGGCGGCGAACGTGTAGGCCAGGTGCACCCCGATCGCCGTCCAGATGCCGTCGCCGCCCGCGAGCGGTTCGGCGGAGAAGAGCCAGGCCCAGGCGTCGGCGAGGAGGTTCATGCGCCGTTCCTCGCCTCGGTCGCCGTGGTGCGGCGATCGAGATGGGCCCAGGGCATGAGCCGGCGTCCGGCCAGCACGAGGAGCAGGTCGATGAGCGCCGCGATGAGCACCACGGTGAGCACCCCGGTGAGCACCTCGGGCACGATCCGGCGCTCGAGGCCGTTGGTGAACAGGTAGCCGAGGTTCGTCACGCCCACGAGGATGCCGACCGTGGCCAGGGCGATCGTCGAGGCGGCAACGACCCGCAGGCCCGCGAGGATGACGGGGCCCGCGAGCGGGAGCTCGACCGCCCGCAGCCGCCGGGCGGTCGAGTAGCCGAGGGCGGTGGCCGCGAGCCGCGTGTCGGGGGAGACGGAGTCGAGCCCGTCGACCACGCTGCGCACGAGCAGGGCCGTGGCGTAGACGGTCAGGGAGATGACGAGGTTCGATTCGTCGAACGGGGCGATGCCGACGATGCCCGGCACGATCATGAGCAGGGCGAGGGAGGGGATGGTGTACATGAGGCCGGTCGTGGCCACGATCGGCCCCCGCAGGACGCGCCACCGCCACGCGACCCAGCCGAGCGGCAGGGAGACGAGCACCGAGAGCAGGACCGGCACGAGGCTCTGGCGCAGGTGCTCGAGGCTCAGCGTGCCGATGAGCCCGAGGTTCTCGCCGACCCAGGTCACGGCGCCTCGTCGACCAGGGTCCCGTACGGGCGGCCGTTCGCGTCCACCACGATCGGGCCGCGGTCGGTCTGCTCGATGTGCAGCGCCCGGTCGCCGTGATGGGCGCCGATGAAGTGGGACACGAACTCGTTCGCCGGCCGGGACATGATCTCGGTGGGCGTGCCCACCTGGGCGATCCGCGCCCCGATCTCGACGATGGCCACCTGGTCGCCGAGCAGGAACGCCTCGTCGACGTCGTGGGTGACGAACACGATGGTCTTGCCGATCTCCCGCTGCAGGCGCAGGAGCTCCTCCTGCAGCTCGGCCCGCACGATCGGGTCGACCGCCCCGAACGGTTCGTCCATGAGGAGGATGTTCGGGTCGGCCGCCAGGCCGCGGGCGACGCCGACGCGCTGCTGCTGCCCGCCGGAGAGCTGGCTCGGGTAGCGGCGGGCGAGCGCGGGATCGAGCCCGACCGTGACCATGAGGTCGCGGGCCCGGGCCTGGGCGCTGCGCCGGCTCTGCCCGACGAGCCGGGGCACGGTCGCGATGTTGTCGAGGACGCTCACATGCGGCAGCAGCCCGGAGTTCTGCATGACGTAGCCGATCCGTCGCCGCAGCGCCACCGGATCGTGACCGGCGACGTCCTCGCCGTCGATCGAGACCACCCCGGAGGTCGGGTCGACCATTCGGTTGACCATCCGCATGAGCGTCGTCTTGCCTGAGCCCGAGGAGCCGACGAGCACCGTGGTCGAATGGGCCGGGATCTGCAGGGAGAAGTCCTCGACCGCGACCGTCCCGTCGGCGAACACCTTGGAGACGCCGTCGAATTCGATCATGGTGCTCCACCCTGCCGCCGGTTCCCTAGAGCCAACCACATTCACGGGGCCCGTGTCAGCACGTGTGCCCGCCTGTCGAGACCGGCACGTTCACTCCAGGGTCGACTTGATCGGCGCGTAGTCCTCGATGATCGCCTGGACCCGGGCGAATGCCGCCGCGTCCAGGCCCGCATCGCCGGTGACCTGGCGCCACGCGCTCGGGACGACGTTGCCGAAATTGTGACCGTGATGGGCGGGCACCTGGTCGCCGAGCATCATGTCCACGAGCACCTGCAGACCCGTGACCACGGGGATCCAGCGCATCGAGGGGCTGACGTCGGCGCCGCGCTGATCGGGCTCGAGCCAGTCGGGGGACTGCCAGAACAGCCGGGGCCCGAGCCAGGTGACCGCGTCGGTGGCGTGCTGGAGGTAGAGCACGCGGGGCTTCTGCCACGGCTGCGGCAGGTCCGAGTCGTCGCCGGGCCGGGAGATCCAGCGCACCTCGCGGCCGCCGTCGAGCACGGGCTGCCAGGCCGGGCTGCCCGCGTCCCGGGCCGCCTGCAGGCCGCGCCACAGCTCGGACCCGTTCGGGCTGCCCACGAACAGGGCGCCGTCGGTGCGCGTGCGCACGTCGGCCAGGTCGGCGAAGACGGCCTGGCTGCCGTGCGCGCCGAGGCTCAGGCCGTAGGAGACGAGCATGGGTCGGTCGTCGGCGGGGAGCTGGGACCAGCGCTCGTACACGGCGTCGAAGAGGGTTCGTGCGGCGTGCACCGGGGCGTCGGGATCGAAGAGGAAGGAGTACCAGCTGGGCATGTAGGAGTACTGCATCGAGGCGATCGCCGTGTCGCCGGCGTGCAGGTACTCGAGGGCGTCGACCGTCTGCGGCTCGAGCCACCCCGAGCCGGTCGTCGTGGCGACCACGAGGATCGATCGGTCGAAGGCTCCGGTGCGCTCGAGCTCGGCGAGCACGAGGTCGGCCCGGGCGGCGTCGGTGGGGGCCGATTCCAGGCCCGCGTACACGCGGATCGGCTCCCTCGCGGCGAGCCCGGTCACCGCCTCGATCCGGGCCGCGGACGGACCCCCGCCCACGAAGTCCGATCCATGGTGGCCGAGCGACTCCCAGGCGATCGCCGAGTCCGGGCCGGCGGATCGGTGGGCCGAGCCGGGCTCGGTCACCTCCGCGCTCACGCCGGAGTTGAGGCCGGAGAAGATCGAGTCCACCACGGCCAGGGCACCCGCGCCGCCGGCGAGTGCCACCCCGGCGACGATGGACGTCGTCACCACGCCCGCGATGAGCGGGGAGAAGCGGCCGCGCAGGCGGCGGGAGAGGCGGCGCACGCCCTTGCCGATCGCGAGCAGCACCACGGTGAGCGGCACGAACACGGCCAGGAACGCGCCCACGTGGGTCGAGTCGGCCTCGGGCATCTCGACCATCCGGCGCACGTCGTTCTGCCAGTGCAGCGAGAGACCGGACAGGAGCGCGATCGAGGCGACCATCGCCGCGCCGTAGGCGATCCACGCGGCGCGCCCGCCGAGGCGCTGCTGCTCCGGGCGGATGAGACGGCGCAGCCACCGCCACAACAGCACGCCGATGAGGTAGCCCGCGCCGAAGGAGAGCGCCGTGATCGCGCCCTGCGCCGCGGCCGGGCGGGGCAGCAGCGAGGGCGTGACCGACAGGATCGCGAACACGAGGCCGAGCGCGGCGCCGCCCGGGTCGAGGTGCCACCAGCGGCGCGCCTGCGGGGTGCGGGGTTCGTCCACGGAAAGCTCCCTGCTTCGGGCGCCTCGCATCGGTCCGGATCGCCGGTGCTGCACGGCCCAACTATAGGGCGGCCTCGGTCACGGGCCGCGTTGCGCGTGCCGCGTCTCGAGCGCCGGGATCTCGGCCGATAGGGTGGCCTCCATGCCCGAACCTCCCGCGGAGATGGAGTTGACGGTCGGAGAGGTCGACCGGTTGCTCGCCTCCCAGCACCCGGACCTGCGGGGCCCACTCGAGCGGGTCGCCCACGGCTGGGACAACGACGTGTTCCGCCTCGGCGAGGATCTGGCCGTGCGGCTGCCGCGGCGCCTGGCGGCTGCCGAGCTCGTGGTGAAGGAGCAACGGTGGCTGCCGCAAATCGCGCCGATGCTGCCGGTGCGGGTGCCCGTGCCCGTGGCGATCGGGCGGCCCGAGGGGCGTTATCCGTGGTCCTGGAGCGTCGTGCCGTGGTTCGAAGGCCGCCCGGCCTCCGAGGCGTCACCGCAGGAACGGGACGTGATCGCCGAGCAACTCGCTCAGGTGTTCACCGCCCTGCACGTGCCTGCGCCGGTGGATGCTCCGCCGAACTGGGCCCGGGGCGTGCCGCTGGCGGAGCGCGACGAGCACGTGTACGCCGCCCTGGCCGGGGAACCGCACCTGCGCTCCCTCTGGACTGCCGGCGTGACCGCGCCCCCGTGGCGGCGACCTGCGGTCTGGGTACACGGCGACGTTCACCCGGGCAACCTCGTGCTCGGGCATGGGCGTGAGTCCGGGATCGCCGCAGTCGTGGACTTCGGGGACCTGACGGCAGGGGATCCCGCCTACGATCTGGCGTGCATGTGGCTGACGTTCACCGAGCACGGGCGGCGCCGGTTCCGGGCTGCGCTGCCGGAGATCTATGACGACGCGGTCTGGCTCCGAGCGCGGGCGTGGGCCGCCTGGTTCGCCCACCTGCTCGCCGGCACGAGGGATCCGGGCAATCGGCGAGTGGGGCAGCACGGACTGAGCGGGCTCGCGGCGGAGCGGTAGCGGGACCGAGGGCGTGAGCCGGGCCCTCGCGGAATGTGGGCGCCGGCGGCGCCCACCCCCTTCTGGCCGGGCCCGGGCGGTGTTTCAATGGGGATGCATGAGGGCCATCTGGAGTGGTGCCATCGCCTTCGGCCTCGTCAACGTGCCGGTCAAGGCCTACGCGGCGACGTCCGACCACGACGTGCACCTGCACCAGGTGCACGATCGCGACGGCGGGCGGATCCGCTACGAGCGGCGCTGCGAGGTGTGCGGCGACAAGGTCGAGTACGCCCACATCGACCGTGCGTACGACGACGGCGAGAAGACCGTCGTGCTCGCGGCCGAGGACCTGGGCTCACTGCCCGCGGCCCAGCGCCGGGAGATCGAGGTCGTGCAGTTCGTCCCGAGCGCCCAGATCGAGCCGATCACCCTGTCGAGCAGCTACTACCTCTCCCCGGATCCGAAGGCGGCCAAGGCGTACACGCTGCTGCGGCGCACGCTCGAGAGCTCCGACGTGACGGCGGTCGTCACGTTCGCGCTGCGACAGCGCACGAACCTCGGGGTGCTGCGGGTGCACGAGGGGGTGCTCGTGCTCCAGGCGATGATCTGGCCGGACGAGTTGCGGGAGGTCGACCCGCCGGAGGAGGCGAGGGTCTCCGAGCGGGAACTCGGGCTGGCCGCCGACCTGGTGGATCAGTTGCGCGGCGACTTCGACGCCGATTCCTACGAGGACACCTACCAGGTGGAGCTGCGCACGCTCATCGACGCGAAGCTCACGGCGGGGGAGTCCGTGGACACGGCGGCCACGTTCGGTGAGGTCGCGGCCGAGACCGAGGACGGGGGCACCGTGATCGACCTCATGGAGGCACTCCGGCGCAGCATCGACGCCCGCAGGAAGCCGGCACAGGGCGCCTGAGGCGAGTTGCGTCGTCCTCCCGCTCGGCGGCGGGATCAGCGGGACCGGAGGATCCGCCGGTAGCCGCGGTCCCACGAGCGTTCGGTCAGTGGGACCACGACGTCCACGCCCTCGGACATGCGCGCGAGCACGCCGGCGCGCACGCCCATGAGGGAGCCGAGCATCGCGAGCGTGGAGATCGCTCCGATCGCCGCGATCGAGGCCATGGCCCAGCGGTAGTCGTGGATCGTGGTGGCCGAGCCCGCGGAACTGACGTCGAGCACGACGCCGACGGTCAGGGAGGCGATCATCGCGCCGGTGAACCCGCCGGCGTTGACCAGCCCGGTCGCGGTCGAGATCCGCACGGCCGGGTTGTAGTCGCGGGCGAGGTGGAAGCCGATCTGCGAGGCGGGTCCGCCGAGGGCGAGCACGACGAACACGAGGGTCACGACCGAGGCCGGCGGGCGCCCGCCGGGCCAGGCCGCGAGCACGGCGACGGCGAGCACGCAGGCGGCCGAGATCCCCAGTCCCATCGGGGTGCGCCAGCTGGGGCGGCGTCCGGCGAGCGGGCCGATGACGAAGCTGGCCACGAGGTTCGCCACCACGTAGATCGACAGCTGCGAGGCTGCGGCCTCGGCGGAGTAGCCGAGCCCCTCGGTCAGGTACGGATAGCCCCAGACGAGGGAGACGACCACGCCCGCGGTCATCGTGCCCTGATGGGTCCAGAATCCGAGCCGGGTCTCCCGGCGCGCCCAGGAGGAGCGCACGTTCCCCGCGGCCTCCCGCAGTGCCGACGGGGTCGCCGTGGTGGCTC
Source organism: Pseudactinotalea sp. HY158 (assembly GCF_009660225.1). NCBI lineage: Bacteria > Bacillati > Actinomycetota > Actinomycetes > Micrococcales > Cellulomonadaceae > Pseudactinotalea > Pseudactinotalea sp. HY158. The sequence goes on from NZ_CP045920.1 coordinate 648,998, forward strand.
CGGGCTCGGGGGCCGGTGGCAGCTCGCGATACGGCGCGGACACGGCCGGCCGCAGCAGCAGCAGCGAGTACACGATCGAGATCCCGCCCGTGAACAGGAACGTGCGGGTCCAGCCGAACTCGTCCAGCGCGAGCACGAGCGGCACGGTCGCGGCGAGGTTGCCCGCCATCCCGGCCAGCCCGGTGGCCATCGTGAGGATCGCGTACCGGCGCTTCGGGAACCACATCGCCGCCAGCCGCAGGACCGCGATGAACACGGCGGAGTCGCCGAGGCCGAGCAGTGCGCGCGCGCCGAGGGCGAGCGGATAGTTCGGGGCGATCGCGAACAGGAGCTGGGCGGTGCCGAGGATGAGGGTCGCGGTGAGCAGCACCTTCCGGGCTCCCCAGCGGTCGATCGCCAGGCCCGAGGGCACCTGCATGAGGGCGTACATTCCGAGCTGGACCATGACGAACGTGCCCAACTCGGTGGCCGAGATGTTCCAGCGCTCGACCGCGTCGGGGCCGGCGACCCCGAGGGAGGATCGGTGCAGCACCGCGAGGAAGTACACGCCGATCCCCACGAGCCAGACCAGCCAGGAGGACCGCCGGCTGCGGTCGTCGAGTCGGGTGAAGGCGGTGGTCACCCCGCCAACCTACCGAGACCCGTGCCGCCGGGGCACGTCGGTGGTCACGATGTCCACGGCGGCGACCGCGACGTCGGCCGGTGCCGTGCCCGGGCGGTGGTGGAACCATCTCCATGCGGTGCCGGTCACGGATAGCATCTCGTTCACAGAGAAGGGCAGGAGGGCATACATGGCGGATCTCGACTATGCGTACCTCGCGGACTATGCCGCGATCGAGGGTGGGCGCTTGACGGCTGTCGGAGCCAGCTGAACTCACGTTCAGGTTCCCCATCTCCCGGTCGAGCGCCTCCTCTGCGTCGCGGGCCGAGTCCGGGTGGCTGAAGAAGTGGATCACTTCGACCTCGGCATCACTGCACGCGCGCCGAACGGCGCATGGAGGATCCAGGTCTCGGGGCCGATCGACGCCCACGGCGGACGTGTGTACGACGGCCGTCGCGGCGTGCTCTTCGCGGCGCAGCTCTCCGTCTCGCTGACGGCTACTGGCCTGTATACGGTCGACGTTGCGGTGGATGGTGAGCATGTGAGAGCGCTCAAGTTTGAAGTCGTCACGGGTGAGAACGTGCGATACCGGCTGACGCGACATGCGCTCGAACGTATGATGATGCGTTCGGTTAGTGAGCACGCCGTTGCGCAGACGTTGGAGTCGCCGGACCAGCAGGCTGACACGCCCAAGAAGAGCCGACTGTTCCAACGACGGTTCGGCGAACGTGAACTCAAGGTCTGGGTAGTGTGGCCATCCGAGCGTGAGATCCTGGTCGTAGAGTCTGTTGCCTGGAGAGGACCCGTGAGTATCGCCATCGCAGTTGACCAGGATGCCGACGCCGCCTACATCCGGTTGTCGACCGAGACCGTCGTCGAGACCCGAGAGGTCACCGAAGACGTGATGGTGGACCTCGATATGAACGGGATCGCCGTCGGAGTGGAGGTGCTTGGCCTCGACGCGGATATTCCGTACACCACCTTGTGCACCGAGTTCCACGTGCACTCCGACGTGGTCGACCTGCTGCGCCAGATCCGCCCGAGTGTGAGCGGCTTCGTCTCGCTGCGTTCCGCCTCCGGTGGAACGAGCATGAACACTCCCTCGTTGACGCGGGCCTGAGAACCGGCGCCCGGCCGAGAACTGTGCGCCTAGCCCTGCCGTGAGGTGGGTTGGCGCCGTGGCCGTCTCGCAGCGATCGGTATGCCCGGCTGCTGTTGGTGCGTGATACGAGGCGTTGCTGTCCGGGTTGTCGCACGTGGCGCCGTCGCGACGATCTAGACCGTTGCTCCGGTGGGCGCCCCCGGCGCGATTCGAACGCGCGACCTACCGCTTGGGAGGCGGTAGGCCCAATAGGATGGGACCAACGAGAACGGCTCTAAATCGCCGGAACGAGCCACTCTGGGGCGGCACTCGCCGGTCTGCGCCGATATATGTGTTGCTACAGTGGTTGCTACACCAGACAGCGCGGACCCGGAGGACGGCCATGGCCAGGACCAAACGCGGCAACGGAGAAGGCTCCATCTACCAACGCGCCGATGGGCTCTGGGCCGCCTCCGTGTCCCTCCCGCCAGACCCGCTCACCGGCAAGGCCCGACGCCGCACCGTCACCTCCAAGTCCCGCAACGTCGTCATCGGCAAGCTCCGCGAGCTCCGCGCCGAGCTCGACCGAGCCGGCGACATGCCCACCTCGTCGCCGCGGCTCTCGGAGTGGCTTGAGCAGTGGGACGGCCGCCACCTCGCCACCTTGAAGCCGAAGGCCGCCAGCGCCTACCGGACCGCGATCCGCAACTACATCGACCCATCGATCGGTAAGATCCGGCTCGACCGGCTCACCCCGGCCGACGTGCACCGAATGCACGACTACATCACCGACACCCGTCGGCTCTCGACCTCAACCGCGAACCAGGCGCACCGCACCCTGCGCAAGGCACTCACCGACGCCCAACGGCAAGGCATCGTCACCCGCAACGTCGCCACGCTCGTCTCGCCGCCGCCGCTTGCCGTCGTCACCCGGCCCCACCTGGGCGCCCAGCAGGCCGCCTCGCTGCTCTACCAGCACCGCACGGACCCGCACCTGGCGTTGAGCCTGTCGCTCGCGCTCCTGACCGGCATGAGGCAGGGGGAGAGGCTCGGACTCACCTGGGGCGCGATCGACCAGGACCGCGGCATCATCACCGTCTCCTGGCAACTCCAGGCCCTCACCTACACCCACGGGTGCGAACCAGCCTGTGGCCGTAAGCGCGGCGCGGACTGCCCCGCCCGCAGGTTCGACTACCCGGCCGGCCACGAGATCATCCAAGTGCGCGGAGGGCTCCACCTGCTCCGGCCGAAGTCCCGGAAGGGCTGGCGGGAAGTGCCCATGGCCCCGGTGCTCGCCGAGGCGCTCAAGCTGTACCGGCGCGACCACTACCGGCCCCACGAGCACGACCTCGTCCTCGTCCGGGCCGACGGCGCAGCGATCCCGCCGCGGCAGGACTGGCAGGCATGGAAGGACGCGCTCGCCGCCGCCGACCTTCCTGATCTGCCGCTGCACTCGGCGCGGCACACGACGGCGACCCTGCTGCACGAGCTCGGCGTGCCGGAACAGGTGCGGATGCAGATCCTCGGGCACGCCTCAGCGACCGTCACCCAGGGATACACCCACGTGGCGGCGGCTGAGGCAGTCGCAGCGATGGGTGCGCTCGGGCGGCTGCTCGACTCGGCGTGACATCCTGCCCCCATTCGCCAGACAGGCGAGCAGATCCCGGCTACTATCGCCCCCACGGCGGGCATGGATTCCCTCAAAGATCACGGTTCGCCGCGGCGGTCCCGGGCTTCGGTCCGGGGCCGCTCTGATGACCGAGGTACCGTGCTCGCATGCACCCGCCGGCGCCCGAGGATAGCGGCCTCGTCGCACACCAGACGCTCCCACCGACGTCCTCAACGAGTGCACGAAGCGCTTCCGCCCGCCATCAGGTGAGCGGGAGCGCTTCCTTGTCCGGGACCCGGACTACTTCACCAGATGCCGAGGCTGGTTCGAACCCGCGGCACCGCCGGCCGCGGGGGATCTGCTCCGTCTCGTGGAGCGAACCGAGTGCGGGTCGCGCACGAGGGCCGTGGGCTTGCTCGGTGACCGCGACGCGCCACGATGTTTCATCGGTTGACAAAATATGCATGGATCGTCCAGGATGCATAATATGCTCGACAATGAAACGCGCCAGTTCTTCGTGCGGGAGGCGGCGACGCTCGCCCCCGTGCTCTACCCCTTGCTAGACGACGCCGTGGCGGCAGCAGAGGCGGTGCTCCCGTTTGACGGTAGCGAGTATCCGCACCTGTTCAGCCACTATCGCCGCGCGGAGTTCCGCCGCACGACAGAACCTGACGGGGTTCTACCGCCTGGCTGGACGCTGGGCGGCAACCCTCGCCTGAGCGGACAGGTCATCTTCACCCACGTGAAGGAGCGGGCTTCGCTACGTCTGCTCTCGGAGAACCGAGCTAACGCCAACGGCATACCACACGCCGGAAGCAACCAGGCTCGCCAGGCAGCGTGGGCTAAGCGCGAACAATTCTGGCAGGGCGCTCTGATTCCTGATCGAGACCTGTTGCTGCTTCTCAGCATGAGCCAGGCGGAGCCGAGCCTGCGGGTTGTGCGCACCCTAACGACCGGCCAGTACAGCGGACGGGTGGCGTGTGATTTTGAACTGCCACTCTTGCGAGAGTCTGTCGAGTACAACTTCGAGCGGTTCGACGGCTCCGACGAAGGCGAAGATCTGTTCGATGTTTACATCGAGGGCAGTCACGATGCCTGAGCTTTTCAACGGTGAACGCCTTCTTACGCTCCGCCGAATGTACGGACTCACTCAGGCTGAGCTCGGCGCGCGGATTGGAGTCGCGCAAGGTCACCTGTCGAAGTTGGAGCGAGGCACCGCGCCTCTGTCGATGGCGTCAGCACTCGCTGCAAGCGAAGCCTTCGGGGAACCCCTGTCCTTCTTCAAGATCCCTTCGAACCCCGTGCCATTGGGGCCGACTGCATACCGCCGTAAGGCGTCGATGAAAGCTGCAGAGCGTGACCGAGTTGCCTCGTTCTACAGAGAGGCCGCTCGGATATTTGCAGCAGTCAGCGAGGCTTCTGGTTACCACGAATTCACGCTAGTTGAGGCGATCGACCGCACCACCCCGGAGCGGGCGGCTGAGGCTGTGCGGGTGCTTGCGGGCTTGAGCCCGGCCGCGCCGGTGAGGAATGTAGTCCGACTTGTCGAGCGTCTCGGCATCGGTGTCGTGACAGATCTGGATGATCCCGAGCACGCCTGCGACCCGATGGACCTTTCAGGAATTACTATGCCAACCGCGCAGAATCGACGTCCCTTGATCGCCACAGCGCCGATTGCACGAGGGGACGCGCAGCGCATGACACTCGCTCATGAGTTCGCACACCTAGTCCTGGATCGGGAGGCTGCGTCGATCAGCTGCGCGACCAGGAGCCCGCAGGAGCGGAGGGCCTTCCGTTTCGCGAGGGCACTTCTTCTGCCCTCAGCCGTGCTTCTCGATCGAATTGATGAGCGGTCAACGTTCCGGGACTACCTGGAACTCAAAGCCGAGTACGGGGTCTCCGTGGGATCGACCATTATGGGCGCACGCGAGCTTGGCGCGATCACTCCCCAACGTGCCCGAATCCTGCAGATTCAGCTCAATTCCCGCGGGTGGCGCACCGCCGAGCCCGTCGAGGTTGTCGCAGAACGCCCGGCCTTGTTCAGGCAGGCATTGCAACGGGCTTATCCGACGAGCCCGATTCCGCGCGCGTCAACCAGCCTGGGTGTCGCACCCAAGCGACTCCGGCGGTGGATGGGAGATACTGAGTCGGGCGCCGGGGACGACATTGCGCCTGTGGTGCCTTTGCGGGCGCGCTCTAAGTTGCGGTGGGCATGACAAATCGGCGCCCCGCCCACCTCTAGGTGGACGCGGCGCCGTCGCGTCCGCGCGGTCAGGTGAGTGGTTGCACCGTGGTGCCGTCCCACTCGCCGACGAGCCGGACCGGGACGAGGCATCTACTTCGGAGCTGATGTCCCCGCCACCATGACTTCAAACAGGTCGGCAGCTTCAGCGGCGACCAGATCCGGCGTCCGCTCCAACGGAGTCGAACGCGAGACCTGTGACGCCTGCTTCGCAGCAGCGTATTCGACTGTGAGTTCAAGGAACCGCTTCATGTTGTCCATGGACTAGGTATAGCCGGTCACCGAGTCGTGTGGGGCTAGGGGCGCGGGTAGCCGATGCTGGGGCTAGCATGCGGGACACCGAGCCAGCGAGCACCAGACTGGTCACCATCCACGTACCCCACCGGGAGCCGGTCGAACACGGTCACAATCTCCGTCCAATAGAACGCCTCAGGCCGTCCGCATCCGCACCGTCCGCCCGGACGGCCTGCAGAAGGCAGTGTGTCTCGCCCCGGGGATGATGGAGGCATTGAAGCCACGGAAAGGGACTTCACATCATGCCTGCACCACACAAGTACTCCAGCGAGGTCCGCGAGCGTGCGGTCCGGATGGTCCTAGACGTCCTCCAAGCCGAGGACGGCACCTCTCAGCGGGGCGTTGGAGTGTTCCCGCTTTAGTTGTCGTCGCGGGTTTCGGGGAGGGAGTCGACGTAGGCGTCGAGGTCCGTGCGCTCGTACCTGGGGGAGGAGCCGAGGTAGCGGCGGCCGATGTCCCCGCGGGCGGCGAGCGTGCGGAGGGTGCGGGGCGAGATGGCGAGGTAGGCGGCCGCTTCATCGGGGGTGAGGAGGCGCGGTTGCCTATCAGGCCGCCGGGATCTTCGCGTCGGTGAGCTCGTCAGCGAGGAGGCTGCTCGGGCGGACGCCGAGGGCGCGGGCGATGTAGAAGATCTCGTCGAGGTCGAAGGGCTGTTCGCCGCGGAGTCGGCGGACGAGGGTGCTGTATGGCACGGGAGTGATCTCGGCGAGCTGCTGGCGGGAGATGCCGGCGTTCACCATCGCCTGGGAGACGATCTGAGCGGTGCGTTCCGCTATCGGGGTATGTAGCCATACGGCCACAGTAACGGGCCGAGCGACCCTATACAAGCCGGATCCCGTGTCCAGTTGGCATGAAACTGTGGCGAGGATGAGTATACACTGAGCCGTATGGCTACAAACCGACGCCTCGGCGAGGAGTTCTCCCGCTACGTAGGCGAGCAGATCAGAGGCGAAGCATCGATGCGGAACATCTCCGTCTCGGGCCTCGCGCGCCTGATGGAAATCGACCGAGCGACACTGCACCGGTACCTCACCGGTACCCGCCCCATGCCCGTGCCGGTGCTCTACGAGGCAGCCGAAGCGATCGGCATCGCGGCCGCGATCCTCGTCGACCGGGCCGACGCCCGGATGTCGGCCGAGGGCTATATGCTCGCCGCGTCCGACACGGACTACGACCAAGAGATCGAAGATCGACAGCGGGAGCCCTGAGAAGTTGGACGACCTCATCAGCCAAGCCGCCTCGCTTGGGCTGCGCGTCATGTGGCGCGACCTCGGCCGCCGGAACGGCGAACTCACCTCCGGCGGCCTCGTCAGGCTCAATCCACGCAAGCCGGCGATCGTGCAACGGTGCACCCTCGCCCACGAGATGGGGCACTGGTGGCACGGGCACGACTGGACCCGCGACCACGACCAACTGCGCGACGAGCGCCAGGCCGACGCCTACGCCGCACGCCTGCTCATCTCACCCGCCGAGTACGCGCTCGCGGAGAGACTCAACCCACACCCCGGCGCCATCGCCAAGGAACTCGAGGTCACGCGCCACCTCGTCGAGGTCTGGCAGCGGCTGCCGGCACCCACCATCCAGCGCCGGATTGTGTGACCTCGGTTGCTACACCGGTTGCTGCACCTGCCGCTGTAGCAACGATCCGGATCGTTGCTCCGGTGGGCGCCCCCGGCGCGATTCGAACGCGCGACCTACCGCTTAGGAGGCGGTTGCTCTATCCCCTGAGCTACGGGGGCGGGCGGCCGGATATGGCCGGGGACATTGTGTCACGAGTCGGCACCGCACCGGTGACGCCGACCGGGTCCCTCGCGCCGGCCGGGGCTGAGGGCGCGTCGCCACGCTCGAGCCGTAGCGCACACAAAGCACTTTGTGATACAAAGTTGTCATGTCGAACACGCCCCCACGCCCACCCGGATCCGGCGGGCCTGCGCGCCCCGACCCGGACGGCGATCACGCGCTCGACCCGCAGCGGATGCTCGCGCTCATCGACGCGCAACAACACGCCGTCGACGGTCTTCATCTGCGCCCGGTGGCCTGGCTGTACTCGATCTGGGCCGTGGCCTGGTTCGTCGGCTACCTGCTGCTCTGGTCCGCCTACGACGGCGGAAACCCCTGGTTCCGCGTGTCCACGGTCGCGGCGGGATGGACCTTCGGCGTCCTCATCGGCTCCTCGATCCTGGCCAGCATCCTCATCGGCACCAGGATGGGACGCGGCGTGCGAGGCCTCTCCTCGTTCCAGGGCGGCATCTACGGCTGGTCCTGGGCGGGACTGTCGACCGCGGTCGGCGTGCTCGGGTCCGTTCTGGCCGAGAAGGGAGGCTGGGAGGTCTCGGCCCTCTACTTCCCCTCCGCCTACGCGGTCGTGGCCGGGGCGATGTACCTGTTCGGGGCGGCGCTGTGGCACTACCGCAGCCAGCTCGTGCTCGGCACCGTGCTCCTCGCGGCCGCGGCGATCGCTCCGTTCGCGGGAGTCCCCGGCACCTACGGGGTCATGGCGATCGCCGGCATCGCTTTCGGCGTGGCCGCGCTCGTGACCATCGCCAGGCTGCGCCGGAACGGTCGCGATCCCGCCCGGGGGGAGCTGCGTCGTCCCCGCGAGAGCGAGGAGCGATGAGCGAGCTCGACCCGGTGATCCACGCGACCGCCCGGCTGCGCATCACCGCCACGCTCGCGGCCCTGCCGGCCGGCGATCAGATGTCGTTCCCGCGGCTGCAGGGCCTGCTCGACATGACCGCCGGCAACCTCTCCACGCACCTGCGCAAGCTCGAGGACGCCGGCTACGTGTCCCCGACCAAGACCTTCGAGGGGCGCACACCCGCGACCTACATCGAGCTCACCACCCGCGGACGCCGCGCGTTCGAGGACTACACCCACACCCTCCGCGAACTGCTGGGAGACCCATCATGACCCTCGCCCGCCTCACCGGCGTGACCAAGACCTTCGGCGACGTGACCGCCCTCGATTCCGTGGACCTGACGATCGAGCCCGGCACGCTCGTGGGCATGCTCGGCCCGAACGGCGCCGGCAAGACGACCCTGCTCGGCCTCGTCCAGGGGCTGCGCGCCCCGAGTTCGGGCACGGTCGAACTCTTCGGAGCCGATCCGCGCGACTGGCGCGCCCGACGCCGGCTCGGATCCACCCCGCAGGAGACCGCCCTGCCGCCGACGCTGCGGGTGGGGGAGGTGATCGACTTCGTCGCCGGGCACTTCCCCGACCCCGTGCCGCGCGACGAGCTCGCCGCGGAATTCGGGCTGACCGACCTGTTGCGGCGGCAGACGGGCGCACTCTCCGGCGGCCAGAAGCGGCGCGTGTCGGTGGCGCTCGCATTCGTGTCCCGGCCCCGGCTCGTGCTCCTCGACGAGCCCACCACCGGGCTCGACGTCGAGGCCCGCCACGCCCTGTGGGAGGCCGTCCGGCGCCAGCACGAGCGCGGCGCGACCGTGGTGGTCACGAGCCACTACCTCGAGGAGATCGAGGCGCTCGCCCGCCGGGTCGTCGTGATCGATTCGGGTCGGGTGCTGATCGACGACGACGTCGCCTCCGTTCGCGATCGCGTCGGGCTGCGCATGCTCACGCTCCGTACCGCGGACGCCGCGGACACCGCGACGATCGCGGCGCTGCCGCAGATCGTCGACTCCCGCGCGGGCGCCGACGGCGCCACGACCTTCTACACCGACGACGCCGATGCCGCGACCCGCGCGATCGTCGGCTCCGGCGCAGACTTCCACGACCTGACCATCCGCGGGGCCACCTTGGAAGAGGCGTTCCTCACCCTCACCGCAAAGGCTCACTCATGACCTCGACCACCTCCACCACCTCCACCACCGCCCCGAGCGCGGGGCCGCGCCCGTCCGCCGGCCCCTCGCCGGTGCGGCTCGCGCTGCTGCACGCCCGGTACGGGCTCATCGAGACGTTCCGGATCCCGATCGCGATCATCGGCACGATGGTCTTCCCGGCGCTCGCGCTGCTGTTCTTCGTGGTGCCGCAGCGCGAGGTGGCGGACAACCCGCTCTTCGCCACCCAGGCCGTCATCTCCCTGGCCGTCTTCGCCGTCATGGCCAACAGCCTGTTCAGCTTCGGCATCTCGATCGCCGAGGACCGCGAGAAGCCGTGGGACCCGTATCTTCGCACGCTGCCCGCACCCGGCGGGGCGCGGGTGCTCGCGCACATCCTCTCCACCGGGATGCTCGGGCTCGCCTCGATCGTGCCGGTCGTGGTGGTCGGGGCGGTCTTCACCGCGGCCGATGCCTCGCTGCTCGGGATCGTCGGCGGGCTCGTGGCGATCTCGGTCTCGTCGCTGCCGTTCATGCTCATCGGGATCGCGATCGGGTACTCGATGCCCTCGAAGGCCGCGATCGCGGTGGTGCAGGTGATCATGTTCGGCTTCGCGTTCGCCGGCGGGCTGTTCCTGCCGCCGCTCATGTTCCCGCACTGGCTCGAGACGCTCTCGACGTTCTTCCCCTCCCGGCAGGCCCGTGAGCTGGTCATCTGGGCCGCCACCGGGGAGGCGCTGCCCGCGTGGTCGTGGCTCGGGCTGGCCGCCTGGATCGCCGGCACCATCGCGCTCGCGCTGTGGCTGTTCCGCCGCGATCAGGGCCGCCGGTTCCGGTAGCGGCGAGGATCGGGAGGACGGTCGATGGAACGCGGTGCACGGATCCGCATCGAGGCTCCCGCCGGCGAGGTCTTCGACTGGCTCACGACCCTGACCCACCACGGCCGACTCATCCCGCTGACCCGGGTGGCGGCACCGACCAGGCCCGCCGCGGTGGGGGACGTCGTGACCGCCGTGACGCTCGGGCTCCTGCGCGACGTCATGGTGGTCACGCGGGTGGAGCGGCCCGCTGAGCCCGCCGGCCCGGGCGGCCCCGTGGGCCGGGCGACGTTCTCCAAGACCGGGCCGATGCTCCTCGGGTGGGCGAGTATCGAGGTGGTCCCGGCGGGCGAAACCGCCTGCGAGGTGCGCTGGACCGAGTCGATCCACGCCTCCGTCTGGGGGCGGCGCACCGGCGGCGCGCTGCTTACCCGGGGCGGCGGGCTCATGGTCGCCCTCGCGCTGCGGCGTGCCCGCCGGATCCTCGCCCGAGGCCGGCGGCCCCGAGGGCCCGGCTGCCCGTGACGCCCGGCCGCCCCGCCGATCTCCTGCGTGGGCGAGGCGGCCGGTGTGACAATGGCGCTACCGCCGCAGAGTGCGATCCGTATGGCCCACCGGCCGGAAAGAAGGCAGCGTGCGCGACTACCTCATGTGCCGTCCCACCCACTACACGGTCTGCTACGAGATCAATCCGTGGATGGATTCGGCCCGGCCCACCGCGACCGCCCTGGCGATCGAGCAGTGGGAGCGGCTGCGCTCGACCTACCTCGACCTCGGCCACACGGTCGAACTCATCGACCCCCTGCCGGGCTGCCCGGACATGGTCTACGCGGCCAACGGGGCGACGGTCGTCGACGGCGTCGCCTACGCCGCGAACTTCCGCTACGAGCAGCGCCGGCCCGAGGCCCCCGCCTACCTCACGCGCCTCGCGGACCTGGGATTCGCCCCGGCCGCGGCGGAGTTCGTCAACGAGGGCGAGGGCGACATGCTCTTCACCGGCACCTACGTGCTCGCCGGCACCGGCTTCCGGAGCGAGCCCGCCGCCCACCGGGAACTGCAGGAGGCGATCGGCCGGCCGGTGATCACGCTCGAGCTCGTGAACCCGCGCTACTACCACCTCGACACCGCCCTGGCGGTGCTGACCGGCGACCTCATCGCCTACTACCCGCCGGCCTTCACCCCGGGCAGCCGGGCCGTGCTCGAGCACCTGTTCCCGGACGCGATCATCGCGGGCGAGGCGGACGCCGCCGTGCTCGGGCTCAACGCGGTGAGCGACGGGGAGCACGTGGTCGTCGCCCCGCGGGCCACCCGCCTCGCCGCCCAGTTCGCCGAACGCGGCCTCGAGCCGATCCCCGTGGACACCTCCGAACTGCTCAAGGGCGGCGGCGGGGCCAAGTGCTGCACCCTGGAGCTGCGCCGATGACCTCGCTCGCACACAACTACGAGCCGCTGCCGGTGACCCTCGCCCACGGCGAGGGGATCTACGTGACGGACACCTCCGGCGTCCGTTATATCGACTGCATAGCCGCCTATTCCGCCCTCAACTTCGGCCACCGCCACCCGGTACTCGTCGAGGCGGTGGCCGCCCAGCTGGGCCGGCTCACCCTCACCTCCCGCGCGGTGGGCCACGACCGGCTCGAGGCATTCGCCGACCGGATCACCGACCTGACCGGATTCGACGTCATGCTGCCGATGAACACCGGCGCCGAGGCCGTGGAGACGCTCATCAAGACCGCCCGGAAATGGGCCTACGAGGTCAAGGGCGTGCCGCCCGGCCGGGCCGAGATCATCGTCGCCGCCGGCGCGTTCCACGGCCGCACCACCACGGTCGTCTCCGCCTCGACCGATCCGGAGGCGCGCGGCGGGTTCGGTCCGTACACGCCGGGCTTCGTGATCGTGCCGTACGGGGACGCCGACGCGGTCGCCGCCGCGATCACCCCCGCCACCGCCGGCGTGCTCCTCGAGCCGATCCAGGGCGAGGCCGGCGTGATCATCCCGCCCACCGACTACCTCGTCCGGGTGCGCCGCGCGTGCGAGGCGGCCGGCGCGCTGCTCATGTGCGACGAGGTGCAGTCGGGCCTCGGGCGCACCGGGGCGACGCTCGACCAGGACAACGTGGGCGTGCGGGCCGACCTCACCGCGATCGGCAAGGCGCTCTCCGGCGGGATCATCCCCTCCTCGGCGGCCCTCGGCCGGGAGGACATCATGGCGGTCATGACCCCGGGCGTGCACGGGTCGACCTTCGGCGGCAACCCGATGGCCGCGGCGGTCGGCATCGCCGTGGCGGAGCTCCTCGCGACCGGCGAGTTCCAGGAACGTGCCCGGGTGCTCGGCCGGGTGCTCGCCGCCCGGGCGGCCGAACTGCTCGAGGCCGGCCTCCTCGCCGGAGTGCGCAGCCGCGGCCTCTGGCTCGGGGTCGACGTGCCGCACCTGTCCGGGCGGGCGGTGGCCGAGCGGATGGCCGGGCGCGGGGTGCTCGTCAAGGAGACCCACGATCACACGCTCCGGCTCGCCCCGCCGCTCGTCATCACCGAGCCCGAACTGCACCGGGTCATGGACACCCTCGCCGACGTGCTGGCCGAGCCCCACTGACTCCCGGTCGTGCGGGGGCGTTCGTCCCGGCCCGGTGACGTGGCACCCGGAGGCGGTGCACTCGGGGCCGGTTCGCGGCCGGGTTCGGGCCGGTTTCAGGGCCGGGTTCGGTGCCCGGTCGGCGGGTCATCGGCCCGGGCGCGACGGGATTGGTTAGCGTGGGTGGGTGACCCCTCCCGTTCGCCCGACCAAGGGCCCGCGCCAGCCCCGTTCGCGCTGGCGCCTGGGCCGCCGCTCCGGAACCGACGTGGGCACCGAGGGGCAACCCGCTTCCGAGACGGCCGACCGTGCCGACACGGCGGGCACAGCGGCCGCACCGGCCTTGGGGGACGCCGGCGACGGGCCCGCTCGGCCCGCGGCGCAGACCGACCCCCTCGGTTCCCTCGGCCGGCCCGAGGAATCGAGCACCCCCCACCCGGACGCCGGTCCCGACACTCCCGCGGGCACCGAGGGGGACACCGGACCGGCCACCGGACCGATACCCGCAGGCGACCCGTCCGGAACCGAGGTCCGCGTCGCCGCGACCGGCGGCGAGGACGGGGCCGCGACCGGTGGCGAGCCGGGGCCGGCCGAGTCCGAGAGCGTGCGCCCGGCGGCGCCGTCCACACCCGCCGAGCGGGTCGCAGCCACGATCGACACATGGCGTTCGGAACTGCTCGAGCTCGCGGGCGGGTCGGCGTTGTGGGATATCGACACCCTCGGAGACGCGCTCGTGGAACTCACGGCGGCGCACCCGTCGGGGATCGCACAGCTCTTCGCGGGACGCCGCACGCGGCTGAGCAACCTCGCCCGCGAGGGGTCGGCCCTGACCCAGGTGCGCCGGCACACCCGGATCGTGGCCGCCCGCGCCGAGGATCTGGCCCAGCGTTTCGGCGTGGCCCCCACCTATGTCGCGATGGGGGTGGCGAGCTGGTTCATGCCCGAACCGGGTGCGCCCGTGCCCCCGGACTTCGACCCGAGCCCGATGCCCGGACGGATGGTGCACCTGCCCGTGCTGCTGCGGCCCGTGCGGACCCTCACGGTGCCCGGCAGCGCCGACATCGAACTCGAACTGGACCCGCAGGTCGAGGTCAACGCGGTGCTCGTGCGGGCGCTGCGCGCCCACGGGGTCGACATCGACCCGGCCGGGCTCGTGGAGTCCACGAACCGCGATCACGGCTTCAGCCCGCGCCCCGCACTCGACACGATCGCCGCCCTCGGCCGGGCCCTGCCGCAATTCGACCTCGAGTCGCGGATCGTGCTCGGCACCTTCATCCACCCGGGACAGGCGCTCGCCGACGACCTCGACGCCCAGGCCGACGACCTGGCCGGTCACGAGGTGGTGCGGGCCCTCGCCGGGGACCCCGAACCGCTGCACGCGCGCACCCGGCCGCTGCCGGCGGTGCGGCTGAGCGATCCGGACCCGGACCAGGAGCGCGGCGTCGGCGACCTCGCCCCCGGCCAGCACCGCGTGCTCGACGCCGTCGCCGGGGGTGGGCACCTGTTCATCGACACCCCGCCGGGGGCGGACGTTCCGGGAACGATCGCGGCCCTCATGGCCCAGGCCACGGCGGCCGGCCAGCGGGTGCTCTACGTGCCGGGCACCCACCGCGCCGGGGCCGCCACGATGGACGCCCTGCGCGGGGTCGGCCTGAGCGACCTGGCCCTCGACCTGAGCAACGATGCGAGCTGGCGCAAGCAGGCCGCGACCCGGCTGATCGACGGCCTCAATCCGCCGGTGCCGGACAACGACCCCGAACTCGCGGGCACCCGTGAGCGGCTCCGCGGCGTCCGCGCCACCCTCGGCGGCTTCATCGCGGCCCTGCACACGCCCCGGGACCCGTGGCAGTCCTCCGCCTATCACGCGCTGCAGGCGCTCGCCGAGCTCACGTCGAAGCGGCCCGGCCCGCGCACCCAGGTGCGACTGAGCTCGAGCGCCGTGCGCTCCCTCGACGACGCCGCGCGGGCGCGGATGCGAGCCGCGGTCATCGAGGCGGCCGAGCTCGGCGCGTTCCGCCTCCGGGCCTCGGACACCCCGTGGTACGGGGCGCGCCTGCGATCCACCCGCGAGGCGGAGGAGACGATGGCCGCGGTGCGCGACGTCGTCCGCACGCTGCCGGTGCTCCGCGACCAGGCCGCCACCGCGGCGGCCCAGACCGGCCTCGACGAGGCCCGCACCCTCGCCGACTGGGCCCGCCAGCTCGACCTGCTCGACGGCATCCGGCAGTCTCTCGACGTGTTCCTGCCCGAGGTGTTCGAGCGGTCCGCGGCGGACATGGTCGCCGCCACGGCGACCAGGCAATGGCGCGAGGAGCACGGCTCGACCCTGAGTTCGGGGGTCCGGCGGCGGCTGCGCAAGCAGGCGCGGGACCTCGTGCGCCCGGGCGTGGCGGTCGAGGACCTGCACGCCGAGCTCGCCGACGCGGCGCGACGGCACGAACAGTGGCGCGAGCAGTGTTCCGGCGGTGGCTGGCCGCGGCTGCCCGAGGCGATGGCCGCCATCACGGCCACGAGCGCGACGCTCCGGACCGACCTCGAGGCGCTCGACCCGGTGCTGCGCCCGACCGTGGGCGAGCGGGCCCTCGTCGACGTGCCGCTCGGCGACCTGATCTCGAAGTTCACTCGGCTCGCCGCCGACGAGGCGACCCTCGAACGGCTGCCGCAGCAGGCGTCCGCACTCGCGACCCTCGCCGCGGCCGGCCTCGGGGACCTCGTGGACGATCTCACGGCTCGCCGGGTCGCGACCTCGCTCGTCGGCGCCGAGTTCGACCTCGCGTGGTGGTCGAGCGTGCTCGAGGAGATGCTCTCGGACGACCCGGCGATGGTCGGCCTCGAGTCGGCGGCGCTCCAACGCTCCCTCACCGAGCTCCGCAGCCTCGACCGGTCCCAGGCGGAGAGCCTGCGGGACCCGATCCTGCGGGCGCACGCCGAGCACGTGCGCGCGGCGATCGACGCCGATCGGGGCGCGGCGCAGGAGTTCTACCGGTCGGTCAAGCGCGGCGAGGCGGACCTGCGCACGCTCACCGACCGCTTCGACCGGATCGCCTGGGCGCCGCGCCCGATCTGGATCGTGCCGCCGATGGTCGTGCCGCAGGTGCTTCCGGGGGGCCGGTGCGTGGATCTGGTGATTCTGGACGCCGTCGCTCACCTCGGCGTCGAACAGCTCATCCCCGCGCTCGCCCGCGGCCGTCAGATCGTGGTGGCCGGCGACGCCCGCAGGCGGGGCGCCCCCGCCCTCGCCGCGCTCGCGACGCTGCCGCGGGTGGACCTGCCGGCCGACCGGGTGGACCGGGACAGCGAGATCGCCGAGTTCCTCGCAGCGCACGGGTACGCGGACGTCGTGCAGCCCGTGCCGAGCCCGCCGCGGCCCGCGCGCATCGGCCTGCACGTGGTGGCCGGGAGCGGCATGCCCGCCCCGGGCAGCGACGTGGTCGAGAGCGTGCAGGCGGAGGTGGACCGGGTGGTCGACCTCGTGATCGACCACGCGCTCACGCGGCCGGAGGAGTCGCTCGCCGTGGTCGCGCTCAATACCCGCCACGCGGACCGGGTGCGGGAGGCGATCGCGCTCACCGCGGCCGATTCCCCCGCCGTGGCCGCATTCTTCGATCCGGCCGCTCCCGAGGCGTTCTCGGTCGTGAGCGTCGAGTCGGCGGCCGGGCTCCGGCGCGATTCCGTGATCCTCTCGGTCGGCTTCGGGAAGACCCCGCACGGGCGCATCCTGCACCGCTTCGGCGCGGTCAGCGGCGCCGACGGCGCGGGGCTGCTCGTCGACGCGATCGACGCGTGCCGGCGCCGGCTGACCGTCGTGGCCTGCATGAGCGGGGACGAACTCGATCCGCAGCGGCTGCGTTCCCCCGGGGCGATCATGTTGCGCGACCTGTTGGTCTTCGCCGAGGCGGGCCGGGTGGGGGCGGCGGCCGTGCCCGCGGAGCCCGCGGACCCCGCGAACCCCGCTAACCCCGCGGACCCAGGGGAGCCGGCGGATGCCGCGGCGGCGGAGGAACGGTCCCCGGACCGGCTGCTCGTCGACCTCGCCGAGCGGCTGTGGCGGCTCGGCCTCACGGTCGTACCCCGGTACGGGGTGCCGGGCGGCGTGCGGATCCCGCTCGCGATCGGACACCCGAGCCTGCCGGGCGAACTGCTCGTGGCGATCGTGACGGACGACCACGACTACGTGGCCGAACCGAGCCTGCGGCGCCGTGATCGGCACTGGGTGGACCGGCTCACCGCCCGCGGGTGGCGCGTGCACGCCGTGTTCTCCTCGGCGCTGTTCATGGATCCCCAGGGCGAGGCGGTGCGGATCGCCGAGGAGGTCACGGCGATCCTGACCGAGCGGGGCGTGACCACCGGACCGGAAGGCTCGCTCGGGCAGCCGATCTCCGGGATCGAGGTGCCGGCGGAGTTCGCCGACGACGACGCGGAGGTGCCCGTGACGGCGCCGGACCCGGCCGCCGCGCGTTCCCGGGCGCCGTCCCCGGTGCGCGTGAGCGCCCGCGGGGAGCGGATCGCCGGCACGACCACCGCGTCCATCCCGCGGATCGTCACGCCCGGGATCCGCTCCGAGCGGCCGCCGGTCACGCCGGGCCTGCCGGTGAGCGGCTACAGCGACGACCAGCTCGACGCGATGGTCGCCTGGCTCGCCTCCGACGGCCGAGACCGGGTGGCCGAGCAGTACGTGGCCGAGCTCCGGGCCGAGCTCGGGCTGACCCGCCGGAGCGCCCACGTGACCTCGGTGCTCACCGCGGCCGTGGCCCGAGTCGGGGTCGCCGTGGCCGCCGAATCCGACGCTTCCGACGGACCTGATGGATCTGATGGACCTGATGGATCTGACAGATCCGGTGCGTCGCAGCAGACCGGTGAACCGGGTGAACCCCATGAACCCCATGAACCCGGTGAGTCCGATGAACCGGGTGAACTCCATGAACCTCATGAACCCGATGAACCGGGTGAGTCCGGTCAGTCCCAGGAGTCCGACGGGGTGGAGGAGTCCGACGTGTCCGACGTGTCCGAGGAGTCAGAGGAGTCCAGTGGGGCCGATGCGTCCCGCGAGTCCGGGGGCGGGCGGAGGCCCGTGGCCCACCAGCCCACCCTCGAGGGACTCGAGGGTGAGCCGGTGACGAAGCGATCGCGGCGGGCCGTGCGCCCCGGCACGGAGGATCCGGAGTTCGCCGAGGCGGACTGGCAGGGAGAGGCGGCCATCCCCACGAGCGCCGACGACGAGCGGATCCTGCGGGAGAAGCCGCCCCACTGGGGCTGAGCTGCCCCGAGCGCGGCCCTGCAAGCCCGGCTGGGCGAGCCCGGCTGAGCCTCGAGCCCGGCTGAGCGAGCCCGGCTGGGCTTCGTTCCGGGTGCGCGTGCTCGATTGCGGGTGCGCTCAGCCCACGCGTCGCTCGGCGAGGAGGTCGCGGATCTCGGTGAGGAGCTGCAGGTCCTCGGACAGCGGCTCGGGCTCCGGCTCCGTGCCCCGGGCGCGGCGCTCGGCGAGCTTGTTCATCGGCACGATGATCGCCAGGTAGACCGCGAGCGCGATGAGCAGGAAGTTGACCAGCGCCGTGAGCACGGATCCGACAAGGATCTCGGAGTCGGTCGTGGTGATGACCCAGATCCGGTCGAGGTTCGGCTGCCCGAAGATCCAGCCGATGAACGGGTTGATCACCTGCTCCACGAGGGCCGTGACGACGGAGCCGAATGCCGCGCCGATGATGATCCCGACGGCCATCTCGATGGCGTTTCCGCGGCTGATGAAGTCCTTGAAGCCCTGCAGCATGACGTCTCCTTGTGTGTGTGGGGGACGAGCGGTCGACCGTCCGCGGCTGCCACCGCTACGGAGCCAGGACCACCCGGAACGGCGCCAGCCCCGCGGCGCCTGTGAGCACGCTAGCGCGTTCCGCGTCGATCGCGGCGACGATGACGGACGAGTCGACCGTAGCCGCGGGAACCCCGAGGAGGCCCGTGCTCTCCGCGGCCGAGGGAAGGGCGAGTACGAGGGCCCCGCGGGCGATGAGGCGGGACTCGCCCTCGAGCGCACCCGAATCGGTCGGCGCCTGGTAGAGGTCGACCCGGTCGCCGGGGCGGATCAGGGTGAGCACGGCCGGATCGGCCACGTGGATCGGCACGACCACCGTGCCGGGTGGAGCCGCGGCCGCCAGCCCCGGACCCGTGACGAGCGAGGGCACGAGCGGCATCCCGGCGGGCACCGCGACCGTGGTCCGGGAGCCCGTCGCATCCTCGACGGCGAGGGTCCGGCTCGGTGCCTCGGGCCAGTGGACGGTGCGCAGCTCGCGCGCGGCGATCTCGTGTCCCGCGGGCAGGTCGACCGCGGCCACGAGCACCGCCTCGCCCGGCGGGGGCGCGGGCCGCAGGTCCTGCAGCACGAGGAGACCGGCGAGGGCGAGGAGACCCGCCGCGAGCACGACCCGCCACCGCCACAGGAGTGCGCGCCACCGGATCGATCTCATGCCCGCGACGCTAGCCCCGCCACGCCGCGGGGGCCTTGGTCCACGGCCGCCCTGTGGACGACGGGGCTCCTTGGGGACGGCGGGGCTGCTTGGGGACCGCGGGGCTGCTTGGGGACGACGGGGCCGGTGGGGGAGGGCGGCTACGCGCCGGCCGACCCCGAGGCCGCCGAGGAGGACCCGCTCGCCGACGTGCTGCTCGGGGCGCTCGTGCTCGCCGCGGCGGACCCGTTCGACCCGCTCGTCCCGTTCGATCCGCTGGTCGCGCTGGTCCCGTTCGACCCGCTCGCGGAGGTGGAGCCGGCCGCGCCGCGCGAGCCGGTCTTCGAATCGGCACGGGAGTCGTTGCGGTAGAAGCCGGATCCCTTGAACACGACGCCGACGCTGTTGAACTTCTTGCGCAGCGTGCCCTGGCAGGTGGGGCAGGTGGTCAGCGCATCGTCGGTGAACGACTGGTAGATGTCGAAAGCGTGGCCGCAGTCGGAGCACGCATAAGAATAGGTGGGCACGAGTGTTGATTCTACGGCGTTTTCCCCGAACCGATACCCTGACGGGTGTGAAGCAGAGCAATATGGTGCGGCGTGTGCTGGTGGCGACCGCGGCGGTTCTCGCCGTCGTTCTCGTGGTCGGCGCGATCACCGTGGTCTCGGCGCTTCGCAAGCCGCTGCCGGCCCAATCGGGCGAGTTCCGCCTCTCCGGGCTCGACTCCTCGGTCGAGGTGATCCGCGACGAGCTGGGCATCCCGCAGATCTACGCCGACTCCTCGCACGACCTCTTCTTCGCCCAGGGCTACGTGCACGCCCAGGACCGCTTCTTCGAGATGGACTATCGCCGCCACCTCACCGCCGGGAGGCTGAGCGAACTCGTGGGCGAGAACGAGTCGGCGCTCGCCGCCGACCAGGTGATCCGCACGATGGGCTGGCGCCGCGTGGCCGAGGCCGAGTGGCCGCTGCTGGACCAGTCCTCCCGCCAGCACCTGCAGGCCTACGCCGACGGCGTCAACTCCTATATCTCCGATCGCAGCCCGAGCGAACTGGGCCTGGAGTACACCGTGCTCGGCTTCGAGGTCGAGGTCGGCGACGTCGCCCCCTGGGATCCGATCGACTCCCTCGCCTGGCTCAAGGCGATGGCCTGGGACCTGCTCGCCAACTTCGACGACGAGCTCGGCCGGGCCGCGATCTACGGCGATCTCGCGCAGGCCTACGGCGAGGAGACGGGAATGGACATGGTCGAGGCGGTCTTCCCCGCCTACCCGACCGCCCGGAACCTGCCGATCGTCACGACCCCCGACCTCCTCGCCGCGCACGAGGCGTTCCTCGCCGCGGAGGCCTCGGAGCGGCCGCAGACCCCGGCACCCGATGCCGGCATCGATCGCGGCGACGCCGCGTCGTCGCCCGAGGTGACCCCCACCGAAGCGCTCGCGGCCGTGGCCGACGCGCTGGGCGCCGTCCCTCATCCCCTCGGAGAGGGTGACGGGATCGGCTCGAACTCGTGGGTGGTCGCCGGCGAATACACGGCCTCCGGCGCGCCCATCCTCGCGAACGACCCGCACCTGGGGATCTCCCAGCCCGGGATCTGGTATCAGCTGGGGCTGCACTGCCGCGTCGTCGGCCCGGACTGCCCCTACGAGGTCTCGGGCTTCACGTTCGCGGGGCTGCCCGCCGTCGTCATCGGCCACAACGCCGACCTCGCCTGGGGATTCACGAACCTCGGGCCCGATTCGGCCGACCTGTTCCTCGAGCGCACCTTCCCCGACGGCACCTACCTTCGGGACGGCGAGCGCGAGCCCCTCGTCGAGCGGCACGAGACCGTCAAGGTCAACGGCGGGGACGACGTCTCCCTCACCGTGCGCTCGACGGTGCACGGCCCGATCATCTCCGACGTCATGACCGACGCGCGGCAGGCGGGCGACACCCCGCTCGAGGATCCGCCGGCGTCGGGCCTCGGCGGCTACGCGGTGGCCCTGGAATGGACCGCGCTCACCCCCGGCCGCACCGGGGACGCGCTGTTCGCGTTCGCCACGGCCACCGACGCCGAGGACATCGCCCACGCCGCCACCCTGTTCGAGGTGCCCTCGCAGAACATCGTCTTCGCCACGACCAGCGGGGACATCGGCTACCAGGCGCCCGGAAAGGTGCCCGTGCGGGCCGCCGTCCCAGGCGCGCCCGTGCCCTCGGACGGACGCTGGCCCCGGCCGGGCTGGGACTCGCGCTACGACTGGACCGGCTTCGTGCCGCCCGAGGAGATGCCGAGCCTGCTCAACCCCGCCGAGGGATTCGTCGTCACGGCCAACCAGATGGTCCAGGCCCCCGGGGTCGCGCCGTTCATGACCCTCGACGCCGCCTACGGGTACCGCTCCCAGCAGATCCGCGACCGGATCACCGCCCAGATCGACTCCGGCGAGAAGTTCACGGTCGGGGACATGAACGACATCCAGCTCGACGTCGCGAACCCGTTCGCGGACATGCTCCTGCCCTCCCTGACGAGCGTGTACCTGAGCGACCCGTTCATCCGCGAGGCCCAGGACCTGTTCACGGACTGGGACCGGCGCAACACCCCCGACTCCGCCGCGGCCGCCTACTTCTCCGCCGTGTGGTCGAACCTGCTCAAGCTCACCTTCTGGGATCAGGTGCCCGAATCCGAGCGGCCCTCCGGCGGCGGACGCTGGCTCGAGGCCGTGCGCGGGCTGCTGGAGAACGAGACGAGCCCGTGGTGGGACGACCGGGCCACCCTCAACGTGGTCGAGACCCGGGACGAGATCCTCACGCGGGCGCTCGTCGACGCCCGCAACCAGCTCACCGTGCTCCTCGGCAAGAACCCGAACGGATGGGAGTGGGGCCAGCTGCACCAGGCCGCGCCCGAACACGCCGTGCTCGGCGGCGAGGGCGTCCCGGGCGTCGTGCGGGCCCTGGTCAACCCCAGCCCGATCCCGGTCGGGGGCGGCTCGGCGATCGTGGACGCGAACGGCTGGGACGCGGCCGACTGGGACGACGACTTCCCGACCTTCGGGGTGACGACCGTGCCGTCGATGCGGATGGTCGTGGACATGTCGGACCTGGATGCGGCCACGTGGGTCAACCTCACCGGCAACTCCGGCCATCCGTTCTCCGACAACTACGACGACCAGTTCTCCGCGTGGGCCCAGGGCTCCACGTTCGACTGGGCGTGGAGCCGCGCGGCCGTCGAGGCGAGCGGGGACCGCACGATGACCCTGCTCCCGCCGGGAGCCGAGTAGCCCAGCCGCCGGGGCGGGCCGGGTCAGTCGTCGCCGAGTTCGTGCACTCCCGCGGGGGTGATGACGCCGTCGACGGGCCGGTCGTGCTCGGCCGTGGGCAGTTCGGGCTCGCTCAGCTCGTCGTCGAAGAGCACGGCATACACGCGCACCCCCGGACGCACGTAGCGCAGCGCCCGGTCGTACCAGCCGCCGCCCTGGCCGAGGCGCGCGCCGCGGGCGTCGACCGAGAGGGCGGGGGCGAGCACGAGGTCGGCGCGGCTGATCGCGGTCTCGCCCAGTCCGGGTCCGGACGGCGCCGGCGGGCGCCCGGGGGCCTGCTCGCCCAGGGTGTCACCCCGCCGGTAGAACGCCCAGTCGCGGCTCAGGCCCGGTCCGAGCATCGGAAGCATCACCTGCACTCCGGCCTCGTGGAGGAGGTCGAACACCGGGCCGGTGTCCGGTTCGGAGGGCCGGGCCGCGAATGCGGCGACGGTCCCGATCGGGCCGATTCGCGTGAGCAGCTCGGCGACGTGGGCGGCGATCGCCTCCCCGGCGCCGGAGCGCTCGCGGGGGCTGCGCTCCCCGCGGTGCTGACGGATCTCGGAACGGATGAGCGACTTGGCGTCTTCGATCTCGATGTCGTCACCGATGACAACCGAGCCTTGGGGCGTCCACATGCCTCCAACTCTGCCCCACGGCGGGCTCGTAGGCCACTCCCGCGCCGGGGCTGTGCACGAACATTTCGCTCACCGCCGAACTCGAACGACATCCGGCCGGTAGGCTCGGCGGTATGAGCCAGATACGTAAGGTCGTCATCCCCGTGGCGGGCCTGGGCACCCGATTCCTGCCGGCCACCAAGGCGGTTCCCAAGGAGATGCTCCCGGTGGTCGACACCCCCGCCATCCAGTACGTGGTGGAGGAGGCGGTGGCCGCCGGTCTGACGGACGTGCTCATGATCACCGGCCGCAACAAGGGTGCGATCGAGGATCACTTCGACGACGTCGCCGAACTCACCGCCGCGCTCGAGGCGAAGGGCGACGCGGATCGGATCGCCCGCGTGCGCCGCTCCACCGAGCTCGCCGACGTGCACTTCGTGCGCCAGGGGGCCCCGCTCGGGCTCGGCCACGCGGTCGGGCGGGCCCGCGAGCACGTCGGGGGGGAGGCCTTCGCCGTGCAGCTCGGCGACGACCTGATCGACTCGGCGAATCCGCTGCTGCCCGACATGATCGCCACCCAGGAGCACCTCGGCGGCTCGGTCATCGCCCTCATGGAGGTGCCGCGCGAACAGATCTCCCTCTACGGCAGCGCGGTGGTGGAACCGGCCGACCCGGTTCCCGGAACGACGTTCCCGGTGCACCGGGTGACGGGCCTGGTGGAGAAGCCGGCGCCCGAGGAGGCGCCCTCGACCCTCGCCGCGATCGGGCGCTACGTGCTCCACCCGGCCGTCTTCGACGTGCTCGACCGCACCGCCCCGGGCCACGGCGGGGAGATCCAGCTGACCGACGCCCTCGCCACCCTCGCGGGCATGCCGGCCTCGGAGGGCGGCGGCGTCCACGGCGTCGTGTTCTCCGGAAAGCGGTACGACACGGGCGACCGGCTCGACTACCTCAAGGCCGTCGTCCAGCTCGCCCTCGAGCGGCCCGACCTCGGCCCGCCGCTGCGGGAGTGGCTCGCCGAACACCTCGCCGAATGAGGCGTGGCCCGGCCCCGCGGACCGGGTAGGTTGGCGACGTGAAAGAGGTCTCCGAACACCTGGCCGCAGTGCTCGATCTCGTGGGTCCGCTCCCGCCGCTCGACGTGGTGCTCCACGACGCCTCCGGCTGCGTGCTCGCGGAGGACGTCGCCGCGCCGGCGGATCTGCCCGCCCGCGATCTCGCTGCGCTCGACGGATACGCCGTGCGCAGCCACGACGTCGAGGGCGCCGGTCCCGACCGGGAGGTGACCCTGCGGGTGCTCGACGACCTGCGCGCCGGTTCCGTCTCGGCCGGGGCGCTCGTGCCCATGACGGGCGTGCGGATCGCCTCGGGTGCGCCGATGCCCCGCGAGGCGGACGCCGTGGTCGCCCTGACCGACACCGACCGGGGTGACGCGTCGGTGCGGGTGTTCGCGGCCGTCCGTCCCGGCGCGAACGTGCGCCGCCAGGGGGAGGACCTGCGCTCCGGCGAGATCGCCCTCGCCGCCGGCGTGCGGATCGGATCTCGCCACATCGCCCTGCTCGGGGCCCTCGGGCGGCAGCGGGTCGGGGTGCATCCCCGCCCACGCGTGGTCATCATCTCCGTGGGCGACGAGCTCGTGGAGCCCGGACGGCTCGCGGGTGAGGGGCAGGTGTTCGACGCGAACGGGCACGCGCTCGCGACCGGAGTCCAGGACGCCGGCGGTTCCACCTTCCGGGTCGCCGCCGTGCCGGACGAGCGGGCCGAGCTGCGGGAGGTGCTCGAGGATCAGCTCGTGCGCGCCGATCTCATCCTCACCACCGGCGGCCTGAGCTTCGGCGCGAACGACACGGTCAAGGAGGTGCTCAGCCCGCTGGGCACCGTGCGGTTCGACAACGTCGGGATCACCCCCGGCCGCCAGTACGGCGTGGGCACCGTCGGGGAGGGCACCCCGATCCTGTGCCTGCCCGGGGATCCGGTGGCGGCCCAGATCGGCTTCGAGGTGTTCGTGCGCCCCGCGCTGCTGGCGATGGCCGGCAAGCGGGAGCTCTACCGGCCGACCGTGCGCGCGCGCGTGACCACCGGGTGGCAGTCGCCGTGGGACCGGCGCGAATTCGTGCCGGCGACGATCGTGGGATCGCCCGCGGACGGGTATCGGGCCACCCCGGCAGCCGCCCCCACGAGCCCCGCCCTGTCCGCGCTGGCCCGCGGGAACGCGCTCGTCGTGGTTCCCCAGGACATGCAGAACGTCGCCGCCGGCACCGAGCTCAACTGCCTCCTGCTGGACTCCTGAGGCCCGCATGATCGAGATCGCCGGCGCCGGACTGAGGCTGCGCCCGCTCGGCCGGCGGGACCGGGCCGAATGGGACGAGCTGCGCCGGAGCAACGCCGACTGGCTGCGCCCGTGGGAGGCGAGCAACCCCGACCCCGGCGCCACGCTGCCCACGTTCGCCGAGTACGTGCGCGCGCAGGCTGCCGCCACCCGGCGCGGGGAGAGCTTCGGGTGGGCGATCACCGCCGGCCGGGCGATGATCGGGCACGTGACGCTGAGCCAGGTGGCCCGCGCCTCGCTCCAGTCCGCCACGATCGGCTACTGGGTCGGCCACGCCCACGCCGGCCACGGCGTGGCGCCGCGGGCGGTCGCGCTCGTGTGCGACTACGCCTTCTTCACCCTCGCCCTGCACCGGGTCGAGATCAACATCCGCCCCGAGAACGCCGCGAGCCTGCGGGTCGTGGCCAAGCTCGGCTTCCGCGACGAGGGCATCCGGCGCCGATACCTGCACATCCAGGGCGACTGGCGCGACCACCGCACCTTCGCGCTCACGGCGGAGGAGGCCCCGCACGGGGTGCTGGCACGGCTGACGCACGAGCCGCCGTCCTGACGCCGTTCGACCGGGAACGACGAGGCGGGCGGCGACACGCCGCGCGGGATCGCGCCAACCGACCACGGCGCACTCTACGGTCAAGGCGTGGGTTTCGACGGCTTCATCCTCCTCGCGATCCTCATGCTGTTCTTCGCGTATCTCCTGCCGACGCTCATCCGCACGGCGCAGGTCGCCCGCGACGCCCGTGGCGACGACCGATTCTCGGCCGACCTGCGAATCGTGGCCCGGGCGGGGGAGGCGGCCGCCCCACCCATCGTTCACCAGACCCGCACCCAGTTGCACCGGAAGACGGAGGCACCCATGGAACCCCCCGTGGCCTACAAGCTCATCGCCGCCGACGCCCGTCGGGTGGCGGCCGCGCGTGCCGCTCGGGCCGCCGCCGCGAGTCGCCGCGCCGCCGCCGCGCGCCGCCGACTGCTGCTGACCGCGGCGCTCGGGCTGCTCACCGTGGGCCTGTGGGTGCTCGCCGGGGCGACCCCCGTGTCGGTCTGGGCCGCGATCGTGCCCACCGCCGTGACCGTGGGCGTCGTCGAGTTGGGACGACGCGCTGCCGCGGCCGGGCGGTCGGCCGACGCCCGGCTCGCGGACGCCGTCCGTATCGCCGAGCGGCAGTCCGTGTCCGCGGCGGTTCGCGCCGCCGCGCCGAACCTGCGCGTCGACGTGGACCCGGCCCGGGTCGCGCCCGAGCCCGCCGAACGCACCGTCGTGGCCGGAACCGACGCCGCAGCGAGCGGGGAGTCCGCGTCCTGGACGCCGGTGCCCGTGCCGCCGCCGGCGTACACGCTCAAGAAGGCGGCCCCGCGCCGATCCGTCGCCGCCGTGCTCGTGGACGACGCCGGCGCGGCGCAGGCCGCCCCGAGCGATGCGGAGACCGAGTTCATGCCCGCCGTGCGGGTCGAGGCCCTCACCGCCGCGCAGCTCGCCGGCGCCCGCGCCGAGCGGGAGGCCGCGCTCGCCGAGGCGGAATCCGCGGCGGAGCCGGAGGCGGCGACCGGCTCGAGTCTCAACGTGCAGGAGATCCTCGCCCGCCGCCGGGCCGTGGGGTGAGGCGGCTCATAGCCGCGCACCGGCCGCCTGGCACGGAGTGACCCGTCGCGGGTGCTAAGCTGGTGCACGCCTTGGGGCTATGGCGCAGTTGGTAGCGCGTCTCGTTCGCAATGAGAAGGTCGGGGGTTCGAATCCCCCTAGCTCCACGTAAGTTGAGACTCGAAACCTGCCCCGCCTGATGGCGGGGCAGGTTTCGCGTCCGGGGCGGGACATGTTCGCGTTCGCCTCGCCGCCTGGCTCGACCGCCGTGCGAAACGCTGGCCCGAGACGAAGAACCCCTACCTCCTCGTCACCCGACCGAGCGCGCCCCGGCTCGCACGCCCCAGCCGGAACTTCCCCTGGAAGCAGGCCGGCGTCACCGCCCAAGCACCGCGCATCGACCGGATTCTCTACGAGGTCAAGCAGACCGGCGGCGACGTCCGCCGCATCTGCGACCTGTTCGGCATCGGCATCGAAGCCGCGATGCACTACGTGGGCAGCGCCCGTGAGTCGCCCACCAGTGGCCCGGCTCCTTCGGGCATGGCGTCAGCGAGCGATCGCGCAGGCTCGGCCAACGTCCAACGACGCGGTAGCTCAGCGGCGTGCAGCCGACGTCATCTACGGGCGAACTCGAATCCCTGGCGAATGAGATCGTGCAGCCAATCGCTGTTCGCGGTCACTTCGGACTTCACCTCGACGTGGTGGTTCCACCTGTTCGTGCTGACCTGGGAGACGTTGTGGAAGTGCGGGTCGTCGATCTTCTGGTCCAGTGTCACGTTGAGGTACAAGGTGCCATCGGCGGTCTTCTCGTAGGCCCAAAGCCAGAGGAACTTGCGGTTCACCGAGAAGCTCACTTGCGCTTTCGCGTCCTTGGCCACCTGCCCGAGAGATGCCGTGTACTCCGCGATCGCGGTGAAGAACGACTGCGTTGTCGGCTTGCCGGTGAAGTCGCTGATCATCTTGTTCGAAGCACTGGTCATCGATCCTCCTGAGTCTTCGCTGCCGATGGCGCCGTTCACGCATTCAGCGGGGTCAAGACGGCGATCTTCCAGTCTTCCCCGCTGCGGACCAGTTGGTACATGTTCCGCTCGTCCGGTGCCCCGCCGTGATGATTCCACGTGACATCAGCCCAGATACTGTGACGGCTCGCCGCGACGACCGCGACGGCAGCGTCGGTGGCGGAGACGCCCGCGTACTGGCCGAACGCGCCGGCGAAGAACTCCTCGGTCTGGCGCGGGTCGGACACGACGATGGCCTGCTCGGGGAACTCGATCAGCGCGGGCACCGCGTAGTGCCCTGCGATCGCCTTCGCGTCACGATCGATCAGGGCACGGGTGTAGGCATCGAAGAACTTCCGGGCAATGCTGTACTCGCTCATGCGCTCAAGGCTACGGCTATACACTGACACGCCTTTGTCATGGTTACCATCATGTGCATGACCCGATCCCGTGGACTGCAGGCGGCCGCTTCCCGCGATCCTCACCTGACGATACGCCGAGTCGAACGCCAGCAATACATCATCGAACGGCTGCACGCGAGCCGGAACCGGCTCACCCACCAGCGACTCGCCGACGAGCTCGGCGTCACCGAACGCACCATCGCTCGCGACATCGAACGCCTCAGGCACTCCGGAGTCCCGATCACCGTGGTCCCGGGCCGCGGAGGCGGTGCCATCATTGAGAACGTCGCACCTGCCGGTCCCATCAACCTTGACGTTCCCGAGATCGCCGTTCTCATGGCCAGTCTCGCCGCAGTTGGCCCGACCGTCAGTGAGTCCGCGACATCGGCGATGAACAAGCTCGCCACCGCGGTAGCACCATCAGCCTGAGACTTCTGACCACACATGCTCACAAGGCGACTGGACACAACCATCGTAAGGCCGCATCTTCCACGAACATGCAACCTCACGCCCCACACAGTGGCCCTCAGCGGCATGTTCACGCGAATCAGGCTTCAGGATTCCTGAACTTGCGGGGTTCGCTGTTCATCCGCCCCGTGGCATAAAAGAGGACGAGTTCGGCGGGGTGCATCTGGTGCTGGACGACGAATGCGCGTTCCTTGATCCGCCATAACGCCTGCCCCGTCCCCAACGTCGGCAACAACGACCGCTCGGTACCGGTCAGTCCCAGGGATTTGGCGGTGGTGCCGAGCTGGTCGGATTCCTGCCGCAGGATGATCCTCGTCTCCGCGTTCGCGAGCAGGGAGTTGGCGAGTGCGCGCTTGGCGGAGCCTTCGTCGCCGACGTTCTCCATGTCGGAGAGTTTGCGAAAGGTGAGGGCGTTGCTGATGCCGTAGGCGTGGGCGAGCCTCCAGTGCGCATCCATCCGCCGCAGCAGCGCTGGTTGAGACATGAGCCGCCAGGCTTCGTCGTAGATACACCACCGCTGCCCACCCGCCGGATCGAGCAGTGCGGCTTCCATCCATGCCGATGACCAGGTCATCAGCACCGAAATCAACGCGGAGTTCTCCGTCACCCGCGACAGGTCGAGGGACACCATTGGGAGGGTGGGGTCGAAATGTTCGGTGGAGGGGCCGTCGAACAGTCCGGACAGGTCGCCGCCGACCAGGTGGCGCAGCGCGTGTCCGACCATCCGCCCATCCTTAGTCAGCCGCCCGTCGGGATCGTCCGGCGGGTGCAGGAGGTGGTCGACGATCATCGGCAGGATCGGCACATCGTTCTCCCGCACCGTCGCCAACAGCGCGGTGTCGATCGCGGTGTGCTCCAACGGGCTCATTGCGCGCGTCAACACTGTTTCGGTGCGGATACCGATGAGGTCGCGGCGGCGTGAGGCGACCATCGACGCCCACTCCGCATCCGACAAACCACTGGGCCGGTAGCCCTCGTCGAGCGGATTCAGGGCGAAGGGAACACATCGACATGGTGGTTGGCTACCGGCAGCTCTGCATAGGCGACGGGTTGCTGCGAGAGCGCGCGAAGCCGCGGGCATCCTCGCGTCGCGCAACCGCGTCCTGCGCTCCATGGGAGACGATGAACGGCGGTGCGACACGACACATCGGTGCGCCGGAGGAGCCACCGGAGACGACCCGAACGGAGATATGCGGCCCGACCGGGTAGCATATTGTCTACTCAGGAGGTCGCCATGCCCAAGACGATCAGTATCGGCGAGTTGCGGCAGAATCCAACACGCATGCTTCGTGAGGTCAAGGCCGGTGCCACCTACATGGTGACCGATCATGGCGAGCCGATCGCCGAGATCGCGCCTCGGCGGCAGCCGCGCTGGGTGTGTGGTGAGGAGATCGACTCCGTCCTGCGCGAGCTCGGTGCGGACGACTCGTGGGCCCGGGAGATCGCGACCGAACGCAGTGTCGTCGACGTGTCCGACCCCTGGCAGGGCGCCCGGTGAAGGCGGTTCTCGACACGAATCTGCTCGTCGCCTAAGCGCTCTCGCATCGCGACCACCAGGTGGCCGTCTCGTCGTTGTCGTGGGCCGAGTGGTCAAGTCCCTTGGAGTGGTGTAGCGGTGGGTGATCCTTCGTAGGGGTTCAGGCGGTCAGGGCGGGCATGGTTTCGGCTCCGATCTCGGGGTCGGTGGTGGTGATGAGGGTGATGCGGCAGCGGGCGAGGACGTCGAGGCCGAGGTAGCGCCGGCCTTCGGCCCATTCGTCGGTCTGCTCGGCTAGGACGGCGCCGACGAGGCGCACGATGGCGTTGCGGTTGGGGAAGATGCCCACGGAGTCGGTCCGGCGGCGGATCTCGCGGTTGAGACGCTCCTGGGGGTTGTTCGACCAGATCTGTGTCCACACGTCCTTGGGGAACGCGGTGAACGCCAAGATGTCCTCCCGTGCGCCGGTGAGGTGCTCGGCCGCGTCGGGCAGCTTCTCGTCGACGTACTCGATGAGCCGGTCGAACTGGGCCTGCACGCTGGGTGCGTCGGGCTGGTCATAGACGCTGTGGAGCATGGCCTTGACGGCCGGCCACATGCTCTTGGGCGTCACGTCCATCAGGTTCGCGCTGTAGTGGGTACGGCACCGTTGCCACGCGGCACCGGTCAAGTTCGCCGCGATCGCTTCCTTCAAGCCCTGGTGGGCGTCGGAGGTGACCAAGCGCACGCCCGTCAGGCCGCGCGCGACGAGGTCGGCGAAGAACTCGTTCCACGCCGACCCGGTCTCACTGGTGGCCACGCGTAGGCCGAGGACCTCGCGGTGCCCGTCGGCGTTGACCCCGGTCGCCAGCAGTACCGAGGTGGCGACCACGCGCCCGCCCTCGCGGACCTTCATCGTGAGCGCGTCGGCCGCGACGAACGTGAACGGTCCCGCCTCATCCAGGGGGCGGTGGCGGAAGTCCTCGACGATCTGATCCAGGTCGGCCGCCATCCGCGAGACCTGAGACTTGCTCAGTGAGTCGATCCCCAAGGTCTTGACCAACTTGTCCATCCGGCGGGTGGACACCCCGGCCAGGTAGCAGTCGGCCACGACGGTGATCATCGCCGACTCGGCCCGCTTGCGCCGCTCGAGTAGCCACTCGGGGAAGTAGTTGCCCTTGCGCAGCTTGGGGATGGCCACGTCCACGGTCCCCACGCGGGTGTCCAGGTCGCGGTGGCGGTAGCCGTTACGCTGCGCCGTACGCGAGGCGCTGGGCCGGCCGTACTCGGCGCCGACGACGGCGTCGGCGTCCGCGGACAGCAGCGCGTTGATCATCGTCTGCAACAGCGAACGCATCAGATCCGGGCTTGCTTCGCTCAGGGCTTCACTGAGCAGGCCGCCAGGGTCGACAATATGTGGTGCGGTCATCGTGATGACTCCGTTCGAGGATTCGGTAGAAGGTTGACTCGAAGGATCACGCGGTGGCCGCACCCACGTCCACGACCGGGACGAGCTGGGCAACCGCGCTACACCACTCTAAGGGGCACTACTGGCCGAGCTCGGATTTGGGGTCCGCGCGGTCGCGAACCCGATCGAACGGGCACGCCGTGAGACTCGCATGGCTCGCCTGCGGGCCATTCTCGGCGCGGCCATCCCCTTCGACGATGCAGCGGCGGACGCCTACGAGACGGCCTGCTGCCTCACCGTCGTTTCAGGCTGACGCCGGCGGACACTCGTCCGATCCGCGGGGCTTGCCGACTTGATACCCTACGGGGGTATAGTAGGGATCGAAGTTCCGGGCACGCCTGAGCGAAGGTGAATCACACATGACTGTCGAGCAGCACGCACATCACGGCTATATCGGCCACAAGGAGGCCTACCTCACGCGCCTGCGCCGGATCGAGGGCCAGGCCCGCGGCCTCCAGCGCATGGTCGAGGAGGAGCAGTACTGCATCGACATCCTCACCCAGGTCTCGGCGATGACCAAGGCCCTGCGCGCCGTCTCCCTCGGCCTGCTCGAGGAGCACCTGAGCCACTGCGTGGTCGAGGCGGCCGCGAAGGGCGGGCCCGAGGCCGAGGCGAAGGTCAAGGAGGCCTCGGACGCGATCGCCCGCCTCGTTCGGTCCTGATCGCCCCCGGATCCGACCTCGATCAAGTAGACAATCCCCACGCAAGGAGCACCACCATGAGCACGAGCACCACCTACGCAGTCACCGGAATGACCTGCGGCCACTGCGTGTCGTCGGTGACCGAGGAGGTCGGCGAGATCGCCGGCGTGAGCGAGGTCCGGGTCGAGCTGGAGTCCGGCCGGATGACCGTCACCAGCGACGCGCCGCTCGAGGCCGCGGCCGTCCGGGCGGCGGTCGAGGAGGCCGGCTACCAGCTGGCCGACGCCACCTGATGGCACGAAGCGCGCGAGGGCTGAGCGCCCGGGCCCGGCTCACCGGCTACCTCGCGATCCTCGCCGTGGTGTTGGCCGGGGCCTACGGCATCGGCAGCGCGGTGGGACCCATCGGGTAGTCCCCACACGGCCCGACTACGGACGTCCGCACGAAAGGAAGAACCATGAGCAGCATGCCCCCGGCGGCCGAGGAGCCCGGCGGCGAGGTCGAACTCGCGATCGCGGGCATGACGTGTGCCTCGTGCGCGAACCGGATCGAACGCAAGCTCAACAAGATCGACGGGGTCACCGCCACGGTCAACTACGCGACCGAGAAGGCGACGGTCACCTATGGCGAGGGCATCGGCACCGCGCTCCTGCTCGACACCGTCGAGCAGGCCGGCTACAGCGCGGCCCTGCCCCGACCGGCGTCGATCGGCCGGCGCGGCGGCGACAGCGGTGCGGCCGACGACGACCCGGCCGCGGAGGACGGCCCGGTGCGCGCCCTGCGCGACCGGGTGATCGTCTCGGCGGTGCTCTCGGTGCCCGTGATCGCGATGGCGATGGTGCCCGCGCTGCAGTTCACCTACTGGCAGTGGCTCTCCCTCACCCTCGCGGCCCCGGTCATCGTGTGGGCGGGCTACCCGTTCCACCGGGCGGCGTGGAAGAACCTCCGGCAGGGGACCGCCACGATGGACACGCTCGTCTCCATGGGCACGCTCGCCGCCCTGCTGTGGTCGCTCTATGCGCTCTTCCTCGGCACGGCCGGCATGCCCGGCATGACCCACGCCTTCGAGCTGACGATCTCCCGCACCGACGGCGCAGGCAACATCTACCTCGAGGTCGGCGCCGGCGTCGTCACCTTCATCCTGCTCGGCCGCTACTTCGAGGCCAGGGCCAAGCGCACCTCCGGGGCGGCGCTGCGCGCGCTGCTCGAGCTCGGTGCCAAGGACGTCGCGGTGCTCCGGGGCGGCCGGGAGCAGCGGATCCCCATCGGCGACCTCGCCGTGGGGGACCGGTTCGTCGTGCGCCCGGGCGAGAAGATCGCCACCGACGGCCGGATCGTCGAGGGATCCTCGGCGGTCGACGCCTCGATGGTCACCGGCGAATCCGTGCCCGTCGAGGTCGCCCCCGGCGACGACGTGGTCGGCGCGACCGTCAACGCCGGGGGCCGGCTCGTGATCGAGGCGAGGCGGGTCGGCGCCGACACCCAGCTCGCGCAGATGGCCCGGATGGTCGAGCAGGCGCAGACGGGCAAGGCCCGGGCCCAGCGCCTGGCCGACAGCATCTCGGGCGTCTTCGTGCCGATCGTCATCGCCCTCGCCGTGGCGACCTTCGGCTTCTGGGCCGGCGCCGGCGACTCCCTCGCCGCCGCGTTCACCGCCGCGGTCGCGGTGCTCATCGTCGCCTGCCCGTGCGCGCTCGGCCTCGCGACGCCGACCGCGCTCATGGTCGGCACCGGCCGCGGCGCCCAGCTCGGCATCCTCATCAAGGGCCCCGAGGTGCTCGAGACCACCCGCCGGATCGACACCATCGTGCTCGACAAGACCGGCACCGTGACGAGCGGCCGGATGAGCCTGCTCGACGTGGTCACCGCCGACGGCGAGGACCGCGCGCAGGTGTTGCGCCTCGCCGGGGCCCTCGAGCACGCCAGCGAACACCCGATCGCCCAGGCGATCGCCACGGGCGCCGCAGCGGAGGTCGGCGACCTCCCGGAGGTCGAGGACTTCGCGAGCATCGAGGGCCTCGGCGTGCAGGGCATCGTGACGGGCGGCCGGGACGATGCGGCGAGCCACGCGGTCGTCGTCGGCCGCCCGAGCCTGCTGGCCGAGTGGTCCCAGCCGCTGCCGCCCGTGCTCGAGGCCGCGATGGGGGCGCCGCCGAGCGGGGCCGCACCGCGGTCGCGGTCGGCTGGGACGGGCGGGCCCGCGGCGTGCTCGTCGTCGCCGACGCGATCAAGCCCACCTCCGCCGAGGCCATCATGCAGCTCCGGGAGCTCGGCCTCACCCCGATCCTGCTCACCGGCGACCACGCCGCCGTGGCCCGATCCGTCGCGGCCGAGGTCGGCATCGACCCCGAGCACGTCATCGCCGGCGTCCTGCCCGCCGACAAGGTCGCCCACATCCAGCGCCTCCAGGCCGGCGGCAGGCGGGTCGCGATGGTCGGCGACGGCGTGAACGACGCCGCCGCCCTCGCCCAGGCCGACCTCGGGCTGTCGATGGGCACCGGCACCGACGTGGCGATCGAGGCCTCCGACCTCACCCTCGTGCGCGGCGACTTGCGCGCCGCGCCCGACGCGATCCGACTCTCCCGCCGCACCCTCGGTACGATCCGCGGCAACCTGTTCTGGGCGTTCGCCTACAACGTCGCGCTCATCCCGGTCGCGGCCACCGGGCTGCTCAACCCCATGCTCGCCGGTGCGGCGATGGCGTTCTCCTCCGTGTTCGTCGTGTCGAACAGCCTGCGGCTGCGCACGTTCAAGGCCGCGAACTCCGCTCCGCCCGCTCAGTCCGGCCCGTCCGATGGCCCGATCATGGACGACGCCCGCTCGCCTCGGGCGGTCCGCTCCTGACGCGGGCGTGAGTCAGCGGGCGTGAGTCAGTCGTGCGGCCACCGCGCGATCGCCCGGTCGATCGCGCGGGCGGTCGCCGCCGTCACGTCCCCCACCAGGTGGATCTCCGGGCCGGGGCGGGCCGGCGGGCGCGCCGGCAGCCACGTGCCCACCACGACGCCGTCGAGGAGGATCGCCGGCCGGAACACGCCGTTGCCGCCCGGGACGACCGCCTCGAGCGCGGCGGGCGTGGCCACGAGCGAGCGGTCCGAGTAGCCGAGCAGCCACTCGTCGAAGCCCGGTACGAGCCGCACACCCGTGCGGGGTGGGGGCGCACTCGGCAGCAGCTCCTCGAGCAGGTAGGCGGGCCGGCCCGCCACCGTCACCTCGACCAGATCCTCGAGCCGCGCCGCATACCCGCGCAGCAGCGCCTTGGGCAGCTTGGTCCACCACGCCAGATCCTCCAGGCTCACCGGCGCCCGGGAGGCGATGAACGAGCGCACGATCGCGACCATCGCCGCGGTGTGGTCGGAGTCCTCCGCGTCCGCCGTGCCCCCGGTACCCGCCGACGCCTCGACCAACTGCTGCGTGCGCCCCGCGTCGAAGCGGCCCCAGTGCAGCAGGCCGGTCACCGCCAGGTGCATGAGCAGGTGGTAGCCGCGGCCCGCGGCGGTCGCGATCCCGGCCGCCTCCCACTCGGCGAGCAGCTCCGCCCGGGTCCGTGGCGCCTGGTCCAGCGCCGCCCGCGCCACCTCGCCGGCCCTCGCGAGCGTCCGATCGTCGAGCCCGAGGTGCCGGCGCCGCAGGGCCGTCGCCCGCACGATCCGCTCGCCGGTGGCGGCGAGGAGCACGCGCAGGTGTGCCGGCGTCGTCAGGAAGAGCGTGCTGCGCATCGGCCACGAGCGCACGAGCAGCCCCGCATCGACCGCATCGCGCACGTCGTCGAGGCTCGTGCCGGGCCGGGAGCGCAGCGCGACGGCGCGCAGCACGGCCGGCAGGTCCTGCCCCTGGAGCGCGACCCCGCGCGCCACCACCTCGGCCGGGCCCAGGTCGCTGCCGCCGAGAAGCTGGGTCTGCGCGCGCAGCCGCCGGGCCTGCGCGGGGGTCAGGTCGAGCACCATCGACTCACCCTAATCGGGCGCGGCTTCCGCGCGCGAGGCGAGCCGCGTCGTCCATACGCCCCTGACAAACGTCACGGCCCCGCTGTGACAGCCGCGCTACCCGGCCGCCCGCCCCGCGGAGAACCCTGGATGCATGACCACACCACCAGCCATCCGGCTCACGGAACTGACCAAGACCTACGGGCGGATCACCGCCGTGGACGCCGTCGACCTGACCATCGCACCCGGTGAGGTCGTCGCCCTCCTCGGCCCGAACGGCGCCGGCAAGTCGACCACGATCGATCTCGCGCTCGGCCTCGCCCGGCCGACGGCGGGCACCGCCGAGATCTACGGCGCGGCCCCGCGCCAGGCGATCGCCGCCGGCCGGGTGGGCGCGATGCTCCAGGGCGGGGCGCTGCTGCCCACGACGACCGTGGCCCAGTCCGTGGCCCTCGTGGCGAGCGTGCACCGGCACCCGCTGAGCATCGCCGAGGCGCTGGAGCGCGCTCGCTGCACCGAGATCGCGAACCAGCGGGTGAGCAAGCTCTCCGGCGGGCAGATGCAGCGGGCCCGGTTCGCGGTCGCCGTCGTCTCCAACCCCGACCTGCTCCTGCTCGACGAACCGACCGCCGCGATGGACGTCGAGGCGCGGCGCGTGTTCTGGCAGTCGAT
Source organism: Pseudactinotalea sp. HY158 (assembly GCF_009660225.1). Taxonomy (NCBI): domain Bacteria; kingdom Bacillati; phylum Actinomycetota; class Actinomycetes; order Micrococcales; family Cellulomonadaceae; genus Pseudactinotalea; species Pseudactinotalea sp. HY158. Next base: position 686,250 of record NZ_CP045920.1, read on the forward strand.
GGCCGAGTTCACCGCCGCCGGGCGCACGGTCGTCTTCGCCACCCATTACCTCGACGAGGCCGACGCCTACGCCGATCGGATCATCATGCTCGCCGCCGGACGCGTCGTCGCCGACGGCAGCCCGGGCGAGGTCAAGTCGATCGTGTCCGGCCGGCGGATCCGCCTCGCCCTCGGGCGGCCGTGGACGCCGGCGCTCGGCGCCGAGCTCGCGGCCCTGCCGGGGGTCCGCAGCGTCGAGAACCGCGGCGAGTACGTCACCCTCGTCAGCGGTGCCCCGGACGCCGCGCTGCGCCGGCTCCTCGCCGAGCACCCGGACGCCCACGACATCGAGGTCGCCTCCCACAGCATGGACGACGCCTTCCTCGCCCTCACCGCCGCATCCCCCGACGATCCTGCCACCCCCGAGAACCCTGCCGACCCCGCTCGGGCCGACGCGACCACCGAACCGATCGGAGCCCGCTCATGAGCCTCACGTATGTGCGTCTCGAGTCGCTGCGTCAACTCAAGAACACCCGCACCCTGCTGTTCACCCTCGCCGTGCCGCTCGTCATGCTCTTCGCGTTCGGCGGCACCTTCGGCGCCGGCGGGAGTATGGACGACGTCACCCACCTCCCGTGGATCGTCGTCACCACGATCCAGATGGCCGCCTACGGCGCGATGATCGCCGCGCTGTCGCAGTCGTTCAACATCGTCAACGAGCGTTCCCTGGGCTGGAACCGGCAGCTGCGCATCACCCCGCTCAGCGGCACGGGCTACCTGGTGTCCAAGGTGGTCACCGCGATGCTGCTGGCACTCGTGGCGATCGTCGTGGTCATCGCGGTGGCGGCGGTGGTGTTCCGGCCGGACCTGGGAACGGCGGCGTGGCTCGCCACCGGTCTCGGCATCTGGTTCGGGGTGCTGCCGTTCGCGCTCATCGGCCTGCTCATCGGCCAGTTCGCCAAGCCGGAGTTCGCCCAGCCGCTGTTCATGGCCGTGTTCATGGGGCTGTCGCTGCTGGGCGGGCTGTGGGTGCCGTTGCAGATCTTCCCCGCCTGGATGTCCGAGGCGGCCCAGGTCGTGCCTTCCTATTGGCTCAACCGGCTCGGCCAGATGGGCGCGCACCTGAGCGGCGACGTGCTCACACCGGCCCTCGTGCTCACCGCCTGGACCCTCGTGATCGGCACCGTCATCGTGTGGCGCTACCAGCGCGACGCGGCGCGGAGCTGAGGATGACGACCGCGGCGGGGCCGCGCCGTGCCCACGATGACCCGACCGAGCGATCGACGTAGGCTGGAGGGCATGAGCACGTGGCGCCGGCCCCGTGAGCGGCTCGCCGGCGGTGGCGCCCGCAAATGGTTCCTGGGCTCGTTCTGGGGCCTGGCGTACCTGGCCGTGCCCATCACGGCCGCGTGGGTCCGGCCGGACTTCGCGCTCGACCCGTACCTGACCACGGCGCTCATGCTCGCCCTCGGCGCCGCGTACGTGGTGCTGCCGCCGCTGCTGTGGAGCCGGGGTCGGCCGATCGTGGTGGCGGCGCTCGCCGGCTTCTTCGCGCTCACGTGCCTGGCGTTCCCGCTCATGGGAAGCGACACCGTGTGGCTGTGGATCTATCTGCCCGTGATCGCCGCCATGACCTGGCAGCCGCGTCGATTCCTCCTCGCGGTCATCGCGGTCGTGGCCCTCGCGCAGGCCGTCGTGCTCTGGATCGCCGGGGATCTCGGCTCGGAATGGTTCATCGTCGCGTTGACCACCTCGATCGGCATCATGATGTTCGCGTTCTCCCTGCAGATCCAGGCCGTGCGGGGGCTGCGCGCGGCCCAGGGCGAGATCGCCCGGCTCGCGGTGGCCGACGAACGGGAGCGCCTCGCCCGCGACATCCACGACCTGCTCGGACATTCGCTCACCGTGGTCACGGTCAAGTCCGAGCTGGCCCGGCGGCTCGTGCCCTCCGATCCGGCGCGGGCCGTGGCCGAGCTCGACGACATCGAGCGGACGACCCGGGCCGCCCTCGTCGACCTGCGGGCCGCGGTCACCGGCTATCGCGAGGTGAACCTGGCCACCGAGCTGTCGGCCGCGCACGCGGCACTGAGCGCGGCCGGCGCCACCCCGCACCTACCCGACTCGACCGGCGGCGTCGATCCCGACCTGCGGGAGCTGTTCGCCTGGGCGTTGCGGGAGAGCGTGACGAACGTGATCCGCCACGCCCGGGCGAGGAACTGCTGGGTCGAGCTCGAACCGCGCTCGATCACGATCGTGGACGACGGCCGCGGCGGGGCGTCCCTCGACGCCGGATCGGGCGGCCGCGGCAGCGGACTCGCCGGACTCGCCGCGCGCGCTCAGCGATCCGGCGCCGTGCTCAGCGTCGCCGAACGCGATCACGGCGGCACCCTCCTGACGGTCACGGGCGTTGCGCCGTGACCGGGGCGATCCGGCTGCTCCTGGCCGACGACCAGGCGATGGTCCGCGGCGCCCTCGCGACCCTCCTCGGCCTCGAGTCGGATCTCGAGGTCGTGGCGCAGGTCGGCCGGGGAGACGAGGTGCTCGGGGCCGCGGCGGGCAGTGGCGCCGAGGTCGCGCTGCTCGACGTCGAGATGCCGGGGCTCGACGGGATCGCGGCGGCCGCGCTGCTGCGGCGGCGCCTGCCCGGCTGCCGGAGCCTCATCGTCACGACCTTCGGCCGGCCGGGGTACCTGCGCCGGGCGCTCGAGGCCGGCGCCTCCGGGTTCATCGTCAAGGACACCCCGGCGAGCGAGCTGGCCGACGCCGTGCGCCGGGTGGCCGCGGGACTGCGGGTCGTCGACCCGGTGCTCGCAGCCGAATCGCTCGCCTCGGGCCGGTCACCGTTGACGGTGCGGGAGACCGACGTGCTCCTCGTCGCACGCAAGGGGGGAACGATCAGCGAGATCGCCGCGGAGGTGGGGCTTTCCCCGGGCACCGTGCGCAATCACCTCTCGGCCGCGATCGGCAAGACCGGGGCGCGCAACCGGGCCGATGCCGCCGCGATCGCCTCCGAGCAGGGCTGGCTGCCGCCCTGACGCCTCCCGGGCGCGCATTCGAGCCCTCCCGCTCACGCCCGTGCGTGCAGCGCCCGCACGCCCGCGGCCACGCGTAGGAAGACCCCGCGGTCGAGCGCGGCCCCCTCCCGCCGGATCGAGCCGGTGGGCAGGAACAGCAGTCGGTCGAGGCGGACCTCGGAATCGCGTCGGCGGGCGTCCCAGTCGCCGGAGCCGACGTCCATCCAGTAGCGCCCGTTGCTCGTATCGGCCGCGCGGGTGCGCGAGTGGTCGCGGGAGGTGAGCTGGAGCCCGAGGAGGCCCCCCGGCAGCCGGGAGACGACGAGCACCGGCCGGTCCTTGCCGACGGTCGCATCCTCCTCGTACGGCACCCACGCCCAGACGACCTCGCCCGGATCGGCCTCGCCGTCGGCGTGGGCGTCGTGCCGCAGCGGGGGCAGGCCGGAGGCCGGCACGGTGTACTCCCGGGCCGGGCTCGCGGTCGGGGCAGGTACCCCGCCCCCCGCATGGCCGGTGGCGCTCCGGTTGGACGCGCGCGGCTCACGGCGCGTGGCGCGAAGGGTCCGGGCGAGGGCCCGGCCGACCCTGCGCCACATCCTCTCTCCGGGCTTCATGTCGGCACCCTATCGGCCGAGAGTTCCGGGCCGCGAGCGTTCCGACAGCAGCCGTCAGGGGATGAGCATGGCCTTGATCGACCGGCGCTCGTCCATCGCGCGGTAGGCGTCGGCCGCCTGTTCCAGCGGCAGGGTCAGGTCGAAGACCCGGCCGGGGTCGATCCGCCGCTGCCAGATGAGGTCGATGAGCTCCGGCAGGAAGCGGCGCACGGGTGCCGGGCAGCCGTGCAGGTGCACGGCGGACTGGAACAGCTCCGGGCCGGGCACGTCGCCGTGTGGGAGCCCGACGAAGCCGACATGGCCGCCGGGGCGGGCCGATCCGATCGCCTGCCGCATCGACTCCGCGGTGCCGACCGCCTCGATCACCGAATGGGCACCGAGCCCACCGGTCAGCTCACGAACCCGGGCGGCGCCGTCCTCGCCCCGTTCGGCCACGATCTCGGTGGCGCCGAACTCGAGCGCAAGCCGCCGGCGGTCGGCGTGCCGGGACATCGCGATGACCTGCTCCGCCCCGAGTCGCCGGGCCGCGAGCACGGCGAGCAGGCCGACCGCGCCGTCGCCGACGACCGCGACGGACCTTCCCGGTCCCGCCTCCGCCGCCACGGCGGCGAACCAGCCGGTGCCGAGCACGTCCGAGGCGGCGAGCAGCGATGCGAGGAGGTCGTCGTCCGGGTACTCGGGAGTGGCCACGAGCGTGCCGTCGGCCCAGGGGATGCGGGCCCGCTCCGCCTGGGTGCCGATGCCGCCCATGCCCACGAAGTGGACGCACCGGGACTGGTAGCCGGCCGTGCAGATCTCGCACGTGTTGTCCGAGGCGATGAACGAGCCCACGACGAACTCACCCGGTACGACCGTGCGCACCTGTGGGCCGATCTCCTCGACCACCCCGACGTACTCGTGGCCCATGGGCTGGTCGCGCACCTCCCGGTCGCCCCGGTAGGGCCACAGATCCGAACCGCACACGCACGTGGCCACCACCCGGATGATCGCGTCCGTCGGCTCGCGGAGCCGCGGATCGGGCCGGTCCACCACGCGTACGTCCCCCGGGGCGTGCATGACGACTGCGCGCATCTCGACCACTCCTCCCGCGCCGGCGACTCATGCCTTCCATGACACCACTCGGTGGCCGACGGCGCGAGGTGGACGGGCGCTCAGTCCTCTTCGGGTGTCAGCAGTTCCTGCCGCTCCGCGCGGACGCGGTCGGCATCCTCGGTGTTCCCGCGGCTCTCCAAGAGGTCGGCGAGGGTCGTGAGCCTGTGCGCGAAGTCGTGTCCATGAAGGGTTCGATTCGCGCGAGTCAGCTGCCGGGATATATCGGCGGCGCGTCGAGCGACGGGGAGCGCGGACTGCGGGTCGCCGGACCGCGTGAGTACCCGAGCGTACGTATCGAGCGACGAGGCCAGAGCCGGCAAATTGGCTGCAGGGTTGGCACTGGCCAGTTCCTCGCGGATCGCAACCGACCGCTGTGCGGCCGCCCGCGCATCCGATACGTGCCCGAGGCGGTCAAGAGCTGTGGCGTATGTATTGAGCGTGAGGGCCAGACCGGGCAGATTGGCCATCTCGTTCTCTTGCACGAGCTGGGTGCGGATCTCGAGTGATCGTCGAGCGGGCGCGAGTGCTTCGTCGACGGCCCCGATCTGAAGCAGGATATGGGCGAGGTTGTTCAACGCGGCACTGAGCTCGGGCAGGAAGATCGTTGGGTAGCGCTTCGTCAACTGGTCGAATACGTCGATCGAGCGTCGCGTGACATCGAGCGCCTCCGTGTCGTGTCCAGCTCGGGAGAGTTGGACGGAGTAGTTGGTCAAGGCGAGTGCGAGGCTTGGATTCGGCTCATCCGGGGTCGTGGGTAGGACTCTCTCGAAGGTGTCGACTGCGCGTGCGGCGAGGTGGAGTGCCTCCTCCTCGCGACCGACGGCGCGGAGCCTGTTCGAAAGATTGCTCAGCGACGTGGCAAGGCCGGCGAGGTAGAGGTCCGGATAGTCCTGCGCCAATCGTTCACGGATCCGCACGGCGCTCTCGGCAGGCCGTAGAGCCTCCATGTGTCGACCGGCGTGTGCGAGGTCGATGGCGTAGTTGTTGAAGGCCTTGGCGAGAATGGGTAGGTAGGCATCAGGTAGGTGATCGGCCAACTCCGCGTGGAGTCCGACCGCGCGCTCGCTCATCTTGAGCGCCGCAGGGTGATCGCCCACTGCGGCGAGTGAGTCCGCCGCGGTTGCGTATGCGTCTGCAAGTTCGGGCAAATACCGTTTCGGGTCGGAGTCTGCGAACTGTTCGTAGCGCTCCACGGCTTCGATCGCCGAGTCCACGGCGGCACGGTGCTCCCCGACCTGGGACTGGGTGAGGGACAACTCCGTGAGTAGGCGCGAAAGACGCGGTTGCTCCGCTGGATCCGAATCGGCCAGCAGTCTCTGCCGATCGACCCGGGCATGGAGGGGCTCGTTCAGTCGAGTATTCGCAGGGGTGATGCTCGCACTGCGCGAGCCGGGCCCGGCGACCGGACCCGTATCTCCGCTGAGAAGAGCCCGCGTCGCCGCCGGCATGCGGGCCCGGCCCATTCCCGCGGTGGCCCGGATGATCGCGTTCTCGTCGTCGAGGATCGCGCGGGCGATCCCCATATAGTCCCAGGCGAGCGCGGACTCCGCCACGCCGGGCTCGGCCAGGCGCATCAAGACGAGGTGTTCGTCCTCGATGAGCGCGGGCCGATGGTGGAGTTGGAACACACGCACCGCATCGATGCTGAATTCGGCGGGGTTGGCCGGCGCCAGCAGGAACCGTTCGGCCTCTCGGGCTCGCGCTTCGTCACGTTCAGTGCTGGTCCAGCCGGCGCCCCGGTGCTCACCGTCGAGCGGAACCCGGGAGAGCACGACGTTGAGAGTGGGGCGGCCCTCGCGAGCGAGCGGAGCGAGGGACCGAAAGACCATGCGGGTGCCATCGCGCTGTTCGGGCAGGTCGAGGTAGAGCGCATACACCTCGTCCGCCAACTCGGAGAGCACGAGCGAGTTGCTGTTGGTGATCCCCGTGCGAGCGTCGATGAACACGAGATCGGGCTCGAGGTCTTGTTCGATGCGGTCGAGAAGACGCCCCATGAGATCGACGGCCGAGCCGTCGTCCACCCGGGCGTCGAAGTTGAGCCGCTGGAGCTGACCGAAGTAGTTGGGAGAGGAGAGATCGCCCGCGGGCATGAGCCAGAGCGCACCACCCTGATCGACGATGCCGACGTTCGGGGCGAGGTCCGGTTCGAGGAGGTAGCCGTCCAGCGAATCCGGCTCCTCGTCGCCCAGGGCGGTGTCGAGGAGCCAGCCCACGAGACCGCTGCAAGTGGTGGCGGCTGGATCGACGCCGAACTTGTACAACGCACCCGGGGCCTCGAGGTCCATGTCGATGACCACGACCTTCTTGCCCGCGATCGCACAGAACGCCGCGACGTTGGCAAGGGCCAGGGTGCGCCCCGTGCCGCCCTTATAGCTGTAGAACGCAATCCGCTTCACGCCGCCATCCCGAAGAATCCGCGACTTCGATCGAGCCGGTGCGGCTGCTCGGGACGGTTCGGCCGCAGTGTCACGGGCCGCCTCGGCGGGCGGGCCGCCTGGCGCAGGAGTTCCGCGAGCTCCTTCACCAGCGCCGGGTCCGCCGCCACGGTGTCATGGTCGAGTAGGCGTGAGATCACGCGGGTGACGTCGAGGTTCTGGGTCGGACGTGCCAGCTCTTCCCGCAGGAGGGGAAGCAGATCACGCGCGAGTCCGCGGCTGAGCGGAATGTCGGTCGGAAGAACGCGCGTCGTGGGAATACGTGCCTGGACCGCTGCCTCGAGTGCCGCCCAGGTGTCGAACTCCCGATCGATCCGGTCGAGACCGTGCTCACCGATGGCCCATTCGACCTCTGCGATGCCGATTTCGATCGGGGCGCCCGGACGGTAGGGGGTGTGGCGCCGGTAGGTGCCGTCGGCATCCCGGGAGATATACACCTCCCCGTACCGGGCGGCGGCGACGAGGAGCTTGCTCATGTGACCTCCTCGAGGATCGTCAGGCGGAGTCGACCCGATTCCTGTTCGTGTCGAAGCTCCGCGAGCAGCAGGGCGGAGTCCTCGATGTCCGTGGCGTCCTCCGAGCCGAGTCCGCGCAGGGCTGATCGGAGCACGTCGTCCTTGTATCGGCGCCCGACCCGGATCTCCGCGACATCGCTCATCGGTCGCTGGCCGGCCGGGCAGACGAGTTCGACGAGGTCGTGGTTCTCGTCTCCCTCGGACAGAAGCATCGGCCATCGGGGCCGTGGGGATGAGGGAATCCGGGCGGCGAGGCGCGCGACGGCCACGTCGGCGCGTGAGTCCCAGCCGGCCACATCCTCGCTCAACCGAGCCGCGTGGAAACGACCCCCATGACCGTATTCGGCAGCGCTGTTGTGCGGCACGACGATCGGCTCGTCCCCGTCGAGGGCCGGATACGAGAGCCGAAACGGTCCATAGCGGTCGTCGCCGGGGCAGTCGGGAATGTCCAGCGTCCCGTAGACCGCCCGCGTGTACACGCCGATGCCGCGCTCGAAGGCCGCTCGCCGCTCTCCCCAGGAATTGCCGTAGGTCAGCCGCTCCGCCTGCGTCTCGCCGACCTCCGCCGCGCGTACGTCGAATGTGCTGACGATGGTCGGGGGCTCGAGGCCACGGAAGTGGAGCAGCTTGCGCGCATCGACGTTCGTGCCGATGAGGCTCGTGCGTGCGACATCGCGGAAATCGGAGTGGGCGGTGCTCCGCTCGCACACCTCGTCGGCGCGCTCGCGCCAGCGTGGCGCATTCCGCTCGGTGCACGCCTCGACATCCATGAACAGAGCCTATCCCGGCCCCACCGACATTCCCGATGGCACAACGACGTCCCGCAGTCAGTCGTTCTCGACGACGAGCGGGTAGACCCCGTTCTCGTCGTGCACCTCCCGGCCGGTCACGGGCGGGTTGAACACGCAGACCATCCGCATCTCCTCGTCGGCCTGGAGCGTGTGCTTCTCGTGCCCGTTGAGCAGGTAGAGGCTGCCGTCGCGCAGCTCGTGCACCTCACCGGTCTCGAGGTTCGTGATCCGGCCCGAGCCGCCGACGCAGTACACGGCCTCGACGTGGTTCTGATAGTGGAACGTCGAGGTGGTGCCGGCGAAGATGGTCGTCTCGTGCAGGGAGAAGCCGACCTTCTCCCGGGCGAGGATCATCCGACGGCTGCGCCAGTTCTCGGTGACGATGTCGCGGTCGGTCTCGTCGAAGTCTTCGATGTTGGTGACGATCATGATGGGTTCCTCGGGCTCAGACGGCGGCTAGTTCGGGCGTGCGGACGACGCTGGTGACCGCCTCGGCGAAGATGTCGAGCCCAGCGGTCAGGTCGGCCAGGCCGATCGTCAGCGGCGGCATGAGCTTGACCACCTCGTCCTCCGGCCCGGAGGTCTCCACCATAAGCCCGCCGCGGTAGCACGCGGCGGCGATCTTCTTGGCGGCCGTGGGGTCGCTGAACATGATGCCCGCGAGCAGCCCGCGACCGCGCACGTAGCCGCCGCTCTGCACGGCGATCTCCTCGAGCCGGGCGTGGAACGCGGCGATGACGCCGGCCACCTCGTTCTGGAAGTCGTCGTCGGCCCAATACGTCTCCAGGGCCGCCGTCGCCGTGACGAACGCCGGAGCATTTCCGCGGAAGGTGCCGTTGTGCTCGCCCGGCTCCCACACGTCCAGCTCGCGGCGGAACATCGTCAGCGCCATCGGCAGGCCGTATCCGGAGATCGACTTCGACACGGTGACGATGTCCGGGACGATGCCGGCCTCCTCGAAGGAGAAGAAGGTGCCCGTGCGGCCGCAGCCGGCCTGGATGTCGTCGACGATGAGCAGCACGTCGTGACGCTTGCAGAGCTCGGCCAGGCCGCGCAGCCACTCGGGCCGGGCGGCGCGCAGCCCGCCCTCACCCTGGACCGTCTCGACGATGATCGCGGCCGGCTTGTCCACGCCGGAGCCGGAGTCGCCGAGCACACGGTCGAGCCACAGGAAGTCGGGGGTCTCGCCGTCCAGGTAGTCGTCGTAGGGGATGGTCGAGCTGTGGCTCAGCGGGATGCCGGCGCCCTTGCGCTTCATGCCGTTGCCGGTGATCGCGAGCGAGCCGAGGGTCATCCCGTGGAATGCGTTCGTGAACGAGAGCACGTGCTCGCGCCCGGTCACCTTGCGGGCGAGCTTGAGCGCGGCCTCGACCGCGTTCGTGCCCGTGGGCCCGGGGAACATGACCTTGTAGTCGAGCCCGCGGGGGGACAGGATGAGCCGGTCGAACGTCTCGAGGAAGGTCCGCTTCGCGGGGGTCTTCATGTCGAGCGAGTGGACGACGGCCCCGGACTGCAGGTACTCGAGCAGCGGTGCGAGCAGGGTGGGGTTGTTGTGGCCGTAGTTGAGCGCGCCGGCGCCCGAGAAGAAGTCCAGGTACTCGGTGCCGTCCTCGGCGCGCTGCCGGCAGCCGGAGGCGGCGACGAAGGTCGCGGGCCAATTGCGCGGGTAGCCTCGAACCTCGGATTCCAGGGTGTCGAAGACGTCGGTCGTCACGGGTGTGTCCTTTCCTCTCGGCGGGGTGCCGAAGTGAACTGTCTGGTGGAGCTGTGAGTCGACGGGCGGGATCGCCGCATCGACCGGTCTCAGGAGAGCGGTCCGATCTCGAAGAGGTACTCGGTCTCGTGGGAGTCCGGGTAGTGCTCCGGGGTGAAGAGCGCGGTGCGCGAGCAGGTGGCTCCGCGACGGTCCGCGAACCCGGTGAACAGCGAGATCGAGGCCGTGTTGTCCGCGGTGATCGTGGTCTCGAGCCGGTCCGGCCGGGTGGCCTCGACCAGGTGATCGAGCATTCCCTTCGCCAGCCCGCGACCACGGAAGCGGGCGTCGGTGGCGACCTGCCAGATCATCAGGGTGCCCGGGGCGTCGGGACGGAGGTACCCGGTGATGAACCCCGCGAATGCACCGTCGATCGCGGCCACGACGGAGGTCTGTGCGAAGTCCCGGCACCACAGCAGGTAGGCGTAGGAGGAATTGAGGTCCAGCACGCCGGTGTCCCGCGCCAGGCGCCACATGGGACTGCCGTCGGCGAGGGTGGGGGAGCGGAATTCGGGGGGACTCGGAACGGTCGGATCGGGATCGGTAACGGGGTCTGCGCTTATGTCAGGCATCGCGTTCCAACCTAACGAGTAGAGCGGCCACGTCAAGGGCGGAAAAGCCGGAATTGACTCATTTTGCCCCCGCTTGACCCGGTGGGCCCGCTCGGGGCGACCTGCGATCTGCCGCGGGCCGTCAACGTAAAGTCCGCATCGAGGGGAGCCCTCGAGGCGGCCGCTGCCATCGTTATCGATTCGTGACCGAGATGTGTCACAGGGTGATGTCGGTCACGGCGAAAGCGGCGGACGGGCACCTCAGCGGCCGAACAGGATCCGGCGAGGGGTGGCGAGGGAGAGCCGCCGGGCGCCCGCGCGGCCCATCCGCCGGTCGAGGGCCCGGGCGGCCGCCGAGATGAGCACGTTGACGACGATGTAGACGATCGTGACCACGAGGTAGGTCTGCACGAGATCGCCCGTGTTCGCGATGAGCACACGGCCGCTCTGCAGCAGCTCCGCGTAGGAGACGACGTAGCCGAACGCCGTGTCCTTGACCACGATGACCGCCTGCGCCACGAGGGAGGGGATGACGATCCGCAGGGCCTGCGGCAGCACGATCGAACGGAACGTCTGCCCCGGGGTGAGCCCGATGGTCAGGCCCGCCTCGGTCTGCCCGCGGGGAAGGGCGAGGATGCCGGCCCGGAACACCTCGGCGATGACGGCCGAGGCGCACAACGAGATCGGCAGCACGAGCTGGGCGAACCGGCTCGCGTTGATCCCGTACGCGGGCAGCGCGAACATGAACACGTAGATGACCAGCAGCACCGGGATCGCCCGGAAGAGCTCGATGAAGGCGATGCACGGCCACCGCAGCGGCGGGAGGTGCGAGAGGCGCCCGAGCGCGAGCAGCAGCCCCGCGGGCACCGAGATGAGGCCGGCGACCGCGGCGGCCACCATCGTGTTCTTCAAGGCAACACCGAGGTAGCGCAGCGTGCCCGGCTCGGTGAACGTGCGCCACTTCGAGGGCGCGAGCGCCCCCGAGGCGGAGAAGCGGTAGACGACGAAGGCCGCCAGGCCCGCGAGCGCGAGGAGCGAGAGCCAGGTGAGGAGGCGGATCCACCGGCGGGCCCGCGGCCCGGCCGTGTCGAAGACGGCGTGGGCGCTCACCTGAGCACCTGCACCCGCGCCTCGACCCGCGAGCCGATTCCGGCCGCGAGGAGGGAGATGACCGCGTAGATCACGGCGACGACGCCGAAGGTGACGAGCCCGAGGGCCTCCTTCGAGTTGATGAGCGAGGCCGTGTAGGTCAGGTCGGGCTGGCCCACGACGGCGGCCATCGAGGAGGAGAGCAGGATCCCGATGAACAGGGTCACGAGCGGGCCCACGACCGAGCGGGCCGCCTGCGGGACGACCAGGTGCCGCATGATCCCCAGGAAGGACAGCCCGATCGCCCGGGCCGCCTCCACCTGGCCGGCGCCGACCGTGTTGATCCCGGTGCGCAGGGTCTCGCACGCGAACGCGGTGCCCACGGCGGTCGTGGCGAGGATGACCCCGGGCAGGAACCCGGGATTGAAGCCGATGTCGGGCAGGCCGTACACGACCAGCACGACGAGCGCCACGAGCGGGACGTTGCGGAAGATCTCCACGTAGACCGAACCCACCGCCCGCAGCGGCGGTATCGGGCTGATCCGGAACACGGCGAGGATCGTGCCGGCCGCGAGCGCCCCGGCGAACGAGATCCCGGTGATGCGCAGGGTGAGCCACAGCGCCGACGCGAGCGTCGGCACGTAGTGCTCGATCAGAACGCCCATCGCATCCTCACTCCCCGCCTGTCACAGGCCGGTGTCCCCGGGCGTCGGCGGCGCCGGCGGGGTGTCCAGGCCCGTGCGGTCGCCGATCGTCAGCTGCCACACCTTCGCCCACGTGCCGTCGTCGGTGATCTGGGTGAGGAACTCGTTGATGAAGTCGACCGCGTCCGAGTCGGAGTTCACGCCGATGCCGTACAGGTCACGCGGACCGAACGCCTCGCCGACGAGCTTGACGTCGTCCTCGGCCACGACGGCGTTGAGGAGGAGGGTCTCGTCGATGACGTAGGCGTCCGCGTTGCCCTGCTGCACGGCGGCGAGGGCCTGGGCGTGGTCGGGCAGTGCGACGATCTCCGCCTCGGGCGCCTCCTCCTCGAGGAGCGTGACGCCGGTGGAGTTCGCCTGGGTGGCCACCTTCTTGCCCGCGAGGTCCGCGATCGAGGTGATCTCCTCGTTGTCCTTCGTGACCAGAATCCCCGCCTGGGAGCTGTAGTACGGGCCGGCGAAGGCGATCCGCTCGGCTCGCTCGGGGGTGATCGAGTACGTGGCGATGACCGTGTCGACCGTGTTCTGCTCGAGCAGCGACTCGCGGGTGTCCACCGTGACCTGCTGCAGGTCCGTGCTCACCTCGCCGAGGATGTATCGGCTGAGCAGCTGAGAGATCGCGGCGTCGAAGCCGCGGGCCTCGCCGCTCGTGGGGTCGAGCAACGAGAAGAGCTCGGAGGTCTCGGTGCCGCCGACCTCGAGCACACCGGCCTCGCGCACGCCGCTGGCCCACTCGTTGGCCTCGACCGTGGCGTCGTCGGCGACCGGTCCCGAGCCGATGAGCTCCGTGTAGGCGTCACCGCCGCCGGAATCCTCGGCGGAGCAGGCCGCCAGGGACACGGCCGTCATGGCCGCGACGGCCAGGACCGCCAGGGGGGTGCGGGTTCTTCTCATCTGTCTCTCCTCGCTCTGTGACCGGACACCGCATCCGGGTCGCATCCTCATCGGTGCGCACGTCTTCGAAGAGTACGCATCCGCCCCGGCCGCGGGGGAGCGAAGCGGCTCGCGGCTTCGGAATTCGAGACGTCGTCCGCGATGTGAGACGACGAGCGGGAAGGAACGGGCCCGGCCCGGCGTTGGACCGATCGCACCCCACGCCCTCACGACGACCTGCGACGAAACGGACCCCGCGGTGGACTACGGCCACGACCTGCTCTTCGGATCGTTCCTCACGCCCTCGAACCGGGCGCCGGAGGAGGTGGTCGCGCTGGCAGAACACTCCGAGGCCGTCGGGCTCGACCTCGTCACGTTCCAGGATCACCCCTACCAGCCGGCCTTCCTCGACACGTGGACCCTGCTGAGCCACGTCGCCGCCCGCACGAGCCGGATCCACCTGTCCGGGAACGTGCTCAACGTGCCGCTGCGCAACCCGGCCGTGCTCGCCCGCTCCGTCGCCACCCTCGACCTCCTCAGCGGCGGCCGCGTGGAACTGGGGCTCGGCACGGGCGCGTTCTGGGACGCGATGGTCGCCCTGGGCGTCGACCGGCTCACCCCCGGCGAGGCCGTGACCGCGCTCGGGGAGGCGATCGACGTCATCCGCGGCCTCTGGGACACCTCCGACACCTCCCGCCTCGTGGTCGAGGGGCGCCACCACCGGCTCGCGGGGGCCAAGCGCGGGCCGGCCCCCGCGCACGACGTCGGCATCTGGCTCGGCGCGTACAAGCCGCGGATGCTGCGCATGGTCGGCACCAAGGCCGATGGCTGGCTGCCCTCGTGGGGGTACCTGTCGGGCGTGGGGCAGCTCGCGAAGGCGAATGAGCGTATCGACGACGCGGCCGCCTCCGTGGGTCGCGCCCCCGCGGCGATTCGTCGCCTCCTCAACATCGGCGGGCGCTTCTCCGGCCGGCGCGCGCCCGGCATGTTCGCCGGCACGCCGCAGCAGTGGGCCGAGCAGCTGGCGGAGCTCGCCACCGAGTACGGAACGAGCGCGTTCATCCTCGGCAGCGACGACCCGACCGACCTGACCGTCTTCGGCCGGGAGGTCGCCCCCGCGGTCCGTGAGCTCGTCGCCGGCGCACGCGCATGACCGACTACGGCCACCCGCTGGAGTTCGGGCTCGCGCTCGAGGCCGGCATCGAGGACCCGCACGCGCCGGTCCGCCTCGCACGGCTCGCAGAGGAGGCGGGCCTCGACCTCGTCACCGTGGGGAACCCCGAGGCGGATGCCGGCGGCCCCGCCGAGCCCTGGACCGTGCTCGGCTGGATCGCCGGACGCACGAGCCGGATCCGCCTCGCCGCCACCGGTGTGCGCACCGCCGATCACAACGCCGCCGTGCTCGCCCGGGCGGCGGCGAGCCTCGATCTCCTCGGCGGCGGCCGGGTCGAGCTCGGCCTGACCGGTGAGGACACCGACGACTCCGAGCTCGTCGAGGCACTGACGATCATCCGCGGCATGTGGGACGCCGGCCGGCCGGGCCGGCTGCACGCCGACGGCTCCCGCCACCGGGTCGCCGGCGCCGAGCGCGGGCCCGCACCGGCGCGCCACCTCCCCATCCACCTGAGCGGCGACTCCCCGGAGCAGCTCGACCTCGTCGGCCGGCACGCAGACGGCTGGCTCGTCCCGGCCGGAATCGTGAGCCTCGACCGGCTCACCGGCGCCCATGAGGCGATCGATACGGCCGCGATCGCCGCGGGCCGCGACCCCCGGGAGGTTCGGCGCATTCTCACGCTGACGGATATGCCCGACCTGACCGGGCGAGGAGGCGGCCCCCACCCGCGGGTGGCGGACCTGGTGGCGCTCATCGTCGACGGCGGGGTCGCCACGATCCTGCTCGCGACCGGCGACGTCGCCGGTGCCGAGCGATTCGCGCGGGTCGTCGTGCCCGCCGTGAGGGCGGCGGCGGCGACGCGGCGGACCCGGGCCGGCACCCGGGTGAGCTCCGTCGTCCCCACGCGGGTACGGCGCCGGCGCCGCGAGGGGATCGACTACGACGCCGTTCCGACCGCCCTGCGGGCCGACGCGGTCGAACCCGGCGACGCCGGCTACGGGGCGGTGCGCTCGAACTACGTCCGCGGGGGCGCGCCCGGTCTCGTGCTGCGGCCGCGCTCGGCCGGCGAGGTGGCGCTCGCGCTCGAGTGGGCACGCACCCAACCCGTGGACCTCGGGGTGCGCAGCGGCGGTCACGGCTTCTCCGGCCGCTCGACCAACGACGGCGGGATCGTCATCGACCTGGGCCACCTGCGCTCGATCGACGTGCTCGACGAACGCACCCGGCTCGTGCGGATCGAGCCCGGGGCCCGCTGGGGCGACGTGGCGGCCGCCCTGCGCCCCCACGGCTGGGCGCTCAGTTCCGGCGACTCCGGCGGGGTCGGCGTGGGCGGGCTCGCCACCGCCGGCGGCATCGGGTTCCTCTCCCGCGCGCACGGGCTGACGATCGATCGGCTGCGCGCGGTCGAGGTGATCCTCGCCGACGGCTCCCGGGTGCGGGCGAGCGAGAGCGAGAAGGCGGACCTGTTCTTCGGCATGCGCGGGGCCGGATTCAACTTCGGCATCGCCGTCGCGTTCGAGTTCGAGGTGGCGGAGGTCGGCGAGATCGGCTTCGGCCGGCTCGTCTTCGACGTGACCGCGGACATCGCGGGCTTCCTGCAGCGGTGGGGTGCCGCGGTCGAGGCGTCCCCGCGGGAGGTGACGAGCTTCCTGCTCATGGGCGGCTCGCGGGACGGCCGCTTCCTCGCGCAGACGATGACCGTGGTCGACTCCGACGATCCCGACACGATCGTCTCCCGGCTGCAGCCGCTGGCCGCCGTGGCCCCGATGGTCGACCGGCAGGTCGCGCTCCTGCCCTACGACGCCCTCGTGAGCGCAGGCCCCCGCACGGGGCATGCGGGCTCCGGCGAGCCCGCCGCCCGGTCCGGGCTGCTCACCCGCGTGAGCGCCGACTTCGCTCGCGACGCCGAGCGGCTCCTGCGCGGCGGCGGCACGTACTTCTTCCAGATCCGCGCCCTCGGGGGCGCGACCACGGACGTCGCACCGCACGAGACGGCCTTCGCGCATCGCGGCGCCCAGTTCTCCGTACTGGCGATGGGGACCCCCTCCCGGCTCGACCCGTTGTGGGAGCCGATGCGCTCCCACTTCGTGGGCCTGTACCTGAGCTTCGAGACCGATCGCAGCGCCGAGCGACTGGCCGAGGCGTTCCCGCCGGCGACCCTCGCCCGGCTGCGCGACCTCAAGCGCCGCTACGACCCGGAGAACGTGTTCCGCGACAACTTCAACATCGAACCGCGTGCCCCCGGCGAGCCGCCCCGATAGGCAGGCGGGACGGGGTGGGGCCGGGGCGCGAGCGAGCACCGCCCGGGGGTGAGCGCGGGGTGAGGCGGCGGGTGAACATGAGGCCGTCCCACGGGCCGGAGCCATTCCCGGGGATCGGACGCCCGTGGGAGACTGGCGGTGCTATGACAGCCAGCGAGGTGCCCGCCGCGAGGCCGGAACCCGATTCGTTCGCACTCGGTGACCCCGTCCCACCGGCGCAGCCCGGGATGTCGCCGCCGACGAACCCGGTCCCGGCCTCGGTGGTCGGGCTGCGCCGGGAACAACTGCTGCGCCGGCTCGACCCGGTCGCCCGCGATCACCTCGGCCTGCTCGTCGCCCCGGCCGGCAGCGGGAAGACCACGCTCATGGCCCAGTGGGCGGAGTCCGCGGCGATGCCCGTGGCGTGGTGCCGGCTCGACGTCTCCGCGGCGACCGGACGGCTCCTCGACTGGCTGTGGCAGGCCCTCGGCGCGCATCTGCGCCCGAACGGGGCCGCGCCCGCCGACGTGGCCGAACTGGCCCGGCTCCTGCGGGACCATCCCGGCCGGCTCCTGCTCGTGATCGACGACCTGCACGCGATCGCCGAGAGCGCCATGACCGCCGAGCTCGAGCGGTTCATCCTGCTCGCCCCGCCCAACATCCGCTTCCTGCTCGGGTCCCGGGTGTTCCCGCGCGTGAACATGGCCCGCAGCGAGCTGCCCCCGGTCGTGCTGCTCACCGGCGACGACCTGCGCTTCCGCACGTGGGAGGTGGAGAAGCTCTTCCAACAGGTCCATCGCGCGCCGCTGCCCCCGCACGACGTGGCGGCCCTGACGCGCTACACCCAGGGGTGGGCGGCCGCACTCCAGCTGTTCCACCTGGCGACCGTCGGCCATCAGCACGTCGACCGGCGCCGAGCCGTCGAGGCGCTCGCCGCCCGGCCCCGCTACGCGCAGCGCTACCTCTCCGAGCAGGTGCTCGCCACGCTGCCCGCCGCCACGCAGGAGTTCCTCGTGCGGACCTCGGTCTTCGACGTGCTCACGGCCCGCCGGTGCGATCTGCTCCTGGGGATCACCGACTCCCAGCGCATCCTGCGCGACCTGACCGACCGGCAGGCGTTCACCACGACCCTCGACGGCGGGGTGACCTTCCACTACCACGACGTGCTGCGGCGCCACCTGGAGACGATGCTGCGCGAGGAGCTGGGGGCCGAGGCGACGCACGCCTGGTACCGGATGGTCGCCGACCTGCTCGAGGCCGAGCGGGCGAACGTCGAGGCCCTCCGTGCCCGCGCCCGGGGCGAGGACTGGGAGGGAGTGCGCGAACTGCTGCGCCACGACGGCCACCGGATCGTCGGCGGCACCGAGGCCGGTGGCGGCCCGAGCACCTGGGCCCCGCTGCTCCCGCGCTGGCTCACGGAGGCCGATCCCTGGTGCGGAGTGGCCGAGGCCCGCCGACTGTACAACGACGGCCGGCTCGCCGCCGCCGACCTCGAGGCCCGCCGGGCCCGCGAGGCGTTTACCCAGGATGTCGGCAGGCGGATCTGCGATCGGATCATCGCCGACGTGGCGGCCTGGCGCGATCCCACCGCGACGCCGAGCCCGAACCCGACGTGGGGCCACCTGCTGCGCGCGGCCGTCCGGCGGGACCCGCTCGCCGCGGCCCGGGCGGCCCGCGAGGTCGATGGGCCGGACGGCCGACTCGTCGAAGGCCTCGCCCTCGCGTTCGCCGGCCGGTGCATCGACGCGACGGCCGTGCTCAGCGCACTCGTGGCCGCGGCCGATCCCGAGGCCCCCTCCGGGCACGCGGCGAGCCTCGCGCTCGTGACGATCCGGGCGCTGCTGCGCGGACCGGACGAGAGCACGGCCTCCCGCTTCGACGACATCGCCGCCGACACGGGCCGGCTCGGCCTCACCTGGCTGGCGCGGCTCGCCACGGGCCTCTCGCTCGCGCTCGGTCAGTCCCGCACCCGCCGCGACCTCGTGGCACTCGTGGCCGAGCACGAGGCCCGCGGCGACCGGGGTGCGGGCGCGCTCATCGCGATGGTGACCCTCCTGTCGCAGTGCCGGCACGATCGCGGCCGCGCCGGCGACCTCCTCGATCTCGGCCAGCGACTGCGCAGCATGGACGCCGCGACCCTCGCCGTGTGGTGCGAGTCGATCGGGGCCCTCATGGCCGCCTCCCAGGGGCTGCCGGACGCCGACCGGCTCGCCCGCGGGGCCGAGGACGCGGTGCGTCATGCCGCCGTTCCAGGGGCCGCCCCGTTCGCCTACGCCGCGCTCCGGCACGCCGATCCCGCACGCCGGGACGACTACCTGGCGCTCGCTCGCGGCGCCGCCATCGACGTGGACCTCGGGCTGCGGCCCTGGGAATGGTTCGCCGCGCACGAACCGCCGCCCACACCATCCACACCGTTCACACCGCCCGAGCCGGCCGAGCCGCCCGAGCCACCCGGGCAGACACGCGGCGCATCCACGGCGACAGGGTCCCGACAGGGCGAGCACGATGCGGGACCGCGGGTGCGGATGAGCTGCCTCGGCGGCTTCGCGTTCGCGGTCGACGGCCGGGCCGGCGACCTGAGCCGGCTGCGGCCCCGCGCCCGGGCGCTGCTCAAGTTCCTCGGCATCCATGCGGGTCGCCAGGTTCACCGGGACGCGATCGCCGACGCCCTGTGGGGCGACCTCGACTCCGATTCGGCGATGCGGAACTTCCAGGTGAGCCTGTCCACGCTCCGATCGGCGATCGAGCCCGGTGTGCCCGGGCGGGCGAGCCGCATCATCCAACGCACAGGGGAGGCCTACCGACTCAACCTCGCGCCGGGCTCGCACGTCGACGTCCGCGAGTTCGAGGCGGCGCTGAACGAGGCGAAGGTCGCCCGCCTCGCCCGGGACGCCCAGGAGGAGCTGACGCAGCTCGCCCATGCGGTCGAGCTCTACCGCGGCGACCTGTTCCCCGAGGAGGGCGCGGCCGAGTGGGTGCAGGAACACCGCGAACGTCTCCGCGCGAGCGCCGCCGAGGCCGCCTCCGAGCTCGCCCGGCTCCACTTCGACGCCACCCGCTGGTCGGCGGCGGTCGCGACCGCCCAGCGCAGCATCGACATCGACCACTACCGCGACGACGCCTGGCGGCTCCAGGTCGCCGCCCTGCGCCGAGCAGGCGAACCCGCCGCGGCCGAACGCGCCGCGCGCGCCTACCGTGACATGCTCGGGGAGCTCGGCGTGCACGAGGTCATCGACCTCTGAACTCCACCTCCGCCACCGCCACCCGCGCGTCCGCGGGATCCTTGTCCGCCGGTGGATACGAGCTGAGCACGGTCATCCGCAGCGTCGTCACGTCGTCGAACCGGAGCAGGAGTTCCTGCGCCGTTCCCACGTCCTCGACCGGCAGGTCCTTGATCTGCCGGGTGCCGTCGCCCGTGGTCGCGCTGAAGCGCACCTTGCTCGGCCGTGCCTGCGCGAGCCGCTCCTTGTCCTGCGTCGAGGCACCCGAGGTGAGCAGCACGTGCACGAGCCGGAACGGTTCGTCGAAGGTGAACTCGATCCATTCCCCGTCCCCGCCGCCCGTGGCCTCCGGAGCCCAATAGTCGGTGTTCACCCCGTTCCGGGCGAGGTCCGCCCCGTGCCCCTTCTGCGAACTCGAGGCGGTCGCCGCGGAGGGATTGAACACCTGATTGCCGTTGACCCGGTCGAGCACCACGTTGTAGCCGTCGGCCAGGCTCGAGCGGTAGATCCATCCGGCGGTGCCCGCGAGGGCGAGGATCACGAGCACCACGACCGTCTTCACCGGGAACCGGCGCCGCCGGGTCGTCGGCCGGGTCCCCGCCGTCGGGCCCGCGCGACGGCGGCTCCGGCGGAGCCTGCGCCGCTCCCGCCGGCTGAGCCGGCCCTGGACCGGAGCATCGATCAGGCTCGCTCCGCAGCGGCGGCAGAACTTGCGGTGGGGCGCGTTCCCGGCCCCGCAGGCGCCACAGATGAGGTCTCCGGGGGCCGGCGGCGGCTCCTCCGCCGGGGCCGGTTCGACGTGCCGACGCGGCTTCGGCGCCTGGGGCCGGACCGGGGCGGGTACGGCCGGTTGGACGCCGGCGGGTTGGACGGGGGCGGGCCGGACGGGGGCGACCGGCGTGGGCACGACCGCCTGCTCCGACGCGGCGTCGCGCGCCACCGCGTCGGAGGTCGCCGGGGACGACACCTCCTCGGGCGCGGGCGCGGGGGCCGCCGTCTCCTCGGCCGCGTGTCTCGTCGGTGCCGCCACCTGTGTCTCGGCCGGGGACTGGGGGACCTGGTCGTCGGCCTTCTTCCGGTCGTCCCGGCGGCGCCGGGCACCCCGCCCGAGGGAACTCAACGCCGAGGTAGCCCGCCCGGTCATCGCCGGCGGCAGGCCGAGCGAGGAGGCGGCCTTCGAGGTCGCCTCGTACCCGGCCTGGGAGGCGGAGCTGCGGGCGCTGCCGGCCGGGGAGGACATGCCGGGGACGTGCGGGACCGAGGAGCCGAGCGGGCCAGGCCGCAGGGCGGAGGCCGCCGTGCCACCCGCGCGACGCCCGGGTCGCTCGGGTCGCTCGGGTTGCCCAGTGGCCGCGGGCCCCGGCTCGGGCTCGGCGGGCTCGGTCGGCACAGCCGGCTCGGTCGGCACAGCCGGCTCGGTCGGCACAGCGGGCGCCCGGGGAGGGGTGGCCGGGGCCGGGGCCGGCGGCGGTGGAGGTGCAGGCGAGTGTGCACTCGTCGCACTCGCGGCCGACTCACTCCCCGACTCGGGCACGGACGCCGCGGGGGCCGGCGCGCCGGTCGAGCCCTGGGAGCCCCGGGTACTCGTTGTGTCAGCCGTGTCAGCTGTGTCAGCTGTGTCGGCTGTGCTGGTCGTGCCGGCTGTGTCAACTGTGCTGGTCGTGCTGGTCGTGCTGGTCGTGCTGGTCGGGTCGTCCCATTCGAGGTAGACGCCGCAGTTCCCGCAGAAGAGTTCGCCGTCCTCGTTGCGGGCACCGCATGCCGGGCAGGTCGTCATGAGCTCACCACCTCCACGGTGTGGGGAACATGGGCGGGCTTGAGTTCGGTCACGAGGGCCTCGAGGCGGTCGGCACGCACCGAACCGCCCGGCCTCGGGGTCACCCGCACGTGCAGGCGCGGGACGGGGTCACCGGGCATGTCCGCTCCGAACGAGGTGGACCAGGCGGCCGCCCCGTTCTCCGTCACCACCACCTCCCCGTCGACGAGGAGTCCGAGGGCGGCGCGCAGGCCGGCGGCCGTGCCGCGGCGCGCGTGCAGTCGCACGGCGCCGGCGACGACCTGGCGCAGCTGCTCGACGTCCCAGGCAGCGTCCACCTCGATGCCCACCCACGTGGCGAGCCAGGTGAGGAAGTCCTCCGGTGCGAGTTCGGGGTCCACGTAGGCCCCGAGCCCGTCGAGACTGAGGAAGAGGGGGGCGAGCGACTCGTCGAAGGCGGCGAGGAACCGGCGGAGGAAGTCGTCGTCCTGGTACACGGCCGGCAGCCGCTCGATCAGGGGGAACGGGCTCGGAACGCCCGGGAGCCGGCCGCGCATCACCGGCCCCCCATCGCCCGCACCTGGTGCTGGTAGGAGAACACGAGACCGTGCTGATCGATGGCGATCCGCTCGGTCGGCTCGCCCCGCTTGCCCGTGAGGGGATCGGCACCGAACACCTTGACGTCCTCGATGAGGTCGAGGCCGGGCAGACGCTGCAGCACGGCGTAGACCTCGCCCGCCTGCACGGGCCGCCCGAACGGCCACCCCGTGGCGTCGGGACCGCCGGTGAGCGGATCGAAATAGTAGTTGAGCGCGCGGACCGCCTCGGCCTCGAGCCGGGCGGAATCGGCCCGCGGGCGCGCCAGGATCCGCGCCACCACCGTGACCCCCTGGTAGAACGGCGGCTCCACGAGTAGCCGCGCACCGATCGGCCGCCGCTCGTCGAGATACGACGAGATCCGCGCGAGCGCCCGTTCGGAGGGGATGAGATCCTCGAGCGCCAGCCGGCCCTGGTCGTCGGCGACGGCGGCGGGCACGACGAGCAGGCGCACCCCGCCGCGGTCGTCCTCGCCATCGGCGACGACGCAGCGCACCCGGGCGATCGACGGCGCCGCCTGCCGCGCGAGCTCCTCGTAGTCCTCCGCGGTCACCGCCCGGTCTCGGGTGCGCAGGGTGATCGGCCCGCGGATCATGGCCTGATCGACGGTCTCGGTGGCCACGCCACCGAAGCCGGCACGCCGGTTCTCCACCCGGCTCACGAGCGGAATGAGGTCGCTCATGACCACGACGGTCCGGGCGGCCACGTTTCCGCGCGGCCCGCCGCCGGTGCGGTAGGAGGGAACCCGCATCGGCGCACCCTTGGGCGGAGTGTCCCCGTAGGTTCGCAGGGAGCCGTCCGCCTCCCGCACCGCGGGCGGGAAGTGGAGCTCCCCGGTGGCCCGGTCGAGCCGGAACACGGTCGCGGAGGCGTCGAGGCCGGCGAAGGAGTCGACCTCGGTCCACTCCCGCCAGCCGGAGCCGGCCGCCACCTCGAGCACGAACGGGCCGTCGCCGGGAACGACCGGTGCGTGGGCGAGCCGGAACACCTGGCCGGGGGTGCCCTCCGACAGCCCGAGGATCTCCTCGGTGATCGTCTCGGCGTGCACGGCGGGCACGGTCCCGCCGACCGTCACGGCGTTCATCGCGGCGATCGTCGGGGAGGCGCTGTACGTGGGATAGCCCGGATCCGGCTCGATCACGCGGCACCGCAGCCAGCCGGCGCGCTCGCCGGCGATGACCGAGGTCTCGTGCAGGGCCGGCAGGTGCAGGACCACCTCGCCGGACCGGTTGAGCCCGCCCGTGCCGTCCGAGTCGAGCTCGCACTCACGCCACCCGCCCTCGGCCCACGCCTCCCAGCGCAGCGGCGGGAACCGCGGGTCCACCCCGCGTCCCTCGACCTGGGCGTCGATGTGGATCGACACGATGCAGCCCGGGGCCGCGTCGTCGAGGCCGACGAGCAGCGCGTCGCCGACGCGCGGCGGGGCGGGGGTGAACGCGGAGAACCGATCCCCCTCGCGCAGGTTCGCATCCCGGGAGGAGGGGTCGCCGTCCGCCTGTTCGACGAGCACGTGCGCGAGGGTGCGGGGCGGAACCACGAGATCGTGGGTCGTGGCGAACACCACGGGATCCTCGTTCTCCTCGCGGGGCGTGCATGCCGCCGTCCCCGCGGGAATGCGGACCTCCTCCGGCTGGGGCGCCGAGAGCCAGTACGTCAGGTCGGCCCGGGCCGCCGACGGCGGCTGCAGCTGCACGCCGATGAGCTCGAGGAACGTGACGAAGAGCCGGTCGGGCACGCGGTTGAGCCGGTAGGAGAGCTCGTCGACCATGTGCGCGAAGGTCTCCACGAGGGTCACGCCGGGGTCGGACACGTTGTGGTCGGTCCATTCCGGGCAGGTCGCCTGGATGCGCCGCTTGGCGTCGTCGACCAGGTCCTGGAACCGGCGATCGTCGAGATGGGGCGTGGGCAGCATGATCAGGCCTCCTCGTGGTCGGGGATGACGTAGAACGGGAACACCAGGTTGCGCGGGTCGTTGCTCCCGCGCAGGGAGTAGCTGATGTCGATGTAGAGCACCCCGGAGGCCGCGGCGTCGAACCTCACCGTGACCCCCTCGAGGTCGATCCGCGGCTCCCAGCGTTCGAGGGCGACCCGGACCGCGTAGGCGATGTCCCCGGCGGTCCCCGCGTCGGCGGGGGCGAACACGTAGTCGTGCACCCCGCAGCCGAACTCGGGGCGCATCGGCCGCTCGCCCGGAGCGGTGGCCAGGATGAGGCGGATGCTCTCCTCGATCTCGTTCTCGCCCGAGGTGAGCGCGATGCTCCCGGTGCGGCTCGTGCGCACCGGGAACGCCCAGCCGGAGCCGATGAAGTCCTCTGCCATCTCAGCCCTCCTAGTTGATCCGCACGATCGACCCGCGCACGACCGTCTGCCCGCTCGAGCTCAACTCGGCCGACGCGTTTCCCTTGACGGTCGCGGTCGCCTGCGCCTCGACCGCCACCGTCGAACCGGTGAGCTTGGCGGCGCCCGTCGCCTCCATGGTCAGGCCGGCGTTCGCCTTGATCGCCACGTCCATCCCGGCCAGCGAGAGCTTCTGCTTCGACTCGATCGCGATGGCGCCGTCCGCCTTGATGTCGATCGGCCCCGTGGATGCGAGCTCGATCCCGCCCTGCGGGGACTGCGTGAGGATGAGGCGCTGGTCGGAGTTCTTCGTGGCGATCGTGAGCGTCGCCCCGCCCTCGTCCTCGAACATCTCGATGAACATCCCCGTGCGGGAGGTGAACGACCGGCGGATCACCTGCCCGCGGGAGTTGAGGGTCTGGGGCCATCCGGTGAGCGGCTGGTCCTTGCCGTTGTACAGGCCCCCGAGCACGTACGGGGACTGGGCGTCCCCGTCCGCGAAGGCCACGAGCACCTCGTCGTTCACCTCGGGAAGCACGACACCGCCGCGCTTCGCGCCCGCGCCGGTCTGCATCACCCGCGCCCACCAGCTCTGTTCGGCGTCGTCGAGCGTCGGGAACTTGACTCGTACGCGGCCGTGCTTCTCAGGGTCGTTCAAGTCGGTCACGATCGCCGGCAGCAGGCCTCGATGAGCCGGATGCTCCGTGGCCGCGGCGCCGTTCCCGGCGGAGACGACGCCGTAGCCGGACCGCTCCGAGGC
Source organism: Pseudactinotalea sp. HY158 (assembly GCF_009660225.1). Taxonomy (NCBI): domain Bacteria; kingdom Bacillati; phylum Actinomycetota; class Actinomycetes; order Micrococcales; family Cellulomonadaceae; genus Pseudactinotalea; species Pseudactinotalea sp. HY158. The sequence goes on from NZ_CP045920.1 coordinate 711,685, forward strand.
GGCGGCCACCGTCACGTCCGTGACGTAGCCGTTCACTGCATCGAACGTGTGCCGTGCGGCGGTGAGCGCGTACATGCCGTCGAAGGCGGCGCCCGCACCCTTGAGCGTGATCGCGGTGCCGGCGTGCAGGGCCGGGTTGCCGCGCAGCCGCGCATCCAGTTCCGCGAAGCCGCCGGCGCGGGCGGCCATCTCCGCCTTCGCGCGGGCCTCCGCCTGGGCCTGGCTCACGAGGCCGGGGGCACTGAGCAGCTGGGTGCCGCCGCTGCGGCCGAGGGTCGCGGGGCTCTGGCTCAGCTGCGCGCTCGTGGACGCGGCCGGCGCCCGCCCGACCACGGCCTGCTTCGCCTTGGGGTCCCAGCCGTGGACCTCTGTGTCCTGGACCTGACCGCTCGCGGTCACGGTGCTGCGCAGGTGGATGACCTGGTCCGCGACGTCGATCTCGGTCGGGCCGCCCGCCGCCGTGGCGGCCTTCGTGGGCTGGCCGAACGTGAGGGTCGTGCCCTCCATGGCGATGACGGCGCCGTGGTCCGCGGCGAGCCGGCACAGGAAGTCCCAATCGGATCGGCCGTCCTGAAGCACGTGCGGGTAGATCGGACCGATCGAGGATGCCTTGCAGGTGAGCCCGGCCGCCCGCGCGACCGTCGTCGCGATGTCCGAGACCTTCTGGTCCGTGAAACTCGTGACCTTCGTGGCGCCCTGAAGCTTGTGCCGGTGATCGAGCCCGCGCACGATCGTGTACTGGCCCCGCGCGTCGATCTCCCGTTCGAGCGCGGTGACGGTCGCGGTGATGAGCGGCTCGGGCGGGCCGGGGCGGCTCGACTGCACGGCGACCTCGAGTGCGGCCCCGATCTTGATCGAGGCGGTCGAGAGCACCCGGTCGTGCGGATCCGAGAAGCGCAGGTGCACGAGGGCGGGCAGATGCACCGAGTCGTCGACGTACGCCTCGGTGATGCGCTCGGCGACCTGCGCCGGCAGCGGGCACCCGTCCACCTTGACCACGACGGCGTACGAGAAGCCCTCAGGCACGGCCGGCCCCCTCACGATCGGCGGGGGCGCCGGTGAGCTCCTCGGCGGCCGGAAGCAGCACGGTGGTGCCGACCCGGACCCGGAACGGGTCGTCGATGCCGTTGACCTGGGCGACCTTGCGCCACAGTGCGGCCGTGCCGTATTCCTGGTAGGCGAGGGCGGCGAGCGTGTCGCCCTCGACCATGACGTGGGCGCGCCGGGGAACGAGCCCGCCGGAGGTCGGGTTCTGGCCCGGGGTGCTGCCGGAGAGCTCCTCGAGGGTCAGGGTGACGGCCGCCCGGATCGGCAGGCCGCCGGAGGAGAACATCGTGTATTTCGCGCTCACCTTCGAGACGTAGGCGAGGAAGCTCGTGATGCCGCCCCAGCGGAACATGACCCACGGCGGGGAGTCCCGGTCCTGGGAGTGGGAGGACCGGGTGGGCACGCAGCAGCCGAGCAGCAGCTCGACCTTCGACACCACGGAGTTGTCCTGTGTGGCCGAGGCGTCGAGGAACAACTCCAGGTCGAGCTTCGAGGGTTCGGGGCCCTGATACTGCGGCGGGCCGCTGCTCTGATTGCCCGTTCCGGTCGCCCGGGCCCAACGCGCCGACTTCGCCACGGTCAGGTGGGTGGGGTTGAACTGGAAGTCCACCCGCTCGAGCCGCCCGCCGGGCTGGGAGAGGGTGCCGTCACGGGAGGGCTCGTACAGTTGCAGGTACGCCTTCTCGAACCGGGTCGGCGGCGCGGCGCCGCCGCCCGACCCGGTGGAGGTGGTGACGTTCTGGATCGCTACGGGCATCGTGGTCTCCTTCGACTCGTCACGAGATGAACCCGTGGTGGGCGATCTCGAGGGTCTCGGTCGCGATCTGCGGGGAGTCCGGGCTGAAGGAGGGCCCCGACCAGCGCACCGGCACCACCCCCTCGAGGCCCCATTGGGCCACGAGGGTTCCGTTCGTGGTCATCGCCTTGATGGTCGCGGTCTGGCGCTGATAGCCGCGGGTGATCCCCGTGATCCAGGTCGCGATCCGGCTCGTGTCCGCACCGAGTGGTCGGGTGAGCTTGATCGTGGGGTAACTGATCCGGCTCGGGAACTGCCAGGTGAACTGGTTGTTCCCGCCCTCCTGATGGGTCTCCAGGGACACCTCGGCGCCCAGGCCCTCGCAGCCCGTGAACGTGCCGAGCTGCTGATTGTCGATGCTCACGAGGAACTGGATCGTCACCGCGGTGTCGGTGTCTGCGAGCATGTCTCACCTCCTGTCGACGCGGTGCCCGCGCCGTTCCCGGTCGAGCAGGAGCTCCTGGCGCAGCCGCCGGAGCAGCGGATCGAGCAGTTGGCCGGCGAGCAGGTCGAGTTCCTGCGGCGCCATCTCCGCCCGGGCGGCACCCTCCTCGGCGGTCGGCTGCTGCGACTCGGGACCACTCGGGGTCCCGGTCGGGGGCGGATCCGCGGGCGCCGCGGTCTCTGGACGTTGCGGTGGCTGTGGCGGCTGCGGCAACGGCCGCGGCGGCGGCGAGCTCGGCCGTGACGGGCCACGGGCGGGTGCCCGCTGGACGACGTCCAGCGCCTCCGCCGGCCGCGGGGACGGCCTCGCGGTGTGTTGGACCGGGGGCACGGGGCCTGCGAGCACGGCGCCCGGGGGCACGGACCGGGCGAGCGATACCGGGCTGTCCGGCGTGAACGACGACGACGCGGAGGGTGAGAGCGGCGCGGCCGGGGAGAGCGGCGAAGGCGGGGAGGCCGTGTCGGTGGTGAGGGGGAGCGAGGCCGGTTCGTCCAGCGGCGTGCCGGAGCGCTGCAGGGTGGTCATCGCCCCGGCGAGGGGCAGGCTCGTGCCCGGCGCGAAGAGCAGTGGCCGTGACTCGGGGGCGGTGCGCTGGATCGATGCGGTGCGCGTGAGGAGCGCCGTGGTGCCGGGTGGCATGGGGCCGGGTGCCGTGGTGCCGGGTGCCGTGGTGCGGGCCGTCCTCGACGACGCGCTCTCCCGGTAGCCCGCGCCACCGGTGGAACGGACAACGGTGGACGGTCCGCCGGCGGACAGGCGACCGGTGGGCAGGTCGGCGCGGGTGGTCGGGTCGGGTCGGGCGGCCGGGTCGGCTCGGGTGGCCGGCGCCGGATCGCCCGGGGCCCGGTCGGTCAGCGCGTGGCCGGTCGGAGCACGGTCGGTCAGGGCCCTGAGCACGACGGGAGCGGGACCCGCTGTGCTCGCCGTGCCTGCTGTGCCTGCTGTGTGCGGGCGGGTCGATGACGGGGTCACCGCAGCCGTGGCGCGAGGAGTGGGGAGGTGCGCGGCGCGGGCGACGACCGGGGCCCCGAGCGTGGTGCCGCCGGGGCCTCGGCCGGGAGCACCGCTCGCCGGCGCCGCCGGCGACGTCGCCGGCGAATTGGCTACGCCCGAACGAGCGCTTGCAGATGCGGTGGGCGGCCGCGAACCGGGAGGGACGGACGGACCTGTCACGGACGTGTCCGGGGAGCCGGACGGCCGGGACCGTTGCGTCGTTCGTTGCACCCGAGCGGTGGGGGCGACAGGAGCGGTGGCGGCTGACTGCCCGATCGAGCCGGCCGGGCCGATCGAGCCGTCCAGGCCGATCGGGCCGATCGAGTCGATCGAGCCGGCCGGGGGGCCGACCGAGGGGCCGGGGCCGGCCGATCCGGACTCGTCGAGCGGGAGGGCCGGCGGGCGATCGGCGAGAATCGCGGCCTCTGCCGCCTCTGCCGCCTCTGCCGCCTCTGCCGACGCTGAGGACGCTGAGGACGCTGTGGACGCTGAGGACGCTACAGATCGTGAGATCGTGACGTCCGCGGACGGGGCCGGAGCGCTGGGCCCATCCACGGCGGTGCTCGAACCGGTCGAACCGGTCGAACTGGTCGAATCAGCCGAATCAGTCGAACTGGCGGAACTGGTCGCATCGCGGGAACTCGCAGCCCCCGTCGAACCGGGCGCGACCGAGCGTGCGACGGGGAGGCCGGGCGACGAGCCCGATACGGAGCCGGGTGTCGAGGTCGACGCTGAGCCCGGGCTCCGTCGAGGTTCCCCAAGCGATCGCGATCCAGTCGTTGGACGGGTGGAACGGGGCGGCACCGGCGGAGACACTGCCGGGGCTCCGTGCCCGGACGTGGGGAAGGGTGCGGCCCCGGAGACGTCCGGGGTCGTCGCGGAGCGCTGCACCGGCATTCGGGTGGAGATGGTCGGCGTGGCGGGGGAGTTGCCGGCCGGGACGGCCGGGACGCCGGTGACGGGGATCGCTCGCGTTCCCGGAAGCGATATCGCGGTGGACCGCGGCGGGAACACCTGGCTCTCGCCGGGCCCTGCAGCTGCCTCGGAAGCCGGCGACTCGGGCGCAGGTGGCTCGAAAGCCGGCGGCACAGCGGGTGCCGGCACAGCCGACGCGGGCACCACCGCCGATTCGGTCGCGGCGGAGCCCCTGCTCCGCTGTACGGGAGGCTGCAGCAGGGTCTGGTCGGCGGGGTCCGGCGCGCCGGGTGGCTCCACGCGCACCACGGCAGCGCTCGCGTCCGCAGGGGTCCCGGCGACCCGGGCGACCTCGACAGCGCCGGCGATCCCGGCCGACTCCGCTCGGCGCTGCACCGGGGCCGGAGTGGCCGGAGCGGCCGGCACGGACGCCACGTGGGCACTCGGGGTGCTGGATGCCCGGGCAGGCCCGGGACCCGAGTGCTCCGGCGCGGGGGAGCGCTGCGCGGGTACGTCCAGGGTGGGCTTCTGCTGGGTGGGATTCTTCGGGGTGGGCACGTGCCGGGGGGCCGGAGCGCTCGGGCGCAGGGGCGCGCCGAGACCGGGAGCGTGCGGCCGGGAGGGGTCGACCCGGGGGAGCGGAGGCCGGTCCGCGGCGCTGCGCTGGGCGGCCGGACCCGACCGCTCCGTGGGTGCGCCGAGGACCGGCGCGGCATCGACCGGTGCGATCGGCACATCCGTCTGCCCGGTGAGCGCGGCCTGGGCCGCGACGGCCGCGATATCGCCGAGCGACATCGCCGTCACGGGGCCGGCCTGCTCGACCGAACGCTGAACCGGCTGCCCCGGCTGAACCGGCTGCCCCGGGGGCGTGGCGGCGGTCGGGGTCGAGGACGTGCTCCGCCCGGGGTGGCCGGTGCCGTCCTCCGCTGCGAGCTCGGCGGGACCGTGGACGCCGGGGGAGGGCGCCAGGGTGAGTTCCTCCCCGGTGGGGTAGCTCGTGCGGGGGAGGGCCGTCGTCCCTGCGCTCAGGAACGGCGACCGCAGCGCGAGCGGGTCGCGGCGCGCCACGGCGGGCGAGACACTGCGGCTCACGACCGGCACGTCCACCTCACGGGCGGTGACGGCGGTGGCGGACTCCGCGGCCGTTCCGAGGCCGACCCCGTCGCCGTCGACGACGCCCGCGGGACCGGACGAGGAGACGAGGTGACTCATCGTGCCGGTGACCAGCGGGGAACGGCCGAGGGTCGTCCAGGACGAGCCCCCGAGTTCCATGGACGCGGACGGCGCGAGCGAACGCTGCAACGGCGGCAGGTGCGCCCACCCCATCGGGGGCGGCCCAGCCGGTCCAGCGGGCATAGTGGGCTCGGTCGGCCCAGCGGGCCCAGTGCCGGGCATGCGGGAACCGGCGGGCTGGGCGCCGCCCGAGGGCTCCTCCGTCCGCCTCTGCCAGGGCCAGCGCATCAGACCTCCTGCGACATCCGCCGGTTGATGGCCGCGATCTCGTGCACGTAGCGCAGCCGCTGGCCGTGCTCGAGATCGAGGATGTCATCCTGCGGCCAATGGAAGTGATAAGCCACGTACGCGACCTCCTCGTAGATCTGCTTGGGCGCGTACGTCACGATTCCCCCAGGCGACCGTCCGAGAGATCGAGGGTGAACCGGTGTGAGCAGTCCGGGCACGTGACGGCCGCCCGGGTGTGCCCCTCGGTGTTGACCCGCCGGTAGAGGTCCTGCAGGAACGCGACGTCGGAGGCGAACATGTTCTCCACCACCGACGGGCCCAGGCTGCCGAGGGTCCCGAGCGAGGTCACGACCCGCCCGAGCAGCACGACGGTGGTGAACGCCGGATTCTCCTGAACACGGGCGTCGTAGGCGGGCATGAGCTCGTCCCGGGCCGTGGCCAGGCGCATCGTGCCCTCCCGGTGCAGGACCCCGTCCGCATCGAGATACCCCCGCGGCAGCACGAAGTCGAACTCCGTGCGCAGGGTCTCCCGCGGCGAGGGCTCCGACTGCACGGATTGGACCGGGAGTGCAGTCGGAGCCTCGGCGAGCTCCGGAGGGGAGCCTCGTCTCACTGGAACTCCATCTCATCCCAGCAGACCGTGAACGACTCGGCGATCGGGTCGGTCGAGCCGGCCTTGAGGGTGCCGCTCACCTCGACGTCCTTGACCCAGCAGTTGCGGTAGCTGAGCTTCTTCACGATCGTGTCGTCCGAGGAGTAGATCGCCACCTCGGCGGTCTTCCGCGATCCGGCGAGATCCCCGCCCATGACGGCCTTGAGCCAGTCGGTGATCGTCTTCGAATCGGTGAGCCCCCGCTTGACTGTGAACTCGCCGGGCTTCTGCCTGCCCATCATCTGGCGGGTGATGAACTTCCCGTCCGCCGCCTGATGCTGGTAGGTCACCTTGTCGACCTCGGCCTTGAGGCCCGAGACCTCCATGACGTAGGGGACCTGCACACCGTCGATCGTCACGCTGAACGAATAGGCCGGGGCGACGTCCATCGCGTCTGGTAATGGCATGTCGATTCACTCCTTCTCGAGTAGATTCCGGCCTATTCGGAGACGAGGCTGGCGCCGCCGGAGAACTGCGCGAGCTGGAAGATGACGAATTCGGCGGGCTTGACCGGGGCCACGCCGATCTGGCAGAGGACCTGGCCGGCGTCGATCGCCTCGGCCGGGTTGGTCTCACGGTCGCACTTGACGTAGAACGCCTCGTCCGGACTGAGCCCGAACAGGGCGCCCTTGCGCCACTCGTTCACCAGGAACGAGGCGATGGTGCGCTGGATCCGGGCCCACAGCGCGTCGTCGTTCGGCTCGAACACGACCCACTGGGTGCCGATGAGGATCGACTTCTCCAGGTAGTTGAACAGGCGGCGCACGTTGAGGTAGCGCCAGGCGGGATCGCTCGAGAGGGTACGGGCGCCCCAGATGCGGATACCGCGGCCGGGGAAGCTGCGCACGCAGTTGATCCCGACCGGGTTGAGCAGGTCGTGCTCGGCCCGCGTGATCGTGGTCTGCAGCGAGATCGCCCCGCGCACCACCTCGTTCGCCGGGGCCTTGTGCACGCCGCGGGTGTCGTCGCTGCGTGCCCACACCCCGGCCATGTGGCCCGAGGGCGGCACGAACGTCGCGGCGCCCGAGGCCGGGTCGAATACCTTGATGTAGGGCCAGTACAGCGTCGCGTACTTGGAGTCGTAGCCCGCGCCGTCGACGCGCCATTCCTTGATCTGCTGGGCGTTGAGGTTCGGGGGCGGATCGAGGATCGCCATCCGGTCGCCCATGAGCTCGCAGTGGGAGATCATCGCCAGCTGCACGGCCTGAACGCCCTCGAGGTCGATCGCACCCTGCTCGTAGGCGGCCATGAGATCGGGCACGGCGAGCATCGTCACGTCCTCGATCGCCTCGAGGCCCGCGAATCCGGTGCGCTCGGCGGCGTCTCCGACGTAGTCGTCCGCGCCGAGGCGCTCCGTGCTCGGCGGCTCGGGCGCCGGCTCCGGCGCGATGAGCTCCACCTCGCCCTTCGTCGGCTTCATCACCGCGCTTCCCTGGGCGACCTGCTCGATCGTGATGATCTTCGACTCGGCGCTCACCTTCGTGGCGACGTTGTCGCCGCCCTTCTTGGTGGTCACCCCGTCGAAGGTCTCGGCGGGCTTGCCGTCGACCTTGATCACGAGCTTGAACTTGTCCTCGCCCGCCTTGTCGTCGGCCGAGTCCTCGACCGCGATCGAGATCTTCTTGGTGGTGGACTCCTTCGCGGTCACGAGGAAGCCGGCAAGCTCACGCTGGGGCGGGCCCGCGATCTGCTTGCGGGAGCCCTTGCCGGACCCCCCGGCCGGCTCGGCGCCAATGCGCACGACATAACAGTTCCCGCCGCCGTTCTGGAAGTACCCGTAGACGGCATGGGCGAGATAGGAACCCGGGATGAAGTCGCCGAATGCCTCGGCGAACTGGGTCCAATTGGAGACCAGCGTGGGCTCGTTGACCGGGCCTTGCTCCGCTAGTCCGACGAATGCGGCGACGGCAGTGCCGACACCTTCGATCGGGCGTGATCCCGCCTCGACCTCCTCGACGTACACACCTGGTGACAGGTAGGTCGGCATCTCTTCTCCTCACGGCTTTGGGCGTGTGAGAACTGTGACGCGAACCACCGTGCGGGCGAAGGTTCCCGGGGTCGTGATCGGGGGAAGCAGACCTCGCCCGAACGGGCAGCCGCCCGAGCCCTCGGCTCAGAGCTCCTCGTCCTCCACCGCGTCGCCGGCCTCCTCCCGCTGCACGAAGCGCTGCGTCTGGACGGCGGAGCTCGCCTCGTCCTCGAGCAGGTCCGTCTCCTCGGACGCGCGTTGGAGGGGCTGGGCCATGACCGAGTGCGCATTCGCCTCGGCCGCCCGCTCGAACCGGTCGCCCGGATCGGACAGCTGGATGCCGCCGCCGGTGGGAGTGCCCGAGACCGGCCCGGAGCGTTGCTGGACCACGTGGGTGAGTTCGTGGGCGAGCAGGTGCCGCCCGGAGTCGCTGCCGGGCTGATAGTGCCCGGCGGAGAACACGATGTCGGAGCCGACCGTGTAGGCGTGGGCCTGCACGGACCGGGCCGAGGCGTCGGCTGCGCCGCCGGTGTGCACGCGCACGTCCGAGAAGTCGTGACCCATCCGGGTCTCCATCTCGGCGCGGGTGCCGGCCTCGAGCGGGGACCCGCTGGAGGAGGAGAGCAGGTCGAGCGCCGGCGAGCGGGCGTCGTCGATGAGCTCTTCGGTCGCGGCGTTGCCCGCGCTTCGCTGCAGGTCGAGCAGGCCGCGGGCGCCGAGCACCTCCGGATCGAAGGAGGCGAGCCCGGCGGGAGGGGACGCGGGCGCCGTCACGTTCGTCGCGCCGGGGCTGCGGGCCGGGCGTGACAAACGCTCCGTGCCCACCGAGCGCGGCCGGTCGGGGGTCTGCGGTCCGTGTTCGAGCATCATGCCTCCCGGTAGAGCTGTGCGCGCCATCCTCACCTCGCCGTGGGGTGAGGCGAAACGGCGCGCGGACGAACGATCGGGAGGGCGCGCGTGCCCGATCGGGCGAGGGCTCGGGCCGGGCCGCGCTCCGCCGTCACTCCCGCAGGGCGAGGTGCTGCGGCTCCGTGTCCATGTGCTCCCCGTTGCCGGGGAGGCCGTCGACCGGGCCGGGACCCTCCCCGAGGGTCACCCCGGCGAAGGCCATCGGCAGGCCGTGCGCGGTGCGGAGCGAGGCCCGGTCCATGAGCTGGGCGTGCACGTGCGGTTCGCTGCTGTTGCCGCTGTTCCCGCACCGGCCGATCACGGTGCCCGCCGTGACCGCCTCGCCGACCCGGACCGTGACCGAGTGGCGCTGCAGGTGCGCGACGGTGGCGAACACGCCGTCGTCGGTGCGGATAGTCACGTGGTTGCCCAGCAGGAAGGACGGGCCGCCGATCTCGCGGATCATGCCCTCGATCATCAGATAGCCCACGGCGAGGAGGTTCGACCGGGACCGGTGGTCGCGGTGGCGGCGGGCGGCGCGGACGACGACGCCGTCGGCCATCGCATGGACGGGCCGGCCGAACGCCGGATACTCCTGGGGGCGGCGCATGGGCCCCCGACCACCGAAGCTCGGGCGCGGGCGGTCGTGGGGCTCGTGCACGAGGTCGATCGCGTAGGCCTGTCCGTAGGCGCGGACGCCGTGGCTCGGGACCTTCGTGGCCGGGCTGTTGAGCGCAAGCCACCGCCCGTGCACCGGGGCAGGCACCGTGCGGGGCGCGTGCGCCGGGAGCAGCCGCGGGCCGGCGAACGTGATGATCACGGCCACGGCCCCGACGATGAGGGCCGCGTTCACGGCGGCGCCCCGCGCCGTGTCCACGAGGTCGTGATCGAGCGTGCGGAGTATCACCGCGTTGGCCACGAGTACGAGGCAGGCGGCGTAGTAGAGGAGCCCGCGGACTCGGTAGAGGGCCAGCAGCGCGGCGGTCATCGCTGGGCTCCGAGCAGGCAGACGAGCAGGGGGACGACGCGGGGTGCCGGCACCTCGTAGCTGCCGCGCCCGCTCTGACGCACCCAGCCGGCCGCGAGCAGCTGGCGCAGGTGGTGATGCAGTTGGCCGGTGGTGCCGACCGAGTCGAGGTCGGCGAGGTCGGCCGTGGCGTGCATTCCCGAGAGGATGTGGCGGAGGAGTTCGATCCGGACGGGGTGCGCGAGCGCCGAGAACGTCTCGGCCCGGTCGTCCCATGCGGACTCCAGGAGCCCCTCGGTGCCCGCGCTCTGCTGCCAGGCCACCGGTGCGCCGTCCGGAAGGGTGAGCGAGCCGACGAGCATGACGGCGCCCTCGGCCGTCGTCGGGTGATCCGGCCGCCGATCGCGGAGGCCCGTGAGCGCCCAGAACGTGTCGTCGCCCGGGATCGCGCCCGCGATGGTCGACGGTCGCTCCGACGCGGATCCGGCCGGGGCGGGTTGTTCTGGCTCGCCCCGATTCTCCGCCGCGCCCGTGTCGAGCGCCGCGCGTTCGAGGGCCGACACCCGGGCGGCCAGGTCCGCAAGCTCCGCCTGGAGGGATATCGTGTCAACTTCAGCCATGCGACGATAGTACGTACTTGCGTCCTTTGGGTGCAAGGCAGTTTCGCGTCATCGGCACCAGCATCGGCATCGGCATCGGCATCGGCATCGGCATCAGCATCAGTGCCGTGCTTTGGGTGGGGTCATCGTCGAGAAACGGCCTGAGGTGCTCGTCCGGCCGGCGTGCGCGCTCCGGGGTCGTGCATTTCGGGATCTCTTCGGCGTGGCTCCTTGGGCGTGGCTCCTTGGGCGTGGGGCCTGGGAACCGGTTCCTGGCTGTCTGGGCCCTACCTTGAGGGCGGCTCCGATGGCCCATCGGCGAGCATGGCTTCGAGGTCGGCCTCGCTCGGCTCGACGTCACTGTCGGCATTGCCGTATTCGTAGTCGAGGGCGTCCATGAAGGCCTCGTCGAGGTCGTCCCGGCGAGCCCGCGAGTCGGGTCCTGCCGCAGCGTTCGGGTGACCCCGGTGAGCTTCGAGATCCGTGCGAGCCGCGGGGTTCTGGCGTGCGTCGAGCGCCGTGTCGGCTTCGAGTCCCGGGAGAGTCTCGTTGCCCGGGACAGTCTGATGATCCGGGCGATCCGGGCGATCCGGGCGATCCGGGCGATCCGGGCGCGGCTCGTGGCCGGGAATGGCATGGGGGCCTGGAATCGCGCCGGAGTCCGGGAGCGCTTCGTGGCCCGGGAGGGCGGCGGGGCCCTGGAGGGCGCTGAGGTCGTGGCGGTGCCAGGCCTGGTCGGTGACCTCGGTGGTGCCGGTCGGGGTGCGTAGGAACCGTAGGCCCATGGGGCCCGTCCAGTAGTAGGTTCCGGGTCCGAGCATGACGTAGGACCAGGATCCGCGGCCCTGCGGCTGTCCGGGGTGGTTGTGGGTCTTCCAGCGGTGGTGCCGGCGGCACAGGCTGGCGAGGTTGCAGGTGCAGGTGGGCCCGCCGGTCGGGTCGCCCTGGCGGTCGGTCTTCCAGGGGTCGATGTGGTCGGCATCGCAGGCCCGGGCCGGGCGGGCGCAATCGGGGAAAGCGCAGGTTCGATCGCGCAGGTGGAGGTGGTCCTTGATCACGTCCCCGGCAACGTAGCCGGCGACTTCGTGTTCGGTTTCGAGGTCGATGACCGGACGCACGAACACCTGCGGCCCCCACGGCCCACCAGACCCGCCAGGCCCGTGCGCCGCGCCGGACCCGCCAGCGCGCCCGGGCATGGCCGCGTCGTGGGGCGTGGTGAACATGGCCGCGACCTCGGCGGCGCTGATCACGAGCCCGGTCGGGATCCCCGGCCCCTCGATGCGCACGGGTTCACGGGCCAACCTGCCCGCGACATAGGCCGGACCGGCGACGTGCTCGGGATCGACTGTGCCCGTCGAGCCGGCCGCACGTTCGAGACAACCCGTGCCTGGCGGATCCGCGCACGACCCATCGTCGGACAGGCCGCCGGGATGGCAATGAGGCCGGCCGCCGGGATCACGATCGGGATGATCGGGAGGCGGGCCTCCGGGATGGTGACCGGACCGGTGACCGGGCCCGTGATCGGGATGATCACGGGGTGGGCCGCCGGGTTGGTCGGGTGGCCTGCCGTCGGGCCAGAACGCGGAGGCGTTCATATGCAGGTACATGACGACCTTCGCCCGCGGCACGCCCCGACCCGACCACGCAGGCCCGCAGGACAGACCACCGCCCGCAGCCGTGGCAGGCGCCTCGCCGGTCGGGTCCGCCGCAGCTCCGACCACCGCAGCTCCGGCCACCGCCGCTCCGGCGGCGCTGCCCACGGCTGTACTCCCGGCGGGGCCCGCGGCTGTACTCACGGCGGGGCCTGCGGCTGTGCTCACGATCGGGCCGTCGAACTCGCCTGCGGCTTCATCGGGAGTCAGATCGACTGCGGCGGCCGCAGCCATGCCCACAGTGCCGCCGATGCCGACTGTGCCGCCCGTGCTGTTCGTGCTGTTCGTGCTGTTCGTGCAGTCCGGGGCCCCCGCCCCCGGCGCCTGTGCCTGCCGGGTCTGCTGGGCCTGCCGGGCCTGCCGGCCTGATTGTCCGTTAGTCAGGTCGAGGGCGTCCTGCCGGGCCGGTGCGGGGTGGTGGGTGGCGGCGATGATGCCCTCGAACGTGAGCGAACGTCGGGTATCGAGGACCTCACCGGATCCGGCGGCCTTGAGCTGCGCGGCCCCGAAGGCCAGGCTCTGTTCCAGATCGAGGGCCGCGAACGTGGACACGATCGCGTCGATGCGGCCTGTGCCGTCGGTGCCGATATGGACATCGGCCCGGCGCGGATCGGCCTGCGCCCGCTGCAGGTCGGCGTACTGGTCGGGCATGTGGGTGATCATCGCCTCCCGCACCAGACCCTTGATCGCGTATCGGCCCCGGATCGCCCCGGCGGCAGCGACCTGGACATCGACGAACCGGGCCGCCTCCACGTTCAAACCGAGGGTCTGTTCGGCCACGAGCCGGGCCGTGTGCGCCCGGGTACGCCCATCGAGCACCCGCCCGTACAGCAGCGGTAGCCGTTCGGCGACCTCGAGGGCTTCGAGGAGCATCGCCTGGGCGGCGTCGGTGGAGAAGCCGGTCACGGCCGCGAACCAGTTCGCCGCCGAATCACAGTACGAGACCCCCAGGGCCAGATCGGTGTGACAGGACCACGCCCCGCACTCTTCGGTGACCGGGCTGCGTTGGGCGATCTCGATCGCCAGGAAGAACAGATCGGCCTCCGCACCAGCCTGGACCTTGCGCACCTGACGGACCCGGTCCAGTACCGCGTCCTCGGACGCGAGCGAGGCGATCTCCGCTCGCCTCGCTCGCATCTGCCGGACTGCCTTCGTGCTCATGAAACAACCCTAGAACCGAGCACCGACATTCCAACTTGACCGCCGGCCGGCGGCCCGAGTTCCGAGGAATCACAACGAACTTCGGTCACGGGACCCTTCGGGTGCTGATCTGGAGACTGCAACCACGACCGCTGAGTGCGCCTCGCAGCGCTGGCTCGATCGTCGTCGCGGAGGCCGATCGCGGCGAGCGCGTGCCCTGCTCTGGCATGCTTGGTGCACGCCGTCCGGCAGCCGCACACTCGCGTGCGAGAGAGGGCGCAGGCATGGATTCGCGGCAGCATCGCCGCGCACGAGCGGACCAGGAGGAATGCCGGTAGTGGCGCTCAAAGAAGTTGGACCTTTACTCGTCTCTCTGGGCGAGCTGCGACCAGCTGCGCGGCGACATGGACGCCGTCGAGTACACGCACGCCTCGCCAAGGCCCGCGCGATCAAGGTGGGGATGATGCAGCAGCCCCTCACGGGCCGCGTGCGGCTGCCGATTTCGGAGGAGGCGGCATGAGCGCGGGTAAGTCGGTCCGACTGTTCCTGGCGGATGGGACGCCGGGCGGGCTGCTCACGGCGGAGATCATGAACTGGACGGGCCACGTGGTCGCGGCTCCCCGCTCCGATTTCGCCGCGCTGCTCAACCGGCAGGAGGTGAAGCGAACCGGCGTCTACATCCTTATCGGCGACGATCCCGACAGCATCGGGGGCGTGCGCGCGTATATCGGTGAGGCCGACGAGGTGCGCACCCGCCTGTACCAACACGAGCGGAACAAGGACTTCTGGGATCGCGCGATCGTGCTCACGAGCAAGGACGCGAATCTGACCAAGGCGCACGCTCGCTACCTGGAGAGCCGGTTCATCGGTCTCGGCCAGGCGGCCGGCCGTTCGACGCTCGACAACGCGACCCAGCCACCGGCGACTTCACTCCCCGAGGCCGACGTCTCCGACATGGAGTACTTCATCACCCAGGCGCAGATCGTGCTTCCCGTGCTCGGCATCAACCTCTTCCGCGGCAAGCCCGCTACGACTCAAGCGACTCAGACGAGCCCGGCGGTCCATCCCGTCGAATCGCCGACCTTCGTTCTCGACGTGCCGAAGAAGGGCATCACGGCCTCGGCCCAGGTGGTCGACGGTGAGTTCACCGTCCTGGCAGGATCGCGGGTTGCGCCCGGTGTGCGATCGGATATGAAGTACTCGGCTGCAACCGCGAGGGCGTATGCGGGCTACGAGGCGCTGCATCGCAAGCTCCGCGACGACGGCTCCATCGCCGTTGAGGGAACGATCGGTACGACGACCCGGAACATCGTGTTCTCCTCACCGTCGACGGCGGGCTCCATCGTGACCGGCCGGTCGTGCAACGGCCGCATGCAGTGGATGACGACCGACGGCACGACCTACGGAGCCTGGGAGGACCAGGGTGTCACCGAGGAGGCGCCGTGAGTGACGTCGAACTCTCCGGCCACTTCCTCGTCTATCGCGACGAGGCCGGCAACGCCCGCATCGACGTGCGCTTCGACGGCGACACCGTCTGGCTCACGCAGGCCCAGCTCGTCGACCTCTTCGATTCGTCCAAGGCGAATATCAGCGAGCACATCGCGAACATCATCGACGAGGGCGAACTCGCCGCTGAAGCAACTGTTCGGGATTTCCGAACAGTTCGGCAGGAGGGCTCCCGCCAGGTGCGGCGCTCCCTCACCCACTACAACCTCGACATGATCATCTCGGTCGGATACCGGGTGCGGTCCAAGACCGCGACGGCGTTCCGCATCTGGGCCACCCAGCGCCTCCGCGAGTTCATCGTCAAGGGTTTCGTGCTCGACGACGAGCGGCTCAAGAACCCCGACCTGCCCTTCGACTACTTCGACGAACTGCTCCAGCGGATCCAGGACATCCGCACCTCCGAGCGGCGCTTCTACCAGAAGATCACCGACGTGTACGCGACCTCGATCGACTACGACTCCGCCGCCGAGATCACGAAGGCGTTCTTCGCCACCGTGCAGAATAAGCTGCACTGGGCCATCACCGGCCAGACCGCCGCCGAGGTCGTCCGAGACCGCGCCGACTCGGCCAAACCCACCATGGGGCTGACCTCCTGGCGCGGCGACCGGATCAGGGCTGCCGACATCGCCGTCGCGAAGAACTACTGCACCGAGGACGAGCTGCGCGCGCTGAACAATCTCGTGGAGCAGTACCTGGCGGCACGCGAGCCCGCGCGCGGAGGAGCCATGAGCGACGTCGGACAGCATGAGCCGACGCACTACTTCGAGCGCAACCACGGCACGGCCTTCGCAGTGCTCATGGATGAACGTCTGCCCGACTGGCGCAGGCGGCGCACGCACAGGGGGCACGTCCCGCTCCGCTCCGAGGAATGGACCGCTCACCCCAGCAGCGACCAGTAGTCCCCGAACTCCTCGGCGAGGGTGAGCCGGCCGAGCTTGCGGTACTCGCGTTGCACGGCCGTGACCACGTGGCGCATCTGCACAGCGGCATCGGCCCCCTCGTCGGCGGCGTAATACGCGGCGGTGATCGCGGCGGAGCGGATCGCCCCACCCGAGAGGGTGAAGGCCTGGGCGCAGAAACGCAGGTCGAGATCGTCCGCGCGCGGCAGGTGGCGACCGAGGCACACGTCCCAGAGCAACTCGCGCTGCTCGGGCTCCGGCACGGGGAAGTCGACCACCACGTCGAGGCGACGGGTGAACGCGTCGTCGATATTGGCGCGCAGGTTCGTGGCGAGCAGCACGAGGCCGTCGAAGGTCTCGAGCCGCTGCAGCAGATAGGCGCTCTCGATGTTCGCGTACCGGTCGTGGGCGTCCTTGACCTCGGAGCGCTTCCCGAAGATCGAGTCCGCCTCGTCGAAGAGGAGCACCGCGTTGACGCCGTCGGCGGCGGTGAAGATCCGTTCGAGGTTCTTCTCGGTCTCACCGATGTACTTGTCCACCACGGTCGCCAGGTCCACGACGTACAGGTCGAGCCCGAGGTCCCCCGCGAGCACCTCGGCCGACATCGTCTTACCCGTTCCCGAGTCGCCCGCGAAGAGCGCGGCGACGCCGTGCCCGCGGCCGCCGCCGGGGCGCATCCGCCATTCGCTCAGGACCCGCTCGCGGTGCCGGGCCCGCAGCGCCACTTCGCGCAGCCCGCCGAGCGCGGCCTCCGGCAGCACGAGCTCGTCCCAGCCGACGGTGGGGCTCACGCGCCGGGCGAGGCGTTCGAGGGCGGTGCCGTTCTGGGCGCGCGCCCCGGTCCGGATGTGTTCGACGCCGATGCCGGTCGCGCCGTCCGCGACGGCCGCGGCTCGGGCGGTCCGGGCCGCGTGATGGATCTGCTCGGGGCTCAGGCGGAACTGCGAGGTGAGCTCGAGGCCCGCGGGGTCCTCGAGGCCGAGCTGCTCGGCCCACAGTGCCGTGCGCTCGGCCAGGGTGGTCTCGGGGGCGTCGATACGCAGCGGGAGGCGCCGGCTCCAGCGCGGATCCCAGCTCTCCGAGCCGATGAGGCATACGGGCACGTCCGCGGCGAGCTCATCGAGGAGTCCGGGGGCGAGCAGCAGCCGGTCGACCGGGCCGAGCACGAGGCCGGCCCCGGCGAGCCGGGCCTCCCGGGTGAGTAGCCGGAGCGCCTCCCGGGCCCGATCGGCGTCCGGCCACGGGGGCAGCTCGACGTTGAGCACTCCGCGGCCGACCCGCTCGAGGGCCCCGGCGGCCAGCAGTCGGCCCGAGCCGGTGCCGTGCTCCCGCACGTACACCGGATTCGCTCCGCCCTCGAGCGCCCGCGCCAGCGGCAGCGGATCGCCCCACGCCACCGGCGGCAGCGGGGCCAGCAGGCCCGCGATGTCCGGGTCGGGGGTGTCGTCGCCGAGCAGGTGGGCGACGACCCGTTCCGGCACCCGGAGCGCGCGCGAGGCGAGTGGGCGGTCGGGGTCCTCGAGGGTGAGCAGCCCGGAGGTCGGCAGCGGGCCGTGGGTGATCCGGGCGCGGTCGGCCCCGGACGTGAGCGCCAGCCCGCACAGCTCGAACGCGACCGCCGCCGAGACGCGGCGGCGGGTGACGTCGTCGTTGAGATAGCCGAACAGCTGCTCGAACCGCGGCTCCACCTCGGGCGCGAGGGCGGTCATGAGCAGGTCGAGGTCGGCGCCGTCGAGCCCGCACGCCTGCGCGAGGCGTGCGAGCGGGCCGTGGCCGATCCGGGCGCGGCCGGCGGGGGGATCGGCCACGGCGCGCGCGTTCGCGAGGAGCTGTTCCACGCGCTCCTCGGAGATGTACAGGCCCCGGTAGGGGTCGTCCGGGGCGGGGTCGACGGCCCGCCGCGCGGCTACGAGATTTCGGATGCGCTGCTCGACCTCGGCCAGGGCCCCCAGAAGCGCGGCCGCGCGCTCGGTCACGTCGTGGCTCGGCGGCGCGACCCGCCGGACTTCGCCGGCTCGGGGGCTCGGCCGGCTCGGCGCGCCCGGGCGGCTCGTGCCTCGTGCGCCGGGGGTCGGCGGCACCCGAGTCGGTGTCGGACATCTCCACGCCGGCGCCCCCGCTCGCGAGCGGGGCGATCGCGATCTCCGAGGGCACGAACGGGGCGGTGACGACCACGTCGATCGACGGCTTGAGCTGGCCGCCCAGGGCGGACCAGACGTCCGCGAAGCCGCGATCCTCGGGCGGTGGCATCCCGACCGAGAGCCGCACGTCGTTCTTGGCCGAGGCGAGCGCCCCGGTCAGGTCGCTGCGGGGGATCGACTCGTGCCACACGAGCGTCGCGAGCAGGCTGTCGAGGAGCCGGTGCTCGTCCTCGGGGCGCTGGGTCCACGCGGTCACGAGGTAGGAGAGCTTGAAGAGTCGCTCGGCGGGCCGGCGGGCGGAGACCCGGCCGTCGACGACGTCGTTGCCCAGGCCCCACTGGCGCCAGCGGGAATCCTCCCGCAGGTCGTACAGGTAGAGGTTGACGGTCGGGGCGTTGCGTCGCGCCGCCCACTCGGTCGTGGGCGCGTCGAAGACCACCTCCACCTCCGCCTTGCCGAGCGCCTTGGTGCGCAGCAGGGAACTGAGCGCCTCGTCGATCTCCGGGATCACATCAACCTCGCGTGACGAATTCGGGCGGCTCCAGGCCCCGCGGGACCACGAGCAGCGTGGGTGGCGTCTCGAGCCCGAAGCTCGTGCCCGAGACGTGGGTCACCTCGACCTCCCGCTCGCCGAGCTCGTCGCCCTCGATGATGAGCATGGAGAAGCGGAGCGTGCCGTCGTCCCGGGCCTCGATCGGCCCGGCGGAGGCCGTGACCCCCTCCGACCAGCGCGTGCTGATCACGGCATCGGGCGGCAGGTCGACCCCGTACAGGAGCGTGACATCGCCCGGGCGGGCGACGGCCGGCAGCAGCCGCAGGGTCGCCTGGACCGCCTCGAAGGCGGCGGTGGCCGTGTTGTTCGCGGGCGCCGGGTCGGGTGTCGTCGCCGCGACGACCGCCTCGATCTCCAGGTCGCCGACCTCGGTGGGCAGCAACGTGAGCCTCAGGGTCGTCTGCTCATCCGGCCCGAGGTCACCCAGCAGGCACACGCCCCGCCGTGGGCACGGGCCGGGATCGGTGACCTCCACGGACTCCGGAATGTTCAACGTGAGTTGGGTCCCCGCCGCCGTCACGGGCCCGTCATTATGGACGACGATGCTCGCCTCGAGCCCGTCCCCTCCGAGCCAGGCGCGATCCTCCGCGAGCGTCAGCCGCACCCGTAGGTCGGCGTCCGTGTCCGCGGGGTCAGACGGGTCGGACGGCCGCGGGGTGGGCGTGGGCGAGGGGACGCTGGTCGTCGTGAGGACGATCGTGGCCGTGTCGTTCGTGTCGTTCAGGTCGATCGAGTTGGTCGCCACGGTCACATTCACCTCGTGATCGCCGGCAGCGCCCGGCAGGCCCACCGGGATGGTGAACGTGACGTGGTCGCCGACCGGGATCGTGTCGTCGTGGGTGCAGGTGATCGTCGCCGCCGCGAGCGTGCATCCGGCCGGCAGCGGGCCCGGCACGACACCGTCCGGCACCGGGATCGTCGCGAGTGCGTCGCGGGCCGGGGACGGGCCGGTGTTCGTCACGGTGACGGTCACGGCGGTCGACCCGCGGGCCGGAATCGGCCCCGGGTGGTCGAGGGTGAGGCCCAGGTCGCTCAGCGGGACGTAGTCGGGGTGGTCGACCGCCGATTGGTACGCGTACCTCGTGTACTCCGCCGTGTACATCGAGGTGGGCACGGCGTCCTCGACGGCCGGATCGATCTCGACGATCTGATCGGGCCGGTCCCTGCCGAGCGAGCGGGCGAGCGCGATCCGCTCCCCGTCCGGGGACCACGTCGCGGCGCTGACGTCGAGCTCGGAGTACGCGTCCGGGTCGGCCCCGGGGTCGGCCAGGTCGATGGCGACGGGCGTGGTCACGACGATGTCGCCGGCGCCGGCCGGGTCGATCTGCGGCAGGTCGAGCACGAAGAGCCCGTCGAAGTCCGAGATCAGGTCGGTGAAGGCGACTCGATCGCCGCCGGGGGACCAGGACGGCTCGGCCCCGTCCACGCCGCAGGGCTCGCTCCCGACCGCGCAGTCGTCCGGCCCCAGCACGATCGGGCGCAGGGTGGGATCGGCGAGCGAGACGTAGAACAACTCCATCCGGTAGGTGTCGCCGATGACGGCCGAGAAGATGAGCCCGGTGCCGTCGGGGGACCACGTGGGGCTGGAGACCCTGTGGACGTCGTCGAAGCCCGCGAGCGGGAAGGTGAGGTCGCCGGTGGCCACGTCGATGACGGAGAGTTCACCGTCGAAGCCGCGGTCGTACGGCGCGCGCACGAACGCGACCCGGGTCGCATCCGGGGACCACACGGGTTCGCTGTCGGTGTAGAGGGCGTCGCGGTCGTCGCCGACGTCGACGACCGGGTCCGTGAGGGCGGTGATATTCGCCAGGTCGAGGGTGCCCGGTTCACCCAGATCTCCCTGCTGCCGACCGTAGACGTCGGCGACGACCAGTTGCCGGGCGCTCGTGGCGTAGCCCGAGCCGATGTCGAGTTGATGCTCGGAGATCCGGTCGTAGACGACCCGGCCGCCGTCCGGCGAGTAGTCGATGTTGTCCTCGTCGGTCGGGTACGGGGTGCCGGTGCCGGCGCCGCCCGGGAACGTCAGCTCGGGGAAGACGCTGTCGGCGAGAACGAGGTAGGAGTCCGGGCCGGCCGCACCGGCCGGCTCGGGGACCGCCTGCACGAGATCGTGCGAGGGCGGGCCGGAGTAGTACTCGCTCGGTTGCTCGCCTCGCAGACTGAAGGCGATCCGCTCCGTTTCCGGGTAGGTCGGGGCGGCCGCGTCGATCGTGATCGCCACCTCGTCGTTGTCGGCCACCGGATCGATCGAGTTCGTGCGGATCGCGGCGGTCACGTCGTTGGCGCCGGCGGTGCTCAGGTACACGTCGATCTGCCCGGAGACACTGTCGCCGACGGCGATCGGCCCGTCGACCGAACACGTGAGGGTCGTCGAGGCGAGGGTGCAGCGGTAGGGCACGTAGTCGAGTTCCGCACCCGCGGGGATCTCGATCGTCACCTCCCCGTCCCGGGCGGGGGAGGGCCCGGTGTTCGTCAGGGTCCACTCGACCGTCGCCGGCCGCCCGGCGGTGACCTCGGCGTCGGCCTCGAGCCCGATCGCCAGGTCGGCGACGGGTTCGTAGGCGGGGTTCGAGAGCGAGTACTCCGGCGCGAGGGGCCGGAAGTCCACGGTCGACACGCCGTCGTCGAGGTGGAAGGTGACGAGGCTCGATGGTTCCTCCCCGGTCCCCTCGAACGCCTCGGTCCGGGCGGCGGTCGTCAGGAGGCCTCCGTCGGGTGACCAGGCGGGCTCGTAGAAGCCCACCCACTCGTCGAGGTCGGGATCCTGCTCCGCGCTCAGGCGCGTGACCGCGCTCGCGGTCGGTGGGGCGCCGGGGCGGGTGAGCAGGTCGAGCACGAAGACGGCGTCCCCAGAACGCCCGCCCTCGAACTCCGGCGCGCCCGCGGTCACCGCGAGCCGCGCCGGACCGGAGCCGCCGGGGGGTGAGAAGGCGGGGGCGCGGGCGGGCACGATCCCCATGCACGGCTCGGACAGCCCGGCGCAGTCGGTCACGCCGGGTGCGAAATCGAGTGGCACGGGAGTCTCGGTCGTGCCCGTGACGGGCACGTACCAGAGCCCGCGCGGCTGATCCGAACCCGCGACGGATCCGTCCTCGACGGCGAAGACGATCCCACCGCCGTCCGGACTCCAGGTGGGCGAGGAGATCTCGAGGCCGCCGGTGTCGGCCAGCCAGGTCGGGTCGAGGAGATCCGTGGCGGCGTCGGTGCCGGCCGGGTCGAGGAGCAGCACCCTGCTCGACCCGATCGTCGTCCAGGAGGCGTCGGGATCGAAGTAGCGGCGCACGACGGCCAGGGTGGAACCATCGGGCGACCACGCGGGGTCCACATCGGTGAAGAGGTCGTCGGGTACGGGGTTCGGTGGTGGCTCGGGCGCCACGATCTCGGTGGCGCCGCCGAACGTGCCCGGATCGGCCTGCCGGCTCCCGCTCACATCGGCGACGACGATCCGGTGGTTCTCCGTGTCGTAGCTCGCCTCCTCAGTCGGGAGGATCTCGCGGGAGTATGCCACGCGGGAGCCGTCCGGGGAGTAGTCGAGGCCGTCCTCGTTGCGGAGCTGTGGCCCCTCGGGGCCGTCGACCGTGCCCGAGGCGAGCACCCGGTAGTTCTCGCTCGTGCTCGCGGGGTCGGCGAGTGACTGCACGAGGTCGAGGCTCCAGGAGTTCTCCCCGTCGATCTCGCCGACCCGGTCCATCGTGAACGAGAGCCGTTCCTGCCGGGCGTTCGTGGGCAGGGAGGGCTCGTCGGCCAGCGTCAGGTAGTCGGACTCGTAGTTCGACCCGCCCGCGAATCGAGACACCGTCGGGTCCGGGGAGGGCGACGATACGGACGCATCCCAGTAGGTGCCGCCCGGCACCTGTGGGGTGAAGGAGTACTCGACGCTCAGCTGTGCCGACGCATCCGGCGTCTCTGTGAGCGGCTCGAGGCGGGCCACCTCGCAGCGCACCGCGGAGGAGGACGCGATCACGCACCCGGGGGGCGGCTGCACGGCGGTCGACCCTCGGGGAATTCCGAGGAGGAGCCATCCGGGCCGGGAGGGGGAGGGGCCGTGATTCGTCACGGTCACCGTGACCGTGACCGGGGTTCCGACAACGGTGGCGGGGGAGAGCTCGGCCTCGAGCCCCAGGTCGCTCCACGGCTGCACGGACATCGAGGTCGCGTACGCGAACTGGTCGGTCAGCAGGGTCGCGGCCGGCATCGGCTCGTCGTCGGTCGGGGGAGGCAGTTCGAAGATGGAGTACTGGTCGCCCTCGCCGGTCCACGTGTCGACGTCTAGCAGAAGCGATCCGGTCGGCAGCCAGGCGATGTCGTTGATCGTCGGCCCCTCGTACTCGGGGTCGACGGCGTCGGCGTCGGTCCAGCCCACCGCATTCTCGGTCACGGTGATGGTGCCTGCAACAGGCGTCAGATCGGCCGGGAGCGTGAGCCGGTAGACGGTGAACCCATCCTCCACGATCGCTAGGACCTGCGGGTCCGTCGGGGACCAGGCAAGCTCGTCGATCCCCGAGAAGTCGTCCGGGCAGTAGTCGTCCTCGTCCGCCATCGTGAAGCAGACGCCGGGGCCGAGCACGATCTCGCTCGCCGTTCCGCTCGACAGGTCGTAGTGCCACAGCGCGGAGGGTCCGTCGCGGTAGCCGGGCTGCGGGGGTGCGAACATGCCCATGAACTCACCGATCCGACCGCGGAAGACGAGTGAACCGCCGTCCGGCGACCAGGACGGGTCGATGCTCCACTGGATGAGCGTGTCGTCGCCCGCCGGATCGGGCAGCTCGATCGGCGCCGGGTTCGGGGCGGAGTCGTCCGCGGGCTGGTCGAGGTCGTAGATCCAGATCCGCGGCCCGTCCGCGGCGGGCTGCCCGGCGGCGTCGACGGGCCGGTTCCGCACGAACGCGATATGGCGTCCGTCCGGTGACCACTGCGCCCCGAAATCGCTGTCGGTCTCGCGTGGGGAGGCGTCGAGCGGGGTGGGGGCGTCGAGGGGGCCTGCGGCCTGATCCTCCTGGGCGCCGAGCACGCCGGCCGTCATGAGCCGCCAGACGTCGGGAGTGTCCGGGTTGTCGTCCGGGTCGGTCTGCTCGCTGTAGACGACCTCGCTCCCGTCGGGCGAGTAGGACAGGTCGGCGGTCGCCGGATCGTCGGCGCCCGAATCGTCGCCGGCGGGCAGCATGGACCGGCTCCCGATCGCCTCGACCCCCGGGCGGTAGGCGAAGTCGTGCAGTCTGGAGTCGGTCGGCCGGCCGGCGCCGTCGAACGTGGCCGAGGTGGTCACGGCGATCCGCGGAGCGAGCGCCGCGGGATACGTCACCGCATCGGGCGGAGGCGCCGCGAGCGGCGGATGGACGACGGTCACGCCCCCGAGCGTGAGCAGGAGCGCCACCGGGAGGGTCACCGCGAGCGCGCCCCGGCCCGCGTGGCGCCACGCGCGCGGCAGCGGCACGCCGGTGCTCACCGGCATCCTTCGGTGCTGCTCAGGTTCACGCTTCCAGCCCTTCCATGACCCGCGCGCCGGGGCGTCGTGCCCGGTCCGGCCCGCGGACGTCGTGCCTCGTGGTCCACTGCGCCGTCGACGCTCGCCATCCCAGTCTCGCCCGCGCGGGCGAGCGCGGCGAGGCGGTCGGGACGGCGGTGCGGGCAGGTCGTCCGGCACGAACGGGCACCTCGCCGGTGTCGGACGCCGGTGTCAGATGAGGCCCTCGCGCAGCGCATAGGCCACCGCATGTGAGCGGTTGCGCAGCTGGAGCCGGGAGGTGACGTCGTGCAGCACGTTCTTGACCGTCCGCTCGGAGTAGCTCAAGGTCTTGGCCACCTCGGTGGTGTCGTAGCCGTCGGCGATGAGGCGCAGCACCTCGATCTCGCGGGCGGCGAGGCCGTTGAAGGTCAGCCCGCGGGGCTCGAGGATCTGCCGCTGCAGCTGGCCCACCTGGCTCATGAGCCGGCCGAGGAGGTCCGGGGGGACCATGCCCTGGCCGGCGGCGGCGATGCGGATGACCTCGACGAGCCGGTCGGCGGAGGCGTCCTCACGGTGGACGACGCCGACGACGCCCGCCTCGATCGCGGTGACGAGCTCGCCGTCATCGATCTGATTGATCACCAGGACCGACTTGGTGATGCCCCGGCGCTGGGCGCTGCGGAGCCGGCGCAGCGTCGGCTCGTCGAGCGAGGTCGTCACGATCATGGCCACATCGGCCGATTCCCGCTCCTCGGTGTCGAGGAGTCGCAATTCCGGGCGCACCCGGAGTTGACTGATGATTCCGGCGCGCGAGATCGGGTCTGCTGCGCTGATCCATACCTGAATGATCTCCATCGGAACTCCTTCGGCCGGGGGAACGGGACGGAACGGTTCGGTCGCGTCGTCGGGGTTGCGGTTCGACGAGAGTATGACGCGGTGCACTTTACGTCCGCTTAACACGGACTTAACGGGCAGCTTCGAGTGCCCCGGAAGACGGCTGTACGGCCATGAATCATCCGTGTGATCTTCCTACGATCACAATATGAGCACGATGGCGCGACTCGAGGAGACAACCGTTCGGCTGACGGCCGGCACCACGGAGACGGTGCCGCTGCTCATACGCAACGACAGCGACATCGTCGAGGGCTACCGGTTCGAGGTCCTGGGGGTGCCCCAGGAATGGACGAGCGTCGAGCCCGCCGAGATCACGGGGCTCTACCCCGGGGCGCAGACCACGGCCGCGATCACCTTCGCGCCCCCCGTCTCCGCACAGGTGCCGGCCGGACGGTTCGATTTCGGCGTCCGGGTCATCCCCACGGAGAACCCCGAGAACGTGGTCGTTCCCGAGGGGATGGTCGAGGTCCTCCCGTTCCTGCAGACCACGGCCGAGCTCATTCCGCGCACGTCGCACGGCCGGCGGGGCGCCCGTCATCGGCTCGCGGTCGACAACCGCGGGAACGCGCCGGTCACCGTGCAGCTCACGGGCGGTGACGAGGCCGGGGCGCTCGAGGTCGAGGTCACCCCGCCGTCGCTCACGGTCGAGCCGGGGCACGCGATGTTCACCGACCTCAAGGTCTCCCCGCTCGACAAGTTCTGGCGGGGGCCGGAGGTCACCCATCCGTTCACGGTGACGGTGGCGGCCGACGCCTCGACCCCGGTCGTACTCGACGGCACGCACGTTCAGGAACCGCTCGTGCCCACGTGGCTGCCCAAACTGCTCCTGGCCCTGCTGGCGCTGCTCATCCTGCTCGCACTGCTCTGGTTCCTGCTGCTCAAGCCGACGATCGTCTCCGCCGCACAGGCCGCGGTGGCCGAACCCGTCGAGCAGGCGAACGAACGGGCGGCCGACGCGATGCAGGCGGCACAGCAGGCGGGGGAGAAGGCCGACCAGGCCGGCACGGCCGCGCAGTCGGCACAGAGCTCCGCCGTCGACGCGGGTGACGCCGCGAATACCGCGAACGAGCTCGTGGGCAGCCCGACCCTCGACGAGGTGGTCTCCCCGATCTCGGACCGGTTGCACACGACCACCGCGGCGGGTTCGACCAACCAGGCGATCTTCGAGGTGCCGGAGAAGACGACGCTCAAGCTCACCGACTTCGTGCTTTCGAACCCGCAGGGCGACTTCGGCCGGCTCGAGGTGCACCTCGACGACAGCGTGATCTTCGACGTCGCCCTCGAGAACTTCCGCAACACCGACTACCACTTCCAGGCGCCGTTCGTGGCGTCGTCGGGCTCGCGGCTGCGGATGGTGGTGCGGTGCGACGAGGTGGGCGTGCCGCCCGCGCAGACACCGCCGCCGACCACGTGCGACACGGCCGTGCTCTGGGGCGGGCAGATGCTCAAGCCGGCGCCGAAGCCCGCCGAGGACTAGCGGCGAGAGGGGAGTCGGGCCATGCCGATGGGACCGGCGCTGCGGGTGGGCGACTCCGCGCTGTGCCCGCTGTTCGACGGGCCGAAGCCGCACGTGGGCGGGCCCATCACCCCCGCGGCCGGGGTGATGACGGTGCTCATCGGCGGGCAGCCGGCCGCCGTGGCGAACGCGATGCCCAGCGGCATCGCCTGCGTCGGGCCCCCGAACGGGATCGCGATGGGCAGCACGACCGTGCTCATCGGAAACTTCCCCGCCGCCCGGCTCGGGGACCAGAGCATGCACGGCACCCCGATCGCGCCCGGGCCCGGAAGCCCGAACGTGATCGTCGGCGGTTGAGTCTCAGCCGCGCGGGAGGAGCCGCTGGAGCTGGGTCACGTGGCTCGACTCGAGTTCGTCCGTGCACGTGACCTGCAGCAGCTTCATCGTGCGCACGACCTGGTCGGCGAGGATCTCGATCGCGCGGTCGACACCCTCGCGGCCCCCGGCCATGAGCCCGTACAGGTAGGCGCGTCCGATGAGGGTGAACTTCGCGCCCAGGGCGATCGAGGCCACGATGTCCGCGCCGTTCATGATCCCGGTGTCGAGCACGATGTCGACGTCGTCGCCGACCTCCCGCGCGACCTCGGGCAGCAGGTGGAACGGGATCGGGGCGCGGTCGAGCTGGCGGCCGCCGTGGTTGGACAGCACGATCCCGTCGACCCCGAGGTCGGCGAGCTTCTTCGCGTCGGCGAGGGTCTGCACGCCCTTGATCGCGATCTTGCCGGGCCACAGGTCGCGGATGACCGCGAGGTCGTCGAAGTCGATGCTCGGGTCCATCGCCGAGTCGAGCAGCTCCCCGACCGTGCCCCCGGTGGCCGACAGCGAGGCGAACTCCAGCTTCGGGGTCGTGAGGAAGTCGAACCACCACCACGGGCGGGGAATCGCGTTGACCACGGTTCCCAGGCTCAGCTGCGGCGGGATCGAGAACCCGTTCCGCGCGTCCCGCAGGCGCGCACCGGCCACCGGGGTGTCGACGGTGAAGAAGAGGGTGTCGAACTCGCTCGCCGCGGCCCGGCGCACGAGTTCGTAGGAGATCTCCCGCTCGCGCATGACGTAGAGCTGGAACCAGTTCCGCCCGTGGGGGTTGGCGGCCTTGACGGCCTCGATCGAGGTGGTGCCCAGGGTCGAGAGGGTGAACGGGATGCCCGCCGCGCCCGCCGCCCCGGCACCGGCGATCTCGCCCTCGGTCTGCATGAGCCGGGTGAATCCCGTGGGGGCGATCCCGAACGGCAGCGTCGACGTGCCGCCGAGGACGGAGGCGGTCGTGTCGAGGCGGGAGACGTCGTTGAGGACGGCCGGGTGGAACTCGATGTCCTTGAATGCCTGCCGGGCCCGGGCGAGGGAGAGTTCCCCCTCGGCCGCGCCGTCGGTGTAGTCGAAGGCGGCCGCGGGGGTGCGGCGCTTGGCGATCGCCCGCAGGTCCTCGATCGTCAGGGCCGCGTCCAGGCGGCGCCTCCTGCCGTCGAGCTCGGGCTTCTTGAACTGCATGAGCTCGAAGATCTCGGCGGGCTTCGGGAACTGGCGCTGGACCATCGGTCACCTCGTTGTTGCGGACACGCAGGACGCTGCTCAGCCTACCGAGCAGGCGACAGTGCTTTGACACGGCGGCGGCGGCGTCGATCGTCCCCGGCCGTCGATCTCAGGCTGGCGGGCCCATGCAGGTGAGAACGAGACCGACGAGTACGTTGACGGCGAGGAGGTTCTCAGTGACTGCTGCACTGGTCCACGGACCGAGCTGAACCGACACGCTCGCTGTGAGTGTCAGGCCGAGGGTGATGTTCTCCGGGCTGAGGGTGTACTCCGTGGAGTCCACCACCGCCGCGCGAGATTCGCCTCCCGGCCGCGTCCACGTCACGAGATAGGTCAACTTGGCGCCGGCGGGTGCGTCATCCGGCGGTGACCAACTGAGTTTCACTTGCCGATTTCCCAGCCCGAACAGACCTCCACTTTTGCATTCCAGATCATTCACCGTGTTGAGGGAAGCCGCCGTGAACGTGGCCTCGGCTCGTTCGCTCGCCCGCCAGGCCGCGTCCGTGCCCGAGGCGCCGAGGCCGACCGTGAGCGTGAGCGCTGCGGCGGCGCAGGCGGCCGCGGCCACGTGGGAACGGGACCGCTGTGATCCGGTCCCCCGGGAACTGGACCGGTCCCGGCCGGTTCGGCGCGTCATCGGGTCGTCCTCCTGCGAATGAGGGCGGCGCCCGCCGTGAGTGCGAGCAGCCCCGCCGCGAGGGCGGGCCATGCGGGACCGGCACCCGTGGCCGGGAGGTGAGCCCCGTCGTCCGAGATCTCCTCGCCGAAGCCGCGGGCGCGCACGGTCAGGTCGACCGAGCCGTCCTGGGGCGCGCGGGGGTCGAGGGTCACGTCGATGCGGAGCCAGCGCTCCTCGGTCGAGTCGAAGCCGAGGAGGTCCCGCCCCGTGAGGTCGACGACGTCCGCCCCGGCGAGGAGTACCTGCTCCTCGCCGGGGCAGGCGGCGCCGCGCCAGGGAATATCGCAGCTCGTGATCCGCGCCGAGAACCGCCCCCGATCCGCGACGCCCGAGGCGCGCACGTCCACGTCGATCCGGCCGCCGTGTCCGTCGGGGGCCTCGGCCCACACGCCCACGATCCATGCGGCACTCTCCCCCGGGGTGAGGGAGCGCATCCCGGGCGCCTCGACCGTTCGAAGACGCAGGTACTCGCCTTCGATCAGCTGCGTGGTCGCCGGGCTCACCGGAGCCGGTGGAGCCGCCGGGGCCGTCGGGGTCGTCGGGGCCGGTGGGGTCGGCGCGGCACGGGCCACGGTCGCCCCCGGGCCGAGGTGCAGCAGGGCGGCGAGGGCGACGACCGCGGTCACGCTCGCGCCGCGCCCGCCGTGCCCACCGCGCCCACCGCTCCCACCGTGCCCGCTGTGCCCACCGCTCCCGCCGTGCCCACTGTGCCCGCCGTCTCGGTCGCTCGCAGCATCGCCGGCGGGTGCGGGAGGTGTGTCCTCCCGCGGCCAGAAGGCCCAGAGCACGAGGAGTGCGGCCGCCAGCGTGATCGGGCCGAGCACCAGCGGGTTCCCGAGGGCGGCGACGATCCGGGCTCCGCCCGGAACCGAGCCGAGCACGCGGCGCACCTCGATCGCGTCGTAGACCCGGGTGTCGGGCTCGGCATTCGCGTCGCCCTGCATCCGAAAGCGCGTCTCGCCCGTGGCCGCGTCGGTGCCGAGGACCTCGATCACGCGGTGGGTGACGGGCAGCTGCCCGGCCTCGCGTTCCACGGTCACCACGTCGCCCATCTCGATCCCGGCGGCGGGGACCTCGCGCACGAGCGCCACGGCACCGGCGGGGATCGATGGCCCCATCGATCCCGTGCGAAAGAGCACGATACTGATATTCAGGGAGATTCCGGCAATGGCGAGCACGGCGATGACCGCCCCGGCGATTGCCGCGAGGTTGAGCAGCAATCCGCCGGCGCGGTCACGCAGGGTCGGGGGCGGCGAGGAATGGCGTGGTCTCATCTATCCGCTTCCACCGGTGGGGTCTCGACCGGGGTCGAGACCCCACCCGTTCGAATACGACTACTTGGACTCCGCGTCGAAGGTCCAGGTCGTGGACGCCGAGGCGCCCTGCGCCAGGTCGGCCGAGGCCGTCACGACGAAGCACAGGAACGCGGGTGTGCCCGCGTCGAGGGTGGTGTTGTAGGTGCCGGTGTCGAGGTTGGAGTCGGTCAGGACTGGGTCGCCGGCGACCCCGGTCGTGCATTCGGCCGCATCGCCGACCTCGTACAGGTCGTACGTCAGGCCGGTGAGTGCCGTGCCGCTCGTGGACATCGTCACGTCCGCCGAATAGTCGCCGGTCACCTGGAGCCCGAACGGGGCGGCCACGGTGTCGCTCGGTGCCAGGGTGCCCGCATCGAACGCGAGCGTGGCCGGCGCGCTCTGGCCGTTGTTCGCCCAGTTCGTGCCGTCGGTGCTGCTCTGGAGCGCGAACGTGCCGGTCGTGAAGGTGCCGGTCGCCGCCTGATCGTCGCTCCAGGCGGCCAGGGTGACGGCCGCGCCGACGCCCAGCACGGCGCCGCCGGCGAGGATCGCCTTGAACTTGCGTGAACGGGTGGACTGCTTCATCTCAACTCCAACTGATGGAAGGACGGAATGTTCGATCAGTGATCGCCCGGCGACAATAAGCGGCAGTGGAACCCGCGATACGCCCTCTTCCCGTGAGTGCGTTTTCGCCCCTGCCGTCCATGGCACCAGAAATCATCCCGATGCTAGCAGTCGATCGGCCTGGTGAAGTGAGACGGCTGTATATGAAGCGGCCGCGCCGGAGGAATTCTCCGGCGCGGCCGAAATGGTGGCGGGTATGGCCCGCCGACCCGTGTCAGATTGCGACCTCCAGGCTCTCGTTCCGGGCCCCGAGATCGACGAAGAGGGCGGCATTGAGGTCGAACGCGATCTTCGCCTCGGCCACGGCCTCGGCTCGCTGGGCGTCGGTGAAGGCGGCCGCGTCGAGCAGCGCGCGGTAGGAGTCCTTGAACGGCTTGACCTTCGGGATGGCGGTGAAGGAGTAGAAGGTCAGCTCCTCGGGCGGGATGCCGTAGTGGCGGCGCAGCATCGCGCTGATCGCCTGGCCGCCGGAGAGGTCGCCGAGGTAGCGCGTGTAGGCGTGCGCCACGTACTGGGCCGGGGTCGAGATCGCGGCGAGGCGATCGACATACACCTCCGTGGCCGGAACGAGGCTCGTGTGCTCGCGCCAGTCCGCGCCCACCATGGCCACGAGGTCCGCCTCGATGCTCGGCAGCCGGATGAGCTCGGGCAGCAGGAAGGCGGCGGTGATCGGATCGTTCGAGAGTCGCTCGCCCAGCTGCTCGAGTGCCGTGTAGATCGCCTCGTGCTGGACCGCGAGGTCGATATAGGCGGGGCGCCCGAGTCGGCCCGACATGAGGTCGGTGACGAACGTGCGGGTCTCGGCGTGCTCGTGCTGTTCCCGGGTGGCGGTGCGCAGCAGTTCCGACAGGGGCGTGGTGGTCATGGCGACGGCGTTCCTCGATCGACGGCGGTGTGTGGGTGGCAGGCGGGGCCGGCCGTGCTGACGCATTGTCACGACAGTGCGTCAGCACACTATGGCACGGTGCGTCGAATAACGACAGTTGTGAGTCACGTATTTGAGACGTGCGGTCGGCCGGGGCGTGAGGTCGGTCACGCGGCGGCGCCGCCGATGCTGGTCGGCGACGGCCGCAATCGCCGCCGCCGAGCCGATCGCGCCGGCGTCACGGGGATCCGACAGCCTGTCAGATCAATATGCAAGGTGCGTGTTGCGATATAAAGCGAGGGAAGGCTAGCCTTACTCGCGCTCCGGCGTGGATGCCGGTGACCCGGGCGAGGCAGACGCATCGCGATCGATCAAGAACGAGGAACCCATGTTGAGAACGAGTCCGTCTCGGCCGTGGCGGCGCTCCGCGAGTGCCCTCTCCACGCTCGCCCTCGCCGCCGTCGGCGTCATCGCAGCGACACCGGCGATGGCCGATGAGGCTGATGACGGGGGTCGGGAGATCCCAGCCGTCGCCGCGGAGTTCGCGGGTGAGATGGAGGTCGAGGTGACCGGGGCGAGCGCGCAGGACGGGCTCGAGTTGAGCGCCTCTGGAACCGGGTTCGCCGACCTGCCGGAGTCGAGCTTGGGGACGCCCGCGGCGGGCTTCTATCTCGCCCTCGTCGACACCTCGATCAGCGATGCGGAACTCAACGCCGACCAGGATCTCGCGACCGCGCTGCAGTACGTGCGGCCGACAGCGGTGAGCGACGGCGCCTGGTCCACGAGCCTGGTCGCCGGTGCCGACCAGCTCGACCGCGAATCGGACTACGAGGTCGTCTCCTGGGTCGCGCACGGCTTCCTCACCGAGGACACCGAGCTCGCCCGCGCGCCGATCACCCTGTCCGACGACCAGCTCGAGGCACTCTTCCCCGGTGATGCGGGCGAGGGGCCCGGCGATGGATCCGGCGAGGGCGGCACGGACGGAACCGACGCTCCCGAGACGACCGTGGCCGTGACCGCGGCCTCGGCGACGGACGGGCTGACCGTGGCGGTCTCGGGCAGCGGCTATGTCGACCTGCCGGACGCCGAGGGCGCCGACGGGTCGGCCAAGCCCGCGATGGGCTTCTACGCCGCGATCCGCGACGCGGCGACGCAGAGCTACGAGGACATCAACGCCTCGACGAGTGCGCTGGCGCTCACCTGGATCATGCCGCAGCAGGTGCGCGGCGGGGCATGGGCGACCGAACTGTCCGTGCCCGCGGGGGAACTGCCCGAGGCCGGCGACTTCGAGCTGCTCACCTGGTCCGCGCACGGGAACCTGACCGAGGCGACCCTCATCGACACCGCGCCGATCACCCTGTCCGACGACCAGCTCGAGGCACTCTTCCCCGGTGATGCGGGCGAGGGGCCCGGAGATGGATCCGGCGAGGGCGGCACGGACGGGACCGACGCTCCCGAGACGACCGTGGCGGTGACCGCGGCCTCGGCGACGGACGGGCTGACCGTGGCAGTCTCGGGCAGCGGCTATGTCGACCTGCCGGATGCCGAGGGCGCCGACGGGTCGGCCAAGCCCGCGATGGGCTTCTACGCCGCGATCCGCGACGCGGCGACGCAGAGCTACGAGGACATCAACGCCTCGACGAGTGCGCTGGCGCTCACCTGGATCATGCCGCAGCAGGTGCGGGATGGGGCATGGGCGACCGAATTGTCCGTGCCCGCGGGGGAGCTGCCCGAGGGCGGCGACTTCGAGCTGCTCACCTGGTCCGCGCACGGGAGCCTGACCGAGGCGACCCTCATCGACACCGCGCCGATCACCCTGTCCGACGACCAGCTCGAGGCACTCTTCCCGGCCGGTCCGGGCGAGGGTGGCACGCCGGAGCAGCCGGGCACCACGCCCGAGCAGCCGGACGGTCAGGAGCCGGAGGCCGAGGAGAACGAGGGCCCGGCCCTCGAGAACACGGCCCCGGTCGTGACCGGCAAGCTCGAGAAGCAGAAGGACGACGGCACGGTCGTCACCTGCACCGTCGAGACCGTCCAGGGCTCGGCGGGCACCCCGCGCCTGACCTGGGGCGTCAAGTCCTCGTTCGCGAGCTACATCGAGGGCGGCATCGCGAAGGGATCGATCTCCACCGCCGGCGGGGCGGCCCGCGGCGGCGGCGGCTTCACCTGGGGCGCGGGATCGGGCAGCCTCGACGCCTCCGGCGCCGGCACCGTCACCTTCCCCGGATCCGTCCACTTCTCCGGCCACGACGGCGTGCTCACCACGACCGTCTCGAACGTGCGGGTCAAGGTGACCGGCGCCCGCTCCGGCGTGCTCGTCGCCGACATCGCCTCCCAGGACATGGAGGGCAACGACCTGTCCGCCCGCGGCGTGACCTTCGCCGACCTGTCGTTCTCGTCGGTCTCCGGCCAGGGCGGCACGGCATCCGCCACCCTGACCGCCGCCGGGGCGAAGGCGTTCGCCGGCTTCTACTCCGCCGGTGAATCCCTCGACTCCCTCACGCTCTCCGTCAGCGGGGCCACCGCCGACACGACCGAGGAGGTCTGCTACGACCAGGACGGCAACCGCGTGAACGCCGACGGCACCACCTACACCGGCGACGGGCTCGCCCACACCGGCCTCGGGGGCGCGGACGATCTCATCGCCCTCGTCGCGGGACTCACCCTCGCCGGGGCGGTCCTGCTGCTCGCCCGGGCGCGGACCACGCGCCGCGGTTCAGCGCTGCGCCGCTGACCGAACGATCGGGTGCTCCCGGGGCGATCCCCGGGGGCACCCGGTCCTTCACAACGACAGATCGACCGATCGACCACCACAGCAAGGAGTCGCCCGTGAAGCGGTCCAGGATCGCCGCCGCGACGATCGCCGCCCTGGCCATGCTCGCGGCGGGCTGCTCCGCCCCCGCAACCGGGGGCGACCCCGCCGCGACGGCGACCACGGGGGCCACCGCGGCGACCCCGACCGGAGCCGCGACCGAGGGCGAGGACGCGGGAGAGCCGGGCGCCGTCGTCAATGCGCTCGACCTCACCGGGCCCGCCCACGCGGCCGATGTGCCGGACATGGAGCCGGTCGTGACGCGGGCGAGGCCGAGCCTGCCCGTGACCATCACGGATGCGGCGGGGGAACAGGTCACGATCGAGAAGGCCGACCGCCTGCTCAGCCTCGACCTGTACGGCACGCTCACCGACACGGTCATCGGGCTCGGGCTGGGGGACTCCCTCGTGGGGCGCGCCAACTCGGACCTGCAGGCCTCGCTCGCGGACCTGCCCGTGGTCACCCGCGGCGGCCACGACCTCAACGTCGAGGCGATCCTCGGACTCGAGCCCGACCTCATCCTCACCAACACGACGATCGGAACCGCCGCCGCCTACAGCCAGCTCGAGGCCGGCGGGGTCACGGTCGTGCGATTCGAGCAGATCCCCACGTTCGAGGGAATCGCGACGACCATCGAGGCGGTCGGTGCGGCCGTCGGGATGGCGGTGGAGGCGACCACGTTGGCGGAGGACACCCAGGACCGGCTCACGGTCGCGCTCGAGCGGGTCGAGGAGCTCGCCGCGGGCACCCCGCGGCCACCTCGCGGATTGGTGCTCTACGTGCGCGGCACCGCCGGGGTGTTCTTCATCCTCGGCGCCGAGTACGGCGCCGCCGACATCCTCGGGGCGCTCGGGCTCGCGGACGTCGCCGGGGAGAACGGCATCGACAACCTGCGGCCCGCGAACGCGGAGTCCCTCGTGAGCCTCGATCCCGAGATCGTGCTCGCCATGGACGACGGCGTCGAATCGAGCGGCGGGATCGACGGCTTCCTCGACCGGCCCGGGATGGCCGCGACCACCGCCGGGATGAACGAGCGCGTCGTCACCGCCGCGGACAGTCAGCTCCTCGCCTACGGCCCCCGCACCCCGGAGAACCTCGTGGCGCTCGCCGAGGCGATCTACACCGGCGGCGACGCCTCGTGATCACCGCGCCGGACGCGCCCGAGACCCTCGCCGCCCGGGAGCCCGCGCGGCCCGGTCCAGCCCGCGGCGCCGGCAGCCTGCGGGCGAACCGGCGCGGCCTGCGCGCCGCGATCGTCGGCTCGGTGCTCACGGTCGGACTCCTCGCCACCCTCGTGGCCTCGGCCACGATCGGGCAGTTCGACACGACCCCCGGCGAGGTGGTCGATTCCCTCGTGCGCGTGCTCACCGGCGCGGCCTCCCCGAGCGAGTCGCGCCTCGACGCCGCCCTGTGGGCCATCCGCTTCCCCCGCGCGCTGCTGGCGATGATCGTCGGCGCCTGCCTCGCGGTCGCGGGCGCCGTGATGCAGGGCGTGTTCGCGAACCCGCTCGCCGAGCCGAGCATCGTCGGGGTGAGCTCGGGCGCCTCGGTCGGGGCGGCGGTCGTCATCGTCTTCGGCCTCACCGCCGTCACCCCCGCGGCGCTGCCGATCGCGGCGTTCCTCGGCGCGCTCGTGGTCACGCTCGCGGTCTGGGCACTGGCCCGCACCGGCGGCAAGGCGGCCGTGCTCACCCTCGTGCTCACGGGCATCGCCATCAACGCGATCGCGACCGCGGCCACGAGCTTCCTCATCTTCCTCGGCGACACCTCCTCCCGCGAGCAGGTCATCTTCTGGCAGCTCGGCACCCTCTCGGACGCGCGCTGGAGCAGCGTGGCGATCACCGGGGGCGTGTTCGCGGTTGCGTTCGCCGGCTGCCTGCTCGTGCGCGGGAACCTCGACGTGCTCGCCCTCGGGGACACCTCGGCCGCCACGAGCGGGGTGCCGGTCGAGCGACTGCGCGTCATCGCGATCCTGCTCGTGTGCCTCCTCACGGGGGTCGCGGTCGCGTTCTCCGGGGTCATCGCCTTCGTCGGGCTCATCGTTCCGCATGCGCTCCGGCTGCTCGTGGGGCCCTCGCACCGCTACCTCGTGCCGCTCTCGGCGCTCGGGGGAGCGGTGCTGCTCAGCCTCGCCGACATCGTGGCGCGCACGATCATCCCCTTCGGGGACCTGCCGATCGGGATCTTCACGGCCGTGGTCGGCGGCCCGCTGTTCCTGGTGCTGCTGCGGCGGACCCTGCGCGGGCAGGGGGTGCGCGCCTGATGGCCGCCCTCGCCCTCGCCGGCGTGAGCGTCTCGATCGGGGGCGCACGGATTCTGGACGACGTCTCGGTCGCCTTCGCGCCCGGGCTCGTCACGGCCCTCATCGGGCCGAACGGGGCCGGCAAGTCGACCCTGCTGTCGGTGGCGGCCGGGTACCTCGCGCCCGACCGCGGCAGCGTCACCCTCGGCGGGGAGGAACTCGCGCGGATCCCGGTGCGCCGCGCCGCGCAGCTGCGGGCCGTCATGGCCCAGGACTCGACCGTCGCCTTCCCGTTCACGGTGCGCGAGGTCGTGGCGATGGGACGGACCCCGTGGAACACCACGCCCGGGGACGACGACGCGATCGTCTCCCGGGTGCTCCACCTGACCGAGCTGACCGAGTTCGCCGATCGGGAGATCACCACCCTCTCCGGCGGGGAGCGGCAGCGGGCCGCGTTCGCCCGGGTGCTCGCCCAGGCGATGCCCGTGCACGAGGCCAGCGTGCTCCTGCTCGACGAGCCGACCGCCGCCATGGACATCGCCCACGCCGAGTCGACCCTGCGGCTCGCCCGCGGGATCGCCGCGCGCGGGGCGGCCGTGGGGATCGTCGTGCATGATCTGGACGCGGCGGCCTCCTACGGCGATCACCTCGTGCTCATGGATCGCGGTCGCGTGCACGCCGCGGGACCCGTGCGGGAGGTGTGCACGCCGGAGCTGCTCTCCGGGGTCTATCGAACGCCCATCGACGTGCTCGAGCACGCGGGCCGGGTGCGCATCGCGCCGAGCCGGGGCGAGCAGCGCGCCGCCGGCCTGAGCGACACCGCCGAGCTTGCCGCCGGCCTGTCCCTCGACCTGTGATCACCGCGAATGATGGAATCTGACGCATGTTGAACAGGGACTAACAACTTCGCGCACCTTCGGCTACCATGAGCGAGCATTCGCTGTGCGATCCGAAGGATGAACAATGAAGTTACGACAGTCATGGCGCCCGCAGACGTGGGGAGCCGGCCTGGGAGTCCTGGCGCTCGCGCTCGGTCTCTCGGCCCCCGCGCTCACCGCGCCGCCCGCGCAAGCGGCACCGGCGGACGAGGGCACGAATCTCGCCCTCGCCTCGGCCGGAGCGGAGGTCAGCGCCTCGGGCACCGAGGTGAGCGACGGGCGCTGGAGCACCGACCTGGCCACGGACGGGGACCGGTCGACCCGGTGGTCGGGGAACACCTCCGACGACGCCTGGATCCAGGTCGAGCTCGCCTCCCCCGCGGTCGTGGACCACGTGACGATCTACTGGGAGGACGCCTGCGCGGCGAAGTACAAGCTGCAGGTCTCCGACACCGGGGCCGAGGGCAGCTGGAGCGACGCCACCGACGTGATCGAGCCGGTCTGCGGCACGGTGGACCGGCAGAGCCTCACCACCACCGAGCCGGTCTCCTTCGTGCGCATGCAGACGATCGAACGCACCCCGTTCGGAGGAGTGAAGTACGGCGTGTCCCTCTTCGAGTTCGAGGTCTGGGACGGGCCCGAGCCCACGCCCGTGACCCGCGAGGCGAGCCTCGTGCCGCTGCCCGCCTACGTGGACTGGGCCGGCGAGGACGCCGAGCCGTTCCGGCTGACCGACGCCACGCGGATCCTCGCCGAGGACGGCCTCGCCGGTGAGGCGGCACTGCTCGCCGCCTCGCTGCGCGGATCGACCGGCTTCGACGTGCCGATCGAGACCGGCACGGCCGGAGCGAGCGCGAGCGACATCGTGCTGACCACGGGGGACCTCGACCAGGCCGTCGCCGACGCCGGGCTCGCGGACGCCTCGCTCGCCGAGAACCCGCTCGACGGCGGCGCGGAGACCTACCAGCTCGACGTCAGCGCCGCCGGCGCGATCGTCACCGGCGCCTCCGCGCACGGCGTGTTCAACGGCACCCAGACCCTGCTCCAGCTGCTGCCCGAGTTCGTGTACTCGCCCACGGCCGTCGCGACCGACTGGGCCGCCCCGGCCGTCACCATCGTCGACTCGCCCCGCTACGACTACCGCGCCATCATGCTCGACCCGGCCCGTTCCTTCCTCACAGTGGACGAGGTCAAGCACGTGCTCGACGCGATGGCGAATGCCAAGATGTCGGCCCTGCACCTGCACCTGGCCGACGACCAGGGCTGGCGGATCGAGATCACCAACGAGGGCAAGGCCGACGACGACCCGATCGACTACACCCGGCTGACGGAGATCTCCGGCAAGACCGCGATGAACAAGCTCGGGGCCACCTACAAGGACGAACTCGGCCACACCGGCTACTACACGCAGGAGGACTACACCGACATCGTGACCTATGCCGCCGAGCGGCACATCACGGTCGTGCCCGAGATCGACCTGCCCGGCCACACGAACGCCGCGCTGCACGCGATCCCGGAGCTCAACACGGCCGGCTCCTCCCACGAGGGCACGGCCGCGGAGCCCACGGCGCCCGCGAACGGCAGCGGCGACGTCGGCTACTCCTACCTCGACCCCGACTCCGAACTCTCCTTCACGTTCATCGAGCACGTGCTCGGCCAGATCGCCGCGCTCACGCCCGGTGAGTACCTGCACATCGGCGGCGACGAGTCGCATGCGATGACCAGTCGCTACGGCATCGACGGATTCAACGAATTCGTCGCGCGCACGATCCAGATCGTGCACGACCTCGACAAGAAGCCGATCGGCTGGAGCGAGATCGCCGCCGGCACCCTCAACCCCGGCGACGGCGTGCAGTACTGGGTCGGCGGCACGGCCGACATCACCCGGGCCGTCACCCAGGAGGGCGCCAAGGTGCTCGTCTCGCGCGGCGGGAACTCCTATATCGACATGAAGTACAACCCGAAGACCCCGATCGGGCTCACGTGGGCGTGCTCGGGCATCTGCGACTTCGACCGGTACTACGACTGGAACCCGGCGGCCACGATCGGCGGCGTCGACGACCCCGCCATCCTCGGCAACGAGGCGCCCATGTGGTCCGAGACGATCCGGGGCGGCTACCAGGCCGAGTTCCTCGCCTTCCCGCGGGCCTTCTCGCACGCGGAGATCGGCTGGTCGCAGCAGAGCGACCGGAACGTCGCCGAGTTCGCCCAGCGGATGGCGACCCAGGGCGTGCGGATGCTCGCCGGCGGCTGGAACTTCTACGACGGCGACAGGGCCGTGTGGGACACGGCGCTCGTCGGCACCGACCTCGAGGCCAAGCCCGGGGCCGACGTCACCTTCGACGTCGGGCTGCTCGCGGCGCCGGGCACGACGACCGACGGCGCGAGCGTCGCCGTCGACACGGTGGACGACGAGGACGGCGTGAGCCGCTCGAGCCTCGACGGCCCGCTCACGGCGACCGTCGACTTCGGCGACGGCACGGCGGCGCAGCAGGTGACCTTCTCGACCGAGCAGGCCCGGGACTCCCTCCACGCCGGCAGCCTGTACACCCTCGAGGCCGGGCACGCCTACGCCACGGCCGGCGAGTACACGGGAACGATCACCGGTTCCGACGGATCGGTGGCGACCTTCACCGCCCGCATCGCGGCCGACGCCGAGAACCCGAGCGAGCCGGTCTCGCCCTGGGATCCGGCCGCGACCCCGACGGTGACGTTCACCGACGACGACGCCGCGGCGGGGGCTCGCACCCAGGTGTCGATCTCCGGCTTCGAACCGGGCAAGCACGTCGCCCTCACCTTCGACGGGCAGGCCACGAACTCCCTCGTGCCGGGGGCCGGCGGCACGCTGACGGTCTACTGGCAGGTGCCGCCGGCCGTGACGAACGGCGAGAAGGTGCTCGAGGCCGTTCAGGGCGAGCGCACGGCGTCGGACTCGATCGTCGTGACGGACGGGCGCCTCGCCCTGCCGAACCCGATCCCGCAGACGCAGTACTCGATCGCCGACGTCTCCAGCCAGGAGACCGCCGGTGAGCCCGCGGGCAGCGGCGTGGCCACCGCCGCGATCGATGGCGACCCGGCCACCTACTGGCACACGAAGTGGCAGGGCGGGGCGGACCCGCTGCCGCACCACATCACCCTCGACCTGGGCGGCGTGTACGACGTCGAGGCACTCGAGTACACGCCGCGCCAGTCCAATACGAACGGTCTGATCGACGACTACACGATCTCTGTCTCGATGGACGGCGAGACGTGGGGCGATCCCGTGGCCACCGGCAGCTTCGACAGCAGCCGCACGCCCCAGGTCGTGCCCTTCACGGCGACCGAGGGCCGGTACGTGCGCCTGACGGCCACGTCCTCCAAGGCCGGCAACGACTACGCCGGTGCCGCGGAACTGCGCGTGGGCGGGGTCCCCGCCGACGACGGCGGGTCCGGCGACGACGGTACGGCCGACTCCTCCGGTTCCGGCACGGACGCCGGTGCCGACGCCGATTCGTCGGGTTCGGGTACGGACGCCGGTGCCGACGCCGACTCGTCGGGTTCGGGTACGGACGCCGACGCCGACTCGTCGGGTTCGGGTTCGGGTACGGACGCCGACTCGTCGGGCTCCGGTACGGATGCGGATGCCGATTCATCGGATGCCGGTACTGCCGCGAGCGCCGACACGTCGGGTTCTGGTGCCGGGTCTGATGCGGACGCCGGTGCCGATCCTGCGGATCCCGGTGCCGATTCCGCCGGCGCGGGTGACGGCAGTGACGGTGGCGATGGCGGAGGCCGGGACGCCGGGGCGGATGCGCTCCCGACCGTCCCGGGGGTCGACGAGCCGGGCGACCTGCCGGACACCGGGGCTTCCGTGCTCCCGGCGGCGCTCATCGCCTGTCTCGTGATCCTGGGCGGGGTGGCTCTCCTGGTCCGCCGAGGCGCCCGCGGCTGACCGCGGAACGGCTCACCGCCGGGGCCCCGGTCACCATCGGTGGCCGGGGCCCCGGCATGCCCGGGAGACCGTCGCTCGGAATGTTCGCCTAGGCGTAGTTTGAGGATTAGGCGACTTGGGTCTACGATCCGGGTCATGCCTTCTCCCATCGTCGTGTGCCGGCCCGGCCCCGCCCGTCGCCGTCGGGGGGCAGCCATCGCCGCAAGCCTCGCGGTGCTCACGCTCGCCGCGGCATGCTCCGGTGGCCCCGGGTCCACCGGAATTGCAGGGGTGGACGCCGGCCCAGGCGCCGGCCCAGGCGAAGACAAGGTCGGGGCGTCCGGGGCCGACGACCGGCCCCTCGTGCTCACCACATTCACGGTGCTCGCCGACATCGCCCGAAACGTCGCCGGCGACCACCTCCAGGTCGAGTCCCTGACCAAGGTCGGAGCCGAGATCCACGGATACCAGCCCACCCCCTCGGACCTGCAGCGGGCCGAGGGGGCCGACCTCGTGCTCGACAACGGCCTCGGCCTCGAGGCGTGGTTCGCCCGGTTCATCGGCAGCGGATCGACCGCCCATGTCACGGTCACCGACGGCGTGGACGTGCTCCCCATCGCCGGCGGGCCCGAGAGCGGTGCCCCGAACCCCCACGCCTGGATGAGCCCGGTGAATGCGGGCGTCTACGTGGACAACATCGCCGCCGCATTCGCCGAGCTCGACCCGGCCCACGCGGCCGACTACCGGGCCGCCGGGGCCCGCTACCGGCGCGAGGTCGAGGCCGTGGGCACCGGGCTGCTCGACCGGCTCGCGGGCCTGCCGTCATCGGCCCGGATGCTCGTCACGTGCGAGGGGGCGTTCTCCTACCTCGCCCGCGACGCCGACCTGACCGAGGGCTACCTCTGGGCCGTCAACGCCGAGCAGGAGGCCACCCCGCGCACCGTCGCCGGCGTCATCGACGTCGTGCGTGAGCGCGGAGTGCCCGCGGTGTTCTGCGAGTCGACGATCTCCCCCCGCACGATGATGCGAGTGGTCGAATCCACCGGTGCCGCCTTCGGCGGGACCCTCTACGTCGACTCCCTCTCCCCACCCGACGGGCCCGTGCCCACCTACCTGGACCTGCTGCGTCACGACGCCGACGTCATCGCCGGCGCGCTCACGGCCGGCCACGACGACAAGGAGGGG
Organism: Pseudactinotalea sp. HY158; assembly: GCF_009660225.1. Taxonomy (NCBI): domain Bacteria; kingdom Bacillati; phylum Actinomycetota; class Actinomycetes; order Micrococcales; family Cellulomonadaceae; genus Pseudactinotalea; species Pseudactinotalea sp. HY158. The sequence continues at coordinate 754,184 of NZ_CP045920.1, forward strand.
CGATGACCGACCCGGCACTCGTCGTCCGTGATCTGACCGTGCACTACGGGCCGGTCCGCGCTCTCGACGCGGTGAGCCTCACCCTGGCCGCGAGCCGCGTGTGCGGGCTCATCGGCATGAACGGATCGGGCAAGTCCACGCTCTTCAAGGCGATCCTCGGGCACGTTCCCCTCGACGCCGGCGACGTGTCGATCTTCGGGCGCACGCCGGCGGCCGCACGGTCCGCGGGGCTCGTGGGCTACGTGCCGCAGACCGAGGCGGTCGACTGGGACTTCCCGGTCTCCGTGCGCGAGGTGGTGATGATGGGCCGGTACGGACGGATGGGCCTGCTGCGCCGCCCCCGCCGCGTCGACCACGAGGCCGTGGCGGAGGCACTCGACCGCGTCGAGCTCACCGACCTGGCCCACCGCCAGATCGGCCGGCTCTCGGGGGGACAGCGCAAGCGGGCCTTCGTCGCCCGCGGGATCGCCCAGGGGGCCCACCTCATGCTGCTCGACGAACCCTTCGGCGGGGTGGACAAGCGCTCGGAGGCCATGCTCGTGGGGCAGCTGCGCCGACTCGCGGCGGGCGGCGTCACGGTGCTCGTCTCCACCCACGACCTCGCGGGCCTGCACGACCTGGCCGACGAGGCGATCCTGCTCCTGCGCACCGTGCTCGCCCACGGGCCGACCGCGAGCGTGCTCACGCCCGCCCGCCTCGCGGGCGCCTTCGGTCTCGACGTGCTCGGGGGTGCCCGTGACTGACCTGCTCGCCCTCCTGACCGCCCCGTTCGCCTACGAGTTCATGGTGCGGGCGCTGCTCATCACCCTCGCCGCCTCCGGGGTGTGCGCGCTGCTCAGCTGCTGGCTCGTGCTCATCGGCTGGTCGCTCATGGGGGAGGCGGTCTCCCACGCCGTGCTGCCCGGGGTCGTGCTCGCCTACCTCGTCGGGGTGCCGTTCGCGATCGGGGCGGTCGTCTTCGGCGGGCTCGCCGTGGTCCTCATCGGCACCGTCCGCCGGACCACCCGGCTCAAGGAGGACGCCGCCATCGGGATCGTGTTCACCACGCTCTTCGCGGGCGGGCTCGTGCTCGTCTCGGTCACCCCGAGCGAGGTGGACCTGTTCCACATCATCTTCGGGAACCTGCTCGGGGTCTCCCGCGCCGACCTCGCCCAGGTGCTCATCCTCGGGGCGATCGTGGTGATCGTGCTGCTGGCCCTGCGGCGCGACCTGACCCTCGTGGCCTTCGACTCGACCCACGCGCACGCGATCGGGCTGAGTCCGCGGCTGCTCAACGCCGTGCTGCTCGGGCTGCTCGCGCTCACCGCCGTCGTGGCGCTGCAGGCGGTCGGGGTGGTGCTCGTGGTCGCGATGCTCATCACGCCGGGGGCGACCGCCTACCTGCTGACCGACTCGTTCTCCCGGATGCTGCTCATCGCGCCGGGCATCTCGATGCTGTGCGGGCTCGCGGGGATCTATGCGAGCTACTACCTCGACACCTCCTCGGGGGCGATGGTCGTGCTCGCCCAGGGGCTCGCCTTCGGGGCGGTCTACCTGCTCAGCCCCTCGCACGGGGTGATCATGCGGCGCCTGGCCGCGCGCCGTCGTCGTCGCGCCCTGGCCGGGTGAGCGCCGGCTCAGTGGCCGGTGAGCGCGACCCACAGCGCCGTGGTGGCGCTCGCCCCCAGGTTCACCGGCTCCCGGCCCGCGACGGAGACGGTCACGGCGTCGGAGTAGGGCGGTCCCGGGGTCAGGCCGAGGCTCGAGCCGACCCCGATGCCGGCGTCGGCGCAGAATGCGAGCAGCGCCGGGTCCTCGTCGGAGATCCGCTCGAGGGTGACCGTGGCGGGCGCCGGCACCGTGCTCAGCTGGACGGCGTCCGGCGGGTGGATCACGCCGGCGGCGGTGGGAATCGGGTCGCCGTGGGGGTCGCGGGCCGGATGGCCCAGGAGCGCATCGATCCGCTCGACGAGGGCGTCGGAGACGGCGTGTTCGAGCGCGTCGGCCTCGTCGTGGACCTCGTGCCACCGATAGTGCAGGATCTCGACGAGGAAGGTCTCGATGAGCCGGTGGCGCCGCACCATCGTCAGGGCATGGCGCCGTCCCAGGGCGGTGAGGGCGACGGCGCCGTAGGGCGTGTGGGTGACGAACCCCTGGGAGGCGAGCCTGCGCACGGCGTCCGAGACGCTCGACATCCGCAGCCCGGCCTTCTGGGCGATGTCGGTGGGGGTGACCGGGGCGTGGGACCACTCCTGCAGCCCCCAGATGATCTTGAGGTAGTTCTGGGTGCTCGGCGTCAACTCCGAAACGGACATGCGCCGAGCCTACCCAGGGCCGCGACCGCGGCGGATCCTACGTCAGGCCGGTGGTCGCCGCCTGGATGAGCAGGCTCGTGGCGGTGACGCTCAGCCACAGCACGAATCCGAGCAGCAGCGGGGCCGGGCCGGTGCGCCGCAGCCCGGCCACGTCGGTGGACAGACCGATCGCCGTGAGCGCCATCGTGATGAGGAAGACCGAGGCCGTGATGAGGACGTCCGCGGCCGTGGGCGGCAGGGGGTGGATCGAGTTGACCGTGGCCAGCACGAGGAAGCCGATGAGGAACCACGGCACGAGGGTGAACAGCCCCGGGCGGCGCGGGGCGGGCACGGCAGTGTTGTCGGCGTGGCCGGCAGGGCCGGCGGTGTTGTCGGCTGTGCTGTCGGCAGGGGAGATGCGGGCGGACCGGCGCGCCTGCAGATAGGCGAGCCCGAGCACGATCGGGATGATCATGAGCGTGCGGGTCAGCTTGACCACGACCGCCACGTCGGTGGCCTCCCGGCCGTAGGTGGCGGCCGCCGCGACGACCGAGGAGGTGTCGTTCACCGCCGTCCCGGCGAAGACCCCGAAGGCCTCCTGGCTCATCCCGAGGGCGTGCCCCACCCACGGGAAGAGGAGGACGGCGAGGATGTTGAACAGGAAGATCGTGCTCAGGGCGTAGGCGACCTTGCCGGCGGCGGGCTTGACCACGGGGGTGACCGCGGCGATGGCCGACGCGCCGCAGATCGCCGTGCCGACTCCCACGAGCGTCGTCAGATCCCGGTCGATGCGCAGGAGCCGCCCGACGCCCCAGGCGACGCTCAGGCACACGGTCAGGGTGCCGAGCATGACCGGCAGGGAGTGCCAGCCGGAGCGCAGCACCTGCGGGATGGACACCTGGGCGCCGAGGAGCACGACGGCGGCCTGAAGCACCCGCCCGCCCGCGAACTTCACCCCGGCGGCCAGTCGCGGCGCCCGCCGCACCGGCCGAAGGAGCGAGGCGGTGACGACCCCGAGGAGCACCCCGCTCACCGGCCCGCCGACCACGGGGAATGCGCGGCCGATGAGCATCGCCACGACCGCGATCGGCACGACGAGCGCGAGTCCCGGAAGCAGCCGGGTCCAGCGCGCCCGGGAGGTCTGGGGGGTCTGGGCGGGTTGCGAAGGCCGGGTGGGCTGCGGGGCGGGATCGCCGGCCGTCGTCGCGGGGGCCGCGACGGGGGTCGAGGGGTGCTCGGAATGGGGCATGGATCCACCGTGGCACAGGGGCCGGGGTCGCCGGTACCCACAGAGTACAGGGATACCCATAGGATATTGCTATGGCAGGTGTGGATCTGGAGGAGCTGCGGCTGCTCGTCGCGGTGGCCGATCACGGCTCGATCTCGGCGGCGGCCCGGTTGCGGCGGATCAGCCAACCGAGCGCGTCGGCGCGGATGCGTCGGCTCGAGCACTCCCTCGGCCTCGAACTGCTCGACCGGCGCAGCCGGGGGGCGGAACTGACCGACCACGGCCGGGCGGTCACGAGCTGGGCGCGCTCCGTTCTCGCCGCGGCCGACGCCCTCCTCACCGGCGCGGAGGCGCTGCGCACCGACCGGCCCGTGCGGGTCGCGGCCTCCCAGACGATCGCGGAGTTCCTCGTTCCCGCCTGGTTGGCCCAGGCGCGGGAGCGCTCGGGGGAGCCCGTGCACCTGCGGGTGGCCAACTCGGCGGCGGTCGTGGCCGCCGTGCGCGACCGCAGCGCCGACCTCGGCTTCATCGAGGGGCCGCGGGCGCCCTCCGACCTCACGTGGACCACGGTCCGCACCGACCGGCTCGTGCTCGTCGTCGCCCCCGGGCACCGGCTCGCGCGGGTCCGTTCCCCGCTGTCGGCCGAGCAGGTGGCCGCCCTGGCTCTCGCCTCCCGGGAGGAGGGATCGGGCACCCGCGAGACCCTGGCGCGGCGCGCCGGGCCGGCGTGTCGGCGGTGTCCGGCCCGGCGGTGACGGTCGACTCGAACGCCGCGGTCAAGGTGGTCGTGGCCGCCGGCGCCGTGCCGGCGATGCTCAGCGAGCTGGCCGTCGCGGCGGAACTGCAGGACGGCCGGCTCGTCGAGGTGCCCACCGCCGGGCTGGACACGCGCCGGCGGCTGCGGGCCGTCTGGCGCCGGGGCACGACCCCGCGGGCCGGGGGAGCGGCGCTGCTCGCCATCGCCACGGGCCGGTAGGAGAGGCCGGACGCGCCCGCGCGGGCGCCGCGGTGGTTAGGGTGTCGGAGTGACTATCCAACCAAGCAACGTGCCCCTTGTCTCACTCAACGACGGCACCGCGATCCCGCAGCTCGGCTTCGGGGTGTGGCAGGTGCCCGACGACCAGGCCCAGGTCGCCGTGGAGGAGGCGCTGCGGGTCGGCTACCGCCACATCGACACCGCGGCCGCCTACGCCAACGAATCCGGCGTCGGCCGGGCGTTGGCGACCTCCGGCCTCGCCCGCGACGACGTCTACATCACGACCAAGCTGTGGAACGCCGACCAGGGCTATCACAGCGCCCTCGACGCCTACGAGGCCTCGCTCGACAAGCTCGGCATCGAGACCGTCGACCTCTACCTCATCCACTGGGCGGCGCCCTCGTTCGACCTCTACTCCGACAGCTGGAAGGCCCTCGCCAAGCTGCGCGAGGAGGGGCGCGTGCGCTCGATCGGGGTGTCGAACTTCGAGGCCGATCACCTCCAGCGCATCATCGTGGAGACGGGCGTCACGCCGGTCATCAATCAGATCGAGGTCCACCCCTACCTCCAGCAGGAGACGATGCGTGCCACGAACTCCTCCCACGGCATCGCCACCGAGGCGTGGTCGCCGCTGGGCAGCGGTCACGGGCTGCTCGAGGATCCGGCGCTCGTGCGGATCGCCGAGACCCACGACGCCACCCCGGCCCAGGTCGTGCTCGCCTGGCATCTCGCGATCGGGAACGTCGTCATCCCCAAGTCCGTCACGCCCTCGCGCATCGCCGAGAACTTCGCCGCGACCGGCCTCGAACTCGAGCCCGAGGACGTCGACGTGATCACCGAGCTCGACCGGAACGAGCGCTACGGCGCCCACCCGGCCGAGGCCGCCTTCGGCAAGCCCGCGCACCTGGCCTGACCGGCCGGCGCCGGCCAGGCCGGCGCCCGGCCTTCGGGAGACCCCGCCGAGCTCGGTAGACCCCGCCGAGGAGGCCCCGCCGACCCATGCGGTCGGCGGGGCCTCCTACGCGGGGCGGCCGGGCGTCGTCCTAGATCCAACTGGGTAGGAACATGTGCATGTTCCAGTACCAGTACGGAATCCACTCATTGGTCCAGATCGGCCAGAAGAACGCGCCGGCGGCGAGGGCCGCCACGACCACGAACGCGGCGATCCATATCCCCGGTCGTCGCTCGCGCAGCGGGATGCGTCTGCTCGAGATGAGCGTGGCGAGCGCGAACGTGAGCGCGAGCGCCACGTACGGAACGAACGCCACGGTGTAGAACGTGAAGATCGTGCGCTTCATGTACAGCAGCCACGGCACGTAGCCGGCGAGGTAGCCCGCGAGGATCGCCCACGCGCGCCAGTCACGGCGCCGCAGCGCCGCCCAGATCACCACGAGCAGCGCGAGTACCCCGCCCCACCACACGACCGGGTTCCCGACCGCGAGGATCGCCGAGGCGCACCGGTGTGAGCCGCAGATGAGCTCGGCACCCTGGTCCGCCCCGAGGTCGCGCCACGCGAACGAGGTGGGCCGGTACTGGATGAGCCAGCCGAGCGGATTCGACATGTACGTGTGCTCGCTCGTGAGCCCGTTGTGGAACGACCACATCCGCAGGTGGTACTCCCACCACGAGTTGAGCCAGTCGGGCATCCACGCGCGCTGCGGCAGCTCGGCCACGGCGTTGACGTCGCGGGCCCAGTGGCGCAGATACGAGTTCGGGCTGAGCCACCACGGCAGCCACGTGAGCACGTAGGTGAGCGCCGCCGTCGGCACGAGCGCGCAGAACGCCGACACGCCGTCGCGCACCGCCCCGCCGCCGATCCAGAACCGCACGCCGATCGAGCGGCGCGCGCTGATCGTCCACGCCACGACGAGCAGGCCGAAGACGGCCACGAAGTAGATCCCCGACCACTTCACCCCGCTCGCCAGGCCGAGGCAGATCCCGGCCACGACGAGCCACCAGCGCATCCCCACCCGCGGACCCCACGGATCCGAGTAGCGGCCGTCGCCGCCCGCGCGGGTGAGGTCGCGGGAGGCCACGAGGGCGAGCCGGCGGCGGTACTGCTCGCGGTCGAGCAGGATGGCGCCGAACCCGCACAGCGCCCAGAACGAGAGGAAGATGTCGAGGATCGAGATCCGGCTCATGACCAGGTGGATCCCGTCGACGGCCAGGAAGAGCCCCGCGACGGCCCCGAGCGCGGTCGACCCGAAGAGCCGTCGCCCGATCCGCACGAGCAGCAGCACCGACAGGATTCCCGTGATCGCGGCGCTGATCCGCCAGCCCACCGGGTCGTTCGTGGCGAAGAAGCGCATGCCGAGCGCGATCATCCACTTGCCCACGGACGGGTGCACCACGTAGTCCGCGTCGGTGCCCAGATCGGAGTAGTCGCCGGCCGCGAAGTCGAGGTTCGGGTCCTCGCCCCAGCGGCCCTCGTAGCCGAGGGTGAGTAGCGAGTACGCCTGCTTGACGTAATAGGTCTCGTCGAAGACCAGCCGCGCTGGCCGGCCGAGCTCGACGAGGCGCAGCACGGCCGCGAAGGCGGTGACCACGGCGGTGATCACCCACGAGGCCCACGCATTCTCGTGGATCGGGGAGAGCAGCCGGTCGCGCAGCGTGCCGTGCACGTGCTCCCGGGTGGTCACCTCGGGCGGCGCGGGCGCCCGGAGCCGGGCGGTGGCTCGCGCCCAGGCGTGGGGACGACGCGGCGCGCCCTCCGGTTCGGCCTCGGGTTCGGCCTCGGGTTCGGCGAGGGGCACCGCCGAGTCGCCGCCCGCGGGCGGGACCGCGGAATCGGTGGCATGACGTGGGCCCGGGCCGGGCGCCGTCGCGTCGTCCTCGTGCTGGCTCACGGCCCGATTCTAGGCACCGGCGGGTGGTGTCGATGGCCAGTCGCCGGCGCGGGCCGGCGGGGCTGACAGACTGGGCGGGTGAGCGCCTTCTCGACCGATCCCGCCGACCCGGAGGAACTCCCGGACGGGGTAGTGCCGCCGATCCTGCTCGCGGGCACCCCGATCGGCTCCACCGAGGACGCCTCGCCCCGGCTGCGGCGCGCGCTCGCCGGCGCCGATCTCATCGCGGCCGAGGACACCCGGCGGCTGCGGGCGCTGCTCGGCCGGCTCGAGCTGCGAACGGGCGCGCGGGTGATCGCCTATCACGAGCACAACGAGCAGGCGCGGACCCCCGACCTCGTCGATGCCGCGCGCCGGGGGCAGCGGGTCGTCATGGTGAGCGATGCCGGGATGCCGGGGATCTCGGATCCGGGGTTCCGGCTCGTCGAGGCGGCTGCGGCCGGCGGCGTGCCCGTGAGCGTCGTGCCCGGGCCGAGCGCCGTGCTCACCGCGCTGGCGGTCTCGGGGTTGCCGACCGACCGGTTCTGTTTCGAGGGATTCGCCCCGCGCAAGCCGGCCGCCCGGCGCGGCGCGTTCGCCGAGCTCGCGACCGAGCGGCGCACGATCGTGTTCTTCGAATCGCCCCACCGGATCGCCGCGTGCCTGGCCGATCTCGCCCGCGCGTTCGGGGCGGATCGGCGGGCGGCCGTGTGCCGGGAGCTGACCAAGACCCACGAGGAGGTCCGCCGCGGCACCCTGGCCGAGCTCGCCGACTGGGCCGCGGATGGACTGCGGGGGGAGATCGCCGTCGTGGTCGCCGGCGCGACGCCCACGGTGCCCGGCCTCGAGGAGCTCGTGGCCCGGGTGCGGGAACGGATCGCCGCCGGGGCGCGGATGCGTGAGGCGGTCGATGCGGTGGCCGCCGAGGCGGGCGCGAGCCGGCGCGAACTCTACGAGGCCACCCTCGCCGACCGCTGAGGGGCCGGGCGCCGCGGAGTTCCGGTCGAGCTGGGCGTGCGCGCCCTTCTGCATGCAGTCGCCATGCGCGCCCGGCGTGTTGCGGAGTCACGATCGATGGGCTACGTTAACTGTTAACAGTTTCCAGTAATCGAATTCTGAGGTGACGATGATGTCGATCCGGCAGGCGCTTGCCACGGAGGATTCCGTCGGCGCGCCGCGCGTGCTCGGCGAGCAGGTCGTCGAACGCCTCCGCCGACTCATCATCACCGGCGAGCTCGCCGCCGGTGCCCACCTCGTAGAGACCGATATCTCCGGGGCGTTCGGGGTGAGCCGCGGGCCCGTGAGAGAGGCCCTCCGGCGCCTCGTGAACGAGGGCCTCGTCGGTTCCCGACGTGGACGCATGTACGTGATCGGGCTCTCCCGGGATGACATCGACGAGCTGTACCACCTGCGCCGCCTCCTCGAACTGGACGTGCTCCAGTTGGCCATCGCTCGCCCGCAGGCCGACTTCTCGGCGGCGCATGATGCCTTGGAGGTGATGGCGCGAGCTCGTGACGCTCGAGACCCCGTCGCCTATGCGGCGGCGGATCTGGACTTTCACACCGCCTTCTACCAGGCCGCAGCGCACCGACGCTTAACGGACATCTGGCTGATGTATCGGCCCACATTCGCCGACATCCTCGCCATCACGAACTCGGAAGACCGAGATCTCGGCCCGTCCTATCACGACCACTCACAACTTCTCGAGGCCATCGACAGTCACGACTCCATTCGTGCGGTGAGCATCCTCAACGCCCACCTCGACGGTTCTCACCGGCGGCTCATCGCCGCGCACGGACGACACGTCCATCCACCGCAGTAACCACCACTAGATCGACAACAAAGGAGTTGACCTTGAAACAGCGTTCGTTGGTCACCATGGCGACCCTGGCAGCCTCGGCTCTCGCGCTCACAGCCTGCTCAAGCGGCGGGGGTGACGACCAGGCATATCCCTCGGGCGATATCACCCTCATCGTCCAGGCCGCGGCGGGTGGGGGGTCCGACCTGACGTCGCGCGCGCTGGCCGCCGCGCTCGAACCGGTCCTCGGCGTCTCGGTCATCGTCGAGAACCGGCCCGGTGCCTCCGGTTCCACCGCCATGCAGTATGTGCGCGACCAGAAGCCCGACGGCTACACGGTCGGATTCGGCCCCGTGGAGATCGCGATGCTCGGCCACCAGAACTACGACGTCGACCCCGCAGACTTCACGTTCCTCTCCCAGATCATGAACGCCCCGGGCGTGCTCTCGGTTCCGGCCGACAGCCCGTACGAGACGATCGACGACTTCATCGCCGCAGGCAAGGACTCTCCGCTCTCGATCGCGAACTCCGGATCGGGGTCGATCTGGGAGGTCGCGGCGCTCGGCCTCGCGGAGGAGACGGGCATCCAGGTGAACCCAGTGCCGTTCGACGGGGGCGGCCCCGCGATCGCCGCGGTCATCGGAAGCCAGGTCGACGCCGGTGTCGCCGGTTCGGGCGAAACACTCGCCGCGATGAACGAGGGCCAGATCAAGCCCCTCGTCGTCTTCAACGACGAGCCGCTGGCAGACATGCCCGACGTGCCCACGGCAGCCGAGGCCGGCCTGGGCGATCTCGCCTTCGGTGGCTGGGGCGGAATCTACGGACCCGACGACCTGCCTGAGGACGTCGTCTCCGCCCTCGAGGAGGCGATCGGTCAAGCCGTCGCCAGTCCGGAGTACGAAAAGACGGTCACCAACTCCGGCAATCTCGTGGTGCACCACGACGCCGCTGAGTTCGGCTCCTTCGTGGCGGACGAGTACGAGCGGTTCGGTGGACTGCTGGGCTCATGAGTACTGACGAACTCCCCGGAGCCGACCTCGAGCCGGCTCCGGGGGACACCCCCGGACTCCCGCCCTCACACCGGCTCGAGCTCCTCTGCGGCGGGATCGCTATCGCGTTGAGCCTCACCCTGATCGGCCTGTCGCGTCTGATCACGGTGCGCAACGAGACCGGCGGAGTCGACCCGCGCTGGTGGCCGACCGTCCTGGGCGTGCTCGGGCTCGTGCTCTCGATCGCGCTCGTCATCGTCGCGCTGACGGCGACGATCCGGCGTGACGACGTCGAACCCGCCACCACGCCCGGCCTGCGGAACGTCTTCGTCACGGCCGCGGTCGCCGTGGCCTACGTCCTCGCCTGGCCACTCGTCGGGTTCATCCCGGCCACGGTCGTGCTCCTCGTGGTCCTGACCGCGACCTACGGGGCACGGAGCTGGAAGGCCCTCGTCCTCTTCCCTGCGGGGCTCACCGCATTCCTGTATCTGCTGTTCGCCACGCTCTTGAAGGTTCCCCTGTGAATGCTCTCGCTGACGGCCTCGCTGCGCTGGCCGACCCGACCGCCCTCATCGCACTGGTCATCGGACTGGTGATCGGCACCCTCGTCGGCGTATTCCCCGGCATCACCGGAACGATGGCAGTTGCCCTCGCCTCCGGCTTCACTCTCACACTCGAGCCCGCGCAAGGTCTGGCGGTTCTCCTCTCGATTTACGTGGGCGCGAACTTCGGCGACCGGATCCCGGCGATCCTCGTCAACACGCCCGGGACACCAGCGGCGATATCGACGACCTTCGACGGCTATCCGATGGCCAAACAGGGCAAAGCAGGGCTCGCTCTCGTGATCTCTGGCATGACGGTGGCCGCGGGGATCCTCGTCTCGATGATCGTCTTCATGATCGCCGCCCGGCCGATCGCCCAAGTCGCGTTGAAGTTCGGGCCGGCAGAACTCTTCTCACTCGTCGTGTTCGGTCTGACGGTCATGGTCTCGGTCTCCTCCAAGTCCGTGGTCAAGGGCCTCCTTGCAGGCGTGCTCGGGCTGGCGATCGCGACGATCGGCCGAGACCCGATCACGGGTGACGAGCGGTTCGTCTATGGACTCAACGACTTGAACTCGGGCCTGCCGTTCATCGCCGTGATCATCGGGCTATTCGGAATCTCCGAACTCTTCGAGCAGATCCTCACCCACCACGCGAAGAAGGTGAAGCCGATCTCCGGCCTCGGTCGCTGGTGGCCGAACAAGGCGGAATACCGCCAGAGCATCAAGCCGTTCGGCGTGGGCGCCGCGGTCGGCACTTTCGTGGGCATCGTGCCCGCAGCCGGCGGAGACATCGCCGGAATCGTGGGATGGGATCAGGCCCGGCGAGTATCGAAGGAGCCGGAGAAGTTCGGCAAGGGGTCGCTCGAAGGTGTTGCCGGAGCCGACGCGGCCTCCGGGGCCACGCTCGGCGGCGCGCTCACCACCACGATGGCGCTGGGGATCCCGGGAGACTCGGTCATGGCCGTCATGATCGGTTCGATGATCGTGTGGGGCCTGCAGCCGGGCCCCTCCCTCTTCGTCAATCGTCCTGACCTGATCGTCACGATCGCGACGATCATGCTCGTCGCCACCGCGATCTCGCTGGTCGTCTCGCTGCTGCGGATGAAGTCGATGGTCAAGATCCTCGACCTGAAGAACCAGTACCTGTGGGCGGCGATCCTCATCTTCTGCGTGATCGGCACGTACACCACCACCAATTCCATGTACTCCGTCTGGGTCATGCTCATCTCCGGCGCGGCCGGCGTCGTACTCAAGCGCGCAGGCTTCCCGCCCGGACCGATCGTGCTCGGACTGCTCCTGGGACCCTTGGCCGAAGGGAACCTGCGGCGCGCCCTCATGATCGATGGGCCCGTCAGTCTCGTCAGTCATCCCATCTCGGCGGTATTCCTCGGGCTCGCCCTCATCAGCCTGGTCATGCCGGTGATCTCCAAACAGCTCAAGGCGCGAAAGAAGCGAGCGGAACAGCAACGCGTCGCCGAGCGCGTATGAGCACTCAACTGGCACCGCCGGACTTCGACCGGGAGTGGGTGAGCCGCGAGGCCACCGGTGTGCAGGTCCATGCGCCGTCCGTCGTCGCCACGCACACGGGCCTGCTGGCCGCCTGGTTCGCCGGCGCGCACGAGGGCAGCGCAGACACCCGGATTTGGTTATCTGCTCGGGGAGAGGGCGGCTGGTGGGACGCTCGCATGATCGCGGCTGTGGACGACGCTCATTGGAATCCCGTCCTATGCCCCGGTCCCGACGGTCTCCTGTGGCTTTTCTTCAAACGTGGCTCGGCCATCTCGTCGTGGATCACCTGGGTCGTCACCTCGCCCGACGGTGGTCGGACCTGGGGAGAACCGCGACCGCTCGTGGAAGGAGAAGCCGGGCACGGCGGGCGTGGACCGGTGAAGAATCCACCGATCGTCGCCGGCGACATGTGGTTGGCGCCGGGCTCCACGGAGACGTGGGGGCGCGATCCGCGCTGGGACCCGTTCATCGACGGCAGCGACGACGACGGAATCACCTGGCGGCGGTTCCAAATCCCAGTCGACCACACAACCCTGACAGGTGCCGGGCTGATCCAACCCGCCCTCTGGCGGAATGCGACCACCGGGCGTGTCAGCGCGCTCATGCGCAGTACGGAAGGGGTGGCGTACCGCTCCTGTTCCGATGACGACGGCCGAAACTGGAACGTCGCCGTCCCCACCCGCCTGCCCAACAGCAATTCGGCCCTCGCGATCCAGGCGCTGCCGTCCGGCCGGGTTGTCTGCGTGCACAACTCCTCGTCCCGGAACTGGGGCACCCGCTGCCCGCTCCTCGTGTCGACGTCCGATGACGACGGCGCGACGTGGAGTGTCCGGGCAACGGTCGACGACGGACTCACCGCGATCGACTCGGATCCCGGTTCACGCCCTGCGCGGCCACGGACCTCCGATGCGCCGACCGGCACCGAGACCGGCGTCCGAACCCAGGGTCGGGGCGAGTACTCCTATCCGAGCATATGCCGGGACGGCGACGATCTGGTGATCTGTTACACCTGGCAGCGTCGCCGGATCGCGCAGGCCCGGATCGCCCTCCGGCGCCTGGACACCTCAACTCAAGTCGAAGAAAGAAGACGATGAACCCACACGTCATCACCGCGATGCCCGTTCCGTTCACCACGACCGGTGCATTGGACCTCCCCGCCTACCGGCGCGCCGTCACCGCGGTCGATCCACACGTCGACGGCGTGTTGGTTGCCGGCACCACGGGGGAATTCCCCGCGCTGGACGATGATGAGCGACTCGAGCTGTTCGCTGCGACGCGCGACCTGATCGGACCGGAGCGCACGATCGCACACCTAGGACACGCAAGCACGCGCCAGGTGATCCGACTCGCACGGGCCACGGTCGACTTGGGACTGCGGCGCTCCGCCCTCATCACGCCCTATTACCTGCCGACCGATCCAGCCGGCGTCGTGGATTTCTATCGCGAGGTCCTCGACGCAGTGCCCGGCCTCGAACTCTTCGTCTATCTCTTCCCGGAGCGCACGGGGCTCGACGTCAGCCCGTCCGTGCTGACGGAGATCCTCGCGCTGCCCGGAATCGTCGGCGTCAAACTCTCCGGGGCAGCCAGTGAGACGGTCGCCGACTATGCCGGCGTGCTGCGCTCGGGACAACTGCTCTACTCGGGCAACGACGCCACCCTCCCGGACGTCATGGCCGCCGGCGGGCACGGCGTCGTCTCGGGTGTCTCCAGCCTGTTTCCGACGGTCTTCGCGGCACTGTCCGCAGCGCTCTGCGAGGGGCGGGGCCACGACCGGATCCAATCTCAGGCGGCCGAGCTCGTCGCGCTCACTGGAGCGAATATCCGCTTCCTCAAGGCGGGCCTCGCCGCCCGTGATGGCGGTGACTGGGCAAGTCGGATGAGCCTGCCGACCCCGAACTCGGAAACCGTGAATCAGATTCATGACGCCGTCGCTTCATTCACGTAGGAGCCGTGGCCGCCGTGGCCACGACATATGCCTGAAGGGTTGGGATTCATCTCGAAATTCGCACTGCAAGGCCTGACGCCGATCAGCTAGCAGCACCGCATACGTGACCGTCGAGGCCGTCCGCCCGACCAGGTGCTGACGCCGCGAGGGTGTGCTACTACACACGGTCGATTCGTCTTGGCCGAATGTTGACGCTTGCAAAAAAAACAGGGAGATTCAATGAAGAAAAGACGCATAGCAGCACTCTCGTCCAGCGTTCTCGTCTTCGGTCTGCTGGGCGCCTCCGCCGCAGTGGCCGACGGTCAGACGGAGAGTCTGGACTCGACTCAGAACTCGATCGGCATGGAGATGGTCGACATCTCGGCCGGAACGTTCATGCAAGGCACCAGTGGCCCCGCGCGCGAGGATCAGCCCAAACTCGATGGACGTGGATTCCTCGACGAGGAACCGCAACATGAAGTCACGATCAGCTCGGATTTCAAGATGTCTGCGACGCCGATCACGAACGAACAATACGAGAAATTCGACCCGTCGCATGCAGAGCTTCGAGGCAAGCTTGGATGGTCCACGGAGGACGACGAGGCGGCCATCTTCGTCAGTTGGCACGATGCTGTCGCCTTCACCGAGTGGCTGTCCGAAGAGGAGGGAGTCACCTACAGGCTCCCCACCGAGGCAGAGTGGGAGTATGCCGCGCGGGCAGGTACCGAATCCGACTACTGGACCGGTGAGGAACTCCCGGAGGAACATTGGCGAAACCAGAATCAGAGTTGGTTTCCCGGACGCATGGCAGGGCACGAATACGGGCTCTTCGTGGTTCGTGGTGAAAGTGGCCCGCGCGTCGTAGGCGTGTGAGGGCTCGTGGTCCTGCTGTGATGGGTGTTGCGAGACATCCACAAGAGCAGAGGACCACGAGCTATGGACGAGTTTACTGGCTCGCAGCGTGATGCTGCGAGCACGATCTTCAATCTGTCTGACTACCGTGTCATCGACGCGATCGATCTTCCCGGCGGAGGCCGTCGGGTCGTGATCGAGTCACTCGCCCCGCCTGGCTGCCCGGCGTGTGGTGTGATCGCGGTGAAGATCCATTCCCGGCGCCGGCAGCGTCTGCGTGATCTGCCGATCGCGGGTGCGGTCGAGGTGTGGTGGGCCAAGCGGCGCTGGTTCTGCCGGGAAGAGCTGTGCGGGCGTGGCACGTTCGCCGAGTCCACCATCCAGGTCCCCAGGTTCGCCCGGTCCACTACGCGGCTGAAGAATCAGGTCGTGGCCGCGGTGGTCGACTCCGGTCGAGCCGCCAGCGAGGTTGCCCGCGCTCACGGGGTCTCATGGTGGCTGGTCCAATCGGCGCTGGCTGCCGCGGCGCTCGTCCTACCCGCCGCCGACGACTGGGTCGTGACGCGCTTGGGCATCGATGAGCACCGGTACCGGTCCGTGCGGTTCTTCCGTGATGAGCACGGGGCCTGGCGCCGGTTCGAGCCGTGGATGACGACCCTGGTCGACCTGGCCACAGGACAGGTCCTGGGCATCGTCGATGGCCGCGACAGCACGGGCATGGGCGCGTGGCTCAGCGCCCGCCCACAGTCATGGCGGGACCGTATCGAGGTCGTCGCGATCGACCCCTCGGCCGCGTTCCGTAAGGCCCTGCGCGAGCACCTGCCCCACGCCGCGGTCTCGGTCGACAAGTTCCACCTCGTCAAACTCGCAGGCGACATGCTCACCAAGGTCCGCCAGCGCCTCGCCCGAGACCAGCACGGCCGCCGCGGGCGCAAGAGCGACGCGTCCTGGGCACACCGGATGCTGCTGCTGCGGGGCGCCGATAACGCTGTCCCCGCGTGGCTGGGCCAGGTGGAGAAGGTCTCACCGACGATGACCCCACGGATGAGCTCTCCGCCGCGTGGGGCGTCAAGGAGCAGCTCCGCCGCCTCCTCGGCGCTGATACCCTCGCCCAGGCGTGGCAAGAGCGGATGAGACTGGGTCACTACGTCCAGACCGCGAACATGGCCGAGACCGACCGCCTCTACGAGACCATCGTGACCTGGTGGGAGGCCATCGAAGTCCTCATCGTCACCGGCGCCACGACCGCGAAGGTCGAAGCCGCGAACACCACGATCAAGAACATCAAACGCACCGGCCGCGGATTCAGGAACTCCGCCAACTACAAGGCCCGTATACTCCTGGCCAGCGCCGCTCGAGCAGCAGCGCGAACACCAATCACAGCAGGCCTTTCACCACGAACCGCGTAGAGCCCGAATACGTCTCGCTGAAGGTCGGCCAGACACCGGCGAACCCGTGGGGCCTGCACGACGTGCACGGCCTGGTCGAAGAATGGGTCCACGACTGGTACGGACCGTACCAAGCCGGGCCTCAGACCGACCCGGTCGGACGAGTCGACGGCGAGTTCAAGGTGACGCGAGGCGGCAGTCACTCGACACAGATGCAAACTGAGAACGGGTGGCCCACCTATCTGCGCTCAGCCGCCCGGGCAGCAACCGTGCCCGAAATTCGTAACTGGGTGACCGGATTCCGGGTTGTTCAGGCCGAGATGCCCGGCACGGATCCACTGCCGGCGCCTGAGCCGGAAGCGATCTTCCAAGACGTCGACCAGGACGCCCACGCCGGCGACGAGGTCGACGACGACGAGAGCCCCTACTTCCGTGGACCGAGAAGCTTCATGAACCTGGAAGCCGAACCACGCGGGCCGTTCTTCGAGCACAACCATCAACCGGCTGTGACCGAGATGCCGAACGGTGATCTCATGGCGATCTGGTACACAACCGAGGGCGAGGAGGACAGGGTCTTGGCGCAGGCCGGAGCACGACTTCGCAACGGCGCCGACGAATGGGACGACGCATCCATCTTCTGGGATGCGCCAGGCCGAAACGAGCACGGAAACGAGCTGTGGTGGGACGGTGATGAAACCATCTACCACTGGTCCGGCCTCTCGGCGGTGGGCACCTACGGTGCGCTGGCCCTCGTCCAGCGCACCTCGACCGACAACGGCGCGACCTGGTCGAAACCTGACCTCATCCAACCCGAACAGGGCTTGCGCAACCAGGTGATCGCCGCGGCGGTCCAGCTCTCGAGCGGGAGGATCCTGCTTCCGGCCGATGCGACCCCGTCGAGTGGAACCGCCGTGCACATCAGCGACGACGACGGACTCACCTGGCACGACCCCGGCACGCAGGTGTTGGGGCCGCCGCCCATCACCGAACAGATGCACAACGACAACGCCCCTGTCTTCGAGGAAGGCGCCTCCGGACGATCGATCGCGGGCTTCCACGCCTCGATCGCCGAACTGTCCGATGGACGCCTCCTCGCCTTGGGACGTGGAGACGTCATGGGGGAGGCGCCGGATCTGCCTGCCACGCGCTCGCCGGGCAAGCCCGGCTTCGGCAATGCACTCGGACTCGGCAGCCCCGAACCGAACTCCTACGTCGACATGCCCGAAGGGGTCCTCAGCGAGGTGGATGATTTCACCATCTCCCTGTGGCTCAACCGTACGAGCACATCAGACCAGAACTGGGCGCGCATCTTCGACTTCGGCACGGGCAAGGGCAACACGATGTTCCTCGCCATCGAAGGCGGCGGCACCGGGCCCCGGTTCACGATCGAGACGAAGGACACCTCGGGTCAGCAGACCGTCACCTCCGACGCCGTGATCGGACAGGGATGGAACCACCTCGCAGTCACACGATCGGGAAGTACGGTGACCATCTACCTCAACGGTGAGATCGTGGGCGAGGGCGACGGCGTGACCTCGAGCCCCGCCGACCTCGGCGAGACCGACCTCAACTGGATCGGCCGGTCGATCTACGGCGACCCCACGCTCAACGCCGAGATCGACGAGTTCCAGATCTATGACCACGCACTCGACGAGGCCGAGATCGGCGATCTGCTCGAAGCACCCGAGGGGTCGACCGGAGGCGGGAACGTCCTGCGCTACTCCTTCGACGAGGAGAACGGTTCCGAAGTGCAGGACGCCTCGGGCAACGACGCGCACGGGACGATCGACACCACGTTCAACTTCAACGGCTTCATGCCCATGAGCATCTCGCACGACGAAGGCGAGACATGGACCTATAGCGCCAGCGAATTCGACCCGTTGGAGGGCGGTCAGCGGGGCTTCCTGCTCAACCTGGAGGAGGAAGGGGCGCTCATGTTCGCGACATTCACTCCGCGGATGACGTTCATGGACTCAGAAGGCGGCGCCTTCACGGGATCCGGACTCTACACGGCCGTATCGCTCGATGACGGCGAGACCTGGCCTCACCGCCGACTCGTGACGGACGACGAGGCACCCAGGGTGCTTGATGAAGGAGCGGGACGAGGCGAGTTCGTGCTCAGCCCCTTCAGTTCGGAGCGTTTCGGCTACCTGACCGGCACCCAGTCGAAGGATGGCCGTATCCAACTCCTATCCAGTGGTAACCACTACGAGTTCGACTTCGACTGGCTCACCGCCACGCCGCCCCCGGCGTGCAGCGGCACGGTCGAAGTCGGCGAGACCGGTACCGGCATCGACGACCGCCGACTCAACGGCGCCTTCCGGGGCGAGACGACCCAAGGCGGCAACCGACACGGCACCTGGCACGACGCCTGCCTGAGCCACATGATCGGTGAGCCCGGGGACTGGGCCGATGCGGACGAGTTCGAAGAGCACGTGCGTGACACGGTTGCTGATCTACTCGATCGGGAGTTCATCGCCGAGGAGGAGGCCCACGAGATCCTCAACGTGCTCGACGGCACCGAGGTGGACGGCGCGCGGCTCATCGTCCGCGCCACGACCGAGGGCCCCGGCGCCGAGCTCTGGGGCGAGGGTCCGTTCCAGGCGGCCGTGACGTGTGAGGCGCCCGACGGGCGGGGAGCGGTCGAACTCGACGACGGCGGGCGGGTCACGCTCGCAGCGGACGATGGCTACGAGGCCGAGATCGGAGGGATCCCCGCCGGGTCCTCATGCGAGGTGGCGAGCCTGGAATCGGCCGGGGCCACGGCCGTCACGATGGATCCACGGGACGGAACCGTCGAGGTCACGGACGCGCCCGAACCTGCGGCCGTGGAGATCGCCTACACCTTCGAGACCACGTCACTCGGGATCGAGAAGATCATCGACGGCGAGGCCGGTGGTGATGGCCCATTCACCTTCGAGTTGGCCTGCACACGTCCGGGCATCGACGGGCCGGAGTCGATCGTGATACCCGACGGCTCGAGCCGGCAGGTGAGTGGGGCCGATTCGCTCTCGGTCTCTTACGACCAGCTTCCCCCAGCAGCCTCCTGTGTCCTGTCGGAGGTCGACGCCGGCGGGGCGGACCATACTCGGATCGACGTCATGGACGGCGACGACATCGTGGCGTCCCACGACGCAGCGGAGGCGGCGATCGAGTTGCCGAGCGCCCCGACGGAAACGCTGCGAGTAATCGTGACGAACGTCTTCGACGCCGACGCTACGCCCCCATCGCCGGACTCCTCGGAGCAGGTCGAGACGCCTGGTGAACTCCCGGACACGGGCGCCCCCGTCCTGCCCCTCATCGTGGGGACCGGGTTGCTGATCGCCGCCGGTGTATGGATTCGTGTGTGCCGAGTTCGCGCTGCCATGACCAGCTGATCGGCCGATCTCATTCGTTCGTCCGGCGGGATGCGGATCTGCTCCGTGGCCCGCCGGACGGCGACACCGTCGTCGGGCCCGGGACGTGAGCTGGATTACTCCCGGCCCGGGCCGGATGGCAGAGTAGTGCCATGAGTACCAATCGTGCCCTGGTGATCGTGGATGTGCAGCCGACGTTCTGCGAGGACGGCGCGCTGGGCGTCGAGGGCGGCAACGCCGTGGCGCAGCGCATCGCCGACTTCGCCGACGCCCGCCGCTCCAACTACGACCTCGTGGTCACCACCCAGGACTGGCACATCGACCCCGGCTCCCACTTCTCCCCGACCCCCGACTTCGTGGACACCTGGCCGCCGCACGGCGTGGCCGGCACCCCGGATGCCGAGCTGCATCCGGCCCTGGCGGACCTGCACCCGGAGGTCTCCGTGAAGAAGGGCGCCTATGAGGCCGCCTATTCCGGCTTCGAGGGCCGCGACGAGGAGGGGACCGACCTGGCGACGCTCCTGCGTGCCGCCGGCGTCACCGCGCTCGACGTCATCGGCATCGCCGAGTCCCACTGCGTCAAGGAGACCGCGATCGACGGCGTCGGCGAGGGGTTCGAGGTGCGGGTGTTCACCGACCTGACCGTGCCCGTCACCCCGGAGCAGGGGCAGCAGGCACGCGAGGCGATGGCCCGCGCGGGCGTCGACCTCGCGCTGTCGTGACCGCGCGGCCGGCCGAGACGGCCGCCCCGGCCGCCGATGCCGAGACGACCGCTCCGGCCGCCGACGCAGCGGGCTCGGCCGCGGCGGCGGCGCTGCGCCCGCGGATCATCGGCGGGCACACCTTCGACCTGGCGCGCCGCGTCGTCATCATGGCGGTCGTCAACCGCACGCCCGACTCCTTCTACGACCGCGGCGCGACCTACGCCCTCGAGGCGGCCACGGCCGCGGCCCTGCGGGCGGCCGAGGCGGGGGCCGAGTGGGTCGACGTCGGCGGCGTGCCGTTCTCCCCGGACACGCCGCCGGTCTCGGAGGCGGAGGAGCTCGACCGGGTCGTGCCGCTCATCGAGGCGATCCGGGCGCAGAGCGACGTCGTCGTCTCGGTCGACACCTACAACCCCTCCGTGGCGAGCGCCGCGATCGAGGCGGGCGCCGCCGTCATCAACGACGTCATGGGCCTGCGCGTGCCGGGCCTGGCCGAGGTAGTGGCGGCCTCGGACGCGACCGTCGTCATCGCGCACTCGCGCGCCGAGGCGCACCGGCACCTGCGCCGTCCGTCCTACGGCGACGTCGTCACCGAGGTGGCCGCCTACCTGCGCGACCGCGTGGCCCTCGCGCGCGCCGCCGGCATCCCGGAGGAGCGGATCGTCATCGACCCCGGGCACGACCTGAACAAGAACACCCTCCACTCCCTCGAGCTGACCCGGCGGCTCGGGGAGATCACCGCCCTCGGGCTGCCCACGCTCGTGGCGCTGTCGAACAAGGACTTCATCGGCGAGACCCTCGACCGGCCGCGCGGGGAGCGGCTCATCGGCTCGCTCGCCACGGCGGTGCTGTGCGTGCAGGCCGGTGCGCGGATCCTGCGGGTGCACAACGTGGCGCAGACCCGCGACGCGGTGCGGATGACCGAGGCCGTGCTCGGGCTGCGGGAACCGGCCCGGCTCCGCCACAACATGGACGCGGAGTAGCGGTGTTCGACCTCGACGAACTCCTCGAGGCCTACCGGGTGAGCGACCGGGGCCGGGCCCGCGTGCGGGCGAACTTCATCGCCAGCCTCGACGGCGCCGCCACCGTGGGCGGCCTCTCCGGCGGCCTGAACGATCCGTGGGACCTGCAGGTGTTCACGGTGCTGCGCCGCCTCGCCGACGTCGTGCTCGTGGGGGCCGGCACGCTTCGGGCCGAGGGCTACGGCGGTCTGCGGGTCGGGGCCGCCGACGTCGCCTGGCGCCGCGAGCACGGCCTGAGCGACCATCCCCGGCTCGCGATCGCCACCCGCTCGGCCCGCCTCGACCCGGCCTCCGACCTGTTCGCCGGCGCCCCCGTGCCCCCGCTCGTGTACGCCCCGACCCCGCCCACGGGCGCGAGCGACGACGGCACGGGCGAGCGGCTCGAGGCCCTCGCCGGCGTCGCCGAGGTGATCACCCTGCCCGGGGAGGTGCTCGACGTGCACGCGATGCTCGCCCACCTCGCCGCGGCCGGCCATCCGCAGGTGCTGTGCGAGGGCGGGCCCCACCTGTTCGGCAGCCTCATCGACGCCGACGCCGTCGACGAGCTCTGCCTCACCCTCGCCCCCGTGCTCGCCGGCGGCACGGCCCCGCGGATCTCGGCGACCGTGGCCGAGTCGACCCGGGCCATGCGGCTCGTGCACGCCCTGCCCGGCGGGCCGATGCTGTTCCTGCGATACGAGCGCGAGACGCAGCCCTAGCCCATCGCCCCTAAGATCGAGTCCATGACTCGCATCCTCTCCGCCGTGGCCTGGCCCTACGCCAACGGCCCCCGGCACATCGGCCACGTCGCCGGCTTCGGCGTCCCCTCCGACGTGTTCAGCCGGTACATGCGAATGGCGGGTCACGACGTGCTCATGGTCTCGGGCACCGACGAGCACGGCACGCCGATCCTCGTGCAGGCCGAGGCCGAGGGCGTGAGCGCCCAGTCGCTCGCCGACCGCTACAACCGCGTGATCGCCGAGGACCTCACCGCGCTCGGCCTCACCTACGACCTGTTCACCCGCACGACCACCCGCAACCACTACTCCGTGGTGCAGGAGATGTTCAAGACCGTTCACAAGAACGGCTACCTCATCGAGAAGACGACGAAGGGCGCCGTCTCCCCGAGCACCGGGCGCGCCCTGCCCGACCGCTACATCGAGGGCACGTGCCCGATCTGCGGCTACGACGGCGCCCGCGGCGACCAATGCGACAACTGCGGCAACCAGCTCGACCCGATCGACCTGATCAACCCCGTCTCCCGCATCAACGGCGAGAAGCCGACCTTCGTCGACTCCACACACTTCTTCCTCGACCTGCCGGCCCTGAGCCAGGCGCTCGGGCAGTGGATGGACACCCGCACGAACTGGCGCCCGAACGTGCACAAGTTCGCGCTCAACCTCCTCGACGACGTGCGCCCCCGGGCCATGACCCGCGACATCGACTGGGGAATCCCGGTGCCGATCTCCGGCTGGGAGTCCAACCCGAACAAGCGCCTGTACGTCTGGTTCGACGCCGTCGTCGGGTACCTCTCGGCGAGCGTCGAGTGGGCCCGCCGCTTCGGCACGGGCGACGAGTGGCAGGAGTGGTGGGCCAACCCCGAGGCCCAGTCCTACTACTTCATGGGCAAGGACAACATCACCTTCCACGCCCAGATCTGGCCCGCCGAGCTGCTCGCCTACGACGGCCGCGGGGCCCTCGGCGGCGCCCCCGGCCCGTTCGGCACGCTGCAGCTGCCCACGGAGGTCGTCTCGAGCGAGTTCCTCACGATGGAGGGCAGGCAGTTCTCCTCCTCCCGCGGCGTCGTCATCTACGTGCGCGACATGCTCGAGCGCTACCAGCCCGACGCCCTGCGCTATTTCATCGCCACGGCCGGGCCCGAGTCGCACGACTCCGACTTCACCTGGTCCGAGTTCCACCGCCGCACGAACGACGAGCTCGTGGCCGGCTGGGGCAACCTGGTCAACCGCACCGCCAACCTCATCCACAAGAACTTCGGCGAGATCCCCGCCGCCGGCGACCTCGCCGATATCGACCGGGACCTGCTCGCGACCACCGAGGCCGGGTTCGCCCAGGTCGGCGACCTCGTGGGCTCCCAGCGCCAGCGCGCGGCGATCACCGAGGCCATGCGGCTCGTGGCCGACGTGAACCGGTACCTCTCCGACACCGCGCCGTGGAAGCTCAAGACCGACCCGGCGCGGCAGGGCACCGTCCTGCACACGGCGGCGCAGGCGATCGGCGACCTCAACACGATGCTCGCCCCGTTCCTGCCCCATTCGGCGAGCGCCGTGCAGGAGACGTTCGGCGCCACTGCGGGCTCCGATCGTCTCGCCCCGCAGCCGCGGCTGGAGGAGGTCACCGACCTCGACGACCCCACCCGCTCGTACCCGATCATCACCGGCGACTACGGCGCCTCCCGCGGCACGTGGCACCGCACGCCCCTCGTGCCCGGAACCCCGGTGGGCAAGCCGACCCCGGTGTTCACCAAGCTCGAGGAGTCGATGGTCGCCGAGGAGCTGGAGCGGCTGCGCGAGCAGAACCGGTCCTGATGTCGCGCCGCCCCCGCCCCACCGGCCTGCCGCCCGCGCCCGAGCCGCTGCCCGGCCCGGTCGTCGACAACCACACCCACCTCGAATCGATCGCCGCTCTTCTGTCGGATCCCGCGGATCCCAAGCAGCCTACGGACGACGCAGCTCGCCCGGGCATCGCCACCCACCTGGCCGCGGCGCTCGCCGTCGGCGTCGACCGGATCGTCCAGATCGGCTGCGACCTCGACTCGGCCGCCGCCTCGCTCGACATCGTCGACCTCGCGCGCACGAACACCGGGCGAGGCGGGAGCGGCGAATCGGCGGCCGTGGTCGCCGGGGTCGCGATCCACCCGAACGAGGTCGTGGCCCATCACCGGATCGTCGAGGCGAGCCCCGACGGGCTCGAGCCCGCCCGGGCGCCCCGGCACGAGACCGGATACGCCGACGCCTTCGCCCGGATCGCCGAGCTCGCCCGCGACGAGCGCATCCGCGTGATCTCCGAGACCGGCCTCGACCATTTCCGTGCGGGGGAGCGGGGCCGGGCCGTGCAGCGGGAGGCGTTCCGCGACCACATCGCGCTCGCCAAGGAGCTCGGCCTGCCGATGCAGATCCACGACCGCGAGGCCCACGCCGCGGTGCTCGAGGTGCTCGACGCCGACGGGGCGCCCGAGCGCACGGTCGTCCACTCCTTCTCCGGGGACGCCGCCTTCGCGCGTGCCTGCCTCGAGCGCGGCTGCCACCTGTCCTTCTCCGGAACCGTGACGTTCAAGAACGCGGCCGACCTGCGCGCGGCCGCCCGGATCGTCCCGGCCGACCGGCTCCTCGTCGAGACCGACGCCCCCTACCTCACGCCGCACCCGAATCGGGGCCGCCCGAACTCCCCGGTCCAGCTCCCGCACACGGTGCGGCTGCTCGCCGAACTGCGCGGCGAGGATCTGGGCGACTTCTGCGAGCGGCTCGCCGCCCTGAGCGAGGACCTCTACGGACCGTTCGCGTGAGCGCGTGGGACCACCGAACGGCGGGGGGAGCCCGATCAGGTCAGGTGCCCGGGCGCCGTCCACCGACCGGTCCCGGCATGGACCGGAGCGGTCCGGGTGGGTTACGGTGCTGGGGCGCCCTCGCCGGCGCCGACCGCTCGATCTCCCGGACGATGAGGATGGACATGTGCACGTGGACGCGTCGATGAGTCGCCGGTCCCAGCGGCGGGAGATTCGTCGGGGGAGGCGGCTTCGCCAGGGCCTCGCCGGAGGTGCCGCCGTCGTCGTGCTCGGAGCCGGGGTCGCGTTCGCCACGGTGCCGTCCGGATCGGACGACGCCGACGGCCGGCTCACGTCGGCCGGCGTCGGCATGGATCGCGAACCGTGGCTCCAGGCCTCCCGCTCCGGCGTCGACCGCGTCCCCCTCGAGGGCGCCGATCCGGTGACGTTCACGGTGATCATCGACGGCGAGAGCCGCGAGGTCACCTCGGCCGCGCCCACGCTCGCCACCGCGCTCGCGGACGAGGGGATCGCAGTCGGCTTCGACGACGTGGTGAGCGTGCCGATGTCCGAGGCGCCGACCGAGGGCATGACCGTCGAGATCACGCGCGTGGAGACCCGCACCGAGGTGTTCACCGAGACCATCGAGCACGCCTCGGAGCGGCACGAGACGGCAACCCTGCCGGAGGGTGCCGAGCAGCTCGAGACCGAGGGCAGGGACGGCGAGCGGGAGACGACCGCGAGCGTCACCTACTCGGGCGGCACGGAGGTCTCCCGCGAGGTGCTCGCCGAGGTGGTCTCCACCGAGCCGGTGACCGAGGTCGTGCTCGTCGGCACCGGTCCCGCCGAGACCGCGGCGTCCGCCGAGTCCCCCGACTCCTCCGTGCCGGCCGACAGCGGCGGCCCGGTGAACCAGAGCTACTCGGGCGAGGACCCGCGCGGCATCGCGCAGGCGATGCTGGCCGACCGGGGCTGGGGCGAGGACCAGTGGCAGTGCCTGAACAAGCTCTGGGAGCGCGAGAGCGGCTGGAACCCGAGCGCGCACAACAGCTCGTCCGGGGCCTACGGGATCCCGCAGGCGCTCCCCGGCTCGAAGATGGCCAGCGTGGGCGCCGACTGGCGCACGAACCCGGCCACCCAGATCGAGTGGGGCCTCGGCTACGTCAAGGGCCGCTACGGCACCCCCTGCGGTGCGTGGGGCCACTTCCAGGCCAAGAACTGGTACTGACGCACTCTCCGGCCCGGCCGCTGCGCCTCTCGCCGGCCGCATGATCGCGTCGTCGATCGGGGCGTGACTCCCGCCCGGATCGAGGTTCCCCGCGCGGGGTCACGGGCTCTCCGGGCGGGGGAGGCGCGCGGGAGCGCCGTGGTGAATTACCACACATCTGCCCGGGATTCCTTGGCATCGCAGATAACGATGGGGTTACAGTCGCCGAGGCCTTCGAGCCCCGTGTACCACGAGTGCGCGCCTCCCCAGCGGGAAGCGAACCATGCCCCCGCGCAATCCTAGGACGCCCCGTTGACCGAACCCCTCCCCGTCGTCCCCGCCGACAGTGCTGCCGATGCCCCCGGCGTCCACGGCGCCCCCGACACCACCGGTGGCCCTGACGCCCAGGCGACTCCCGCGCCGCGCCGTCGTCGCGCGATCGCCCTGCTCGCCGGGGGACTCACCCTCCTCCTTGCCGTCGGCGGCATCACCGCGGCCTCCGCCCACAAGCGGGTCTCCGTGGACCTGGACGGAACGATCCAGAGCGTCGGCACGTTCGCCGGCTCCGTCGCCGGGGCCCTCGAGGTCGCCGGCATCAGTCCGGGCGATCACGACCTCGTGGTGCCGGGCCCGGGGGAGAGTCTCGAGGACGGCGCCGAGATCGTCGTGCGCACGGCCGAGCAGGTGAGCTTCGTCGTGGACGGCGAGCCCACCGAGCTGTGGACCATCGGTCGCACCGCCGCGGAGGCGCTCTCCGACGTCGCCTCCTCCGGCCGGACGGTCACCATGGCCACGTCCCGCTCGGGGGACGGCCGACCCGACCTCGACCTGCCGCTCGTGACCGACGACGACGTGGACTTCGCCGTCGACGGCGAGGAGCGCACGGTCGCGATGACCGGAACGGTCGGCCTGGCCCGGGCGCTCGAGCAGGCCGGGATCACCCTCGGCGAGCTCGACGCCGTCGCCGTCTCCATCGGCGCGGGCGGCACCCCGCTCGTCACCGTCACCCGGATCAGCGAGGACGAGAAGAAGACCACCGAGACGGTGGACTTCACGACCGAGACCCGCAAGACCGGCGACCGCTACCAGGGCGAGTCCGTCGTGGTGCAGGCCGGCAAGGAGGGCGTGCGCACGATCGTCACCTGGCAGCGCACCGTCGACGGCGAGGTCGTCAAGGAGGAGGTCCGCAGCGACGAGGTGACCACCGAGCCGGTCACGAAGATCGTCGAGGTCGGCACGAAGGCCCGCCCGGCACCCAAGCCGGCCCCCGCGCGCTCATCGAGCGGATCGGGCGGCGGCTCCGCCCCGGCCGGCGTGTGGGCCAAGCTCGCCCAGTGCGAATCCGGCGGCAACCCCGGTGCCGTCTCCGCGAGCGGCACCTATCACGGCCTCTATCAGTTCTCCGTGGCGACCTGGAACGCCGTCGGCGGCTCCGGCCTGCCGAGCCAGGCGAGCGCGGCCGAACAGACCAAGCGCGCCAAGATCCTCCAGGCCCGGTCGGGCTGGGGACAGTGGCCCGCCTGCTCGAGCAAGCTCGGGCTGCGCTGACCCCGCGGCACCTCGACCGGCCGTGACCCGGCCGTGAGCCGGCCCATCGGGCCCCCGATCCCAGCGGACCGGGGGCCCGATGTGGCAGAGTTCGGTCCGTGACCGTGCACCTGCTCAGCGCCTCCGATATCCGCGGCCTCGCCGAGGAGTACGGCATCCGCCCCTCGAAGGTCTTCGGCCAGAACTTCGTGGTCGACCCGGGCACGGTGCGCCGGATCGTGCGCACCGCCGGGGTCGAACCGGGCGACGTGGTCATGGAGGTCGGCCCCGGGCTCGGCTCCCTCACCCTCGGGCTCCTCGAGGCCGGCGCCCACGTCGTCGCCGTCGAGATCGACACCGAACTCGCCCCCGTGCTCCCACGCACGGTGACTCGCTTCGCCCCCGGCACGGCCGATCGCCTCACCGTCGTCACCGCCGACGCGATGAAGGTGACCGAGCTGCCGATCACGGACGGCGGCCCCCCGACCCGGCTCGTCGCCAACCTTCCGTACAACGTCGCCGTGCCCGTCATCCTTCATTGCCTCGCCGCATTCCCGACGCTCACCGAGGCGCTCGTCATGGTGCAGGCGGAGGTCGCCGACCGCCTCGTCGCCGCACCCGGATCCCGCATCTACGGGGTGCCCTCGGCCAAGGCCGCGTGGTACAGCGAGGCCACCAGGGCCGGCTCGATCGGTCGGGCCGTGTTCTGGCCGGTGCCGCGCGTGGACTCGAGCCTCGTGCGGATGGTCCGGCGCGAGCCGCCCGGGGCGACCGCGACCCGGGCCGGCACCTTCGCGGTCATCGACGCCGCATTCGCCCAGCGCCGCAAGACCCTGCGTTCGGCCCTCGCGGGCTGGGCGGGATCGGCCGCGCTCGCCGAATCGGCGCTGCGGGCCGCGGGCATCGACCCGGCCTTGCGCGGCGAGCGGCTGCGGGTGGAGGACTTCGCGGCGATCGCGGCCCATGCGCCCGAGGGCGCGGCCGGCCCGGACCGGGGCACCCGGAACGAATGATCGCCGCGCGGCGATATCCTGGGGGCATATGGCGCATCTACTCGGAGCCGAATCGATCGGGCTCGACTACCCCACGAAGACCGTGCTGGCCGATCTCACCCTCGGCCTCGACGAGGGCGACCGGATCGGGGTCGTCGGCCGCAACGGTGACGGCAAGTCGAGCCTGCTCGGACTCCTCACCGGGAGGATCCAGCCCGACAGCGGCCGGGTCACCCACCGCGGCGGCCTGCGGGTCGGGGTGCTCACCCAGGCCGACACCCTCGCCGACGACGAGACCATCGCCCACGCGATCGTCGGGGACCGGCCCGACTACGAATGGGCCTCCGACCCGCGCATCCGCGACGTGCTCGCCGGGCTCGTGGCCGACCTCGACCGCTCGGCCACGATCGGCACGCTGAGCGGCGGCCAGCGCCGCCGGGTCGCCCTGGCGGCACTGCTCGTGGGGGACTGGGACGTGCTCGCGCTCGACGAGCCCACGAACCACCTCGACGTCGAGGGGATCTCGTGGCTCGCCGCGCACCTGAACGGGCGCTGGGCCCGCACCGCCGGCGGCCTGCTCGTCGTCACCCACGACCGCTGGTTCCTCGACGCGGTGTGCACCCGCACGTGGGAGGTGCACGACGCCACCGTCGAGGCCTTCGACGGCGGTTACGCCGCCTACGTGCTGCAACGGGTCGAGCGGGACCGGCAGGCCGCCGTGACCGAGGCCAAGCGGGCGAACCTCATGCGCAAGGAGCTCGCCTGGCTGCGGCGCGGGGCGCCCGCACGGACGGCGAAGCCCAAGTTCCGGATCGAGGTGGCCAATCAGCTCATCGCCGACGTGCCGCCGCCCCGGGACACGCTCGAACTCACCCGCCTGGCCACGGCCCGGCTCGGCAAGGACGTCGTCGACCTCGAGGACGTGGGCCTCGCCTACGACGGCCGGGAGATCCTGCGCGAGGTGACGTGGCGCATCGCGCCGGCGGAGCGCACCGGCATCCTCGGCGCGAACGGGGCCGGCAAGTCGACCCTGCTCGCGCTCGTCGCGGGAACGCTCGCCCCGACGGCCGGCCGGGTCAAGCGCGGCAAGACCGTGCGGATGGGGGTGCTCGACCAGCAGTTCTCCCAGCTCGCCGACATCGCCGGCGACCGGGTCCGGGAGGTGCTCGCCCGCACGTCCGCAACGGTCGTCGTCGGGGGGAGGGACCTCACCCCCGCCCAGCTGCTCGAGCGACTCGGGTTCTCCCGCGCGCACCTGGCCGCCCGGGTCGGCGAGCTCTCCGGCGGCCAGAAACGCCGGTTGCAGCTCCTGCTCGTGCTCCTCGACGAACCGAACGTGCTCATCCTCGATGAGCCCACGAACGACGTCGACACCGACATGCTCGCCGCGATGGAGGATCTGCTCGACTCCTGGCCCGGCACGCTGCTCGTCGTCTCCCACGACCGCTACCTGCTCGAGCGGGTGACCGACCAGCAGTACGCGATCCTGGGCGGACGGCTCCGGCACGTGCCCGGCGGCGTCGACGAGTACCTGCGGCTGCGCGACGCCGGCGCCGGCGACGACCCGGGTGCCGGGCCGGCGGCCGCGACGGACGAGCCGCCGAGCGCGCGCTCCGGCGCCGAGATCCGCGCGAACGAGAAGGAACTCGCCTCCCTCGAGCGGCGGATCGAGCGCCTGCGCCGACAGGCCGCCGACGCGCGCCTCGACCTCGCCGACCTCGACCAGTCGGACTTCGAGCTCATCGGCGTCGAGATGGCGAAGATCACGGCGCTCGAGGACGAGGCCGACGTGCTCGAGGAGCGCTGGCTGGAGCTGTCGGTCACGCTCGACTGAGCCACGCGACCGCGGCGACGGCCGGTCACGCCGTCAGGACGTCCCGACGCCGGAAGCCGGCGAAGGCGAGCGCCCCGAGTGCGACGAGCGCGGCCACGAGCCCCGCGACGCCCGAGAGGTCCGGGTCGGGCCCGAAGGCCTCGGGCACCCAGTGGAACGGCGAGATGCCGAGCACCCACTCGGGCAGGTCGAACAGCTGCCCGAACATTCCGCCCACGAACACGTAGGCGAGCAGGATCCAGGCCAGGCCCGCGAACCGGGGCCACCACGCGAACAGGGCCGCCGGGAGCGCGAGGAACACGAGCACGGCGGGCAGCCGGCCGACCAGCACGAGCGAGTAGTCGGCCAGGCCCGGTTCGTCGACACCGACGAGGATCGATCCGAGCCACAGCCCGTACACCGAGACCGCGAGCAGCACGACCGTGCCGATTCCGGCGACGAGGACCTGCGCCCCGAGCCAGCGAGTCCGGGACACGGGGGTGGCGAGGGTGACCTCGAGCCGGCCGGCGGACTCCTCCGCTCGCGGGCGCAGGCCCATGACGATGGCGTAGGCCGCGGCGCACAGCGACACGAACAGCATGACGACCGCCAGGAACGAGCTCGTGAACGCGGCCGGATCCGTGCCGAACAGCCGGCCCAGCACGGGGTTCGTGCCCACGAGATCGGCCACCATGTCGTTCAGCGTGCTCATGAGCGTGCCGGTACCGAACCACATGAGCCCGAGCCCGACCGTCGTCCACAGCAGCGTGCCGCGCTGCTGAAGCCACGCGAGCCGGACCGGGGAGCGAAGCCCCGCCCGGGCGGTGGCCGGACCAGGCCGGCTCTCGAGCAGCCCCGCGCCGAAGTCGCGCCGGGTGGCCAGGAGGGCGGCGAGGCCGAGGAGCACGAGCGCGACCACCACGGAGAGCAGGACCGGCCACCAGCGCAGGTCGACGAACGCCCGCAACTGCTGCGCCCAGGCGATCGGTGAGAACCACGAGAGCAGCGACCCGCCCGGCTGCCGGATGTCGCCGGCGGCCCGGACCACGAACGCCCCGGCCACGACCGCGAGCGAGAGACCGCTCGCGGTGCGGGCGTGCACGCTCACCTGGGAGGCGACGAGGGCGGCGGCGCCGAAGACGAGCGCGCTCGCCGCGCAGCCGAGCATCATCGCGAAGGCGTCCGCCGCCGACAGTCCGGTCCCCACCGCGACCATCGTCGCCGCGGACAGCACCGCGATGACGAGCAGGTGGACCGCGAGGGTGAGCATGGTCGCGACCCCGGGGGCGTGGCGCCCGACCGCGGCCGCACGCACGAGCTCGGCCTGGCCGTCCCCCTCTGCCGCGCGGGTGTGGCGGACCACGTGCATGATGCTCATGATCGCCAGCGCCAGCACGATCCACATCGTGCCCTCGTTCGCGACCGCGACCGGGGCGGTGTAGTGGTCGAGGCCGTACCCGGGCCCGCCCATGACGATGCCGCTCGGGGTGCGCATGACCGCGGCGCGCGCGGCGAGGGCGGACGGGTCGAAGACGGTGGACAGCGCGAACACGAAATAGGCCACGAAGACCACGACCGAGGCCGCCCAGACGACCATGCGGACTCGGTCGCGGCGAACGATGTGGCGACTCAGGTGCCCGAGGCCCGTGAGCGGGGATTCGCGCCGGAGCGGGGTCCGGACGGCGTCGAGCGGCGCGGCGGCGGCGGTGCTCATCGCCCGCCACCGGACGGAACGGGCTGCTCTCCGTAGTGGCGGAGGAAGAGATCCTCGAGCGAGGGCGGGGTGACCTGGAGGGAGGCGACGCCGTGGCTCGCGAGCGGCTCGAGGACGCGCTGGATCGTGGCGTCCTCGACCTCGAAGGAGACGTGGGTGCCGTCGTGTCGAGGTCGGGACGCGAGATCGTGCACCCCGGCCAGGGCGGCCAGGGCCCGCGCCCCGGCCGCGGTGACGACGGCCTCGACGTGGGAGCGGGTGAGGTGGCGCATGCTCGCGAGGGTGCCGGTCTCGACGGCCCGACCGGCGCGGATGATCGTCACCGTGTCACACACCTTTTCGACCTCGCTGAGGATGTGGCTGCTCAGCAGCACCGTTCGGCCCGCGCGCGCGAGGCCGCGCACGTAGTCGGTGAACACCGATTCCATGAGCGGGTCGAGTCCGCTGGTCGGCTCGTCGAGGACGTACAGCTCGGCGTCCCGGGCGAACGCGGCGACGAGCGCGACCTTCTGACGGTTCCCCTTGGAGTAGGTGCGCGCCTTCTTCGTGGGGTCGAGCTCGAACCGCTCGAGCAGTTCGGCCCGGCGGGCCGGGTCGGCTCCGCCGCGCAGCCGGGTGAGGTAGTCGATGGTCTCCCCGCCGGTGAGGTTCGGCCACAGGGTCACGTCGCCCGGCACGTAGGCGAGGCGACGGTGGAGCGCGACCGCGTCGGCCCATGGATCGGCGTCGAAGAGACGCACGTGCCCGGCGTCGGCCCGGAGCAGGCCGAGCAGCACCCGGATCGTCGTCGACTTTCCGGCGCCGTTCGGGCCGAGGAAGCCGTGCGCCTCGCCGGCGCCGAGGCTCAGGTCGAGTCGGTCGAGTGCCGTGACCGGGCCGAAGGACTTCTCGAGTCCGCGGATGTCGATGATGCTCATGGGGTGTGCTCGCCGTCCTTGCCCTCGTCGGTGTGTGGTGCTGTGGCCGTATCGACTCGATCGGCCGAATCCGCCGGACCGGGTGCGTCGCCCGGGTGCAGCAGGAAGTCCTCGAGGATGCGCCGGGTCGTGAACAGCCCCTCGGTGTACAGCTCGAGCATCGGACCCGTGCCCTCGGAGGCGAGCATGCGGTACAGCCCGGGCAGGTCGGTCGCGGAGCGGCCGCCGGTGTCCGGCTCGAGCAGCATCGTGAGGAGGAAGGAACCGAGGGAGCTGGTCACGAGGTAGCGGGCGCGGGCCCGCTCGTCGCGACTGGGTCGGATGACGCCGGCGGCGACGGCGTCGGCCAGGTAGCCCTCCGCGTCGGCGATCATGTGCTCGACGAAGGATCGGCCCAGCGATCCGCCGGCGATGACCGACTGCATGACGTAGCCGACGAGCGGGGCGTACTCGTCGCCGCCGACGAGGGTCGGCAGCAGCCCGCCGCCCGCGACGACGCCGATGTTCCTCGTCTTGGCCGCGCGGATCCATTCGAGCGCAACGCCGTCGCAGGCCGCCCGCAACCCCTCCTTCGTGCCGTAGCGCTTGATGATGAGCGCCGCGCTCACATCCGCGTCCGCCGCGATCACACGCAGCGGCGCCCCGAAACCCTCGCGGGCGAACCGGTTCAGCGCCGCCATGAGGAGGGGGCCGGCCTCCGGGGGATCGGTCGGGACCGGGGGATCGGCGGCTGTGAACGCCTGTTCATGGCCCATGACAGCCAGTGTGAACGCATGTTCACGATCGTGTCAAGGGTCGATTCGCCGCTGTTCGGCTCGAGCGCCGGCCGATCCGCGAGCGGGTGCCGGCAGGGCTCCGGGAGAGCGCGGCTCGGGCGCCGGTCAGGCGGCCGGAACCCCCGCGCGCAACTCGGCGAACACCTCGGCCGCCTCGTCACGGGTGGCGAGCGGTGCGCCCTGGCCGAGCCAGAGCGACTGGAGCTCGCCGAGTCCGCGCCGGCCCGCCTCGGAGCGGAACCGGCCCGTGAGCCAATTCTGCGCGGGGAACGGCGCGATGGCCCCGGCGTCCTCGATCGCGGTCACCGCCCGGTTCCGGGCTCCACGAGCGAGCCGGCCGCTCATCGCCCGGGTGAGCACCGTTGCCTCCGGTGGCGTCGAGCGGATCGCCGCCCGGTGCGCGTCGTTCGCCGCGGACTGGCGGGTGGCGAGGAACGCGGTGCCGACGTGCACCCCGGAGGCGCCGAGGGCGAACGCGGCGGCGACCCCGCGCCGGTCCGCGATTCCGCCGGCGGCGAGCACGGGGATGGCGACCGCGTCGACCACCTGGGGAACGAGGGCGAACGTGCCCACGAGCGAGTCCTCCGGGCGACCCAGGAACGAGGTGCGGTGGCCGGCGGCCTCGGAGCCGGTGGCCACGACGGCGTCCACCCCGCCCGCCTCGAGCGCGACCGCCTCGGCGACGGTCGTGGCCGTGCCGATCACGACCGTGCCGGAGGCGTGGGCACGCTCGATCAGCCAGGCCGGCGGCACCCCGTAGACGAGGCTGAGCACGGCCGGACCCGCCGCGAGCGCGGCCTCCGCCTGCTCGGTGAACCCCGGGAGGAAGGCCGCGGGGTCGGGCGGAATCGGCGCGTCCACCTCGGCGAAGAACGGGGCGAGGGCGGCGTGCACCGCGTCGAGCTCGACCTGGCCGGGGCGCACCTCGTCGCCGGTCGGCAGCCACAGGTTCAGGGCGAACGGGCGATCGGTGGCCGCGCGCAGCGCCTCGCAGGTCTCGGCGATCCGGGCGGGGGAGTAGCCGTACAGGCCGTAGGACCCGAGTCCGCCGAGCTCGCTCACGGCGGCGGTCAGCTCGATCGAGCTGAGGCCGCCGAAGGGGGCGAGCACCACCGGGTGGTCGATGCCGAGCAGGGCGCGAAGAGTTGCGGCGGACATGCGTGACCGGCCTTCCGGTGGGGAAATATTCTCACCCCAGTGTATAGCCGCCGGTTCCCCGGCCCGCGGGAGGGGTCAGCCGCGCCCGGCGGTCACCGCATCGTCGGTGTGCTCGGTCTCCGGGGCACGCACGAACATCGCCGCGGCCGCGAGGGCCGTCGCCGGGATGAACAGCATCCCGATGCTCAGCAGCCCGGCGAGGGTGAAGAGGATGAGTAGCGCGGCGGAGATGAACCCGAGCCGCTGCCACCAGCGCCCCCGGGAGAACAGCGGCAGCAGCGCGAACGCCACCGGGAAGGCGACCGTCACGAGGATCGAGGGGCCCATCGCGTGCCAGGCCGACACGCTCTCGGTCACCTCGGTGCCCGTGCTCGAGGTGGAACTGGTCGCGTACAGCGGCAGGAGACAGGCCGCCACCGCCCCGACCACCGCGGCGCCCGCGGCCACGAGCTGGACCACCCGGCGGCGGGAGAGATACGGTTCCGAATCCACTGCTTCCTCCTGGCACCCGTCGGATCTCAGCCTAACCCCCGGGGGTCTCGAAGGGTGCGGCCAGCGCCCGCAACAGGTCGGCGAGCTCGGTCCGCTGCGGGTCGCTCAGTCCGGTGAGCAGTTCGGTCTCGCGCCGCAACAGGTCGGCCATCGCGGCGTCGACGACCGACTTGCCGGACTCCGTCAGGCGAACCCGCACGACCCTCCGGTCGCCGACCGCCGCGGCGCGCTGCACATAGCCGTCCCGCACGAGCCGGTCCACCCGGTTGGTCATCGTTCCGGAGGTGACCATGGTCTCGGCGAGCAGCAGGCCCGGGGTGAGCTCGTACGGCTCACCCGACCGGCGCAGCGCCGCGAGCACGTCGAACGCGCCGGACTCGAGGCCGTATTTCGAGAAGGCCGCCCGACGCGCGAGCTCAAGGTGTCGCGCCAGCCGTGACAGCCGCGAGAACACCTGCATCGGCTCCGGATCCAGGTCCGGGCGCTCCCGGCGCCAGGCCGCGACGAGCCGGTCGACCTCATCGGAATCTGCCATTCCTGCAGGGTAGTCGACGCCCGGTCGCCGGACCGGCCCGGCTCAGCCCTTGAGCGCCGCCGAGAGCTTCATCCGTCCGCCCGTGTTGAGCACGGCCCGGCCGTACACGCGCCCGCCGATCCACATGAGGAACGGGATGAACAGCAGGCAGAGTGCCACGGCGAGCACGACCTCCCAGGTCGCGGCGGTGCCGAACGCGACCCGCACCGGCATCATGAACGGGGAGAAGAAGGGGACCTGGGAGAGCGCCCTGGTGGCGAGCGCCTCCGGTGCGTACGGAACGAGGTAGATGCCCAGGTAGAACGGGACCATCATCCCGAACACCATCGGCGTGGTCACGGCCCCGATGTCCTCCTGGCGGGACACGAGCGCCGCGAGCCCGCCCACGAGCACCACGTAGACCGCGAACCCGAGCAGGAACCACAGCAGCAGCATCGCGATCGCGCCGCCGAAGTCGAACGTGAAGCCCTCGAGCACCCCCGTGGCCTTCGCCGTGATGAGGGCGGCCGCGGCGAAGACGATCACCTGGCTCAGCGCGACCACGCCGGACCCGATCACCTTCCCGGCGAGCAACTGGGTCGGCCGGATCGTCGCGAGCAGGATCTCCACGACGCGCGAGGACTTCTCCTCCACCACCCCCACGGCGACCATCGAGGCCGACTGGATGAGCGCGAACAGCAGGAAACCGAGGATCGTGAACGTCGAAATGATCGTGACCGGATCCAGATCCGATAGTCCGGGCTCCTCACTCAGATTAATGGGCGTGGGCGCCGCCGCGGCCACCGCCGACATCACCTGCTCCGGATCGCCGCCGGCGTCGCTGATCGCCGTGGCCAGGGCGTGATCGTGGACGGCGGCGCCGACCAGGTCCATGATCGCGGCGTCCGGATCGCCGTCGAAGGCGACCTGCGGGGCCGCCGCATCGCCGCTGATGAACGCCTCGATGTCCCCGTCGAGCACCTGCCGGCGCCCCTCGGCGTCACTCAGACCGGTGTGCAGGTCGAGCGAGGCCCCCTGCGCCTGCGCGGCCTGCCCGAGGGCGTCGTCGAGTTCGCTCGTCCCGTCGGCGAGGCCGACCTGGAGTTCCTCGGCCGGTTTGGAGGTGACGATCGAGACCGCCACGATCGCCCCGATGATGAGCACCATGAGGATCGCGGTGGAGATGATCATCGCCTTCGCGGTGAAGCGCGTACGCATCTCCCGCAGGGCGACCCGCCCGACTGCCGACATCGTGCTCATGACCGCACCTTCCCCTCGTCGCCCGGTTGTCCGTCCTCGCTCACCGCGTGGCGGAACAGGTCGGTCAGCGTGGGCCGGACCCACGTGAATTCGGTCACCGCCGACGTGTCGAGCGCCGCTCGCAGCAGCTTCTGGACGACGTCCGTCGCCTCCGCCGGGAGGCTCACCAGCGCGTCGGGTCCGTCCGCGAGGAGCCGCGCCCCCGGGACCCCGGTGAGCACGCCGGAGGCGTCGGCCCACGCGGGCGGTGCGTCCGGCGCCACGATCCGCCAGTTCCGGGTCGGGGTGCGGTGGAGCTCGTCGATCGTGCCCTCGGCCACGAGCCGTCCCTTGCGCACGATGCCCACGCGGTCGCAGAGCCGCTCGACCAGTTCGAGCTGGTGGGAGGAGAACACCACGGGAACCCCGGCGTCGGCCCGTTGGCGCAGCACGGAGCTCATCACGTCCACGGCGACCGGGTCGAGCCCGGAGAACGGCTCGTCGAGGATGAGCACGTCCGGGTCGTGCACGAGCGCAGCCGCGAGCTGCACCCGCTGCTGGTTCCCGAGCGAGAGCTTCTGCACCTCGTCGCCGCGGCGCTCCGACACGCCGAGCACCTCGGTCCAGTGGAGCATCGCCTCGTGCGCCGCGGACCTCGAGAGGCCGTGGAGCTGGGCGAGGTAGACGAGCTGCTCGCCCACCCGCATCTTCGGGTACAGGCCCCGCTCCTCGGGCATGTAGCCCACGCGCCGCCGGGCGTCGAGGTCGAGGGGCGTGCCGTCGAGGAGGACCTGGCCGGCGTCGGCGTGGAGCACGCCGAGCGCGATCCGCATGGCCGTGGTCTTGCCGGCGCCGTTCGATCCCACGAAGCCGAAGATCTCGCCGGCGCCGACGGTGAACGACATGTCGGTCAGGGCTCGCAGGGATCCGTAGCTCTTGTCGAGCCCGGAGATGGTCAGGGTGGGCATGATCGGTTCCCCAGGTCAGTGGTCGATGCGTGGTTCATCTTAGAGGTCGGGTACCGACACCGGCACGGTCCCACCCCGTGGGTACCGTCCTCCTCGCGCGGCCGCTCCTGTACCTGCTACCGAGGCGCCTGCCACCGAGGCGCCGGCGACCGAGGCCCCTGCTACCGAGGCGTCCGCTCGCGGTCACTGCTTGCGGTCACTGGTCCGGTCACTGTTCCGGGCGACCCTGCCCCCGCCCGGCGGCGCGCGCGCCCCGCCGGAGCCGCCAGCCGCGCCCGAGGGTCGGTTCGGGCTCGATGCCCCTGAGCCCGTTCCACGCGAGGTTGACCAGGTGCGCGGCCACGACGTCCTTGCTCGGTGCGCGGGTCTCGAGCCACCACTGACCGGTCAGCGCGATCATCCCCACGAGCATCTGGGCGTACATCGGCGCCGCCTCCACGTCCATGCCGCGGCGAGCGAACTGGGCCGCGAGGAGGTGCTCCACCTGGGTGGCGACGTCGCCGATGAGCGAGGAGAAGGTGCCGGTCGCCTGGGCCACGGGCGAGTCCCGCACGAGGATCCGGAAGCCGTCGGTGTTCGCCTCGATGTAGTCGAGCAGCGCCCACGCCGCCGCCTCGACCGTGTTCTTGGGATGGGAGCCGCTCGAGAGGGCGTCGGTGAGCGCCGCGAGCAGCGCATCGACCTCGCGGTCGACGATGACCGCGTACATCCCCTCCTTGCCGCCGAAGTGTTCGTACACGACCGGCTTGGACACCTCGGCCCGGGCGGCGATCTCCTCGACGCTCGTGCCGTCGAAGCCCTTCTCCGCGAAGAGCGATCGCCCCACGGTCAGGAGTTGTTCGCGGCGTTCCTGGCCCGTCATCCGGGCGCGACGAGGGGTGGGCACGTGCCCATCATGCCCCACGGCGGCGGCGGGGTGCGGCACGGGGCCCGGCGCGGGTATGCTCGCTGCTGCGTCGCAACCGGCTCCGATCGGCTCCGTCGGCCTCGTGCCCGCGGACAGGCCGGGTCCGCGAGCGGAACGATCCGCCCTGGTGTAAAGGCAGCACGCCGGCCTTTGGAGCCGTGCAGTCCAGGTTCGAATCCTGGGGGCGGAGCCCCTGCATCGACACCGGCGCCGCTGTCGCTGCGAGTTCCCTGCGCCGATGACCGGCGGTCCCGCCGCGCCCGGGTGGCCTCCCGCACACCTGCCCGCCCGGGCGCCGAGTCCGACCGGCGGCGTCGCGGGCGGCATTAGAGTGGTGGCCGTGAGCCAGTCGCCAGCCGCCGTCATCGTCCTCGCCGCCGGGCAGGGCACCCGGATGCGATCGTCGCTGCCCAAGGTCCTGCACGCGATCGGCGGCCGGAGCCTCCTCGGTCACGTCCTCGCGGCCGGGCGCAGCCTCGGTCCCGACCACCTCGCCGTCGTGGTCCGACACGACCGGGAGCGGGTCGCCGCCCATGTGCGCGAGCTCGATCCCGCGGCGATCGTCGCCGACCAGGACGAGGTGCCCGGCACCGGCCGGGCGACCCAATGTGCGCTCGCCGCGCTCCCCGCGGACCTGAGCGGGCCCGTCGTCGTGCTCGCGGGCGACGTGCCGCTCCTCGACGAGGCGACCCTGCGGGGCCTGGTCGCCGAGCACGCCGCCGGCAACGCCGTGACCATCCTGAGCACCGACGCCCCGGACCCGACCGGCTACGGGCGGATCGTGCGCGACGGCGACGGGCAGGTGACCGGGATCGTCGAGCACCGCGACGCGAGCGCCGCCCAGCTCGAGATCACCGAGATCAACTCGGCCGTCTACGTCTTCGACGCGGCGATCCTGCGCTCCGGGCTCGCCCGCATCGGCACCGACAACGCCCAGGGCGAGCTCTACCTGACCGACGTGATCGGGCAGGCGCGCGCCGACGGCGGGCGAGTGGCCGCCGTCCGCACGCTCGATGCGGTCGTGGCCGAGGGCGTGAACGACAAGGCCCAGCTCGCGACGCTCGGCGCCGAACTCAACCGCCGCCTGCTCGCCGCGCACATGCGCGCCGGGGTGACGATCGTGGACCCGACCTCGGTGTGGGTCGACGTCGGGGTCGACCTGGCGCCCGACTGCGAGATCCTGCCCGGGGTGCAGCTGCACGGGGCCACGAGCGTGGCCACCGGAGCACGGATCGGCCCGGACACGACCCTGACGGACACCCGCGTCGGCGCCGGCGCCGAGGTCGTGCGCAGCCACGTGCTCGATTCGCGCATCGAGGCGGGCGCTCGCGTCGGTCCGTACGCGTACCTGCGCCAGCGGGTCGTCGTGGGGCCGGGGGCGAAGATCGGCACGTTCGTCGAAGCGAAGAACACCCGGCTCGACGACGGCGCCAAGATCCCGCACCTGTCGTATATGGGCGATGCCACGATCGGTGCGGGCGCCAACGTCGGCGCCGGGTCGATCACCGCGAACTACGACGGCGTCCACAAGCACCCGACCGTCGTCGGGCCCCAGGCCCGGGCCGGGTCGAACACGATGTTCGTGGCCCCGGTCGAACTCGGCGCGGGCGCCTACACGGGCGCCGGCACGACGCTGCGGGAGGACGTCCCCGCGGGCGCACTCGCCGTGAGCACCGCCGGCGAACACATCATCGAGGGGTGGACGCGCTCGCGCCGCCCCGGCACCCCCTCAGCCGACGCAGCCGCCGCGGCCGACGCAGTTGACGCGGCTGACGCGGCTGACACGGCCGCCGCAGCCGATCCAGCCCTCACCCCGCCCGATCCGCACTAGCCGCCGACCCGCACCGGCCGCCGGTCCACACCTGCTGCCGGTCCACACCAACCACCCGCCCGCTCGAAGCCGACTCGCCCGCCCCGCACCCAGGAGTAGTTGATGACAGGTATCACCACCCAAGACGAGAAGCGCCTCGTGCTGGTCTCGGGTCGAGCCCACCCCGAACTCGCCGTCGCCGTCGCCGAGGAGCTCGGCATCGAGGTCGTGCCGACCACGGCGTACGACTTCGCGAACGGGGAGATCTACGTGCGCTACGCGGAGAGCGTGCGCGGCGCCGACGCCTTCGTGCTGCAGTCGCACACGCAGCCCATCAACCAGTGGGTGATGGAACAGCTCCTCATGGTCGACGCCCTGAAGCGGGCCTCCGTGGCCTCGATCACGGCCGTCATGCCGTTCTACGGGTATTCGCGCCAGGACAAGAAGCACCGGGGCCGCGAGCCGATCTCCGCCCGCCTTATGGCCGACCTGTTCAAGTGCGCCGGCGCCGACCGGCTCATGAGCGTCGACCTGCACGCCGCCCAGACCCAGGGCTTCTTCGACGGCCCCGTGGACCACCTGTGGGCGATGCCGATCCTCACCGACTACGTGCGCGGCCGGGTCGACACCACCAACGTGACGGTCGTCTCCCCGGACGCCGGCCGCATCCGCGTGGCCGAGCAGTGGGCCACCAAACTCGGCGGCGGACCGCTCGCCTTCGTGCACAAGACCCGCGACATCGACCGGCCGAACAGCGCCGTGGCGAACCGGGTCGTCGGCGAGGTCGAGGGGCGCGACTGCGTGCTCGTCGACGACCTCATCGACACCGGCGGCACGATCGCCGAGGCCGTCAAGGTCTGCATGGACGCGGGGGCGAACTCGGTCATCGTGGCCGCCACCCACGGCGTGCTCTCCGACCCGGCGGCCCAGCGGCTGCAGGAGTGCGGCGCGCGCGAGGTGATCGTGACCGACACCCTGCCGATCACCGCTGACAAGCGATTCCCCAACCTCACCGTGCTCTCGATCGCCCCGCTCATCGCCCGCGCGATCCGCGAGGTCTTCGACGACGGCTCGGTCACCTCCCTCTTCGACGGCAACGCCTAGCCGGCCGGTGTGGGCGAGTGACGCGAGCGCCGGGTGCGATGTGCACCCGGGCGAGCGACGTCGTCCATACGCGTGCCCGTTGCGCGGGGCCATCCGTTCGAACCGTGGCCGACATCACGCCGGGACCGGAGCTGTGGGCGGACCGCGACTGTGCGCGAGCGGGCGACGGGGGCTACGATGTCGAGGTTGCCTCGGCGAGGGAGAACCGGTCTCACCGGATCCGTGATCGACGTGGTGCAGGAGCGATCCGCTCCTTCGCCGTGCATGCTCACGGGCCCCCGCCCGAGGAGCCACCGCCCCCCACGACGAAGGAATCTCCCGTGCCGAAGAACACCACCACCACGCCCGTCCTCGCGGCCCAGCTGCGGACCGAATTCGGCAAGGGTGCCTCGCGCCGCTCCCGTCGCGACGGCCTCGTGCCGGCCGTGCTCTACGGCCACGGCACCGACCCGGTGCACCTCGCGCTTCCCGGCCACGACACGTTCCTCGCGCTCAAGGGCAACCCGAACGCGCTCGTCCAGCTCACGTTCGACGGCACCGAGGAGCTCGCCCTCACCCGTGACGTCCAGCGCGACCCCGTCAAGCGCGTGATCGAGCACGTCGACCTGCTCCTGGTCAAGCGCGGCGAGAAGGTCGTCGTCGAGGTGCCCGTCGTGATCGAGGGCGAGTCCTACCCCGGCACGATCCACGCGCTCGAGCTGCAGACCGTGACCATCCGCGCGGAGGCCCTGAGCCTGCCCGAGCACATCGTGGCCAACATCGACGGGCTCAACGACGGCGACTACGTGCGCGCGAGCGACCTGCAGATCCCGGCCGGCGCCGAGCTCGAGGTCGAGGCCGACGAGGTCATCGTCCTCATCACCGAGCCCTACATCGAGCCGGCCGCCGATGTCGAGGCGGCCGCGGAGGCCGCCACCGAGGCGACCCCGGCCGCCGAGGCCTGAGCCGCGCGTCCGTGACCGTTCTCCTCGTGGTGGGCCTGGGCAACCCCGGGCCCGCCTACGCGGGACACCGCCACAACGTCGGCCACCAGGTGCTCGACGCCGTGGCCCGCGAGATCGCCGGCACCTTCGGCAGCCACCGCAAGGCCCGCGCCCGCGTGCTCGAGGGGCGGTTCGGCCCCGGGGGTGTGGGCGGGCCGCGGGTCGTGCTCGCCAAGCCGCTCACCTTCATGAACGTC
Organism: Pseudactinotalea sp. HY158; assembly: GCF_009660225.1. NCBI lineage: Bacteria > Bacillati > Actinomycetota > Actinomycetes > Micrococcales > Cellulomonadaceae > Pseudactinotalea > Pseudactinotalea sp. HY158. The sequence continues at coordinate 797,371 of NZ_CP045920.1, forward strand.
TCCGGCGGCCCGGTCGCCTCGCTCGCGTCCTTCTACGGGGCCGAGCCCGACCACATCCTCGTGGTGCACGACGAACTCGATCTGCCCCCCGCCACGCTCCGGCTCAAGCGGGGCGGCGGCGAGGGCGGTCACAACGGGCTCAAGTCGATCTCCTCGGCGCTGGGCACCAAGGACTACCTGCGACTGCGGATCGGGATCGGCCGGCCGCCGGGACGCATGGACCCGGCCGACTACGTGCTGCGGGACTTCGCCCGCGCCGAACGGGACGAACTCGCCGTGACGATCGCCGAGGCGGTCGAGGCCGTCGAGGACGTCGCCACCCTCGGATTCACGGCCGCGCAGGAGCGGCTGCACTCACGCACCTGAGGGGCCTGTGCGGGCCGTGCGGCCCGGGCGCGCCGTTGACGGGCCGTTGACGGGCCGGGACGGGCCGCACAGGGGAGGGATCGACCCCCTCGGGGGCGGGTGGAGGCCCCCGCCCGGGTGGCCGGGGGCGCCGCGTACACTGGTTCGCCGGAGGAGATCCTCCCACCCCGCCTCCCCGGAGCGCGGGGACACGAGTGCTGCCCAGGAAGCGGTCTGTCTGTGAATCTGTCTGCCCTTGTGCCCGCCCTCGCCCACGATCCTGCGGTCGCGACGCTGGTCGAGGCGGTGCCTGCGCGCGGCGCCCTCGACATCACCGCCGCCGCCGGCGCCCGGGCACCACTCATCGCCCGCCTCGTGGACCGGACCGACCGCCCGATCGTCGTGGTCACCGCGACCGGACGCGATGCGGACGACCTCGCGGCCGCCGTCGGTGCGTACCTGCCGCCCGAGCACGTGGCGGTCTTCCCGTCGTGGGAGACCCTCCCGCACGAGCGGCTCTCGCCCCGCTCCGACACGGTGGCCCAGCGGATCGCCGTACTGCGCAGGCTCACCCACGCCGAGGGCCCGGGCCAGGCCGCCGGCGAGCGTGACGAGGAGTCGGCCGCCACGCGGGGAACCGCGGGCAGCACGGACCCGATCCGGGTGCTCATCCTGCCGGTGCGCTCGCTCCTGCAGCCGATCCCCGCCGGGCTCGGAGACCTCGAACCGGTGACGGTCAAGGCCGGGGACCGGCTCGCGATCGAGGACCTGACCCGCGGGCTCGTCGACGCCGCCTACACCCCGGTCGACATGGTCGGCCGGCGTGGCGAGTTCGCCGTGCGCGGCGGCATCGTCGACGTGTTCGCGCCGACCGCCTCCCATCCCCAACGGATCGAGTTCTTCGGCGACGAGGTGGACGAGATCCGCTGGTTCTCCGCCGCCGACCAGCGCTCCCTCGAGATCTCCGAAGACGGCATGTGGGCTCCGCCCTGCCGCGAGATCCTCCTGACCGAGCAGGTCCGCGACCGGGCCCGGGCACTCAAGGACCGCCTCCCCGGCGCGGCCGACATGCTCGACAAGCTCTCCGAGGGCATCGCCGTCGAGGGCATGGAGTCCCTCGCCCCCGCGCTCGTGGACCGGATGGAATCGGTGCTCGAGGTGGTCCCGGCCGAGTCGCTGCTGGTGCTGTGCGATCCGGAACGGGTCCGCGGGCGGGCGCACGACCTCGTGGCCACGACGGAGGAGTTCCTCGCGGCCGCCTGGACCTCGGCCGCCGCCGGGTCGAGCACCCCGCTCGACCTGTCCGAGGCCTCCTTCGCCACCCTCACCGACACCCGCGAGATCGCCGCCGAGCGCGGCCTGGGCTGGTGGACCGTCGGGCCGTTCGGACTCGACGAGGAACTGGCCGACCTGGTCCCCGACGACGAGGAGGCCACCGCGGCCGTCACCCTCCCGAGCCGGGACGTCGAGGGCTACCGCGGCGATATCGAGGCCGCGATCACGGACCTGCGCGACCTCACCCGGCAGGGCTGGCGGCTCGTGCTCGTGACCGAGGGGCCCGGGCCCGCCCGCAGGCTCACCGATCAGCTGCTCGCCGCCGAGGTACCCGCCCGGCTCGTGCCGGCGCTCGTCCCCGCGGGCGCCGATGCCCGCGACGACGAGGACCCGGAGCTCCCGCCGGCCGGCCTCGTGCTCGTGACCACGGCCCGGATCCGGAGGGGATTCGTGTCCGAGCCGCTGCGGCTCGCGCTCTTCACCGAGGCCGACCTCACCGGCCGGGCCGGCACCTCGACCCGGGACATGCGCACGATGCCCTCCCGGCGGCGCAACGTGGTCGACCCGCTCGCGCTGCGGGCCGGGGACTTCGTGGTGCACGAGCAGCACGGCGTGGGCCGGTTCATCGAACTCGTCCAGCGCACGATCGGCACGGGCTCCAACGCCACCACGCGCGAATATCTCGTGATCGAATACGCCTCCTCCAAGCGGGGCCAGCCCGGCGACCGGCTCTTCGTGCCCACCGACTCCCTCGACCAGGTGACCAAGTACACCGGTGGCGAGTCCCCCTCGCTCAACAAGATGGGCGGTTCGGACTGGGCCAAGACCAGGTCCCGGGCCCGCAAGGCGGTCAAGGAGATCGCCGCCGAGCTCATCCGGCTCTACGCCGCCCGGATGGCCACGCAGGGACACGCGTTCGCGCCCGACACTCCGTGGCAGGCCGAGCTCGAGGACGCGTTCGCGTTCGTCGAGACCCCCGACCAGCTCGCCACGATCGAGGAGGTCAAGGCCGACATGGAGAAGTCGGTGCCGATGGACCGGCTCATCTGCGGGGACGTGGGCTACGGCAAGACCGAGATCGCCGTGCGGGCCGCGTTCAAGGCGGTCCAGGACGGCAAACAGGTCGCGGTGCTCGTGCCCACGACGCTGCTCGTGCAGCAGCACCTCGACACCTTCTCCGAGCGTTACTCCGGGTTCCCGATCGTGGTCGAGGCGCTCTCCCGATTCCAGACGCCGGCGGAGGCCGGCCGGATCCGCGACGAGGTCCGGTCGGGCGGGGTCGACGTCGTCATCGGCACGCACCGCCTCCTCACCGGTGAGGTCCGCTTCAAGGACCTCGGCCTCGTGATCGTCGACGAGGAGCAGCGCTTCGGGGTCGAGCACAAGGAGACCCTCAAGCAGCTGCGCACGAACGTCGACGTGCTGGCCATGAGCGCGACCCCGATCCCGCGCACCCTCGAGATGGCCGTCACGGGGATCCGGGAGATGTCCACCCTGGCGACCCCGCCCGAGGAACGGCACCCCGTGCTCACCTATGTCGGTCCGTACCAGGAGAAGCAGATCGCTGCGGCGATCCGCCGGGAGCTCCTGCGGGAGGGGCAGGTGTTCTACGTGCACAACCGGGTCGAGTCGATCGAACGCACCGCCGCCCGGCTGGGCGAGCTCGCCCCCGATGCCCGGATCGCCGTGGCCCACGGGAAGATGCACGAGGGCCAGCTCGAGCAGGTCATCATGGACTTCTGGGAGAAGCGTTTCGACGTGCTCGTGTGCACGACCATCGTCGAGACCGGCCTGGACATCTCGAACGCGAACACGCTCATCGTCGAGCGGGCCGAGACGTTCGGGCTGAGCCAGCTCCACCAGTTGCGCGGCCGGGTGGGCCGCGGCCGGGAGCGCGCCTACTCCTATTTCCTCTACCCGCCCGAACGGCCGCTCACCGAGACCGCCCACGACCGGCTCGCAACGATCGCAGCCCACACCGACCTCGGTGCCGGCATGCAGGTCGCCATGAAGGACCTGGAGATCCGCGGCGCGGGCAACCTGCTCGGCGGCGAACAGTCGGGCCACATCGCCGGCGTCGGCTTCGACCTGTACGTGCGCATGGTCTCCGAGGCGGTCGCGGCCTACCGCGGGGAGGAGGCCGAGGAGCTGCCGGATCTGCGGGTCGACCTGTCCGTCGACGCCCATATCCCGCACGACTACCTGGGTGAGGAACGCCTGCGGCTCGAGGCGTACGCGAAGATCGCCCAGGCCGACACCGAGGAGCGGATCGCCGCGGTCGGCGAGGAACTCTCCGACCGCTACGGCACGCCCCCACTGCCGGTTCAGCGCCTGTTCGAGGTGGCCCGGTTGCGGAACAAGGCGCGCGCCGCGGGGCTCGTCGAGATCACCACGCAGGGAAAGTTCCTGCGCTTCGCGCCGGTGGAACTGGCCGAGTCCGCGCAGCTGCGGCTCAAGCGGCTCTATCCGGGCACGGTGCTCAAGCCGGCGATCCGCACCATCCTCGTGCCCGCCCCGACCACCGCCCGCGTCGGTGGGCGGCCGCTGCGCGACGAGGCGCTCGTCGACTGGGTGGGGGTCCTCATCGACTCCGTGCTCGCCCGCCGGACCAGCGTGGCCGCGGCAGCGACGGCGGCCGCGGGACCGGCATGAACCGCGCTCGCAACGGGCTCACACCGCGCTCGCAGCGGGCTCGCGGCGGGAGAGCGCTGGTGCCCGGTGCGGGTGAACCTGCGTAGGATGGGGGCGAACGTGATCGCATGCGAAAGGCAACCTGTGGGAATGCGGACAAGGGCCCGGATGGGTCGAGTGGCGGCCTCGGCCGCGGCGATGGCGTTGGCGGCGACGGTCATGGCCGGATGTGCCGACGGTCGGGGCCCCGGCATCGCGGCCAGCGTCGACGGCACCGTCATCTCGGCCGAGGAGGTCGACGAGGGGATGGCGCTCGCACCGTTCTACGCCCAGCCGCCGAACCCGACCGCGATCGTGACCAACCTGATCCACGCGTCGATCCTGCTGCCGGTCGCATCCGACAACGGGCTCGGGGTCTCCGACGAGGACGCCGCCTCGTTCCTCGACGGACTCGACGCCCAGAGCATCCAGGTCGACGGCGAGTACACCCAGCCCGTCCTCGATCTCGTCCGCCTGTCCCTGGCCGCCGAGGCCGCGAACAGCGCGCCGCAGGGCCAGCAGTTCTTCGGCGAGGTGAACGAGCGACTGGCCACCGCCGACATCACGCTCAGCCCGCGTTACGGCGACTGGGACGAGGCCACCGCCCAGCCGGTCGCCGCGGCGCGCCCGTGGCTGGTCTCCCCGACCCCCACCCAGTGACGAGCGCGGCACCCGCCCCATCGAGGCCGTGACACCCTGAAAGGCCCAGCGATCCAGCCCACCCCGCCCACGCCCGACGCCACCCGCGGCGCCGAGCCGCCCGCACCCGCCGGCGGCGCGACCGTGCCGCATCCGGGCACCCTGGCGGCCCTGGCCGAGGCGATCGCGATCATGGATCGCCTCCGCGGCCCCGGCGGCTGCCCCTGGGATCGGGAGCAGACCCACGCGAGCCTCGCCCCGTATGCGATCGAGGAGGCCTACGAGGTGGCCGAGGCCGCCGAGACGGGTGCGCCCGGCGACCTCGCCGACGAACTCGGCGACCTCCTGCTGCAGGTCCTGTTCCATGCCCGGATCGCCACCGAGAGCGGCGCCTTCGACCTCGGGGACGTCGCATCCCGCCTCTCCCGCAAGCTCACCTCCCGGCACCCGCACGTGTTCGCGACCGACGGCGAGGCCGGGGTCGCCGCAGCGCCCGACGTGCGCGCGGTCCGGGCGAACTGGGACGCGATCAAGGCATCCGAGCCGGGCCGCGAGCATTTCCTCGACGGAATCCCGGCCTCGTTGCCGGCCCTCGCGCGGGCCCAGAAGATCCTCGGCCGGGCCGAGCGCGCCGGTCACGACCTGCCCGACCTCGTCCACCCCGGTGTCCCCGATGGCCCTGGTAGCCCCGGTAGCCCCGGCAAGACGGCGTCGGACGACGAAGAACGGATCGGCGCCGAGCTGCTCGCCGTCGTCGCCCGGGCCCGCACCCGCGGGGTCGACGCGGAGGCCGCGCTGCGCTCGGTGCTGCGCAGGGCCGAGCGAGCGCTCCGCGCCGGAGAGCCCCGGACCGGGCCGACCCCTCCGATCCCACCAGCCTGACGAAATCCCAGCAGAAACACAGAAGGAGAACACATGGCCACCATTGAGGCCCTTGGCGCCCGCGAGATCCTCGACTCGCGCGGAAACCCGACCGTCGAGGTCGAGATCGCGCTCGAAGACGGTTCGTTCGCCCGCGCCGGCGTGCCCTCCGGCGCCTCCACCGGCGCCTTCGAGGCGGTCGAGCGCCGCGACGGCGACTCCGCCCGCTACCTCGGCAAGGGTGTGCAGGACGCGGTCAACGCCGTGACCGAGGTCATCGCCCCCGAGGTGCTCGGCCTCGACGCCGCCGACCAGCGCCACCTGGACCAGGTGCTCCTGGGCCTGGACGGCACCCCGAACAAGGCCAAGCTCGGCGCGAACGCGATCCTCGGCGTCTCCCTCGCCGCCGCCCGCGCCTCCGCCGAGAGCGCCGACCTGTCGCTGTTCCGCTACCTCGGTGGCCCGAACGCGCACGTGCTGCCCGTGCCGATGATGAACATCCTCAACGGCGGCTCGCACGCCGACTCCAACGTCGACATCCAGGAGTTCATGATCGCGCCGATCGGCGCCGCGACCTTCAAGGAGTCGCTGCGCTGGGGCTCCGAGGTGTACCACGCACTCAAGTCCGTGCTCAAGGAGCGCGGCCTGGCCACCGGCCTCGGGGACGAGGGGGGCTTCGCCCCGAACCTCGACTCGAACCGGGCGGCCCTCGACCTCATCCTCGTCGCGATCGAGAAGGCCGGCTTCACGCCGGGCGCGCAGATCGCCCTGGCCCTCGACGTGGCCTCGACCGAGTTCTTCTCGGACGGCGCCTACGCCTTCGAGGGCAAGAAGATCAGCCCCTCGGACCTCATCGACTACTACGCCCAGCTCACCGCGGACTACCCGCTCGTGTCCATCGAGGACCCGCTGAGCGAGGACGAGTGGGGCTCGTGGAGCGAGCTCGTGGCGAAGATCGGCGACAAGGTGCAGATCGTCGGCGACGACCTGTTCGTGACCAACCCCGAGCGCCTCGCCCGCGGCATCGCCGAGTCCTCGGCGAACTCGCTGCTGGTCAAGGTGAACCAGATCGGCACGCTGACCGAGACCCTCGACGCCATCACGCTCGCGCAGCGGGCCGGCTTCACGGCGATGGTCTCCCACCGCAGCGGCGAGACCGAGGACACGACGATCTCCGACCTGTCGGTCGCCGTCAACGCCGGCCAGATCAAGACCGGTGCCCCCGCCCGGGGTGAGCGCGTGAACAAGTACAACCAGCTCCTGCGGATCGAGGACGAGCTCGACGACGCGGCACTCTACGCCGGCACGAGCGCCTTCCCCCGCTGGAAGGCCTGACCCCTCGTCGCGTCCGACCACTGCCGCGCCCCTTCCCGTCACCTGCACGATCCAGGTTCGGGGAGGGGCGCGGCGGTCGTGGAGGAGCCACGGCGCCACGCCCCGGACAATCCTGGGCCGGCCCCCGGGGATGGGGGATCATGACAGGCGTGAGTTCGACCCGTCCCGCCAAGCGTCGGCCCGCGGCCGCCCCGCCGCGCACCGGGGGGTCCGGGCGCGCGCGCCCGCCCGCCCGACCCGCGGGAACGAAACCGGGCGGACCACGCGAGCGACGTCGTCCGGACGAGAGCGCCGAGCACTCCCGGGAACGGGAGCCGCGGCAGATCACGGTGCGCACGCTCGTGCTCGCGATCGTCGTCCTCCTCGCGTTCATGCTCGTGGCCCCCACGCTCGGGGCCTACGTGCGCCAGCAGGAACAGCACCGCGACCTCAAGGCCGACCTCACCTCGGCCCAGGACGAGGCGGCCGCACTGCAGGCGGCCGTCGACCGCTGGAACAACGACGACTTCGCGCGCAATCAGGCCCGTCAGCGGCTCGGATTCGTGATGCCGGGGGAGACGCCGTATCGTGTACTCGATCCCGAGACGATCACCGGTGAAGCGGCGCCCGAGGAATCGGCGGGCGGCGAGGTGACCGGTCCCGTACCGCTGGCACCCTCCGGGCCCTGGTACCTGACCGTGTGGGAATCGACCGAAGCAGCAGGACAGTCGACGGGAGAAGTGGAGCCCTGACATGGCGGTGGCAGCCTCCGATATCGAGATCCTCGCCCAGCAGCTCGGTCGCGTCCCCCGCGGCGTCGTGTCGATCGCCGCGCGGTGCGTGTGCGGGCGGCCGACCGTCGTGCGCACGGCGCCGCGCCTGGACGACGGCACCCCCTTCCCCACGACGTTCTACCTGACCTGTCCCGGCGCGACGAAGGCGGCGTCCACGCTCGAGGCCCGCGGCGTCATGCGGGAGATGGCCGAGGAGCTCGCCGAGGACGCCGACCTCGCGGCGGCGTACGGCCGCGCCCACGAGGACTACCTCGCCCGCCGGGCCGAGCTCGGGGACGTGCCCGAGATCGCCGGCATCTCGGCCGGCGGCATGCCCACCCGGGTCAAGTGCCTGCACGCACTCGTGGGACATGCGCTCGCCGTCGGCCCGGGGGTCAATCCGCTCGGCGACCGGGCCCTCGAGCTCATGGATCCGCTCTGGTCCCCGGCACGCTGCAGTTGCTGACCGCGCGCGGCCCCCGAACTCCCGCCCCGACGACCCGACAGGCACGATCGTGACCCGTGTAGCCGCCATCGACTGCGGAACCAATTCCATCCGGCTCCTCATCGCCGACCACGACGGCGGCCGGCTGCGCGACGTCGTCCGGCTCATGCGGGTCGTGCGCCTGGGGCAGGGCGTCGACCGCACCGGCGAGTTCGCGCCCGAGGCGCTCGCCCGCACCCTCGAGGCGACCGCCGACTACGCCCGGCTGTGCCGCGAGCACGGCGTCGAGGCGATCCGCTTCGTCGCGACGTCGGCCACCCGCGACGCCCGGAACCGGGCGGAGTTCATCGGCGGGGTGACCGATCGGCTCGGCGTCGCCCCCGAGGTGATCTCGGGGACGACGGAGGCCGAGCTCTCGTTCACCGGCGCCGCCCGCGTCATCGGTCCAGGAACGGGCTCGCAGCCGGGGCCGGCGCTCGTGGTCGACCTGGGGGGCGGCTCGACCGAGCTCGTCCTCGGGGACGCCGGCGGTGTGCTCGCGAGCTGGTCGATGGACGTCGGCTGCGTGCGCATCACCGAGCGTCACCTCGCGGGCGATCCGCCGACGTCCGGCCAGGTGGCCGCCGCCCGCGCCGACGTGCGGGCCGCGATCGCCCAGGCGGCGACGGCGGTGCCGCTCGACCGGGTGCGCACCCTCGTGGGGCTGGCGGGATCGGTCACGACCGTGACCGCGCACGCGCTCGGCCTGACCGCCTACCAGCCGGAGCGCATCAACGGGGCCCGGCTCGGCGTGCTCGAGATCGAGCGTGCCTGCGCGGACCTGCTCCACCGAACCCGCGCGCAGCGGGGCGACCTCGGCTTCATGCACCCGGGCCGGGTCGACGTCATCGGAGCCGGTGCGCTCGTGTGGAGCGAGGTCGTCGCCGCGGTCGCGGCCCACGGACACGTGCACGAGGCGACCACGAGCGAGCACGACATCCTCGACGGCATCGCCCTCTCCCTCGGCGGGTAGGGCGCGCCCTACCCGCGGACGCGAACGGGGCGCCCGGATCCGGACGCCCCGCTCGCTCGACGAGGTGGCTACGCGAGCCAGACCCATCTGACGAGCAGCAGCGCCGCCAGGATGTAGACGATCCAGTGGGCGTCCTTGACCCGGCCGGTGCACAGCTTGATCAGGGCGTAGGAGATGATGCCGATCGAGACGCCCTCGGCGATCGAGAACGTGAACGGCATCGTCACCACGGTGAGGAAGGCCGGCACGGACTCGGAGATGTCGTCCCATTGCACGTGCCGCATCCCCTCCATCATGAGGGCGCCGACGAGGATGAGCGCCGGCGCGGTCGCCGAGCCGGGCACGGCCGCGATGAGCGGGCTGAAGAACATCGCCACGAGGAACAGCGCCGCGCCGGTCACCGCCGTCAGGCCGGTGCGCCCGCCCTCCTCGACACCCGCGGCGGACTCGACGTAGGCGGTCGTCGTCGAGGTGCCCAGTGCCGCACCGCTCATCGCGGCGAGCCCGTCCATGGAGAACAGGGTCTTGGCGCGGGGCATGTTGCCGTGCTCGTCCATGTACCCGGACCGCTGCGAGAGCCCGGTCAGGGTGCCGGTCGCGTCGAAGAAGTCGACGAAGAAGAACGTGAAGATCACGGTGAGCAGGCCGGTGCTCAGCACGCCGGCGAAGTCCATCTGGAAGGCGAGATCGCTCGGCCAGATCGGTGCGGCGACGATCCCGTCGCCGAAGCCCGCGAACGCCGCGTAGCCGTCCGCGCCCTCATAGACCGGCAGCCGGAACGCGATCCCGATGACCGTGGTGGCGATGATGCCCCACAGGATCGCGCCCTTCACCTTGAGCTTCATGAGCGCCACGATGATGAGCAGGCCGATGAGCGCGAGCCAGACGTGCGCATCGGCCACGTCGCCCACGCCCACGAAGGTCGCCTCGTTCGCGATGATGAAGCCGGCGTTCTTCATGCCGAGGAAGGCGAGGAACGCCCCGATCCCGGCGGTGATCGCATACTTCATGCTCGTCGAGAGCGAGCGGGCGATCGCCTCCCGCAGGCCGATGACGCTCAGCGCCACGAACAGCACACCCGAGATGAAGACGGCCGCGAGGGCCTCCTGCCAGGTGTAGTCCATGCCGAGGACGACGGTGTAGGTGAAGAAGGCGTTGAGCCCCATCCCCGGTGCCTGCATGAACGGGTAGCGCGCGATGAGCCCCATGTACAGCGAGCCGAGGATGGCCGCCATGCACGTGACCATGACGAGCTGCTGGAACACGTTGTCGACCCCGGGGATCACGATCGCGTCGGAGAGCACACTCGGGTTGACGAAGATCACGTAGCTCATCGCGAGGAACGTGGTGATCCCGGCGCGGATCTCCGTGGCGTAGTTCGATCCGTTCTTCGTGATGCCGAAGAACCGGTCGACGGCGCCTCGGGGCTTGGTCGGGGCGACCGGCGGATCATCCTCGTGCTTGGCGGTGTCAGTACTCATTGCTCTCCTTCGGGCAGTGATCTGAGGTGAGATCGATGGTCACGGGTCCAGTCTGGACCCTCAAGCAGCCTGGGACGCCCGGGTGTGGGCCGACACGCCGCTCGTCCAGACGCGGGAGATGTCGGCGGACGTGCCGCCGGCGAAGATCGCCGCGAGCGCCTCGTCGGGGCCGGGGGCGTGGGCGAGCACCGCGGCGAGCGTGGTGCCGGCGGCCGGATCGACCTCGATCGCGTCGAACGAGGCCCCGACCCCGAGGTGGCCCACGCCCGGAAGGTCGAGTGCGGCGGCTCCGGCGCGGGTGGCCAGGTGGAGCAGGTGCGCCGCGGTGAGCGGCACGCCGTCGGGCCGGAGCTGCTGATGGAAGTAGGCCTGGAGGCCCTCCTTGAACAGGCTCAGCCCCGTGCCGCCCCCGACGTCCGAGCCGAGCGCCAGCCGCACGCCCGCCTCGAGGTGGCGCCGCATGGGGAACAGGCCGCTGCCGAGGGAGGAGTTGGAGGAGGGGCAGTGCGAGACCGCGGTGCCGGTCTCCGCGAGCAGCGCGAGCTCGGCATCGCCGGCGTGCACGTTGTGCGCGAGCACGGTGTGTCCCCCGAGCAGGCCGGCGCGGTGGTAGGCCTCCGTATAGCTCGTGCCGAACAGCTCCTCCACGGCCGCGACCTCGGCGGGGTTCTCGTTCACGTGCGAGGTCACGAACAGGTCCGGCGCGAGCGCGAGCACCTCCGCGCACGAGCGCAGCAGCTCCTCGGTGGCCGAGAGCGCGAACCGCGGGGTGACGGCGTAGCGCAGGGATCCCCTCCCGTGCCAGCGGGAGATGAGCTCGGCCGAGTCGATCGCGGCACGTTCGGGGGTCGTGTGCAGGTCGGGGCGCAGGTGCCGATCGCCGACGACGAGTCCGGCGGTCATGCGCAGGCCCGTCGCCTCCGCGGCGCGGAAGAGGGCGTCGGTGGCGCTCGCGTAGTGCGCGCCGAACACGAGCGCCGTCGTGGTTCCCGCGGCGAGCAGGCCCGAGGTGAACTCGCCGGCGACCCGGGCGGCGTAGCCCGGATCGGCCATCCGGGCCTCCTCGGGCAGGGCGCAGCGCTCGAGCCAGTCGAGCAGCGGCAGCCCCAGCCCGCCGATGATCCGCAGCTGCGGGAAGTGCACGTGGGTGTCCACGAGCCCGGGCAGGACGACCCCGGCGAGGGCAACGACGGGGGCGTCGGGGAGGGCGTTGCGCGCTTCGGCGAGCGTGCCGCGGGCGCGGATGACGCCGTCGGTGACCGTCAGGGCGGCCTGCTCGGCGCGCAGGGTGCCGCCGGTGAACGGGTCGGTCGGGGTGTCCACGAGCAGGCCGTGGAAGATGGTCGTGGTCATGCTGCAGCCTTCTGGAAGACGCGCATCAGGTCGGCGGCGACGCTGACGGCGATGACGGCGGGGGCCTTGCCGGCGATGTCCGGCACCCCGATCGGGCAGTGGATCCGTTCGATGGCCGACTCGGTGTGCCCCTCGGCGGCGAGCTTCATCCGGAATCGCGACCACTTCGCCGCCGAGCCGATCACCCCGATGCTGCCCAGGCCGCCGCGTCGCAACGCCGCATCGCACAGCGCGAGGTCCTCGGCGTGGTCGTGGGTGAGCACGAGCAGGTGGGCGCCGTCGGGCAGGTCGGCGAGGAGCGTCTCCGGTGCGGGCAGGGTGTGCCGGTGCACGGTGGCGGGGCAGTCCTCGGTGGCGCGGACGAGCTCGTCGTCGATCATGGCGGCCCGGGAATCGGTCAGGTGCAGGATGAGATCGTGCCGGGCCAGGATCCGGGCGAGCTCCCCGCCCACGTGGCCCAGCCCGAAGACGGCCACGGTGGGCCGGGCCCCGATCGGCTCGAGGAGCACCCGCACGATGCCGCCACAGCACTGGGTGCCGTAGGTGACGTGCGCGTGCTCGTTCAGCCCGAACTCGGCGTGCTCGATCTCGCGGACTCCGGCCGTGATCATCGCGCGGGCCCGCTCGGTCACGGTGGCCTCCATGTTGCCGCCGCCGATGCTTCCGCCCGCGCTGTCGGCGGCGACGAACATCTTGGCGCCGGCGTTGCGCGGGGAGTGCCCCCGGACCTCGACGATCGTGGCGAGTACCCCGGGGGTCCCGTCGTGCCTCGCGCGGGAGAGCGCGGTGATCCAGTCCATGGTTCGCAGACCTCGGATCGGATCAGCCCGCGGTGAGCACGGGGGTCGGCGTCGAGCGGCGGGCCTGCTCGACCGCCCAGAACACCGCCTCGGCGGTGGCGGGGGAGGCGAGCTCGACCGGGCGGCCCGGCTCGCCGAACGCCGCCGCCGCGGCCCGGAGCGCCTCTCGGACGGCGATCGCGAGCATGAGCGGCGGTTCGCCCACGGCCTTCGATCCGTAGATGCTGCCGTCGTCGGTCGGGTGCACGTACAGGTCGACGTTGAACAGCTGCGGAAGCTCGGAGAAGGAGGGCAGCTTGTAGGTGCTCGCCGATTGCGTGAGCAGCTTCCCGCGGGTCGGCCCGTCGCTCGTGTCCCAGCGCAGGTCCTCCTGGGTGAGCCAGCCGGCGCCCTGGACGAACGCGCCCTCGACCTGTCCGAGGTCGATGAGCGGAGAGAGCGAACTGCCGACGTCGTGGAGCAGGTCCACCCGGCGGGTGGTGTAGGCGCCGGTGTACCCGTCGACCTCCACCTCGGCCACGGCCGCACCCCGGGCGAAGTACTTGAACGCGTTGCCCTTGTAGGTGCTCTGGTCGAAGTACAGCCCCTCGGTGCGGTAGTACCCGGTCGCCGAGAGGGAGACCCGCTGGAAATAGGCCGCGTCGACCAGTTCCTCCCACGTCAGGGTGGTGGCCGCGCCGAGACCGGAGACGACGCCGGCCGAGATCCGCACGTCGTTCGGGTGGACGCCGAGGAGCCCGGCCGCGACCGGGGCGAGGCGGTCGAGGATGAGTTCGCAGGCGTTCTTGACGGCGCCGCCGTTGAGGTCGGAGCCGGTCGAGGCCGACGTGGCCGAGGAGTTGGGCACCTTGTCGGTGCGCGTGGGCGCCAGGCGCACCCGGTCCAGGGGGAGCCCGAGCGCGGTCGCGGCGACCGCCAGCATCTTCTGGTGCAGGCCCTGGCCCATCTCCGTGCCGCCGTGGTTGATGAGCACGGAGCCGTCCTTGTAGACGAGCACGAGGGCGCCGGCCTGGTTGAAGAACGGCTTGTTGAAGGAGACCCCGAACTTGACCGGCGTGATCGCGAGGGCGCGCTTGACGTGCTCGTGGCCCGCGTTGAACTCCGCGATCTCCCGTTGCCGGTCGCCGTAGCGGCTCGACTCCTTGAGCTTGGCCCAGATGTCGTTCATGCGCTCCGCCTGGCTCACGACCTGCTCGTACGGCGTGGTCTGGCCCGGGGCGTAGAAGTTGCGCCGACGGATCTCCTCCTGGTCGATGCCGAGCATCGTGGCGGCCTGGCCGAGGATGTCCTCGGTCACGACCATGCCGGAGGGGGCGCCGAAGCCGCGGAACGCCGTGTGCGAGGTCTTGTTCGTGCGGGCGATGCGCCCGAGCACGTGCACGTTCGGCAGGTAGTAGGCGTTGTCCACGTGGCACAGGGCGCGGCTGACCACGGCCGGTGACAGGTCGATGCTGAATCCGCCGTCGGCGGTGAGCACGGCCTTGTAGGCGAGGATGTGCCCCTCGTCGTCGAAGCCCGCCTCCCAGGTGGCGTGGAACCCGCCGCGCTTGCCGGTGAGGGTCAGGTCCTGGGTGCGATTGAGGCGCAGCGCCACGGGCCTGCCGGTGAGCACGGCGCCGAGGGCCGCGACCGCGGCGAATCCGTTGGCGTTCGTCTCCTTCCCGCCGAAGCCGCCGCCCATGCGCAGACACTGGACGGTGACGCGGTGCGAGGGCACCCCGAGGACGCGGGCCACGACCTCCTGCGTGTGGCTCGGGGCCTGGGTCGAGGACTGCACGAAGACCTGCCCGCCCTCGTCGATCGTGGCGAAGGAGGCCTGGGTCTCGAGGTAGAAGTGCTCCTGGCCCTGGATGTCGAGTTCGCCGCTGAGCCGGTGCGGCGCGCTCGCGAGCGCCGCGTCGGCGTCGCCTCGCTGGAGCGTGGCCTGGGGGCCTTGGAACGCTCCGGCGGCGATCGCCTCCTGGGTCGTGATGATCGAGGGCAGCTCCGTCGCGGAGATCTCGATCGCCTCGGCGGCCAGGCGCGCCTCCTCGAGGCTGTCGGCGAGCACCCAGGCCACGTGCTGGCCGTAGTACTGCACCGTGTCCGGGAACAGGGTCTCGTCGCCGATGTCGCCGTAGTCGTTGACCCCGGGCACGTCCGCGGCGGTGAGCACGCGGACGACGCCGGGCATGGTCTCGGCGCGAGTGGTGTCGAGGGAGTCGATGCGGGCGTGTGCCGCGTCGACCGTGGCGGGCCACGCGTAGAGCACGTGGGCGCTGCGGGGCGGCAGGTCGTCGGTGTAGAGGGCCTTGCCGGTGACGTGATCCCAGGCGCTCTCGTGCGGCATGATCACACCGGCGGCGGCTCCCGCCGGGATCTCGGAGAGTGGGCGCGAGCTGAAGACGCTCATGATGCGACCTCCGCGTAGAAGCGACGAATGGACTGCGCCAGGGTGGCGCTGCGGTAGGCGGCGCTGGCGCGGTGGTCGGACATGGGGGTCCCGACCGAGTTCATGATGTCGGCGGCGGCGTCGAAGCTCTCACGCGACCACGGCCTGCCGGCGAGTGCGGCCTCGGCGGCCTCGGCGCGCAGCGGGGTCGCGGCGGCGCCACCGACGCCGATGCGCACGTGGCTCACGACGCCGTCCGTGAGCGTCGCGGCGATCGCGACCGCCACCGAGGAGATGTCGTCGAACTTGCGCTTGGCCACCTTGTAGAAGCGGCCGAGCGGCGCGATCGGGGTGGGAATGCGGACGGCGCGGATGAGCTCGTCGGCGGCCCGGACGCTCTGCCGGTACCCGGTGAAGTACCCGGCCAGGGGCACGGTGCGGTCGCCGCGGGTCGAGGTGAGCACGAGTTCGGCGTCGAGCGCGAGCAGCGCGGGGGCCAGGTCGCCGATCGGCGAGCCGGTGCCGAGGTTCCCGCCGATGGTGGCGGCGTTGCGGATGAGCTGGGAGGCGAACAGCGGGAACAGCTGGGCGAGGAGGGGCACGGAGCCGCGCAGCTGCCGTTCCACCTCGGAGAGGGTGAGCCCCGCGCCGATCTCGATGTGACCGTCGGCCGCGGCGAACGTGCGCAACTCGGGCAACTGGTCGATGGCGATGGTCAGGGGGGCGCGGCGATGCTTGATCGTCAGCTCCACGCCCCAGTCCGTCGAACCCGCGAGCAGCACGGAGTCCGGCTGGGCGGCGAGGAGCTCGACGGCCTCGGCCAGGTCGGCCGGGCGCACGAACGCAGTGCCGCCGACGTCGATCCGGGTCGGCGCGCTCACGGGCGCCGGCCGGGAGCGGCGCTGTGCGATCGGATCGTCCGGGTCGACCCCGCCGAGGGCGAAGGCGGCGTCGCGGATGGGACGGTAGCCCGTGCACCGGCACAGGTTGCCGGAGAGCGCGTGCAGGTCGAAGCCGTTGGGCCCGATCTCCGCGTCGTGCCCGGGGGCGGCCTCGTATCGCGTCGCCGGCTCGACCACGGCCTCGGTGATGTCCTCGGTGCGCGGGGGGAGCCAGTCCTCGAGCGGGCGGGCGGCGTCGTCCATGACGATCGACCACGGCAGTTCGTTGCCGCTCGGCTCGATCCGGGCGCTCGAGACGATGTCGGAGGTGGCCGGCGCCGAGCAGCAGCCCGAGCCCTGCCCGCAGGGGCTTCGATCCTCGCGGTAGTACTCGGCGGCCATCGACGACACGAACCCGGGCGTGCAGTACCCGCACTGGGAGCCGCCGCGCAGCGCCATCTCCTCCTGGACCGGATGGAGGGCGTCGGCGGTGGCGAGGCCCTCGGCGCTGTAGATCTCCTGCCCGGCGAGGGCGGCGGCGGGGATGAGGCAGGAGTTGACGGCGGTCCAGCGGGTCCCTCCCCGGCCGTCGGGCCGGGACACCATGACTGAGCAGGCGCCGCATTCACCCTCGGCGCAGCCCTCCTTCGGTCCCGTGACGCCGTTCGCGCGCAACCACTGCAACGTGGTCGTGTGCGGGGCGACGCCGCCGAGCGGTAGGGGCCGCCCGTTGACGGTCACCGGCTCGGGCGACGAGCCGGGTGCGCCGGGGTTGCCGCCCGGACGATCGACGATCTCGGTCATGTTCCATCCTCCTTGGCCCGCCACGGCAGCGGTGCCGGGCAATGCTCGAGCAGCGCTGGTTCTAGCATGGTTAGGGCCGACGGAGTCGGGGCTAGCCACGCCAGGTTATCCATGCGAACAGGTCGTGACTACTGTGACGCAGCATACATGACGGGTGGGGTAATGGAAATAGACTTTCACGATGCGGTCAACCGCGGGTTCGTGCCGCCGGGGAGCGGCTGGCCGGGGGACCTCGCCGGGCCGCGGACTCCGGTCGCGGCGAACGCCCGGGACGTAGCCGACCTCTCCGAGCTGTCCGCCCTCGCCGGCGGGGCCCGTGAGCGCGTGGACGACGAGGCGGCGCGCGCCGGTGATTCTGCCGCCGATGCCGCCTCGCTGGACGAACTGTCCGCGCGGATCAGCGTGTGCCGGGCGTGCCCGCGGCTCGTGGACTGGCGCGAGGAGGTGGCCCGCACTCGGCGCCGGGCCTTCCGCGACCAGACCTATTGGGGCCGGCCCGCACCGGGATTCGGCGATCCGAGGGCGACGTTCGTCATCCTCGGACTCGCGCCCGCCGCCCACGGGGCGAACCGCACGGGGCGGGTGTTCACGGGCGACCGCACCGGGGACTGGCTCGTCGAGGCGCTGTACCGGGCGGGCTATGCGAATCAGCCCACGTCGACCCACGCCGGGGACGGCCTCGAGCTCACGGGCGTGCGGATGCTCTCCTCGGTGCGGTGCGCCCCGCCCCAGAACAAGCCCACGACCGAGGAGGTGCACACGTGTGCCCCGTGGCTCGACGCCGAGCTGCGGCTCCTGCGGCCGACCGTGCTGCTCGCGCTCGGCGGGATCGCCTGGCAGTCGGCGGCCACCGCACTCGTGCGTCTCGGCTGGCAGCTGCCTCGCCCGCGGCCGAGGTTCGGCCACGGCCAGGTCATGTCCGCCCACCCGGCCGAACCGGCGCGCCCGGCCGGGGACCGTGCAACCGCGGGGCCCGGGCCCACCGGTGAACGCGCCGGGGCCTGGGCGCCGCGGCTGCGGGTCGTGGGCTGCTACCACCCCTCGCAGCAGAACACGTTCACCGGCCGGCTCACCGAGGAGATGTTCGACGCCGCGCTCGAGTTGTGCCGCGAGCATCCCGCAACGTAACGCAGGCCACACGGCCGGGGTGTCCCAGGCCATTGGCGGGCCGGGCCCGTGTTCCTAGCATGAAGGCATGACTGCTCTGATCCGCAGGTCGCCGCGCATCCTCGTCCTCGGGGGCGGCTATGTCGGCCTGTTCACGGCGTTGCAACTGCGCAAGCGGCTCGGCCGCAAGGAGGCGACGATCGCGATCGTCGATCCGCGGCCCTACATGACCTATCAGCCGTTCCTGCCCGAGGCGGCGGCCGGATCGCTCGAGCCCCGCCACGTCATCACGAACCTGCGCGCCACCGCGAAGGGCGCCTCGATCATCTCCGGCCGGGTCACCGGTCTGCGCCACGCCGCGCGGGTGGCCACGATCGAGCCGCTCACCGGCGAGCCCTACGATCTGAAGTACGACCACGTCGTGCTCGCCCTCGGCGCGGTGGCGCGGGTGCTGCCGATTCCGGGGCTGGCCGAGACCGGCATCGGGTTCAAGCAGATCGAGGAGGCGATCGACCTGCAGAACCGCGTGCTCGGGATGATGGAGGCCGCCTCGAGCACCTGGGATCACGAGGAGCGGCGCCGGATGCTCACCTTCACCTTCGTCGGGGGTGGGTTCGCGGGGATCGAGGCCCTCGGTGAGGTGGAGGACATGGCCCGCTCGGCCGCCGACCACTTCGACGCGGTGAGCCGGGAGGATCTGCGCTTCGTGCTCATCGAGGCCTCGGACCGGATCCTGCCCGAGGTGGGGGAGGAGCTCGGCGAGTACGCGCTCAAGCAGTTGCGCCGTCGTGGCATCGACATCAAGCTCGGAACCTTCCTCAACTCCGCCGTCGACGGCCACATCGTCACCTCCGACGGCGACGAGTTCGAGTCCGAGACCCTCGTGTGGACCGCCGGCGTCAAGGCCAATCCGGCGCTCGCGAACACGGACCTCTCCCTCGACGAGCGGGGGCGCGTGCGCACGAACGCCCGGCTCCAGGCCGTGACCGCGGACGGCCGGGTCGTCCCCGGCGCGTGGGCCGCGGGCGACAACGCCGCCGTCCCCGACCTGACCAGCCCCGGCGACTTCTGCGGCCCGACCGCCCAGCACGCCGTGCGCCAGGCCAAGCTGCTCGGCGACAACATCGCGGCGACCCTCCACGGCAAGCCCGTGCTGGAATACCGACACAAGAACCTGGGCACGGTGGCCTCCCTCGGCCTGTACAAGGGGGTGGCCACGGTCTTCGGGCTCAAGCTCCGCGGCCCGCTCGCCTGGTTCATGCACCGCACCTATCACATGTGGGCGATGCCGACCTTCAACCGGAAGGTCCGCATCGTGCTCGACTGGACGATGGCCCTGCTGTTCCGGCGGGAGATGGTCAGCCTCGGCTCGGTCGAGAACCCCCACGCGGAGTTCCAGTCGGTCGCCGCCCCGGCGGATCCGCGCGAACCCGCTGCCTGAGCGCCGCTGACTAGACTGCCGCCTGGGCCCCCATAGCCCAATCGGCAGAGGCGGTCGACTTAAAATCGATTCAGTGTGGGTTCGAGTCCCACTGGGGGCACCAAGACGTTCTTACTCGAACCTTCATGGAAGAGGTCGGCGAGTACGAACGTCTCGGGATCGTTGACGGCGTGCCCCTCGGGCGCGCCGTTTGTCACTTCTACGGTTCGCGTGGCGTAGGTCATCGCGGCGTCGTGGAGTTCGCGCACCGGGTCGGTCTTCTGGTCGGCGATGACACCGTGCTCCTCGACCCAGAGCTTGGTGTAGGAGGCGAGGTTGAGGTCCCGCCTGGCTCCGTCCGTTGCCTTCGCATACAGGTCGTGTGGTCGTTCCAGCAGCGCGATGTAGCGCTGCAGGACTGCCGCCCCGATCGCCAGCTTCTCTCCGGTCTCAGCCAGTCCGCGTTCGGCGTCGGCTCGCTCGATCTGGATCTTGCGCAGTCGGACACGGATCTTCTCGCGCGGCAGCGAGCCGTCCTCGGCGAGGTCGAGCAATTTCTCCTCACGCACGTCGAGCGCGGCGAGGCGCTTACGGTAACCGTCGTGGAGTTCGCGAACAGTCGACTGCTCGTCCGTGACGGTCTGCTGGATCGCCTCTGTCACCTCGTCGCGGAAGTCAGCGGGCAGGCCGAGCGTGGCGTAGTGATCAGCTACGGCCCATTCGACCTGGTCGCTGGGTAGGTAGGGCAGGTCGCAGGCGCCATCTTGGCGTCCCCGGCACAGGAAGTAGCCATAGTGCTGCCCGCTGCGTCCCTTGGCCAAAGTGAAGATGAGCCGCGAGGAACGGCCGTGCTCGTGGCAGCGTCCGCACCACAGCACGCCCTTGAGGTAGTGGAAGTGTCGCCGGTCGCGTTGGCCGTTGGTCGATCGGTGGTCCATGACGTGCTGGACACGCTCGAACAGGTCAGGGTCGACGATGGCCTCGTGCCTGCCGACGTACTGTTTCCCCTTGTAGGTAACGACGCCGCGGTAGTACGGGTCGCGAAGCATCCGATGGATCTGCGAGATTGACAGTGGTCCTGCCGGGTAGCGCCGACTCGGTTTGGTCGTCAGTCCGAGGTCCGTCATGGTGTCGTGCAGTCGGTCGAGTGAGCCTGGATCCACCGTCCGGGTCGTGGTGACGGTGTGAGGTCCGGGTTCTGGCGGGTCGGGTCGTGTGGGCATGGCGGGGCCGCCGGTCTGCCCGGCGTTTCCACTTGTGTTCCGGTCGTGCCCGTGGGGGCCGGTGGTCAGGTCCTCGGGGCTGGGGGTGGCCCGCAGGCAGCGACATAGAGCGCTTCCCAGGGGCCTTGATGGGCCCAGTTCCGGGGTAGGTGCATGATCAGCCGTCGTGCCGAGCGGGCGAGCCGGGCGGGGACGCGGATGAGGTGTTCTCGGATGGTCGCGGTGGTGGCCCGGGCGTGGAAGAGGGAGGCCAGGGCCCCGGCGGCGCGGGTGAGGTTGAACGCGATCGCGGCCAGAACGAGCCAGGCCGCGTTCGCGGTGAACTTGCCCGAGGGTGCGTGGGCCAGGGCCGAGGCGCGTAGATCGGCGTGGACGCCCTCGATGATGGCGTGGGCGCGGTGGGCCTTCTCGGCCTCGAGCATGCTCAGGGGCGAGTCGGTGAAGACGGCGTGGTACCGGTAGGTGGCGAATAGTTCGTCCTGCCCGGCCCTGGTGGCTGCGGGGTTGAGGCGTTTGACGCGGCGCACGATCAGCCGTGCCGTGATGTGCTCGGCCTTGGGACGGGAGGTGAACGCGGTGAAGGGGAGCTCGGCGACCTGGGCATCGGAGATCAGGCGGGCCTCGTCTTCGTCCCAGATCGCGTTCGGGTACCGGATCGGGGTCCAGGCCTGCTCGTCGATGCTGGTGATGGCGGCCGTGATCGCCGGGTTCATCCGCGCGGTCAACGAGAAGTGGGCACCGGCCCGGCCCGCCGCGGCGGCCACCTCACGGCTGTAGTAGGCCGAATCGGCGCGCAGGATCACCACCCCGCCGGCGCCGGCCGTCCGGGCGGTGGCGAGGGAATCGGCG
Organism: Pseudactinotalea sp. HY158; assembly: GCF_009660225.1. Taxonomy (NCBI): domain Bacteria; kingdom Bacillati; phylum Actinomycetota; class Actinomycetes; order Micrococcales; family Cellulomonadaceae; genus Pseudactinotalea; species Pseudactinotalea sp. HY158. Next base: position 818,994 of record NZ_CP045920.1, read on the forward strand.
ACGAACTTGCCCGCCCCGCGCGCGGAGTTGGCCGGGCCCCGGCGTAGCCGCGTGCCCACGATCAGCGGCGCGGCCACCGGGGTGGAGATGGTCGCGATCAGCGCGTTGAGGCCCTTGACCTTGTTGTAGCCGTACCCGGCGCCCTGCTTGGCGTACCCGTAGGTCTCCTTGATCGTGTCGTCGATATCGACGTAGGCGATCTGACCGGCACCGGCCAGCACCGGGGCCTGCCCGGCCAGGCGGGTCAGGAAGCGGGAGGCGATCGCATCGAGCTGGCGGACATGCCCGAAGGTGAACGCGCGTAGGAACGTGCCCAGCGTCGAGGGCGCACGCGCATCCTGGAACAGTTTGCCCATCCCGCCGTGGCGCAACAGGTCCATGTCATCGATGGAGTCGGCCCCGGCCGTCATGCCCGCGACCAGCGCCAACACCTTCGCCCCGGGGTTCGCGCTGCCCGCACCCGACAGACTCAGATGCTCAGCGACCAGCGCCGACAGCCCGGCACGCTCGGCCAGCGCCATCACCGGGACAAGCCCCGCCACGCCGACCAGATTCGGATCGTCGAACCGTACCGAGGAGACATGAGATAGTTGCATCTACGAGATGCCCTTCTTTTTTGGGACTGCGTGCGTTGACAACACGCATTATCCCAGGTCAGAAGGGCATTCTCATGCGCCCACGCCACCCAGACTCAAACCAGCACGGTGGATCCAGGGTGAGTAGTCGCCGGAGGCGTATAGCTCGAACGCGGTGCGTATGAGCGGAGCCCGTTCCGGGTCGGATGCGATGGTGTTGACCTGGCGGCCGTCGATCTCGATGCGTACGTTCTTGTAGCCGATGCGGGCACGGCCGTTGGTGCCCCCCCCTGTTCGGCCTTGTGCTGCATCTTGACCTTGATGTCCTCCCCGGACATCCGCACTTGCACCTCGTTGATAATGTCTGGAGTGTTCCCGCTTTAGTAGACAGGCGAATTAGGCTGCCAATTCGTTGATGTTCCTATATCCTAGTTCATATTCTGTGGGTGTCAAGTATCCGAGAGTCGAGTGCCGACGGATGGTGTTGTAGTAGTTCGTGATCCAGTCGATGGTCGCTTTGCGGAGTCGTGTCAGGTTCGGCCAGGGGCGGGTGTGGATGAGTTCCTTCTTGTAGGTCGCGAAGAATGATTCCGAGACTGCGTTGTCGTAGCAAACACCGGTCCTGCCCAGGGAGCGGCGGATATTGTGATCTTCGCAGTATTTGGCGAAGGCGGTGGAGGTGTATTGCGTTCCGCGGTCACTGTGGAATATGACACCGGCGGGTGGCTTCCGGGTCTTGAGTGCCATGTCGAGGGCGTCGGTGACCAGGTCGGTGCGCATGTGGTCCTCGATCGCCCAGCCGACCAGGGCACGTGAGTGCAGGTCGATGACGGTGGCCAGGTAGGCCCACCCTTCCCACGTCTTGACGTACGTAATGTCGCCGCACCAGCGGGTATCGGCCTCCTCGGCGGTGAACGAGCGCCCGATCAGGTCTGGTGCCGGCACCGGCCCCTGACCGGGGACCGTCGTGCGCTTCCACGCCCGGGGGTGGCGTCCCTGCAGGCCGGCGGCCTGCATCAACCGGTGCACTCGCTTGAGGCCGACGCGGTGACCGGCCGCAGCCAGCCCGGCCCGGACCCGGCGCACTCCCGGGTTCCCGCGGGCGCTGGCGTAGATCCCGGCGATGAGGACGCTGAGGCGCTCGTCGTAGACGGCCCGGTCGCTCAGCGGCGCATCACGCCACTTGTAGTAGCCCGCCCGCGACACCCCCAGCTGCCGGCACATGAACGCCACCGGGTACTCCTGCTGATCAGCCCAGTCCGCGATCGCAGCAAACTTCACTGCTGTTCGCTCGCGAACCAGGTCGCCACTTTTTTTGCGAAACTCACCTGCATCTGCAACTGAGCATTCTCCGCCTTCACGTTCTTGTAGTCCTGCCGCAGCCGGATCAATTCAGCCCGCTCGGACTCGGACAACGACGCATCCGCACCCAGGGCCGCCTCCCGCGCATCTCGTTCCTTCTTCACCCATTTCCCTAACGTCATCTCGTGCACGTCGATATTCCGTGCGACCTCGGCGATAGACCGCTGCTCGTCCAACACGAACGCGACCGCGCTGGCCTTGTACTCATCCGTGAAACTCCGGCGAGTCGATCCCACTGTACTGCCTCCCTTGTCCACGGCAGCTAACCCAACTGTCCACCAAACCGGGGACGGTCCAGTCGGTCACGGCTTCCATGGCGTCGGCCATGATGCCGGAGCCGAAGTCTTCCTTGGCGGAGACGAGCTTGACGCCGAGCTTCTCCAGGCGTCGCTTGGTCAGTACGGCATCGCCAAGATTGCGGAAAGCGCGTGAGCGGACGTAGATGATGACGATGTCGACCTCGGGATGCTGCTCGAGGTAAGCAAGTAGCCGCTTGAATACGGGGCGTCGCTCGATGGACTGAGCTGAGGCTCCCGGCTCGACGAACTCCTTGGTGATCTCGGCCCCGATCGCAGCTGCTTTGGCCTGGTTGGCTGCGCGTTGCGTCGCAATTGAGTTGCCCTCGGCATCGATGTCGGCCCCGGTATCCATCTGCCGCGTGGTGGACACGCGCAGGTAAGACACCGCGACGATGGGTCGTTGCTCGTTCATACGCACCTCCTCCTTGTCCTGATTTCGAACTCCTGTGGTCGGTTCCTCGGTGTTCTGACTGGCCTGGCGCAGCGGGAGCGGTTAACGGCGGGCTCGGGGTCACGCTCGCGAGCGATTCCGGTCTGGTCGAGTCGGACGGTGATGGCTGCCTGGCTGACGCCAAAGTGGTCAGCGAGTACTTCGATGCTTTGCAGGCCGCTGACCCAGGCCCGCTTCAAGTCGCGGCGTGGCATCAGGGCGCAGGCGGCGAAGTAGTCGGCGACCCGCTCGGCTTGCGTCTGGGCATCGAGGTGCTTGGTACCAGTGAAGAGTCGTTCGGTGGCGCCGTGGCTGACGATGTGGGCGTACTCGTGCAGTGCGGTGAAGCGTTGCCGGGCGGGGCTGTCGCTCGCGCAGATCGTGATGACCCATTCGCGTCCGTTCCAGTGGCTCATGCCGCTGACCGGCAGAGCTTCGTAGGCGATACGCATTCGTGGTAGCTCTGCCAGGTGATGAATCTGGATGCCTTCCATTCTCGGGTCGCGTTCCCGGATGGCTGTCACCAGCTTGCCAGCCTGCATTTCGGTGACGCGCAAGACTTCATCGAATGTGCACTTGCGTGCCGGGATGAGCTGGCGGAGGCTGCTGAGGATGGATTGCTGGGCTGCTGTTGTCATGGTGGCACCTCCCTTCATTACTATTTGATCGACTATTCGTCTTGGCCGTCGAGTGGACCGCTGCCGTCGGGTGAGCTGCCATACTTGGCGCTGATGCGGTCGAACGCTGACTGGATCTCGGCCCGGGCTTCGGGTGGCAAGTGCTTGTACTTGCTGCGCAGGTAGGGCTTCATGGTCGGTAGCGCTGCGTCGAGTTCGTAGCCGGCTGCTTTCAGTAGTTGGTTGGCCTCGATTCCGAGTACGCCGGCTAGCCGAGTTAGTCGACTTGGATCGGGCTGGGCCACTTGGTCGAGCTCCCATGCGCCAAGTAGCGATTTTGTAATGCCGACTTCATCGGCGACCTGTTGCATGGAGCGGCCTTGCTGGTTGCGGGCGGTCTTCAAGATTGTGCCGGCGGTCTGTTCTTGTTTCGTCATATTCCTACTATATTCTATTGTCCACGAAATTGGACGCGATCAGACAATTCCACAACATCTCATTGGGGCAATTAGGTAAGCCTTTCCTTGTGGGGGTGTTTCTTCCGGGTGGAAGCCAGAGAGATAATTTTTCTCGATCTGGCTCCCACCCGGGGTTGAGCAGGCTCCTGCCAGTTGCCTAGGAGGTGCTCTTGCGGGCGCCGCCCTTGGGCTTGCTCGGCGCGGTGCTGAGCAGGGCCGTGATGGCGGCCCGCTGCTCGTCGGCTTCACGGGTGATGGCGGCCTGGAGGTCGTTGGCGCGGCCAGCGATCTCCGGGTCATTGGCCAACTCCGTGATGGTGTTCTCGATGGCCTGCCGGATGGCATTGGTCACGGAGATGCCGGCGAGCTTGGCGAGGATCGTCAGACGAGCGTGCTGCTCGTCTTCGAGCCGGATGGCCAAGGTCTTCATGGCTCCGGTTCCTCCTTCCTGAGGGTGTTCTGGTCCACCGTCCTCGGGGTGGTGCAACCCTCGACCGTGGTCGGTCAAGTGGCTGCGGGCTCGGGTGTGAGTCGTGGACGTGTCGCTGATGGGTTTGTGCTGGTCAGCCTCTACTATGATTGTGGATGGCATAATCAGCATTGGAGGGTGCGTGATGGACAAGGACTACTCGACGATGGCGGTGGGCGAGCTCGAGGAGCTGCGTTCGCTGGTGCTGGACCGTATGGCCGCGGTTCCGCAGTTCCGGCGTGGGTCGTTGCAGGTGGGCTATCGCAAGTGCGGGCGGGCGACGTGTCGGTGTGCTCGTCCCGGCGAGCAGGGTCATGGCCCGCGGGGGTTGTGGACTCGGACGGCCAAGGGGCCGGGTGGCTCGCGCGGGCAGTACATCCCGGTCGATCAGGTCGACCAGGTCCGCGCCGAGCTGGACAATTACGCCCAGTTCGAGGATCTGGTGGCCGATTACGTGGAGATCAACGAGGCGCTGTGCAAGGCGCGGGTGAGGCCACCAGGGCGACGTGGGAACGTCGTCCCCGCTGGCTCTGGCGGGGAAAAAGGGGGGCCTGGGACCGGGACGGCCTCGCGGAGAGTCTGAGCGCGCTGGCCGAGGGGGTCGCTGAGTTGGCCGCGGCCGAGGCCCGTCGGCTGGTACTTGCCACGGCCGAGCTCGCCGAGCACGGCGAGGCGAGTGTCTTGGAAGCGATCGAGCGCGCGGCTCAGCAATCGGCCGCGACGATCGGGCTGGCCGCCGTGGCCGGGATCATGGACTGGGCCGGCCAACACAGCCCGGCCCGCATGTCCTGCCCCGACGGTGAGCACGCCGCGCGGCTGGTGGCCCGGCGTACCAAGACGATCCGCACCCTGCTCGGGAGCGTGGAGATCACCCGCGGCTACTACCACTGCGGCGCGTGTCGAGCCGGATTCGCGCCGCTGGATACCCGCCTGGGAGTCCAGGGAACCGGCCTGTCACCGGGACTGGCGCGGGCGTGCGCACTGGCCGGGTCCGAGATGCCCTACGCCAAGGGCTTCGAGCTCATCACCGCCGTCACCGGCCTCGACCTGGCCTCCACCTCGACCCTGGCGCGCACGACCCGCGCCCAGGGCGCCCGGGCCCGAGAAGTCATCGACGCCGAGCAGAACGCCGCCATGACCTCACCCCGCCCGATCCCCGCCGCCGTAGATGAGGCGGGAATGGGGCTGTGCTACATCGTCATGGACGGAACCGGGGCCCCCATGCTGCCCCGCGAGACCACTGGCCGCCACGGGAAGACCCCCGGCACCAGAGCCGGGACCAGGGAAGTGAAGATCGGCTGCTTCTTCACCCAATCCGGGTGTGACCCACTCACCGGCGACCCCGTCCAGGACCCCGGCACGGCGAGCTACATCTCCACCTTCGAACCCGCGGCCGGGTTCGGCGCCCAGGCCAAGGCCGAATACCTGCGCCGAGGATTCGACCAGATCCGCCAACCCGTCGTCCTGGGCGATGGCGCCAAATGGATCTGGAACATCGCCGACCAGCACTTCACCACCGCCACCCAGATCGTGGACTACTTCCACGCCCGCGAACACCTCGCAGACCTGACCAAGCTCCTGACCCCCGTCTTGACCGACCCGACCACCTTCACCCGCGACCTCATCGATCAACTCGACCTGGGCAACACCGCCGCAATCGCCACCGCCGTCGACCAGCTCGACCTCCCCGCCAAGGCGCCCGACCTGGCCAGACCCGCAGCGACCGAGACCGGCTACTTCACCAGCAATCACCACCGCATGCAATACGCCGACTTCCGCGCAGCCGGCTACTACATCGGCTCCGGCCCGGTCGAATCCGCCTGCAACACCATCGTCAAACAACGCTCCAAACGAGCCGGCATGCACTGGACCATCGCCGGCCTCGCCCCCGTCCTAGCCCTACGCACCCTGCACCAGTCCAACCGAGACCAAGAACTCTGGCCCGCAACACAAACCTGACGCACACCCTGCGGGCTCCCGATGAGGTGGCGATGTCGGTGGTCGGTGCTGGAGTGATTCTCATGACAGCGCAGGGCTGTCGAAGGCCAGATTGGAGAACAGCATGGCCACCTACATCACGCACATTCGGATGAGTCCGCCGAACGCGACCGATCACGAGCACATCGCCCAGGTGCGCTGGGAGCAGCCCGGTGATACGGGCACGTTGACCCGGCAGGACATGGTCAACTTCATCAGGAAGGGCAACACGGTCTGGGTGCGTGGCAACCCGGATGCGCAGGTCGGCGTCGTTGATGCCACTCCGCCCTACCTGCGCACCTACGCGGACGGCCAGTGGAACAACAACTTGCTGAGTCTGCCGCGGTTCTAGCTCACACATTGGTGGCGAACACCCAGTAGCCGCCGCCGGTGCGCTCGGCGAGATGGATATCGCCGGCGAGCCAGGCGTCCTGGGCGAAGCCGTCGGCGTCGAAATGGATGTAGCGTGCCAGGTTGGCGCCGACGGCTTGCTCGACGTGCTGGTCGATGTCGGCTTCGTCGATGACGCTGCGCACCCAGTCGCCCGGTGTGTCGTATTCGCCGAGGAAAGCATCCGTGAAGGCATCGCACATGGCTTCGTCGCCGTCGTGGAGCTGAGCCCAGCAGGCATAGGCGGGGCCGTGCTCGCGGATGCCGCGGGCCACGCGGGCGACGAGTGCCAAGTCGTCGTGTTCACCGACCTCGAAGCTGCCGAACTCATCGGAGTCGAAGATCGCCCACTCTTCGGCATCAGGCAGTTCGCTGCTGGCAAGGACGCGCTGGGCAGCTGCGAGCAGTTCCTCGTCGCTGGTTGCGGCGTCGACCCAGTCGCCGTGCAGGGTGCCGCTCGTGTAGTCGGCCAGGCTGCCGATCCACACCCGTGGATGCAGTTCAGGCATCTGCTCGCGGCTCGGCTCGTGCTCTGGGTCGCGCTGCGGTGCTGGTGGTTGGTGTTCGTTCATTCGCCCTCCTTTCGTTTACGTACTGATGACTGCTCGGCCCTCTTACTGCGCTCGGTCGCGATACGCCTGCGGGCTAGATCGGCGTACTCGGGGTTGAGTTCGATGCCGAGCCAGTCCCGGCCGTGCCGTTCGGCAGCGACGGCGGTGGTCCCGGCGCCGAGGAACGGGTCAAGCACCAGTCCGGGCTCGGTGCTGCTGTCGCAGTTGCAGCCCACTGTCAGTGCCAGACGCACGGCGGTGGCGCCGAGGCGCCGCACTGGCCGCGTCCATGGGGCCCGGCAGGTTGTGCAGCGCTGCTCGGGGCAGCCGGCCAGCAGCATGCGCGCGGCGAGTGCTTCGGGATAGGTGGCGAAGTGAGCACCGCGGTAGCTGCTGGCCGGTAACCGCCAGACATCGCCGGGATTCTTACCGAGTGGGTGCCCAACCAGTCCGGCGTCACGGAGCTGGGTCAGGCCTTGGTCGCCGTCGGCGTTCGGGCCGCGCCAGGAAGGCCGCCCCGGATCACGGCGCGCTGGTGGCCGCGTCGAGGCGCGCCTTCGAGCCGACCGGCGAGGCTGAGGACGCGTGCCCCTCTTAGATCTGTGCGGCTGCCGGACGGCGTCGAGATCGAAGTAGTAACGGGGTTGGCGTGCCAGCAGGTAGATGACCTCATAGGTGCAGGACAGGCGGTCACGGACGCTGCTCGGAATCGGGTTGGTCTTGGCCCAGACGATCTTGTTGCGCACCGTCCAGCCGTCGACGATAAGGGCCAGCAGCACTCGCTCAGGTACGGCGACGAGGCTCTTTCTCGGTGCTCCCTCGCGGGCGTGCAGACTGTAGGTGTCGCCCAGGTTGAGCCACAAGGTGCCCGTCGGAGTCAGCAGTCGCGCTGCCTCGCTACAGAGCCCCACCAGGTCGGTGACGTAGGCGCCGACGGAGTCCTCGAGCCCGAGTTGCCCGGCGTGGCCGTAGTCCCGCAGCCGGAAGTACGGCGGGCTGGTGATGACGCAGTCGACACTGCCTTCCGGCAGCTGCGTCAGCCTCTCCCGAGCGTCACCGACCAGTACCTGGTTGCGTGGTAGCCGGCTCATGAGCGGCCTCCATTCGCCGCGTCGGCTGTGGGGTAGCCGAGCCCGGCTGGTAGGTCCTCAGCTGTCGCGATGACGAACTTGATGCTGTTCAGGCGGGCAGCTCGGGCCAGTCGTCGCCGCAGTTCGCCAGCTCGCGTCGCCGCTCGCTCGGACGTCGGTCCGATCATCAGCCAGAGCACTGCCGGAAAGGTACCGAGCCGTTGTTGCTCGATGCCGCTGGCCTGGTAGTCGGCATAGATCTGGCACTTCCTGAGCAGTGTCGGGATGGACTCGGTGCCGCAGTCGACTTCGATGAACCAGTGATCGACGTAGTCCCCCTCAACGTCACGGCCGCCGAGCGCGATTGCCAGATCTGGTCGTAGCAGCCGGGCCGCACCGCCGATGCCGGTAAAGCGCCTGGTTGCCTCATGCTCGACCGCGACGCTGGCGCTCAGGTCGTGCGCCTTGGCGAGATGTAGGAGGTCGAGGTGGGTGTCGGCCAGTGCCAGGGTGTGACGCAAGTGATGTAGCGACGGCACGCGAGGCCGGTAGCGGTCACCATCGTCGCGGACCAGCCGTGCGCCGGCTGGAGCCAGTTGCCAGGTAGCCGGAGCCGACCCGGCCAGCACGCCGCCTTGGCGCCGAGGTAGCGCTTGGATGAGCCGGTCATGGGCCATGCGTTCGAGGACGCGTCGGGTTGAGCGAGCTGCCGAGGCGGCTGAGGCGTGCCCGGTGAAGGCGAAGCGCTCGATCTGCTTGGTGCTCAGAAAGCCGTGCTGTCGTAGCCGCTCCAAGATGAACCGGTCTCGCTCCACGAGCATCGCACCGAGCTGTTTCAGGCGGCTGGCACGAACCACTCGCGGAGCCGCCGTGGAGCGTGTCGATGGACGTTTGCCAGGGGCCGGCCCCGCTGCGGGATGGGGGAATGACCCCGAGGGGTCTGTCGGCCCCCATTCACGCCCTAGGGCGGCGCTGACCTGTGCCAACGTGTCAGGGATCCGCCCCGCGAGTGGTAGGCCGACCGGTAGACCTCCCACCCCAGTTACAGCGTCCGCCGGCTTCACGATGAACCTCCCGGACGAACCCGGCCCGGCCGCTCCCGCGGAGCATCGCCCGCCTCGGCCGGGCTGATACCGCTGAGTTCCAGTAGGTCGCGCTCGACCGCATCGAGACTCGTGCCCCAGCGCGCGGCACTGGCTTCAAGCGCAGTGTCGAGCCCTCGCCGGGCCACCGGTAGCGGCATCGTCCGCAGCGAGGCCGGGGCCGCCAGTTGACCATTCACGAGACCGTGGAGGTAGGCCTGGTAGGCCGGTAGGGCGCGGTAGTCCTCGGTCGCGAGTTCACCGCGTGGGAGAGTACGGGCCAGCACCGCGGCATCCTCAGGGCTGAGCCGGAAGGTCACCCGAGATTGAGCGTTGGCCACGACCGCCGCGCGCAGGGCCGGTGTGAACTGACCGAGGTGCTGATGCGCCAGTGTGAAGCCGACGCCGAGTCCACGGGCTTGGGCCAGAGCCTCGCCAAGGTCACCGAGAGCCAAGTAGTCCTGGGCCTCGTCGATGTGGACGAAGACCGGCCGCCGGGCTGTGGCCGGGTCACGGGACCGGCCGAGGATCTCCTGCCAGACTAGCGCGACGGCCAGGCAGCCGAGCAGCCGCGCGGCCTCACCGCCGAGCGTGCCCTTGGCGAGGTTGACCAACAGGATCTTGCGTTCAGCGAAGACCTGGCGCAGTCGGAACTTCGGGTGTCGCTGCCCGACAATGGCGCGCAACCCGGGCCGCAGCAGGACCTGACGCAGCTTGTTCATGAGCGGTGCGATCGCCTGCTGCCGCTCGCCCTCGCTGATTGCCTCGTACCAGGCCCAGAACGAGCCCAGCCCCATCGGATCGGCAGCAGCTACCCGGCCGGTGACCGAGCGCTGGAATCCAGGATTGGTCAACAGCAGCGGCACCATCGCCAGCGAAGCGTCACCGCGCCGTGCCAGCGACAACAGACAGGCGTGCAGAATGTCGTGGGTACGCGGCCCCCACGCATCGGCATACAGGTCGTGGAAGACGCCGAGCAACACATCGGCCATCCGATCGGCGTCAGCCGGGTCATCGAGCGCGTTCAGACCGACGACGGCCTCGCTACCTGGGTCGAGGATGACGACATCGCGCTGGCGATCCGGTGGTACGCGGGTGGCGATGTCGCCGACCAGGTCACCCTTGGGATCGATCACTATCACGCCGTGCCCGGCGGCGATGTCACCGAGCGCCAGATTGGCCAGCAGCGTGCTTTTGCCGACACCGCTCGGCCCGAGCACGTGCAGATGTCGCAGCCGATCCTTAGGTGATAGTGCCAGCGGGCGGCCACCATCCTCGGTGGATCGTCCGAGCACCGTGCCGCGGGCGGGGTAGCTCCCGGCGGGCAGTGGTCGGGGGTGCGGTGAAGGCACGCCCAGCAGTGGCAGCGGTGCTGTCGGCCAGGCCAGTAGCGGTACCAGGTCGCTGACGCTGAGCCACAGTGGCCAGAACCACGGCGAGGCCGCCCGGGCTACCGAGTGCGTCGACGTAGCGACCAGACCAACCCGGACGCCGGGAGCAGTCAGCCCGCTGAGGGCGGCGCCGATCGAGCGCACCAACGACTCAGCTGCCGGCAGGTCACCGGCGCTGGCAGATAGTCGTACCGCACAGCCGAATCCGTGTTCACCGAGCTTGCGGGTCACCAGCGCCCGCTGCTGCACGTCGACATCCCGTACTTGCCGGGGCCGCAGCCGTGGGCCGAGCACCACCTGGATGCTGGTTCGCTCACCGCTGCCAGTGCTCGCTAGCGCCGCCAGAACCGATCGCGTTGTCGCTGCTAGCGGACATGCCAACCTCCTTGTAGACGGACACGGACTTCCCTGCTGATGGACAGTTGATCTCCCTGTCTGTGGCCATGGGATCGGGCCGTGTCGGTCCCGGCGAAAGCGGCCCTCCGGGGATGTGCTCGAGGTCTTCAACCACCACGAGTAGTCCACCGGAGGGACGCATGAAGAAGTCTGACAGGGAGATCATGGAAATTCTGGAGGCGTACGACGCCACACAGAGTGCGCACTCGGCCGCGCAACTGGCCGGGGTGGACCCCAAGACGGTGCGGCGGTACGTCGCCGCCCGTGATCAGGGCCGTGCGGTCACCGGCGCGGGCCGCCGGCCGCGGATGATCGATGAGCACATGCCCAAGATCGAGGAGTGGGTCGAGCGCGGCAACGGCAAGGTCCGCGCTGACGTTATCCACGGCCGGCTCGTCGCTGTGGGGTTCACAGGGACCGAGCGGACCACCCGGCGGGCTGTCGCCGAGGTCAAGGCCGCGTGGCGGGCCGGGCACCGGCGCAGCTATCGGCCGTGGATCACCGAGCCGGGGCTGTGGCTTCAGTTCGACTGGGGCGAGGGCTCGCGAGTGCCCGGGCCCGATGGGAAGCCGCGACGGACGTGGCTGTTTTGCGCCTGGCTGGCCTGGTCACGTTTCCGGGTGGTCATTCCGGTGTGGGACCAGACGCTGCCGACGCTGATCGCGTGCCTGGATGCCACGCTGCGCCGCCTGGGCGGGGTGCCCAGCTACATCTTGACCGACAACGCCAAGACGGTCAGCGTCGAGCACGTCGCCGGCGTGGCGGTACGCCATCCGCAGATCGTGCAGGTCGCCCGCCACTACGGCAGCCAGGTGCACACGTGCGTGCCCTACGACCCGGAGTCCAAGGGCGGCACGGAGTCCACGGTCCGGTTGGCCAAGGCTGACATCGTGCCTACCGGCGCGAACCTGCGCGAGCAGTATTCCTCCTTCGCGCAGTTGGAACAGGCGTGCGAGGAGTTCATGACCAAGGTCAACAACCGCAAGCACCGCGAGTCCGCGCGGTTACCGGCCGAGGCGCTGATCGAGGAGCGGGCTCGGTTGCACATGCTGCCGGCCGCGCCGCACACGATGGCGCTGGGAGAGACCCGCAGCGTAGGCACCGATCAGACCATACGGTTCGGGTCGGTGCGCTACTCCACCCCGCCGGGGCTGGTCGAGGAGGAAGTGTGGGTGCGGGCCGCGGGGGCCGAGTTGATCATCGTCGCCGACCTAGACGCGCTGCCGCTCGTGCCGGACTGGGCCACCGATCGTCGTGGGCTAGTTGAGGTCGCCCGTCACCGCCTGTCCACGCCGGGCAACCCGCGTATCGACCTGGCGCACTACCCCGACCACCCGCAGGAGCCCGATGGTGCGCCCCGACCGCCGAAACCACGAGCCCGCAACGCCGCGGAGGAGGAGTTCCTCGCGCTGGGGCGGGGTGCCTACGACTGGCTGATCGAGGCCTCCGCGGCCGGGGCAGTGCGCATCCGCGCCAAAATGGCCGACGCCGTACAGCTGGCCACCCTCGTCGGCCGCGAGGGCGTGGACGCCGCCCTGGGCGTGGCCGCGGCCGCCGGCCGCTTCGGCGAGGGCGACCTGGCCGCCATCGTCGACCACCAGGCCGTTGGGGCGACCGCGACCGACCTGGTCGTCGCTGACGAAGCCCACTCGGCCCAGCCCGGCACCACTGCCTGGGCGAACTTCACCACCAGCAAGGAGACCACCCGATGAGTCCGACCGCCGTGACCACGACGACAACGCCGGCAGCGCCACCGCTGCCCAGCGACCTGGAGCAGGCCATGCGACGGATGCGCCTGCCCTACCTGCGCGCCGCCGCCCCCGATGTTCTGGCGACGGCGAAGTCCCAACGGTGGGATCCCGCCGAGATCCTGCGGGTGCTACTGGCCGAAGAAGTGCGCGGCCGCGACGAGGCCACCAAGACCGCCCGCCGCAAGGCCGCCGGGCTGCCCGCCGGCAAGACCCTGCACTCCTGGCGCGAGCACGACTCGTCCATCCCGGCCCCGACCCAGTCCGCGCTGGCCACCCTGGAATGGATCCACCACCGCGAGAACCTGGCGATCAGCGGCCCCTCGGGCACCGGCAAGACCCACTTCGTCGAGGCCCTGGCGCACAAGGCCATCGACGAAGGAATGCCCGTTGCCTGGTTCACCCTGGAATCGCTGACCACAGCCATCAGCCGCGCCACCGTCGACGGGTCGATCAGCAAGGTCCTGGCCAAGATCACCCGCGCCGAGCTCGTCGTCATCGATGACATCGGCATGCTGCCCGCCGGACAGGCCGCCGCCGAGGCCTTCTACCGCCTCGTCGACGCCACCTACGAACGCCGCAGCCTCGCGGTCACCAGCAACATCCACCCCGCCGGGTTCGACACGATCATGCCCAAGACCCTGGCGACCGCCACCGTCGACCGGCTCCTGCACCACGCCCACGTAATCGTGACCGAGGGCACCTCACAACGACTGACCGAAGCGACCAACGGACGCGGGGTGATCCCCTTGACCTGACAACCCGGGGAGATCAACTGACCGCAGGCAGGGAGATGAACTGTCCGTCAGCAGGGAACCCACATGTCCGCCCACAGGGATGTCCCACTGTCCCTTGACAGTCGCCGCCGGATCGGATGATCCAAGTGGCAGCCAGCGGCTTCCGGGCAGTCGCAGCGAAGCCGCCGTCAGCGGCTCATCCGTATGCGCACCGTCTTCGGTGCTCGTCTGGGCCTCGACGCGCAGTCCGGGCAGGTGCGTGGCCAATACCCGCCGCGCAGCCGCCATATGCAGCGGCGGGACACCGAGCCGCCACCTGATACTTCCGGCGTCGCCGACTGCCTCCAACACGATAAGTGGGTGACCCGGCAGTGATGCCAGGCCGATTAGCACCGCCCGGACTTGGTCAGATTCAATCGGTGCCGGTAGCGACAGTCGGCGCCAGGCCATCGACCGGTTCATGACGACTCTCCCGTACCGCCAGTATTCGCCTCACCGGGCTCGGAAGCGCGTTGGCTCCCGTTGGCTTCGGCCTTGGCGTCGGCTTCGGCCTGAGCCAGCGCCATCGCGATAACGGCGCGGGCGATCTTGTTGACGTCTGGCCGGTCACGCAGTTCACCGCGCACACTCAAGCGGCGCTGACGACTCAGACGAGCCTTACCACTGGCGCGGCGTCGTTCACGTTGCTCCCACGACTTCTGCGACTGCCGATTATCTCTGGGTCTACTATTTCTGGGCATGACGAATACACCCTCCTTCCTGGCTCCGGTGAGGAGTTCTAACTACCTGATATGCATTCGTCCAACAGAATGGACGAATCTGTGCCCCACTATGCGTCCAAGCGTCTGGACGGTCAATGGCTTAGGCGTATTCCACAACAGCGACCGGAACAAGTCACCATCTGACAATTCACCGCAAGATGTGCAGCCGTTCTGGTGCTGCTCAGTACCGTCTCCGCCAGCGGACAAAGAGCCAGGCTCCGCCAATCACGACCATCCCGATGGCCAGAGGTACCCAGATTGAGCGCAGCACCTCCAGCGCCGCTACCAGCGCCAGCGACCCGAGCAGGATGAACAGGCAGGCAATGAAGAACTGGCGGCTGAGTCTGCTCAGGTCGCTGCTCACGCCGAAACCGGGCCTGGCGCCGTGGCGGGTACACGCCGGACCTCCTCCAGCAGGGCGGCGTGTAGCCCGAACCGCAGCGCGTCGAGCACGAAGTCCCACTGCCGCAGCGGAAACCGCCCGATCAGCCCCATCAGCAGCAGCTGGCCAACCAGGTCGGCCTCGAACATCCGGTAGGCCATGCTGTCCGGCTCGAAGCCAGCAGCGACCAGCTCGTCCAGATGCCACAGCGCCAGCTCCATCTCATCCGGCAACTCAAACGACAACCCCCGCTGCACATGCGAGACGTCATGCCAAAACCGGAACCTCTGATTGACCACCGGCGACAGATAGATCGAGTCCGCACAGAACAGCGAGGAGACCGGCAAAGCTGCACCCGTGTCCTGACTACGCTCAACCGCACCACGCAGCTGCTGATAGGTCGACGGAGCCGCCTCAACCGCCGCCATCCCGAACCCCAACTGCCGCTCAAGATCGCGAGCCCTCACATCGATGAAGTTGCCCAGCAGCAGCCGGGCCAACCCCACCTCCACCGTGAACGCCTCCGCATTCACCGATTCATCCACCACCACAGCCGTCTCCTTTCGCCAGGTCTGCAATTTGTGTCAGCGCGCCGTCGTCTCACGGTTCGAATGGCCCGCGCCATGACTGGCCGGCCACCCGCTGCATCCGCAGCCGGGCCTGCCGGTGCAGCTCACCGATCTCGTCATCGGCCATGCCGCGCAAGGTCGCCAGCCGGAATTCGTGAAGTGCCTCGAGCAGCCGTGGGCCGTATCGCCACACCAGGGCGACCAGCCCGGTAAGTAGTACGCCGACCACGAAGCCGGTCACAGCCCGAACCCCGATCCAAAGTTGCGCTGCACCCGAATCGCCTTGTCGACGAATCCGACTTCGATCCGGGCCAACACCGCATCCAGCACCGGATCACCATTGGCGAGCTGGCGGCGGTAGGCGTCCAGATCGACCGCGCGTTCCATGATCCGGCCCGCGATAGCCGCCTCGGCATCGACTTGCAGGCCAGTCAGGCGAGTTGCGTGCAGCACCCGACCGACCGCGCGGGCGTGCTCGCGCTCCGCTCGTGACGGCACCAGCGCCGGCCGCTGCTCGGCCCAACGCTGCAGTTCGTTCGACATCTGAGATCTCCTTTCGTCCTCCGCCTGGGTCTGCCCCAGCGCGGTGACACCAGGTTGGCGCGGGCTGCCCACTACGTCGTGACAGAAAAGTGCAACTCACCCTTGAGAGCTTCGGGCAGGGCACGATGGATCGATGGAAGGAACGCTGCTCGATGACACCGGTGACCCGGTCGCGCTCCGCCGCGAGGTGCACCGTGAACTTGTCGCACTTCGCGGCGCCCACGGCCGCCTGACAGTCCAGAAGTTCAACCAGTACCCGGTACTACGCCGAATCTGCGGCGGCGGGGACCTGCTCGACGCCTTCCTGATGTTCGAACGTGAACTACGGCGCTACCAGACATCCGCCGGGCGCGACGAGGCGGCCGCAGCCATCTCGATCGTGGCCCCCGCCGAGACAGTGCTCGACCGCCTGGAGTACGCCGTCTCAGCACTGCCCCAGGACGGTGAATTGCGCGACCAGCGCACCGCTAGGCGCTGGAGCGACGCCGGACTTAGAACGATGGCCGATGAACTGACCTACATGGCCGAGGTACAAGGACGGCTCGGCCAAGAGTTGATCAACATCGAGGTCGGCGGCACAGACAGGGCTCTCATCCTCACCATCGAGCAATTGACCACGACCGGTCTACCATCCAAGGCGCCGCTCGTCCGCGTGTGGCACTACGACGACCGGGACGAACCAACTGAGAGAGAAGCAAAGGTCGACCTCGAGGTGCTCGAGACCCTCATCGTCAGTACCGACACGCACACGATGCGGCGCTACCACCTAGAGATCGAGATCCCAAAGAGTGAACATACAGGACGCTCCCAAGACGAACCCCGCCTGCTCGGCCTCTCAATGGAAGGGCGAGACGCCCCGATGCGAAGCATCAGCTACGCAGCACGCACTCCGATGAACTGGCCCTACCAGACGCGACTCACCACCTACCGGACGATTGTGCTGATCGAGGTCATAGCGCCAACCGATCACATCACGTGAGATGGCTTCGGGCCCAAGTCCATCCGCCTCGATCCGAGGGCATCAAGACGCGAACGACAGGCCAATGACACCCAAGCCGCGCCGCGAACTCCAAAGTACAAGCAGGAAAACAGCAGCACTCAATTGGGCCTCACGCGCACCCCCGATGCCCTACACTCGCTGCATGGCGAGCAGAGCCGCTCGGTACTACGAGCACAGCACCCAGCTTGCGTCTGCCTACGATGAGCCTGTTCCCAGCCACTGGCAGCGCCGCTTCGACCTGCGCGAGGAAACATTGCTCGACTACGACTACACCACGGCTCATCCCTACTGGCCCGACCTGCCGGGCTGGTCCGGGCGGTGGACTGCCCAATACCTCAGCCTTACCTACGAAGACGTGAATCAGCACAGCGTGCTGTTGGGGCAACGGAATCGCGGCGAGAGCACGATATGGAGGCGGCCAACGCCACTCTACCCACTTCAACGATATCCGGGCCGGCTTCGCGTATCGGTGAGGTCGTCCAGCACGACCAGGGTAATAGAAGCATGTCTGACATCTCTCAATGTGGCTCACCTGCCAGCGAATTGGCACCGCCTAGCACACGATGAAGCCAAGAATGGTCAGCATCAGAAATGAACGCTCTACCTCACGATTCCCCAATCACCAATCTTCGGGCCTTCCAAGCCTGGGCGGGCACTGAACAGATAATGGGGCATATGCAAACAAAAATGCTCAGAACCTCAGTGCTAGCACTTCAAAGCCATTATGACGACCTTTCCCTGTCCGCGTCGGGAATGATTTCCGCCGTTGCTGGCAACATGACTTTAGTCACCACACACTCGGCTTCTCATCAAACAAGAGAACGCCGGACGGAGGATGCCATATTAGATACTATGCTAAGTGTCAGTCGGTACGACCTTGATCTTCCTGAGCGATCTGGACGCCCTGAACGATGGCCGGATATTCCAACGCCTGCCCGAAGCATTATCCTTGGGCCAGCAGCAGTTGGCCGCAGCATTGATCACCTCGCCACATCAGAGCTCGCCGAAATTATGGGTGCCGACATCTTTTGGGAAGATGTCGCATTTTGGGGAATATACGGGATGTCGACCGACGATCGGCTCGACTTCACCATGCGAAGGCGAGAGTGGCTCTCGAATAAACGCATAGTCCACGTCGCAATTGATGCAACCGTTGAGCATAAGCGCGCCATTCTTCATGCATACAAGAGCCAAAGCGTCGACGTATGGCGTCCCCTTAGATATGCATGGACCTGTGCCCGAGAAGCGCATTTGAAGGCGAGCTTTGCAGAGCGACTGTTCGTGACCGAGAGAGGGCGCAGCATTCTGATTGAAACAGGTTTCGATTTGAGCCCGGGCCCCACTATAGCATACGGTCAGACTACGCTTTCAAGCGAATGGTGCAAGGTTAGATGATTACATTCTGCTGGCGCAGGTACCCACCACCTGGACTACTCGGCGGCGCAGAGCGCACCGAAGCAAACATAGCACAGTTCATTGCAGCGCAAGGCCTAGCAGTGCAATTCATTGGCTCCTATGAGCTGCCGTGGATTACTGAGCGTCAGAGTTCTTTTACGTTTTCAGACGCATTGCAGTGGTCAGACGTATCCACCAATTGTAGAGACGGACGGCTCGAATACAATTGGAAGGGGGTGAACTGCATAGCAGTTCCACAATCGGATATACTGGACGTCTTCGACCGTAGCATTTCTCATGGAGATATCGTATGGACATCCCAGGAGGGGTGTCCCGAGATCGCATACGCTGCACATCGTAAGCGCGCCTCTGTCGCGACCTACATTCATTCCGTGTCGCCAACAGGGCTCCTATCGGGCAATTTGAATGCCAAATGGCTTTATGCCCCATCTCGCTTTGTTCAATCACGGTTGCGGAATGATGTCTCGTCAATTCTCTTCCGACCGCCGATCGATCGAGTTGCCACAAATCCCTCACCGCTCGCCGAGCGGAAAGGCGTCCTGTTTGTCAATCCGATCGCGCAAAAGGGACTAGCCACTGCCTTAGCAGTAGCTGACGTGCTCTCAGATATTCCCTTCACCTTCGTCGAGGGGTGGTGGCATGTTCGTGATAACGAAAGGCGCTACCCAGACAATGTCACTTATGTGACACAAATGCCGTCACTTGACATGATGTACGACGCCGCACGCCTAGTCATCGTGCCATCGGTAGTAGAGGATGCGTCACCGCGCGTGATTCCCGAAGCGATCTCCCGAGGTTGCGTTGCAATTGGTGCTCCCGTTGGTGGTATTCCTGAGTACATCCGTCAATCTGAGATCCCGAGTAGCCTCAGAGAATGGTCGGAAAGGACTTCGACACTTAGTTCCTCTGATAGCGAATGGCTGCTAGTTAACGTTGAGCAGCGAGCGGACAACCTTGAAATGCTTACGAGACCTTACGAGCCCTTAAGCACGTCGGGGCTTCTAGACGCGATCGGTCGTGGATAACTTGAAGCAGATCGTAGTCGCGCTTGAAGGAAGCCCCCTTGCAGGTAAGACGACTCTCTCGGCACGCCTACTGAATAGCAGGCCCGGGATACTATATTTTCCCGACTATGTCGAGATGCTGCAATGGCACGATATCCCACCATTCGATACGGGCAGCAGCAGGGCTCAAGCCGCAGCAGCTAGCCGTTTCCTCGAGGCGGAATCTTCACGCGTGGCCACGGTCAAATTGACTGCGACTAGGCATGTTCTCCTTGACCGATCAGTCGATACCCTTTTGTCACACGCCTATGCACTCGACCGACTTTACAATTATGGATGTTTTAGAACGGTTGCTGAGCTGGTCGATGCCTCAACTCACCTTATTCCAAACTATACAATATTCTTAGAGGGCTCCCGAAATCTCCTATTTTCTCGCTGGAGGCTCCGTGGTGATGATATCACCTGCTTGCCCTTCATATCCGAGGGTTACCTCGAGGCAATATCAGAGTACTTTGACTCGGATCATGTGCGCGCGAGATCCGTGATCCGTTTGGAGTCCTCTGCCGTTTGTGATATCATTCCGGATGAAGTAACGGAGGTGCTAGATGGTCAAGACTAGTGCGAGTCGCGCTCGGTCATTTCAGCCAATATTATCGGATCGTGTCGTGTTCGTTGATTGGCATGGCGTCCTTTCCCCCGATCCGTTCTGGTTCTCTATACTAGAGAATGAACGACACCCATATCGTAGCGCAGTCCTGTCGATTCGCTCTCGCATATTCGCGGATCATCGACTGCTGGAAAGCTGGATGCGGGGTGACATCTCTTCTGCCGAAGTCGTCCGACCCGAACGCTTAGAAGAATTTCTTGACCGCCGCGCCAAGTCCGACTACCTCGTACGGAGACTTGCCGAAGACTGCCGGAAGTTTAGGCTGGACGGCGGACTCATGAGCTACCTGTCGTCAGTGCGCAACTCTGCCGAACTTGTTATCGCAACAGACAATATGGACGTAGCTGCGACTTCGATATGGTTTCGCAAAGATATTTCTGAAATGTTTTCTGATTTAATTTCGTCGTCGGATGTTGGCGTGCTCAAGGGTGAGTCGCCAACCGAATTCTTTGGTCCTTGGCTTTATGCTCACGGCTTAGACTTTACCAGCGCCGCACTAATTGACGACAACGCCGCGAACTGTGCCGCTTTCGAAAGCGCAGGTGGCGTTTCTATTCACTGGACAGGAGGGGTATCGCAACTGGAAACGCTGCAGAGATGGTTCGGTGGCGACGATCGTTAGACGGTCTATAACTGAGGTGTCCGATTTTAACATGAGTACCCTTACAATAATTATCCCTGCTTACAATGAGCAAGCCCATCTTCCTCTTACCCTCGCAGCCATACGGCGCAGTATCTCTCTGGCGGGCATCTCAACGACCGTCATTGTAGTCGATAGTTCCAGTACGGACAGGACCTCTGAAGTTGCTACTGCTAGCGGTGCCGATGTAGTGTTGGAAGACTCGGGTGGGACCATCGCCGGCGCAAGGAATATCGGTGGTAGATATGGGGACTCTGACTATTTGCTTTTTCTTGATGCCGACGTGATCATCGCAGAATGGAGCCTTACGAGCGTATCGTCGCTAATAGACGACTGTGTGCTCGGAGTCTGTGGTCTCCGTGCAATCTATCTCCCTCGCAAGTTGAGTTCATGGATACTTTGCTCCATATACGATTGGCACCGAAGCCGGGGAGGTCCGGCGCAGGGGGTCGCGCAACTTGTCCGCCGGTCGGTGTTTGAGGCTGTCGGTGGATACGATGAGTCGCTGATGATGTCTGAGGATGCCGACTTTTTTATTCGCGCGGAGGCATACGCAAAGGACATAGGGCTCCTTACACCCGGAATCGTGAACGAGGCGATCGTGTGGCCCTCAACCAGGCGATATGATAAGTGGTCAGCGGGCAGAATGCTTCTATATCAAAATCCGCTGTCGGTGAGAATTGCGCGTCGCAGTCGACATATTTGGAGGGGATGGCGGACGCATACCGTTCGCTAGGGGCTGCAGAGGCGGAGCTAGTGCACCTTGAGTATTTGCTAGGAGATCTCGGCGCGGAGTGTCATGAGGTATCGAATGGCATCGTCCATGATGCTGTCGGCCATCGCGATGGACTCGATGGGGTCGTCCTGCTCACTGACTTGACGAATCTGATGGACGAAGTTGTTGAGATGTTCCGATGTGTCTTCGCGGCCGAGTAGGATGCCGACGACCGCAATACACTCTTGACATTCGAGCCTGGCTGTGCGGGCAGCTAGGCTCCTGGCGTCGTCCCGCTGATGCGTGCGTGCCAGTTCGGCGCGACGGTACCGCGCGAGTGCTCGTATGGTGGCCACAAGGCTCTCGACTAAGCGGTCTGCTGCGCTGCGTCGAAACTCCAGGCGTGAAGACTGCCTATTGAGTACGTAACTGCTGATGATGGCTAATGCGGCACCTAGGGCAACTGCGAATGCTGCTTCCATGATATTTGAGCCTCCACGAGCTGCTGACGCACCGGATGCGGGACCATATTAGCAGCTCTTTGCAGTGGAGCATGTAGAGGTTGTAGGCGAGCCGTTTGGTGGGTAGAGCTCGAGGTCCTCCGATGATGGTAGTTCTGACGCTACCCTCGATTGCCCTGACCCGAGTACATTCGCTCAGCTAGATGACCTCGGTCGGGATGTTGTCGGCCAGCGGCTCGAGCCCGGTCGGGCGGTGTTTACCTGCCGTATCGCGACGTGCCACTCGATTGCGCCCGACCCCGCTGGAAGACATGGTGAAGCCGTACCGGCGCACCGGCGCTTCCAACATCTCGCTGAGAAGAAAGTAGTATGGTCTAGGTATGGCATTGACACCTTAGCAGCGCTTCACCATCAAGCGCGGGTTACTGGACGCGATCGATAGCGACAGCCTGCGGTGGTCATCCCGCGAGATCAACCTGCTACTCAGGGAGTACGGCTGCCCACAACTCTCTGGCGACTTCAACGATTACCGTGAGCTTGGGGATGCTATCGCCGATCTTAACGACACGGCCCTCACTTCCATGTACAGGGTGGTGGTGGGTACTCCTCCTGCTGAACTCAGTCCGCGAGCCACTGCGGAGTTCGCGCTGGATGCCACGCCAATCTGGCGGAATGGCATGGTTCGGATGTTTCTCTCACATTCAGCCAAGCACAAGAAGTTCGCCTCCAAGGTCGCTCAAGCCCTCGCCCCGATGGGAATTGATGGGTTCGTTGCGCACGACTCCATGTCCTTTGATCATGACTGGCAAGACCAGATCCAGGTTGGCCTCAAGACGATGGACGTCTTTGTCGTGCTCCTCCATAAAGAGGTCAATGAGAGCGCTTGGTGCCAGCAAGAGATCGGTTGGGCACAAGGAGCGAGCACTCCAATTTACTTGGTACGCCTCGGCGCCGACCCAGCTGGCTTTGTCGGACGCAAGCAGTATCCGCAGGTCTTCCCGGAAGATGCCGAGCAGGTAGCAACCAAGCTGTTTCAGTGGCTTTCGGCGAAGGAAGAGTTCGCCCAGGCCTTGATCGATGGCCAGCTGTCAGCACTTGACGCATCGAGGAGCTACATCGAGTCAATTTCGATCACAAAAGGACTCGTACAAGTGGCCTCCCTCAGCGAGGCGCAGTGGCAGCGTCTCGACTCTGCCGTGCTCAACAATGGCCAGGTCGGCGGCTCAGGCGGAGCCCGAAGGAATCTCGAGCCCTTCTATGTTGAGCACAGGCGCGAGTGGCCGCTTGTTGTGAAGAAATCAATTCTGTAGTGCACCAACTTCCGGTGTTGTGCTGCCCGCAGCACTGTTTTGGACCTTGGTAGCGGATCCGGAATGAAGGCTAAACTGCTGCTTGCAGGCGTCGGGCGCTAGGAGCCCGTGAGCAATTGCTTAGACGATCTCAGTCAGCGTTGTGAGTATCACATGCGCCATGCGCCCCGCACTCTCCCGACTCACCGTGAAGCATCTGGCTACGTCTTCGCCGGGCCCGAAGGTTACCCACGGCTCATCGTCTAGCCTCGATCTTTCATGGTGGGGCTGTGTGGCGTGATGGTGGGGTCGGCGTCGTTGCTGTGGGCTGATTCTGGCATCTGGGTACGACAAGGTCCCGGGGTCTCGCTCCGGTGGGCGCCGGTTCCATGGGCCGAGGGTCGTGCTGGTGGTCGTGGGGACGGGGTCGTGGCTGGTCAGCCGGGGGCGGCGAGGCGGCGTAGCCGCGTGATGGCGAGTGCGGCGAGGTGGGTCCAGGGCGCGTGTTCGGCGAGGTGGAGCAGGGCCCGGCGGCCGGTCCTGGCCAGGGTCGCCGGGATGGTGAAGAGGCGTAGCCGTAGGTTTTTGGGTTCCCAGCGGCTGGCGGTGTGGCCGTGTAGGGCGAGCATCTGCATCCACGCGGTCATCTCGGCGGCCAGCATCACGATGGCGCACCAGATCTGGTTCTGGGTGAAGTCGTGCAGTGGCAGGGCGCGCAGCCCGGTGTCCTTGGCGATCCGGATCCGGTCCTCGCAGCGGGCACGACGCCGGTGACGTAGTTCGAGGTCGGGCAGCTGAGTACCGGGCCCACCCGGCTTGGTGTTGGTCGCGAACGCGGTGATGCGGTGGCCGTCGATATCGGTGATGCGTAGTTGCGCGCCGGGGTGAGGACGTTCCTTGCGGGCGATGACCCGCATTCCCTTGGGCCAGCCGCTCAGGTCGAGCAGATCGGTCAGCTCGGCGACCCAGGCCCCGTCCCGGACCTGGTCGTGGGCGTCATAGGCCGGGGTCCACACGTGCTCGGGGATCTTCTCCAACAACTCCGGGGTGTGGTGCGGCAACGCGAAACCGACCGAGTACGACAGTCGCTGGCGGGTGAGGAAGTCGAGCAGGGCGTGGCTGGCCCCGGCCCCATCGGTACGGATCAGGACCCGTCGGCCCGGCCGGGTGCCGGGCTTGTGCCCGGGCAACTGGGCCAGGGCCGCCTTGATCACCTCGATGTGGTCGGCGGCGGTATTCGAGCCGGCGTTACCCGGTCGTAGCCCGATCGCCAACGGTTCCCCGGTCCCGTCTGCGCCATGGTCGGCGAACGCGCATAACGGGTGGAAGCCGTACCCGCGTTTATACGTCGGCGCGGCTGATTCCTTCTCGCTGTGGGAGGCGACCAGGGTCGCATCCAGATCGATGATCAACGGCGCCTTCGCGGACGTGCCGGCATCGGGAGCAGCCTTACCGGCCAGCGCCCACGCCCGCTTACGGGCCGCGGCGCGGGCGGTGTTGATCGCCTTCAACGCGGCCGGGGCATCAGCGGCGAGGGAGTCGATGGTCCGTGACACGGTCGCATCGGAGGCCACCGATCCGTATATCCCGGGCTCGGCGCGCAGCAACGCGATATCGCAGAGGTGATCCCCACCAACGGCGAGGGTGAGCGCGAGATCGGTCAGGACCTTCGCCGGGTCGTGGACCGCCAACCGCTTACGCCACGGGGACAGCGCCGCCGAGAGCTCGGCCCCGAGGCCGGTCACCGCGACGGTCTCGGTCAGCAGGACCCCACCGGCTTGACCGACGGCCCCGGAGGCGGCCGTGTCGACGTGAGTACGCGGGTAGAACCGGGTAACGTTGTTCACCTGGAAGGTGCTCCTTGGACTGACGACTACGTGATCTCGACAATCCGTATTCTCGCAGGTCAGGAGCACCTTTCACGTTCACGACACGGACTCAAGCACACACCACCGTGAAAGCCCGAGGCTAGGACGTGCTGCTCCAGCACGACCATCATCTCGACCATCGCCAGGCTGTTGTCGCTGCTCAGGTGACCACGCTCAACCATCGGCAGCGTCACTATCCGGCTGCGGTGCCACCGGTCCGCCAACTGGTCCTCATCGCTGTGCTGAGCGACGCACCACGCCGGGCACCACCCCCGATTCTCTTCGTTCTCCATGATCCGTCTCCTTCGTTTCCTGTACTTCCAGAGCGGGGGAAGGTACCGGTCCGGGACGAGAATGGGAAGGCGGGCCCTGTCACGGCCGGGATTCTGCCCATTTATGGGGGACGTCGTCGCCTCGATCTCGCTCCCACCGTTCTTCCGTCCGATGCCCCGGACTCGTGGGCCACCTGTAGCCTCGAGGCTATGACTATTGCCAGTTTCGTCGTGTCCCTGGTCGCTGTCTGCGGTGCAATATGGGCGGCTCTGAACGGTCGCAGAGAGGCAAAGGCGGCGGAGAGTCAGGTGGAGCTTCTCCGGGAGCAGGTCACAGATGAGCGGGCAAGGTTCGACGAGCAGTTTCGTAGACAGTCGGAGCAAACCCTTGAGGATAGGCGCCGGGGTGCGTGGGCGGAGCTAATCACCGACCTCCGGAGGTTCACGCCGTGTCCGACATCAGAAGAGGAGTTCGCGGCCGCCGAGCACCGAGTACTCGTTGCCTTCTGGAAGTGGCGACTGTTGGTGCCGAGCGAGAAGCTGAAGTCCACGGACGGGGTGTATCATCTCATTGGAGTCTTGATTGACGCAGCGAAGGCAGGCATCGGAGTAGAGCGCAATGCCGCTCAAGAATCAGGGCAGCAGCTGCCTGCAACCATCTCCATAGAGGAAGTGGAGAGTCGTGTCTACGACCTGACTCGTTCGGGAGATGACTGGCACCGAGATGGAAAGTCAGGCGAACGTGTCGACGCGTGGTTCATCCAGCTCGCGAACGGCGAGTAGGCGCCAGTGACCTCGTGTGACACGAGGGTGACCCGCACTTGCTCGATCATCGTTGCAGCGGAGTTCAGGAGGTTTCTCGCTTGGTGGATGGCGTACTGCCCGCCATCATCAGGTGAACTGTGGACTCGGCGATGCCCAGCTGCTGACCGACTTCAGCAAACGACATTCCAGCCGCTCGGAGTGACTTGGCCTGAGCAATGCACCTGTCGGAGAGCCCCCGAGCCGGCCGCTTGACTCCTGCCCCGATCAGGATGCGTCGCACCGAGTAGTCACTGATCTCGAACTGGCGAGCAAGCGCTGCCACCGTGGTGCCGCCAAGGTAGGCACTGACGATCTCGCCACACCGTTCGTCGTCCAAACGGTCGCTGATTCGGCCCCGCGGTACTGGAACGGGTCGGACGGGACCCTTGCCCTGATCAGCGAGGTCGATCCGGTCCAGATGCTCGGTAAGGTGCACCTGCCTCGAATACCGTCGCACGACGTGCACGATCGCCGTCCGCCGGCCTGCGCGAACGCTCACGGTGAGGTCGATGAGTCGTCGGCAATCGGCGTCCCGGTCGACTCACTGCGGTGATGGAGGCGCGGGTGTTCCAGCAGATCCGGCGCGACCTCCGGCTGCCGTTTCGAGCCGGCGAGTTTCACAATAGTCACGCCGTGCCTCCTATTGTGTAAGGCGGAGGGAGGCGCACATGCAGTTGCAGCATCCATTCGGCATCATCACGCCGACTGTGGATGGCGATGTCCTGACCGTGCTCGCCGGGGCGCAGTCCAGCTTCACCTCTGGCGATGTGGTGCGTCTTGCTGCTGGCGAGTGGTCTCGCTCCGGGGTGCGCAGGTCGCTCGACCGTCTCGCCGTCCAGGGCCTCGTCGAGTCCACCCGGGTCGGCTCTGGCTACGCCTTCCGACTCAATCGTGACCACCTCGCCGCCGAGCATGTCATCGCGATCGCGAACCTGCGCCGGGAGTTCATCGAACGGCTGCGTCAGGGCCTTCGGGGCGCCCCGCACCCACCCCTGTGGGCGGCGATGTTCGGCTCTGCCGCACGCGGTGAGATGTCCAGCGACAGCGACATCGACATCTTTCTCGTTCTCGACGGTCGAGTAGACCGCGACGATTGGGCCGACTGGTCGACCGATTTCGCGTCCGACGTGACCAGGTGGACCGGAAACGATGCCCGCCTCATGGAGATGACGGAGGGCGAGGTGCGAGACGGCGCTGCCGGCGGAGACCGGATCCTGACTTCGGTTGCCGCCGATGCCATCGTCCTGGTCGGTGAGCGCCGATGGCTCCACCGGCAACTGAGGCGGGCGGGCCGATAGTGACTCCTCGCACCAGACCCGCGGACGACAACCTTCGTCGCGGCAGGCTCTCCAAGGCTGAGCAGTTCGCCGAGGCCGCGGCGACGGTCCATGCCGTGGCCGACGAGGCTGGTGATGTGGCCGGCGCCTACGTCACCTTGTGCGTGCACGCGGGCATCGCAGCGGACCGATGACCGCGGACCGGTGCCCACCGCCGCCGGCGGGGCGGCGACCATGCGGGCGATCCTCACCGCCATCGAGCGGGTCGATCTCGGCGCGCACGCTGCTAGGGTCCTGATCAACCGGGCACCGGTGAGGGTGCCCGTCGACCTCACGGGGAATGGCGGTACTCATGGCACTGTCCGGTGTGGAAGCGGCCGGCATGATCCTGTGGCCCTGCGGCGTGCTCCTCGGCACTCTCCTCGTGCGGTGGTCACGCGGGGCGGCCTGGTCGGTGCTGGTGCTGCTCCTGTCGCTCATTCCGCTGGCGGGCTGGATTGCCCCGGCGATTGCGATCCTCGCCACAAGGAGATCGATCCCGACGGTGGATCGCGGCCCCCGGTCCTTCACGGGAGGCGCGGGCGAGCGGTCCGCATAGGGCGATCGATCGCCGGCTCCGATACGGTGAGCACACAGACCACGGCGGCGAGTTCGAGGGGAGAGCGCGATGCGGGTGAGGACTGCGGCCGGAATCGCCGTGCTCGCGCTGCTCGCCGGGTGTGCCGGGCCCGCGACGGCGCCACTCGAGCCGCAGCAGTCCGTGGGGGCGGAGGGGAAGCGCCCTGAACACGTGCTCGTGACCGTTCTGAGCGAGCTGCACAATCACTTCACCACCCGTGGGGAGGCGCCCACGCAGGTGATCTCCCCGGGCGCCACCGTGCAGGTCGCCGCCGAGGAGCTCGCCGAGGAACTCGACCTCGGTCGGCAGGCTCGAGACTTCGCCATCGCCTCGGGATTCGAGATGCAGCGGGAGGCGGCGCAGGCCAGTCCGCTCGGGCGGGTCGAGTCGGTCGCGATCGAGGCGGTCGAGGACCGGCCGTTCGAGAGCGGGGGAGTGGACGTCCACCTCGTCACCGTGCGCCAGGAGGTCCGGCGCGAATCGGGTCCGATCACCGAGTCGCAGGCCGTCTACGCCGTGGCCTGGCAGGAGCGAGTGAGCGAGGTCGAGGCGGTGACCGGGACCGCCACGCTCGCCCTCGACAACGGGGTCGACCTCACGACCGCCCGGGGGGCGGTGCAGCGCTTCCTCGACCTGGCCGGCACCCGCGATCTCGAGGCGATCCGCCGGATCTCGGACGACGCGAATGCGAACCCCACCGCGATCGACGTGCTGCGCTCCCTCCTCGGCGCGGCCGGGGACTACCAGATCCTCACCCTGCCACAGGCACACCAGGGCAACGCCGACACCGTCTACGTGATCAACGAGGCGGGCACCCCGATCGCGCGCTTCACCGTGACCACCGGACCACTCATACCCACGGTCGTGTACTTCCCCACGGCGTGAGCGCTCGCGGCTACGGGAAGAGCATGGCGAAACAGGCGCGGCTGGCGAGCGTCAGCAGCGCGCCGCCGCACGCCCACAACGGCAGCGTGGGCCGGCGGGCGATGAGGCCGACGAGGCAGACGATCGCGCCCGCCGCCGCCGTGAGCAGCGTGGCGATCAGCCACCACGCGTACGGCGGGACCAGGCAGACGTCCCGGACTCCGCAGAACGGCACGCCGATCGTCGCGAGCAGGCCGATCCCGCCGACGATCACGAGCCAGCCGAGGCTCACGGCCAGCACGACGCCCCCGAGCACCCGCCCACCGAGGGCCCGGCCGCCGGTCGCGGTGGGTCGCTGCGGCGGCGGCAGCTCCGCGGCGGGTATCGGTGGCGCCGGCCCCGGGTTCGGCACGCCCCCGAGCGGCAGCGGGCCGCGCCGATGCGGATCGGGGGGACGGGGAACGGAACCGGTCATGGAACCGAGTCGACCAGAACGCGGGCGCGCGTGCAGCCGCGTGGGCACGTCCTGTGGACGGCGCTGCATCCCCGCCCACCTGTGGACGGGCCGCGCGCTCGGCCGGCCCCGGGAAGAGCCGATGCTGCCCGGGAGCGACGCGGATCAGGCGAGCGCGTCCCCCAACAGGTCGAGCACGAGCACGTGGCCGCCGTCCTCGTCGCGCACCTGGGTGAATCCGGCCGCGTCGTAGAACTCCCGCGACGGGTGCCCCGCGGCCACGAAGGCCGCGATCCGGGTGATCCCTGCATCGCGCGCGCGGCCGATGAGGGTGTGCACGAGCCCCATCTCGATGCCCCGGCCGCGGTGGGCGGGGATCACCCCCAGGCTCAGTTCGGGAACGGTCGTGGCGATGAAGGCCTGCCCGGGCGACTGCGCGGTGAAGCGGCGCAGCCACGCGGCCCCGACCGGGATCTGCAGGCCGTTCGGGCCGCCGGTGTCGACGGCGACGACGCCCAGGTCACCCTCCCGCTGCCAGCCGGCGACATACTGCGACAGCACGCGATCGCGCAGGAGCTGCCGGCGGCTGATCGGCTCGGGCAGGCCCCAGTTCACCTCTTCGAGGAGCATGTCGATCAGGAACTCGGCATCCTCGGCCGCGGTGTCGCGTACGCCCACGGGTCCGTGGCGGACGTCCTCGGTCATGCTGTCTTCGGTCTCCGTTCAGGCAGGGTGCACGATTCCGTTCTCATAGGCAAAAATGACAGCCTGAACCCGATCGCGCAAACCAAGTTTCGAGAGCACTTTACCCACATGGGTCTTCACAGTCGCCTCGGAGACGTACAAATCCGCGGCGATCTCGGCATTCGACCGACCCCGGGAGAGCGCCAGGAGCACCTCGTGCTCACGTTCGGTGAGATCGCCCACACACCCGGCGTCGACTGCTCCAGCGGCCTCCGGCTCCGGGAGCCGGGCCGCGAACAGCTCGAGCAGACGCCGGGTGATCCGCCCCGAGACGACCGCATCGCCCGCATGCACCGTGTGGATCGCGTTGACCAGGTCCACGGGAGGGGTGTCCTTGAGCAGGAACCCGCTGGCGCCGGCGCGCAGCCCCGCGAAGGCGTACTCGTCGAGGTCGAAGGTCGTGAGGATGAGTACCCGGGTCGCGGGCCGGCTCGCGGCGATCCGGGCGGTGGCCTCGATCCCGTTCGTGCCGGGCATGCGCACGTCCATGAGCACGACATCCGGTCGCAGCGCCTCGGCCATGCCGACCGCGGACGCGCCGTCCGCGGCCTCGCCGACGACCACGAGGTCCTCCTCGGCCTCGAGCACCATCCGAAAGCCCATCCGCAGCAGGGCCTGGTCATCAGCCAGCAGTACCGTGATCGGCATATTCCTCCTCGTAACCCAGGTCGAGCGTAGCGTGCACCCGCCAGCCGCCGCGGTGCGGGCCCGCGCTCACGGTCCCGCCGTAGGCGGCCACGCGCTCGCGCATCCCGATGAGCCCTCGTCCGGCACCCAGCCCGGCACCGATCGAGGACGACGCGGCGTGCCCCGGCAGCGCGGCCTCGCCTCGGGCGAGGCGCGGCACGGAGGCGTCGGGGGCGTTGATCACGATCACCTCGACACCGTCGCGTCCGACCGCGGTGCGCACGGTCACGCTGATCTGGGAGGTGTGCGGCGCGTAGCGCAGGACATTGGTCAGGGCCTCCTGCACGATCCGGTACAGGGTCAAATGCAGGGCGGCGTCCGCGGGCAAGGAGGCGCCGGCCATCGTGTAGGCGACCGGTAGTCCGGCTGCGCGGAAACGACCGACGAGTTGCTCGAGATCCAATTCCTGCGGCTGCGGTTCCAGGTCGGGCACCGTGCCGTCCTGGCGGAGTACCCCGAGCACCCGACGCATGTCGTTCAGGGCGCCGCGCCCCACCCCGGAGAGTTCGTCGAGGGCGTGAGCGGCCCGATCCGGCTGCGAGGCGACCAGGGCCCGGGCGCCGTCGGACAGCGCGATCATCACCTGCACGGAATGGGCCACCACGTCGTGCATCTCGCGGGCGATCCGGGCGCGTTCGGCCACGACGGCCAGCTGGTCCAGCTGCTCTCGTTCGAGGGCGAGCTGATTGGCCCGGTCGAGGAGTCGCTGCAGGTGATCTCGGCGATTGCGCACCGTGGTTCCGATGGCGATCGCCGCGAACGTCACGATCGCCATCCCGATGCCGGTGCCGATACGCATGTCGAACTCGAGGCCGGTGTCGGCGCCCGTGGTGACCATCTCGTCGAGGCGCGGGTTCCCCCATGCCCACAGGCCCGCGATGGCGAGCACGTTCGCCGCCGCGACGGCGGACCAGGCGACGACGGGCGCGCTCGTGGTCGTCACCGCGTAGATCGCGATGGCCACGGCGAGCTCGAGACCGGCCGTGGTGCCGGTCATGGCCGTGGCGGCGAGGGTCGCCACGATCGTGAGCGCGAAGGCCACGAGCGGGGCGCCGCGACGGAGGAAGAGCGCGATCGACACGGCCGCCATGAGCCACCACAGCCGGTCCCCGTCGGGCATGAGCGGGGTACCCGAGCCGGCGCCGACCTGGAAGCACAGCACCACCAGGAGATCGAGCATCCGGGGGCGGTGATGGAAGAGTCTGCGGACCGGCCCGCGTCGGTGGGCATGGGCCTCGACGAAGGCGGCGACGGTCTCGGCCTGATCCCGGGTCGTCGCGGCGGCGACCGCGATCAGGGTGCTCAGCAGCACGGCCGCGCTGCTGAGCACGCGCAGATCCGGTTCGAACGGGTGGTCGGCGAGAGCCGGCGTCGCACCCCAGGCGAGGATGGCACCCGAGGTGAGCAGGTTGACCGCAACGAGGGCCTGATCGGCTCGCGCGGCGGTGCTCGTGCGGGTCAGGGCGAACACGGCGAAGCCGAGTGCGACCTCGTAGCCGTCCGTGCGCCCGGTCACGGCGGCGGAGACCGACGTCAGCGTGAGGATCCCGGCGAGGGTCAGTGCGGGCGGGGCGGCCGCGGCGCCGAATCGGCGCGCGAGGCCGGTCGGCGCCGGCCACCGGTACCGGCCCGTGAGCAGGACGCCGGTCAGGGCCACCCCGCACCAGAAGAGCGGTGACTCGACCGGCCCGAGCGCCGTGCTCAGCAGCGTCGAGGCGATGAACGTCGCAACGACGAGGACGTCCGCGAGCGCCGGGTGCCGGGCGAGGAGCCGGCCCCAGGCGTTCGTGCCCGCGGGCCGGCTCCTCTCGGTGTGGATCAGGCGTCCCGGCGCCGCAGCGTCATCGCCCCGGCCGCCATCAGCACCACGACCCATGCGCACAGCACCCCGAATCCTTGCCACGGCCCGAGCGTGGCGTCCATGAGGCCACCGGTGAAGAGCCGCTCGCCCGCCGCCGCCGGCAGGAACTGGGCCGCGGTCTGAACCCAGTCGAAGGGGATCATGCTGACGATCGGCAGCACGAGGATGATCCCCAGGACCGCGGCGATGCTGCCGGGCGTGCTGCGCAGGAGCGTGCCGATGGCCAGCGCGAAGAGCGTGATCGCGGTGAGGTACAGCGGGACTCCGACGAGCGAGCGCAGCGCCCCGTCCGCGGAGAGGCTGGGTGCCAGGTCCACGGGGGCCAGGATCGCCGTCACGACGCCGAAACACGCGGCGACGGCCACGACTGAGGTGACGAAGGCGGTCAGAGCGACGACGATCATCTTCGCGAGGAGCACCTGGCCGCGTCGGGGGACCGCGGCGAACGTCGAGCGGATCCGGCCGGTGGAGAACTCACCGGTCATCGCGAGCGCGCCGAGCACGGCGATGACGATCTGCGCGACGCCGTAGGAGAACGTGACCGACATGATGCCCACGTCGAGTCCGGCCATGGCCGGGTCGCCCGTCATCTGCACCGAGGCGTCCGTGCCCGCGCCGGCACCGGCGGCCATGCGCATTCCGGCCGCCATCATCGCGGAGAAGCCGACCATGGTCACGAGCGTGACCACGAGCATCCAGCCGGTCGAGCGCACGGCGAAGAACTTGATCCATTCCGAACGCAGCGTGCCCACGAAGGAGAGCCGGACGCCGGCGAGCGGGGAGGAGTGGCGGGTGGGGGATGCGGCCTGAGCCGTGTGGGCGGTCATGAGCGTGCCTCCTGCGTGCCGCTGTGGCTCACCCGTCCCGTCGGTGACCCGGCGCCCGCCTGGGCGTCGGATCGGTACTCGACGGAGTCGGCGGTGAGTGACATGAAGGCCTCCTCGAGGGAGGCGGACTGGGTGGTGAGCTGGTGCAGCACGACCCCGTGGGCGGCGGCGATCTCGCCGATGTGGGCGGCCTCGAGGCCGCTGACGGTCAGGCGGGAGGGGCCGGTCGAGGTGACGGTCGAGGTGTCCGACTGGAGGAGTCGGGCGAGGTCGCCGGCCTGCGGCGTCTCGACCGCGACGCTCGATCCGGTGCTGCTGGCGATGACGTCCTGGACCGTGCCGGAGGTGAGGATGCGCCCGCGGCCGATGACGATGAGATCGTCGGCGGTGATCGCCATCTCGCTCATGAGGTGGGAGGAGAGGAACACGGTGCGGCCCTCGGAGGCGAGGTAGCGCACCATCGTGCGCACCCACTTGACGCCCTCGGGGTCGAGCCCGTTGACCGGTTCGTCGAGGATGAGGGTGTGGGGATCGCCGAGCAGCGCCGCCGCGATGCCGAGGCGCTGCCCCATGCCGAGCGAGAATCCGCCCACGCGCTTGCCGGCGACGCCGGCCAGGCCGGTCATGTCGATCACCTCGTCGACTCGGCGCCGCGGGATCCGGTGTGTGGCGGCGAGCCCGCGCAGGTGGTTGCGGGCCGTGGCGCCGGGGTGGATCGCCTTGGCCTCGAGGAGGGCCCCGACCTCGGTCAGCGGGGAGCGCAGCCGCGCATACGGCTGCCCGGCCACGGTGACGGTGCCCGCCGTGGGCCGGTCGAGTCCGACGATCATGCGCATCGTGGTGGACTTGCCGGCGCCGTTCGGGCCGAGGAACCCGGTCACCCGACCGGATCGGACCGTGAACGAGATGTCGTCGACGGCGAGCTTGGCCCCGTAGCGTTTCGTCAGCGCATGGGCTTCGATCATCGGTGGTGCCCCTTCCTGGATGTCATGACGCCACACTATTGTCCCCCGATGACACCGGCGCCGGTCCGGCGGATGATTCCGCCGGCGGCCCTCCCCTCGGGTGGGGGAGGGGGAGTCATCCGTTCGGATGAGATCGGATCCGCGCGCGGTGTGCCCACGGCGAACACGCTCGATTATCTGTGACTTCCCAGGTTTCGGACATAAGATGGCCCCGGCACACGACCAGGAGGAGACCTCGATGGCCAACCCCTATTTCACGTCCAACGCGAACTTCGGCAAGTCCACCCCGAACTACCCGATCGGGGAGTCGCCGTACGCCCAACAGCAGGTCGGCACCATCGGCCAGGACCAGCAGTTCGGCCAGGTCCAGCAGTCGTTCTACGGCCCGGCCGCGACCGCGCGCCAGACCGGCCGGATGACCATCGACGACGTGATCGTCAAGTCCGCGCTCGTGATCGGCACCGTGGTGCTCGCGGCGATCGCCTCGTGGCAGCTCGTGCCGGCGTCCATGGCGATGCCCGTGCTGTGGGGTGGCCTCATCCTCGGGCTCGTGCTCGGCCTGGTCAACGCCTTCAAGAAGGAGCCCTCACCGGCGCTCATCATGGGCTACGCGGTGGCGGAGGGGGTGTTCCTCGGTCTCATCTCGCGGGTCTACGCCGCGAACTGGGAGGGCATCGTGATGCAGGCGATCATCGCCACGTTCATCACGTTCGCCGTCTGCTTCGTGCTCTTCAAGACCCGGATCGTCAAGGTCACCGGCAAGTTCGCCAAGATCGCCGTCTACGCCACCATCGCGTACGCCGCCTTCTGCATGATCAACCTCGGCGTCATGGTCTTCGCCCCCGGCGCGTTCGGCCCGTGGGGGCTGCGCAGCGGCCTCATGGGGCTGCTCATCGGTGCGATCGCCGTGGTGCTCGCGTCGATGAACCTCATCATGGACTTCGACCAGATCGAGCGCGGCGTGCGCAACGGGGTCGACCGCAAGTACGCCTGGTCCGCGGCGTTCGGCCTGACCGTCACCCTCGTCTGGCTCTACCTCGAGTTCCTGCGGCTGCTCGCGATCCTCAACCGCAACTGACGCGCCCGAGGCTCCTCCCGACACAGGCTGACGCGGTGGGGCTCAAGCCCGCGCGTCTTCGGCCGGCGCCGTTCCCGAACGGCGCCGGTCGTCCCATGTCCCGGGCCGCTCTCCTCTAGAGTGTGCTCGAGTAGCGCCCCGACCCGGAGGATGACCATGAGCGAGTCCACGCCCACCCTGCCCAGCGCCACCGGCGACTTCGGCGACAAGCCCGAACTGACCTTCCCCGCAGCCGCGCCGCCCGAGGAGCTCGTGGTCGAGGTGCTCACCGCCGGCTCCGGCCTCACGGTCGAGTCGGGCCAGACCATCGAGGTGAACTACTTCGGCCAGATCTGGGGCGGGCGGGTCTTCGACAACTCCTACGACCGGGGCTCCTCGATCGAGTTCCCGATCGGCATGGGCGTCGTCATCCACGGGTGGGACGCCGGCCTCGTGGGCCGCGCGATCGGCTCGCGGCTGCTGCTGAGCATCCCGCCGCACGACGGCTACGGTCCCGGCGGCGCGCCGCGGGCCGGCATCGGCGGCGACGACACCCTCGTGTTCGTCGTCGACATCCTCGGCTCCCACTGAGCCGAGGCGCGCCGAGGTGCGCCGGACCCCCTACGCGCCCGCGGGCGGGCGCACGTCGCGCTGGGCCGGCAGCTCGTCCTGGCGCAGGATCCCGACCGGGCAGGTCATGCCGTTCGGACCGTGGTTGCAGTAGCCGTTCGGGTTCTTCTCCAGGTACTGCTGGTGATACCCCTCGGCCGGATAGAACGGGCCCGCGTCCGCGGCCGGGCGCAACTCCGTGGTGATGTCGGGGTGGCCGTGCTCGCGCACCACGGCGTTGAACGCCTCGCGGCTCGCGCGCACGAGTTCCTCGTCTCCCGCCCCACTCCAGTAGATCGCCGATCGGTACTGCGTGCCCCGGTCGTTGCCCTGCCGGAATCCCTGCGTGGGGTCGTGGTTCTCCCAGAACTCCCGCAGGATCCGTTCGAGGCCCACCCGCGCCGGATCGTAGGCGACGAGCACCGCCTCGGTGTGCCCGGTGCGGCCGGTGCAGACCTCCTCGTAGGTCGGGTTCGGCGTGTGCCCGCCCGCATAGCCGACCGCCGTTCCCACGACGCCGTCCAGGCGCCAGAAGATGCGCTCGGCTCCCCAGAAGCAGCCCATGGCGAGCACGACGGTCCGCGTGCCCTCCGGCCACGGGCCGAGCAGCGGCGTCCCCAGGACGATATTTGCCCGTGGCACGGGGAACGCGGCCTCCGCGCGCCCCGGGAGGGCGTCCGAAGGACTGACGAGTCGGGTGGCGCGGGTGGCGAACATGGCATTCCTCCGTGGGTCGGTCATCGGTCACAACAGGACGGCACCCGGGTTTCTTCCCGCGCCACGCCCGCCGCGCCCCGCCGCTCCATAGCGCGGATCGGCGTCGAACCCACATAGACTCACCGCTATGACCTCGCCCCCCGACGGGAACCCCCAGCGGGCCGATGACGATCTCACGGCCCGGAGCAGGACAGTGACCACGCGGATCGAGCCCGAGCCCGAGGACCCGGTGGGGGAGGTGCCGCCGGAGTCGCTCGTCACCGACGTCGAGCTGCGCCCGGATCCGCCGCGGGCCGCCGGGCCGGTGCCTCGGGCCGTGCGGGCGAGCGCGTCCTGGTCGTGGCGGTTCATCGTGATCGTCGCGGCCGCGGCGCTGCTGGTGTACTTCGCGGTCCAGCTCAAGACCGTCGTGGTGCCCGTCATGGTCGCGGCGCTGGTCGCGGCCCTGCTGCTGCCGGTCGTGCGCTTCCTCTCCGACCGGCTCCGCTTCCCCCAGGCCCTCGCCTCGCTCACGGCGATGGTCGCGGCCCTCGCCGTCGCCGGCGGCCTGATCACGCTGGCCGGGGCGTCGATCGCCACCGGCATGGGGCAACTGGGGGCGAAGGCCTTCGACGGCTTCCACGAGGCCCTGCGGTGGCTGAGCGAGGGGCCGCTCGGCCTCGACGAGGACCAGATCAACGCCTGGGTCGACCAGCTGGGCAGTCAGCTGAGCAGCAACGCCGACAAGATCCTCTCCGGCGCGCTGTCGGTCACGAGCTCGGTCGGACACGTGGCGGCGGGCGCGCTCATCGCGCTGTTCTGCCTGTTCTTCTTCCTCAAGGACGGGCGCGGGATCTGGATGTGGGTCGTCGGCCTGTTCCCGCGGAACGCGCGCGAGCGTGTGGACGGCGCCGCGTTGCGTTCCTGGGGCAGCCTCGCCTCGTACACCCGCACCCAGATCATGGTCGCCTTCGTGGACGCGCTCGGCATCGGGATCGGGGCGGCGATCCTCGGGGTACCGCTCGCCCTGCCGCTCGCGGTGCTCGTCTTCCTCGGCTCGTTCATCCCGATCGTCGGTGCGATCCTCACCGGCGCGATCGCCGTGCTCGTGGCGCTCGTCGACCAGGGATTCGGCACCGCCCTCGTCATGCTCGCGATCGTGCTCGGGGTGCAGCAGGCCGAGTCGAACCTGCTGCAGCCGATGCTCATGAGCCGGGCCCTGAGCCTTCACCCGGTCGGGGTGCTGCTCGCGGTCGCCACGGGCACCCTCGTCGGCGGGATCGTCGGCGCGCTCTTCGCGGTCCCGATCGTCGCCGTCGTCAACACGGCCCTCAACTACCTCCACGGCCGCGATCCGCTGCCGCCCTCGCGGCGGGAGGTCGTCGCGGAGATGACCCGGCGATGGCGGGTCACGCGCGGGAGCGCCTGAGCCGGGTCCACCGGGTTCGCCCGGCCGAACGACGACGGCCCCCCGGCGATCGCCGGGGGGCCGTCGCGCCGCAGTGCCGCCGTCTCGGGCGGCCGGCGTGCTCAGCTCGGAGCAGGGTCACTCACGGAACGGCTTGACCTTCCCGATCTCGACCGTCATCGACCGGCCGGTCGGGGTCTGGTACACGACCGTGTCGCCGGTGGCCCGGCCCACGATCGCCTTGCCCAGGGGGGAGGAGGCGGAGTAGACGTCCAGGTCGGTCGTGTCGCCGGCGACCTCGCGGGAACCGAGCAGGAAAGTCATCTTCTCGCCCCCGACGGTCGCGTGCACGACCATGCCGGACTCGACGATGCCGTCGTCCGGGGGAGCCTCGCCGACCTCGGCGTGGCGCAGGATCTGCTCCAGCTGCCGGATGCGCGCCTCCTGGCGGCCCTGTTCCTCGCGGGCGGCGTGGTATCCGCCGTTCTCCTTGAGGTCGCCTTCCTCGCGGGCGGCCTCGATCTTGTCGGCGATCTCCGTCCGACCGTCGCCCGTGAGGTGGTCGTATTCGCCCTTGAGCCGGTCGAAGGCCTCCTGGGTGAGCCAGGTGGTGGATTCGGACATGACGCCTCCTTCATCTATCGCTTGGTTCCCGGCTGCGCGTGCAGCCATGGACACGCGGGAGCGTCTCACCGCTCCCGGCTGCCGCCGCTGCATCCCCTGCGCCGGGGCGGTGGGGGTAAATTCCAAGAATAGCAACGATGCCGTGCGGATGCGTAGTGGCCGGCGCCGCGCGCGTGTGTGCAGCGGGCGGGAGTGCCCGGCTTCGTCTCGCCGATGGGGCGACCGGCAAGGTGACGGGGGAGTCGCCCGGGGCGGGGATCAGTCGATCAGCTCGCACGAGCTGATGATCGCGGTCGTGGCCGGCTCGCTCGTGCGGACCTCCCGGTGCAGGGTCACGAGGTCCTCCTGCGCCGGGCCGACCTCGACCTGGAGCACCCCGACCTGCGCGAATCCGGTGTTGAGCGCCTCGACCGTGCAGCGCGCGCTGCGGTCGGCGGGCTTGATCACGTTGAAGGTCACGCTCGTGAGCGCGGGATCGGACACGTCGAAGCCCACGAGCTGATTGTGCACGGTCGGCCGGAACGCACCCCACATGATCCAGGCCATGACGAGCGCGCCGACGATACCGGCCGCCCAGGCGATCCGAACCGTGGTCCGATGCGTCTGCCTGGGGGCTCCGTAGCGATCCTGGAGCGCGGGGGCGGAATGGTCGGCGGGGGTGGGCACCGGCGGATCCTTCGGGGAGGGGTCGATGGAACAATGAGTGGGATGATCGAGGCTCGAATGTCGACGTACCCTAGTGTCCCACCTTTTCTCTGGAGGCCCTGTGGCTGAAGCGGCACTGCGCATGATGGCAGTACACGCCCACCCTGACGACGAAGCGAGCAAGGGGGCGGCCACGATGGCCCGCTACGCCCGCGAGGGGATCGCGGTCCGGGTGGTCACGTGCACGGGCGGCGAGCGCGGCGACATCCTCAACCCGCGCCTGGTCGACGACGGGAACGTGCTGGCGAATCTCACCCGCATCCGCCGCGAGGAGATGGCCACCGCCGCCGCGGCCCTCGGGGTGAGTCACCGCTGGCTCGGCTTCGTGGACTCCGGGCTGCCCGAGGGCGACCCGCTGCCGCCCCTGCCGCCGGAGAGCTTCGCGCTCGTG
This sequence comes from Pseudactinotalea sp. HY158, assembly GCF_009660225.1. NCBI lineage: Bacteria > Bacillati > Actinomycetota > Actinomycetes > Micrococcales > Cellulomonadaceae > Pseudactinotalea > Pseudactinotalea sp. HY158. The sequence continues at coordinate 858,725 of NZ_CP045920.1, forward strand.
CCGCTCGCGGAGGCGACGGAGCGACTCGTGGCGGAGATCCGCGCCTTCCGCCCGCAGGTGCTCCTCACCTACAACGAGCACGGCGGCTACCCCCACCCGGATCACATCCGCTGCCACGAGGTCTCGGTCGCGGCCGTGCGGGCCGCCGCCGATCCCGAGGAGTTCCCCGACGCCGGGGAGGCCTGGCAGGTGAGCAAGGTGTACTACGACAACGGGTTCTCGGCGGAACGGATCCGCGCGATCCACGACGCCCTGTCCGATCGGGGGCTCTCCTCCCCGTTCGAGGACTGGCTGCAGCGCCGCGATTCGCTGCCTCGCCGGGAGGTGACCACCCGGGTCGCGTGCGCCGACTTCTTCGGCCAGCGTGACGATGCCCTGCGCGCCCACGCCACCCAGATCGACCCCGAGGGCTTCTTCTTCGCCGTGCCGCGGGACATCGAGCGGGAGGTCTGGCCGTTCGAGGAGTGGGAGCTGGCCCACTCGACCGTGCCCGTGACCCTGCCCGAGGACGACCTGTTCGCCGGCCTTCGCGCTGCGGAGTCCGACCGATGACCGGCGCGGAGACGGCGATCGAGGTCTCGCCCGGCATCGGCGCGTTCATCGCCTTCATGGTGCTCGCGGTCGCCTTCGTCTTCCTCATGCTCAGCATGAATCGGCACATGCGCAAGATCCAGCTGCGCAAGGCCGAGGACGAGGCGCGGGCAGAGCTCGCGCGCGAAGGTGAGGGCGGGGACGACGTCCCACCGGTCGATCCGGACGGCTCGCCCGCGGGCGGTGACGGGCCGCGCGCGACGGGCCCGACGGCGACCGGGCCGAAGGACTAGCGCTCAGGCCCGGTCAGAGGTCGCCGTCCTCGAGCAGGTCGGTCACGAGCGCCGCGATCTCCGAGCGTTCCGAGCGGGTGAGGGTCACGTGCGCGAAGAGCGGGTGACCCTTGAGCTTCTCGATCACCACGGCGACGCCGTCGTGGCGGCCCACGCGCAGGTTGTCGCGCTGGCCCACGTCGTGGGTGAGGACGACCCGTGAGTTCTTGCCGATGCGGGAGAGCACGGTGAGCAGCACGTTGCGCTCGAGCGACTGGGCCTCGTCGACGATCACGAACGCGTCGTGGAGCGAGCGGCCGCGGATGTGGGAGAGCGGGAGGACCTCGAGCATCCCCCGGTCGATCACCTCGTCGACGACGTTCTGGGAGACGATCGACCCGAGCGTGTCGAAGACCGCCTGCGCCCACGGGTTCATCTTCTCCTCCTCGGCGCCCGGGAGGTAGCCGAGTTCCTGGCCGCCCACGGGATACAGGGGCCGGAAGACCATGATCCTGCGGTGCCGGTTGTGCTCGAGCACCGCCTCGAGGCCCGCGGTGAGCGCGAGCGCCGACTTGCCCGTGCCCGCCCGCCCGCCGAGGGAGACGATGCCGATGGTCTCGTCGAGGAGCAGATCGATGGCGACCCGCTGTTCGGCGCTGCGGCCGTGCAGCCCGAAGATCTCCCGGTCGCCCCGCACGAGCCGGAGCCGGCCGTCCGTGCCCACCCGCGCGAGCGCGCCTCCCCGCGCGGACTGGAGCACGACCCCGGTGTGGCACGGCATCGGGTCGGGCAGTTCCGCGCCGGCGTCGGGGGCGAAATCGCGTGCGGCCCCGAGCGTCTCCGCCAGGTCGAGCCCGCCGTCCTCCCAGAGCCGGGCCTGCTGCTCGGCCGTCACGGTCAGGGCGATCATGCCCGTCCAGCCGGAATCGACGGCCAGCTCGGCGCGATACTCCTCGGCGTCGATCCCCGCGATGGCGGCCTTGATGCGCATCGGCAGGTCCTTGGACACGAGCACGACGTGAGCGCCGCCTCTGCGCAGGTTCGCGGCGACCGCGAGGATGCGGGTGTCGTTGTCGTCGAGGCGCAGCCCGTCGGGCAGCACGCCGGCGCCGGAGTGGTTGAGTTCGACCCGGAGCGTGGCGCCGCCCGCGAGCGGCACGGGCTCGTCGAGGCGCCCGTGCCGCAGCCGCAGCTCCTCCAGGTGCCGCAACGCGGCCCGGGCGAAGTAGCCGAGCTCGGGATGGTGCCGCTTGCCCTCGAGCTCGGTCACGACCACGACCGGCACCACCACGTGATGCTCGGCGAAGCGGAAGAGCGCCCGTGGATCCGAGAGCAGGACCGAGGTGTCGAGCACGAAGGTGCTGCGGGGTATCGCCGTCATCGTCGCCTCCCAGCCGGTACGGCCAATGTACGCGGGAACCGGGTCGGGCCACGGGCGCTTTCGCCCCGGCGCGGCCTACTGGCCCAGGCGGCGTTCCCGCTCGGAGAAGGAGCGCAGTGCCCGGAGGAAGTCGACGCGCCGGAAGTCCGGCCAGAACGCCTCGGCGAAGTGGAACTCGCTGTGCGCGCTCTGCCACAGCAGGAAGCCCCCGAGCCGCTGCTCCCCGGACGTGCGGATGAGCAGGTCCGGATCGGGCTGGCCCTTCGTGTACAGGTGGCGGGCGACGTTCTCCACGGTGATCGCCTCGATCAACTCCTCGGTGCCCGCGCCGTCGGCGATGCTCTCGGCCACGAGCTCGCGCACGGCCCCGACGATCTCGTGACGGCCGCCGTAGCCGACGGCGATGTTGATGTGCACGCCGTCGATGTCGCGCGTCAGGTCCTCCGCAGCGCGCAGGCGCTCGGCGGTCTCGGGCGGGAGCAGGTCGAGTTCACCGACCATCTGCAGGCGCCACCGGCGGGTGCGGGCGAGCGCGCTCACGACCGAGGCGATGATCTCGAGCAGATCCTGCACCTCCTGCTCGTCGCGGTCGAGGTTGTCGGTCGAGAGCATCCACAACGTGACGACGTTGATGCCCAGTTCCTCGCACCAGCGCACCAGGTCGGCGATCCGGTCCGCTCCCGCCTGGTGCCCCTGGACGATCTCGAGCCCGGCCATCCGCGCCCAGCGCCGGTTGCCGTCGAGGATCACGCCGACGTGCTGGGGCAGTGGGCGTCCCTCGAGCTTGGCCGCGAGGCGGCGCTCGTACAGGCGGTAGAGAGGGCTGAATCGTCGCACGCGCCTCGGGGTCCCTTCTCGCTCACGGCAGGGCGCCGGGCTGCGTCGTTCGCGGACCGGCATCGGGCCGCGCCGCGGGCGCAACCGACGATCCACGGTACCGCGCAGGACCGGGAGATCGTGTGAAAATGAACCTACGCTCTCGTAAGTTACGGTCCCGTAGGTTACTGTGGGCCAGGACGTCGCCCGGCCACTCGAGAGGCACCCTCATGACCCCAGCCCACCCCGAACGCGACCGCCCCGGCGGCACGCATCCAGTCGGTGCCGCCGGTGTCGTCCGTGCTGCCGGTGCCGCCGGTGCGCGCGCTGCAGGCGGTGCGAGCGCCGGTGCTCGTGGGGATATCGGGGATATCAGGGATACCAGTGATATCGGGGATGCCCGGGATACCAGGGATGCCGCGGAGAGCAAGCCGAAGCTGCGTGGCTGGATCCACGCGGTCATCGCTCCCCTTGCGTTCGCCTTCGCCGTCGTCCTCGTCGCCCTCGCCCCGGCGGGCGCCCCCCGGCTCACCGCGGCGGTCTTCGGGTCCGCGACCGTGCTGCTGTTCGGCACGAGCGCGATCTACCACCGTGGCACGTGGTCACCGCACGTCCAGGCGATCCTGCGCCGCCTCGACCACGCGAACATCTTCCTCGTCATCGCGGGCACCTACACCCCGCTGGCGGTGCTGCTCCTGCCGGGCGGCGTCGCCAGGACCCTCCTGCTCATCGTGTGGATCGGGGCGGTGCTCGGCATCGCCATGCGGGTGTTCTGGCTCGGCGCGCCCCGGTGGCTCTACGTGCCGATCTATCTGGCGCTCGGCTGGGTGGCGGTCGGATTCATCCCCTCGTTCTGGAGCAGCGGCGGGGCCGCCGTGGCGTGGCTCGTCATGGCCGGCGGCCTCGGCTACACCGCCGGGGCGCTCGTGTACGGGCTCAAGCGGCCCGATCCGAGCCCGCGCTGGTTCGGGTTCCACGAGATCTTCCACTCCGGCACGGTGATCGGCTACGGCTGCCACGCGATCGCGATCGCCCTCGTCGTCCTCGGGTGAGTGGGCCGGCAAGACCGGGTCAACGGAGGGGATCGAACGGACGCAGCAGGTCGGGCAGGCGGCGGGTGCGGACGTAGGCGGCGATGAGCGCACCCGTGATCGGCCCCTGGGTCATGCCCCACATGCCGTGCCCCGTGGCGGCGATGACGCGGGGGGAGCGCGTCGGCCCGACGAGGGGCAGCCCGTCGGTCGTGCACGGCCGCGAGCCGACCCATTCGTGCCGCCGGTCGGTGAAGTCCGCGCCGGCGAGCAACGGCTCGGTCGCGGAGACGATCGCGTCGATCCGGCGCGGATCGAGCGGATCGCCCGGGCGGCGGAACTCCATCATCCCGGCGATCCGGTACCGGTCTCCCAGGGGCGTGCAGGCGACCCGTGCGGCGTGGAAGTACAGCGGCATCGTCGGCATCGGGTCGACCGGCACGGTGAAGGAGTAGCCGCGGCCCGCCTGGACGAGGCGGCGCACCCCGTGCGGGCGCAGCAGGGCTCCCGAATGCACCCCGGCGGCGACGACGGCGAGATCCGCGCGGTGGCTCTCGCCCGCGCGGGCCCGGCGCCGGCCGCCCGCCGGTGTCGGGTGCCAGCGCACGTCGACGCCCCTGGTCGGGGTGCCGCCGTCGAGGGCCGAGACCGTTGCCCCCGTGCGCACCTCGACTCCCGCGCGCACACACGCCTCGCCGAGCGCCGCCAGGTAGTTCGGGGGGTGGAGGAACCGGGTGCCGTGGAGGATCACGGCGGTGGCGATCCTCGGCGAGAGGGCCGGTGCCAGCTCCCGGGCCGCCCGGCCGGAGATGGTCTCCACCTCCACGGCCAGGCCCATCGAACGGATCTGGGCGAACTCGGCGAGCAGGTCGCGCTCCTGACCGGCGCGCGCGAACGCGGCGATGAACGGATCGCCCGCCCGGGTCGGCTCGGCCACGCCGAGAGTCGCGAGCTCGGCGTAGGCGTCGAGGGCCCGCTCGTTCACCGGCATGAGCGCCGCCATCCCGCGGCGCCATCGGGACGGCGTGCAGTGGCGCAGGAAGCCGGTGAGGAAGCGGACGAGCCGCGGATCGGCCCGCAGCGGCACGTACAGCGGCGCGGACGGGGAGACCAGGGCGCGGACGCCGCCGGCGAGGACCGACGGCTCCGGCAGCGGGGTGGCGATATCGGGCGTGAGCCAGCCCGCGTTTCCCCATGACGAGCCCGCCGCGACGCCGTCGGCCTCGAGCACGGTCACCTCGAGGCCGAGTCGGCGCAGGTGCAGCGCGGTGCAGAGCCCGACGATCCCGGCTCCGATGACGATCGCGCTCCGCGCGGGCGGTAGGGGAGGAACGGATCGAGGGGTCGCCATGCGGCCATTGTGCTCCCGGGCCGCGGCCCGGGAGCCCGCCTCGGCGTGACGCTCACGGGTCGGGCGATTCCGTCTCGGACCGTGGACGTCGCCCGCCGGCGCCGGCCGAAATCAGCCGATGTCGCCGAGCGCCTCGACCAGCTCCACCCTGCCTTCGGAGAGTGAGTACTTCGCCCCCACGATCGCGCACGTGCCGGACTCGACGGCCCGGGCCAGGATCTGGGAGTAGGCACCGAGCATGTGCACGGTCTCGCGGACGTGCTCGCGGACCATCTCGGCGGGATCGGGAAGAACGAGCTCGAAGCCGTCGGCGGGGGAGGGCGCCTCCGTCCCGCCGACCGCGTGGCTCGGGGCCCGGGTCACGATCGAGGGCGTGACCCGGTCGACGATGGCCCGCACCATCCCGTTCGGGGTGTTCCCGGACAGGAGTGCCTCCCGGGCCGCGCCGACGGCGCCGCAGTTCTCGTGTCCGAGCACCACGACGAGCGGCGTGTCGAGCAGGTCCACGCCGAACTCGACCGAGCCGATGACGGTCGTGTCGAGCACGTGCCCGGCGTTGCGGACCACGAACAGGTCGCCCAGGCCCTGATCGAAGATGAGCTCCGATGCCACGCGCGAGTCCGAGCAGCCGAGCAGCACCGCGAACGGGTGCTGGGCCTTCGAGACCTCGTTGCGCCGGGCCATGTTCTGGCCGGGATGGCGCATCTCGCCGGCGACGAAGCGCCGGTTCCCCTCGACGAGCGCGGCCCAGGCCTGCGCGGGGGTCTGCGGGGAGGTGGTCGTGGTGGAATCGCTCATGTGGAGGTCTTCTTCCGGTATCGGTGCGTGAGTGCGGCCGGATACGACCGGCTCAGGCGGGGTTTCCAGTGAGTTCGGCGCGGGTGGGTGGGTTCGCCCCGGCCCGCGAGACCGTGATGGCCGCGGCGGAGACGCACCAGGCCATCGCCGCTTCGAGGGTAGCGCCCGAGATCGAGTGCAGGCGCTCACGGTTGGCGGCGCCGAGGAGGTCCTCCCGCCAGAGCGCATCGATCAGGGCGCTCATGAAGGAGTCGCCGGCGCCGACCGTGTCGACCACGTCGACCGTGGGGGCCGGGACCTCCACCTCGATGCCGGCGGAGGTCGCCGCGAACGCGCCGGCACCGCCGCGGGTGAGGACGACGAGGGCGCGACCCTCACGTGCCCAGCGGCGCACGACGTCCTCCTCCACGGTGTCGGGGTAGAGCCAGCGCACGTCCTCGTCCGAGACCTTGACCACGTCGGCGGCGGCGACGAGCGGCTCGATGCGCGCCCTCGCCTGCTCGGGAGTGCCCATGAGGGTCGGGCGGGAGTTCGGGTCGTACGTGATGGTGGAGTACTCCCGTGCGGCCACGACGATCTCGGCGATCGCGTCGGCCCCGGGCACGGTCGTGGCCGCGATCGAGCCGGTGTGGACCACGGCGACGTCGGAGTCGAGGTGGACCTCGGGCACCTGGAACTCGATGTCGAATTCGTATTGGGCCGAGCCGTCCGCTCCGATGCGGGCGATCGACGTGGGGGTGCGCAGCGCCCCGTTGTGGCCGTGCACGAGGCGCACCCCGGCGACGGTCAGGTGGGTGCGGATGACCGCCCCCCGGGGATCCTGGCCGATCCACGTGGCCAACTCCACCTCTCGGCCGAGCCGGGCGAGCCCGTAGGCCACGTTCGCGGGCGAGCCGCCGGGGTGCTCCTGCGGGGTCTGCCCGGGGCGTTCGACCACGTCGACGAGCGCCTCGCCGATGATCAGCGCGTATTTCATGACTGTTCTTCCTTCTCTGCGGCCGAGGGATCGGCGGCCGATGTGTCTGCTCCGGACTCGGCGGCCTCGAGCGGGCCGGCGGCGGCTGCGAGGCGGCCACGGGCGTCCTCGAGCCAACTTTGGCAGAGATCGGCGAGCGCTTCACCCCGCTCCCACAGGCTGAGCGATTCCTCGAGGGTGGGCGAGCCGCTCTCCAGCCTGGACACGACCTCGATGAGGGCGTCGCGGGCCTCTTCGTAGCTCAGGTTCGTCTCGGGCTCGGTCATTCCTCTTCCGTTTCGCTCGTGGGTCGGGGCGTGTGGACGGCGGCCGGTCGCCGTGGCGGGGTCGGCTCGGGCGCCGCCGAGGGGCGGGCCGGCGCGGCGCCGTCGACGATGAGATCGAGACGTCCGCGGGCGAGCCGGGCATGGACGCTCGCGCCGGTCGCGACCTGCGCCGGGTCGCGGATGACCTCGCCCGCGTGAGTGTGCAGCACCGCGTATCCGCGGGCGAGCGTGGACTGGGGCGACAGGGCCCGGAGCGTGGCCACGGTGCCGTCGAGCTGGTGGGAGGCGGACTCCAGCCGGTGCTCGAGCCGCCCGCGCAGTCGCCGGCGCAGGTCGGCGACCGCGTCGGCGTGGCGGTCCACGACGACGGTCGGCGTCGTGAGCACCGGCCGGCTCCGCAGCGAGGTGAGGAGCGATTGTTCGCGCTCGATCCGCGCCCGCACGAGCGCGGACATCCGGGTCCGGGCCGCGGCGATGTGGGCGCGTTCCCCGGCGACGTCGGGCACGACCCGTTTCGCCGCGGCCGTCGGGGTGGAGGCCCGCACGTCGGCCACCAGGTCGAGCAGGGGCGCGTCCGTCTCGTGCCCGATCGCCGAGACGATCGGGGTGTGGGCGGCGGCCGCGGCCCGCACGAGGGTCTCGTTGGAGAAGGGCAGGAGGTCCTCCACGGATCCTCCGCCGCGCGTGACGATGATGACGTCGACCCGGGGGTCGGCGTCGAGCTCGGCGATCGCCGCCACCACCTGCGGCACGCAGTTGCCGCCCTGGACCGCGACCTCCCGGATCTCGAAGAGCACCTCGGGCCAGCGCGCCCGCGCGTTGACCAGCACGTCGTCCTGGGCCTTCGCGGCCCGGCCGCATACGAGCCCGACCCGTGCGGGCAGGAACGGCAGCGGCCGCTTGCGCTCGGCGGCGAAGAGGCCCTCGGCGGCGAGGACCGATCGCAGCTGTTCGATGCGAGCGAGCAGCTCGCCGAGCCCGACGGCACGGATCGACCGGGCCGCGAGGGAGAGCGAGCCGCGCTTCGCCCACAGTTCGGGCTTGGCCTGGACGACGACGTGGTCGCCCTCGCCCGGGGGCGCCGGCATGGCGAGCAGCGTGCGCTTGGGGATCGTGACCGACAGTGACATGTCCACGTCGGTGTCGCGCAACGTGAGGAAGGCGAGCGAGGAGGCGTTGCGGGCGTTGAGCTGGACGACCTGGCCCTCGACCCACACGGGACTCATCCGGGAGATGTACTCGGACATCTTGAGGCTGAGCAGGCGCACGGGCCACGGAGACTCCGCGCTCGTGCTCGCGGCCGTGGCGGGCCGCTCCCGGGGCGTCGGGGGCTGGGGGTCGGACATGGCACTAGCCTGCCGCATCCCGGGGACATCCCCGCGACATCGCCGCGATCCGGCCCCGCGATCTCGATCGCCGTGGTGGCTGCGGGTGCGGTCCCGGGCACGCGGGATCACGGGGTGTGGACGTCCTCCTTGTAGGCGGTCACGGCGAGGACCCCGAGCTGATCGGGTACGTCGAGGTTCGGCTCGAGTCCCTGGAGCTCGGAGAATCGGCGCAATTGCGGCACGAGCCGGCTGTCGATCGAGGAGTTGAGCCGATTGAAGGCCTCGACCGAGGAGTTGAGGCGATTGCCGAGGTCGCGCAGGTGCGAGCCCATGACCCCGAGGCGCTTGTGCAGCTCTCGCCCGACCGTGAAGATCTGCTGGGCGTCGGCAGCGAGGCGATCCTGGCGCCATGTGAACGCGATTGTGCGGAGCAGAGCCACGAGCGTCGCCGGGGTGGCCATGACGACGTTGTTCTCGAACGCGTACTCGAGGAGGGCCGGGTCCGTGTCGAGGGCGGCGTTGAGGAAGGTCTCCGCCGGCACGAACATGACCACGAACTCGGGGGTGACCTCGAGCCGCTCCCAGTAGGCCTTGCCCGCGAGGGAGTCGATGTGGGTGCGCATGTGCCGGGCATGGGCGGCGAGCCGCTTCGTGCGCACGCCCTCGTCGGAGGCCTCCATCGCCTCGAGGAAGCCGCTGAACGCGACCTTCGAGTCGATGACCACCTGCTTCTCGCCGGGCAGGTGCACCACGAGGTCGGGGCGCACGGCGCCGTCGTGGCTCGCATCCGCCGCATACGTGGGCTGCTCGGAGAAGTCGACGTGGTTGAGCATGCCCGCGGCCTCGACCACTCGGCGCAGCTGCATCTCGCCCCAGCGACCCCGGACCTGCGGGGCACGCAGCGCGGTGACGAGGTCGGAGGTCTCCGCGCGCAGCTTCTCCGAGGACGCCTGCATCGCCTTGACCTGCTCCGCCAGGGCCCCGTGGGCCTGCGACCGGGCGCGCTCGGCCGTGGTCATCTCGGACTTCACCTCCCCGAGCGCCTTGGACAGGGGCTCGACGAGCGCCTGCACCGCCTGCTCCCGCTTCGCCAGTTCGGCCTCGCTCGCCTGCCCCGCACGCTTGAATCGCTCCTCCGCCTGAGCGAGGAAGGACTCGCTGTTCGACGCCAGCGCCTTCGCCGACAGCGCCGCGAACTCACTGCTGAGCCGGTGCTGGTCGTCCCGGAGTTCGTCGAGCCGCGCCGCGGCCCGGGCCCGCTCGTCGGCCACCTGGATCGCTGCCTGCCGCCGGGCGTCGTCCAGGCGTTGCTCGTACTGGTAGCTCAATTCCGCCAGCCGGGCCTCATGGTGGCGGTCCGCGGCGCCGAGGCGATCGAGCAGCGCCGTGTTCTCCGCGGTCAGCCGGGCCGCCCGGCCACCACCACGGGCGCGGGCGAGCAGCCAGCCGAGCGCCGCGCCGAGGGTGACCCCGATGAGCAACATGATCACGTGCATCGCATCCATGGTCACCAGCCAAGCATCGGGTGCCGACATCGGCGGGGAGGCACGGGGAGCCGGAGCCGGGCAGAGGTGCGACGGCGGATCGCCCGGGCGGGGGCGCGCCGCGGACGAGCGCCTGTGGACGAGCGGATCCGCCGGCCGGGTTATCCCCAGATCCGGTCGTGGGCGTCGACTGGAGCCGGATTCACGCCACCGTCGGTGCATGGGTATTCGTTATTACGCTTACGCCTTCGAGGCGGAACACACCGAGCAGGCCCTGGCCGACCCCCACCGATTCCTCTCGGCCGACCCGCTGGCGGACGCCTGGGGGATGGAGCCGGGAGCAAGGATCGGTCACCCCACGTTCGTGCAGGCGGTGGCCGAGCGGGACATGCTCTACCTCGACAAGGCCTGGTGGCATCTCCAGCGACTCAGCGCACCCGATCGCGTGTGGGGCACCGCCCGGCCGGCTTTTCGAATGTTCGAGGGAGAGGTGACGGAGCATGATCTCGGCTGGACTCCCTGGATGCGGACACTCACCCCAGACGAGATGCCGGCGATCAGCCTCGACCTGGAGGCACTCGCCTGTGCTCCAAGGGTCCTCGTGGCCGACATCGCGGAGGAGTGGGTGTGGCGCATGGGTGCCAGTGAGCGCGACAGCGATGCCGAGGTCGCGTACGTGATGCAGTTTCTGACGCGTGCGCACACGTTCGTCAGCGGACTGGCGCAGGAGGGTCGCGGCATGGTCTACATGATCGGATGACCGAGGCTCAGGGGGTCGCCCGGCCGGCTCCGACCGCTGGAGGCGACCGCGATCGTGGGCGAACCGCCGACGTCCATCAGCCCCGCGTGCTCGGGCGCAGCCGGCCGGGTGATCGGACGCAGCCGGCTGGGATGTCCCGGCCGTGTCACCGACAGCGGGCCCGGGCCGCACTGCTCGGCCGGTTGTGCGATCACCGCCGGATGTCCTCCGGTGTGCGGTGTGCCGTGGACGACCACGAGGACCGGTGCGGTCGTGACGGGAGGCGAGCTGCGTCGTCCATACGCGGACGGTCCGGGGCGAGCCGATAGACTCTCCTCCCGTGGCTCTGACTATCGGTATCGCAGGACTTCCCAACGTGGGCAAGTCGACCCTGTTCAACGCACTCACGCGGGCCACGGTGCTCGCCGCGAACTACCCGTTCGCGACGATCGAGCCGAACGTGGGCGTCGTTCCGCTGCCGGACGAGCGGCTCGCGGAGCTGGCGACGGTGTTCGGCAGCGAGAAGATCCTCCCGGCGACGGTGAGCTTCGTGGACATCGCGGGAATCGTGCGCGGCGCCTCCGAGGGGGAGGGGCTCGGGAATCAGTTCCTCGCCAACATCCGCGAGGCCGACGCGATCTGCCTCGTGACCCGGGCGTTCTCGGATCCGGACGTCGTGCACGTCGACGGCGAGGTGGATCCGAAGTCGGACATCGACACGATCCTGACCGAGCTCGCGCTCGCCGATCTGCAGACGATCGAGAAGGCGATTCCGCGGCTCGAGAAGGAGGTCCGCGGCAAGAAGGTCGAGCCGGGCGTGCTCGAGACGGCCCGCGAGATCCAGGGAGCGCTCGAGGCCGGCACGCCGATCAGCTCGGTGCCGGGACTGGACGAGGAGGCCGTGCGCTCGTTCGGGCTCATGACCGCCAAGCCGATGATCTACGTGTTCAACACCGACGACGACGGGCTCGCCGACGCGGAGATGCAGGGCCGGCTGCGGGCCATGGTCGCCCCGGCCGACGCGATCTTCCTCGACGCGAAGTTCGAGGCGGAACTCGTGGAGCTGTCAGAGGAGGAGGCGGTCGAGATGCTCGCCGAGTCGGGACAGACCGAGTCCGGGCTGAGTCAGCTCGCGCACGTCGGATTCGACACCCTCGGACTGCAGACCTATCTCACCGCCGGGCCGAAGGAGGCCCGTGCCTGGACGATCGGCAAGGGGTGGAAGGCGCCGCAGGCCGCCGGGGTGATTCACACCGACTTCGAGCGTGGTTTCATCAAGGCCGAGATCGTCTCCTTCGACGACCTCATGGCGGCCGGGTCGATGGCCGAGGCGAAGGCGCGCGGGCAGGTGCGCATGGAGGGCAAGGAGTACGTGATGGTGGACGGGGACGTGGTCGAGTTTCGCTTTAACGTGTGAGCAGCAGCTCGGCCTGTCCGCTCTTCTCTGAGAGCATTTGCTGATGGTGGTGCAGCTCTCACTCGTTGAGCTGTTGAGAATCATTCATCGTCGTGAAGCGCCCTCGAGCCAGCGCAGAAGGTCCATGCCGAGTGCATCGGTAGCTTCGACGGGTACCAGATGCCCGGTGGCCGAGAACCGGACTACATCAACAGGTGCGGGGATTGCGGCTGCGAGTTCGTATGCCTGATCGATGGGAATCCAGGGGTCCGAATCGCCCCACCCGATCTGTGTAGGGCAGCGTACATCCGCGAGGCGATCGACGATCGGACGTGTCTCTCTCGGGCTCAGCTGGGCAATCTGGCGGTAGAACGCGCGCTGGCCAGCTGGTGTGCGCCAGGGGCGGGCGAGTTCGTCGACCCACGCGCTGTCGAGACTGCGGCCGGCCGCCCCCGCGATGTATTCGCGGATGAGCGCCGTGTGAAGTTCTGGCGGCAGTGCGGCGAAGGCTTCTTCGTGTTCGGTCACGAGTCGGAAGAAGGGCGAGCCCCATGGGTCAAGCGTGACGATGTCGACGAGATATAGGGACGCGAAGGCGCAGCCCTCGAGCAGGTGTGCGCCGAGCGCAACCGCACCGCCGATGTCGTGAGCCACGACGTTCGGTCGGTCGAGTTGCCAGTGATCGATCACGGCAGCGAGCCGCTTGCGCTGCTGAACGAGATCCACCGCTAGGTTGTCGTCAGAGATCGATTTGCCATAACCGGGCATGTCCCAGAGGAAGACTCGGTGCTGGTCGGAGAGTATCCGCGCCACGGGCACCCACATCGCCGCAGACCAGGGCGTCCCGTGACAGATCACGACGTTGCTCGCGGAACTCTGGCCGTCGGGGTCGAGACGGTAGGTGGCGATCTCGACTCCGTCGACGTCGATGCGGGTGGGGCTTGGGAGGGCGGGCACAGTCACGGACCTCACGGTAGAACTTCAGGTTGACCTGAAGTCAATGTGCGACTATGGCCGCGTGCGAATCGGTGAGGCAGCGGCAAGGCTCGGTGTTGCGACACATGTGTTGCGACATTGGGAAGATGAGCGGGTCGTCATTCCGCAGCGGACCTCGTCGGGACACCGCGACTACGCGGAGGAGCACCTTCGGCGTCTGCATATCGTCCAGTCCTGTCAGCGAGTGGGGCTGAGCCTGCCGGAGATCCGCCAGATTCTTCATCGCGACGAACCGGAGCGCGTTGCCGTGATCGACCGAAGGGTGCGGGAGATACGGCGGCTGCGCGAGGAGTTGGACACAGCCGAAAGATTCCTCAGTCACGTCCTCGAATGTCGTCACGACTTCATCACGCGATGCGCTGAGTGCTCGGCGTATGCGGAGCCGGGTGACGAGGCCGGTTCGCACGGTTGAATGGTCTCGGGGCGTGCTGCCCCTGCGAGAGGTTGGTCCGTGCCGGAACTCGGTGGAGTTTAGATTTTCGAACTGACATCTGCGAGCCGGATGGCGCGCGCGAGCGCTGTCTCCCGGGAGCGACCACTCCAGGTTCGCGAGTTCGTCGGTGCGATCATCGGCCGGCGGAGGACCTTTCGGAGGTTGATATCGTGATATCATCTCACCTGGAGGTGGTCGCGGTGACGAACGTGCTCATCCGAGGACTCAGCGTCTCGACTGTCGAGCGGATCGATGCTGAGGCTTCAGCATTGGGGTTGTCCCGCAACGAGTTCCTCCGCCGGAAACTTGAGGGGGACAGTCCTCGGTCGGCGGAGACGACGACCGAGGAGAACTGGCGGCGTGCCGGTGAGATCTTTGCCGATCTTGCGGACCCGGACGTGATGGCTGACGCGTGGCGGTGACGGGTTGGCTGCTCGACAAGTCGGCGTTCGTGAGGCTCGAGCTCGACCAGGTTGTCGACGCCGAGGTGTGGAAGACCAGGATCGATCGGGGCCTGGTGCGGATCTCGACGATCACTCGCCTGGAACTCGGGTACTCGGCGCGGACGGGGGCTGAGGGGCGAGAGGGGTTCCGTCAGCCCCCGGTCTCGTTGATGCCAGTGGAGCGCATTACTCCTGCGATCGAAGACAGGGCTGAGGAGGTGCAGATGCTTCTTGCCGACCGGGGGCAGCATCGCGCGCCGTCAATCCCGGACTTGCTGATCGCCGCCACGGCTGAGAAGGCGGGCCTCACGGTGCTGGCCGTGGACAAGGACTTTGAGCTGATCGCCGAGGTCACGGGGCAGTCGGTCGAAACGCTCGCGCAGCGCTGACCAACGTCTTTGCATGAGACTGCCCTATGTGCGGCGACGTGGTCGAGTTCCGATTCAATGTGTGATTGCGTTCCACAAAGCTGTAGTGCTGACCGCCCCGGTTGCCTGACGAGACGGCCGAGGCGGTGTCGTCTGATGGATCGTGTGCTCCGCTGATGAGGCTGCGTCGATCGCGCTATCATGAGTGATAGCAGAGGAGGTGGTTGCCGATGTCGTCCATCATCGTTCGCGGTCTCGACGACGCCGTGAAGCAGCAACTCGCCACGCAGGCGAAGGAACACGGCCGATCCATGGAGGCCGAGGTCCGCGACATCCTGACCAAGGCAGCGCGACGGCCGCACATCGGCATGGCGTTGCTGGCTGCCGCTCAAGAGGTCGGCGGTGTCCAAGAACTGCCGATCCCAGTGCGCGATGACGTCGCACGGTCGGTGGACTTCGGGTGATCGTCCTCGACACGAACGTCATCTCGGAGGTCTTTCGGCCCTCGCCGGAGGCGCGCGTCGTCGGTTGGCTCGCGTCGCTGACGGGGGACGTTTCGATCACGTCAGTGACGCTCGCCGAACTGCTCGCAGGCGTGCGGAGACTGGCGGACGGTCGTCGCAAGACAGAGCTGACGAAGCACATCGAATCGGCGCTCGGGCCGTACCGGGGGAGTCGTTCGGTGCTGCCGTTCGATGAAGCGGCGGCGGAGTGCCACGCGGACGTGCTTCTCGCCCGCGAGGCTGTAGGAGTGCCGATCAGCACGGCCGATGCGCAGATCGCTGCGATCTGCCTGGCGCACGACGCGACCTGCGCGACGCGGAATGTCAAGGACTTCGCGAACACCGGCATCGACCTGATCAACCCGTCGAGAACTGACGGATGACGTATTCCGTGCTCGACGTCATCGCTCACGAAGATCTCACCGGGGTGAACCGTGTGAGCTCCGGCGACTCTTCGACGGCGAGTATCTCGATGATTTCGGAGAGTGGGATCGAACAGCCTTATGGCTACGCACCGCACGATGTTCACGTCATCGCGCGCACCGACGGTCGCGTAGTCGGGCACGTGCGATGCGCCCACCGTGAGATTGATATCGGTCTCGAGACCGTCGCGATCGCGGGAATCGGCGGTGTCCTGGTCTCCGATGAAGCGCGAGGGATACGCCTCGGGGGCTCGCTCATGGAGCGGGCAGAGCAGTCGATGAAGGATCATCACAGCGTCGCCTTCGGCTACCTGGGCTGCCGGAAGTAAGTCGTTCTCCGAGGCGT
This sequence comes from Pseudactinotalea sp. HY158, assembly GCF_009660225.1. Taxonomy (NCBI): domain Bacteria; kingdom Bacillati; phylum Actinomycetota; class Actinomycetes; order Micrococcales; family Cellulomonadaceae; genus Pseudactinotalea; species Pseudactinotalea sp. HY158. Next base: position 874,605 of record NZ_CP045920.1, read on the forward strand.
GTGGGTGGACGCGGATCGTTGCCCGCGAGAGGTCGATCGGGCGCAAGGGTGCGCCTGTCGTGGATGAGCCGGGCCAGCCGATCCTCATCCGACCCATCGGCGCGTCGCTGGAGTGGTGGCCGGACGGGTCACGGCAGGCTGATTTCACGCCCCCTTCCGATCCCGAAGTGCCGGGCCAGTCTGGTCATGCACCTGGACATCTTCGACGGCATCGCCTCCGGGTCGGGGACGGTCAGTGGGCGCTGCCGACCGTTCTGGATCGCGGCGATGCGCCAGCCATCCGTGGTGCGGATACACGTCACGATCTGCCGGGACAGTCGCCTCTTGGGCAGCTCGCTGCGCCAGGGCATCAGGACCGACGCGTTGCCGACTAACACCGCGGTGTTGTCGCCGACGAATCGTAGCGACTCGATCTCGCCGACCATGGCCGACCCGGCGAGTACTCCGCGGAACAATCTGTCGTGATTGTCCTGCAGCGATGCCCGGCCGGCTGCCCAGCTGCCGTCGTACGAGACGTAGTCGGCGTCGTCGGTGAACAGTGCGCCGAACTCGACCGTGTCGCCTCGTGTCCATGCAGCGCAGAAGCTCCCGAAGAGTTCACGAACTGCTGCTTCCCTTGTCCGCTCGTCAAACACGACGATCAGTCTCCTTGTTGTGATAGTCTTTCTTTCGCACGAACGAAACACTATGGAGTTGTCATGTCGAAGTCAAGGCCGGTGATCCTCGATGAGCTCTCGACTGCCGGACGGGAGCTCAGCAACGCGGCGGTGCTCTTCCATGCGGCCGTGAGTCGTCAGATGGCAGTCAGCCCGGTCGAGGAGAAAACCCTCGACCTGCTCCAACGCGAGGGGCCCCTGGCAGCGGGCGATATCAGTGCGCGAACCGGGTTGGCGCCTGCCTCGGTGACCGGCCTACTCGACCGACTGCAGCGCAAGGGGTACGTGAGTCGGCACAAGGACGCCACAGATGGGAGACGGGTCGTCGCGGAGGTCGAGCCCGGTCTCGAGGAGCGGTTTGCGCACCTGTTCGAGCCCTTCGCCCAAGCACTCGCCGGCCTCTATGCGAAATACACCGACGATCAGCTCGCCACGATCCTCGACTTCCTCGAGCGGACCGCTCGTCTTCAGTCCGATGCGGCTCGCGCGCTGGCCGAGGTGTCCGCCGACGCGGCGCGAGCGAACCGCTGATGCGATCGCGGACGCACCGATCGGGCGTATCGGCCGCTGTGACTCGTCGTCCTGCAGGCGGCTCCATCCGTCGGGATGCGGTGGAGTTCCGGTTTAACGTCTAGCGTTATTGACGCTTCGCGTTATATGCTGGTCTCGTGATCAGATCTTTCGCTGACCGCGACACGGAGCGCATCTGGCGTCGTGAGCCAGCGAAGCGACTTGATCCGCGAATTCACAAGACAGCGAACAGGAAGCTGCACCTGCGGGACGCTGCCACGGTGTTGGACGCGTTGCGCGTTCCGCCCGGCAACCGCCTTGAAGCGCTCAAGGGTGACCGGCTCGGACAGCACAGCATCCGCATCAACGATCAGTGGCGGATCTGCTTCCGGTGGACCGATGCTGGTGCTGAAGACGTCGAGGTCGTCGACTACCACTGAGCTGAGGAGGGGCGATGTCCGAGAAGCTCTACCCGCCGATCCACCCCGGGGAGGTCCTCATGGAGGACTTCATCGAGGGCTTCGGCATCACGCAGAACAAGCTCGCGGTGGCGATCGGCGTGCCCCCGAGGCGCATCAACGAGATCGTGCACGGAAAGCGTGCGATCACTGCCGACACCGCCCTGCGCCTGGGCCGGTACTTCGCGATGGACCCGCAATTCTGGCTCAACCTGCAGACGCGGTACGAGCTTGAGGTCGCGCAGAGCCGCGTCGCTGATCAGGTTGCCGCGATCGCGCCCCTGCGGACCGCGTGACAGGCGGCACGAGCGTCGTTGAACAGAACGAGGCACGGGTTCGATGAGCGACTTCGTGGTCGATGGGCAGAGCGCACGTGCGACAACTGCTGAAGCGGCCGTCGACATCAACACGGCTTCGCCGTCGGATGCTCGTGGTCTGGCAAGCGTGATGGCTGCTCGCGGCGGTACGACCGAAGGTCATCTCGATCCCGCCCGACGCCTGATCGAGCAGCTGCCGGTCCTGCTGATCGCAAAGAGTAGTGGTGTCGCAGTCGGCTGGTGCGGCACCCAGAAGCACTCGAATATTCTTACCGCGTGGCGTCGATTCAGGCCTTGAGCGATTCGGACCGGCGGGTGCTCGCTCGGTGGGCGCTGTCATGTGCTGAGCGAGTGCTTCCGCAGTTCGATGCCGACGCTGCTGCGTACGCTGAGATCCGCGATGCGGTGGACCGTACCCGTGCCTACAGCGCCGGGGCGAGCAGCGCCGGCGAGGAGATCAAGAAGCGTTTGGTCGCTGTGAAGGCGGCCAAGGCGGCGACGACTCCGGCCGGTGCTGCCGCAGCGCGGGCGGTGGGTCAGGCGGCCGCGGTCGCGCACATGGGGGCCCACGCGCTGGGAGCTGCCGCCTACGCTGCCAAGGCCGTTTCGCTGGCTCACCCGGATCGACCGGAAGCCGTGCAAGAAGAAGTGCGATGGCAGATCGCGGATCTCACAGATCGTGAGCGTGAAGCGCTGCATCGGCTCCCACCCCTCGGAGCTGACACATCTGGACCGCTCGGGCAAGGCCTTCTGTCGCGCGGCGTGCTCGGCTCAGTGATCCGACAAATCCAGGCGGCGATCGGCTAGAGACCGCTCGCCGGGCCTCGGGCACCGGCTCTCCCGAGAATGTACATTTCGGGGTAGTCTCGGCACGGTTCGCATCGCTTCCACCGCGCGTCGCCAGATCCGCGAGCTCTCGCGTGACGGTCAGGAGCGGGTCATTGCCGTGCTCTCCCTGCTCGCGGACGAGCCTCGACCCCCGGCGTCGAAGAAGCTCACCGGCCGTGACGCCTGGCGCGTTCGCACGGGAAGCTGGCGACTCATCTACGAGATCCACTATGACGAACTCCTCGCCATAGTCGTCGCGGCGGGGAACAGGATGCTCAACGGCCCAGAGGATCTCCTGGCAGTACGAGTCCACTTGGGCCGTCTCCTCGTAGACAGCGTCCCTCAGTAGGTCGGCGCGCACAGGCCTCGCTGATCGTGGCCCGCGACGTGACTCGGCGACGATGGTTGGTACCGTAAGCGGGTACCACTCGTCCGAATGGGGAGGCTCTCGTTATGTCTATCAGCGCAAGCGAGGCGCGCAAGACCCTGTTCCCTCTGATTGAGCGAGTGAATGCGGACCGTGATGCCGTCGAGATCGTCTCTCGTAAGGGCAATGCAGTTCTGATGCCGGCTGACGAGTACGCCGCGTGGCAGGAGACCGCCTACCTGTTCCGCTCGCCGGCCAACACCCGCCGCCTGCTCGATGCCTACGACCGTGCCCGCGGTGGAAGAGTCGAGGTCCACGACCTCGATCGCGCAGACGACGAAGCCTGAGTGCGTCTGGTCTGGGACGAGTCGGCCTGGGAGGACTACAAACACGGGCAGACCGCCGACCGGAAGATCCTGAAGCGCATCAACACGCTGATCGACGCCTGCCTGCGCGAACCGTCCTCCGGGATCGGCAAGGCCGAACAGCTGAAGTACGGAGCGCAGGGCTCGTGGTCGCGGCGCATCACCGATGAGTACCGACTGGTCTACCTCGTGGACGACGAGGACCCCGTGATTCTTCAGGCACGCTACCACTGCTGAGTCACATGGCCGTATGTGTGGGCACGTGGTGGAGTGTCGGTTCAACGTGTAGGGCGCTCATGTCGAACGGGCACTGTGGCCGGTATCCTTAAGGGCATGCCTGGGAGCACCGCGACGCCCGAGACGCTCGCCCTTCGCGAGCTCATCGACGCGCGTCGCGACGAGTTCCAGGTGCTCCTTGACCGATACGGCGCGACCAGCCCGAAGCTGTTCGGATCCGTCGCCCGCGGCACTGCGCACCCGGGGTCCGACATCGACATCCTCGTCGAGATGGATCCTGTGGACGGGAACCTGCTCATGCGGGCCTCCGGGCTGATGGAGGAGACGCGAGCACTGTTCGGTCGCGACGACATCGACGTGTTCCCGCTCCAGCTGCTCAGGCAGCCGATCTCGGACTCGGCGCTCGCCGAGGCAGTTGCCCTGTGAGCCGCGACCATGCTCAGCGCATCACCGACGTTCTCGAGGCAGTCGAGCGATGCCGGCGGTACGTCAGTGCTCTCGGCGGCGATGCAGACGTTGTGGAGATGGCGGAGGACGCGATCGAGCGCAACCTGCAGATTATCGGCGAAGCTGTGAACCATCTTCCCGAGGACATCACCAATGCGCACCCGGAGATCGCCTGGCCGCAGATCCGGGGCTTCCGCAACATCCTCGTCCACCAGTACTTCGGAGTAGACGCGGACGTCGTCCGCGATGTCGTGGAGATCCACCTCCCGCCGCGCGCCGAGGCGCTGCGAAAGCATGTCGCCGGCAACTGATCTCGGCCCGGCCCGGGCCGGCAGTGCAGCGCCTGGGGTGTGAGGGCCCTTCACAAACGAGGGATGCTCCTGTATCGCGCACGTGTCGGTCTGCTTCTGTCTGCGCCCCGTGCCTTCGGATGATGTCGGACAGGCCAGTGAAACCAACGATGTCGGTGCTTGGCGACGCGCTGCGTCTTACAGGATGTAAGACAATTGAGTCATGACTGCGACGATCACCTTCCGCCCGAGGATCGAGATCGGTGGCATCCGGACTCGCGTACTCGCCGAGCAGGGGAGTGCCGTCGACCCGAGTCGGCTCGGCGACACGGCCGTGGCGCGGGTCGATGCGGAGGCGTCGGCGTTGGGTCTGTCTCGCAACGAGTTCTTGCGTCGGAAGCTCGAGGGTGACGGCCCGCGGCCGACATCGCGCTGCGTCGACCCCTGGACCGCATGACGGCTCTCGTGGAGCTGGCGGCCTGATGTTCCCTCGCGGGATGCTTGCTGCCCGTGGGAGGCGAGGTGGTCGAGCACGCTGCCGCCGGGACGTCCTTCCGCGACTCGAGCCACCACGCCTGCGGCCTGCGCGTCACGCGCACTCTGAAACTGCAAGTCCCGGGTGCGTCGTCGGCGAATATGGACTGCTGAGCCGCGTGCCTCGACCGGCGCGGGGGCTCCGACGCCCGGCGGCCACCGCTGCTAGCCTGGCCGGTCCCCACCGACCGAGGAGCACATCGTGGAATTGAGCATGGCCAAGGGCGAGCGGTTCATCGCGGACACGCAGTCCCCGCAGGGCGCCGCGGCCTGGAAACGGCAGCTCGACGAGTTCGCGCCGGGCGCCTCGGACTGGGTGGTCGGCGCGGTCTTCGGCGGCACCTATCAGCGAGAGGGCCTCGAGCTGCGCGACCGGCAGATCCTCAACATGGCGGCCCTCGCGGCCATGGGCGGCACCGAGCCGCAGCTGACCGGCCACATCCGCACCGCGGTCGACGTCGCCGGCATGAGCAGGGAGGAGGTCGCCGAATGCTTCGTGCACCTCATGCCCTATATCGGCGTGCCGAAGGTGCTCGCCGCCATGCGCTGCATGTCGGCCGCGTTCGAGTAGAGGCCTACGGACGGCGCCCGGTCGCCGTCCGCACCCGCCGGCGGTCGATCCATTCTCGCCGTCACTGGTCAGCGTCTGCTGTATAGTCACCGCGTGCTGACCATTGCTTCGCGTCTCGACGTCATGAACCGGCTCGGTCGGGCCATGGCCGATCCGACGCGCTCCCGCATCCTCATGACCCTGCTCGACGGCCCGAGCTTCCCCGCGGTGCTGTCGCGGACGCTGGAGCTGACCCGCTCGAACGTGTCGAACCACCTGAGCTGCCTGCGTGACTGCGGGATCGTGGTCGCCGAGCCCCAGGGCAGGCAGACCCGCTACGAGATCGCCGACCCGCACCTCGCCGCGGCCCTTGACGCCCTGGTCGACGTGACCCTCGCCGTGGACGACAGCGCCCCCTGCATCGACCCCGCCTGCTCCGTCCCGGGCTGCTGCGACGCCGAGGTCGCCCGGTGACCGCGCTCCTCACGCCGGCGCGCACGAACGTGCTTCGGCGCCGGATCAGGATCGTCGTAGCCGTGACGATCACCTGGAACGTCGTCGAGGCGATCGTCGCCCTCCTCGCCGGTGCCGCCGCGTCGTCTGCGGCACTCATCGGCTTCGGCCTGGACTCCATCGTCGAGGTGCTCTCCGCCGCCGCGGTGGCGTGGCAGTTCGCAATACCCGATCACGAGCGGCGGGAGAAGGTCGCGCTCCGGGTCATCGCGGTGTCGTTCTTCGCCCTCGCCGCCTACGTCTCGGTCGACGCCGTGCTGTCGCTGACCGGCCTGCGCGAACCGGGGCACTCGCCGGTGGGCATCGCCGTCGCCGGGCTGAGCCTGATCGTCATGCCGTTCCTCAGCTGGTTCGAACGCCGTACGGGGCGCGAGCTCGGCTCGGCATCCGCCGTCGCCGACTCGAAACAGACACTCATCTGCAGCTATCTCTCGGCTGCGCTGCTCGTCGGACTGGTGCTCAACGGCCTGCTCGGCTGGGCCTGGGCGGACTCTGCGGCCGCGCTGGTGATCGCCGTGTTCGCTGTGCGTGAGGGCGTCGAGGCGTGGAAGGGCGATGCCTGCTGCGCCGCACCGGTCGTCGAGCTCACCGGGGAGCGCGGACTCGCCGGGCACGGTCGGCCCGGCCTGTCCGATGGGGGCCCGTGCGTGGGGGCTTCAGCGTCCGAGGCCGCGCCGCACCGCGTCGAGGGTCGTCTCCGGTGAATCGTTGAAGCAGAGGTGCGCCCCCGGCTGGACGGCCACGACGGTGTTGACGACCCGCTCGAAGATCGGGCTGTAGCGATGCGAGCCCGAAGCGTATTCGCATCCTGACCCGGCCAGGGCGTGAAGTCGATGACCGACGGATCCATCCCGATCTGGAGGACGCGTGGCCGGTACATGGGGCCAGGCTACGCGCCGTCGGTGAGGATGGAGAAAGTCCGGCCGGTCGACATGATCGTGTCGCGGACGGCGCCCGCCATGGTGGGGATGCGGCCGCCCGCGAACCGGACTCGACCCCAGCGTGTGCGAGTGCCTACGTCACATGAGTGGCGGACCCTGCTCGACCGTGCTCTGGTCGCAGAGTCCGCGGCTCCGCTACTTGTCTGAGGACTTGTGTAGACTCGTCCTCATGACCGAGTGGCTCATCCTTCGTCGCCGCGTCAGGACGTGACCCGACCGGCCATCCTGTGCGCGGAGTGATTCCACGTGTCGGCACCCAGCTCATCGCAGCCTCACGCCCGTCCGTGTGTCGACGGTCTACGGGCGTGATCACGCGATCGGACCGAAAGAAGCACATGACCTCACCCACACCCCACGCCCGCGCCCGATGGGGCCTGTGGGCGCTGACCGCAACCCACTCCGCGAACGACTTCTACACCGGCGCGGTCGCGGCCCTGCTTCCCTTCTTCGTGCTCCGAGCCGACTACTCCTACGCGGCGGTCGCCGGAATCACGCTCGCGGCGACCGCGCTGTCGAGCGTCGCCCAACCGGTGTTCGGGTATCTCGGCGACAGATACGGAATGCGCTGGATGAGCGTGGTCGGACTCCTCGCTGCCGGAGGGGGCATCGCACTGAGCGGGATCGTCGCGGACTCCTATGTCGCCGTCTGGATCGCCGTGGCGATCTCCGGAATCGGCGTCGCGGCCTATCATCCGGCGGCGACCATGGAGGCTCGCGAACTGGGCGGGGGCACGAGCGGATCGATGAGCCTCTTCTCAGTCGGCGGGAACGTCGGCGTGGCCCTCGCGCCGTCGGCCGTCATTCTCGTCGTTGGTGTGTTCGGCCTGCCGGGCTCGGGCCTGCTGATCATGCCCGCGCTCGCCCTGGGGGTGGTCTACGTGGCGGTCTCCCGGCGACGGCTCTTCTCGCGTTCCATGCCCGCCGGGCCACCGCCTGCGGCGACCGCCGCCGGATCCGATGACTGGCGTGCCTTCATGTGGCTCACGGCCGTGCTGGCCACGTGGTCGGTCGCCTACGTCGGCACGTCCACCTTCGTCTCCCTCTACTCGATTCAGCGGTTCGACGTGACCGCCGGTGTCGCATCGATCGCGTTGTCACTGTTCCCCGCGGCCGGGGCGATCGGCACGCTCGCGGGCGGATGGCTGGCCGACCGCTTCGGGCGGCTCCGCATCGTCCGCCTGGGGTACCTCCTGGCGGTGGGATCCCTCGCTGCCATCGTGCTCGCGCCGTCTCCCGTGGCGGTCATCGTCGCGACCGCTGCGCTCGGGACGAGTCTGTTCCTGCCATTCGCCGCGCAGATCACCCTGTCGCACTCGTACCTGCCGAACCGGATCGGGGTGGCGAGCGGGGTCACGTTGGGATTGACGCTCTCGCTCGGCGGCCTCGTGAGCCCCCTGCTCGGGGCCGTCGCAGACGGGGGGAGCATTCGGATCGTCTTCGTCATCATGGCCGCGCTGGTCGCGATCGGATTCGGCCTCTCCTTCGTCCTCACCGACCGCCGGACCGGCTCGACGACGCGCCATGCGCCGCAGGGCCCGCCCGAACTGGAGCGAGCGTGACTGATCGGCGGTGCCCATCGGCGGCCGGTCGCCCCGGCCGCCGCCCGAACCCGCGGCCATATGCTTGGGTCCGCGGAGCCCGCGGGTGCGGGCTCGGGTGAGGAGACCAGGTGGCGGCGGCGCGTGATCCCGGCCCGCGCGGCGAGGGCGCCCGGCTCCCCGGAAGAACGCGGCGCCCCCGAGGAACGCGGCGACCGGAGCGTCGCCTGCTGCACCTGCTCGGACCGGCGTTCGTCGCCGCGATCGCCTACGTCGATCCTGGGAACGTGGCCGCGAACCTCTCGGCGGGTGCCGGTTATGGGTACCTGCTCGTCTGGGTGCTCGTGCTCGCCAACGCGATGGCGGTCATCGTGCAGTACCTCTCCGCCAAGCTCGGCCTCGTGACCGGGCGGAGCCTGCCGGCGCTGCTCGGTGAGCGGATGCCTCGACGCTCTCGGCGCGCGTATTGGGTGCAGGCCGAGCTCGTGGCCGCGGCGACCGACCTGGCCGAGGTGATCGGCGGGGCCATCGCCCTGCAGATCCTCTTCGGGGTGCCCCTGGTGGCCGGCGGTGTGATCGTCGGCGTGGTGTCGATGGCACTGCTCACGGTGCAGTCCCGCCGGGGGCAGCGCATGTTCGAGTTCGTCGTGATCGGGCTGCTCGTCATCCTCACCGCCGGGTTCCTCGCAGGCCTGGCCGTGAGCCCGATCGAGTGGGGCGGCCGGGACGGCGTGGCGGGCGGGCTCGTGCCTCGATTCGAGGGCACCCCGACCGTGCTGCTGGCGGTGAGCATGCTCGGGGCCACCGTCATGCCGCATGCGATCTACCTGCATTCCTCCCTCGCCCTGGATCGTCACGGAGCCGGCGGCGACGAGGACCGCGTGCGCAGGCTGCTGCGGGTCAACCGGTGGGACGTCGCCCTCGCGCTGTTCGTCGCCGGCGGGGTCAACATCGCGATGCTCCTCGTCGCGGCGTCCGCGCTGCGCGGGGTCGAAGGGACCGACACGATCGAGGGCGCCGCCGCCGCGATCAGCACCCATCTCGGGGCGGGTGTCGGCGTGGCGTTCGGGATCGGCCTCCTCGCCTCCGGGCTCGCCTCGACCTCGGTGGGCAGTTACGCCGGCGCGCAGATCATGGCGGGGCTGCTCCACATCCGGGTGCCGCTGCTCGTGCGGCGGGCCGTGACGCTCATCCCGGCACTCGTCATCCTCGCGGTGGGGGTGAGCCCGACCTGGGCGCTCGTGCTGAGCCAGGTGCTCCTGTCGATGGGAATCCCGTTCGCGCTCATCCCGCTCGTGCGCTTCACGAGCCGGGCCGACCTCATGGGCGAATTCGTCAACGGCCGCGTGCTGCGACTCGTGGCCGTCGCCGTGACCGCGGCGATCGTCGCCCTCAACTTGGTCCTCCTCGGGCTCGTCCTGACCGGGAACGGATGACCTCCCGGCCCCGGCCGTGACGGACCAGCTGTACTAGCCTGGTGAAGATGTCGGATCCACCCGGACTCACCGAGCCGGAGATCGCCGCACGGCTGCGGGCTGCGGGCTGCGTCTTCGCCGAGGACGAGGCCCGGCTGCTGCATGCGAGCGGCACCGACCCCGCCGAGGTCGCCGGGAGGGTCGAGCGGAGGATCGCGGGTGAGCCGTTGGAGCATCTCCTCGGCTGGGCCGAGTTCGCCGGCCTGCGGATCCCGGTGGCGCCGGGGGTGTTCGTGCCCCGGCGCCGCACGGAGTACCTCGTGGTGCAGGCACGCGCCCGCACCGCGCCGGGGGACGTCGTCCTCGATCTGTGTTGCGGTTCCGGCGCGCTGGGCATGGCCCTCGCCGCGGCGGTTCCCGGGGTCGAGCTCTACGCGGCGGACAGCGAACCCGCCGCGGTCGCCTGCGCCCGGGCCAACCTCGCCCCGCTCGGCGGGCGGGTGTTCCAGGGGGACCTCTTCGACGCGCTGCCCGCCGCGCTGCGGGGGCGGATCGACACGGTGCTGTGCAACGCCCCGTACGTGCCCACACCGGGAATCGACTTCATGCCACCCGAAGCTCGGCTGCACGAGCCGCTCGTCGCCCTCGACGGCGGCCCGGACGGCCTCGCGGTGCAGCGGCTCGTGGCCGCGAGCGCCGCCCGGTGGCTCGCCCCCGGCGGCACGCTGCTGATCGAGACCGGCGCGGATCAGGCCGCGCGGACGGCTGCTGCGTGCTCCCGGGGCGGCCTCGAGGCCCGGATCGCGCACTCACCCGAGCACGGCGCGACCGTCGTCCTCGCGACGGCCCCTCCCGCCGACGCCCGCGAATCCCGGCCGGGCTAACCCCTTGGAACACCCCGGTGCGCATGGGTAGCGTCATTGGTAGCCGGGCGGAACGTTCCGCCACGGCGGACACAGTCTCACCCGAAGGATCTGGTCGGCATGCGCTTATCAGTGGTCGGCAGCACCGCACGAGTGCACGGGGCGGTCGATGTTCCCAACTCCAAGTACCACGCCCATCGGGCGCTCATCCTCGCCTCCCTCGCCCCGGGAACGAGCCGGATATCGGGGATGAGCGACGCCCGGCACGTGCGCTACACGGTGTCGCTGCTGCGCTCCCTGGGGATCCGCATCGATCACGAGGACGATGCGTTCGTGGTCCACGGCCGCCGCTATCACGCCCGGCACGAGACCATCTCGGCGGGCAGCTCCGGCTCGACCCTGTACTTCATGGTCGGGCTCGCCGCGCTCGCCGACGCCCCGCTCACGGTGACCGCCCAGAAGTACTTCCGGCGCCGCCCCATCGGGCCCCTGCTCCAGGCACTCCGCGACCTCGGCCTCGACGTCTCGTCCGCGACGGACTGCCCGCCGATCCGAGTCGGTGCCGGCCGGCCACGGGGCGGCCGCGTGCACATCGACGGCATGCTCTCCCAGTGGATCTCGGCCCTGCTGCTCGTGGCCCCCTTCGCCTCGGAGCCCACCGAGATCGTCGTCGACGGACCCCTGAACGAACGCACCTACATCGACCTGACGATCCGCATGATGGCGCGCTTCGGGCTCACCGTGACGGCCGCCGCCGACGGGCGGCGCTACCGGATCGAGCCCGGTCAGAGTGCTCGGCCCACGGATCTGCGCCTGCCGCCGGACATCGGATCGGCGGCCTTCGGCCTGGCGGTGGCGGCGCTGCGGCCGAGCGACGTGCTCCTGCGGGGGCTCACCCGCGCGGGCTCCGACGGCGTCGATCATCCGGAGGCGGGGTTCCTCGACGTGCTCGGCGAGATGGGCGTGCCGATGAGCGTGGACCGGGAGGCGGGCGGACTGCGGATCCAGCACGACGGCGTGCGCCTGCGGCCGGTCGACATCGACTGCCGGGCCATGCCGGACATGCTCCCGATCCTGGCGACCCTCACGTGCCGGGCCGACGGGGACAGCGTGCTGCGCAACGTCGAGCACGTGCGGTTGAAGGAGTCCGACCGGGTCGTCTCCATGCTGCAGCTCAACGAGATGGGCGGCCTGCTCCGGCTCGACGGCGGTGACCTGCACGTGCGCGGGGTCGACTCGCTGCGCAGCGCCCACCTGTCCTCGTTCAACGACCACCGGGTGCTCATGTCGCTGTCCGTGGCGGCGGCGGCCGCCGAGGGACGCTCCACGCTCACGTTCCCCACCGCGTACCGGATCTCCTACCCGCAGTTCCTCGAGGCGATGCAGACCCTGCACGTGGACATGGAGGTCGAGCCCGACCTCGCCGATCCGGGCGGGCGCCGCCGGCCGGCGCGGGTGAGCGGGGCCGTGGAGAACGAGGAGAACGCGGCCCGGGTGACCGGACCCGAATGGGTGCGCCGCTGGGCCCGGGAGAAGCCGCACGCCCTCGCCGTGGTCGACGTCGCCGGCGACCGGACCGACCACGTCAGTTGGCGCGAACTGGACGCCGAGGGGGACGCCGCGGCCGCCGTGCTGCTCGGGCTCGGGGTGCGCCCCGGCGACCGCGTGGCCGTGCAGCTGCCCAATCGGCGCGAGTTCGTGGTCGCCGCGCTCGGGGCTATGCGCATCGGCGCGGTCATCTGCCCGATCATGCCGATCTTCCGGCAACGGGAGGTGGCCGACGCGCTCGCACGCACCGGTGCGCGGGTGCTCATCGTGATCGACAACTACCGTGGCCGACAGCACGATCGGGAGGTCGCCGAGATCCTCGAGGGAGAGCAGGGCGGGGCGCTTCCGCTGCGGCACGTGCTCGTGCTCCACGGCACGCCCGGCACCGGACACGTGCTCCCGCGCTGCGGCCACCCCGGCGTGACCTGGCAGCCCTGGCACCGGGAGATGGCCGTCGCCCGGCCCGACCGGGCGGCGATCGACGACGTCGCGCCCCATCCCGCCGACCCCGCCCAGCTGCTGCTCACCTCGGGAACCTCCGGGGAGCCGAAGGGGGTCGTGCATCGGCACGGCACCCTGAGCCGCGCCGCCTGGATGGAGGTGGAACACCTCCGGCTCAACTCCTCGGACTCGATCTTCGTGCCCTCGCCGCTGGCCCACCAGACCGGCTTCCTCTACGGCATGTGGCTCGCGTTCACGCTCGGGGTGCCGCAGATCCTCCAGGCCACCTGGGATCCGGAACGGGCGCTGCGCGCACTGAACGACTGGGACGGCACGTTCGTGCAGGCGGCCACCCCGTTCCTGAGCGACCTCGTGCACGAGGTGGAGGCGGGTGGGCTCCGCCCGCGGGCGCTGCGGATCTTCGTGGCCACGGGCGCCGCGGTGCCGCGGGCGCTGGCGGAACGGGCCACCCGGGTCCTGGGTGCCGGCGTCTGTGGGGCGTTCGGGACGACCGAGACCGGCCTCGCGACGCTCGGCTCCCCGGACGATCCGGCCGCGCGCGCCTGGGGGACCGACGGCCGGGCGCTCGCGGGCATCGGGATCCGGGTCGTGGACGATGGGGGCCGGCGCGTCTCGGCCGGGGTCGAGGGACACTTCGAGCTCAGCAGCCCGACCGTCTTCGACGGGTACCTCGACCGCCCGGACCTGACGGCCGAGGTGATCGCCGCGGACGGCTGGTACCGCACGGGGGACCTGGCCACGATCGACGCGGACGGATACCTTCGCATCACCGGCCGGGTCCGCGACGTCGTCAACCGCGGCGGCGAGAAGATCCCGGTCTCCGAGATCGAGCAGCTCCTGCACACGCTCGAGGGTGTGGAGGAGGTCGCCATCGTCGCGATGCCGGATGCGCGGCTGGGGGAGCGGGCCTGCGCGTTCGTGGTCCCCGCGGCCGGCGCCCGGGTGACGTTCCGCACGATGCAGCGCTTCCTCGACGACGCGCGGGTCGCCAAACAGTACTGGCCCGAACGGCTCGAGGTCGTCGAAGAGCTCCCCCGCAACGCCGTCGGAAAGGTCCAGAAGTTCCGGCTGCGCGAGGAGGCGGCACAGTTCACGCACCAGCGGTTCGAGATGCTCACATCACCGGTGAAGGAGAACGAGGACGATGGCAGCGACGTCAACGATGGAGCACCAGGCCCCCGGCGGGCGGGAAGGGCGGATCGACCGACGCGAGTTCGAGCAGATTCTCGGGCAGGTGACCGCCTGGGTGGATGGCCCCGGTGAGGCCTGGTCCGAGGAGATCGAACGGTCCGGACACGTGCCCCGTGAACTGTTCGAGGAGATCAGGCGGCACGGCTTCCTCGGCCTGGCGGCCCCGGTCGAACTCGGCGGCCGGGGACTGGGCTTCACCCAGTGGATGAGACTCATCGAGGAGTTCTCCCGATCGCACGCCTCGATCCGGATGCTCGTGCACGTGATCAACGGCACCTGGCGGTCGATGAACCCGCACGCCACGCCGGCGCAGCGGGAGCGGTTCGTGCGCCCGTCGGTCGCCGGCGACCTGCTCATCGCGTTCACGCTCACCGAGCCCGGCAACGGCACCGGGGCCGACCTGACCAGCCGGGTCCGGCGCGACGGCGACACCTACTACCTGACCGGGCGCAAGCACCTCATCACGTTCGGGGCGCACTGCGACTACTGGCTGCTGTTCGCCCGGCTCGAGGGGAGCACGGGCAGCGACGGCACGGTGGCGCTCCTCGTCGCCCGGGACTCGCCCGGCGTCACGGTCGAGGACACCTCGGACACGATGGGGGTGCGCGGCACGGACCACGCGAGCCTCACGTTCGTCAACACGCCGGTGCCGGTGGCACACCGGCTCGGCGAGGAGGGAGACGGGCTCGCGATCGCGCTGGGCGGATTCCTCACGCCCAGCCGCATCTCCGTGGCGATGAGCTGCGTCGGGTTGGCCGAGCGCGCCCAGCAACTCGCGGTCGACTACGCCCGCGGTCGCGTCACCTTCGGCAAGCCGATCGCCTCGCGGCAGGCGATCGCGTTCATGATCGCCGACAACGAGGCGGAGATCGAGGCGGCGCGGGCCCTGACCATGCACGCGGCCCGGCAGTGGGAGGACGGCTCGGATCGCGCGTCCGCGCTCTCCTCGATGGCCAAGCTCACGGCCGTCGACATGCTCACCCGGGTCACCGACCGGGCCCTGCAGATCCACGGCGGCTCCGGCTACTGGAAGAGCGCGCCGATCGAGCGGGTGTACCGGGATGCGCGCGCGCAACGCTTCGAGGAGGGCACGAACGAGATCCAGCGCACCGTCATCGCCCGCGACGTGCTCGCCCGAGCCGACCAGGCCCGCCCGATCGAGGAGGCCGGCGCGTGAGCGCCCCGGGCGAGGGCCGCCCATCCGATCCGCACCACGGCGGTGAGCACGCCGGCCGGATCGCGGTCGTCACCGGCGCCTCCCGCGGCATCGGCCGCACCCTCGCGCTGATGCTCGGCCGGCAGGGGGCCACGGTCGTCGTGAACTACCGCACGAATTCGGAACTCGCCGCCGAGGTGGTCGCCGAGCTGCGCCGGTCCGGAGGGGAGGGCATCGCCGTGCGGGCCGACCTGGAGAACCCCGAGGAGATCGTGCGCCTGTTCGAGACCGTCGCCGCCGAATACGGTCGGATCGACTACTTCGTGAACAACGCGGCCGCGTCCGCGTTCAAGCGCGTGCTCGACCTGCGCACCCACCATCTCGACCGCTCCTATGCGATGAACGTGCGACCGTTCGTCCTCGGCGCCCAGGAGGCGGTCAAGCTCATGGACCGGGGCGGGCGCATCGTCGCGGTCTCCAGCTACGGCAGCATGCGTGCCTTCGCCACCTACGCGCTGCTCGGCTCCTACAAGGCCACGGTGGAGTCGTTCATCCGGTACATGGCCGTGGAGTTCGCCGGCTACGGGATCACGGTCAACGGGGTGAACGGCGGGCTCATCGAATCGGACTCCCTCGACTACTTCTACTCCCTGCCGGGCATGGCACCGATGCCGGCGGTGATCGAGACGATCCCGCTCAGGCGCGCGGGCACCGCGGCGGACATGGCCAACGCGATCGACTTCCTGCTCTCCGAACGGGCCGCCTACATCACGGGCCAGACGCTCGTCGTCGACGGCGGCATGACGATCTCGGCCGCCCCGTACTATCACGACACGTCCAGCCCGCTCGGGCTGCCGGAGCGGCCCGGGCGGGAGTGAACCGTCATGACCTCCCCATCGACCGCCTACCCCACGGCGCGACGTCCGGTCGCGATCGGCACGTTGACCCTGCCGCACCGGATCGTCATGGGGTCGATGCACCTGAACCGGGAGACCGGCGACCCGGGCGCCCTCGCCGAGTTCTACGCGACCCGGGCCCGCGGCGGGGCCGGCCTCATCGTCACCGGCGGAGCCGCCGTCTCCCGGGTGGGCGCGGGCGGGCCCGGCTACGCACTGATCAATGACGACGCCCACGCGCCCGTGTGGGCGCGTGTCACCCGGGAGGTGCACGAGGCGGGTGGGCTCATCGCGCTGCAGCTGTTCCACGCGGGCCGGTACGCCCACGAGTCGACGTTCGGCCTGCGGCCGGTGGCGCCCTCGGCGGTCTACTCCCGGTTCTCCCGGTGCGAGCCGGTGGCGCTGACGGAGGAGGGCATCGCCGACACGATCGAGGCGTTCGCGGCGGGCGCGGCCCGGGCGTTCGAGCTCGGGTTCGACGCGGTCGAGGTCATGGCCTCCGAGGGGTACCTGCTCAACCAGTTCGCCTCACCGCTGACGAACCGGCGCGACGACGCCTGGGGCGGGGACGCGGCCCGGCGTCGACGGTTCCCGGTCGCGGTGGTCGGCGCGGTCCGCGGGGCCGCGGGCACCGGGCCGGTGCTCGTGCGGATGTCGGGTGCGGACCTGATGCCGGGCTCCTCGACGCCCGAGGAGACCGGCGCGCTCGCCGTCGACCTCGTCCGGGCCGGCGCCGACGCCCTCGACATCGGGATCGGATGGCACGAGTCGCCGGTGCCGAGCGTCCAGTCCCTCGTGCCGCACGGGGTCTGGGCCGGGGTCGCCGCGGGCATCCGGGGCGTGCTCGCGGGCGCCGGCGCCGCCGTGCCCGTCATCGCCGCGGGCCGGGTCAACACCCTCGCGCAGGCCGAGGAGATCCTCGCCGCGGGAGCGGCCGACCTCGTGTCCATGGCGCGCCCGTTCCTCGCGGATCCGGCGATCGTGGCCCGGTCCTTCGCCGGCCGGCCAGAGCTGGTGAACACGTGCATCGGCTGCAACGAGGCGTGCATCGACCGGTCGTTCGGGACCGCCGCGGTCTCGTGCCTGGTCAATCCCCGGGCCGGTCGCGAACTCGACTATCCGGCGTCACCGGTGGACGTGGTCGACCGGGTGGACCGGGCCCAGGCCCGGGCCGGGCGCCGGCGGCGCGTGGCGGTCGTCGGCGGCGGCCCGGCCGGGATGGAGGCCGCCCGGGCCGCGGCCGCGAACGGTGCCGACGTCACCCTCATCGAATCGGGCCGGCGGATCGGGGGACAGTTCCTCCTCGCCGGGCTCGTGCCGGGCAAGTCGGACTTCCTCGAGACCGTGCGGTACTTCGAGAACGAGCTCGCCCGGCTCGGGGTCGGCGTGCGGCTGGGGGAGGAGGTCCGCGGAGCCGCCGGGGCGGACATGCTCGCGGGGTTCGACCACGTCGTCCTCGCCACCGGCGTGCGTCCCCGCCGGGTCGAGATCGACCACGACGGATCCGCACGCCTCCTCGACTACCGGGCCGCGTTCGCCGATCCGGGCGCGCTCGGCCGGCGCGTGGCGGTCGTCGGGGCCGGCGGCATCGGCGTCGACCTGGCCCACCTCCTCGCGGAGCCCGCGCCCACCTCGGCCGCGGCCGCGAGCCTGCTGTTCCTCGCCCGCCACGGCCTGGCTCCCGGCGCCGAGCCACCCGCCACCGGCCCGGCCCGGCAGGTGACGATCATGCGCAGGTCCGGGTCGATCGGCGCGGGGATGGGCGTGAGCACCCGCTGGGCCGCCGTGCAGGCGATCCGGGCCGCCGGCGTCGTCACCCTGTCCGGGGTGACCTACGAGTCGATCGACGCCACCGGGGTGCACATCCGCCACGACGGCGCCCGCCGCCTCGTGCCGGCCGACACCGTCGTGATCGCCGCCGGGCAGGAACCGCACGCGCCCCTCGCCCCCCGCCTCACGGCCGCCGGAATCCCCGTCACGGTCATCGGCGGCGCCCGGAGCACCGCCGGCCTGCGCGCGGTGGAGGCGTTCGAGGAGGGGCTCCGGGCGGGCACCGCCGCCGCGACCGCCCCGCCCGACCAGGGCACCGTCCGCACGAGAGAGGCAGCGCAGCATGGATGATCGCGTCGTCATATCCGGCATCGGCTCCGTGACCCCGCTCGGCACCACGACCCGCCAGACCTGGGCGGGCCTGCTGGCGGGGCGCTCCGGCGTCGATCGGATCAGCCTGTTCGATCCGTCCGACCTGCCGACCCGGATCGCGGCCGAGGTGCACGGATTCGACGCCGGGGCATACCTGGCGCCGAAGCAGGCGAACCGGACGTCCCGGACCTCGCAGTTCGCCGTCGTCGCCGCCCGGGAGGCCGTCCGGGACGCCGGCCTGCCGGGCGACCTGTCCGAGACCGAGGCGGCCGTGATCCTCAACAGCGCCGTGTCGGGCTTCGCCGAGGTGCAGGAGGCGACCGAGGCGTTCCATTCCGGGGGCACCCGGCGGATCAGCCCGCGGTTCGTGCCCTCCTCGCTCACGAACATGCCCGCCTGCGAGATCGCGATCGACCTCGGCGTGCACGGGCCGGTCAACGCGAGCGCGCTCGCGTGCGCGAGCGGCGCCCACGCGCTGGTGGAGGCGCGCCGGCTCGTGCTCTCCGGGGACGCCGACGTGGTGCTCGCCGGCGGCGCCGACGCCTCGATCACCCCGGTCATGTTCGCGGGCCTGAGTGCGATGCGGGCGCTCTCGCGCCGCAACGACTCGCCGGCCGAGGCGAGCCGCCCGTTCGACGCCGACCGGGACGGCTTCGTGTTCGGCGAGGGCGCGGTGGTCATGGTCGTCGAACGCCTCTCCCGCGCGCGGGCCCGGGGCGCGACCGGCTACGCCGAGATCCTCGGCGGGGCGCTCACGAGCGACGCCTTCAACATCGTCGCGCCGGAGCCGAGCGGGCGCTACGCCACCCGGGCGATCACCCGGGCCCTGCGTGCCGCCCGGCTCGACCCGGGCGACGTCGACCTCGTCTGCGCGCACGGCACGTCGACGAGGGCGAACGACCGCACCGAGACCGCCGCGCTCAGGCAGGCGCTCGGGGCCGCCGCCGACGACGTGGCCGTCTCCGCCCCCAAGTCCATGGTCGGCCACCTCATCGGCGCCGCCGGGGCCGTCGCCGGGCTCGTGTGCGCGCTCGCGATCAGCGAGGGAGTCATCCCGCCGACGCTCAACTACACCACCCCCGACCCCGACTGCGACCTGGACTACGTGCCCGGATGCGCGCGGGAGCAGTCGGTCCGGCACGCCTTCACGAACGCGTTCGGGTTCGGCGGGCAGAACTGCGTGGTCGCGTTCGGGGCGATCTGACGACGCCGCGCACCGGGCACCCGCCGGAGTCGCCGAGCGCCTACTCGGCCTCCTCGGACGGGGCGGACACCAGCGCCCCCCAGGTCGAGGTCGTGGTCTCGCCCGCCTCGAGCCGGATGATGCCCTGACCGGTCGCGAGCGCGTTCGGCGGGCACGTCATCGGTTCGACGCCGAGGCCCCGGCGGCGACGGGACGGGGCGAGCGTGTCCGCCGTGTACAGCTCGACGAGGGGGTAGGCGCGGTCGACCCACAGGGCCGCGGTGAGACCGTCCGCGCCGGTCAGTCGCACCCACGCCCGGCCGTCGTCGTCGCGGGGCAGGTCGGTGAAGGCGAAGTCGATCGCGGTGTCCCCGAGGCGCCGCGGCTCCCGGAAGTCGAAGGGGGTGCCGGCGACCGCCTCGGTGCCCGTGGGGAGCTGCCGGTCGGGGTCGGTCGTGATCCGGGTGGCGGCGTCGAAGCGGAGGGTGGCCTCGTCGATCGTGCCCTCCGGGCCGGGGGAGAGGTAGGGGTGCTGCCCGGAACCGTAGGGCAGGGACCGATCGCCGGCGTTGGTCGCCGTCGTGGTCACGGTGAGCCCGCCGGCGGAGAGGCGGTAGTCCACGGCGACGTCGAGCAGGAACGGATAGCCCGTGAGCGGGAGCAGGCGCACGGCCATGACGACCCGATCGGCCTCGTGCACGAGGGCCCGCCATGGCCGCCACCGCAGGAAGCCGTGGATCGCGTTGCGCTTGGCCGGTTCCGTCAGCGCGACCCGGTAGTCCGCGCCGTCGAAGCTGTAGCGGCCGTCGGCCAGCCGATTCGGCCACGGGACGAGCGGTGTGCCGTGGGCGCCGTCGCACAGGGCGTCCACCGGATAGGGCTGCAGCACGTCCCGGCCCGACCGGGTATAGGACCGGATCCCGCCACCGACCTCGACGACGGTCGCGTGCTGGTCGCCGTGGCCGATCTCGAACTGTTCGCCGGAGGGGTGGACGGTCGTCGTCATGTCTGCACTCATCCCTTCGTCGCCCCGGCGGTCAGGCCGGAGACGATGTACCGCTGCGCGAACAGGGCCACGACGATGATCGGCACGGTCATGATCACCGAGGCGGCCATGATCGCCCCCCAGTCGATGCTGGCGTAGGACACGAAGTCGAACACGGCCACGGGCAGTGTCCTGGTCTCCGAGCTGGTCAGCACGAGCGCGAACATGAAGTTGTTCCAGGAGAAGATGAACGAGAGGATCCCGGCCGTGGCGATGCCGGGCAGCGACAGCCGGAGCATGATCCGCAGGAACGCGCCGATCCGTGTCAGGCCGTCGATGAGCGAGGCCTCCTCGAGGTCCGGCGGCATCGAGTCGAAGTACGACATCATGATGTAGACGCTGATGGGGATGAGGATGAACATGTGCGACAGGATCATGACGCTGTAGCCCCCGACCCAGCCGAGGTTGGCGAAGATGTAGTACCAGGGCACGAGCAGGCTGACGCCCGGGATGATCCGGGCCAGGAGCACGACGAGCGCGGACCTGCGCATGTTGAACCGGCTCATCGCGTACGCCGCCGGAACCCCGATGAGCAGCGAGAGCGCCGTGGCCCAGAGCGCGATCCACAGGCTGTTTCCCACGAAGTCCAGGTAGTCGTCCCGGCCGAACACCTCCGTGTAGTTCGCGAGCGTGGGGGAGAACACGAAGGACTTCGACGTGTCCTGGATGTCGACGTTCCGCTTGAAGGAGGACATGAGCATCCACAGCAGCGGCGCGAGGAAGATCACGATGACCAGGGCGATCATGAGGCCGCGGAACGCCGAGTAGGAGCGCTGCCGCAGCGGCCGCCGGCGCACGGGAACGGAGTGCGGGTGCCGGCCGCGTCCGGCCCCGGCCACGCGGGCCGTCGTCATCACGTCACCTCCCTGCGCCGCAGGGTGAGCAGCCACATCACCAGGACGATCATGAGGAAGAACAGGATGAGCACGGCGGAGGAATAGCCGAAGTTGCTGAACAGCAGGCTCTCCGTGTACGCGTAGATGTTCAGCGTCTCCGCCTCGTGGAAGGAGCCGCCGCCCGGCCCCTTGACCACGTAGAGCAGGTCGAAGGTCTTGAGCGCGTCGATCGCGCGCAGCATGATCGCCACGAGGATCATCGGCCGCAGCAGCGGCAGGGTCACGTACCAGAGCCGCTGCCACGCGCCCGCGCCGTCGATCCGGGCCGCCTCGTCCGGCTCGTCCGACAGGGAGGTCAGGCCGGCGAGCAGGATCACGGCGATCATCGGCGTGAATTCCCAGACGTCGACGAAGATGAGCGTGGGCAGGGTCGAACTCGGGTCCGCGAACCAGGGCTGCGGGGCGATGCCGAACCACCCGAGCACCTGGTTCGCGAAGCCGATGTTCGGGTTGAAGATCAACCGCCACATCATCGCGATGGCCACGGGTGTGGCCACGAACGGGAGCAGGACCACGACCCGGACCCACCCCTGCGCCTTGAACGGACGCCGCAGCAGCAGCGCGATCGCGAGCCCGGCGGCCAACTCGAAGATCAGGGCGCCGACGGTGAAGACGGCGGTGCGCCAGACGGCCGGCCAGAAGCGAGAGGTGTTGGTGAGCGCGTCGATGTAGTTGTCGAAGCCGACGAAGCCGAACGGCGCCCGAACGGAACCGGCCGCGTCCGTGAAGCTGAGGTAGAGCGTCCAGCCGATCGGGATGACGATGAGCAGGACGATGAACAGCACGGCGGGTGAGGCGAACAGCCACTTGCGGTGGCTGTTCGCCCACTGCGACAGCTTCTCCCTGCCTGACACCTCAGGGGGCGGGGCCACGGCCATTGTCCACCTCTCCTCGGGATCGACGACGGACGGCCGGGCTACTTCTCCGAATCCAGGAGGTCCTGGAACTTGGAGTTCGCGGTCTCGGCGGCGGCGTCGGAATCGCCACCGGTGATCGCGACGACGATCGGGGTGCCCACGATCTCCCGCGCCTCGGCCACGTTCACCACGAGCGGGCGGTCCGTGCCCACACCGTTCTTGCCGTTGGCGGCGATGGCGGCGACCAGGTCATCGGGCAGGTCCGCGGTGCTGTCGGGGTTGTCCCAGACCGACGTCCGTGCGCTCGGCGTGCCCTCCTTCTGCATCTCGAGGGTCATGTCGGGGCTCGTGGCCCACTTGATGAACGTCCAGGCGTTGTCCTGATTCTCGGAGTTCGCGTTGATCCCGAGCGCCCAGGCGGCCACGTTGTAGGGCTTCGAACCGGCGGGGCCGGCGGGGAAGGCCGCCACGCCGACATCGTCGGCGACCTTCGACTTGTCCGGGTTGCCG
Source organism: Pseudactinotalea sp. HY158 (assembly GCF_009660225.1). Lineage (NCBI taxonomy): Bacteria > Bacillati > Actinomycetota > Actinomycetes > Micrococcales > Cellulomonadaceae > Pseudactinotalea > Pseudactinotalea sp. HY158. The sequence goes on from NZ_CP045920.1 coordinate 897,320, forward strand.
AGGTTGTCGTACAGGCTCGAGGCGTCCGTCTCGAACGCCGCCTTGCCCTGCTGGAAGATCGCCATCGCCTCGGGCCAGCTCATGTCGGTGCTCAACTGGTCGGGGCCGTACTCCCGCAGCAGCTTTCCGTAGAACGCGTAGGCGGCCTTGGCCTCGTCGGTGTTGATCGTGGCGTTGTCGTTGCCGTCGGTCCAGGTGCCGCCGAAGCTGTAGAGGAACCCCGAGAACTGGGTCACGGCCGCGGACGCCTGGGTGCGCGAGACGAATCCGGCGACGCCGTCGTTCTCCTCGGAGATCTGCTTGGCCGCGGCCTCAAGCTCCTTCATGGTCGTCGGAACGTCGATCCCGGCCTGCTCGAGCAGATCCTTGCGGTAGTAGAGCACCTCGCTCTCGGTGATGAGCGGCACGCCCACGACCGTGTCCTTATAGGTGGTCAGGCTCACCGGCCCGTCCTGGAAGTCGTCCCAGTTCCAGTCGGGATCCTCGGTCACCTTGTCACCGAGATCGGCGAGGAAGTTGCTCTTGCCGAACAGCTTGCCCACCTGGAGCGGCCGGTACATCATCACGTCGAAGTCACTCGAGCCGGCGTTGAGCTTGACCTTGTAGCTGTCGGCCAACTGGTCCTCGCTCAACTGGCTGACCTCGACCGTGAGCCCCGACTCCTTCTCGAAGTCCGGGATCTTCTTCTTGATCGCCTCGGTCCACACATGGTTCGCGAGCGTGACCTTGACCGTGTCCGAGGCCCCGCCGCCTCCGTCGTCGCCCCCTCCGCACGCGGTCAGTGCGCCGACACCCATGAGTGTCGCGACCGAGACCGCTGCGGCTCTTCTCATAGCTTGGTGGTTCATGGTGACCTCCTGGAGCTTCGCTGCGTTGTGATGTGAACCACAGGTGATGTCCAGACTAGGGAGGCCCCGTGTCCGGCATCAATACGTACGGTGCATCCGTCTTCCGCATCCGATCGCGGCGCGAGGGTTCTGTCGAACGGGCGGCGCCGGTATCGTCGCTCGTGGCCCGAGGAACACGGCGGGGCCCGTGCGAGCAGGAGTAGCCGAATGGACGACGCGTTGGCGGTGACGTGGATCGTCGGCGCCGGGTCCGGTGTGGGGCGGGCGAGTGCGACGGCGCTGGCGGCCACCGGCCGGCGGCTCGTGCTCAGCGGGCGCCGACACGAGCGCCTCGAGGAGACCTGCCGCGGGGTTCGGGACGCCGGCGGCAGCGCCGCGGCGCACGTTCTCGACGCGACGGACGACGACGCCGTCCGGGCGGCCGCCACCCGGATAGCCGACGAGTTCGGACCGATCGCCGAGGTGATCTTCTGTGCGGGCCGGAACGTGCCCGAGCGGTCCTGGGCGGAGCTCGACCCGGCCGGGTTCCGCGACGTGGTCGAGGCCGATCTCATCGCCGTCGCGACGACGATCTCGGCCGTCCTGCCCGGGATGCGCGAGCGCGGGTACGGCCGGGTGGTCGTGCTGTCCTCCTGGGCCGGCTGGACCCTCGGGCGGGGTGCCGGCGTGGCGTATTCCGCGAGCAAGACCGCGCTCGCCTCGCTCACCGAGCAGCTCAACGACCAGGAGTCCGCCCACGGCGTCAGCGCCTGCGTCGTGTGCCCGGGGGATATCGACACGGCCTTCGTGGACCAGCGCCCGAGCGTTCCGGACGCCGCCGCCCGGGCCAGGATGCTCAGGCCGGAGGACGTCGCCCGCGCGGTCGCCTTCGTCGTCACCTCGCCGCGCGAGGTCTGCGTCAACGAACTGGTGATCACACCCGTGCGCAGCCATTCCTACGGCAGGTAGCCTCGCGTCGTCCCCTCGCCCGCGCGGTCCGCGGGCCTCAGGCGTCGCCCGCGAGGTCGTATGCCTCGGCGGGGATCTGCGTCGCGAGCTTCCCGCCGCTGACGTCGATCAGGGCGCCGGTGATGTAGGACGCCCGATCCGAGGCCAGGAAGCAGATGAGGTTCGCGATGTCGCCGGTCGTGCCCCACCGCCGCAGCGTCAGGGTCTCGAGCAGCCGCTGCTGCTGGTCCTCGGGCAACTCGGCGAAGTGGTTCATCTCGGTGGGGATCATGCCCGGGGCGTAGGCGTTGACGGTGATCCCCCACGGGCCGAGCTCGCCCGCCAGCCCGCGCGTCAGATGGGCCACGGCGGCCTTGGAGCTCGCGTACGCCACGCCGGCGACCCGTGGAGAGATGGCCGCGAACGAGGCGGCGTTGATGATCCGGCCGGCGCGCTGCGCCTTCATGTAGGGGATGACGGCCTTGCACATGAGGAAGGTGCCCTTGACGTTCACGTCCTGAACGAGGTCCCACGTGGATTCACTCAGGTGCTCGATGGTGGCGTCGTCCACGACCCCCGCGTTGTTGATGAGGATGTCGATCCGGCCGAGCCGCCCGTGCGCCGCGCGGACCGTCTCGCGCACGGCCGCCTCGTCCCGGACGTCGCATTCGAACTGCAGGTTCTCGGTCCCGGAGGAGGCGAGGTCCGTGCCGAGGGATCGCAGGTCGCCGGCCGTGACGTCGCAGGCGACCGTGCGTACGCCCTCGCCCGCCAGGGTCGTGACGACGTCGCGGCCGATCCCGCGCCCGGCCCCCGTGACCACCGCCACCCGGCCGCGCAGATCGATCCTCATCGGTGCCCGCCCCGCCGAGCGTCACCGCGGCCCCGGCGCATCGACCGCAGCAGGAACACCACCGCGACGACCGTCGCGACCCCGGTGAGGGCGCCGTCGAGGAGGCGACCGGGAGTACCGGCCGAGCCCGAGCGCGCACCCGCGCGGGCGCGGGCGGCCCGGCAGGCTACGCGGCCCAGAGCCCGCTCGGTGGGGACTCCCGGGAGCCACGGCCGGTCCCGGGTGTGGGCGGCGATCTCGGCGGGGGAGGCGCCGGGCCCGCGGCCGGACAGGAGCGCCGCGCGCAGGTGCGCCAGCTCCGTCTCGATCGCGGGCGCGGTGGGATCGACCATGCATCCAGTGTGCTCCGGCCCTTGTCGGCGTGCCAGGCGTGGCGCACATTGAAAGGACCGGTTCGTGGCCGGTGGATCACCGGGCCCGAGTGGAGGAGGAATGTCGGACTTCTTTCCGTGGTGGGTGGTGGTCACGCATGCGCTGAACGTCATGTGGATGCTGCTGCTCTTCCGCTCGGGGATCGAGGTGCTGTCCGCCTTCCCGAAACTGCACTGGCGCGACGATTGCCCGCCGGGGCGTCAATGGCTGCGGCTGTCGAGGAAGCAGTTCGGCGCGGACTCGCGCCGGCCGTGGACCTCGCTGGACGAGGAGGAGTCGTGGTCACCGGTGCTCGCCCTGCCCGGGCGCAAGAACCTGGGCCTCGGGCGGCACTGGCACTTCATGACGATCCAGTTCTGGATCCTCACCGGGCTCGTGTACATCGTGGCCGTGTTCGCGACCGGCTACTGGCGCTACCTCGTGCCGGTCCACTGGTCGATCGTTCCCGACTCCATCAACGCGATCGGCAGCTACCTGCAGTTCGAGTTGCCGGCCACGATCCCCGGCGAGCCGTTCGAACCCGCCCAGAAGCTCGCCTACTTCGTCGTCGTCTTCCTCATGGCACCGCTCCAGATCGCCACCGGCGCGGCCATGTCGCCCTCGGTGCTCGCGCGCTTCCCCCGCTACGGACGGATCTTCGGCGGAAAGCAGGGGGCGCGGAGCCTCCACTTCCTGCTCATGTGCGCGTTCGCCGCCTTCATCGTGGTGCACGTGACCATGGTGGTGATCCACGGACTGCCCAAGGAGCTCGCGGCGATCGTCCTCGGGGATCCGGGCGGCGACCGCCGGCTCGCCACCGGTATCGGTGCGGCCGTGCTGCTGGCGATCATCGTCCTCCAGGTGGTGGTCACCTGGTACTCCCTGCGGCATCGCCGGCGCACGCAGCGGCTCCTCGGCCTCATGGTCGACCCGTTCGAGCGGGCGATCTCCCGGAGGTTCACGTCGAATCAGCACTACCCGCACACGGCGATCTCCCCGTATTTTCGCGTCAACGGCTATCCGCCGGCCGGCGCGGAGTACGAGCGGATGGCCGCCGACGGCTTCCGCGACTTCCGGCTGACGGTCGGCGGACTCGTCGCGCATCCGGCCGCGTACGCGCTGGCCGACCTGCGAGAACTCGGCTCGCAGCGTCAGATCACCAAGCACAACTGCATCCAGGGGTGGACCGCCGTCGCGGAATGGGCCGGGGTGCCGCTCGCGGACGTCATCGCCCAGGTCGAACCCGACCCGCGCGCCACCCGCGTCGTCTTCTACGCCATGGACGACAAGGGGCTGACCGAGGGCGAGGGGCGGTACGGCTACTTCTACGGCACCATCCCGATCCATCTCGCCGAGAACCCGCAGACCATCCTCGCGCTCGAGATGAACGGCGCTCCGCTGCCGGTGGAGCACGGCGCCCCGATTCGACTCCGGGTGGAGACCCAGCTCGGCTTCAAGATGGTCAAGTGGATCCGGGCCATCGAGTTCGTCGATGACGTGTCCGAGATCGGGATGGGCATGGGCGGCTGGCGGGAAGACCAGCAGTTCTACGCCAACGCGGCCGGAATCTGAGAGGAGACGAGATGTCGACCAAGGCGCAGCAGCGACGTGACTCGGAGGAGTTCCCGCCGCACGTGCTCCGTGAATACGCCCTCCTGGCCGACGGGCAGCGTGGCGCGCTCATCGGACCGCGCGGCGACATCGCCTGGATGTGCATGCCGCGCTGGGACTCCGGTGCCGTGTTCTCCTCGCTGATCGGGGGCGGCGGCAAGTTCGCGGTCACCCCGAGCACGAATCGGTTCGTCTGGGGCGGGTACTACGAGGACGCCACGTTGATCTGGCGCAGCCGGTGGGTCACGACCAGCCGGATCCTCGAGTCGAGGGAGGCGTTGGCGTTTCCGGGAGACGCCCACACCGCCGTCGTCCTGCGCCGGGTGGTGGCGCTGGACCAGCCGGCCGACGTGGACGTCGTGCTCGACCCGCGCGCCGATTTCGGCAGCCGCCGGATGCGGCGGCTGTCCTGCGACGAGGGCGTGTGGACGGCGCGGTGCGGCACCCTGTACATGCGCTTCCTGGGCGCGCCGTCGGCCGAGGTCGATCACGACGGCGCCCTGCGCGCGCACCTCGAGGTGGCCCCCGGCGCTCCGCACGACCTCGTGCTCGAACTCTCCGACGAGCCGCTTCGCGGTGCCCCCCTCGACCCGGACCGTGCCTGGGCCGCGACCGGCACGGCCTGGCAGCGGGCGGTGCCGCCGATCTCGGGCACGATCGCGGACGGCGATGTCCGCCAGTCCTATGCGGTCCTGCGGGGACTGACCTCGCCGGGCGGGGGGATGGTCGCGGGTGCCACGATGTCGCTGCCGGAACGTGTGGGGCAGGGGCGCAACTACGACTACCGATACGCGTGGATCCGCGATCAGAGCTATGCGGGTGAGGCCGTGGCCGCGTGCGGCGCCCACCCGCTGCTCGACGATGCCGTGAGCTTCGTGTCGGAGCGGATCCTCGCGGACGGCCCGCGGCTCAAGCCCGCGTACACGATCACCGGTGGCCCCGTGCCGGGTGAGCGGTCGCTCGATCTCGCGGGCTACCCCGGCGGCGCCGACAAGGTCGGCAACTGGGCGAACGAGCAGTTCCAGCTCGACGCGTTCGGCGAGGCGCTCTCGCTCTTCGCGGCCGCCGCCCGCCTCGACCGGCTCGACACGGTCCACTGGCGGGCGGTCGAGGCCGCCGTCGCGGCCATCCGCGCGTGCCGGATGGAGCCGGACGCGGGCATCTGGGAACTCGACGAGCGGCGGTGGGCGCACTCCCGGCTCAGCTGCGTGGCGGGACTGCGCGCCGTCGCGAGTGCGGCCCCCGCCCGGCAGGGTTCGGAGTGGACCTCCCTGGCCGACTCGATCCTCGCGGACGTCTCCGCCGACTGCCTCCATCCCAGCGGACGCTGGCAGCGCGCCCCCGGCGACGACCGGGTCGACGCGGCGCTCCTCATCCCGGCCATCCGGGGCGCGTTGCCGGCCGACGACCCGAGGACCGTGGCCACCCTCGCCGGGATCCTCGAGGGGCTGGCCCAGGACCACTTCATGTACCGGTTCCGTCACGACCAGCGCCGGCTCGGCGAGGCGGAGGGCGCGTTCCTCCTGTGCGGCTTCATGACGAGCCTGGCGCTGCACCGGCAGGGCCGCGAGGTCGAGGCCGGCCGGTGGTTCGAACGCAACCGGGCGGCGTGCGGGCCGCCCGGACTGTATTCGGAGGAGTACGACACGACGCAGCGGCAGATGCGGGGCAACCTGCCGCAGGCCTTCGTGCACGCGCTGATGATGGAGACGGCCCGCGCGCTCGCCGATCCGTGGACCGGCCCGCGCCGCCGTGACTGACCGGCGGGGCCGGCCGGCCCGCGCCCGCATAGTCAGGCGCTCCTCGCGGGCCGTTCCTGCAGCGCGGACCGCAGCCGGTCCGGGTCGACGCCCGCAGCAGTGAGCGCCTCCCGTCCGGGACAGTCGGCGCGCAGGATCCCGAGTGCCAGGTGCCGCGCGTCGATCGAGCGATCACCCAGCGCGACCGCCTCGCGCAGGCCCAGCTCGAGCGCCTTCTTGGCGTCCCGCGCGAACGGCAGGCTCCCACGGCCGCGCCGTGCGGTGCCCAGGGATCCCGGGCCGAAGACCTCGTCGGTGCGCCGGGCCACCTCATCCAGGTCGATTCCGAGTGAGCCGAGGGCGGCGCCGTCGAGACCCGCCCGGGAGACCTGCGTGCCGATCTCCTCGGTCAGTGCCGCGGCGTCGACGTCGATGCGGCCGAGCGCATCGGTCAGGCCGCCCCGCTCGAGGAGGGCGAGGAGCACGTGTCGGGTATCGATCCGCGAGGCCCCGGACGCCCGCGCCGAGTCCTGAGCGGCGACGACGGCGCCGCGTGCCTGCTTGGTGAACCGTTCGAACATCATCTTCTCCGTCCGTGCTTCTTGTGCACTGCCTGCCGACTGACGTCGAGTGCGTCCGCGATCTCCTGCCAGGGCATGCCGAGCTCGCGAGCCCGGTTCACCTGCAGAACCTCGAGCCGGTCGGCCAGCTCCCGAAGCGAGCGAACCGCGCGCAATCCGGTGATCGGGTCGTCGCCCGCCGCAGCATCGATATCGGAAACCATGCGTCAACATTAGTTGACGTCATGGATTCTGTCAACGCAGATTGACGGCGGGTGGATCGACGGCACGCATGCAGGCGGACGGATCGTCGCCGATGGACCGGGCCCGTGCACCCGCCGCCCCTACCCCCGCCGCAGCGCCGAGGCCAGGTGGTGCACGAGCGGCTGCCCGACCGCGGCCATCGAGAAGTCGACTTCGAGCGTGTCGCCGCGCACCGTGTACCGCCGCCGGGTCACCTGCACGTGCTTGGCGCTCGCGGAGTTCATGATCCGGGCGATGAGGTCGAACTCGAGCACGTCGTCGTCGAGCCGCAGGCGCCCCTCGGCCAGCTCCGTCTGTCCGGTCGGCTGCGCGAGCGTCATCTCGACGGCGCCCTCCGCCGGGATCCGCACGAACCCGGACTCCATGTGCAGCGGCGCCCCCTCCGGCGACCACGTGCGCTGGGAGTACACGAGGAACGGCTTGCCCACATCCGTGAACTTCAGCTCCTCCGTGTACTCGAAGGACGTGATCGTCGGGTACTCCCCGCGCCCCGCCCCCGTCCATGTGCCGAGGAGGGTCGCCGCCGGCGAGAGATTCGGGTGAAGGGCCATGGCCCGCACCCTACGCCCCGGCCCGGGCCGTGCACTTGACCGGCGTCAAGGCGCGGGCCGGTCGGTGCGCAGCATCGCCATGAGCTCGGCGTCCACCCAGCCGCCGTCGAAGCGAAGCGCCTCACGCATCGTCCCCTCGTGCCGGAACCCGGCCTTGGCGTACACGTGCCGGGCCCGCGGGTTGAACGCGTACACCTCGAGGCTCACCCGGTGCAGCTGCTGCACCTCGAAGGCGTGCGCCATCGTCAGCCGCACCGCCTCGGTGCCGAGTCCGCGCCCGGTGGCTCCGGCGATCCAGATCCGGAACCCGCACGAGCGGTTTCCGGGGTCGAGGTCGTTGAGCACGGACTCGCCGACGATCCGGCCCGTCGAGTTCTCCCGGATCGCCCAGACGAGCCGGTCGGACGCCGTCGCCCACCGTGCGTAGGTCTCGGCCAGCTGCGCGCTGGTCCAGGGCCGTGCCGCAGTGGGCGTGCTCGTGTGGGAGGTGCCCGTGAGGATCGCCACCTCCGGATCGTCGAGGAGAGGCTCGATCGCGGACACGTGCCCGGTGCTCACCGGTTCGAGCGTCACGAGGTCGCCGGTCAGCGGCACCTTCCGCGTGAAGTCCATGCTCGTCTCCCTCGCTGGTCGCCGGTGGGCCCGGGCGGTGCCGTCACGCTACTGCGGCTCGCATCGGCGCGCGAGCATCCACTCGTGCGGCCACGGGGCGAGGCGACGACCTCGGCCGCGCCCCGGGGCGACGAACGTCGCGCCGAGCTGCGCCGTCGGTCTCGTTCGAGGCGCCTTCGGCCGCGGGAGACGACGCTCCGCTCGCCCACCGGTAACGATGCGGTTTCAGTCTCGAGGAGGCCGCACCGGCGCGCATCGCCGCGCGTATGCTCGCCCCAACCACGGGGGATCCTGCCCCCGCCGCACCCCACCCGGGGCGGCGCGGTCCGGCATTCCCCCGATATCCATAGGAGGAACATTGAAGAGCAGGCGATTTTATGCCGCCGCGGCCACGCTGGCCGCGGGTGCCATGGTGCTGAGCGCATGCGGCAGCAGCGGCGAGGCCACGGGAGGGGCGACCGACGACGGCGGCAACGCCGGGATCAGCGACACGTCGAGCATGTCGGTCGCGTGGAACGAGCAGCTGGACGAGACGAACCCCGACAGCTCGACCGGCAACGCGACGAAGAACGCGAACGTCCTGTACCTGACGAACGACCGGTTCATGTACTACGACGACCAGCTCAACCTCGTGCAGGACCCGGGATTCGGCAGCTACGAGAAGGTCTCCGACGACCCGCTCCAGGTCAAGTACACCTTCGCCGACACCGCGACGTGGTCCGACGGCACGCCGGTCGACGCGGCCGACCTGGTGATGTTCTGGGGCGCGGTCTCCGGCAACTTCAACACCATCGCCGACGAGGACGCCCTGACCGACGAGGGCGAGACCGACGAGAAGGCGACGGCCGACCAGGTCTACTTCAACGGCACGAACTCCACCGTCGGCCTGATCGAGGACTTCCCGGAGATCTCCGACGACGGCAAGTCGATCACCTTCACCTACACCAAGCCGTTCGGCGACTGGAACGTCAACCTCGAGACCGGCGTTCCGGCGCACGTCGTGGCCCAGCACGCGCTCGGCGTCGAGGACCCGGCCGAGGCCAAGCAGGCCCTCATCGACGCGTTCAAGAACGAGGACAAGGACGCGCTCGTCAAGATCTCGAAGTTCTGGAACACGGGCTTCCAGTTCTCCGGCGCGCTGCCGGACGACCCCTCGCTCTACCTCTCGAGCGGCCCGTACATCATGACCGAGTACAAGCAGGACCAGTACCTCACGCTCGAGGCCCGCGACGACTACGAGGGCGACCGCACCGGCGGCCCGGAGAAGATCACCATCCGGACGATCCCGGACGCGATGGCCGCGGTCTCCGCCCTTCAGAACGGCGAGGTGGACCTCATCTCCCCGCAGTCGACCACGGACGTGGTCGAGGCGCTCAAGGCACTCGGCGACGACTACACGGTGCTCGAGGGCATCGAGGGCACGTACGAGCACGTCGACCTCATGTTCGACAACGGCGGCCCGTTCGATCCGGCCACCTACGGCGGCGACGCGGCGGCGGCCCTCAAGGTCCGCCAGGCGTTCCTCAAGCTCATCCCGCGCCAGGAGATCCTCGACAAGCTCATCGTGCCGCTCAACTCCCAGGCCGTGATCCGCAACTCCTACAACGTGCTGCCCGGCGCGCCGATGTACGACGCGGTGACCGAGGCGAACCAGATGGGTGCGAAGTTCTCCGAGGTCGACGTCGACGGCGCCAAGCAGCTTCTCGAGGAGGCCGGCGTGGACACCCCGGTCGACGTGCGGTTCCTGTTCGACAAGGCGAACCCGCGCCGGCAGAACGAGTACACGCTCATCGCCCAGTCGGCCGGCCAGGACGACCTGTTCAACGTGATCGACTCGAGCAGCGACGAGTGGGGCCGGCTGCTGTCGGACAACTCCAAGTACGACGCCTCCGTCTTCGGCTGGCAGTCCACCTCCACGGCGGTCACCGAGGGGGATGCGAACTATCGCACCGGCGCCATCAACAACTTCGGCGGCTACTCGAGCGAGACGGTCGACGGGCTGCTCGACCAGCTGCTGGTCGCGACCGAGCCGGCGGAGCAGGAGGAGCTGCTCGGCAAGATCGAGGCTCAGCTCGTGGACGACGCGTTCGGGCTCACGCTCTACCAGTTCCCCTCCGTCACGGCCTACCGGTCCACGATCGAGGGAATCGACCCGATCACGATCTCCCCGACGATCTTCTACGGGTTCTGGAACTGGAAGGTCGGTTCCTGATCCGCGCCGACTGACCTGATGGATGAGGGGCGCCCGCCGGGCGCCCCTCATCCGCTGCCCGAGCGCGCATCGTTCGCCCGGCGCGCCGCACCGTTCGCCCGGCGCGCGCTCGGGCCCCGTCATAGACTCGGCGACACCGCGCCGACTCCGTCCCCATGTTCGTGAGCGAGGTACCACCCCCGATGCTGGCCTTCATCGTCCGCCGCCTGCTCATCGGGCTGGGCGTGCTCCTCGTCGCGACCTTCGTCATGTACGGGCTCTCGGATCTGGTGATCGATCCGCTCGAGGATCTCATCACCTCGACCGACCCGAACAAGGAACTGCAGATCGCGGCCCGGATCGACCAGCTCCACCTGGATCAGTCGTGGGTCGAGCGGTACTGGGACTGGATCGTGAACTTCGTGCAGGGCGACATGGGCACGGCGTGGCGCTCCGGCCGGGAGGTGACCGACCTCCTCGGCGGGGCGATCGTCTCCACGATCCAGCTCGTCTCGGCCGCGACCGTGCTGGCCATCCTCCTCGGTGTGGCCGTCGGGATCGTCTCCGCGCTGCGCCAGTACACGAGCTTCGACTACCTCATCACGTTCTTCTCCTTCCTCATGTACTCCCTGCCCTCCTTCTGGGTGGCGGTGCTGCTCAAGCAGTGGGTCGCGATCGGGTTCAACGACTTCCTCGCCGACCCGTTCCTCGCCTACGCGGTGATCGCCGGCGTGGGCGTCGTCGCCGCGGTGCTGTGGACCCTCATGATCGGCGGCCCGCTCAGACACCGGCTCACGCACGGGGTCATCGCCCTCGCGGCCACGGCGGGCGTGCTCGTCTACCTGCAGGCGAGCGGCTGGTGGTCCAGGCCGAATATCGGACTGCCGCTGCTGGCGATCACCTCGATCGCGATCGCCCTCGGCGTGACGCTGCTCTCGACCGGGCTGAACAACCGTCGCTCGCTCGGCGCCGCGCTCAGCTGCGCGGCCATCGGCCTCGCGCTCTACTATCCGATGCAGGGCGTCTTCCGCGAGCTCACGCCGCACATGAGCTACGGGATCGCCTTCCTGCTCGGGCTGCTGGCGGCCGTCGTCGGCGCACTCGTGGGCGTGGCCTGGCGCGGACCGGACTGGCGCCAGTCGGCCCGGACGGGCGCGATCGTCGCGGTCTCGGTCGCCTTCCTCATGTTCGTCGACCGCGTGCTCCAGGTGTGGCGGCCGTATTTCGACTCGAACGTCATCAACGGCCGCCCGTTCCCGACCATCGGCGACGTGACCCCCGAGCTCGGCGGGAACTTCTGGGTCACGGTGCTCGACTCCACGATGCACCTCATCCTGCCCACGATCTCGCTCATGCTCATCTCCTTCGCCGGCTACACCCGCTACGCCCGGGGATCGATGCTCGAGGTGATGAGCCAGGACTACATCCGCACCGCCCGCGCCAAGGGCCTGAGCGAGCGCACCGTGGTCATGCGCCACGGCTTTCGCAACTCGCTCATCCCCCTCGCCACGATCGTGCCGCTCGATGTCATCACCCTCATCGGCGGCGCCATCATCACCGAGCACATCTTCTCCCGACCCGGCATGGGGCAGTTGTTCATCCGGTCCCTCGAGGACGCCGAGATCGACCCGCTCATGGCCTACCTCGTGGTCGTGGCCTTCGCGGCGATCGTGGCGAACATCATCGCCGACCTCATCTACGCCGCCCTCGACCCACGGATTCGGGTGAACGCATGAGAAGCCCTATGTCAAGCCGCCTTGTTTTCGGGGGTGAGGTAGGGCTGGAGTGCTCGGTGTTTGCTGGGGTTGTATGGGACGTGGTCTTGCCAGCAGTGCCAGATGATGGTGAGCCATGCTCGGGCGAGGATTCGGACGGCGTGGGGGTGGTCGTGGCCTCTGGTTCTGGCTTGTTGGTAGAGGTGCGCGGCCCATGGGTTGGCTTTGATGCTGTCGGCGGCGAAGTCGGTGACGGCGTCGCGGAGTTGTTTGTCGCAGGACCAACGGAATCCGACGACGCGGATCCTCCCGGATTGGCGGGTCGATGGTGCTGCTCCGGCGAGGCAGATGAGTGCTTCGGGGGTGGGGAATCGGGAGCGGCAGTCGCCGATCTCGGCGAGCAGTCGGGCGGCGCGGACGCGCCCGGATCGGGGCAGGCTGGTGAAGATGTGCGCGTCGGGGTGGGTGGTCAGCTGCTGATCGATGTGCTTCTCCAGGGTGCGGGTCTGGGCCTGGAGGGTGCGCAGGACGGCGACGTGGCTGGCGGTGATCGTGGCCAGGGCTGTGGCGAAGTCACCTTCGGGTCCGCGGGGTGCGGCGAGGATCTTCGTGTGCAGCACGGTGGAGCTGGTGCGTCCGGAGTATCCCTGTTTGCGCAGCCAGGTGCCGAGTCTGGTGGGGGTGAGCCAGTCCAGCTTGTCTTGGGTGTCGAAGCGTTCCAGGAACGACAGAGCTATGTCGGAGTCGATGTCCTTGAACAGTCCGATTGTGGCGGGCAGTGCGTTGCGCAGGTGCGCGCGCAGCTGGTTTCCGGTCGCGATGCGGTGGGCGATGAGGTCCTTGCGTGCACGGCATGCCCGGCGCAGAGCTATCGTGTCGTCTCGGTCCGGGACGAGCGGGCGCAGTCGTGCCCGGTCGGTGCGGAGCGTGTCGGCGAGGACGAACGCGTCGAACCGGTCGTCCTTGTTGCCGGAGGAGCCGTATCGGCGTCGGATGTTCTTGACTTGGTTCGGGCTGATCACGACCACGGTGATGCCGGCGTCCAGCAGCGTGTCGATCACGGGTCCGTCGGGCGTTCGATCGCGACTTCGGTGGCGTTGTTGCGGGCCAGGAAGGTGAGCAGGGCGCGCAGCCCCTCCGCGGTGTGTTCGATCATGCATCGGTCGATTTCACGGCCGCGATGATCTACCACGCTGACCGCGTGGTCGTCACGGGCCCAGTCCAGACCGGCGGTCACGTCGCCGGGAGGTTCCTCGGGCAGGCACAGGGTTTGTTCATGGTGGGTGTGTTGGCAGACTTCATGTCAGCCTCCTTGCTGCTCGTACCAGTGGGGAGGCGCCCTCGTCTCACGGTGCTGTGGGAGCCGGGACGTGTCTGCCGGTTCGCTCACTGATCGGCGCTCGCCCCCGTCACCGGGTTTGGCGCTCAGCCCTATCGACGGTCCACACGTCCCGGGCAGCCACCAGACCTCGCAGATCTCATGCTGGACATCAACAGTGTCGAGCGAGCTGGGCGATGGCCCGGCAGCACCCGGGGTGCATCAGCGTCCTATCGAAGAACGCTGACACAAGGAAGGTAGACCAGTGAGCATCTCGAACATCCCCCCGGAGATCCCCGAGCCCGAGGGCGCGGGGGACTCCTACGACGCCGTCGAGAACGCGATCGAGCTCAAGGAGACCGAGGGCAAGTCCCAGGGCCGGATCGTGCGCGAGCGGTTCTTCCGCCACAAGGGCGCGATGATCTCCCTGGTCGTGCTCCTGCTCATCGTGCTGCTCGCGTTCACCTCGATCGGCTACGGCCCGCTGCCCGGCTGGTGGACGTGGACGCCGTACCAGACCCCGGAGAGCGTCCTGCCCGGGGGGCGCCCGACGCTCGTCATGCCGTGGAGCGGCTCGTTCGCCATCGGCGAGCACCCCTTCGGCCAGGACGAACTCGGCCGCGACATCTTCGCCCGGGTGATGAAGGGGGTGCAGACCTCGATCTTCATCATGGTGGTCATCGGCCTGGTCGCCACGATCGTGGGCACGATCTTCGGATCCCTGTCCGGATTCTTCCGGGGCCGGACCGACAACCTGCTCATGCGCCTCACCGATCTCGTGATCACCCTGCCGGTCATCGTGATCGGCGCCATGCTCGGCAAGCTCCTCGGTTCGGCCGCCCCGTTCTCGCTCGGCCTCGCGCTCGGGCTCATCGCGTGGCCGCCGATCGCACGCCTCGTGCGCGGGGACTTCCTCAGCCTGCGGGAGCGGGAGTTCGTGGACGCCGCCCGCGTGGCCGGCGCGAGCAACTCCCGGATCATCTTCAAGCACATGCTGCCGAACGCGATGGGGGTCATCATCGTGGCCGTCACGCTGCTCATGAGCTCGGCGATCCTGCTCGAGACCTCGCTCAGCTACCTCGGCTTCGGCATCCGGGAGCCGAATATCTCGCTCGGCACGATGATCTCCGCGTATCAGAGTTCGTTCGCCACCCGGCCGTGGCTGTTCTGGTGGCCGGGCCTGTTCATCATCGCGATCGCGCTGTGCGTCAACTTCATCGGCGACGGGCTGCGCGACGCGTTCGACCCGCGCCAGAAGAAGGTTCCCTCGCGGCGTGCCCGTCGCCGGGCCGCGGCGCCGGACGCCGCCGTGAGCGCGGGCGAATGAGCCCGCGGGGGAGGGCCGCGGCGTCAGCCGAGGACGGCCGATCCGGCCGCCACCGCGGCGATGACCGCGAGCACCGCGAGCGGGCGGCGGTTGAGGCTCACCCGCGCCGGGGCCTCGGGCCGCGCCGGCAGGAAGCCCGCCTCGGTCAGCGAGCGCACGCGCTCACCGATCTCGAGCACCGCCGCCTCGGCGCTCCCACCCCGGATCATGGACGGCGCCCGCTCGCCCGGGCGGGCGTGGCCGGACTCCGCCCGGCCACCGTCGCGCAGCGGCAGGCGGCGCAGACTTCCGCTGCCGGCCGGCAGGGCCCACGAGGAGAACTCGCGGTCGTCGTCCGTACGCACCCGCAGGGCCCACCGGGCGTCGGCGGAGGAGAAGGCCGGCCACGGCACCCACACAGTGCGGGCCACGTTGACAAGCAGGACGCCGCCGCCCGAGACCTCCACCCGCGGCAGCGCGAACAGCAGCCACACGAGCGCCACGGCGAGGGCGATCCAGGGGCCCGAACGCCACAGGTCGCCCCAGCCGCCGCGGGTCGCCGCGGCGATCGCGCCCGCGAGGGCCGCGGCGGCGGCGACCCACGGGAACACGCGGGAGAACCCCGTGCGGAAGACGGCCGTGTCGAACGCGCCGGGGGACTCGGGCATGGCGTCATCCTCCCATCCAGCAGCTTCGAGAAAGGTGAGCACGCGTGAGCACCATCGCCACCACCGACACCGGTGAGAGCACCGGCACGCCGCGGGAGCCGATCCTGTCGGTGCGCGGCCTCCATGTCGACTTCCTCGTGGAGAACGAATGGTTCCCCGCGGCGGTCGACATGACCTACGACGTCGCCCCCGGTGAGGTGCTGGCGATCGTGGGGGAGTCCGGCTCGGGCAAGACCCAGTCGTCCCTCTCCCTGCTCGGCCTGCTGCCGCCCAACGGCCGATCCGCGGGCAGCGCGAAGCTCGCGGGCCAGGAGCTCGTGGGCATGACGCCGGCCAGGCTGCGCCGGATCCGGGGCAGCGAGATCGCCGTGATCTTCCAGGAGCCGATGACGGCCCTCAACCCCGTCTACACGATCGGCTTCCAGATCGTGGAGACGATCCGCATCCACAACGACGTGGGGCCGAAGGAGGCGAAGGAGCGGGCGCTCGAACTGCTCCGGCTCGTGGAGATGCCCGATCCGCAGACCCGCTTCAACTCCTATCCGCATCAGCTCTCGGGCGGGCAGCGGCAGCGGGCGATGATCGCCCAGTCGCTCTCGTGCGACCCCAAGCTGCTCATCGCCGACGAGCCCACGACCGCCCTCGACGTGACCGTGCAGGCCGAGATCCTCAAGCTCATGCGGGACCTGCGCAACCGGATCGACTCGGGCATCGTGCTCATCACCCACGACATGGGCGTCGTGGCCGACATGGCCGACCGGATCATCGTCATGCGCCACGGGCGGATCATGGAGACCGGGGACGCACGGCAGATCTTCCACGACCCCCAGCACGACTACACCAAGCAGCTGCTCGAGGCGGTGCCCCACCTCGGCGGCACCTCCCTCCTGAGCGAGTACGAGCTCGCCCACGGCGGCGAGACCCCGCTGGGGGAGCCGGTGCTCGTGGCCGAGGACGTCGTGATCGAGTACCCCAAGCGTGGCCGCACGCCCGCGTTCAAGGCGGTCGACGGCGTCTCCCTCACCCTGAACCAGGGCGAGGTCGTGGGCCTCGTGGGGGAGTCGGGATCGGGCAAGACCACCGTCGGCCGGGCGATCGTGGGGCTGCTCCCGGTCAAGGCGGGTCGCCTCGAGATCGCCGGCTTCGACATGGTCGGCGCGAGGGCGCGCGACCTCAAGCCGCTGCGCTCCCAGGTCGGGATCGTCTTCCAGGATCCGGGCTCCTCGCTCAACCCGCGGCTGCCGATCGGGGAGTCGATCGGGGAACCGCTGCTCCTGCACACCGGCATCAAGGGCGCGGCCCTCGACAAGCGGGTGGAGACCCTGCTCGATCAGGTGCAGCTGCCCTCTTCCCTGCGGAACCGGTACCCGCACGAGCTCTCGGGCGGGCAGCGCCAGCGGGTGGGCATCGCCCGGGCGCTCAGCCTCGAGCCGAAGCTCCTCGTCGCCGACGAACCGACCTCGGCCCTCGACGTCTCGGTGCAGGCGACCGTGCTGCAGCTCTTCCAGGACCTGCAGCGCGAGCACGGCTTCGCGTGCCTGTTCATCAGCCACGATCTCGCGGTGGTCGAGATGCTCGCCTCGCGGATCGCCGTCATGCATCACGGCCGGCTCGTGGAGATCGGGTCGAGCCGCCAGATCGTCTCCGAGCCGCGCGATCCCTACACGCAGCGGCTCATCGCCGCCGTGCCCGTGCCGGATCCGGAGAAGCAACGGCAGCGGCGCGCCGTCCGCGACCGCCTGCTCGCCGAGGCGCTCGCAGAGGAGGAGGGGGCCGGCGCGGGGCATGCCGCCCCGCCGGCGCGGCCCACGAGCGGGCCGTCGATCTGAGCCGAACGTCACACGGCGGATCCTCCCCGCCGGCACCCGACGGGTTCTGACGGGCGGCGCGCGGCATTATCATGTCCTGTGGCCTGTGCGCAGGCATGTCGTGGCGTCGGACCGATGCCCCAGGCCGGCTTCCCCAGGAGGGGGCGGCCCCGCCCGGCCGGCCCCGCGCATCGGCCCGGTACCCGAGTGCCCCGCCCCACCCAGTAGAGGAAACCCCTATGGCAGCTGCCACCCACCGGCGTTCCAACCTGCGCAACGTCGCAATCGTCGCGCACGTCGACCACGGCAAGACCACCCTCGTGGACTCGATGCTGTGGACCTCCGGCGCGTTCGGCGGCCACGCGCACGTGGACACCCGGGCGATGGACTCCGGCGACCTGGAGCGCGAGAAGGGGATCACGATCCTCGCCAAGAACACGGCCGTGCAGTATCACGGGCCGGCCGCCGCCGACATCGACGGCGGCGTGATCGTCAACGTGATCGACACCCCGGGGCACGCGGACTTCGGCGGCGAGGTCGAGCGCGGGCTGTCGATGGTCGACGGCGTCGTGCTGCTCGTCGACGCCTCCGAGGGACCGCTCCCGCAGACCCGGTTCGTGCTCCGCAAGGCGCTCGCGGCGAAACTGCCCGTCATCCTCGTGGTGAACAAGGTCGACCGGCCCGACGCCCGCATCACCGCGGTCGTCTCCGAGACCACCGACCTGCTGCTCGCCCTCGCCTCGGACGTGGCCGAGGAGGTGCCCGACCTCGACCTCGACGCCCTGCTCGACCTGCCCGTCGTCTACGCCTCGGCCAAGGCCCGCCGCGCCTCCCTCACCCAGCCGGCCGACGGCGCGATGCCGGACGGGGAGGACATGGAGGCGCTCTTCGCCACCATCCTCGAGCGGATCCCCGCCCCCGCGTACACGCCGGGAGCGCCCCTGCAGGCGCAGGTGACGAACCTCGACGCCTCCCCCTTCCTCGGCCGCCTCGCCCTGCTGCGGGTGTTCAACGGCACCCTGACCAAGGGCCAGTCCGTGGCCCGGATCAGCCTCGACGGCACGGTGAGCCACGTGCGGATCGCGGAACTGCTGCGCACCCAGGCCCTCGAGCGGGTGCCCGCCGAATCGGCCGAGGCCGGCGACATCGTGGCCGTCGCGGGCATCGAGGACATCATGATCGGCGAGACCCTCGCCGACCCCGACCATGCCGAGGCGCTGCCCCCGATCGTCGTGGACGAGCCCGCCATCTCGATGACCATCGGCATCAACACCTCTCCGCTCGCCGGTCGCGTCAAGGGTGCGAAGGTGACCGCCCGGCAGGTGAAGGACCGCCTCGACCGGGAACTCGTGGGCAACGTGTCCATCCGGGTGCTGCCCACGGAGCGGCCCGACGCCTGGCAGGTCCAGGGCCGCGGCGAGCTCGCGCTGTCGATCCTGGTGGAGCAGATGCGCCGCGAGGGCTTCGAGCTGACCGTCGGCAAGCCCCAGGTCGTCACCCGCGTCATCGACGGCAAGGTGCACGAGCCGATGGAGCGGCTCACGGTCGACGTGCCCGAGGAGTACCTCGGCTCGGTCACCCAGCTGCTCGCGAGCCGCCACGGCCGGATGGACTCGATGACCAACCATGGCACCGGCTGGGTACGGATGGAGTTCGTGGTGCCCGCGCGCGGCCTCATCGGCTTCCGCACCCGCTTCCTCACCGACACCCGCGGCACCGGGATCGCGGCCGCGATCGCCGACGGCTACCAGCCGTGGGTGGGCCCGATCGAACTGCGGTCGAACGGTTCGCTCGTGGCGGACCGGGCGGGGCAGGCCACGCCGTTCGCGATGACCAACCTGCAGGACCGCGGCACGTTCTTCGTCGAGCCGACCTCCGAGGTGTACGGCGGCCAGGTCGTGGGCGAGAACAGCCGCGGCGACGACATGGACGTGAACATCACCAAGGAGAAGAAGCAGACGAACATGCGGGCGGCGGCCGCCGACACGTTCGAGAACCTCACCCCCTCGCGCCGGCTCACCCTCGAGGAGTCCCTCGAGTTCACGCGCGAGGACGAATGCGTCGAGGTGACCCCGGAGGCCGTGCGCATCCGTAAGGTGATCCTCGACCAGCACGAGCGGGGGAAGGTCGCCGCTCGCGCACGCAAGAACTGACCGCGCCCCGCGGGGAGCAGCAAGGAGGATCCGGTGCAGGCAGCCGGTCACGAGGCGCACGTCCCCTCGCAGGAACGATCCGAGCCGGTCGAGTCGCCCGAGCCGGCCGTGCTCGCGTTCTTCGCCCACCCGGACGACGAGACCCTCGGCGCGGGGGGCGCGATCGCCCGGCTCGCCCGCACGAACCGCGTGCACCTCGTCACCGCCACCCGCGGGGAGCTCGGCGAGCGGATGGGCCCGGTCGCCGAGCGGGCCCACGCCGACCCGATCGCGCTCGCCGGGATCCGGGTGGGCGAGCTCGCCGCGGCCGCGCGCGCCCTGGGGATCGAGAGCCACCGCTTCCTCGACGAGCTCGACGGCGCACCCGACGGGCGGGTCTACACCGATTCCGGCATGGCCTGGGCGGACGACCTGCGCCGCCGGGCGGTCCCGGCCCCCGGCGCCGCGCCGACCGCCTTCTCCGCGGGCGATCTGGAGGAGGAGGCACGGATCCTCGCGGGTGAGATCGAGCGGCTGCGCCCCCGCCTCGTTCTCACCGAGGAGGTGGGCGGTGGCTACGGCCACCCGGATCACGTCCGCGCCCACGCCGTCGCCGTGCGGGCGGTCGAGATCGCGGAGCCGCGATGGCGGGTGCCCGTCGTCGCGGCCACCGTGCGAGACCACGCAGCCCTCGTGCGCGCCCAGGAGTGGGTCGCCGGTCACCCGGCGCGGCCCGCGGCCGATGTCTTCGGCGCCCCGCTGCGCGCCCCCGACCCGGCCGCGCCCCAATCCTCCGGCGCCCAGGAGCGACCCGACCTCGTGATCGACACGAGCGCGCAGTCCGATCAGGTCATCGCCGCGATGACGGCGCACCACACCCAGGTGCACGAGGTCACCCGGGTCCCCGGCGGGCTGGACGCCGCCGGGTGGTACGCGTTGACGAACAACGACCTGCAGCCGATCCTCACCCACGCCGCGTTCGCGGTCGTCGCGGGCCACGGCTCGCGGGAGGAGCTGGCGGACGCGTTCACGGGGCCGACCCGTGGGCGCCCGCCCGGCCCGGTCCCGGTCGGACCCGCGACCCGCTGGGCCTTCGCCGGACTGGGTGTGGGCGCCGGCGCGCTCGCGGGAGCGGTCACGACCGTCATGCACCGATCGGTCGCGCCGTGGGGGCTCATCGCGGGCATCGCCGTGCTGTACGCCGGAATGCTGCTCGCCCGCAGCCTGGGCGATCGGTGGGCCGCCAACGGCTTCGGCGCGGGTGTCCTCGGGATCGTGCTGGCCATGACCGCGTGGCGCCCGGCCGGGGACGTGATCATCGTCCAGGACGTGCTCGGCCTCGGCTGGCTCGCCGCGGTGTTCGCCGCCGTGCTCGCGGGGATGCTCGCGCCGAGCTCGTGGTTCGCGCTGGGTTGGCGGCCCCGCGCGAGCGAGCGGGGGCAACGGTGACGATGGACGGCGAGGAGTACCGCGCGCTCATGTCCCGCCTCGTCAGCGGCGTGAGCGTCGTGGCCCTGCGGGACGGCCACCACGACCTCGCGATGACGGCCACCTCCGTCGTCTCCGTGGCGCTCGAACCGCCCACCGTGCTCTTCGCCGTGCACGCGGACGCACGTCTGGCCGAGCGGATCGAGACGGGCGCCGAGTGGGCCGTGAGCATCCTGGGCCCGACGGGCGGCTCCGACGCCGAGTGGCTCGCCAGCCCGGGGCGGCCGACGATCGGCCAGCTCGACCGGGTCCCCCATCGCCGGGGCGAGCTGACCGGCGCGGCCGTCCTCGAGTCCGCCTCCGCCTGGCTCGAGGCGCGGACCGTGTGGACCAAGGAGGCCGCCAGCCACCTCGTGGTGGTCGGGGAGGTACTCTCCGGCGGCGTGCGCCCCGGCGTCGCCGGCGCGACCGTGCACGCCTTCGGCCGCCTCGAGACCTTCCCCGCCTCCTGAGCCGTCCGCCTGATGCGGGCGCAAAGTGTGTCCGAATCGTTCCCATACGATCGACTCGGCGGGTCGCGCGCCCCGTAGAATGCCGGACGGAGTAGTGGACCCAGGGAGGGTATTGCGTGACCGACGGCTTCGAACGTCCTGGCGATGATGTGCCGGACGATGAGACACAGGTCCTTCCCGCGGTGTCGGGTCCAGCCCCCGCCGACACGGCAGACACAGCCGACACGGCCGACACGGCCGATGTAGTCGACACGGCCGACACGGACGCTCCTGCCGATTCTGTCACCACGGCCGCCCTGCCACTCCTCGGCCCGGCGGCGGCCGGCCCGCAGTCCGAGCACGTGCCCGCTCCCGAACCCGAGATCGCAGGCGAGGCCGAGACGATGCCCCCGACGCCCCCCACGGCACAAACCTCACAGCCGGCACAGACGCGACCCGTCCGGCGGCGCGGACGCCGGATCGGCCTGGTGAGCGGCATCGTCGTGTTCGTGCTCGCGGCCGCCTACCTCGGGGCCGCCTGGTACTTCAGCGACCGGGTCCCCTCGGGCACCACGGTCGCCGGGGTGGACATCGCCGGCCAGGCCCGCACGGACGCGATCACCGCCCTCGAGGACTCGCTCGCCGAGATCGTCGCCGCCCCCATTCCGGTCGTCCTCGGGACACCGGAGGAGGACGCCTCGTCGAGCCTCGACGCGGGGGAGGAACGCGCCTCCCAGATCGACCCGGACGCCTTCACGTTCGATGCCGCCGCGACCGTCGACTCCCTCATCGGCTTCTCCCTGGAGCCCGGACGACTCCTCGACCACCTCTTCGGCGGCGGAGCGGTGGATCCGGTGACCCGGGTCGACACCGAGGCGGTCACGGCGGCCGTCGAGGCGCTGGCCCCCGACCTGCAGATCCCCCCGGTCGAGGGCTCGATCGAGCTCTCGGACGGCGCGGCGAACGTGACCGCTCCCGAGAACGGCGTCGACGTCGACGTCCCCGCCTCGGTCGACCTGCTCAGCGACGACTGGCTCACCGGCCGGCGGCCCTTCACGCTGCCCGTGGTGAGCGTCTCCCCGACCATCGACTCCGACGAGATCGACCGGGCGATGGCACAGCTCGTGGATCCGATCCTCTCCGGTCCGATCACCGTGCACCTCGCCGACGAGGCGACGGTCGAGCTCACCCCCGCGGACCTCACCGCCGTGGCACACATCGTCGCCGACGGCGACCGGCTCACGCTCGAGGTGATGGAGACCGAGGCGAGCGACCTGGTCGGCGAGCGGGCGTCGTCCATAGGCAAGACCGCCCAGGACGCCCGGATCGTGATCGAGGGCGGCAAGCCCACGATCGTCCCCAGCAAGACGGGGGCCGGCGTGGATCCGGCCGAGCTCGCCGGCCTCATCTCGGCGGCCGCGACGGCGACCGGCGACGGGCGCGAGGCCACGCTCGACCTGGCCACGACCGAACCGGAGTTCACGACCGAGGACGCCGAGAAGCTCAAGGTCACGGAGCGCGTGTCCTACTTCTCCACGCCGATGCCGTACAACCCCGTGCGCACCCAGAACCTGCTCACCGGCACGAAGAAGGTGACGAACACCCTCGTCAAGCCCGGTGAGACGTTCTCGCTCATCGACGCCCTCGGCCCGATCGACGCGGCCCACGGATACACCTCGTCGGGGGTCGTGGTGAGCGGTTTCGCGACCGAGGCGATGGGCGGCGGGCTCTCGCAGCTGTCGACCACGACCTTCAACGCCGCCTACGAGGCCGGCATGGAGGACGTGAGCCACAAACCGCACTCGCGCTATTTCAGCCGCTACCCCGAGGGGCGCGAGGCCACGATGTTCGCCCCGTCCCTCGACATGAAGTGGCGCAACAACACCCCCTACGGCGTGCTCGTGCAGGCCTGGGTCGCCGATTCCAAGACACAGGTCGCGTTCTGGTCCACCCCGTACTGGGACGTGTCGATTCAGACCGGGCCGCGCCGGAACATCACCCCACCCACGACCGTCTACAACACGGCCTCGACCTGCGCCCCCGAATCGGGCGGCCAGTCCGGATTCACCGTTCACATCGAGCGCACCGTCTCCCACGACGGCGCGCGCAACGAGGAGTATTCGGGCGGCTACTCCCACACCTACCAGCCGTGGAACAAGGTCGTGTGCGGGCCGAAGCCGGACCCGGACGACAAGAAGTCGGACGACTGAGAGGCCGTCAGGCCGGGCCACCGGGCTCGGTCGGATCGGGGTGGCGGGGTCGACGCACGGGCGCGGGCGGCACGAGCTTGGCGTGGGTGATGAGCTCGCCCGGAACGGCCACCGGGCCGCGCTTCGTGGCGATCTCGACGCCGGAAGCATCGACGCGCAGGACGACCCCGAGCGCGTCGGTCACGCCGCCGGGGATGCGATAACGAACGACGACTCGACTGCCCACGGGCCAGGTGGCCCACCCCGCGTTACCCATGGTGCGATACTAGGGGCGGTGTTCCGCTGGCGTCGCGTGAGAAGGAGGACCACTCGTGACCTACATAATCGCTGAGCCATGCGTGGATGTGAAGGACAAGGCGTGCGTCGACGAATGTCCGGTGGACTGCATCTACGAGGGCGAACGGATGCTGTACATCCACCCCGACGAGTGCGTGGACTGCGGTGCCTGTGAGCCCGTGTGCCCGGTCGAGGCGATCTACTACGAGGACGATGTGCCCGAGCAGTGGAGCGGCTACTACGACGTGAACGTCGACTTCTTCGACGAGCTGGGCTCGCCGGGGGGTGCCGCGAAGCTCGGCCTCATCCCGACCGATCACCCGGTCGTGGCGGCGCTGCCGGCGGGCGTGAACGACCACCTCACGTCCTGATGGGGTTCGCGGCCTTCGACGAGGGCTATCCGTGGGACGAGTTGCGCCCGTACGCCGAGACGGCGCGGGCCCACCCGGGCGGGATCGTCGACCTGTCGATCGGCACGCCGGTCGATCCGACCCCGCTCGCGATCCAGGCCGCCCTGCGGGAGGCGGCCGATTCGCCCGGGTACCCGACCGTGGCCGGGTCGCTCGAGCTGCGGGAGGCGATGGCGGCCTGGTGGGCGCGGCGCCGGCGCACCGAGGTCGACGAGACCGCCGTGCTCCCCACGATCGGCTCGAAGGAGTTCGTGGGGCTGCTGCCCTCGATGCTCGGGATCGGCCCGGGCGACGCGGTGGTCATCCCGACCGTCGCCTACCCGACCTACGCCGTGGGGGCGCGGCTGGCGGGGGCGAGCGTGGTGCCCGCCGACGACCCCCAGGAGTGGGCGGGGCGCGCGGACGTGCGGCTCGTGTGGATCAACTCGCCCTCGAACCCGACCGGCGCCGTGATCCCCGCCGAGCACCAGGCCCGCATCGTCGCCGCGGCCCGGGAGGTCGGGGCGGTCGTGGCGGCCGACGAGTGCTACGCCGAGCTGCCCTGGAACGAGCCGTGGACCTCCCACGGGGTGCCGTGCCTGCTCGAGGACGCGGTGAGCGGCGGTGACCACACCGGTCTGCTCGCCGCGTACTCGCTGTCGAAGCAGTCGAACCTGGCCGGATACCGGGCCGCGTTCGTGGCCGGGGACCCGGAGCTCATCGCCCGGCTCACGCTGCTGCGGCGCCACCTCGGGATGATGCTGCCCGCGCCCGTGCAGGCCGCGATGCTCACGGCGCTGACCGAGACCTCCCACGTGCTCGACCAGCGGCGGATCTACCTGCACCGGCGTGAGCGGCTGCTCGGGGCGCTCGAGCGGGCCGGCTACGGCGTGGACCACTCGGATGCGGGCCTGTACCTGTGGGCGCGCAAGGGCGGCCGCACGACCTGGGACCTCGTGGGCGACCTCGCCGAGCTCGGCATCCTCGTGGGGCCGGGGACCTTCTACGGCCCTGGCGGTGAGGGGTATGTGCGCATCGCCCTGAGCGCGACTGACGAACGCATCACAGCCGCCGCCGCGCGCCTGGGCGCCTAGATTCGAAGGGCTAGAATCGACCGGAGATTCTGGCTGACCAATGAAGGGTTCATCTATGTCCGAGACACCGCTCACGCCCGCGACGTTCCGAGTGGACGACAAGGAACTCGAGTTTCGGCGGGTGGCCGCGGTAGAGGGCAACGACGGTGTTGTCATCTCCAATCTGCTCAAGGAGACCGGGCTGGTCACCCTCGACCTGGGCTTCGGCAACACCGCGAACACCGAATCGAAGATCACCTACATCGACGGCGGCGCCGGCATCCTGCGCTACCGCGGCTACCCGATCGACCAGCTCGCCGAGTCCTCGACCTTCCTCGAGACCGCCTACCTGCTCATCAACGGCGAACTCCCCACCGGGAGCGAGCTCGAGGCGTTCACCGAGCGCATCAACCGCCACACCCTCCTGCACGAGAACTTCCAGAAGTTCTTCACCGCCTTCCCGCTCGACGCGCACCCCATGTCGATCCTGCAGGCGGGCATCGCGGGCCTGAGCACGTACTACGAGCACACCCTCGACCCCTACGACCCGGAGCAGCTCGAGCTCGCCACGGTGCTGCTGCTGGCGAAGGTGCCGACGATGATCGCGAACATCGCCAAGCGCGCCACCGGCCTGCCGCAGCTCTACCCGGACGTGAACAAGGGCTACATCGAGGACTTCCTGCGGATGACCTTCGGCCTGCCCTTCCAGAACGCCGACCCGGACCCGGTGCTCGTGCGGGCGCTCGACATGCTGCTCATCCTCCACGCCGACCACGAGCAGAACTGCTCCGCCTCGACCGTGCGCATGGTCGGCTCGGCGGACGCGAACATCTTCTCCTCCGTCTCGGCGGGGATCGGGGCGCTCTCCGGCCCGCTGCACGGCGGCGCGAACGAGGCCGTGCTCGCGATGCTCAACCGCATCCACGACTCGGACGACGACGTCGACACCTTCATGACGAAGGTGAAGAACAAGGAGAGCGGCGTGCGCCTCATGGGCTTCGGCCACCGGGTGTACAAGAACTACGACCCGCGCGCGGCCATCGTCAAGAAGTCCGCCGACGAGGTGCTCGCCAAGCTCGGGGTCTCCGACCCGCTCCTCGACATCGCCCGCGAGCTCGAGGAGATCGCGCTGAGCGACGACTACTTCATCGAGCGCAAGCTCTACCCGAACGTCGACTTCTACACCGGCCTCATCTACAAGGCCATGGGCTTCCCGACCTCGCTCTTCACTCCGCTCTTCGCCCTCGGGCGCATGCCGGGTTGGATCGCCCAGTACCGCGAGATGATCACGGACCCGACCAAGCGGATCGGCCGGCCGCGGCAGGTCTACACCGGGGCCGCCGAGCGCGAGTACGTGGCGATCGACGCCCGCTGACGGCGCGCCGCCTCGAGCGGGGACGGTCGCCCACCTCCGGTGTGGGTGGGCGTCCCCGCTGCTCGTGGGGATGATGGATTCCGTTCGATCTGGACGGGAAGTAGTCAACTAGCTACAATGTCTCACATGTATGAACACAATGAGGTGCGACGTCATTCGAGTCGTGGCCGACACGCCCGCGGAATCGTCGGCATGACCGGGATCGCGGCGCTGCTGGCCGTTCCGTTCGTCGCCGGTCCGGCCACCGCCGCGCCCGACCTGCTCGATCCGGCGGAGCTGAACGTGACCACGGTCGGATACACCGCGGACGAGCCCGCCGAGCGCGACGAGGCGGCGCTCCCGCGGCACGCCGACCAGCGCACGGTGGTCGACGTGACCGCCTTCGGGGCCGACCCGACGGGGGCGGAGGACTCCGCTGCGGCGATCCGCGACGCCTTCGCCCATGCGCGCGGGATCGACGGGCCGGTGACGATCTCCTTCCCCTGCGGGCAGTACCGCATCTACCCCGAGGCCACCGAGAAGCGCGAGCTGTACGTGTCGAACACGGTCGGCACCGACGCGTCCGTGCGCGAGAAGAGCATCGCGATGCTCATCGAGGGCATGGACGACGTGATCGTCGAGGGGAACGGCTCCCAGCTGACCTTCCACGGCAAGCAGAGTCAGTTCGCCGTCATCGACTCGACGGACGTGACGATCCGAGACCTCGGTACCGACTGGTACGCGCCCGGCACGCTCGACCTGACCGTCGTGGACACCGGTGTCGAGGACGGTCACGGCTACCGCGACATCCGTGTGCCCGCGGGCGTCGAGTACACGCTGACCGGAGCCACCGCCACCTTCACGGGCGAAAAGAGCCCCGTGAGCGGCGAGCCGTATTGGACGTTCAGCCCCGGAGACACACGGGCGGGCCACAATCAGATCCGCGACCTGCTCACCGGCCACACCCGGCGGTCGGGCCTGCCGATCTGGACGGCCTCTCGGTCGGTCACCGAGGTGTCGCCCGGTCTCCTGCGGGTGAGCTACGACTCCACGACCGCTCCCGGCGACGGCGCTCACGTCTACGAGATGCGCCACACCCAACGCGACCACCCGGGGGCCTTCATCTGGCAGTCGGAGCGTACCGCCGTGGACTCGGTCGACTTCCACTATCTTCACGGGTTCGGAATCGTCGGGCAGCTGACCACCGACGTCTCGTTCGACCGAGTCCGCATGATCACGGATCCGGGCACCTGGCGATCGACCGCGGGCTTCGCCGACTTCATTCAGATGTCGGGCGTCGCGGGCACGGTGCAGATCACCAACTCGCTCTTCGACAACCCGCACGACGACCCGTTCAACATCCACGGCACCTATGTGCAGGTGACCGACGTCGACCGCGCCGCTCGGCAGGTCACCCTGCGATACATGCACAACGAGACCGCCGGGTTCCCGCAGTACTACGAGGGAGACGAGCTGCGATTCGTCGAGAAGTCGACCATGCTGCCGGTGGCGGGCGGCACTGCGACGGTGACCGCCGTCGACGGCCCGAGCGGGCGGGACCACGAGCGAGACCTGACCACGATGACGGTGACCCTCGACGGCGAGATCCCCGCGGAGGTGACGCCCGGTCAGTACGTGGCCGAGAATCTCACCTACACGCCGGACGTCTACCTCGCGGGGAATACGTTCCGCTCGGTGCCCACCCGCGGCATCCTCGTGACCACGCCCGGTGAGGTCGTGATCGAGCGCAACCACTTCGACCAGATGAACATGGCGTCGATCTTCATCTCGGCCGACGCCGCGAGCTGGTACGAGTCCAGCGCGGTCGAGGACGTGACCATCCGTAACAACATCTTCGACCGGCCCGCGAGCAACTGGGGCGCGATCTTCATCGAGCCGACGAACAGTGCCACCGAACCGGGCCGAACCGTTCACAGCGGTATCGACATCACCGCCAACCGGTTCGCGCTGCTGCCGAACGGGCGCCTCGTGGACGCGAAGTCGGTCACCGGTCTGACCTTCACCCGCAATCTCGTGCAGCACTGGGCACCGACGGAGCCGGTGACCGAGACGTCCTCGCAGGCGCTCTTCCGCTTCCGTGGCAGCGCGGATATCGACATCTCCGCAAACACCTACGCCGAAGGGTTCAATCTCCGCGCGGACACCTCCGGAATGGATGCCGCCGAGGTGGCCGGGGGAGAGGTGAGCGTCAACAGCGATCACCTCCTCGCTCCCGAGGGTGACCGCGCCGTCTTCGCGCCCGGGATGAGCCTCGTGCGTGAGGACGACGGCCGCTGGTCCGCCCTCGACGAGGCGTCGATCTCGCTCGCCGCGGGATCGGCCGGGCTGTGGGCCACGCAGAACGCGGCCACCAACATCGTGCTCGCCGACGGCGACGCCGGCGGCATCGAGGAGGCGATCGTCAAACTCGAGGGAACCACGGCGAGTGGCTACGAGGAGGCCGGGCTCATCCTCTACACGGACGACGACAACTACGTCGCCGTGCAGCGCAAGCACGACGGCGGGAGCCCGAAGCTGGCGGTCGTGACGGAGGAGGCCGGCAGTCCGAACGAGGACGGCCGGATCGCCGACCCGGGAACGACGGACCTGTGGCTCAAGCTCACGCGCGACGGCAACGACATCACCGGTTCCTACTCCACCGACGGCACGGCGTTCACGCCGATCCGAACGGTGACGAACGCGGCCGCCGCCACGGGCCGCGCGGGGGTGCTCGGGGTCGGATCCAGCTCGGCGGGAACGGCCTTCACGTTCACGGATCTGACGATCGACGGGGTGCAGCGGCCGTTCTTCGCCTCCGTGCCCGAGCGGCAGGAGCCGTCGACGGCCGCGCCGCTCGACCAGGCGCACTGGACCGGAGCGACCTTCGAGGAGGGCGCCTCCCCGCTCACGTGGTTCGGACGCACGGGCCCGGATGTGACCGAGGTGTCGGCGAGCTTCGCGCCGGCAGTGGGGGTCTCGCTCGACCAGGTGCTGCTCAACAGTGAGGTCGTCACGGCGGCGGCCGGTGACTACCGGTTCCCGCTCGCCGCGGGGCCGAACGTCGTGGAGGTGCACACCTCCGACGACGCCGGCCGGGCGCAGACCTACCGTTGGGTCGTCCTCTCCGACCTCCCCGCGAAGGCCCCGGGCAGCGGCGTCGAGTGCACGAACCCCGATCCGGACCCGGAGCCGACCACGGACCCGACGACCGACCCGGAGCCGACGACGGATCCCGAGCCGACGACGGACCCGGAGCCGACGACGGATCCCGAGCCGACGACGGACCCGACCACGGATCCCGAGCCGACGACCGACCCCGACCCGAGCGCCGATTCCGACCCGACGACCGATCCCGAGCCGACCACGGATCCGACGACGCGCCCCTCCGCCGGCGCGGGCTCCGAGGCGCCGGGCGAGCTTCCCCGGACCGGCACGAGCCCGCTTGTGCGCGACGTGGTCCTGGGTGGCGCGGCAGTGCTGCTCGCCGGGGGCGTCGTGCTCGGCCTGCGTCGCCGGCTCGCGGGCTGACCGAACGCGACTGAACGCGACTGAACGTACCGAGCGCCGCGCCGATCACTTGTGACGGCGTGGCGCTCGTTGCGTTCACGATCCGTCATTGACTGACGTCCGCCGTGGACATATGATCACCGTGGTTCAAGTTGCCACGTCATCCGCTGTGCACTCGTGTGAACCGGCTGACCCACCCCGATGATGAGGATGCTCGATGAAGCGCGTTGGAATCCTGGCCGCCGCCGTGGCACTGGCCGTCCCACTCCTGGCGGTTCCCGCCGCGGCGCCCGCCCAGGGCGCCCCGGATTCCGGCGAGTACCCGGCCGCGTCGGCCGGGGAGACGCTCACGGTGACCGACCTCGCCTCGCGGTACGAGGGATCGCACCTGCGCTACCGGATCCCGGCGCTCACCACGGCGCCCAACGGCGACCTGCTCGCCGTGTACGACGGCCGGCCGACGATGGCCGACCTGCCCTCGAACATCTCCGTGCTCCTGCGCCGCTCCACCGACGGCGGGAGGAGTTGGCAGGAGCCGGAGGTCGTCCGTTCCGAACCGGCCCCGAACGGCTTCGGCGACCCGAGCGTGCTCGTCGACCGTGAGACCGACACGATCTTCGTGTTCTACGCCGCATCGATCAACCAGGGCTTCGCGGGCTCGGCCACCGGCAACGACCCGAGCGACCCGAACGTGCTCCACCCCGATGTGAGCATCTCCGAGGACAACGGCCTCACCTGGCGGCACGAACGCCTCACCGCACAGCTCAAGGAGCCCGCCTGGGGTGGGATGTTCGCCTCCTCCGGCGAGGGGATCCAGCTGCGGCAGGGCCCGCACGCGGGCCGCCTCATCCAGCAGTACGCGGTGCGCGCGAACGGCGGGAACTACGCCATGAGCGCCTTCAGCGACGACCACGGCCGGACCTGGCACCACAGCGAGCTCGTGGGCCCGGGCGCCGACGAGAACAAGACCGTCGAACTGGCCGACGGCACCGTCATGCTCAACAGCCGATCGGCCCCGTACCGACAGGTCGCCACCTCCACCGACGGCGGGGCGAGCTACACCCCGTTCGCGCCCGACACGCAGCTCGAGGACCCCGCGAACAACGGCTCGATCATCCGCGCCTTCCCCGACGCCGCCCCGAGCGACCCGAAGGCGCAGATCCTGCTCTTCAGCAACACCGAGGACACCGGCATCCGGCGCAACCTCACGGTCAAGATGTCCTGCGACTCCGGCGCGACCTGGCCGGTTCGCGCCGTGGTCGAGCCCGGCTCGGCCGGGTACTCCACGCTCACGGCGCTCCCCGGCCCGGGCGGCGACCTCGGCGGCTCCTACGGGCTGCTCTACGAGCGGGAGGGATACAACCACCTCTCCTACACCGCCTTCGACCTCGACTGGCTCGGCGGCGTCTGCGCGCCGATCGAGGTGAGCGCCCCGGGCGAGCTCGCCACCGGCTCGGCCGGGCTCATCGACGTCGACGTCACGAACCAGACGGATGCCGTGCTCGCCGCCGGCACCGTGCGCATCGACGGGTGGTCCGAACCCGTTCCGACCCCCGCGATCCCCGCGGGCGAGAGCGCGACGGTCACGGTTCCCGTACGCGTGCCCGCCGGGATCGGCTCGGGCGCCGAGCAGGTGACGGTCCGCTACGAGACGGGCGGGACGTCGTCGACACGCGTGACGAGGATCGAGGTGAGCGCCGACCTCGAGGAGGTGGTGAGCGCCCCCGGGCCCTGGACGCTGCCCGACGGGGACACCACGTATATCGACCTGACCGGCGAGCTCGAGCAGGTGGCCGACCTCGCGGCCGGGAGCTTCTCGGTCACGTTCGCCACGGAACAGCGCCCGGCCGTCGGGGTGCTCCTGTCCGCCTCGGACTCCTCGAGCACGGTCAAGGACGTCATCCTCTCCCTCAACAGCGGCAAGCCCTACCTCGAGGTGCGCACCGGCGGCGGCTCCTATCCGAGCCGCATCACGACCGGCGTCGACGTGGCCGACGGCGAGGAGCACACGCTCACGGTCGTCGCGGACGGCGCCACGACCCGGCTGCTCCTCGACGGTGAGGAGATCGGCCGTGGCGGCGCCGGGTTCTTCGCCTCCGTGAGCGACCTCGACTCCCTCCAGCTCGGCGCGTATCACGCCGCCGACGGCCGGCGCTGGCCGTTCACGGGCACGATCTCCGGCGTCTCGGTGAGCGCGCCCGCCGCGCCCGCCCCGGCGATCGAGGTGCTGCCGGTGCTCGATGCGACCTACCCCGGCGGCCGCGACGGCGTGCGTGACGACCTGATCGCGCCGTGGATCCGCATCGCGAACACGGGCAACGTGGCGCTGACCGGCATCGTGCTCGAGGGCCCCGACAACTCCGCGACCTGCAACCGGGCGAACCCGCTCGGCCCGCGCGAATCGTATGTGTGCAAGTCCGTGCGCCACACCATCACGGACGCCGACGTCGCGGCCGGGCA
The DNA here is from genome assembly GCF_009660225.1 of Pseudactinotalea sp. HY158. Classification (NCBI taxonomy): domain Bacteria; kingdom Bacillati; phylum Actinomycetota; class Actinomycetes; order Micrococcales; family Cellulomonadaceae; genus Pseudactinotalea; species Pseudactinotalea sp. HY158. The sequence continues at coordinate 929,962 of NZ_CP045920.1, forward strand.
GTGGGCGCCGACGTTCACCGCGACCGCGCGCGGGGCGGGCACGGCCGTGACGACGTCCGCGCGCCTGACACCCGTCGAGATCGCGGACCCCGGCGCACCGACGACCGGCTCGGCCGTCTGGATCCCGTCGGGAGACGTCGCCTCCTCCGCCATGGTGCGCGTGCCGCGCGCGGGCACGCATCACGAGAACCTGCCGGAGGCGACTGTGCTGCGGATGCAGGCCGCCGCCGGCGAACACGTCTCGAGCCAGCTCGCCGTCAGCGCCTTCGACGGACTCGAGCAGGTGAGCGCGCACGTGTCGGACCTGAGCTCGCCGGCGGGCACGATTCCCGCGGCCGCGACCCGGGTGCGCTTCCCCTCCTATATCCCGGACCTGGTGGCCGGCGGGGTCGTGGCCGACCCGCTGACCGAGGCGGCGAGCGTCGACGTGCCCGCGGGCCGCAACCAGGGAATCTGGTTCACGACGCTCGTTCCGGCCGGCACCGCGCCGGGCGGCTACACCGGCACGGTGACGGTCACGAGCGCCGGCGGCGAGCTCGGCACGTGGCCGGTCCGGATCGACGTGGCCGACATGGCCCTGCGCCCGGTCGACGAGCGACCCTTCACCCTCGACATGTGGGCGCATCCGGACGCCGTGGCGGACCACCTCGGGCTCGAGCCCTGGAGCGCCGAGCACCTGAGCGCGCTTACGCCCTACCTGCAGGATCTGGCCGACCACGGCCAGCGGATCGTCGACGTGGCGATCGTCGATGATCCCTGGCTCATCTCCTCGGGCGGGGAATGGGTGCCGCAGACGCAGAGCCACTACCGCTCGAGCATCGAATGGCGATGGGACGGGGAGGAGTGGAGCTTCGACTACGACGCCTTCGACGGCTACGTCGACCTGAACGCCTCGGTCGGCATCTCCGATGCGATCCACGTGTTCGCGATGCTCCAGTTCCGCGACCGGGAGGTGCTCACCTACACCGACACCCGCACGGGCGAGCGCACCCAGGAGGTGGTCGACCGTTCGGGCGATCGCTACCGGGGTGCCTGGGGCGCGTTCCTCACCGACTTCCAGTCGCACCTCGAGGCACGGGGCTGGTTCGAGCGGACGCGCCTCGCCTTCGACGAGCGGCCCGTGGCGATCATGAACCAGGCCTTCGCCGTGATCGACGACGTCGCCCCCGCCTGGCGCGACAAGGTCGCCCTCGCCGCGAACTCGCTCGCCGAGGCCGATATCGCCGACTTCATCAGCTTCAACTACTCGTTCCTCGACAACGTGCCGGACGACCTCATCGCCCAGCGCGTCGAGGCGGGCGAGCCGACCCTGTTCTACACGTACTACGACCCGGTGCGCCCCAACACCGTGACCGCCTCACCGCCCGTGTCGACCCGCTCGCTCGGGTGGATCGTCGAGCAGCGCGGCCTCGACGGCTACCTGCGCTGGACCTACAACTCCTGGCCCGCGGACGTCTACTCCGATCCCGCCTACCGGTACGGCCAGGGCGACGAGTACATCGTCTACCCGGGGGAGGACGGGCCGATCTCCTCGATCCGGTGGGAGAACTTCCGCACCGGCCAGGAGGACGCCGAGGTGCTCGACCAGGCGGCCGCCCTCGGGGGCCGGGTCGCGGCCGTGACCGACGGCGCGCTCGCGAGCATCGACCCGCGGGCGGAGGGCACGCCCGAGGTCTGGGCCGCGATGCTCCAGGCGAAGGCGGATGTGCTCGACGCGGCCTCGAGTGCCGTGGGCGTGAGCGCGACCTCCGAGGACGTCGTCGGCCGCGGGGGCCCCGCGGACCTGCGAGTCGAGGTGACGGCCGGGGCCGAGGACCTGACCGGGCTGACCGTCGAACTCGACACCCTCGGTGGTGCCGCCGGGGCGGCGATCGACGTGCCCGCCGGCGAGACCGGCGGGTGGGACCTGACCGTCGACATCCCGGAATCGGCCCGCACGCTCATCGTGCTCTCCGGCCGGGTGCTCGACGCCGACGGGCAGGTCGTCGCCCACTTCACCGAGGTTCCCCTCGTCGGGGAACTCGTGAGCGCCGACGGCGAGATCATTGCCACGAAGTCGAACTCGCTCGACGCCTCCGAGCCCGTGATCCTCAGCGTGCCGGCCCGGAACCGATCGGCCGAGCCGCACGAGCTGACCCTCGCGCTCACCGACGGCGACTTCTGGCGCCTCGGTGAATCCGCGGTCACGCTGCCCGCCGGATTCGACGACGACCTGCTCATCGAGCTCTACCCCGACGGCGAGACCGGGTGGTCGACCGTGGGCGTCGCGCTGCTCGACGGCGAGGTGACCCTGGCCGCGGGCACGTTCGACCTCGTCTCCGGCGGCGTGCACGTCTCCGACCTGGACTGGGTCTCCTCGACGAACGGGTGGGGTCCGGTGGAGCGGGACTCCTCCGTGGGCGAGGATGAGCCTGGGGACGGAGGGCCGCTCACCATCGGCGGCCGTGGCTACTCGAAGGGCCTCGGCGTGCACGCGGTCTCGACCGTCGTCATCGACGTGCCGGAGACGTGCACGACGTTCGTCTCGGACTACGGGATCGACGACGAGGTGGCCGGGGCGGCGAGCGTGACGTTCGAGCTGCTCGGCGACGGCGCACAACTGTGGGCCTCCGAGCTCGTGACCCCGGCGAGCGGGCGCCAGCGGGTGGCCCAGGACCTCACCGGCGTCGGGCAGCTGACCCTGCGGGTCGGCGACGGCGGCAACGGCGTGGGCCAGGACCACGCGGACTGGGCCGGCGCCCACCTCGCCTGCGACGTGCCGGATTCCGGTGGCGGTGATTCCGGCGGCGGCACGGATGCCGACGCCGACGGTGGCACTGACGGTGGCACCGACGCCGATGGTGGTGCCGACGCGGGCGCCGACGTCGATGGTGGCACTGACGGTGGTGCCGACGTCGATGGTGGTGCGGACGCGGGTGCCGACGTCGATGGCGACGCAGACGCGGGCGCCGACGTCGATGGTGGTGCGGACGCGGGCGCCGAGGTCGATGGCGACGCCGACGCGGGTGCCGAGGTCGAAGGTGGTTCGGACGCGAATGGCGCCGACGCGAATGGTGCCGGCGTCGACTCCGACGGTGGCTCGCATGGTGTCGACGGCTCGGCGGAGTCTGCAGCTGACGGTACCGACGGTACCGACGATGCCGGCGCCGAGAGTGCGGCCGGCGCCGCAGCTGCCGACGGCCCGGGCGACACGGGCGGCGTCACGAATTCCGGCAGCTCGGTCGATGACGGTGCCGGCGGGACCGACACCATGCCCGAGACCGGGGCCTCCGGGACCACGACGATCCTGGTCTCCACGGCGCTACTCACGGCCGCCGGTGTCGTGCTGACTCGCCGAACCAGGATGGAGTGACTGCTCGCCACGCCGGCCTCGGCGATCAACTGAGCGGACGCGGCATTCTGTCGCGGTCGAGCGCCCCGACCTCGACGGAATCCCGCGTCCGCGGCGGGTGTCCTGCCCGCACGACGATGGCCGGCCTGCCATCATGACCCTGTGAACGATGTCAGCATCTGGGCGGTGTCGCTCCTTGCCGCCCACGTGCTCATCATCCTGTTCACCGCGTTCTCCATCTCGGCCAACCGCAAGCCGTCCTCGGCGCTCGCCTGGTTGCTCGTGGTCATCTTCGTGCCGCTGCTCGGCGTGGTGGCCTACCTGCTCATCGGCACCGCGAAGCTTCCGCAGGATCGCCGCGACAAGCAGCGGTTCATCACCGAGCTGATCATGGCCCGCACGCCCGGTGATCTCGGTGCCGCCGCGCGCAGCACCACCTGGCCCGACTGGTTCGGCACGCTCGTCACCCTGAACCGCACCCTCGGCGCGCTGCCGATGCTGCCGAACAACCACGCCGAGCTCCTCACGGACTACAAGGGCATGATCGCCCGCATGGTCGACGACATCGACCGGGCCGAGAAGTACGTACACGTCGAGTTCTTCATCCTCGTGTGCGACGAGACCACGGCCCCGTTCTTCGACGCCCTCGCCCGGGCCCGGGAGCGCGGTGTCACGGTGCGGGTGCTGACCGATCACCTCTCCCAGCTGACCTACCCGTTCCGGCGGCGCACCGCCGAGCGGCTGGCGCGAATGGGCGCCGAATACCACGCGATGCTCCCGATCAGCCCGATCCGAAGCGGCCGCCGGCTCGATCTGCGAAACCACCGCAAGCTCGTGGTGATCGACGGACTCATCGGCCACACCGGGTCGATGAACCTCATCGCCGACCACTATCACAAGCGCACCGCGCTGCGCCGCGGCCTGCACTGGCGCGAGCTCATGATGCGCCTGCAGGGCCCGGTCGTGCGCGAGCTCGACGCCGTGTTCGCCACCGACTGGTACAGCGAGACCGACGAGCTGCTCCCGCTCGACTACACCGAACTACCCGAGACCGGCCCGGGCGCACTCGATGCCCAGGTGCTCCCGAGCGGGCCGAGCTTCGAGGCCGACAACAACCTCAAGCTCTTCGCGGCCGCGCTGCACAACGCCCGCCGCCGGGTGAGCGTGACCAGCCCCTACTTCGTGCCGGACCAGAGCGTGCTCGACGCGATGGTCACGGCCGCCCACCGGGGCCTGGAGGTGGAGCTCTTCGTGGCCGCCTCGAGTGACCAGTTCATGGTCTATCACGCCCAACGCTCCTATTACGAGGAACTCCTGCGCGCGGGAGTGCGGATCTTCCTGTACCACGCGCCCACGGTGCTGCACGCGAAGCACATCAGCCTCGACGACGAGGTGGCGATCATCGGCACCAGCAACATGGACGAACGCTCCCTCAGCCTCCACATGGAGCTCATGGTCATGTTCTCGGGGGAGTCGATCGTGGCCGACCTGCGGGCGGTCGAGGACGACTACCGCGCTCGCAGCCGGGAGCTCCACCTCGAGGAGTGGCTCGCCCGGCCCTACCGCGAACAATGGCTCGACAACGTCATGCGGCTCACGTCGGCCCTCATGTGAGCGACCGGTTGCCGGGGCCGGCCGGAGGCGAGCGGCCTACGCGGGCCGGGCTGCGTCGTCCCCACTCATGAGCACGCGCTGGGTGGGCAACGCCTCGGGATTGTGCTCGCGCAGCCACGTGGCCAGACCCTCCCGGACGTCGCAGCGCAGCACCCAGTCGTCGTCGGTGTTCGCGGTGCTCACGGTGGCGCGCACGGTGAGCCGGTCGGTGGCGGAGTCGGTCACCCGCACCCCGCGCGAGCGCCCGTCCCACAGGCCGCTCGCGTCGACGAGCCGGTCGAACTCGGCGCGGAAGCCGGCCAGATCCACCCGCCAGTCGAGCGAGAAGTAGATGAGCCCGGTGAGCGACTCGTCGTCGCGGCTCCAGTTGATGAACGGGGTCGTGGTGAAGAACGTCGACGGCAACACCTTGTGCTGGCCGGTCCAGATGTTCACGACCACGTACGTCAGGGTGATGTCCTCGACCGTCGCCCACGTTCCGTCGACCTCGACGATGTCGCCGATGCGGATGGCGTCGGTGAAGGCGAGCTGGATGCCCGCGAACAGGTTGCCGAGCGAGCTCTGCGCGGCGATGCCCAGAACCACCGACAGCAGCCCGGCCGAGGCGAGGATCGTCGTCCCGATCTGTTCGACGCCGGGGAACGTGAGCAGCACGAGCGCGGCGCCGACGACCACGAACGCGGCGTTGACGATCCGGCGGATGAGCTGCATCTGGGTCTGGGCGCGGCGGGCGGCGCGCGCGTCGCCGGCCATGCGGGCCACCACCCGGTACTGGGCGTGGGCGAGCCAGACGAGCACGAACACCGCCACGAGCCAGACGGCGCAGACGATGATCGCGATGAGCAGCACGTGCATGCCGATGTCGCGGAGGGTCGAGGGATCGGTCAGTCCGCCGAAACCGATCCGCAGCGCGGTGGTGAGCAGCAGGCCGGCGACCGGCCGACGAATGCGCCGCCATGCCCGGTCGATGGCCACCGTGCGCCGCCCGATCCGCCGCAGCACGAGGTTGACCACGAGGAGCAGGACGAGCGCCGCCACGACCGAGGAGGCGAGCACGATGATCCAGTTGAGGGTCGGTCCGAGATCCATGCCCCTGGTCTAACACACGAGGCCGCCGGGCGCCGAACTGTGAACGCCCACACATAACGGACCGCGGTGACGCCTGGATCACGGCGGAAACCCGGTCGGCACGGCATGATCGTATGAAGGAGGATGCCATGCAGCTCGATGCCCAGACCGAGGATCCGCGCGTGAGTTACGACGAGCGACGTTCCCGGTGTCCGGTCTCCCGCGACTCCGCCGGGTCGTGGACGCTCTATCGTCATGACGACGTGCGCTCGGCCGCCCTCGACGACGTCGCCTTCTCGAGCGCCACCTCGCGCTTCCTGCAGGTGCCCAACGGGATGGACGGCGCCGAACACGACCTCTTCCGGGCGCTGACCGACCGGTACTTCGAGCCCCGCCGGCTCGCCGCGCTCGAGCCCGTGCTCGCCGACGTTGCCGAGGACATCGTGGCCGCGACCCTCGGGGCACCGACGCAGCCCGAGGCGGCCGCCGACGCCGTGGAGCTCGGGGCGCGATTCGCGGTGCGGTCCGCCTGCGACTGGCTCGGCTGGCCCCGCACGCACGAGCGCGAGCTGCTCGACTGGGTCGCGGCGAACCGGGAGGCGAGCCGGTCCGGCGACCTGACCGCCACCTCCGCCGTGGCCACCTGGTACACGAACATCATCCGCTCCCAGACCGACGAGCGCCGGGCGCTGGGGGAGCGGGCTCCCGCGGACGTGACGACCGAACTCCTGGGCGACGACTTCCTCGGCCGGGCGCTCACCGACGAGGAGATCACCTCGATCCTGCGCAACTGGACCGGCGGCGACCTCTCGAGCATGGCGCTGTGCATCGGGGTCGTGCTGGCATACCTGGCCGATCATCCACAGCTGCAGGCGCGGATGCGGGCCGGCGTGAGCGAGGTGGAGTTCAACGCGATCCTCGACGAGATCCTGCGCATCGACAATCCGTTCACCTCGAACCGGCGGGTGACCACGCGCGAGGTGGCCCTCGGCGACGAACGGATCCCCGCCGGGGACCGGGTGGTGCTCAACTGGACCGCAGCGAACCGGGACCCGGAGGCCTTCGGCGACCCGGACGCGTTCAGCCCCTATCTCAACGCCCCGAAGAACCTCGTGTACGGCATCGGGAGGCACGTGTGCCCCGGCCGGGCGCTGGCCACGATGCAGTTGCGGCTGCTGACCGAGGCGGTGCTCTACCGCACGGCCGAGATCCTGCCGGATCCGGACCGCGACCGGGAGCGGGAGCAGCCGCCGGCCGGTGGATACGCGCGGGTGCCGATCGTGCTGCGCCGGTAGGCCTGAGCCCGCGGGCCCGCGGGGGAGGAACGACCGCCGCGGTGATCGAACGGTCCCACCGGCCGTCGTTGCAGCGCCGCCGGGTTCAGCGGACGATGACGGCGCCGGTCTCGAGCCCGTTCGGCGTCTCCCGCCGGGCCGGCCCGACCTGCTCCCAGCCACCGCCCGCACGTTCCCACCGCAGGGAGCTCACCTGCACGGACTCGACGCCGGTCTCCGCAGCGGTGGCGACGGCCCACTGGCCCAGGGCCCACGCCGCCCGCTCGGAGCCGGCCGCGAGCCGGATCTCGCCCCCGAGGGCCGAGGAGATCACGGCATCGGGCTGGTCCCGGTCGAGGAGGGCCGTGAACCGCGGATGCTCGTCCCCGGCGGCCGGGGTGCGAGCCTCCGGCAGGTGGCACGACAGCGCGCGCGGGCTCGCGCCGGTCAGCGCATCCGTCAGCGCGGCCGCGAGCGGCTCGTGCTGGGCGTACAGATCCGGGAAGGCCGAGCGCTGGACCGCCTGCGCGGCCTCGGTCAGCGGCACCTCGAGGTAGTCCGGCACCTCGACGAGCCGGTCGTAGAAGAGGCCGGCGGCGTAGCGCGGATCCTGCACCTGTTCGGGCGATCCCCAGCCCTGGGAGGGGCGCTGCTGGAACAGCCCGAGGGAGTCCCGGTCGCCGTGGTCGAGATTGCGCAGCGAGGACTCCTGCATCGCCGTGGCCACCGCGATGGTCAGGGCGCGCTCCGGGAGGTCCCGGCCCGCGCCCACGGCCACGATGAGGGCCGCCGAGCCGGCCTGTTCCGCCGAGAGGGAGAACGTGTGGTCGCCGTCGTCGACCCGGCACCCCGCCCCGGCCGGTGCCGGACGTTCGAGCGCATCGAGCACCATGACCACGGTGAAGACCGCTCCGATGAGCAGGAGGATGAGCAGGACGGTGAGGATGAGCGCGCCGCCGCGGGGGCGCTCCCCGGACTGCCGGTTCATTCGTTCCCGGGCGTCGAGGGACGCTCGTCGCGTTCGAAGGCCTCGACCACGCCGGTGGTCGAATTGCGGCGGAACAGCAGCCGCTCCTCGCCGGAGAGCTCGCGTGCGGCGACGATCCGCGGATGCGGGTGGGCCGCGGTGCGCAGGGTGACCTTTGTTCCCGCGGTCACGTACAGCCCGGCCTCGACCACGCAGTCGTCGCCGAGGGAGATGCCCACGCCGGCGTTCGCGCCCAGGAGGCACCGCCGTCCGATCGTGACGAGCTGCGCCGCTCCCTCCTCGGCGCCGATGATCGAGGCGCTCCCGCCGATCTCGGTGTCGCGGTCGACGGTCACCCCGTAGTTCACGCGGCCCTGGATGTGCGCGGCGCCGACCGAACCGGCGTTGTAGTCGACGAAGCCCTCCGCCCGCACCACCGTGCCCGGTGCGAGGTGCGCGCCGAGGCGTACCCGGTCCGCCACCTCGATGCGCACGTCCGAGGGCGCCACGAAGTCGGTCATCCGCGGAAACCGGGCGACCCCGAACACCACCGGCGCGACTCCCTTGCCCGCGATCCGCAGCCGCAGGCGCGTGTCCTCGAAGTCGGCGAGCTCGCACGCCCCCACGGAGGTCCACACGTTGACGGGAAGGACCTCCTCGAGCCCGCCCAGCTCCGCTTCGCCCGGCGCGATGTCGCGGTGGGAGAGCAGGTGGAGGCGCAGGTAGGCATCGGCCGTGTCCGCGGGGGGCGCGGCGAGATCGATCTGCGTGTGGACGACGCCCAGGTGCGTTCGGCGTGCGGGATCCGTCGTGCGTAGCGATGCGAGGTCGGCGGGCACCCCGTAGGGTCCGGCGAGCCGGGCCGGCATCCGGCCCAGGCCCAGCTCCGGATACCAGACCTCGAGCGTCGTGCCCCGGGCGGAGACGGTGGCCAGCCCGACCCCCCAGGCGGGCCGCACCGCCGGCCGCACCGCCGGGCGCACCGCGGGATGGACGGCGGGGTCCGACGTGGGGTCCACGGCGGAGGCTGTCGTGGGCTCCGCGGTGGGGCGGGAGGCGGACGGGTTCATGGCACCAGGGTACGCGGGATGCGATCGGCCGGGCCTCTCCCGCGGCGCCGACCGGGGAAGATCATGCGCCCGGGCGACCGGATTATTTCCCCGCAGGGGCCGGTCGAGGGGTGGCGACCGGCGCACTGGGCGCGCTGTCGGAGGGGCGGCCCACGAAGAAGAGGGCGAGCACCCCGGCGAGCGCCACGCCGATGGCGGGCAGAAGCAACGTGTCGGCCATCGCGGAGGAGAAGCCCGCGAGCGCCTCCGGCGGCAGGTCGGCCGCGGCCGCGGAGCCGCCCTGACTCAGTTCGTCGGCGCTCGGGCCGAGGTAGTGCACCAGCCGGGACTGCAGCACCACGGCGATGGCCGCGCTCCCGAGCACGGCCCCGACCTGCCGGGTCGTGTTGTACACCCCGGATCCGGCCCCGGCGCTGGTCATGGGCAGGTTCCGGGTGGCCGTGACCGACAGCGGCGACCAGAGGAAGGCGTTCGCCACCCCGAACAGGGTCATGGCGAGCACGATGTGCCAGATCGGGGTCGTCGGGGAGAGCGCGAACGTGAACCAGCAGAGCACCGCCGCGGCCGAGAACAGTCCCATCGGGGCGAGCACGCGCGGCGCCATCCTGTCGACGAGGTGGCCGGCGAGGGGGGCGAGGGCGGTCTGCAGGAGCGCCATCGGCGCGAGCAGCAGCCCGGCCTCGGTGGGGCTCAGGCCCCGCACCGACTGGGCGTACATCATGATCGGGAAGTTGACCACGGTGATGGACACGCCCACGAACGCGATCGCGCCGTTGCCGAGGGAGAAGTTGCGGTCCTTGAACAGGTTGAGCGGCACGAGCGGGTCGGTGCGAATCCGCCGCTGCCACAGCACGAACGCCACCATGACCGCCACGCCGACCGCGATGAGCGCCGGCACCGAGATCGGCCCGGCGATCGTGCCCCAGTCGTAGGTCTCGCCCTCCTGGATCCCGAATACGAGGCAGAACATCCCCACGGCCGACAGCGCCACTCCCACCCCGTCGAAATGGTGGGAGTGGATCGGCAGCCGCGGCACGAACACGTAGGCGAGCACGAGCCCGATCAGGCCGACGGGCACGTTGACGAAGAAGATCCACTCCCAGCCGCCGGCGTCGATGAGCAGCCCGCCGGCGAGGGGGCCCACGAGCATCGCCACGCCCGCGGTCGCCCCCCACAGCGACATCGCCTGCCCGCGCCGGTGCGGCGGGAACGTGCGGGTGATCACGGCCATCGTCTGCGGGGTGAGCATGGAGGCGCCGAGCCCCTGCACCACCCGGGCCACGATGAGCCACGTGATGTCGCCGGTGAGGCCGCACCACAGCGAGGAGAGCGTGAACACCGTCAGCCCGGTGAGGTAGAGCCGCCGCGGACCGAACCGATCGCCGAGCCGCCCGGTGATGAGCAGCGGAACGGCGTAGGCGAGCAGGTACCCGGAGTTGACCCAGATCACCTGCGAGACGTCCGCCTCGAGATCGTGCATGAGCGTGGGCAGCGCGACGGAGACGATCGTCGTGTCGACCAGGATCATGAAGAAGCCGATGACCATGGCCCACAGGGCCGCCCAGGCCGCCCGGCTCGTCTCCGTGGGAGGGGCCGTCATGCGCTCAGCCCGGCACGCTCGGGGGAGGCGGCGAACAGGTCCGCGCCGTTCAGGGGAGCGATCGGCCACACGACGCTCGCCGAGGCGGCATCGCCGGTGACGAGCACGTGGTGCGGGAAGCTCGGGATCCGCAGCCGCGCCCGGTAGGTGCCGTCCGACCAGCCGCCCTGGGCCAGCACGCGCACCGCCGTGCCGGCGTACGGCCCGGCGGGCGCCCTCAGGACGGTCTCGCCCCAGGAATGCGTGGGGACGACGAGCGCGAGTTCCGTACCGGCGTACCGCAGCCGCAGCGGCTCGCCGGGGGCCGGAAGCGACACCGCGTCGAATCCGGCGACGGGCACGTCGGTCGCGTCCGGCGGGGGAGCGGAGGGTGCTGCCGGCGGCGCGCCGGCGACCGGGACCGCGGCCGGGGGAGCGAGCGGGTGCCACGCGGGCAGCCCGGCCGGGGCGGTGCCCGCCGCAGGCAGCAGCGGGAGCGAGCGATCGGCGAGGAACGGGGCGAGTGAGGCGTCCTCGGGGGCCGGCTCGCGGCCCACGCCGGGGAGCAGGTGGGTGAGGATGAGCTCGCCGAGGCCGTGCATGTCGGTGGAGATCGACGTGATCGCGACCACGAGGTCGGCGGCGGGGAGCACGACGGCGAACTGGCCGAACGCGCCGTCGGCGCGGAAGCCGGCATCGAGGATCCAGAAGGAGTAGCCGTAGCCGCGGGTCCACGCGCCCCGGGTCCAGGCCTCCGGCAGCGGCGCGAACGGGGTGGTCGCGCGGTCGAGGAAGCCGCCCGGCAGGAGCCGGGTGCCGTCCTCGGTGCACCCGTCGCGCAGCCAGAACCGGCCGAGGGTGAGCAGATCGCCGGTGCGCACGTGGGCGCCCGACCAGCCCTGGTCGATGCCGGTCGCGTCGGTGAACCAGCCGGGTTCGGGCAGGCCGAGGGGGCCGAGCACGCGCTCGTGGGCGACTCGTCGCAGCGGCGCCCCGGTCACGTGCGTGACCATCCGCGACAGCAGGTTCGTGGCCACCTGGTTGTACGCGAACACGGTCCCCGGCGGGCGCTGCGGCGGGGTGGCGAGCATGAGGTCGAGGAGCGGGGCGGGCAGCGGCCCCGGCCCGGCCCAGGCGCGGTTCCAGGCGTCGGCGGTGTGGCCCGTCGCCATCGCCAGACAGTGTTCGATCGTGACGTCGTGCCAGGCCGGAGCCGGCGTGATGCCGGGGGCGGGCAGGTGGTCGAGGATCGGGTCGTCCAGCGAGATCGAGGCACCGCCGTCCTGGTGCAGCAGGGCGCCGACCGTCATGGCGGTGATCGTCTTGGACACCGAGTACACGAGCTGGGGCCGATCGAGGGAGTACGGCGCCCACTGAGCCTGGGCCACCGTCGTGCCGCGGTGGGAGATCGCGAGGGTGTGCAGCTCGGCGACCTGCTCGGCCGCCTCGACGAAGGCGCGGATCGCCGCCGGGTCGATCCCTGCGGCCCCGCCCGCAGGCAGTGCGGTGCTCACTCCGAGCCGGCGTCGTCGATCTGGCAGATGATCCCGCCGGCCGAGATCGACTGCCCGGGGCCGGCGGTCAGGCCGTGGATCCGGCCGGCTCGGTGGGCGAAGAGCGGCTGCTCCATCTTCATCGCCTCGAGGACGACGACCAGGTCGCCCTCCGCCACGACGTCGCCGTCGGTCACGGCCACCTTGACGATCGTGCCCTGCATCGGGCAGGCGAGCGCGTTGCCGCTCACCTTGGTGGCGGTCCGGTGGCCCGAGCGGCGCGTGGGCTTGCGAGGGCCGTTTCGTTTGGCGGAGCCCAGACCCAGGCCCGCCGGCAGCACGACCTCGAGGCGCTTGCCGCCGACCTCGACCACGACGCGTTCGACGGCCTCCTCGGGTTCCGGTGCCTCGACCGGGGTCGCCACGGGGGCGTCCTCGGGGCGGGTGAAGCCGTCGATGAACTCGGATTCGATCCAGGTGGTGTACACGCCGAAGTCGCCGGACTCGGCGGTGAAGGCGGGGTGGGAGACCATCGCCCGGTGGAAGGGGACGACGGTGGGCAGGCCCACGATCGCCGTCTCGTCGAGCGCGCGACGGGCGCGCTGGAGGGCCTCGGCGCGGGTGGCGCCGGTGACGACGAGCTTGGCGATCATCGAGTCGAAGGCACCGGAGATCGTGTCGCCGGCGCGCACGCCCGAATCGACCCGTACCCCCGGACCCGAGGGCCAGTCGAGGGTGGTCAGGGTGCCGGGCGCGGGCAGGAACCCGGCGTAGGGATCCTCCCCGTTGATGCGGAACTCGAAGGAGTGGCCGCGCAGCGGCACCTCGGTGTAGCCGAGGGGCTCACCGGCAGCGATCCGGAACTGCTCGCGCACGAGGTCGATGCCGGAGACCTCCTCGGTCACGGTGTGTTCCACCTGCAGGCGGGTGTTCACCTCGAGGAAGGAGATCGTGCCGTCGGTGCCCACGAGGAACTCGCACGTGCCCGCTCCCCGGTAGCCCGCCTCGGTGAGGATGGCGATCGAGGCGGTGCGCAGCTGCTCGTTCTGCTCCTCGCTCAGGAACGGCGCCGGCGCCTCCTCGACGAGCTTCTGATGGCGCCGCTGCAGGGAGCAGTCGCGGGTGGAGACGACCACGACGGTGCCGTGATCGTCGGCGAGGCACTGGGTCTCCACGTGCCGGGGCCGGTCGAGGAAGCGCTCGACGAAGCACTCGCCGCGGCCGAACGAGGCGGTGGCCTCGCGGACCGCCGACTCGAAGAGATCGGGGATCTCCTCGGCGGTGTGGGCGACCTTGAGGCCGCGACCGCCGCCGCCGAAGGCCGCCTTGATCGCGATGGGCAGGCCGTGCTCGGCCGCGAAGTCGAGCACCTCCTGCGGGCTTTCGACCGGGTCCGGGGTGCCGGCGACGAGCGGGGCGCCGGCACGCTGGGCGATGTGACGGGCGGAGACCTTGTCTCCGAGGGCGTCGATCGCGGCCGGCGGGGGGCCGATCCAGACGAGGCCGGCATCGATGACGGCGCGGGCGAAGTCCGCGTTCTCGGCGAGGAAGCCGTAGCCGGGGTGCACCGAGTCGGCACCGGAGCGCCGGGCGACGTCGAGGAGCTTGGCGATGTCCAGGTACGTCTCGGCGGCGCGCGCCCCGCCGAGGGCATAGGCCTCATCGGTCAGGGTGGCATGGAGGGCGGTGCGATCGGGATCGGCGTACACGCCCACGGAGGTGAGGCCGGCGTCGCGGCAGGCCCGCGCGATCCGGACGGCGATCTCGCCGCGGTTCGCGATCAGTACCTTGCGGAGGGGGCGAGGCCCGGACGCCGTGGATGTCATGCACACTCCTCGTTGTTGCCACACCGGCACGGCCGGGCGAATGGAACGCCGGCCCGGGCCACGCTAGTACGGGCGGTCGGTTCGCCCCAACTATGCCCGCCCGTGCCGACGAAGTCTGTAGGTGAAAGCAAGTCGGCCAGGCAAAACTTGTGGAGACCTCACAAAGTAGGGGGCCGGGCCGACCGTGGCCTGGACCACAGCTAGTGTAGACCGGACAAAACACGCGGGGGCCCAGACGGCCGGCGACTCGCCGGGCCCGTTCCGGATCAGCGGTCGGTCGGATCAGGCCGGGGAGGCGTCGCTGCGGCGGGTCCAGAAGCCGACGTGGGCCGCGGCCGCCTCGTCCTCCAGCAGCGGCCCGAGCACCTCGATCCGGCGCTGGCCGTGGGCGATGACCTCGCGGCACGGCAGCGCGAACGTCGGATTCTGCGGATCGTCCCCGGTGAGCTCGAGCAGTCGGGTCTCGGAGAGCGCGTAGACGATCCGGCCGATGCCGCACCAATAGATCGCGCCCGTGCACATCGCGCACGGTTCGGCGCTGGTGTAGAGCGTCGCCCCGGCGAGCTCCGCGGGGCCCAGGTGGGCCACGGAATCCGCGGCGGCGGCGAGCTCGGCGTGCTGGGTGGGGTCTCCGCCCGGCGGCATGGAGTTGTTCCCCTTACGGGAGACGACGCGGCCATCGCGGTCGGCGACGAGCGCCGCGAACGGATGGCGTCCGCGGCCCCGGGCGTCCTGGGACAGCGCGATCGCTTCGCGAAGCAGCGCCAGGTCGATGTCACTGGGACGGGTGTCGGTCACGGGTTCTCTCAGTTCTCTCAGTCCTCTCAGTTCTCTCGGGTCACTCGGGTCTCTCGGTGCTCGCGATGCGCACGGTGGCGGGGCGTCCCGCATCCGGTCAGGCGCCCGTCCGGTGGGCCCAGAGCGAGGTCCAGCCGATGCCGAGGCCGGCGAGGAGGGTGCGCAGCAGCGGCAGGCTCAGCCCGACGACGCCGTGATGGTCGCCGCGCACCCCCGAGACGAATGCTCCGCCGAGCCCGTCGAGGGTGAAGGCGCCGGCGACGCGCAGCGGTTCTCCCGTGGCGATATAGGCGTCGATCTCCGCGTCGGTCACCTCGGCGAAGTCCACCTCGGTGTGGCTGACACCCGCGGCCTCCCGGCCGTCGGCGGTGAGGAGCACGTGACCGGTGTGCAGCACGCCGCTCCGGCCGCGCATCCGCTGCCAGCGTTCCCTGGCGACCTCGGCCCGGTGGGGCTTGCCGAGCCCCTCGCCGTCGAATTCGAGGAGGGAGTCGCAGCCGAGGACGACCTGGGCCGCCGGAGCCCCCGGATCGGTGGCGACCGAGCGCGCCTTCGCCTCGGCGAGGACGGCCACGGATTCGGCGACCGTCAGGGGGCCCCGCTCGGCCCGGGCGTCGGCGAGGGCGGCGTCCTCGTCGACGTGGGAGACCCGGATGAGCGGCTCGACACCGGCTGCTCGGAGGGTGGCGGCGCGGGCCGGGGACGCGGAGGCGAGAAGAAGCGAAGTCATCGCGGGCAAGACTAGCCGCCCGCCGAGCGCGGCGACGAGGCTGCTGCCCGCCCCGGAGCCGCCCCGGAGCCGCCCCGGACCCGCGCCGGCCCGCGACACGGCTGCGGCCGCGACGTTATGGGAATGAGACCGGGCCGGGATCACCGAACGACGGAGGGCGGCGGTATCGTCGAAAACGCGGCACTGGGGCCCACTCGGCGCCGTCCACGAAACTGAGCGAATTCGTACGAAGGAGTCGTGAGATGGTGAACGGACGAGGGAGATGGCTGTCGGCGGCCGCCGGGATCGCAGCGGCGAGCCTGGTGATGGCCGGTTGTGGCGGGGGCGACGGGGGCGGGTCCGGAGGCGAGACCGCCGGCGGGGAGACGACCGGCGGGGAGTCGACCGAGGCCGTCGATCTCTCCGGTCAGACGCTCAGCGTCGTCGCGGCCTGGACGGGTGAGGAGCAGAAGAACTTCGAGGCCGTGCTCTCGAAATTCGAGGACGACACCGGTGCAACGGTGAACTACACGAGCTTCGGCGACAACGGGCCCACGTATATCCAGGGCCAGATCGAGGGTGGGAATCCCCCGAATATCGCGGTCGTCGGGCAGCCCGCACTCATGGAATCGCTCGCGTCCAATGGCGACATCAAGCCGGTGGGCGACGACGTGAAGAGCGCGGTCGAGGCGAACTACGCGCAGTCGTGGATCGACCTCGGCACGGTCGACGGGGACCTGTACGGCGTCTGGTTCAAGGCGGCCAACAAGTCGACGGTCTGGTACAACAAGGACATCTACGACGATGCCGGCGCGACGGTCCCGAAGGACTGGGACGGCTTCATGGATCAGCTCGGGCTCATCGAGGACTTCGGCTACGCGGGCCTGTCGGTCGGGGCGGACGTCGGCTGGCCGCTGACGGACTGGTTCGAGAACATCTACCTGCGCACCGCCGGAGCGGAGAAGTACGATCAGCTGACCAAGCACGAGATCCCGTGGACCGACCCGTCGGTCAAGGACGCGCTCACGGTCCTCGGCGGGCTGTGGAGCAGTGACCTCCTCCTCGAGGGCGGCGCCCAACGCAGCTTCCCGGACTCGGTCACGGCGGTCTTCGGCGCCGACCCCAAGGCCGGCACGGTCTACGAGGGCGACTTCGTGGCCGGGAACATCACCGCCGACGGCAACTCGACCGTCGGGAAGAACGCACTCTTCTACCCGTTCCCCTCGATCAAGGGCTCCGCGCCGGCGGTCGTGGGCGGCGGCGACGTGGCGATCCACTTCACCGACGACGACGCGACGAGCGCCCTCATGGCCTATCTCGCCTCACCGGAGTCCGCCGAGGTCTGGGTTCCACAGGGCGGCCTCACCTCACCGAACAACAAGGTCGACACCTCGCTCTACCCCGACGAGGTGGCCAAGCAGATCGCCGAACAGCTCACGAGCGCCGAGACGTTCCGGTTCGACATGTCGGACCAGACCCCGAGCGCGTTCGGCGGCACCCCCGGTCAGGGATTCTGGCAGGAGATGATCACCTTCTACGAGCATCCCGACGACATCCAGGGCACGATGGAGCGTCTCGAGAGCGCCGCCGCGTCGGCGTACTGACCGGTCCGGGTCCGTCATGACCGCCCTCGTCGACGCTCCGCCGGACTCCTCCCCCGGGCCACCCGCCCGGGGGAGGGGCCGTGGGCGCCGGCTCGCCGTCGTCGCCTCCTTCCTCGCCCCCGCGCTCGTCGTGCTCGGCGCGCTGGTCGTGTACCCGATCGTCTACACGCTCATCCAGTCGTTCTACGGAACGGGCGGGGGGTTCGTGGGCTGGGACAACTACGTCACCATGTTCACGAACGACAGCACGTTCACCGCGATCCGAAACAACATCATCTGGGTGATCGTCGCGCCCGCGTCCTGCACGATTCTCGGGCTCATCTTCGCCGTTCTCCTGGAGAAGCTCAGCTGGAAGGCGGCGTTCCGACTCATCATCTTCATGCCGATGGCGATCTCGATGCTCGCGGCCGGGGTGATCTTCCGGGGCATGTTCCAGGAGAACCCGAACCAGGGAGTGGTCAACGCGGTCATCGTCGGCGTGCACGACGCCGTGACCGACGAGTCGAACTATCCGGGGGCGCAGCCACGCGAGGACGTCGGGATCGGCTCCGACCGCGGCGTCATCGCCTCCGACGCCGAGATCGCGACCGGGCAGCAGCAGAACTTCCCGCTCGTGGCCATCCGGCCGAACAGCGTGCCCGATGCCGCCGTCCAGGCGGCACAGCCGCCGCCCGCCGGGCCGTCGGAGGTCACCGGAACCGTCTTCCTCGACGTCATCCGTGGCGGTGGCGGAACCGACGGCCGGATCGAGCCGGGCAAGCTCGGCCTGCCCGGGGTCCACGTCGATGCCGTGAACGCGGATGGGACGGTCGCCGGCTCGGCGAAGACCGGGCCCGACGGCACCTTCGTGCTCAGCGGCCTCGATCCCGGATCCTCCTATCGGATCGCGCTGCCGGCCTCGAACTTCAGCGAGGGCTTCGACGGCGTGTCATGGCTGAGTTCCACGTTCATCACCGCGGTGATCATCCTGTCGTATATCTGGATCTGGGCCGGGTTCGCGATGGTGATGATCTCATCGGGGCTCTCCGCGATCGATCGGTCGCTCCAGGAGGCCTCCCGCATCGACGGGGCGAACGAGTGGCAGGTGTTCACGAAGATCACGGCCCCGCTGCTCTCGCCCGTGCTCATCGTCGTCTTCATCACGCTCGTGATCAACGTGCTCAAGATCTTCGACCTCGTCTACGTGATCCCGCCCGGGGCCTCGAAACCCGCGGCCAACGTCATCGCCGTGGAGATGTGGACCGTCTCCTTCGGCGGCGGAAACGACATGGGCCTCGGCTCCGCCCTGTCGATCCTGCTGCTCGTGCTCGTGCTGCCGTCGATGATCATCAACATCCGGCGCTTCAAAGAGGAGCGGACCCGATGAGCGCCACCGAGCTCACCATCGTCCGCGGTCGGCCCAGCGCCGGCCAGCGGATCACGCGGGTCCTCTCCTCGAGCGTCGTCAACGTGGTGCTCCTGCTCGTCGCGCTCTTCTGGCTCATCCCCTCGGTGGGGCTGTTCCTCACGTCGCTGCGCAGCGGCGCGGACAGCGCCTCCTCCGGCTGGTGGAACGTCTTCACCAAGCCCGCGCAGCTGACGATCGAGAACTATTCGAACCTGCTGAGCAACTCCACGATCACCGGATCCTTCCTCAACACGATCATGATCGCCGTGCCGGCGACGGTGCTCGTCGTGCTCATCGGCTCGATCGCCGGCTATGCGTTCGCCTGGATGCAGTTCTGGGGGCGGGACTGGCTGCTCATCGCCGTCATCGTGCTGCTCGCGGTTCCCGTGCAGGTGGCCCTCATCCCGCTCGCCCGGCTCTTCGGCACCCTGGGAATCTTCGGCAGTGTGGTCGGCGTCGTGCTCTTCCACACGGGCTTCGGGCTCCCGTTCGCGATCTTCCTGCTGCGGAACTTCTTCACCCAGGTGCCCTCCGAGCTGCTCGAGGCGGCCCGGATCGACGGGGCCGGCGAGTGGCGCATCTTCTTCCGGATCGTGCTCCCGCTCGGGCTGCCGGCGATCGCCTCGCTCGCGATCTTCCAATTCCTGTGGACCTGGAACGACATGCTCGTGGCCCTCATCTTCACCGACTCCAGTTCGATGCCGATCACGGTGGCGATCCAGACGCAGTTGCGCCAGTTCGGGGCGAATATCGACGTGCTCTCCTCGGGTGCGTTCCTCTCGATGATCGTCCCGCTCATCGTGTTCTTCGCCTTCCAGCGGTACTTCGTGCAGGCGCTCCTCGCCGGCTCCCAGAAGTAGCGGACCGGTTCGGGTCAGCGGCCGGGCCGGCGAGCCGGGCCGCCGGGAGCGAATCCCGCGAGCAGCTCGCGCAGCTCCGGCCACGCCCGCGCGAAGCCGGGGTGCAGCGGCCGGGCGGCGACGTCGTCCACAGGCACCCACGCCAACTCGAGGCTCTCCGGATCGGCGATGACCGGGGTGAACGGAGCGAGGACCTCGGCGAGCACGGTCGTATAGCGCCAGTACCCGGCGTCGAAGAGATGCGTGGCACGCACGCGCAGGGCCGATTCGGGCACCCCCGCCTCCTCACGGGCCTCGCGCACCGCCCCCGCGGCGGGCGCCTCGTTCGCGTGCAGTGCCCCGCCCGGAAGCCCCCACGTTCCGCCGTGGTGGCTCCACAGCGCGCGATGCTGCAGCAGCACGCCGCGCCGCGGGTCCCAGGCGAGCAGGCCGGCCGCGCCGTAGCGGCCCCAGAACCGGCCGCGCGGCCCGTCGATCCACGCATCACCCGGATTCGGTGGGCCGAGCGGGCCCCGCGCCTCCTCGTTCATGGGCATGATCCCCATCGTCGCAGGTGCGCCCGCGTGCGTCGTGGGCGGGCCGCATCGCCCAGGAGGAGGTCACGTCGATCACCAGGACGATGCGCCGACCGAACCGCCGCGTGCGGAGATGCTCGCGCCCTTGATGTTGTCCCAGACCTTGTGGGCGCCGGCCACGATGTTCTCGGCGGAGACCCTCGGGTCGTCGCCGTCGATGTCCTGGAGCCCGAGGTGATAGGCGGCCAGCCAGTCGTCGCCCCAGCGGTTGTTGCTGAGCCGCTGCAGCGTGGCGGGCCCGCCGGCGAGGTAGGCGGCCAGTGGGTCGGGCGTCGCGGACCTGATCGAGGGGCCGGTGGCCGGCGGCGGCGCCGACCAGAGCCGGAGCGTGAAGATGCAGTCGAGGATGCCCGCCCCGAGGCTGCCGTTCATGGTCACGACCTTCGGTATTCCGACGTCCTCGAGCGGCCGGTCCGCCACCCAGCCGCGCACGGTGGCGTTCGCGCCGGCACCGAGGAGATTGGCGCTGTCGATTCGCAGCGGGCCCCGGTGATCGGCATAGACATCGGTCAGGGTGACGTTGAGGACTCCCGGTTCGGCCCCGCCACCGACGTGGCGCACCTGGGCGGTCAGCCATGTGTCCGTCATCGCGTCACGTTGGGTGACGTAGGCGGATCGGAGGCTCGCCTGGAGCGCGTCGTAGATCCCCTGCGCCGCGACCCAGCGTTCCGGAGCCGGGGCATTCGCCAGCCGCTCGAGCATCTGTTCGCCTTGCGCGATCGAGACCTCGTTGAGCGTCGCCATCTGCCCGCGCCCGAACTGGGCCAGTGGCGTCGCCTGCGGCAGCCGGCCGCGCACGCTGCTGCTCACGTACGACGTCACTGTGGACTTGCCCGCGTCGACCGTCGCGGTGACGAACTCCTGGGCGAGCCGTCCCGCGGCACCGACGACCTCTGCGGGAACCGTGCCGGTGGCCTCTCCCTGGATCGCTCCGGCGAGCACGGCTGCCCGGATCGTGCCACCGAGGCGGTTGATGATCGCCGTACCGATCCCACCGAGGGCGAGTCCGAGTGCGGTCTCCAGTGCGCCGACGATCAGGCTCTCGGCGAGGGAGGGGGGATCGGTGCTCGCCGCGCCACCCGAGCCGATGAAGTCGGTGACTGCCTGCTGCTGGCGGGCGACCACGCCGCCGGTCGTGTCCCACAGGCCTTTGACCGCCTGGGCCGCCAGCGCGTAGTCGCCGTTGTAGCGGACGTCGAGCTCGGTGCGCGGTGCGGCGGCCGCGGGGGCGGCGGTCGGTGCCTGCGCGGTGTCCTGCCGTTGTACGAGCCGGGTGACACCGCCGTTCCCGATGGCGTGCTGGAGGCTGAGGAGGTCTCGGGGCTGGGGGCCGGGCGTGGCGACGGGGGAGATGACGGGCGTTCGCGGCCTGGTCGCCGCGACGGGTGTTCTTCCCGCGTCGGCCCGGGCCGCCTGCGGGGGCGCGAATCGACTCATGTGTCATCTCCGTCCGGAGCGAACGATCGCGCTGTCGCGCGGATCGAGGATGACAGTGTGCGCCCGCCGTGCCCATCGGGGAATGGTCGCGAGGGCAGGCATCGTGCCCGTTGGTGCACATGTGCTCGCGGCGGGCCGGCACAGCTCGTGTCCGATGCGGAGCGAGCGCCGGGTCGACCGTCGAGGCTCGACGGGAACGGGGAGAGCTCCGGCGCGGATCCTCTGGTCGTCTCGCGCGGGAACTGTTACGTTTCCCGAGCGGGAATGGCCCCGTGCCCGCCCGGTGGCACATCGGGTGGCTGGACACGATGAGGTGGACACGATGAGAGATCGAACGAGAGCGACGAGCGTCCTCGGGCGGGTGACCGCGACCTGTGCGACGCTCGCGCTCGCGGCGGGTGGGGCGATCCTGGTGGCGGCGCCGGCATCAGCGGGTGCGGGCGGCGGTGAGGTTCCGTGCCCGACGGCGACGCGGCCACCCTCGACCAATACGTGGTTCGACAAGGCCGGTGAATACCGGGGTACGCGCCTCCTCTCGAGCACGGCCGGCCCCCGCGGGGGCATGACGGTCTGGCGGGAGAACGTCTACGAGACGTTCGGCGACGACTTCTACCAGCGCGAGTCCTGGACCATCAACAGGACCGGCGAACCGGAGCGGACCGACTGTCAACGACAAGAGCACCCGAAGCCCGAGCCTCGTGGGGGCGGCGGCAGCGGCAGCGGCTACCACTCCTATGGCGGAGGAGTGCACATGATCGCCACAACGACCTGGGTCAAGTGGAAGGTCTCGGTCGGCTCCGAACAGTAGGCCGCCCACGTCGTTCCGGGGGAGAGACAACGGGTCCCGGTCGCCCTCCCCGTGAGGAGGGTCGACCTGGACCCGTTGTGTGGTGCCGGGACTCAGCTCATGCGGCGCCGCCGGCCGATGAGGAGCGCTCCGGCCGCGGCCAGGAGGAGACCCGCGACGATCGTCGCCTCGACCTGGAGGCCCGTGTCCGGCATCGACCCAGAGTCACCGCCGGCATCGCCGCCCGTGCCGCCGGAACCCGTGCCGCCGGAGGCGGCGGCGTCACTGTCGGCGTCGCTACCGGAAGCAGATGCGCCGGCATCCGCGCCACCGGAGCTGTCGGAGCTGTCGCCCGAGCCGTTCGCGCCGGCGTCGGCCCCGTCGGAGCCGGCATCGGAGCCCGTGTTCGAGCCGTCCGAACCGCTGTCGGACCCGCCGTCCGAACCGTCCGAGCCGGTGTCGGACCCGCCGTCCGAACCGTCCGAGCCGCCATCGGACCCGTCGGACCCGCCGTCGGAGCCGTTCGAACCGCAGTCCGGGCCGGGGACGTCGTCGGGCCGCTCGCCGGGCGTGAAGCCCTCGAGCGTCGTCGACGGGGTGCCGTAGACCCGCATCTCGGCGGCCGCGGCGAAGGGAAGCCCGTTGAGCGCGCTCGTCGCGGTGAACCGCACGTAGGACGCGGTCACCTCGTCGAAGTCGATCTCCTGCATGCCCTTCTCGTCGATGTCGGTGAACGCTCCGGAGGCGACGTCGGTCCAGTTCTGGCCGTCGTCGGAGACCGCGATCTTGTACGCCGCGACCTTGCCGTTGTTCCCGCCGTCCTGACGGTTCTGGTAGCCGAAGCCGTCGATCGTCGCCTCACCGCCGAGGTCGAGGGTGAGCCAGTGCGGGTAGTCGTCCGTGGAGGGGTTGTAGCGGGTGTGCCAGATGGTCGAGGAGTTCCCGTCGAGCACGAACTCGGCCGGCCCCTCGCTGCCCGCTCCGGCCTGTTCGGAGTCCGCGGTCGCCGTCATCGAGGCGGGGGAGAGCATCGACCGGCTCGACACCGTCGCCTTGACCTCCGCGCTCGCGGTCTTGGTCGCGCACTCGTTGAAGTAGGTGCCGGTCGCCTGCAGCCGGACGGTCGTGCCGGCTGCCTCCGCGGGGGCGGTGATGAGCCACGTCGTGGACACGGTCTCGCCCGGCGCGACGGTCTCGAACAGGTTGCCGTCGGGGTCGGCCACCTCGACGGTCCAGCCCTCCGGGACCTGCGCCAGGCCGAGGGCCACATTGTCTGCGGCGGTCTGCTCGCTGTTCGTGAACGAGGTCGTGTACGGGCTCGGCACGCCGGGGCTGAGCGCGGCGGCGGGGGCGGTGATGCCGGCGCACGCGGCACCGCCGGTCGCCTCGCCGAGGTCGGTCACGGTGAAGTCGTCGAGCACGAAGTCCGCGCCGGTGGCACCGGTCAGCTTGCGCAGCCCGACCCACGTGTCGCCGCAGCCCGCGATGATGTCACGCGAATACCTGGTCGTCTCCAGGGCCGGTGCCATGGTCTCGCTGGTCACCTCGACGTTGCTCAGCTCGCCGCCCGCGACCTGGTCGGCACCGGTGATCCAGGCCCACACGCCGTCGATATTGGTCTGGTAGTCGAAGGAGACGTTGTACTTGTGGCCCTCGACGAACGGCACGGTCGCCGGGATCGTGCGGTAGACGAGGCCGGTGTTCTCCTCGTGCGCCTTGAGCGAGTTGTCGCCGTCGAGCACGTCGTCCACGGCCAGACCGTCGAGCGTGCCCGAGTTGTACGGGCGGTTCTCGTTCTTCCACGCCTTCTGGCTGTAGGGCTCGTGCAGGTGGCTGATCGACGTGCGCGGGTCGGTCGAGCCGCCGGCATCGCCCTTGACGAAGGGACCCCAGCCGGGCTGGTTGCCCTCGAAGTCGTTCGATGCGACGAGCGTGCCGCCCGCGACGCCGGTGTCGGCGGTCGTCGGCGTCCACGTCTCGGTCGAGGCCATGACCCGGACGTCGTCGAGCGTGACGTCGGGCGCTCCCGCGGCCGCCGAGATCGAGACGGTCACGGTGCCGGAGGCGGGTGCGATGAACGAGACCCGGGCGCGCTGGGAGTAGGAGCCGGTCTTGGCGTCGGCCGCGACCCAGTTCCGTGCGGGCGTCAGGTCGAAGCGTGTGGACGGCGCGGTGTCGGCATCCGTGCCGCTCACCTCGAGCGTCACGGGGCGTCGCTCGCCCGCCTCGATCTCCACGTTGGCGCTGAGCGTGTACTGGCCACCGGACTCGAGGCCGGTCACCTCCTGGGAGATGCCCGAGGCGTCCGTGCCGAGCCGCAGCACGTTGTCGCCCTTGTCGTTGCGCAGGATCTGCGGGTCGCCGGTGGCGTTCCAGTCGGCGGTGTCGCCGGAGTTGAAGCCCGGGTCCACGAGCCCGGAGTGCTCGCCGTAAGAGGCGCCGGCGTGCGGGGCGCTCTCGCCGGTCGGGGCGAGCACGTACGGAACGCCCGCCTCCCCGGTCAGGGTGACCTGGCCGCCGTCCGCACGCACGTCCGCGACCTTGGCCCGACCCTGGTCGGTCAGCTCGTAGAGGGCATAGCCGCCGTTCGGGTCGAACTGGTCGGTCAGGTCGAACGTGGTCGCGCCGGAGGAGTCGGCGTTGTAGTAGTACATCTTGTCGGCGTCGGCCGGGGAGGTCGTGCCGTTCGAGGCGGTGTCGCCCCACGGCAGCAGGTAGGCCCCGCCCTCGGCCACGCGCGCGCCGTCCATGTGGATCGTGCGGACGCCGCCGCTCACGCTCACCTCGATGGTTGCCTCGCCGTCGCTCAGCGTGGCTCCGGTGCCGAATTCCCACTCCTGGATGGGGAAGTGCTGGAGGAACTTCGTGGGCAGGTTGTCGACCCAGATGTTGTCGTAGAACGTGTTCCAGTCGTTGTGGCCGGTCCAGCCCTCGAAGTCCTTGATCTGGGTGAAGCCGAGCACTGGGTCGGGGTTCCACACGTCGCGCTGGCCGTTGGCGATGAAGCGGATGATATTGGAGTTGATGCCCTTGTTCGTGGCGCCGCCGTAGCCGCGGTCGGTGGCCCAGTGCGACCAGAGTGAGGTGCCCTCGAAGCTGTAGGCCCACTCGCTGGCCACCTCGAGGCCCATGCCGTACAGCTGCTCGGCGAGCCCGTCGGCGAGCCAGCCACTCGAGTAGTAGGCGTCGATGTACACGCCGGCCAGGCCGGGCGCCTCGTCGGCGAGCTGGGCGAAGCGGTCGAGGATGTGGCCCTCGCCCAGGTCCCAGCGCTGGTCGATGAAATAGGCCTGGTTGAGCCAGTTCCAGTTGGGCCCGCCGCCCTGGACGAGCCGGTCGGAGAAGTTCTCTGCCTGCGGGTAGGCCTCGGTGGCGTTCACGTGCACGGCGACGTCGGTGTTGAAGCCCGCACCCGCCTCGATGAGGGTGTTGAAGTCGGCCAGGCCGCCGGCGCGGGTGTTGTAGTTGCCGCCGTAGTCGGGGTGGGCCGAGTCGTGGCCCTCGTCGCCGTAGCCCTTCTCGAGGATCCACTGGCCGAGGTTGTCGGTGCTCATCGAGACGCGCTTGACGTTGTCGAGGGTCTTGAGGAACGGGTTCGTGGCCTGGGAGGCGAAGTTGAACGGGATGTGCTGGACCACGCGCTCGGGCACGCGCTCGGCGCCGAGCGGGGCGCTCATGTGCTCGCGGAAGGCGATGGCGCCGTCCTGCCAGTCGACCTCGCCGCTGCCGTTCTCATCGCCTGCGAGCACGACGGTCGCCTTGGGCAGCGCGTAGACGTCCACGCGGGGATCGGTCGCGCCGCGGGGGGCGTAGGTCCAGTTGCCGACCGAGAGCTCGGCCCGGCGGGCGCCGTCGCCGGCGTCGACGATCTGCGAGAGCAGTCGGTCATTCCAGTGACGGTTGGTGGAGTCGTCCGTGCCGTTCGTGAGGAGGCCGGCTGAGATCCCGGCGTTGCTCACGAACGCGTACGGGGTGCCGACCGGGGAGGAGTCGAGAGGGGTATGGGCGGCGATCTCGATGAACTGGTCGGCGGTCGTGGTCGAGTCGGTGTCGATCCCCGTGCGGGCGAGATGGGCCCCGGTCTCACCGGAGTCGACCGAGACAAGGGAGTGGTTCGGGATCGAGATCTCGTCGACCCTGGCTGCGTCGGCGCCGGTGAGCTCGGTCATCTCGAAGACGACGGTGTCCTCGTCGGTCACCGTGATCGTCGAGGTGATCGTCAGGTCGCCGAACCCGGGTATCTGCGAGACGTAGGTGGCGGTGTCGCCCTCGATGGTGCCCGTGGTCTGGGCGGCGTAGTCCCTGCCACCCTCCTCGTTCTTCGGGGCGTCCGTTGCCCGGATGCTGAACGTGTCGAGCTGGGTGGCCTGGCCGCCGATGGTGGCGCCGTCGAGATCGTAGGAGACGACCTGCGGGAAGTCGTCGTCCACCGCGACGTCGAGGCCCGCGCCGTTGCCGATGGTCACCGGGGTCGCGGGCGTACCGGGCTCGACGCCGTCACCCCCGTCACCCCCGTCACCCCCGTCACCCCCGTCGCCGCCGCCGTCGCCGAGATCGTCGGTCGTGTAGACGACGAGTTCGGAGGCCGAGGCGTTGCCGCTGCCGTTGACGGAGCTGATCACCTCGAACTTGACGTATCGAGCGGTGACGGGCGCGTCGAAGACGACGTGCTGGATCTGCTCGTCGTTCGTCGGTTGAGCGAACGTGGCGGTGCCCACGGCCGTTCCCCAGTCGCCGTCGGCGGCCGTGGCGACGGCCGCATCGTCGGTCGCGTACACGGCGACGTCCTTGGCCGGGCCGTTGCCCTGCTCCTTGACCGAGTAGCCGAGGCCGGTGAGGACGTGGCTCGCGCCGATGTCGAAGACGAGCCAGTGCGGCATCGGCAGGACCTCGGGGCTGAACTCGCTCCCCCACTGGGTGGAGTAGTCGCCGTCGAAGGCGGCCGCGGCGGTGCCGTCGAGCGAGGGCGGTGCCGGGTACGGGTCGGCCTCGGAGTCGAAGCTCAGGAGGCTGTAGCCCGAGTTCGGGATGGCCTCCCCGGCGGGGTCCGCGGCGTACGCGGGCAGCGCGAACGCGAGCGGGCTGAGGAGGAAGCCGAACCCGGCCACGATGGCGGCGGAGCGGCGGCTGCGGAGTGAGAGGGGCATCTTTGACCTGGCTGCTTCGTTGAGGCTGATGGTGAACAACTCGTTCACAATAACTCACAGGTCATGGGGGCACAAGTGATCGAAATCTGAAAGAAATATTCAGTTCCGCTCATGGGGCGGGTGGTGGACGGAAGTTCCGAGAGGCCTCACCGTAGGTCGGCGAGCCACACCAGCCGCCCGGTGTCGGCGGCCTCGTAGAGCCCCCGAAGGAGTCGGGTGACCGCCAGGCCCTCGGTCGCGTCCACGAGCGGGGCCCGACCGGTGCGGATCGCATCGATCACGTCGTGCCAGTAGGCGACGTGGCCGGCCAGCCCGATGGCGCCCGGGTCGGCCGCCCCGCTCGCCGGAGCCGGGGCGGCATCCGGGGCCGGGACGCCCGGGATCTCCCACGCGTGCACATCGCCCTGTCCGAGCGTGAGCATGCCGAGCGAGGT
Source organism: Pseudactinotalea sp. HY158 (assembly GCF_009660225.1). NCBI lineage: Bacteria > Bacillati > Actinomycetota > Actinomycetes > Micrococcales > Cellulomonadaceae > Pseudactinotalea > Pseudactinotalea sp. HY158. The sequence continues at coordinate 957,922 of NZ_CP045920.1, forward strand.
GTGCACGGTGACCGTCGCGGGGAAGCCGGGCGGGGTCGCGGTCGAGGTGGAGAGGAGGCCGAGGGCGCCCGAGGAGAACCGGGCGGTCGCGACCATCGTGTCCTCGGCGGCGATCGGCAGCGCGAGCGTCGCGGTCTGCGCGGTCACGGATTCGACCGGCCCGCAGAGCCACTGCAGCAGGTCGACGTTGTGCACGCCCTGGTTCACGAGGGAGCCGCCCCCGCCGGAGCGCTCCGATCGCCATGGGGCGGCGTCGAAGTATGCCTGGTCGCGATACCAGTGCACGTGGGTGGTGGCGAGGCGGATCTCGCCGAGTTCGCCCCGGGCGAGGAGGTCGTGCACGCGCCGGTAGACGGGTTCGAAGCGCCGCTGGGAGACCATCGCGACGATGCCCGGGCCCTCGGCCTGCAGGTTCGCGAGGGTCTCGGCCTCCGCCACGTCGAGCGTCATCGGCTTCTCCACCACGACGTGCCGGCCCGAACGGGCGACCGTGATCGCGGCGGGCCCGTGCAGGGCCGACGGTGAGCAGAGCGCGACGATGTCGACCTCGCCGCGTTCGACGAGCTGGGCGTGGTCGAGCCACCGTGCCCGCGGCCAGCCGCAGTCGGCGCCGCTGCCTTCCCTCCCGCCGCTGTAGGCGGTGACTGCGACGCCCTCGATCTCGCGGAGGGCGCGGGCGTGGGTCGCTCCGATCGTGCCCATGCCGACGATCCCGACGGTGAGATCAACTGACATGGCGGCGTCCTTCGTGGAGGGTGGGCCGGCGGGCGCCGAGCGTGGACCGAGCTGCGGCGTCTGTCGTGGGAGGGTGGTCGGTGGTGCCGGTCCTGTTCGAGGCCCGACTCACCACGGGCCGACCTGGGCCAGGAACTTTGTCATGTGTTCGACTATGGCGGTCGCATCGCAGTGGGCGTGACGACACTCGGTGACGGTGACGGTGACCGGTGCCTCGCCGATTCGCGGGTCCTCGCTCTCGTTACGCCGACGTCGCATCGTGCGAAACGGCCGGACGATATGCCGCACGTTCGGTCCCAGCTGCGCCTCGATCGACTCCTGTACGGCCAGATGGCCGCCGCCGGTCGTCGGCCGGAGTCCTTGCCTCGCCAGTACCGCCGTCATCGCTTTGCGGGCGGCATCGTAGGTGAGCGTGAATGCCGAGGGAGGGTGGTGATCGATGAGTGGCGCGGCGGCGCTCAGGTGGCCTGCCGCCTGGTCGATGAGCAGGTCGGCGTGCTCGGGCGAGGGGTCGACACGTTCCAGCTCTCGACGGTGGATCATGTCCGTGATCTCGGCCTCGCCTTGGGGCCAATGCCCCGGAGGTGGACGGTCAATCATCAGGCTCTCCGAGTAGGTGGACGACCGGGCGGCTCAACATTGTAGTCTTGAAGGAGCCCGTGTCGCAGTCCCAATCGTCGGCGGCAACGAGGCGATGATTGACTTCGCGTCGTAGGATCCGTTCGGCCTTCTCAATGGCGTCGCCGAGAGCCGGTCGGTCCGGGCTGCCGACGATGAAGACGTCCAGGTCGTTGGGCACGTGTCCGGGCTGCTGCTGGTATCGGGCCGCCCATGATCCATAGATGAGGGCACGGTCGATGCCGGACAGGTCGCCGAGGAGGTCTCGGAGGACTCCGATCGGGCCGAAGGTGAGCATCAACAGCTCGGCCAGTGGTCGGTAGACCGGGTTGTCGGTCGCAGCCGTGACGACCCGCTGGTTCCCGCGTCGGCGAGATCTGACCAGGCCCGACTCCAGGAGCCGGTCCACCTCACGCATGACGGTCGGAGTGGAGGTTCCGACGGCGGCGGCGATCTCGGTCAGGCTCTGCTCGACGTCGGGATGGAGCATGATCCACGTGATGATCTCCCCCTGGGCTCGACTCCGAAGTAGGGGCAGCAGCACCGGACTCGGATATTTCATGAAAGCGAGCCTAACATCGCTTTCATGAAATATGCAGGTTCGTCGAGCCCGCCGGGAGAGGTGAGCTCCGTCGTCCATGCGCCGTGCGGTCCGTCACCGGCGGCGCCTGCGCTCCGTGAGCGCCCGGGCGGACATCTGGACGGCGATGAGCGCGAGATAGCCGGCGAAGAGCAGGTTTCCGACGAACGGGTCGATGCGCGTGGCCAGCCAGGCGCCCAGGGCGGTCGTGGTGCAGGCCGAGACACCCACGAAGGCGGCCGCACGCAGGTCGACGTTGCGGCGGCGAAGATTGCCCAGCAGCCCCGAGGCGGCGGTCGGGATCATCACGAGCAGGGAGGTGCCGCGGGCGACGAGGTCGCTCATGCCGAAGGCGAACATGAGCGCCGGAACGATGATCACCCCGCCACCCACCCCGATGAGCCCGGAGACGACGCCGGTGAGGAGCCCGAGGCCGCCGAGGCCCAGGCCGCTGCCCCAGCCCAGGTCGAATCCCGACCCGCGTGTGGGGACCACGAGGAAGAGCCCGACGATCACCACCACGAGGAAGGCCACGAAGCCCCACCGCAGTGCCTGCTGGGAGATCCGGGGCAACAGCGCGGTGCCGACCTGTGCGCCGATCGCGGCGCCGACGGCGAGCACGAGGGCCGGCAGCCACGCCACCGCGTCCGTGACCGCGTAGGAGATCACCCCGATGCTCGCCGCGGGCACGATCGCCGCGAGCGAGGTCCCGGCGCCGAGCCGCTGGTCGAAGCCGAGCCACAGCACGAGCAGCGGCAGGATCACGGTGCCGCCGCCGACCCCGAACAGGCCCGAGAACAGTCCGGCGACCAGGCCGATGACGATCAACGGGAGGGGGGAGCGATCTCGGACACGGACGTCGTCCGACCTGCTCACCTGTGACTCCCGTCTGCCGTGTCGCTACGGCATTCTTCCATGAACACGGGCCGCCACCGCGCCGCGGTGCTCATCGCCCGCCCCCGATGCGGCCGAAGGGATCCCGCGGGACTAAACTCGACGACCGGTACCGGCCGGACGCGCGAGCCGGCCCGGGAGCGGCGCGGCCGGCGGCGACACCGAGGCGAGGAGGAGCAGGGCGTGACCGAGCGGACGCTGTGGTCGAAGGAGTTCCTCGTCGCGATCGCGGTCAACCTGTTCATGTCGAGCGTGTTCTACCTGCTGCTCACCTCGATGGCGGGCTACGCCGTGGCGGAGTTCCAGGCGTCCGAATCCCTCGCCGGGCTGGCGGCCTCCGGCTTCATCATCGGCTCGGTCGTGGGCCGACTGCTCTCCGGCAAATACCTCGACTTCGTGGGCCGGCGGCGCCTGCTCGTGCTCACGATGATCGCCTATGTGCTCGCCTGCCTCGCCTACATCCCGGTGACCGACCTGGGCGTGCTCATCGCGGTGCGGCTCGTGCACGGGCTCGCGTTCGGCGCCGGCAACACGGCACTGGTCGCCTCGGTGCAGGCGGTCATCCCACCCGGGAAGCGCGCCGAGGGCAACGGCTACTTCGCCACCGCCACGACCCTGTCGACCGCCGTCGGTCCCTTCCTGGCCGTGTGGCTCGGCGAGAACTACGGCTTCACCAGCGTGTTCCTGGTCGCGACCGCCTGCGCCGGGGCCACCCTCGTGGCCGCGTGCTTCTTCACCGTGCCCGAGCGGGAGCCGAGCCCGGAGGAGCGCCGTCTCAAGTGGTCGATGCGGCTCTCCTCGTTCATCGATCGCGGCGGGCTGCGCCTCGGCCTGGTCATGCTGCTCGCCGGGCTCGCGTTCGCCTCCGTGCTCAGCTTCATCGCCGTGCACACCGCGGACCTCGGCATCCCCGCCGCCTCGAGCGTGTTCTTCGTGTCCTACGCCGTGGCCTCGCTGTTCGCGCGGCTGTTCGCGGGGCGGATCCAGGACCGCCTCGGCGACAACATCGTGGCGATACCGGTGTTCGGCTGCTTCGCGGCCGGCATGGTGCTCGTGGGCCTGGCCACCACGACGGCGCTCATCGCGGCCGCCGGCGTGCTCATCGGGCTCGGCTTCGGGTGCCTGCTGCCCACGATGCAGGCGATCCTCGTCGACCAGGTGCCGCCGCCGCGCGTGGGCGTGGCCACCTCGACGTTCTTCCTCCTGCTCGACACCGGCTCCGGCGTGGGCCCGGTGCTGCTCGGCCTCGTCGGCGGGGCCACGGGATTCGCCACGATGTTCGTGCTCTCCTCCGGGCTCGTGGTGCTCGCCGCGATCGCCTACCTGGGCTTCCACGGGTTCGCCTCGGGCGGTCGCCCGGCCCGCGCCTGAACTCGCGCTGAGCCTGCCTGAGCCTGCCTGAGCCTGCCTGAGCCTGCCTGAGCCTGCCTGAGCCTGCCTGAGCCTGCCTGAGCCGGGTCCGAGTCGGGCCTGCGCCGGAGCCTATGGACGACGCCGCTCGCCTCCCGCCGGCCCGTGCTCGGGGTGCTCGGGTCGCTCGGGGTGCTCGGGTGCGATCGAATCGCCGGGTGGCTCGGGCGGCTCGGGTGGCTCGGGGTGCTCCGTGGGCTCCGCGGGCCTCCGGTGGGCGGGCGCGCGGCGCCGCGGTGGGAGGCGGGCCGGGCGTCCGGCGCGGCGCCGGGATCCGCGTGCGCCCCGCCTGGATGGGGGGAGCCCGGTGCGGGGCGCCCGCCGACGCTCGTGGTGAGCGGCTTCTCCTCGAGGAAGCAGGCGACCACGAGGCCGAGCACGAGGAGCGGCACGAGGTAGAAGTAGAGCGGGATGAGGGCCTCGGCGTAGGAGACCACGACGGCGTGGGCGATCGGTTCCGGCAGCTGGGCGAGCTGGTCGGGGGTGAGGCTTCCGCCCTGCTCCCCGGCCTGGTTCAGGTGGGCCGCCGCGTCCGGCGGCAGGTTGAGCGCGAGCCGATCGCCGAGGCGGGAGACGAACAGGGATCCGATGAGCGCGGTGCCCACGGACGCGCCGATCTGGCGGAAGAAGTTCACCCCGGCCGTGGCCGCGCCGACCTCCGGACGGGAGACGGCGTTCTGAACCACGAGGACCAGGGTGGGCATGATGAACCCGATGCCCAACCCGAGCACGACCATGAAGACGCTCGACTGAAGACGCGAGGTGCCGGCGTCCATGCGCGAGAGCAGGAACATCCCCACGGCGGCGACGCTCGTGCCGAGGATGGGGAAGACCTTGTAGCGCCCGGTGCGGGTGATGAGCTGGCCGGTGGTCACGGCGGCCGCCATGAGGCCGCCCATGAGCGGCAGCATGAGCAGCCCGGAGGTGGTGGCGCTCGCGCCGAGCGAGAGTTGCAGGTACGTGGGCAGGTAGCTCACGGCGCCGAACATCGCCACGCCGAGCAGGAACGCGAGCACCACGTTGACGCGGAACACGCCGTTACGGAACAGTCGCAGCGGCAGGATCGGCTCGGCGGCGCGGCTCTCCACCCACAGCCACAGCGGCGTGAGCGCGAGCACCCCGATGCCGAGTGCGACGATCTGCGGCGAGGTCCACTCGTACCGTCGCCCGCCCCAGGTGAGCAGCAGCACGAGGCAGGCGACGGCGCCCGCCATGAGCACCATGCCGCTGTAGTCGACCCGGCGCCGGCGCTGGGGGCGCGGCAGGTGGAGGGAGAGCGACGTGACGACGAGGGCCGCGATACCGATGGGAACGTTGATGTAGAAGATCCACCGCCAGCTCGCGTGCTCGGTCAGGTAGCCGCCCAGGAGCGGGCCGAGCACCGTGGCCACCCCGATCATCGGGCCCATGATCGACATGTACTTGCCGCGCTCGCGGGCGGAGACGATCTCGGCCATGATCGTCTGGGCGCCGATCATGAGGCCGCCGGCCCCGATGCCCTGGACCGCCCGGCACGCGATGAGCATCCCCATGTCCTGGGACAGGCCCGCGACGACCGAGCCCGCGAGGAAGATGACGATCGCGACGTGGAACGCGTTGCGCCGGCCGATGAGGTCGCCGACCCGGCCGTAGATGGGCATCGCGATGGTCTGGCCGAGCAGATAGATCGTGATGATCCAGGAGATCTGCTCGAGGCCGTTGAGATCGGCCGCGATCGTGGGCAGCGCGGTGGCGACGATCGTCTGATCCAGGGCGGCCATGAGGATGCCGAGGATGAGGCCGACGAAGATGACGATGAGCTTGCGGCGGGGCAGCGGGCCGGGTGCTCCGGCCGCAGGCGGCCCGGTCCGGACCGTGCCTGTCGTGTTCGTCGTGTTCGTCGAGCCGGCTGAGTGCGGGGTGAGCGCGGTGCGCGTGGCCACGGGGTCGACCTCCCGGGGAGAGAGCTGTGTTCGGGGTGGTCCTCGTATTCGAAGGATCGGTGTTGCGACGGCGGTTGCTCGGTTGCCGCGGGCCGGTTGCGGGGCGACCGGTCAGGGGATCGTGCCGCCGAGGCGGGTGCGCAGGATCGTGAAGGACTCCTCGACGAGATCGTCGAGGCGCGCGTCGCCGGTGATCCAGCGACGCAGGGAGACGCGCAGGACGCTGCCGGCGAGGGCGCCGAGGAGCTGCGGGGTCGGATCGGAGGTCGGGTCGAGGTGCATGCGCTCGGCGAGGGCCGCCGCGATGGCCGCCTCGAGCGCCGCGGCCTGCCCGAGCTGACGTGCCAGGAGCGAGGGGTGGGCGTGGATGAGCCGCTGCCGGGCGAGGGTGCGGTCGCGGTGCACGTGGGCGCCCCGGAGCACCTCGCTCTGGGCGAGGGCGTGTCGCAGGGACTCGAGGGGAGGCTCGCCCTCGGGACGGGCGAGGATCGCCGCATGCAACTCGGCGGCCACGGCGTCGGTGTGATCGATGAGCGCGTCCTCCTTGCTCGCGAAGTAGTTGAAGAACGTGCGCGGGGAGACGTCGGCCGCCTCGGCGATCTCGTCGACCGTCACGTTCTCGAGCCCCCGTTCGAGGGCGAGCTCCATCGCGGCATGGCGCAACGACCGGCGGGTGTCCTGCTTCTTGCGTTCGCGCAGCCCCTCGGGCGGGGCGGTCGTGATCGATTCCGACATGCTTACAGCCTATGCATCATTGCAGTCGCCGCACAGACGCTCCCGCGGTCCGATCGGCGCCCTGTGAGCGAAGTTCAGGCCTCGCCGTGCACCGTCAGGGTGTACCCGTCGGGGTCGGCGAAGGTGAACGACAGGCCGAACGGCCCGGGCTCCGGTGCCCGCAGGATCGGGGTGCCTGCCGCAGCGAGGGTGTCGTGAAGCCGCTGCACCTGGTCGCAGTGCACCCAGAGTGCGACCCCGAGGCCGGGGCGTGGTGTCTGGTCGAGATCCACGCCGGGCAGGGGCTCGCGCACCGCGAACGGGATGGGGCTCGTGGCGAATACGACCGCGCCGGGAGGGGCGGCTGCGGCCCGGCGCAGGCCGAGCCGAGTCTCGTAGAAGGCGGCGGATCGTTCGAGGTCGCGCACCTGCAGGGCGACGAAGTCGGGTCCGGTCACAGTCATGAGAGTTCCTTCCGATCGATTGAATGTCAGGATGCTGACATTAGCACAGTATGTCAGGATGCTTACATGAAGCGCGGTCGGGACAGTCTCGGTGAGATGATCGGTTATCGACTCAAGGAGGCGCAGGCGGTCCTCCGGGGCCGCATGGATGCGGCGCTGCGTCCGCTCGGCCTCACGACCCCGCAGTATGCCTGCCTGGAGCTGCTGAGCCACGCCCCCGGTGCATCGAACTCGGAACTTGCGCGGAGCGCGTTCGTCGCCCGTCAGACGATGAACACTCTCCTGCGCGGGCTTCATGATCGTGGACTCGTCGACCGCGCGGCGGCGCCTCCGAGCGGGCGGGTCCTGCCGACGGTCCTCACGCCGGAAGGGCGACGGCTTCTCGATCAGGCGGCCGCGAGCATCGGCGCCATCGAACGGCAGATGGTCAGCACCCTCACGGACGAGCAGCGCCGAGCCCTCCGCGACGCCCTCGCGAACTGCATTGACGCGCTACGCGACTGACGCGGCCTCGCCGGCGCGCCATTCGTGAGCCGCCCACCGGCCCGACGAGAGCCGGTGGGGCGGCTCCCGGCATCCTCCTCACCCCACGTCCCGACTCTCACCCAGGATTCGAACGCAGGGAATCCGCCGGCCTCTCCATCGAAAGGTTGAGTCCAGGATCGACCGCTTCGGTCAGGGAACCGATCCGCGATCCTGGTGGGCTGGAACCATGCTCACTCAACGACTCTCCCGCGCGCTCACCTCGCGGCGCGGCTCCCGGGTATCCCTGGGGATCGCGCTCGTGCTCATCGTCCTGATCTTCGGGGCCTTCTCCTCCGCCGCCGCCCCGGCGGGCAACGAGTCCGCCCCGGCGGACTCGGAATCGGCCCGGGTCGATCAGCTGCTCACGCGGTTCCCCGACGCCGACCTCGGCACGGTGCTCGTCGTGGCCGAACGGGCCGACGGCTCCGCCCTCACCGCCGGCGACGAGGACGCCCTGTCGGCGCTGAGCACCGAGCTCGCCGACACCGCACCCAGCGCGCGCGTCGCCGACTCCGTGCGCGACCCGATGGTCAGCGACGACGGCCGGGCGGCCGTGATCACGACCGCCCTCGAGGTCGGGCAGACGAACACCGAGACCTCGGACGTCGTCGACGACCTGCGCTCCCGCGTCGAGGCGGCACTCGCCGACACCGGCCTGCGCGCCTACGTGACCGGCGGGCCCGCCTTCGGGGCCGATATCGCCGGGGCGTTCGACGGCGCGGACATCACCCTGCTCGCCGTGACGATCCTCATCGTGGCGGCGCTGCTCATCGTCACCTACCGCTCCCCGGTGCTCTGGCTCATCCCGCTCGTGGTCGTGGCGATCGCCGACCGGGCCGCGAGCATCCTGACGAACGTCGCCGGTGCGGCGTTCGATCTGCAGTTCGACGCCGGCATCATCTCCGTGCTCGTGTTCGGGGCCGGCACGAACTACGCCCTGCTGCTCATCTCCCGCTACCGCGAGGAGCTGCACACCCACGACGACCACCGGGCGGCCCTCGCTGCGGCCTGGCGCCACACCGCGCCGGCGATCCTCGCCTCGAACGTCACCGTCATCCTCTCCCTGTCGACCCTCGCGCTCGCCGTCATCCCCGGCACCCGCGGCCTCGGGATCGCCGCGGCGGTCGGACTGCTCGTGGCGCTCGCGGCCGTGCTGCTCGTGCTCCCGCCCGTGCTGGCCATGTGCGGCCGGCGCGTCTTCTGGCCCGTCGTGCCCACTCCCGGCACCACCCCTCGCATCGGCCGGGTCTGGCACGCGGTGGCGGAGCGCGTGTCCAAGCGTCCCGCGGCCGCGCTCGTCGGCGGCCTCGCCGTCCTCGGGATCATGGCCACCGGCCTGTTCGGCACCTCGGTCGGCCTGACCCAGATCGAGAAGTTCCGCGTCGCCTCCGATTCGGCCACCGGGCTCGAGGTGCTCGGGGACCACTTCGACGCCGGCAACGCCCAGCCGATCCTCGTCGTGGCCGACACCGATCACGCCGATGCCGTGCTGACGGCCGCGCAGGACACCGGCGGCGTGCTCCGCGCCCGGATCGGGGAGGAGTCCACCGACGGCACGCTCACCCAGATCGTGGTCACCGGCGAGGCCGGCCCCGGGGAGCCGGCGAGCCTCGAGCTCGTGCGGGACCTGCGCGCGAGCGTCGGAGCGATCGACGGCGCGGGCGCCCTCGTGGGTGGGCAGATCGCCACGGACGTGGACGCCCGGGCCGGCAATCAGTCGGACCTGCTCCTCATCGCCCCGCTCATCCTGGCCGTCAGCTTCCTCGTGCTCATCGTGCTCCTGCGCTCCCTCGTCGCCCCGTTCCTGCTGCTGGCGATCAACATCGCCAGCGCCACGGCGGCGATCGGCGCGGGTGCCTGGCTCAGCCGGGTCCTGCTCGACCAGCACGCGCTCGACCTGCAGGTGCCGCTGCTGAGCTTCCTGTTCCTCGTCGCCCTCGGTATCGACTACACGATCTTCCTCGTGCATCGAGCCCGCCTGGAGGCCCGCACGAAGGGCACGAAGGAGGGCATCGTCGCGGCGGTCACCGGGACGGGCGCCGTGATCACCAGCGCCGGCCTCGTGCTCGCGGGGGTCTTCGCCGCACTCGGGGTGCTTCCGCTCGTCACGCTCGGACAGCTCGGCCTCATCGTCGGCCTGGGCGTCGTGATCGACACCGTGCTCGTGCGTACGATCGTCGTGCCGGCCACGTTCACCCTCCTGGGGGACCGGATGTGGTGGCCCGGCCGGAATCCGGCCGAGACCGACCCGACGACCGACGACACCCAGCCGGAGACGACCCATGTGGACCACCCCGCCCGTGTCTGAAGCGTCCGCATGGTTCCGACGGCCGGTGCGGCCGGGGCGAGCCCGGCCCGCCGGGCCGCCCGGGGTCAGACGATGCGACGCCTCACCACGGTTGGGAGCCGGACGCGATCAGACCCGCGATCTGCGTGATGTCGTTCGTTTCGCCGGCCGCGACACGCATCACCAGCTCATAGGCCTCGTCGTTGCTCAGGGCGAGGCGACTGCCGTTGAGACCGAGGAACGCGATCGTAGCGCCCAGAGCCAGCCGCTTGTTTCCATCCACCAACGCGTGATTGCGAGCCAGCGAATGGAGCAGTGCAGCGGCCTTCTCCGCCAGCGTGGGGTAGGCGTCGATTCCGCCGAAGGTGGCCTGTGGTCGTGCTGATGCTGCGTGCAGGAGCCCATGGTCGCGGACCTGCACCTCGTCTCCCAGGACCCGTGCGGCCACGTGGAGCAACTCGGTCCGGGTCAGGTAGATCACTGACCGAGCCGGTCCAGGGCCTCGGTGTAACGCGGCAGTTCCTGATCGAGAACCTGGTCGAGCAATTCGGCTCGGCTGCGGCGCTCCACGTACTCTCGGACCGCCTGCCGGGCGACGTCCTGCATCGAACGGGATTCGCGCTCGGCCCGCCGACGCAACGCGTCGGCCTCGGCATCCGAGAGCCGCAGAGTCATGGCCATGGGTCTATGGTATCAGCCATGACACCACGCGCCTTCGGATCACCCGAGGCCGTACCCACAGGCCAGAGATGCCCATGAGGACCACCCCGCCCGTGTCTGAAGCGTCCGCCCGGGGCGGGCGACCCGAGCCGGATCAGCCTGCCGCGATCCGCTGGATGCGCGCCGGCCAGCACGTGCTCACCGGGCTGCTCGTGGTCATCGGCGTGATCCGGGCCGGCACCGAGGGCGCGAGCCTCCCGCTGATCGTCGTGGCCGCGCTCGCGTTCACCCTGGCCTACTGGTTCCCGGTGATCGCGCGTCGCCCACACCTCATCACCACCCCGGCCTGGCTGGCCGTGCTCGCGCTCGTGTGGGTCGGCATGCTCGCCGTCTCCAGTGAGTTCATGTGGATCGCGTTCGTGCTGTGGCTCCTCGCCGGCCAGATCCTCGCGCTGCGTGCGGCGGTCGGGTTCTCGGCGGTGGTGTTCGCGCTCGTCGTGCTCGCCCCGGTGCTGCATCACGGGCAGCTCGCCTATGCGAGCGTCTTCGGTCCGTTCGTGGGCGGGCTGTTCGCGCTCGGGATCTCGCGCGGCTACCTGGCCCTGGTGGACGACGTCCGCCGCCGCGAGCAGCTCGTGCTCCGACTCGAACAGGCCCAGGCGGACATGGCCGCGCTGCACGACGAGCTCGCCCTGACCCAGCGGCACGCCGGCCGGATCGCCGAACGCACCCGACTCGCCCGCGACATCCACGACACCGTGGCCCAGGGCCTCTCCTCGATCTCCCTGCTCGCGCGGGCCACCAGCGCACCGGCGGCCGACACCGGCCGCGGCCTCGCCCAGATCGAGTCCCTCGCCCGCGACAACCTCGAAGATCTTCGCCGCATCATCGCCGCGCTCACCCCCTCGGAACTGACCGATCAGGCGCTCCCGGGAGCCCTCGCCCGGCTCGTCGAACGGTTCGGTGCCGAGACCGGCATCGACGTGAGCCTGCACGTCGACGACTCGGTGCCCGTGCTCGAGGCCCGCGCCGAGGTCGCGCTCCTGCGAACCGCCCAGTCGGCCCTGGGAAACGTGCGCCGACACGCGAAGGCGAGCCGCGTCGTCCTCACGCTCGTGGATGCGGGCGACCTCATCCGGCTCGACGTGATCGACGACGGCGAGGGCTTCGATATCGCGGCCACCGGCCGCCCACGGGCGGACCGGAGCGGGAGCACCGGCTACGGGCTGGGCTTCATGCGCGGCCGCCTGCGCGAGCTCGGCGGCGGGTTGGACGTGGAGAGCACCCCGGGCGAGGGCAGCGCCGTCTCGGCGTACCTGCCCGACGGACGGAGCACGCGATGACCGTCCGAGTGCTGCTCATCGACGATCACCCGATCGTGCGCGCCGGCCTGCGGGCCGTGCTCGAGGCGGCCGGGCTCGAGGTCGTGGCCGAGGCGAGCAGCGGCGAGGAGGGGGTCGTGCTCGCGGGGCACCTGGCCCCGGACGTCGCGCTGTGCGACCTGCGGCTCGGGGAGGGGATGGACGGCGCCGCGACCGCGGCGGCACTCGGCGCGCTCCCGGACCCGGCGGCCGTCGTCGTGCTGAGCACGTTCGACTCCGACGCCGACGTCTTCGGCGCGATCCGGGCCGGGGCCCTGAGCTACGTGCGCAAGGGCGAGCCGCCCGAGCGGATCGTCGTCGCGATCGAGGCGGCGGCCCGCGGGGAGACGAGCCTCGCGCCCGACCTGGCCGCCCGGGTGATGAGGGGCATGCGCTCGACCCATCCCGAGCTCACCGCCCGGGAGCGGGAGGTGCTGCGGCACCTGGCCACCGGGGAGTCGAATCGCGATATCGCCAAGGCCCTGTTCGTGTCCGAGGCGACCGTCAAGACCCACCTCGTGCACATCTTCGCCAAGCTCGACGTCGACTCCCGCTCCCGGGCCGTGCACGAGGGGCGCCGGCGCGGGCTCGTCCGGTGAGGACCACCGCCCGAGGCCTGGCCGGGGATGCCGGGTCCGTGTGAGAGTGGATGAGATCCCGGGAGGCGCCCGGGACGGCGGCGAAGGGATGTCGACATGGCCACCACCACGCTCACGGTCTGGTCGGATCTCGGGTGCCCGTGGGCCACGCTGGCGTTGGCGACGCTGCGGCGGGCGGCGCGGGAGCGTGGGCGGGAGCTCGACATCGAGCACCGCAATTTCCCGCTCGAACTCTTCAACTCCCGGCCCACGCCGAAGGCCGAGCTCGACATCGAGGTCGCCGGTATCGCCGGACTGCGCACCGACCTGGGATGGCGGCCGTGGTCGGGCCCGGCAGCCTCCTACCCGGTCACCATGATTCCCGCGATGGCGGCAGTGCGGGCCACCGCCGCCCGGGCGGGGAACCGGGCCGCCGACCAGCTCGATGCGGCCCTGCGGGCGGCGTTCTACCGGCACTCGCGCTGCATCAGCCTGACGTCGGTCATCCTCGATGTCGCCGGCGAATGCCCCGATGTGCACGGTGGGGCGCTGGCCGCCGACCTCGCGGCCGGCGCCGGGATCCAGGCCGTGCACGACGATTGGCGCGCGGCTCGCGACCTCGGCGTGCAGGGCAGCCCGCAGATCGAGGCGGGCGGGGTCACGCTCACCAATCCCGGCGTCGAGATGAGCTGGAGCGCCGGCCCCGGGGAGGGGTTCCTCCGCCTCGATGCCTACGACGACGCCTGGGTCGATCAGGTGCTCGCGACGGGTCGGTGAGGGCGACGCGGCCTCGCCCCGGGCGGGGGCGACGGCGTTCGGAGACTGCGCCGTCCTGTCAGCAGGTGAGTTCGAGCGAGGAGGGCTCCGGGTCGAGGGCAGCGTGCTCGCTACTCGGGTCCAGCGTCGACTCCTTACCCTCGAAGTTCGGCTCCGACCAGATCGTGACGGTGGCGCTTGTGCCGACTTTGGCGCTGTCGGCCTCGTCGGTCCAGTCCTGGTCCGCGCCGGGCAGGTCGGCGAGGTCCTTGTACCTGCCGGGCTCGGTGAGCTTGAAGTTGTCGTCGGTCTCGTCGAAATCGTTGGCGTCGAAGAGATGCACATAGCATTCGTCGTCGCTGCCGGAGCTCGTCGAGCCGAACGTCTCGTCGTCGGATCCGGTGGTCTGGGCGGGAACCGGCGACGGTGTGCCCGGGCTGGTTCCCTCATTCGACGGGGAGCCGTTGTCGCTGCAGCCTGCAAGTAGCACGACTCCGATGGCCAGCGGCGCGATCAATAAGGTGCGTGGTCGTGGTGTAGCCATAAGTGCACCGTAGGCATGCTCACGGCAGAGACGATAGCCCCTCGGCAGTTCCCGATTCCGTGGGAGTGCTCCGACAGGCGCCTACTCGCGGGCGCACCGGCCTCACTGGTCGAACTGGCCGGTGTCGACCCAGCGGGCGTCGGTGAGGACCCAGAAGTCCTCGGCGAGGTGGTCGGTGATGTAGCCGTAGGGGAGCCAGCCGTAGCCCGCGTCGCCCCATCCGGTGCCCCTGCCCGGTATCACCGTGTTGTGAACGTTCAGTCGGGCGTCTTGGATCTCGCGGAGGTCAAGGAGGGCGACGTCCCCGAACGGGGTGCGCGCATGACCCGCCTCGAACAGGTGACGTCCTCTGGACCGAGGGCGGCGACCGGGACACGTTGTGCCGGGGCGCGTCGGGGCTCAGGCCGAGGCCCGGGTGCGGCGTCGTGTGAACGCCCCGGGGATCTTGACGAGTACGATCTCGAGGAAGATCACCACGATCGTGCCCACGATGATCTGGTGCGGCACGAGATCGGCGAGGATGGACGGCAGCACGGGGATGAGATCGTCGGCGATCACCGGGATCCCGAGCCCGGCCATGATGCCGAGTGGGGCCACGAGGTTGTGCGTGATGTTCCCGCGCTCCTGGGCGATCATGCCGATCCCGGTGAGCACGACCGTGGCTGCGGCGGGCAGGAACATCCCCCCGATCACGGCCGAGGGCGTGGCCACGAGAACGGCTGCGACCTTCGGAAAGAACGCGAGGGCGATCATGATGATCGCCGCGTACCTCATGACGTGTCGGCTCGCGACCCCGGTGAGGCGGACGACGCCGAGGTTCTGGGCGTAGGCGGTGGTGCCGAAGCCTCCGAAGAAAGCCGACAGCATCGAGCCGCCGGCCTCACCGGCGATGCCGGCATTGATGCGCCGATTCGTGAGCTTCGTTCCCGTGAATGCGGCGGTCGCTTCGTACATGCCGATCGCCTCGATCACCGCCACGAAGAAGACGATCGTCATCGTCACGGTGATGCCGAGGTCGAACGAGAGGGCACCGTAGGGAAGGAGCGTGGGGAAGGCCAGCCACGCCACCTCGCCGACGGCCGAGAAGTCCAACATTCCGAAGAGGCCCGCGAGGATGTCGCCGACGGCCAGTGCGATGAGGAACGAGAACGCCCTGACCTTGCCGCCGAGCGCACTGCCGGTGAGCACGATGGCGGTGGTCAGACACGCGATGAGGAGGGTCGGACCGGTGCCGAATGTGCTGGTGCCGGGCATGCCGAAGAACTGCATGAAGGTGTACCCCGCGAGGGCGAAGCCCACGAGGGTGATGATCGTGCCGGTGACCTGGCGCGTCATGATCGCGCGGAACTTGGTGAGGAGGCCGGTGACGGCGAGCAGGAACGTCAATGCGGCGCCGATGATCAGGCCGGTGCTCGCCGAGGCGAGCGTGCCCGCCTTGGCGTAGCCGATTGCGAGCGGCGAGAACGCGGATGAAGGGCCCTCGAAAATCGGCAGGCGGACCAGCTTCAGGGTCTGCACGAAGGTCGCCACTCCGGCGGCGATGAACGTCGCTGAGAGCAGGTTCGTCGCGAGGGCGGTGGTGAGCCCGGCGATGCTCGCGATGAAGATGGCGTCGAGCCATGCATTCGACACGAGGACCTGCTGGGCACCGAGGCCGAGGGTGCGGACGACGGGCAGGTTCTCCTCGATCGCCTGGTCTCCGGCGATCGGCGTGTTCTCGGCTTCGGTCACGTGGTCGGGGGCTTCTTGCGATGACATGTCTTCTCCTTGGGCAGGGGGATCGTCGGTGATCACCAGGGGAGTTGAAGATGTGGGCCCGGGCCGGCTCCGATGCCTGGCCCGGACCGCTCGTACGCGCAGCGTCGTGAAGAGATGGGTTGAAGAGGTTGAGGCAGATCAGCGGGGCTGGATCTCGGCGGCCTTGGCTCGGTGGCGCCGCAGCAGGTCATCGAGTGCCGAGGTGGTCGGCTCACCGTTCTCGACGATGAAGTCTCCGTTGACGACGGTATGGAATGCCCGGGAGGGACCGCAGCGCAGCCACGCCTCGACGGGGTCGCTCAGCGCGCCGGCCAGGGCCACGGGGTGGGTGTCCCACACGACGAGGTCGGCGCACGCTCCCCGGCGCAGGTGCCCGATCTCATCGGCCCAGCCGAGGCATTCGGCGCCGCCGCGGGTGGCGATGTCCAATGCGTCCCGAGCGGCCATCGCCGCGGGACCGCCTCGGTACCGTCCGAGCAGCAGCGCGTTTCGCGCCTCCATCCACATCGAGGCGTGGTCGGTCGAGGCCGACCCGTCCGTGCCTATTCCGACGTTCATGCCGATCGAGCGAAGGTGCTGGACGGCGGCGGTGCCGCCGCCGATGAGCATGTTGCTGCTCGGACAGTGGGCCACCCCGACTCCGGCGTTGGCGAGGCGTTGCTGCTCATCGTCGTTCGGGAAGATGAAATGGGCCACCCAGGTCCGGGGGGTGGCCCAGCCGACGCGCTCGAGGTATTCGACCGGGCGGCAGCCGTAGACCTCGGCGCAGAACGTGTCCTCGTCCTCGTCCTCCGCGAGGTGGCTGTGGAGGCGCACGTCGTGTGTCTCGGCCAACTCGGCGGTCGCCTTCATCAGGTCCTCGGTCACGCTGAACGGTGAGCACGGTGCGAGGGCGATGCGTGTCATCGCACCGGGAGTGGCGTCGTGGTAGGCGCCGATGAGGCGCTCGCTGTCGATCAGGATCGTCTCGGGATCCTGGACGACCTCGGCGGGAGGCAGCCCGCCGTCCTCGACCGACCGCGTCATGGAGCCGCGTGTCGGCATGAACCGCAGCCCGATCTCGCGGCCGGCCTGCACCTGGGCGTCGATGAGGTGGGGGCGCGGATGCACGTACATGTGATCCATCGTCGTGGTGCAGCCGCCCATGGCGAGCTCGATGAGACCGATGGCCGTCGAGAGGTAGGAGGCCTCCTCGTCGATGGCGGCCCAGATCGGGTAGAGCGTCGTGAGCCAGTTGAAGAGTGAGCCGTTGACCGCCGGCGCGTAGGACCGGGTGAGGTTCTGGTAGATGTGGTGGTGAGTGTTCACCAGGCCCGGCGTGACGAGTCGTCCGTGCGCGTCGACGACGCGTGACGCCTCGGGCTCGCCGCCGCCGGTGCCGTAGGCCGAGACACGCGAATCGGTGACGGCGATCCAGCCGCCAGCAATCTCCGTGGCGGAGTCGATGACGATATAACCGTTCTTGATCAAGAGATCATGAGCCATGGCTCTACTCGCTTCCTGGGACGTGACCGTGAGGGTTCCCTGTCCCAGGAATGGATCCTGGATCGTCACCGCAACTGTGCGGACGGGTGACGCCGTGTGGCGCTGATCACGGACGGTAGTCAGAACGTCGCGGTGATGTCAACCATGCGACGGGACTCAGGTGAAGTGCCAACGAATCGGCCGGTACATGGGCGGCCGGTGAGCGGCGCAACTCCTGGCATCCGCAAGGCGAGAATGACGGAGTAGCAGGCTGACTCACTTCAGAGTCCGGCAGGCCACCCTGTGTGGTCCTTGCACCGGTCCGTCCGCTCTGGGCGACAGCACGACGGGCGCTACGAGTTGCGGTTCTCCTGCGAGAACGTCGATCGACTCATCACCCGCGTGTTCGAGCCCGACCGCGGGGCGGTGACGCCGACGACGTTCCGCAAGCCGCGTCGGAACGAGCGCGCCGAGGCGTAACGACGTCGCCGGGAACAAGCTGCACACGGAGGCCGGCCGACGCGCGCCTGAGACCAAGGTCCCCCACGCGGGAATTTCGAAAGGTCTATGGTCCGAAACACGTCTACGTGAGGAGAACCGACATGACCGCCACCACCCTGACCTCGACCGGAGTGAAACTGCTCGTGCCCGGCGCGGAGGAGCTCGCCGCGTCCACCCCGATCGAGGAGGCGCGGCTGCGGGTGTACGAGGTGGCGAAGCGGCCCGGGATCACGCTCATGTGCATCGCCTTCGACGCCGGCGTCGTGCTCGAGGACCACATCGCCAAGGGGTCGATTCTCATCCAGACGGTCACGGGCGAAGTCGTGGTGGAGGCGGCCGGTGCCAAGACCCGGCTGCCGCTCGGCGGGATCCTGCACATCGACGCCCGCGTAAACCACGCCGTGCGCTCGGTCACCCGTGCCCGCATCCTCGTCACGCTGCTGCAGGGCACCGAGGCGGACGAACCCGAGGTGCCGGGAATCATGCGCAAGAACCAGGCCGATGGCCCGGATGAGGCCGACCTCATCCCCATCGCCGACGTCTCCGGCCAGGCCGACCATGGGCACGGCCACGGCGGCTGCACCTGCGGGGAGGAGGACGAGGCCCTGCCCGAACTCGACGTGCGCACCATCCCGCACGCGATCCGCCATGCCACCGTCTTCGGCGCGCTCGACGGCCTCCGGCCCGGGACGGCGATGATCCTCATCGCGCACCACAACCCGCTGCCGCTGCTCGCGCAGATCGCCCAGCGCTACGCCGGCGCGATCGAGGTCGCCTACCAGGAGGAGGGCCCCGAGGTCTGGCGCCTGCGGATGGCCCGCGACCGGTAGATCGACGACGCCGGACCGCGTTGAACGCATCGGATTCGGCCGGATTCGCCGTCGCCTCCGCTCAACCCGCGGGGGCGACGCCGAGGATCCGGTCGAGCCGGAAGTAGCGCTCCGCTTCCTTCGTGTGGCAATAGCCCAGGAGGTGCGGTCCCGAGAATTGCAGCCGCGAGACGACCCGACTCGTGACCGATCCGTGCTGCGAGCGGTAGGTCAGCAGTACGGGGCGGCTGGTCGCGACGGCGTCGACCAGCTCGTGTACCTCGCCCTCGTTGAGCCGTCGCGCGAGGCCGGCGATAACCTGCTCGTGAGCCGTCGGTGTCGCGGGCTCCGACTCCCCGGAGAGTAGCCGCCGCGCCAGCTCGACCGCGGTCTCGTGGGCCGAGTCGGGCCGAGGGGCCTGTCCGGAGGGCGCCTCGGCCAGCAGCTCGGCCAGGCCGGCGTCGATGCCGGCCAGTTCCGCTGTCAGGTCCCCGCCGTCGGGATCCTCAGCGGGCCCAGGATCGGGCCCAGGATCGGGCTCCGTGCCCGCCCGCCCGCCGCCGGCCACGCGGAGGCGACGGATCTCCATCACCGGCGCCCCGTCCGCCTCGCGCTCGATCGGCAGATACCCGGCCGCGCGCAACCCGCTGAGCACTCGGGCCGGGTCCGCGGTGGCGACCAGCACCGTCGGCGTCACGATGGTCAGTCCGAGGGAACGCAGCCGGCGTTCGCCGGCGACCTCGGCGAGGAGGCCCTCGTCCTCGGACGTGAGCACCGCGGCCGCGGGCCGGACCGACAGCCGCCCGTGCTTGCGCGCGACATCGCGCAGCAGGTACTCCATCGCCTGCGGCGGCGCCTTCTCCGACAGGGAGCGCAGCGCCTCGACCAGGTCCTCGACGACGTATCCCGCATCGAGTGCATCCCGCACCGAGCCCTCGCTCAGCCGCCAGGTGTTCGCCACCCCGTGGCCCTCGCGGCGGCCGAGGAGGTCGAGCACGTCGACCGTCGCGGGGGCCGGGCTGCCCGGCACCACGACGGTCAGGTCCGAGCCGAACAGCACCTGCCCGCTCTCTTCCGGCAGCAGCTCCTCGAGTCGGGCGAGGGCGGCGGGCCGGTCCTGCGCGGTGATGGCGGCACCGAGTGAGGAGAGGGCGCCGTCCGCGAGCAGCCCGAGCAGGTGCGCCTCGTTCCAGCTGCACGCGAGGTCCACCGCCGAGACCGTGACGGTCGGATTGTGCCAGGCGAACAGGTCGACCAGGTCCGCGATCGAGACGGCGCCGCGCCCTGCTCGGTGCGCCATGTGCCGGCACAGCTCGATCCCCAGGAGGCCCGCCGCGCCGTCGCGGTGTCTGAGCAGGGCGGGCCGGTAGGAGTCGTCGGCGTCGCGTGCCAACGTCGGCGGGGTCGGGAGCCGCTCCCACGCCAACACGATGTCGAGCACCCGCACGTGCGGGGGGCGGCGCCGCCACTCCTCGAACCGTGTGCTGGTCGTGAGGCGGCCCGGCTCCGGCAGGCCGATGAGGCCGATGTCGGCGGCGACCTCGAGGGTGAGGCGCACCGTGGCCACGTCGGTGCCGATCTCCTTCGCGAACCGGGTGAGCTCGCGGGAGCCGACCCCGCCCGCCTTGAGGGGCTTGAGGCCGGTGCGGGAGAGTCCCTCGAGCACCGCCATCGCCGCGCCGAGGAACTGCGCCAAGGCGGCCGAGGCGCTGCGTTCGGTCTGCTCGGCCGCTGCAGCGACGGTCGTGAGCGCGGGGGGTTCGGGATGGAACGGGGCATGGAAGCTCGGCGGCGCGAGCGCGAGGATCACCTCGCTCGGCAGGGTGAGACCGTAGCCCCAGCCCGCGGTGAATGCCAGGCCGGTCGCGGTCGCCCACCGGCTCAGCTCCTGGAACCGGGCATAGTAGCCCGCGGTGAGGTCCTCGATGTCGGACAGCTCGGTCGCCTCGGGGTGCGCCAGGGCCGGCTGCGCACCCGCGAGCCGCCGGCCGACCACCTCGTGCAGCGTCGTCAGCACGGTCGACGGGGCGGTGGCCGCGAGCCGGCGCAGGTCGGCGAACCGGCCGAACGCCGCGCCCGCGGCGGTCATCAGCTCGGCCTTGCGCGGCGGCGTGTCGAGGCCCTGCCCGCGTAGCACGGCCCGGAGCTCGTCGGCCGTGAGCTGCCCGATCGTCGCGCGCGCGGGCTGGGCGAGCGAGAGGGGAGCGAGCAGCACCTGATCGATGCCCGGATTGAGGCGGACACGGTCGCCGTCGAGCCACAGCATCGCCGCGGTGGCCGCCGCATCGACCCAGTGCCGCACGCTCCGCTCATGCGACACCGGCGGTGCGGGCGCCCGATCCAACAGCTCGGTGAGCCGGGCGAGGGTCGCCGCCTCGCCGAGCGCGCTCACCGCCTCGACCACTTCGAGGATCGGCAGCGGAGCCAGACTGAGCGCCTGCCACATCGTGCCGGGATGCTCGAGGCGCATCGCGAGTTCGTCGAGGGTGCGCAGGCGCGCGCCGGTGCGTTCGATCCCGTGGCGTTCGAGGACGAGCGCCAGCTGGTCCGCCTCGAGCGTGTCGAGCCAGCCGCGTAGCGTGGTCAAGGACTCCATGGGTTCCAGTGTGACCCACCCCTCCGACAATCCCGACGATTCCACAGATTCCACAGATTCCACAGGTTCAACGGATACACGGGTCACAGGCCCGGGTTGGCCGCCTGGAGGTTCGCGAGCACCTCGGCGGTGAGGCCGGCCGCGGTGGCGGCCAGGCCCATGCCGATATAGGTCACCCAGGCGTTGCCGTCGAATGCGTAGACCGTGACCCACAGGCCGCTGTCGTCGTCGAGGGCGTGGGTGAAGGAGCGCCCGCCCCCGAGCGGCGCCTCCGTGAAGCCGCCTGCGTGCAGGGTCGGCACGAGTTCCTCCAGGGCGCCGGTCGGCACGATCGCGACGTCGATCGTGAAGCCGACGTCGCTTCCGGGCAGGCCCCACAGGCAGTCGAGCTCGTGCGTGGCCTGGGCCATCGCCGCGTTCGCCTCGGGGCTCGGCATCCGCTCGGACAGGGGCACGCCCGAGTCCGACTCGAAGTACTCGGCGTCGTCCGCGAACGTCGAGCGCACCTTCTCGATCGGCAGCAGGGTCTCGCACGGCGGGATCGCCATCGCCTCGAGGTCCGGTTCGATCGAGGACGACGCGGCTGCTTCGGGCGTGCGCGTGGCCGTGGGCGGGTCGAGAGTCGTGACGGCGGGCGGCGGCTCGGGCGCGGATGTCGCCGAGCAACCCGCGACCGTCAGGCACAGGAGGACCGCTGCGGCGCGGACCCTCCTCCGACGCGCCGAAGAGACCATGGGCCCGATCATAGTGGCATGTGGTGGACTGCCCCCATGAGCCTCTCCAGCCGTGACCTGACCCATCTGCGCCGCTGCGTCGAGCTGGCTCGCGAGGCCGCCGAGGCCGGCGACGAGGCCTTCGGCTCCGTGCTCGTCGACGCCGCGGGCCGGGTGCGCGCCGAGGACCGCAACCGCATCGCGGGTGGCGATCGCACCCGCCACCCGGAGTTCGCCCTCGCCCGCTGGGCCGCCGAGAACCTGAGCCCGGCCGAGCGCGCCGGGGCATGCGTCTACACCTCCGGCGAGCACTGCCCGATGTGCTCGGCCGCGCACGCGTGGGTCGGCCTCGGCCCGATCGTCTACGTCGCCTCGGCCGAGCAGTTCACCGGCTGGCTCGCGGAGTGGGGGCTGGAGGCGGCGCCGGTGGCCCCGCTGCCGATTCGCGCGGTCGCGCCCGGGATCGAGGTGCGCGGGCCGGTGCCCGAGCTGGAGGCGGAGATCAAGGCGCTCCATCGGCGGGTGTTCCTGGGGGAGTGAGGCGGCGGCGGAACTCGAGCGCGACCTCGGCGAACTCCTCGCGGCCCCAACGCTCGCCCCGGTCGCGCATCGCCCCCTCGAGGGTGTCGAGGGAGGCGCGGGCCGCCTCGGCACCGACTCCGCGGCGCAGCGTCGCCATCGCCCGAGCCAGCACGCCGTAGCTGCCGAGCCGGTTCCCGCCCTGCTCGAGGAGTTCGCTCCAGGTGAGCGTGGCGACGACGTAGGTCACCTCGTCCTGCGCCGCGCGGGAGTGGTCGGAGGCGTCGGCGAGCCGGTCCAGGGCCGCCTCGACGTCGCCGTGGCCGAGTGCCTCGACCGCCGCGAGGAGCGAGCGCACCTGGGGCGGCTGATCGGCAGGGCCGCCGTGACCGCCTGGACCGCCAGGACCGGCAGGACCGGCAGGACCGGCATGGACGAAATGGTCGGTGAGGCGGCCCGCGAGCCGATCGAGCAGCTCCGCGGCGGCGGCCGGGTCACTCGAGTGACTCGCGAGCAGGGCGGCCACGGCTCGGGCCTCCTCGTCGAGTTCGGCGGTCAGGTCGGGGCCGGGATCCGCGGCGCGGGCGGCGTCCAGGTGCGTCCGTGCCCTCGGACCGTTCCCGGCCATGCGCCACGACGTGGCCGCGAGGCGGTGCGCGCGTGCCCGCAACTCGGGTGGCGCGTCGGCGGGCAGATCGGCGAGGAGCCGCTCCACCAGTCCCGCGGCGCCGGTGAGGTCCCCGCGGCCGATTGCGGCGATCACGGGGGCGAACGGGTCGTCGGCCACGTCAGCGTCCCGCCGGGGTCGCGGTGACCTCATAGCCGGCCTCCTCGAGGTCGCGCACGCGCGCCTCGGTCGCCTCCTGTCGCGCCGCCTCGTGGGCGAGGCCCCAGGCATCGTACTCGGCGACGGCGGACTCGTGCCGGGCGTGGGTGGCGTCGCCGAGGGCGGCGGCCGCGGCGGCGGTTGTGCTGGATCGGCCGTGGGCGGCGTCGGCGCTCTCGGTCGCGGCCGCGGCGTCGGCGATCATCCCGGCGACGCGGCCCTGCGATTCGGTGAGGCCGGCGCGGGTCCGCGGCACGGTGTCCCGCGACTCCTCGAGCCGGCCGCGCCCGGCCGCGTTGGTGCGTTCCTGCGCGCCTCCGACCGCGTCGTAGTCGGTGAAGGCAGTCCGGGTGGTGCCCCAGCTCTCCTCGATGCCCGTGCCGGTCTCGCCGAGGGAGCGGCCCGCCGACTGCACCCGCTCCGGTAGGTCGGGATTGTTCAGCTGGGCACCGAAGCCGAGGAGGTCCTGCACGAGGGAGACGAGCGAGTCGAGCACAGAGAAGCGGCCGGTGGGTTCCGTGACCTTCGCCGCGGTCTCCTCGTGCTGGGCCTCGAGCTGCGTGCGGACCTCACCGCGATGGGTCAGGGCGCCGTCGAGCCGTTCGGAGTCCGCCGCCGCCGCATCGAGTCCCGCGGCCACGCCCTCGAGTTGGGCCTGCGACGCCGACGAGCGTGCGCGGGCGTCGGCGGCGTCGGCGGCGTCGGCGGAACTCTCGCGGGCGAGTGCGTCGGCGCCGGTGGTGGCCACGGCAAGCTGGTCGATGTGGGCCGAGGTCACGGTGGGCGGGAGGTCGGGCAGAGGGGCCGCCTCGGTGCGTGTCTCGTCCTGGCGCGCCTTGGTCGCGGCGGTCGCGCCGCCGGTCGCGCCCGAGACGGGTGGGCCGGCGAGATCGATGAACGTCTGCCACCGTGAGGCCTCCTCCCGCGCGGCCGTGCCCGTGGTCTCATCGAGCCGGCGCAACAGGTTCCGCTCCTGTTCATAGTGGAGGAATGCGCGGGAGACCGGCTGGAAGGCGGACGCCTCGGCCTGACGATTCTGCTCATGCGCCTCCCGGAGCGAACGTTCGGCGGAGCCGTCGATGATCGAGGTCGACGTGTGCCGGCCGGGGAGTATTTCGTCGCGCGTGGCCAGTGCCTCGGCCGCACGCCTGTCTGCCCGCTCGGACAACGACCGGTGACGGTCGAGGGTCGACTTCACCGTCTGTGAGGCGACATCGAGATCGGCATGGGCCTGGGTGACCCTGCCTGCGGCATCGTCGCGCGTGCGCTGGAGCTCGATCAGCCGGTGAACGGCGGCCCGGTCGTCCAGGGTTGCGATCCGCTCCGCGTCGGCGGGCATCGACTGCGAGACGGCATCGATCTCGCGATCGATCCGGACCACCTCGGCTTCGCCGGCCTCGACACGGACGCGTGCGGCGTGCTCGCGTTCCCGAGCTCCGGTGAGTTCGCGTGCGGCCACCCTGCTCTCCCGACGATCGGCCAGGCTCTGCGAGACGAGTTCCTGGGAGTGTTCGAAGGCCTCGAGGCGTTGTCCCGATGCCGCGGACCGATCCCGGCGGTTCTCGTAGACCTGCACCGCCGCGTCCTTCGCCCGTGATGCCGCCCGTGTCGACGCCCTCCGGCCGAGGGCGGCCTGCTCGGCCGCGTAGGTGCGCGTGCGCTCCCCACGACCGAACGCCTCATCGAATGCCTCCAGATAGCCGCGGACCGAGCGGTCGGGGGACGTCCGGGCCGCATCGGCGGCGCGGCCGATATCGGTGAGCGGCCGCACAGGACGCCCGAATGCATCATCCACACGGTGGATGCCCTCGAGGCGTTCGGGGGAGAGACCCTGCCTGCGGACGATGAGCCGATCGGGATTGCCCCCGCCGGCCAGGACCGGCACGTTCGCGATGCGCTCATGAACGTGCCTGCCGACCCGGTCGGAGGCCCGCCCCGACGCGTCGACGACTGCGCCGCCCACGGCACCGCCGGCGGCCCCCGCGAGCTCGGTGACCCCCTGGCTCAGGAGTCGCTGCTGTTCGATGAGGACGGCCTCGTCGGACAGCTCCATCGTGAGCAGGTGCTGGCGGCGGCAGGCGCTGGCCGCGGCCTGCGCGGCGATCTGGAGGACTCCGATGAATAGGCCGGCGACCGTGGTCGCCTTGAGCACGGTGAGCGACGGCGGGATGAGCGCAGCGAGGAATTGCAGGCCGGGCACGACGGCGAGCAGGCCCACGCCCGCGAGGATGCCGGCGACGAGGCCGATCGTGCCCACGAGGTCCCCGAGGAGGGCGAGCACGTCGCTGATCAGGGCGAGGTTGTCGGCCCAGGCGCCGTACTCGCCGTCCCAGCCGGCCCATTCGTGGGTACTGATCCCCTCGCCCCCGATGGTCTTTCCCCAGAGCGACTGCACCGCGCCGTAGCCGCCGACGATCGCCCCGACCGGACCGGCGATCTTGGCACCCTGCGACAGGCCGACTTCGAGGAGGGCGAATGCGGCGGCCTTCTGGGCCACGAGGGTCGCGGCGCCCATCGCGGCGCTCGACTTCGCGCCGGTCCAGGCGCTGCCGAGCACGTCGGCCTGCTGCCAGGCCTCGGCGACCTTCGCCTGCCGTTCCGGGCTCCCGGGCGTGCCCCATTCCTGGGCGAGCACGTCGTCCAGGTCGGCGGCCGTGACCATGGTCTCCTCGGTCAGCGCCTGGGAGGAGACCGTGCCCACCGGGTGCGGCGGCGGGCCCTCCCGCAGGTCCGAGGCCGGAACGGGAGCCCTGGCGGAGGCGCGGGAACCGATCGGCCCGCCCCGGGTGCCGAGTGTGTCCCCGGCGGCCGCGGGCGCCTGGTCCGCGGCGGCGGGCGCCGTCGTACCTGCGGAACCTGTGGAACCGGCGGGTTCAAGGGCTTCGAGCGAACCGGCGGATTCGGCGGATTCGGGGGATTCAAGGGAGCCGGCGGAACCGGGGGATTCAACGGAACCGGCGGATTCAGGTAGCTGAGCCTGAGCAGGATCGGTGTCCACCTCCGGTGCCGCTGTACCCGGCTCTGTGGCCGGCTCTGTGGCCGCCCCCGTGAGTGCCGCCGGCAGCGTGGTGCCCGCGGCCGACGAGTGCTCGACCGGGCCGCCGGGCAGAGCGGTCTCCGCGGTGGCCCGATTGCCCACGAGCCGTTGCAGGTCGAGCAGATCGTGGGGCGGCAGCGTCGCGCTCGGGGAGAGCAGGACGCTCCCGAGCGGACGGGCTCGACGCGCCTGCGGGGCGGGCAGCTCGGTCACCAGGGCTGTACGAGGGTGGTGCGCCATCGCCCTCCTCTCGGTGTGGCCCCACGCTAGGGCCGCGAGGTCGACGAGGCGCAGGACCACCGGGGCGGCCATGGGGCAGCGCGCCGTGCCCCAACGGGCACGACCCGCGCGACCAGCACGACCGGCACGACCGGCGCCGCGTCACCAGGCCTGGTGCGTGCTCCAGCGCCACGAGGCCCGCGACGGCTTGGCGGGGACGCCCCAGCGGCGGCGTGGATCGGCCCAGACGGAGGAGCGTGAGCCGTCGTCGGGGTCGTCGATCGCGGCCGCGTTCGCGGCGACGAGCCCGGCCACGAGCGCGGCGAGCTCCACGTCGTCCGGGGTGCCCCGCACGACCCGGACGACGTCGCCCGGGCCCATCGATTCGATGCTCACCATGCGTGCCTCCGAGCGGTCACAGCGGAATGTTCCCGTGCTTCTTCGCGGGCAGCGACGCCCGCTTCGTTCGCAGCGCCCGCAGCCCCCGGACGATCTGAACGCGGGTCTCGGCCGGCTCGATCACGGCGTCGACGTAGCCGAGGGCGGCGGCGTCCCACGGGTTGACGATCGCCTCCTCGTACTCGTCGACGAGCCGGTTCCGCTCGGCCTCGACGTCGCCGCCGTTCTCGGCGACCTCCGCCAGGGCGCGCCGCTGCAGGATGTTCACGGCCCCGGAGGCGCCCATGACGGCGATCTGCGCGGTCGGCCAGGCGAGGTTGAGGTCGGCTCCGAGCTGCTTGGAGCCCATGACGATGTACGCCCCGCCGTAGGCCTTGCGCGTGATCACGGTGATGAGCGGCACGGTCGCCTCGGCGTAGGCGAAGATGAGCTTCGCGCCCCGGCGGATGATGCCGTTCCACTCCTGGTCGGTGCCGGGGAGGAATCCGGGCACGTCCACGAACGTGAGCACCGGGATGTTGAACGCGTCGCACGTGCGCACGAACCGGGCGGCCTTCTCGGCCGCGTTGATGTCGAGGGTGCCGGCCATCTGCTGGGGCTGGTTCGCCACGACCCCGACGGGCGCCCCCTCGACGTGGCCGAAGCCGACGATCACGTTCCGGGCGTAGAGGGCCTGCACCTCGAGCAGCTCCCCGTCGTCGAGGACCCCGGAGATCACGGTGCGCATGTCGTAGGGGTGGGAGTCCGAATCCGGCACGAGGGTCGTGAGTTCGGCGTCCTCCGGCGTCTCGTCGAGGTCGGCCTCGATCGGGAACGTCATCGGGTCGGTCAGGTTGTTCGCCGGCAGGTAGGTGAGCAGCGCCTTGACGTAGTCGAAGGCGTCCTCCTCGTCCGTGGCGAGGTAGTGCGCCACCCCGGAGCGCTCGTTGTGGGTCTGCGCCCCGCCGAGCTCCTCGAAGCCGACGTCCTCGCCGGTGACGGCCCGGATGACGTCCGGGCCGGTGATGAACATGTTCGAGGTCTGGTCGGCCATGACGATGAAGTCGGTGAGTGCGGGGGAGTAGACCGCGCCCCCGGCGCTCGGGCCGAGGATGAGCGAGATCTGCGGGATCACCCCCGAGGCGGCGACGTTGCGCCGGAAGATCTCGGCGAACTGGGTCAGCGCGGCCACGCCCTCCTGGATGCGTGCGCCGCCGCCGTCCGAGATGCCGATGAGCGGCACCCCGGTGCGCAGCGCGAGGTCCATCACCTTGGTGATCTTCTGGCCGTGCACCTCCCCGAGGGAGCCGCCGAACACCGAGAAGTCCTGGGAGTAGACGCACACCTGGCGCCCGTCCACCGTGCCGTAGCCGACGACGACGCCGTCGCCCGGCACCCGGCGCTTGTCGAGCCCGAAATTGCTCGATCGGTGGGTCGCCAGGGCATCCAGCTCCACGAAGCTGCCCTCGTCGAGCAGCATGTCGATCCGGTCCCGGGCGGACTGCTTGCCGCGGGCCGACTGCTTCGCCCGCGCGGTCTTCGCGATCGCCTCCGGGCCCTCGGCCCGGCGCAGGCGCAGATCCTCGACCTTCTCGGCCGTGCTCGTCTTCTTGGTCACATCGGCCAGCGTAGTTGTCCTGATGGGCAGATGCGGGCACCGAACCGCCCACCCTCGGCACCGTTCGTTGTGGAGGGTCCACAAATCGGCCCGCACATCGGCCCACACATCGGCCCGGGCATCCGCCTCCACCTCCGCTCGGGCACCGCGATTCGGCGACGGATCGAGCGTGTGGTTCACCACGGACGTGACCCGTGGCACGCTGGAGTGATGATCCGCCTCGTGCCCAGCACCGATTCGACCCAGACCGACCTGCTCGCGGCCCTCGCCGCGGACGGGGCGGACTGGGGTCACCTGAGCGGCATCCACGCCGTCCACCAGCGCGCCGGGCGCGGTCGGCTGGACCGCGCCTGGGACACCGATCTCGTGCGCGCGCTCACCGCCTCGGTCGTGCTCCGGCCGGGCGACGAGGCCACGTGGGGCGGACTCGGCCTGCTCACGGGGGTGGCCGTGGTGCGGGCGCTCGCCGACCTCGCCCCCGGCGTGGACGCGGGCCTCAAATGGCCCAACGACGTGATCGTGCCCGACGCGGCCCCCTCCGATCGGACCGAGGGGTCGGCGCCCGGATGGGCCGGCATCGCCAAGATCGGCGGCATCCTCGGCTCGGTCGCCACGGACTCGACCGGCGCCCGGGCGGCGGTCGTGGGGATCGGCGTCAACCTCGACGGCACCGTGCCGATCCCGTGGGCCGCGACCGTGCGCTCCGCCGGCGGGGACGGCGTGCTGGAGGCCGCCGATCTCCTCACCGCGATCCTCGGTCACCTCGGCGAGCTCGTGCCCGAAGGCGAGCCGGTCCGCGGGGTCGGCGAGGCCGTGGCCCCGCTGTGCCGCACGCTCGGCGAGCCGGTCCGCGTGGTCACCGCCCGCGACGCGGAGGCGACCACGGGAACGGCCGAACGGATCGACCCCGACGGCGCGCTCGTCGTCCGTACGCGCTCCGGGGAGCAGCGCTTCCTCGCTGGTGACGTATTTCACATCCGCTCCGAAGCGCCGCTAGCCTGACCCCCATGGCCGAACCGTCCCCGCACTCCTCCACCTACGGAGCCGTCGCAGCCGCGCTGCTCGGGCCCGGTCCACGCCGTCACCTCGGCGAGGTGGCCGAGTCGGCGAACGTGAGTGAGGACGACGTGCGCGCCTTCTGGCGGCTGCTCGGCTTCGCGGACGTCCCCGACGAGGCGCCGGAGTTCACGGACGCCGACGTCGCGGCGATGCGCGACCTCATGGACTACGTGCGCACGGACCGGATCGGCCTGCGCACGGCCCGCACGCTCGTGCGCGCGAACGGTCACCTCATGGACCGGCTCGTGCTGTGGCAGGTCGAGTCGTTCGTGGAGGAGGTCGCACAGCGCTACTCGCTCGACGACATCTCGGCCCGACTCGTCGTGCTCGACCGCTTCCTCACCCTCCAGCCGATGCTCGAGGAGCAGCTGCTCTACACCTGGCGGCGGCAGCTCGCCGCGCTGCTCGGGCGGTTCGACCGGCAGTTCGCCCAGAGCACCGGGCTGGCGATCTCGGCCGATCAGCTGCCGCTCGAACGGGCGGTCGGGTTCATGGACATGGTCGGCTACACCTCCCGCACGGTGCGGCTCGCGCGCGACGAACTCGCCGAGATCGTGGCGGAGTTCGAGACCACGGCCCGCGACGTCGTCGCCCGGAACGGGGCCCGCGTGGTCAAGACGGTCGGGGACGCGGTGCTCTACGTGGCCGACGACCTGCCCACCGGTGCGAAGGTCGCGACCGATCTCGTGGACCTGCTCGCCGCGGTCGATCTGCCCGTGCGCTCCTCGGTCGTGTGGGGGCGGGTGCTCTCCCGCTCGGGCGACATCTTCGGGCCGACCGTCAACCTCGCCTCCCGGCTCAACGACGTGGCCACGCCCGGGGTGGTGGTCATGGACGACGTCTCGGCCGCGCTGCTCGAAGTCGAGGGTCCGGAGTTCGATCTGACCCCGATGGAGACCGTGAGCGTGCAGGGGATGGGGCCGGTCAACCCGGTCCGGCTGCGTCGCCGGCAGGGGAGCCCGCGAACGAGGCGTGCGAATCCGTGAACTGGCATTAGCATGGCAGAGTGACCCGAGTTCTATTAGCAGAAGATGACCCAGCCATTGCCGAACCTTTGGCGCGGGCGCTCACCCGTGAGGGCTACGACGTCTCCGTGCACGGCACCGGCCGCGGCGCCATCGACGAGGCTCCGCACGCCGATCTCGTCGTGCTGGATCTCGGACTGCCCGACATGGACGGCCTCGACGTCGCGCGCTGGATCCGCAATCAGGGGCTGGCCACGCCGATCCTCGTGCTCACCGCCCGGGCCGACGAGGTCGACCTCGTGGTGGGCCTGGACGCGGGTGCCGACGACTACGTGACCAAGCCGTTCCGGCTCGCCGAGCTCCTCGCGCGGGTGCGGGCGCTGCTGCGCCGCGCCGGCGGCGAGAGCGAGGAGGCCGGTGCGCTCGTGGCCCAGGACGTGCGCGTGGACGTCGACGCCCACCGCGCCTTCCAGGGCGAGACCGAGGTGCACCTGACGGCCAAGGAGTTCGACCTGCTGCGGGTGCTCGTGCGCGAGGCCGGCTCCGTGGTCAGCCGCGAACTGCTCATGCACGAGGTCTGGGCCTCCGACCCGGCCGGCTCGACCAAGACCCTCGACATGCACGTGTCCTGGCTGCGCCGCAAGCTCGGCGACGACGCGAACTCGCCGCGCTACGTCTCGACCGTCCGGGGTATGGGCTTCAGGTTCGAGACCGGCGAGCGCTGACCTTGGGGCGACGTGTCCTGACGGCGACCATCGCCGCCGTGACGGTGGCGGTGCTGCTCCTCGGGGTCCCCATGGCCGTCGCCGGCGCCGTGCTCGTGCGCCAGGGCGTCGTCTCCAACCTCTCCCTGCGCACCCAGTCGATCGCCCGGGCGGTCGACACCCGGCTGGGCATGAACCTCGAGATCGACTCCGACTTCCTCCAGCGGTGGGTCGCCGATGAGTCGGACCCGGCGATCAACATCGTGGTCACCACCCCGCACGGCGTGGTCGAGGCCGGCGTCGCGGTGCCCGACGATCCGCGGCAGGTCTTCCTCGTGCGGCAGACGCTCTCGGTCGCCGGGTCCGAGGTGCGGGTGTCGATCCCGAGCAGCATCCTGTTCTGGCGGGGCGCCGAGGTGGTCGGCGTGGTCATCCTGCTCTCGATCGTCGCCTTCGGGGTCGCCGCGGCGGTCGCGAGCCGTCAGGCGCGCCGGCTCGCCGCGCCCCTGATCTACCTCGCTGCCAGCGCCGAGCAGCTCGGCGCCGGCCAGGTGCGTCCGCAGCTGCGTGAGTCCGGGGTGGAGGAGATCGACCTGGTCACGGCCGAGCTCGTGCGCTCCGGCGAGCGGATGGCCGCCCGGCTCGCGGCCGAGCGCGAGTTCGCGGCGAACGCCTCCCATCAGCTGCGCACCCCGCTCACGGCGCTGTCGATGCGGCTCGAGGAGATCCAGCTCGTCACGGAGGACCCGCACATCGCCGAGGAGGCGCGGATCAGCCTCGACCAGATCGAGCGGCTCGTCGGGGTGGTCGACGACCTGCTCAAGTACTCCCGCAACGCCGACGGCGGCACGACCGAGGCGGTCGACCTCGACGAGATCTTCTCCCAGCAGCGCGCGGAATGGGCTCCCTCCTACGAGCGGGCCGGGCGGGAGCTCGTGTTCTCCCCGCCCACCGGGGCCACGGCGCTCGCGACGCCGGGCGCCCTGTCGCAGGCGCTGGCCACGCTGCTCGAGAACTCCCTCAAGTACGGCGACGGGCGCACGACGGTCTCGGTGCGGGACTCGCGCAGTGAGACCGCGGCGGACTCCGGCACCGTGATCGAGGTGGCGGACGAGGGGGAGGGCATCAGCGACGACCTCGCGCCCCGGATCTTCGAGCGCCACGTCACGAGCGGGGGCGGAACGGGCCTCGGGCTCGGGCTCGCGCGGGATCTCGTGGTGGCCGACGGGGGTCGGATCGATCTGGCTCAGCGGCGCCCGCCGATCTTCGCGATCTTCCTCAGCGCCGTGCCCGAGCGTCTCAATCCCGACGCGGTGCTTCCGCCCGGGTCCGTCGTGGTCATGGGGCGGCGGCGCCGCCGGCAGTAGATGAGAGGCCTCTCATCCATGTCTCATCGGGGTCGCCGCCGGCTCCGACAGAATGGGCGCATGACTCGCTACGCCTGGGCCGCCCTGCCGGCTGCCCTGCTCATCGCGGCGGCGGCCTGGGTCGGCGCGGACGTGCTCACCCGGCCCGCATCCCCCGAGCTCGGCGAGACGATCGTGGTGGATCCCGGCGCCCCGCTGCCCACCGAGTCCCCGACGCCGGCCGTGACGCCGACGCCGACCGAGTCCCCGACTGTGACGCCGACTCCGACGCCGACTCCGACTCCGACGCCGACGCCGACGCCGACGCCGACCCCGACGCCGACCCCGACGGTGGGCTCGGGGGGAGCCGCGACCGTCGCGCCGGCCCCGCCGCGCGACGCGGGTGACGACGATGACGACGACGACGACACTGACGACGACGACGATGATGATGGTGACGATGACGACTAGCCGCCGCGGCGTCACCGCCCGCACCCGGATCCTCGCCTGGATCCTGCTCATCGTCACGATCGCCGTGAGCGTCATCGTCGTGGCGACGGCCCGCTCGGTGCTCGCGGGCGTCCAGTCGGGTGCCAACACCGAGCTGACCCACGAGGCGGAGAAGTTCCGGGGCTTCGCGAGCCGCCCCGATCCGGCGACGGGCCGGGAGTTCACGTCCGTGCGGGAGCTGCTCACGAGTCACCTCCAGCACAACCTGCCCGAGCACTCCGAGACGTTCTTCTCCGTCATCGACGGCGTGCCGGACCGGCGCAGCGGCGGCGACCCGCCCGTCCGACTCGACCTGGACGCGGCCTTCGTGGCCCAGGCGACCGCGGCCGAGGAGCCCTTTTCGGCGAACCTGTCGACCTCGGCCGGGCCGGTGACCTTCGCCGTCCTGCCCGTCGAGTTCGTCGGCGATCCGCAGACGGGGCGGCTCGTCATCGTGGAGTTCCTCGCCCCGGAGCTCGACGAGGCCTGGTCGACCATCTGGGTGATGTCGGTCATCGCCGTCATCGCCCTCGCCCTCGCCGGGGCGACCGGCTGGTTCGTGGCCGGGCGGGTGCTCGCCCCGATCCGGGAGCTGAGCGAGACCGCGGCCCGGATCAGCGAGACCGACCTGGGCCGGCGGATCGAGGTGGACGGCAGCGACGACGTGGCCCAGCTCGCCGAGACCTTCAACCGGATGCTCGACCGGCTCGAGACCGCCTTCGACGGGCAGCGCCGGTTCCTGGACGACGCCGGGCACGAGCTGCGTACGCCGATCACCGTGATCCGCGGCCACCTCGAGCTCATGGGAACCGACCCCCTCGAGCGGGCCCAGACGCTGGCGCTCGTGGGTGACGAGCTCGGGCGGATGTCGCGTCTCGTCGATGATCTCATCGTGCTCGCGCGCAGTGAGCGCCCCGACTTCCTCCTGCTGGCACCGGCCGATCTCACCGACCTCGTGGTCGAGACCTTCGCCAAGGCCACCGCCCTCGCCGCGCGCCACTGGACGATCGACGAGACGCCCGAGGTGTTCGCCGTCGTCGATGCGCAGCGGCTCACCCAGGCCCTGCTCCAACTCGCGGCCAACGCGGTCGAGCACACGGGCGCGGACGACTCGGTCGCGGTCGGCGGCGCGGTCGTCGCGGGCCGGCTGCGGCTGTGGGTGCGCGACAGCGGCACCGGGATCCCGCCCGAGGATCAGGCCCGGATCTTCGCGCGGTTCGCGCGCGGGGCGGCGGACATGCGTGCGGGTCGGGGCACGGGTCTCGGGCTGGCGATCGTCGACCGTATCGCGGCCGCCCACGGCGGCCATATCGCCCTCGACTCCGAGCCCGGCCGGGGCTCCACCTTCGTGCTCGACCTGCCGTGGCACCGACCCGAGGAGGCCCCATGACCAGCATTCTGATCGCCGAGGACGAGGAGCGGATCTCGTCGTTCATCGAGAAGGGGCTGCGCTCCGAGGGCTTCAGCACCCAGACGGTGACCGATGGGCACGCGGCCGTGGAATTCGCCCGGACCGGCGAGTTCGACCTGCTCGTGCTCGACATCGGCCTGCCCGGCCTCGACGGCTTCAGCGTGCTGCGACGGATCCGCGCGGACAGGATCGACCTGCCCGTCATCATCCTCACGGCCCGGGACGCGGTCGAGGACACGGTGGCCGGGCTCTCCGGGGGAGCGGACGACTACATGCGCAAGCCGTTCGCCTTCGACGAGCTGCTCGCCCGCGTCCGGCTCCGCCTCAACTCCGCCTCCGCCGGCGAGGCGACGATCCTGCGCGCCGGCTCGGTCAGCCTCGACCTGCGCACGCGCCGGGCGCTCGTGGGGGAGCGGACAGTCGAGTTGAGCTCACGGGAGTACACGTTGCTCGAGGTGTTCATGCGGCATCCGGACCAGGTGCTCAGCCGGGCGCAGCTGCTCAGCCGGGTCTGGGGCTTCGATTTCGACCCGGGGTCGAACGTCGTGGACGTCTATGTGCGCTACCTGCGCGGCAAGCTCGGGCCCGAGGCCATCGAGACGGTGCGTGGGGCGGGCTACCGCCTCCGTGCGGACTGATCCCGGCGGATGTGAAAGCTCTCATGTTCCCCTCATGGTCGCCTTAACCGGGGCGTCCATCCTTGATGTCATAGTCGATCAAGGAGAGATCATGCCCCTCGTCATCGCGATTGCAACCGACCTCGTCGCCGTCACCCTGCTCGCGTACGTGCTGTACTTCCGTCGTCATCGGCGCCGGGACCTGCTGCTGTCCTACGTCGCCCTCAACGTCGGGGTCGTCGCGGTGACGCTCGCGCTCGGCTCCGTGGAGGTCGGCATCGGCCTGGGAATCGGGCTGTTCGGGATCCTCTCGATCATCCGGCTGCGCTCGGACCAGATCACCCAGCAGGAGATTGCCTACTACTTCACGTCGCTCGCGCTCGGGCTGCTCGCCGGGTTGCACCCCTCGCCCATGTGGCTCACTCCCGCGCTCAGCGCCCTCATCCTCGTGGTCATGTTCGTGCTCGACAGCCCCCGCGTCGGCCGTGACACCTACCGCCACACCCTCACCCTCGACCGGGCCTTCCCGCGTCGCGCCGGCCTCGAGACGCACCTGAGCGAGTTGCTCTCGGCGCGGATCCTCAGCGTGGAGATCGTCGATATCGACCTCGTGCGCGACACCACTCTCGTCGACGTCCGGTACCGGGCGGTGGCACCGTGGACGCACGCCGTCCCGTCCGCGCCCTCCGCCCCCACCCCCGCGTACCAGAGCCTCCCGGCGGCGTCCGACGAGTCGTGGGCGGCGATGCCCCGATGACCGCCGTCGAGATCACCCGACCCCGGGCCGGCACCGCTCCCGCCCCGAGCACCGGCGACCTCGTGGAGGTGCTCGACCGGTTCGAACCGATCAGCCTCGCCGACCTGAACGCCCAGGCGCGGCTCATGACCCGCATCGATCGCAAGTACTTCGTTCCGCGTGATCTCTTCGTCGACCTGCTCGAGCGGACCAGGGCGGACTTCCGGGCGCTCGAGATCGACGGTCACCACTCCTTCCGGTACCGCACCGTGTACTTCGACACCCCCGAGTTCGGGTTC
Source organism: Pseudactinotalea sp. HY158 (assembly GCF_009660225.1). NCBI lineage: Bacteria > Bacillati > Actinomycetota > Actinomycetes > Micrococcales > Cellulomonadaceae > Pseudactinotalea > Pseudactinotalea sp. HY158. Next base: position 994,034 of record NZ_CP045920.1, read on the forward strand.
TTCCGGGCGCACGTCCAGGGCCGGCGGCAGCGGTACAAGGTGCGCACCCGGACCTACAGCGAGTCGGGAGACTGCCTCATCGAGGTGAAGTCGAAGGGGTACCGCGGTCGAACCGTCAAGGAGCGGATCGAGCACGCGGGGCCCGCTCATCTACTCGACCGGCCGTCCCGGGAGTTCGTGGGTCGGATCGTCGGCTCCGACGCCTACCGGCTCGAGCCCGTGCTCGAGACCGTCTACGACCGACTCACCCTCGTGCGGGGCGATCAACGCCTCACGTGCGACCTCGACCTGCACTTCCTCGCCGGCAGCGATCGCCGGGACGGCCCGAACGAGGTGCTCGTCGAGACCAAGTCCGGCGGCGAGCGCGGGATCTGGGACGACCTGCTCATGGCGAGCGGGATCCGTGAGCACCGGGTGAGCAAGTACTGCGTCTCGGCCGCCCTCCTCTACCCGGGCCTGCCCGCCAATCCCTGGCGCCGCACGATCCGGCGCTACTTCGGGTCCCGCTGAGCATCCTCGCGGGGGGTGCGGACCCGTTCGGGGGCGGTCCGGGCCTCGGCCCGGGCCTCGTTCTCGGCCCGGTGCACGGCCCGCATCGCATGGAAGGTCCACACCTTGTTGAGCGTGAAGGTCACCGGCGTCACGACGGCGATCATGATGAACTGCGCCCAGTACACCCGGGTGCGCAGCAGCGTGGAGTCGTCCAGGAGCGTCGTCGACAGGTGAATGGGAGAGTCGGTGTGCATGAGCAGGGTGAGCAGCGCGAGCCCGATCGCCTGCCCGAGCGCCCCGACCGCGAGGAACGGCCAGTACTCGCGCCACCACGGCGTTCGGCCCGCCGTGCCGAAGGCCCATGACCGGTTGAGCTGGAAGTTCCACAGATTCGCCACGAGGAAGGCGAGCACCGAGAACACGTGGTACCAGCGCACGTTGAACTGGGTTCCCACGAGCGGAATCGCGGCCTGCTCGGCGTCCGGGCCACCGAGGGTGAGCAGGACCATGATGCCCATGTTGACGAGTACCCCGCTGGCGCCGACCACGCCGAACCGCAGCAGCAGCCGCCAATTATGGCGGTGCCGCACCAGGATCAGCCGGCGCAGTCGGGCGAGGGTACCGCCGCCCGCGTTCCCACCCGTCGGGGTGCCCTGCTCCGATCTCACTGCCGCAGCCTACCGGGCCCTATCCGTCGCAGGCGTCGCCGAACGTGTTGAGCCCGTCGGTGAGCCCGTTGGTGTCGAGGGTGGTCGCGGCACGGTACAGGTCCTGCCCCGCCTCGGTGAGATCCGCGTGATCCGGTAGCGGAGTCGCCGTCAGTGCACCGGTGAGGGCGGCTGCCCCGAGGGTTTCGATGATGGCGGGCTCGGCGTCGTCGCCGACGAGCGGATCCCATTCGGCCGGGGGGCCGGCCTGCCGGGCGTCGGCGACCAGGGCACAGGCGTAGGCGACCTGCCCGGGGAGGGAGATGTCCGGTTCGCCCTCGGGCAGACCGGACCTGTCGCACGCGGCGGTCATATTGTCGATGCCGGCCTGGATCCCGTCGGAGTCGACCCGGGTGATCTGGGCGTACTGCACCTTGGCAGCTTCGGAGAGGTCCTCGTGACCCTCAAGGGTGGTCGCGGTCATCCCGCCCAGGAGCGCGGCGGCCCCGGCGACCGCGTTCAGCGCCGGGTCCGCGGCGCCCGGAGTCAGCGTCCACTCCTGCGCCGGCCCCGAGTCCTGGGCGCGTGCCGCCAGCGCACACGCATAATCGAGGCGTCCATCGGCGGAGACGTCCGGGCCGGCGGCGGAACAGCCCGCTACGAGCAGACCGATCGTGAGCCCGGCGGCAACCGCGGCTCGGACCCATGAACCGGTGTGCGCTCCGCCGTCGACGGAGCGGCTCGGGATCGGCATCATCGCATCCTCCTCGTTGCTTTTCACGGGCGTTCATCCACCGTAACAGCGGCGCGTACTCGTGCCCGAACACAGTAGGCTGAGCGGTCATGGGACATCGGGTGGCCGTCATCGGCGGCGGACAGTTGGCACGCATGATGGCCGGGCCGGCCGCCGCGCTCAACCTCGAGTTGCGGGCGCTCGTGGAGGCCCCCGATTCCTCCGCCGCCCAGGTGGTCCCCGACTCCCGGGTCGGTCTGCCCCGCGATCGTGCGGCCGTCGAGGACCTCGTGGACGGCGCCGACGTGCTCACCTTCGAGCACGAGCACATCCCGGCCGGGATCCTGCGCGACCTCCTCGCCCGCGGCGTCTCGGTGCAGCCCGGTCCCGACGCGCTCGCCGCGGCCCAGGACAAGATCACGATGCGCACCGTGCTCGCCGCGGCCGGCGTGCCGGTGCCGCGCTGGGCTGTGGCCGCGAGCCCCGACCAGGTCCGCGACTTCGCAGCCGAGGCCGGCTGGCCGGTCGTCGTCAAGACGCCCACCGGCGGTTACGACGGCAAGGGCGTGCTCGTGCTCGGTGAGGATCCGGCCGACGACGGCTGGGCTGTGCTCGAGCAGTGGCTCGCAGCCGAGCGCGGTGAGGTGCTGCTGGAGGAATGCGTGCCGTTCCGCCGCGAGCTCGCGGCCCTGAGCGCCCGCCGCCCGAGCGGACAGTTCCTCGCCTGGCCCGTGGTCGAGACCATCCAGATCGGCGGCGTCTGCGCCGAAGTGCTCTCCCCCGCGCCGGAGCTGAGCGAGGAACTCGACTGCGCAGCCCGCAACATCGCCCACACCGTCGCCGAGACGCTCGGCGTCACCGGCGTGCTCGCGGTGGAACTCTTCGAGACGACGGATGGTCGCCTGCTCGTCAACGAGCTCGCCATGCGCCCCCACAACTCCGGGCACGTGACGATCGAGGCCTCCCGGACGAGCCAGTTCGAGCAGCACCTGCGCGCGGTGCTCGACCTGCCGCTGGGAGCCACCCAGCCCACGTGCGACCATGCGGTCATGGTCAACCTGCTGGGATCGGCCCTGGACGACCCGCGGGAGGCCTACGGCGAGGTGCTGCGCCGGTATCCGGAGGCCAAGGTCCATCTCTACGGGAAGTCCGTGCGGCCGGGCCGCAAGCTCGGGCACGTGACGATCACGGGCGAGGACCCGGAGCGCTGCCTCGCCCGGGCCCGCGCCGCGGTCGCTCTGCTGCGCGGGGAGGGGGCCCGATGAGCGCGCTCGTGGGCCTGGTCATGGGCTCGGACTCCGACTGGCCGGTCATGGAGGCCGCGGCCACCGCGCTCGAGGAGTTCGGGATCGACTACGAGGCGCGCGTCGTCTCGGCGCACCGGATGCCCGCCGACATGATCGCCTACGGCCAGGAGGCCGCGGGGCGGGGCCTGCGGGTGATCATCGCCGGGGCCGGCGGAGCCGCTCACCTGCCTGGCATGCTCGCCTCGGTCACCGTGCTGCCGGTCATCGGTGTGCCCGTGCCGCTCGCGCACCTCGACGGCATGGACTCCCTGCTCTCGATCGTGCAGATGCCCGCCGGGGTGCCCGTGGCGACCGTGAGCATCAGCGGCGCGCGGAACGCCGGCCTGCTCGCCGTGCGGATGCTCGCCACCGGCGAGGGGGCGGCGGCCGGCGACCTACGGGCCCGCATGGCCGATTTCCAGGCGGATCTGCGCCAGACCGCGATCGACAAGGGCGCCCGGCTCGCGCAGCGCACCGATTCCACCGGCTGAGTAGTTCCCCGAGCCGAGCAGTTTCCGAGCCGAGCAGTTTCCGAGTCGAGTATTCGGACGAGCCGACGACGCGCCCGTCCCGACCGTTCGCCCGTCCTGACCGTTCGCCCGTCCCGACCGTTCGCAACGAGCTCTCCATGACGAGCGGCTCGCCACGGGCGGGCCGTGCCTGGGGTGCGCGTCGCTCACCGCGCGGCCTCGCCGCGGGCGGGCCGTGCCTGGGGTGCGCGTCGCTCAGCGCGTGGCCTCGCCGCGGGCGGTATGGTCTCGCACTCGTCCGCGAGACTCGACCGGGTTCCCCGGGTTCCCCGGGTTCCTTCGGGTCCTCGCGGTCCGCTGGATGTGGGATGAGATCCGCTGGATTCCGCTGGATCTTGATCGCCGGCCCGGTCAAGTCCCGTGGCCCGGGGTGAATGTCGGTGCTCGGTTCTAGGGTTGTTTCATGAGCACGAAGGCGGCCCGGCAGATGCGAGCGCGGCGAGCGGAGATCGCCTCGATCGCGTCCGAGGACGCGGTACTGGACCGGGTCCGCCAGGTGCGCAAGGTCCAGGCGGGCGCGGAGGCCGATCTGTTCTTCCTGGCGATCGAGATCGCCCAGCGCAGCCCGGTCACCGAAGAGTGCGGGGCGTGGTCGTGTCACACCGATCTGGCCCTGGGGGTCTCGTATTGTGATTCGGCGGCGAACTGGTTCGCGGCCGTGACCGGCTTCTCCACCGACGCCGCCCAGGCGATGCTCCTCGAAGCCCTCGAGGTCGCCGAACGCCTGCCACTGCTGTACGGGCGGGTCCTGGATGGGCGTACCCGGGCGCACACGGCCCGGCTCGTGGCCGAACAGACCCTCGGTTTGACTGTGGAGGCGGCCCGGTTCGTCGATGTCCAGGTCGCTGCCGCCGGGGCGATCCGGGGCCGATACGCGATCAAGGGGCTGGTGCGGGAGGCGATGATCACCCACATGCCCGACCAGTACGCCGACCTGCAGCGGGCGCAGGCCGATCCGCGCCGGGCCGATGTCCATATCGGCACCGACGGCACCGGCCGCATCGACGCGATCGTGTCCACGTTCGCGGCCCTCGATCTGGAACAGAGCCTGGCCTTCGGAGCCGCGCAACTCAAGGCCGCCGGATCCGGTGAGGTCCTCGACGCCCGACGCTCCCTCACCTTCGAGGGCATCATCGCCGCCACCCACCACCCCGCACCCGGCCCGGCAGGACGGCTTCGACCTGACCAACGGGCAACCAGGCCAGCAGGCCCGGCAGACCCAGGAGACCCAGCAGGCACGGCACGCCCAGGGACCGGGGGCGGGGGCGCCGGACTGCACGAACAGCACGAACAGCACGGGCGGCACAGTCGGCATCGGCGGCGCTGTGGGCATGGCTGCGGCCGCTGCAGTCGATCTGACTCCCGATGAAGCCGCGGGCCAGTTCGCAGGCCCGATCACGAGTACAGCCGCGGCCCCGGCCACGAGTACAGCCGCGGGCCCCGCCGGGAGTACGGCCGTGGGCAGCGCCGGGAGTACAGCCGTGGGCAGCGCCGCCGGAGCGGCGGTGGCCGGAGCTGCGGCGGCCGGAGCTGCGGCGGACGCGACCGGCGGTGCGCCTGCGACGGCTGCGGGCGGTGGTGTGTCCTGTGGGCCTGCGTGGTCGGGTCGGGGCGTGCCGCGGGCGAAGGTCGTCATGTACCTGCACATGAACGCCTCCGCGTTCTGGCCCGACGGCCGGCCACCCGACCGTCCCGACTGGCATTCTGGAAACCGACCACCCGATCGTCATCCCGGTGATCGGCCACCTGATCATCCCGCCCGTGATCCTGGCTGCCTGCTCGCCGGTGGGTCGTGCGCGGACCCGCCGGGCTCGGCCACCTCGGCGGACACGACTTGTCCCGAACACGCCGCCGGTCCGGCCTGTCCCGAACACGCCACCGGTCCGGCCTACGTCGCGGGCCGGTTGGCCCGCGAACCCGTGCGCATCGAGGGGCCGGGGACCCCGCCCGGGCTCGTAGTCAGCGCCGCCGAGGTCGCGGCCATGTTCACCACGCCCCACGGCGCGGCCACACCCGACAGCGCGCCCGTTGACGGGCCACGGGGCTCTGATAGGCCGCGCGGGACTGGTGGGCCGTGGGGGCCGCAGATATTCGTGCGTCCGGTCATCGACCTCGAGACCGAACACGAAGTCGCCGGCTATGCCGCCGGGGACGTGATCAAGGACCACCTCCACCTGCGCGATCGAACCTGCGTGTTCCCCAATTGCGCCCGCCCGGCCCGGGCCTGCGATGCCGACCACATCGACCCCTGGAAGACCGACCGCCAGGGCGACCTGACCGGCGGGCCGACCTGCACCTGCAACCTCGCCAGCCTGTGCCGCCGGCACCACCGCTGGAAGACGCACAATCATCCCGGACAGCCGCAGGGGCGGGGCTCGTGGTCCTACGTCACGCTCGCGCCCGGAACCTACTACTGGAGCGGCCCGATGGGCCTACGGTTCCTGCGCACCCCGACCGGCACGAGCGAGGTCACCGACCAGGCCTGGCACCGCCGTGACCTCGCCGCACTCCAGGGCCTCCAGGGGCGCGGCGCATCCCAGAGCCTCGAGGCGCTCCAGGGGGCCGGTGCACTCCAGGACCTCGAGGCGCTCACGGGCTCCGACGCCCTTCCCGGCCGCGAGTCACGCCCGGATCGCCTGGATCGCCTGGATCGCCCGGACCATCGGACTCTTCCGGGCAACGAGACCCTCCCGGGACTCGAGAAGGTCCCGAGCAGCAAAGCGCGCCCGGACTCGCGAGCCCGCCGCGACGACCTCGACGAGGCCTTCATGGACGCCCTCGACTACGAATACGGCAACGACATCGAGACCGACGACGGGGGCGACGCCGACAACGACAGCGACATCGACAACGCGGGCGATACCGACGACGGGGAACCGGTTGATGGGCGCGTCGCGGCCGTCCAGTCGGATCGGCCACCGCAGCCGCCCGTCACTTAGAACGTCGGCGCCCGCCACAGCGCGTCGACGAGACCCTCGGGCCGCACTCGACCCGGACATTCCGCGCGGCCGCGGTGCCGACAGTCGGATCGAACTCGGTGCCGACGCCCCGTCGGCCGATGGCTCCGGTCGACGGCTCCGGTCGATACCTGTGGATAACCGCACCGGGCCGGTGCCGGCGGTTAGCGTCGTGGCAACGACGAAGGGGATGCCATGCGCCGAAGCATCGGAACGAGGACCGGACACGTCCGGCGCGTCACGGGTGCGCTCCTGACCACGCTCGTCGTCGGGATGACGGCCATGGGATGCACCGCCCCGGTGCCGAAGGAAGTCCGCGATACACCCGCACCGGCGACGATCGACCACCTGACGGGCAAGCCGTCGCTGTCGCTCCGCGCACCCTACGGGATCGACGTACCCGAGGGAGCGAAGGAACTGGAGGTGCGCCATCTCGCCGAAGCCCTGGAGCGTGCGCTCATCCGAAGCAGCGAATACGAGCAGGTGGCCGAGCTCGGCGAGGCCGAGGCGACCCAGCGCGTATTCGACGAACTGGCGAGCGCGGGGGACCCCAACCCCTGGGTGGAGGAGGCGAAGGAGACGTTCGGCGGGCCGGGCTATTCGTTGGCCGTCACGTCGCGGTTCCCTCCCGAGCAACTGCCGACCCGGGCGCCCCACGTCGTCGCCACGACCTGGGAGTCCGAACTCGACGATGGGTGGCTCAGGGTATCCGCGACCGTCGAGACTGCGATGGAGTATCCCCGAGGACTGGCGATCGTCGTCCGCACCCTGCGGTTCGGCGTCGACGTCGAGCAGAAGCGGGCCGGCGGGCAGTTCTCCGTCTCGAGTTCCTGGCAGGTGCGCTGGCGCGGCTTCGACATGTGCCGGTTGCTCCTCGACGGCGTGCTCGTGCCGGGCCGCCTCCTCACCACGGCCGACGACCTGTCCGCCTACAAGCCGGGCTCCTTCGGCTCCGTGAACGAGGAGCTGACATCCTCCGAGGCCTCGCTCGATCCGATAGAACGCCGCGAGGAGTGCCGCGCCGCCACCGAGGCGTGAGACGACGCGAATGACCTCACCTGATCGGCACGGTGCCGCCCGAGCACAGTGCGGCCGAGCCCCGACGGCTATTTGATCCTGAACAATCCCACGGTGATCAGGCCGATCGCGAGCGGTAGACCGATGTACGTGCACAGCCCGTTCAGGAGGAGTGCGGCCTGCGGCCATGGAGAGAAATCCATCGGCCAGAATCGCGCGATGGCTACGTCGGCCGCGAAGCACAGAAGCGCCAGGACGAGGCCCGCGGCCAAGGGTCGCCGGCCGTCGTGCAGAAACTCTCCGAGGAGGGAACGTGCCTCATCGTCCGAAGACTCCATCACCTTGCCCCTATCCAAGAAAGCTACCGAAGGTCGACACGGGACCGGACACTCGGCGCCTCGTCATGTGAAGGCCGACGCAACTGCACCCACGGAACAGTTCGGTGAGTCCAGACAGGAGACCCTGACCGCGCCGACGCCACTCGGCGTCAACCGTCATGTCGTCGATCCCAGGCTAGCTCGGCCGATGAGCTCGCGCAGGCATTCATCGGGATGGGTTCGGTCCCTGCTCGGACTGTGCTGGAGGCCGGCATGGTCGCCCGTCGAGCGTTCACGGTCCCGGCAGAGCCGGCCCGCCTACTCCTCCTCGATCGTCACCGTGCCGTCCGCGACGGAGGCGAAGAACCGTGCCGCCGCGTCGGGCTCGATGAGCACAGCGGAGCCGACTCCGCCCGGTCGGTAGTTGAGGTCGGCGATCGGCGGCGTGCCCCGCACCCCGTCGGGCCCCGTGGCGGCCCGGAAGGCGAGGGCGAGCCGGCCGAGATCGAGGATGCCCGTGTCCTGATCGACCGCGAGGGCGGCCAGGCCGGCACTCAGGAGGTCGACCTGTGCCCCCGGGTTCACCAGGGTGCCCGGTCGGGCGACCTTCGCCGTGATCGCCTTGATCACCTGCTGCTGCCGCTCGGTGCGACCGATGTCGCCCTTCGGGTCGGAGTAGCGCATCCGCGCGAACGCCAGCGCCGTCGTCCCGTCCGCCTCATGGCAGCCCGGGGTCCACACGAGGCCGGACTTCTCGTCGTCCACGTCCAGGTCCGAACACAGCTCGACACCGCCGACGGCGTCGACCAGGGCCGAGACGCCGCCCATCCCGATCTCGACGTAGTGGTCGACGGTCATCCCCGTGAAGTCCTCGACCGTGCGCACGAGCAGCTCCGGGCCGCCGAGCGCGTAGGAGGCGTTGATCTTGTTGTTGCCGTGCCCGGGAATCGCCACATACGTGTCGCGCGGGATCGAGATGAGCGAGGCCGAGCCCGACGGCGGCTTCGTCAGCAGCATGATCGTGTCGGTGCGCTGTCCCTCGGTCGGATCACCCGCAAGGGTCCCGTCCGCGCGGGAATCAGAGCCGGCGAGCAGGTAGGTCTCGGCCGCCTGGCTCGGCGCACCCGAGAGTGCATCGATGTGAGTGATCTTCCCGTTGGCCCAGATGAGCAGGCCGATCGGCCAGGCGAGCAGGAGCACGAGCACGACGGCGACGATCACCACGGCGCGCCGGCCGCGCCGCCGCCGGCGCGGCGTCCGCGGGGTCGCCGGCGGCTCCGGATGCTGCCCCGAGTGCCCGGGCTGCCCCGGGTGTCCAGGCTGCCCCGGGTACCCGGGCTGCTGCTGCAGGTAGGACTGTGTGGGCTGGATACGCCGGGCCGGCTGCTGGTCGACGGGCATGACCCGCGTGCGCGGCACGGCCGGCTGCTGCGGGAGGGGAGCCTGCGCGGGCTCCCGGGAGCCCGGTGCGGGGCGGGCCGGCGCCGAGTCCCCGGACCCGCTGTCCGGCCGCGCCCCGGGCCGACTCGCGGGCCTGATCACGGGCGGCGGCGTGGGGCGGCGCGCGCTCGGCGCCTGATCCGCCGCTCCCATCGACCGGGCCGAACCGCCCTCGCGCGCCTTCGAGGAACGGCGCTGAGGAGGCCGCTGGGGAGGCCGCTGGGGATGCTGGGGCCGCTGGGGCGGAGTGTCACCGGATTCGGTGGGCATGAGGGCTTCCCTGTCGTTCGGTCACGCCGGAGGTTCTCGAGCTTACGAGTCCGCGGGCGCGAAGCCCCGCAGCCGGCGGGGGTGTCGGTCAGCTGCTCGGGCTGCTCGATGCGGTCGGCTCGACCGTCGACTCCTCCGTCGACTCCTCCGTCGACTCCCCGGCGGGATCCCCGGGGAGCGGCTCGTCGGCCCGCAGCGCGTCCCACACCAGGTCGGTCTCGGGGGTCTGCAGCACGACGTTGCCGCTGTAGGCATGCGGGGCCGTGGAGAAGTTCACGGAGCCGCCGTCGATCCCGCGCAGCGAATAGCCCAGGCCGGTGAGGCTGTTCAGGTTCCCCAGCCGTTCGCTCGTGGTGAGGGAGGAGGCGGCCGAGGAGAGCAGCGAGAGCAGCTTCGAGGGATTCGCGAGGGTGTCGGCCGAGAGCACCTGTCCGACCATCGCGGTCATGAGCTCCTGCTGCCGGTCGATCCGCGAGATGTCCGACCCGTCCCCGATCCCCTTGCGTGCCCGCGCGAGCCCGAGCGCGTCGTCGCCGTCGAGCGTCTGGCAGCCGGCCTCGAGGTCCAGGTCGGCCTTGGGCACGTTCATCGGCTCGTCGAAGCACATCTGCACCCCGCCGATCGCATCGACCATGGTGGCGAAGCCGTCCATGTCGATCACCGCCCAGTCGTCGATGTAGATGTCGGTCATCGCCTCGACCGTGAGGATCGCGCAGGCGGCCGCGTGGCTCAGGTCCTCGCCCTGCCCGCCCGTGGCGAAGGCCGCGTTGAAGCGGACGCCGTTGTGCTCGTTCGTCCCGAGCGCCTGCGGGTAGCTCTCGCCGCCCCCGGGAAGAGGGCAGGCCGGGATCGCCACGATGAGGTCGCGGGGGATCGAGACCACGTCGACCCGCTCCCGGTCGGCCGAGAAGTGCACGATCAACGCGGTATCGGAACGCATCCCCTCGAACTCGCCGTACTGCGCGTTGTCCCCGCCGCGGTAGTCCGAACCGAGCACGAGCACGTTGAGCGGTTTGCCCGCCCAGGAATCGCGCGGATCCGGGGTCGGGTCCCCGTGCTGGTCCGCGCCGCCGGGCCGGTTCTCGCCCAGGAGGGCGTTGATGTCCTTGCTGTCGATCCGCGACTGGATCTCGACGTACACCGAGCCGACCGCGGTGGTCACGAAGAGCGCGACCCCCAGGAGGCTCAGCGCGAGCACGTTGAGCGCTCGCCGTCGCGGCCGGGGGGCGGCATGGCGCCGGGCCCCGCGCTCGTCGCGGCGATCCGAATCGGTCCTCGTTGTGCTCATCAGGCCCAAGAATACGGGCAATCCGGCGCGTCCCGGCGCGGTGAGGGGGAGGGCGTGGGGCTGATCCGGCGGGCAATCGGTGAAGGAGTTGTGCGCGCCCGCCATCCGGGTGGCGCCGGTCACAGCCCGGCCGGGAGGGGGCACGGCGGCCCGTCGTTAGACTGACCCGATCACGCCCAGCACAGGAGGCACAGGCATGCCCGTACTTTCCGGCCCCGTCCTTACCGGCGGTGAGCGGATCGTGGTCCTCGGTGGATCCGGGTTCATCGGCTCGCACATCATCCCGGCCCTCATCGGCGCCGGATTCGACGTCGTCAACTACGACCTGTACCCGCCGCAGCGGCCGCTGCCGGACGCGGTGGTCGACCTGCGGGGCGACATCCGCGACGAGGCCACCCTCACCTCCGCGCTCACCGGTGCCCGTGCCGTGCTCAACCTGGCCGCCGCCCACCACGACTTCGGGTTGACCGAGGCGACCTTCACCTCGGTCAACGTCGACGGGGCGGGAGCGGTCACCCGGGCGATGACCGCCGCGGGGGTGGACAACCTGTGCTTCTACTCCTCGGTCGCGGTCTACGGCGAGCAGCCGAGCACGCCCACCGAGGAGACCGCGCCCGCGCCGACGAACGCCTACGGCCGCACGAAGCTCGCCGCCGAGGCGGTCTACCGCGACTGGCAGCGCTCGGGCGAGCGGCGCGTGCTCATCGTGCGCCCGGCGGTCGTGTTCGGCCCCGGTAACACGGCGAACATGTACCGGATGATCGACCAGATCGCCCGCCGCCGGTTCGTCTCGGTCGGCCCCGGGGCCAACCGCAAGTCGATGGTGTACGTGGAGAACATCGTGGCCGCGATCCTCCACTTCTGGAGCGCCGAGCCGCGGGTGGACCCCGAGGTCTACAACTGCGTCGACGCCCCCGACCTCACCTCCCGGGCGATCATCACCCGTGTCTACCGGGCGTTGGGACGACGCGTGCCCCGGCTGCGTCTCCCGCTCGCCCCGGCGATCGCCTGCGCCCGGCCCCTGGACTGGATCGCGGCGCGGACGGGCCGGAATCTGCCCATCACCTCCGACCGGATCGCGAAGGTCGCCGGCACCGAGACGAGGTTCTCCGGGGACCGGATGCGCGAGCACGGATACTCCCAGCCGCGCCCGATCGCGGCGGGCATCGACGAGATGGTCGCCTGGTACGTCGAGACCGGCAAGAACGTGCGTATCCGCGAGCACCTGCCGCCCGAACGGCCCGTGCTCGCCCGAGAGGGGGTGGGTGCATGAGTACGGTCGCGGTCGTGGTGACCTACAACCGGGCGGAGCTGCTCGCGGCCTGCCTCGACGGCCTCGCCGCCCAGACCCGCCCCCTCGAAGCGATCGTCGTCATCGACAACGCCTCGACCGACGGCTCCGGCGACGTCGCCCGCGCCCACCCGATCGGCGCCGACGTGCACACACTGCAGACGAACCTCGGGGGAGCGGGCGGGTTCAGCGCCGGGCTCGCCTGGGCGCTCGAGCACCACGACCCGGACTGGATCTGGCTCATGGACGACGACACGATCCCGCGCCCCGGCGCGCACGGCGCGCTCATCGACGCGGCCGACGCCCACCCGCGCGACCTGGCCGTGCTCAGCTCGACCGCGGTCTGGACCGACGGGCGCGTCCATCCGATGAACCGCTCCCGGGTGCGGATGGGCTCGAACGCCGTCGAGCGGGGGGACGCGGCCGCCGTCGACTCGCACCCGATCCGGACCGCCTCCTTCGTCGCCATCCTGCTGAGCGCCGACCATTGCCGCCGAGCCGGGCTGCCGTACGCCGACTACTTCATCTGGGGCGACGACACCGAGTACTCCGGGCGGCTGCTCCGCCAGGGCCGCGGCATCCAGGTGCACGACTCGATCGTGGAACACCGCACGGTCGCCTTCGCCTCCTGGCAGACCGATCCGGGGCCCCGGTTCTACTACGACGTGCGCAACAAGCTGTGGGTCTACCTCGCCTCCGGCTCGTTCCGCTGGTGGGAGCGGCTCGTCTACCTCGGATCGGCGGCCGCGGGCTGGGCCGGCACGATCCGCCGCTCGGGCGATCGGCGGACCCTCCTCGGACACGCCTGGCGGGGCCTGCGCCACGGCCTGCTCCGCCGACCGGCCCCGACCACCCGGGTACTCGCGGGCCAGGGCGAGGTGTCCAGCGCCGTCGCCCGCGTCGAGGCCGGGCGATGACCGAGAAGTTCTCCGTGCTGCTGCCCGTGTACGCCGGGGACCGGCCGGACTGGCTGCGGCGCGCCTTCGCCTCGATCACGGCCGAGCAGACCCTCGCCCCGGACGAGGTCGTGCTCGTGCGCGACGGCCCCGTCGGCGCCGCCCTCGAGACGGCGATCGACGAACTGCGGGCCGGCTCGAGCGTGCCCGTGACCTACGTGCCGCTGCCGCAGAACCTCCGGCTCGCCGGGGCCCTGCAGGAGGGTCTGGCCCGCTGCTCCCACGAGCTCGTCGCCCGCGCCGACGCCGACGACATCTGCCTGCCCGAGCGGTTCGCCCGGCAGATCCCGGCGATGGCCGGCCTCGACCTGCTCGGCAGCGCCGTGGCCCAGTTCGACGACGAGGAGCACCTGCGCGCGTGGCTCGACGGAGCCCCCGACGGCCCGGGGGCGGGCCGGGTCACGGTCCGCACCCGACCGGCCACGACCGCCCGGATCCGGGACTACGCGGCCTTCCACAACCCGTTCAACCACCCGAGCGTCGTGTTCCGGCGCTCGGCTGTCCTCGCCGCGGGCGGATACGAGGACCTGCCGTTCATGGAGGACTACTGGCTGTTCGTGCGGATGATCATGGCCGGGTCCGCCGTCGGAAACCTGCCCGAGGCGCTCGTGGGCTACCGGGCCGGAGCCGAGTTGTTCGACCGCCGCGGCGGGTGGGTCGCGATGCGGTCCGATTGGCGCTTCCAGCGCCGCGCCCACTCCCTCGGGTTGACCACCCGGACCCAGTTCGTGCGTAACCTGGGCACCCGGGCCGCCTACCGGCTCGTCCCCGGCCGGCTCCGCGCGTGGGGGTATCAACGATTCGTCGCCACCAGGAGGGCCACGCAATGAACGTCGACCTCGTCGTCGTCGGATCGGGATTCTTCGGCCTGACGATCGCCGAACGTGCCGCCACCGAGCTGGGCCTGCGGGTGCTCGTGCTCGACCGGCGGAGCCACATCGGCGGCAACGCCTACACCGAGTTCGAGGAGAGCACCGGCATCGAGGTGCACCGCTACGGCGCGCACCTGTTCCACACCTCGAACGAACGGGTGTGGGACTACGTCACCCGCTTCACCGCCTTCACCTCCTACCAGCACCGGGTGTACACGACGGTCGGGGGCGAGGTGTTCCCCATGCCGATCAACCTCGGCACGATCAACCAGTACTTCCGCTCCGCCCACGGGCCGGATGCGGCCCGCGCGCTCGTCGCCGCCCAGGCGGCCGAGGTGGCGGGCCACGAGGTGAGCAACCTCGAGGAGAAGGGGATCTCCCTCATCGGGCGACCCCTGTACGAGGCGTTCATCCGCGGCTACACCCTCAAGCAGTGGCAGACCGACCCGACCGAGCTGCCCGCGAGCGTCATCGCCCGCCTGCCCGTGCGCTACACGTACAACAACCGCTACTTCTCCGATACCCACGAGGGACTTCCGGTCGACGGGTACACGGCCTGGCTCGAACGGATGGCCGACCACCCGAACATCGAGGTGCGCCTCGACGTCGACTTCTTCGACGAGGGCCAGCCGCTGCACAAGCGGGCGCTCGTGGGCCAGGTGCCGGTCGTCTACACCGGCCCGCTGGACGAGTACTTCGGCCACAGCGAGGGCGCGCTCAGCTGGCGCACCCTCGACTTCGAGGAGGAGGTGCTCGACGTCGGCGACTTCCAGGGCACCTCGGTCATGAACTACGGCGACGAGGACGTCCCCTACACCCGCATCCACGAGTTCCGACACTTCCACCCCGAACGCGACTACCCGGACGACCGCACGGTCATCATGCGCGAGTTCTCCCGCTTCGCCGGCCCCGGCGACGAGCCGTACTACCCGGTCAACACGGCCCGCGACCGGCAGCAGCTGCTCGCCTACCGCGAGCTGACGAAGGGGGAGTCGGGCGTGCTCTTCGGGGGGCGGCTGGGCACCTACCAGTACCTCGACATGCACATGGCGATCGGTTCGGCGCTGAGCATGTCCGACAACAAGCTCGGCACGATCCTGTGACGGGCGCGAGCTCGGCGGAGGCGACACGAATGCACGGGCTCGCGGGCGTCGTCCGTGCGTACGCCTGGGGTTCGCCGGACCGGATCCCGGAGTTCGTCGGCCGGGCGGCGACGGCGGCCACGACCGCCGAACTGTGGTTCGGGGCCCACCCCTCGGCCCCCTCGCCGTTGCGCTCCGACGACTCCGACGATCCCGACGACTCGGACGATTCACGGGGCAAGCCGGCCCGGGGCGATCTGCGCAGCCACATCGCCGCCGATCCGCACCGGATCCTCGGCAGCGACGTGACCGCCCGCTTCGGCACCGAGCTGCCCTACCTGCTCAAGCTCATCGCCCCCGAGTCGCCCCTCTCCCTCCAGGTGCACCCGAACCTCGCGCAGGCCCGCGACGGCCATCGGCGCGCCGGGCTGCCGGGCGGGCCGCAGGACTACGTGGACGCGAACCACAAGCCCGAGCTCGTGTACGCGCTCAGCACCTTCGAGGCGGTGAGCGGATTCCGGGCACCGCGCCGCGCGGCGGAGATGTTCGCGGGGCTGAGCAGCCCGCTCGCCCGAGAGATCGTGCGGATGCTCCGCCATCTCCCGCCCAGGGACGGCGCCCGGCTCGCCTTCCGCATGGTGCTCACCGAGTTCTCGGCCGGGGACGTGGGGCAGGTCGTGGCCGACTGCGCCGACCGGCTCGCCCGCGGCAGTTCGCCCTCGCAACGCTCGGATGCGACCGTGGTCCGGCTCGGGGAGCACTTCCCCGGCGACCCGGGCGTCGTGGCGGCCCTGCTGCTCAACCCGGTCACGCTCAAGCCCGGCGAGGTGATGTTCGTGCCCGCGGGCAGCGTGCACGCCTACCTCGGCGGCCTCGGCCTGGAGATCATGGCCAATTCCGACAACGTGCTGCGGGCCGGGCTCACGGGCAAGAACGTCGACCTCGAGGAGATGCTCGCGATCGTCGACTACACCGCCGCGCCCCCGATCCGGCTCGCCGCCGAGGAGTTCGGGCCGCACGTGCGCACCTACTACGCCCCGGTCGACGACTTCGAACTCTCGGTGATCGACGTCACCGGTGAGCCGGTGTCCGTGCCCGGCAAGGGCCCGCGGATCCTGCTGGCGATCGAGGGCGCCGCACAGGTGCACGCCGGCGGCCGGTGTCGCCGGCTCGAGCGGGGCGAGGCCGTGTTCCTCGCCGCCGACGACGGGCCCGTCACCGTGACGGGCGCCGGCGGACGGGCGAGCGTGGTGCAGGCCGACGTCCCCTAACGAAGCGTCGTCGTGACACCCTCGGCGGCGGCGATCCGGTCGAGGTCGGCGCCGGGATCGCCCGCGAGCACGATCGAGGCGCCGCGTGCCCACAGCGGCGGCGCCACCGTGAGCAGCGCGAGCAGAGGCGGCAGGGTCGGTTGGGTCGGCAGTCGAGCGGCGTCGCCGTCTGCGCCGACGAGCAGCGCCCGCTCACCCGGACGGACGCCCTCGAGGCGTGGATCGTCGCCGGCGAGCACGTCGGCCTGGGTCCGCCCCGGCAGCGCCGACTCCCGCGCCGAGCCGCCCGCGGGCAGGAGCAGCTGATCGGGCTGCGAGGTGAGCTCCGCGACGCCGTCGATCGCGCCCGGGCCGGGGGCGTCGTCCAGGCGCAGGGCGAACGCGGGAAGGGCGATGACGACGCACGTCGGGCCGTCGCCGGCCGTCGCGGACGGGGTCGCCGTGACGACGGCCGCCAGGGACGCATCGGCCGCGCCCGACTCGTCGCTGCCGAGCGGGACGACCTCGGCGCCGCAGTTCCACGCCCCGGCCGCCCAGACGAGGGACCGCCAGTGGGCGGGCAGGTCGAGGCCGAGTCGATCGCCGGGGCCGAGGTCGAGTTCCTGCGCGCACAGATTGGCGGCCTTGACGAACCAGTTCGCCAGCACCCGCCCGCTCAGGTCGACCCGTTCGCCGCCCGGGCCGTACCATGTGAGCCGGGGCTCGGTCACGGGGGCGAGAAGCGGTGCGAGGCCGGCGAGCGACGTGATCATGGCCCCAGCCTAGGGCGGTCCGCGCGGCCCCGAACGCCTGTATCACGTCATGGGCTTGACGGATGAGGATGACACGCGTGTAATTTAGGACCAGACAGGTAATTCGGAGCGTGAGCCAGTCCCGCCCACACCTACGACGGGGGAACTGATATGTGGAACATCCTGGGAGACGGTCCCCTCGACCTGAGCCTGCCCGAGCCCGTGCCGGCGGCACCGCCGCTGCTGGCGCACCTCGGGGGAGACGACGAGGGGGTGCTGGGGTGGCAGGAACGCGCGCTGTGCGCGCAGACCGATCCGGAGGCGTTCTTCCCCGAGAAGGGCGGCTCGACCCGGGAGGCCAAGCGCGTGTGCGCCTCGTGCGAGGTGCGGGCCGAATGCCTCGAGTACGCGTTGGCCAACGACGAACGGTTCGGTATCTGGGGGGGAATGTCGGAGCGCGAGCGACGCAAGCTCAAGCGGCGTGCAGTCTGATCCTCGCCACGTCACCGCGATCGTCGCGGCGACCGACCTGACGTACCTGCCGCAGACCCTCGAGGCGCTCGGGCGCCAGGACCGGCATCCGGACGAGCTGATCGTCGTCGACGTCTCGGCGGCCGGACTCGATCTCGGCCCACTCGTCGAGGCCGCGGCGGCGGCCGGGCCGACCGTGCGCTCCGTGCGCGCCCCACAGGCCCGCAACCTCGGCGACGCGGTCCGGGCGGGACTCGACCCGGGCGCGCGGACCGACTGGCTGTGGCTCCTGCACGACGACAGCCCGCCCGAGCCGGCGGCGCTGGCCCAGCTGCTGCGGGCCACGGCGAACACCCGTACCGTGGCCGTCGCCGGCTGCAAGCACGTGCAGGCCGATCACCCCGACCGGCTCCTGAGCGTCGGGGTGCGCACGACCGCCGGCGGGCGTCGCCTCGGCGGGATCGACGCCGGCGAGATCGATCAGGGGCAATACGACGGCATCGACGACGTCTACGCCGTCGAGACGGCCGGGATGCTCCTCACCCGGGAGATGTGGGACCTGCTCGGCGGACCCGATCCCGTGCTCGGACCCTATGGCGACGGGATCGACCTGTCCCGGCGGGCCCGGCTCGCCGGTGCCCGCGTCGTCGTCGTCCCGAGCGCGATCGTGCGCCATCACCGCGCCGACCTGCGCGACCTGCGCTCCGAGCACCCCGACGGCAGACGCAGCGTCCGTCGCCGTCGGGAGGCGATCCTCCATGCCCGACTCACCGGGGCGTCGGCACCCGGCATGCTCCTCTGGTTCGCGATCATGGTCGTCATGGCCCCGGTGCGGGTGCTGTGGCGCGTGGCCACGAACGAGGTGGGCCTGGCCACGGGCGAACTGACCGCCGCGCTGGCGGTCGCGCTGCGGCCCCGGGCGATCTGGCGTGCCCGCCGCCGGGCCCGCTCGAGCCGAACCGTGCCCCGCCGCACCCTGCGCGGCCTGTACGCCGCCCGCCGGGAGGTGGTGCGGGAACACCGAGACCGGATCCTCACCCGCATGACCGAGCGCCGCCGAGCCCACGCCCCGAGCGAGCTCGAGATGCGCGAGCGGGCCGCCCTGAGCCGGCGCCGCCGCCTGGTCCTGGCGGTCGTCGTCCTCGGCGCGGCCGCGGCCGGGGTCCTCGCCGGGGTGGAACCGGTCGCGGGCGTCGACGGCTCCGCCGGCGAGCTCCTCCGGTCGGCGTTCTCCCCGTGGATCGCCGCCGGCGACGGGCATCCCGGCCCCCCCGACCCCTTCTGGGCGGTCCTCGCCCTGCTCGTCGTGGTCACCGGCGGTCCGCTCGGGGTGCCGAGTGCCACCGGCCTGGGGGTCGTCGTGGCGGCGAGCCTGCCGCTCGCCGCGATCTCCGCGTGGTTCGCCGCCGGGGCCGCCACCCGCAGCCTGGCCGTGCGCGCATGGGCGGCGATCGTGTGGGCCCTCGGGCCGGCGGCGATCGTCGCGTTCGCCGGGGCCGACCTGGCCGCGCTCGTCTGCCACATCACCCTCCCGCTCCTCGCCCTCGCCGTCGCCCGGGCCTTCGGCTACGACCGGCAGGACGTCATCCGCTCCGGGCTCGTCGACGCGCGCTCCGGGGCGACCTCGCGCATGAGCGGCCGCGGCTCGCTCGGGGCCGCCGCCGGCGCGGGCCTGCTGCTGGCGATCACGGCCGCCGCTGCGCCGGTCGTGCTTCCGATCGCGCTGCTCGTGCTCGTGGCCCTCGCGCTCGTCGTGCGCCGGCGCGCGCGCCTCGTGCTCGTCGCGCTGCCCGCCTCGTGCTGTTCGCGCCCGTGCTCGCGTCGTTGCCGGCCCAGTGGTCCAGCCTCGTCGCGGCCCCGGGAACGGGGACCGGCGCCGACGTGCTCGAGATGACGGCCGGGCCCCCCTGGGCCGTGTTGCTCGGCTGGCCGGGCGCGGTGCCGGAGGCGACCTGGATCCTCGTGGCCGGCTCGGCGGCGGGGGCGGCGATCCTGCTCGCCGCGGTCCTCGGCCTCATGCGCCCCGCCGCGGCGGTCCCGGCCCGGCTCGGATGGCTGCTGGCCGCGGCCGGGCTCGCCGCGACCGCCGTCGCGGGTGCCGCCGGCCTCGACCGGGGCGGGGCCGCCGCATCGGGTCTGCCGGACCTGCCGGCCGTATCGGGCGTGTCGATCATGACCGCCGGGCTGCTCCTCGCCGCGACCACGGGGTTGCACGGACTCACCGGCGGGCTGCGGGGTCGCTCCTTCGGCCCACGGCACGTGCTCGCGGCCACGACGGCGCTCGCGATCGGCCTCGGCGGCGCCGGTGCGACGGCCACCGGCTGGCACGCGGCGGCCGGCCTCGACCGGGTGCCGGGAACCGCGCAGGGGGAGCAGATTCCGGCCCTCGCGCGCGATCTGGCCGGCGGCCCGGACCGGGCCCGGGTGCTCGCCCTGACCGCCGGCACGGGCGGGATCGTCGCCGAGCTCTGGCGCGGGGACGGGCCGCAGGTGAGCGACCGGGCCACCGTCCTGCGGGTCCGCGAGCGTGCATCCGGTGCATCCGGTGCGTCCGGCGGATCGACCGCGGACTCGCCGACCGGCCTGCGCGAGCTCGTGGGGGAGCTGTCGGTCGGGGCCGCGGAGGACGCCGCCGCCCGTCTCGCCACCCACGCCATCGCCATCGTGCTCGTGCCCCCGGGCCCAGCCGACCCAGCCGGCACAGCCGACACAGCCCGCCCAGCCGACCCGGCCGACACAGCCCGCCCAGCCGACACAGCGGCCACGGCCGGCCCGGCGGGCGTCCGCGCGTACGGAGCTGCTCGCCGCGCTCGACTCGGTCGCGGGGCTCGAGCGGATCACCGAGAACGAGACGGGCGCGTTCTGGCGCGTCGGCGGGCCGGACCCGGCGGCCCGGTCGTCGTGACCGACGCCGCCGGAACGGCCACGGTCGTGCCCGCGGGAGCCGTCATCGCGGCGGGCGACATCGGCGCCGGGAGCGACCGCACGGTGGTCCTGGCCGAACGCGCCGACCCCGGCTGGCGGGCCTGGTTCGACGGGCAGCGGCTGCGCGCCGTCCAGCGCGACTGGCAGCAGGCCTTCGAGATCCCGGACGGCGAGGCGGGCCGCCTCATCGTCCGCTACGAGCCCGCGGGCACCCGGGTCTGGCACCTGAGCCTGCTCATCGTGTTCGGACTGACGACGCTGCTCGCCCTGCCCACGCGCCGACGCCGACGGGAGAGCGACCGATGACCGACGAGACTCCGGACCGGCCCGGTCGCGACACCGCGCCCGAGGTCGGCCGGCGCATCGCCTCGACCGCCGCGGGGGCGGTGGGCGCCCTCGCCCTCGCTGCCGGCGCGTTCGCTCTGGGGATCGTGCTGCCCGCGGACGGGGCCGAAGGCGTGGTGCCGGCGCCCGTGGCCGTCGGCGCCGGCACCACCGACCTCGTCTGCCCCGGACCTCCGCGGCTGCCCACGACCGCCACCGGCGACGACATCGACTACGACGCCGAACTCGGCCCCGGGCCCGCCGGGGTGAGCACCGACGTGAGCGCCGTCGTCCTCGGTGACCCCGCGGCGACCCTCGACCTCCTCGGCGCCGAGGACCCGGCGCCGCTCACCGGTGCGAGCGCCGGCCTCGATGAGGTCACCGGTCCGGCGCTGCTCCGCGCCGGTGCGATCCGGGGGCGCGCACCGCTCGTGACCGCACGCACGCTCGCCCGCGCCGACTCCGGCGACCTGCGCGGCCTCGCGAGCGCGTCCTGCGCCGTGCCCTCGAGCTCGATCTGGCTCGTCGGCGCAGGCACGGCCGTCTCGAGCAGCGCCCAGCTGACGATCACGAACTCCGGGGACACCCCGGCCCGCGTCCACCTGACCGGCTGGTCGGGCACCGGGCCCGCCCCCGACATCGCACCCGTCCTGCTCGCCCCCGCCTCGAGCCGCACGGTGCTGCTCGAGGCGGTCTGGCTCGCCGACCGGATCGCCCTCCACCTGGAGTCGGAGGGCGGCCGGATCACCGCGGCGATCCAGGACTCCCGCCTCGACGGACTCACCCCCGCGGGCCTCGACTTCGTGACGTCGGCCGCGGCGCCGGCGACCGAGATCCTCCTCGGTCCCGCACCGCTGCCCGGCTACGCCGACCCCGATGACCTTGACGACTCCGATGACCGTGATGACCCCGATGACCCGGGGGAGTCCGCGGACGCGGCGGCGAGCGTGCGGATCGTCAACCCGAATCCGACTCCGGCGACCGTGGACATCACGGCCCTCGGCGAGGACGGGGAGGCCGAGGTGGCCGGCGCCCAGAACCTCGTGGTCGAGGCGGGAAGCGTGACCCAGATCCCGCTGGCGGCCCGGTACGCCGGCAGCAACGGGGTGCGCCTGCGCAGCGACGTGCCGATCACCGGCGCCCTCGAACTCTCCAGGCCGGGCCGGGCGGGGGTCGACGAGACCGCCGATCCGGACGTCGCGCCCGTGGACATCGCCTGGCTCGCGGCGGGCGTTCCGTCGACCTCGGCCCTGCTGGCCGTCGGCGCGGAGACGAACGAGACCCACGTGCTCAATCCCGGCGAGCGGGCCGCGCGGGTCACCCTCACCCCGATCCTCGCCGGTGGCCGGGCGGGTGACCCGTTCGAGCTCACGGTGCCGCCGGCCTCGACGGCCGCCGTGCCCACGCCGGCGAAGGCGGTGCTCGCGTGGCAGATCGAGGCCACGGAGCCCGTGCTCGCCACGACGGTCGTGACGGCCGACGTGACCGACGGCCGCCTGCTCACCGTGCTCCCCGCGACCGCGGGGATCGCGGGCGCGGCCGAGGTCGCCGTCGACCTGCGGATCGGCTGACCGCGCCGGCCGGGCGGCACCGCGCCGGCCGGGGCGACCTCAGTAGTCCGGGTCGATGTCCTCCGGGGCGCGGCCCAGGAGGTGGGCCACCTGCTCCGTGAGCACCCGTTGGATGAGCTCGTGCATCTCGGGCTCGCCGACGACCCGGCCGAGCAGTGGGCGCCGGTAGAGGACGATCCTGTGCGCGAGGCCGATATCGGCCGGGAAGTACCGGCCCAGGGCGACCGCATCGTGCTCCCACGGGGCCGGATTCGACGGCGGCACGTCCTCGACCGCGAACTCCACCCCCGAGAGCCGGTTCCCCACGAGCGCGTCCATGCGCGCGACCGCGGCCGCCACCGCGTCGTCGAACCGATCCGTGCGGGTGCGATATCCCGGCACCGTCGGCGGCACGAGCGGGCCGCGCAGGCCGCGGCCGTGCCGGTCGCGGCGTCGGCCGGCCCGCCGCGAGGGCAGCACGACCGGGGAGAGGGAGCGCTCGTCGTTCACGCCACCACCCTACGCACTCCCGTCGGCCCGCACCCCGTCGGCCCGGCCTCCGGCGTGGCAGCACGGCCGGCGCCGCGCACCGGGTACCGTGGAGGCGTGAGATCCATGCGCCAGTGCACACGAGCCACCTGCTCGTCGGCCGCCGTTGCCACGCTCACGTACGTGTACTCGGATTCGACCGCGGTGCTCGGGCCGCTGGCCACGCACGCCGAACCGCACACGTACGACCTGTGCACCGACCACGCCGAGCGGCTCACCGTGCCGCGCGGCTGGGACGTCGTGCGCCTCGCCGGAGAGTTCGAACCGGCGCCGCCGAGCTCGGACGACCTGCTCGCCCTCGCCGACGCCGTCCGCGAGGCCTCCCGGGCCCCCGCACCCACGCCCCGGCCCGCGACCCGTCGCGTCGGTGCCCCGGCACCCGTGACCCACGCCCCGCCCGCCCCCGAGGTCGGCCGCCGCGGTCACCTGAGCGTCATCCGCGGCGAGGGCGACTGAGGGACCGGTAGGATCGGGCACCGTGTCCGATCTCGATGCCATCGTCAAGGCCTACGACATCCGCGGGCTCGTGCCCGATCAATGGGACGAGGACGTCGCGCGCGCGCTCGGCGCCGCCTTCACCCGGGCCACCCGGGGCGGTGCGGTCGTCATCGGCCACGACATGCGCCCCAGTTCCCCCGCCCTCGCCGCCGCGTTCGCCCGCGGGGTGACCGAGGCCGGCTGGGACGCCGTGATGATCGGGCTGTGCTCGACCGACGGCCTCTACCACGCCTCCGGGGTGCTCGACCTGCCCGGGGCCATGTTCACCGCGAGCCATAATCCGGCACGCTACAACGGGATCAAGCTCTGCCATGCCGGGGCCCGGCCGGTGGGGCAGGACACCGGCCTGGCCGACGTCCAGGCGGCCGCGGCCGCCTACCTCGCCGATCCGGACTCGCTGCCGGTCGCGCAGACGCCCGGGCGGGTGAGCGAGCGGGACCTGCTCGCCTCCTATGCCCGCTATCTGCGCGACCTCGTTCCGCTCGAGGGCATCCGGCCGCTCAAGGTGGTCATCGACGCCGGCAACGGCATGGCCGGGCTCACGGCGGGCGCGGTGCTCGACGTCGATGCGGGCCTGGCCGACCTCGGCCTCGAGCTCGTGCGGATGTTCTTCGACCTGGACGGCACCTTCCCCAACCACGAGGCCAATCCGCTCGACCCGGCGAACCTCGTCGACCTCCAGGCCGCGGTCATCGCCGAGGGGGCGGACATCGGCCTCGCCTTCGACGGCGACGCGGACCGCTGCTTCGTCATCGACGAACGCGGCGTCGCGGTCGACCCCTCGGCGCTCACCGCGATGGTGGGGCTGCGGGAGGCGCAGAAGGAGCTCGACGCCGGCCGGCCGGCCACGGTCATCCACAACCTCATCACCTCCCGCGCGGTCCCCGACCTGCTCGGGGCGGCGGGCGCCCAGACCGTGCGCACCCGGGTGGGCCACTCGTTCATCAAGGCGGAGATGGCTCGTCACAACGCCGTCTTCGGCGGCGAGCACAGCGCCCACTTCTACTTCCGCGACTTCTTCTACGCCGATTCGGGAATGCTCGCGGCGATGCATGTGCTCAGCGTGCTCGGCCGCGAGGACCTCGCCCTGTCGGACCTGGGGGCGATGTACACGCCCTATCACGCGAGCGGGGAGCTCAACCACCGCATCGACGACCCGGACGCCGCGCTCGGCCGGATCCGTGCGGCCTATGCCGACGACATCGATTCCGGGCGCGTGCGCGTCGAGGAGTTCGACGGCGTGACCTACTCCCACTGGGAGTCCTCGCCGCGCTGGTGGTTCAACGTGCGCCGCTCGAACACCGAGCCGCTCCTGCGCCTCAACGTCGAGGCGGAGGACGAGGACATCATGGTCAAGGTGCGCGACGGGATCACCCGACTCATCGAGGGCTGACGGCCGCAGACGACAGCGGCGCCCGGCCTGAGCCGGGCGCCGCTGTCGTCTGATCGACCTGATCGACCTGATCGACCTGATCGATTCGGACTAGTCGGTCACTCGCTTGCGGGGGTGACGCTTGCCGGGAAGTCCGGGTTGTCTTCGAGCCACTGCTGAACCCCGGCCTGGGGGTCACCGGCCTCGACGATGTCGTTCTCGAGGCTCGCGAGATCCTCGTCGGCGAAGGTGAAGTTGCTGATCCACTCGGCGACCTGCGGGTAGTCGTCCGCGAACGTCTTGCGAGCGAAGGTGTGGATCTCCTCGGCGGTGCCGAGGGTGCCCTCGGGGTCCTCCAGGTCGCGGATGTCGTACGCGCTGTAGGCCCAGTGCGGGTGCCACAGGGTCACGACGATGTTGTCACCGGCCTGCATGGCGCCCTTGAGCTCGGCGAGCATCGAGGCGGTGGAGGAGGTGACGAAGTCCATGTCCTCCAGGCCGTAGGTCGGGATGACCTCGTTCTCCATCGCCTGGGTCAGGCCCGCGCCCGGGTCGATCCCGACGATGCGGTTGTTGAAGGCGTCCGCGTTGTCGGCGAGCTCGGCGAGCGAGGTGATCGGGGCGTCGTTGTTCACCGCGACGCTGAGCGCGGCGTTGTCGTACCAGACACCGAGATCGTCGAGGTCGGCTCCGTACTTGTCGATGTACTCCTTGTGGGTCTGCGGCAGCCAGCCGTCGAAGAGGAGGTCGTAGCTCTCGTCGCTGGCGAGGTCGGCGAAGATCAGGCCGATCTCCGCGTCCGCCAACTCGACGGTGTAGCCCTTGTCCTCGAGGATGGCGGCCCACAGGGCCGAGACGGCCACGCCCTCGTCCCAGCCGGCGGGAACGCCGATCTGGATCGGGTCGGTGTTGATGTCGCCGGAGCCTCCGGTCGCGGCGGTGCCGTCGGTGGGGTCGTCGGTCTCCGTGGCGCCGCCGCTGGCGCTCCCGCACGCCGCGAGGGCGAAGGCGGAGGTGGCTGCGATGAGGCCGAAGCCAAGCTTTCTACGCATGATTTCCTTTCCAATAGTCCCGATCCGGGATCGGTACAGCTGTCGTGGACCGAGCGCGGGGCCGGTCATTCGGTGGCGCGCAGGGCGCGCGCCACGGGGGTGCGTTTGGACAATGACGCCGTCACGCGGTCGAGGAAGATGGCCAGGAGGACGACGCCGAGGCCGGCCTCGAAGCCGAGTCCGACCTGCACGCGGGTGAGCGCCTGGTAGACGTCGCTCCCCAGACCGCCCGCGCCGACCATGCCGGCGATGACGACCATGGACAGGGCGAGCATGATCACCTGGTTGACGCCGGCCATGATCGTGGGCATGGCCAGCGGGATCTCGATCTGGCGCAGGATCTGCCGTGGTGGCGCGCCGAAGGCGTGCCCCGCCTCGGTCACTTCGGAGTCGACCTGGCGGATGCCGAGTTCGGTGAACCGGACCGCGGGTGCGAGCGCGAAGATGACGGTGGCGACGAGGCCGGAGACGGCGCCGGCGTAGAAGATGACGACGACCGGGATGAGGTAGACGAACGCGGGCATCGTCTGCAGGAAGTCGAGCACCGGACGGATGAAGGCCGAGAAGCGCTGACTCTTCGCGGCGAGGATGCCGAGTGGGAAGCCGATCAACAGGGCGATGATGCTCGCGAGCAGGGTGAGCGCGAGGGATTCCATCGCGTTGTCCCATTGGCCCACGAGATCGATGACCGTCAGGCTGATGGCCGTGCCGAGCGCGAGCTTCCACCCGCTGGCGGCGAACGCGATCGCGGTGAGCACGAGCGCCACGATGACGAACGGCGGGGCGTCGAGGACCCAGTGCAGTCCGTCGTACAGCCCCTGTGCGACGGTCTTGACGAGGCCGAAGAAGCCGCGCAGGTTGAGTGTCAGCCACTCGACCACCGCCTCGGTCCAGACGTTCAGCGGCATCCGCCACCAGTTGCCCTGCATGAAGTCGCCGAAGCTCATACGTTCGCCTCCTCGTCGTAGGGGGTCATCGCTTCCCAGATGCTCACCCGGGGGATCACCCCGACGAGCCGGCCGGAATCGTTGACGACGGGCACGGGAACGTGGGAGTCGGAGGCGGCGACATTGAGCAGTTCCGCGAGCAGGGTGTCCTCGTGGACGCTCGGTGCGGCCTCGACCGCATCGTGCAGGGTCGTGGCCCCGGCCTGCTGGGCGTTGAAGGCGGCGGTGTCCGTGACGGTGCCGACGTAGCGGCGGTCGCGGTCGACGACGAACGCTGCCGGCACCTGCTCGTCGCGGATCTCGCGGAGGGTCTGGCGCGGGCCCTGCCCGACGGTGACGGTCACGGACGGCTTGGCCATGAGCGAGCGCGCCTGGAAGACCGTGCGCGGGTCGACATCGGCGATGAACTTCGCGACGTAGTCGTTGGCCGGATGTGCCAGGATCTGCTCACCGGTGTCGATCTGCACGATCCGGCCGGAGCGCATGACGGCGATCCGGTCGCCCAGGCGCATGGCCTCGTTCAGGTCGTGGGTGATGAACACGATCGTCTTGCCGAGGCTCTGCTGGAGCTCGATCAGCTGATCCTGCATCTCCCGCCGGATGAGTGGGTCGAGGGCGGAGAACGCCTCGTCCATGAGGAGGATGTCGGTGTCGGCGGCGAGTGCCCGGGCCAGGCCGACCCGTTGGCGCATGCCGCCGGAGAGCTGGGCCGGCACGTGGTTGTCCCACCCGACCATGTCGACCATCTCGAGTGCCGAGCGGGCGCGTTCCTCGCGCTCGGCCTTGCCGACGCCCTGAATGCGCAGCGCGTATGCGGCGTTGTCGAGCACGGTGCGGTGGGGCAGCAGCGCGAAGTGCTGGAAGACCATCGAGATGCGGCTCTGACGGATGCGGCGCAGTTCGGCCGGGTCCACGGATCCGATCTCCTCGTCGCCGACGTAGATCTCTCCGGCGGTCGGGGGCAGGAGTCCGTTGAGCATCCGGATGAGCGTGGACTTGCCCGAGCCGGACAGGCCCATGACGACGAAGATCTCGCCCGGCTCCACGGTGAAGCTCGCGTCGATCACCGCCGCGGTCCCGAGACTCTTGACATCGGCCGCATCGGCACCGCCACGGAGCTGTTCGATCGCCTCCGTGCTTCTTCTGCCGAAGAACTTGTACGCGTTCTTGACGGTAATGGCCGTCATAATCCTCCTGATGACCCTGGGCAACTCGACGGCCGCGGACGGGCTCGACCGCAGCCGGCCATGCGCACTCGACCTACGGCCCGAGCACGACTCGAACTGGGGTGCGCCTGAAAACGAACTTTCCAACCCTGGCGAACTTTCCGCGTGAACTCCACCCGAGAATCGGGAATATCGACCGGATCGGGCGGCAGCCTCTCAACGAAAGTAGTCCTGACCTGCGAGGACATGGCCGCCGGAATCGTTACTCGACCGTGATTCTCGAGATCGGCGATTCCCGATGATCTCACAGTGTGGTCGCATCGTAGCTCACACTCTGAGAGGTTGACCGATCGCCCCGTGAGACGACGGGGTGGATTCAGAGTCCGTAGGGCGCCCGCCGATCCGGTGGCAACAGGTCGAGCCGGCGCTGCTGCGCGCGCAGCCCCGCGAGGTATTCGGCATCGCGGCGCACCACGAGCACGGCCGCCAGGAACCGCTCCGGGTGGGTTCCCCACGGCGGCGGCGGGCTCACGTGCGGCTCGACGTGGGCCGCGAGCGCCCGCGCGATCGACGTGCGGGTGCCCTCCTCCACGGTGCGCGCCCGGTCGAGGAACTCCCGCACCCGCCAGGCGAGGGAGCCGGGGAGCCGGGAGATGTCGGCCCGGCGGGCCCACTCGACCAGCTCGGCGGGCATGAGCACGGGCGCCGGCAACGCCTGGTCCTGGTCGGACTCGAGCGGATAGGTGCCGGAGAGCAGGTCGCCCAGGCGCTTGTGGCGGGAGGTGACGATCGCCGAGACGAGCGCGAACGTGCCGAGCGTGAGCCAGATCTCCACGAGGGCGACGACGGACCGCACGAGCGCCTGTCGAAAACGGATGGCCGCGCCGTCCTCACGCACGATGACGTAGCCGAGCGCGAACCGGCCGACCGATCGCCCGCGGGTGAGGGTCTCCACGGCCGTCGGAACCCCGACGAGACAGACGAGGAGCATCCCGATGAGCCAGGTGGTCGCCTGCGCGTCGTTGTTCACGAGGTAGCGCAGGCCCGCGGCCACCGCCGCCGCGGCGACCGTGCCGTAGACGAGGAAGTCGACCGCACCCGCCGCGAACAGCCGCAGCAGGCCCGCCGGGCGCAGGTCGAGCACGACGGCCTCGCCCGTGACGACCTCCGCGGCGGCCGACTCGATCCGGTTCGGATCACGCGTGCTCGCGCGGGCCGCGAGGGTCGGGGCCGCTGCCGGCGCTGGGGGCGCTGGGGGCACTGAGGGCGCTGTGGGAACCGGGGGGACGGTCATATGTGGCAGGGTAGCGCTCGTGGATCTCGATGCGTTCGTCGCGCTGCGATCGCCCCGTTGGCGCCGCCTCGCCGAACTCGCCGGTCGGCGCCGACTGCGCGGCGCCGAGATCGACGAGTTCACGGCCCTGTACCAGGCGACCGCCGCCGACCTGTCGGCCGTGCGCTCCCGCGCGCCCAGCCCCGCGCTGATCGGCCGGCTCTCGGCGCTCCTGGGGCGCTGCCGGGGCCTGGCCACGGGCACCCATGAGCCCGGCTGGACGCCGATCGCCCGGTTCATCGCCGTGTCGCTGCCGGCGGCGTTCTACCGGCTGCGGTGGTGGACCGTCGCCGCGATGGTCGTCTTCGTCCTCGTCGGCCTCGGATACGGCACGTGGCTCCATCTGACCCCGGGCGCGCTGGACGCGATCGCCTCGCCCGCGGCCCGGGCGGACTACGCCGAGCAGGCCTTCGCCGCCTACTACTCGAACAGCTCGGCCCCCGACTTCACCGGGCAGGTCTGGAGCAACAACGCGTTCGTCGCCCTGCAGATGATCGCCTACGGGATCACCGGGGTGATGACCGCCTACGTCCTCGTGGCCAATGCCGCGGCCGTGGGCCAGGCCGGGGCGATCATGGCCGAGGCGGATCGGCTCGACGTCTTCTTCGCGCTCATCCTCCCGCACGGGCAGCTCGAGCTCACGGCGATCTTCATCGCGTGCGCGGCGGGCCTCAAGCTGTGCTGGGCGTGGGTGCGGCCCGGGCCGAGGCCGCGCTCCCAGGCCCTCGCGGAGGAGGGGCGGGCCCTGATCACGGTCGCGATCGGGCTCGTGGCGGTGCTCGGGGTGAGCGGGGTGATCGAGGGATTCGTGCCGCGCAGCGGCCTGCCGAGCGGGGTCAAGATCGCGATCGGCTCCCTCGCCCTCGCCGGCTACTGGGCCTACACCATCGTGCTCGGCCGCGCCGCGGTCCGGGCGGGGGAGACCGGGGACGTGCTCGCCGAGGAGCGCGAGGCCACGACCCTGTACGCGGACTAGCAGGCCGGCCGCGGCCCGCTCAGAGCCGGCCGGCCGCCTTGAGGGCGAGGTAGGCATCGGCCACGCCCGGCGCCAGCTCCTCGGGCGCGCACTCGAGCACCCGGGTGCCACCCGTGCGCAGGAGCCGGGCCACCTCGGCGCGCTCGGCGCCCGCCTGCTCTGCGGCCGCGGCCGTGAACAGGTCGGCGACCTCGGCGCGGGCGCGGGTGAGGGCCGCGGCACCCGGATCGAGGGCCCCGGCGACGAGCACCTGATGGGTGCCGGCGAGGGCGGCGACGACGTCGAGCAGGCCGGACTCCAGCGCGGCGGGCTCGATCGCGGTGAGGACCACCACGAGCCCGCGCTGGGAGAGGGTGCCGCGGACGAGCCGCGCCACGAGCGGCCAGTCGGGTTCGACGAGCCGGGCGTCGAGCGGGCCGAGCGCCTCGGCCACCGCCGACAGGGCCGCGGGCCCCTTGTGCTCGCTCGCCCGGGCCCGGACCTGTGCGTCCACCGCGACCAGGTCGACCCGGTCCCCGGCGCTCGTGGCCAGGGCGGTGAGCAGTAGTGCCGCCTCGATCTGGGCGTCGAGGCGCGGCTCGCCGCCGAGTCGGGCCGCGGCGAGCCGGGAGGTGTCGACCACCACGAGGATGCGCCGATCGCGTTCGGGTCGCCAGGTGCGCACGACGAGCTCCTGCCGCCGGGCGGTGGCGCGCCAGTCGATCGCCCGCACGTCGTCGCCCTGGACGTATTCGCGCAGCGAGTCGAATTCCGTGCCGGGGCCGCGCACATTCACCGCGGCCCGGCCGTCCATCTCCCGCAGCCGCGCGAGCCGGGAGGGCAGGTGACGCCGCGACCGGAACTCCGGGAGCACCCGCAGCACGCCGGCCACGGGCGCGCTGAACTGGCGCGACGTGAGCCGCAGCGGACCGGTGAGCCGCACCGTGACCCAGTCGGTGCTGCGATGGCCGCGGCGCGTCGGGTGCAGCCGGGTCGTGAGCCGGACGGACTCCCCGGGCGGCAGCAGCAGGGCGTGCCGGTTCGGCCGCGCCCCGGCGCTCGGCTGCCACGCGTCCCGCAGCATGCCGCGCACGGTCCGCCGGCCCGGATTCGTCACGGTGAGCCGGGTGCGTGCCTGTTGCGAGAGCCGCACCGACCCGAGCGGTGCGCGCTGCACGACCAGCCTCGAGGGCGCGGGCGTGAGCAGCCAGTCGACGAGGAAGACCGCCAGGCACGCGACGCCCCAGGCGAGCAGGTACTCCGGCAGGCCGGTGAGCGCGAGGGCCGCGATCCCCAGCGCCACGAGCAGCACCGCGCGGCCGGTGAGAATCATCGCCGTCAGCGGGGGACCGGCACGGTGGCGATGACGCCGTCGATCACGGAGGCGCCGGTCACCCCCTCGAGGAGGGCCTCGGCCCGCACCTGCAGCCGATGCTGCAGGGTGGGCTGCGCGAGCGCCTTGACGTCGTCCGGGGTGACGAAGTCGCGGCCCGAGAGCCACGCCCACGCCCGCGCCGTGCGCATGAGGGCGGTCGCGCCCCGCGGGGAGGCCCCGAGGGAGAGGGAGGGGGAGGTGCGGGTGGCCCGGCACAGGTCGACGACGTAGCCGAGTACATCGGGGGCCACCTCGACCCGGGACACCTCGGCGCGGGCGGCGGCCAGGTTCTCGGCGCCGGCGACCGCCCGCAGCCCCGCCGCGGCGAGGTCGCGCGGGTCGAAGTCGTGGGCGTGTCGGGCGAGCACCTCGACCTCCGCGGCCCGCTGCGGCAGCGGCATCGTGAGCTTGAGCAGGAACCGGTCGAGCTGGGCCTCGGGCAACGGATAGGTGCCCTCGTACTCCACCGGGTTCTGGGTGGCGATGACCATGAACGGATCCGGCAGCGGCCGGGGGGTGCCGTCGACGCTCACCTGCCGCTCCTCCATCGCCTCGAGCAGGGAGGCCTGGGTCTTCGGCGGGGTGCGGTTGATCTCGTCCGCGAGCATGAGATGGGTGAAGACCGGCCCCTCCCGGAAGGAGAATTCGGCCGTGTGCGCGTCGTAGACGAGCGATCCGGTCACGTCGCCGGGCATGAGGTCGGGGGTGAACTGCACCCGCGTCATCCCCAGGTCGAGCGCGGCGCCGAGGGCGCGCACGAGGAGGGTCTTGGCCACCCCCGGCACCCCCTCGAGCAGCACGTGCCCCCGGCAGAGCAGCCCGATGACGAGGCCGCTCACGGCGGCGTCCTGGCTCACGACCGCCTTCGCCACCTCGCCCCGGATGCGTCCCAGCGTCGCGTGCACGGGTGAGGCGGGGGCGGGCGCCGGGCGGACGGTCGCCGCGGCGGGGGCGCCGCCCTGCTCGGGGACGGCGAAGCCCGGCTCCCGGGGCAGGTCGCCCGTCCCCGGGGCTCCGTACGGATTGGTCATCGGTGATGAACCTCGCTCTCGAGTATGTCCAGTGCGTGTGCCAGCGTGCTCAATCCTGCCGCATCCGTCGGCGGCGGGCCGTAGAGGACCGCCGCGATCGCCGCCGGCGGGCGGCCCGTCAGGGCGCCGATCCGGCCGGCCACCTCCGCCCGCCCCGCGCCCGGGGCGAGCCCGATCCGGTCGGCCATCCGGCCCGTGGCACCGGCGCGCAGCGCCCGGGCGGCGTGCGGGACGTCCCGGTGTCGCCGGTACAGGGCGCCGCGACCGGAGACCGTCTCCGAGGCCGGCACGGTCACCGGCAGGGGTTCGACGGCGAGCCGTCCGAAGCGCGGGATCTGCCACCAGGCGAGGGCGAGGGCGAGGATCCCCGCGGCCGTCCACAGCAGCGTGAGCGGATCGGCGGGCGCCGCGGACTCGCCCGTGGGGTCGTCGGTCGAGGCGACCATCCAGGTGAGCTCCGAGCCGGTGCCGAGGACGCGCAGGGCGAGCGCGGCGTTGCCCGCCTCGGCGAGCGAGCGGTTGAGTGCGACCTCCCGCGGAATCACGGTGATCGAGCGCCCGTCCTGCTGCCAGCGCACCATGAGGGCGCCGCCCGCATTCGCCACGGGGAAGCATTCCATCGCCCCGTCCGGGCCGGTGAAGACGGGTCCGCCGGCCGCGATCGACCCGGCGGCGACGGCGTCCGGGTCGGAGCAGTCGGCGGCGACGGTGCCCGCGGCCGCGTGCCCCGCGCGCACGAGCCCCGACGTGGCCGCGGACGGGTCCTCGGCCAGGCCGCCGGCGTCGAGGAGCACGAGGTCGGTGCCCAGGCCGGTGATCCGCTCGAACTGCTCGGGGGTGAGGCGGCCCGGGTCGACGATGGCGATGGTCTCGGACGCCTGCTCGAGCGTCGCGTCGGTGCGCACCGAGACCCGCACGTCGACGCCGTGGGCGGCGAGGATCCGGGTGACCGCCATGGCGCCGTTCCCACGCGAGTTGTCCGGGTGGCCGGGGATGGTCGAGGGCTGCCGGGACATGAGTTGGGCGGCGATCCCCACGCCGAGGAGCACGACCGCGACGATCGCCACCGCCCACCACCGGGCCCTCCCGGAGCCGCCGGCGGAATCGGGCAGCCGGGTGATCGGTGCCGGGCGCGAGGTCATCGAAGGACCCCGGTGCGCTCTGTCTGCTCAGTCTGCTCAGTCAGCTCTCTCGGTGCTGCCGGTGCCGGTGCCGGCCGGGTACGACGGATGCGGTCGTCGAGGTCGACGAGACGGGTGAGGTCGGCGGGGGCGGCGGCCTCGTCGCCGTAACGGACCGCGTCGAAGAACCGGGCCGCCCGGTCGAGTTCCTCGGCGTGCCCGGGCAGCTGCACCGCGGCCCCGGCCGCGGCCTCCCGGGCCGTGCGCCCCGGGCCGTCGGAGCCGATCGCCCGTTCGTCCAGGCCGCGCACGAGGGCGCGGAACATCTCGACGACGGCGAGCGCCGAATCACCGCGGTCGCCGGCGGCGCGGGCGGCGGCGCGCAGCTGCGCGGCGGTGCGCTCGTCGTCGTGCTCGAGCACGGCCGCAGCGGCGTCTCCAGGCCGTCGCCGGTGCCCGCCCGGCCGGCCGAGGACGAATGCCCCGAGCGTGATCGCGGCGATGACCACGAGCAACAGGATCGGCACGAACGCGATGCCGAGGCCACCGGCCGCGTCGGCCAGGCTCTGGATCCAGCCGGAGATCGCCTCGAGCGCGACCTCGAGCCAGGACCGGCCGTCGTCGTGATAGACGGCCTTGCTCAGCTCGCGTTCGGCCCACTCCCGGGCCTCGTCGGCATCGGGCAGGAGCGGGGGCTGCAGTCGGCGCACGGGCGGCTCGATCAGCGCCGGGCGGCCGCGGCGAGCTCGACGTCCAGGGCCTCGTAGCGGATGCGCTGGTCGATGTAGAGCAGGGCGACCACCGAGGCGAGGAACGGGGTGGTGAAGGCCTGCACGAGCGCGCTGAGCGCGACCGAGACGACCATCGCCACGGTGGGGGAGGCGAGCGAGGCCAGGCTCGAGCCCGGCCCGGAGATCATCCCGGAGACGACGCCGATGATCACGCTGGTGAGCAGGTAGATGCCCAGGATCCGCCAGAAGGAGCGGATCCCGAGCCGCCAGCCGCGCCGCAGCGCGGTGCCGACGCCGGCCCGCTCGAGCATGAGCGCGGGGGTGGCGAGCAACGTGACGGTCGCGAGGAACAGCATCGCCGCGAGCGCCACCACGACCAGCAGGAACGTCACGAGCGCGCCCGCGGTCAGCCCGACCGCGGCGAAGGTGAGGACGGCGAGGACCGCCGCGATCCCGACCGGAGCGACGACCAGGAGGGTGACGAGCAGCGTGAGACCGAGCAGCCGGGCGAACAACGGGGCCGACTCGCGCCAGGCCTCACCGAGGGAGAGCTTGCGCCCGAGGACCGCCTGGCTGACGGTCTGCATGAGCAGGCCGGTGAGCAGCGTCGTCACCACGAGCGAGAGGAGCGAGGTGATGCCGGTGGTCACGGCGAGCGACCCGAGGGTCGAGGTCATCTGATCGAGATCCTCCTGCGTGAGGGTCTCGGGGTCGCTCGGCGTCCACGCCGCGAGCTCGGCGAGCGGGCCGGCGCTGACGAGGTAGGTGAGAACCGCGAGCACGGTCACGACGATTCCCGAGAGCACGAACATGACCACCGGGTTCGTCCGGATCGCCCTGAACGCCCCCTCGTAGAGGTCGCCCAGGCGCAGCGGGCGCAGCGGGATGATGCCGACCTGTGCCTGCGGCAGGCCGGGTTCGGGGCCGGACGGGGCGCCGTACTGGCCGTACTGGCCGTACTGACCCTGCTGGCCGTACTGGTCGTGCTCGCCCTGCTGACCGTATTGGCCGTACTGACCCTGCTGACCGTATTGGCCCTGCTGGCTCCCGTCGCCGTGCTGCTGCGGGGCCGGCGCTCCGGAGCCGTAGCCGGACGCCGGGGGAACGCCCCAGCCGCCGGCCGGCTCGGGCCGGTCGGGTTGCTGCGGGCCGGTGGGTGGGTAGGACATGACTCCCCTGGGGTTCGACGCGAATCGTACTCATCCTGCCATCTTCCGCGGCCCTTTCGAAGCGCCGCATCCGCCCCGTCCCCGCTCCCGCGGGGGCGGGGAGCCCGCGTGTCCCGGGCACCCTCCCGGCGCACGGGGAGCGACGATGAGACCATGGGTGCCATGAGTGCTCGAGTCTTGGTGGTCGACGATGATGCGGCCCTGTCGGAGATGATCGGTATCGTGCTCGAATCCGAGGGGTTCGAGGCGGTCTTCAGCGCCGACGGCACCTCCGCGATGGAGGCCTTCCGCGCGAGCGGCCCCGATCTCGTGCTGCTCGACCTCATGCTGCCCGGCATCGACGGCATCGAGGTGTGCCGGCGCATCCGGGCGGAGTCCGGGGTGCCGGTCATCATGCTCACCGCGAAGAGCGACACGGCCGACGTCGTCGTCGGGCTCGAGGCCGGGGCCGACGACTACATCCCCAAGCCCTTCAAGCCCCGGGAGCTCGTGGCCCGAGTCCGTGCCCGCCTGCGCCGCCACGACGAGGACGAGGTGGAGAAGCTCGCCGTGGGCGACCTGGCGATCGACGTCGTCGGACACCGCGTGACCCGCGGTAACGAGGTCATCTCGCTCACGCCGCTGGAATTCGACCTCCTCGTCGCCCTCGCCCGCAAGCCCTGGCAGGTGTTCTCCCGCGAGGTCCTCCTCGAGCAGGTGTGGGGCTACCGGCACCAGGCCGACACCCGGCTCGTCAACGTGCACGTGCAGCGGCTGCGGGCCAAGGTCGAGCGGGATCCCGAGAACCCCGAGATCGTCGTGACCGTCCGCGGTGTCGGATACCGGGCGGGCGCCGGCGGCGAATGAGGCCGGCCCAGGTGGCGTTCGGACGCCGGGTGCGGGCCCGGGGGCGGTACCTGCGTAGGCGGGCCCGACTGTGGGGCTACGCCTGGCGGCGCAGCCTGCGGCTGCGGGTCGTCTCGACGACCGTCGTCATCGGCATCGGATCGCTGCTGCTGCTCGGCACGCTCCTGTCGACCCAGGTACGCGACGGGATCTTCGACGACCGCGCCGAGCAGGTCCTGGCCGACGCGGCCTCCCGCACCCAGTCGGCCCAGGACCGCTTCGACTCCGCCACCGCGAACAGCACGCAGGCCGTGCAGCAGCTCGCCAACGACACGGTTCGTTCGCTGCAGGAGACCGCCGTGGGCACGGCCGGTGTCGTGCTGCTGCGGTCGCAGGATGCGACCGGTCCGATCGAGATCCTGCCCTTCGCGACCGATCCGCGGCTGCGGGCACTCATCACCCCGCTGCTGAGCCAGGCGGTGCGGGAGCAGGACCGGCAGCAATGGCAGTCGGTCGCGATGCCGGTCCCGGGCGAGGCCGGCGTGACCGCCCCGGGGATCGCGGTCGGCTCCCGGGTCCTCATCCCCGGGGCGGGCGAGCACGAGCTCTACTTCATCTACTCCCTGGCCGCGGAGCAGGACACGCTGTGGCTGCTCCAGCGGGCCCTGGCCGTGGGCGGCCTCGCGCTCGTGGCGATGCTCGTCCTCATGACCTGGTACATCACCCGCCAGGTGCTCGACCCGGTGCAGCAGGCCGCGAAGGTGGCCGCGACCCTCTCGGCCGGCGGCCTCGACGTGCGGATGCGGGTCGTCGGCCGCGACGAGCTCGCCCTGCTCGCCCGCTCCTTCAACGACATGGCCCAGAACCTCCAGGACCAGATCGAACGGCTCGCGGAGCTCTCCCGGATGCAGCAGCGGTTCGTCTCCGACGTGTCCCACGAGCTGCGCACCCCGCTCACGACGATCCGGATGGCCTCGGAGCTGCTGTACGAGAGCCGCGAGCAGCTGCCCGCCGCGCAGCGCCGCTCCGTCGAACTGCTCGCGACCCAGCTCGACCGGTTCGAGGCGCTCCTGGCCGACCTGCTGGAGATCTCCCGATTCGACGCCGGCGCCGTCGAGCTCGAGGCGGAGCAGTCGGACCTGCGCGGCGTCGTCGACCGGGTCGTGGGCCTGACCGAGGCGATCGCGGCCGATCGGGGCTCCTGGCTCGACGTCGACCTGCCGGCCGTCGGGGTCGCCGCCGAACTCGACTCGCGCCGGATCGAGCGGGTGGTCCGCAACCTCGTGGTCAACGCGATCGAGCACGGGGAGGGGCACCCGATCGAGATCCGCGTCGGCGCCGGGCCCCGCGCCGTGGCCGTGAGCGTGCGCGACCACGGCGTCGGCATGACCGCGCGCCAGGCCGAGCACGTCTTCGACCGGTTCTGGCGGGCCGATCCCGCCCGCCAGCGCACCCTCGGCGGCACCGGGCTGGGACTGGCGATCGCGCTCGAGGACGTGCGGCTGCACGGCGGCGCCCTGGAGGCGTGGGGGAGCCCCGGGGAAGGCGCGTGCTTCCGCCTCACCCTGCCCCGGCGGGCGGGCATGACGATCGACCCCGCCTCCGAATCCCCGCTGCCGCTGCGCCCGGACCGGACCGCGGCCGAGACCGAACGGCCCGCCACCGATCCGAGCGGACCGGCGGCCGTGCCCGAGCTCGACCAGGAGGAGCAATGACCACGCGACGCCCCGGCCCACGCGCCCTCGCAGCGGTCCTCATCGGTGCCTGTGCCCTCGCCCTGAGCTCCTGCGTCGGCCTGCCCACCTCCGGCCCCGTCCATGCCGGGGTGGACTCCGCCGTGGAGCCCGACGCGATCGTCTTCCTCGCCGCCGACCCGCGCCCCGGCGACGACCCCGAGCAGATCGTGCGGGGCTTCCTCGACGCGAACCCCGCGGGGGTCGCCGACCGGTTCGAGACGGCCCAGAAGTATCTGACGGAGGCCGCTCGCTCGACGTGGCGACCCGGCGGTGGCGTGACGATCTACTCCGGCACCACCCCGCCGTCCGTGCACGAGGTCGAACCCGGCCACGTCGCGGTCGAGCTGACGGTCGCGGCCTACGTCGACGAGACGGGGGTGTACACCGAGGAGGCCCCGGGCGCCGAGAAGACGATCGAGTTCTCGCTCGCGCGAGTCGGCGACGAGTGGCGGATCTCCGGGCTCGATGACGGGGTGATCATGTCCGCGGTGAACTTCGGCTCGCAGTACCGCCAGGTCCCCCTCTACTTCCTCTCTCCCGACCTGCGCTTCTTCGTGCCGGACACCCGCTGGTTCCCGCAGGGGAACGCCGCGACGTCGGCGGTGCAGGCCCTGCTGCGCGGACCGGTCGGCTGGCTCGCGCCCGGCGTCATCACCGCCTTCCCCTCCGGCACGAGGG
The DNA here is from genome assembly GCF_009660225.1 of Pseudactinotalea sp. HY158. Lineage (NCBI taxonomy): Bacteria > Bacillati > Actinomycetota > Actinomycetes > Micrococcales > Cellulomonadaceae > Pseudactinotalea > Pseudactinotalea sp. HY158. Next base: position 1,033,022 of record NZ_CP045920.1, read on the forward strand.
CCGAGCCGGTGACGATCACCGAGGGCGTGGCGGAGGTCGGGCTGTCCCAGGAGGTGCTCGCCGCCGCCGGACCGGACCGGCAGATCCTCCTCGCGCAACTGCAGCAGACGCTCACCCGGCTCCCGCAGGTGCGCCGGGTCCACGCGACGGCCGGTCAGGTCGACCTCGAGGAGGGGGTCACCCCGATCAACCCGACCCTCGACCCCGCGGTCGGGGTGAATCCCATCGGCATCTCGGACGGGACCCTCGCGACCGTCGCCGGGGGAGAGGTGAGCCCGCTGCCGGACTCGGTTCCGCTCGCCGCGGGCCGCTATGGGGCGCTCGCGGTGCCCTACGGCGACGGCCCCGTCGTCGGCCTCGTCGGCGGCGACACCCTCGCGACCCTGCCGACCGCCGAGACCGAGTCCCGGACCCTGCTCGAGGCGCCCGGCCCGCTCGTGGCGCCCAGCTACGACCGGTTCGGCCTCGTGTGGACGGGGGCGCAGGAGAACGAGGGCCGCCTGCTCACGGCCGACCCCGTGACCGGGGAGCAGACCGAGGTGGCGGCCCCGGCGCTCACGGGCCGACACCTGCGGGCCCTGCGGGTGAGCCGGGACGGCGCACGGCTCGCCGTCATCACCGAGGCGGACGGCGACGTCGCGGTGCTCGTGGGCGCGATCGTCCGCGACGAGCAGGGCACGGCACTCGACCTCGGCGGGGCCCAGCGGGTGGGCCAGGCACTCACGGACGCCACGGCGCTCGTGTGGATCGACGAGCAGGAACTCGGCGTGCTCGGCATCGCGAACAACTCCCCGCAGACCGTGCACGTCGTGCCGATCGGGGGCCCCACCGCCGCGCTGCCCTCGGTGCCGGACGTGGTCTCCATCGCCGCCGGGCGCGGCGAACACGAACTGTGGCTCGGCACCGCGAACGGCGACCTCTACGCCCGCTCCGGGAACGGGTGGCGCAAGGTGGGGGAGGACCTGACCCTGACCGACCCGACCCTGCCGGGCTGACCGGCCTGCCCGCCCGCCCGCCCGCCCGTCCCGGCGTCCACAGGCCGCCCGGCCGTCCACAGGCCGGGGCCGGCGCGATGCGCCGCGGGCGGTGGGCGGGCAGGCTCGGTCCATGGTCATCGCCCCGCGCCCGGTGCGCCTGCTCGCGCGGGCGGCGAGCGATCTCGTGCTGCCGAACTGGTGCCCCGGCTGTGGCCGTCCCGGGCGCGTGCTCTGCTGCGACTGCGAGCGGGAGTTCCGGCACTGGTTCCGGGCCGACGTCGATGCCGCGAACCTGGCCACGCTCGGACTTCCCACCTGGTCCGCGGCCGGATACCACGGCCCGGTCCGGCGGATCGTCATGTCCTGGAAGTCCGGCAGCCGCCCGGATCTCGCCGAGCCGATGGCCCGGATCGGCCGCGGGCTCGGCACCCGGCTCGGACGGACACTCGCCGTCCCGGTCGCGCCGGGCCCGCTCGCGGTCGTGCCCGCGCCGTCGGGGTGGCGCCGGCGCTGGCGCGGCCGGGAGGTGGTCGAGCCCTGGGCGCGCGCCGTCGCCGCGGGACTCGCGGCCGAACTCGGAACGGACGTGCCGGTGACGGTGCTCCTGGCCCGCACCGGCGGCCGGAGCCACCACCTCGGTGCGGCCGCGCGCCGGGACGAGCGGGAACGGGCCATCGGGCGTCGCCGGGGCGCGACCGCGGAACCGGCGGCGGGCTACGTGCTGGTCGACGACGTCGTCACGACGGGCGCGACGCTCGCGGCGGCCGCGACCGCGCTCGGTGGAGCAGCCCTGGCCGCGGTGACGCTGGCCGCGACGCCGGCCCCGCGGCGTCGTCTCGAGGTCTGAGACATGGCCTTTGCCAGGCAACTCCCAGGGCGAAACGAGTGCATCGGCGCGGCCGTTCTTATAGCGTTCAAGGACAGTCGTCCACTCAGGCGGGAGGTGGTGGAGCGCGCGGCGTCGCGGCATCGAACGCGGCGAATTGTCGGGCCGGAACGGGCCCAAATCAGTGTGAAGAAGCATGGAGGTCGTCATGGAGATTGTGGTTGTTGGTCGCCACACCGAGGTAGCAGATCGGTTCCGTCGCCACGTCGAGGACAAGCTCGGCAAGGTGGGCCAGTACTCCCCCTACGCGCAGCGGGTCGACGTCGAGGTCAGCCACGAGCGCAACCCGCGGCTGGTCGAGCGCTCCGAGCGCATCGAGCTCACGGTCCGGGCCAAGGGCCCGGTCGTGCGCGCCGAGGCGAGTGCCACGGATCGCTACGCCGCGCTCGACCTCGCCACCGCCAAGCTGTACGAGCGGCTCCGCCGCGCTCGTGATCGGCGGAAGTCGCACCACACCCGCGGGCAGTTCCCGGACCACGTCGTACCGAACGAACTGCTCCCGACCCCCGAGCCCGAACCGGTCGAGCCCGACGGACTCGTCGCGCCGACCGAGCCGGGGATCGCCGTCGAGAGCCAGTTGGGCGATTCGCCGGTGCTCGTGCGCCAGAAGGTGCACGAGACCACCCCGATGAGCGTCGACCAGGCGCTCGCCGAGATGGAGTACGTGGGCCACCCGTTCTACCTGTTCATCGACGCCGAGACCCACCAGCCGTGCGTCGTCTATCACCGGCACGGCTGGACCTACGGCGTCATCCGCCTGGCCGTCGAGGTCACGGCACCGGAGCCGGCGACCGTCTGAGTCGGCGCCCCCTCTCCCTGCCGGCCCGCCCCGTAACCGGGGTGGGCCGGCAGGGAGTTCGTCCGTGCGGGGACCGGGCCTCTTGCGGCTTCCTTTACGATGGTGGGGTGAGCGATCCCACGGTCGCAGCCATCTGACTAACTAGGAGTCCCGCACGTGTCGATCCTCGATCGCATCATCCGTATGGGTGAAGGCAAGACCCTCAAGCGCCTCCAGGGCCTGGTCAACCATGTCAACACCCTCGAGGAGGACATGCAGGCGCTCTCGGACGCCGAGCTGCGGGAGGAGACCGACCGGTTCCGCGAGCGGCTCGCGGACGGCAGCGCCTCGCTCGACTCGCTCCTGCCCGAGGCCTTCGCCGCGGTCCGGGAGGCCGCCGTGCGCACGATCGGTCAGCGGCCCTACGACGTGCAGGTCCTCGGCGGCGCCGCCCTCCACATGGGCGCGATCGCCGAGATGAAGACCGGTGAGGGCAAGACCCTCGTGGCCACGATGCCCGCCTATCTCAACGCGCTCGGCGGCAAGGGCGTGCACATCATCACCGTGAACGACTACCTGGTGACCTACCAGGCCGAGCTCATGGGCCGGGTGCACCGCTTCCTCGGCCTGAGCGTGGGCACGATCCTCTCGGGCCAGCAGCCGGCCGTGCGCCGGGAGCAGTACGCCGCCGACATCACCTACGGCACGAACAACGAGTACGGCTTCGACTACCTGCGCGACAACATGGCGCTGAGCCTGGCCGACACCGTCCAGCGCGGCCACAACATGGCGATCGTCGACGAGGTGGATTCGATCCTCATCGACGAGGCCCGCACCCCGCTCATCATCTCCGGCCCCGCGTCGGGGGACGTGAACAAGTGGTACGGGGAGTTCGCGCGGGTCGCGCGCCGGCTCACGCGGGACGCGGACTACGAGGTGGACGAGACCAAGCGCAACGTCGGCGTGCTCGAGCCGGGGATCGAGAAGGTCGAGGACTACCTCGGCATCGACAACCTGTACGAGTCGCTCAACACCCCGCTCGTCGGCTTCCTCAACAACGCGATCAAGGCCAAGGAGCTCTTCTTCCGCGACAAGGACTACGTGGTGATGAAGGGCGAGGTGCTCATCGTCGACCAGCACACCGGGCGCATCCTGCCCGGACGTCGCTACAACGAGGGCATGCACCAGGCGATCGAGGCGAAGGAGGGCGTGGCGATCAAGGCGGAGAACCAGACCTTCGCCACGATCACCCTGCAGAACTACTTCCGGCTGTACAGCAAGCTCGCGGGGATGACGGGGACCGCCAAGACCGAGGCGGCCGAGTTCAACAGCACCTACGAGGTCGAGGTCGTGCCGGTGCCGACGAACAAGCCGGTTGTGCGCTCCGACCAGGCCGACCTCGTCTACCGCTCCGAGTCCGCGAAGTTCAACGCCGTGGTCGAGGACATCGTCGCCCGGCACGCCAAGGGCCAGCCCGTGCTCGTCGGCACCACGAGCGTCGAGAAGTCCGAGTTGCTCTCGGGCCTGCTCAAGAAGCAGGGCGTCCCGCACGAGGTGCTCAACGCCAAGCAGCACGCGCGGGAGGCCTCGATCGTCGCGATGGCCGGGCGCAAGGGCGCCGTCACCGTCGCGACCAACATGGCCGGTCGCGGGACGGACATCATGCTCGGCGGCAACGCCGAGCACCTCGCGATCGCGGAGCTGACCGACCGCGGCCTCTCCCCGGTGGAGACCCCGGAGGAGTACGAGGCCGCCTGGGACGAGGCCCTCGCCGACGCGAAGGCCTCCGTCGTGGCCGAGCACGACGAGGTCGCCGAGCTCGGTGGGCTGTACGTCGTGGGCACCGAACGACACGAGTCGCGGCGGATCGACAATCAGCTCCAGGGCCGCTCCGGCCGTCAGGGAGACCCGGGCGAGTCCCGGTTCTACCTCTCGCTCGAGGACGAGCTCATGCGCCTCTTCGCCACCGGATTCGCCGAGCGCTTCATCGGCGCCGCGTATCCGGACGACCTGCCGCTCGAATCGAAGCTCGTGACCCGCACGATCGAGGGCTCCCAGCGCAAGATCGAGGGCCGCAACGTCGAGATCCGCAAGAACGTGCTCAAGTACGACGACGTGCTCACCGAGCAGCGCAAGTGGGTCTATCACGAGCGCCGCGACATCCTCGAGGGCATGGACGTCGAGCCGCTGGTCAAGCAGTGGATCGACCAGGTCATCGCGGGGGTCGTCGGCTCCGCCACCGCCGGCTCGAGCCCGGAGGAGTGGGACCTGGGGCAGCTGTGGACCGACATCCGACAGATCTTCCCGGTCTCGATCACCGCCGACGAGGTGGTCGAGGACGCCGGGGCGGCGATCCGGGTCACCTCCGAGCAGCTCACGACCGAGCTGACCGCCGACGCCCACGTCGCCTACGAGGCCCGCGAGGCCGAGCTCGGCGGTGACATCATGCGCCAGCTGGAGCGCCGCGTCGTGCTCTCGGTGCTCGACCGGAAGTGGCGCGAGCACCTGTACGAGATGGACTACCTCAAGGAGGGGATCGGGCTGCGGGCCATGGCCCAGCGCGATCCGCTCGTGGAGTACCGCGACGAGGGGCACATGCTCTTCCAGGCGATGGCCGAGGCCATCAAGGAGGAGTCGGTCGGGTTCCTGTTCAACCTCGAGGTGCGCAAGCCGCAGGAGCAGGCCGCGCCGGCGGAGGGCGAGCCGGCGGCGGGCGAGCCGGCGGCCGCCGTGACCGGCGGCGCAGCCGCGGCGCAGACCGAGGGCTCGGCGGGGGCCGAGGACCCGAGCACCGCGGGCCGGACGAAGGACCGGGCCGCCCAGAAGAACTCCGGCCGGCGGGCGGGCGCGAAGACCGCCCCGGTTCGGGACGCGCTCGGCCTCGAGGTCGAGGACGCCCCGGCGAAGCTCAACTACTCGGCCCCGAGCCTCGACGGCCCCGCCGCGGCCGCGGAGCCCAGCGAGAAGGCGGGCGTCGGCGCCGGAGCGCCCGCGCAGGCCGGGAGTGGGAACCGGGAGGAGCGCCGCCGCGCGGCGAAGGCGGCCAAGAAGCAGCGGTGAGCGCGCCTCGCGCGGACTGAGCCCGCCGCGACCGGTGTCCCCGCGGGGCACCGGTCGCGGCGCGCCCCGCTGTCACCGCCACGAGACGTTCCGGGAGGAATCCGACAGATGAGTGCATCCACGACCGCGCCCTGGTGGCGTGACGCCGTCGTCTACCAGGTGTATCCGCGCTCGTTCGCCGATGCCGACGGCGACGGCATGGGCGACCTGCCGGGGATCACGCGCCGCCTCGAGTACCTGCGCGACCTCGGCGTCGACGCGGTCTGGCTCTCCCCGTTCTACCGGTCACCCCAGGCGGACGGCGGCTACGACGTCGCCGACTACCGGGACGTGGACCCGCTGTTCGGGACCCTGGCGGACTTCGACGCGCTCGCTGCCCGGGCCCGCGAACTGGGCCTGCGACTCATCGTCGACCTCGTGCCGAACCACACCTCCTCCGCGCACGCCTGGTTCCGGGCGGCCCTCGCCGCCGGTCCGGGCAGCCGCGAACGGGCGCGCTACCTCTTCCGCGACGGCCGCGGGCCGGGTGGGGACGAGCCGCCGAACAACTGGGAGTCCATCTTCGGCGGCCGCGCCTGGACTCGGGTGAGCGACCTGCCCGTCGACATCCGCGCCGGTGCCGACGACGACCAGTGGTATCTCCACCTGTTCGACTCGAGCCAGCCGGACCTCGACTGGACCGATCCGCAGGTGCACGCCGAGTTCCTCGACGTGCTGCGGTTCTGGCACGAACGCGGCGTCGACGGGTTCCGGATCGACGTCGCCCACGGGCTCGTCAAGGCCGAGGGCCTGCCCGACTGGGCCGGCACGGTGGTCATGGCCGAGGGCACGGTCGACACTGCGGACACTGCGGACACTGCGGACACGGATGACCCAGTGGACCCTGCGGACACTGCGGCCGCCACGGACTCCGGGCCGATGTTCGACCAGGACGGCGTGCACGAGATCTACCGGGAATGGCATGCGCTCCTGGCCGAGCTCGACCCCGAGGCCGCGCTCATCGCCGAGGCCTGGGTGCAGCCGATGAGCCGGCTCGCCCTGTACGTGCGACCCGACGAGATGCAGCAGGCGTTCAACTTCGCCTACCTCACGGCGGGTTGGGACGCACGTGTCGTGCGCTCCGTGATCGAGGAGTCGATCGAGGTGCTCGGAGCGGTCGGCGCGAGCCCGACCTGGGTGCTCTCGAACCACGACGTGATCCGCCACGCCACTCGGCTCGCCCTGGGTGCGAGCGGGAGCGGACCCAACGGGCTGCGCGCGAGCGACCCGCAACCGGATGCCGCGCTCGGTCTGCGCCGGGCGAAGGCGGCGACCCTGCAGATGCTCGCCCTGCCCGGATCCGCCTACCTCTATCAGGGGGAGGAGCTCGGCCTTCCCGACCACACGACGATGCGTGATGAGTTCCGGGCGGATCCGGCATTCCTGCGCACCGACGGCGCCGAGGTCGGCCGGGACGGCTGCCGGGTTCCCATGACGTGGGCAGGCGGGGAGCCGGGCGCCGGGTTCAGCTTCGGCGCCGACGTCACCGGGTGGCTGCCGCAGCCGGCGGTCTACGCCGACCTCGCGGTCGACCGGCAGGAGGGGCGGGCGGATTCGACGCTCGAGTTCTACCGCGCGGCGCTCGCGCTGCGCCGCGACCTCGGCCTCGGGCGCCGGGAGCTCAGCTGGCGCGCCACCCCCGGCCCCGATGTGCTCGCTTTCGCGGTCGGCGACGTGCACGTGGTCACGAATTTCGGGGATCGCCCCGTGCGGCTCGATGTGTCTCCGGGTGCCGAGGTCCTCATCGCGAGCGGTGCGGTGGATCGGCGCACGGGTTCCCTCACGCTGCCGGGGGAGTGCACCGCCTGGATCCGCGACTGAGCCGCGCCCCGCTCGGCTCCGGTCACGCGATCCGCAACGCCACGGCCTGCCACCGGCCCCGATGAAGGTGGAGGCGGACCGCGACGGCGCGCACCCGGGTGCCGTCGTGCACGACGACCGCGGCCTCGTGCTCGCCGTCGGAGATCGCGCAGTGGTGGACCCGCAGCACGGTCACGGCCGGGGGAGTGCCCGCGCGTCCGCGGATCGCCCGGCTCAGTTCCGCCCGACGATTGACGACGGTCCACACCTCCTCCGCGAGCCATCGGCGCACCTGCGCCGCCGGCCGGGTGCCGATGAGCACCTCGACCACGGCCCGGGCGAGCACGCCGGACCAGCGGGCCGGATCGGGTGGGGGCTCGGTTTCGCCGCCGATCGCCACGAGTGCGGGCGGCTCCGTCTCGGGCACCGGCACCTCCGCCTGGATCACGAGCGGATCCCAGGCTGCGCGGGGACCGGGCCGAATCGGCCGGGCGCGACGGGAGTCCCGGGTGGGGGTGATGGTCATCGTTCCTCCTCGAACCACGACGTGGGAAGGTGCAGGACCTGTCCGGGCAGGATGAGATCGGGATCGGTCCCGATCACGTCGGAATTGGTGTCGTACAGCTGCGGCCAGGCGGCGGCGACCTCGCGGTCGGCCGGTGCGTTCGACCCGCCCAGGTGCGCGGCGGTGATCGACCACAGCGAGTCGCCCCGGCGTACCTCGTAGCGCGTGGACGAAGCCCGCGGCGGCGCGTGGGTGAGGCCCGTGGCCCCCGTCGGCTCAACGGACTCAGTCGGCACAGTGGGCTCAGTGGGCTCGGTGGGCTGAATCGACTCGGTGGACTCAGTGGACCCACTGGGCTCACTGGACTTGCTGGACTTGCTGGACTTGCTGGACTCGATGGGCTCGGTCGGCTCGGTGGGGGCCGCCTCGCTCACGGGCCAGCCCAGGTCGAACGGCAGCTCGACGGGTGGGCCGGCCGCGGTCGGTTCGGCGGTGGGCGACTCGCTCCCCGACTCCGCGGGTCCGGTACCGACGGGTCCGGTATCGACGGGTCCGGGCGCGGACCAGGACGGGGCGGCGATCCCGAACGAGACCGAGGTGGCGACGCCGACCACGGCGAGGCGGCGGAGCAGCGGTGCCCCGGAGCGCCGCAGCCAGGCCTCGCCGGCCCGCCATCCGGTCCCCGCCCGCCCGATCATCCGGGCGGTGATCGACAGGCACGCGATGGCCCCGGTCACGGTGTACCAGGCGAGGCCTGCGAGGCCGAGCGCGACGACGCAGAGTGCGACGGCGTCGTCCACCCGCTCGAGGTCGGACCACCACTCGACGGCGAGGAGTGCGAGCATCGTGCCGGTCGTCGCGCTGAGGAGCGTGAGGGCGGCGGCGACGGCCAGACGCAGGATCCCGGGCATCCTCACCCTCCTCACGGTGTTGAACACGTCATTCGATATCGGTTCGTATCGGTTCGTATCTATCTGATGCGGTCAGTTCTACTCGCTGTTCGAGCGCGTTGTCCAGGCCCGGGAGCGAACCGGTGGAATCTGTGGACGAGTCGGATGGGTGGAAACAGCCCCCGGCCGGGGGCGGACTGCCTACCCTGGTCGGATGCGATGGGACGACCTCTTCGCCGACCTGGCGGCACAGTTCGATGCGGCCCAGGTGAGCGTGAGCGAGGAGGAGATCGCCGACATGGCGCGGGCGGAGGCGGCCACGACGGCGCTCGCCGACCGGCTGCGCGCACGGCTGGGCGCCCAGGTGCACCTCCGGCTCCACGGTGCTCACAGCCGGCAGGGGCGCCTCGTGCAGGCGCACGCGGACTGGTTCGTGCTCGCGAGCGGGCACCGCCGCAGCCTCGTACCCGCCACGGCGATCGCCCTCGCCTGGCCGCTCGCCGGCACCGCCCCGCCGGCGGCGGGCCTCTCACGCCGGCTTCCGTTCGGGCACGCGCTCCGGGCGCTCGCGGCGGCGGCGCCGTCGGTCCTGGCGGTCTCCACCGCCGGTGAGCACCACGGCCGCATCGTGCGGGTCGGGCGCGATCACCTCGACCTGGCCACCCCGGCGGCCGTGCTCTCGATCGGCTGGACGGCGCTGCTCACCCTCGACTCGCGGCCGTGACCGCTGTGTGTGGCGGGCGTCAGGCGGGGCGGGTGCGCTCGTCGGATTCGGCGTAGCAGCGCTCGATATAGGCCTCGAGCTCGACCCGCTCGATCCGCCACGTGCCCTTGCCGCCGACCTGGATCCCGCGCAACTCCCCGCTCCGCACGAGCGCACGCACGGTCGCCATCGAGACCTGCAGGATCTCGGTGACGTCCGCGAGGGTGAGGAAGCGCGGCTCCATGGACTCCATCGTCCTAGTCTCGCACCGATGCCGACGCCTGTGGAGACCGCGCGAACGCGCCTGTGGAAAACAACGCAAACCTCCACGCGGACCGGCCCGCTTTGGCAGGATGGACGGCGAAGAGCTCCGTGTCAGTGTCGCACGAAGGAAGGGCTCTGCGGGAGGGAAGCATGTCGTCGCTGAAGATCCGGCGTCCGCACTGGCGCGATCCGCGCCTGGGGGTGGGGGTCGTCCTCGTCGCGGTCGCCGTCGCCCTCGGAGCGTGGACCTTCGCCCAGGCCGACCGCACGGAACCGGTCTACCAGGCGAGCCGGGTCCTCACGCCCGGCGAGCCGCTCGACTCCTCGACCCTCACCCTGACGCGGGCGCGCCTCACCGGGCTCTCCGAGCACTACCTCACGCCCGACACTCTCGAGCCCGGATCGGTCGCCACCCGGACGATCGGTGCCCGCGAACTCGTGCCGGCCGGTGCCGCCGGCGATCCGGGAAGTCTCGACCTGCGCCCGATGACCGTGACCACGACGGCCGCCTCGCCGCTGTCCGCCGGGTCCGTGGTCGACGTGTGGGTCGCGGCCCCCGATCCCGAGACCCGTGCGTTCGCCGACCCCGAGCTCCTGGCCCGGGAGCTGACGGTGCGATCGGTCACGGAGGACACGTCCGTCTTCGCGGTCGGCGGCGGGCAGGCGATCGAGGTGCTCGTGCCCGAGGAACTCGTGGCCGCGCTCCTCGACGCGATCAACTCCGGCGCGGCCGTCTCGGTCGTCCCGCTCCTGGGCTCCGCCCATGGCTGAGGTGGCCCTGCTCATCGCGCTGCGCGGCCCGGCCGAGGAGTTCCTCATCGGGGAGATCGCCCCCCGCAGCGATCTCGTGGTCACGCGCCGGTGCATCGATGCCGCCGAGGTGCTCGCGGCCGGGCTGGCGGGCCTGGGGCGCCTCGCGATCGTCGCCCACGATCTCGGGGTCGACCGGGCGCTCGTGGCCCGGCTCGGGCAGGTGGGGGTGCGCACGGCCGTCGTGACCGAGCCCGGCCGCGTCCCCGAGGTGGAGGCCATCGGCGCGGTCCCGCTCGTGGGTGCCGGCGCCGACCTGCTCCGCGGCATCGAGGCCCTCGCCGAGTCGGTCCGTGCAGGCGACCGGTCCGCAGGCGCGGACGTCCCCGGCGCCCCGGACGCCTCGGATGCCCCTGGATTCCGCGCCTTCGATGCCGCGGGGGCGCCGGATCCGCCAGATTCGCGAGGGTCGCGAGGGCCGGCGGCCGAGGCGGAAGCGTCGGGCCGGATCGTCGCCGTGACCGGCCCGACCGGGGCGCCGGGCCGGACGACCGTCGCGATCAACCTCGCCGCCGAACTCGTGGTCGACGGTGGCCGGACGGTCCTCGTCGACGCCGACGTCTGGGGAGCCTCGATCGCCCCGGCGTTCGCCCTGACCGACACGACGGCGGGGCTCGCCGCGGCCGTGCGGGCGGCGTCCCGAGGCACCCTCGACGAGTCGGGCTTCGAGCGGTTGTGCCTGCCCGTGACCCCCGGGCTGCGGGTCCTGGCCGGTATCGGCAGGGCCGGTCGGTGGCGGGAGGTCGCCGGCCCGGCCCTCGGCGGCGTGTGGGAGGTGGCGCGCCGCGCCGCACCCATGACGGTGATCGAGGCCCCGGTGCTCGTACCCGAGGACGACACCGACGCGTTCGACCAGCTCGGGGCGGGGCGAAACGCGGTGGCCGCCTCCGTGTTCGCCGCCGCGGACGCGGTGGTCGTCGTCGGCGCCGCGGAGCCGATCGGGATCGAACGGCTCGTGACCTACCTGCTCGACCTGCGCGAGAGCCACCCGCAGATCGATCCGATCGTCGTGGTCACCAGGCTGCGGGCGAGCGCGGCCGGGAGCCGGCCGGACGAGTCCGTGCGGGAGGCACTCGCCCGGTTCGCCGGCGTGCACGATCCGGTCCTCGTCGCCGACGACCGCACCGCCTGCGACCGCGCGCTCCTCAGCGGCGGCGTGCTCGCCGAGACCGCGCCCCGGTCGCCGGCCAGGCGCGGGCTGCGCGAGCTGGCCCACAGGGTCGGCCCGCCACCCGACCCGCCCGAGCGGACCGGCGGCCGCCGCCGCGCCCGCCCACGCCGACGCTTCGTGCCCGCGTGGGCGGCCAGAAGGACCGCGGAATGATGGGAGACTGACATCCATGCGTGTCTACCTCCCCGCAAGCGTGGCCGACCTGCAGGCTCCTCGTGGACTGAGCGCCCGCACGGCCTATGCCGCGACCCCGGCGCTGCGCCGACTCCTCCCGGACGAGGACGACGAGGGGCTCGAGTTCGCCGCGTTCCTCGCCGCGGCCGACGCCTCGATCGACGTGTGCGAACGCAGTCGGGTCGTCGTCTCCGCGGACATCGCCGGCGCGACCGACGGCGAGCGGGTCGCCGAGGTGTCGGCGCCCGCGGTTCCGTGGGAGCGGGTCGTGAGCATCCACATCGACGACCTGAGCGACCACGACTGCCGCGATCAGCTCATCGCGGCCCGCGCCGGTGACATGGACGCCCGCGAGCAGCTCGGCGAGGCCGACCTGCTCTGGTACGACGTGAGCGAGCGCGAGGAGATCATCGCCCTGCTGCGGCACAGCTGAGCCGGCCGGAGTCGAGCTGCCCCATGCCCCGTCATCCGCTGTCATCCGCTGTCATCCGCTCGGGTGCTCCGTGTGGCGGGAGCGGCCTCGGCCTCGTGTGCCTGCGGATCGGCGGCCACGGGGCCGACGGCTCAGCGGGCTCGGGCCGCGAGCGCACCGAGCGCCTGCTCGTGCAGCAGGCCGTTGGTCGCCACGGCATTCCCCCCGAACGGGCCCGCCTCCCCGAGGACCGAGGTGAAGCGTCCGCCCGCCTCGGTGACGATCGGGGCGAGCGCAGCCATGTCGTAGAGCTCGAGCTCGGGCTCGCAGGCGATGTCCACCGCCCCCTCGGCCACGAGCATGTACGACCAGAAGTCGCCGTAGGCACGCGAGCGCCAGCACGCGGCCTCGAGGTCGAGGAACTCCTCGATGAGGTCGAGCTCCTCCCAGCCCGCGAGTGAGGAATAGGACAGCGACGAGTCCTCGAGGGCGCGGACCCGCGAGACCGTCAGCCGGCTCGCCTGCGCCAGCGACCGCCCGGCCCAGGCGCCGGCACCCTGGGCGGCCCACCAGCGCCGCTGCAGGGCGGGCGCGCTCACCAGTCCCATGACCATCTCGTCGCCGTCCTGGAGGCCGATGAGCGTGGCCCACACCGGCACTCCCCGCACGAAGTTCTTCGTGCCGTCGATCGGGTCGATGATCCATCGGCGGGAGCCGCCACCGGTCTGTCCGTACTCCTCACCGAGAACGGCGTCCCGGGACCGGGTGCGGGAGAGCTGGGCCCGGATGAGCTCCTCGGCGGCCTTGTCGGCGTCGCTCACGGGGGTCAGGTCCGGCTTGGTCTCGACCTCGAGGTCCGCCGCCCGGAATCGGCTCATGGTCAGGGCGTCGACCTGGTCGGCGATGACGTGGGCGAGGCGCAGGTCGTCGTCGTAGCCTGCGGGTGCCGGGGAGGGAGTGATCATGTCCACGAACCTATCGGTTCCGGGCACCGTCAGCCCTCATCGCCACCCTCGCGGGAGACGAGCAGCCGACGCAGCGAGGCGAGTCGTGCCCGGCCCGCCTCACCGTGCGCGTCGGCCCAGTCGACCAGGGCGCACTCCTCGCCCAGGTGCGTGCAGCCCCGCGGGCAGTCCCGTGCCGCGGCGGCCAGGTCGTCGAAACCGGCGAGCAGCCGATCGGAGTCGACGTGCGCCAGCCCGAACGAGCGCACCCCCGGGGTGTCGATCACCCAGCCGCCGCCCGGCAGCTCGAGCGCCACGGCGGCCGAGGACGTGTGCCGCCCGCGCCCGGTGGTCTCGTTCACCCCGCCCGTCGCCCGACCGGCATCGGGGACGAGCGCGTTGACCAGCGTCGACTTGCCCACCCCCGAGTGGCCGACGAGCACAGACATCCGGCCCGCGAGCTCCGCGCGCAGCGCGTCGAGCCCGTCGATCCGGCCGGGCCGGACCACGGTCGGAACCGCGTTCACGCGCAGGGTCGCGTACAACCCCGCGAACGGCGCCGGATCGGCGAGGTCGGCCTTCGTCAGGCACAGCAGCGCGTCCATGCCGGCGTCGAACGCGGCCACGAGGCACCGGTCGACCATCCGCGGGCGGGGCTCGGGGTCGGCCAGGGCCGTGACGACGACGAGCTGGTCGGCGTTGGCGATCATCACCCGCTCCGCGGCGTCCGTGTCGTCGGCGCTGCGCCGCAGCGCGGTCCGCCGCTCGAGCACGCGGACGACCCGGGCGAGGGTGTCCGGGCGACCCGAGAGGTCACCGACGAGGTCGACGTCGTCGCCGACCACGATCGAGGACCGGCCCAGCTCGCGGGCCTTCATCGCCCGCACCCGCGTGCCGCCCGCGAGGCGGACGACATAGCGCCCACGGTCGACGACGAGGACCATGCCCGTCACGGCGTCGGCGTGGCGCGGGCGCTGCTTCGTGCGTGGCCGCGAGCCGCGCCGGTTGGGCCGGATACGGACGTCCTCCTCGGTCCACTGCCGCCGGGTCATCAGGCCCCCCGGAGCATCCCGGTCCACAGGGCGGGGAAGTCCGCGATCGTCTTGCGGGTCGTGGCCACGTCGCGGATGCGCACGTCCGGCACGGCCAGGCCGATGATCGCCGCGAACGTGGCCATCCGGTGGTCGGCGTAGGTCTCCATGACCGCGCCGCGCAGCCTCGAGCGGCCGCCGTGGATGACGAGCCCGTCGGGCAGTTCCTCCGCCTCGGCGCCCAGGCGCGTGATCTCGGTGACGAGGGCCGCGAGCCGGTCCGTCTCGTGCCCGCGCAGATGGGCCACGCCGGTGAGACGGGAGGTGCCCTCGGCGAGCGTGCACAACGCCGCGAGGGTCGGGGTCAGCTCCCCGGCCAGCGACAGATCGGCGACGAGCGGCGCGGGCTCACCGGTTCCGCGCACCGTGAGCGTGCCGCCCGCGAGCTCCACCTCGGCGCCCATCCGGGTGAGCAGATCCCGCAGGAGGTCGCCCGGCTGGGCGGTCGCGGACGGCCATCCCGGCACGCGAACCGTGCCGCCGGCCGCCAGCGCGGCCGCGAGGAAGGGCCCCGCGTTCGACAGGTCCGGTTCGATCGCGACCTCCCCGCCGGCGATCGGACCGGGCTCGACCCGCCAGCGCCCGCGCCGGGAGTCGTCGATCCGCACCCCCCGCGCGCGCATCGCCTCGACCGTCATCGTGATGTGCGGCACGCTCGGCAGCCGCTCGCCGACGTGGGTCACCGTGATCCCGCGGCCGAAACGGGGCGCGGCCAGCAGCAGCGACGACACGAACTGGGAGGAGCCGGAGGCGTCGACCGCCACGTCGCCGCCGTCCACCCCGCCGCGCCCATGGACGACGCACGGCAGGTATCCGGGACCGTCCCCGCCCGCCGTGCTCGCGCCGGTGCCGGTCACCTCGACACCGAGGTCGGCCAGCGCTTGCAGCACCGGGCCCATCGGGCGCACCCGCGCCGCCGGATCGCCGTCGAGGGTGATCGGCCCGTCCGCCAGGGCGGCGATCGGCGGAAGGAAACGCATGACCGTGCCCGCGAGCCCGCAGTCGATCGCGGCCGGGCCGCGCAGCGGTCGAGGCTCCACGTGGACGGTGCGGCGGTCGTCGCTCACGCTCACGGAGGTTCCGAGGGCGCGCAGCGCCGCGATCATCAGGTCCGAATCGCGGGAGTCGAGCGCGCCGGTGATCGTCGTGGGCTCGGAGGCCAGCGCGGCCAGCGGCAGCGCCCGGTTCATCTGGGACTTCGAGCCGGGGACGACGACGGTCGCGTCGAGGGGCGCGCTCGGCGTGGGCGCGGGCCAGGGATCGGCCGGGAACGAGGCAGCAGAAGCAGAGGTAGTCACCCGGCCAGCCTAGCGGCGAGTGCGGAGTCGCCTGCGAGCCCGGCCCGCCCCGCCGCGGCTACTCCGCGGACTCGGCCGCGTGGGCGGCTCGCCGGTCGTCCCGCCAGCTGCCGAAACGCCAGGCGAGCGAGGGTTGACCGGCCCGGTCCTGGGTCGCGTAGAACAGCCCGGCGATGAGGCCCAGGCGCGTCATGAGCTCGCCCAGGTTCTCCTTCCGGTCGGCCCGGGTGCGCACCGGGTGGTTGACGAGCGCAGGCGGGAGCGCAGTGGCGGCCAGCACGGCGGCGCTCGTGCGCGGCGCCTTCCCGATCGCCAGGCACACACCGGCGGCGAGCATGATCCCGCCGTGGACCCGGGCGAGCATCCGCAGGTTCGACGGGAGCGAGGGCAGCTTGTCGGTGACCTTGTCGGGTACCCGCGCCGAGACCTTCTCGAGCGTGGGCTCGGCGGCCTCCTCGAACCGTCGCAGCCGGGCGACGTGCTCGTCGGGATGGCGGAGGGCGTGGGCGGCGTCGCGGATGAAGACGGCGGCGAGCAGCGGGCGGGCGAGCATGCGCAGGGGACTCATACGTCCATTGCTACCGCAGCGCGGCCTTCGAGGGAAGCGACAATCGCCGCGGGAGTGCACTCTCGGGGCTCTCGGTCCTCTCGGGGCTCTCGGGGCGCTCTCGACTCTCGGGACCGGCAGGGCTCCCGGGAATGGCGGCGCACGCCCCGGCGTTGACTCCGATATGAGCCACCCGAGCACCCTCACCCGTCCGCGCCCCGGTCCGGCGGCACCGGTTCACCGGCCGGTTCACGGGCCGGTTCGGGAACCGGAACGCGGGCCGGTTCGGGCGCGTCGTCCCCCCTGTGCCGGCGGGGAAAGGAGGCTAGGCTCGCGAGTGATGACTACCGATCCAGCCGTCCCGACGCCCGATCCGGACGAGGAGACGACGGCCGAGCGTGACGCGCGGTTCACCGCCGACGCGATGCCCTACCTCGACCAACTCTACGGAGCGGCGTTGCGGATGACCCGCAATCCGGCGGATGCCGAGGACCTGGTGCAGGAGGCCTACACGAAGGCGTACGCGGCGTTCCACCAGTACAAGCCGGGCACGAACCTCAAGGCGTGGCTCTACCGGATCCTCACGAACTCCTTCATCAACAACTACCGCAAGCGGCAGCGGGAGCCGCTGCAGTCCGATTCGCAGGAGGTCGAGGACTGGCAGATCCACCGGGCCGCCTCCCACACGTCGACGGGACTGCGCTCGGCCGAGACCGAGGCGCTCGACGCCCTCGGCGACGACGTGATCAAGGATGCGCTGGCGCAGCTGCCCGAGGACTTCCGCCTGGCCGTCTACCTCGCCGACGTCGAGGGATTCGCCTATAAGGAGATCGCCGAGATCATGGACACCCCGATCGGCACGGTCATGTCGCGGCTGCACCGGGGACGACGCCAGCTGCGTGGCCTGCTGGCCGACTACGCGCGAGGATTGGGAATGAAGGTGAGCGCTCGATGACCGCCGACCCGCAGGCGAGGGAGCCGCGCGAGGACGACTGCCAGTGCGAGGAGGCCCTCGCCCACCTGCAGGAGTACATCGACTGTGAGATGAGCGAGGTCGACACGGTACGCCTGCGCGTCCACATCACGACGTGCCTGACCTGCCAGGACGAGGTCGGGGTCGAGCAGTGGCTGCGGCGGATGCTGCGACGCTCCTGCGTGGAGGAGGCACCCGCGGACCTGCGCGAGCGGGTGCTCACCCAGATCACGGCCGTCCGCGCCGCCGTCGTGCGCGGGAGCGGCCCCCACTGAGAACTCCTGAGCGCCGCTGAGAGCCCCTGAGGGCCCCTGAGGGTCCCTGACAACAACGCGATCGCCCGCCGGATCCGGGATCCGACGGGCGATCTCTCGACCAGAATCAGGCGTTGGGGCGCTTGCCGCTGTTCGCCTTGTTCTTCGAGCGTGCCTTGCGCTTACGTCCACGCTTGCTCATGTCGTGCTCCTCGTCCAGTAGTGCTGCCGGTCCATAGTGTCATACGGCGACCGAGGCGGAAAATTGCGCCGGCCGGTGTCTCGGGCCCCGTGCGAGCGGCTCGGGCGTCTCAGGCGTCTCCGGGCAGGCCGAGCCAGGAGTGCCAGCCGTTGTGGAGCACGAGCCATGCGAGCAGCCCGTACCCGGCCTGGCCGGGCAGGATGCCGTCGCGCGCGCCGAGGTCGGCGAGCCACTGCTCGTGATAGCGCAGCGGCGCGTACGTCTCGGCATAGGGGATGCGCCGCCGGCCACACACGTCCGCGAAGGCGCCCGAGAGCTCGGCCTGGGCCTCCTCGGGCAGGTCCGTGCGCGGCGGCGGGCCGACGACGAAGCTCGGGATGCGCCGGTTCGTCGCCTCGTCGAGCACGTTCGCCAGGTTGAGCCGACTGCGGGCGAGGGAGACCCCGGCGGCCAGGTCGTGGCTGCTCAGGGCGACGACGAGGCGGTCGTCCTCGCCGCGGAAGCGCCGATTCGACTCCGTCTCCCATCGGGCCGACAGGGCGGTCGTCGTCTCGTCGGGGACCGCGAGGGTGAACACCGCCAGCGGCTCCTCGGTGCGCGCGATCACCCGGCCGAGCCAGCCGAGGCCGCGGGCGTCGCCCACGCCCGCGGCGAGCTCGTCCCCGACGACGCAGATGCGGGCGTTCACCGGGCGAACGCCGCCGCCAGGAGCTCCTCGGCCTGGAGCTTGTGCAGCTTCATCGTGCCCGCCGAGGGGGCGGCGCCCTCGGGCCGGGCCGCGACCCGCAGGCCCCGCTCGCCCACGACCGGCACCTGGCCGGGCAGGTTGAGGGCGAGGAACGGCCATGCCCCCTGATTCAGGGGCTCGTCCTGGGCCCACACGAACTCGGCATTGGGATAGGAGGCCAGTTCGGCCTGCAGTTCCTCGGCCGGGAGCGGGTAGAGCTGCTCGACCCGCACGAGTGCGATGTCGTCGCGCTCCTGCTTGCCCCGCCGCGAGAGCAGGTCGTAGTAGAAGCGCCCGGTGCACAGCAGCACCCGCGTGACCTTCGAGCGGTCGGCGACCGTGCGGTCGCCGAGGACGGGCTGGAACGAGCCCGTCGTGAAGTCCGCCACGGCGGAGGAGGCCGCCTTGAGCCGGAGCAGCTGCTTGGGCGTCATGACCACGAGCGGGTGGCGGGGACGCTGGAACGCCTGCCGCCGCAGGAGGTGGAAGTGGTTCGCCGGGGTCGAGGGCTGGGCCACGATCATGTTCTGCTCCGCGCACAGCTGCAGGAACCGTTCGAGCCGGGCGGAGGAGTGGTCCGGGCCCTGGCCCTCGTAGCCGTGCGGCAGGAGCATGACGAGCGAGGCCTTCTGGCCCCATTTCTGCTCGGCGGAGGAGATGAACTCGTCGATGACGGTCTGGGCGCCGTTGACGAAGTCGCCGAACTGCGCCTCCCACAACACGAGCGCGTCGGGCCGCTCGACCGAGTAGCCGTACTCGAACGCGAGGGCCGCGTACTCACTCAGCGGGGAGTCGTACACCCACAGCTTCGCCTGGTCCTTGCTCAGGTACATGAGCGGGGTCCACTCGGCGCCGTTCTCGTGATCGTGCAGGGTCAGGTGCCGCTGCACGAACGTGCCCCGGCGCGAGTCCTGCCCGGCGAGCCGGACGGGGACGCCGTCCATGAGCAACGAGCCGAAGGCCGCGACCTCGCCGAAGCCCCAGTCGATGCCGCCCTCGGTCGACATCTTGTGACGTCGTTCGAGGAGCTGACCGAGCTTGTTGTGCACCGAGAAGCCCTCCGGGGCGGCCAGGTGCGCATCGCCGATGCGGGCGAGCACGGCGGCCGGGACGGCGCTCTGCCAGCCGACCATGACCCCGGCGTCCTCCCGCTGGGAGTCGGGGACCTCGAGGCCGAGGACCGAGTCCGAGTCCGCCTGCGACTGCTCACGCGAGCCGGTGAAGATCCGCTCGAGCTCGGACTGGAAGTGCTTGAGCGCCTCGGCCGCCTCCTCGGCGGTGATGTCGCCGCGGCCGACGAGCCCCTGGGAGTAGAGGGTGCGCACCGAGGGCTTGTCCTCGATGAGGGAGTACATGACCGGCTGGGTCATCGACGGGTCGTCCCCCTCGTTGTGCCCGCGTCGGCGATAGCACACCAGGTCGATGATGACGTCCTTGTTGAATTCCTGCCGGTAGTCGAAGGCGAGCTCGGCCACGTGCGCGACCGCCTCGGGGTCGTCGCCGTTCACGTGGAAGACCGGGATCTGCAGGCCCTTGGCGATGTCGGTGTTGTACACCGTGGAGCGCGAGGAATTGGCCCCGGTGGTGAACCCGATCTGGTTGTTCACGATGACGTGCACGGTTCCGCCGGTGCGGTAGCCGCGCAGCTGGCTCATGTTGAGGGTCTCGGCCACGACGCCCTGGCCGGCGAAGGCCGCATCGCCGTGGATGAGGATCGGCAGCACCGAGTAGCCCGACCCGCCGAGGTCGAGCAGATCCTGCTTGGCGCGCACGACCCCCTCGAGCACCCCGTTGACCGCCTCGAGGTGGGAGGGGTTCGCGGCCAGGTACACACGGGTGGTCCCGCCGCTGGGGGAGGTGTACAGGCCCTCGGTGCCGAGGTGGTACTTGACGTCGCCCGAGCCCTGGACGGTGCGGGGATCCTCGTTCCCCTCGAACTCGTTGAAGATCTGCCCGTAGGACTTGCCGGCGATGTTGGCGAGCACGTTGAGCCGGCCCCGGTGGGCCATGCCGATCGCGACCTCGTCGAGTTCCTCGGTCGCGGCCCGGTCGAGCACCCGGTCGAGCAGCGGGATGAGGGACTCCCCGCCCTCGAGGCTGAAGCGCTTCTGACCCACGAACTTGGTCTGCAGGAAGGTCTCGAACGCCTCGGCGGCGTTGAGCTTGCGCAGGATCTGCAGCTGCTCGCGCGGGTCGGGCTTGGACCAGCCGGCCTCGAGGCGCCGCTGCAGCCAGCGGCGCTCGGTGCCCTCGTGCAGGTGCATGTACTCGGCGCCGATCGTGCGGCAGTACGAATCGCGCAGCAGGCCGAGGATGTCCCGCAGCGGCAGCTGCTCGGTGCCGCCGAATCCACCCGTGGGGAACGTGCGGTCCAGGTCCCACAGCGTGAGGCCGTGGCTCTGGACGTCGAGGTCGGGATGGCGGCGCTGGCGGTAGCCGAGCGGATCGATGTCGGCGATGAGGTGACCGCGGGAACGGTGGGCGTGGATGAGCTCGGCGATCCGCGCGGGCTTGCCCATCTCCTTGGCCGGGTCGTAGCTGTGGTCCTGGGTCCAGCGGACCGGCTCGTAGGGCACCCGCAGGGCGGCGAAGACACGGTCGTAGAAGCCGTCCTGGCCGAGCAGCTTGGTGTGCACGATCCGCAGGAACTCACCCGACTGGGCGCCCTGGATGACGCGGTGATCGTAGGTGGAGGTGAGCGTCAGGGTCTTCGAGACCCCCAGCCGCGCGATCGTCTCGACGGCCGCACCCTGGTATTCGGCCGGGTAGTTCATCGCGCCGACGCCGATGATCGTGCCCTGCCCGGACATGAGCCGGGGAACGGAGTGGACCGTGCCGATCGTGCCCGGGTTCGTGAGCGAGATCGTCGTACCGGCGAAGTCGTCGACCGTGAGCTTGGAATTGCGCGCCCGGCGCACGACGTCCTCGTAGGCCTCCCAGAACTGGGCGAAGTCCATGAGCTGGGCGTCCTTGATCGCCGGGACGAGCAGCTGCCGGGTGCCGTCGGGCTTGGCCAGGTCGATCGCCAGGCCGAGGTTGACCGCCGCGGGCCGGAAGACGCCCGGCTTGCCGTCGACCTCGCGGTAACCGGCGTTCATCGCGGGCATGTCGGCGAGGGCCTCGACGACCGCGAAGCCGATGAGGTGGGTGAAGGACACCTTCCCACCCCGGCTGCGGGTGAGGTGGTTGTTGAGCACGATCCGGTTGTCCACGAGCAGCTTGGCGGGGATGTCGCGCACGGAGGTCGCCGTGGGCACCGTGAGCGAGGTCTCCATATTGCTGACGACGCGCGCGGCCGGGCCCCGCAGGCGGCTCACCTCGTCGTCGCCGCCGGCGCTGCGCGGCCCGCCCACGCCGACGGTCGAGGCGTAGGGGGCCGTCGGCGCGATCGCCACCGGCTCGGCGGGGGGTGCGGGCTCGGCCGGGGATGTGGAGTCGACCGGTGCGGGCGGGGCCGGCTGTGTGGGCTGTGCGGGCTGGGCCGGCCGGGTGGACTGTGCGGGCTGGGCCGGCTGGGTGGACTGTGCGGGAGCGCCGTTCGAGGCTCGGCCGGCGGCGTTCGCAGAGCCGGCTGAGCCGGCCGAGCCGGAGGTGTTGGCCGTGGTGGAGGCGTTGGCCGTGCCGGTCGGGTGGGGGGCGGCCGTGCCGGCGGTGTTCACCGCTCCCGTCGGGTGGGCCGCAGCTCCGTCGGCCACCCGGTGCTCGGCGAAGAACTCGCGCCAGGCGTCGTCGACCGAGTTCGGATCGGCGAGGAATCGTTCGTACTGCTCATCGATGAGCCATTCGTTCCCGCCGAAGCCCTCGGCCAGGTCCGCCGGTTCGTTGGGTGCCTGTGCTGACACGCGAAGATCGCCCACTTCCCATGAAGGATGAGATGAATTTCAGTCGCATCCAGCCTAGGCGATCCCAGGGAGTGGACCCGCGCGATCCGGGCCGGCGGCGACGAATTGTGCGGATTATTCACTCTCGCCGCGCGTGGCCGCCGCACGGTGTCAACAGGGGGCAAAAGCCGGGTCAGGAATGCCCTGGGCGGGGGTCGTGGAATCGTCCGTCCGGCGCTGCGGGCCGCTGGGGGATCGGCTGGGTGTGCTCGCGGCGCTGCGAGCCGCGGGCGGGCAGCCGGACCCGGATGAGCGTGCCGGCCCCGCCGGGAGGATCCGCCACCGCGATCGTGCCGCCGTGGAGTCCGACGGCCCATCGGGCGATCGCCAACCCGAGCCCGGTCCCACCGGTCGAGGGCAGCCCGGTCTGTCCGGGGGCGTTGCCGCGCTCGAACCGGTCGAAGACCCGGGCGCGGTCGGCGAGCGGGATCCCGCCTCCCTGATCGAGCACGTCGATGATCACCTCGCCGGTCGCGCTCTCGAGCCGGCCGGTCACCGTGACGGTGCCACCCGCCGGGGAGTGCCGGGAGGCGTTCGAGAGCAGGTTCGCGAGCACCTGACGCAGCCGCTCGTCGTCACCGACCAGCACGGCGCCGGCCGGGGTGACCCGCACCTGCCAGCGCAGGTTCTTGGCACTGGCGTGCTCGGCCTCCCGGGTCACCTGGCGCAGGAACTCCGCGATCGGGATCTCGCTCAGGTTGAGCTCGGCCGCCCCGGCCTCGAGTCGGGACAGGTCGAGCAGGTACGTCATGAGGCGGGAGAGCCGCTCGATCTGGGCGAGCGTGGCCTCGAGCGCCTCGGCGTCGGCCTCGACGACCCCATCGGCCATGTTCTCCACCTGCGCGCGCAGCGCGGCCACCGGGGTGCGCAGTTCGTGGGAGACGTTGGCCACCATCTCCTTGCGCTGGGTGTCCAGGGTCGCCAGATCCGAGGCCATCGAGTTGAACGCGCGGGCGAGCTCGCCCACCTCGTCCTGGGACTCGGTCTGCACCCGCGTCGAGTAGTCCCCGCGGGCCATCGCATCGGCCGCGGCGGTCATCTCCCGCAGCGGGCGGGTCATCCCGCGTGCCAGCAGCTGCGTCACGGCGAGGGAGAGGATGAGGGCGACCGGAAAGGTCCGCAGCACCCCGAACTCGAACCGGATCCCGACCCACGTGACGATCATGTACATCGTCACCGTCGCGCCGATGATGACGCTGAGCTTCGCCTTGATCGACCGCACCGGGTCGAGCGGGCGCAGGTCGGTCAGCGCCGCGCGCAGCCGCGAGCGCCAGGCCGTGACCCGCGCGTGCCGCACCGCCCGGTCGGCCTGGGCGGCCCGGGCGGCACGGTCACCGGTGCCGTCAGGGGGCATCCACGGGTTCCAGCGCGTATCCGACCCCGTGCACGGTGCGGATGATCTCCGAGCCGAGCTTGCGACGGAGCGCCTTGATGTGGGAGTCGACCGTCCGGGTGCCCGAGGCGTCCGCCCAGTCCCACACCTCCGCGAGCAGCCGCTCGCGCGAGAGCACCGTGCGGGGACTCTCCGCGAGGCACACGAGCAGGTCGAACTCCGTCGGCGTGAGATGGGCCTCCTCCCCGCCCCGGGTCACCCGCCGCGACGCTCGGTCGATCGTCAGGTCGCCGAGCGCGATCGCCGGCTCGCTGCGGTGCGCGGCGATGGAGGCGGAGACCCGTTCGATGCGGCGCAGCAGCACCTTGAGCCGGGCCACGAGCTCGCGCATCGAGAACGGCTTGGTCATGTAGTCGTCGGCGCCCACGCCGAGCCCGATGAGCATGTCGGTCTCGTCGTCGCGGGCCGTGAGCATGAGCACAGGGGCCCCGTGCCGGCCCTGGGCGGCGTCCTCGGCCTGGATCCGCCGGCACACCTCGAGGCCGTCGATCCCGGGAAGCATGACGTCGAGCACGATGAGATCCGGGCGGAGCCGGGTCGCGGCCTCCACCCCGGCGTGACCGTCCGCCGCCGTGTGCGCGCTCCATCCCTCGGCCTGCAGCCGGCGTGCGATCTGGGAGGCGATGTCGGGCTCGTCCTCGATCACGAGCACGACCGGCGGCGTCTGCGATGCTGGCATGGGTTCACTGTGGCACATCCGCCTCGCCTCGGGAGCGCGACTCCTCGTTGTAGTCTGGCCCGTATGTCTGGTCATACCGGCCCCATCACGGGCCCGCATACCGGTTCCGTGACGGGTCGACTCGGCAGGGATCATGGTCGTTGATTGGCTCCTGATCCTCCTCGGCCTGGCGCTCACGGCGGGAACCTTCGTCTTCGTCGCGGCCGAGTTCTCGCTCGTGGCGCTCGACCCGGCGGCCGTCGAGGGCCGCATCGCCGCCGGCGACAAGCGCGCGGTCGGCGTCTCCCGGGCACTCAAGCAGCTCTCCACGCAGCTCTCCGGCGCCCAGGTGGGCATCACGCTCACGACGATCCTGCTCGGATACACGATGCAGAAGGCCCTGGCCAACGTGCTCGGCGCGGGGTTGACGCTCAGCGGCCTCGCCCAGGGCGTGGCCGCCGCGGTCGCGGTCGTCCTCTCGCTCGTGCTCGTCAACGCCCTCTCGATGCTCTTCGGCGAACTCATCCCCAAGAACTGGGCGATCGCCGAGCCGATGCGGGTGGCGATCCTCGTCAGCCCGCTCCAGCGCGGCTTCACCCGGGTCTTCGCCTCGATCATCACGGTGCTCAACTCCTCGGCGAACGTGCTGTTGCGGCGCTTCGGGGTCGAGCCGAAGGAGGAGCTCTCCGGCGCCCGCTCCGCGCCGGAGCTCGCCTCGCTCGTGCGCCACTCCGCCGCGGCCGGCACGCTCGACGCGGGCACGGCCTCCCTCCTCACCCGCTCGATCGCCCTCGGTGACCTGAGCGCGGTCGACGTCATGACCGATCGGATGCGGATGATCTCGCTGCGTCGGGACGAATCGGCACAGGGCCTCATCGGCCTCGCGCGCAGCAGCGGACACTCCCGCTTCCCGGTGATCGGCGAGAACCCCGACGAGATCGTCGGCCTCGTGCACCTGCGGCGAGCCATCGCGGTCCCGTACGACCGGCGGACGGAGGTGCCCGTGGCCGCGCTCATGGATCCCGCCCCGAGCGTGCCGGAGACCATGCCGATCGGGCACCTGCTGCTCGAGCTGCGCGCCCAGGGGATGCAGATGGCGGTCGTCGTCGACGAGTACGGCGGCACGTCCGGGGTCGTCACGCTCGAGGACGTCGTCGAGGAGATCGTGGGCGAGGTCGCGGACGAACACGACCGGCGCCATCGGCCGGTGCGGCCGACGGGGCCGGACACGTGGGTCGTGCCGGGCACGCTCCGTCCCGACGAACTGCGGTCCCACACGAACGTGCGGGTGCCCGACGAGGCCCCGTACGAGACCATCGGCGGGCTCATCATCACGGCGCTCGGGCGGCTGCCCGAGCGGGGTGACGAAGTGGAGCTGCCGGGGGTGTGCCTGCGCGTGATGGAGATGGACGGCCGGCGGGTCGACCTCGTGCAGGTGCGCGCCGAGGGCTCCCGGGGCGACGAGTGAACACGACCACCGCGCTGCTCGTGGGCCTGGCGCTCCTGGCCGGCAACGCGTTCTTCGTCGGCGCCGAATTCGCCATCATGTCCGTGCGGCGGGCCCAACTCGAACCACTTGCGGAGCAGGGCACGCGCGGGGCGGCGACGGCCCTGTGGGCGGTCCAGAACGTCTCGCTCATGCTCGCCTGTGCCCAACTCGGGATCACGATCTGCTCGACCGGGCTCGGGGCCGTCGCCGAACCGGCGCTCGCGGGCCTGGTCGAGGCGCCGCTCCTGGCCGCCGGGCTGCCGGCCGAGGCCTCGCACGTCGTGGGCTTCACGCTCGCGCTCCTCATCGTCGTGTACCTGCACGTCGTCCTCGGCGAGATGGTGCCCAAGAACCTCGCGGTCGCCGGCCCCGAACGCGCCGCCCTGCTGTTCGCGCCCCCGCTGGTGTGGATCGGGCGGGCGGTCTCACCGGTCATCGGCGCTCTCAACTGGCTGGCCAACCACATGCTCACCTGGGTGGGCGTGCAGCCGAAGGACGAGGTGAGTGCGACCTTCACGGCCGAGGAGGTCGCCTCGATCGTCGAGCGCTCCCAGGCCGAGGGGGTGCTGGACGACGATCTCGGCCTCATCAGCGGCGCCATCGAGTTCTCCGCCGCCACCGCCGGCGAGGTGATGGTTCCGCTCGCCGAGGTGGACGCGCTGCCCGCCTCGCTCACCCCCGCCGAGTTCGAGGCCGCGGTCACCCGCACCGGCTTCTCCCGGTTCCCGATCGAGCGGCAGGGGGAACTGGTCGGCTACCTCCACCTCAAGGACGTGCTCTACGCCACGACCGAACGGGATCGTCACGATCCGGTTCCGCCCTGGCGGATCCGCGGCCTCACCGTGGCCGGACGCGGCGACGAGGTCGAGGACGTGCTCGGGCGGATGCAGCGCACCGGGGCCCACCTGGCGCTCGTGACCGGGGACGCAGGGGAGCTCGCGGCGGGTGGATCGCTCGGGCGGGCTCCGATCGGGATCGTCTTCCTCGAGGACATCCTCGAGGAGCTCGTGGGCGAGGTGCGCGATTCCATGCAGCGCATCCACCATCTCGGGCGGCGCCCGGGTGACCGAGGTAACCGGGGCTGAGGCGGAACTGTGAATGTCTGTCCACATGTGAACGCTCGGGCTCGCATGGGCCGGTCCGACGCGCTACAGTGCTGAACGTTGTCCAGCCCGTGATCGATCGTGACCTACCGGAGGCCGTGTGAATCCTCAGCGTGATGTGCCCGCTGAGGCTGTCCCGACCCGTCGTTCCATCCGCGAGGCGGAGCGGCGCGCCGAGCGCGAAGCCACCCGCGCCGAGGCGGTGGACCCGACCGGTTCTCACGGCTCTGATGGTTCTCAGAGCTCTGAAGACTCGGGGGGTGCGGCCGAGCGGCGAGCCTCGGCGGCGCTGTCGATGAGCAGCGTGCGCGGCGTCGTCCCGGAGAGTGTCCCCGAGCAGACGGATCCGATGGGCACCCGCCAGATCGCCGCGGCGATCACGGCCGTGGCCCCGGACTCCTCGGACGCCGTGGAGCCCGCGCCGACGCGATCCGCTCGTGCACTCCGCCGCGGCGGCCGATCCGGTCACGATGCCCGAGCCGGCCACGGCGCCCGAGGTGTTCGGGTCAAGCACACGTGGGCGCCCCGGGTGGTGCTCCTGGGCGGCCTGGCCGCAGCGACGACCGTCGTGCCGCTCGTCGGGGGAGTGCCGGGCGACTCGAGCGCCAGCGCGACCGCGCTCGCGGGGGTCAGCGGACTCGACGTGCTCGCGGCCGGCAGCTCCTACGGCACCGACGCGGTGGACACGAACAACCTCTCGGCCGACCCGCTCGCCTCGGTGCGCGCCGTCGTCTCCGCGAGCCGCAGCCAGGAACGCACTCCCACGTGCGGCAACCTCGCCGCCGAGGCGAACGGTTCCGCGGCCGCCGAGGTCGCGAGTGCCCCGATCGGCGTCATCATGCCGCTCCCGCAGGGCTCCTACCGCACCACCTCGACCTACGGCTACCGCTCCATGTGGGGCCGGAACTCGATGCACACCGGCGTCGACTTCGCCGCCCCGGCCGGCACCCCCATTCACGTCGTCGCCGATGGCGTCGTCGAGTACGTCGGCCCTGGCAAGCAGGGCCGCTCGGGCACGCTCGTCATCGTGCGCCACGAGATCGACGGCGAGTCCGTGTGGTCCTGGTACATCCACATGTACCCGAACGACGTGTACGTGAGCCAGGGCCAGGAGCTCCGCGTCGGCGACGTCATCGGTGGCGTCGGCTCCTACGGGAACTCGACCGGCCCGCACCTGCACCTCGAGATCCACACCGACCGTGAGCTCACGACCGTCGATCCGGTGCCCTGGCTCGCCTCGCACGATGCGGCCCCGCTGACGGGCGCCAACCTGGAGTGCTTCGGCCGGTAGCGCCCGGGCGGGCCGACGCTCACGTTCCGGTCGAGCCGGTGCCGGCGCACCTGCGCGCCGTCGCGGGGGCGGTCGATGTGCCCGTGAACGCCGACTTCGAGGGCGGCCACGCGATCGAGGCCTCTGCCTGGGCCGGAGGCCTCCGGGCGGCCGAGGAGAGCGCCGCGACCGGTCCGTTCGGCCGGTTCGACGGCCTGCCCGACGTCGACGCCCTCCTGGCGCGGTGAGCCGCGATCAGTCCCGGGTGAGCCTCGCTCCCCAGCGCACCGTGTGGGTCTCGCCGGGGGCCAGGGTGAGGAGATGGTCGCCGCTGCGGAAGGCGTTCGCGGGGCAGGTCATCGGTTCGACCGCGAGCCCGGGCCGCCGACCGTCCGCGCCGGGGCCGGCCGAGCACAGCTGCCACAGCGCGAACGGCGACTCCATCCACACCTCGGCGGTGGCGCCGTCGTCCCCGCGCAGGCGCACCCAGGAGCGCCCGTCCGCGTCGAACGTGGGGGAGCCGAACGCGTCGTCGAAGGTCGTCGAGCCCACCGGACGGGGGCTGCGGAAGTCGAAGTGGTCGGGCAGCGGTTCGATCCCGGTGGGCAGCAGCCGTTCGTCGGTCGGGTACCAGGTGGTCGCGTCGGCGCTCAGCACCGCCGTGTCGAGCCCGCCCGGCCCGGGGGAGAGCCAGGGGTGGAAGCCGTTGCCGTAGGGGGCGTCCTCGGCCCCGGTGTTCGTGGCCCGCAGGGTCACCTCGAGGCCCTCGGCGGTGAGCAGGTACTCGATGTTCAGCTCGAGCGTGAACGGGTAGGCGGGCGTGGCCGTCAGGGTGGCCGAGAGCCGGACGCAGGCGTCGTGGATGAGCACCCCGGACCAGTGCTGCCACTGCATCAGCCCGTGCAGTGCGGTCATCCGGTCGACCTCGTTGATCGGCGCCCGGTGGTCGCCGCCACGCCAGGTGTAGCGGCCGTCCTCGAGCCGATTGGGCCAGGGCACGAGCACGGCGCCCGAGCTCGCCGGCGGGAACTCGTCGATCCCGAACGGCGTGACGACGTCGCGCGCCCCCACCCGGAAGGTGCGCAGGTGGGCGCCGAACGAGACGATGTCGGCGACCATCTCGCCGTGGGTCAGGGTGAAGTTCTGGCCGAGCCGGCCCGGAGTCGAGGTATCGGTCACGGGCTCCACCTTAGCGAGCCCGCACGACTGCGTGCGATCACCGGCCGCCGTCGGCCAGTGTCGGGCACCGCATCGGCGGTGCCCCCGGCGGGACTCGAACCCACGACCTTCTGCTCCGGAGGCAGACGCTCTATCCACTGAGCTACAGGGGCGATCTCGATGCACCCGCGCGGCGCTTCCCCTGGGGGCCGCCGGTGGTGTGCACCGTCGGGAAGCTTAGCAGCACGGCGACGCCGATCTCGAATCGGCGGGCGGGCGGCGACGTGGCCTAGCATGAGCCGCTAGTTCTCCATTCCCCCGAAGGGACGACGCCATCGCCACCGCCGAATCTAGCCAGATCCCGCCCGCGCCGCTCGGTGCTCCGTGGCCCGCGGGAGCCGCGGTGCGCGCCGGCGTGCTCGAACTGGCCGGGTATCCAGTGACCGATCTCACGGAGACGTTCGCGACGCCCTCCTTCCTTCTCGATGTGGCCGATCTGCGGGCCCGCGCGGCCCGGTTCCGGGACGCGTTCGCGGCCGCGTTCGGCCGGCCGGTCGCGGTCTACTACGCGAGCAAGGCGTTCAGCTCCACGGCCGTGCTGCGCTGGGTCCACGCCGAGGGGCTGCGGGTCGACTGCGCCACCGGCGGGGAACTGGCCACGGCGCTCGCGGCCGGGATCCCCGGGGAGGACATCGGGCTGCACGGCAACAACAAGTCCGCGGGCGAGATCGCCACGGCGATCGGCGCCGGCGTCGGGCGGATCGTCATCGACTCGCTCCCCGAGATCGAGCTCGTGGCCCGCGTGGCCGCGGACCTGGGCGCGAGCGACGTGCCGGTCATGGTGCGGGTGACCACCGGTATCCATGCCGGCGGACACGAGTTCATCGCCACCGCCCACGAGGACCAGAAGTTCGGGCTCTCGCTCGCGACCGGCGCCGCCCGGGCCGCCCTCGACGCGATCGCCGCCTCGCCCGGGCTGCGGCTCGTCGGGCTCCATTCCCACATCGGTTCGCAGATCATGGGCTCCGGCGGGTTCGCCGAGGCCGCCCGCGCCGTGCTCGGCCTTCGCGCCGAGGCGGAGGCCGCCGGCATCGAGGTGCCGGAGATCGACCTCGGCGGCGGCTACGGCATCGCCTACCTTCCCGGGGAGGCGGACCTCGACCCGGCCGTCGTCGCGGCCGACCTGGCCGGTGCCGTCCGCGCGGAGTGCGCGGCGCTCGGGGCGAGTGTGCCCGAGATCTCGATCGAGCCCGGCCGGTCGATCGTGGGTCCCGCGATGGTCACCGTGTACACGGTGGGCACGGTCAAGCCCGTCACGACCGAGGACGGCTCGCAGCGGCTCTACGTCTCCGTCGACGGCGGCATGAGCGACAACATCCGCACCATCCTCTACGACGCCTCCTACACCGCGATGCTCGCGAATCGCGTGGGCGGCGCCGAGACGGTGCGCGCCCGCGTCGTCGGAAAGCACTGCGAGAGCGGCGACATCGTGGTCGAGGAGGTGCAGCTCCCCGCCGACATCCGAGCTGGGGACCTCCTCGCCGTTCCCGCGACCGGCGCATACGGCCGGAGCCTCGCCTCGAACTACAACCTCGTGCCCCGGCCCGGCGTGGTCGCGCTCGGTGACGGCGAGCCGCGCGAGATCGTGCGCCGGGAGACCGTCGCCGACCTGCTCGCCCTCGATCTGGGCTGAGCCGGCCGGCCCGCTGAGACGCCGGTGCGGCGCCTCCGGGGATGCCCGTATCCTTGGGCGAGCCATCGCCCCATCGTCGCTGAGGAGATCATGACCGCACAGCCCTCCCCATTGCGCTGCGTCGTGCTCGGTTGCGGAGTCGTCGGCACGGAGGTCGTGCGGCGCCTGCTGACCGACCGTGACGACCTGGCCGCCCGCGCCGGCACCGCGATCGAGCTCACGGGTATCGGCGTGCGCAATCCCGATGCGATGCGTGATCCCGTCGTTCCGGTCGAACTCCTCAGCTCCGACCTCGAGGCGCTCGTGGACTCCGCCGACCTCGTGGTCGAGCTCATGGGCGGCATCGACCCGGCCCGTGCCCTCATCCAGCGCGCGTTCGAGGCCGGGGCGAGCGTCGTCACGGCGAATAAGGCGCTGCTGGCCAGCCACGGTCCCGCGCTGCACGAGGCCGCCGACGCCGCCCACGCGAGCCTGCTCTACGAGGCGGCCGTCGCCGGCGCCGTGCCCGTCGTGCGCGGGATCCGCGAATCCCTCGTCGGCGACCGGATCCAACGCGTCATCGGCATCGTCAACGGCACCACGAACTACATCCTCGACCAGATGACCACGACCGGCCTCGACTTCCAGACCGCCCTCACCCGCGCCCAGGAACTGGGATACGCCGAGGCCGATCCGAGCGCCGACGTCGACGGCCTCGACGCCGGCGCGAAGGCCGCGATCCTCGCCTCGCTCGCGTTCCACACCCGCGTGAGCGCCGAGGACGTGCCCACCGAGGGCATCCGCTCGGTCACGGCCGCCGACATCAACGCCGCCGCCGCCACCGGCGATGTGATCAAGCTCCTCGCGATCGCGGAGATGGTCGACGACGGCATCGCCGTGCGGGTCCATCCCGCCCTCGTGCCACTCGACCACCCCCTCGCCGGCGTGCGCGGGGCGTACAACGCCGTCTTCATCGAGGCCGAATCCTCCGGCACCCTCATGTTCTACGGGCAGGGGGCGGGCGGGGCGCCGACGTCGGCCGCGGTGCTCGGAGACATCGTCGACGCCGCCCGGTCGGCCGTCGGGGGCGGGCGCGCACCGGCCGAGTCGAACTACCTGGGGGCGCGGATCGTCGAGCCGGGCCTCGTGCCGACCCGCTACCTCATCCGGCTCGAGGTGGTCGACCGTCCGGGCGTTCTCGCCGAGATCGCCACCGTCGTCTCGGAGCACGATGTCTCGATCGAGACGGTGCGGCAGACCTCGATCGCCCAGGACCGCTCCGAACTGGCCATCGTCACCCACCAGGCGGAGCAGGCTCTCCTGGACGCGACGATGGCGACCTTCGCTACGTTGGAACCAGTGACGCGGATCATCTCGATCCTGCGCGTGGAAGGACACTGATGGCCACTCTCTGGCGCGGACTCATCGCCGAATACTCCGATCGGCTCCCGATCACGGACGCCGACACCGTCGTGTCGCTGGGGGAGGGCGGCACACCGCTGGTCTCGGCCC
Source organism: Pseudactinotalea sp. HY158 (assembly GCF_009660225.1). Classification (NCBI taxonomy): domain Bacteria; kingdom Bacillati; phylum Actinomycetota; class Actinomycetes; order Micrococcales; family Cellulomonadaceae; genus Pseudactinotalea; species Pseudactinotalea sp. HY158. The sequence continues at coordinate 1,065,663 of NZ_CP045920.1, forward strand.
CGCACCTGTCGGAGCGCACGGGGGCGACCGTGTACCTCAAGGTCGACGGCGCCAATCCCACCGGGTCCTTCAAGGACCGGGGCATGACCATGGCGATGAGCAAGGTGGCCGGCACGGACACCGAGCTCGTCGTGTGCGCCTCGACGGGGAACACCTCGGCGTCGGCCGCCGCCTACGCCACCCGCGCGGGCCTCGGCTGCGCCGTGATCCTGCCTGCGGGCAAGATCGCCGCCGGCAAGCTCGCCCAGGCGATCGTGCACGGGGCCCGGCTCATCGCCGTCGACGGGAACTTCGACGACTGCCTGCGGATCGTGCGCGAGCTCGCCGACGCCTACCCCGTGGCACTGGTCAACTCGGTCAACCCCTACCGGCTGCAGGGCCAGAAGACCGCGGCGTTCGAGATCGTCGACGCGCTCGGTGACGCCCCGGATCTGCACGTGCTGCCCGTGGGCAACGCCGGCAACATCTCCGCCTACTGGATGGGCTACCGCGAATACCACGCCGACGGCGTCTCCTCGAAGCTGCCGGCGATGTGGGGCGTGCAGGCCGAGGGGGCGGCTCCGCTCGTCAAGGGGGCCCCGGTCGAGTTCCCGGAGACGGTCGCGACCGCGATCCGCATCGGCAACCCGGCCTCCTGGTCGCTCGCCGTGGCCGCGCGGGACGAGTCCGGGGGACGTATCGACGCCGTCACGGATGCCGAGATCCTCTCCGCGCAGGCGTTCATCGCCGCCGAGGTCGGCGTGTTCGTCGAGCCCGCCTCGGCGGCGAGCGTGGCCGGGCTGCTGCAGCGGGCGGAACGCGGGGAGGTCCCCGCGGGTGCCACGATCGTGTGCACGGTCACCGGCAACGGTCTCAAGGACACGGCGACGGCGCTCGGCGGCCGCGACCTGGAGCCGCAGGTCATCGGCGCCACCACGGCGGACGCCGTCCGCGCGCTCGAACTCTGATGCGGCTCACCGGCGATCGCGCCCGGGTGCGGGTGCCCGCCACGAGCGCGAACCTCGGGCCGGGCTTCGACTCCTTCGGCCTCGCGCTCGACCTGTGGGACGACGTGCGGGTGCGGGCGGTGACCGGCGCGAGCAGCGCGTCGGTCACGGGGGAGGGGGCGGGCGTCGTCCCCACCGACGGCGACCACCTGGTGCTGCGCGCGCTGCGCGCGGCGCTCGACTACGTCGACGCGCCCCAGGCCGGTCTCGTGCTCGAGTGTCACAATCGCATCCCGCACGGCCGCGGCCTCGGTTCGAGCGCGGCTGCCACGATCGCCGGTCTCGTGCTCGCACGCGGCCTCATCAGCGACCCGGAGGCGTTGGACGACGCGGCCCTGCTCACGCTCGCGACGGAGTTCGAGGGTCATGCCGACAACGCGGCACCGGCCCTGCACGGGGGCGCCACCATCGCGTTCGTCGAGGACGGCGTCGCCCGGGCCGCACGGATCGAGGGCGCGGCCTCGTTGCGCCCGGTCGTGCTCGTGCCGTCGCGCCGACTGGCCACCCGGCGTGCCCGCGGAGCGCTCCCGGATCAGGTGCCGCACGCCGATGCCGCGTTCACGGCGGCCCGGGCGGGCCTGCTCGCGCTCGCCCTCGGCGGCCGGCACGACCTGCTGTTCACGGCGACGCAGGACCGGCTCCACCAGCACTATCGCCGGGACGTCATGCCCGCCACCCTCGCGCTGCTCGAGCGGCTCCGGGCCGCGGGGTCGGCCGCAGTGGTCTCCGGGGCCGGACCGAGCATCGTCGTGCTCGACGGGTTCACCGCCGAGGCGCGCTCGATGGTGGACCCGGACTGGCAGGTGCACCCGATCGCCGTCGCCTCGAGTGGGGCGGTGGCGGGCTCCGAGTGAGCCCGCGCCCCGTCCGTCGGGCCGCGGATACGGACCTCGGGGGAGGGCGCCGGATCCCGCTCGGCTGCGCTAGTGTTGTGCCCGTCGCCCTCCGGTCACCGTCGGAGCGAGTGCGCGTGCGCACCCACCCGGGCGACGATCCAGCCCGGAATGGTTTCTTACCCTCGGGCCTCCCATGACAATCGAGCCATTCTTCCTTTCGGAGCCGGCTCGGATCGAGAAGGACTCTCGTGACTGAATCCAAGGACCAGGCATCCACCGCTGCGTTGTCGGCAATGAAGCTGGCGCAGCTGCAGGCGATCGCCGGGCAGCTCGGCCTCAAGGGCATCTCCCGGCTGCGTAAGGGCGAATTGATCGAGGCGATCCGGGCCGGCGCCGCGACCCAGCCGGCTCGAGCGACTCAGCCGGCTCAGCCGGCCCAAGCGGCCCAGCCGGCCCAAGCGGCCCAGTCGGCTCCGTCAGCTCAGTCGGCTCCCTCGGCCGGGGACGAGCCGAGCCGGCCGACCGGCGAGGCCCGGCCCGCGTCGGCGGCCCGGACGTCCGGCCAGCGTGCCGCGGGGAGCTCGCGTCGGGCGGCGACGAGCCGCGGGCGCGGGCGCACCAAGCCGGTCGGCGGGGCCGGCCACGAGGCGCCGACGCTCGACGTGCTGGCAGAGATCGGCGGCGACCGCGCGGCCGAGTCCGCTCCCCGGCCGGCCGAGCAGCCGGATCGAGCACAGGCCGCCGAGCGGGCCGAGCCGGCCTCGCGAACCCAGCCGGCCGAGCCGGCCGCTCGAACCAAGCCGGCCGAGCGGACCGAGCGGGCCGAGCGGGCCGAGCGGACCGAGCAAACACAGTCGCGTCCGCAGGCCCAGCGGTCCGCCGCCACCGGGGGCGAGGCCCCGTCGAGACGGGCCGGTGCCGGGCCCGGTGCCGGGGACGGCACCGGCAACGGCGGGCGCGCCCGTCAGCAGCAGGCCCGGCAGGCGACTCAGCAGCCGTCCCGCTCCGGCCGCGGACCGGAGGAGGCGCTCGCCTCCCTCGACGACATCATCCACTTCCCCGACCCGCAGGACCGCGAGGCGGATTCGCCGCGATCGGCCGGATCCGACGCGGACGCCGACGGCGATCGCGCCGGGCGCCGGCGGCGGGGTCGGGACCGCGGCCGCGATCGCAAGCGCCGCACGCCCGCGCGCGAGACCTCGGCCTACGAGGAGGACGACATCCACGAGGACGACGTGCTCGTGCCCGTGGCCGGCATCCTCGACGTGCTCGACAACTACGCCTTCGTGCGCACGACGGGCTACCAGCCCGGAACCTCCGACGTGTACGTCAACCTCGGCCAGGTGCGCAAGTCCGGCCTGCGTCGCGGCGACGCGATCACCGGTGCCGTGCGCCAGCCGCGGGAGGGCGAGAGCAACCACCGGCAGAAGTTCAATGCGCTCGTGCGGCTCGACTCGATCAACGGCATCGCCGTCGAGGAGACCACCGCGCGCCCGGAGTTCGCCGACCTCACCCCCGTGTACCCGCAGCGACGGCTGCCGCTCGGCAGCGGTGCGCTCGGGCCGCGCATCATCGATCTCGTGGCCCCGCTCGGACTGGGCCAGCGCGCGCTCATCCACGCACCGACGGCCTCCGGACGCTCGACGCTGCTCGGGCAGCTCGCCGCCACGATCGCCGACGCCTCCCCGCAGGCCCATCTCATGATGGTGCTGCTCGACGAGCGACCCGAGGACGTGACGATCATGGAGCGGGCGGTCCGCGGCGAGGTCGTCGCCTCGACGTTCGACCGGCCCGCGACCGACCACACGACCGTCGCCGAGCTCGCCGTCGAGCGGGCCAAGCGGCTCGTGGAGATGGGGCAGGACGTCGTGCTCCTGCTCGACTCGCTCACCGCCCTGACCCGCGCCTACCACGCCGCGGCCCATTCGAGCCGGTCCGGCGCCGGCCTCGACACGAATGCGGCGCACCTGGCCAAGAAGTTCTTCGGGGCGGCCCGCACGGTGGAGAACGCCGGCTCGCTCACGATGATCGCCACCTTGACCACGGGCGGCACCGAACTCGACGACCAGATCGCCGAGGCGTTCACGGGCACCGCGACCGCCGAGATCACGCTCGACGCGGACCTCGTGGCGGCGGGGCACCTCCCGGCGATCGACGTGCGCGCCTCGGCCACCCGACGCGAGGACGAGCTTTTCGACCTCGACGACCTCGCCCACCGGCAGGTGTTGCGGCGGATGCTCGCGGACCGTACGCCCGAGTCGGGTCTCGACTGGCTGGCCGAGTCGCTCGGCCAGGCCACGAACGAGGGCTTCCTCGGCTCGATCCGGGTCACCCCGGCGGAGAAGGCCGCGCTGCGCCGGTCGTTGTCCCGCTGATGGCCGCGGGTAACGAGTTCGTCGTCGTCGAGCCGATCCTCGCCGAACACGCCGACATCGAGGCGGCCCTGGCCGACCCGGCGGTGCATTCCGATCAGGCGCGGGCCCGCACGCTCGGGCGTCGGTATGCCGAACTCGGCCGGATCGTGCGGGCCTACCGCACGTGGGAGTCGGCGCACGCCGATGCGGCGGACGCCGCGGACCTCGCCCAGGACGATCCGGACTTCGCGGCCGAGCTGCCTGCGCTGCAGGCGGCGGAGGCCGCCGCCGCCGAGGACCTGCGCACCGTGCTCATCCCGCGCGACCCGGACGACTCCCGCGACGTGATCCTCCAGGTCAAGGCGGGTGAGGGCGGGGAGGAGTCCGCCCTGTTCGCCGGCGACCTCGTGCGGATGTACCTGCGGTACGCCGAACGCAGGGGCTGGTCCTCGCAGATCCTCGACGCCGCCGAGTCCGACCTCGGCGGCTACAAGGACGTGTCGATCGCGATCAAGGCCGGCTCGATCACCGATCCGAGCGAGGGGGTGTGGGCCCACCTGAAGTACGAGGGCGGCGTGCACCGGGTCCAACGGGTGCCCGTGACCGAGTCCCAGGGGCGGATCCACACCTCCGCGGCGGGCGTGCTCGTGCTGCCCGAGGTCGAGGAGGCCGGCGAGATCGACATCGAGGCGAACGACCTGCGCATCGACGTCTACCGCTCCTCCGGCCCCGGCGGTCAGAGCGTCAACACGACCGACTCGGCCGTGCGGATCACCCACGTGCCCACCGGGATCGTCGTCTCGATGCAGAACGAGAAGTCGCAGATCCAGAACCGCGAGGCCGCGATGCGGGTGCTGCGGGCCCGGCTGCACGCCGCGCGCCAGGAGGAACTGGACGCCGAGGCCTCCGCGGCGCGACGCTCCCAGGTGCGCACCGTCGACCGCTCCGAGCGGATCCGCACGTACAACTTCCCGGAGAACCGCATCTCCGATCACCGCACCGGCTACAAGGCGTACAACCTCGACCACGCCCTCGACGGGGACCTCGACCCCGTCGTGACCTCGGCCATCGAGATGGACGAGGCGGAGCGACTCGCCCACGCGAGCGACGCGCTCGGGACGTGACGTCCGACCTGCCCGCGCTCGTGCGGGCCGCGGCCGCCGTGCTCGCGGACGCCGGGGTCGCCTCCCCGCGCCCCGATGCCGAGACCCTCGCCGCCCACGTCCTGGGCGTCGACCGGCTCAACCTCATCCTCCCCCCACCGGTGCCGCCGGGGTTTGCTGGTGCCTACGCCGAGCTCGTCGATCGTCGGCGCCGCCGCGAGCCGCTCCAGCACCTGACCGGCCGGGTGACCTTCCGCTACCTCGACCTGCTCGTGCGCCCCGGGGTGTTCGTGCCCCGGCCCGAGACCGAGGTCGTGGCCCAGGTCGCCATCGACGCCGCCCGCGGGGTCGCCCGCCCGCTCGTGGTCGACCTGTGCACGGGCGCCGGCGGGCTCGCGCTCGCCGTCGCGACGGAGGTTCCCGCATCGCGCGTCTGGGCGATCGACCGGAGCCGGGAGGCGGTCCGATTGACGACGACGAACGCGGCCCGCGTCGGCGCCTCGCCGTCCGTCGTGGTCGGCGACGTGCGCGACCCCACGCTCCTGGGCGAGTTGACCGGCCGGGTGGACGTCGTCGTCTCCAATCCGCCGTACATCCCCCCGGACGCGGTGCCGGTGGATCCGGAGGTGCGCGACCACGACCCCGAACTCGCGCTCTACGGGGGAGGCCCGGACGGCCTCGCGGTGCCCGGCGCCGTCATCGCGGCCGCCGCGCGGCTGCTGCGGCCGGGGGGACTGCTCGTCATGGAACACGCCGACGTGCAGGGCCCCCGGACCCGGCGACTCGCCGCCGCCGGCGGCGCCTTCACCGGCGTGCACACCCGGCCCGACCTCACCGGGCGCGACCGGATGCTCGTGGCGACGCGGGCCGGAACCGGCTGCCGGGGTGAGACGGGAGCCGCCGACGGCGTGGGAGACTACTGACCGTGAGCGAACTGCGTGACTGCACGGATCCCGCGACCTGGTGGCCGCATCTGGACGAGGCCACCCGCGCCCTGGCCGGCGGCGGCCTGGCCGTCATACCCACGGACACGGTCTACGGGATCGCGGCCGACGCCTTCACCCCCGCGGCGGTGAGCCGGCTGCTCGCGGCGAAGGGGCGGGGCCGGAACATGCCGCCGCCGGTGCTCATCGGCGACGTGCGCACGATGGACGGCCTGGCGACCGACGTTCCCGCCGCGGCCCGTGCGCTGGCCGAGAAGTTCTGGCCCGGCCCGCTCACCCTCATCCTCAGCGCCCAGCCCTCCCTCGTCTGGGACCTCGGGGAGACGGAGGGCACCGTCGCCCTGCGGGTACCCGATCACGAGTTCGCGCTCGCCCTGCTGCGGCGCACCGGCCCGCTGGCCGTCTCGAGCGCGAACAAGTCCGGTCGCGCCGCGGCGCGGACGGCCGCCGCCGCGCGGGCCCAGCTGGGCGGGTCCGTGCGGGTCTACCTCGACGGCGGACCCGTGAGCGGCGGGGTGCCCTCGACGATCGTCGACGCGAGCACCGGCGTGCTGCGGATCGTGCGCGAGGGGGCCCTGAGCGTCGCCGAGCTGGCCGCCGTCGCCCCGGAGCTCGCCGCCGGCGACCAGGACTCGGCCACGGCGGGCGAGCCGGCGCCGCCGGAGCCCGAGGCGCCCGCCGTCCTGGCCGGGAGCGACCCGCCGCCGGATCTGATCGGGGCGCCTGCCGAGCAGGACGAGCCTGCGTGAGGATCTACCTCCTGCTCATGGCGATCGCGGCCGCGGTGACCTACCTGGCCACCCCGCTCGCGCGCAGCCTCGCGCAGAAGGTGCATGCCGTGACCCCGGTGCGCTCCCGGGACGTCCACAGCGTGCCCACCCCGCGGCTCGGCGGGGTCGCCATGTTCGCGGGCCTCGTGGTCGCGATGGTCGTCGCCTCGACCATGCCGTTCCTGGAGACGGTCTTCGCCGACGGGCTGCCCTGGGCGATCCTCGGATGCGCCGGCCTCGTCTGCCTGCTCGGCGTCGCCGACGACATCTGGGACCTCGATTGGATCACGAAGCTCATCGGCCAGATGCTCGCCGCCGGGCTGCTCGCCTGGCAGGGGGTCCAGCTCATCACCTTTCCGATCTTCGGGCTGACGATCGGCTCCTCCCGGCTCTCGCTCATCGCCACGGTCGTCGTGGTCGTCGTCGTGATCAACGCCGTCAACTGGGTCGACGGACTCGACGGCCTGGCCGCCGGGCTCATGGCCATCGGGGGAGCGGCGTTCTTCATCTACAGCTACATGCTCACCCGCACGGACAACCCGACCGACTACTCCAACCTGGCCACGGTCGTCATCGCCTGCCTCGTGGGCGTGTGCCTCGGCTTCCTGCCCCACAACTTCCACCCCGCCTCGCTGTTCATGGGGGACTCCGGGGCGATGTTCCTCGGCTTCACGGTCTCGGCCGCGGCCATCGTCGTGACCGGACAGATCGACCCGGCCGTGCTCACGACCACGACGGCGCTGCCCGCCTTCCTCCCGCTGCTGCTGCCCTTCGCCGTGCTGCTGCTGCCGCTGCTCGACATGGTCATCACCACGATGCGGCGGCTCGCGAAGGGGCATTCGCCGTTCCACGCGGACCGGACCCACCTGCATCACCGACTGCTCGACTTCGGTCACTCCCACCGCAATGCCGTGCTCATCATGTACACGTGGGCGACCCTCATCGCGTTCAGCGCCGCCGCCCTCGCGATCTTCCCCGGCGTCTGGGTGGCGGTGGTCACGGGGATTGGACTCCTCCTCGCGATCGGGGTTACCGTCCGGCTGCCGAGGGCCGCACGCGCGCGGGCCCAGTCCCCCGCGACCGCGTCGCCCTCGAGCGACCCGGCCTCACCACGATCATGATCGGACAGCCATGAGCCCCAGCGCACCGAATGCGGACTCCTACGTCAACACCCCCGAGATCCTCGCGTTGATCAGACGGGTCTTCGTCGGCCTGATCATCCTCACCTGCGCCCTCGGGGCGGCCGGGCTCGTGGCCGGCGCGCTGATCGCCGGGTGGCCCGGCGTGTGGGCCGCGCTCATCGCCGCCGCGCTCGGGCTGTTCTTCACCGGCACGACCGTCGGCGGCCTCTACCTCGTGGCCGGGCGCGGCATGCACCTGCTCATGGCGGTGCTGCTCGGCGGCTGGATGGTCAAGATGGTCATCCTCGGCGTCGTCGTGTTCTGGCTTCGCGGCCAGGAGTTCTACCATCGGGGGACCTTCGCGGCCACGATCCTCGCGATCGTCATCGGCGCGCTCATCGTCGAGATCGTGCTCGTCGCCCGCGCCCGGATCCCGTACGTGGGTGGAGCGCAACCGGCTCCCGCGGTGACCTCTGTCACAGCGAACCCGCGGCCGCCGGTGGCCGGGGACGGTCCGGCGCGGGTGCAGCCCCGCGATCGCGCCGATTCCGGGCCGTCGAGCCCGGCGGCGCGGACGGGTGACGAACCGGAGTGACTGCGGCCATAGTCGACCCTGGCCGGGGGAGGGCCCCGATCGGGTAACCTGGCCACGTACTTTTGCACGTATCGCAAGCGGTTCGCGCGACGCCGCCTCCCCCGGAGATGAACCACTGCCTGAGATCGCTGGAGAGCATTCTGTCTACTGGTATGAACGCCCTGCCGGTCCTCGCTGAGGGTGGCGGCCTGCACACCCCGGGCATCGACGAGTTCTTTCCCACCCCGCTGTGGGAGAGCGGAATCCTCACCTTCGACCGGATCATGCTCGTCCGCCTGGTCGTGGCCGGTCTCCTCATCCTGCTGCTGTGGCTCGGGACCCGCAAGGCCACGCTCGTTCCGAGCCGGGGCCAGGCCGCCGTCGAGTTCGGCCTCGACTTCGTGCGCGTGCAGATCGCCGAGCAGGTCCTCGGGAAGCGCCGCGGGCGCCCGTACGTGCCCATGCTCACGGCGATGTTCTTCCTCATCCTCGCGATGAACATCGCGGGTATCGTGCCCGGGCTCAACACGGCCGGGACCGCGCGGATGGGGCTGCCGCTGCTGCTCGCCGTCGTCGTGCTCGTCGTCTACCTCGTCGCGGGCGTGCGCAAGCAGGGCCTCGGGCGCTACCTCAAGTCGCAGCTGTTCCCGCCGGGGATCCCGGCGGTCGCCTACGTCCTCATCACCCCGATCGAGGCCCTCCAGGTCTTCGTGATCCGGCCCGCGACGCTCGCGATCCGGTTGCTCGCGAATATGATGGCCGGGCACCTGATGCTCGTGCTCACCTACGCCGCGACCCAGTTCCTGCTCCTCGAATCGGCCGGTCTCATGAAGATCGCCAGCCCGCTCGCGTTCGCGGGCGCGCTGTTCATCACGCTCTTCGAGATCTTCGTCGCGCTGCTGCAGGCGTACATCTTCACCCTGCTCGCGGCGATCTACCTCAACTTCGCCCTCGAAGAATCGCACTGATCCGCTTCACCCGCCTCACCCCACTCGACGCTCCGCCGGGGCGTCCTACGGAAGGAAGTTCATGGAAGGCAATATCGCAACCATTGGTTACGGCCTCGCGACGATCGGTCCGGGCATCGGCCTGGGCATCGTGTTCGGCCAGACCCAGATCGCCACGGCGCGTCAGCCCGAGGTCGCCGGTCGGCTCTTCACCAACATGATGATCGGTGCCGCGCTGATCGAGGTGCTGGGTCTGCTCGGTCTCGTCGCCGGCCTCATCTTCTGATCGGGTGCGGCTAGTCCCCGACTGCGACGCATGCCAGTTCAGCCCCATCGACATCAGGAGTAACCGATGAATCTCGCGGAGCCACTGCCCGTGGCCGAGATCAGTGGACTCGACGTCCTCATCCCCGCCGGCTTCGACCTGTTCTGGTCGGCCGTCGTCACCGTCGTGATCGGGTTCTTCTTCTTCAAGTACCTCATGCCGAAGATGACGGCCCTGCTCGACGAGCGGACCGCCAAGATCGAGGGCGGACTGGAACTCGCGCAGAAGGCCCAGGCCGAGGCCGCCGCGGCGCAGTCCGAGAAGGAGGCCGAACTCGTGGCCGCCCGTCGGGAGGCCGCGGGCATTCGGGACGAGGCCAACGCCGAGGGCAAGGTGATCCGGGGCGAGGCCCGCGACCAGGCCCAGGCGGAGGCCGCGCGCATCCTCGAGTCGGCTCAGCGCCAGATCGAGGCGGAGCGGGCATCCGCGGTCGTCTCGCTGCGCGAGGAGGTGGGGTCGCTCGCGAGCGAACTGGCCTCCCGGATCGTGGGCGAGGCGCTCGCCGAGGACGCACGCCAGTCCCGCGTGATCGATCGCTTCCTGGACGAGTTGGACGGAACCCTCACGGCCACCGAGTCGACCGCCAAGGAGTCCTGATGCGCGCGACCTCCTCGGCCAGCCTGGCCGCCGCCGCGGGCCGGTGGGAGCCGGTCGTCACGGGTGCGGGCCCGCAGGCCGCCGACTACGGCCGGCAGCTGTTCGCGGTCGTCGACGTGCTCGACTCCTCGGCGGGCCTGCGGCGTGCGCTGACCGAGCCCACGCGGGAGGGGGAGGCGAAGGCCCGACTCGTCACGGACGTGTTCGGGGCGACGGTCGCCGAACCGGTCGCCGACCTGATCGCGGGCCTCGCCCGCGACCGGTGGTCGGACGAACGGGACCTGACCGACGCCGTCGAGGAACTCGCGATCACTTCCCTGCTCGTGGCCGCCGACTCCCGTGACGGGATCGCCGACCTCGAGGAGGACGTCTTCCGGATCGTGCGGCTCCTGGCCGAGGAACGGGAGCTGCGGCTGAGCCTGTCGAACCGCGACCTTCCCGCCGAGCGCCGAGTCGACCTGGTGCGGTCGGTCTTCGGCGAGCGGATCGGTTCGGAGGCGTTCGACCTGGTGAGCCGGGTCGTCGCAGCACCGCGGGGGCGCACCCTCACGGCGGGACTCATGCGCGTCGCCGAACACGCCGCCACCCGGCGCAACCGGCTCCTGGCCGTGGTCACGGCCGCGGTCCCGCTCTCCCGAGCACAGCAGGACCGGTTGGGCGCGATGCTCTCGAGCGCCTATGGTCGCACCATGCAGGTCAATGTCGCCGTGGACCCCGCCCTCGTGGGCGGTCTGCGGATCCAGGTGGGCGACGAGCTCGTGGACGCCACCGTGCTCACCCGCCTCGACGAGGCACGCCGGCGCTTGGCCGGCTGACCACAAGCTTTTTGGACTTCGCCCCGCTGGATACCACTCGAGCGGTGAAAAGGAAGAGGAATCCCCACTCATGGCTGAACTGACGATCAAGCCCGAGGAGATCCGGGCTGCGCTCGACAGCTTCGTGAGCTCCTATGAGCCGGCCACCAGCGCGCGCGAGGAGGTCGGCACGGTCACGATGGCCGCCGACGGAATCGCGCAGGTCGAGGGTCTGCCCGGCGTCATGGCGAACGAGCTGCTCCGTTTCGAGGACGGCACCCTGGGCCTGGCCCTGAACCTCGACGTCCGCGAGGTCGGCGTCGTCGTGCTCGGCGAGTTCGCCGGGATCGAGGAGGGACAGCAGGTGCGCCGGACCGGCGACGTGCTCTCCGTCGAGGTCGGCGAAGGATATCTGGGCCGGGTCGTCGACCCGCTCGGGAACCCGATCGACGGTCTCGGCGAGATCGCCACCGACGGCCGGCGGGCCCTGGAACTCCAGGCCCCCGGGGTCATGGACCGCAAGTCGGTGCACGAGCCGCTGCAGACCGGCCTCAAGGCGATCGACGCGATGATCCCGGTCGGTCGGGGTCAGCGTCAGCTCATCATCGGTGACCGCCAGACGGGCAAGACGCAGATCGCCCTCGACACGATCATCAACCAGAAGGCGAACTGGGCCTCGGGCGACCCGACGAAGCAGGTCCGCTGCATCTACGTCGCCGTCGGCCAGAAGGGCTCGACCATCGCCTCCGTGCGCGGCGCCCTCGAGGAGGCCGGCGCGCTCGAGTACACGACGATCGTCGCCGCCCCCGCCTCCGACCCGGCCGGCTTCAAGTACATCGCCCCCTACACCGGCTCGGCCATCGGCCAGCACTGGATGTACCAGGGCAAGCACGTGCTCATCGTGTTCGACGACCTGTCGAAGCAGGCGGAGGCCTACCGCGCCGTCTCCCTGCTGCTGCGCCGGCCGCCGGGCCGCGAGGCCTACCCGGGCGACGTGTTCTACCTGCACTCGCGGCTCCTCGAGCGCTGCGCGAAGCTCTCGGACGACCTCGGCGCCGGGTCGATGACCGGGCTGCCGATCATCGAGACGAAGGCGAACGACGTCTCGGCGTACATCCCGACGAACGTCATCTCGATCACCGACGGACAGATCTTCCTCCAGTCCGACCTCTTCAACGCGAACCAGCGACCGGCGGTCGACGTCGGCATCTCGGTGTCGCGGGTGGGCGGCGACGCCCAGGTCAAGGCGATGAAGTCGGTCTCGGGAACGCTCAAGCTCGAGCTCGCCCAGTACCGCTCGCTCGAGGCGTTCGCGATGTTCGCCTCGGACCTCGACCCCGCCTCCCGCGCCCAGCTCACGCGCGGCGCCCGGCTCATGGAGCTGCTCAAGCAGCCGCAGCTGTCGCCGTACGACGCCGAGGACCAGGTCATCTCGATCTGGGCGGGCACGAACGGGCACTTCGACCACGTTCCGCTGCCGGACGTGAGCCGATTCGAGGCCGAGCTCATCGACTACTTCCGTCGCAACACCGACGTCATCGACGTGCTCGCCTCGACCGGCAAGCTCGACGACGACACCCGCGCGAAGCTGGAGAGCGGCGTCGAGAAGTTCAAGAGCACCTTCCTGACGAGTGACGGCTCCGGCGTCTCAGGCGGCGACGCGCCCGCGGGTGACGGTGAGGACGTCGACATCGATCAGGAGCAGATCGTCAAGCAGAAGCGGGGCTGAGAATGGCTGGCTCCCAGCGGATCTACAAGCAGCGGATCCGATCGACCGAGACGCTCAAGAAGATGTTCCGCGCCATGGAACTCATCGCGGCCTCCCGGATCGGGAAGGCGCGCGCCCGCGCCGAGCAGGCCTACCCGTACGCACGGGCGATCACCCGCGCCGTCTCGGCGGTGGCCACGCACTCGGACGCCGAGCACGTGCTCACCACGGAGCGGCCCGACACGAACCGGGTCGCCGTGCTCGTCGTGACGGCCGACCGCGGGATGGCCGGGGCCTACTCGGCCACGATCCTGCGGGAGGCCGAGCGCCTGCGCGATCAGCTCCGCGACGAGGGCAAGGAGCCGGTGCTGTACGTCACCGGCCGGCGCGGCGTCAACTACTTCACGTTCCGCGGGGCCGAGGTGCACCAGTCCTGGACCGGCGACTCGGACAACCCGAGCGCCGACGTGGCGCGGGAGGTGGCCAAGACGCTCCTCAAGGCCTTCACGGCACCGGCGGACATGGGCGGCGTGGCCGAACTGCACGTGGTCTACACCCGGTTCCAGTCGATGGTCGCCCAGGAGCCCCGCGTCGTGCGGATGCTCCCGCTCGAGGTGGTCGAGGGCGTCACCCCCGCCGCGGAGAAGGCGCTCCCGCTCTACGACTTCGAGCCGAGCTCGGAGGGCGTGCTGGACGCGCTGCTGCCGCGCTACATCGAAAGCCGCATCTTCAACGCGATGCTCCAAGCCTCCGCCTCCGAACTGGCGGCGCGGCAGCGGGCAATGCACACGGCGACTGAGAACGCCGAGGACCTCATCCGTAAGTACACGCGTCTGGCTAACACGGCCAGGCAGGCAGAGATCACCCAGGAGATCAGCGAGATCGTCTCCGGGGCCGATGCCCTGGCCGCGAGCTGAAGACAGAAGGACGAAACCCCATGACTGCCACCGCCTCTGACACCCCGGCGCCCTCCTCGCCCGGCGCGGGCATCGGCCGCGTCGCCCGCGTGATCGGCCCCGTCGTCGACATCGAGTTCCCGCCGGACGCGATCCCCGACATCTACAACGCCCTCAAGACCACGATCGACCTGAGCGCTCAGAGCGAGGGCGAAGAGGCGTTCGAGATGACCCTCGAGGTCGCCCAGCACCTGGGCGACAACGTCGTGCGCGCCATCGCCCTCAAGCCGACCGACGGGCTCGTCCGCGGCGCCGAGGTGCGCGACTCCGGCGAGGCGATCTCGGTGCCCGTGGGCGACGTGACCAAGGGCAAGGTCTTCAACGTCATCGGCGAGGTGCTCAACCTCGCCGAGGGCGAGACCCTCGAGGTGTCCGAGCGCTGGCCGATCCACCGCAAGCCCCCGGCATTCGATCAGCTCGAGTCGAAGACCCAGATGTTCGAGACCGGCATCAAGGTCATCGACCTGCTCACCCCGTACGTCCAGGGTGGCAAGATCGGCCTCTTCGGCGGCGCCGGCGTGGGCAAGACCGTGCTCATCCAGGAGATGATCCAGCGCGTCGCCCAGAACCACGGCGGTGTGTCGGTGTTCGCCGGGGTCGGCGAGCGCACCCGTGAGGGCAACGACCTCATCGTCGAGATGGAGGAGGCGGGGGTCTTCGACAAGACCGCCCTGGTGTTCGGCCAGATGGACGAGCCGCCGGGCACGCGACTGCGCGTGGCCCTCTCGGCCCTGACCATGGCCGAGTACTTCCGCGATGTGCAGAACCAGGACGTGCTGCTGTTCATCGACAACATCTTCCGGTTCACCCAGGCCGGCTCCGAGGTGTCCACGCTGCTGGGCCGCATGCCCTCGGCGGTGGGCTACCAGCCGAACCTGGCCGACGAGATGGGTGTGCTGCAGGAGCGGATCACCTCGACCCGCGGCCACTCCATCACCTCGCTGCAGGCGATCTACGTGCCCGCCGACGACTACACCGACCCGGCGCCGGCGACGACGTTCGCGCACCTGGACGCGACCACGAACCTCTCCCGTGAGATCGCCTCGCGCGGCCTCTACCCGGCCGTGGACCCGCTGGCCTCGACCAGTCGCATCCTCGACCCCCGCTACGTCGGGGAGGACCACTACCGGGTCGCGACCGCGGTCAAGTCGATCCTGCAGAAGAACAAGGAACTGCAGGACATCATCGCCATCCTCGGCATCGACGAGCTCTCCGAGGAGGACAAGGTCACGGTCAACCGGGCCCGCCGGATCGAGCAGTTCCTCTCGCAGAACACGTACATGGCCGAGAAGTTCACGGGCGTGACCGGCTCGACCGTGCCGCTGACCGAGACGATCGAGGCCTTCGACAAGATCGCCCTCGGCGAGTACGACCACGTGGCGGAGCAGGCCTTCTTCAACATCGGTGGCCTCGAGGACCTCGAGCGCAACTGGGCCCGTATCCAGTCCGAGCTGCGCTGATCGCCCGGCCGAGACAGCAGACGAACGAGAGGGTGAACCGTGGCTTTGAGCGTTGAGGTGGTCGCCACCGACCGCACGGTGTGGGCCGGTGAGGCGAGTGCCATCACGGCCCCCGCCTCCGAGGGCTCGATCGGCATCCTGCCCGGACACCAGCCCGTGCTCGCGGTGCTGCGCCCGGGCACGGTGCTGGTCACGCCCACGGGCGGGGAGAAGGTCGAGCTCGAGGTCGGCGGCGGATTCGTCTCGGTCGACCACGACATCGTGACCATCGTCATCGACGCGACGGTCGAGTCCGGAACCGACGCCGATTAGATGATCCTGCGAGCCGGCTTGATCACCCTGGCGGGGATCGCTGTGGTCGGCTTCGCCCTGACCGGATTGTATTTCTGGCGCCTGCGCGCCATCGGCTCGCGGGTGGGATCGTTCGAATGCGCCCTCCTCCTGGGTGACCGCTGGTTCGCCGGCATCGCGACCTACACACGAGACCACCTCGCCTGGCACGAGGTGGTCTCGTTGTCCATCCAGCCCCAGCGCACCTTCGACCGCCGCGAGCTGCTCATCCTGGCCCGGCGGGCGCGTCGCATCGAGGAGCGCACGAGCCAGGTGAGCGAGGCCCACTGCCGCTACCGGGGCGAGGAGTTCTACCTCGCCGCACCCGATGGGGCGATCGACGGCCTCGTCTCCTGGCTCGAGGCCAGCCCGCCCGATTCCCGAACCTCCCGCGTGATCTGAGAGAACCGTGCGCATCGTCGTTGCCGAATGCGCGGTCGACTACACCGGCCGCCTCACCGCCCACCTCCCGCGCGCGACGCGGGTGCTCATGCTCAAGTCCGACGGTTCGGTGCTCGTGCACTCCGACGGCGGCTCCTATAAGCCCCTCAACTGGATGAGCCCGCCCTGCTCGCTGGCCGTGGCCGAACCGGACCCCGAGCAGGCGGCGACGGGCGTGCGGCAGGTGTGGAACGTCGTCCAGACGAAGACCGACGACCGGCTCCAGGTGTGGATCTACGAGGTGCTCGCCGACGACCGGCACGAGCTCGGGATCGACCCCGGGCTCATCAAGGACGGCGTCGAGGCGCACCTGCAGAAGCTGCTCGCGGAGCAGGTCGACCTGCTCGGGGCGGGCCACGCGCTCGTGCGCCGGGAGTACCCGACCGCGATCGGCCCGGTCGACCTGCTCACCCGCACCGACGGCGGCCACGTCGCGGTGGAGATCAAGCGGCGCGGCGAGATCGACGGGGTCGAGCAGCTCACCCGCTACCTCGAGCTCCTCAACCGGGACCCGCTGCTCGCGCCGGTCACCGGGGTGTTCGCGGCGCAGGAGATCAAGCCGCAGGCCCGGGTGCTCGCCGAGGACCGGGGGATCCGGTGCCTCGTGCTGGATTACGATGCCATGAGGGGAATCGACGACGTCGAGTCCCGCCTGTTCTAGCAGTCCGAGTATTCGAGAGGAGCCCAGGTGGAGGCGCTACGCGGCCGGGTGGTCACCCCGGAGAACGTGATCGAGGACGGCGTCCTCGGCTTCTCGGGTGGCGTGATCACCCACGTGGGAACCTGGGCGGGTGCCCCCGAGCCGGTGCGCGCGGCCGCCCCCGCCGCGCCCCGGGCCGGGGAGCTGCTGCTGCCCGGGCTCGTCGACGTGCACAATCACGGCGGCGGCGGGGCGTCGATCCCCGACAGTTCCACCCCGGAGGAGATCGCGGTCGCCGTGGCCGAGCACCGCCGGCACGGCACGACGCGGATGATCGCCTCGCTCGTCACCGCCGGCGGCGACGCACTCGTGGAGAAGGTCGCGATGCTCGCCGACGTGGCGGAGGCCGGCGTGATCGCCGGCATCCACCTCGAGGGACCGTTCATCTCGGTCGCCCGGTGCGGGGCGCAGAACCCGGCGCACATCACCGGCGGCGACCCGGAGCTGACGGCGCGGGTGCTGCGCGCGGGGCGCGGGCACGTGCGCACGATGACCCTCGCCCCGGAGACGGAGAACCTGCTCGGGGCGGGAGGCGTCGTCGACACGCTCATCGTCGGCGGGGCGCTGCCCTCCTTCGGCCACACGGACGCGGATGCGCAGGTCATGCGCACGGCGTTGACCGAGACGGCCGCGATGCTCGCGGGCAGTGGGCGGCGCGCGACTGTGACCCACCTGTTCAACGGGATGCGTACGATCCACCACCGCGACCCCGGGCCGGTGCCGGCGGCGCTCGCCGCGGCGCGGGAGGGGGAGGTCGTCGTCGAGCTCGTCGCCGACGGCGCGCACCTGCACCCGGAGCTCGTGACCGACGTGTTCACGCTGGCAGGCTCGGCGAATATCGCGCTCGTGACCGATGCGATGGCGGCCGCGGGGATGGCCGACGGGGCCTATCGGCTCGGGAGCCTCGACGTCGTGGTCTCCGGCGGCATCGCCAGGCTCGCGGAGGGCGGCTCGATCGCCGGCGGCACGGCGCACCTGCTCGACGTCGTGCGCACGAGCGTGCGCGGGGGAGTGGGGCTCGTGGACGCGGTCGGGGCGGCTTCGGTCGTTCCGGCCGGCGTGATCGATCCCGATCCGCGATTCGGTGCGCTGCGCGTGGGCAACTCCGCCGAGATCGTGCGCACGAGTGCCGACCTCGAGCTGCTCGATGTCGTCGCGCCGGCGTAGGAAGCGCCCCTACGACGAGCCGCATCCGGAGCTCGACGTGGACGCCGTGCTGCGGGGCGGGGCCCGGACCGAGTCGGCCCGGGACGGCACGTGGACCGTGCGCACGGTGACGTCCACCGAGAAGGTGTACACGTGCCCGGGCTGTCACCGGCCGATCCCACCGGGCGTGCGGCACGTGGTCGCCTTCCGGCAGGACCACCTGCTCGGCGAGGAGGCCGGGCTGGCCGACCGGCGGCACTGGCACCCGGGCTGCTGGCGCACGCGCTGAGCAGGCGCGGACGCGGGGGGCAGCGGTCGCTCGGCGGCGTGGCGCGTACTGGTCGGTACCAGGCGGGTGCCCGGTGGGAGACCGGGTTCCCGTCGTCGACGACGGCCCCCTGCGGTCGGTGCCCGGTCAGAAGTCGTTACCGGCGGCCGCTGCGGAGCCTGCGTGTGGGTGGTAGCGCTGCAAGTGCACATGCCTGGTCAATCGGATGAGCGGCCGGATGAGCATCTCCACACTGCCGAGCACGAACAGCCAGGTTCCTGCGTAGACGGTGGAGTCGGAGAAGAACAGGAAGCTGCCGACGAGGAACCAGAGCGCGATCAGGATGTCGTTGGCGATGCTCAGGAACTCGTACCGCTGTCGGATCACCAGCTCCTGGGCGCCGAGGTGAATCACGTATGCATGCGGTGCCCTGTTCGAGTTCGGCTGAGGCATCGGCTCACCCTCCGTTGTGGCCACAGCCGGCCCGCAACGATGCTCGGGTGGCTGCTGGATTCGCAATGAGACTCTAGCCGAGGCGCGATGGCGGCGGTCGATTCGCGGGCGTTCGACGGACCCTGAGTAGGGTGGGTCGATGATCAGCGACGACCACGCCCGGGACCTCCGCGACTCCGGCCTGGCCTGGCATCCCGCGCCGGGGGACCGGTTCCGGGTCGAGGCGGCGGCGCTGGGTGAGGAGGTGTTCATCCTCTCCGACATGGTGATCGAGGCCCGCGCCCATCCCACGGGGACGGTGCTCGCCTTCAACGGCACGACGGAGTGGGCGCTCGACTCGGTGGCCATGGAGCAGGCGCTGTGGCTGCCCCGGGAGGATCAGCTCCGCGCCTTCCTGGGGGAGGCGTTCCGCGGCCTGCACCGCACGGGAGACGGATTCCGCGTGCGCACCCGCCTCGGCGACGAGCCGGCCGCGGCATTCACCGCGGCCGACCCCGAGGACGCCTACGCCGCGGCCCTGCTCGACCTGCTGCATCGCGCCATCGACTGAGAGCCCGGGCCCCGACCGGGGAAGACCGCCGCCGCCGGGCGCGGACTCTGCTCCCCGCTCGGCGGCAGCGCTCAGCCCGCGTCGAAGGCCTGGGCCGCCAGTGCCCGCGCCATGTCCGCCGCGCCCTCGCGCACGTACCGCTTCGCGGCGGGGTTCGCCGGGGACGTCTGGAGCCACTCGGTCACCCGCGCGAGCACCTCGGGGGAGGCGAGCGGCATCGGGAACATGAGCTCGAGCGCGGTCGAGGCCCGCTGCACGCCCTTCTCCTCCCACAGGGTGTCCGCCGCGGTCAGGTACTCCTCGAGCAGCGGGGCCAGGTACTCGCCCTGCCCGGGGGTCGCGAAGCCGGCCGCGATCTGGCGCTGCGTCTCGTTCGGCAGGTCGTCACGGACCATGGCGTCGTGGAACGCCCGGGCCTTCGAGGCGGCGTCCGGGCGGACGGCGCGGGCGAGCGCCGCCCGTTCCCGGCCCGAGATCGTGTTGTCGCGGGCGAGTTCGGCGTCGATCTCGGCCTCGCCGTGGACTCCGGCGCGGGCGAGCGCGACGACGAGCGTCCAGCGCAGATCCGTGTCGACGGTCAGCCCGGCGAGACCCCGCGAGCCGTCGAGCAGGCCCGCGAGCAGGTCCAGGGCGGACGGCGAGTGCGCGATCCCGGCCAGCGCGCGGGCGAACGAGAGCTGGTGGTCGCTGCCGGGCTCGGCGCCCTCGAGGAGGGCGACCAGGCCGGCCTCCCAGCGGGCCCGCAGCTCGTCGCGGTGGTCCGGATCGGAGTAGTACTCGACGGCGGTGCGCACGTACATCGGCAGCCGCGCCACGGCCGTCGAGTCGGTCTCCGAGCCGGCGCCCGCGAGCACGAGGGTGACGAAGTCGCGCGCACGCAACTGGCCGTCGCGGGTCATGTCCCACGCCGCTCCCCACAGCAGGGCCCGGGCGAGGGAGTCGGAGACGACGTCGATGTGGGCGATCGCGGTGGCGAGCGACCGCTCGTCCAGGCGGATCTTCGCATAGGTGAGGTCGCCGTCGTTCAGCAGCAACAGATCGGGCCGGCGGACGCCCGCCAACGCGGCGATCGTCGTCAGCTCGCCGTCGATGTCGACCTCGAGCCGCTCGCGCAGCTCGAGCCGCCCGCCGGTCAGGTCGTACAGGCCGATGCCGATGCGGTGACGGCGCAGCGTCGGGAAGTCCTCGCTCGCCCGCTGCCGCACAGCGAACGAGGCGTAGTCGTCGCCGGCGAGGGAGAACTCGGGGCTGAGCGTGTTCACGCCGGAGGTCTTGAGCCATTCCTCGGCCCACGTGCCGAGCTCCCGGCCGCTCGCGGCCTCGAGCGCCTCGAGCAGGTCCGCGAACTCGGTGTTGCCCCACGCGTGCTCGGCGAAGTACCGGCGCAGGCCGGTGACGAACTCCTCCTCACCGACCCAGTGCACGAGCTGCTTGAGCGTGGAGGCGCCCTTGGCGTAGGTGATGCCGTCGAAGTTCACCTCGACCGCCTCGAGGTCGACGTTGTCGGCCGCGATCGGGTGCGTCGAGGGCAGCTGGTCCTGCCGGTAGGCCCAGTTCTTGCGGGCGTTGGTGAAGCCCGTCCACACGTCGGTGTACTTCGTGGCGTGGGCCATCGCGTGGTGGGAGGCCCACTCCGCGAAGGACTCGTTCAGCCACAGGTCGTCCCACCACTTCATCGTGACGAGGTCGCCGAACCACATGTGCGCCATCTCGTGCAGGATCGTGTTCGCGCGCTGCTCGTAGAACGCGTGCACCTGCCGGGAACGGGGCAGGTACTCGTCGCGGAACGTGACCGCGCCCGCGTTCTCCATCGCGCCCATGTTGTACTCCGGCACGTAGAGCTGGTCGTACTTGCCGAAGGCGTAGGGCACCCCGAACGTGTGCTCGAAGAACTCGAAGCCCTGCTTGGTCACCTCGAGCAGCTCGTCGAGATCGAGGTGCTCCTTGATCGACCGGCGGCAGTAGTGCCCGAGCGCGATCTCACCGCCCGCGCCCTCGTACGAGTGATGAACGCAGTGGTACTCGCCGGCGATGATCGCGGTGATGTAGGTCGACATCCGCTTCGTCGGCTCGAATCGCCAGATCGCCGTTCCCTCCCCGGCCCCGCCGGCCGGCTCCGGGGTGGGTGAGGGGGCGTTGGAGACGACGACCCAGTGGGCCGGGGCGGTGACGGTGAACGTGAAGACCGACTTGAGGTCGGGCTGCTCGAAGTTCGCGTAGACGCGGCGGGCGTCCGGCACCTCGAACTGGGAGTAGAGGTAGACCCGGTCGTCGGCCGGGTCGACGAACCGGTGCAGGCCCTCGCCCGTGCGCGAATAGGGCAGCCGGGCGCGCACGGTCAGCTCGTTCTCGCCGCGCAGGCCGGTCAGTTCGATGCGCGAGTCGCGGTACACGCGCGCCGGGTCCAGCCGCTCCGAGTTGAACGTGATCTCGAGGTCGCTCGCGTCGACCAGGTCGACGAACGTGCTCGCCTCCTCCTCCCGGGAGCGGAACCGCAGCACCGTGGTGCTGAGGAAATGCGTCTCGCCCACCGTCAGGTCGAGCGAGATGTCGTAGGAGTCGGCGGTCAGCAGTGACGCGCGGGCATGCGCTTCGGCCCGCGTGAGATTCGTTCCAGGCATGGATTCATCATGTCACCCCGCGCGCGGGCCGCCGCACGCCCGGCTGGTGGGTCGTGCCCGTGGTGCCCGCGGTGCCCGTGATGCCAGTGATGCCAGGATCGCTAGCCGCGCCAGCCGGGCAGGAGCCGCTCGAGGGCGTCGACGAGGTCGATCGACTCGCCGTCCTTGCCGCCCTGCCCGAGCACGAGCGGGGCGGGCACCGGCTCGGGCCGCACCCCGCGGATCCGGTCGAGCACGCTCAACGGGGCGGTGAGCACGTAGAAGTCGCCCTCCTCGCCGAGTGCGGCCCTGCGGTCTCGCCGCAGGTACCAGCCGGTGAACGGGGTCCGGGCGCTGCCGCGGCCCCCGTATCCCTGCACCCGCAGCGGCTCGGCCGGCAGCCGGGCCGCACGGGCACGTTCGAGGAACCGCTCGATGAACTCCGCTGCCTCGGCGTGCTCGGCCGCCTGACGTGCCTCCAGCCGGGCGGCGTGCTCGGCCGCCGCCCGGGTCCGCTCGGCCCGCCAGTCCTCGGCCCGGGTCATCGGCTAGGAGGACCGGGTGCGATCGGCTGCAGCCGTCGACTCCGCCTCGGAATCGTCGGCCGTGTCGCCCGTGTCGCCCGTGTCGTTCGAGTCGGCTGTGTCGCCTGTGTTGGCCGTGTCGTTCGAGTCATCGGTCGCCGGGGACCCGACGGAATCCACCGAATCCACGGACTCGACCGACTCGACCGACTCGACCGACGGGACGGAGGCCGCCGAGGAACCCGCCGGGGCCGATTCGACCGTGGCGGCCGACGCGGCGGACTGTGCCGACCCCGCCGACCCCACCGACCCCACAGACCCCACAGACCCCACAGACCCCACAGACCCCACAGACCCTGTCGGCTCCGCCGGCCCCGCCGAGTCGGTCGGGCTCGCGTACTCCTCGTAGGGCACTGCGTTCGCCAGCGCGGTGGCGCCGGAGTCGTCGCCGGTGCCGAGCAGGCCCCGGAGCTCGTCGAGGTAGGTGGTGATCGACTCGCGCTGCTGATTCAGCACGTCGAGCTCGCTCTGGGCGGTGCGACGCTCGCGGTCCACCCGGGCCACGGTCTCGGTGCGGAGCTGGTCGGCGTCCTCCTTGGCCTCCCGGGTGATCCGGTCCGAGGCCGCGCGGGCCGCGGTGAGGATCTGCTCGGCGCGCGCCTCGGCGGTCGAGCGGATCTCCTCGGCCTTGTCGAGGGCGGTGGCGACCCGGGTCTCCGCCGCGCGGGCGTGCTCCTGCGCGTCGGCGACCATGGCCGTGGTCTCGGCCTTGGCCTGCTCGTGGCGAGCCGAATCCTGCTGCTCGGCCTCCTCGTGGCGGCGCGCGAGCAGCACATCGGCCTCGTCCCGCTCGGCGGCGACGACCGCACGAACGGAACCCGCCTCGGTGGTGGCCGCGGCGATGAGTTCCTGCGCGGCCGTCTCGGCCGTCGCCCGGGTGAGTTCGGCCTCGCGGGCCGCGTCGGAGCGCAGCTGCTGGGCCTCGGCCTTGGCCTGCTCACGCAGCGCCGTGGCGGCCTCCTCGGCGGTCGCGGTCAGCTCCCGGGCCTCCTGCTCGGCGGTGACCCGCGCCTCGGTCAGCTCGCGCTCGGCGGAGGCGCGGCTCGTGCCGAGTTCCCGTTCGAGGCTTGCGGTGCGCTCGCTCACCTCGGTGGCGGCGGCGGACGTGATCCGGGCGGCCTCGCGTTCGGCGGAGCCGACCAGCTCCTCGGCCCGGCGCTGGGCGGCCTCGAGCACGCCGTCGACCTGACTCGCCGTGGCGGCCACGCGAGCCTCGGCGTCGCGACGGGCGGCGGAGATGACGTCGGCGGCCTCGCTCTCGGCCTGGCCGGCGAGGGAGTCGGCCTGATGCTGGGCACGCTCGACGATGTCGCGTGCCTGGGTCTGCGCCTGTCCGATGAGGACGGCGGACTGTTCCTCGGCGGACCGCAGCAGCTGCTCGATCCTCGCCCCGAGCCCGGTATAGGACGGTTTCTCGTTCTCCTGGAGGAGGGCCTGGGTCTCGGCGAGCTGCCCGGACATGGTCACCGCGGCGGCGTCGAGGGCCTCCACCTGGGCTCGCGCCTCGTGCAACTGCCGGGTGAGGCCGTGCAGTTGTTCATCCACCTGAGCTCGGTCGTATCCGCGCATGACCACGGGAAACATCGGCTGTTCGTCGGCCATGGGCCGATCCTCCGCATCCGGGTGCTCCGGCACCCTCTCCTCCCCGGGGGTCCGTCCCGGGCTGACACTGGGGCTCAGCCTAACCGCTCTCACCCCGGCCGCCCTGTGGCGCAGATCACCGCAGTTGGGAGAAGGTGATGGAGATGCCGGGCCGGGTCGTGGTCGCGGTGCTCGTTCCCGTAGTCTTGACCGGCAATTACGTGGCCGACCTCGCCGCCGGCGAACGCTTGAGACAAGGAGTGCTGCGGACCGTGTTACGACGCATCATCGCGATCGCGCTCATCGTGGTCGGGCTGGCCGGCATCGCCGGCGCCATCGGATCCGCGACCGTGTGGAAGCCGGCGACCGTGGTCACGCTCGACCTGCCGGCGACGCCCGACGTGCCCTATGTGATCACCCGGCCCGGGGCGCTCACCGCCGTGAACGATTCGGTCGGGGTGACGGTCGTGGCCGCCGACTCCACGGAGCCCGTCGTGCTGGCACTCGGCCGGGCGGGCGACGTGACCGCCTGGGTCGGGGACAGCCCGCACTGGGTGATCACCGGCCTGCAGGACTGGGATCACCTGAGCTATTCCGTGGGAGCGCCGGCCGGTGAGCCCACGGACGACGCGACCGCTGGTCCCACGGAGGAGCCGACCGGGGACCCGGATGCCGCGGACGAGTCCGCGCCCGCGGACCCGGCGAACCCCGCCGGGTCGGACCTGTGGATCGACCAGGTCGAGGGGGTCGGCGAGATCCAGTACACGTGGTCGAAGGTCCCGGGCAGTTGGTCGATGCTCGTGGCCGGGGACGGCAGCGGTCCGGCACCGCAGGTCGAGCTCACCTGGGAGCGCGACGTTCCCACGCCGCTGCTCGTGCCCGGCATCATCGGCGGGGCCCTGCTCCTGCTCATCGGCCTGGCCCTGTTGTCGGCCGACCTCCTCGCCCGCCGGGAGGCGAGGCGCGCGCCCGCGGCGGACAGTTACGAGCCCGAGCTCACGGCTCAGCTCCAGGCGATCGATCCGGACCGGCCGCTCACCCGCCGAGAGCTGCGTGAGGCCGAGCGGGCCCGGGGTCGCCGCGGCGCCGCCGGGGCCCCGTCACAGCAGCGCTCCGACGCGACCGAGGTGATCCCCGCCGTCGGGGGACGGTCGGCGGAGGAATCGGCCGCGGCCGAGCTGGCCGCCTGGGCCGGCGGCGCGGCTGCCGGCTCCGGCGCTCCGGCACGGGCAGCCGGGGACCCGGCCGCGCGTGTCGATCCGGCCGATCTCGCCGTGCCGGCCTTCCTCGTGCCCACGACCGCGCCGGCAACGGATACGGCAGAGCCGGCAGAGCCCGCGGGTACGGCAGGTACGACAGCTCCGCGGTGGCCCGCCCTGGAGCGGACCGAGACGATTCCCGCAGTCTCGCTGGTAGAACCACTCGAACCTCGAGAATCAGCAGCACCATCAGAACCAGCAGCAGAACCAGTAGAACCGGCCGCACCCGCGCAGACGCGGCGCCGCTGGTGGCGGCGCCGCCGCACCGACGGTGAGCCCGGGCCCGGTGAGGGGCCGACGCGAACCGTGGCTGCGTCGTCCCTGCCCCCGGCGGAGCCGGACGAGCCCGAACCGAACGACTCCGAACCGAACCCGCGCGCCTCGGGCGCCTCGTGGCGGGCCACCTGGGGGATGGGCGCGGCCGAACGCCCCGGTCACGAGCCGGGCGAGCCCGATGACGGCGAGCCCGACGATGCCGGCGACAGCGAGGAGAAGCGATGAACGCGCGGAGGATCGTTGCCGCGACCGCCACGGGCATGGTCATCCTGCTGGGGTCGGCCGGACTGACCGGCTGCGCCGTGCCCGTGCCGCAGTCCACCCCGGAACCCGAGAGCACGACCGTCTACCCCGTGCTCGACGAGGGCCGCCTCGACCGGGTGCTCGCGTCCGTGCAGACGAGCCTCGCCGATGCGGATGCGGCCCTCGACCCCGACCTGCTGCCGCCCCGGATCACCGAACGGGCCGAGGCCGTCCGGGCCGCCGAGTACCGGCTCGCGAAGGCCACGAAGGACGACGAGGAGCCCTACACGCCCCAGCCGCTGGGAACCGACGACGTCGCGGCCGTCGTCGCGGCGACCGAGGACTGGCCCCGGACCGTCATGGTGGCGACGACCCCGCCCGCCGGCAGCAACGCGCCGCGGCTGCTCGTGCTCACCCAGCAGGAGCCCCGCGACGACTACTCGATGGTCGGCTGGGTGCGGCTCCTGCCCGGGGTGAGCACGCCGACCGTCGCGGCCTCGGAGATCGGGGTCGACCCGGTCGCCCCCGACGACCCGGGGCTCCTCATCGCCCCGGACGAGGTCGCCGCCGCCTATGCCGAGACGGTCGAGAAGGGGGACAAGGCCGACTCCGCGGACCTGTTCGCCGACGACATCTACCGCACGGCCCTGCGCGACGAGGTCAAGGCGCAGCAGAAGAGCCTCGAGGTGGCGGGCACGGTGAAGAACAAGGTGACGGCCCAGGACGGGGTCGCCGCCCTGGCCACCGCGGACGGCGGCGCGATCGTCTACGCCGGACTCACCTCGACCATGACCTATGAGCGGACCGTGGCCCGCTCGACCATGAAGGTCGGCAGCCAATACGCCGCCCTGAACGACGGCGAGGACGAAGTGGACGAGTCGATCACCGGAAGCTACCTTCATATGATCGCGTTCTACATCCCGCCCGCCGATGCCGGGGAGGACGCCCAGGTGAGCGTGCTCGGGGCCGAGCGGGTCCTGACCAAGGTGACCGCGAAATGACAACTAAGGAAGAACGTCGATGACTCAGCACGATCCCGCCGGACTCAACCTGCGCGGCGCCGTGGACCTCGCGGCCCTGACCGCTCCGAAGGCCGACCCGGTGGATGCGCCGGGAGGCCTCGTGATCGAGGTGACCGCCCAGTCCTTCGCCGACGCCGTGCAGCAGTCGATGGACGTGCCCGTCGTGCTCGACCTGTACTCCACCCGGTCGCCGGCCTCGGTCGAACTGAGCGGCGTGCTGGTCGACCTCGTCAAGGAGTTCGCCGGGAGGTTCGTGCTCGCCCGCGTCGCGGTCGACGCGAACCCGGAGATCGCCCAGGCCCTCCAGGTGCAGTCGCTGCCGACCACGGTCGCCGTGCTCAAGGGCCAGCCCGTGCCGCTGTTCCAGGGCGCCCACCCCATCGATCAGGTGCGCTCGATCCTGACCGAACTGCTCCGGGTCGCCGCCGAGAACGGCGTGACCGGCACGGTCGCCGCCGAGGAGGACGACGTGCCGCCGGCGCCGCCCGAGCCCGAGCTGCCGCCGCACATCCAGGCCGCCTACGACGCGATCGAGAACGACGACCTCGACGCCGCCACCGCGGCCTTCACGCAGGCCCTCGCCGCCGACCCCGGCGACGCCGAGGCGCGCGCGGGTCTCGCCCAGGTGACGCTGCTGACCCGGCTGGCCGGGGTCGACCCGGCGGCCGCGCTCAACGCCGCCCGCGACGCCTCGCCCGGCGACGCGGCCACTCAGCTCCTCGCCGCCGACGTCGAGCTCTCGACCGGGCGGTCGGCCGCGGCCTACGACCGGGTGCTCGCCGTGATCCGGGCGACCGCGGGCGACGACCGCGAGCTGGCCCGGCTCCGGCTGCTCGACCTGTTCACGCTCGCGCCGGAGGGCTCCCCGGAGGTCGCCGCCGCCCGCCGGCAGCTCGCCCTCGCCCTGTTCTGAGGGTCACTGATCCTCGGGCACGAGGAACGTCGCCCCGAGCGGCGGGACCCGCAGGGGGATCGAGTGTGAGCGCCCGCCCCACGGCCGCGCCTCGGCCGTGATCGGGGCGGTGTTCTCGACGCCCGAGCCGCCGTAGCGCAGCGCGTCGGTGTTGAGCACCTCCCGCCAGCGACCGCCCTGCGGCACCGGGATCCGGTAGTCCTCGTGCGGCACGCCCGCGAAGTTCACCACGACCGCCACCTGCCTTCCCGCGCCCACGCGCAGGTAGGCGATCAGGTTGTCGTCGCCCGCGCCGGCCTCGAGCCACTGGAAGCCCTCGTGGGAGAAGTCGTCGGCCCACAGGGCCGGCTCCTGGGCGTAGAGCAGGTTGAGGTCGCGCAGGCACTCCCGCAGCGCCGAGTGGTCCGGGGTGTCGCCGAGGCCCCAGTCGAGTGAGCGGGACTCGGCCCACTCCGCCTCCTGGCCGAACTCGCCCCCCATGAACAGCAGCTTCTTTCCCGGGTGCGACCACTGGTAGGCGAAGAGCGCACGCAGTCCGGCGAGCTGCTGCCAGCGGTCCCCGGGCAGCTTCGCCAGCAGCGAGCCCTTCCCGTGCACCACCTCGTCGTGGGAGAGGGGGAGCAGGAACTGCTCGGAGAAGGCGTACACGAGCGAGAACGTCAGTTCGCCGTGGTGGTAGCGCCGGTTCACCGGGTCCTCGGCGAGGTAGCGCAGGGTGTCGTTCATCCAGCCCATGTTCCACTTGAGCCCGAAGCCCAGCCCGCTCACCGACGTCGGGGAGGTCACCCCGGGCCATGCGGTCGATTCCTCGGCGATCATGATGATGCCCGGGCACACGCGGTAGGCCGTGGCCGTGACCTCCTGCAGGAACTGGATCGCCTCGAGGTTCTCCCGTCCGCCGCGCGCGTTTGGGCGCCACTCGCCGGGATTGCGGGAGTAGTCGAGGTAGAGCATCGAGGCCACGGCGTCGACCCGCAGGCCGTCGATGTGGAACTCGCTCAGCCAGTACAGCGCGCTCGCGACGAGGAAGTTGCGCACCTCGTTGCGGCCGAAGTCGAAGATGAGCGTGCCCCAGTCCTGGTGCTCCCCGCGCAGCGGATCCGCATGCTCGTACAGCGCCGTGCCGTCGAAGCGGGCCAGCGCCCACGAGTCCTTGGGGAAGTGGGCGGGCACCCAGTCGAGCAGCACGCCGATGCCGGCGCTGTGGAGGGCGTCGATGAGGTGGCGAAGTTCGTCGGGGGTGCCGAACCGGGCGGTCGGGGCGTAGTACGACGTCACCTGATAGCCCCAGGAGGGCCCGTACGGGTGCTCCGAGACCGGCAGGAACTCGACGTGCGTGAAGCCCATCCACTGCACGTACTCCACGAGCTGCTCGGCGAGCTCGAGGTAGCTCAGGCCCGCCCGCCACGAGCCCAGGTGCACCTCGTAGACGCTCATCGGCCCGGTGTGCGGGTTGGTGGTGCGGCGGTGGGCCATCCACGCCTCGTCGCCGGCCGACCACACGTAGTCGTCGTCGGTCACGACCGAGGCGGTGCTCGGCGGCACCTCGGTGGCGCGGGCGAGCGGGTCGGCCTTGGCGTGCCAGCTGCCGTCGGCATGGCAGACCTCGTACTTGTACTTCGCGCCGGCCTCGACGCCGGGCAGGAACACCTCCCAGATCCCCGAGCTGCCGAGCGAGCGCATCGCGGCCTCACGCCCGTCCCAGCCGTTGAAGTCGCCGATCACCCGCACCGCGCGCGCATTCGGCGCCCACACGGCGAAGGAGACCCCCGTGACCGGGCCGAGGGCCGAGGCGAACTCGCGCGCATGGGAGCCGAGCGCCGTCCACAATTCCTCGTGCCGGCCCTCGGCGATGAGGTGCAGGTCCATGTCGCCGATCGTGGGCAGGTGCCGGTACGGGTCGTCCTGGATGTGGCCGACGCCGTCCTCGTACGTGACCTCGACCCGGTAGTCGGGAATCCCCGGGGCTTCGAGCTCGGCCTCCCAGATGCCGCCGTGCAGGTGGCGGGCGGGGACGCGTCCGTCGGCGGTGACGAACGCGACCGACTCGGCCAGGTGCCGCAACGCCCGAAGCGTGACGGTGCCGCCGGCCGGGTGCGCGCCGAGGACGTCGTGCGGGGCGAAGTGGCCGCCCTGGGCCACCGCCTCGAGCAACGCCGCGGCGGGACGTGCCTGGGCGGGTCCGGGCTGGGAGGTGGCGGTCATGTCGTTCTCCTGGAGGATGCGGTCGATGGCGGCGAGGGGGATCGAGATCCAGTCGGGGCGGTGTTGGGATTCGTAGGCGGCCTCGTACAGCGCCTTGTCGAGTTCGTAGGCCTGCAGCAGGCGGCGCAGGCCGGGCAGGCCGGCCGGATCGGACGCGGCGTCCACGTGGCTCGGGTGGTCGAGGTAGCCGGCGAGCAGGCCGGCGCGCGCGTGCCGCAGCCAGGCCGGGTCACTCGCGCCGCCGACGGCGGCCGCGTAGTCGAGCGAACGCAGCAGGCCCGCGACGTCGCGCATCGGCTGCCCCGGGCGGCGCCGCTCGGCGAGTGGCCGCAGCGGCTCGCCCTCGAAGTCGAGGATGTGCCAGGCCCGGCCGGCGTGCAGCACCTGCCCCAGGTGGAGGTCACCGTGGATGCGTTGCGGCGGCGGTGGCTCCCGGCCCGCCATGGCGCGCGTGAGGACGGCGTGGATCGCCTCGGTCCGGGCCGTGTCGCCGGTCAGCCGCGGTACTCGGGCGAGGGCCCAGTCGGCTCGCCCCCGCAGGTCGGCGGCGGTCTCGCGGGGGGCGTCGTCGGGGACGGGCAGGGCCGCGCGCAACTGCCCGTGCAGGTCGGCCAGGTCTCCGCCGAGGCTGCGCATCTCGGCGGTGATGTCGGCCCCGGCCCCGGCGCGCTCGCAGGCCCACGCGAAGCCGTCCTCGGCCCCGGGCACGAACTCGGCGAGGACGCCCAGGTGGCCGGTGACGGTCGCGAGGGTGGCCGGGTCGCGGAACCGGCCCTCGAGCCAGCCGAGCACCGCGGGCACGTGCCGGGACCCGCCGGCGCGGGCGAGGGCGAGGGGAACCTCGACGTCGGGGTTCGCGCCGGCCGCGATCACCCGGAACACCTTGAGGATCGCGCCGCCGGGGGCGCCGTCGGCGCGGGGCACGATGATCGAGCTGTTCGACTGCTCCCCGCGCACCGCCCGGGCCGCGGCGAGGTCGAGCCCGGCCGCCGGGCCGGGCAGGGTGTGCAGGCCGGGCCGGGTCGGGGTCGTGGCGGCCCCGAGCCATGCCGGCAGGAACGCCGGGTGGGTCGGCCCGTCGAAGACGTCCCACCCGGCGAGCGAGGCGATCGGCTCGGGCGTCGCCGGCCCGGGTGCCCCCGCCTGGGCGAGCACCACCGGCACCTGCACGGCGACCACCCCGGCCGCCGAGCGCACGGCCGCGATCTCCAGGCGCACGATCCCCGTGCGGCGCCCGCCGGCGAGCGGGATCGTCTCGAGGTGGGTGAGCTCGGCGTCCGCGTCGAGCCGGCCCGGGAACCACCGCCGGCCCCGAGCCAGGCCTCGAGCGCGGCGAGCACGTCGCGGCCCCCGGGGGCGGCGGCCGGTGCGGCGTGGGGCGCGGGCATGTCAGACCCGCCCGCCGGAGCTGCGCACCGAGATGATGTGCGCGCAGTTCCCGTGCGGGTCGAGGCGCACGAACGGGGTCCGGTCCCACAGGTACTGGTCCCCCGAGAGCAGGTCCTCGGCCACGAAGGTCGCCTCGTGGTGGAGCCCGAGCGCGTGCATGTCGAGGAAGAGCCGGCCCTCGCGGGTCGCGAACGGGTCGGTCGTGACGGCCACGATGATCACGTCGTCCGTGCCCGTGGGGGAGTGCTCCGCCGCGATCCGCTTGGAGAAGCAGACGATGGCGTCGTCGGTCGTGCCGTGCACGGTGAGGTTGCGCAGCTGCTGCAGCGCCGGGTGGGCGGCGCGGAGCTGATTGAGTCGGGTGAGCAGCGTGGCCAGCCCGATGTGCTCGGCCCGGGTCCAGTCCCGCGGCTTGAACTCGTACTTCTCGTTGTCGATCTGCTCCTCGGCGCCCGGCCGGGCGACGGATTCGGCGAACTCGTAGCCGGAGTAGATCCCCCACGTGGGCGAGCCGGTGGCGGCGAGCACCGCCCGGATCGCGAACGCCGCCTGCCCGCCCTGCTGCATGTACGGGGTGAGGATGTCGTGCGTCGTGGGCCAGAACGAGGGGCGCAGCACCGCACCCGAGTCCCCGGCGACCTCGGCGAGGTACTCCGAGAGCTCCTCCTTCGTGTTCCGCCACGTGAAGTAGGTGTAGGACTGGTGGAAGCCGATGAGCGCGAGGGCGCGCATCATCGCCGGCTTCGTGAACGCCTCGGACAGGAAGATCACGTGGGGATGGGTCGAGGCGACCTCCGCCAGGAGCCGCTCCCAGAACGTCAGCGGCTTCGTGTGCGGGTTGTCCACCCGGAAGGCCGTGACCCCGTGATCGATCCACGTGTAGACGACGTCGCGGACGGCCTCGTAGATCCCCTCGGGGTCGCGGTCGAAATTGAGCGGGTAGATGTCCTGGTACTTCTTCGGCGGGTTCTCCGCGTAGGCGATGGTGCCGTCGGCCCGCACGGTGAACCAGTCGGGGTGGTCGATCGCCCACGGGTGGTCGGGTGAGGCCTGCAGGGCCAGGTCGAGGGCCACCTCCATCCCGAGACCGCGGGCGCGGGCGACGAAGTCGTCGAAATCGTCGAACGTGCCCAGGTCGGCGTGGACGGCGTCGTGGCCGCCGTCGGCCGCGCCGATCCCGTACGGGGAGCCCGGGTCGCCCGGCTCGCACGTGAGCGTGTTGTTGCGGCCCTTGCGGTTCGTGGACCCGATCGGGTGGATGGGCGTGAGGTAGACGACGTCGAAGCCCATCGCCGCGATCCCGGGCAGGCGCTCGGCCGCCGTGCGGAGCGTGCCCGAGGTCCACGTGCCGCTCGCCTCGTCGAACGTGGCCCCCTCGGAGCGCGGGAAGAACTCGTACCACGAGCTGAACAGCGCCTCCCGGCGGTGCACCTGGAGCGGATAGGTCGCGCTCGCGGTCACGAACCGGCGCACGGGGTGAGCGGCGAGGGCGGACCGTACCCGCGCGTCGGTGCCGGCGGCGAGGCGGGCCGCGGCCGGGCGGGCCGAATCGCGAAGGCCCGCGACGGCGTCCATGAGAACAGCGACGACGCCCGCCGGCAGGCCGGGGCGAGCGGCCGCGGCCTCGAGCAGCAGGGCGCCCTCGGTGAGCATGAGCTCGGTGTCGACGTCCGCGTCGACCTTGATCACGGCGTCGTGCGCCCACGTCGCCAGCGGGTCGGACCAGCCCTCGACCCGGAAGTACCAGCGGCCCACCCGGTCGGGCACGAACTCGGCGTGCCAGTCGTCCAGGCCGGGGGTCCCCGGGCGCATGGTGAGCGCGGAGTGGTCCCGGCCCTCGGGATCGATGAGCACGGCCGTGGCGCTCACGTACTCGTGGCCATCGCGGAAGACGGTCGCCCGCACGGGCACGACCTCGCCGACGACCGCCTTCGTGGGCCAGCGGCCGCCCTCGACGACCGGGCCGACGTCGAGCACGGGGATGCGGCCGATACCCGCCGCCGGGGCGGGTTCGGGACTCGGCCCGGCGGGCGGGAAGCCGGGCAGGGCGGTCGGACGGGGCTCCGGTGTCGTGGTCACACTAGAGAACCTACCCACGAAGTGCCGGTTCGTCAGGAGAGTCCGGCGCGATTCGCCCGCGGGCATGGCCCGGGAGGGCCGGGTCACCCTCCGGCTGAGTGATGCGTCACCAGCGAGACGGTTCCCAGGCGGCCCGAGGGCCCGGTGGCTAGACTCGCGAGCGTGAGAGCTATCCGACGATTCACTGTTCGTCCCATGCTGCCCGAGCCACTGGCGGCCCTGGACGACCTCGCTGTCAACCTACGCTGGTCGTGGCACACCCCGACCAGGGAGCTGTTCGAGTCGATCGATGCGGACCTGTGGCGGTCCCTGCACGGCGACCCGGTCACGCTGCTCGGCTCCCTCAGTTCCGACCGGCTCGACGCCCTGGCCGCCGACGACGCGTTCGTCGCCCGGGTGCGCCACCTCGCCGAAGACCTGGCCGACTACCTGCGCGAGCGGCGGTGGTACCAGGGCGAGGCGCAGCGCCGCGCGGATGCGGGTGAGGCCGCCCCGCCGGCGGCGATCGCCTACTTCTCCGCCGAGTTCGGCATCACCGGGGCGCTGCCGCAGTACTCCGGCGGCCTGGGCATCCTCGCCGGCGACCACCTCAAGAGCGCGAGCGATCTGGGGATGCCGATCGTCGGCGTCGGTCTGCTCTACGGCGCCGGCTACTTCCGCCAGTCGCTCACCCGCGACGGGTGGCAGGCGGAGACCTATCCCGTGCTCGACCCCGACAACCTGCCGCTCACGCTCCTGCGCGACGGCGAGGACCGGCCCGTGCGGGTGAGCGTTCCGCTGCCCGGCGGGCGCGTGCTCAACGCCCAGGTCTGGCGCGCGGACGTGGGCCGCGTGCCGCTGCTGCTGCTCGACTCGAACGTGGTCGAGAACGACGACGCCGCCCGGCACGTCACCGACCGCCTCTACGGAGGCACCTCCGAGCACCGGCTTCAGCAGGAGCTGCTCCTCGGGATGGGCGGCGTCAAGGCGCTGCGGGAGTTCTCGCGGCTCACCGGCGCCCCCGAGCCCGAGGTGTACCACTGCAACGAGGGCCACGCGGGCTTCCTCGGCGTGGAGCGGATGCGGGAGTACATCGAGGCGACCGGGGCCGACGTGGACACCGCGGTCGAGGCCGTGCGCGGCGGCACCGTGTTCACCACGCACACTCCCGTTCCCGCCGGGATCGACCGATTCGAGAGTTCCCTCGTGCGGGACTACTTCTCCTCCGGTGCGGAGGTCCCCGGCGTGCCCGTCGAGCGGATCCTGGCGCTCGGCGCCGAGGACTACCCCGGCGGCGATCCGGGCGTGTTCAACATGGCCGTCATGGGCCTGCGGCTGGCCAAGCGCGCGAACGGGGTGGCGAAGCTGCACGGGAAGGTCTCCCGCGGCATGTTCCACCACCTGTGGTCCGGCTTCGACGTGACCGAGGTGCCGATCACCTCGATCACGAACGGCGTGCACTCGGGCACCTGGGTCGACCCGGTCTTCGCCGAGGCGCAGGCCGAATGCTTCACCGACGCCCAGGTGAGCGACGGGTCCGGGTGGCTGAGCGACCGGATCGACAACGCCACCCTGTGGGAGCTGCGCGGCCGGCTGCGCTCGGCGCTCGTGCGCGACGCGCGCGAGCGGGTGCGCAAGTCCTGGTCGCAGCGCGGGGCCTCCCCGGCCGAGCTCGGCTGGGTCGGCGAGGTGCTCGACGAGGACGTGCTCACGATCGGCTTCGCCCGCCGCGTGCCCACGTACAAGCGCCTCACGCTCATGCTGCGTGACCCCGAGCGGCTGCGGGCCCTGCTGACCGACCCGGACCGTCCCATCCAGATCATCGTGGCCGGCAAGTCGCACCCGGCCGACGAGCAGGGGATCCGGCTCATCCAGCAGCTCGTGCAGTTCGCGGACTCCGAGGACGTGCGCAAGCGGATCGTGTTCCTGCCGAACTACGACATCGAGATGGCCCAGACCCTCCTGCCGGGCTGCGACGTGTGGCTGAACAACCCGCTGCGCCCGCTCGAGGCCTCGGGCACGTCGGGCATGAAGTCCGCCCTGAACGGCGGCCTCAACCTCTCGATCCTCGACGGCTGGTGGGACGAGATGTACGACGGCCACAACGGCTGGGCCATCCCGACCGCCGACGGCGTGGAGGATCCCGAGCGTCGCGACGACCTCGAGGCCACCGCGCTCTACGACCTGCTCGAGAACACCGTGGTGCCGCGCTTCTACGACCGCACCGACGGCCTCCCGCTGCGCTGGCTGGAGAACGTGCGCCACACGCTGGCCACGCTCGGGCCCAAGGTGCAGGCGACCCGGATGGTCAAGGACTACCTGGCGGTCATGTACGGCCCGACCGCCGAGTCCGCTCGGGCGCTGAGTTCCGTGGAGGCGGCCGGCGCGCTGGCCGCGTGGAAGAACCGCGTGCGGGCCGCCTGGCACAGCGTTCGGGTCGACCACGTCGAATCCGAGGGCCTGCACGAGACCGTCAACGTCGGTGACCGGCTCAACGTGCGGGCGTTCGTCACGCTCGGCGACCTCGACCCGGTCGACGTGCAGGTGCAGATGAACTACGGGCGCGTGCGGGAGAACGACGAGCTCGTCGACTTCCGCACCGTCCTGCTCGACCACACCGAGACCTACGAGGGTGGGCGGCACCAGTTCGCACTCGACTACGCACTCGAGGAGGCCGGCCCGTTCGGCTACACCGTGCGGATCGTTCCGACGCACCCCGAGATGGCGTCCGACGCCGAGCTGGGCCTCGTGACGGGAGCCTGACCGTGCGATGAGTCACGCGGCGGTCGTGGTGGGCGGCGGGATCGCAGGATTGGCGGCTGCGATCTCGCTCGCCCGCGCCGGCTGGGAGGTGACCGTCGCCGAGCGGGCCGCGACGCCCACCGAGCTGGGCGCGGGGTTCGCCATGGCACGGAACGCCGTCGCGGCGTTCCGTGCCCTCGGCTTCGACGACGACACGGTCGGCCTGCTCGGCTACCGCACCCGGGCCGCGGGTACCTGGGCATTCGACGGGCGGCCCATCCTCACGCTCGCCGACGATGCCCGCACCCGCGCGGCCGTCGCGCTGATCGGGGTGAACCGCCGGCGCATCCATCACGTCCTGCTCGAACGGGCCCGTGCGGTGGGGGTCGACATCGAGACCGGGCTCGAGGTCGCGACGCTCTCGGTCGGCGCGCCCGGGGGAGCACCCGCCGTCGTCGCGGGCCGTGAGGCCGATCTCGTGGTCGGCGCCGACGGCATGTTCAGCGCCGTCCGGGACGCACTGTTCAGCTCGCACCGGCTCACCTACAGCGGCTACTCGAGCTGGCGGGCGCTCACCGCCCGAACGCCCGAGGTGACGACGCTGCGCCAGTTCTGGGGGCCGCACGCCGAGTTCGGCCTCATGCCGGTCTCGGAGGAGCTCACCTACTGGTACGGCTATGTCGCGATGCCCTCCCGCACCCGGCTCGACGACGAGCTCGTCGCCGCCCGGGAGCGCTTCGCCGGCTGGGCCCGGCCCGTACTCGACGTCATGGACGCGACGGAGCCGGGCGCCGTCATGAGGCACGACGTGTACCACCTACCGGGCGGACTGCCGAGCTATACCCATGGCCGCGTGGTCATGATCGGCGATGCCGCCCACGGCTTCCTGCCCACCATGGGGCAGGGCGTCGCCACCGCGCTGGAGGACGGCGCGTGCATCGGCCTTTTCATCGGGCACCCGGTCGCGGCCGGGGGCAGGCTTGCCCCGGCCCTGGCGGAGTTCGACGCCGTGCGCCGGCCGCGTTCGCGAGCGCTCGGGCGGGCGGCGATGGCCACCGCCCGCATCGGCGCTCACCTGGGCGGTGGGCGGCGCCAGAGCGTTCGGAACGCCCTCATGCGCGTGACTCCCGCCGGGCTCGTCAACCGCGGCGCCGATGCCGCGATGGGGTGGCAACCCCCGCCGCCGGCCGCTCCGCGGTTCTGAGCGGGGATCAGGCCAAATGTCGGGCCGGGTGTCGGAGGCTCGGGCGGTCCGGGGCTCGAGCGTTCCAGCCATGTCGCCTGGTCCTCCCGACCATCGGTGCCTCTCGTGCGTCCCGGGGGTCGTCGGCGCCTCTCGTGCGTTCCGGTGGTCGTCGGCGCCGGTGTTCCTTCACGGACGGGATGTGCCCGCACGTCCGGCCGCTTGCGCGCTCGGCTGTTCCCATGGTCGCGATCCGCATCCGCCCGCCACGACCGTCGGCCTGCCCGAAGATTCTTCGATATGTCTCCCGGTCGTGTTTCTGGGTGTCCTTGGGCGGTTGGGGCCGGGGGAATGTCGGTGGTCGCTGAGACCATGATTGGTATGGAACTTCAGCAGCTGGTGGGCGAGGTAGGCGATGACGCCGGCCTGGTCGCTCGGCTGCGTCAGGGCCGCGATACCGTGGATCGGGTGAAGGTGGAGCAGCTCGCGTTGGCGGCGACGTGG
The DNA here is from genome assembly GCF_009660225.1 of Pseudactinotalea sp. HY158. NCBI lineage: Bacteria > Bacillati > Actinomycetota > Actinomycetes > Micrococcales > Cellulomonadaceae > Pseudactinotalea > Pseudactinotalea sp. HY158. The sequence goes on from NZ_CP045920.1 coordinate 1,103,585, forward strand.
GTGCAGTGGCATCCGTTCGTCATCGCCGATGACTATGACGGCGATGAGGACCTGGCCGGTGCGCCGCGGCTCGTGGCCGAACGCGCCCGTGCCCGCAACGCGATCTGGGAGCAGGAGGGCCACGTGGTCACCCCGGCCACGACCGGCTCCGGCACCGGCGGTGACGCCACCGCCGCGTGTGCCGATCCCGCGCCCTCGGCCAGTGGCACGCTTGCAGGTGCTTCCTCCTCTCCCGCGGCCGGCGGGCCGGCGACCTCCGGGGCCGGGGTCTCGGGGTTTGTGGCCTCGGGTGGTGAGCACGGGGCCGATCTGGGGGTCGATCCGGGCACGGGGGTGCGGGGGTTGTGGACGGTGGAGGAGTTCTCGATCTCGACATTCGCGACCGCGGCCGGGATGGGTCTGGGCGCGGCCGAGCGGCTGCTGCTGGAGGCCGAACAGTTGCGGGTGCGGCTACCGCGCCTGTTCGCCCGGACCATGGCCGGGCGGACGCGGGTGTGGCGGGCCCGTACCCTCGCCCGGGCGACCCTGTTCCTCTCGGAAGAGGCATGTGGCTACGTCGATGCCCAGCTCGACCTCGTGCCCTTGAACTTCGGGCAGGCCCAGCTCGATGGCCTGATCAAGCGGGCCCTGATCGAGCACATGCCCGAGGAGTACGAAGACCTCGAGGAACGCTTCGCCGCGCCACCGGCACGAGACGTCGTGTTCAAGCACGCACGCAACGGGACCGGGGACACCAGCGTGCAGGCCGTCCTGCCCGTCGTGGAGGGCCGCATCCTCGAAGACGTCATCGACCACCTCGCCGCCACCCTCACCGCCCAGGGCTGGAAGCTGACCGCGGGCGAGTTGCGCTCCTACGCGATGGGCGACCTCGCCCGGCTCCGCTACGACGGCCAACACCCCCTCACCCCACCCGAGACCCCGACCAGCGAGCCGAACAGCGGGTCGAACAGTGGGCCGAATGGTGGGTCGACCGGTGCCCAGCTGCCCGGCAGACCGCCCGGTGGGCCGAACGGTGGGCCGGCAGGGTCGAGTTGGTGTGGGGATCCGAACTGCACCGGCAACCGCCACGACGACGACCCGGTGACCACGGGCGTCCCGGTGACCACGGGTGGGGCGGGTGTGCCGCGTGGCAAGATCTTGATGTACCTGCACGTCCAGGCCCGTGACCTGTTCCCCTTCGGCATCCCGAACACCGGCCCACCACCACCGCCGACACCCGGCGGCGCCGGAGCTGCGGGAGCCGATCACGGCGATGACGCCGCCGGCAGGCCCGCCACGCACGCATCCGGGCCGCCGACTGGGCCGACTGGGTCGACTGGGTCGCCTGGGTCGTCGTTGGGGATCGATCGTGGCCGGTTGCGGCGGACGCCGGTGCGTATCGAGGCCCGCGGCATCCCGGCCGGCACGTTCATCAGCGCCGCCGAACTCGCCCCGATGTTCTACCGGCCATCCGCGCTCACCCCGCACGGACGCCCCTGCACCGGTGACTGCCTCACCCGGCCCACCGGCCCGATCCTCGACCGGCGCAGGCACCGATCTGGCGGCATTGAGGGGACAGCCATGCCCGGAACCGGCGGGACCGACAGCACAGGTGTGTCCACCGCTCCCGGATCCGTCGAGGTCGCCGCCGGGGCCGGCGAGACCGTCCTGCCCGGAATGGGCGGGACCGTCAGCACAGGTGTGTCCACCGCTCCCGGATCCGCCGAGGTCGCCGCCGGGACCGGCGAGACCGTCCTGCTCGGGGCGTTGGCCGGTAGCCCCGGCTCCGGTGCTGCCGGTGCTACGGGTGCTGCCGGTGCTACGGGCGCTGCCGGCGCTACGGGTGCGGGCGGTAGCGGGTTGGCGTTTTTCGCGCCGGAGATCATCGTGCGGCCGGTCCTGGACCTGGACGAGCCACTCGCCACGGACTGCTACACCCCGTCTGAGCGGCTGCGTGAACAACTCGTCCTGGCCGAGGATCGATGCGCCTTCCCCTGGTGTACCCGCACCGCCCGCGCCTGCGACCTGGACCATATCCAGGCCTGGCACACCACCCGGCCCCGAACCGGCCCGAACGCCGGCGCCGAGGTCGCCACCGGCGGGGCGACCTGCCCGTGCAACCTCGCCCCGCTGTGCCGCGCGCACCACCGGCTCAAGACCCACGCCCGCGCCGACGCCGCGTCCCGCGGCCGGCACGCGGCCTGGACCTACGTCAAACTCGATACCGGCACCTACCTGTGGACCGGGCCCCACGGCCTACGGCTCCTACGCACCCCGTGGGGCACCTACGACACCCAGAACACCGGCATCCACGAACCAGACGAGCCGGGTCAGACGAGCAAGACGAGCGACCACCGGGACTCGAACGACCCGAACGGCGTGGGCGGCCCGACCGGCTCGAACGACCCGAACGGCGTGGGCGGCTCGACCGGCCCGACCGACTCAATCGGCACGACCGGCTCGAACGGTCCGACCGGCTCGAACGGTCCGACCGACGCAACCGGCACGACCGGCGCGACCGGCGCGACAAGCGTGGGTGGCGTGGGCGGTACGACCGGCACGACCGGCGCGAGTGAACGGTCGGCGAGCGGGTCGATGTCCCCGCAGCGGGAACGGGCGAACCGGGCCCACTGGTCCGAGGCCACCCTCGAGAACCGGGACATCCTCGAGGCCTGCAACCACGACATCATCAAGAGAGCCGACCAGGCCCGCGCCGCCAGACGCCGGGCAGAAGCCGCCGCCGCCGACGCCTGCCGACCCGCCGAACCACCCTTCTGACCACGCCGGCCGTCGGCCCGACCGGGTGACTGGGCGACCGGGTGACCAGCCGTGGTGTGGCAGGCTGAGGAGGACCCGCGGCGGAGAACTGTACCGTCGTCCACCCGCGGATTCGGTGAGCGTGAGGCAGGCTGGTGGGCATGACCAGCGTGACCAATGACCAGGGGTCGGCAATGCCGCAGGAACCGAAGAAACAGGCCGGGAGATCCCCCGCCGTATGGTTCTTCGTGGCCGCGGTGTTCGTCGTCGTGCTCCCCACCTTGCCCGACCGGCTGAACTTCCCGCTCAACCCGATCGCCGCCTGGGTCGCAGGGGCCGTGCTCACCTTGATCGGCTTCTGGGTGCTGTTGCGCAGGCGTTGAGGTCACGTCCCGAGCATCACGGGTGGATGGTCTCCCCAGCGCCCGCGCTCAGGCTCCACGGCCATCGCCATGAGGCTGATGCGACCGGCCGGCGGGGACGACATCGCCGGGGCCCTACGACGCCATGTCGGCGACCCCGAACCCGAACCCGAACCTCAGCTCACGCCGAGCAACTGAGCCAACTCGCCGACGTCGGTCGCGACGGCGCTCGCGCCGTCGCGCTCCTCGTCGGTGCCGTAGCCCCAGGCGACGAACACCGAGAGGATGTCGTGGGTGATGGCGCCGTTGACGTCGTGATCGCGATCACCGACCATGACCGCCCGGGAGACGTCGACACCTTCGGCGCGCAGGGCAGCGAGGGTATCCTCGACGATATCGGCCTTCCAGGCGCGGGTGCCGTCGTCGGATGCACCGCACTGGGCGGTGAAATATTCGGTCAGCCCCGAATGCTCGACGATCTGCATCGCCAACGCGCGACGCTTCGACGTCGCGAGCGCAAGCGGCACGCCGCGGGAGTGCAACGCCCTGACGAGCTCCGGCATCCCCTCGAATGCGGGGGCGAGCATCCGGCCCTCGTACAGGGGCCGGAACGCGGCGACGACCCGGTCGAGGTCCTCCTCGGCCACGCCCCCGAACTCACGAAAACCGTCGCGAATGGGCGGGCCGACGAAATGCAACAGGTCGGCCTGGCTGATCGCCGGGTAGTCACCTGCGGCGAGCGCCTCGGCGACCGCCGAGGTGATGGCGGCGCCGGAGTCGCTGATGGTGCCGTCGAGATCGAAGAGCACAGCCGTGGGCTCGAGGCTCGTGAGGGCGGACTGGGGCAGAGACGCGATGGGCACGTGGGACACTCCTGAAGGCAGACCAACGCCCATGATCCCAGAGCCCGGGGCAGGAAGCGACGAGACGTCGTCGACATCACCGGCCGCGACCTGACCACCACCGGCCCGGACGGGCAGAGACTCAGGCGCCGTAGACCATCCCCATCGCGGCACGCACCTCGTCGAGGGTGGCGTCGGCGATCTCGTTCGCGCGCTTGTTGCCCGCCGCGAGTACGGAGGCGATGTAGCCGGGATCGGCCTCGAGCTCGAGCCGCCGGGCGCGCAGGGGGGCGAGGTGCTCGTTCACGGCCTCGGTCACGACGGCCTTGAGGCCGCCGCCGCCGCCGTCGCCGATCTCGGCCGCGATCCGGGCCGGGTCGTCCCCGCTGCAGGCGGCGGCGATCTGAAGCAGGTTCGCCACGGTCGGGCGGCCGATCGGATCGTAGGTGATGTGCCGGTCGGAGTCGGTCACGGCCCGCTTGAACTGCTTGGCGGTCTGGTCGGCGGTCATGCCGAGCTCGATCGTGTTCCCGCGCGACTTCGACATCTTCTCGCCGTCGAGGCCGAGCACGTTCGCCGTCCGGCTCAGCAGCGCCTCGGGCAGGGGGAAGGTGCGCGCGTACTTCTCGTTGAAGCGTCGCGCCACGACCCGCGTGGCCTCGAGGTGCGGCAACTGGTCCTTGCCCACGGGCACGAGGTTCGCCTTGCAGAAGAGGATGTCGGCCGCCTGGTGCACCGGATAGGTGAACAGCAGCCCGCTCATCGGCCGACCACCGGTGGCCTCGTGCTCGGCCTTGACCGTCGGATTCCGCTTGAGCTCGGAGTCGGTGACCATCGACAGGAACGGCAGCACGAGCTGGTTGAGCGCCGGCACGGAGGAGTGCGTGAAGATCGTCGTGCGCTCCGGGTCGATGCCGGCGGCCAGGTAGTCGGTCACGAGACCGCGCACCCGCTCGGCGAGCGGCCCGGCGTCGTCGCGATCCATGATCACCTGATAGTCCGCCACGACGAGCACGGTCTCGACCCCGGCGTCCTGCAGCCGCACCCGGTTCGCGAGCGTGCCGAGGTAGTGGCCGAGGTGCAGCCTGCCGGTGGGCCGGTCGCCGGTGAGCACCCGGAAGGTGCTCGGGTCCGCCGCGATCTCGCGCTCGATCTCCTCCGAGCGGGCGACCGAGCGCTGGAGGCTCTTCTCGATGTCGTCGCTCAGGACATCCTCGGGCTGGGCGTCGGGCACGACATTCACGGGGTTTGCAGGACTCTCAGAACTCACCGACCCAGGGTATCGGCCTCACACGGCCTCGGCCGCCACCCGGCCGCTGAACAGGCAGCCGCCGAGGAACGTGCCCTCGAGGGCGCGATGGCCGTGGATCCCGCCGCCGCCGAAGCCGGCGGCCTCGCCGACCGCGAAGAGCCCATCGAGGACGGCGCCGGCCGGGTCGAGCACGCGGGCGCGCCCGTCCGTGTGGATGCCGCCGAGCGTCTTGCGGGTGAGCACGTGCAGCCGCACCGCCAGCAGCGGCCCGTCACGCGGGGTCGTGAGGGGACGCGGGGGAGCGACCCGCATCCGCCGGTCCACCCAGAACCGGCGGGCGGCGGCGGTCGCGACCACCTGCGGATCCTTCCCGAGGCCCGAGGCGACCTGCGCATCGCGCAACGAGACGAGGCCGGCCAGGCGGGCGCCGTCGATACGCTCATCGCCCACCAGGGCGTTCATCCCGGCCGCGAGTTCGGCCGGGGAGTCGGCCCACACGAACTCCGGGGAGTGGCGGGCGAACTCGGCCACCGGCCCGACCGCGCCCGGGGTGACCCGCTTGAGCAGGAGCGGGACGTCCTTGCCGGTGAGGTCGGGGTTCATGTCCGAGCCCGAGAGGGCGAACTCGGTCTCCATGATCGTGCGGTTGAGCACGAACCACGAGTGCTCGTCGCCCCGGCCGGTGATGTGCTCGAGCGCGCCGAGGGCGTCGAAGCCGGGGAACAGCGGCGCGGGCAGCCGGTTCCCGTCGGCGTCGAGCCACAGCGAACTGGGCCCGGGCAGGATCCGGATCCCGTGCCGGTTCCACACCGGCGCGGGCATCGGCAGGCCCTCGGGGTAGTGCCACATGCGGTCGGTGTGCACGAGCGCGGCACCGGCGCCCGCAGCGACCGTCTGCATCGAGCCGTCGGTGGAATCGGGCACGCCCGAGAGCAGGGTGGTCGGCAGCGTGCCGCTCGGCCACAGCTCGCGCACGAGGTCGTGGTTCGCGCCGATCCCGCCGGCCGCGATGACGACGGCCCCCGCGCTCAGCTCGACCTCGCCGGTCACCTCCGCCGAGCTCTGCTCGCCCCGCCCGGCCGGGCTCGGGGTGAGGACCTGGGCGCGCACGCCCGTGACGGCCGTGCCCGTGCGGACGAGCTCGACCACCCGGTGCCGGAACCTGAACTCGAGCAGGCCGTCGGCGCGCGCGGAGTTCGCGGCGGAGACGAACGGGGCGAGGATCGCCGGCCCGGTGCCCCAGGTGACGTGGAAGCGCGGCACGGTGTTGCCGTGGCCGCCGGCGGGGTAGCCGCCGCGTTCGGCCCACTGCACGAGCGGGAACCAGCGCACCCCGAGCCCGTGCAGCCATGCGCGCATCGGACCGGCCGCGAACTCGACGTACCGCTGAGCCCATTCGTAGCCGAACCGGTCGGGCCCCCGGCCGCGGTCGGCGCCGTCCGCGAAGCGCGCCGAGCCGAGCCAGTCGGAGAAGGCGAGCTCGGGGGAGTCGTGCACGCCGAGGCGGCGCTGCTCGGGGGAGTCCACCATGAGCAGGCCGCCGAAGGACCACCACGCCTGCCCGCCGAGGGCGGCCGTGGGTTCCGCATCGAGCACGATCACCCTGCGGCCCCGGGCGGCGGCGCGGGTGGCCGTGACCAGCCCCGAGAGTCCCGCGCCGATGACGATGACGTCTGCGTCCACCATGGAATCGAGGCTACCGCCGAGCCGGCGGGTGCGCAGGGGGCCGAGCCGATCGGGCCGATCGGGCCGACGCGAGCGACCGAGCGCTCAGGAGCTCAGGTACACCCGCAGCGACATCGGCGCGAGCGTCACCTGCGACCCGGCGCCGGCGACCGCGCCGCGGGACGGGTGGTCCGGCGCGGCCCATTCGGAGTCCCACACGAGTTCGTAGCGGCCGTCCTCGGCGGTGGGCAGCGCGATCCCGGCCGCCTCGATCTCGCCGTTGAAGATCGCGAGCAGGTTGCGGCCCTCGCCCTCGGGCTGCACGCGCGCCATCTGCAGCACGCGCTGGCTCGGGTCGTACCAGGTCTCCGGCTCCATCGCCTGGCCGGTGCGGTCGTACCAGGACAGGGTCGGCCGCCCGGAGCGGGTGTGCGAGCGGTAGTGCGCCGGGCGCAGCACCTCGTGGGAGCGGCGCAGGTCGAGCAGGTACGTGACCGTGGCCGTGAAGTCCGGGATCTCGCCCGTGTGGGCGGCGTCCCAGTCGACCCAGGTGAGGTCGCCGTCGATGCAGTAGCCGTTGTTGTTGCCCTGCTGGGTGCGGGCGATCTCGTCGCCGGCGGCGATCATCGGCACCCCCGCCGAGAGCACGAGCGTGCCGAACAGGTTGCGCATGCTGCGCCGGCGGGCCGCGAGCACGCCGGGATCGGTGCTCGCGCCCTCGACGCCGTGGTTCCACGACCGGTTGTTGTCGGTGCCGTCGCGGTTGTCCTCGCCGTTGGCCTCGTTGTGCTTGTGGTCGTAGGCGACGAGGTCGGCGAGGGTGAACCCGTCGTGGGCGGTGACGAAGTTGATCGACGCCGTCGGCCCCCGCCCGCCCGGGACCCCGTTGTGGCCGAAGAGGTCGGCCGAGCCCGCGAGCCGGGTGGCCAGGTCGCGCAGGTCGTGCCCGCTGTGGCCGCCGGTCAGGGCGGCCTGGTCCGCGAGCCAGAACGTGCGCACGCTGTCGCGATAGCGATCGTTCCACTCGGACATCGGGGCGAGGAAGTTGCCGGTCTGCCAGCCGTGCTGGCCCACGTCCCACGGCTCGGCGATGAGCTTGAGGTGGCGGAGCACGGGATCGGTCACGAGTCCCACGAGCAGCGGGTGCAGCGAGTCGAACCGGGTGCCGAACCGGCCGAGGGTCACCGCCAGGTCGAACCGGTACCCGTCCACCCCGACGACCTCGGCCCAGTACCGCAGCGACTCGAGGGTCAGCTCGACCACCCGCGGATTCGCGAAGTCGAGGGTGTTCCCGGTGCCCGTCATGTCGAGGTAGTTGGTCGCATCGCCCTCGGCGTGGAGGTAGTAGCCCCCCTCGTCCAGGCCGCGCCAGCTGATCATCGGCCCGTCGATGCCGCCCTCGCACGTGTGGTTGTACACGACGTCGAGGAGCACCTCGATGCCGGCCTCGTGCAGGAGTTCGACCATCTCGGTCACCTCGGCGAGTACCGCCTGCGGGCCGGCGGCCTGGGCCGCGGCGGTCGCGTAGCCGGGCTCGGGCGCGAAGAACCCGAGGGTGTTGTAGCCCCAGTAGTTCGTGGCGCCCCGCTCCGCCAGCGCCACCTCGTCGAGCCTCGCCTGGATGGGCAGCAGCTCGACGGCCGTGATCCCGAGCCGCTGCAGGTGGGCGATCGTGGCGGGATGCGCGAGCCCCGCGTAGGTTCCGCGCAGGTCCGCGGGAACACCCGGGAGCTTGCGGGTGAGGCCGCGCACGTGCGCCTCGTAGATCACCGTCTGCGCCCAGGGCACGTACGGGCGGGGACCGCGGGCGGGCTCGGGAGCGGGCATGACGATCCCGTGGGGCACGAACGGGGCGGAGTCGCCCGGGATCGGGCGCCCGTCCTCGTCCCAGCCGTAGACCCGCGGGTCGAGCGTGAGCGAGCCGGTGATCCCGCGGGCGTACGGGTCGACCAGCAGCTTCTCCGGGTTGAAGCCCCGGCCGCCGGCGCGGTCGGTGGCGCCGTGGGCGCGGAAGCCGTATCGGCGGCCGGGCTCGATGCCCGGCACGTGCGCCGTCCAGACCCCGTGGTGGGAGCGCAGGAGCCGCACCCGGTGCTCGCGCCAGGGCCGCTCGGCGGCGGTGTGATCGGAATCATCCCGGTCGAGGAAGCACACGTACACGCCCTCGGCCTGCGGGGCGTACACCGCCACGTCGACCCCGCCGTCGCGGCAGTGGACGCCGAATCGGTGCGGGAATCGTGCCGTGGCCGCGGCCACCTGGTCGGAGGCCACCTCGGATCGCGAACTCACACACGCACCTTTCCCGCAGCCTGACCATGATGACGAACCGTCACCACGATATCGGCCATCGAGGTGAGCATGGCACGCTAGCAGCATGAGGATAGTGGTCTGCGTCAAGCATGTGCCCGATCTGGCCTCGGCGCGGGGGTTCGACGACGATCGGCGCACCCGGCGCACGGCCGCCGACTCCACCCTGAACGAGGTGGACGAGAACGCGATCGAGGCGGCCCTGCAGGTCCCCGGCGAGAACGAGGTGATCGCCCTGACCACCGGCCCCGCGATCGCCGTCGACGCCGTGCGCCGGGCCCTGCAGATGGGGGTCGATTCCGCCGTGCACGTGCAGGACGACGCGCTCGCCGGCCTGGACGCCCCCGCCACCGCCCGGGTGCTCGCCGCCGCGATCGCCCACCTCGCCCGCCCGGGAGCGCCGATCGACCTCGTGCTCGCCGGCATGACGGCCCTCGACGGTCTCGGATCGGTCGTGCCCACCCTCGTGGGCGCCGAGCTCGGCTGGGGCGTGCTCGCCGGCGCCCAGGACCTCACGGTGACCGACGGGCCGGACGGGCGCCTCGCCACGATCTCCCGCGACCTCGACGGCGCCGCCGAGCGCGTGCGCGCCGCCCTGCCCGCCGTCGTCTCCGTCTCGGACGCGATCAACTCCCCGCGCCTGCCCAAGACCAAGGACATCCTCGCCGCCCGCAGCGCCCCGGTCGCCGCGGTCGCGCTCGCCGATCTCGGGCTCGCCGACGGCGCAGCCTCCTCCCGCACGCGGGTCACCCGGGCCGAGCCCGCGCCCGAGCGCCCCGAACCGGTGATCGTCCACGACACCGGCGGCGGCGGGCGCGCCCTGGCCGACTACCTCATCCGCAACGACCTGCTCGGAGACGCCCGATGACCGCCCCGGCCGTGCTCGTCCACGTCGCCCACGCCGGCGACCACCTCGCCGACTCGACCCTCGAGGCGCTCACGCTCGCCCGCGGCCTGGGCGAGCCGATCGCCGTGGCGACGAGCCCGCCGTCCCCGCGCGCGCTCGACCAGCTCGCGACCGCGGGCATCGACCGGGTGATCGTCGCCGGCCTCGACCCCGATCGGGCCCTCCTCGCGCCCGCCGTCGGCCAGGTGCTCGCGCGCGCGGTCGAACACGTCGGCGGTGGGGCCGGGGCGAGCGTGCTCATTCCGGCCTCGTTCTTCGGCAAGGAGGTCGCCGCCCACACCGCCCACCTGCTCGGGGCGGGGCTGCTCATCGACGTCGCCGACGTGCGCCGCACCCCCACCGGGCTCGCCGGCGGCAAGCGCGCCTTCGCCGGCAGCTGGGTCTGCGACTGCGAGACGACGACGCCGCTCGCCGTGGTCACGATCCGCCCCAATGCGGTGGCCGCCCGTGCGGCCGAGCGCCCGGGCACGCCCGTGCTCGAGTCGCTCGCCGTCGAGGTCGACCTGCCCGCGGGACTCGAGGTGATCGAGCGCACCGTCCATTCCGGCTCCGGCCGCCCGGACCTGGCCGAGGCGACCCACGTCGTCGCCGGCGGCCGGGGCACCTACGGCGACTTCGCGCCCGTGGAGGAGCTCGCCGACGCCCTCGGCGGCGCCGTGGGCACGACCCGCGACTGCGTCGAGGAGGGCTGGATCTCCCACGACCTGCAGATCGGCCAGACCGGGGTGACCATCGCCCCGCGGGTCTACATCGGCGCCGGGATCTCCGGCGCCCCACACCACCACGGCGGCATGCAGGCCTCCTCGGTCGTCATCGCGGTGAACATCGACGAGGAGGCCCCGCTCGTGCAGATCTGCGACTTCGCGGTCATCGGGGACGCGGGCAGCGTGCTGAGCGAGGCGGCTGAGGTGATCCGGGCACACCGCTACGCCGAGCCACCGACGGGTATTTAGACTGGGGTGATGGGTGCCTATCTCGATCATGCGGCCACCGCCCCGGTGCTCCCCGAGGCGGCGGACGCCTTTGCCCGCGTCGCCCGCGAACTCGGCAACCCGTCGGCCGTCCACGGCTACGGGCGCACGACCCGCCGGATCGTGGAGGAGTCGCGGGAGGAGATCGCCGCGCTGCTCGGCGCCGAAGCCGCCGAGGTCATCCTCACCTCCGGCGGCACAGAGGCCGACAACCTCGCGGTCATCGGGGCCTGGCAGGCGTGCGCCGCGGGCACAGCCGACACGGCCGTGCCGCCGGGGCTGATCGTCAGCGCGATCGAGCACCCCGCCGTGCTCGAGAGCGCCGAATGGCTCGCGAGCGACCGCGGCGCCCGGCTGCACATCGCCCCCGTCACGACCGCGGGCACCGTCGACCTCGACGCGCTCGCAGGCCTGCTCGCGCGGCCCGAGTCCGAGCGGGGTCGCATCGCCGTGTGTTCGATCATGTGGGCGAACAACGAAACCGGCGCGATCCAGCCGCTTCCCGCGGTGGTCGAGCTCGCCGGCGCGCACGGCATTGCAGTGCACAGCGACGCCGTGCAGGCCGCGGGCCGGGTGCCGATCGACTTCGCCGCCTCCGGGCTCGCGGCGCTGAGCATCTCCGGCCACAAATTCGGCGCCCCGGTCGGGGTCGGCGCGCTGCTGGCCCGGCGTGACTTCGACATGCGCTCCCACCAGCACGGCGGCGGGCAGGAGCGCGGGGTCCGCTCGGGAACCGTCAACGCCGCGGGCGCCCGCGCCCTCGCGGTCGCGCTCGCCGCGGCCGTCCACGACCTATCCACCGAGGCCGACCGGCTCGCCGGGCTGCGGGACCGGCTCGAGGCCGGGATCCGCGCGATCGCCCCCGACGTGCGGGTCTGGGCGGGGGAGGCCGAACGCCTGCCCGGGCACCTGCTCGTCAGTGTCCCCGGCACCCGCTCCGAACCCGTGATCTTCGCGCTCGACATGGCCGGCGTCGCCGCCTCGGCCGGCTCGGCCTGCCATGCGGGGGTCGTGGGAGCCTCCCCGGTCGTGCTCGCCGCCGGCGGCACGGAGGAGGAGGCCCGCTCCGCCCTGCGTTTCACCCTCGGCCGCACGAGCACGGCCGCCGATATCGATGCCGCGCTCGCGGTGCTGCCGGACGCGCTCGGGCGAGCGCGCGCCGTCCTGGAGGGAATCCGATGAAAGTCCTGGCCGCACTCTCCGGCGGGGTCGACTCCGCCGTCGCCGCCGCCCGCGCCGTCGACGCCGGCCACGAGGTGGTCGGGGTGCACATGGCCCTGAGCCGCAGCCGCGCCCAGCACCGCACCGGCTCGCGTGGCTGCTGCTCGATCGAGGACGCCTCGGACGCCCGCCGCGCCGCCGACGTGCTCGGCATCCCGTACTACGTGTGGGACCTCTCGGAGGAGTTCGAGGAGACCGTCGTCGCCGACTTCGTCTCCGAGTACGAGGCGGGCCGCACCCCGAACCCCTGCGTGCGTTGCAACGAGCACATCAAGTTCGCCGCCCTGCTCGACCGCGGCCTCGCCCTCGGCTTCGACGCCGTGGCCACCGGCCACTACGCCCGGATCGTGCCGGGACCGGACGGCCCGCAGCTGCACCGCAGCAACGATTCCGCGAAGGACCAGAGCTACGTGCTCGCGGTCATGGGGCCCGAGCGGCTCGCGCGGTCCCTGTTCCCGCTCGGCAACGTCACCTCGAAGGAGGAGGTGCGCGCCGAGGCGGCCGCCCGCGGGCTGAGTGTCTCGGCCAAGCCCGACTCCTACGACATCTGCTTCGTGGCCGACGGCGACACGCGTGGCTTCCTGCGCGACCGGCTCGGTAGCCGCGCCGGGGAGATCGTCGACACCGGCGGCGTCGTGCTCGGTGAGCACGACGGCTTCTTCGGGTACACGGTCGGCCAGCGCAAGGGGCTCGGCATCGGGCGCCCCGCCGACGACGGCGCCCCGCGATACGTCGTGGCCACCGAGCCGGCGAGCAACCGGGTGATCGTCGGCCCCGCCGCCCTGCTGAGCGTCGACGAACTGCGCGCGAACGACGTCGTCTGGCTCGCCGGCGACATCGACCCGGGCGACGGGCTCGACGGCCTCACCGTGCAGGTGCGTGCGCACGGCACCCCCGTCGGGGCACGCGTGCGCCGGGTCGAGGGCGAGCTCGTCGCCCGGCTCGAGGAGCCGATCCGCGGGATCGCCAACGGCCAGTCGCTCGTGGTCTACGCCGACACGCGGGTGCTCGGACAGGGCTCGATCAGCGCGAGCGCGCGGCTCGGGGATCGGCTCGCGCGCTGAGCCCTGGGCAGGCCCCGGCGGCTTTGCTATCCTCACCGGAGAACGTGGGAACAGCAGGGAACGGTAGGGGTACTGGTTCGGAGGGAGGCGTGATGAGGCGTACCGATCGACGGATCGCGTGCCTGAGCGCCCTGCTCGCCGGCGTCCTCGCCGTGGCGGGCTGCGCCGGCGAGGTGACCGTGCCCGTCGACGCCGCGAGCAGCGCGCCACCCGCGAGTGCCGGCCCGAGCGACCCGGCCGGCGAGCCGGGTGCGGGAGGAACCGGCGGGGCTCCACCGACGCCATCGACCCCGACCGGCCCGACGGGTTCGACGGGTCCGACGGGTTCGACGGGTCCGGACGCCTCGGCCACGCCGAATCCGCCGCGAATCGATCCGCCCGCGCCCGTCGAGACCGCGCCCGTCGAGACCGGTCCAGTCGAGACCGGTCCAGGCGAGACCGCGCCGCCGCCGGCCGATCCGGACGGGGACGATTCCGGTCCGCGCCCGCCGGGACCCTCGACCCCATCGACCCCATCGACCCCATCGGAACGGCCGACCGCCGACCCCACCCGGCCCGCGCCGCAGGAGCCCGAGCCGACGTCACCGGCGCCGGAACCGGCTCCGGCCCCGCCCATCGAGGGCTGGGCGGCGCTCATCTCGCAGTCGCGCACGGGCGAGGCACCCGCGGCGTTCCGCGCCCGGGAGCGCTACGTCTCGTGCGGCGACCTCGTGCGCGCCCACGGCCAGGAACTCCTGCCCCCCGATGTCGTCGCCTGTCTCGACGCCGGCGCCGACGGCGAGGGCGCCGAGGCCGCGGTCGCCGTCCCGAGCGACACCGGCGCCGCCCTCGTGTGGTTCGTCCGGGTCGGTCCGGCGGGGTCCGAGGTCTTCGTGGACGCGACGCGCGATTCGCGGCGGGGCGAGTGGACCCACACCACGTGCGATCCGGACGTCTCGATCGTCGCCCTCGCGTGTGCCGAGCCGGGACCGATTCCCGGTCCGAGTGCCGACGAGACACGACCGGCGCCCGGCGAAGGGGAGACAATGGCGGCGTGAGTGAATCCGCCGCAGCACCAGAGCCCACCGACCCTCCGGGCGCCGACGGCACCGACGAGGTCGACGGCACCGACGGGGCCGCCCTGCGCGCCCGCTGGGACGACCTGGCCGGCCGCGTGCGATCCGCCCGCGAATCGTATTACGGCAGCGATGCCCAGCTCCTGTCCGACGCCGCCTTCGACGAACTCCTGCGCGACCTGCAGGCGCTCGAGGCCCGCCACCCGTTCCTGCGCCGGCCGGACTCGCCGACCCGGCAGGTCGGCGGCACCGTCTCGGAGCTGTTCACGCCGGTCACCCATGCCGAGCCGATGCTCAGCCTCGACAACGTGTTCTCGATCGAGGAGCTTCGCGACTGGGAGGTGCGCACCCAGAACGCCGCCGGCCGGGCGGTGCGCTGGCTGTGCGAACTGAAGATCGACGGGCTCGCGATCGCGCTGCGGTACGAGCGCGGCGTGCTCGTGAGCGCGGCCACCCGCGGCGACGGGCGCATCGGTGAGGACGTGACCGTCAACGCCGTCCGCGTCGCCGGCATCCCGCGCCGCCTCTCGGGCACGGGACATCCGGACCTCGTGGAGGTGCGCGGGGAGGTCTTCATCCCCACCGCCGAGTTCGCGCGGCTGAACGAGCTGCAGGCCCGGCTCCAGGGTCGGGCGATCTCGGCGGCGCGGGACAAGTGGCGGGAGCGGCCGGCCGCCACCCGGGGCGACTTCGACGAGGAGCGCCAGGCCGCCGCGGCCGCCCGCCGATTCCCGGCGTTCGCGAACCCCCGGAACGCGGCCAGCGGCGGGCTCCGGCAGATCCTGAGCAAGAAGGAGGGTCTCGAGCTCGAGGCCGGCGAGGCCCGGATCCACTCCCTGTCGCTGTACGTGCACGGGATCGGCGCCTGGGACCACCCCCCGGTCGCCGCCCAGAGCGAGGTGTACGAGCTGCTCGCCGGGTGGGGCCTGCCCACGAGCCCGTACGCCCGGGTCGTCGACTCGGTCACGGACGCGCTCGAGTTCGTCGACTACTACGGCGAGAACCGGCACTCGGTCGAGCACGAGATCGACGGGGTCGTGGTCAAGGTCGACGAGCTCGCCCTGCACGCCGAGCTCGGCGCCACGAGCCGCGCCCCCCGCTGGGCGATCGCGTTCAAGTACCCGCCCGAGGAGGTGCACACGAGGCTGCTCGACATCGCCGTGGCCGTCGGGCGCACCGGCCGCGCCACCCCGTACGCGGTCATGGAGCCCGTGCACGTGGCCGGATCGGTCGTGCGGCAGGCGACCCTGCACAACCAGGACGTCGTGCGCGCCAAGGGCGTGCTCATCGGCGACACCGTGGTGCTGCGCAAGGCCGGGGACGTCATCCCCGAGGTCGTCGGCCCCGTGCTCGAGCTCCGCGACGGCACTGAACGCGAGTTCGTCATGCCCGCCGAGTGCCCCGCCTGCGGCACGCCGCTGCGGCCGATGCGGGAGGGAGACATCGACCTGCGCTGCCCGAACGCCCGCTCGTGCCCGGCGCAGGTGCGCGGCCGGGTCGAGCATGCCGGCTCCCGCGGGGCCCTCGACATCGAGGCCCTCGGCGAGGTGACGGCGGCGGCGCTCACCCAGCCGGAGTCGCCGGCCACGCCCCCGCTCGAGACCGAGGCGGGACTCTTCGCCCTGACGATCGAGGAGCTCGTGCCGATCTCCGTCGTCGTGCGCGACGCCGAGACCGGGGAGCCGAGGACCGACGAGTCCACCGGACGGCCGCGGGTGCGGCGACCGTTCCAGAAGGTGACCAAGGTGTACCCGCCCGGGACGGAGGGCATGAGCCCTGCGGAGCGGCGAGCGGCCAAGATCCGCAAGGACCACGACCTGGTCGAGCCCTCGGCGCAGGCCGAGACCCTGATCGCCGAGCTCGAGGCCGCCACGACCAAGGACCTCTGGCGCCAGCTCGTGGCGCTGAACATCCGCCACGTCGGTCCGGTCGCCGCCCGCGCGCTGGCCGACCACTTCGGCTCGCTCGACGCGATCGAGGCCGCGGGCGAGGAGGATCTGGCCCAGGTCGAGGGGGTCGGACCGATCATCGCGGGCGCGGTGATCGAGTGGCTCGCGGTCGACTGGCACCGCGACATCCTCACCGCCTGGCGCGCCGCCGGCGTCTCGTTCGCCACTCCCGGCCACCCGGGACCGGGAGCGGGCCACGCCGCCGCCGGGATCCTCACCGGGCTCACGGTCGTGGTCACCGGGGCGATGGAGCGCTTCAGTCGCGACGACGCGAAGGAGGCGATCGTCTCCCGCGGCGGGAAGGCCGCCGGTTCCGTCTCGAAGAAGACCGACTATGTGGTCGTCGGTCCCGGCGCCGGCTCCAAGGAGGCCAGGGCGCGCGAGCTCGGCCGCCCGATCCTCGACGAGGCCGGGTTCGAGGCGCTTCTCGCCGGGGGCCCGGCCGCGGTCGAGCACCTGCTCGCCGGCCGCGGCGAGGCCGCCGAGGGGCGCGGGGGGACGACGTGAGTCCCGCCCTGCCGGCCCTCGACCTCAACGCCGACCTCGGCGAGGGCACCGGCCGCGACGAGGCCCTCATGGAGGTCCTCACGAGCGCGAACGTCGCGTGCGGCGGCCACACCGGCGACGAGTCCACGATGCGGGCGGCCTGCGCGCTCGCGGGGGAGCACGGGGTGCACGTGGGCGCCCACCCCTCCTATCCGGACCGGGAGAACTTCGGACGCGCCGCCACCCGGATCTCCGGCCCCGAGCTCCGGCGCCGGCTGGCCGCACAGGTGGCCGCCCTCGTCGAGTGCGCCGCGCTCGAGGGCGTGCCGGTGCGCTACCTCAAGCCGCACGGGGCGCTCTACCACCGGGTGGCCGTGGATCCCGGGCACGCCGCGGCGATCGTGGGCGTCGCCGCGGAGTTCGCCCTGCCGCTGCTCCTCGCCCCGCCCGCGCTCGCACCCGGCGCCGCGCTCGCCCGCGCCGCGACCGAGCGCGGCGTGCACCTCGTGGCCGAGGGCTTCGCCGACCGCGGCTACCTCGCCACCGGCGGCCTCGTGCCGCGCGGCGAGCCCGGCGACCTCCTCCACGACCCCGTCCGGATCACCGAGCGCATCCTCGACCTCGTGCGCACTGGGGACGTGACCGCGGTCGACGGCACCCGCCTGCCGCTGCCCGTGCGCAGCATCTGCGTGCACTCCGACACCCCGGAGGCCGTCGCCATCGCCCGGCGCCTGGCCGAGGCCCTCACCGCGGCCGGGCTGCCGCCGCGGCCGTTCACGCGATGAGCCCGGCACGGATCCTGCCGTGCGGACCCACGGCCCTCCTGGTCGAGGTGGACCGGGGCGGCGGGCAGCGTGCCACCCCGGCCGACCTCGCCGTCGCGCTGCACGAGCGCGACGGCGCCGGCCTGCTCACGTCGTGCCCGCGGCGAGGACCGTGCTGGTGACGTTCGCACCCGGGGCGGGCGGCGTCGTCCGCAGGCTCATCGGCGAGACGCTCGCCGGCCTCGACGGCGATGGGGCGGGGGCGGCGCGGGCCGCGGGCGCCCTCGTGACGATCCCGGTGCGCTACGACGGCCCCGACCTGGCCGAGGTGGCGCGGCGGTCCGGGCTGACCGCGGCCGAGGTCGTCTCCCGCCACTGCGCGCCCACCTACGTCGCCGAGTTCATCGGCTTCGCGCCCGGATTCGCCTACCTCGGCGGCCTCGATCCGGCGCTGCGGCTGCCGCGGCTGGAGAGCCCGCGGACCCGGGTGCCCGCGGGGGCCGTCGGGATCGCGGGCGACTACACGGCCGTCTACCCGCGGCCGTCGCCGGGCGGATGGCTGCTGCTGGGAACCACGACGATGACGCTGTTCGACCTCGCGGAGGATCCGCCGACGCCGCTGCGGGCCGGCGCCCGCGTGCGATTCGAGGCGATCGGATGAGCCTGCGGATCGCACGCCTCGGGGGACGGGCGCTGTGCGAGGACCTGGGTAGGCCGGGGCACGCGCACCTGGGGATCACCGGATCGGGCGCCGCGGACCGGGCGAGCCTGCGGCGGGCGAACGCGCTCGTGGGCAACCGCCCCGGCGCCGCCGGGATCGAGATCGTCGGCACGCTCGAGGTGTGGGCGGAGGCCGGCGTCATGATCGCGCTCGCGGGGGCGCAGACGCGGGCGGCGACAGTGCTCGCGGCGGGGGAGCGGATGAGCGTCCCGTTCCCGCAGCGGGGGCTGCGCACGTACCTGGCGGTGCGGGGCGGGCTGGCGACGGCGCGAACCCTCGGCTCCGCCGCGACCGACACCCTCTCCGGCCTCGGGCCCGCGCCGCTGCGGGCCGGGGACGTCCTCGCCGTCGGCCGCGACCTCGGCGACCTGCGCACGGTCGGCGACGGTGCCGGTGACGGTGCCGGTGCGACTGACGGTGCGGGCGACGACACTGCGGGCGGCACCCCGCTGCCCGGCCCGCTGCTCATGCTC
This sequence comes from Pseudactinotalea sp. HY158, assembly GCF_009660225.1. Taxonomy (NCBI): domain Bacteria; kingdom Bacillati; phylum Actinomycetota; class Actinomycetes; order Micrococcales; family Cellulomonadaceae; genus Pseudactinotalea; species Pseudactinotalea sp. HY158. The sequence continues at coordinate 1,122,360 of NZ_CP045920.1, forward strand.
TCCGTGCACCCGGGCCCGCGGGCCGACTGGGCCGAGGACCTCGGGGTGCTCTTCGCGGGCGAGTACCGCGTGGGCGAGGAGAGCGACCGGGTGGGCACGCGCCTGGCCGGGGCGCCACTCGCCCGGGCGCGCGCGGGGGACGCGGGGGAACTGCCGTCGGAGGGGCTCGTGCGCGGATCGGTGCAGCTGCCGCCCAGCGGGCTGCCCGTGATCTTCGGTGCGGACCATCCCGTCACGGGCGGCTACCCGGTGATCGCCGTGCTCACCGGCGCCGCCGCCGACGCCCTCGCCCAGGCCCGCCCCGGCCAGGCCGTGCGCTTCCGCCGCACCGGCGCCTGGTGACCGCCCCGTCATCGGGCCTGTGCCGGTCCTGCGTCGAAGCGGCGGCGTGCGGCTCAGGAGAGGAACTGCTCGTGGATCCAGCCGGTCGCGAGGTAGAGCAGGTAGGTGCCGATCGCCAGGTAGGCCGCGAGGTTCGGCCACCGGCGCGGCAGCCGCAGCGCCCACGTGAGCCCGACGGCCGCGATGAGCGCGGTCATGAGCGGGAAGGCGAAGCGCTGCACCACCCCGAAGAAGCCCGGCAGCGCCGCGTCGGGTCGTAGCGAGACCAGGGCAACGGCGGTGCCGGCCGCGAAGACCACGGCCAGGGTGATTCCGAGCACGAACCGGTGACGCTCCAGGAACGCCCCGATCGGAGTGGGCGCCGGGGCCTCCGGGCCGTCCTCGGGATCGGGGATCGGGTTCTCGTCGGTGCCGTGCATGCCGTCAGCCTACGGGGCCACCGGCCCTACAGTGGGTCGGCAGCAGCTACGTCAAGGAGTACAGCACATGGCCATCCAAGGCGCCCATCTCGTCGGTTCGCTCACCTGCACCGACGCCGAGAGCACGTTCCGAGTGGCATCCCAGCACCTCGGCGGCCACCTGCGCCGCATCCCCGACGGGGAGGTGGGCCCGCGCTTCCACTGGATCCTCTTCCAGGGCGCCGCCTTCGCCGCCACCGCGGGCCTGAGCCGGGTCGGGGACGAGCCCGCGCTGCTCGCCGGCTTCGACGTGCGCCCCTTCGCGCTCGACGGCAGCGTCGAACCCGACCGGCTCGCCTTCTCCGACCTCGGCTACGCCGACGCCGCCCTCGAGTCCTACGCCACGTTCGCGAGGCTGCGCGAGGCCGGCGTCGTGCGGGCGGGGACGCGGTTCCAGGTGAGTCTGCCCACACCGCTGGCCGCGCTCACCACCTTCGTGCACCCCGAGGCCCGGTCCGCCGTCGAGGGACCGTACACCGCCGCGCTCCTGGCCGAGCTCGACCGGATCACGGCGGCGATTCCGGCCGCCGACCTGGCGATCCAGTTCGACCTCGCGGTCGAGTTCGCCTACCTCGAGAAATCCCAGGGGCGCGCGGTCGCCTACGGCCGGGGGCCGTGGTGGGACGACGTCGCGGCGGGCCTGCTCGACCGCGCCGCCCACGTGGGGCGGGCCGTGCCGGCCGGGGTCGAGCTCGGCTTCCACCTCTGCTACGGCGACGTCGGGGAGCGGCACTTCGTCGAGCCGCTCGATGCGACCAACCTCGTGCTCGTGGCCAACGGCCTCGCCGAGCGGATCGACCGGGAGATCACCTGGCTCCACCTGCCCGTGCCGATCGAGCGCGACGACGCCGCCTTCTTCGCACCGCTGCGCGACCTGCACCGCCACCGCTTCGCCGAGCTCTACCTCGGGCTCGTGCACCACGAGGACGGCACGGACGGCGCCCGCGCCCGGATCGCCTCGGCCGGCGCGAGCGGCGTGGGCGACTTCGGGCTCGCGACCGAGTGCGGCTTCGGGCGCGGACCGGCCGAGCGGACCGCGCCGCTGCTCGACCTGCACGCCCGCCTGGCCGCGGCGTGGTGACGCAGCGGTGAGGCGGCGGCGGAGCAGGTGGGTCATGGCCGATAGACTTCCGGGCATGCCCACCATCAATCCAGATGAGGTTGCGCGCCTCGCCGACCTCGCGCGGATCGACCTGACGCAGGACGAGACCGCCCGCCTCGCCGCCGAGCTGGACGTGATCGTCGCCGCCGTCGCCACCGTGAGCGAGGCCGTCTCCGGCGACGTCCCGGCCACGAGCCATCCGCTCCCGCTCTCGAACGTCTTCCGCGACGACGTCGTCGGGCCCACGCTCGACCCCGAGGTCGTGCTGGCCCAGGCGCCGGCCGCCGCCGAGGGCCGCTTCGCCGTTCCGCAGATCCTGGGAGAAGACGCATGAGCGACCTCATCACCGCGACCGCCGTCGAGCTGAGCGCGGCCATGGCCGCGGGCGAGACCACCTCCGCCGAGATCACCCGCGCCCACCTCGACCGCATCGCCGCGGTCGACGGCGACCTGCACGCCTATCTCCACGTGAACGCCGACGAGGCGCTCGCCGCGGCCGCCGACGTCGATGCGCGCCGGGCGGCGGGCCGGGAGCTGCCCGAACTCGCCGGGGTGCCGATCGCCGTCAAGGACTCGATCGTCACCGAGAACCAGGTGACCACGTGCGGCTCGCGCATGCTCGAGGGCTGGGTGCCGCCGTACGACGCGACGGTCGTGGCGAAGCTGCGCGCGGCCGGCCTGCCGATCCTCGGCAAGACCAACATGGACGAGTTCGCGATGGGCTCCTCCACGGAGTTCTCCGCCTTCGGCCCGACCCGCAACCCCTGGGACCGAGACCGGATCCCCGGCGGCTCCGGGGGCGGATCGGCCGCCGCCGTGGCCGCCTACGCCGCCCCGCTCGCCCTCGGCTCGGACACGGGCGGATCGATCCGCCAGCCCGCCTCCGTCACGGGCACGATCGGGGTCAAGCCCACGTACGGTTCGGTCTCGCGCTACGGCCTCATCGCCATGGCCTCGAGCCTCGACCAGGTCGGCCCCTGCAGCCGCACGGTCACCGACGCGGCGCTCCTGCACGACCTCATCGCCGGCCACGACCCGCGCGACTCCACCTCGCTGCCGGACGCCCCGCACGCCTACGCCACGGCCGCCCGCGCCGGCGCGAACGGCGACCTGTCCGGGGTGTGCGTGGGCATCGTCCGCGAACTCGCCGGCGCCGGGTACGCCCCCGACGTGCAGGCCCGCTTCGAGGAGTCCGTCGCGCTGATGGAGGACGCCGGAGCTCACGTCGTCGAGGTCGCCTGCCCCTCGTTCGAGGCGGCGCTCGCCGCGTACTACCTCATCATGCCCTCGGAGGCGTCCTCGAACCTCGCCAAGTTCGACGGCATGCGGTTCGGCCTGCGGGTCGAGCCGGCCGAGGGGCCGGTGACCGCCGAACGGGTCATGGCCGCCACCCGCGGGGCCGGATTCGGCCCGGAGGTCAAGCGCCGGATCGTCCTCGGCACCTACGCGCTCTCGGCCGGGTACTACGACGCCTACTACGGGTCGGCCCAGCGGGTCCGGACCCTGGTGCAGCGCGACCTCGACGCGGCGTTCGGCCGGGTCGACGTCATCGTCTCCCCGACGAACCCGACCACGGCGTTCAGGTTCGGGGAGAAGGTCGACGACCCGATGGCGATGTACCTGAACGACATCGCCACGATCCCGGCCAACCTCGCCGGGGTGCCGGCGCTGTCGCTGCCGAACGGGCGCGACTCGGACGGCCTGCCCACGGGGTTCCAGCTCATCGGCCCCGCCCGCGGCGAGACGAACCTGTACACCTACGCGGCCGCCCTCGAGGCCCGGCTCGCGGGCGCCTGGGGAGGCACTCCGTTGCTCACGCACGTGCCGATGAACTCGATGAACCCGACGAACCCGATGGACCCGATGAACACGGAGGCGAACCGATGACCGCGCTGGTGGACTACGCCGATGCGATCCGCCGGTTCGACCCGGTGCTCGGCATCGAGGTGCACGTCGAACTCGGAACCGCGACGAAGATGTTCGACGACGCCCCCGCGCACGTGGACACGGCGCCGAACACGGCCCTGACCCCCACGTCGCTCGGGCTCCCCGGCTCCCTGCCGGTGGTCAACCGGACCGCGGTGGAGTACGCGATCCGCATCGGCCTCGCGCTCGGCTGCACGATCGCGCCGAGCTGTCGGTTCGCACGGAAGAACTACTTCTACCCGGACATCCCGAAGAACTTCCAGACCTCCCAGTCCGACGAGCCGATCGCCTACGACGGCCACCTCGACGTCGAACTCGACGACGGCACGGTCTACCGCGTCGAGATCGAGCGGGCGCACATGGAGGAGGACGCGGGCAAGAACACCCACGTCGGCGGCGCCGCCGGCCGGATCCACGGGGCCACCCACTCGCTCGTCGACTACAACCGCGCCGGCATCCCGCTCGTGGAGATCGTGACGAAGCCCCTGACCGGGGTCGGGGACCGGGCCCCGGAGATCGCCCGCGCCTACGTGCACGCGCTCCGCGACATCTTCCGGGCGCTCGGGGTCTCCGAGGCGCGGATGGAGCGCGGGAACGTCCGGGCCGACATCAACGTGTCGCTGCGGGCCGCCCCCGAGGCCCCGCTGGGCACCCGCACGGAGACGAAGAACGTCAACTCCTTCCGGTCGATCGAGCGGGCCGTGCGCTATGAGGTCTCCCGGCAGGCCGCCGTGCTCGACGCCGGCGAGGCCGTGCTGCAGGAGACGCGTCACTTCCACGAGGACGACGGCTCCACCTCGTCGGGGCGGCCGAAGTCCGACGCGGACGACTACCGCTACTTCCCCGAGCCCGACCTCGTGCCGGTCGTGCCCGACCCGGCCTGGGTGCGCGAGATCGAGGCGAACCTGCCCGAGATGCCGGCCGCGCGGCGCCGGCGGCTGCAGGGCGAGTGGGGCTACACCGAGCTGGAGATGCGCGACGTCGTCAACGCGAGCGCGATCGACCTGATCGAGGCGACCGTCGCCGCCGGCGCGAGTCCGGCCGCGGCCCGCAAGTGGTGGATGGGCGAGCTCGCCCGCACCGCCAAGGACGAGGGCCGCGCCCTCGAGGAGCTGGCGATCACCCCGGCCGCGGTCGGCGAGCTCCAGCAGCTCGTGGACTCCGGCCGCATCAACGACAAGCTCGCCCGACAGGTGCTCACCGGCGTGCTCGCCGGCGAGGGCACCCCCGAGGAGGTGCTCGTCGCCCGCGGGCTCGAGATCGTCTCCGACGACGGCCCGCTGCTCGAGGTGATCGACGCGACGCTGGCCGCCCAGCCCGACATCGCCGAGAAGATCGCCGCGGGCAACCTCGGCCCGATCGGCGCGGTCATCGGGGCGGTCATGAAGGCCACGCGCGGTCAGGCGGATGCCGGGCGGGTGCGGGAGCTCGTGCTGGAGCGGGTCGCCGGGTCCTGAGCCGCCTCAGCCCTCGACCAGCGATCGGGCCAGCTCATGATGACGGGCGATGAGGGCGTCGGTGTCGAGCCCGACGACCTGGCCGTCGGTCACGCGCCAGCGGCCGGCGACCATGACCCGGTCGGCCCGCTCGACCCCGCACAGGAGCAGCGCGGTGAGCACGTCGTGCGAGCCCGAGAACGAGAGGCCCTCCGGGCGGAACAGCGCCAGGTCGGCCTGCCTGCCCACCTCGATCACCCCGAGGTCGGCCCGGCCGAGCGCCGCGGCGGACCCGCGGGTGGCCCAGTCCCAGGCCCGCCCGGTGGTGACGGACTCGGCGCCGTAGCGCAGCCGCTGCACGTAGAGGGCCTGGCGGACCTCGCGGACCATGTTCGAGGAGTCGTTCGAGGCCGAGCCGTCGACGCCGAGGCCGACGGGGGAGCCGGCCTCCTCCAGTTCGACGGCGCGGGCGATCCCGGAGGCGAGCCGCATGTTCGAGCTCGGACAGTGGGAGACGGCCGTGCCCGCGGCTCCCAGCCGGGCGATCTCCGCGTCGTCGAAGTGGATGCCGTGCGCGAGCCAGGCCCGGTCCGTGAGCCAGCCGACCGACTCGAGGTAGTCGACCGTGCGCAGGCCGAAGCGGGTGAGGCAGTACTCCTCCTCGTCGAGGGTCTCGGCCAGGTGCGTGTGCAGCCGCACGTCGAGGTCCGCGGCGAGCGTGGCGCTGTCGGCCATGAGCGTGGTCGAGACCGAGAACGGGGAGCAGGGCGCGAGGGCGATCTGAATCATCGCGCCCTCGCCGCGCTCGTGATAGGTCTCGACGAGCCGCCGGGAGTCGGCGAGGATCGTGTCCGGGTCCTGCACCGTGTGCTGCGGCGGCAGGCCGCCGTCGTCCTCGCCGACGCTCATCGAGCCGCGCGTGAGCACGGCGCGCATGCCGAGCTCTCGGGCCACGTCGACCTGGGTGTCGATCGCGACGTCCCCGCCGGCGGGGAAGAGGTAGTGGTGGTCCGAGGTCGTCGTGGTGCCGGTCGTGAGCAGCTCGGCCATCGCGACGGTCGTGGCGAGCCGCATCGCCTCGGCGTCGATCCGCGCCCACACCGGGTAGAGGGTGGTGAGCCACGTGAAGAGTTTGCTGCTGGCCACGGGCGGCCAGGCGCGGGTGAGGGTCTGGTAGAAGTGATGGTGGGTGTTGATCAGTCCGGGCGTGATCGCGTGGGCGCTCGCGTCGAACACCTCGTCGGCCGGGACCGACGGCTGCCCGCCGGCGCCGACGAGCTCGACGATCACCCCCGTGTCGGTGTCCACGACGATGCCGCCGCGGGCCGGCTCCTCGGGTGCCTCGGCTCCCAGGTGGACGGCCAGGGGATTCTTCAACCACAGCGTGGGCATCTCGGTGCTACCTCCTTCGGCGGCACCGCCGGCGCGCGAACCGCCAGCTCAGGTGTTTCGGCGTCTGCTGCTCCGCCGTTCCGGGTCGTTCCGGTGCCGGGGACGATAGCACCTCCGAAGGCCGCGCTGTCAAGCAGTCCCGCACCCTCGAGGAGTTCGCGGCGGGCGCCGCCGCCGGGGACGGGGTGCCGTGCTCCTGCTAACACTCAGTTCTCTTGACGTCGAGAGAACTGCTACGATGGAAGTGAACTTTCAAGATGTGAAAAGCGTTGTGAGTGGCTCGGAAGTCCGCCACGATGGACTTCTCACCGGCTCATCAGCTCGTCACGAACCGACCGATCACGAAGGAACGGAGATCCGCATGAGCACAGTCAGCGGAATCGAGATCATTGGAGATCTTCCCGCCGGAGCGGAGGAGGTGGTGACCGATTCGGCCCTGGAGCTCATCGTCACGCTCCACCGCGCGCTGGCGGCGCGCCGCGAGGAGGCGCTCGCCGCCCGCGCCGAGGTCGTCGAGCGCGTGAGCGCCGGCGGCACCCTCGACTTCCTGCCCGAGACGGAGCACATCCGGGCCGATCCCACGTGGCAGGTGGCCCCGCCGGCCCCGGGCCTGGAGGACCGGCGCGTCGAGATCACGGGCCCGACTGATCGGCGGATGACCATCAACGCGCTCAACGCCGGCGCGAAGGTCTGGCTGGCCGACCAGGAGGACGCCAACACGCCCGAGTGGGACTCCGTGGTCGGGGGCCAGCTCAACCTGCTCCACGCCATCGACCGCACGATCGACTTCACGCACTCGAACGGCAAGACCTACGCGCTCGCGCCCGACGAGGACCTCGCGACCATCGTCATGCGTCCGCGCGGCTGGCACCTGCCGGAGAAGCACGTGCTCGTCGACGGCGAGGTGACCTCCGGTTCGCTCGTGGACTTCGCCCTCTTCGTGGCCACCGCGGGCCTGCGCCAGATCGCCAAGGGGCAGGGGCCGTACTTCTACCTCCCGAAGATGGAGCACCACCTCGAGGCGCGGATGTGGAACGACGCGTTCAACATCGCCTCGGACCACCTCGGCTTCCTCCGCGGCACGATCCGGGCGACCTGCCTCATCGAGACCATCCCCGCCGCGTTCCAGATGGAGGAGATCCTCTACGAGCTGCGCGACCACTCGGCCGGGCTCAACGCCGGCCGCTGGGACTACCTGTTCTCGGTCATCAAGACCTTCCGCACCCGCGGTCAGGAGTTCCTGCTCCCCGACCGCAACGCGATCACGATGACCGTGCCGTTCATGCGCGCCTACACCGAGCTGCTCGTGCGCACGTGCCACAAGCGCGGAGCGCACGCGATCGGCGGCATGGCGGCCTTCATCCCGAGCCGTGACGAGGAGGTGAACAAGGTCGCCTTCGACAAGGTCCGCGCCGACAAGCTGCGGGAGGCCACCGACGGCTTCGACGGCTCGTGGGTCGCACACCCGGGCATGGTCGAGACCTGCAAGGAGGTCTTCACCTCCGTGCTCGGCGACCGGCCGAACCAGATCGACAACAAGCGCGAGGACGTCTCCGTCACCGCCGCCGACCTGCTCGACGTCGCCGCCACCCCCGGTGACGTGACCGAGGAGGGGCTGCGCACGAACGTCTCCGTGGCGCTGCAGTACCTGCGTGCCTGGCTCGGCGGCCTCGGGGCCGTCGCGATCTTCGACCTCATGGAGGACGCCGCCACCGCCGAGATCTCCCGCTCCCAGACCTGGCAGTGGCTCCACAACGGGATCACGCTGGCCGACACCGGCGAGCTCGTGACCCGGGAGCTGGTCGAGCGGATCGTGGCCGAGGAGATCGCGAAGCTGCCCGGCGAGCCGGGCGACTACGAGCAGGCGCGCGACACGTTCCTCGACGTCGCGATCGCGGAGGAGTACGTCGACTTCCTCACCCTGCCCGCCTACGATCGGATGGTGTGATGACCCGGCTCGAGACGGGCGTCCGCGCCCCCGACTTCACCCTCACCGGCGCCGACGGTGCCGAGGTGTCCCTCGCCGGCGTGTGTGCGCGGGCCACGGCCGGGGTCGTCGTCTACTTCTATCCGAAGGCGGGCACGCCGGGCTGCACCACGGAGGCGTGCGACTTCCGGGACAACCTCGCCTCCCTCGCCGCCGGCGGCTACGAGGTGCTCGGGATCTCCGCCGATCCGATCGCGGACCTACGGGCCTTCGCTGCGGCGGAGCACCTGACCTTCCCGCTGCTGTCCGACGACGGTGCCCGGGTCGCGCAGGAGTACGGCGCCTGGGGCGAGAAGACCGTGGGCGGCTCGACGTTCGAGGGCGTCCTGCGCTCGACCTTCGTCATCGGCCCCGACGGCGATGTCCGCTCGGCCGAGTACAACGTCGAGGCCACGGGCCACGTCGCCCGACTCCGCGAGCAGCTGCTCGGCTGAGGGGCCGGCACAGGCGACCGGGCCGAGACATCGGCCTCCCGACGGGGGACGCGGCACACGCCGCGTCCCCCGTCGGCATGGGGAGCCCCGATACAAGACCGACGGGCGATGGGGCCGATCGCGAAGCTCAGGGGAACTGAGGCTTGACATCCGCGACGGGTGCCCATAACGTTTGCATTGTAGAAGTTACTTTCCACCTGTCGGAAACTCTTCGGATGTTCGACCTCCGTTGTAGCACGTTCAGGGCGTCGATGAAGCGTCCGTGTGCGTCGCTTCGGAAGGGACGGCGATGCAGCTGTCAGCGTTCAACGAGATCGAGGCGGGCGAGGCCGCGGACCTGCTCCGTGCCTGCGCCCACGTCGATCGCTGGGCACGGGAGATCGCGGCCGGCCGGCCGTACGCCTCCGTGGCCGAGGTCTCGGCGGCGGCGCGTGCCTGCGCCGATCCGTGGACGGAGGCCGAGATCGACGAGGCCCTCGCCCGCCACCCCCGCATCGGCGAACGCGCCCGGGGCGCGGCCGAGGATGCCCGGATGAGCCGGGCGGAGCAGTCCGGCCTGGGCATCACCGACGACGTCCAGCGCCGCCTGGACGAGGGGAACGCCGCCTACGAGGACGCGTTCGGCTTCGTGTTCCTCATCCGCGCCGCCGGGCGCACCGCCGAGGAGATCCTCGCCGAGCTCGAACGCCGCATGACCCACACCCCGGAGACGGAACGCCGGGTCGCGGCCGAGCAGCTTCGTGAGATCGCCGTACTACGACTGGAAGGACTGCTGTCCCCCATGGCCTCGTTCATCACCACCCACGTGCTCGACGCGCAGTCGGGCCGGCCCGCCGCCGGGATCGACGTCGAGCTCGCCCACCGGGACGCCACCGGCTGGGTCACGGTCGCCACCGGCCGGACCGACGACGACGGCCGCATCGGCGACCTCGGCCCCGAGGCCCTCGCCGGTGGCACCTACCGCGTCACGTTCGACACCGGCGCCTATTTCGCCGGGCACGACACCCCCACCTTCTATCCCGAGGTCTCGGTCACCTTCACCGTCGATGCCGACGAGAAGCACTACCACGTACCGATCCTCCTGAGCCCATTCGCCTACTCCACCTACCGTGGCAGCTGAAAGGAAGCAAGATGACCACCGTTGACACCACCCCGGACACGACTCCGCGCGAACTGCCGAGCGAGAACGCCCGGATGCATGCCGCCTCCCACGGCAAGGGCGGGGTCCACCTCGTCCGCATCGACCGGGACGGCCCGGTCCACCACATCACCGACTACACCGTCTCCTCCGCCATCCGCGGCGACCTCGACCGCATCTACACCCACGGCGACAACTCCACCTGCGTGGCCACGGACACGCAGAAGAACATCACGTTCTCCCTCGCCCGCGACGGCGTGGGCACGCCCGAGGAGTTCGCCCTGAAGTTCGGCCGGTTCATGTTCTCGGAATGGCCCGAGATCGTCACCGGTGGCCGCTGGGAGGTCAAGAAGGTCGACTGGGACCGGATCGTCGGCGACCACGGCCCGCACAACCACTCCTTCGTGCGCTCCGGCAAGGAGGAGCGTTACGCGGTCGTCCAGGCAGAGGGGAAGGACTTCCACATCGTCTCCGGCCTCAAGGAGCTCACCGTGCTCAAGTCCTCCGGGTCGTCCTTCGTGGGCTACCCCAAGGGCACGTACACGACCCTGGCCGAGACGACCGACCGGATCATGTCGACCGACGTCTCCGCCTGGTGGGAGTACAACACCCTCGAGGCGGACTTCGACGCGATCTTCGACTCGGTTCGCCACATCATCCTGACCGAGTTCGCGGAGCGCTTCTCCATGGCGCTGCAGAACACGATGTGGGCGATCAGCTCGCGGATCATCGACACCCACCCCGAGATCGACACGGTGCGGCTGCAGTGCCCGAACAACCACCACTTCGTGGTCGACCTGAGCCCGTTCGGCCAGGACAACCCGAACGTCGTCTTCTACGCGGCCGACCGCCCCTTCGGCGACATCACCTCGGAGGTGGTGCGCACGGGCACGACCCCGACCCCGGCCGCCTGGACCACCATCCCGTCCTTCACCTGACCCCCGTTCCGGCGGCCGGAGCGCTCAGGTCGCCCCGGCCGCCGGCGCCTCATCTCAAAGGAGAGAAACTATGACGGCACAGTCGGCTGCCGCCACCCGGAAGGGCGCGAGGCCCGAGGACGAACGCCTCGGGCTCGGAGCGAACTTCGCCTTCGGCCTCCAGCACGTCCTGACCATGTACGGCGGCATCATCGCCGTGCCCCTCATCATCGGCCAGGCCGCCGGTCTCGACGCCACGCAGGTCGCGTTGCTCGTGGCGTCCTGCCTGTTCGTCGGCGGCCTCGCCACCATGCTCCAGGCCTGGGGGCTGCCGTTCTTCGGATCGCAGCTGCCCCTCGTCCAGGGCGTCTCCTTCGCGGGCGTCTCCACCATGCTCGCGATCATGAACAGCGGGGAGCTGGTCGCGGCGAGCCCGAACGAGAAGCTCCAGGCGGTCTTCGGCGCGGTCATCGGAGCCTCCGTCATCGGCCTGATCATCGCGCCGTTCTTCGCGAAGATCGTGCGGTTCTTCCCGCCGGTCGTCACCGGCACCGTCATCACCGTCATCGGCCTCTCGCTCATGCGCGTCGCCGCGGACTGGGCCATGGGCGGCGTCGGATCGGCGACCTTCGGCGAGCCGAGCAACATCGTGCTCGCGCTCCTCACGCTCGTCGTCGTGCTCGGCCTGTCGAAGGTCGGCATCTCCATGGTGTCGCGGATGTCGATCCTGCTGGGCATCGTGGTGGGAACGATCATCGCCATCCCGTTCGGGAAGGTCGACTTCTCCGGGATCACCGAGGCCGGCGTCGTCGCCGTCCCCGAACCGTTCCACTTCGGGTTGCCGACGTTCGCGATCGGGGCGATCGTGTCGATGTTCGTGGTCATCATCGTGACGATGGTGGAGACGACCGCCGACATCCTCGCCGTCGGCGAGATCGTCAAGACCAAGGTCGACTCGAAGCGGATCGCGTCGGGCCTGCGGGCGGACATGATCTCCTCGGCCATCGCGCCGATCTTCAACTCCTTCACGCAGTCCGCCTTCGCCCAGAACGTGGGCCTCGTGGCGATCACCAAGGTCAAGTCGAGGTTCGTCGTCGTGGCCGGCGGCGTCATCCTCGTCGTGCTCGGCCTGCTGCCGGTCGTCGGCGGCATCGTGGCCGTCATCCCGCCGCCGGTTCTCGGCGGGGCGGGCATCGTGCTGTTCGGCAGCGTCGCCGCCGCGGGCATCCGGACCCTCGGAACCGTCAAGTACGACGGCAACATGAACCTCATCATCGTCGCCGTCGGCATCGCGGTGGGGATCCTGCCCGAGGTGCGGCCCGAGTTCTACGAGCAGTTCCCCACGGCCGTCCAGATCATCTTCGGTTCGGGGATCTCCTCCGCGGCGATCTTCGCCGTCGTCATGAACCTGGTGTTCAACCACTTCAGCAGCGGCACCCCGGACAACCCCTCGGTCTTCGCCGCGGGCACCGGCCGGGTCATCACCGAGAAGCAGTTCCGCCGGCTCCAGGACGGCGACTACGTCCAGGACGGCAAGCTGCACACGGCCGCCGGGGAGGAGATTCCGGTCGTCTCCAAGCGCGAGGCCGTCATCGTCCACGACGCGGTCGTCGCCGGCGAGGTCGCCTCCCAGGAGGACGTGGCCAAGGTGCTCGAGCGCGCCGTCGAGGACTGACCCGCTCCGGAACACGCGCGAGCACGCGAGACAGCGCCGGCCGGCCGAGATCGTACTCGGCCGGCCGGCGCTCTCGTGGGTCTCAGTCGGTCAGGAGGGTCTCGGCGATCTCGTGCGCGGCGTGCTGGAGCACGGGCACGGCGCGCTTGCCGAAGTCGGGGGTCACGCGCGAGTCCGGGCCCGAGATCGACAGCGCGGTGGGGGTCGGCGCACGGGGGACCGGGACGGCGAAGCACCGCACCCCGATCTCCTGCTCGCCGTCGTCGACCGCGAAGCCCCGCTCCCGGATGAGCGCGAGCTCGGAGAGCAGCGCCGCGGGAGTGACGATCGTGCGGTCGGTCGCGGCGGGCATGCCGACCCGGCCGAGGATCTCCATGACGGTCTGGTCCGGCAGCTGGGAGAGCACGGCCTTGCCGACCCCGGCGGAGTGCGGGAAGACCCGCCGGCCCACCTCCGTGAACATCCGCATCGAGTGGGCCGAGGAGGCCTGCGCCACGTAGACGACCATGTCGCGGTCGATCATCGCCAGGTTGGCGCTCTCCCCGAGCTCCTGTGCGAGGGCCGCGAGGTAGGGACGGGCATCCGAGCCGAGCTGGCGGCCCGCGCTCTCCCCGAGCCGGATGAGGCGGGGCCCGAGGGTGTAGCGCCGCGAGGGAAGCTGGCGCACGTAGCCGTGTGCGAGGAGCGTGCGCATGAGCCGGTGTATCGTCGGCAGCGGGAGGTCGGTGTGTTCGGCCAGCTCGCTCAGCGTCGCCTGTCCGCCGGCGTCCGTGAGGAGCTCGAGCAGTTCGACCGCCCGGTCGACCGACTGCACGGTCCCGGATCGGGTGCTGCTGCGGGTGGGGGCGGCTGCGCTCATGCTGTGCCTCGTCTACATCGGGTGCGATGACGGCGACCGGTTCGAGTGCTCTCGCGACGACCTCGACCGCTCGGCGCCGGTCGTGCACGGTGATGCGCGATTGCGCATGGCTCTACGGCGACTCGGCAGGGTGTCGGGGAGGGGGTGTCGGGGAGGGGTGCCATCGTTTCAGATAGTGGAAAGTATACTCCACGCTGTGACATAGTGCACGTTCGGGTCGGTCGCGTCCGTCAGGTCGCTCACGGGCGCGCCGCCTCAGGCGGGTGCGACCGGATGGACGATGCGCTTGGGGCGCGGGGTGGCGAACGTGCGGACCTTCGACGTGCTCAGCCCGAGCCGGACGAGGGATTCGGCGACGGTCACCGCGGCCGCGACCCCGTCGACCACGGGAACCCCGGTCGCCTCCTGGACGGCCGCGTCGAGGCCGGCCATCCCGCCGCACCCGAGGCAGATGACCTCGGCGCGATCCTCCGTGACCGCGCGCACCGATTGCGCCACGATGGCCTCGACCGCTCGGTCGTGATCGCCCTCGAGCTCGAGCACCGACAGCCCCGAGGCGCGGACCGAGGCGCAGCGCTGGAGCAGCCCGGCGGTGAGCAGGCGGTCCTCGATCAGGGGAACGGTGCGATCGAGGGTCGTCACCACCGAGTACTTGTGCCCGAGGTACTGGGCGGTGGTGGCGGCGGCCTCCGTGATGTCCACGACCGGCACGTCGCACAGCTCCTGCAGGCCCTCGCGTCCGTGTTCGCCGTAGCCGGCCTGGATGACGGCGTCGTAGTGGCCCTCGTAGGCGCGGACCGCCTCCTGCACGGCGACGGCCGCGAGGAAGGATTCGTGGTTGCCCTCGACGGATTCGGCGCCGAATTCCGGGGTGATCCCGACGATCTCGGTTCCGGGTGCGGCGACGGACCGGGCCGAGGCCGCGATCGTGTCGGTCATGGAGCGGGTGGTGTTGACGTTCGCGACAAGGATGCGCATGGGATCTCCTCAGTGCAGGGGTGGGACGGCGATCGCCTCGCCGTCGACGTCGTGGTAGTCCTTGTGGTGGTCGGCGATGATCCAGAAGATGGCCGCGGCGAGGATCGCCCCGATGAACCAGGAGAAGCCCGCGATGCCCTCGAAGAACGGCACGAGGGCGACGATCAGGGCGACGGCGGCGGCGGGGGCGCCGGCGGCGACGGCCTTGAGGTTCGTGCCGCGGGTGTAGGCGTACTCGCCCTTCGGGTCCTGCGAGTACAGGTCGGGCACGTTGATCCTGCCCCGGCGCACGACCCAGTAGTCGACGATGATCACGCCGAAGATCGGCCCGAGCAGGGCGCCGAGCCCGCCGAGGAAGTACTCGATGACCGCCGGGCTGTTGTACAGGTTCCACGGCAGGATGATCAGCCCGATGATCGCGGTGATGATGGCGGCCCGTTTGAAGTTCAGGTGCTTCGGGAAGAAGTTGGCGAACATGTAGATGGGGGCCACGAAGTTCGCCATGAGGTTGACCGCGATCGTCAGGATGATGAGCGCGAGCGAGGCGAGGGCGAGCAGGAGCGTGTTCGGGATCTGCTCGACCACGTCGCTCGGCGACTCGATGAAGGTGCCGTCGACACTGAGGCTGAACTCGCTGGCGGAGAGCGCCACGACGATGACGGCGAAGAACATCATGTTGATCGGGATGCCGAAGAAGTTCCCCTTGAGCACGGCCTTCTGGTGGGGGGCGCCGCGGGTGAAGTCGCAGAAGTTGAGCACGAACGTGCCGTAGATGACGACCCACAGGGCCGCGGCCTTGCCGATGTCGAGCCACATCGCCCCGCCGGTGGGCGCGGGATCGCCGGCGGCCGTGAGCGCCGGGCTCCAGTCGATCGTGATGCCCGCGCTCAGTGCCTTGGTGAACACCCAGATCGCCAGGGCGAGGAACGTGACGAGGATGATCGGCCCGGCGAAGGCCTCGTACTTGCGGATCATCTCCATCCCGCGGATGACGATGAGGACCTGGAGGATCCACAGTGCGACGAATGCGATCCAGCCGAGGGGGGACAGCCCGAGGAAGGTGCTCTCGTCGAGCTTCGCGGCCGGCTCGTACAGCGCGATGATGAGCACCTTGAGCACGACCGCGGCGAGGTAGGTCTGGATGCCGAACCAGGCGATGGCGACGACGCCGCGGACGGCCGCGGGCACCTTGGCGCCGACGACTCCGAAGGAGATGCGGCTCATGACGGGGAACGGAACGCCCGTGCGCTCGCCCATGATGCCGGAGATCGACAGGAGCACGAAGAGCAGCGCCGAGGCGATGAGGAAGGCGAGCAGGATCTGCCAGCCGCCGAGGCCGAGGGCGAACAGGCCGATCGCGAAGGTGTAGTTGCCGAGGGAGTGGGCGTCGTTGGCCCACAGGGTGAAGATCGAGTACGCGTGCCAGGTGCGGCCCGAGCGGGTGGTCGGGGCGAGATCGCGGTTGTAGAGGGCCGGGCTCGTGCCCGCGGGGGCCGGATGGGAGGGCTGCGGGTCGTGGGGGGCGCGCTGCTGCTCCGGTGCGCCCGTGCCCCAGGGCTCCGGACCGGCATGGTGGCGCGGCGGGCCGGTGCTCACGTCGATGCCGGGATGGGTGCGATCACTCGGCGCGCTCTCGCCTGGGCCACCTGGGCCGTCGGCGCCGGCTGGGCCGGCTGCGCGTGCTGAGCCCTGCCCGCGGTCGTTGTCGTCGCGCATGTCTGGTCTCCTCATCGAGCTGAATGTCGACCCCGGTCTCCTGCGCGGTCGCGCTCCGGGCCGGGGAGCCTTCCGGATGGTCCACGGCGGGTCACCGCTCGGTGGTCGGTGCCCGGGAGCGGTGGTTCCGTACCGCGTCGGCTCCATCTGGTCCCATGCAGGTTCCATGTTGCGGAAGGTCAGTTCTGCATAATGAAACTGTAACGAGCCGGGCGGGGGTGGTCAACCCTTCCGGGAGTGAGGTGGGTGACCTCTCGGAAGTCGTCCCGACGTCTTCCCACGGCCCTCGGGATCGGCTATGCTATTTCAGATAGCGAAAGTAAAACTCCACCTTGCGACAGATTGGACAGGCCAATGGCGGCGATTCCTAGCCCGAGCTACGCGATCACCCTCCGTCTGGAGGCGCCGACGGGGCCCCGGACGACGACGAACCTCGTCGCGGCCGTGGGTGCCACCGGAGCGGCGGTGACCGCCGTGGACGTCGTCGAGTCGACGGACACGCAGATGGTCGTGGACATCTCGGCGAACGCCCGCGACGACGCCCACGTCGGCGAGATGCGCGTCGCGCTCGAGGCGATCGACGGCGTGACGGTCCGGCACGTATCGGATGCGACCTTCCTCATGCACCTGGGCGGCAAGCTCGAGGTGCGCCCCAAGGTGAATCTGCGCCACCGCGAGGACCTCTCCCGTGCGTACACTCCAGGGGTGGCCCGGGTGAGCCTGGCGATCGCGGAACGCCCCGAGGACGCCCGGCGGCTGACGATCGCCCGGAACACGGTCGCCGTCGTGACCGACGGCACCGCGGTGCTGGGCCTCGGTGACATCGGCCCCGCCGCGGCGATGCCCGTGATGGAGGGCAAGGCGGCCCTGTTCAAGCAGTTCGCCGGGGTCGATGCCTGGCCGGTGCCGCTCGACACGAAGGACACCGAGGAGATCATCCGGATCGTCAAGGCGATCGCGCCGGCCTACGGCGGGGTGAACCTCGAGGACATCTCGGCGCCCCGGTGCTTCGAGATCGAGCGACGCCTGCGCGAGGAGCTCGACATCCCGGTGTTCCACGACGACCAGCACGGCACCGCGATCGTCGTGCTCGCCGCGCTCATCAACGCCCTCAAGGTCGTGGGCAAGGCGATCGAGGACGTGCGCATCGTCGTCTCGGGCGTGGGTGCCGCGGGGTCGGCGATCATCCGCCTGCTCGCGGGCCAGGGCGCACGGAACATCATCGGCTTCGACCGCAACGGCTCGATCCACTCCGGCAGCGACTACAGCGACGACCACCGCGAGTGGCTCGTCAAGAACACCAACCCCGAGGGATTCACGGGATCGCTCACCGACGGCCTCGTCGGGGCGGACGTGTTCATCGGCGTCTCCGCCGGGAATATCCTCACCGGTGAGGACGTGTCCCGTATGGCCGAGGGGGCGATCGTGTTCGCACTGGCCAACCCGACCCCCGAGGTCGACCCGATCGCCGCGGCCGAGCACGCGGCCGTCGTGGCCACGGGACGGTCGGACTACCCGAACCAGATCAACAACGTGCTCGCCTTCCCCGGCCTGTTCCGGGGGCTGCTCGATGCCCGCGCGAGCGCGATCTCCGACGAGGTGCTGCGGGCGAGCGCCGTGGCGATCGCCGGTGTCGTGGCGGACGGCGAGCGCAATCCGTCGTATATCGTGCCGTCGGTGTTCGACGCCGCCGTCGCCAAGAAGGTGGCGGCCGCCGTGGTCGAGGTCGTCCGTGCCGAGCGGGCCGCGAGCGGCGAGGAGCTTCCCCTGACCGGGGCGCTGCCGCTCGGCGCGGGACAGGAATGAGTGCGGTGACGACGGTGAACGAACGCATCGAGGCCCTGCTCGCACCCGTCGACGCCGCGGCCGCCCGGGACTATCCGGGGGACGACGGCTCCCGCCAGCCGATCCATTCGGTCTACCTCCCCGGTGACCGGTACCGGCCCTCGACCCCGCGGGAATGGGGGGAGGCGGCGCTCGAGGCCGTCGCCGAGATCGGTGGCATGACCGAGCTCATGCGCATCCACGGCCTCGTGGACGACGCCGATGAGGCGGCGAGGATCGCCGCCAAGGTCGAGGCGAAGCTGCGCACGGAGCCGATCGAGGACCTGCGCCTCGACTTCGAGGACGGCTTCGGCGATCGCGGGGACGAGGCCGAGGACGAGGCGGTGCGCGCCGGTGCCCGATTCGTGGCGCAGGCGGCGAGCGAGGGCACGGCGCCCCCGTTCATCGGCATCCGCTTCAAGTGCTTCGAGCCGCGCACGCGCGCCCGCGGCCTGCGGAGCCTGGAGCTGTTCGTCGACGAGCTCGCGCCCCGCGGGCTGCCGGAGAACCTCGTGCTCACCCTCCCGATGGTCACCGATGTCGCCCAGATCGAGGCGATGGTGCTCATGCTCTCCGAACTCGAACGTCGCCACGACCTGCGCGAGGGGCGGCTGACCTTCGAGATCCAGGTCGAGACCCCGCAGGCCATCCTCGGGGTCGACGGCACCTCGCCGCTGCCGCGGATGATCGCCGCCGGCGGGGGGCGCATCACCGGCATGCCCTACGGCACCTACGACTACTCCGCCTCCGTGGGCATCGCTGCGGCGTACCAGTCGATGGAGCATCCCGCGGCGGACTACGCCAAGGAGGTCATGCAGGCGGCGGCGGCCGGCACGGGGGTGCGGCTGAGCGACGGATCGACCAACATCCTCCCCGTCGGGGCGGGCGCGCGCGCGGCCTGGGCGCTCCACGGGCGACTCGTGACCCGCTCGCTCGAGCGCGGCTTCTACCAGGGGTGGGACCTGCACCCGGCGCAGCTTCCGAGCCGCTACGCCGCCACCTACGCCTTCTTCCGGCGCTCCCTGAGCGATGCCAACCGGCGCCTGGCGGTCTACCTGGGGGAGGGGACCGGCAGCGTCATGGACGAGCCGGCCACGGCCCGGGCGCTCGCCTGGTTCCTGCGCCGCGGGCTCGACTGCGGCTCGATCGACGAGGGCGAGCTCGCGGTGCCGGTCACCGCACTGGCGGAGCTCATGGCGCCGTAGCGGCCGGGTCAGCGGGCGGGGACCTCCCACGTGTGCACCGGCTCGTTCGAGTGCATGCCCGCCATGTAGAGCGCGAGCATCTCCCGCAGGGCCTCCGGGCGGGAGATGCCGCGCTCCTCCAGGGCCGTGACCGTGGCGACCTGCCACGAGGCGCCGTTGCGGCGCAGCTTGCAGCGCGCCTCGACGACGCCGAGGTAGCGGTCGACGACCGAGCCGGAGACCCGGAGGCGCCCCAGCCCCTCGGCGGCCAGCGGCAGGAGGTGGCGCAGGATGAGCTCGTCCCACGGGGCCTCGCCGAATCCGGGCCAGTACAGCGTGGCCTCGACGCCGCGTTCGGCCCCGGCGGCGAAGTTCGCGGCGGCCGCGGAGAACGACATCCGGGTCCAGGTCGGCCGCTCCTCGGTCGCGAGCATCTCCATGCAGCCGTAGTAGAAGGCGGCGTTGGCGAGGATGTCGACGACCGTCGGGCCCGCCGGCAGCACCCGGTTCTCGACCCGCAGGTGCGGCCGGCCATCGACGACGTCGTAGATCGGCCTGTTCCAGCGGTAGATCGTGCCGTTGTGCAGCCGCAGCTCCTGCAGCCGCGGGGCCCGCCCGGCCGCGAGCTCCGCCTCGGGATCCTCCGCGGTCGTCTCCGGCAGGAGTGCGGGGAAGTAGCGCACGTTCTCCTCGAACAGGTCGAAGATCGAGGTGATCCACGATTCACCGAAGAAGACGGGCGGGCGCACGCCCTGGTTGCGCAGCTCGGGGGAGCGGGTGTCGGTGGCCTGGAGGAACAGTTCGGTGCGGGTCTCGGCCCAGAGGCGTCGTCCGAACAGGAACGGGGAGTTCGCCCCGAGCGCGAGCTGTGGGCCCGCGAGCAGCTGGGCGGCGTTCCAGGCGGGCGCGAACTCGGCGGGGGAGACCTGCAGGTGCAGCTGCACCGACGTGCACGCCGATTCCGGTGCGAGGGTCGAGGTGTACATCCGCAGCGGCTCCGGACCGGCGATGTCGAGCTCGATGTCCTCCCGGCGCGCCGCGAAGACCGCCTCCTCGAGTGCCGCGTACCGGGGGTTGGCGCTCATCCAGTCCTCGGTCAGGTGCTCCGGCGCGAGCGTCGGCAGGATCCCGATCATGGCGATCGCGGCGCCGCTGGAGTGGGCGCGCAGGTCGGCGTGGTCGAGGGCGGCCCGCAGCTCCTGCTCGAGCCGGAGCACCGAATCCCCCGGCAGCGGCTGCGGCGGAACGTTGAGCTCGATGTTGTAGCGGGCCAGTTCGGTCTGGAAGGCCGGGTCGGCGATCGCCTCGAGCACCTGGGCGTTCTTCATCGCGGGCTCGAGCCGGTCGTCGACGAGGTTGAGCTCGATCTCCAGCCCGGTCCGGGCGGGGCCCGTCTCGAAGCTGTGGTGGGCGAGCATCTGCCCGAAGACGTCGAGGCAGCGCCGCACCTTGGCCCGGTACTGCAGCCGCTGTTCCCGCGTGAACGTCCTGCTGCTGATCTCGTCGCCCATGGCCTTCTCCTCGGTGCTGCGGCCGCCGTGGTGCTCCTCGTGTCTCCCGCTGGTCTCTCACTATGACATTCCGGCCGGGGCGCCGGGGATGCACACGGGGATGCACATCGGGGGCGAGTCACCCTCGACGCACCGTGACTCCCTCGAAGCGCCTTGACTCCCGGATCCGGACTGGGCTAGTCTTTCACATAACAGAACTGAACTTCCGCACTATGAAAACTGTGAGACGCCGATGCGGAGGAGTCGACGGGCCGGCCACGCCGAGGTGGCGCTGCCGCCCGTCGGATGCACAGCCGACCCGAGGAGAACGTGTGACTGCGATCCGCTACAGCGTGAACTGTTCCATCTTGTTGACCGACCTTCCCCTGGCCGAACGGCCGGCCGCGGCCAAGGCCGCGGGCTTCGACGGGGTGGAGTTCTGGTGGCCGTTCGCCACCTCGACGCCGGCACAGGACGAGGTGGATGCGTTCGTGCGCACGATCACCGACGCCGGCGTGCAGCTGACGGGCCTGAACTTCAACGCGGGGAACATGCCCGGCGGCGATCGCGGCCTCGTCTCCTGGCCCGCCCGCTCCGGCGAGTTCCGCGACAACCTCGACGTGGTCACCCGGATCGGCGAGGCCACCGGCTGCACGGGCTTCAACGCCCTCTACGGCAACCGCGTCGAGGACTCCACGCCCGCGGCCCAGGACGACCTCGCCGCCGAGAACCTCGCCCTGGCCGCCCGCGCCGTCGCCCGGATCGGGGGCACCGTGCTCGTCGAACCCGTCTCGGGCACCCCGGCGTACCCGCTCAAGACCGCCGCGGACGCGATCGCCGCGATCGACCGCGCGGGCGAGGAGAACATCGGCCTCCTGTTCGACGTGTTCCACCTGAGCGTCAACGGCGACGACGTCGACGCCGCGCGGGCCGCCTACGCCGACCGCATCGCCCACGTGCAGATCGCCGACGCCCCCGGCCGCGACCAGCCGGGAACCGGCGACCTGCCCATCGCGCGCTGGGTCGAGGACCTCGCCGCGGGCGGTTACGACGGCTGGATCGGGCTCGAGTACAAGCCCGCCACCGAGCAGTCCGCCGCCGACCCCTTCGCCTGGCTTCCCCGAGCCCGACGCTCCGCCTCCAACTGACCGACTGACCGAAAGGACTCCGCCATGACCAACATCGCCTTCATCGGCCTCGGCATCATGGGTGCCCCGATGGCCCTCAACCTGCAGAACGCCGGCTTCTCCGTCACCGGCCACAACCGCACCCCGCGCTACGACGACCTCGTCGCCGCCGGGGGCGCGGGCGCCGATACGGCCGCGGCGGCCGTCGCCGACGCCGACGTCATCGCCATCATGGTGCCCGACTCGGCCGACGTGGCCGGCGTGCTCCGCGACGAGACGGACGGCGTCTTCGACCACGCGAAGCCCGGCGCGCTCATCATCGACTTCTCCTCGATCCGCCCGGACGTGGCCCAGGAACTCGCCGCCGAGGCGACCGAGCGCGGCTTCCGGATGATCGACGCGCCCGTGTCCGGCGGCGAGCCCGGGGCGATCAACGCCCTGCTCTCGATCATGGTCGGCGGGGACGCGGCGGACTTCGCCGAGGCCCAGCCGGTCTTCGACGCCGTGGGCAAGACGATCGTGCACGTCGGTCCCGCCGGCTCCGGCCAGACGGTCAAGGCGGCGAACCAGCTCATCGTGGCCACGAACATCCAGGCGCTGAGCGAGGCCGTCGTGTTCCTCGAGGCCTACGGCGTGGACATGCCCGCGGCCGTCCAGGTGCTCGGCGGCGGCCTGGCCGGCTCGGCCGTGCTCAACCAGAAGGCGCAGAAGATCCTCGACCGCGACTTCGCCCCGGGCTTCCGCATCGACCTGCACCACAAGGACATGGGCATCGTCACCTCGGCCGCCCGCGAGGCGGGCGTGAGCGTGCCGGTCGGAGCGCTCATCGCCCAGCTCATGGGCGCCGCCCGGGCCATGGGCGACGGCGGGCTCGACCACTCGGGCCTGTTCCGCACGACCCAGCGGCTCTCGGGCCGCGAGGACTGAGCCGACGATCACCCCGGAGGGCGCGCTGCGCCGTCCCCACGACCAGCGGCCCACGGCCGCGAGAATCTGAGAAGGAGGCCCGATATGGCACGGATGCGTGCGGTGGATGCCGCAGTGGCCATTTTGGCGAAGGAAGGCGCGACGCAGGCGTTCGGTCTGCCCGGCGCGGCGATCAACCCGTTGTATTCCGCGATGAAGGACCATGGCGGAATCCGGCACGTGCTCGCCCGGCACGTCGAGGCGGCCTCGCACATGGCCGACGGCTATTCGCGGACGACGCCGGGCAACATCGGCGTGTGCATCGGCACGTCGGGCCCGGCGGGCACCGACATGATCACCGGCCTGTACGCGGCGGCGGCGGACTCGATCCCGATGCTGTGCATCACGGGCCAGGCGCCTGTGGCCAAGCTCGACAAGGAGGACTTCCAGGCGGTCGACATCGCCTCGATCGCCGCTCCGGTGACGAAGATGGCCAAGACCGTGCTCGAGGCGGGCCAGGTGCCGCAGGTCTTCGCCCAGGCCTTCCACCTCATGCGTTCCGGCCGACCGGGGCCGGTGCTCATCGATCTGCCGATCGACGTGCAGCTGACCGAGATCGAGTTCGACATCGACACCTACGAGCCGTTGCCGGTGTACAAGCCGGCCGCGACCCGGGCCCAGGCCGACAAGGCGATCGACATGCTGCTCGCCTCCGAGCGGCCGGTGATCATCGCCGGCGGCGGGATCCTCAACTCGGCGGCCGAGGAGAAGCTCGTCGCCTTCGCCGAGCTCGTGGGCGTGCCGGTCATCCCCACCCTCATGGGCTGGGGCGTCATCCCCGACGACCATGAGCTCATGGTCGGGATGGTCGGCCTGCAGACCGCGCACCGCTACGGCAACGCGACCCTGCTCGAATCGGACTTCGTGTTCGGGATCGGCAACCGGTGGGCGAACCGCCACACCGGCAACGTCGAGTCCTACCGGCGGGGCCGCACCTTCATCCACGTCGACGTCGAGCCCACCCAGATCGGGCGCGTGTTCGCCCCCGACTTCGGCATCAGCTCCGATGCCGGGGCGGCCCTCAATCAGTTCATCGCCGTCGCCACCGAGCGCAAGGCGGCGGGCACGCTTCCGGACTACTCCGGGTGGGTGGCCGACTGCGTCGAGCGCAAGCGCACGATGCTGCGCAAGACGCACTTCACCGAGGTTCCGATCAAGCCGCAGCGGGTGTACGAGGAGATGAACAAGGCGTTCGGCCGCAGCACCCGCTACGTGACCACGATCGGGCTCTCGCAGATCGCCGGCGGGCAGTTCCTGCACGTGTACGAGCCGCGGCGCTGGATCAACGCGGGCCAGGCCGGCCCGCTCGGCTGGACCGGCCCGGCCGCGCTCGGGGTCGCCACCGCGGCCCCCGAGGAGCAGGTCGTGGCGCTCAGCGGCGACTACGACTTCCAGTTCATGATCGAGGAGCTCGCGGTGGGGGCCCAGCACAACATCCCCTACGTGCACGTCGTGGTGAACAACTCCTACCTCGGCCTCATCCGCCAGTCGCAGCGCGCGTTCGACATGGACTATCACGTGCAGCTCGGCTTCGAGAACCTCAACTCCCCGCAGACCGAGGGCTACGGCGTCGACCACGTCAAGGTCGCCGAGGGCCTCGGCTGCAAGGCGATCCGCGTGACCGACCCGGAGGACCTGCTCGAGTCGTTCTCGAAGGCCGAGGCCATGGCCGCGGAGTTCCGGGTGCCGGTGGTGGTCGAGGTCATCCTCGAGCGGGTGACCAACATCGCGATGGGCGCGGCCGAGCTCGACGGCGTGAACGAGTTCGAGGCGCTGGCGATCTCCCCCGACGACGCCCCCACCGCGCTCGCTCTGCTTGACTAGTGCCATGACAACCGTGGTCATCGCCCCCGACAAGTTCAAGGGTTCACTCACCGCGGCGCAGGTGGCCGATCACCTCGCCCGGGGAATCGAGGCGGCGCTCGCAGCGGACGGTGGCGCCGCCGTCGAGATCCGATCGGTGCCGATGGCCGACGGCGGCGAGGGAACGGTCGACGCCGCCCTCGCCGCCGGGTTCACCCCCGTGACCCTCGAGGTGACCGGCCCGCTCGGAACCCGCGTGCGGGCCGACTACGCCCTCGACGAGGGATCCGGGACGGCCGTGGTCGAGATGGCGCTCGCCTCCGGGCTCGCCATGACCGGCGCCACCGACGCCCACGCCCGCGCCGCCACCTCCCGCGGCACCGGGGAGCTCGTTGCCCACGCCCTCGACGCCGGCGCCCGCCGGATCGTCCTCGGCGTCGGCGGCAGCGCCTCCACCGACGGGGGCGCGGGGATGATCGCCGCCCTGGGCGCGCGCCTGCTCGGCGCCACGGGCGAGGAGATCGAGGACGGCGGTGCGGCGCTCGCCTCGCTCGCGAGCGTCGACCTGGCCGGGCTGCACCCCCGTATCGGCGAGGTGGAGTTCGTGCTCGCCGCGGACGTCGACAACCCGCTGCTGGGGCCGGCCGGCGCCGCGGCGGTCTACGGACCGCAGAAGGGGGCGGGCCCGGCCACCGTGGCCGAGCTCGACGAGGCCCTCGCCCGGTGGGCCCGGGTTCTCGCCGGGGCCGGCCTCGAGGGCGCGGAGCGCGGGATCGACCTGCCCGGTGCCGGGGCCGCCGGCGGGGTCGGCTACGCCGCCCTCGCCGTCCTCGGCGCCCACCGCGAGTCCGGCATCGACGTCGTGCTCGAGCTGACCGGCTTCGCCGCGAAGGTGGCCGGAGCGGCCCTCGTGATCACAGGCGAGGGCAGCCTGGACGAGCAGTCCCTCTCGGGCAAGACGCCCGTGGGGGTGGCCCGGGCGGCGACCGCGGCGGGCGCGATCACCGTGGCGGTGGCCGGACGCTCGACCCTGACGGAGGAGCAGCTGCGGGCGGCGGGCATCGCCGGCAGGTACGCACTGCTCGACATCGAACCCGATCCGGAGGTCTGCATGCGTGAGGCCGGCCGGCTGTTGGAACTCTTGGGTCGCCGGGTGGCGGCCGATCATCTCGAGGAGGAATCATGACGTATGACCGGGTCATCCGCGGTGAGCGGGTCCTGAGCGCCGCGGGATTCAGGCCACGGGAGGTGGCCGTCACCGCCGGCAAGATCGTGGCGACGGCGCCGCTCGGCACGGGCCTCGAGGCGGACGACATCATCGAACTCGCCGCCGACGAGGTACTCATCCCGGGGCTCGTGGACACCCACGTCCACGTGAACGAACCGGGTCGCACCGACTGGGAGGGCTTCGACTCCGCCACCCGGGCCGCGGCCAGGGGCGGGATCACGACGATCATCGACATGCCCCTCAACTCCATCCCGCCGACGACCAGCGTGGCCGGCCTCGAGGCGAAGGTCGCCGCGACCGAGGGCAAGCGGCACGTGCACGTCGGCTTCTGGGGCGGGGCCGTGCCGGGGAACACCGCCGACCTGCGTCCGCTGCACGAGGCGGGCGTCGTGGGCGTCAAGTGCTTCATGCAGCCCTCCGGCGTGGACGAGTTCCCGCCCCTGAGCCTCGACGAACTCGAGGCCGATCTGCGGGAGCTGGCCACGTTCGACGGGCAGATGATCGTGCACGCCGAGGACGAGCGCACGCTCGACGCGGCGCCTGCGGCCAGCGGCGACGCCTACGACGGCTACCTCGCCTCCCGCCCCCGCAGCGCGGAGAACCTGGCGATCGCCGAGGTGATCGCGCGGGCCAAGTGGGCGGGGGCGAAGGCGCACATCGTGCACGTCTCCTCCTCGGACGCGCTGCCGATGATCGCCTCCGCGAAGCGCGACGGGGTCCGCATCACGGCCGAGACCTGCCCCCACTACCTCACGCTGTCCTCGGCGCAGGTTCCCGACGGGAACACGGCGTTCAAGTGCGCGCCGCCGATCCGCGAGTCCGCCAACCAGGACGCGCTCTGGCAGGGCCTGCTCGACGGCACGATCGACATCATCGTCACGGATCACTCCCCCTCGACCCTCGAGCTGAAGAACCTGGACACCGGCGACTTCGGCACGGCCTGGGGCGGCATCGCCTCCATCCAGGTGAGCCTGCCCGCGATCTGGACCGCGGCGAAGGCCCGCGGCATCTCGCTCGAGCAGGTGATCGGCTGGATGTCCACCCGCACCGCCGCGTTCGCGCAGCTGCCGACCAAGGGCGCGATCGACATCGGCCTCGACGCCGACCTGGCGATCTTCGCGCCCGAGGCGACCTTCGTCGTCCATGCGGATCAGCTCGAGCACAAGAACCCCATCACCCCCTACGACGGCAAGACGCTCTCGGGCGTCGTGCGCCGCACGCTGCTGGCCGGGGCAGACATCGACTTCGACGCACCGGCCGGCGAACTGATCTGGAGAGGACAGGCATGACCTACCACGTTCCCCAGGGCGGACTGCCGCCCCAGACGGCGCTGACCACGGACCGCGCCGTCTTCACCGAGGCGTACGCCGTGCTGCCCGCGCGTACGATGAGCGACATCACCGCCAGCCTCCTGCCGCACTGGGACGACACCCGGCTGTGGGTGCTCGCCCGGCCCCTGAGCGGCTTCGCGGAGACCTTCGCGCAGTACCTCGTCGAGGTCGCCCCCGGCGGCGGCAGCGACCGGCCCGAGCCGGACGCCGGTGCCGAGGGCGTGCTCTTCGTCGTCGGCGGCGAGGTGGAGCTGACGCTCGACGGCACGGCCCACACGCTCGGCTCGGGAGGATACGCGTTCCTCGCGCCCGGCGCGGAGTGGAGCCTGCGCAACCACACGGACGCCGTCGCGAGCTTCCACTGGATCCGCAAGGCGTACGAGCAGGTCGACGGGATCGAGGTGCCGGCCTCGTTCGTCACGAACGCGGCCGACGTCGAGCCGGTCGAGATGGCGGGTACCGACGGCGCTTGGCGCACCCGGCGGTTCGTGAACCCGAGCGACCTGCGCCACGACATGCACGTGAACATCGTCACGCTCTCGCCGGGGGCGTCGATCACGTTCCCCGAGACCCACGTGATGGAGCACGGCCTGTTCGTGCTCGAGGGCAAGGCGGTCTACCTGCTCAACAAGGACTGGGTCGAGGTGGAGGCCGGCGACTTCATGTGGCTGCGCGCCTACTGCCCGCAGGCCGCCTATGCCGGCGGGCCCGGCCCCTTCAGCTACCTGCTCTACAAGGACGTGAACCGGCACGTGGGGCTGACGATCTAGGTTCGTGACCGGTCCTACCAGTCCGGCGAGCTGTCGCTAAGACGCGCGCAGCGACGTCTCACTGGTCGATCACCATCCCACCCACCGATCTGCGACAGAGCCCCGGGCGTCAGGCTCCGATTGATCGAGATAGCGTCGATCGTGTCAATCGAGAAGTGAAGGAGCTGGTGGCACATGTGGAAATTTTCATTGATCAGGGCGTGTGTGGTCGCTCTGGCATTTCTTGGAATGTCGACGGCCGCGCAGGCGGTGCCGAGCCCCGAACTCGTGCTCGGGTCGGATGCGTCGGCTGAAGGTCACGAGGTCGCGCCATATGGCCTGGTGAATATGGGAGATTGGTTCAAGTCCAAGGCGTCGTGCGAAGCCAGAGGACGCTACCTTCAGCGGAATCCTCCGCCGCTGGTCCACTATGACTGGTTCATTTGCGTTCAGAATCCAGATGGTAGGTGGAGCTTGCTGATGAATAATCCGAATATCGGGTGCTTCGTCGTAGCGCCCGTCGAAGGGTCGTTGACGACCGGGCGAATCGTGGCGCCCGCCGCACCCCTGGATTGCTGAATGAGTACCCTCCGCGACCACTCGATCGAGATTGGCCGGCCGGTGCAGGTGATCGGGATTCTCGACGGTGACGGGGGCCTGGCCCCGCTCGGCCCGACCCCGGCGGGGTCGCCTGTGCCGTTCGCAATGCGCACGCGCCTGCACCTGCCCGGCGTGAGCGCGGTGGGCGGACCGTTCCTCGTGCGGGGAGTCTGGGACGGGGTGACGATCTCGGCGGCGTCGACGGCGCCGGTCCCGGGCGCCGGTTGGCTCGGCACTGAACAGGTGCAGCCGGGCCGAGGGGGAGAGACTCCCGGCACCTGGAGCGACGAGGACTGCGAGCGCGCCAGTGCGGCCGTGCCCGAGGAGCACCTGATCGGGATCGGGCGGCGGTCCGATCCCAGGGGCCGGCCCGTGGTCATCGCCGAGTTCGTGCTCGCCTCGGCGCGGGCGATCGCCTGGCAGGAGTCGTGCCCGCCCGGGGTCGTCGATGCGGTCGCGTGGATCCGCCCGGTTCAGGAGCCGCCCGGCCCCTGAGTCTGCCCGCGGGTCGCCTCCCGGGTGCTGCGCAGCGCCGCCACGGTCTGGCCGTAGCGGCGCTGCGCCACGCCCGCGAAGAGGCAGTCGACGACCGCGAGCTGGGCCATCCGGCTGACCATCGCCGCGGCCCGGAACGGGGTCTCGCGCACGGCGGTGTAGAGGCAGTGGTCGGCGAGTTCGGTGATCGCGGCGCCGCGGCTCGAGGTCACCCCCGCGGTCGTGGCCCCGGCCTCGTGCGCGGCCGTGAGGAAGCGCAGGGTCTCGGCCGTCTCCCCGAGGTTGGAGAACCCGACCGCGACGGTGCGGTCCGGGGCGAGGACGGCGATCGCGAGGGCCTCGTGGGAGTCGCTCGGCACGAACGCGTTGCGGCCGATCCGCAGGAGCTTGTGGCCGAGGTCCTGGGCCACGAGCTGGCTCGCGCCGACGCCGTAGAGGAGGATGCGATCCGCGGCGTCGAGGGCGTCGACGACGCGATCGAGCACCTCGTAGTCGAGCGTGTCGATCGTCTCCTGGATCGCGAGGATCTCGAGCAGGCTGATCTTGGCGGCCAGTTCGGGCAGCGTGTCGCGCTCGGAGATCTCCCCGCCGTAGCCGGCGCGCCCGGCGTACTGGGCGGACTCCTTGCCCAGCTCCTGGGCGAGGCCGACGCGCAGCTCGGCATAGCCGGAGAAGCCGATGGCGCGGCAGAAGCGCACGACCGAGGCCACCGACGTGCTGCAGGCCTCGGCCAGCTCGGTGATCGTGGAGGTGAGCGCGAGGCTCGGATCCTCCTGCAGCGCCGCGGCGACCCGCGCCAGCGACGGCGAGAGCCGCGGAGCCTTCGCTTCGATCTCGGCCTGGATGCTCATCCGGCCATCCTAGGCCCGCGGGTTCGCCGTGGTCGGGGAATCTCGGGGCGATGTAAATGAGTTTCGAGTGAGGCGGATTATTGTAGGGTCTTTACTGACCCTCGGGCCCGCCGGGGGTGGCCCTCGTCCTGATCGGAGACGGTGACAGACCATGACCCCAACGGTGCTCGCCGTCGACCTGGGCAAGACCCGGTGCCGGCTGCTGCTCACCCCGACCGGAGCGAGACCGGTGGGGACGACGGTGGACGGCGACCTCGGGATCGCCGCCCCCGGGGCGTCGGCGCGGATCGCCGACCTCATCGTGAGCGCCTACGAGGGTCTGCGCGAGGTCGCGGCGCCGACGGCCGTCTCGGTCGGGGCCGCCGGGGTGCTCGCCGCACCCGAGTCGGGCAGCGACCTCGCCCGTGCGCTCGCGGGCCGCTTCCGGTGCCCCGTGGCCGTCGCCTCGGACGCGATCACGGCCCACCTCGGCGCCTTCGGCGGCGGACCGGGGGTCGTGCTCATCGCCGGCACCGGCGCGACCGCGGTCGGCGTCGCGGCGACGGGGCGGGTGCGGGTGGTCGACGGCGCCGGACCGGAGATCGGCGACCTGGGATCCGGCGGCTGGCTCGGCCGGCAGGGGGCCATGGCCGCGGTGCGCGCGGCCCAGGGAGCCGCCCCGCCGACCGCGGTGACCGAGCTCGTGGCGGCGGCCATCCCCGGCGGATTGCCCGCCCTGCCCCGCTGGTCGATGGGAGGCGAGGGCGACAGTCCCGCCCGGCGGCTCGCCACGTTCGCCCCGCTCGTGCTCGCCGCCGCCGAGGACGGCGACCGGACGGCGATCGGGCTCGTCGACCTCGCCGTCGGCCACCTGAGCGCCTCGGCCCGGGCGGCGGCACCGGACGAGCCCGGCTGCCCGGTCGCCGTCGTCGGGGGAGTGGCCGACGCCCCCTGGTTCGCTGCCCGCCTCGAAGCCGGCCTGCGCGATTCCGGCCTGACGCCCCGGCCCCCGGCCGGAACCGCGCTCGACGGCGCCCTGCTCGCCGCATCCCACACGACCCTTCCCCACGAGAGGCGGATCCACCGTGCCTGACCACCCAGCCGCACCCGACCGGTTCGAACACCTCATCGGCGACCTCGCCGCCCTGACCACGGAGTCCCGCGCGGACCGGGGGGAGCTCGCCACGCGGGCGACGGGCGAGCTCGTGGCGGAGATGATCGACGACGGCCGGGGCATCCCGGACGCGCTCGCGGCGGCGAGCGGCCCGATCGCCGCCGCCGTCGACGCGATCAGTGAGCGGATGGCCCGCGGCGGGCGACTCGTCTACCTCGGTGCGGGCACGGCCGGGCGGATGGGGGTGCTCGACGCGAGCGAGATCCCGCCGACCTTCGGTACGGACCCGGGCGTCGTCGTCGGGCTCATCGCCGGCGGCGATACGGCGATCCGCTCGGCCGTCGAGGACGCCGAGGACGACGTCACCGCGGCCCCGCGCACCCTGACCGACCTCGGGGTCGGGGCCGACGACGCGGTGGTGGGGCTGTCGGCCTCGGGGCGGACGCCGTACGTCGTGGCGGGCCTGACCGCTGCCCGCGCGGCCGGCGCGCTGACGGTCGCAGTGGCCTCGAACGCCGGCTCCGCGACCGGCGCGGCCGCCGACATCGCGATCGAGGTGGTCACGGGGCCGGAGTTCATCGGAGGCTCGACCCGTCTCAAGGCGGGCACGGCCCAGAAGCTCGTGCTCAACATGCTCTCGACCCTGGTCATGGTGCGCCTCGGCAAGACCTACGAGGGGGTCATGGTCGACCTGCAGGCCACGAACGAGAAGCTGCGCGCCCGGTCCGTGCGCACCGTGGCCGCCGTGACGGGCGTCGACAACGACCGGGCCGCCCGGGCCCTCGCGGGCTCGGACGGCTCGGTCAAGCGGGCGATCCTGTGTCTGCTCGCGGGGGTGGACGACGCGGCCGCCCGCCGCCTCCTGGACGAGGCCGGCGGGCACCTGGAGCGGGCGCTGACGCCGGGCCGGGCCGGCGCCGAATGAGGCTCAGGCGAGCTGGCGCGCGGCCAGATCCTGCGCCTGGGCCGCGCGGGCGTCGTTCATGAGGGCGAGCCTGCGGATCGCGAGCCCGGAGAGCGCGAGCACGACGCCGATGCCGATGACGAGCACGGCCACCCCGAACGCCACGACCGAGGTGTACAGCGACGCCCGCAGGAACGAGGCGTTCATGACCGTGGCGCGCTGGGCCTGCAGCTCCGCCTCCTCGGCGGAGCCCTCCTCGGCCTGACCGATCAACTCGCCGAGCTCGGAGTACGTGCGCCCGTCGGTCGAGGCGAGGGCGTGGACGTTGATGACGTCGGCCTGGGCGTAGGCCGTGAACGGGCCGGCGACCGTGCGCCCCGCGAGGAGGGACGCATCCTCGGACACGGTGATGTGCTGGTCCGCGAGCTGGCCGGAGACCATGACGTAGGTGCCGACGCCGGCGAGGATGAACAGGATCCCGGCGACGAACGAGGTGATGCCGACGACGGGCACGAATGTGCGGGGGCTGGGGGCTGCGGTGGAGCTCATCTGACGCCTCCTGGGTGAGGGGACCTGAACCGAGGTCTGTGCGGTACCGATGCCCACCCGGCGGGTGGTGGCACCAGCCTCCCCGCCGGCATCCGGCACAGCTCGGGCCACAGGTCCCAGGATCGGGCCCATGGTCCCGGTCGAGGCTGGTGGTGCTCGTCACTCGCGCGGGAGTTCTAGACTGCCGACATGACCTCAACTCCCGATATCAAACCTCGTTCACGCGTGGTGACCGACGGGATCGAGGCGACTGCATCCCGCGGCATGTTGCGCGCGGTCGGACTCGGCGATGACGACTTCGCCAAGCCCCAGATCGGCATCGCCAGTTCCTGGAACGAGATCACCCCCTGCAACCTCTCCCTCGACCGGCTCGCCCAGGGCTCGAAGGAGGGCGTGTTCACCGGCGGGGGGTACCCGCTCGAGTTCGGCACGATCTCCGTCTCCGACGGCATCTCCATGGGACACGAGGGCATGCACTACTCGCTCGTCTCCCGGGAGGTCATCGCCGACTCGGTCGAGACCGTCATGATGGCCGAGCGCCTCGACGGCTCCGTGCTGCTCGCGGGCTGCGACAAGTCCCTGCCCGGGATGCTCATGGCCGCCGCCCGGCTCGACCTCGCGAGCGTCTTCCTCTACGCCGGATCGATCATGCCCGGCTGGGTCAAGCTCGAGGACGGCACCGAGAAGGAGGTGACGATCATCGACGCGTTCGAGGCGGTCGGCGCCTGCTCCCGCGGCCTCATGAGCGAGGCCGACGTCGACAGGATCGAGCGGGCCATCTGCCCCGGTGAGGGCGCCTGCGGCGGCATGTACACCGCGAACACGATGGCCTCGGTCGCCGAGGCGATGGGCATGTCGCTGCCGGGCAGCGCCGCGCCGCCGTCGGCCGACCGCCGCCGCGACTCCTACGCGCGCGACTCGGGTGAGGCGGTCGTCAACCTGCTGCGGCTGGGCATCACCGCCCGCCAGATCATGACCAAAGAGGCGTTCGAGAACGCGATCGCCGTCGTCATGGCGTTCGGCGGCTCGACGAACGCGGTCCTGCACCTGCTGGCCATCGCGCGCGAGGCCGAGGTCGACCTGACGTTGGCCGACTTCGACCGGGTCGCGAGCCGGGTGCCCCACCTGGGCGACCTCAAGCCGTTCGGGCGGTACGTCATGAACGACGTCGACCGCATCGGCGGCGTCCCGGTGGTCATGAAGGCGCTCCTCGACGCCGGACTGCTGCACGGGGACTGCCTCACGGTGACCGGCAAGACCGTCGCCGAGAACCTCGCCCACATCGACCCGCCCGACCCCGACGGGCAGATCCTGCGTGCCCTCGACAACCCGATCCACCACAGCGGCGGGATCACGATCCTGCGCGGCTCGCTCGCCCTCGACGGCGCCGTGGTCAAGTCCGCGGGCTTCGACACCGACGTGTTCACCGGCACGGCCCGGGTCTTCGACCGGGAGCGGGCGGCGATGGACGCGCTCGAGGACGGCACGATCACCGACGGCGACGTCGTGGTCATCCGCTACGAGGGCCCCAAGGGCGGCCCCGGCATGCGGGAGATGCTCGCGATCACCGGCGCCATCAAGGGCGCCGGCCTCGGCAAGAGCGTGCTCCTGCTCACCGACGGCCGGTTCTCCGGCGGCACGACCGGCCTGTGCGTCGGGCACGTCGCCCCGGAGGCGGTCGACGGCGGCCCGATCGCCTTCGTCCGCGACGGCGATCAGATCCGCCTCGACGTGGCGAACAAGACCCTCGACCTGCTCGTGGACGACGCCGAGCTCGCCTCCCGCCGCGAGGGCTGGGAGCCGCTGCCGCCGAAGTTCACCTCCGGCGTGCTCGGCAAGTACGTCAAGCTCGTCGGCTCCGCCTCCGACGGGGCCGTGCTCACCTGAGGGTGACCACCCCGCGCTCCGGATGGGAGTGAACACGCGATCGCGGTCGTGAATCGGCAGATTCACGACCGCGATCGCGTGTCCGGGCGTCCGGGTCTCAGCCCTGCAGCCGGCGGCGCCGGACGGCGAGGGCGACGACGAGGAGTTCGACTCCCCGACCCTCGAGCGGCGCGGATCGCTCGGGGCGGCGGTGGGCTGACCGGCGGCGCCCTTCGAGTCCGGGCAGCGGATGATCGCGCGGGCCCCTTGTCGGCAGCGGCGGGTGCGGCGCATCGTGGGGGGATGGCACCACATCTCTCGCCGTCCGACGTCCACGGCGCCGATCTTCCCGACTGGCGGATCTTCCCGGCGACGCTCGCCACGGTCGTGCACACGGGCACGATGATCACCGGGGTCGAGTTCGTCAGCCGGATCATGCAGGTCGCCGAGGAGCACAACCACCATCCCGACGTCGCGCTGTCGTATCCGCGGGTGGTCGTCACGCTCACGAGTCACGATGTCGGCGCGGTGACCGAGCGGGACGTCGCGATGGCCCGGGCGATCACGACCATCGCCGAGGAGATGGAGCTCGCGATGGACCTGGCCGACTTCAAGGTGCTCGAGATCGCGATCGACGCGATGGACCTCGACGCCGTCCGCCCGTTCTGGGAGGCGGTGCTCGGGTACGTGCCCGGGAGCCGCCCCGAGGATCTCGTCGATCCGCTGGGCCTGCGCCCGCTCGTCTGGTTCCAACAGATGGACGTCCCGCGCCCCGAGCGCAACAGCGTCCACCTCGACGTGCACGTGCCCGAGGACGAGGCCGGCGCCCGGGTCGCCGCCGCGCTCGCGGCCGGGGGGAGGCTGGTGGACGGCGGGGCGGCGCCCTCGTTCTGGGTCCTCGCCGACGCCGAGGGGAACGAGGCGTGCGTGTGCACGTGGCGGAGCGAGCCCGACCCCGGCGGAGCGTGACCCGCGGCTACTCGAGACGGTCCGAGTTGTCCATTGGGCGATATCGTGATCCACGATGTGAGACGGGCTGACGTGGTGGGGGACAGGGGCTAGTATGGGCGGCATGCACCAGGTTCTCGTCGTTATTAGCGGGCGCGCGAGCGCGGCCGTCTGATCGACGACCAACCACGCGCGCACCCCTCGACCTCCCACTGGGACGAGGGGTTTTTCATTGTCTGTGAACGTTCGCCCGAACGTTCGGTCCATGGAGGAGGAGCGATGGCTACCAAGGCCCCGCATCCGGCACCCCGCCCGGCGCCCCCACGCCCAGCGCCCGTGCCCGGCACCCAGACCCGCCCTGCGGCGGGCGAAGCGATGACTGGAGCCCAGGCCATCGTCCGGTCGCTCGAGGAGGCCGACGTCGACGTCGTCTTCGGCATTCCCGGCGGCGCGGTCCTCCCCCTCTACGACCCCCTCTTCGACTCGAAGGTGCGCCACATCCTCGTGCGCCACGAGCAGGGTGCCGGTCACGCCGCGACCGGCTACGCCGCCGCGACCGGCCGCGTGGGCGTCTGCATCGCCACCTCGGGGCCGGGCGCCACGAACCTCGTGACCCCGCTCGCCGACGCGCACATGGACTCGGTGCCGATGGTGGCCATCACCGGTCAGGTGGGCGCGAGCATGATCGGCACCGACGCGTTCCAGGAGGCCGACATCGTCGGCATCAGCATGCCGATCACCAAGCACTCCTTCCTCGTGACCGATCCCGCCGAGATCCCCGGCCGGATCGCGGAGGCCTTCCACATCGCCTCGACCGGCCGCCCGGGCCCGGTGCTCGTCGACATCGCCAAGTCCGCGATGGTCGCCGACACGACCTTCGCGTGGCCGGGTGAACTCGACCTGCCCGGCTACCGCGTGGCGACCCGGCCACACATCAAGCAGGTGCGGGAGGCCGCCCGGCTGCTCGCCACGGCCCGCCGGCCGGTGCTCTACGTCGGCGGTGGGGCGATCCGCTCGAAGGCCTCGGCCGAACTGCTCGCGCTGACGAACCTCTCCGGCGCCGCGGTGGTCACCACGCTCATGGCCCGTGGGGCGCTGCCCGACTCCCACCCCCAGCACGTGGGCATGCCCGGCATGCACGGGAACGTCTCGGCCGTCGCCGCGTTGCAGAAGGCCGACCTCGTGGTCGCCCTCGGCGCCCGCTTCGACGACCGGGTCACCGGCCGGCTCGACTCCTTCGCCCCCGGTGCCACGATCGTCCACGCCGACATCGACCCCGCGGAGATCTCCAAGAACCGCCACGCGGACGTGCCGATCGTCGGCGACCTCAAGGAGGTCATGGTCGACCTCGCCGCCGAACTGGCCCGTGAGCACAAGCAGCACGGACTGCCCGACCTCGAGGCCTGGTGGGCACTGCTCGACGACCTGCGCACCCGTTACCCGCTCGGGTGGAGCCCCACGGCGGACGGCCTGCTCGCGCCGCAGCACGTGATCTCCCGCCTCGGTGAGCTCGCGGGCCCGGAGGCCGTCTACGCCGCCGGGGTGGGCCAGCACCAGATGTGGGCGGCCCAGTTCATCCGCTACGAGCGGCCGCGCACGTGGCTCAACTCCGGCGGCCTGGGCACGATGGGCTACGCCATCCCGGCCGCGATGGGAGCCAAGGTGGGCGAGCCGGACCGCGAGGTCTGGGCGGTCGACGGCGACGGCTGCTTCCAGATGACCAACCAGGAACTGGCCACGTGCGCCCTCGAGGGCATCCCGATCAAGACCGCGCTCATCAACAACTCCTCCCTCGGAATGGTGCGCCAGTGGCAGACCCTCTTCTACGGGGAGCGGTACTCGAACACGGACCTGCAGACCGGGCACGAGACCCGGCGCATCCCCGACTTCGTCAAGCTCGCGGAGTCCTACGGGTGCGTGGGGCTGCGGTGCGAGTCGGCCAAGGACGTGGACGCCACGATCAAGAAGGCCCAGGAGATCGACGACGTTCCCGTCGTCATCGACTTCGTGGTCAGCCGCG
This sequence comes from Pseudactinotalea sp. HY158, assembly GCF_009660225.1. Classification (NCBI taxonomy): domain Bacteria; kingdom Bacillati; phylum Actinomycetota; class Actinomycetes; order Micrococcales; family Cellulomonadaceae; genus Pseudactinotalea; species Pseudactinotalea sp. HY158. Next base: position 1,159,748 of record NZ_CP045920.1, read on the forward strand.
ACGCGATGGTCTGGCCGATGGTGGCCTCCGGCGTGAGCAACGACGACATCCAGTACGCCCGGGGCATCACGCCCGAATTCGACCGAGACGAGTGAGAGGCGAGTCACCCGACATGTCACGACACACACTTTCCGTGCTGGTGGAGAACAAGCCGGGCGTGCTCACCCGCGTCTCGGCCCTCTTCGCCCGCCGTGCCTTCAACATCCATTCGCTCGCCGTCGGCCCGACCGAGCATCCGGACGTCTCCCGCATCACCGTGGTGGTCGATGCCGACGCGAACCCGCTCGAGCAGGTGACCAAGCAGCTGAACAAGCTCGTCAACGTGCTCAAGATCGTCGACCTCGCACCCGAGTCCTCGGTCCAGCGCGAGCTCCTGCTCGTCAAGGTCCGCGCCGACCAGGCGTCCCGCACCGCGGTGCTCCAGGTGGTCGAGCTCTTCCGGGCCCACGTGGTCGACGTCGTCCCCGACGCCGTGACCATCGAGGCCACCGGCTCCGAGGGCAAGCTGTCCGCCCTGCTCACGGCGCTCGAGCCCTACGGGATTCGTGAGATCGTACAGTCGGGAGCCGTCGCCATCGGCCGCGGCTCGAAGTCCATGACCGACCGGGCACTCGACCGGCTCGCGCGCAGCGCCTGAGCCGATCCGTCTTCGCAACACTGATCAATACAAAGGAGAAAACCTGTGGCTGAGCTGTTCTACGACGACGACGCCGACCTGTCCGTTCTCGCCGCCAAGAAGGTCGCCGTCATCGGCTACGGCAGCCAGGGGCACGCCCACGCGCTCAACCTGCGGGACTCGGGCATCGACGTCCGCGTCGGTCTGCGCGAGGGGAGCGCCTCTCGCAAGAAGGCCGAGGACGAGGGCCTGGCGGTGACGTCGGTCGCCGAGGCGACCCGCGAGGCCGACGTCGTCGTGATCCTCGCACCCGACCAGGTCCAGCGCCTCGTCTACCGCGACGAGATCGCCCCGAACCTCGCCGACGGCGCCACCCTCGTCTTCGGGCACGGATTCAACATCCGCTTCGGCTTCATCGAGCCGAAGGACACCGTCGACGTCATCATGGTCGCCCCCAAGGGCCCGGGCCACCTCGTGCGCCGCGAGTTCGTCGACGGCCGCGGCGTGCCCGTGATCGTCGCGGTCGAGCAGGACCCCTCGGGCACAGCGTGGCCGCTCGCCCTGTCCTACGCCAAGGCGATCGGCGGCCTGCGCGCCGCCGGCATCAAGACCACGTTCACCGAGGAGACCGAGACCGACCTGTTCGGTGAGCAGGCCGTCCTGTGCGGTGGCACCTCCCAGCTCGTCCAGTACGGCTTCGAGGTCCTCACCGAGGCCGGCTACCAGCCCGAGGTCGCCTACTTCGAGGTGCTGCACGAGCTCAAGCTCATCGTCGACCTCATGATCGAGGGCGGCATCGCCAAGCAGCGCTGGTCGATCTCCGACACCGCCGAGTACGGCGACTACGTCTCCGGGCCCCGCGTCATCGACCCGCGCGTCAAGGACAACATGAAGGCCGTCCTCGCCGACATCCAGAGCGGCGCGTTCGCGAAGCGCTTCATCGACGACCAGGACGCCGGCGCGCCGGAGTTCAAGGCGCTGCGCGCCAAGGGCGAGGCGCACCCGATCGAGACGACCGGCAAGGAACTGCGCAAGATGTTCGCGTGGGTCAAGCCGACTGACAACGACTACGTCGAGGGGCACGTCGGCCGCTGACCGGTCGGGAGCCGCTCGATTCACCCGTAGTACACCGGACGGGGCCCGCGGGCCCCGTCCGGTCGACCAGACGCCCGGCCCGCGCGGTGGCCCGGCGTGAGATGCACCGTCCACTGGACGCCGAATCAATGTGATGGATATGTCGCGAACGATCAATCTTGCTGTCATCGCCGGGGACGGGATCGGGCCGGAGGTGACCGCCGAGGGGCTGCGCGCACTCGAGGCCGTGCTCGCCGGTTCCGGCACCACCGTGGCCACGACCGAATTCGACCTCGGGGCCGACCGGTGGCACCGCACCGGTGAGGCGCTCACCGATGGCGAGCTCGAACAGCTGACGACCTACGACGCCATCGTGCTCGGCGCCGTCGGCGACCCGTCGGTGCCCTCCGGCGTGCTCGAGCGCGGACTGCTGCTGCGGCTGCGGTTCGCACTCGACCACTACGTCAACCTGCGCCCCTCGAAGCTCTACGCCGGCGTGGCCAGCCCGCTGGCCGATCCGGGAGAGGTGGACTTCGTCGTCGTCCGCGAGGGCACCGAGGGACCGTACGCCGGCAACGGCGGCGTACTGCGGCCGCAGACCCCGCAGGAGATCGCCACCGAGGTGAGCGTCAACACGGCCTACGGGGTCGAGAGGGCCGTGCGCGACGCGTTCGCCCGCGCCCAGGCGCGCCCCCGCAAGAAGCTCACGCTCGTGCACAAGCACAACGTGCTCGTCAACGCCGGGCACCTGTGGCGCCGCACCGTCGAGGCCGTCGGGGCCGAGTACCCCGAGGTCGCGGTCGACTACCAGCACATCGACGCCGCCACGATCTACATGGTCACGAACCCGGCCCAGTACGACGTGATCGTCACCGACAACCTCTTCGGCGACATCATCACCGACCTCGCCGCCGCCATCACCGGCGGCATCGGCCTGGCGGCCTCGGGCAACATCAACCCGGACCGCACCTTCCCGTCCATGTTCGAGCCCGTGCACGGGTCCGCCCCCGACATCGCCGGTCAGGGCAAGGCCGACCCGAGTGCGGCGATCCTCTCGATCGCCCTCCTGCTCGAGCACCTCGGCATGCCCGCCGAGGCGGCCCGCGTGACCGCGGCGGTCGCGGCCGACATCGAGCAGCGGGACGCCACCCCGCGCAGCACCACCGAGATCGGCGATGCCATCATCGCCCGCCTCGGCTGACCCGACCGGTACGCGCCCGAAAGAACAGGTGAGAAGCATGACCGAGGTGTCCACCTTCGCGGTGAAGCCCTCTCCCCATCCTCGCAGCCTCGCCGACCGCGCGGCCGCACTCGAGGACCTCCACTTCGGCAGCGTCTTCACCGACCACATGGCCCGCGCCCGCTGGACCACCGCGGCCGGCTGGGGCGAGCGGCGAGTCGAGGCCTACGCGCCGCTGCAGCTGGATCCGGCGACCGCCGTGTTCCACTATGCGCAGGAGGTCTTCGAGGGGCTCAAGGCCTACCGGCACTCCGACGGCAGCGTGTGGACCTTCCGGCCCGAGGCGAATGCCGCCCGGCTCGCGGCCTCGGCGCGCCGGCTGGCGCTGCCGGAGCTGAGCGAGGCGGACTTCCTCGGCTCGATCGAGGCGCTCGTGCAGACCGACGCCGAGTGGGTGCCCTCGTCCCCGGGGTCCTCGCTCTACCTGCGCCCGTTCATGTTCGCCTCCGAATCCTTCATCGGGGTGCGCCCGAGCGGCGAGGTCGAGTACCTCGTCATCGCCTCCCCGGTCGGGCCCTATTTCAGCGCCGGGTTCACCCCCGTGAGCATCTGGGTCGATCGCGACTTCCATCGGGTCGGCCCCGGAGGCACGGGCGCGGCCAAGTGTGGGGGGAACTACGCGGCGAGCCTGCTGCCGCAGCGGATCGCGGCCGAGAACGGGTGCGAGCAGGTGTGCTTCCTCGATGCCGGGACCAACAGCCGGATCGAGGAACTCGGCGGGATGAACACGTTCTTCGTCACGGCCGACGGCGCCATCCACACCCCGCGGCTGTCGGGCACCATCCTCGAGGGCATCACCCGCTCCTCGATCCTGCAGGTCGCCGAACAGACCGGCCGGCAGGTCCGCGAGCGCGACATCACCCTGACCGAGGTCCTCGACGGCCTCGGCTCGGGTGAGGTGACCGAGGTGTTCGCCTGCGGCACCGCCGCGGTCGTCACGCCCATCGGGCGCCTCAAGTCGACCGACTTCGACGTCGCCATCAACAGCGGCGAGGCGGGGCCGATCACCTCCGAGCTGTACGAGACGATCACCGATATCCAGTACGGACGCCGCCCGGACGCCTTCGGCTGGATGCACCGGCTCGCGTAGGTCTCGCCGGGCGCCGACCCCGGCGCGACCGGGACGCCTTCCCCCGCGCCGGGTGGTCAGATGTGCCCGCTCGGGCCGGGGCGTTCGAGCGTCTCGTCGTAGCGGCTCCCGGCGGCGACGGTCAGAGGGAACGTGATCGGGAAGCTCCCGAACAACAGCCGGCCCGCCTCCGCGGCGGCGGCCTCGATCGCCTCCCGCACCTGCCCGACCCGGTCGGTGGGGCAGTGCACGATGATCTCGTCGTGCAGGAAGTAGACGAGCTCGGGGCGTGCAGAGTCGCTGGGTGAGCTGGGTGACCTGGGTGAGCTGAGTGAGCTGGGGGAGGCGGGGGCCGGCCCGTCGAGGTCGCGCAGCGCGAGCCGCAACCGCGCCATCCAGGCCACCGCCCACTCGGCCGCCGAGCCCTGCACCACGAAGTTCCGGGTGAACCGGCCCCACGCCCGCGCCGCCCGGGGATCGGCCGGTGGGCCCCCGACATGGGCGGGGCTGCGCCGGCCCAGGTGAGTGGACACCCTCCCGCCGCGCTCCCCGATGCGTGCCGCGTCGTCGACGAGCGCCATCGCCCGCGGGTAGGCGCGGCGCAGCAGTGGCATGAGCTCGGCGGAGGTGCCGGTGGTCGAGCCGTACAGGGCGCCGAGCATCCCGACCTTGGCACGCTCCCGGGAATCCGTGAGCCCGGAGGCCACGAGGCCGGTGTACAGGTCCCGGCCGTCTCCGGCGGCGGCGAGGGCGCGGTCGTGGGACATCGCCGCGAGCACCCGCGGCTCGATCTGTGCGGCGTCGGCGACCACGAGTGACCAGCCGGGCTCCGCGGCCACCGCGCCCCGGATGGACTTGGGGATCTGCATCGCCCCACCCCCGTGGGCGGCCCACCGGCCGGTCACCACCGCGGAGGGGAGGTAGTCGGGCCGGAACCGGCCGCGCAGGCGCGTGTGCTCGGGCGGCACGATCCATTCGTCGAGCCAGGCCCAGCCGTTCGCGGCGAGCAGGCGGGCGAGACGCTTATACGCGAGCAGGGGCGTGACCACGGGGTGGAGGGCCGGATCGAGGGCCCGCAGCTCCCACTTGCTCGTGCTCTGGACGGGCACGCCGGCGGCCTGGAGCGCCCGCAGCAGCGCGGCGGGGGAGTCGGGGTTGAGGCGCGGGGCGTGCAGCGCGGCCCGGATCTCCTCGGTGAGGCCCGCCATGACGGCCGGGCGCCGTCCCGCGGCCGGGCGCGGGCCGAGCGTCTGCTCGAGGATCTCCCGGTGCCGGCCGACGTCCCACGGCAACCCGGCCGCATAGATCTCCGCGGCCACGAGCGCGCCCGCGGACTCGGCGGCCGCCAGGAGCCGGAGCCCGGGGCTCGCCGATTCGAGGACGCGGGCGTGCAGCGCATACCGCGCGCGCAACTCGGCCACGGTGGGCGTCGCGGACTGCGTGCTGAACAGCCCGCGCGGTGCCGGATCCGGAGTGTGCGGGGGATGGTGGGACACGTCGAGCCACGGCGGCGTCGTGGGAAGCGCGTCGGCCCTGCCGGAACTGTCGGCACTGTCGGCCCCGCCGGAACTGTCGACCGAGCGCAACAGCCGCTCGACGGCCCGCAGGTCGTGGCAGCGCCGCACGCATCCGAGCCGGTGCAGCGCCGGGCCGTAGGCGCGTGCCGTGTCCGCCCAGACCCACACGATGTCACCGGCGCCCCCCGTTCCGGCCCGACCGGCCCGACCGGCCCGACCGGCTGGATCGGCTGGATCGGCCGGATCCGGCAGGAGCGTGTGGAGCTCCTCGGGCGGCGCGGTGTGGACGGGCCCGTCGCCGACGGCCAGCTCCACGACGTCCTCGTTCGCGTCGCCGGTCAGATAGATCTCCACGTGAGAAGGGTAATCGGGAGCCGGGCGAGGCCGCAGAGGCGATGTGACATACTGGGAAACATGACTCGCCGGTTCACAATCATTCCGTAGCGCGTTCGACACACCACTCGAACGCGCGCACCTCCCTACCCGGGGGGTTTTTTATTGCCACGACACCCATGCGGCACCGACCGACCGGCGGCGATACGCCGGGCCCCTCAGGCCCCGCCTCGAACGCGGAGGACATGATGACCACCCCCACCGGATCGACCACGCACGAACCCGCCCTGGCAGACGCCGGCGACGTGCAGGTCTACGACACGACGCTGCGCGACGGCGCCCAGCAGGAGGGGATGAACCTGTCGGTCGCCGACAAACTGGCGATCATCCCGCTGCTCGACGAACTCGGGGTCGGCTACATCGAGGGCGGCTGGCCCGGCGCGATTCCCCGCGACACGGAGTTCTTCGCCCGGGTGCACAAGGAGGTCGAGCTCACCCACGCGCAGCTCGCGGCCTTCGGGTCGACCCGCAAGCCCGGGGTGGCGGTGCACGAGGACCGGCAGGTGCGCGGCCTGCTCGACTCCGAGGCGCCCGTGATCACGCTCGTGGCCAAGAGCGACATCCGCCACGTCGAGCGCGCACTGCGCACGACCCCGGAGGAGAACCTGGCGATGATCGCCGACACGGTCGCCTACCTCACGGGCGAGGGGCGCACCGTGATCGTCGACGTCGAGCACTTCTTCGACGGCTACCGCTTCGATCAGCACTACGGCCTGCGCGCCGTCGAGACCGCGTTCGGCGCGGGGGCGTCGGTCGTGGCGCTGTGCGACACGAACGGGGGGATGCTGCCGGAGTGGGTGAGCGAGATCGTCACCCTCGTGCGCGCGCGCACAGGCGGTCGCCTGGGCATCCACGCCCACAACGACTCCGGCTGCGCGGTGGCGAACACGATGGCGGCCGTGGCCGCCGGCGCCGCCCACGTGCAGGGCTGCATCAACGGCTACGGGGAGCGCACGGGCAACGCCGACCTGCTCACGGTCGTGGCCAACCTCGAACTCAAGACGGGCCGGCGCCTCCTGCCAGCCGGGCGGCTCGCCGAGTCGACGAGGATCGCGCACGCGATCAGCGAGATCACCAACATCGCCCCCTTCGCGCGCCAGCCCTATATCGGCACGAGCGCGTTCGCCCACAAGGCGGGACTGCACGCCTCGGCGATCCGGATCGACCCGGATCTCTACCAACACATCGACCCGCGCGAGGTCGGCAACGACATGCGCATGCTCGTCTCCGACATGGCGGGCCGGGCCTCGATCGAGCTCAAGGGGCGCGAGCTCGGCTTCGACCTGACCGGTCAGTCCGACCTGCTCACGCGACTGACCACCCGCGTCAAGGATGCGGAGGCGAGTGGATACACCTACGACGCGGCGGACGCATCCTTCGAGCTCATGCTTCGAGAGGAGAAGCAGGGCCGCCGTCCCACGTTCTTCCGGGTCGAGTCGTGGCGTTCGATCGTCACCCACACCGGCGCGGGCGGCACGGTCGACGCACCCGGGGTCGACGCCGAGGCGACCGTCAAGCTCCACACCGGCCCGGGGCTGTCCAGCCGGGTCGTGAGCACCGGGGAGGGGAACGGCCCGGTCAACGCCCTCGATCACGCCCTGCGGCAGGCGCTCATGGCCGCCTATCCGGTGATCGAGGAGTTCACCCTGATCGACTACAAGGTGCGCCTGCTCGACTCCTCGAGTGGCACCGACGCCATCACCCGGGTGCTCATCGAGATGAGCGACGGGGAGCGCACGTGGAACACGGTCGGCGTCGGCGCGAACATCCTCGAGGCCTCGTGGGAGGCGCTCGTCGACGCGATCACCTACGGCCTGCTCGTCCACGGGTGCGAGGCGGCCTAGCTAGAGTGGGGGCGTGAGCAGAGGCGAGTACAAGGTCACCGGAGGCAAGCTCGTCGCCGCGGAGGTGGACGTCTCGGGCGGGGTCATCTCCCGGGCAAGCATCAGCGGGGACTTCTTCCTCGAACCGGACGACGCCCTCGCCGCGATCGACGCCGCGCTCACCGGACTGCCCGCCGACTCCACGGTCGCCACGATGACCGAGGCGGTCGAGGGGGCCACCGCCGGGGCATCGATGGTCGGCTTCACGCCCGAGGCGGTCGCCATCGCCGTCCGGCGGGCGCTCGGCCACGCGTCGAACTGGTCGGAGCACACGTTCGAGGTCGTCCACGGCGATCCGATCCCGCCGGTGCTCAACGTCGCCCTCGATCAGGTGCTGCTCGAGGAGGTCGGCGCGGGCCGCCGCGGCCCCACGCTGCGGCTGTGGGAGTGGACGAGTTCGGCGGTGATCATCGGCTCGTTCCAGTCGGTGCGCAACGAGGTCGACGAGGAGGCCGCGGCCGAGCGCGACGTCGAGGTGATCCGGCGGATCTCCGGCGGCGGGGCCATGTTCATGGAGCCCGGCAACACGATCACCTACTCCCTCTACGTGCCGGGCAGCCTCGTGGACGGGCTGAGCTTCGAGCGCTCCTACGCCTTCCTCGACGACTGGGTGCTCGGCGCGCTCGCAACGGTGGGAATCGAGGCGACCTACGTGCCCCTGAACGACATCTCCTCGCCCGCCGGGAAGATCGGCGGGGCGGCGCAGAAGCGGCTGGCGGGGGGCGCCGTCCTTCATCACGCGACGATGGCCTACGACATCGACGCCGATGCGATGAGCCGGGTGCTGCGGATCGGCCGCGAGAAACTCTCCGACAAGGGCACGAAGTCCGCGAACAAGCGGGTCGACCCGATGCGGCGGCAGACCGGCATGACGCGGGCGGAGGTGATCGCGGCCTTCACGGACTACTTCGCCGCGCGGTACGCGACCGTTCCCGGCGAGATCACGGCCGCGGAGATGGCTCGGGCGCGGGACCTGGTCGAGACCAAGTTCACCGCGCCCGCCTGGCGCAATCGCGTGCCCTGAGGGCGGCGCCGAATCAGCCCTGCTGTGTCGCCCCGGCCGCCTCGGCCTCGGCCAGCTGCCGCCGAACGTCGTCCATGTCGAGGTTCTTGACGGCCTCGACGAGTTCGGTGAAGCTCTGGGCGTTGAGCGCGCCCGCCTGGCGGAACACGAGGATGCCCTCGCGGAAGGCCATGAGGGTCGGGATCGAGGTGATCTGCGCCTGCTGGGCGATCGCCTGCTCCGCCTCGGTGTCCACCTTGCCGAACACCATGTCGGGGTAGGACTGCGACACCTTCTCGTAGATGGGGCCGAACTGGCGGCACGGGCCGCACCATTCCGCCCAGAAGTCCATGAAGACGATGTCGGTGCCGGTCACGGTCTGCTCGAAGGTCTCGGTGGTCACGTTGAGGGTCGTCACGGTTCTCCTGACGGTCGGCCCGCTCGGCTCCTCGGAGTGGCGGGATGAGTGCTTCCACGAGGGAGAACAGGTGTGCCCGGCGAGGTATTCCAGCCTGGTCATGCCGGCCGCGGCGGGGCTCAGCTCATGATGAGGGCGACGCCGCCGTAGACGATGAACAGGGCGAGCACGATGAGTACGATGATCGCGTACCAGCCCGCGGTGCGCATCCGTTGCATCCGCACGTCGCGGACCCGGCGGGGATCGTCCGGTGGCATCGGCGTGGCCATCGGGGAGTCGGCCTGCGCGGAGGTCGCGAGGTAGCCGTATGCCGAGGTGCCGGTGAGGTCCGGCGGGCCGGGCTCGGCTCCCGGGATGCGGGTGCGGGTGTAGGCGGTCCACGCCTCACCGTCCCAGAGCCGGTCGCGTTCCGGCTCGGCGGGATCGGGATACCATCCGGCGGGCTCCTGCACGACCTCATCGTAGGCCCGCCGCGGGTGCGCGGGGGCGGCGAAGGCTTCTCCCGGGCGGCCCGGACGTGCTTGACTTGAGGCATGCGCACGATCCTGAACGTCATCTGGCTCGTCTTCGCGGGGTTCGGGCTCGCCGTCGGCTACACGATCGCGGGCATCGTGTGCTGCCTGCTCATCGTGACCATCCCGTTCGGGATCGCGAGCTTCCGCCTCGCCGGCTACGTGCTGTGGCCGTTCGGACGCGAGATCCTCGAGCGGCCGCGCGCCGGCGCGGTGACGGCGATCGGGAACGTGATCTGGTTCGTGGTCGCGGGCCTGTGGCTCGTGCTCGCCCACCTGATCACCGCCGTGTTCCTGCTGCTGACGATCATCGGCATCCCGCTCGCCTACGCCAACCTCAAGATGATCCCGCTCGCCCTCGCCCCGCTCGGCAAGCGCATCGTGCCCCGCGCCTGAGGGCGTGCCCGAGCCGCGAACTCGCGGGCGACTCGCCCGCGCCTACCTCGCGGCCCGGCCGATGAGTCCGTGCCCGTCGAGGGCGGAGTGGATGTACGGGGTGAGCGTTCGCATGAATGCGGGCGTGACGTGCTGCTCATCGCGATAGATGAGCGTGCTGCCGGCCACGGCGGGACACACCGCCCGAGTGCAGTATCGGTCGGTCAGGTCGATGAACGAGACGCCGGATTGTGGAGTGCTCAGGGCTGGACGCTGCCAATCCTGCGGCATGGATTCGTCGCGCGAGCGCTCGCACTGCTCAGGATCGTCGAGGTGCTCGGACACGCACTCGTTCGTGGCATCGCTCGGGAGCATGAGGGGATTGTCCGCGATGACGGCGACGGGAATGCCGAGGGCCGTGACACTCGTCCATGCCTCGCGGAATCCGGTGACCGGATCGGGCACGCTCTCGTTCTGCACGAACGGCAGGGCCGTTCGTGACGAGGTGACCATGAGGTCGGGGCGCAGTTCCGCCAGGGCGGCGAGAGTCTGCTCGTTCGCCTCGAGGCACGGACCACCACGATCGGCGTCACTCACCCGCTGTGCCGTGGACCATGGGCAGCTGGAATGGAAGTACGTGACGACGTGCCAGTCGTACTCACCCGCGAGTTGCTGGAAGGCTGGAAGGTACTGCTCGATGTGCGAATCGCCGACCAGGGCGACCGTGAAGGCGGAGTCCACGTCTCCGAACTCACAGACGGGCGTGGTGTCCGCGGACATGGTGCTCTTGCACCTGCCCTCGGCGCCTTCAGGGAGTTCCGACCGGGCATCGATCGGGCTGGGCACGATCACGCCGATCGGTGCACCCGCCGCGAATTCTCGATAGTCCTGGCTGAAGATGGACGCCGCGCCCATTCCGGGCGGTGGCGAGGTCGCCAACTGCTCGGCAGACGCCGCCATGGCGGCGGTGCGCGCGTCCAGGGTGATGAATCCGACGGAAGCAGCGCACACACCCACTGTGATGGCGGTCGTGCCCGTGATGAGGACCCGTCTCGGGCTGAGCGTGCGCAACCGACCGCTGATGAACGGCAACTCGATCCACTGGCGGCAGAGGTGAGCAAGTATCCCTGCGAGGACCAGTACGGCCAGGGCCCGAAGCCAGGCCGGGGAGGCCGGCCATAGTGCCGCCAATAGGACGACGACGGGCCAATGCCAGAGGTAGAGCGAGAACGAGACATCGCCGAGCCACGTCACCGGCCGAGATGTGAAGAGCGACTGCCGGCGCGGGCCGATCCCGCCGGCGATCACAAGGAGCGAACCGAGCACTGGCACGACCGCCGCGATGCCCGGGAAGGCAGTGGTGCCGCTGAACGTGAGCATCGCCAGGAGGATGAGCGCGAAGCCGCCGGCGGTCGCTGCAGGGCGTGAGCGGTTGCGCTCCTGCGTCAGGATGCATGCGAGCAGGCCACCCGCACTCAATTCCCAGATTCGCGTCGGTGTCACGAAGTAGGCGGATGGTTCGCCCGAACTGGTGATCACGATGGAGAGCACCAGCCCGGCGAGGGTCACCGTCGCGAGGATCGCCCCGATGGCGTGCCGATGCCGCCAACCGCGCCGCCCCGCGAGACCGATGAGAAGGAGGAAGACCAGCGGCCAGACCAGGTAGTACTGCTCCTCGACGGAGAGGCTCCAATAGTGCTGGAAGAGGCTCGGCGCCTGCCCCTCGGCGAGATAGTCCACCGACTCCGATGCGAGGAGCCAATTCTCGAAGAAGAGCGATGAGCCGAGTGCGTGTCTGGCCAGGCCCTCCCAGCGCATGGGCGGGAGGAGCAGGAGTCCGGCCGCCACGGTCACGACGATGGTCGTCGTGGCGGCGGGGAGGATTCGGCGGGCGCGACGTGAATAGAATCGGATCAGCGAGATTCGGTCGGCGTCTCGGGCCTCGCGCAACATGATGCCGGTGATGAGGAAGCCGGAGATGACGAAGAATACGTCGACGCCGACGTAGCCACCGGGGAAGAACGTTGGTGCCACGTGGAACGCGACAACCAGCGCGACGGCGAGAGCACGCAGGGCATGAACGTCAGGACGGAAGCGGCCGGGTAGCTTCGCCTGTGGACCTGTGGACCTGTGGACCTGTGGACCTGTGGACCTGTCGCTGGACACGGAGGAAGTCATCTCAGTCGACATCACCCCTCCTCGACCTGACGCCTATCGCACTCAAAGATACATACTGTCCGGCCCGCCTCCGTGGAGAGCGAGCGTCGTCCGCGCGGCGGATCGAGACAACGGAGCGACACCTATCCAGTGCAGAACGGCTCGACGTGTCCACCGGCAGGCAGCAGCGTGCCGGCGGGCGCTCCTCAGCCCGTGAGCGGCCCGAGCCCGGTCACGTGCACGACGGCCTCGCCCGCCTCGGCGCTCGCAGCCAGGTCGACCTCAAGGGTCATCCGCCAGTCGTGGTCGCCGGCGGGGTCGGCGAGCACCTGGGTCACCTCCCAGGTGGCCGGGTGCTTGACGATCGAGGTCATCGACGCGGCCCGGGCGGCGTTGCCGGTGCCCAGGTCGGTGTACTCCTGCCAGTACGGCTCCATGCGTTCGGCCCACTCGGCCGCCGTCCACTCCCCGTCGAGGTCGGCGAGGCTCCGGTAGTCCTCGCGGTCGAGCAGGTCGATCCGCCTGTGGACGGCGTTGCGCACCATGACCGTGAACGCGCGTTCGTTCTCGGTCACCGGCCGATCACTACGGAAGGCCGGTTCGTCGTCCGTAGGCGTGAGGGCGCGGGCGGCGGCCGCGGGATCGCCCGAGGCGATCGCCTCCCACTCGGCGAGCAGGGAGGAGTCGACGGAGCGGACGGTCTCCGTGAGCCACGCCGTCAGGTCCGTCAGCTCCTCGGTGCGCTTCTCCTCGGGCACGAGCTGCCGCAGGGCCTTGGCCATGTCATTGAGGTAGCGCAGCACGACCCCCTCGGACCGGGCGAGGGAGTAGTGGGAGATGAACTCCGCGAAGGTCATCGCCGACTCCGCCATCTCCCGGACCACGGATTTGGGTCGCAGCTCGTGGTCGCGCACCCACGGGTGCACGCTCGCGTACTCGGCGAGGGCCGCGCCGAGGAGCTCGGCCAGCGGCTTGGGATAGGTGACCTCCTCGAGCGCGTTCATCCGGTCGGTGTAGTCCATCCCGTCGGCCTTCATCTGGGCCACGGCCTCACCCCGGGCGGCCTTCTCCTGCGCGATGAGCACGGGGCGGGGATCCTCGAGCGTGGCCTCGAGCACCGAGACCACGTCGAGCGCGTAGTCCTCGTCGTCGGGGTCGAGCAGTTCGAGCGCCGCGAGCGCGAACGGCGACAGCGGGGCGTTGAGCGCGAAGTCCTCCGGAAGATCCTGGGTGAGGCGCACCCGCCGCCCGAACGAGTCCGGCTCGCTCAGGTGCTCGACCACGCCGGCCGCCTTGAGGGAGCGGAAGATCCGAACCGCCGCGCGCACGTGCGGGTTCCAGGCCGTGGCGGGCTCATGGTTCTCGGTGATGAGCCGGCGCATCACCTCGACCGGGTCCTCCCAGCGCGCGAGGGTGTTGAGCACGAGCGCGTGGGAGATGCGGAACTGGGACGTGAGCGATTCGGGCTGGGAGTCGCGGAGCCGCTCGAAGGTCTTGTCGGTCCAGTTCACGGCGCCCGCGGGGGCCTGCTTGCGCACGACCTTGCGCTTCTTGCGCTCGTCGTCGCCGGCCTTCGCGAGCGCCTTCGCGTTCTCGATCACGTGCTCGGGGGCGAGCACGAGCACCTCACCGAGGGTGTCGTAGCCCGCCCGCCCCGCCCGGCCGGAGATCTGATGGAACTCCCGGGCGTTGAGGTGGCGCTGGCGCCGGCCGTCGAACTTCGTCAGCCCGGTGAGCACGACCGTGCGGATCGGCACGTTGATGCCCACGCCGAGGGTGTCGGTGCCGCAGATGACCTTGAGCAAGCCCGCCTGGGTGAGGCGCTCCACCAGCCGGCGATAGCGGGGGAGCATGCCGGCGTGATGCACGCCGATGCCGTGCCGCAGCAGCCGCGAGAGCGTGCTTCCGAAGCCCTTCGCGAACCGGAAGTCCCCGATCGCGTCGGCGATCTCGTCGCGCTCGGCGCGGCTCACGAGCTTGAGCGAGCTGAGCGACTGGGCCCGCTCGACGGCGGCCGCCTGGGTGAAGTGCACGACGTACACGGGGGCCCGGTGCGTGCTCACGAGTTCCGCGAGCAGATCCTGGAGCGGCTCGACCACATAGCTGAACGTGAGCGGCACCGGCCGCTCGGCCGAGTCGATCACGGCCACGGGTGCGCCCGTGCGGCGGGTGAGGTCGCCTGCGAAGAACGAGACGTCGCCGAGGGTGGCCGAGAGCAGCACGAACCGGGCCTCGGTCAGCTCGAGCAGGGGGATCTGCCACGCCCAGCCGCGCTGCGGGTCGGCGTAGAAGTGGAACTCGTCCATGACGACGATCCCGAACGGGGTCTCCGCCCCCTGGCGCAGCGCCTGGTTCGCGAGCACCTCGGCGGTGCAGCAGATGATCGGCGCGTCCGGGTTGATCGAGGAGTCGCCCGTGGCCATGCCGACGTTCTCCGGGCCGAACACCTCGACCAGGTCGAAGAACTTCTCCGACACGAGCGCCTTGAGCGGAGCCGTGTACACCGACCGCTGCCCGCGCGCGAGCGCCACCGCGTGGGCGGCCACCGCGATGAGCGACTTGCCCGACCCGGTCGGCGTGGAGGCGATGACGTGGGAGCCCGTGACGATCTCCAGCAGCGCCTCCTCCTGGTGCGGGTACAGCTCGAGCCCGCGCGCGGCCGCCCACTCGGAGAATGCGAGCACGAGCTCGTCGTCGTCCGGGTGGGAGTTCGCCGGCGGGAGCTGGGGGGAGGCTGAGGAGGTCATCACCCGCCAGTCTGCCGCACGTGGCCGACATCGCCGCATCGGCTTCGGTTCCGGCCCGCCCGGTCGGCCTGTGGACGACGCCCGCCCGGCTCTGCGGGCGTGCCCGGTTCGGGTGTTCTCCCGGGGCGTCGACGCGGTCCGCGGTCCCGGGGAGGCCAGGTACCTGTCACAGCTGTCGCACGAGCGCTACGCTCGGGGGCATGAGTATCGACCATCACGAGCCGGAGAGCCTGTCGCAGCGCGAGCTGCGTAACGAGTCCGGACGCGTGCTCCGGTCGGTGAGCGAGGGGCGCTCCTTCGTGCTGACCAATAGCGGGGTGCCGGTCGGGCGGATCGTGCCGCTCGACACGCCGACCCCCTCCCTCAGAATTGCTCGGCCTGTGCGGAGAGTGGGTGGTTGGGCCGCGCTCGGGATCGTCCGCAGGCCCGCGGCCCGGAGCCTTGCCGCCGTTCTGGACGAGTTGCGCGCGGACCGCCTGTGACCGTCTACGTCGATACCTCGGCCTTGGGGGCGTTGCTCGTCGACCAGCCCGAGAGTGCTGCGCTGCTGGACTGGCTCGACCGGACGTCCGCCGCATTGGTCTCCAGCGACCTTCTCGAGACCGAGTTGCGCCGCCTCGCGAGGCGGGAGGGGCTGGAGCAGGTCGATGTGACCCGGCTTCTGGATGGAGTGGCGCTGGCGGCCCTCGACCGGGCCGTGTACCGCAGCGCCGGCTACCTGCCGATGCCGTACCTGCGCACCCTGGATGCGCTGCACTTGGAGGCCGCACTACGGCTCGATGCCTCCGCCGTCCTGACGTATGACCACAGGCTCGGCGACGCGGCGCGCGCCGCGGGTCTGGATGTCATCGCCCCGGGACGGGCGCACCCGGGCTGAGAGCCCAGTGATGCCCGCTACCCGCTCCGGGCCGGTGGGCCTCGAGGATCTCGGCGTTGAGGTCGGGCCAGATCGCCCCGTGCACGGACTCCCGGAACGAGAGCTCCCCGAGGAAGGCGGCCACGAGGCCGGCGTTCGGGTCGACCCAGAGGAACGAGCCGGACTGGCCGAAGTGGCCGAACGTGGCCGGGTCGGCGCCGGGGGCGGTCCAGTGCGGCGACTTCGCGGCGCGGATCTCGTACCCGAGGCCCCAGTCGTTCGGGCTCTGGCGCCCGAAGCCCGGCAGCACGCCGTCCAGGCCCGGGAACTGCACGGTGCGCGCCTGCGCACCGAGCTCGGCCGAGATGAGCGTGGGCGTGAGGAGCTCGATCCCCAGGCCCAGCACGTCCAAGACGTTCCCGCTCGCGGCGTGGGCGGCGCTGCCGGTGAACTCGACCGAGTCGAGCTCGAGCGGCTCGAGCACGGCCACATGGACCCACGTGGGGAAGTCCATGCCGACCCGGGCGGCGACGTGCTCGGCGAGGGCCTCGAAGCCGAGATTGGAATACACCCTCCGCCGCCCGGGCGCCTGCGCGGGGGCGCCGGCCTCGAACGGCAGTCCGGAGGCGTGCGCGAGCAGATGCCGCACCGTCGCCCCCTCGGGACCGGCGGGCTCGTCGAGGCGCACGTGCCCCTGCTCGATCGCCACGAGCGTGGCGAGCGCGGCGAGCGGCTTCGTCACCGACTTCCACGGGTACACGCCCTCGACGTCGCCGTCGACGCTGAGCACGTGGCTCGCATCGGCCACGACGAGCGCGGTCGGGAAGTCGAACCGGGCGAGGCTCGGATACGTCGGCTGATCGGAGTTGGTGGCCACGGCGCCAGGCTACCCGTCCCTCACTCGCTCACCTCGACGATCCCGCGGGCGCCGCGCTCGGCATCGGCCATGACGTGGTTGATCATCGGGTAGTGGCCGGCCTCGACGAAGACCGTCTCCACGAATCCGCCCTGGGCGGCGAGCAGGTCGAGTGCCTGCGATCCGCCCGCATCGTAGCCGGGCGGGTCGAGCGGCCCGCGGCCGTCCTTGAGCAGATACGTGCCCTCCTTGTACACGGTGTCGAACTGGGCGCCGACGATGTGGAAGCTCAGCGGCCGGTTCGGTCCGATGTCGAGGAGCCAGAACCGCACCCGCTCGCCGACCTTCGCCTGCAGCGGATTGTCGAGGTACTGGTTGACGAAGCCGTTGAACATGACGGCGTCGACCTGCTCGGTCGCCGCCTTCGTCGCATCCACCTCCATGGGCTCACTGAGCTCACCGGAGGTGCCCGCCGCACCCGCGGTGTCCAGGTACAGCTCGGACTGGGTGATGACATAGGACCGGTCCACCTCCGGCAGCCCCGGCGGCTCGATAACGATCGCGCCCGCCATGCCGGCCGCGATGTGGGCGGTCATCGGCATCGTGCCGCAGTGGTACATCCACATCCCGGCCCGCTTCGCCGTGAACGTGTACTCGAGGGATTCGCCCGGAGCGATGTCGCGCATCGGCTCGTCGGGCGCCAGTTCGCTCGCGTGGAAGTCGATCGAGTGCCCCATCGTGCCGTCGTTGATCAGCGTCACCTTGAACGTGTCGCCCACCCGCCCGTGCAGCGTCGGCCCGGTCGAGGAGCCGTTATAGGTCCAGCGCACCTGCCGCACCCCGGGGGCGACCTCGGTGGGCACGTCGGTCACCCGCATCGTGACCTCGTGCTCGGTCTCCTCGGTCAGCGGCGGCAGCTCCGGGTCGAAGCCGGTGAAGTCCTCGGGCCAGGGGGCCATGAAATCGATCGGTGAGGACGAATCACCCGCATCACTCGAGGAGCCCGTGCCGCCGTGCATGCCACCCATGTCACCCGGGCCACCCATGTCACCCATGCCGTTCATGCCATCGGTGCCGCCGGTCCGGTCCGAGCCGCCGGCCTGCCCGCCGGTGGCGACGACCTCGAAGACCATCCCCATCTGCCGGTGCCCCACGATCGAGCACCAGCCGTCGATGTCCGCGCCGACGACGCCCACCTCGAGCGTGGTCGACTCGCCCGGGGCCAGCCGCCCGGAGTTCGCGCCGTCGGCGAGCACGAGGTCGTGCACCTCCGCCTCGTCGGCGTTCGTCAGGTTGATCACGAGCTCGTTGCCCACGGGCACCTCGACGGACGCCGGGTGGAAGCGCATGTCGCTCATGGTGACGTCGACCGTGGTCACCTCGCCGGTGGCGGTCACCGCACTCGTGTCGTCGGCGGCCGGCCGGTCGGCCCCCGCCGTCGGGAAGCCCGCGGCGGCCGGGTCGAGGCCCACGCCGAGCGCGGCACCGACGGCGATGACCGTCACCCCGGCGATGAGCTGCGGCCGCGACCACGACAGCGTGAGGGCGCGCTCGGCCCGGTCGTGGGTGGGCGCCCCGCCCCGGGCGGGCGGGCTCGCCTGGGCCGCCCGCTTCGCCCGGATCCCGGCCGCGAGCCCGGTGAGGATGAACACGAGCGTGCTCGCGAGCGCCACGAGGGTCACGGCCGAGAGCACGACCCGCACGAGGCTCGGCACGGGCAGCAGGCACGCGGCGAGGCCGAGGTTGACCACGACCACCCGCCACGTGCCCCACCGCTCCATGCCCTTCATCGTCGCCCGCAGCACCGACGGGCCGCCGCCGAGCACGACGGGCAGCAGGTAGCTGAGCGCCCCGAAGAGCACCTGGAGGGCGAAACCCACGAGGAAGATCACGGTGAGATTGCCGTAGGAGCCGGCGAGCGCCGTCCATCCGCGGCCGAGCAGGGCCACGCCCATGGTCACGAGGCCGATCGGCAGCCAGAGCAGGCCCGCGCCGACCGAGAGCGTGGGGAACGCGTACGGGGGCCGGTTGCGGGCGGCGACCAGGATCGGCCAGTAGACGACGAGCGCGCCGGCCAGGTAGCACGCGATCCCGGCCGCGGCGAGCGGCTCGAGACCCACGAGCGGGCCGGCGATCACGGCGGCGAGCCCGACGAGCAGCACCGGCAGCGCGCGGCGGGAGGTCCGCTCCGAGCCCTCGGCCATGCGGGTGCGCAGCATCGTGGGCCACAGCGTGACGAGCGTGCCGAGGATGCTCAGCCCGATCCAGCCGAGCAGGTTCGTCATCGTGTGCGCCACGAGGAGCCGGCCGTGCCACGGGTCCCCCAGCCCCCGGGCGAGCAACACCCCGAACGTGGCCCCGACCGGCAGCATCGCCGCGGCCGCGACGTAGTAGCGCACCGTGATGCGGAACCGCCCGGGCAGGGCGACCCGCAGGCGCCGCACGAGCATGACCCCGTGCCAGGCCACGGCGACGCTGATGGCCGCGGCCCCGGCGATCGTCAGCGGCCACAGCGTCAGCGGCACCCCGGCGAACACGGCGACGGCTCCGACGTGGAACAGCCCCAGGCGCAGCGACTGTCTCCGGCGCGGCTCGATCGACTTGGTCTTGAGCAGCGCGTCGGCGAAGTGCACGCTCCAGACCATGACCGAATGGGTGAGCGCGCCCAGGGCCACGAGGTGCACCATGAGCCACCGGGAGTCGGCGAAGAACGGGTGGACGAGGCTGACGAGCACCGCCACGAACAGCCAGATGACGACGGGCCGGTCACGCATGAACCACGTGCCACGAGTACTCACGAATCACTCCGGGGGATGGACGACGTCGGGTCGGGTGGGGCGGGCCGGCTCACCTGTGCTCGGGTCGCCCGGGCTCGGGGTGCCGGTTCGGGGCGGGCGCGCGGGCCGAGCAGGCTCGAGGTGGCGGCCACGCCCACGAACAGCAGCAGCGCGATGACGTTGACGACCGAGCCGGCGCGCCAGGCCGCGGTGATCCCGGCGAGGTCACCGGCGGCGACCCGCACGACCAGCCCCGCGTGCAGGAGCGCGAGCGGGGCCCACATGACCGCCCGGTAGGGCAGCGGCCGGCGGAGCACGGCGGGCAGGATGATCGGGGCGTGCGCCATGACCATCGAGATCGCGAAGCCGAGCATGACCGAGTGCACCACGAGGTCGTAGAGCGCGCCGGAGCGCTGATCGCCGGCGACGAGCCAGGCCGCAGCGGCCACGAGCAGCCACGCGTAGCCGGCCAGGAGCGCGGCGGCGCTGAAGCGGGGCAGCCCCGAGGACCGCACGAGGGTCCGGGCGAGATCGTGGCGCACGAGCCAGATCACGAAGAGCCCGAGCACGAGCCCGGTGGCGCGCGCGCCCCACGCGGGCCAGGGGAGCGTGGCGGTGATCGTCAGGGTCAGGGCGGTGGCCGCGAGCACGAGGGTGCGCCCGCCCGTGGCGGGCATCGCCAGCCGCGCGAGCTCCACGCGCTCGGCCCCGATCGTGAGCACGAGGAAGCCCACGAGCCAGGGCATGATCCACGGCAGCGGCAGCCAGATCCACAGCGTGAGCGGGATGAGCAGGTGCACGGCGCCGAGGAGCTGCACGAGCACGACGTCGTCGTGATTGCGTCGCCACAGCGCCAGGTAGATCGCGATGAATCCGATCACCCCCTCGACGAGGAAGAGCTGCCCGAGCAGCGCCGGGAGTGGGGTGAGCAGCAGGAGTGCCCCGACGCCGAGGAGCGCCGGGGCGCAGAACGCCCAGGCCTGCCGCAGCGCCACGGCCCGCTCGAGGCAGATGAGCGTGCCGAGGAAGCCGCCGACCATGAGGATGCCGTGCAGGTCGGCCCACGCCGGCGCCTGCACCGGGGCCGGGACGCCGAGCAGCAGGAGCGCCGCGTTCAGACCCGCGAGCATGGCGAGCCCGGCGGGGACGAGGAAGGCCAGGCGGAGCATGGGGGTACCTGGGCGAGACACGCCCCCACTTTACGGGAGGGTCGAGTTTCGTAATTGGGACCTTCGGCGGATCACGGGGTGAGCGGAACGCTACGTCGCTGCGGGCGCGGTCCCGCCAGCGCAGCTACGAGCCGTTCGAGCGGGCCCTGCCCGAGCCAGGCCGTCCAGGCGGTCGCGGCCACGAGGGTCACGACGACGAGCCACAGCAGCGGCGCCTGGGACTGCGGGAACCACACGGCGTCGGAACCGAGCACGGCGATATAGACGATGTGGGCGCTGTAGACCGAGAGGGAGAGCCGGCCCGTGGCGGCGATCGGGCCGAGCAGCACCCGCCCGGGGGCCGCCCGCGCCGCGAGCAGCGCCAGCGCGATCACCGCCACGCCGGCGCCGGCGTTGCCGAGCAGCTCCGGCGCCGAGTCGGTGTGCGGGGCGGGACTGAGGAGCGCCGCGGCGAAGCCGCCTTGATCGGGCGCGAACACCCGCATCGCGAGCAGGCCGCCCCCGTAGCCCGCGACCGCCGCGGCCGCCCCCGCGGCGAGCAGCCGCAGCTGCACGGCCAGGCGCGTCAGGTCGAGGCGCACGACGGCCAGCCCGACGAGCAGGTAGGCGATCCAGGCGAGCGCCGGGTAGTAGCCGGTGGCGAGTTCGAAGAGCACGGGCGGCCCGTAGGCGGAGGCCGGCTCGCCGTTGACCCACAGCCGCAGCCCGGCCACGACCGGGGGAGCGAGCACCATGACGGCCCCCGCACAGCCCAGGAGCACCCCCGGCCGGTACCGCAGGAATCCGATCATGAGCGCGAACATCACCGCGTAGGAGCCGAGGATCACCACGACCGGGGTGCCGAGCAGCATGAGCACCGCCCCGGCGCCGTACAGTGCCGCGGACCGCCGGAGGATCCGCCCCCGCTCGGCGCGCAGGGCGACCACCTCGACGTCCCCGCCCCGGTAGGCCCGGGCGGTCATGAACCCCAGGCCCGTGCCCGCGAGCATCGCGAACAGCGCCGAGGGGCGCCCGTCCGCGAGCCACCCGCCGGGCATGGGCATGGCCAGATGCGCGACGAACATCCCGAGGATCGCGAGGCCGCGTGCCACGTCGATGCCGACCACACGGATGTTCCTCACGGGCTCGGACCCCCTGGATCCAGATCGGGAAACCGCGGGCGGTTTCTTAGATAAACCTGCGCAACGGTACTACCGTGAGCAGATGAGCGAGCAATATCTGCACGGATATCACGCCAGCGTGCTGGCCTCGCACGCATGGCGCACCGCCGAGAACTCCGCAGCCTACCTGCTGGAGTATCTGGAGCCGGGTATGGACGTGCTCGACGTCGGCTGCGGGGTGGGCACGATCACGACCGACCTGGCCACCCACGTGCCGGGCGGGCGGGTGCTCGGGATCGATCGGGCCGCCGAGGTGCTCGACCGCGCCGCCGACCTCGCGGTGGCCCGCGGCGTGGAGAACGTGCAGTTCGAGCAGGCCGACGTGTACTCGCTGCCGTACGCGGACGGCTCCTTCGACGTGGTCCACGCCCACCAGGTGCTCCAGCACCTCAAGGATCCCGTCGCCGCGATCACCGAGATGCGCCGGGTGCTGCGCCGGGGCGCGCTCCTGGCCGTGCGCGATGCGGACTACGGCGCGATGACCTGGTATCCCGAGGCGGGGCTCACCGGCTGGCGCGACCTGTACCAGCAGGTCTCGGCCGCCCACGGCGCCCAGGCGCAGGCGGGCCGGCGGCTGCTCGCCTGGGTGCGCGCGGCCGGCTTCGGCCAGGTCGAGGCCGGGGCCTCCACCTGGTGCTTCTCCGATCCGGAGGAGCGGGCCTACTGGGCCCGCACGTGGTCCGAGCGGATGCAGCACTCCGGGGTGGCCGAGAAGGCGATCCGCACCGGCCTGGTCGACCAGGCCGAACTCGACCGGATCTCCGCGGCCTGGCAGGACTGGGCGGCCGACGACGACGGCTGGTTCGTGGTCGTGCACGGGGAGGTCCTGGCCCGCGCCTGAGCGCTACCGTAGGGGCATGCGCATCGCCCGTTTCGCCCATGGTTCCGACCCCGCCTACGGCCTCCTCGACGAGGCCGCCGGAGAACTCGTCGTGCTGCGGGGCGACCCGCTCCACACCGCGCCCGAGCCGACGGGCGCGCGGGTGCGTGTGGACGACGTCCGCCTCCTCGCGCCGGTCATCCCGCGTTCGAAGGTGGTCGGCGTGGGGCGCAACTACGCCGCGCATGCGGCCGAACTCGGCAACGAGGTGCCGGCCGAGCCGGTGCTCTTCCTCAAGCCGAACACCGCGGTCGCCGGCCCCGACGATCCGATCGTGCTGCCCGCCTACGCGGACCGGGTCGACTACGAGGCCGAGCTGGCCGTCGTCATCTCGCGGGTCTGCAAGAACCTCACGCCCGAGCAGGCCCCCGCGGCGATCCTCGGATACACCGCCGCCTGCGACTACACGGCGCGCGAGGCGCAGCGCGCCGATGCGACGTGGACCCGCGGCAAGGCGTGGGACACCTCCTGCCCGCTCGGCCCGTACCTGGTCCTGGACGACGGCTCCTTCGACCCGGGGCGGGTGGGCGTGCGCTCCTACGTCGACGGTCAGCTGCGCCAGGACGGCACCACCGCCGACATGGTGCGCTCGGTGACGGAACTGGTGGCCTACGCCTCGAGCGTGTTCACGCTCCTGCCGGGCGACGTCGTCCTCACGGGCACGCCGGCGGGCGTGGGGCCGGCCGAGGCGGGCCGGCGGGTCGACATCGAGATCGACGGCATCGGCCGCTTCGGGAACCCGATCGTGCGCCGGTAGCCTCCCTCAGGCTCCCCGCAGCCGCCCCGGGCGGGTCGACCGGATCGCGATCGTGACCCCGGCGGCGACGAGCGTCAGGGCCACGGCGTTGATGAGGGTGAATCCGCCCAGTTCGAGCAGCGGCCCGGCGGCCGCGGCGAACACGGCCGCGCCCACGTTCATCGCCGCGTCCGCCGTGCCCTGGATCGGCACCCGGTGCTCCTCGGGGATCGAGGCGGTGAGCAGGCTCGAGCCCGCGATGAAGCAGGCCGACCAGCCGAGCCCGAGCAGCACGAGCGCGGCCGTGATCCGCGGGGTCGAGGAGCCGGCGACGTCGTCCACGAGCCCGAGGGTCGCGGCGAGGACGAGGATCGCGAACCCGGCCCAGATGACCCGCGTCGCGCCGTAGCGGTCGCTCAGCCAGCCGTACACCGGCGAGAGCGCGTACATGCCGAGGATGTGCAGCGAGATGACCAGGCCGATGATCGTGATCGAGTCGCCGTGGTGATCCATGTGCACCGGGGTCATGACCATGACCGAGACCATGACCGTGTGGCCGAGCACGACGGCCGCGAAGCCGAGCAGCGCCCGCGGGGCGGCGACCACCTCCCGCAGGCCCTCGGCCACGCCGATGGTCCGCGTGCCGGTCGGTGTCGACGCGGGTGCGTGCCCCGGTGAGCGCAGCCGGAGCGTCGTGAGCGAGGCGAGGAGGAAGACGACCGCGGAGACCACGAACGGCCCGCCGAGCTCGCCCACCCCGAGCGCCCGGCCGAGCCGCCCGGCCGGGCCGGCCAGGTTCGGGCCCGCGACCGATCCGAGGGTCGTCGCCCAGACGACGATCGAGAGGGCGACGGCCCGCCGGTGCACGGGCGCGTCGTCCGTGGCCGCGTAGCGCGCCTGGAACCCGGCGGCGGTCGAGGAGCCGAACGCGAGCATCCCGACGAAGAAGACCGGCGCCGACCCGGTGCCGGCCCCGACGAGCACGAGGATCGACCCGGCCAGCGCGATGCCGAATCCGGTCGTCAGCGCCCGGCGGCGGGAGGTGCGCTGGGCCAGCCGGGCCAGCGGGATGGCGAGCGTGGCCGCGCCGAGGATCGAGGCCGTCTGGGCGAATCCGGCGTACGCCGCGCTCCCGGTCAGGTGCTCGGCGAGCAGCCCGCCGACGGCGAAGCCGACCGCGATCCCGACCCCGGAGAGCAGCTGGGCGACCGAGAGCGTCGCCTGATTCCGGCCGAACGTGGGACGCGGGCGGGGCGCGGGCGAGTCGGCGCTCGCGTCGATCAGGTGGCCATCGGTCATGAGTGGCGCTCCGGTCCGCGCATCCGGGTCCCTTTCGGCGAAGTCGTTCGGTGATCCGCCCCCATGGTAGGCGGGCTACACGGCCGTGACCGTCACGGCCACGGCGGCCGCCAGGTACAGCAGTTGCACGAGGGCCCGGCGACCCAGGGGCGTGGTCGGCGCGCTCGGGTGGCGGCGCCGGCCCGCGGCGTAGACGTTGGCGGGGAACATCGCGAGCATGAGCATGCCGAGGCAGACGGCGGCGACCGGTCGGATCCACGCGGCCGACGCCGGGGGGACGAGCAGCCCGACGGCCCCCGCCAGCTCCAGGACTCCGGTGACCGTGACCGCCAGCGCCGGGAAGGGGACGGCCGGCGGAACGATCGCGATCAGTCCGGCCCGGCGCGGCTGGAACAGGTGGGCGCTCGCGGTCAGCAGGAACAGCGCCGCCAGCCCCGCGGCGAGCGCCTGCGGCCAGGTGTCGAGGTAGTCGACACCCAGCCGGCCGAGGAGCCGGCCGACGAGGGTGACGCCCACGAGAGCGAGAAGTGGAGCCATGGCGGGCCTTCCGGGAGATCGAGGTATCTTGTCGGTGGCTAGATTACGGCGCGGGCCTCGGGCCTGTCTAGGCGGTGACTAGATTGGTTTAGGGTGGCGCGTATGGAACGGCCCTACCACCACGGAGATCTGCGTGCGCGCGTCCTGGCCATCGCCGCCGAGGTCGTGGCCGAGTCGGGGGTCGACGCGCTGTCGTTGCGCGAGCTCGCGCGCCGCGCCGGCGTCTCCCACGCCGCACCGGCCCATCATTTCGGCAACCGGCGCGGGCTGGTCACGGCGTTGGCGACCGAGGGCTTCCACCTCCTCGCCGCCACCCTGGAACCCTCGGTCGCCGCGGGCGAGTTCGATCGCACCGCGGTGGCATATGTCCGCTTCGCGCTCTCCCATCCCGGCCACTACGGCGTCATGTTCCGCTCCGACCTGCTCGCGACGACGGACGACGCGCTGGCGGACGCCCGCCGCCGGACGACCGCTCTCCTGGACTCGGGGCTCGCATCCGTGCCGGGCGACCGACTGCTCGTGGGCCCCACCCAGGCGCGCCAGTGCGCCTGGGCCCTCGTGCACGGGCTGGCCACGCTCTGGCTCGGCGGCGCGTTGCCGGGCACCGATCCGGAACGCCTGACGCTCGCCGCCGCCCATCAGCTGTTCGGTGATGCGACGGCCGGAACCGAGGCCGGCCGCGCCCAGTAGTCTGGTGGGCATCATGAGCACAATTCGCCTGCGTTTCTGCCCCTCGCCCACCGGTACTCCCCACGTCGGCCTCATCCGCACGGCCCTGTTCAATTGGGCCTATGCCCGCCACACCGGCGGCACCCTGGTCTTTCGGATCGAGGACACCGACGCCGCCCGCGACTCCGAGGAGTCCTATCGGCAGCTGCTCGACGCGCTGGACTGGCTCGGCCTCGACTGGGACGAGGGCGTCGAGGTCGGCGGCCCGCACGGGCCGTACCGGCAGAGCGAGCGGATGGAGATCTACGCCGACGTCGCCGCCCGGCTCCTCGCCGCCGGGCACGCCTACGAGTCGTTCTCGACGCCCGAGGAGATCGAGGCCCGTCACCGGGCCGCGGGCCGCGATCCGAAGCTCGGCTACGACGGCCACGACCGCGACCTGAGCGAGGAGCAGAAGGTCGCCTACCGGGCCGAGGGCCGCGCCCCCGTGCTGCGGCTGCGGATGCCGGCCGAGGACCTGTCCTTCACCGACCTCGTGCGCGGGCAGGTGACCTTCAAGGCCGGCTCGGTACCCGACTTCGTCATCGTGCGGGGCAACGGTCAGCCGCTGTACACGCTCGTCAACCCGGTCGACGACGCGCTCATGCAGATCACCCACGTGCTCCGCGGGGAGGACATCCTCTCCTCCACGCCGCGCCAGATCGCGCTCTACCGGGCCCTGCTCGACATCGGCGTGGCCACCGTCATGCCGGAGTTCGGCCACCTGCCCTACGTCATGGGGGAGGGGAACAGGAAGCTGTCCAAGCGCGATCCCGAGTCGAACCTCTTCCTGCACCGCGACCGCGGCTTCATCCCCGAGGGCCTGCTCAACTACCTCGCCCTGCTCGGCTGGTCGATCTCCCCGGACAACGACATCTTCTCCCGCGAGGAGATGGTCGCCGCGTTCGACGTGGCCAGCGTCAACCCGAATCCGGCGCGCTTCGACGTGAAGAAGGCCGAGGCGATCAACGCGACCCACCTGCGGATGCTCGCCCCGGAGGACTTCCGCGGCCGGCTCGTGCCGTACCTGCACGCTGCGGGCGCCGTCTCGGCGCCGGAGTACGCGGGCCTGGGCGAGCGGGAGCGGGAGATCCTGCGCGAAGCGGCCCCCCTCGTGCAGGAGCGCATGACCCTCCTCGGGGAGGCGCCGGGCATGCTCGGCTTCCTGTTCACGGCCGACGCGGACCTGATCGTCGAGGACGACGCCCGCGGCAAGCTGCGGCCCGAGGCCGCCGAGGTGCTCGACCGATCGATCGAGGTGCTGGCCGGGCTCGCGGACTTCGGCGCCGAATCGCAGCAGGAGGCGCTCAAGGTGGTGCTCGTCGACGAGCTCGGCATCAAGCCTCGGTTCGCGTTCGCGCCGCTGCGCACGGCGGTGACGGGCCGGCGGGTCTCGCCGCCGCTGTTCGAGTCGATGGAGATCCTCGGGCGGGACTCGAGCCTCGCGCGGCTGCGCGCGCTGCGGGCGAGCCTGTGAGCCGGGCCGTCGTCTTCGACCTCGACGACACCCTCGTGGACACCCGCACGGCGTTCGCGGCGGCGATCGATGCGGCCACCCGGCTGCTCGACCCGGACCTCACCCCGGAGCGGTCCGCCGTGGCCCTGGCGAGCTGGCGACAGGATCTGGGCGGACACTACCGCGCCTACACCCGCGGCACGGTCGGCTATTGGGAACAGCGGGAGGCCCGGCTGCGCGAGATCGGACGCGCCCTCGGCCTGCCCGGACTCGGCGCGGACGACGTCGAGGCGTGGAACGAGGCGTTCGACCTCGCCTTCGCGGGCGCCTGGGCCCCGTTCCCCGACGCCCGCCCGACGGTCGACCGGCTCCGGGAGGACGGCTACGAGATCGGCGTCGTCACGAACGCCCAGACGCGCGTGCAGGAGCTCAAGCTCGCCGCGACCGGGCTGGACGATCTGCCGCTGCTCGTCACGATGGACACGTTCGGGGTCGGCAAGCCGGCCCCCGAGGTCTTCCTCGAGGCGTGCCGGCTGCTCGGCGTCGAGCCGGCGGAGACGGCCTACGTCGGCGACGAGCTCGACACGGACGCCCGCGGGGCGATGAACGCCGGCCTGCGGGGCATGTGGCTGGCGCGTCCGGGGCGCCGCCGGGGTGGTCACCACGACGAGGACCCGGAGGGTGCCCGGGCCTCCGGTGTGGCGGTCCTCACCTCGCTGACGGAGCTTCCGGACCTGCTCGGGGCTCTCTGATGCGGATTGTGCACAGGTGTGGGCTTGCTCACGGCTCTCGTTTTGGTTCGCGGCCCCCGCTCCGGTAGAGTCATCCGGCGGTAGGACGTTTGGATCACGGCGCCTCGCGGCGTCCGATCCGGACCGAATACTCCGATGGGGTATGGTGTAATCGGCAGCACGACTGTTTCTGGTACAGTTAGTCTAGGTTCGAGTCCTGGTACCCCAGCGCGTGAAGAGTGCTCCGTCAGGTAGCATTCCGAAGGCAAGAAGAAATTGCATGGCCCCGTCGTCTAGCGGCCTAGGACACCGCCCTCTCACGGCGGCGGCGCCGGTTCGAATCCGGTCGGGGCTGCAAACAAGGCACAGGATCTCTGCTGAGCAGGGATCCTGTGCCTTTCTTCGTTGACGGGAGACTCGGGTCACGAGAATCGGCCCCGCCGCGGCGGTATCGTGAAGCCGTTGACGTGACCGTCCGAGATCGGAGGGTGCCCGATGAAGTCCCTCCCCGTTCCGCCGCTGGCGCAGACCCTGGAGCGCTATCTCACCGCGCTGGGGCCGCTCCAGACCGCGCACGAACGAGCGGTCACGGGCGCGGCCGTGACCGAGTTCGCGAACGCCGACGGTCCGGCCTGCCAGGAGGAGCTCGAGCGATTCGCCCGCGCCGAGCACCGGCGGGGGCGCAGCTGGCTGACTCGTGCATGGCAGGACACCTACCTCGAGCAGCGATCCCCCCTGCCGCTGGCCGGCAACGTCGCGTTCCAGCTCGCGTGGGACCGGACCAGGCGCGGGGTCGACCTCGCGGCCGACGTCGCCCATCGACTGGCCGCCGTCCACCTGCGTCACCTGCGGGGCGAGGCCCGGCCCGAGGTGAGCCCGCGCGGGGAGCCGCTCACGCCCACGCAGTGGCGCTACCTCGCCGGCGGGATCCGTGATCCGCGTCCCGGCACGGACGGCTTCCTCGAGGGCCACCCGTCACCGGCGCACCGCGAGATCGTCGTGCTCCGACACAACCGCGCCCATGCCCTGGCGGTGTCCGATGCCGCCGGGCGGCCCCTGCCGCGCCCCGCCCTCGCCGCGGCGATGACGCAGATCCTGCGCTCGGTCGCGACGCCGGGCACGTTCACCGACCCCTCCCTCCTCGGCAGCGAGCACGCCGCGGCCGTCCTCGATCGACTGCGCGCCGAACCGGCCGGCGCCGAGACCTACCGCCGGCTGCGCGAGGCCCTGTTCGTGCTCGACCTCGGCGACGAGGGCGAGACCGGCGGCACCGCCGAGGCGCTGCGGCGGGTGGCGTTCGATCCGGGAGCTGCGTGGGTGTACAAGCCGCTGAGCGTCGAGGTCGGATTGGTCGACGGCTTCGTCGCCGTCCACGTCGAGCATTCGATCCTCGACGGGGCGACGCTCGCCGCGCACGTCGCGCAGGCGCACCTCGTGCAGCCCGACGACCGGGTGGTCGAGGCGCCGGCGGCGGGGCGGCCGACGGAGCTGGTCTGGCCGGTCGATGCCCGGCTCCGGGGCGAGATCGACGCAGCCCTGCAGGCGTATCGCGCCGAGGCCGGCCGGTATCGGGTCCGCGTGGTCACCGTGCCGTTCACCGCACCGGCGGGCCTGCGGTTCAGCCACGACGGCGCGATGCAGTGGATCATGCTCGTCGCCCAGCGCGCCACGTGGGGGCGGGTCCGCAGCACCTACGAGGCCGTGGACATGCGCGAGTACCTCGCCGGACGGACCGAGTGCCTGCGACCGAACACGCCCGAGGCGGTGGCCCTCGCGGGCGCGCTCCTCGACGGCGATGCCACGCCGGAACAGCTCGAGGCCGCCCGCGGGGCGCATTCGGCCCTCGTCAAGGCGTGCAAGAGCGGCAACGGGATCGACCGGCACCTGTTCGGGTTGCGGGCCATGGCCTCCCGGCTCGGGCTCACCCCGCGGATCTTCGCCGACGACGGCTACCGGCTGCTGACCACCGATGTGCTCTCGACCACCTCGATCGGCGGCCGGGGCGAGATCGTCCGGCTCGCCTTCGCCCCGACCGCGGACGGGGGAGTGGGCGTGAACTACACGGCCGACCCGGGTGCATACGAGTTCTGCCTCACGTGGCGCGCCGATGAGATCGGCGAGATCGACGCCTTCGTCTCCCACCTGCGGGCGGGTGCGCGGGCGCTCGAGGAGGGGGCGCGCCGGGCGGGGCCGACGGCGCCCTAGAGTCCCTCGTCGGCCTTGCGCAGCACCTCGGTCAGCCGGTTCGCGGCGGCCACGACGGAGGCGGCATGCAGCCGGCCGGGCTGTCGGCTCATGCGCTCGACGGGGCCGGAGACGGAGACGGCGGCGATGACCCGACCCGACGGCCCGCGCACGGGGGCCGAGACCGAGGCCACGCCGACCTCGCGCTCGCTGATCGACTGGGACCAGCCGCGCCGGCGCACCCCCGAGAGGATCGTGGCTGTGAACTTCGCGCCGTGCAGCCCGCGGTGCAGCCGGTCCGGCTCCTCCCAGGCGAGCAGGATCTGCGCGGCGGAGCCGGCGAGCATCGTGAGCGTGGCGCCCACGGGGATGGAGTCGCGCAGGCCCATCTGCTTCTCGGCCGCGGCCACGCAGATGCGCTGATCGCCCTGGCGGCGGTAGAGCTGGGCGCTCTCGCCGGTGTGGTCGCGTAGCGCCACGAGCACCGAGCCCGCGGCGGCGAGCAGTCGGTCCTCGCCCGCGGCGGAGGCGAGTTCGGCCAGGCGCGGCCCGAGCACGAACCGCCCCTGCATGTCGCGGGAGACGAGCCGGTGGTGCTCGAGGGCGACGGCGAGCCGATGCGCGGTCGGGCGTGCCAGGTGGGTGCTGGCCACCAGCTGTGCCAGGGTCGCCGGACCCGCTTCCAGGGCGCCCAGAACGATCGCGGCCTTGTCAAGAACGCCGACTCCGCTAGAGTTGTCCATAAGTCGATATTGCCGTCTCGGAAGATGAGACGCAAGTTCGACGGTGAAACCCGGAGTGTCGCAAGGCCCTCCGTCAGCACACGGATCAAGGAAGTTGGACGCGTCATGGGTAGGACGTTGGCGGAGAAGGTATGGGCGGACCATATTGTCCGCAGAGGTGAGGACGGCGCGCCCGACCTCCTCTACATCGATCTCCACCTCGTGCACGAGGTCACGAGCCCGCAGGCCTTCGAGGGGCTGCGCCTCGCCGGGCGTCCCGTGCGTCGTCCAGACCTGACGATCGCCACCGAGGACCACAACACCCCGACCCTCGACATCGACCTGCCGATCGCCGACAAGACCTCGCGCAAGCAGATCGACACGCTGCGGGCCAACGTCGAGGACTTCGGCGTGCGGATCCACTCCCTCGGCGACGCCGATCAGGGGATCGTCCACGTCGTGGGGCCCCAGCTCGGCCTGACCATGCCCGGCCTGACCGTCGTGTGCGGCGACTCCCACACCTCGACCCACGGGGCCTTCGGCGCGCTCGCATTCGGCATCGGCACCTCCGAGGTGGAGCACGTGCTCGCCACCCAGACCCTGCCGCTCGCCCCGTTCAAGACCATGGCGATCACGGTGAACGGCACGCTGCGCGAGGGCACGACCGCCAAGGACATCATCCTCGCCGTCATCGCCAAGATCGGCACCGGCGGCGGCCAGGGCTACGTGCTCGAGTACCGCGGCGAGGCCATCGAGGCGCTGTCGATGGAAGCGCGCATGACGATCTGCAACATGTCGATCGAGGCCGGGGCGCGCGCCGGCATGATCGCCCCGGACGAGACCACCTTCGCCTATCTCAAGGGCCGCCCGCACGCCCCCGAGGGGGAGGACTGGGACGCCGCCGTCGAGTACTGGCGCACGCTGCGCACCGACTCGGATGCGACCTTCGACGCCGAGGTCACCCTCGACGCGAACGACCTCGAACCCTTCGTCACCTGGGGCACGAACCCGGGCCAGGGCCTGCCGCTGTCGGGCCGGGTCCCGAACCCGGAGGAGATCAACGAGGAGAACGAGCGCGTGGCCGCCGAGCGGGCGCTCGAGTACATGGACCTCGCGCCGGGACTGCCGCTGCGCGACATCCACGTCGACACGGTCTTCATCGGGTCGTGCACGAACGGCCGGATCGAGGACCTGCGCGCCGTGGTCGACGTCATCGCCGGCCGGAAGAAGGCCGACGACGTGCGCGTGCTCGTCGTGCCGGGATCGGCGCGGGTGCGACTCCAGGCCGAGGCCGAGGGGCTCGACCAGGTCTTCCTCGCCTTCGGCGCCGAGTGGCGCAACGCCGGCTGCTCGATGTGCCTGGGCATGAACCCCGATCAGCTCAAGCCCGGGGAACGGGCCGCCTCCACCTCGAACCGCAACTTCGAGGGCCGGCAGGGCAAGGGTGGACGCACCCACCTCGTCTCCCCGCTCGTCGCGGCCGCCACGGCCATCCGCGGCACCCTCTCGTCCCCCGCCGACCTCGTGAACGCCTGAGGAGGCCGCCACCATGGAGAAATTCACCACGCACACCGGCGTCGGCATCCCGCTGCGCCGCAGCAACGTCGACACCGACCAGATCATCCCGGCCGTCTACCTCAAGCGGGTCTCCCGCACCGGCTTCGAGGACGCGCTCTTCGCCGCCTGGCGGTCCGACCCGGAGTTCATCCTCAACCAGGAGCCGTACAAGACGGCCTCGGTGCTCGTCGCCGGCCCGGACTTCGGCACCGGCTCCTCCCGTGAGCACGCCGTCTGGGCGCTCAAGGACTACGGCTTCAAGGTCGTGCTCGCGAGCCGCTTCGCCGACATCTTCCGCGGCAACTCCGGCAAGCAGGGTCTCGTCGCCGGGATCCTCGCGCAGGAGGACGTCGAGCTCATCTGGAAGGCGCTCGAGTCCAACCCCGGCCAGGAGATCACGGTCGACCTCGTGAACCGGCAGGTGACCTGCGGTGACATCGTCGCCACCTTCGAGATCGACGACTACACCCGCTGGCGCCTCATGGAGGGCCTCGACGACATCGGCCTCACGCTCAACCACGAGGCCGACATCACGGCCTACGAACAGTCGCGCGCCGCCTGGCGTCCCACGACTCTGCCGGCCAAGACCCTCCCGCCCGTCGAGATCGTAGCCGCCCGCCCGGTCACGGTGCCGACCCAGAACGAGTCGCTCAGCTGACCCCGCGAAGCCGGTAGCACGCGCGAACGCCGCTCCACCCGGGGCGGCGTTCGTCGTCTCGTATGGACGGCGCCCGGCCGGCTCCGATCAGAACGTCGCCTCGAGCGCGGCCCGGTAGCGCCCCGGCTCGGCGCGGGCGCCGGCCGAGACGAGCAGGCGGTGCCGCCCGAGCCGCTCCGCGTGATCCCCGGCGACGGGGAGGGAGATGACGCCTCGTAGGCCCCGCGACCACGCCCGGGCCACGGCGCCGGCGCAGCGGTCCTCGGGAGAGCCGCCGGGCGGCGGCAGCGCCTCGATCGGCAGGGCGTAGTACCACGCGTCCAGGGCCTCGCGGTCGATGCCCACGTCTCCGTATCGGTGCTGCCAGAGCAGTGGTGGGAACTCGGGCGGGTTGGTTCGCGTGGGCGGGTGCGGCGCGGGCGTCTGGTCGCGGAACCACTGCAGGGTCTCCTGCCAGCAGCCGAGCCAGCGGTCCTCCCACTCCGGCACCCCAGGATCCGGCGGGCGCGAGCGGTCCCGCGGTGGCGGCGGGTCGAGCGGCGGGAGGTCGATCTGGGGGTGCAGATCCCAGCGGTCCCGGATGTACAGGAGTTCCAATAGGCTCCGGGCGCGTGGCGTGACCCCGAGCGTGAAGCCGGCGGGCCACCGTGGTCCTTCGGGAAGGCCGTGTCGGTGTAGGAACCTGGGCATCGTGACCATCAACTCCAGTGGAGTGGCATCGTGCTGCAGCGACCAGCGTATCCGGCCGATCCACCTCATGGCCTGGTGGCGGGGTCGCTCACCCCGCGGTCGAGCAGGGCGTAGCCCGGGGATTCTGCTGGGATTTCCGGGGTTCGGCCCTGGTCGGCCGGTGGATCCGGGGTTCGGCCCTGGTCGGCCGGTGGCGCGAGGGGTTCGGCCCGGTCACATCCCGCCGCGACGGGGACGCGCGCGGGCGTGGCCTATCCTGGGGCGAGAAGGGACGGTCACATGACGATTCTGCGAGTGCACGGGGGAGTTCCGCTCACCGGTGACATCACGGTCCGGGGCGCGAAGAACTTCGTCTCCAAGGCGATGGTCGCGGCGGTGCTGGGGGAGACCCCCTCGGTGCTGCGCAACGTCCCCGACATCAAGGACGTCCAGGTCGTGGGCGGGCTGCTCTCGCTCCACGGCGTGCAGGTCGACTGGGACTCCGCCGCCGGCACGGTCGCCATGGACCCGTCCCGGGTCGAGGTCGCGGGCCGCGCCGACATCGACACCCACGCCGGTTCGAGCCGGATCCCGATCCTCATGTGCGGTCCGCTGCTGCACCGCCTCGGCGAGGCATTCATCCCCGACCTCGGCGGCTGCCACATCGGCGACCGCCCGATCGATTACCACCTGAGCATCCTGCGCCAGTTCGGCGCCGAGATCGACAAGCTCGAATCCGGCATCTGGATCAAGGCCCCCGCCCGCGGGCTCCAGGGAACCCAGGTCGAGCTGCCATATCCGAGCGTCGGCGCGACCGAGCAGCTCCTGCTCACCGCCGTGCGCGCGAACGGCGTGACCGAACTGCGCAATGCCGCGATCGAGCCGGAGATCCTCGCGCTCATCGACGTGCTGCAGCGGATGGGCGCGATCATCTCCGTGGACACCGACCGGGTCATCCGGATCGAGGGGGTGGACGCCCTGCGCGGCTACACCTACACGGCCCTGCCGGACCGGATCGAGACGGCCTCGTGGGCCTCGGCCGCGCTCGCCACCCACGGCGACATCTACGTGCGCGGCGCCGAGCAGTCGGCGATGGGCACATTCCTCAACACCTATCGCAAGGTCGGCGGCGACTTCGACATCGACGACGAGGGCATCCGGTTCCGCCACCCCGGCAGGGACCTGCGGTCCATCGTGCTCGAGACCGACGTCCACCCCGGCTTCATGACCGACTGGCAGCAGCCCCTCGTCGTCGCCCTCACCCAGGCGACCGGCCTGTCGATCGTGCACGAGACCGTCTACGAGAACAGGTTCGGGTTCACGGACGCGCTGCGGCGCATGGGAGCGAAGATCCAGGTCTACCGCGAATGCCTCGGCGGCAAGGACTGCCGGTTCGGGCAGCGGAACTTCTTCCACTCCGCCGTCATCTCCGGGCCCACCCCGTTGCAGGCCGCCGACATCGAGGTGCCCGACCTGCGCGGCGGCTTCTCCCACCTCATCGCCGCGCTCGCCGCGGAGGGCACCTCGAACGTGCGCGGGATCGAGCTCATCTACCGCGGCTACGAGAATTTCATGGCCAAGCTCACCGCCCTCGGTGCCAAGGTCGAGCAGGTCTGAGCCGCCGCCGGATCCGAGTCTCCGCCCCATCCGAGTCACAGTGCGGGCAGGTCCTCCGCGTCCCGGAACGGCACGATGAGCGTCGCGGCCGCGCACGCGAATGCACCGAGCACGAGCGCGGCCGGGATCGTGCCCAGCCACGGCCACGCGATCGTCAGCTCGGCGGCGACCCTGACCGTTGCGACGAGCACGAGCAGGGACGCCACCACCTCGCCCGTGCGGCCGAGCCGCGCCTGCAGCCAGCGGCCGGCGAAGACCAGCGCGAGGACGACGCCCACGGCCACCGCCGGGACCACCACCACGACGACGATTGTCGAGAGGATCGGCAGCCCCCAGGTCGCACCCGCCTCGGCCACGCGGGCGACCGGGGAGGGCAGGTCGGGCAGCGTGGCCGCGATCCCCGCGGCGACCGCGAGCACGTGGGCCAGCGGCCGGCGCGCCCAGCCGTGCAGGACCGCCCACACGAGCACCCCGACCGCGAGCCCGGTGGCCACGCCGCCGGCGCGGTGCCACCAGGTGGCCTCGGCGATCGTCGCGGCGAGGACGGCGGCACTCGCGACAAGCGCGACCGTCAGGCCCGAGCGGTCGCGGGCCCCGGCGGGATCGACCCGGCCCACCGCCCGGTGCGACCCGAGCGCCCACACGAGGATTGCGGCGAGCACGACGACGACGTCGAACCACGTGGCCGCGGCGAGGACCTCCTGCACCCGGGTGAGCCGGGGCAGCGGCCGGCCGCCACCCCGCCACAGGTCGGCCACCACGACGAGCAGGACGATCACGAGGAGCACGACCCGGGCCGACCGGGCCCGGCGCGTCGCGCGGACGACCCGCCGGCACAGCGCTGTGCGGCCTCTCCGGAGTTCTCGGCCCGGGCGGCCAGCGAGCGCCACGTGCGCATCCGGCCGGTGGCGGAGGCCACGCCGAGGGCGAGCACGACGGCGGCCGGCCCGCCCGCGAGCGCGAGGGTCCCCGGCTCGAGCGTGCCGATCGCCTCAGGTACCGGTGACGCGTGGGTGGACACCGCCGCCGCGACCGCCACGGCCGTGAGCACCGCGGGCCGCAGCACGAGCGGCGCGAGCACGAGCAACGGCCGCAGCACCGTGAGGATCGCCGCCACCATGAAGCCTCGCACGCTGCTGCCGAGTACCGGCCACAGCGCTCGCTGCAGCCCGAGCCCGAGGCGCGCGCCGAGGGCGTACCTGCGCTCCGCCGTCAGATCGCCCAGGCGCCCGGGCCGGCCCTCGAGGCCCTCGTACGCAGCGGCCAGGTGCTCCCGCGCGGCGGCCGCGGCCCGGGCGACCTCGGCCGCGTCGAGCGGGTCGCGCTCCCGCTCCCGAAGCGAGGGCGCCGCGTCCATGGCCGTGAGCGTGCGCACGAGGCCGGCCCCGGCGTCCACCCGGCCCCACCGCCAGTCGTGGCCGCGCCAGTCCTGGGCGAGGAAGCCACCGAAATTGCCGAGTTGGCTGCCGGAGAGCTTGGCGCCGGCGTGGACGGCCCCGCTCGGCCAGGGGGACACGCGCTCCGGGTGGGCCGCCTGCCGGTCGAGCCGGCGCGCCTCGGACTGCAGGGTCACGCCGGCGAGGGGCACGAGCGGCTCCTCGTCGCCGCTGAGCGTGTCGAAGTCGGGGATCGCGGTGGTGCCGAGCCGGCCGATGACGCACGTCGCCCGGGCAACCAGGCGTTGGAGCTCGGCCACGGTCGGGCGCCGGCGACCTCGGCCGGCAGCCGGCTGCGCTGAACGTCGCCGACCGCCGCGCACAGCACCCGCCACCCGGCCGCGATCGGGTCGGTGAGTGCCGACTCGGGTGGTGCGTGGGGCCCGCCTCGGTCGGCACCCTCCGCCCAGGCCTCGAGGCCCCGCCACAGCGCGGCCTCGTCGTCCAGGTCGATCGGCGGGACCGCGGGCGGTGCCGCCGGCCACAGCGCGAGTGCGACCGCCGGCAGCGCCGCGAGGATCGAGCCACCGCCGCGGCGCGGCGACCCACCAGCCTCACCCGGCCCATTCCATGCACCCAGGGCGATACGCACGGCCGCGGCGTCACCGCGCTGCCCGGCGTACTGGGCGAGCGTGCGCACGCGATACAGCGACCCCTTCGCGCCGGCGAGCGCCGCCGTCAGTTCGCCGTTGCGGGCGGTCTCTGGATCGTCCTGCTGGATGCGCAGCCACGCGATGAAGAAGTCAGCGGCCTCGGCCAGCGCCGCCGCATCCTCGTGGCACGCGAACCCCGCCCGGCCCGCCAGCGCCGCCTCGAGGTCGGTGCGCACCGCCCCGGCCTCGTCCATCCCGAGCCCGGCCGCGACGGCGGGTGGGGTGGTGAGCGTCTGCAGGAACCCCTCGCCGGGATGGGTGAGCAGGCGCGTGAACCGGTCCGCGTCGGTGCGCACCCGGAAGTCGCGATAGGAGTCGAGGAGGGTCCGGAGAACGCTCGGATCGAGGTCGCGCAGACCGCCGAGCAGGTCCGGCGGCAGCGAGCCGAGGAACTGCTTGCGCCGGAACTCCTGATCCGTGCCGCGCGCGGCCAGGTCCGCCAGGTCGGCCAGGTCGTCCCACGAGCTCTCGGTCGTCACCTTGTAGCGCAGCGCCGTGACCACCGAGCGCAGGAACCGCACCCGCCGGGGCCGCACCTCGCCCGCACCCGCCGCGGGGGCGTGCGGCGGCGCCGCCGGCTCGGGTGGCCGCGGGTCGAGGTAGAGCAGTACGCGCCGGGTGCGGCCGGTCGCGGGGGAGTCGGTGATCGCGTGGAGTGCCCGCGCGATCGGGATGTTGTCGAACACCCCGCCGTCCATGACGTCGAACGCGGTGCCCGGATCCCCGAGGACGTCGGAGAACACCCCGGCCATGTTCTCGGGCCGATCGTCGCCCTCGCCCCGGGGGCGGCGGACCGGCCCGCCCTCCCACGCGTGGATCGTCGCCGGCTCGAACGCTCCCGGGAAGGAACTCGTGCTGCGGGCGGCGTAGGCGAGGCGCCGGCGTGCCTCCTCGTCGGCGCCAGGGTCCGAGCCGTTGCCGGGCAGGTCGTCGAACGGCCCGCCGGGCCGCCCCGGCGTGTGCTGGAACCGGAAATGGGCCGCCCGGGGGCGGATGTCGGTGCCCGTCGTCGTCGCGGGCAGCGGCGGGCCCGCCTGCAGGGTCGCCGACAGGTCGATCGTGAGGAAATCGGACCGAAGCCGCTCGCTCGTGCCGGCCGAGGCCGCCCGCAGCGCCTCGAGCAGCGGCCGATAGAAATTCGAGTCCGCGTCGAAGACCGCCTCCGTGCGGTAGTGCCGACCCGGCGCCCACTGCGGGTGGAACAGCCGCCACAGGTCGCCCTGGCGCTGCCACACCGCCAGCAGCCACTCCAGGTCCGTGCCGATCGACTGCGCGAACCCGTAGATCACGGCGTTGAGGCCACCCGCGCTCGCGCCGGCGAGCACGTCGAACCGGATCGAGGTGTAGCCGAGCGCGGTGAGCAGGTCGGCGTAGGCCCGCCCGCGCTCCCGCTCCGGGCCGGTGTTGCGCTCGAGCGAGTCCGGGTCCGCCAACGCCCGCCGGGCCAGGTCGAGCTCGGCGACGGCGCCCCCGATCCACACCGCGAGCGAGACTCCGCCGCGCATCGCGAGGGCGACGCGCAGTTCCCGGCCGTCGTCCGGCCCGGATCCCATCGCGCCCGCCCGGGGCTGCTCCGCCATGACGCCTCCGATCGGCCGGAGCGCCGGTGCCCGTACCGAGGAGCCAATCATCGTGGAGCGCGGGGGGAACTGTCCATACCCGGCCGAGGTCACCGCCCATCGAGGCGAGCGGCGGGAACCGCGGGCTCGAACAGCTCGACCGGATCGCGGTGCTTCACCTAGTTATATAACGTAGTAAACTAGTGCCGTGCCCGAATCCACCGGAGTAGTCCTCGCCAAGCTGATC
This sequence comes from Pseudactinotalea sp. HY158, assembly GCF_009660225.1. Lineage (NCBI taxonomy): Bacteria > Bacillati > Actinomycetota > Actinomycetes > Micrococcales > Cellulomonadaceae > Pseudactinotalea > Pseudactinotalea sp. HY158. The sequence continues at coordinate 1,199,219 of NZ_CP045920.1, forward strand.
TCGGTCGTCCACCGCTGTTCCCGGACGGCGACGCTGCGGCTCCCCGAGGCGCTCTCGCCGTCGGCCTACCGCACCCTGGCCCTCGCCCGCGACCGGGGCCCCGTGCGCCTGGGCGAGTTGGCCGAGCTCGTGCGGGTCTCCCAGCCCGGGATGACCAAGATCGTCGCCGCGCTCAGCGCCGACGGCCTGCTCACCCGGATCGCCGACCCCGAGGACCTGCGGGCACGCACCGTCTCGATCACCGCGACCGGAATCGAGTTCCTCGGCGACTACGCCCGGGAGCTCGGCGCCGCCCTGACCGAGGAGTTCGCCGACCTGAGCCCGGACGAGCTCACCGCGCTGGCGAACGCGACCGACATCCTTCTCTCACGTCTGGACCGCTAGCCTCGTGCGCACTCAACCCACATCCGTCTGGGCCGTCGCCCTCACCGCCATGATCGCCTTCATGGGCCTCGGGCTCGTCGACCCCATCCTGCCCTCGATCAGCGCCGAGCTCGGCGCGACGACGACCCAGACCTCGCTGCTGTTCACCTCCTACCTCGTCGTCACCGCGGTGGGGATGTTCTTCACCTCCGCCATCTCCAGCCGGCTCGGTTCGCGCACGACCCTGCTGCTCGGCCTCGGCGTCATCGTGCTCGGCGCCGCCGGGGCCGGCGCGAGCGGGTCGATCGGGGAGATCATCGCCTTCCGTGCCGTCTGGGGACTGGGCAACGCCCTGTTCATCTCGACGGCGCTGGCCACGATCATCAACGAGGCCCGCGGCAGTTCCGCCGGGGCGATCATCATGTACGAGGCGGCCCTCGGGCTCGGCCTGGCGGTCGGCCCGCTGCTCGGCGGCGTCCTCGGCGGGATCAGCTGGCGCGGCCCGTTCTTCGGCACCGCCGCGCTCATGACGATCGGCGCGGTCCTGCTTGCGGTCCTGCTCCGCTCCCCGGGCCGCCCGCCCCGGCCCTCGCCGGTGCTCGCCGCCTTCGGGGCGCTGCGCCACCGGGCCCTGCGCGTCATGGCGATCGTCGCCCTCTTCTACAACATGGGCTTCTTCGTGCTCATGTCCTTCACCCCCTATCCGCTCGGGCTGCCCGCCATGGGGATCGGCCTCGTCTTCGCCGGCTGGGGGCTCTCGCTGGCCATCACGTCGGTGTTCGTGGCCCCGGCCCTCACCCGCCGCTGGCCGCCCGTGCGCGTGCTCACCGTGACCCTCGTGCTCCTCACCGCGACGATGGCCGGCTTCGCCCTCGTGATCGACCACCTGGCCCTGCTCGTCGTGGGGATGGTGCTCGCCGGCCTCGAACTGGGCATCATGAACACCGTCATGACCGAGGTGGTCATGGGCGCCACCGACGTCCCCCGCCAGGTCGCCTCGAGCGCCTATTCCGGCGTGCGGTTCCTCGGCGGCGCGATCGCCCCGCCGCTGGCCACCGGGCTCGCCGCGAGCGTCGCTATGTCCACCCCGTACTGGTTCGCCGCCGGTGCGCTGGCCGTCGCGGCCGGCCTGCTCGTCGTCCTGCGCCGCCACCTCCACCGACGCGAGCCGGAGCTACCCAAGCCGGCTCAGCCGGCTCTGCCGGCTCAGCCGGCGGACGCCGTCGCGAACTGACGCCCGCCCGCCTACCGAGCCGAACGTCGTCCTCACTCGGCTCGAACGTCTTCCGCTCCCTTCACCCCCGGTTTTAAACTGGCGACTAGTCAGTAAGCGTCGATCTCCAGACCGACCCACCTACGGGCGCGAACCTCGCACATCAACGGTTCGGGACAACTCAAGGAGCGACAAGATGACCCGACGTAGAATTCTGGAATCACTGACGACGGTCGCAGCCGTGGGCCTCCTGCTCACCGCCTGCGGATCGTCATCCGGCTCGGGAACCGAGACCCCGAGCTCGCAGAACTCGACCACGTCCGAGGTCCCGCAGGTGGACGCCGGTTCCTTCACCGCGGACTTCTCGGTCATGAAGCAGCTGACCGACCTCGCAGCCCAGGGCAAGGGCATGATCGGGGTGCTGCTTCCCGACACGACGACCTCGACCCGGTACGTGCAATACGACAAGCCCTATCTCACGCAGGCGTTCGAGGCCGCCGGACTCACGTCCGACGACTTCAAGATCGACAACGCCGACGGCAGTGCCGCCACGATGCAGACCCAGGCCGAGGCGGACATCAACGCCGGCGCCTCCGTGCTGCTCGTGGATCCACTCGATGCGGGCAGCGGGGCGGCGATCGAGGCCAAGGCCGAGGCCGCCGGCCTCGCCGTCATCGACTACGACCGGCTCGTCACCGGTGGCCCCGAGAACCGCTATTACGTGAGCTTCGACAACGTCAAGGTCGGCAAGCTCATGGGGGAGGGCCTCGTGCAGTGCATCAAGGACTGGAACGTCTCCGACCCCAACGTGCTCATCATGGACGGCGATCCGACCGACCACAACGCGTCGATGTTCGCCGAGGGCTATAAGAGCGTGCTCAAGCCGCTCTTCGACGACGGCACCTACACGAAGGTCGGGGAGCCGGCCGGAACGTGGGACCCGCAGCAGGCGGCGACCACCTTCCAGCAGCAGCTGACCGCCCACCCCGAGATGAACGCGGCGATCACCCCGAACGACGACAACGCCAACGCCGTCATCTCGATCCTCAAGAGCAACGGCGTCGACTCGAAGACGTTCCCCACCACGGGCCAGGACGCCTCGCTGCCGGGCCTGAAGAACATCCTCACCGGGTACCAGTGCGGAACCGTGTACAAGCCGATCTATCTCGAGGCGCAGGCGGCGGCGGCGCTGGCCATCTACCTCCGCGCGGGCGTCACGCCTCCCGACACGCTGGTCAACGCCACGACGAAGGACACGGAGATCGGTGCGGACATCCCGTCCGTGTACACCACGCCGATCTGGGTGACGACGGAGAACATGGCCAAGACGGTCGTGGCCGACAAGACGGTCACGGTCGACGACCTGTGCTCCGGGGACGCGGCCTCGGCGTGTGACGAGGCGGGGATCGGCTGACCATGCCCGCCTCCGGGGACGCGTCGGCACTGCTCGGACTGTCCGGCGTGTCCAAGGCGTTCGGACCGGTCCAGGCGCTCACCGACGTCACCCTCGATGTCCCGGCCGGCGCGGTCACCGCGCTGGTCGGGGACAACGGGGCGGGCAAGTCGACCCTGATCAAATGCATCTCGGGTATCAGTCCCCCCGATGCGGGGACGATCTCGTGGAAGGGGGAACCCGCCCGCGTCGAGAGCCCGATCGCGGCGAACGAGCTGGGGATCCAGACCGTCTACCAGGACCTCGCGCTGTGCGACAACCTCGACATCGTGCAGAACATGTTCCTCGGCCGGGAGCGCCTGCGCCGCGGCCAGCTCAACGAGGTGTCGATGGAGCGGGCCGCCGCCCAGACCCTGAGTGATCTGGCCGTCACGACCGTGCGATCGGTGCGCCAGCTCGTCGCCTCCCTCTCCGGCGGGCAGCGCCAGTCCGTCGCGATCGCCAAGGCGGTGCTCTGGAAGTCCGAGCTGGTGATCATGGACGAGCCGACCGCCGCGCTCGGCGTGGCGCAGACCCGGATGGTGCTCGATCTCGTGCGCACCCTCGTCGACCGCGGCCAGGCCGTGCTGCTCGTCTCCCACAACATGATCGACGTGTTCGAGGTGGCCGACCGGATCGCGGTCATGCGTCACGGCCACCTGGTCGACGTGCGCCCGGCGAGCCGGATGAGCCAGGCCATCGTGGTCGATCTCATGACCACGGGGGAGACCACCCGGACCGTGGAGGAGACGGCATGAGCGCGCACATCGAGTCGAGCGATCAGACCGATCGGACCGATCAGCTCGGCACGCGGGAGTACACGAGCCTCGCCTGGCAGCGGATCAAGGGCGGCGAGACCGGGATCCTGCCGGTTCTCGGCGGGTTCATCCTCGTCTCCGTCATCTTCCAGATCCTCGATCAGCATTACTTCACGGCGGGCAACCTGGTCAACCTCATGGTCCAGGCCGCGGTGTTCACGCTCCTGGGGATGGCCGAGGTGCTCGTGCTGCTGCTCGGTGAGATCGACCTCTCGGTCGGGTTCGTCGCCGGGGTCTCGGCCGTCGTGGTCGCCTGGTTGGCGCAGCCGCAGGTGGGCTGGCCGTGGTGGGCGGCGATCCTGGCGGCGCTCGTGGCCACGGCGATCATCGGGCTGCTGCAGGGCTCGCTCGTCACCCGGATCGGGCTGCCCTCGTTCGTCGTCACGCTCGGCGGGCTGCTGTTCTGGAACGGCGTCATGCTGTTCGTGCTGGGCAACGGCGGCGCCATCCTCATCCACGACGACGTGCTCGTCCAGATCTCCTCGGGCACCCTCAACCGGCCGCTCGGCTGGATCGTCATGGCGGTGACGGTCGCGGTCTGGTCGATGATCATGTGGCGCCGGGACGCCCGCCGGCGCGGCTCCGGCCTGGCGGCGCCCCCCATCACGCTCACGGTCGCGAAGATCGTGGCCGCGTTCGCCGGGGGCTCGGGCCTCATCCTGCTCGCCAATGCCGACCGCGGCATCCTCGCTCCCGTGTTCGGGCTCCCGTGGGTCGTGCTCGTCGTCATCGCGGTGCTGCTCGTGTGGTCGTTCCTGCTCGGGCGCCGCCGCTTCGGCCTCTACGTGTACGCCGTCGGCGGCAACGCCGAGGCGGCCCGGCGCGCCGGGATCAACCTCGCCCGGATCCGCACGACCGGCTTCGTGCTGTGTTCCATGACCGCCGGCATCGCCGGGATCGTCTACGCCTCGCGGCTGCGTTCGATCTCCACGTCCATGGACGGCGGCACGCTCGTGCTGTACGCGGTCGCCGCCGCGGTCATCGGGGGAACGAGCCTGTTCGGCGGTCGCGGTAAGGCCCTCCACGGGGTGCTCGGGGGCATCGTCATCGCCGCGATCAACAACGGCATGGGCCTGCTCGGGTTCAGCGCCGCCGCCAAATACATCGTCACCGCCGTCGTGCTCATCGTGGCCGTGACGATCGACGCCCTCGCCCGGCGCCGCCAGGGCGGCTGAGACTCAGCCCTCCGCGTCGGCCACCCGGGTGCGGCCCCGCGTCCCGATCGACTCCACCAGGTGGTAGAGCGCCGGGAGCACGAGCAGCGTCATGAAGGTCGAGGAGAACAGTCCGCCGATCACCACGATCGCCAGCGGCTGGGAGATGAATCCGCCGTGGCCGGTGATCCCGATCCCCATCGGCGCGAGCGCGAGCATCGTGGCCACCGCGGTCATGATGATCGGCCGCACGCGGTGGACGGCCCCGCGCCGCAGCGCCTCGGTCATCGGCTCCCCCTGGTCGCGATACTGCTTGACCAGGTCGATGAGCACGATCGCGTTCGTGACCACGATGCCGATGAGCATGAGCACCCCGATGAGCGAGGGCACCCCGAGCGGGATCCCGGTGGCGACCTGCAGCAGGATCGCGCCCGTGGCCGCGAACGGGATCGAGACGAGCAGCAGCAGCGGGTGCAGCAGCGAGCGGAACGTGGCCACCATGACCACGTAGACGATGAGGATCGCCACGAGCATCGCGAGGCCGAGCTGGGAGAATGCCTCGGTCTGCTCGGCCGTGACGCCGCCGACCTCGGCGCTCACGCCGTCCGGCAGGTCGAGCCCGTCGAGTGTGGCCGTCACCGCCGTGGCCGCCTGGCCGAGGTCGTCGGCGTCCGGGGTCACGGTCACGACCTGGTTGCGCACGCCGTTGGAGCTGGTGACCGACACGGGCCCGTCGACGACCCGGGCGTCGGCGAGGTCGCCGACCGTCACGACGCCCGCCGCCGTCGGCACGGGCAGCTCGCTGATCGCCTCGACGGTCTCCGGGGGATCGGTCGGGGTGAGGTACACGCTCACGGCCGCGCCGTCGAGGGTGACCGACCCGACCTGCTGCGGGGTGAGCATCCCCGCGATCATCTGCGACAGCGCGCCCTCGCTCAGCCCGGCCCGGGCCGCGGCCTCCCGTTCGATCGTGATCGCGACCGTCGGCTCGGCCTCGGTCAGGCTCGTGGCGACCTGCCGGGATTCGGGCAGGTCGCGCATCGCGTCCGCGATCAGGGTGCCGGCCGAGGCCACCTCGCCCGCGTCCGGGCCGGTGATCGAGATCTCCACGTCGTTGCTCATGCCCATGCCCGCGAACGGGGAGATCGTCACGTCCTCGGCGGGAACGAGCGCCGTGATCGCCGCGCGCACGTCGGCCTGGATCTGCTGCTGATCGCCGTCCTCGGCGGTCGTGAGGGAGTAGCCGACCGTGTTGGCCGAGCCCGCGAACTGGGCCTGGTCGGAGGAGCCGATCGTGATCGCGACGGTCTCCACGCCCGGCACCTCGCGCAGCGCGGCGCCCGCCTCCTCGGCCTGGTCGAGCTGGGCCTGCAGGCTCGTGCCCGGGGCGACCCGCTGGGTGATCCCGAGCGAGTTCTGCCCCATGTCACCCAGGAAGTTGGTCTTGAGCTGCCCCGAGAGCCCCACCGTGCCCACGAGCACGAGCGCCGCCACCGCCAGCGTGGTCCAGCGCCGCTGCAGCACCGAGTCGAGCACGCGCGCGTAGCCGCGCTGCAGCCGGCCCTGCGGTTCGAGCGTGTGGACGACGTCGCTCGCCGCCGCTGTCGCCTCGCCCGTCGCGGGGGTCGGCGCGGGGGCGCCGGCCCGGTGGTGCCCGCGCCAGCGCAGGAACCAGTAGGCGAGCACGGGCACGATCGTCAGCGCCACGAGGAGTGAGGCGCCCATCGCCACGGCCACCGTGAAGGCGAACGGCTGGAAGAGTACCCCGCTCATCCCGCCGACGAGGGCGATCGGCAGGAACACCGCGACCGTCGTGATCGTCGAGGCGGTGATCGCCCCGCCGACCTCGCGGACGGCGTCGATGATCGTTCGGTATCTCGACTTGCCCAGGTGCATATGTCGCTCGACGTTCTCGATCACGACGATCGAGTCGTCGACGATGCGCCCGATCGCGATCGTCAGGCCGCCGAGGCTGAGGATGTTGAGCGTGTAGCCCGCGGCCTGCATCCCCACGAAGGCGATGAGCAGGGAGATCGGGATCGACACGGCCGTCACGAGGGTCGCGCGGCCCGAGCGCAGGAACACCAGGATTACGATGACGGCCATGAGAAGGCCGAGGAGCCCCTCCGAGGTGAGCGCGGAGATCGAGTCCTCGATGAACGGCGCCTGGTCGATGAGCACGGTGAACGTGGCGCCGGCCACGAGGGTCTCCAGGTTCGGCAGCTCGTCGCGCACCGCCTGGGACACGTCGACCGTGTTGGCGTCGGGGAGCTTGGTGATCGACAGTGTGAGGGCCCGCTCCCCGTCGACGAGGGAGTAGGAGCTGGTCGGATCGGTCGTCAGCTCCACGGCGGCCACGTCGCCGAGGGTCACGCCGGCACCGGGCAGGGGCAGGGCCGCGATCTCGTCGACGGAGGTGAGCCGCTCACCGACCTGCACGGCCATGGTGGCGCCGTCCTCGTCGATCGTGCCCGCGGGCATGAGGGTGCCGTTGGTCGTGAGCAGGGCGGCGACGTCCTGCGTGCTCACGCCCGCGCGGGCGAGCTCGGCGGGATCCGGCGTGATCGCGACCCGCTGCCCGGGTGCGCCGATGACGGAGGCCGAGGCGACGCCGTCCAGACGCTCGAGATCCGGCACGACGGTCTCGGTGAGACGATCGGCGAGCTGCGCGGTGCCCTCGCTCCCGCCGTTCGAGACGGCGACCTGGATGACGGGGAAGTCGTCGAGGCTGATGGCCAGCACGTTCGGATCGGTGCCCTCGGGCAGCACGCTGCGGATCCGGCCGATCGCCTGGGTCATCTTCTGCTCGATCCGGGCGGTGTCCGTGCCGAAGTCGAATTCGGCCATGACGATCGAGACGCCCGTGGACGAGGTCGAGGTCGTGCCCTGGAGGCCGGGCACGGTCTGCAGCGCCTGCTCGATCGGGGTGGACACGTCGTGGGCGACCACCTCCGCCGAGGCCCCCGGGTGTGCGGTGACGACCGCCAGCTGCGGCACCTCGATCGAGGGGATGAGCTCCTGCTTGAGCGAGGTGAAGGAGAGTGCGCCGAAGACGGCGACGACCACCGTGACGAGCACGATGAGGGCCCGGTTCTTCAGGCTGAGCGCGGAGAGCTGGTGCACCTAGTGGTCCTGTTCTGTCGTGACTGAGGGGCGATCCGGGCGCGCGGCGAAACCGTGACGCACGTAGTCGAACGCGCGCCCGATCATGGCCAGGGCCTCGTCGAGCTGGGCGGTGGGAATTGGATCGAGGGGGGCCGGGGGAGCGGGCCGGGGGGAATCCGGGTCGGCGGGCGTGCGCGCGGGCAGCCGGCGCGGAATCGCCAGGGGGCCGAGGACGAACTCGACCACCACGGACAGGCTGCCGGCGACGGCCCCGAAGAACATCGACACGCGGGCCGGTCCGAACGCCTCCTCGAGGGCGCGCTGGTGGCGGCCGTGCTTGAAGGAGAGCACCGCGGCGTGCACGTAGGGCTCGAGCGCGTCGTGCTCGTGCACCATGCGCGCGAACGTGCGGATCTCCGCCACGTTCGGCCCGGTGAGCAGGCCCGTGACGACGCCCTGGGTCTGGTCGATGACCGCCTCGAAGGTCGCGGGCGGGGCGGCCTCGGCGGCCTCCTCGCTCGTGCGCCGCCCCCGCAGGCCGATCCGCAGGAGGAAGCCGTCGACGATTGCCTCCTGCTTGCAGGTGTAGTAGTTGGCGAACGTGCGCCGGGAATAGCCCGCCCGGGTCGTCACCTCATCGGTCGTGACCTCGGCGCAGCCGACCTGGCGCGCCAGGTCGTAGGCCGCCGTCGCCAGATCGCGGGCGGTGGCGCGCTTCTTCTGCTCGCGGAGGGAGGGCACCCGGTCACGGTAGAGGCTTGATTGCCCAGTGGGCAACTTTGCGCAATGGGCAATGAGTGGTCGCTCTGGGCGATGAGTGGTCGCTCCGGGCGATGAGTGGCCGCTCAGCGGCCCGCGAGCACGTTCCCGATCGGGATGCTCACGGCGAGCACGACGACGATGCCGGTGAACGCCCAGCGCACCCAGCTGGGTGCGCCGTGGCCGAGGCGCGGCCGCGTGCCCCACGCGACGCCCGCGAGCGCGAGCACGAGCAGCCCGCTGCCGACCACGAGCAGCGGGCCGATCTCCGCCAGGGTCGACCACAGCACGAGCGCGTTGCCGACCACCCACGTGGCCAGTTCCACGCCGAGCCGGGTTCCGGAGGGTGCTCCCCGGGACAGCAGGGCGCGGCCGAGGGCCAGGCCGATCGTGCCCATGCCGCACACGAGCACGAGGTAGGCCGCCGCCCAGCTCGCCGGCCGGCTCGCCGCATGTGCGCTCGCCGCGGAGACCACGCCGCCGGCGATCGTGGCGAGCAGCCCGAGCACGAGAGCCGGGGCGATGGTTCGGATCGTGGGGGTCGCTCGGTCCATGTCTCTCCCGCGCTCGTGCGTGCGGCGCCGTGGTCGTCGGCGCCGTCTCGATGCCGCCAATCTACGCTCTACGCCGCGCCGCGCTCCCCGGTGTGGGGTGCCTCACCGGTGTGGGGTCGCGGGATGCTCCGCGGCTCCGGCCGGCCCGTGTTCGCGCGCGGTCTGCCCGCCGTGTGCCCGATCTCGTGAGTCGGCTGAACCGCGCGGCCGGTCGAACCTGCGTGCCGGTCGAACCTCGTGTGGCCCGCGGCGGTGCGGGAGACTGAAGCCGTGACCCACGACCCGGCGACCCGGCCCCGCCCGCCTCGCGCGTACCTCGTGCTCAAGTGGGTGCTCGGCCCCGTCGTGCGGGTGATGACCCGGCGCGAGTGGTCCGGTGGCGAGCGCCTGCCGCACGGGGGATTCATCGCCGTCGCCAATCACCTGAGCGACGCCGACCCGTTCACGTTCGGCCTCTTCCTCGTGGATCACGGCATCTACCCGCGGATCCTGGCCAAGGACAGCCTGTTCCGGGTGCCGGTCGTGGGCCGGGTCCTGCGCTCGGCGGGCATCATCCCGGTGGAGCGGGGCCGGGCGAGCGCGGCCGCCTCGCTCGAGGAGGCGCGCGCGGCGCTGGCGGCGGGGGAGTGCGTGGCGATCTACCCCGAGGGCACGCACACCTTCGATCCCGACCTGTGGCCGATGACCGCCAAGACCGGGGCCGCCCGGCTCGCCCTCACCACCCGGGCGCCCGTCGTGCCCGTCGCGCAGTGGGGCCCGCAGGAGTTCCGCCCGCCGCACTCCCGGCGGATCAACGTGCGCGCGCTCCCGTTCCCCGCGCGGGTGCGGGCGGGCGGGCCGGTCGATCTGAGTGATCTGTACGACGACGCCCCCTCGCCCTCCGCCGGGGCGGTCGCGGCCGCGACCGGGCGAATCATGGCGGCGCTCACCGCGGAGCTGGCGATCCTGCGCGGGATGGAGCCGCCGGCGCAGCCGTACGACCGATCGCGGGGTCCGGCCGGGCCGTGAGGAACCGGCGCGAGCCGGGCCCGCGCGCCGGGTCCGGTCCCGGTACCCGGGGCTCCCGCGCGATATCCTGGCCCGGATGACACACCTTCCCCGCGCCCGCGTCGCGGTGCTTTTCGGCGGCCAGTCGAGCGAGCACGCGATCAGTTGCGCCACCGCCGCCGGCGTGCTCACCGCCATCGACCGCGACCGCTTCGACGTGATCCCCGTGGGCATCACCCGCGCCGGCCACTGGCTGCTCCTGCCCGACGATCCGGAACGGCTGCAGCTCGGTCCCGGGCACGTGCCCGCGGTCGAGGAGGGCGACGGGCCCCGGGTCACGCTCACGGGCGACCGTCGGCTCATCGCCACCGGCGGCGCGGACATCGACGATCAGGGCATCGACGTCGTGCTCCCGCTGCTGCACGGACCCTACGGGGAGGACGGCACCATCCAGGGGCTCCTCGAACTCGCCTGGATGCCGTACGTCGGCTCCGGCGTGCTCGCCTCCGCGGTCGGGATGGACAAGCAGTACATGAAGGCCGTGCTCGCGGCCGCCGACCTGCCGATCGGCCCGCACGAGGTGATCACGAACCGGCAGTGGCAGACGAACCGGGAGCGGTCCGTGGCCCGGGTCGCGGAGCTCGGGCTGCCGCTCTTCGTCAAGCCGTGCCGGGCCGGCTCCTCGATCGGCATCACGAAGGTCACCCGGGTCGAGGAGCTCGAGGCCGCCATCGAGGCCGCCCGCGAGCACGACCCCAAGGTCATGGTCGAGGCCGCCATCGACGGCCGCGAGATCGAGGTGGCGGTGCTCGAGGGGCGCGACTACGGGCCCCCGCGGGTGACCGCCCCGGGTGAGATCGCCGTCGTCGGCGACTACGATTTCTACGACTATCAGGCCAAGTACTTCGACTCGGGTTCGGCCGCCCTGAGCTTCCCCGCGGAGCTGCCGGGGCTCATCACCGAGCGCGCCAAGGGCCTGGCGGCCCGGGCCTTCGACGCGGTCGGCGGCGAGGGGCTGGCGCGAGTCGACCTGTTCTACACGACCGCGGGCGAGCTGATCGTCAACGAGATCAACACGATGCCCGGCTTCACCCCGATCTCGATGTACCCGATGATGTGGCAGCGCTCCGGCATGCCCTACGCGGCGCTCATCACCGAGCTGATCGACCTCGCCCTCGCGCGCAGCCCGGGGCTGCGGTGAGGGCCGGGCCGGCGACCGCGGGACCCGCGATCGTCGTCGCCGGGGTGCTCGCGCTCTCGGCGTGCGCCTCCCCGGTCCCGCTCGACCCCGCGCCGACCGCGAGCGACCCGGCGTGCGCCGAGGTGCTCATGGCGCTGCCGGACGAGGTCGCCGGCGCGCAGAGCCGCTCCACCACCTCCCAGTCCTCCCGCGCCTGGGGCGACCCGCCCATCACGATGCGCTGCGGGGTCACCCCGCCGGGCCCCACGACCGACCGATGCCTGCCGATCACGAGCGGCGACGTGACGGTCGACTGGATCATGACCGAGATCGGCGACGAGTCCGTGGCCGAGAACAGCTGGCAGTTCACCACGTTCGGCCGTGAGCCCGCGATCCAGGTCGTCGTGCCCGTGAACTACGCCGGCGAGGACGTCTCCGGCGTGCTCGGCGTCTTCGGTGGTGCCATCGGGCAGCTCCCGGTCAGCCGGGCGTGCCTGTGAACGTGAGCGAGGTCGACGAGGGAGAGCTGCTCGGACGGATCTTTCCGCGGCTGCCGACCGGCGCGTCGACGCTGCTCGGCCCGGGGGACGACGCCGCGATCGTGGCCGCCCCGGACGGGCGGGTCGTCGTCTCGACCGACGTGCTCGTGGCCGGGCGACACTTCCGCCTCGACTGGTCCACGGGTGCCGACGTCGGCTACCGGGCCGCGTCGCAGAACCTCGCCGACATCGCCGCCATGGGGGCGCGCCCGACCGCGATCGTCGTGGGGCTCGTGCTGCCCGCCGCCACGCCGGTGGCCTGGGTCGAGGACCTCGCCGACGGGCTCGCGCTGGCCTGCTCACCCCTCGGGGTCGGCGTCGTCGGGGGAGACCTCGTGGGCGGGCGCGAGCTCGTGGTGTCGGTGACCGTGCACGGGGACTGCCGGGGCCGCGCGCCGGTGACCCGGGCCGGCGCGCGCCCCGGTCACGTGATCGGGCTGTGCGGCACGCTCGGCCGCTCGGCCGCCGGGTGGGCCGCGCTGGAACGATTCGGCCCGGACGCGGGTCGGGATCCCGCCCTCGTCGGGCACGGCGTGTTCCGGCGGCCCGTGCCGCCCCTGCCCGCGGGCGTGCGCGCCGCCGAGGCCGGGGCGAGCGCGATGATGGACGTCTCCGACGGACTGCTCAAGGACGGCGCCCGGCTGGCTCTCGCCTCGGGGGTGACCCTCGCGCTGGACTCGGCCGCGCTCGCGGCGGACCTGGCGGACCTGGCTCCCGCCGGGGCCCTCCTCGGGGTCGACCCGTGGACCTGGCTGCTCGGCGGCGGGGAAGACCATGCGCTGCTCGCCGTCTTCCCCGATGCCGGCAGGGCCGAGGTGGCGGGATTCCGCGTCGTCGGGGCGGTGGTCGAGGCGCGGGAGGACGGGCCGGTGCTGCTCGACGGTCACGCGCCGGGTCGGCGCCGGCTGCGCACCGGCTGGGACCACTTCCGCGCATGACGGCCGCCGACCCCGCGGACCGGCGACCGATCGTCGCGGCCCTCGCGAACCCCCACACCCGCCGGCTCTTCGCCTGCGCCCGCCTCGCTCAGGCGTCGGCCGACCCCTCGCGGTAGATCTTCGCCCGGGAGATGAGCCCGCCGGCGAGGTCGAAGACGGCGAGGAGTGCGGCGCTCCTGTCCGCACCGTCGTGGTTCCAACGCTCGATCATCTCGACCGCGACGACGGCGCCGCCGTCGATCACCCGCACGAGCTCGAGTCGCGGCGTGATCGAGGCCATCGCGGTCTCGAAGAATTCGCGCAGTTCGCCGCCGGGCACCGTGTAGTCGCCGGTGACCCACGTCGCCCCCGGGGCGAAGTCGGCGAGGAGGGCGGCGGCGTCCCCGGCATTGAAGGCATCGAGGTGGCGGCGGACGAGGTCGGCGGTGGAGGTCACCGGTCGATCCTAGAGGTCACCGGGTCTTGAGTGTGCCAGGCCGTGACTGGGTCGGTTCGACCACGTCATGGGTAGTCCGGGGCACCCACATACCCGGGCGAGGTGGGACTGGGGCGATTCGACCACGTCCTGGGTAGTCCGGGGCACCCACATGCCCGGGCGGGGTGTGACTGGGTTGGTTCGACCACGTCATGGGTGGTCCGGGGCACCCACATGCCCGGGCGGGGTGTGTGCACACGCAAAATCGGCCGCCCACCCGCAGGTGGACGGCCGATTCGATGCCGAGGCCCTCAGTTGGCGCGGGTGACCTTGCCGGCCTTGAGGCAGGAGGTGCACACGTTCATGCGCTTCGGCGTGCCGTTCGTGACGGTGCGAACCTTCTGGATGTTCGGGTTCCAGCGACGCTTGGTGCGCCGGTGGGAGTGCGAGATGCTGTGGCCGAAGCTCGGGGCCTTGGCGCAGACGTCACACGTAGCAGCCACGGTGTCTCCTTAGTCGTTGCTCGCCACACGGTATCTAGCGGCGGATCGTATGGTCGGGCGGTCGCGTCAGCGGCGCATACCCGGCCAGAATGAGGTCATAGCCTGCGAACAGGCAACCGGTCCATCGTAGCGGACGCCCGCTCCATCCCCAACTTCCCGGGGGCCCGCGGCGTGTGAAGCACCTCACCGGCGTGTCCCCACCAGCCACTACCATCGAGGATATGCCCGCGGCCAAGGATCCAGCGCTCAACTCCGAGCGCTCCGAGCTCGAGCGCCTCTTCGGCAAGCGCCTCGCCGCCGACCTCGCCACCCTCGACCTGCACACGGTCGACGGCCTCCTCCATCACTACCCGCGCCGCTACGTCGAGCACGAGCAGGTGACCCCGCTCAGCCGGGGCCGGATCGATGAGGACGTCACCTACGTCGCCCGCGTGAGCTCCAAGGAGGGCCGGGTGGTCCGCGGCGGCACGATGTATCTGACGACCATCGTGTTCACCGACGGCACGACCGACGTCGGCGCCACGTTCTTCTCCAAGACCGAACACAAGGTGAACAAGTACGTCAAGGAGCTCAAGGTCGGCCAGTACGCGATGGTCGCGGGCAAGCTGAGCCGCAGCAAGTTCGCCGGCGGGCCCGCCCGCGAACTCGTCCACCCCGACGTGCGGCCGCTTCCCACGCCCGCCGCGGGCTCCACCGAGGCCGCCAAGCCCGTGCCGATCTACCCGGCCACGAAGAAGTGCCCGAGCTGGAAGACCGAGCACGCCCTGCGCACGATCATCGACCCGCTCCAACCCGGCGACGTCGCCGACCCCATCCCGGGCGAGCTGCGCGCCGAGCACGGCCTCATGAGCCTGCACGACGCGCTGCGCCACGTGCACCAACCCGCCACGATCAACCACGCCCACCAGGCCCGCCACACCCTGCGCTTCCACGAGGCCTTCGTGCTGCAGACGGCGCTCGCCCGCCGCCGCCTCGACGCGCGCCGATTCGACGCCGACCCCCGCCCGCCCGTGGCCGGTGGCCTGCTCGACGCCCTCGACGCCCAGCTGCCGTTCACGCTCACCGCCGCGCAGCGCGAGGTCGCCGCCGAACTGGGCGACGATCTCGCCGGGGCCCATCCGATGCAGCGGCTCCTCCAGGGGGAGGTCGGCTCCGGCAAGACCGTCGTCGCGCTGCGGGCGATGCTGCAGGTGGTCGACGCCGGGGGACAGGCCGCGCTGCTCGCCCCGACCGAGGTGCTCGCCCAGCAGCACGCCCGCTCGATCGAGGCCCTGCTCGGGCCGCTCGCCGACCCGATGGCGGCCGGCCTCCTGCGACCCGATGCACCCCGCACCCGGGTGGCGCTGCTCACCGGCTCGATGGGCGCGGCACCCCGCCGAGCCGCGCTCCTGGCGGCGGCCTCGGGAGAGGCGGGGATCGTCGTCGGTACGCATGCCCTGCTCGGAGAGCACGTGCAGTTCGCCGACCTCGGCCTCGTGGTCGTGGACGAGCAGCACCGGTTCGGCGTGGAGCAGCGCGACGTGCTGCGCACCAAGGCCGCGAAGGTGCCGCACACGCTCGTCATGACCGCCACCCCCATCCCGCGCTCGGTCGCGATGACCGTCTTCGGCGACGTCGACACCTCGACCATGCGCGAGCTTCCGGCCGGCCGGGCGCCGGTGGCCACCCACGTCGTCTCGCAGAACCGGCCCGGCTGGATGGAGCGCGTGTGGGCCCGGGTGGCCGAGGCGGTCGCGGCCGGCGGCCGGGCGTACGTCGTGGCCCCGCGCATCGGCGAGGACGGCGGCGGGCCTGCCGGGTCCGCCGGGGCCGCTGGGTCGGCCGGGGCCGCTGGGTCAACTGGGGCCGCCGGGTCGACTAGGGCCGCCGGCTCCACTCGATCGGCTGGGTCGGCCGGCGACACCGACGGCGTCGACCTCGTGACCGAGGAGGGCGCGGAGAAGGCGGCGAGCGACCTCATCGCCGTGCTCGAGCTCGCCCCGCAGCTGGCCGCCGAGCCGGCGCTCGCCGGGATCGGGATCGGCATCCTGCACGGCCGCCTCGCACCCGAGGAGAAGAACCGGGCGATGGCCGACTTCTCCTCCGGGACGGTGCCCATCCTCGTGTCGACCACCGTGATCGAGGTCGGGGTGGACGTGCCGGAGGCGACCGTCATGGTCGTCATGGACGCGAACTTCTTCGGCCTGTCACAGCTGCACCAGCTGCGGGGCCGGATCGGCCGGGGAGATCGCGGCGGCACGTGCTTCGTGGTCGCCCGCTCCGGGGGGCAGGTCTCGAAGCAGCGCCTCGACACGTTCGCGGGCACGAACGACGGGTTCGCGCTCGCGGAGGCCGACCTCGCCTATCGTGGCGAGGGGGATGTGCTCGGCCGCTCCCAGTCCGGCCGGGACAGCTCGCTCAAGCTCCTGCGCGTGATCGAGGATGCCGACCTCATCGAGGCGGCCCGCGTGGCCGCCTGGGCGATCATCGAGTCCGATCCCGACCTGGCGGCCCACCCGGCGCTCGCCCGGGCCACCCTCACCCTGATCGACCCCGACAAGGAGGAGTTCCTCGATCGTGCCTGAGAAGAAGAAGCGGACCGCGCCGCTCATCGCCGCCCACGACGTGCTCGTGGGCTACGGATCGACCACCGAGTCCGCCGTCTGCCCGCCGATCAGCGTGACGGTGCGCGAGCGACGCTCGCTCGCGATCGTCGGCGCGAACGGCACCGGCAAGTCCACGTTCCTGCGGGCCCTCGCCGGGCAGCTGGCCGTGCTCGCCGGGCGCATCGAGGTGTTCGACCGGGCCATCGACGAACGCAGCGCCGAGTTCCGCCGGGACGTGGCCATCGTGCTCGACGACGACTCCTACCTGCCGGCCCTCACCGTGCGCGAGCACCTCCTGCTCACCGCTCGGGGCCACGGGGTCGAATCGGCGAGCGCGCTCGTGACCGAACTGCTCGAGGACTTCGGCCTCACCCCGCGCCAGCACGCCCTGCCGACCGCGCTCTCCTCGGGGCAGCGGCGCCGGCTGCTGCTCGCGGCCGGATTCGTGCGCCCGCGCCACCTGCTCGTGCTCGACGAGCCGGAGCAGCGCCTCGACGCCGGCATGCGCGACCGGCTGACCGAGCGGCTCGCCGGGGAGACCGCCGTGTTCGCCACCCACGACCCGGTGCTCGTGCGCGGCGCCGCCTCCGCCGCCCTCATCCTCGCCGAGGACGAGGTGCGCGTGGTCGACCCGGAGACGGGGGCGGCAGCCATCGAGGAGCTGCGGTGAGCGTCACCGGCGCGCACATCCGCGGGCTCACCCGGGCGGCCACGAAGGCCCACGGCGGCGGCAAGTCCTCCGACCTGTTCGGCGACGTGTACGTCATCGCCATCAACATCGCCATCGCCCTCGGCATGGCCGTCGGGCTCCTCAACTATCTCAACGCGACCATCCGCAGCCACGACGCCGCGGCCGGGATGAACCCGCTGTGGTTCACGCTCAGCCTGGCCGTCGCGTTCCTCGGGGCCGCGATCGGGCTGGCGGCCCGGCTCGGGCCCGTCAACCTGAGCGGCGGACAGGCCGCCTGGTGGTTGCCGATGCCGGTCGACCGCGGCGGCCTCGTGCGGCCCCGGTTCTTCCTCGTACTCGCCCTCGGCGCCGCGCTCGGCGCCCTCGGCGGCGTTCTGTTGTCGGCGCTCGCCTCCGGCACGGTCGTGTGGGGCCTCGTCGCGGCCGCCGCGCTCGTGCTGCTGCTCGCCGTCACCGCCACCGCGGGCGCGCAGACCCGCCCGCGGACGCACCGCCGCCCCGGCGCGATCGTGATCGGCGACGTGCTCATGGCGATCTCGCCGGTGCCGGTGCTCCTCGCGGTGGTGCTGACCGCGGAGCCCCGGATCCCCGGCATCGCCGGCGGGTGGCCGGCGCTCGCCGTGCTCGCCGCCCTGACACTCGCGAGCATCGTGGCGGTCACGCGCCGACTCGGGCGGATCAGCGGCAACGACCTGCGTGAACGCGGCGCGGTAAGCAGCTATGCCGGCGGGGCCGTCACCTCCCTCGACACCCGCGAGCTCGGCCGGGCGCTCAACGCCGCCACCGCGCCCGACCGGCGCCGCCGCTCCCTCGGCTTCGACTGGGTGCACGGCCCCGTCGCCGCCGTCGTCACCGCGGATGCGCTCCTGCTGCTGCGGTCCGGCCGGGCCATCATCCAGATCCTCGTGGCCGCGCTCATCCCGCTCACCGTGGCCTGGTCCGGGTGGCCCGTGTGGGCCGTCATCGTCGCCGTTCTCCTCGGCGGACTGCTCGCCGCCTCCGCGACCGGGGAGGGGGCCCGCCGGGCGGAGATGGCCCCCGTGCTCGATGCGGTCTTCCCCCTGTCCGCGGCCACGATGAGGCGCGCGCGGTTCGTCGTCCCGGTGATCGTGTCGACGGCGTGGCTGCTGCTCGTGATCGGGCTCGGCTGGGCCTGGGCGGAGCCGCCGCTCGCCGGCTGGCTCGTGCTCGCTCTCGTGGCCGGGCCGCTGTACGGGGCGGGAGCGCTGCGCTCGGCCTACCGCAAGCCCGTCGACTGGTCGAAGCCGCTCGTGCACACTCCCGGCGGCATGGCGATCCCGCCCGGGGTGTTCGGGGCGGTCTCGGCCGGGCCCGACGTGGTCGTGCTCTGCGGCCTGCCGCTCTGGCTCGCGATCGGGGCGTTCGGGCCGAGCCCCGTCGTGATCATGTTCCAGCTGGCCGCCACCCTCATCGCGTACGCGATCGGCACGCACGTGAAGAAGAAGGACTGAGGAGGGGCCGTGGCCACGAGAGAACCGGCGATGTCGCCGTCCGACCTGCCGGTCGAACAGGTGCTCGACCGCGCGACGGGCCCGCGGCGCGCCGAGGCCGATGAACTACTCGCGATCCACGCCGAGATCACGGGCGAGGGGCCCGTCGTGTGGGCCGGGCGGATCCTCGGCTTCGGTGAGGTCTCCTACCGCTATGACAGCGGGCACGACGGGCGGATGCCGCTGCTCGCCTTCGCGTCGGGGCCGAGGCAGCACACGGTCTACTTGGTCGAGGACTTCGCACAGCGGTGGCCCGAATTGCTCGAGCGGCTCGGCGCACACCGGGCGAGCAAGGCGTGCCTCTACTTCACGCGCCTGGCGGGCGTCGATCGCGACGTGCTCCGGGAACTGCTCGAGCGCTCGCTGGACGAGACCCGTGCCCAGTGGTCGGCGCCATGACCCGCATCATCGCCGGGGACGCCGGCGGCCAGCGGCTCGAGGTACCCGCCCACGGCACCCGACCCACGAGCGACCGGGTGCGGGAGGCGATCTTCTCCCGGCTCGAGCACGTCGACGCGATCTCGCGGGCGCGGGTGCTCGACCTGTACGCGGGCTCGGGGGCCCTCGGGCTCGAGGCGCTCTCGCGCGGGTCCGAGAGCGTGGTGTTCGTCGAGGCGAACCGGGCCGCAGCGGAGGTGATCCGCCGGAACGTGGCGCGCCTGGGCTACGGCAGCCGCGCACGCGTCGTCCATACGAGCGTGGCGAGCTTCCTCGCCGGCACGGCCGGGGAGCCGTTCCACACGGTGCTCGCCGACCCGCCCTACGACCTGGACGAGGCGCCGGCCGTGCTCACCGCCCTCGAGCCGTGGCTCGGACCCGAGTCGGTCGTGCTGTGGGAGCAGTCCGGGCGTGCCCGCCCGCCCGCCTGGCCCGACGGGTTCGTCGACCTCGGCGCGCGCCGCTACGGGGAGACGACCGTGCACCTGGCCGAGGTGCCCGGCTGAGGTTCACTCGCCGGTGACGAGCGGCACGAACACGTACCGGCCGGTCCTCGCCACGACCACCGCCCGGCCGCCGCGGCGCTCGACCACGGTCATCGTCCCCCGCACGGGAAGCACGAGCCGGCCGCCCTCGCGCAGCTGAGCAACGAGCCCGCCCGGAACCCGCGGGGCGTCGGCCGAGACGAGGATCCGGTCGTACGGCGCCTGCTCCGGCCAGCCGAGCACGTCGATCGCCCGGTGCACACGCGCCCGCCGCCAGCCCGCGGCGGCGACGTTCGCCCCGCCCCAGCGCGCCAGGTCCGCACGCACCTCCACCCCGTCGACCCGGCCGGTCGGGCCGACGAGCGCCGCGAGCAGCGCCGTGGTCCACCCCGAGCCACTGCCCACGTCGAGCACCCGGTCCCCGACCGACACCTCGAGCAGGAGGAGCATGGCCCGCACGGTCGAGGGCTGGGAGCAGGTCTGCCCGCCCGTGAGCACGAGCGGCTCGTCGAGTCCGGCGAACGGGCGGGCCGGGGAGGGGAGGAAGTCCGCGCGCGGCGCGGCGGCCATCGCCGCCTCGACCCGCGCGGCCGGCGTGGACACCGCCACTCACCCCGATTCGGATCGGAATCACGCTCGAAATGCGTCGGTCCCGATCCTACGCGGGCCCCGGACGCAGCGGGAGAGGTCCGCGGTCCCCGCGTCGAATGCGGGAACATGTGCGCACACCCGGGCGACGTGCTAGCTTGGCCGGAATTGATTCATGGAATTCGCGGAGGCAACGGAGCACTGCCGCCTGCGGCTATGACGCCGACCAGGCCCGGAGATCGACGCCATCGCCTTCGAGTACTCGGAAAGTTGATACATGACAGCATCACGGCACGAATCGATTCCCCCTGCCCTCGAGGTCCCTGCCCTCGAGGCCGAGGCGATCGGCTCGACGCTCATGACCGTGTTGACCGCGTTCAGCACCGGCACCGCGGCGGGCATCTCGGCCCACTACACCGCGGATGCGGACTGGACGAACGCGTTCGGCACCCGGCTCAGCGGCGGCGCCGCGGTGGAGGACTACCTGGTCGGCCTGTTCGCGAACGAGCGGTTCGCGGCCGGTGAACTGGCCGGCCCGCCGGAGGTGAGCATCCAGGCACTCGCCGACGGGGTCGCGGTCGCGCACATCGTGACCGTGATCGAGGGCCAGCAGGTCCACGACGGTTCACAACTCGGTACCCGCACCACGAATTCACTGCATATTCTCCTGCGGCAGGAGTCGGGTGACTGGAAGATCGCGACCCAGATATTCGCCGATGCACGCACCGAGACGACTCACGTCGCCTGACCCGACCGTTCAGCGAGAGCCGAGAAAACA
Source organism: Pseudactinotalea sp. HY158 (assembly GCF_009660225.1). Lineage (NCBI taxonomy): Bacteria > Bacillati > Actinomycetota > Actinomycetes > Micrococcales > Cellulomonadaceae > Pseudactinotalea > Pseudactinotalea sp. HY158. The sequence goes on from NZ_CP045920.1 coordinate 1,220,255, forward strand.
TGTATATCGTGACGATCCTGTCATTCTTCGTCGTGCTTCCCACGGTGAGCATCCTGATCGAGTGGGCCGTGCGTCCGCAGCGCCGCGACCTGCTCCTCCTCATCGGCCGGTGGATCGTGTTCTGGGCGGTCGGCATTCGACTGTTCACCGCGGGCCTGAGCCAGGCGATGCGACCGGAATACACCGCCGAGGTCATCTTCGACGTGACCAGCCCCGTCGTGCTCCCGTTCATCCAGGAACTGGGCTTCGCCAACCTCGCCCTCGGCCTCGTGGCCATCGTGAGCGTGCTCAAGCGTGAGTGGGTGGCGCCGGCGGCGCTCGCCGGTGCGATGTTCTTCGGCCTGGCCGGGCTGCGTCACGCGCTCGTGGCCGAGGACGCGACCGGCACCCGGATCGTCGCCCTGGCCTCCGACCTGTTCATCTTCGCGGTGCTCACCGGCTACCTGCTGCGCCGCGGCATCCGCTCACGGTCCCGAGCGCGAGGCGAGCGACGTCGTCCCCACGCGGACGAACCGGCACCGTCCGCCTCGGGCTCCTGAGCGGGGCCCGGGCGCTGCCCCGCGGTGCCCCGGGCGGAGGCCGCCGGCAGGGTACCGTGGACCCGTGATCAACCGCATCGCCGTCTGTCCGGGCTCCTTCGACCCGGTCACCCTGGGGCACGTCGATCTCGTGCGCCGTGCCACCGCGCTCGCCGACGAGGTGGTCGTGGCCGTCGGCACCGGCTACGGAAAGAACGCCCTGCTCGCCCCGGAGCAGCGCCGCGACCTGTTCGCCGCCGCCGTGGCCGACCTGCCCGGCGTCCGGGTGGAGCTCATGCCCGGCCTGCTCGTGGACCTGTGCCGCGAGGTCGGCGCGCGCGCCGTGATCAAGGGGATCCGCGGGGGAGCCGACTACGACCACGAGCAGCCGATGGCGCTCATGAACCGTCACCTGGCCGGGATCGAGACCGTGTTCCTGCCCGCCGACCCGACGGTCGCCCACATCTCCTCGACCATGGTGCGCGACGTCGCCCGCTACGGCGGCCCGATCGCCGACCTCGTGCCCGCCGGCGTCGAGGACGCCGTGCGCGCCGCCCTCGCCGACCGCAAGGAGCAGCGATGACAGACCAGCCCGACCGGCCCACGCCGGCCGAACGCGACGGCGACTCCCTCCTGGCCGTGCTCGACCAGCTGAACGAGCTCGTCTCCACCGCCCGGGCGATGCCGATGTCGGCCTCCGCGCTCGTCAACCGGGCCGAGGTGCTCGACCTGCTCGCCTCCGCCCGGGGCGTCGTGCCCGACCAGATCACCCGGGCCGACCGGCTCGTGGCCGACGCCGACGCTGTCCTGGCCGGGGCCCGCGCCGAGGCCGACCGCATCCTGGCCGAGGCGCAGGCCCGGGCCGGGGTACTCGTCTCCTCCGAGGCCGTCCTGCGGGAGGCCGAACGGCGCTCGGGCGAGCTCGTCGCCCAGGCCGAGGCCACGGCGGAGAAGCTCGCCCGCGACGCCGACGACTACTGCGACCGCCAACTCGCCCAGTTCGAGATCGACCTCGGCTCGATCGGCGCCCAGGTCGCGGCCGGGCGCGCCCGCCTGGCCGACCGCTCCCTGCCCGCCACCGACGAAGGAACCCCGTGACCACCTCACCGTTCGTGATCGACACCCATGACCTGGGCCGGCGTGCGGGCTCGATGCGCACGGAGCGCCGGGTCGTGCCCAGCCACGCACCCCTCGGCACCGAGGTCATCGGCATGCCCGAGGGCACCCCGATCGAGATCGACGTGCGCCTCGAGGCCGTGATGGAGGGCGTGCTCGTGACCGGCACGGCCACCGTCACCGCGACCGGGGTGTGCGGGCGCTGTCTGCGGCCGTTGACCGAGGAGATCACGGTCGACGTGAGCGAGCTCTACGCCTACCCCGACCGCGCCACGCACCACGGCGAGGTCGCCGACGAGGACGAGGATCCGCTCCCGGTGCTCGTCGGGGAGAGCCTCGATCTCGAGGGCCCGCTCGTGGATGCGCTCGTGCCCGCGCTTCCGTTCCAGCCGCTGTGCCGGCCCGACTGCGCGGGACTGTGCCCCGAGTGCGGCGTGCGGCTCGACGAGGCCGAACCCGGCCACGCCCACGCCGAGCCGATCGACCCGCGCTGGGCCGCGCTCACGGCGCTGAGCGAACCCGACGAGGACCGGGAGAAGTGACCGCGGCGCCCGAGCTCGCCGCGGCCCTGGGAATCGAGCTCGACCCCGACCTGCTCGTGCTCGCCCTGACCCACCGCAGTTTCGCCCACGAGGCCGGCGGCATCCCCACGAACGAGCGCCTCGAGTTCCTCGGCGACTCCGTGCTGGGCCTCATCGCGACCGAACGCCTCTACCGCGACAACCCCGACCTCGACGAGGGCGAGCTCGCCAAGATGCGCGCGGCGTCCGTCTCCCAGCACTCGCTCGCCGCGATCGCCCGCGGCCTCGGCCTCGGCGGCTACGTGCTCCTCGGCAAGGGGGAGTTGACCACCGGCGGCCGCGACAAGGACTCCATCCTGTGCGACACGCTCGAGGCGGTCTTCGGAGCCGTCTACCTGTGCCACGGCCTCGAGGAGACCCGCCGCGTGATCGAGGGGCTGATCGCCGAGACGCTCGCCCGCGCCGGCCGCCTCGGCGCCGGCCTCGACTGGAAGACCAGCGTGCAGGAGCTCGCCGCCCGCCGGAACCTCGGCGCCCCCACCTACGAGGTCGAGGGCAGCGGCCCCGACCACGACCGCCGCTACACCGCCCGCCTCCTCATCGCAGGCCAGAGCCACGGCGCCGGCGAGGGCACGAGCAAGAAGGCGGCCGAACAGCGCGCCGCCGAGGCCGCCTACGTGAGCCTGACCACGCCCGAGCGGGACTGATGCCCGAGCTGCCCGAGGTCGAGACGATCCGCGCCGGGATCGCCGATCACGCCGTCGGCGGGCGGATCGAGTCGGTCGAGGTGTTCTCCGATCGCGCGATGCGCCGCCAGCAGGGTGGCCGCGACGAGTTCGCCGCGCTGCTGGCCGGCCGCACGCTCACCGGCGCCCGCCGCCGCGGGAAGTTCCTGTGGCTCACCCTCGACCACGAGGGGGAGGAGGCCCTCCTCATCCACCTCGGCATGAGCGGGCAGGTGCTCGTGCGAGAGCGTACGGACGACGCAGCTCACCTTCCCGCGCATGCGCGGGTGCGTCTCACGCTCGCCGGTGGCCCCGGTAACACAGGTGTCCCCGGTAGGACAGTGGAGCTGCTGTTCGTCGACCAGCGCACGTTCGGCTACATGTGGGCCGGGCCGCTGACGCCCGAGGGCCTGCCCGAGCCCGTCGCCCACATCGGCCGCGACCTGCTCGACCCGGCACTCGCCGCCGGCACGGCTGACTATTCGGAGCTCGTGCGCGCGATCCGTGGCACCGGCCGCGGGATCAAGACCGTGCTGCTCGATCAGCGGGTCCTCTCCGGCATCGGCAACATCTACGCCGACGAGGCGCTGTGGCGGGCCCGGCTGCACTACGCCACCCCGGCGGAGCGGCTGCGACCGATCCGGGCGGGTGAACTGCTCGAGTCCGCCCGGGACGTGCTGACCGAGGCGCTCGCGGCGGGCGGCACGAGTTTCGATGCGCTCTACGTCGACGTCGCCGGCGATTCCGGCTACTTCGAACGGGAACTGGCCGTCTACGGGCGCGAGGGCCTGCCGTGCGGACGGTGCGGGCGTGCCATCGTGCGCGAGCCGTGGGCCAACCGCTCCTCCTTCCGGTGCCCCGCCTGCCAGCGGAAACGTTAGTCGACGCCTGACTGATCGTTGGTGCTGACGACAGCTCGACCCGTCCATACGAGATTCGGGCGGCGGTGGAACGGATAGGGGCGGACTCGGGCCGCGGGCGCGCCTGCGACGAGATCCGCGAAGGGTACCGGCGCTACGGCATCGGCAGCCATCTCGTGTTCTACGTCGAGATGGCCGACAACGTCGACATCGTGCGGCATCCTGCACCGGCGCATGGGCCCGACGCGACACATGTAGGCCGGCGTCGATGACGAGCCCGGTCTCCCTCGGGACACGATTCCCGTGGTCGGCGAACCGTGCCGCGGCGGCGCGACCGCACGACCTCCGCGACGAAGAAGCGTGAGAACGCGCGGTGCGCGGCGCTGTGCGGGAGGATGCAGAGTTCGCCCTGGGCGGCGCCCGTTCCCGGATGTCCGCGAGCGAGAGGGTGCCCGCATCCGTGCCCGGCCGTGATGGTCGAGTTCGAGCCTGCCGGTTCGGCGTCGTGGCCCATCGACTCGGACACTCGTAGAAGCGTGGCGACAAAGGTCGTCATAACGACCATATATGGCTGCTATCTTAGCCATAAGCGACGGAGGGAGTGTGTCATGGGTGGGTACCGGATCGGCCGTGAGCTAGCCGAGTTCGGCGAGCATGTGCGTGGCTGGCGCATGGTCCTCGGACTCACCGCGCAGCAGGTGGCCGAGCGCGCCGGCATCACGCGAGACACGCTGCGCAAGGTCGAGTCGGGAGACCCCGGTGTGGGTTTCGGGAACGTCGCGCAGGTGCTGCGCGCCCTCGGTGTGCTCGATCGGACGGTCCAGGCGGTCGACCCGCTCGGCAGCGACATCGGGCGTCTGCGGGCCGGAAAACTCGCGAAGAGACGCGCACGATGACCACGGTCGACGTCGTGATCGACCGGGCCGGAGAGTCGATCCTGGTGGGGCAGGCGCATTTCACCAGGGAGCGTAGCCGGATCTCCACCACGTTCCTCTACGACCCGAGCTACCTGGCCGGCGACGGGATGAGTATCGACCCTGCGCTGCCGCTCGTCTCGGGGGCGCAGCATCAGCCCGGTCTCGTGCGGGCCTTCGCCGACAGCGCTCCCGACCGCTGGGGCAGGAATCTCATCGAGAAGGCAGAGCGCGCCCGTGCCCGCGAAGAGGGCCGAGCCTCGCGCCGACTGGACGACCTCGACTTCCTCCTGGGTGTCAGCGACGACGCGCGTCAGGGAGCCCTGCGATACCGGATCGCCGGCACCTCGACGTTCGTCGGCAACGCGTCGCACGTCCCACAGTTGGTCTCACTCCCGGCGCTGCTGCATGCCTCCGACGACGTCGCCGCGGACGACGATCCCCGTGAAGCCGTCAAGCAACTGCTCGACACAGGCACGACCGGGCTGGGCGGTGCGCGTCCGAAGGCGTCTGTTCGCCTCGAAGACGGTGCGTTGGCCATCGCCAAGTTCCCCCACTCCGGCGACCGGTGGGACGTCATGGCGTGGGAGGCGACAGCGCTGGATCTACTGGAGTCGGCGGCCATCCGAACACCCACCCGGCGGCTGACACGAGTGGGCGAGCGCAGCGTGCTCATCCTGCGACGATTCGACCGCACCGACGACGGGCACAGAGTCGGCTACATCAGCGCGATGACCGCGCTCGGCGCCTCCGACGGCGACCAGCGCGACTATGCCGAGATCGCCGAGGCGATCCGAGACCTCTCGCTCTCCCCGAAGGCGGACCACCGAGCGCTCTTCGATCGTGCGGTCGCATCCATCGTTCTGGGGAATACCGATGACCACCTCCGCAACCACGGCTTCCTCGCAGATCGCGGCTCATGGACGCTCAGCCCGGCCTTCGACGTGAATCCCAACCCGGATCCGTGGAAGGCGCGCTCGACGGCGATCTTGGGGGCCTACGCGCTCCCCGACGAAGCTGAGGCATTGCTGCCGCTGGCCGAGGAATGCGCCCTGAGCGCCGACGAGGCGCGCGCCAGGATGCTCCGCATCCTGGCGGTGACGGCCGACTGGCGCGGCGCAGCGCGGAGGAACGGCATTCCCGAGCGGGAGATCGAGATGATGGCGGAGTCGATCGACACTCGATCGGCGGCCGTGGCCGGCGCGGCGGGAGCGGCCTGACAGTGGTGCGACCGCTCGTCGTCCACGCGAGCCGAACGGGGTGGAGGGTTCGACAGGCCGTCGCCGCGCGAATCGGGACGAGGGGCCGCGGTCCCGGTCACAGCTGCGAATTCCATCGCGACAGGGCCCGCCCGCCCTTGTAGGGGGCGAGCACGCTCACCGTCCCGGTCGCCAACGGGAACGAGTCGCCCAAGCCGAAGTCGAGCCCGAGCCAGCACAGGGTCATCGCCCGCAGGCCGTGACCGTGGCCGAAGCAGAGCACGCGGTCCAGACCCGACCCGGCGGCGCGGTCGATCACCCGGGTGAGGCGGGCGCGCACCTGCTCCGCCGTCTCGCCCCCGGGAACGTCGCCGGTCCAGATGGTCCAGCCCGGCCTCTCGGCGCGGATGTCGGCGCTTGTCACCCCCTCGTAGTCGCCGTAGTCCCATTCGACGAGGTCCTCGCAGAGCTCGACCCGGTCGGCGGAGAATCCGGCGAGCTCGGCCGTGCGCCGGGCACGCAGCCGCGGACTCGAGAGCACCAGGTCGAACGCGGCGGGATCGAGCCGGCCCTTGAGCGACTCGGCCTGCCGCACCCCGATCTCGGTCAGGTCCAGGTCGGTGACCGAGGTGTGCCGCCCGCTGCGGCTCCACGCGGTCTCGCCATGACGAATCAGGTAGATCTCTGTCATCGGGGACTCCTCGTGCGCGCTCTCATCGGCCTGTTCCAGAGCACCACGGTCGCGGCCTCGGCGACAAGGGTGTCGCCGGGCCGGAATCGGCCGACGCCCGCCCGGCGGGGCGCGGGCGGATAGGCTGAGCGCCGTGACCAACCAGATGCCCGGGAGCACCGACATCCCGGTGATGATCGTCGACGACCACGAGGTCGTCCGCCGCGGGATCGCCGAGGTGATCGACCGCTCCGACGGCCTGCAGGTCGTCGGCGAGGCCGGCTCCGTGGCCGAGGCCGTCCGGCGGATGATGCTCGTGCGCCCGGCGGTGCTACTCGTCGACCTGCAACTGCCCGACGGCACCGGCATCGACATCATCAACGCCGCCACGCGCGACCTGCCCGAGGCCCGCAGCATCGTGCTCACCTCCTTCGACGACGACGAGGCGGTGAGCGAGGCCCTGACCGCCGGCGCCAAGGCCTTCCTGCTCAAGAGCGTGCGCGGGGCCGAGATCGCCGAGGTGGTCCGGGCCGTGGCCGCGGGCCGGGTGCTGCTCGACCACCGCACGATCACCCGCCACCAGAGCGAGGACGACCCGACCGCCGACCTGACCAAGTCCGAGCGGCGGGTGCTCGAGCTCATCGCCGAGGGGCTGACGAACCGCGAGATCGCCGACCGGCTCGGCGTCGCCGAGAAGACCGTGAAGAACCACATCACCTCGCTCCTGTCCAAGATGGGACTCGAGCGGCGCACCCAGGTCGTCGCCTGGGTGGCCGGGCGCCGCGGCGGTGCCTGGCGACGGAGGGACTCATGACCGACCCGCTTCAGGACCGGCTGCGCGCGGAGGTCGCCGGCCTCATGCCCCGTGCCCTGGACGAACTGCGCGCCCTCGTGGCGCTGCGGTCCGTGGCGGACGCGCAGGTCGAGGATCCACGTGAGCTCGAGCTCGCGGCCCGCTGGGTCCGAGACTCGCTGGCCGCCGAGGGGCTCGAGGCTCGGCTCGCCCGCACTCCCGACGGCACGGACGCCGTCATCGCGACCTACGACGGCCCGCCCGACTCCCCGCGGGTGCTGCTCTACGCCCACTACGACGTCCAGCCCGCCCACGCCGAGGAGTGGACGAGCGACCCGTGGGACCTGACCGAACGGGACGGGCGCCACTACGGCCGCGGCGCCGCCGACTGCAAGGGCAACATCCTCGCCCACCTCACGGCCCTGCGCGCGTGCCGGGCGCTGAGCGGCGACGGCTACCCGTGCTCCCTCACCGTCGTGGTCGAGGGCTCCGAGGAACAGGGCACCGGCGGCCTCGAGGACTACGTGCGCGACCACCCGGAGGAGTTCGCGGCCGAGATCGTCATCATCGGGGACGTCGGCAACATCGCCGTCGGAGTGCCGACGCTCACGGTCGCCCTGCGCGGGATGGCCGACACGATCGTGCGCGTGCGCACCGGCAGCGGACAACTCCATTCGGGAGCGTTCGGCGGCGCCGCCCCCGACGCGCTCGCGGCCCTCATCGCCATGCTCGCGAGCCTGCGCGACGCCGACGGGAACACGACCATCGACGGGCTCGCCGCCGACGGCGTCTGGGAGGGCACGCAATACGACGAGGAGACCTTCCGCGCCGATGCGGGCATCCTGCCCGGGGTGCGCCGGATCGGCAGCGGGACGATCTCCGACCACCTGTGGGCCCGTCCCGCGGTCACCGTGCTCGGAATCGACGCCCCCGCCGTGATCGGCTCGGTGCCGTCGGTGCAGCCCGCCGCCGCGGCCCGCGTCAGCCTGCGCGTGCCACCCGGGATGGACCCGGGGCGGGCACAGGAGGCGCTCGTCGAACACCTGCGAGGGGCCGCGCCCGGGGGCGTGCACGTCGAGTTCGAGCGGGTCGGCCTCGGTCGCCCCTTCTCCGCCCGACAGGACACCCGCGCGTTCGAGCTGCTCGCCGGCGCGATGGCCGACGCCTTCGACGCGCCCACGCAGACCTCCGGCCAGGGCGGATCGATCCCGCTCACCGCGGCCCTCGCCGACGCCCACCCGGAGGCCTCGATCGTCCTCGTCGGGGTGGCCGAGCCGGCGAGCCGCATGCACGCCGAGGACGAGTCGGTCCACCCCGACGAGATCTCCCACCTCGCGCTCGCGGAGGCGCTCTTCCTGCACCGTCTCGCCGCTCACGCCGGCTGACCGGGCCGATTGCGGGCGGCCCGGGCCCGCCTACCGTGGATCGGATGGAGGCGAGGATCGCCGGGTCGGCCGTGCACTACATCGAGCACGGAGACGGCATGCCGATCCTCGTGCTGCACGGCGCGGGGGTCGATCATCGCGAGATCGCGGTGGCGCTCGAGCCCGCGTTCGCCGCGGCCCCGCGCGATCATCGGCGCCTGTACCCCGACCTGCCGGGGATGGGGAAGACGCCGATGCCCGCGGCGGTCATGAGCAACGACGACGTCCTCGACCTCCTCATCGGATTCGCCGGCGAGGTCATCGGTGACCACCCGTACCTCGTCGTGGGCCATTCGTACGGTGCGTACCTCGCCCGGGCGCTCGCCGACGCCGAGCCGGACCGAGTGGCCGGCCTGGCGCTCATCGCCCCGGTCGGTGCGGGCACCGAACAGGCGGCTCCGCGCCCGCAGCATCGTGCGCTGGTCTCGACGGTCGACGCCGAGCGGGAGCTGGCAGCGGACCTCGCCGAGACCTACCGCACCTATTTCGTGCTGCAGACCCCGCAGACCCTCGAGCGTCACCGCCGGTACATCGCTCCGTCGGCGGCGCTGGTCGACTGGGCCGGCCTGACGAGGGTGTTCGCGAACTGGACGCTGCGCGACCGGCGGAGGGCGCCGGCATCCGACGACCGACCGGTCCTCATCCTCGCCGGCCGGCAGGACTCGATCGCCGGCAGCGCCCACGCGCAGTCCCTCGCCGACCACTACGCCCGCGCGACCGTCGGCGTGCTCGACCGCGCGGGCCACGCCCTGCTGCACGAGCAGCCCGGCCTCGCCGCGGCGCTCCTGCTCGACTGGCTCGATCGCTGCGACGGGTTGCCGACTACGTGAGGTGCGCTGCGCCGTCCGTACGCTCGTGCGGCCCGCCGCCGAACGTATGGACGCCGGTGCTCCAGTCGGGCCGCGGGGTGTCCGGCCCCGCATAGGGCCGGTCGCCGTAGCGGGCCTGGAGGCGCGTCAGCTCGGCGCGCAGGTCGGCGAGGATGTCCGCGTAGGCCGGATCGCCTGCGACGTTCGTCAGTTCCTCGGGATCGGCTCCGAGGTCGTACAGCTCGTACTCCTGCTCGAAGCGCCGGTCCGAGGAGCCGGGGGAGCCGAGCCCGTCGCCGTAGTAGTGGATGTACTTGTACCGGTCGGTGCGCACGCCGTAGTGGGCGGGGGCGTGATGGACCGGGTCGTCGTGCTCCCAGTACCGGTAGTACATCGACGTGGGCCAGTCCTCGACCTGCTCCCCGCGCAGGATCGGGCGGAAGCTGCGGCCCTGGGAGGTCGGCAGCACCTGCGACGGGTCGAGCCCGCACGCGTCGAGGAACGTGGCGGCGAAGTCGACGTTCGTGATGATCTCCTCGCGGCGGGTGCCGGCGGGGATCTCGGCGGGCCAGCGCAGCAGCATCGGCATCTGCAGCGACTGGTCGAACATGAGCCGCTTGTCGAACCAGCCGTGGTCGCCGAGGAAGAAGCCCTGGTCGGAGGTGTAGACCACGATCGTGTCCTCGGCCAGGCCCGCCTCGTCGAGGTGGTCGAGCAGCGCCCCCACGCCGTCGTCGACCGCCTGCACGGTCTGCAGGTAGTCGCGCAGGTAGCGCTGGTACGTCCAGCTGGTGCGCGCCCGGGTGTTCTCGGGCCCGAGGAGCTCGGGGGGCACGTCCTCCTTGATGTCGTCGCGGGTGAGGTCGTCCGCGATCGACATCCGCACGTCCCGCACGGCCCGACTCATGGTGGAGTGGTCGTCGAAGAGGGTGGCCGGCTCGGGCAGGTCTCCGTCGGCGTACAGGTGGCCGTGCCGGGGGTGGGGGATCCACGGGCGGTGCGGGGCCTTGTGGTGGACCATGAGGCAGAACGGCCGATCGCCGTCGAGTGAGCGCAGCCACTCCAGGCTCAGGTCGGTCACGATGTCCGTCGCGTATCCGGGCACGTCCACGGGGCCGGCGGCGGTGACCATCTCCGGATCGACGTAGTCCCCCTGGTCGGGGAACACCTGCCAGGAGTCGAAGCCGCGGGGCCGGGACGCCGCCGACTCCCCGAGGTGCCACTTGCCGAAGATCGCCGTCGCGTACCCGGTCGCCTGCAGGGCCTCGACGAAGGTGGGAACGCGGTAGTCGAACTCGGAGTAGATCGACGGGGAGCCGTTGACGTGGCTGTAGGTGCCCGTGAGGATGCTCGCCCGCGACGGTGTGCACAGGGAGTTCGTGCAGTACACCGACCCCATGAGCACGCCCTCGGTGGCGATCCGGTCGAGGTTCGGGGTCCGGTTCACCCGGCCGCCGTACGCCGAGATCGCGTGCGCGGCGTGATCGTCCGACATGACGAAGACCAGGTTGGGTCGGCGCCGCGGAGTCGCCGTCATGTCGTCCGAGTGGGTCTCGGCCGGCAGTGCGGAGGTCCGCTCGGCGTTGAGCCGGGCCTGTTCCCGCAACGCGCCGATCCGGCGGCGCACCTCATCGAGTGCATCCAAGGGATCGCTCGTCATCGGATGTCCTTCCGGTTCGACTGCTGGGCGGGGTGGCCCCGCTCAGGGCATGGGTTCAGGGGCGGCGGGTGATGAGCCCGTCGGGGGTGGCGGGCACCGGACCGGGCCAGGTGCCGAGCCGGTCCAGGTTCTCCCGGGCCCCGAGCCCGGAGTCGGCGCGCACGCCGTCGTGTCCCGGCAGCCACACCTCGGTCACGGAGTAGCCCGTCTCGGGATTGAAGCGACCGAGATCGCCGCCTGCCGGAAGCCAGCCGGCCGCCCGCGCGGCGGCGGGACCATCGAACGGATCCTCGGGCGAACTGCGCACCGCGATCGTGATCGCCGCATTCGGCATATAGCCCTGCCGCACGGACCAGGCCGACTCCACGAGGTAGGTGATGAGCGCGGGGCCGCGGCTGACCGTGTATCCGGCCGCGAGCGAGAAGCGGAGGGCGACCCCCACGTTTCCCTTGGTATTGGGCTCCCAGCCGCTGATCGACACGTCCTCGATGCCCGGCAGCGCCCGGATCGCCGACTCCATATCGGCGCGGGCCCACCCGCCCGAGGGGGCGTCATGCGGCAGGTCGGCGTTGCTCCACGTGCCGTCCGGCCCGCCACAGCCCGCCAGGCCCAGCACCATGATCCCGGCCAGGCTCGCGCGCAGGAACGAACGTCGGCTACCCATAGCGCACCGTGTCTCGGAAACGGAACGACACGTCCTCCCAGATCGCCTTGTCGGAGATGAGGGCATTGTCGTCAACCATCCTCACCTCGCCGCTCGTGCGGTCCCGCCGGTCGCAGCGTCCTGAAGGGCACGGTGCTCATATTAACGGTGCTCACATGAGGGGAACGGTCGCGGCCCGGGGCGGTCCTCATCCCAGCCGGGCGTCCCAGTGCAGAAGGCTGCCGCCGGTCTCGCCGGGGCCGAACATGAACGTGCCCCCGTGCCGGCGGGCCCGCGAGCCGAGGTTCGCCAGGCCGGAGGCGCGGGTGCGGGCGGGGTCGATGCCCACCCCGTCGTCGGCCACCTCGATCTGCACACTTCGGGGGCTGAGGTCCACCTGCACGTGCACCGAGGAGGCGCGCGCGTGCCGGGCCGCGTTGGCGAGCCCCTCACGCACGACCGCGACGATGTCGTCGGCCAGGTCGCCGCCCACGAGGGCGGCCAGCTCGTTCACGTCGTCGCGGGGGTCGGAGGGCGTGACCACGAGCGAGGGCGCGAAGCCCAGCCCCGTGCGGGCGAGCGAGGTCTCCCGCTGCAGCCGTTCGAGGATCGGGGCGGCCTCGTCGTCGCTGCGGATCGAGCGCACGATCGCCCGGATCTGGCGCACGGAGTCGTCCACGCCGTCGAGCGCCTCGGTGAGCGCCTGGTGCACGATCGAGTCGGTGACCGATTCGCGGGCCTTGCTCAGCTGCAGCCCCGTGGCGAACAGCTGCTGGATGGCCAGGTCGTGCAGGTCGCGCCCGATCCGGGCGCGCTCGTCGAGCAGCGTGGCCCGGTCCTTGGCCGCGCGGGCCTCGGCGAGCTTGAGCGCGAGGGCCGCTTGGCCCGCGATCGACTCGGCGATCGTCAACTCGTCCTGCATGAACTCGGGTGCCCCGAGCCGGCGCAGCAGGGCGATGACGCCGAGCGCGTTCCCGTCGGCCAGGAGCGGGGCATAGAGCGCCGGTCCGTAGCGCCCGAACTCGGGAACCCGCAGCGAGGGGGTGCGTGAGAACGAATCGACCACGAGCCCGGCACCGGAGGAGAGCACGCTGCGGGCCCGGCCCTCCGCCGGCATGACGATGCCGAGCAGGTCCGCCGTCTCCGGGCCGTCGACGATCTCGATCACCCAGTCCCCGCCGACCCCCGGCAGCACGATGCAGGCCGCGTCCGCATCGGCCACCTGCCGAATCCGGGAGGCGATGAGCGCGAGGGCGTCCTCGGGATCGGGATCCTGCAGCAGGGCCGAGGTGATGTCGTGGCCTGCCTGCAGCCACCGCTCCCGCGTGCGCACCGCCGTGTACAGGTCGCTGTTCTGCACGGCGACCGCGGCCGCGGAGGCGAGCAGGTGCATCGAGTCGGTGTCGGCCTCGGTGAAGCCGCCGTCCTTCTCCGCGACGTACAGGCGCCCGTAGGCCTCCCCGGCCACGTGGATCGGCACCCCGAGGAAGGTGTGCATGATCGGATGGTGCTCCGGGAATCCGCCGAAGTCCGGGTGGGTCGTCAGGTCCTCGAGCACGAGGTGGCCGTCCGGCGGGATCGCCGCGAGCACGCCCCGGCCCTCCGGATGCCGCAGGGTCGCGACGAGATCCGGGTCGAGGCCGTGGCTCACGAACGGATCGATCTGGCCGATCGAGTCGAGCACGCCGATCGCCGCGTACCGCGCGCCCGTCAGGTGACACGCCGCGGTCACGATCTCTCCCAGGACCTCGTTCAGGTCGAGGTGGGACGTGACGGTGAGCAGGGCGTCGATGATGCGTTTCACGGCGGCGGCCTCACGGTCTGCAGGGGCGGGTCGCCGGTCGGCGGCCCGCTCCTATGACACCACGCCGGGCGCGGCGTGGTGTTGTGGAACAAGCCTATGGACGACGGCCGCTCGCCTCACGCGGTCAGCTCCCGTGCGTATCGGCCCCGGTGTGCGATACTGGGTTCCGGTGATCCAGATGGCCATACCCGCTGGTGAACCCGGTGACTTCAGCTTGGTTGGGGTTCGCGTTGCCTGCGCGGTTCGATTGCCTGCGCACGACGATGGATCGACCGGCAGTGGGCCCACATGGTCCGCGAAGGCACCGGCGGTGCCCAGACGCGCGAGTGCGCGAACGGGAGCCGCACAACACGACTTTCTCAGGCGCGACGGCGCCAACGACATCCCGAGTGCCGTAGGTGGGTATGGCTGGGGCACCGGGTGGGAGCACTCCCAACATGACGACACCAATGAACACCCCTGAATCTGCTGAATCTGCTGAATCGGTGCAGGCGCCCCCCGCCCGCCGCCGTCCGCGCCGGGCCACGAGGCCCACGCTTCCGCCGGAGTCGGCCGCCGCCGAGGCGCAGCAGCCGGCCGCGGAGCCCGCCGCCCTGGCGAAGCCGACGCGTTCGACCCGCTCCAAGAAGTCCGCAGCCACCGATGCGCCCGCCCCGGCGGCCGACGCGACCCCGGAGAGCTCGGTGACTTCAGGGGCCCCAGAGAGCTCAGAGAACTCAGAGACCCCGGAGACCCCGAAGACCCCGAAGACACAGCGGCGCGCCACGACCGCCAAGGCCGCAGCCGCCAAGGCTCCGGCCGCCAAGGCCGCAACCACGAAGGCCACTGCTGCTGCAGCCACTGAGGCGGCCGAGGCTCCGGCTGCCAAGGGCGCCAAGGCCGCAACCACCAAGGCCACGAAGGCTGCGACCACCAAGACTGCGGCCACGAAGGCCGCGAAGGCCGTCGCAGGCGACGTCACCGCGCCGGACACAGCCCCGGCCACCGCGGCGGACACAGCCCCGGAAACTGGGGCCAGTGACGCCTCCGAGGCCTCCGAGTCCGCAGCGAAGGCCACGGAAGCGCCCAAGGCCGAGAAGGCGGCAGTGTCCACGAAGGCCACGAAGTCGGCAGTGTCCACGAAGTCCACGAAGGCCACGAAGACGGCGAAGTCCACGAAGTCGGCGGCCGCCCAGGCCGAGCCGGCCACGACGACCAAGAAGTCCGCCCCGGCGCGTCAGGCGAAGGCCGCCGCCGCCGACCAGCCCCTCACCACGGATGTTCCGGCCGCGGCCGAGCAGCCGGCCGCCGAGCAGCCCCTCACCACGGATGTTCCGGCAGTGGCCGAGCAGCCGGTCGCCGCCGAGCGGCCCGCTGCGACTGCGCCCGCCAGGGCGACCCGGTCCCGTCGCTCGACCCGCTCGGCCGGGTCCGCGGCCCCGGTGGCCGACAAGCCCGCCGAGACCGCCGGGTCCGCTGAGACTGCTGGTTCGGCTGGTTCTGCTGGTTCCATCGACGCCACGGCGCCGGTCGAGACCGCCGAGGCATCCGGCGGCGACCAGGCCGCACCGGCACGATCGGGCCGTTCCCGCGCGTCGGCGAAGACGACCAAGGCCGCCAACTCGACCAAGGCGACCAAGTCGAGTCGGTCGAGCGGTGCGCGCACGTCGGCCCCGACAGAATCCAACGAATCCAACGGATCCAACGAATCCGACGAATCCGCAGGCACCGCCGAGCAGGGGGCGGCCGGGCGGGCCGAGGCGAGCGCCTCGAACGCCGGGAGCGGAACGGGAGCGACGTCGTCCGCACGCTCCGCGCTCAACGTGCTGGCCGAATTCGGCCAGGGCGGCGAGGACGAGGATGAGGACGGAACGGACGCGGCGACCGCCACGAGCCTCGACGACCTGGTCATCCCGGAGCGCGAACCCGCCGGTGACGACGCCCCGCGCCTTCCGGCCACCGCGCTGCTGTTCCAGGCGCCGGACCTCACCCCGCGCCGCAAGGGATCGAGCAAGCGCCGGGCGGCCGAGGAACGTGCCGAGGACACCCAGGTCGAGCGGGCCGAGAAGTCCGTGCAGGCCGACGAGTCCGAACGGGCCGACCGGCCCGGGCAGCCGGACCGGTCCGAGCAGTCCGACGAGTCCGGCGAGTCGGGCAGGTCGGGTCGGGGCATGCCCGGCGAGACGGGCGCGGACGGCGATCACGACGACTCGAAGCCGCGCCGTCGCCGGCGCCGCGGGGGCCGCGGCCGCCGCCGCTCGGGTGGTTCGAACGACGACTCCGGCTCCGCGGGCGGCGAGTCGGGCGAGGGGTCCACGGACTCGTCGGACTCCTCCGGCTCGTCGGGCTCGGACGCGGATTCACCGAAGCGTTCCGGCAAGGGCTCCGGGAAGGGTGACTCGAACGGGTCGCGTGCCGAGTCGAACGGCTCGAACGGCTCGAACGGCTCTGGAGGCCCTGGAGGCTCGGAGGCGTCGGGTAGCGACGACGACTCCGGGGACAACGCCTCCTCGAGTTCGCGCCGGCGCCGGCGTCGTTCCCGCTCCGGCCGCGGCAACGACGACGGCGGCGCCCAGGCCGCCCGCGACTCCGTCACGCCGCTCAAGGGCTCGACGCGCCTCGAGGCCAAGCGTCAGCGCCGCAAGGAGGGCCGCGACCCCCACCGTCGCCGGTCCATCATCACCGAGGCCGAGTTCCTCGCCCGCCGCGAGTCCGTCGAGCGCAAGATGATCGTGCGCGAGCAGGCCGGCCGCACCCAGGTCGCCGTGCTCGAGGACGACGTGCTCGTGGAGCACTATGTGGCGCAGAAGTCGCACAGCTCGATGGTCGGCAACGTCTACATCGGCCGCGTGCAGAACGTCCTGCCCTCGATGGAGGCCGCATTCGTCGACCTCGGTCGCGGTCGCAACGCCGTGCTCTACGCCGGCGAGGTGAATTGGGACCTGGCCGGCCTGAACGGCAAGCCGCGCAAGATCGAGAACGCGCTCTCCTCGGGCGACAGCGTGCTCGTGCAGGTGACGAAGGACCCGATCGGGCACAAGGGCGCCCGGCTCACCTCCCAGGTCACCCTCGCCGGCCGCTACCTCGTGCTCGTGCCCGGGGGCGGGATGACCGGCATCTCCCGCAAGCTCCCGGAGACGGAGCGGAGCCGCCTCAAGAAGCTGCTCAACACGATCGTCCCCGACGGCCAGGGCGTCATCGTGCGCACCGCCGCCGAGGGCGCCTCGGAGGAGGAGCTGCGCGGCGACGTCGAGCGGCTCTCGGCCCAGTGGGCGGAGATCGAGAAGAAGTCGGCCAAGCCGTCCTCGGTGCCCGCCCTGCTCAAGGGTGAACCCGAGCTCGCCACCCGCGTGGTGCGCGACATCTTCAACGACGACTTCTCCGCGCTCGTCATCTCCGGGCCGAACGCCTGGAAGACGATCTCGGAGTACGTCAACTCCGTCGCCTCGGACCTGGCCGACCGGATGAGCCAGTGGACCGGGCCGGCCGACGTGTTCAGCGCCCATCGGGTGGACGAGCAGCTCGCCAAGGGGATGGACCGCAAGGTCTGGCTGCCCTCGGGTGGCTCGCTCGTGATCGACCGCACCGAGGCGATGACCGTCGTGGACGTCAACACGGGCAAGTTCACGGGCTCGGGCGGCACGCTCGAGGAGACCGTCACGAAGAACAACCTCGAGGCGGCCGAGGAGGTCGTGCGTCAGCTGCGGCTGCGCGACATCGGCGGGATCATCGTGATCGACTTCATCGACATGGTGCTCGAGTCCAACCGGGATCTCGTGCTGCGCCGGCTCGTCGAGTGCCTGGGCCGGGACCGCACCCGCCACCAGGTCGCCGAGGTCACCTCGCTCGGGCTCGTGCAGATGACCCGCAAGCGGGTCGGCCAGGGCCTCGTCGAGGCCTTCTCGACCACGTGCGAGTGCTGCAACGGGCGGGGCTACCACGTGACCTCCGACCCGGTCGAGGGCGAGTCCCAGACCGAGCCGGGTACCTCGGCCAGGGATGGCAAGGACGGCAGGGAGAAGGGCGGCTCGAAGTCCTCCGGCCGCTCCGGGGACTCGACGCGCTCGCGCAAGGGGCGCCGCAGCTCCTCCTCCCAGCCGGCCGCCCAGCCGGAGCCGGAGGCCGAGCCGGTGAACGAGGAGCAGCGCGAGCAGGTCAAGGCCACGCTCGCCGCGATCGCGGCGGCGGCCGCCCACGCCCACACGGGTGAGGACGGCGCAGCAACCGATCCCGGGTCGGCTGCGGTCGCGGGCGGCACGTCCGGGGGTGAGGCGGCCTCCGAGACGGAGGCTGCGTCGTCCGCAGGCGTGGGCGAGGCCGCCCCGGCGGGCGAGGGCTCCGAGCCCCCGGCGGCCGAGGTTCCGGCCGGCTGAGCCGGTCACCGCGCGAGAGCGGTCTACGTCACAGTGGGCGCATTTGCCCTGCGTAGCCGCTCTCGCGTAAAGTTGGGCGTCGGCGCACTCGCGTGCGCGGACGTGGTCAGATGAGCCAGGAGCCCAGTGCGCGATCCCTCGCGCGGGGCGGGCAGCAGCGTCGTGGCGGGTTCGCCCCGAGGTGCTGACGAGACATGTAGTTCGACAGAGATGAGCAGGAACGTGGTGTACGCGATCGTCAAGGCCGGCGGCCGACAGGAGAAGGTGTCCGTCGGTGACGTCGTCGTCATGGACCGCATCAAGGGTGCGGCCGGGGAGACCATCGAGATGGTTCCGGTGCTGCTCGTCGACGGCGAGAAGGTCACCTCGGGTGCCGAGGACCTGGCCGGGGTGAAGGTGACCGCCGAGATCGTCCGGGACGAGCGCGGCAAGAAGATCACGATCCTCAAGTACAAGAACAAGACCGGTTACCGGCGTCGGCAGGGGCACCGTCAGGACCTCACCCGCGTCAAGATCACCGGCATCAACTAAGTCCGACCTCACTGAAGGAAGCAGGTTCAGCTCATGGCAAGCAAGAAGGGCGCCAGCTCTACCCGGAACGGTCGCGACTCGAACGCCCAGCGTCTCGGCGTCAAGCGTTTCGGCGGCCAGGATGTCAAGGCCGGCGAGATCCTCGTTCGCCAGCGGGGCACGAAGTTCCACCCGGGCGACAACGTTCGCAAGGGTCGCGACGACACCCTCTTCGCCGTCGAGGCGGGCACGGTGCAGTTCGCCAACCGCCGCGGCCGCAAGGTCGTGGAGATCGTCACGGCCTCCTGAGGTCGCATCACATCGCCCGGCCGGGCGGTCAGTAATCTTGACGAAGGGCGGAGCGGCTAATGGGCCGTTCCGCCCTTCGCGCGTTGGAAGGACGCTCATGGCAACGTTCGTGGATCGGGTCGTGCTGTTCGTCCGCGGCGGGGACGGCGGCCACGGCTGCGCCTCCGTGCACCGGGAGAAGTTCAAGCCGCTCGGCGGGCCCGACGGCGCCAACGGCGGCCGCGGGGGCAGCGTCGTTCTCGAGGTGGATCCCGATGTGACCACCCTGCTCGACTACCACCACTCGCCGCACCGGCGCGCCGAGAACGGCCGCCCGGGGGCCGGGAGCATGCGGCACGGCCGCAACGGCGCCGATCTCGTGCTGCCCGTTCCCAACGGCACCGTGGTCAAGACGCGCTCCGGGACGGTGCTGGCCGACCTCGTGGGGGCGGGCGCCCGCTACGTCGCCGCCGACGGCGGCCACGGGGGGCTCGGCAACGCCGCGCTCGCCTCGCCCAAGCGCAAGGCGCCCGGATTCGCGCTGCTCGGGGAGCCGGGCGACGAGGGTGAGCTCGTGGTGGAGCTCAAGACCGTCGCCGACGTGGCCCTCATCGGGTTCCCCTCGGCCGGGAAGTCCTCCCTCATCGCCGCCATGTCGGCAGCGCGCCCGAAGATCGCCGAATACCCGTTCACCACGCTCGTGCCGAACCTGGGCGTGGTGGAGGCGGGCGACGTGCGCTACACCGTGGCCGACGTGCCCGGGCTCATTCCCGGTGCGTCCGAGGGGCGCGGCCTCGGGCTCGAGTTCCTGCGACACATCGAACGCTGTTCGGTGCTCGTGCACGTGCTCGACTGCGCGACGCTCGAGTCGGACCGGGATCCGTTGAGCGACCTCGACGTGATCGAGGCGGAGCTCGCCGCCTACCCGACCGACGAGCTCACCGGCCGGCTCCCGCTGGCGGAGCGGCCCCGGCTCGTCGTCCTCAACAAGATCGACGTGCCCGAGGCCCGGGAACTCGCCGAGTTCGTGCGCGCCGATCTCGAGGCGCGCGGGCTGCGCACCCACCTCGTCTCCACCGCCTCGCACGAGGGGCTGCGCCCGCTCTCGTTCGCCCTCGCCGGGATCGTGGCGGAGACCCGCTCGATCGAACCCGAGGCCGAGCCCGCTCCGGCCGTGCTGCGGCCCCGGGCCGTGGACCGGTCCGAGCGCGCGGGCTTCACCGTGGCCCGGCGCCGCACCGACCACGACTACTTCCTCGTGCAGGGCACCAAGCCCGAGCGGTGGGTGCGCCAGACGGACTTCGCCAACGACGAGGCCGTGGGCTACCTGGCCGACCGGCTCGCCGCCCTCGGGGTGGAGAAGGAGCTCATCCGCGCCGGCGCCCAGGCGGGCGACGAGGTGGTCATCGGCGACGGGCCGAGTGGCGTCGTCTTCGACTGGGAGCCGACCATCTCCACCGGCCCGGAGCTGCTCGCCTCCCCGCGCGGCACCGACCTGCGCCTCGAGGACTCCCCGCGGCCGACGCGCTCCGAGAAGCGCGCCGAGTTCAAGGAGCGCATGGACGCGAAGGCCCGGGCCCGGGAGGAGCTGGCGGAGGAAGTGTGGACGGAGCGGGGCGAGTGAGCGCATGAGTCCGAGCGTGCTCGACCGGTCCCATCTGTCCGATCCGACCCGCGCCCACCGCGTCGTGGTCAAGGTCGGCTCCTCCTCGCTCACGGACGACGCCGGCCGCCTCGACGTGGACAAGCTCACTGCGCTGGTCGACGTGCTCGCCGCCCGGCGGGCGGCCGGCGGTGAGGTCGTGCTCGTCTCCTCGGGGGCGATCGCCGCCGCCCTGCCGATCCTCGGACTCCCGGGCCGGCCGCGGGACCTGGCCACGGCCCAGGCCGCGGCGAGCGTGGGGCAGGGGGCGCTCATCGCCCGCTACACCCGGGCGTTCCGCGCCCACGGACTGCGGGTGGGGCAGGTGCTGCTCACCGCGGAGGACGTGACCCGGCGCGGGCACTACAAGAACGCCCAGCGGGCGCTGACGAGGCTGCTCGCCCTCGGCGTGGTGCCGATCGTCAACGAGAACGACACCGTGGCCACGCGGGAGCTGCGCTTCGGCGACAACGACCGCCTCGCCGCGCTCGTGTCACACCTGACGCACGCCGACGCGCTCGTGCTGCTCACCGACGTCGACGCCCTCTACGACGGGCCGCCGAGCCGGGCCGGCGCGAAGCGGATCCCCTTCGTGGGGGACCCGGCCGAGATCGCCGGGGTGGAGATCACCGCCCGGGGCAGCGCCGTGGGAACGGGCGGCATGGTGACCAAGGTCGAGGCCGCCGCGATCGCCTCGGCGGCCGGGGTTCCCGTCGTGCTCACCAGCGCCGAGAATGCCGCCGCGGCGCTCGACGGCGCCGACGTGGGCACGTGGTTCGCGCCCGCCCCGCGGCGGGTGCAGACCCGCCGGCTGTGGATCGCCCATGCCGCCGACGTGCGCGGCCGACTCACCCTCGACGACGGCGCGGTGCGCGCCATCACGGCCGGAAAGAAGTCGCTGCTCGCCGCCGGGGTCGTGGCGGTGGCCGGGGAGTTCGAGGCCGGGGACCCGGTGGAGCTGGCCGACCTCACCGGGCACGTCGTGGCCCGGGGACTCGTGGCCTATTCCTCCGAGGAGTTGCCCGACCGGCTCGGACGCACGAGCGAGCAACTGCGGGCCGCGTTCGGCGACGGCCACGACCGCGAGGTCGTGCACCGGGACGATCTCGTGGTGCTGCGCGGGCGCATGCGGCGGGCGGGCGGGGTCACCTCCGTCGGATGATTTGCGGAGGTCGACGGAGGTCGACTCCGAGGTCCAGATCCGCGGCTCTAGCCGCCGTTGGGGTGGTTGGCGGCGTCCTGGGCGCCGTCCTCCCATGTGACGGGCGGCTGCAGTCGCCCATCGGCGAGAAGGGCCTCGATGGGCTCGATGTCCCGGTCGGTGTTGTTGCCGTATTCGTACTCGAGGGCGTCCATGAAGGCCTCGTCGAGGTCGTCACGGCGGGCCCGCGAATCCGGGCGTGCTTCACGCCCCGGGGCCTCCTCGAGTTCCGGGAGAGTCTCGTTGCCCGGGAGGGCATGATGATCAAGGCGCGGCTCCCGGCCTGGAATCGCGCCGGAGTCCGGGAGCGCCTCGAGGTCCTGGAGGGCGCCGAGGTCCTGGAGGGCGCCGGGGCCCTGGAGTGCGGCGAGGTCGTGGCGGTGCCAGGCCTGGTCGGTGACCTCGGTGGTGCCGGTCGGGGTGCGCAGGAACCGTAGGCCCATGGGGCCGGTCCAGTAGTAGGTTCCGGGTCCGAGCGTGACGTAGGACCAGGAGCCGCGTCCCTGCGGCTGCCCGGGATGGTTGTGGGTCTTCCAGCGATGGTGCCGGCGGCACAGGCTGGCGAGGTTGCACGTGCAGGTCGGCCCGCCGGTCGGGTCGCCCTGGCGGTCGGTCTTCCAGGGGTCGATGTGGTCGGCATCGCAGGCCCGCGCCGGGCGGGCGCAATTGGGGAACACGCAGGTTCGATCCCGTAGGTGGAGGTGGTCCTTGATCACGTCCCCCGCGGCATAGCCGGCGACTTCATGTTCGGTTTCGAGGTCGATGACCGGACGCACGAATATCTGCGGCCCCCACGGCCCACCAGACCCGCCAGGCCCGTGCGCCGCGCCGGACCCGCCAGCGCGCGCGGGCATGGCCGCGCCGTGGGGCGTGGTGAACATGGCCGCGACCTCGGCGGCGCTGACTAGGAGCCCGGTCGGGATCCCCGGCCCCTCGATGCGCACGGGTTCACGGGCCACCCGCCCGGCGACGTAGGCCGGACCGGCGGCGTGCTCGGGACAGGCCGTACCGGCGGCGTGTTCGGGACGAGCCGTGTCCGCCGGGGTGGCCGTGCCCGGAGGGTCCGCGCACGATCCACCAGCGGGCGGGCCGCCGTGATGACGGTCGGGATGATCAGGGGATCGGCCGTCGGGATGATCAGGAGGCGGGTCGCCGAGCTGGCGATCGGGCCGGTGATCGGGATGATCACGGGGTGGGCTGGCGGGTTGGTCGGGTGGCCGGCCGTCGGGCCAGAAAGCGGAGGCGTTCATGTGCAGGTACATGACGACCTTCGCCCGCGGCACGCCCCGACCCGACCACGCAGGCCCGCAGGACACACCACCGCCCGCAGCCGTGGCAGGCGCCTCGCCGGTCGGGCCCGCCGCAGCTCCGGCGGCGCTGCCCACGGCTGTAGTCGTGGCCGGGGCCGCGGCTGTGCTCACGGACGGGGCGTCGAACTGGCCTGCGGCTTCATCGGGAGTCAGATCGACTGCGGCGGCCGCAGCCATACCCACAGCACCGCTGGTACTGACTGTGCCATCCGTGCTGTTCGTGCAGTCCGGCGCCCCCGCCGCCGGTCCCTGGGCCTGCCGCGCCTGCTGAGTCTCCTGGGCCTGCTGGGCCTGCTGGGCCTGCTGGGCCTGCTGGCCTGGTTGCCCGTTGGTGAGGTCGAAGCCGTCCTGCCGGGTGGGTGCGGGGTGGTGGGTGGCGGCGATGATGCCCTCGAACGTGAGCGAGCGACGGGCGTCGAGGACCTCACCGGATCCGGCGGCCTTGAGTTGCGCGGCCCCGAAGGCCAGGCTCTGTTCCAGATCGAGGGCCGCGAAGGTGGACACGATCGCGTCGATGCGGCCGGTGCCGTCGGTGCCGATGTGGACATCGGCCCGGCGCGGATCGGCCTGCGCCCGCTGCAGGTCGGCGTACTGGTCGGGCATGTGGGTGATCATCGCCTCCCGCACCAGACCCTTGATCGCGTATCGGCCCCGGATCGCCCCGGCGGCTGCGACCTGGACATCGACGAACCGGGCGGCCTCATCA
Organism: Pseudactinotalea sp. HY158; assembly: GCF_009660225.1. Lineage (NCBI taxonomy): Bacteria > Bacillati > Actinomycetota > Actinomycetes > Micrococcales > Cellulomonadaceae > Pseudactinotalea > Pseudactinotalea sp. HY158. The sequence goes on from NZ_CP045920.1 coordinate 1,243,920, forward strand.
TTCAGGCCGAGGGTCTGTTCGGCCACGAGCCTTGCCGTGTGCGCCCGGGTGCGCCCATCCAGGACCCGCCCGTACAGCAGTGGCAGGCGTTCGGCGACCTCGAGGGCTTCGAGGAGCATCGCCTGGGCGGCGTCGGTGGAGAAGCCGGTCACGGCCGCGAACCAGTTCGCCGCCGAATCACAATACGAGACCCCCAGGGCCAGATCGGTGTGACACGACCACGCCCCGCACTCTTCGGTGACCGGGCTGCGCTGGGCGATCTCGATCGCCAGGAAGAACAGATCGGCCTCCGCGCCCGCCTGGACCTTGCGCACCTGGCGGACCCGGTCCAGTACCGCGTCCTCGGACGCGATCGAGGCGATCTCCGCTCGCCTCGCTCGCATCTGCCGGACTGCCTTCGTGCTCATGAAACAACTCTAGAACCGAGCACCGACATTCAATCGACCCACCCGAGCCACCCGAGCCGAGGAGGAAGATCACGGTGCCGGCTCGGAAGGTGGCAGCCGTATTCCCGCTCATCTCCGCTCCCGCAGGGCTGGCTCGCCCGTCCGCCTGCGTGCTCGCGTCTGTCGTGCGGTGGCGAACATTTCGGCGAGCCGAACCACGGTGGGGCCCTGATGCTCATGCTGCAGCGCTGGCAGGATGGCCCGATGAGCCTGCCGATCGAATTCCCGCTGCAGCCGATGCTCGCCAAGGCCGCACGGTCCATCCCGGTGGGGGAGTACTCCTACGAACCCAAGTGGGACGGATTTCGCTGCCTCGCGGTGAACGACGGGGGAGTGGTGCGGCTGGCGAGCCGCAGCGGTAAGGATTTGGCCGTCTACTTCCCCGAACTCGTGGCGATCATGGCCGAGCGGCTCCCGGCCGGAGTCGTCCTCGACGGCGAGCTCGTGGTGCGCGCCGGGGAGCCCGGGGCCGAGCGTCTCGACTGGGACTCCCTCACGGCACGGATCCACCCGTCCGCCTCCCGGATCGAGCGGCTCGCGGCCGAGACCCCCGCGGAGTTCATCGCCTTCGACCAACTGACGGATCCGGGCGTGAGCCTTCTCCCCGAGCCGTTCTCGGCGCGCCGGGCCCGACTCGAGGCGACTCTCGAAGGCGTGGGAGCGTCGTCCTCGATCCACCTGACCAGGACGACGGACGACGCCGCGCAGGCGGCGGACTGGTTCGCCCGTTTCGAGGGCGCCGGGCTCGACGGCGTGATCGCGAAGCCCGCGTGCGGCGCGTATCTGCCCGGCAAGCGAACGATGATCAAGATCAAGCACGCGCGCACGGCCGAGGCGGTGCTCGTGGGGTATCGCGTGCACAAGTCGGGCGCGGGCGTGGGTTCGCTGCTGCTCGGGCTGTACGACGACGCGGGCGACCTCATCGGGGTCGGTGGCATCTCGGCGTTCACCGCGGCCCGGCGGCTGGAACTGCAGGAGGAGCTCGAACCGCTCGTCGAGCGCGATGCCGGCGGCGAGGTCCGCCACGCCGAGCGGGAACGGACCCGCTTCTCCTCGGCGAGGGACACCTCGTTCGTACCACTGCGCCCCGAACGCGTGGTCGAGGTCGCCTTCGACCAGCTCGAGGGGAACAGGTTCCGGCACACCGTCACGTTCCTGCGCTGGCGGCCCGACCGCGAGCCGGAGAGCTGCCGGCTCGAGCAGATCGAACGGGCGCCCGCCTACGACCTGGCGCGGGTGCTGAGGTGAATAGGGCTGGACGAATTAACGAGCGACCATCGGCCTGGTCGGGCCTTCGAGCCGTGCGATCGAGATCTTCACCTCTGTGAGGTTCTTCTCGACGTCGTCGATCTGCCCGCTCAGTTTCTCGTCGAGTGCGTCGATGCGCCCGCTGAGTCGCTCGTCGAGTGCGTCGATGCGCCCGCCGAGCCGCTCGTCGAGTGCGTCGATGCGCCCGCCGAGCCGCTCGTCGAGTGCGTCGATGCGTCCGCCGACTCCGTCGATCCGCGTGCCGAGACCCTTCTCGACGGAGTCGATCCGCGTGCCGAGACCCTTCTCGACGGAGTCGATCCGCGTGCCGAGGCCGTTCTCGACTCCGTCGATCCGCGTGCCGAGACCATTCTCGACGGAGTCGATCCGGCCGGTCACCCTGTGTTCGGACTCGGTGACTCGCCCTTCGAACTGGTTCGTCAGTTCGTCTCGGACCGCATCCATTCGGTGGATGACCCAGCCGAAGCCGCCCGCCAACGCGATCAGCAGCGTGCCCCCACTGATCACGATCGCGACGATCTCCCCGGTCATGAGCCCAGGCTACGCGAGCGTCACCGGTACGGTCACGGACACGGCCGCACTGTGGACACGCGGAAGCTGCGCCGCCCCTACTCCATCCGCCGCCTGCTCGGCTGCACCCGCGGCGGCTCGCCCGGCATCTTGGGATAGTCCGGCGGGAACGGCAACTCGCCGAGCCCGCGCTCCAGGTCCGCCTCCCACAGCGCGAGCGCCGGCTCGAACGATGCGGCGGCTTCGGCCATCCCCTCCCAGGGATCCGCCGTGCCCGACACGATCCCGGGCACGGTGCCGACCGTGAAGTCGCCGGTCGACACCTCGTCCAGGTCCTCCCAGGCCACCGGCATCGACACGGTCGCCCCCGGCAGCGCCCGGGGCGAATAGGCCGAGGCGATCGTGCGGTCCCGGTTCGCCTGGTTGAAGTCCACGAAGATCCGCTCCCCGCGCTCCTCCTTCCACCAGGCCGTGGTCACGAGCTCCGGCAGCCGCCGCTCGACCTCCCGCGCGACCCCGATCACCCCGTGCCGCACGTCCGTGAACTCGTGCTCGGGCGTGATCGGGGCGAACACGTGCAGCCCGCGCGACCCGGACGTCTTGACGAAGCCCGTGAGCCCGACCTCGCCGAGCACGGCCCGCAGCTCCCGCGCCACGCGCACGATGTCGGTGAACGAGCGCCCCGGCTGCGGGTCGAGATCGATGCGGACCTCGTCGGGCCGGTCGGTATCGCCCGTGCGCACCGGCCACGGATGGAACGTCACCGTGTTCATCTGCACCGCCCAGACGGCGGTCGCGACCTCGTCGATCACGAGCTGCGGATGCGAACGCCCACTCGGATACGTCACCGGCACGGCCCTGGCCCACTCGGGCATGCCCCGAGGCGGGTTCTTCGAGTAGAACTCCTGCCCGCTCGTGCCCTGGGGGAAGCGCTGCAGCGTCACCGGTCGATCGCCGATCGCCGTGAGCAGCCGCGGCCCCACCGCGATCACGTACTCGGCCAGGTCCGCCTTCGTGACCCCCGGCCACATCTGCCGGTCGGGCGAGGAGAGCCGCACCCGGCGCTCACCCACCTCGAGAACCCGCGCCGCGCCGTCCATGCGCTCACCCTAAGGGCTCATGGACGACGCGGCCAGGGTCGCGTACTACAGGTCGCCGTACGCCGCGGCCAGGCGGGTGACGCCCTCGCGGATATCGTCGACCCCGACCCCGGAGTAGGCCAGGCGCAGGGAGTTCTTGGCGCCGTTGATCAGGAAGTCCGAACCCTTGACCACGGCGAGGCCGCGGTCGGCCGCCTTCGCGAACAGGGCGTCGCCGTCCACGTCCTCGTCGAAGGTGAGCCACAGGAAGTAGCCGCCCTCCGGCTTGACGAACCGGGCCTGGGGCAGCCGGGCGGTCAGCTCCTCGGCGAGCACGTCGACCCGCTCGGAGAGGGCCTTCTTCACCGTCTCGATCGAGCGCTCGTACGACCCGCCCTGGATGAACTCGTGCACGATCGACTGGGCGACCATGTTCGGGGAGATATAGGTCGAGGTGGCGAGCTTGGCGATCCGTGAGATGACGCCGGCCTCGCCCACGAGGTAGCCGACCCGGATCCCGGGGCAGACCGTCTTGGAGAAGGAGGAGGCGTAGACGACCTCGCCGCCGGTCGCGAGCGAGAGCATGGTCGGCAGCCGCTCGCCGGTGAAGCGCAACTCGACGTAGGGGTCGTCCTCGAAGATCGTCATGCCCGAGGAACGCGCGAGGTCGACGAGCTCCGTGCGCTTCTCACCGGCGAGCGTGTAGCCGGCCGGGTTCTGGAAGTTCGGGATGAGGTGGGCGAGCTTGACCGGGCTGCCGCCGGCGAGCAGGTCGCGCAGCTCGTTCACGGCCACGCCGTCGGCCTCGAGGGTGAGGGCGTGCAGATCCGCGTGGCGGCCCTGCAGCGAGGAGAGTGTGCGGTCGTAGGAGGGGCTCTCCACGACGACCGAATCCCCGGCCTCCACGAGCGTGGAGAACAGGAACGCATCGGCCTGCATCGAGCCGTTCGTCACGATCACCTGCTCGGGGGCGACCCCGTGCTGCTCGGCGATCCACTCCCGCAGCGGCACGTAGCCCACGGACGTGCCGTAGCCGAACGTGCGGGCCGGGTCGTTGGTGAACGCCCGGTCGGCGGCGGCCTTGAGCCCCTCGACATCGATGATGTCCAGCGACGGGGCGCCACGGGCGAATGAGATCGGTGCTGGTTCAGTGGCCATGCCCCCCACACTACTGAGCACCGCCGACAGGCCGCGAACCCGATCGGCATGTGAACCGCGTCCCAGTTCGGCCCGCGTGGCCCGGCCCCGGCTCGCCCAGGCCGGCCCAGGCGGGCCCAGGCAGGCCCGAGTGTGGGCCGCTGCCCGTAGGCTGGGCGCCGTGAACGACATTTTCCCGTGGATGAACCCCGAATACCTGCTGACCACGTTCGGCTCGGCGTTCTTCTGGGTCAGTGTCGCCATCGTCTTCATCGAATGCGGCCTCCTGTTCCCGATCCTGCCGGGCGACTCGCTGCTCTTCGCGATCGGGCTGTTCATCCATCAGGGCCTCATCCCGATCCCGCTGTGGCTCGCGTGCGTGATCCTGTCCGTGGCGGCCTTCGCGGGCAACGTCGCCGGCTACGAGATCGGCCGGGCGATCGGGCCGTCGCTGTACGCGCGCGACGGGCGGATCCTCAAGCGCAAGTACTTCGACGAGACCATCGCGTTCTTCGACAAGCACGGGAACAAGGCCCTCGTGATCGGGCGGTTCGTGCCGATCGTGCGCACCTTCGTCACGGTCGTGGCCGGCGTGGGCCGGATGCCGCGGCGCCGGTTCTTCACCTGGTCGGCCGTGGGCGCCGTGCTCTGGGCGGTCGGGGTGACCCTCATCGGCTACTTCCTCGGACAGATCCCGCTCGTGCACGAGAACCTCGAGGTGGCGATCCTGCTCATCGTGGCCGTCTCGGTCGTGCCGATGATCATCGAGTACCTGCGGCATCGCCGCCAGGCCCGCCGGCTCGCCGCGAGCCACGACGACGCCCCCGTGGAGTAGGCGATGGCGGCCCCCTACGGTGAGCACCTGGCCGAGCAGGTCGCGGCGCTGCGCGCGCTCACGTTCACGCAGTGGTTCGACGGCCGCTCGGCGGCGGCGCGCCGGTTCCGGCCCACCGCCCGGGACCTGGGCGAGCAGGCGCTCCGGGCCGACTACATCGCCGACAAGGCCCGCTGGCTGCGCACGTATGAACCCGGCGCCCACCCGACGCTCGCCGCGGCCACCCTCGCCGCCCGCGGCGAGCTTCCGGATCCGGCTCCCTCCTCCCGCCGCGCCCCGCGCGCCTGGGCCGACCGGCTCGACGCCGAGATCGCCGCCGCGGCCGCAGCGTTGCCGGCCCGGCAATGGGCCTCGACCCTCGTGCCCGTGCCGGACGGTCCGTGACGGGCGGGCTCGATTCCGCGGGCGATCTCGACGAGGCGCTGCGGGCCTTCGCCTTCGTCGAACCCGTGAGCGAGCACACCCGGCTCACCCTCGGCCCCCACCTGCCCGCGAGCGTGCGGGACCTGTGGGACCGAGGAGTCGGCTACCTCGGTGACGGCTACTGGCGCACGGTCGACCCGGTCCACATCGCCGCGGCCGTCTCGCAGCTCGCCGACCCGATCCACGCCTCCTACTCCTTCCCGGTGCTCACGAGCGCCTTCGGCGACGTGCTCACGTGCTGGCACTCCCGGCTGTATCTCATCAACTCCCGGTTCGGGCGCTACTGCGGGCTCGGCCGGGCCGACCACCTCGGGGCGGCCATCGCCGATCTCACCGGACCGGACCGCGAATTCCTCACCGGCCCGGCGCCGTGGGCGCAGGCTGCCACGGAACTCGGGATCCCCGGCCCGTACGAGTGCTTCGCCTACGTGCCCCCGCTCGCGGCCCGGCCGTTGGGCAATCCCGAAGCCCCTGCGAACCCAGACAATCCTGCAGACCCAACGAACCCAGCGAACCCCGAACTCAGTGACCTCACCGGCCTCGTGCGCACCGGGCTGGCCGCCCACCTGCGGTTCCTGGCCGAGTTCAGCGGCCGGGTGCAGGGCAGGTTCTAGCCGCCCGTAGACTTCGCTGTGGTCCCCGGACGAGAGAAAGCGCAGTTCATGTCAACACCCTCCACGCCCTCACCCGACGGCTCGCTGTCGCCGTTGGACGCCGACGGGGTCGAGGCCGCGATCACCTCGGCGCTCGTCGCCGTCGCCGCCGCCGACTCCCTCGAGCATCTCAAGGAGGTCCGGCTCGCGCACACGGGTGACCGGAGCCCGCTCGCGCTCGCGAACCGGGCGATCGGTGGCCTCGAGCCGGCGCAGAAGGGCGTCGCGGGCAAGCTCGTGGGGCAGGCCCGCGGCCGGGTGAACAAGGCGATCGCGGCCCGGCAGGTCGAGCTCGAGGAGGAGCGCGACGCCCGGATGCTCGTGACCGAGGCCGTCGACGTGACGATCCCGACCGACCGGTTCCCCCTCGGCGCCCGGCACCCGCTGAGCACCATCTCCGAGGAGATCTCGGACTTCTTCGTGGGCCTCGGCTGGGAGATCGCCGAGGGGCCGGAGATCGAGCACGAGTGGTTCAACTTCGATGCCCTGAACTTCGCGGCCGATCACCCCGCCCGGCAGATGCAGGACACGTTCTTCGTCGAGCCCGCGGACGCGCATCTGGTCATGCGCACCCACACCTCCCCGGTGCAGGCCCGCGCCCTGCTCGAGCGGGACGTGCCCCTGTACATCGCCTGCCCCGGCACGGTCGCTCGCACCGACGAGCTCGACGCCACCCACACCCCCGTGTTCCACCAGGTCGAGGGCCTGGCCGTGGACAAGGGCCTGACGATGGCCCACCTGACCGGCGTGCTCGACCACTTCGCCCGCGCGATGTTCGGCCCCGAGGCGCGCACCCGGCTGCGCCCCAGCTACTTCCCCTTCACCGAGCCCTCGGCCGAGATGGACCTGTGGTTCCCGCACAAGAAGGGCGGCCCCGGCTGGATCGAATGGGGCGGCTGCGGCATGGTCAACCCGAACGTGCTCATCGCCTGCGGCGTCGACCCGGCCGAGTACACCGGATTCGCGTTCGGCATGGGCATCGAGCGCACGCTCATGCTCCGCCACGGAATCGAGGACATGCACGACATGGTCGAGGGCGATATCCGCTTCTCGCTGGGAGGACAGCGCTGATGCCGTACGTACCCCTGAGCTGGCTGCGCGACCACGTCGCCGTGCCCGCGGACGCCACCCCCGAGACCCTCGCCGCCGACCTCGTGCGCGTCGGGCTCGAGGAGGAGGGCATCGACACCTCCGCCGTGGTCACCGGACCGCTCGTGGTCGGGCGCGTACTCGAACTCACGCCCGAGCCGCAGAAGAACGGCAAGACGATCAACTGGTGCCGGGTCGACGTCGGCGACCTGGGCGACGAGACCGGATCGCGCGGGATCGTCTGCGGGGCGCACAACTTCGCCGTGGGGGATGCGGTCGTCGTGGCCCTGCCCGGCGCCGTGCTGCCCGGCGACTTCGCCATCGCCGCCCGCAAGACCTACGGTCACGTCTCCGACGGCATGATCTGCTCCCAGCGCGAGCTCGGCCTGGGGGAGGACCACGACGGCATCGTCGTGCTCCCCGAGCCCGCCCCCGCCCCCGGCACCGACGCGCTCGCGCTGCTCGGACTGGGCGAGGCGGTGCTCGAGATCAACGTGACCCCCGACCGCGGCTACTGCTTCTCCATGCGCGGGGTCGCCCGCGAGTACTCCCACTCCACCGGCGCCGCGTTCACCGATCCGGGCCTGCGCGAGGTGCCGTCCGCGACCGCGTCGGGCTTCCCCGTCACGATCGAGGACGACGCCCCCATCCATGGCCTGCCCGGTTGTGATCGCTTCGTCACCCGGATCGTGCGCGGGATCGACCCGGCCGCTCCCACCCCGGACTGGATGGTGCGGCGACTGAACCAGGCGGGCATGCGCCCGATCTCCCTGGCCGTCGATGTGACCAACTACGTCATGCTCGACCTGGGCCAGCCCTTGCACGCCTACGACCTGGCCACGCTCGCCGCCCCGATCACCGTGCGCCGTGCCCGCGCCGGGGAGCGGCTGGTCACCCTCGACGACGCCGACCGCGCCCTCGACACCGGCGACCTGCTCATCACGGACGCGGGCGGCGCGAGTGGCGGCCATGCCGGCCGGATCCTCGGCATCGCCGGGGTCATGGGCGGGGCCGAGACCGAGGTGGGCGAGCGCACGCGCGACGTGCTCATCGAGGCCGCCCACTTCGACCCGATCACGATCGCCCGCTCCGCTCGCCGTCACAAGCTGCCCTCGGAGGCGGCCAAGCGGTTCGAGCGCGGGGTCGACACGGCCCTGCAGGCCGTCGCCGCCGACCGCGTGGTCGAGCTGCTCGTGGAGCTCGCGGGCGGCACCGCGGAGGGGGACGTGTTCGACCTCGACCGCACGGCGCCGCCGGCCACGATCACGATGGACGCCCAGCTGCCGAGCCGGATCGCCGGCGTCGCCTACACCGACGAGGAGGTGATCGGCCTGCTGCGCGACCTCGGCGCGACCGTCGAGGTCACCGGGGACGGCGCCGGGCGTCACCGCAGCTCCGGGGCCACGCTGCACGTGACCCCGCCGACCTGGCGCAGCGACCTCGTCGCCGCCGAGCACCTGGTCGAGGAGGTCGTGCGGCTCCACGGCTACGACAAGATCCCCTCGATCCTGCCCACCGCCCCCGCCGGGCGCGGCTACACCCCGGCCCAGAAGCGTCGCCGCGCCGTGGCGACCCTCCTCGCCGACCTCGGCCTCGTCGAGGTGCTCACCTACCCGTTCACGAGTGCCGAGCGTCACGACGAGCTCGGCCTGCCCGCCGGCGACCCGCGCCGCAGCACGCTGCGGCTGGTCAACCCGCTCGCCGCGGACCGTCCGCTGCTGCGCTCGCACCTGCTCGCGACCCTCGTCGACGCGGCCGTGCGCAACCTCGGGCGCGGCACCACCGACCTGGCCATCTACGAGATCGCGTCCGTGCCGGTGATCGGGGGAGAGCCGAGCGCCTCGCCGTTGCCGCCGCACGCCGTCCATCCGCCCCACGAGACCCTCGCGGCGATCCGTGCCGCCGTGCCGGCCCAGCCGCTGCACGTGGCGGCCCTGCTCGCCGGGAACCGGCGGGCCGCGGGCGTCGACCCGGCCGGCTCGCGCGCTGCGGCCGGCTACGACCACGCCGACGCGATCGCGCTCGCCGGCCGGATCGCCGAGTTCCTCCACGTGGAGGTGAGCCTGTCCGCGGCCACCGACCGGGCGCCGTGGCACCCGGGCCGCTGCGCCGCGTTCACGCTCTCCGGTGGCCGCGTGATCGGGCACGCCGGCGAGCTCACCCCGAAGGTGACCCAGGCGCTCGGGCTTCCCGATCGCGCCTGTGCCCTCGAGCTCGACCTGACCGCCCTGCTCGACGCCGCGCCCGCCGAGCCCAGGCAGCTCGCGGGCCTGGCCACGTACCCACCGGTCAAGGAGGACATCGCCCTCGTCGTCGATGCGGGCGTGCCCGCCTCCGAGGTGCTCTCCTGCGTGCGGACGGCGGGGGGCGAGCTGCTCGAGCAGGTGCGCCTTTTCGACGTCTACTCGGGTGACTCGGTGGCCGGCGGCCGCAAGTCGCTCGCCTTCGGGCTGCGCCTGCGGGCGCACGACCGCACCCTGACGGCGGCGGAGTCCGCGGCCGTGCGGGAGGCGATCGTGGCGGCCGCGGCCGAGCGGTTCGGGGCCACCCTGCGCGCCTGAGGTGGGCGTTCGCCCGGGGGTTGTCAGCGCCCGGGCGAAGGCGCATCCTTGACTCTTCCCTTCGAGGAGGAGTCATGCAACGCATCGTGCCCAATATCTGGTGCCGGCGGAACGCCGTCGAGGTGGGTGACTTCTACGCGGGGGTGTTCCCGAATGCGGCCTCCGAGGTGACCGCCCGCTACCCGCAGGAGGGCCTGCTCGACTTCCAGCGCGACTTCGCGGGTGAGCCGCTCGTGGTCGACGTGACGATCCGCGGCCACGTGATCCGGCTCATCAACGCGGGGGAGGAGTTCCTGCCGAACCCCGCCCTCTCCTTCCTCGTCAACGTCGACCCGGCCGACCACGGCGGCGACGAGCAGGCGGCCCTCGCCGAGATCGACCGGCTCTGGCACGGGCTCGGTGAGGGCGGGGTCGTGCGCATCGAGATCGGGGAGCAGCCCTACAGCAGGCGCTACGGCTGGGTCGAGGATCGCTACGGCGTCAACTGGCAGCTCATGTACACCGAGACGGACGCCGGCGAGGGGAACCACCTCGTGCCCGACTTCCTGTTCACGACGGCCGAGCCGCGGGCACGGGAGGCGATCGAGTTCTACACGGGCCTGATTCAGGGCTCCCGGATCGGGCAGGTCATCGGGAAGCCGGAGGAGCCGGCCGGGGTCATGTTCGCCGACTTCACACTCGCGGGCCAGATGTTCGCCGCGATGGACGGCCGCGCCGAGCACGAGTTCACGTTCACGCCCGGATTCTCCCTCGAGATCGCCTGCGACGGGCAGGCGGAGATCGACCGGCTCTGGGAGGCGCTGTCCTCGGTGCCGGAGGCCGAGCAGTGCGGCTGGTGCATGGACCGCTTCGGGGTGAGCTGGCAGATCGTGCCCGCGAACATGGGCGAACTCATGGAGCGGCCGGGCGCCTTCGAGACGATGCTGGCGATGAAGAAGCTCGTGATCGCCGACTTCTGAGTCGATCGGTCACTCGCCTACGAAACGTGTGGGACCGTCGTCCCCACGCGTATCCGGCGCGCCCGCACCCGAATCGACGGCGTGTTGGACGGCGTGCTCGCCCCGCGGCCCGCGCACCCAGTGGTTGAACAGCAGGTTGAGGATGAACACGACGATGACGGTCGAGGTGATGCCCGAGCCGAAGACCATCCGGAATCCCTCCGGGAACTTGTCGTAGAAGTGGGGCGCCACGGTCGGGATCATGCCGAACGAGAGGGAGACGGCGACGATGAGCAGGTTCTGGTTGTTCTTGAAGTTCGCCTTGTGCAGAGTCTGGATGCCGACGGCCGCGACCATCGCGAACATCACCGTCGCCGCGCCGCCGATGACCGGCCCGGGAATGCTCGCCACGACCGCACCGACCTTCGGGATGAAGCCCATGATCACGAGGAACACACCGGTCGTGGCCACCACCCAGCGGCTGTGGACCCGCGTGATGCCCACGAGTCCGACGTTCTGCGCGAACGAGGTGTCGGGAAAGGCGTTCATGACACCGCCGACCACGGCCGAGAGGCCGTCGTTCGCCAGTCCGCGGGCCAGGTCGTTCGGCTTGAGTTCCTTGTCGACCATCTCCGCCACCGCGAGCATGTCGGCGGTCGACTCGGTGAAGGTCACGAGCATGACCAGGCAGAGGGAGACGATCGCGGCGACCTGGAACTTGGGCGGGCCGAAGTGGAAGATCCCGCCGAAGCCGATCCACTTCTCGTCCGCGACCGCGGAGAAGTCGTTCAGGCCCATGACCCCGGAGATGATCGTGCCGATGACCAGGGAGATGAGCACGGCGATCTGGTTGAGGAATCCCGTGAAGAAGCGGGAGATGAGCACGATGATGAGCACGACCACGACGGCGAGCACGATGTGGGACACCTGCCCGTAGCTCGCGGCGGTCGGGTCCTCGCCGGCGATGAGGCCGACGTCGGCCCCGATGAGCGAGAGCCCGATGATCGTGATCGTGGTGCCGGCCACGAGCGGGGGGAAGAAGCGGATGAGCCGGGAGAACGGTTTGGCGATGAGCACGCCGAAGACTCCCGAGCAGATCATCGCCCCGTAGACCACCTGCATGCCGAGGGTCCGGTCGGTGAACGAGGTGGCGATGATGATCATCGGGGAGAGCACCGTGAACGTCGCGGCGGTGACCACCGGAAGCCGGACACCGAGGATCTTGCCGATCCCCACCGCCTGGATGATCGTGAAGATGCCCGAGACGAGCAGGTCGGCACTCACGAGCACCGCGATCGATTCGGTCGGCAGCCCCACGGCGGCGCCGACGATGAGCGGGACGGCCACCGCCGAGGCGTACATGATGAGCAGATGCTGGATGCCGAGCGTGGCCATGCGGCCGGCCGGGAGCAGCTGGTCCACGGGATGGCTGCTCGACGGCGGGATGAACTTCTGTTTGCGCGGCGTGGGCGTGTTGACCGACATGGTGCTCTCCTTCGAACTCCGCTCGTGGCGTCCCGGAGGCCCGTGGGGCGCCCTCGTCAGGCGCCGGCGATCGTCGGCGTCGTGGTTGCGAGCGTAGACCCGGCCGTGGCTCAGCGGTGGAAAGCGGGCGGCCCCGTGGTGATCCGCCCGCTCAGCGGGCGATCACGTGCGTGGCCGTGAGGCGGTCGTGGGGACCGCGACCCGAGCCGAACGCGCTCATTACGGCGAATGCTCCGATGATCGGGTAGATGAGGATGCCGGCGGTGAGCGTCAACGGATCGGAGCGGTCGAATCCTCCGGCCACCGCCCCGATGGCGACGAGGTGGCCGACCTGCCACGGGATCGCGATCTTGATGGCGTTGCGGGCGAGCGCGCGAGGAAACTCAAGCGCCGGACCGCGCTCGGTGGCGACCATGAGACCCATCCGGCGCTTGCCCCACGTCGCGTGATCAGCCCCCGCCTCGGCTCGCGCCGCCCAGATGGTCGCCACGATCGGCGGCACGGCGCTCATGAGGAGCACGGCGCGCACGGGGAACACCGCGCGCATGGGGAGCACGGCGCGCGTGCGGAGCGCGGTGCGCATGGGGAGCACGGCGCGCATGGGGAGCACAGTGCGCATGGGGAGCACGGCGCTCATGGGAAACGTGGTGCGCGTGCGGAGCACGGCGCCCGGGGAGGGCGGCGCGTTGCGGCTGAGCACCAGGCCGGCAGGCACCATCGCCGCGGCGACGCCGAGATAGCCGGTCGCGTCGAGCAGGTAGGCGCGCATCCGGCGTCCTGCCAGCGGGTGAATCTGCATGATGCCCATCGTCTCTCCGATCGCTCGTGCGGCGTTTGATGTCGCGGGTGGTATCGGTGCGGCCGAGTCCTTGGTTGCTCAGGTGGTGCGGGGTTCTCCGGGCGGGCTGGTGGTGGTGCCGCGGTGGCTGTGGGGGGTCGCGGTGAGGGGGTGGCCGTGGCGGTCGGTGAAGGTCCAGGTGCCGTTGCGGCGGGTGATGGTGATCTCGCGTTGGTGGACGAGGTCGTGGTGGTGCCAACAGAGCAGGATGCCCTGGGCGGTCGAGGTGGTGCCGTTGTGTTGCCACCACCATCGGGAGTGGTGGATCTCGCCGTAGCCGGGTGGTTCGTCGCACGCCGGGTATTGGCAGTGACGGTCTCGGGCGATGATTCCGCGGACCTGGTTGGCGGCTCTACGCGGTTCGTGGTGAAAGGCCTGCTGTGATTGGTGTTCGCGCTGCTGCTCGAGCGGCGCTGGCCAGGAGTATACGGGCCTTGTAGTTGGCGGAGTTCCTGAATCCGCGGCCGGTGCGTTTGATGTTCTTGATCGTGGTGTTCGCGGCTTCGACCTTCGCGGTCGTGGCGCCGGTGACGATGAGGACTTCGATGGCCTCCCACCAGGTCACGATGGTCTCGTAGAGGCGGTCGGTCTCGGCCATGTTCGCGGTCTGGACGTAGTGACCCAGTCTCATCCGCTCTTGCCACGCCTGGGCGAGGGTATCAGCGCCGAGGAGGCGGCGGAGCTGCTCCTTGACGCCCCACGCGGCGGAGAGCTCATCCGTGGGGTCATCGTCGGTGAAGACCTTCTCCAGCCTGGCCCAGCCACGCGGGGACAGCGTATCGGCGCCCCGCAGCAGCATCCGGTGTGCCCAGGACGCGTCGCTCTTGCGCCCGCGGCGGCCGTGCTGGTCTCGGGCGAGGCGCTGGCGGACCTTGGTGAGCATGTCGCCTGCGAGTTTGACGAGGTGGAACTTGTCGACCGAGACCGCGGCGTGGGGCAGGTGCTCGCGCAGGGCCTTACGGAACGCGGCCGAGGGGTCGATCGCGACGACCTCGATACGGTCCCGCCATGACTGTGGGCGGGCGCTGAGCCACGCGCCCACGCCCGTGCTGTCGCGGCCATCGACGATGCCCAGGACCTGTCCTGTGGCCAGGTCGACCAGGGTCGTCATCCACGGCTCGAACCGGCGCCAGGCCCCGTGCTCATCACGGAAGAACCGCACGGACCGGTACCGGTGCTCATCGATGCCCAAGCGCGTCACGACCCAGTCGTCGGCGGCGGGTAGGACGAGCGCCGCGGCAGCCAGCGCCGATTGGACCAGCCACCATGAGACCCCGTGAGCGCGGGCAACCTCGCTGGCGGCTCGACCGGAGTCGACCACCGCGGCCACGACCTGATTCTTCAGCCGCGTAGTGGACCGGGCGAACCTGGGGACCTGGATGGTGGACTCGGCGAACGTGCCACGCCCGCACAGCTCTTCCCGGCAGAACCAGCGCCGCTTGGCCCACCACACCTCGACCGCACCCGCGATCGGCAGATCACGCAGACGCTGCCGGCGCCGGGAATGGATCTTCACCGCGATCACACCACACGCCGGGCAGCCAGGCGGGGCGAGTGACTCGATCACGACCCGACGGCCTCCGCCGGGAAGATCGATCGCGTCGATGACACGGTAGTCAGACAGATTGAAGATCGTGCTCGCAGCATCACGCTGCGAGCCAGTAAACTCGTCCATAGCTCGTGGTCCTCTGCTCTTGTGGATGTCTCGCAACACCCATCACAGCAGGACCACGAGCCCTCACACGCCTACGACGCGCGGGCCACTTTCACCACGAACCACGAAGAGCCTGGTTGGCGGGGAAGATGCGTTTCTCGCGGCCGACGTCCAGGATCGTGGAGTCGGGTCCGAAGACGACGCGGGAGAGTTGGGAGCCGCATGCCAGGCGGGCCAGGAGCCCGGGCGCCAGTGGGGTGCCGTCGGGGAACGTCGCCGGTTCCAGGCCGCGGAGGGCCTCGTAGTCGAGACCGGTGGCCAGGGAATACTCGCCGTGGTCGCCGTCGTCAGCGGGGTCAGCGGCGTCGCCGTGGGGTTCGGCGGGGTCGGCGTGGTGTTCGGCGGGTTGGTCGGGGTGGTGTGTCGTGGTGAGGGCGCGGAGGGTGTTCCAGGGGACGGTGACGGTCAGGTGGGGGCGGATGCGGGCGGAGGTGCCGTGGGTGCCGGTGTCGAGGGATTCGCGGGCGAGGCCGGTCAGGGCGGCGGCGCGGCGTTGGTTCGGGGTGCGTTGGTCGTCTTGGCTCTTGCGGCCCATGTGGGCGGTCAGGGCTGTGTCCAGGGCCTGTCCGGAGGTGGTGGTGAGCCAGCCGGTGAGGTGGTAGCCGCCGGTGGTGGGGGCCAGGGAGAGTTCTTCCTTGCCGGTGTCCTCGCGCCAGGCGCGGTCGGCGGCCTCGGGGTCGGTGCGGATGGCCCAGGCGGCGACGAGTTTGGCGAATCGGTCGGCGTCGAGGGTCTGGGCGTGGGTGAGGAGGAAGGTCTCGCCGAGGTCGGGGTCGGTGAGTTGGTCTCGTAGTCGCTGGGTGCGGGTCGCGTCGCGGGCGAGGATGCGCAGGTGGTCGGTGCCGATCCGGCCGTGGGCCAGGGCGGTGGCGGGGCGGGCAGGTGGTCGCGCAGGGCGCGTGATTCACGTACGCGGCGGGAGGTGGCCCCGGCGGCGGCGCCGGAGTGGTTCCGGAGCCAGGAGGTGAAGGTCCGGGCTCCCTGCAGTGCCCAGGATCCGTCGGCCTCGACCGCGGACAGGGCCCCGGCCCGGGCGCCCTCGAGTCGTCGTTGGGCCTGTTCGAGCTGGTCGACCAGCTCGATCACCATCGGTGCGGGAAGGTCCGCCCAGGACGTCTGGGCCAGCACCTCCAGGCCCTTGAGCACCACCCCGGCCGCCGCCACCGTCGTGCCTGCTGCACCGGCCGCATCCGCCGTCGTGCCCGCTGCGCCGGCCGCTGTCACCGCTGCGCCGGCCGTGCTGCCGGCCGCATCCGCGCGGGCGGTATTGCCTGGCCCGGCCACGCGGGCCGCGCCGATCTCGCCGGCGGCGTCGTCGGCACCGGCCCCGATGCCCTCGCCGGGCGTGCTGCCGCCTCGAGCGGGCTGGGTGGGCTGTGGCTCCGACATCCTCATTCACCTCCGATGGTGGCTGATGACCCCATCATACTAGAACGTATGTTCGATAACAAGGGTCGAGAACAGATTCATCGCCCGGAGCTGACAGTGGGGTCGACGGCGGGTCGACGGCAGGGCCGACGGCGTCGACTCCGCCTGCTCCCGGCAGTCCCGAGCGTTCACGACCCTTGCCGCACGGACTGAACTCGACATGCCGACGCGGTCTGCACCATCACGGTGGCCACGTCGTGCCGACCGTGCTGCCCGTGCCGACTGTGATGCCCGCGCCGACTGTGCTGCCGTGCGGCCCGCGCCGGCCGTGCGGCCCGCGCCGGCCGTGCTGCCTGTGCTACCCGTGCTGCCCGCGCCAACCGCGCCAACCGCACCCGAGGCCTGTGGTGGGTGGTGGGACCTTCGATTGTCGTGCTCTGTATGGATCGTGCCGAGTCGTCAGATGTGAATTATCGAGGCTCGAATAGGTGAATTGGAGATTGCGTCTCCCACAATATTGGTATGAGTGCGGGGTGAGGTGAGGGTGAGATATGAAGTCGTCGAAATAATTGGTGGGTGAGGCCCCAGGACTGCGGCCTGATCGGCGTAGACTCCCATTCGCATCTTGCTCTGGCCCGTGGGTCGCGAGACCCGCCCAATGAATGGAGTGGATCGCGATGTCGCGTGACCTGGCTCGGCCCGTACGTCGGATTGTGGGATTGCGCGCTGTTGTGCTCGCGGTCCTGGCCTCGATGCTGGCGGCAATGCTGCTCGTGATCACCCCGCAGGTGAGCGAGGCCGCCACCCCGCACACGATCGTCGCCTGGGGGCGCGACACGTGGGGTGAGTCCGACGTTCCGAGCGGCATGTCCGACATCAAGCAGATCTCCGGGGCCGCGCACAGCCTCGCCCTCCGAGAGAACGGCACCGTGGTCGCCTGGGGCGACGACGAGGCCGGTGAGGCCGACGTACCCGCCGGGCTCTCCGATGTGTCCGCCGTGGCGGCCGGGGGGTTCCACAGCCTCGCCCTCCTCGGCGATGGCACCGTCGTGGCCTGGGGCGACGACGACCACGGCCAGGCAACGGTGCCCGCGGGCCTCGGCGGCGTCACGGCGATCTCGGGCGGCCGCTATCACAGCCTCGCCCTCGAGGGCGACGGGAGCGTCGTCGCCTGGGGTGACGACGACGACGGCCAGGCGAGCGTTCCGGCAGGGCTGCACGACGTCGTGGCCATCGACGGGGGCGGATTCCACAGCCTCGCGCTCGAGAGCGACGGAACGGTCGTCGCCTGGGGGAACAACGACTACGGCCAGGCGACCGTGCCCGCCGGCCTCACCGGAGTCGTGGCCATCGCGGCCGGCTGGTATCACAGCATGGCGCTGCTCGGCGACGGGAGCGTGGTCGCGTGGGGCAGGAACGACGATGGGCAGGCGAGCGTACCGGCCGATCTCCCGCCCGTTGCGGCGATCTCGGCCGGGGCGACCCACAGCACGGTCGCGCTCCGGGACGGCACGGTGCGGACATGGGGAGACAACTCCTTCAATCAGCAGGACATCCCGCCGGGAATCACCGGCGTCACCCAGGTCACCGGTAAGGCGATGAACAGTATGGTTCTCGCAGACGATCCTCCGCCGACCCCGGTGGTCGATCTGAGCGCGCCGATCGTGAGCTCCACGAAGGTCTCCCTGAGTTGGGGGTATCCGACGCAGCCGACCGATTTGGATATCGCCCGGATCATCGTGCGGGGCGCGGCCGGGCAGGTGGCGCCGGCGACGGCGACCGATGGGGTCGAGGTTCCGACCGGCCACCCCTTGCAGACCTATGCCTCGGATCCGGGGGGACTGCAGCCCGGCCAGCGATACTCCTATTCCGTGTTCGTCCAGGACAAGGCGGGGAATATCGGGCAGCCGGCCTCGATTACGGTGCCGGTGGTGTTTCCGGGTGCGGTGACAGATGTGACGGCGTCGGTCGATGGTTCCAGTCGGGTGGTGTTGGCTTGGCAGAATCCGGTCGATGCGCAGTTGAAGCGGATCACGGTGCGGCGGGTGGATGGGGCGGTGGCTCCGGCGACGATCGATGCGGGTCGTAAGGTCCCGTTGGTGCAGGCTCAGGACGAGTCGGTGACCGATACCGGGCTTGCGGCGGGTATGCAGTATTCGTATGCGGTTTTCGCCACCGACCGGGTGGGGAATGTGAGTCCGCTCGGGGCGGGCAGTACCGTCACCGTGACCATGCCGCCGTTGACCGTGCCGCCCGGCGGCGGCGGTGACAGCGGCGGCGGCGGCGCGGGTGATGGTGGTGGGACGGGTACGGCGCCGCCGGCGGTGACGGGTCTGGTTGCTCCGATCGTGACGTCGGCCAAGACGGTGCTCAATTGGGAGTATTCGCCCGATGCCGGGATCGCTCGGATCATCGTGCGGGGCGCGGCCGGGCAGGTGGCGCCGGCGACGGTGACCGATGGGGTCGAGATCGTGACGGGTCGGGCGTTGACGACTCATGCCACCGATGATTCGGGTTTGGCGCCGGGGCAGCGGTATTCGTATTCGGTGTTCACGCAGGCGAACTCGGGCGCGGTGAGTGAGGCGGCCTCGATTACGGTGCCGGTGGTGTTTCCGGGTGCGGTGACGGGGGTGACGGCGTCGGTCGATGGTGGCAGTCGGGTGGTGTTGGCTTGGCAGAATCCGGTCGATGCGCAGTTGAAGCGGATCACGGTGCGGCGGGTGGATGGGGCGGTGGCTCCGGCGACGATCGATGCGGGTCGTAAGGTCCCGTTGGTGCAGGCTCAGGATGAGTCGGTGACTGATACCGGGCTTGCGGCGGGTATGCAGTATTCGTATGCGGTTTTCGCCACCGACCGGGTGGGGAATGTGAGTCCGCTCGGGGCGGGCAGTACCGTCACCGTGACCATGCCGCCGTTGACCGTGCCGCCCGGCGGCGGCGGTGACAGCGGCGGCGGCGCGGGTGATGGTGGTGGGACGGGTACGGCGCCGCCGGCGGTGACGGGTCTGGTTGCTCCGATCGTGACGTCGGCCAAGACGGTGCTCAATTGGGAGTATTCGCCCGATGCCGGGATCGCTCGGATCATCGTGCGGGGCGCGGCCGGGCAGGTGGCGCCGGCGACGGTGACCGATGGGGTCGAGATCGTGACGGGTCGGGCGTTGACGACTCATGCCACCGATGATTCGGGTTTGGCGCCGGGGCAGCGGTATTCGTATTCGGTGTTCACGCAGGCGAACTCGGGCGCGGTGAGTGAGGCGGCCTCGATTACGGTGCCGGTGGTGTTTCCGGGTGCGGTGACGGGGGTGACGGCGTCGGTCGATGGTGGCAGTCGGGTGGTGTTGGCCTGGGAGAATCCGGTCGATTCGCAGTTGAAGCGGATCACGGTGCGGCGGGTGGATGGGGCGGTGGCTCCGGCGACGATCGATGAGGGTCGCAAGATCCCGTTGGTGCAGGCTCAGGACGAGTCGGTGACCGATACCGGGCTTGCGGCCGGTAGGCAGTATTCGTATGCGGTCTTCGCCACCGACCGGGTGGGGAATGTGAGTCCGCTCGGGGCGGGCAGCACCGTCACCGTGACCACGCCGCCGTTGACCGTGCCGCCCGGCGGCGGCGGTGACAGCGGCGGCGGTGACAGCGGCGGCGGTGACGGCGGCGGTGATGGTGATGGTGGGACGGGTACGGCGCCGCCGGCGGTGACGGGTCTGGTTGCTCCGATCGTGACGTCGGCCAAGACGGTGCTCAATTGGGAGTATTCGCCCGATGCCGGGATCGCTCGGATCATCGTGCGGGGCGCGGCCGGGCAGGTGGCGCCGGCGACGGTGACTGATGGGGTCGAGATCGTGACGGGTCGGGCGTTGACGACTCATGCCACCGATGATTCGGGTTTGGCGCCGGGGCAGCGGTATTCGTATTCGGTGTTCACGCAGGCGAACTCGGGCGCGGTGAGTGAGGCGGCCTCGATTACGGTGCCGGTGGTGTTTCCGGGTGCGGTGACGGGGGTGACGGCGTCGGTCGATGGTGGCAGTCGGGTGGTGTTGGCCTGGGAGAATCCGGTCGATTCGCAGTTGAAGCGGATCACGGTGCGGCGGGTGGATGGGGCGGTGGCTCCGGCGACGATCGATGCGGGTCGCAAGATCCCGTTGGTGCAGGCTCAGGACGAGTCGGTGACCGATACCGGGCTTGCGGCCGGTAGGCAGTATTCGTATGCGGTCTTCGCCACCGACCGGGTGGGGAATGTGAGTCCGCTCGGGGCGGGCAGCACCGTCACCGTGACCACGCCGCCCGCAGCCCCGTCCCCGTGAGGCTCAGCCCCGTCCCCGTGAACCCCGTCACCGTGAATGGCGGCGTCGGCGAACCCGCCCGTGCACCGGACGATTGGAGGCCTACCGGTTTCGTTGACAGTCTTAATTATGCCGCATGTAATGCGTGAGTGTCAAGTTGGGGTCGTGTTTGCTCGCCCTTTTCGTGGGGTGTGAGTCCGCCGAGAGCGGAATGTGGGCGCCTGCGATTGTAGTAGGTTTCGATGTAGTCGAACACTGCTGTTCGTAGCTTCGTGATCGATGGCCATGTGTGCAGGTGTATGAGTTCCTTCTTGAAGGTCGCGTTGAATGATTCTGCCATGGCGTTGTCGTAGCATATTCCGGTATGGCCCACGGAGGGGATGATGCCGTTGGCGAAGGCGAGGTTACGGAATTCGCTGGAGGTGTACTGGCTGCCGCGGTCGCTGTGTATCACGCATTGTCCAATGGGTGGTCTGCGCCTGGTGATCGCATCCTTCAGCGCATCGGTGACCAGGCTGGTGCGCATGTGGCCGGCCAGGGCCTGCCCGACGACCTCGCGGGTGTGTCCGTCCAGGATCACGGCCAGGTAGGCCCACCCTGCCCAGGTGCGGATGTAGGTGATGTCGGTGTACCAGATCTCATCGGGCCCGTCCGGGACGAAGTCGCGTTCGACGAGGTCGATCAGCCCGCCCTGGCGGCTCTTGTCGCGGATCGTGGTGGTCTTGTAGGGCCGTGGATGCACCGATTCCAGGCCGGCTGCCCGGGCCAGGCGTCGTACTCGCTTGGGTGAGTGGTGGTCCCCGGCCTTGGCGAGTTCGACGACCATGCGCTCGATCCCAAGGCGGCCCTCGTGGGCGCGGTGGAGGGCGACGATGTGCTGGCTGAGTTCTTCATCGGCCAGCTGGTGGGCCGAGGGTGTCCGCTTCTCCCACGCGTAGTAGCCGCCCCGGGAGACCTCCAACACCTCACACATCAGCGCAAGGGGGATCCGTTCATTGCGTGGTTTGCCAGACTGCTCGGCTGCGAGATCGCGAATGAACGCGAACCTCACATGCTCTCCTTCGCAAACCACGCCGCGGCTTTTTTTAGTATCTCCCGTTCCATCTTCAGCCGGCGGTTCTCACCCCGCAGCTCCGTGAGCTCGGAACGCTCATCGATCGTCAACGGCTTCTCGGTCAACTCGCCTCGCTTCTTCGCCAGATTCACCCAATTTCCTAACGTTCCCTCGTTGACTCCCAGGTCGCGAGCGATCTCGGCGATCGGGCGACCCGAGGTCACCACTAGCTCGACCGCCTCGGACTTAAACGAGTCCGTGTACTTCTTACGTGCTTCACCCATGATCATGTTCTCCTCGTAAACCAGTATCCCAGCCGGGCGACTGTCTACCAAAGCGGGAGGGCTCCAGATCGCCACCTCGCCCCACTCCGGGGCCTGCTGGGGCATCCGGTTACTGTCGGGCCATTCTGATCACCAGGTTGAGACCGTTGTCCGGGTGATAGCTCCACTCGGCCCGAAAGTGCTCCCATTCGCCCTGCCGGCGCCCGTCGAGCGCTCGAGTCTGGCCGATATTGGTCTGCAGCCATGCGGGCGTGTCGAGGCTGACGTAGAGACATTCGAGCACGAACGTGCTCAGGCCGAGGGGGTCGTCGTCCTGAGGCAGTGTGTCGAGCACGAGGGTCGTGGCGTCGTCGTCGAGGGAGAGACGGCCGGCGAGGTACTCCTCCAGCGCATCCGGCCGGCGTGTGTGCGGGGAGTCCGTCTCGGTCGGCGTGGGCTCGTCGGCCCAGGCGGCCGAGACGACCGTGAGCGCGTTCGTGCCGTCGCATGTCTCGAAGGCCTCGGCCAGCGGATCGGGGGTGAGCATCGTCAGGCCCACGACGACGGTGCCGACGAGCACGGCCACAGCCCCGCCCGCGATGAGCGCGGTGCGTAGACCGCGGCGCGGCTTCGAGCCGGCGGGTATGGACGGAGGGTGGCCGGGTTCTCCGGGGAGGTCCGGCTCGTTCGAGCCGAAGCGTGTGGACGGCGGGTGGCCGGGTTCTCCGGGGTGGTCCGGCTCGTGCGGGTGGTCGTCCCGGGCGGCCGCCTCCGGACTGAAGGGCGCCGGCTCGTTCGGATTCGTCATCTGCCTCGCCTCATTCCGCCGCGAAGAAGGCCGGCTCGCCGTAGTCCGTGGCCACGGTCCAGAGGCCATCGGCGCCGGCGGGCACCTCGAGGCACACGTTCCCCTCGGCGACCCCGCCCTCGTACAGGTCGCCGACCTCGTCGAGATCGCCGGGGATGACTCCGCAGTAGCCGTCGTAGGTGCGGTTGTCGGAGCCGACGAATTTCACGTCGATGTCGAGCCAGGCCGTGCCCGTCTCGGCGCCCAGGTAGGTCGCCTCGAGCGGCACGATCCAGAACTCCATGCCCTCGGCGGGCGGGTCGTTGAATCGGTTCTCGGCCTTGATCTCCGTCCACGCCTCCCGCGGTGTGTCGAGCACGAGATCCCAGGTCTCGTTGCCCATGCTCGTGCCGATCGCGAACGGATTCGCGCGGCTGCCCTCGGGTTCGGGCTCCGGTGTCGGCTCGGGCTCCGGGCTCGGCGTGGCGGGGGCGGATGCCGGCTCGGTGGCCGGTTCGGACTGCCCCGCCTGCTCGTCGCCGTGGGCCTTCTGGCCGGTGCTCTCGTCGGCGGTGAGCGCCGCCCCGCATCCGGTCAGGCCGAGCATCGCCGCGGCAAGGACTGCCGCCGCCGGTCGCCTGGTCATGGCGCTTGTCATCGTGATCTCCTTCGCATCGGGCTGGTCATTGCGTCGAGTGTCCAGCGCCGATCAAGGGCGATCAACGAACGGTGCGATAAGTGGGCTTATCGTGAAAAACACCATCAGAGTTGCATTCTCTGGCACGATGGCTCCGAACCGAGATGGAGAGAGGGGGACGGATGAGCCCGCACCCGAGAAGGCAGCTGAGCCGGCACCGCCTCCTGGATGATCTGCGGGTCGGCCTCGCCGACATTGCGGAGGTCGCGGGCGTGCAGCGCCCCGTCGTCTCGGTGTGGCGCAGCCGCCATCCCGACGGGCCGAACCGTTTTCCCCTCCCGTGCGAGCAGCGCGGGACTCGGCTCCTCTTCCGGGCGGGTGAGGTGGCCGACTGGATCGACCGCACCGGCCTCGGGAACAACCGCGAGTTCACCGCCGACGTCGTGGTCCGCGCGCTGCGGGGAAGCGTGGCGCCCGCGGAGCTCCACGTGATCACCGCCCTCGTGCGCCTGCGGGCCGCATCGGGTGGGCCGCTCGCCGGATGCGACGTCGAGGCGCTCCTCGACCTGGCCGACGACGCCGACCCGCACGACCGCGACAGCTATCGCGAGCTCGAGGCCGCGGCCGCCGTTCCTGCTCGTCTCGAGCACCTCGCCTCCCTCGCCGACGAGGTGGTCGACTCCGCCTACTCCGCGGGCGCCGCCATCGACCGGCTCCTGCCGGCCCTCGTCCCTGCGGACGACGCGCTCGCCCCCGCGGCCCTCGACCTGCTCGCCCGCCTCGCGCTGACGCTGAGCCCGGGTGGGCCGCTCGTCGTGGCCGATCCCGAACCCGGCGCCGGGGACGTACTCGCGGCCGTGCTCTCCCACGAGGAGCACCTCGACCGGGCCCGCGCCGTGCTCCCGGAGCCGGCCGGCGCCCCCCCGACCATCGACCACCCGCCCGGCGACCGCCCTGCCGACGACCGCCCGACCACCGACCACCCGACCACCGCGCGGTCGGGCCCCGGCGCGGGCACCCTCGCGAGGCTCGCCCGACGGCGCCTGCTCGCCCACGGATGGCAGGTGACCCATTCCGACATGGCGAGTGGATTCGCCGCGGGGGCGATCGTCGTCACCACGCTCTCGCGCTGGGTTGAGCGGGGTGAGCGGGGCGAGCGGGGCGATGCGGGCGTGCTCGAACGGATCGACGAGATCGCGGTGCGGCTCGCGCCGGGGCAACGGGCAGTCGTGCTCGGCCCGGCGCGGGTGCTCATCGACGAGGCCGGCCCCGAGGTGGAGTCGATCCGTTCCGACCTGCTGCGCACCGACAAGGTGCGGGCGGCGGTGCTCCTGCCGGCCGGATTGGTGCCGTCGCGATCCCGGGAGCGGCTCGCCCTGTGGGTGCTCGGCGACGCCCATCCCGAGGTGCCGATCGGCGGGCGGTGGATCATGGTCGCCGACGCCTCCGTGCAGCCGCTGCGCCGCGGGCGACTGCCGGCCGGTCTCGTGGACGACCTCCTCACCGACGTGCTCGCCGCGATGGGAACGAGCGCCGAGGTCCGCGCGCACGCGTTCCGCTTCGCCCGGTTCGCCCACACCTCGCGCATCCTCGCCGAGCGGGCCGGCCTGCTCGCCACGTCCCGGCCGCTCCAGCGCGCGATCAGGGACGACGCAGCCGCGCCCGCGCGCGTGCGCGAGCTCTCCCGTGCCCTCGCCGACGTGCCGGCGGCCACGGTCGACCTGGCCGTCCGGGCCGGGGACCCGGTCGCGGTGCGGCGCTTCACGCTCGGGGAACTCATCGACCGGCGGGCACTGCGCCGCCTGCCCGGGAACCGGATCGAGGGCCTCGCGCGGCCGGCGACCGGAGCGAGCGGGGAGGTGCGGGTGATCGGCCCGGCCGAGGTGACCGGCGAGGGCGGGCCGCGAGCGGTCGACCGGATGGAACTGATCGCCCGCCACCCGGGGAGCCGGTTGACCGAGCCGGGCGACGTCGTCTTCACGAGTGCCCCGCGCCCGGCCGCGATCGTGGATCGCGCCGGCCTGAGCCTCGTGGCCTACCCGGCCCAGGTGCTGCGGGTGCGCGACCACGCGGTCGGCCTCGTGCCCGCCCTGATCGCCGCCGACATTCGGCGCGCCGAACGGGGCACCCGCCGGCGCGATTGGGCGCTCCGGCTCGTGCCGCCGGAGCAGGCGGCGCAGACCGCCGCGGCGCTCGCCCGTATCGAGGAGGCGCAGGCGGCCGCCCGCGAGTCGCTGCGGCTGCTGCAGGAGCTGACCACCGAGGTGACGGCGGGCGTGAGCGCCGGTGTCGTACGTCTGGTGGATGATGAATCCGACCACCCCGAGCAGGAATGAGGAACCGTGCCGCCACGTAAGAAGCAGGCCGCCGTACCGAGCGAGAGTGTCGGTGCAGCCACCACGATGAAGGAACTGAAGGACACGCTGTGGAAGGCCGCCGACAAGCTGCGGGGGTCGATGGACGCGAGCCAGTACAAGGACGTGATCCTCGGGCTCGTGTTCCTCAAGTACGTGTCGGATGCGTTCACGGAGCGGCGCCGAGAGCTCGGCGAGGAGCTCGCCGCCGACGGCTTCACCGAGGAGCAGCGGGTGCTCATGGAGGAGGACGTCGACGAGTACCGCTCGGAGGGCGTGTTCTGGGTTCCGAAGCGGGCGCGGTGGGAGTACCTCGCGGCGCACGCCAAGGGCAGGGTCGCCACCGAGGTCGAGTCCGAGGCCTCGATCGGGCAGCTCGTGGACGAGGCGATGGAGCAGCTCATGGGCGCGAACGTCGCGCTGCACGCCACGCTGCCCACGATCTTCAACCGGGACGGGGTGGATCAGCGCCGGCTCGGGGAGCTGATCGACCTGTTCCACGCGGCGCGCTTCTCCGGGGTGGGGGCGCGGAAGGCGCGCGACGTGCTCGGCGAGGTGTACGAGTACTTCCTCGGGCGCTTCGCCGCGGCCGAGGGCAAGCGGGGCGGGGAGTTCTACACACCGCCGGACGTGGTGCGGGTGCTCGTGGACGTGCTCGAGCCGTTCCAGGGGCGCGTGTACGACCCGTGCTGCGGTTCGGGCGGCATGTTCGTGCAGGCGGAGAAGTTCCTCGAGCGGCACGACGCCGACCGGCAGGCGATCAGCGTGTACGGGCAGGAGCTGAATCAGGGCACGTGGCGGATGGCGAGGATGAACCTCGCCGTGCACGGGCTCACCGGGAACCTCGGGCCGCGGTGGGGTGACACGTTCGCCCGCGACCTGCACCCGGACGTACCGATGGACTTCGTGCTCGCGAACCCGCCGTTCAACATCAAGGACTGGGCGCGCTCGGCCGAGGATGCCCGCTGGACCTACGGCGTGCCGCCGGCGAATAACGCGAACTACGCGTGGATCCAGCACATCCTGAGCAAGCTCGCCCCGGACGGGTCGGCCGGCGTGGTAATGGCCAACGGGTCGATGTCGAGCAACAGTGGGGGAGAGGGGCAGATCCGGGCGAACCTCGTGGAGGCGGACCTGGTCAGCTGTCTCGTGGCGCTGCCCACCCAGCTGTTCCGCTCGACCGGGATCCCCGTGTGCGTGTGGTTCTTCGCGAAGGACAAGTCCGCTGGGCACGCCGGGCAGTCCGGGGGCGGTGACGCGGCCGGTGATGCGGCCGGTGACGAGGGGAGCGGCGTCGGCGCGGCCACGGACCGGCGCGGCCAGGTGCTCTTCATCGACGCCCGCGACCTCGGCCACATGGTCGACCGGGCCGAGCGGGAGCTGGGCGAGGAGGACATCGCCAAGATCGCCGGCACCTTCCACGCCTGGCGGGGCAGCGCCTCCGCGCGCGACGCCGGCCTCGAATACGAGGACGAGCCGGGCTTCTGCTACTCGGCCACGCTCGCCGAGATCAAGGACGCCGACTACTCCCTCACCCCCGGGCGCTACGTCGGCGCCCCGCCCGAGGAGGACGACGGCGAGCCCATCGAGCAGAAGATCGAGCGGCTCACCGGAGAGCTGTTCGCCCAGTTCGAGGAGTCGGCCCGACTCGAGCAGGTCGTGCGCGAGCAGCTGGGGCGTGTGCGGTGACGAGCGATCACATTTCTACCCGACGTATCGCTGACTTCGCGGAGATTTTCGATGGTCCACACGCAACGCCGAATCGGCGGGCCAGCGGCCCCTACTTCCTCAATATTTCAAGTCTGTTGAATGGCCGTCTCGACCTTTCACGGTCGGACCGCGTCGATGAGGTGGACTTTAAGCGATGGACAAGGCGCGTCACCCCACGTGAAGGTGACCTCCTCTTCTCTTATGAGACCAGACTAGGCGAAGCAGCCCTCATGCCAGCCGGTACTCGGGCCTGCCTCGGTCGCCGCATGGCCCTGCTACGCCTGACGGCCGACGACGTGTGTCCCCGATACTTGCTCTATAAGTGGCTCTCTCCCGAAGTGAAGAACTTGATCCATCGGCACGTCATTCATGGAGCCACGGTCAACCGGATCGCGCTGAGCACATTGGGGGAGTGGCGCCTTCACCTTCCGTCACTACCTGAGCAGGAGGCAGTCGCCAACGTCCTTGGCGCGCTCGACGACAAAATCGAGGTCAATCGCAGGCTCGCCGCCACGGCGGATGAACTTGCAACTGCTGTCGTCCGATCCCTTCCAGCAAGCGACTGGGTCCGGCTTGCTGACGTTGCTGACGTGACGATGGGGAGTTCTCCCAAGGGGGAGAGGTTGAACGAAGACGGTGAAGGGCTTCCCTTCTACCAGGGGATACGAGATTTCGGACTTCGCTATCCGTCTCGTCGAGTCTTCACGACCGCTCCCATTCGACATGCCGCGGCTGGTGACGTACTCGTAAGTGTTCGAGCGCCCGTGGGGACCTTGAACTTGGCCAGCGAGGAGATGTGCATTGGCCGTGGGGTTGCGTCACTTCGGCCCCAGGATCGCAGGCCATACCTGCTATTCCATCTGCTGCGAGGAATTCCCGAGGTATGGGCGAAGTATAATGCGGGTGGCACCGTCTTCGGTTCGATCAACAGGTCCCAGTTGGAGGACCTTGAAGTGCCAAGGCCCGCTGGCGTAGTCGCAGAGCAGTTCGAGTCTCGACTGCGTTCGCTGGAGGGAACTCTCGCGGCAGCGGTCGCCGAGACCCACACTCTCGGCACACTCCGCGACACGCTCCTGCCGAAGCTCATGTCGGGTGACCTGCGGGTCCGGGAGGCCGAGGCGGCCGTGGCGGAGGCCGTATGAATCGATTCCCACCCCGTGGAGGGGACCAGCGTCCATTGCGTGGCGCCTCACGACTCTTCTGAACGGAGCATCATGACGACACCGTCGCCGAACCCGATCCCACCCGAATCCGTGTCCCCGAACCCGATGCGCCCATACGAGAGCGCTCACGCACCCTCGGACTACGGAAGCCCGCAGGCGCCGGTCCAGCCGCCGGGGCAGTCTCCAGCGGCAAGCACTCCCGCGGCCCCGAAGATCAGAGTCGGCACGAGCGCTGCTGCGGCGCGCATCCGTCTCGTTTGGGCGGCCGTCATGCTTCTGGCGTTGGCGCCGGTCTACTTCAACACGGCCCCCGAGGCTCCGAACGCGCTGGCGGTCAACGGCTGGGAATCGCAGCAGCTCATGGCGAGCACGCGTAACGACCTGAACAACGAGAACACCCAGGGCGCGCCGCAGCAGAGCGTCGTGAACGGGTGGTACGCGAACGACCTCCTCGACCTGCAGGTCACCCAGGCAGGCGGCCTCTACGAAGTCCAGCTCTATGAGGCGGCCGTGACCCGGCGAAACGGTGACCTGCTCGCTCTGCTCGGCCTCGCCGTCCTCGGTGACCTCCTGATCCAGGCCGCCGGACGAAGTGGTCGGGGCGGGCGCCGAGAATCGACAACCGCGACGGCAGCGGAGTCATGACATGGCCACCACGAACTCGACCTCCACGCCATTCGACCTGAGGGCGAGCGAGCCCGAACAAGCGAGCCTCTTCGACGGGGACGTCGACTTCGACGTCGATCGCCCGGAGCCCGCGCCTCCCGCGGGCGCGCGCCGCGATGTCGACGTCGAGGATGCGCGGAAGTCGATCGATGCACTGATCCACAGCGCCGGGAACTACGGCGGCCCGCAGGAGTATCGGGAGCTTCTCCGGTTCGTCTCCCGGCTACCGGAGTACCGCCCGTTCAACCGGATGCTGATCCACGTGCAGAAGCCGGGCGCCGAGTACGTCGCGACCGCGAACCGGTGGTTGCGCACATTCAAGCGGACGATCCGGCCCGGAGTGCGACCGCTCGTCATCCTCCAGCCGAGGGGCCCGGTCCGAGTGGTCTTCGACGTGGACGACACCGAACCCCTCGTGGACGACGCGCCACCCGTGCCCCGGAGCGCGGTCCGGCCCCTCGAAATCCAGCTCGACGGCACCGTGGCCCAGATCGACGACCGATGGCGCTACACCGAACTGAACGCGATCCGCGACGGCATCCGGATCACCCTCGTGGACCACGGCGGGCACTCCGGCGGGAGGATCCGGAAGACACCGAACTCGACGATCCGGCTCTCCCGGCCCGCAACCGGCAGAACGCCGGACGGCCTGCCGCAGGTCGAGTACTTCCCGTTGCGGTACGAACTCGAGATCAACCGGAACCTCAGCCCGACGGACCGTTACGCCACCCTGATCCACGAACTAGCCCACCTCTACTGCGGACACCTCGGCTCGCCGGACACAGACCATTGGCCCGATCGTTCACAGCCGATCCTGGACCACGCGACCCGCGAGATCGAGGCGGAATCCGTCGTCCATATGCTTCTCGCCCGGATCGACCCGGACGTGCGCATGGGCGATTACATCCAGGGCCACCTCGACAAGACGAAGCAGGTGCCGCCGTCCGTCAGCCTCAACGCGATGATGCGGTGCGCCGGACTCATCGAGGAGATGGGAGAGCACCGCATGCCGAGGCGACGATCCCGGCCTACACCGACCACATCGACCACACGATGACGGCTCTCGGACGTGCGCGGGCGGGCGCGGCTACGATGGCTCAATGGTGGATGATCATGGTGGATCCGAGGGGCAGGCGGAACATGTGCACGTCGAGCTCGTGCTGTTCGACACTCGGCGGGCGATAGCCCGCACCGTCGAGAAGCTGCGTTCCCTGCGCCTGATCGGCGTGGTCGAACGGGCCGACCACCCGGCAGACACGCTCGGCCGGGTCCGCGCGACGGTGCTCACGGCCGGGGACTCGGTGCTCACCGCCGGGCCCGAGGGCATCGCGCCGGGCAGGTCGATCGAGGAGACCGCCGAGCTGCTGCGCCGACAACTCGCGGCGGGCGTGCTCGCGCACGACTGCGCGGGCAACCAGCGCGCCGCCACGGTGCCGGCGAATATCGCCGACCGGATGCAGGGCGCCGGCGCCGAGCAGCAGGAGATCCGCCGGGTGTACGTGCTGCCGACCTCGTTCTCGGCAGAGAAGGCGGACATCGAGTTCCTGGCGTTCTGCGTGGGCGGTGCGATCACGCACGTGCAGGTCGGCGGGCGGGACGTACTGGTCGGATTCCCGCGGCGGCCGAGCACGTGGCCGAAGAGCCAACGCCCGGTCGTGCAGCTCATCGCCATGAGCGACCACGTCGAGGTCGCGGTCTACAGCACATCGGCGGTGCAGTGGTGGCGCGGACCGCTCAAGGCGGCACGGCAGCAGGCGGTGGTCAGCCTGCTCTCGGTCTGGAACGCGCCGCCGGTCCGACTCGTCGAGGACTCCGCCGGTCACGGCCCCTACCCGGCCATGGTGCGCGGGCAGGCGATCGCCCTCGAGCGGCTCGGCCAGGCCGTGCCCTCGGTCCCGGAGGACTTCCCGGCGGCGGCCGGCCGGTCCCTGAGTGAACTGGGCCTGGACCGGGAGGCGATCGACGAATTCGTCGCCCTGGCCGCGAGCGAGTGGTCGGCGGAGCTGCTGCCGCGGCTCGTACGCCTGCTCCGCCTTCCCGAGGAGGTGGCGTCCCTCGCCACCGGGGAGCTGACCGCGGACTCCCTGCCCGGGGCGGTGGCCGCCGATTCCACCGGTGCCCTGGCACAACTGACGGAGCGCCGCTACCGCCGCTGACGTCGCGAGGCGCCCCCGCCGGCGCTCTCAGTCCAGGAGTGCTTCGGCCACCAACCGCGCCGGCGCTCTCCGCCTATCCGGACCGATGCAGCCGCTGCCCGTAGTCCTCGAGCACGCCGAGGATCCCGTCGTGCTGCCACACGCGGTTGCGGCGGAAGCCCGTGCGTTCGGCGAGTACGCCGCGTTCGGTCAGTTGGCCCAGGGCGCGCTGCGCCGTGACCTCGTTCAGGCCGAGCCGGGTGACCAGGAACGTGCTGGTGACGACCGGATGGGCGATGAGATGGGGCAGTACCGACCAGGCGCTCGCGTTCGTGCGGAGTCCGGCGAGCATGTCACGGGCGGCGTCGATCTGTCCGGCGAGGTCGTCGATGAGGCGGGTGCCGGTGGTGGCCGCGTAGCGGCCGGCCAGGGCGAACCGTTCGACGATCGGCCGGGCATCGCCCTCCCGGAAGCTCGTGAGCGCGTCGAAGTAGCCGGCCGTGTCCGTGAGAAGGCCGGCCGAGATCGGCGCCGTCGTGCTCTGCAGGATCCCCGCAGCGCGCAGCATGGCGTGCACGAGGGCGCGTCCCGTGCGGCCGTTACCGTCGGTGAACGGGTGGATCGTCTCGAACTGCGCGTGGGCGATCGCCGCCTGGGCGATGACCGGCAGGTCGGCGCGATCGACGAAGTGCATGAGATCGGCGATCGCGCCGGGCACCAGCTCCGGCTGTGGCGCCACGTGCGCCGCGCCCCGCGGGCTGACCGAGGACGTGCCGATCCACACCAACTGGCGACGGAATCGTCCAGCGTGGTCCTCCCAGCCTGGTTGTCGCGTCATGAGCGCGGCGTGCATTCGCAGGATGGCATCCACGTCGAGCCGGTCCGCGAGATCCAGAGCGGCCTCCATGGCCCGCACGTTCGCCACCACGAGCGCCGCATTGGCGCTGGTGGACTGGTCCACCTCTGCCATCGCCAACTGCCGGGCGCTCACGGTGAGGTTCTCGATCTGGGAGGAGGAGGACGATTCGCTGCGAAGGAGCACGGCACTCATCGGACCGAGCGTCGGGCTCGATGCGCCGAGAGTGGCTGCGGCATACCTG
Organism: Pseudactinotalea sp. HY158; assembly: GCF_009660225.1. Taxonomy (NCBI): domain Bacteria; kingdom Bacillati; phylum Actinomycetota; class Actinomycetes; order Micrococcales; family Cellulomonadaceae; genus Pseudactinotalea; species Pseudactinotalea sp. HY158. The sequence goes on from NZ_CP045920.1 coordinate 1,276,414, forward strand.
TCGAACCGCGTGAGATCGGTGGCCGCCTCCTCGATTTCTGCGGTGAGATCCGCTGGGATCGCCGGGCGATAGTCGATCAGTGAGGGCGGCACGCTCGATGAATAGGGGCCCGATCCCGCCCGTAGACGCGCCCGTGACGTCATCCCGTCCGGCTCCGCAAGCCACTCGTGCTCTTCGTCACCCGTGGCAGGGACCGGCAGCGGCTCGTCGGACGGACGCTTCAGCATGAGATCAGTTTACTTACACTTAAGGGACAAGCGTAAGTATGTCGATCCTGTACTTCCAGTTCGCGCGCGACGCCTCGACCATCGGAGCGGCCGGGCGCGGCTCCTGGAGTGACGTTCCGATACGGACCGGGACGTCGGCCCCCAGGCCCGCGGGTCGTCCTGCGGTCCGCAGGCGTCAGGCGTTCGCGACCGTGAAGCGGGCGTTGCGCACGGACGGCTCCTTGATCTCGTCCAGCACCGCGGCGGCCAGCGTTCCGGAACTGACGTAGTCGCCCACCGGCTCGTCGCCCCCGATACGCCGCTCGGCGCTCGCCTCGCCCGGACCGATCTCGGGCGAAGGCGACACGATCACCCAATCGAGCCGGGCGCCGTCCGCACGATACAACTCGAGCATCTGCGAGGCCGTGCGCGACTCCTTGACGTACGCCTCGGGAAACCCGGGGGAGTCGACGAGGCGCGCACCGTCCTCACCGTGCAGGCTGCCCGCACCGCCGAGGACGACCAGCCGCGCCGAGGGCGCCGCCGCGATGATGCCCCGGTGGGCCTGCAGGTACGGCTCGTGCGGGCCGCCCGTGCGATCCGGCGGCACGGACACCACCACGACGTCACTGCCGGCCGCGCGGCGCACGAAGTCGCCGGTGTCGGCCAGGTCGCCGCGCTCGTACGTGACGCCCTCGACCGGATTCTCGGGCGCATGCCGCGAGACGCCGGTGACCGAGTGCCCCCGCCGCGCCGCCTCCCGGGTGATGTCCTGGCCGATCATGCCGGTCGTTCCGTAGATGGTGATGGCGCTCATGCGTGTCTCCGCGTGGTGGATGGATCGTTCACCCACCCGAACAGGTCGACGCCGTGATTTCTTCCGGGCGCATGGGGTCAGCTCGACCGGGGCCTCGCCGGCCGGGGCGCGGTGGCGATGACCCGCACGGCCGGGTCGCACTCGACCCGAAGCGCCCGGTCGTCACCGCCTGCCGCCGTGAGGGTCAGGGGGCGTCCGCCGACGCGCAGGCCGGCCACGCGCGATGCCACGGCGCCGCCGTGGCCGCCGTGGCTGCCGACCATCCTGATGGTCCCGTGTGGCATGTCGGGCGCGAGGCCCCACGGCGCGGTCGCCAGCACCACCCCCGCGGCGGCGGCCCACGCCTGCGGGCGGCACGAGGCCGGGTACGGCACCGGCCGCCCTTCCCCCGAGAACAGCTCGGGAAGGCGGTAGTCGAAGGCGGGTGCGGCGCTCAGCAGCAGGGTCGCCAATTCCGCTGCATGCAGCGTGAAGCCGGCCCGGGACAGGTTCATCACCGCAATCGCCGTGTCGTGAGACCAGATGCTGCCGCCGTGGTAGCTCAGTGGCCAGAAGCCCCCCTGCCCCTGCGCGAGGGTCCGCAGCCCGGTGGGAGCGGCCAGCTCCGGCCCGAGGAGCCGGTCGGCGACCGCCTGCTCGTCGGCCGGGCTCAGGATGCCGGTGCCGATGAGATGACCGATATTCGACGTCAGGGAGTCGACGGGGCGCTTCGCGCCGTCGAGCGCGATGGCCGGGTAGCGCCCCCGGGTGTCGTCGACCCAGAACTGTTCGTTGAAACGGCGCCTCAAACCCTCGGCCCACGTGCGCCAACGGGTTCCGTCCCGCCCGAACGCCTCGAGCAACTGCGCCCCTCCGACGGCCGCCTCGTAGGCGTATCCCTGGACCTCGACGAGTGCGACGGCGCCGTCGGCGAGCGTGCCGTCCCGGAACCGCACCGAATCGGCGGAATCCTTCCACCCCTGGTTCGCCAGACCGGTGCCGGACTCGTCGAAGTACTCCAGGAAGGAGTCGCCGTCCGCATCCCCGTGGTCGACCTGCCATGCCAGGGCCGCCTCGAGGTTTCCCAGCAGCGGCTCGATCTCCTCGCTCGGCATCCCCCAGCGCCACGCATCGACCAGCAGGTTGATCCACAGGCTCGTCGCGTCGATCGTTCCGTAGTACTCACTCGGCAGCTGCGCACCGGTGTCGAGGTGCTGGCTCGCCGCCCGGATCTCGTGCATGATCTTGCCCGGCTGCTCGGCCGTGGCCGGATCGTCTCGCGTGCCCTGCCGGCGTGCGAGGGTCCGCAGCGTGCCCCCCGCCAATTCCGTGCCCAGCGGCAGCAGCATCCGGGCGGTCCAGAGGCTGTCGCGGCCGAAGAGGGTGAAGAACCACGGGGCGCCGGCGGCGACGAACACGTCGTTCGGCGCGTCTCGGGTCGACATGACCAGCCCGGAGAGATCCTCGAGGGAGGTGCTCAGCAGTCGCGCCAGGCGGTGGTCCGGGCCCTCGACCGTGGCCGCGAGCGGCGGCATCCAGGCCGGCGCCGTCACGACGGATCGAGCATCGTCGGCGCGGACGGCCCACGTGATGCCCGTCTCGCCTCGCGCCGGTATCCGAACGCGCCACGTGGCCACCGCGCCGACCTCGGAGCGTTCGAGGGTGGCACCCGGGCAGTCGACGGCCACGGTCAACCCGTCCCGCCGCCAGGCGACCTCGCCGTCGGTCGCGGGTTCCGGGCGAACCGGCGGGCCGCCCCGCCCCTGCTTGACCAGCGACATGTCGGCCAGGTCGGTGGCCAGGTGGATCGTGACCACGGCCTCGAGATCCTCCGGCAGCGCCGAGCTGAGCACGATCCGCTCCTCGACGGTTCGCCGTGAGACCGACCGGATGCGGTCGCATCGGACCTCGGGATCCGCTCCGGGACCGTCGATATTCCGTGGCACGTAGACGATCCGCGCCCGGTCGGCCCCCTCGATCGCCGAGAAGACGTGTTCGGGTTCCGCACCCACCCCGTCGGTGCCGATCTCGAGCCGGGCCTCGTTCAGGACCCGGGTGTCGGCGCAGTACACGCCGTCCACGTGCCCTCCCGGACCGATCTGCCCGTCCGGACCCGACCACGCCTGCATCGGCGCCTCGAGCACCGCGAGCCGGTCGTGAAGAAGTGGTTGTAACGGCATGGGGCTCTCCTCTTGACAGTCGGTGGATCGGGTTCGGACCATAGAACTAGTTTGAGCGTTCAAACCGGCGACTGGCCATCGCAACGGCAGACCAAAACGACCCGCTCTCCCGACCCCACGGTCGGGGGGCGGTGTCCGGTTCGGCGACGGGCGAGCAAGGAGGCAGAGCATGGTTGCTCCACGCGTCACTGTGGCCACGGTCGCTGCTGCGGCGGGGGTCTCCCGTCAGACCGTGTCGAACACGCTCAACTGCCCCCAGGTGGTCCGGCCCGACACCCGCGATCGGGTGTTGGCCGCCGTCGAGCAGCTCGACTACCACCCCTCCCTCGCCGCTCGCCAGCTCAAGACGGGTCGATCCCGCGTCTTCGGGTACGGGCTGCGGACCACCCGGGCCTCGAGCCCGGACCCGATCGGGGACCGCTTCATCCACGCCCTCGCCTCCGCCGCCCAGGCCCACGGCTACCGGATCCTGCTGTTCGCGACCGTCGACGACCTGGATGAGATCGCCCACTATCGGAAGTTGCGCCTGCAGGCCGACCTCGACGGATTCGCCGTCACGAACACCCATCGAGACGATCCGCGCGGGAATTGGCTCTCGAAGTCCTCGACACCGTACGTCACCTTCGGCCGGGCATGGTCGGACGCCGCATCCCCGCATCCGTGGGTCGATGTCGACGGCGCGGCGGGGGTCGCGCTCGCGGTCGGCCACCTGTGGGAGCTGGGCCACCGGCGGATCGGCTTCCTGGGATGGCCCCAGGGCTCCGGGGTGGGTGACGACCGATTCCACGGATGGCGCGACGCCCTCCTCGCCCGCGGGGTCCAGCCCGGCGAGGCGTCACCCTGGCACCGCGCGTGCGAGAACGCGACCGATGCGGCAACGGCGGCCGCGCGCGATCTGCTATCGGCCGTGACGGCCGTCGTGTGCGTCTCCGACATCGTGGCCCTGGGAGCCATGACCGCACGATCCGAACTCGGGCTGTCGACGTCGATCGTCGGGTTCGACGACTCCCCGGTCGCCCACGCGATCGGCCTCACCTCGATCGCCCAGCCGCTGACCCGGGTCGCGGACGCCGTCCTCGAACGGCTCATCCACCCGACGATGCCCAACGCGCTCATCGAACCCAGCCTCACCCGACGTTCGTCAACATCCCCGGTCCAGTCCGGCGGCTGAGCTATCACCCGAACGGAGAGAAAGATGAAGACACGAACATGGCTCTCGACCCTGACCCTCGTGAGCGCCGGCGCGCTCGCCCTGACCGCCTGTGGCGGCGGGGGAGGGTTCGACGACGACAACGGCGGCGGCGGTGCCACGGAGGGTTCGAGCGGCTCGGGCGGTGGCTCGCTCACGCTCCTCATCGGTTCATCCGGTGAGGCCGAGACGAAGGCCGTCAAGGACGCCGCGGCCACCTGGTCCAAGAGCTCCGGCGTGGATGTCACCGTGCAGGTGGCCGCCGACCTCAACCAGCAGCTGAGTCAGGGTTTCGCGGCAAGCTCGCCGCCCGACCTGTTCTACCTGAGCACCGACCAGGTCGCCGCCTATGCCAACAACGGCTCGCTCGCCGCGTACTTCGACAAGCTCGACAACACCGCGGACTTCTACCCGAACCTGGTCTCCGCGTTCACCGTCGGCGGCACGACCTACTGCGCGCCGAAGGACTTCTCCACTCTCGCACTCGTGATCAACACGGACATGTGGAAGGACGCCGGGCTGACCGACAGCGACATCCCCACGACCTGGGACGACCTGTCGAACGTCGCGGCGAAGCTGACGACGAGTGATCACGCCGGCCTGAGCTTCACCCCCGAATGGGCGCGAATCGGCGCCTTCATGGCCGAGGCGGGCGGGTCCCTGGTCAACGACGACGGCACCAAGGCCACCGTCGATTCCCCCGAGAACCTCAAGGCCCTGAAGTACGTCCAGAGCCTGCTCGAGAGCGGCAACGCCAAGTTCGCGGCCGACCTCGGCGCCGGGTGGGGCGGCGAGGCGCTCGGAATCGGCAAGGCAGCGATGGTGATCGAGGGCAACTGGATCGTCGGCGCGATGGCCAGCGACTATCCCAAGATCAACTACAAGGTGGTCGAGCTCCCCGCCGGCCCGGCGGGAAAGGGCACGTTGCTGTTCACGAACTGCTGGGGCGTGGCGACGGGCGGTGACGTCGCCGATGCCACGAAGTTCGTCGAGTTCCTCACCAGCGCCGATCAACAGATGGCCTTCGCGAAGGCGTTCGGCGTCATGCCCTCGATCCAGTCGGTTCGCGACCAGTGGGCGAAGGAGTTCCCCGACCAGGCGGCCTTCATCGCCGGCGCCGACTACGCCGAGTCGGGTCCGGTGAACGAAGGCGCATCCGTCGTCATCTCCGACTTCAACTCGCAGCTGCAGGGACTTCCCGGCGCCGACCCCGCGCAGATCCTCAAGTCGGTGCAACAGAACCTGGCCGCGACACTGGATTAGCCATCCCCGGTCGCCGGGCCCCTCGGTGAGCCGATCGGCCCGGCCCACAGCCTCGGCGCCGTGCGGATCGCGCGCACGGCAGGAAGGGGTCTCGACATGAGCGACGCGCATGGCTCCACGAGAAGCGGCAGGATCCGCACCCCGGGAGCGTGGTCGAAACGAAACCGGCCCCAGGCGATCTCCGGGTGGATCTTCATCGCCCCCGCGGTCGTGCTGCTGCTGCTGTTCCTCGTGCTGCCGATCATCATGGCCGCGTGGGTGAGCGTGTCCGACTGGAGCGGCCGCGGCAGCCCCTTCAGTTCGAACGTCTCGTTCGTCGGGGCCGACAACTACGCCACCCTGACGACGCAGGGAGGGCTCGCAGAGAAGGACTTCGCGGTCTCGCTCCGGAACAACGTCTACTACGTGATTCTCGTCGTGCCGATCCAGACGGCCCTGTCGCTGACCCTGGCGGTCATGGTGAACCGGCGGCTGCTGCGCGCTCGCGGATTCTTCCGGACCGCGTTCTACTTCCCGTCGGTCACGAGTTCGGTGGCGATCACCGTCCTGTTCCTGTTCCTCTTCTCCCCGGAGGGGGCCGTGAACAAGGCGCTGTCGTACCTGAGCGTCGACGGCCCGAACTGGATGTCCGAACCGCGCGGCCTGGTGCACCTCCTCCTCGGGGCCTTCGGCGTCGATCACAGCCCCGCCGCCCTCCAGGCGAGTCCGCTGCTGGGTCTGTCGTGGTGGGAGTGGATCGCCGGGCCGAGCGTGGCGATGACGGTGTTCATCATCATGGCCATCTTCACGACCTCCGGCACGTTCATGCTGCTGTTCATCGCGGCGCTGCAGAGCATCGGGGAGGAGATCGATGACGCGTCGCGCGTCGACGGCGCCACGGCCTGGCAGCGCTTCAGCCGGGTCACGGTCCCGATGCTGCGCCCGACCCTGTTCACGGTGATCACGCTCGGCCTGATCGGCACGTGGCAGGTGTTCGACCAGATCTACACCGGCACGAAGGGTGCCCCCGCCAAGACCACGCTGACCCCCGCGTATCTCTCTTATGAGGCCTCCTTCGAGCGGCAGCACTGGGGCGAAGGCGCCGCGATCGCGTTCATCCTCTTCGCGATCATCGTCATCATGACGATCGTGCAACGCGCGACCCTGCGCGAGCACACCACCGTGCCCCGACGGCACCGGTTCGTGTTCGGCGACGGGACCACGATCGCCGACCGCAAGAAGCAGTCGAAGGCCCCCGGCACGGAGGAGGACGGTCATGTCTGACGTCGTTGCGCCTCGCTCGCACCAGCAGCAGCACGCGGGCTGGAGTCTGCGCCCGCATCTGGGCACCTACATCGCCACGCTCGTGCTCATCGTGCTCGCCGTGATCTACATCTATCCGTTCGTCGTCAACGTATTGACGTCGTTCAAGTCGCAGCCCGAGGCGGTGGCCAATCCACTCGGACTACCCCACACGTGGACGGTCGCCGCCTATCAGCGACTCTTCTCCGCGTCCGACTTCCCGCTGTGGTTCAGGAACTCCGCGATCGTGGCCGTGGTCGTCACCGTGGGCCGGGTGTTCTTCGACGCACTGGCCGGCTACGCGCTGGCACGGCTCCGCTTCCCCGGCCGGGGCACGGTGTTCGCCACGCTCGTGGCCATCATGGCCGTGCCGAGCGTGGTGCTCCTCATCCCGAAGTTCCTGGTGCTCAAGCAACTGAACATCTACAACACGTACGCGGCCCTCATCATCCCGCTGCTCGTGGACGCCGCGGGCATCTTCATCATCAAGAACTTCTTCGAGTCCATCCCCGTGAGCGTGGAGGAGGCCGCCCGCATCGACGGCGCCAGCACGTTCCGAATCTTCTGGTCGGTGGTCCTGCCGATGGCGCGGCCTGCGATCATCACCATCGTCATCCTCTCGTTCCAGGGGTCGTGGAACGAGTTGTCGCACTTCATCATCGCCTCCGACAGGCCGGACCTGTTCACTCTGACGAAAGGGGTCGCCCAACTCTCCTCGGGTGCGCTGTCCGCGGGCACGCAGTATCCGATCAAGCTCGCCGCCGCGGCCATCATGACCATTCCGGTGGCCGTCGCGTTCTTCGTCTTCCAGAAGCGGATCATGAACGTCTCGAGCGGGGCGGTCAAGGAATAGGCGGAATGGGTGGAATGGGCGGCCGCCCGGCTCACGCCCCGGGCGCGCGGGGTGGGCGGTCGCGGGCCGCTTCGGCATCGGCGGCCGCCTCGGCGTAGTGCGCCACGAATTGCCCGAGCAGCGAGGTGAAGTTCTCCCGGTCGGCCGGGTCGAACCGGGCGAGCGCGGCCTCGTAGGTGTCGAGCTGGTGCGAGATGGACCCGGTGAACGAGCGCAGCCCCGCATCACTCGGGCGGACCTGCCGGGGGCGGATCTCGATCGACTCGACGAGGCCGTCGGCGGCGGCCCCGTTGACCTGCCGGTTGACCGTTGACTGTTCGAGCCCGAGCTCCTCGGCGATCTCCCGGAAGGTGCGCGGGCGCCCGTCGGCCAGCAGCCAGAGCAGGCGCCGCTCGGCCCGGGTGAGCGATGCCTGCCGCTCGACCACCCGCCGGGTGGCGTCGAGGCGGTGGAACTCCGCGGCGACGTGCCGGCCGGGGTGCGCGTCGAAGAGGGTCTGGGGCGTGGGCGTGCCGGGGCCCGCTCCGGCTGCGTTCGTGACCATCGTTCCTCCGTGTTGACGTGCGGCTTCGCGTAGGGCTACCTTATCCACGGTTCTATGTAAGTTACATACTGTAAGGATCTTCATGGGGTCACGCACCCAATTCGCCACCCGGCCCTCCTCCCTCGTCATCGCGGTCCTGTGCTTCGGAAGCATGGCCGGAGCGCTCATGCAGTCGCTCGTCATCCCGATCCAGTCGGAGCTGCCGGCACTGCTGTCGACGAGCGCGAGCAACGCCTCCTGGGTCGTGACCGTGACGCTGCTCGCGGGAGCCATCGCGATGCCCGTGGCCGGCCGCCTCGCCGACATGTACGGCAAGAAGCACGTGCTCGTGACCTCGGCGGCCGTCCTGCTCGTCGGCTCGCTCATCACGGCCCTCTCCTCGACCCTCGCGCCGGTGCTCGTGGGGCGCGCCCTCCAGGGGGCGGCGATGGGATACATCCCGGTGGCGATCTCGCTCGTGCGCGAGGTGGCCCCGCCGCACCTGCGCACCGGCGCGGTCGCCGCGGTGAGCGCCACCCTCGGCGTGGGCGGCGCGCTCGGGCTGCCGCTGGCGGCATGGATCGCCCAGTCGTATTCCTGGCACGGCCTCTTCTGGGTGTCGGCGGCCCTGGCGGTCCTCGTGCTCGCCTTCTCGTGGCTGCTGGTGCCCGCCACGGGCTCGGCCCGGTCGGGGCGTCTGGACGGCGTGGGGATCCTCGGTCTGAGCGTCGGCCTGGCCGTCCTGCTCGTCGGTGTGTCGAAGGGATCGGGATGGGGGTGGGGCTCTGCGACGACCTGGGGTTGCATCGGCGGCGGACTCGCCGTGCTCCTCGCCTGGGGCGCCTATGAGCTGCGACGGCGCAGCGCGCTGGTCGACCTGCGCACGATGGCGCTGCGGCCCGTGCTGTTCACCAACACCGCCGCCGTGCTCATCGGCTTCGGGATGATGGCCCAGAGCATCGTGGTGCCGCAGCTGCTGCAGGCGCCCGAGGCGACCGGCTACGGACTCGGCCAGAGCATCCTGGCCGTCGGGCTGTGGATGGCCCCCGGCGGCCTCATGATGATGGCCATGGCCCCGGTCTCGAGCCGAATGATCCGCCGGTACGGCGCCCGGATCACGCTCGCGGTGGGGGCCGTGGTCCTCTCGGCGGGCTATTTCATGGCGCTGTTCCTCATGGGATCGCCGTGGCAGCTCATGCTCGCCACAATCGTCGCCTGTTCCGGGGTGGGGATCGGCTACGCCGCGATGCCCACACTCATCCTCGACAACGTTCCCGCCGGCGAGGCGGGCTCGGGCGTCGGCGTGAACAGCCTCATGCGCGCGATCGGCACGACCACCGCGGGCGCCGTCATGGCGGCGCTGCTCACCAGCCAGTTGCAGGAGATGGCCCCCGGCGGTCCGTCGATTCCGACGAGCGGCGCCTTCCAACTGTGCTTCCTCGTGGGGGCGGTCGCCGCGCTCGCCGGGGCGGCGATCACCCTGCTCGTGCCGCCCGAGGCCGGGCGCCGGGCGGTCCCCGGTCCCGACGCGGACCAGGAACTCCCCATTCGGAAAGCGGGCTCCCCGGAGCCCGTTCGCGGCTGACCATCCGCCGCGACGCCTATGCGAGACGCTCCTCCCAGCGGGGCCTCGCCGGCGCGGTGATGTGAGCGGGAAGCGTGGAAGGCGAGGGGATAGGCTCTGCTATCTGCGGAGGTGGTCATCCTGGAACACGAACTTCTGACGGCGGCCCGGACGGCGGGGCTGATGCGAGCAGAAGCGTCACGGCTGTTGCGCAATACCGCAGCGCGGGCCGCCAGGGGTGGCATGAGTCAGCGCCGCATTGCCCAGGCGATGGGGCGCAGCCAGCCCGAGATCCACCGCCTGGTCACCGCCTCCGAGCTGCGGGACGCGCACGGCGAGAAGCGCCGTTGGATGACCGCGCGCTCGAGCGCCGAGGCCACACGTGAGGCTCTCGTCGCCGGCGACGAGTCGCGGGCAATGCGGATGCTGATCCAGGGAATCGAACACCTTCGTGGACTCGGCGAGCCGGAGGACATCGCGGAATGGTCCGTGGAGCCTCGGCAGATCCCCGATGCGCGCTTCGACGCGCTCCTGCGGGTGCTGGCCGCCAGGGCACTGCGTGTCATGGGCGAAGCAGTACCCGAGTGGGCGACGGACGTGCGGGCGCTCTCCGAGCCGTGGGTCATTCCGCAGACGACATCGCAACGTGCCCGGGCACTCGAGGAGACTCCGTCCGAACTGGCCGAATTGGGGATCTACGCCACCGAAGCGGACCTGAGCACATTATGAGCGAGTGACGAGAACTGCGTGCCGATGAAATCGGCCACCTGCTCGATGCTGTCGGAGAGAGGCTCGCGCAACCTCGACCCGACCGGCGGATCGCCGAGGAGGGGACGTGCCGGATGAGCGTCAACTTCCCCGTCCTCGCCCCTCCGGTGAGGAAAAGATTCTCGCCGCGCTCGAGCCGCTCGAGGGCATCGGTGAATTCGTCGGTGAGGATGAGACCCGTGGAGGCCGTCGGCGTCATCGATGGCTCCTGGGGCCGATGGGCGGTACCCCGGATGCCATCCACGGCCGGGGCAGGCGGGGCAAGGTCGACGCAGCCGTGTCGACCGCCCGACCTGCTGTGCCTGTCACCAGCGCAGATGGCGAATCGCGGACGTTCCAGCTAGCAGATCGCGACCGTTCCAGCTAGCAGATCGCGACCGTCTGTTCGAGCTCCGGGATCACGTCGGAGGACGCTTGGAACTGCCCTCGACCGGATACCACTCGCGTTCGAGATGGATCGCATGATTGGCGCCGACCACCGTGAGCCCGACTTCGACGGCGAGGGGCGACAGGATGACTATCCGGAGCACCGTCCGAACGACCCTGGTCTCGATGGGTGGTGCGCGGGCACTGGCCGACCTACCGAGTCTCATTTCGACAACAGACGGCCTGGTCGATCGCCACAGGTGCCCCATCCTGGAGGAACGCCACCATGCCCGCGATCTTCGAGTTCTCCTTCGAGGCCGTCGGACCTCGCGCATGGCACGCCGCCGTCGTGACCGTTGACGAGCATGCGGCCCGCCCGCACCGCCGGGTGTGCCAGAGGGCCGATCAGTAGGGTTATCGCCTCCAGGCGATCGAGCGCGATCACTTGCTGCCATGCTGCCCTGGGCGGCGCCGATAGGCTCGCCCACAACCGGAAGCGATGGAGGCACCGTGCGGGAATCCGACTGGGAACAGCTCGCGCTCGAGCGGCTCGCCGAGGAGCACCTCGGCTGGCAGCCGCTCTCCGGGCGTGAGATCGCGCCCGGGGCGAGCAGCGCCGTCGGTCATCCCGGCTACGCGGCCCTCGGCGCACAGTCGCAGCGCGAGTCGTGGGCCGAGCTCGCGATCCCGTCGCGGCTGCGGTCGGCGCTGCGGCGGCTCAACCCCGAGGTTCCCCGCCAGTACCTCGACCAGGCCGCCGCCGAGATCCTGCGCGCCACCTCGGCCGATGCGATCGCCGAGAACGAGCGGATCCACCGCTACCTCACCGACGGCTACCGCCTCACCTATATCGACGAGGGCCGAGAACGCTCGCCCTCGATCCGGCTCACCGGAGCCGCGCCGGGGCAGAACGAATGGCTCGCAGTCAACCAGGTCACGGTGATCTCGGGCGAGGTCGAGCGCCGGTTCGACCTCGTGCTCTACCTCAACGGGATGCCCGTGGTCGTGATGGAGCTGAAGAACGCGAGTGCCGGCGACGACATCGCCACCGCGCAGGCCCAGATCGCCACCTACGTGCGGGAGCTGCCGAGCGCCTTCCGGTTCTGCGTGCTCACGGTGGTCTCCGACGGTGTGACCGCCCGCTACGGCACCCCGTTCACCCCGCTCGAGCACTACGCCCCGTGGAACGTCGACGCGACCGGCGCGGTTGTCGCCCCCGGCGGCCCGCCCGATGCGAGCGAGGGCCTCGACGGACCGCAGCAACCACTCCTGCTCGATCTCGATGTCGACCGGGACACCGCCCTCGACGTGCTGATCGACGGACTCTTCGACCACGCCCGATTCCTCCAGCTCATGCGGTCCTTCGTCGCCTTCGACTCCGGCGAGGACGGCCTGACCAAGCGCATCGCCAAGGCCCACCAGTACTTCGCGGTGACCAAGGCGGTCGAGGCCACCGTGGCCGCCGTCGCCGGTGACGGCCGGGCCGGCGTCGTGTGGCACACACAGGGCTCGGGCAAGTCGATGGAGATGGAGCTGTACGCCGCGCTCGTCGCCCGCCGTCCCGAACTCGAGAACCCGACGATCGTCGTGGTGACCGACCGCACCGAGCTCGACGGCCAGCTGTACGCGACGTTCGCCCGCTCCCAGCTGCTGCCCGAGCAGCCGCGCCAGGTGCGGCGTCGCTCCGAGTTGCGCGAGGCCCTCAGTTCCCGGCGCACCGGCGGCATCTACTTCACCACCCTGCAGAAATTCGGTCTCACCCATGAGGAGCGGGACGCCGGCGCCGCCCATCCGATGCTCTCCGAACGTTCGAATATCCTCCTCATCGTCGACGAGGCGCACCGCAGCCACTACGACAACCTCGACGGCTACGCCTGGCACCTGAAGAACGCACTGCCGAACGCGACCCTACTCGCCTTCACCGGCACCCCGATCGACACCGCCGACCGGAACACCCGCGAGGTCTTCGGGGACGTCATCGACACCTACGACCTCACCCGCGCGGTCGAGGACGGCGCCACCGTGCCCGTCTACTTCGAGTCGCGGCTCGTCAAGGTCGGCCTCGCCGAGGACGTGACCGCCGAGGAGATCGACGCGACCGCCGACGAGGTCACGACCGGGCTCGACGACGCCGAACGCGAGCGCCTCGAACGCTCCGTCGCCGTGATCAACGCCGTCTACGGCGCCCCCACCCGCATGCGCGAACTCGCGGCCGACCTCGTGACCCACTGGGAGGCGCGACGTGACGCCGTTGCGGAACTGGTGCGGGCGTCGTCCACAAGCGAGGGAGCACCCGGCAAGGGCCTCATCGTGGCCGCCACCCGCGAGATCTGCGCGCGGCTCTACGAGCAGATCGTCACGCTGCGCCCGGACTGGCACCACGACGACCTCGACCGGGGCCGCATCAAGGTGGTCTACTCCGGCACGCCCGCCGACGCGCCGCCGATCTCCGAGCACGTGCGCCGCGAGTCCCAGAACGACGTGATCAAGCGGCGCCTCAAGGATCCGGACGACGAACTCGAGCTCGTGATCGTCAAGGACATGATGCTCACCGGCTTCGACGCGCCGCCGCTGCACACCCTCTACCTCGACCGGCCGATGCGCGGGGCGCTGCTCATGCAGACCCTCGCCCGGGTCAACCGCACCTTCCGCGGCAAGAACGCCGGGCTGCTCGTGGCGTACGCACCGATCGCCGAGAACCTGCGGGACGCGCTCGCCGAGTACACCGAGCGCGACCGGGACTCCCGGCCGGTCGGGCGCACGGTCGAGGACGCCGCGGGGCTCGCACGGGCGCTCGTGCTGCAGCTGCGCGACCTGCTCGGCGGCTCCGACTGGCGCGCCCAGCTCGAGCGGGTGGGCGTCGACGGGCGCGGCTACGCGAGCGCCGCACTCCAGGTCGTCGATTGGCTGCGCAGCCCGCGCACCCCGGGCAACCAGGTGCCCGCGGGGCAGGAGACCCGCCAGGAGCGGTTCCGCCGGCTCGCCGGGCGGCTCACCCGGGCGTGGGCGCTGTGCGGCCGGAGCGAGGGCCTGGCCGAACTCGCGACCGAGGCCCGCTTCTACGAGGAGGTGCGCGTGTGGATGGGCAAGGTCGACGCCGAGGACCGGCACGCGCGCGGTGAGCCGATTCCGGACGACGTCGCTCGCCTTCTCGCCGATCTCGCCGCCCGCTCCTTCACCTCGGGCGAGGTGCTCGACGTCTACGAGGCCGCCGGCCTCGGCGTGCAGCGCATCGATCAGCTCGACGCCACGTTCCTCGCCGGTGCCCAGCGAAGCGCCACCCCGCAGGTGACGATCGAACTGCTCCGGGCGCTGATCGAACGCGAGAGCCGGGCGGCCACCCGCGGGAACACGATCCGGGCGCGGGCCTTCTCCGATCGGCTCGAGGCGATCATGGTGCGCTACACGAACTCGAACCTCACCTCGGCGGAGGTCATCGCCGAACTCGTGCAGGTGGCGAACGAGGTGCGCGCCGAGAAGGACCGCGGCCGGCTCTTCGACCCGCCCCTGAACCCGGACGAGCTCGCGTTCTTCGATGCGGTGGCCACGAACGACGCGGCCCTGGAGCTGCAGGGGGAGGGGGTGCTGGCCCAGATCGCCCGCGAACTCGTGCGGATCATGCGCCGGGACGTGAAGACGGACTGGGCGGTGCGCGACGACGTCCGCGCGACCCTGCGGCGCAACGTCAAGCGGCTGCTCATCAAGTACGACTATCCGCCGGACCGGCGCGAGGACGCCGTGGTCGTCGTGCTCGAGCAGATGGAGGCCCAGGCCCGGCGCCGGGCGGCGTGAGCGGGCGGGGTGGGACCGGTTCGAGCTACTGCGTCCAGCAGGGAAGCTCCATGAGGCCCGTGGACATCAAGGGAGCGAGCCCGTCGTCCATGATCGGGCGAGAGGTCATGCCGTGGTGCCCTCGGGAGGTTCGTCGTCCAGGTCGCTGAGATCGACGGAGACCATGGGTAGGTCTGCGGCGGACAGCCACGGTGGCCGAGGGGTCCGAGGGATGATTCCGGCGGCTGAGAGCTCATCGGTGGCCGCTTCGAGGCTGATTCCCCTGAGGGTCGCAATGGCCTGTGCGCTGATGACGCCTTCGCCGTAGCCGTTGATCGCGCGAGCGAGGAGCCGCTGCGGTGAGCGTAGCCGGTCGGCATCGTTCTGTAGCGAGGCGTATTGGTCGCTCCAGCCGAAGCGCGTTGCCAGGTGGAGCGTCGACAGCGTCATCCATTCGTGCTTGGTGGATTCATCGATATAGCCGCAGCTCTGAAGAGCGATGGCTGCCATCGCCGGAGAGACCAAGAACGACTGGACGACGGTGGAGAGATCTCGTGCGGCTACGCTGTCGCGATCACCGAGGAGTTCCGCGACACCTTGAAGGGGTACGAGGAGGTGGCGCGCGAACGCGTCAGCCCGGACCTCTTGTGGTGACCGGCTCGTGAGGCTCGGCGTGCCGTCCCAATCATCGAAGACAACGTGGGCGAGCTCGTGGGCGAGGGTGCTGCGCTGCCGCATGGGATTGCGGGTGCGTGCGATGCCGATGAACGCGACGCCGCGAACCGGATCGCGCATGGTGAGGCCGTGCTCGTCGGGCGTCGCGTCGAGGATGGTGACGTCGTGTGGGGTGGCGCGCTCGATGAGCGCGACGAGATCCCCCAGGGGTTGGAAGCCGAGGTGGTGCTCGGCGCGGAAGGCGGCCGCTGCCGCTCGGCCCTGCTGTTCGCTTGTCATGGTCCCCCCGGGTCAGCGTGTCGTCGAGATCGCCTGGTCGTCCAGGTAGGCATCGAGTTCGATGAAGTGCAGCAGTCGTTGCCGCATGCCCTCCATGGTGGCCCCGTTGGTGGAACGGGCCGCGCACTGCACACGGTTCGCGACGGCCGTACCCGTCAGTTGCGTGACGGTACAGCCGGTGGCGGCGGCAATCTGGATCAACTCGGTCATCTTCGGCGCCCGTTTGCCGGTCAGGATGCGGTTGAGGGTCGATTGGGAGATGCCCGTGCGGTTCTCCAGGGCGCGCTGAGAGAGGCCGGCAGCCGTGCGGGCGCTTTCGATGGCTGCGTTCACGGTGCTCGTGTTCATGCGCTCCGCCTACTGAATCAAATTACGTAGAGCGATTCATTCTAGCGGCAGCGGGCGACGGGTTCCACCCTGGGTGTGGAAATGATCGGCGAGATGGAGTACCGACAGATCGGGGGTGTCGCGGTCGACGCGTGCGTGTTACGGTACGTGGACCTTCTGACAACGCTGTCAAGCCACTGGCCGGGCAGCCGGCACGCTAGGACCCCCGTGATCTTCACCCGCACAGCCCATGCATCCGCGAGCCTCGTGCTCGCCGCCGCCCTCGTCTCCGGCGGGGCGATCTCGGCGAGCGCGGCGCCCGAACCGGCGATCACGCCCGCGGCCACCCCCGTGACCGACGTGACCTCGCTGGTCGACCCGTTCGTCTCGACCGAGGACGACTACGGCCAGGACCTCCCGGGCGCGCAGGCGCCGAACTCGCTCGTCAAGATCAACCCGATGACGACCCCCGATCGCTCGCACACCGGTTACGACTACGCCGAGGACCAGATCGCCGGGTTCACGCACACGAACCTCGACGGCGTCGGCGGCAGCGGCGCGGGCGGCGACCTGCTCGTCGTCCCGACCTACGTCGACTACACGCAGCGGCCCGACCGCGCCTCCTACGCGAAGACCTACTCCCACGACGCGGAGGAGGCCTCGCCCGGGTACTACCGGGTCGACCTGACCACGACCGAGGGAACCGACTCCGACGTCAGCGATGCCCCCGGCGCCGACCCGATCGTGGCCGAGGCGACGACGGACACCCGCGCCGGCTGGGATCGCTTCACCTTCCCGGAGGCGGGCACGGCCTCGCTCGTGCTCGACCTGGCCAACAACTTCACCGACCGGCGCGACGCGACCCTCGCGGTGACCGAGCTGCCCGATGGCCGGGCCGCGCTCTCGGGGGAGGTCGTCGGCTACTTCAACGGCTACGAGTACCGGCTCTTCTACTACGCGGAGTCGACCGCGCCCACGGCCGCCGTGCGCACGTGGGGCGGCAACCGGATGCTCAGCACGACCTCGAAGAACCGGGCCGGCACCGACATCGGCGCGATCCTCGACTTCGACGTCGAGGCCGGCGAGCAGGTGGGCCTGCAGGTGGCGATCTCGACGATCAGCGCCGAGCAGGCCGCCGTCGACTTCGGCGTCGAGATCGCCGATCGCACTTTCGGCCAGATCCGCACCGACACCCGCGCCGCCTGGGAGGACTTGCTCGGCCGGGTGGCGATCTCGACCAGCGCGACGAGCGACCCGGACGGCACGCTCGCCCGGCTGTTCTACACCCACCTCTACCGGATGCTGGCCACCCCCGTGAACGCCACGAGCACGAGCGGGACCTACCGCTCCCTCGACGGCACGATCCGCCAGGCGGAGGGGTACACCCACTACGACGGCTGGGGCTTCTGGGACGACTTCCGCAAGTACGGGGCGCTGGCGATCGCCTACCCCGACCTCTACGCCGACATGGCCCAATCGATCGTCGACCTGTTCGCGGGCCTCGGCGACAGCGGCGCGAGCAGGCTCGGGAGCCTGACCCACGCGGTGCCGACGGTGCGATTCGAGCGAGCCGCCGTCGTCCTCGCCGACGCGATCGCGAAGGGAGCGCAGCCGACCGGGCTCGCGCAGGCCTGGCCGGGGCTCGTGACCGAATCCCAGGGACGCTACGCGGACGAGTCGAACGTCGAGCTCGGGTACATCGCGAACGAGATGGACGAGACCCTCGGCACCGCCTACGACGACTGGGCGATGTCGACCATCGCCACGGCGCTCGGGTACACCGACGAGGCCCGCGCCTACCGCGACCGCGCGACGAACTGGGTCAACATCTTCTCCGAGAATGCGGTCGAACTGCCCGACGGCACGACCGTGGGCCTCAACCTGCCCCGGCGCGCCGACGGCACCTTCGCGGACATCGACCCGGAACGGTTCCAGGCAGGCAACCTCTACCAGGGCACCGCCTGGCAGTACCACTGGTACATGGCCCCCGACATGGGCGGCCTCATCGACCTCATGGGCGGGCGGGAGAACACCCTCGCCGCGCTCAGCTACATGTTCGGCGAGCAGGCGCCCGACGACGGGTCGCGGATGCTCCACTCGAACGCCAACGAGATCGACCTGCAGGCCCCGTACCTGTTCAACTACGTGGGCGCGCCGTCGAAGACCCAGCACTGGGTGCGCAGCATCTACACGGAGAAGACCTGGAACCGGTACATCGCCACCGGGTCCACGAGCTACGCGCCCTCCTCCGGTGGCGAGTTCACCCCGCCGGTCAAGACCCGGGTCTACTCGCTCGACCCGCAGGGCTTCCTGCCGACCATGGACAACGACACCGGCACGATGTCGTCGATGTTCGTCGCCGCCGGCCTCGGCCTCTTCCCGGTCAACCTCGGGTCGGACCAGTACCAGATCGGCAGCCCGTTCTTCGAGCGCACGACGATCACCTACCCCTCGGGCTCGAGCTTCACGATCTCGGCCGACGGCGTCTCCGCGGACTCCTACTACATCCAGTCGGCCCGGCTGAACGGCGCCGCCTTCGACCGCACGTGGGTGACCTACGACCAGCTCATGGCCGGCGGCGAGCTCGCGTTCACCATGGGCTCCGAGCCGTCCGACTGGGCGGCCGACGGCATCGCCCCGCCCTCGCTGAGCGACTCCGTGGACAGCTCGATCTACGAACCGGACTCCCCGGTGTCGCTCGACTCGCGCGAGTTCCACGAGGCGCCCGCCGGCGACGGGTCGATCGGCAACTCGCTCACCCTGAGCCTGGCGGACGGCGCGTTCGCGGGCGCGGACGGCGACGACCTCGCCGCCGGCGGGGCGATCGAGGCGAGCGGCGTCCCGGCCGGCCTCACCCTCTCGGCGATCCGGGTCGACGACCGCACGGTGCAGCTCTCCCTCACGGGCCGGGCCGCCGCCTCCACCCCGCTCGACAGCACCGACGACCTGCGTCTGAGTGTGACCGATGCGGCGTTCGCGCAGCGCCTGGACGACGCCCCGCCGGCCCTCGATCTGCGGGTCACCTTCGCCGGCGTCACCGTGAGCGCGGACCGGCTGACCATGCGGGCGGGCGCCGACGGCGCGCTGGAGGAGTCGGTCGTGCTCACGATGCACGGCGCCCGCTTCGCCGGCGCCGAGGGCCGCGATCTCGTGGCCGACGGCGACCTCACCCTGCCCGGATTGCCGGCGGGCCTCGAGGCCGCGGCCGAGAAGACCGGACCGAGCACCCTGGACCTGCGGGTGCACGGCACGATCGAGCGCGGCGCGAGCTTCGTGCTCCGCTTCGCCGACGGCGCGTTCGAGGCCACGCCGGCGCCGTCGATCAGCGGTGACGGCCTCGGGCTGCGCGCCTTCACCGTCGCCCTCGACCGACAGTGGCACGCGCAGCTCGCCGACCTCTACGAACGGGTGCGCCTCATCGAGAAGGGCAACTACGCGTCGTCCACGTTCGCCGGCTTCGAGGCGGCGCGGACCGCCGCCCGAGACCTGCTCGCCGACGAGGACGCGAGCGAGGAGGACCTGCGCAGCGCGTTCTACGACCTCCAGGGGGCCGTGGGGTCGCTGTCGATCGCGCAGTCGCCGCACCGCCGGCTGCAGGCCGAGAGCAGCGACGACTGGTCCGGCGGCGACCTCAAGGCCGAATCGAGCACCGACTCCAGCGGCGTCCCGCTCGGGAACCTCGGCGGGGTGCGCGACGGCAGCTGGATCGCCTACGGCGACCTGGACTTCGCAGGCGCCCCGCCGGAGACGTTCACGATCCGCTACGTGAACAACAGCGGACGCGGCCCCGCCGACTCGCGCGTGGCGCTGCGCCTGGATGCCCCGGACGGCCCGCTCCTCGACGAGGTCGCCCTCCCGTCGTCGGGATCGAGCTGGAGCGACTACACCACGGTCGAGCACACCCTGTCCGACCCGTCGCTGCTCGAGGGCTCCCACACGCTCTACCTGGTGTTCGAGGGCTCGACCACCGAGGCGCGGCCGTGGATCGGGAACATCGACTGGGCGCAGTTCTCGAGCCCGGGCGACGGCTCCGAGGCGCAGACCGCGCGTGTCGAGGCCGAGGCGTTCACGGACTCGAACGGGAACGGGCTCAAGACCGAGACGAGCACCGACGACGCCGGCAACACGATCGGCAACGTCGGCGGCACCTGGGACGGCGGCGTGCTCACCTACGACGACGTCGACCTGTCGGCCCGCGAGTTCAGCACCCTGTCGGTGCGGTACGCGAACAACTCCGGGCGCACCGGTCCCGGCGCGCTGATCGAGGTGCGACTGGACGACGCGGCGAACGACCCGATCGCGACGATCCCCCTGCCCACCACGGGAACGAGCTGGAGCGCCTACCGCACCGTGACCGCTGCCCTGCCCGCGGAGGTCACCGGCGTGCACACCCTCGTGATCACGATGCGTGCGCGCACCGACTCCGGGCATCCCTACGTGGCGAACTTCGACTGGTTCGAGTTCGGCGGGGCGGACCTGACCGAGCTGCGCCAGGCCGTCGAGGCCGCCCGCGACCTGCTGCCGCAGCGCGACAGGTACATCGCGGTGGACTTCGGGGTCTTCGAACGCGCCCTCCAGGACGCTCAGGTCACCCTCGAGGATCCGACCTCGCTCCAGCCGGAGGTCGACGACGCGCTCTGGGTGCTGAACGCGGCCCAGGAGCAGCTCGAATGGGTGGTCGTTCGGGAACTGGCCGAGGTCGTGGACGCGGCCGAATCGCTCGACACGACCGCGTACACGCGGGAGAGCGTCGAGGCGTTCGAGGACGCGCTCGCCCAGGCCCGGGGTCTTGCCGCCGGCGCGTCCCACGCGGACTACACGGCGGCCCGCGACGGTCTCGTCGCCGCGATCGACGGGCTCGTCGAGATGACCGTGCCGGCCCGGCCGGCCGCGCCGGCGGCCGAGCTGACGGCGCCGACGACGATCACCGTGCGCTGGTCCGGTGTGAGCGACGACGGCGGCTCCGCCGTGACCGGGTACTGCGTCTCGCTCTCCGGCGACGCCGATGCCGCGACCGTCACGGTCGACGCGGGAACGACTTCGGCGGACTTCACCGACCTCGTTCCCGGGGCCACGTACACGGCGACCGTCACGGCGCTCAACGCGCTCGGGGCCGGTGCCGAGTCGCCGGCCTCCGCGGCCGTGACGACCGAGGCGGCGCCCACCGATCCCACCGACCCGACGGATCCGGACCCGACGGACCCGACCGACCCGGACCCGACGGACCCGACGGACCCGGACCCGACGGATCCGACCGATCCGACACCCGGCGGCCCGGGCGGCGATGCGGATCCGTCCGACTCGTCCGATCCGTCCGTGCAGCCGTCGGGCGATGCGGGTGATGGGGGCGCGATGCCGGACACCGGCCTGTCCGCCGGGCCGCTCGGGATCGCGACGGCCGCGCTCGTGCTTGCGGGTGCCGTGCTGCTCACCATGCGGCGCCGGAGCCACCCCCGCGGCCGATAGGACGGCACCGCATCATCGCACCGGATGAGGTGAGGATCGCCCCCTCGAGGATCAATCCTCGAGGGGGCGTTCTTGTGAGCGGTTTGTGAGCGGCCGCTGCAAGAGTGGGCCGCTGCTGCGCCGGGCCCTGCCCGGAGTCGATGACGGCCCTGCCCGGAGTCGATCGCGAAGGCCCCCGGCGCGGCCGCCGACCCCATCCAAGGAGAGCCACACATGACCGCAACCCGTCCACGACGCGCCGCCCTCGCGGGTGCCGGAGCCTGCGCCGTGCTCCTCGCCGGATCCGTGCCGACGGCCGCCGCCCCCGGTGATCCACTCCCGGACGGGCAGCGGATCACGGCCCTGACCCAGATCGTCGTCGATGCCGAGGGGGACGACCTCGAGCCCGCGGACGCGGTGACCCGGCTCTTCGACCTCGACTCCGTGACGGCGGCGTCCGTGGCCGCGGGCGGGCCGATCACGGGCTGGTCGAGCGGCGGCTGGGTGATCGGCGGGGGGCTCGACGTCGACGAGGACGGCCAGGGGTACGCGGTACTCCAATCCGCTCCGGTCGACGCGCCGGACGACCTTCCGACCACCCAGATGCTCGAGGTCGACCCCGACGCTCCGGACCCCGAGGAACCGCCGACCGGCGATCCCGAGACCGACCTGTACCGAGCGCCCGCCGTCGTCCCGGTGGACGCCACCGACGGCACCTTCGGCGCGCCCGTCGCCATCGTGTACGACTCCGCGCTCGGCGACCGGGAGGACCTGCGGCTCGAGGGCTGCCTCGGTGCCGACTACACCGGCGGCCTCCTCCGCGCGATCTGCATCGGGTACGGAACCCTGGACGATCGCGCCGACGTCGTGGAGATCGGCGTGATCGACCCCGTCACCGGCGAGTTCACGCCCGAGACCCGCGTCGCGAACCATCTCGGCTACGACTACACCTGGGTGCAGGACCTCTCGACGAGCCCCACCGGTGAGACCTGGCTGCTGTTCGTCGCCCTCGAGGAGGACGGCCAGGTCGAGTCCATCTCCCACAGGCTCGCACCGGTCGATCTCGGGACCGACGAGGTCGCCACCTCGGGCCACCGAGAGATCCTCCAGGGCGACGAGGACTCCATGTTCGCGATCGAGGCGATCGACTTCGATGCGGCCGGCCAGTTGTGGGCGCTCGGATCCACGGTGGCCGGCGAGGTGGAGGTCCACACCGCGCTCGGCACCATCGACCCCGCGACCGGTGCCATGGAACTCGTCGACGACGTCTCCGGCCCCGCCGACCGGCCCGGCGACAGCTTCCTCGGCGTGAGCGTCTGGGGAGCCGAGCCCACCGACCCGGACCCGACCGAGACGGCCGACCCGGACCCGACGGAGACGTCCGACCCGGACCCGACCGAGACCACGGACCCGACCGACCCCGACCCGACGGAGACGACCGAGCCCGACCCGACCACGGACCCGGCGGAGACGACCGAGCCCGACCCGACCACGGACCCGGCGGAGTCGAGTGACCCGGACCCGACCGCGGCCACGCCGGACGAGGAACTGGCCCGGACGGGCAGCGAGCCGGCCCTGCCGGTCGCGCTGGCCCTCGCGGCGATCCTCGGCGGCGGGGCGATCCTCGCGGCGGTGCGGCGCCGGGCGCGCGCGAACTGACGCACCCCGAGGTGGGTGACGGTCCGGCGCCGCTCGTGGACACCGCGCCGGCGGCGGTGGGACGATCGTGGGTATGAGGCGCAGCGGGAGCGTGCCGGACCGACTCGTGCGCGATGTCGCGCGGGTCTGTGCCCGCGCGCAGGATCCGCTGGACCTGCTCGAGTGGGTGGCGGCCCGGATCCGCTCCGACGTGCCGTACGCCGCCGCGGGCTGGATCCTCGTCGACCCGGACACGATGCTCATGAACGGCGTCTACGGTGAGGGCGTCGACCGGCACACCCATCTCGAGCTCATCGAGGCGGAGATGAGCGAGACCGAGGACGTCAATCGGTTCGTCGAGATGGTCGATCGGGGAGTCCCGGCCGCCTCGCTCAGCCGTACGACCGGCGGCGACCTGAATGCGAGCAGCCGGTGGCGCCGTGTCTACCGGCCGCGCGGCTACGGCGACGAGCTGCGGGCCGTCTTCGCGTGCGGCTCGGACGCCTGGGGCCATGCGTGCCTCGTGCGGCGCCGCGACGAGCCCGACTTCACGGCGGCCGAGGTCGGGCTCCTCGCCCGGGTGGCCCCGCATGTCGCCGACGGAATCCGCACGGGCCTGGCCGTCGGGGCGGTCGAGGCCCCCGCCGACGGCACCCCGGAACTCATCGTGCTCCGGGACGACGGCTCGGTCGAGTCGATGACGCCGATGGTGTCCACGTGGTTCGGCGACCCGGAGGACGAATCCCTGCGGAGCACGATGGTGCTTCACCAGGTGGCGCGACGGGCCCGGGCGCTCGTCGGCGACGGCGCTGCCGGCCCCGACCCGGCAGCCGTCGATCCCGCCGGTCTCGACCCGGCCCGGGCGTGGGCCCGCACGGCGGCCGGGGAGTCCGTCATCGTGCGCGGCGCGCGGCTGGGCGGGGAGGGGCCGGGGCGTACCGTGCTCGTGCTCGACCCCGCCACGCGCGGCGACCTGGCACCGCTCGTGATGAGGCTGCATCAGCTCACCCGTCGGGAACGCGAGGTGACCCAGCTGTTGCTCACGGGCAAGACCACCCGGGCCATCGCGGCCGACCTGTGGATCACTCCCGAGACGCTGCGGGGCCACGTGAAGAACGTGCTGGCGAAGCTGGCGGCGTCGAGCCGCGTCGAGCTCGTCGCGATGCTCTCTCCCGAGCCGCGATCTCGGATGCGGCCCGCCGAGCCAGCCGGCCGGCGTAGCCCGTGATCCCCGGCCTGGCGACGTAACCGACGAACCGCAGTCCCGGCGCGGATTCACGCCCGGTGCGTTCGACCGGTTCGCCCCGCTCGTCGAGCACGCCGAACCGGCCGACGAGCGGTTCGAGGCCGGTCCGGTACCCCGTCGCGGCGATGACGACGTCCGGGCGCAGTCGCCGCCCGTCCGCGAGTCGGGCGTGCTCGCCCTCGAGGGAGTCCACGGCCGGGACCACCCGGATCGCGCCGGACCGGATCGAGTCGACCACCGGTGGATCGACCACGGCCACCCCGATCCCGCCGCGGTTCCGCAGCCGGGTCATCGGGCCCGCCGACGCCTCGGGCAGGCCGTAGGGCGCGAGGTTGCCGACGACCCGGCGCTGCATCGGCCGGAGCAGGCGGTCCACCCAGGCCGGCGGCAGGTGCATCATGACCGGGACCGGGAGGTCGCCCGGCGCGCCGAGCATCATCCGGAACAGGATGGTCGGGGGAGTGCGGACCGAGAGCCAGACGGTCCCGGCGACGCCCACCAGCTCGTGGGCGATCTCCATCCCGGTCGATCCCGCGCCCACCACGAGTACCCGCTGTCCGGCGAGCGGGGCCGCGTTCCGGTAGTCGAAGGCGTGCATCAGCCGGCCGCCGAACCGTTCCCGGCGGGCCCAGTCGGGCAGCACGGGAACGTTGAATCGCCCGCAGGCGACGACCACGTGCCGGGTCGTCAGGATTCCCGCCGGGGTCGTCACCCGCCACGTGCCACCCCGGCGGTCGAGCCGCTCGACGCGGGCGTGGGTCCGAACCCGCACGTGCCGGGACCGCGCGTACGCCGCGAGGTAGCCCACGTACTGGTCCCGGGTCGGGAACTGACCCCAGGCGCGCTCGAAGGGCGCCCCGGGAAGGGCCGAGTGGAGCCGGCTCGTATTGAAGCGCAGGCCGTCGTAGCGGGCCGCCCACGCGGCGCCGATGCCCGCCCCCTGCTCGAGCACGACGGCGCCGACTCCCCGCCGGGTGAGCTCCGCGGCCGTGGCCAGCCCGGCCGGGCCGCTGCCGATCACCACCACGGGCTGGTCGTCTCCTTGGGTGAACGGGTCGGTGTTCATGTCGGCTCCTCGGTCCGGTCCACACAGCGTCCACCCGGCCCCGTCGGCCGGGAACCCCCCGGTCGGGGGGTCTTCCTGGCCGCCACCACGCGGGCAAGACGATCGTCCAAACCGCTCTCATCCGAACGGCCCCGTCAGTAGATTGGACTCGTTGTAACGGGGCGACGCAGGAGAGTGCACATGTCCTTCCACACCGACGGCGCGCGGATCCGCGATTCCCACGGCCGCCACCGCGTGTTTCACGGGATCAACCTCGTGGCCAAGGGCGGTCACGCGACCACCGGGAGCTATATCGAGCGCGGTTTCCGCGGCCCCTGGAGCCCGGCCGACATCGACGACCTCGCGGCCCGCGGGTTCACCCTCGTGCGCCTCGGCCTCATCTGGGCCGCCGTCGAACCGGCCCCGGGCGACTACGACGAGGACTACCTCGACTGGATCGCCACCCAGCTCGACCTCCTCCACTCCGCCGGCATGGTCGTGCTCCTCGACTCCCACCAGGACCTGTACTCACAGGCGTTCGGGGACGGCGCCCCCGCCTGGGCCACCCTGACCGAGCAGCCGTTCGACGCCACGGAGCTGTGGAGCGACGCCTACCTGACCAGCCCCGCCCTGCACGAGGCCCTCGACCGGTTCTGGGCGAACGCCCTCGGCCCCGGCGGAATCGGGCTGCAGGACCGGTTCGCGGCGATGTGGGCGCACGTCGCCGAACGCTTCGCCGGTCATCCGGGCCTGCTCGGCTACGACCTGCTGAACGAGCCTGCCCCCGGCAGCGGGGCGCCGGAGACCTTCGGCGCGCTCATCGGCGCGTTCGCCGCCGCGACCGGGCAGGACCTCGAGCAGGTGCTCGCTGACTTCGCCGACCCCGCGGCGAAGTTCGCCCAGCTCGCCCACCTCGATAGCGAGAGCGTGCACCGACAGGTGGGCGACGCCGTCCATCCGCTCGTATCGGCCTTCGAGAACGAGGCCGTGGCGCCGTTCATGGCGAAGGTGACGGCCGCCGTCCGTACGCGTGACGGCCGCGGCCTCATCGCCCGCGAGCACTCCTATTTCGCGAACACGGGCGTGCCCTCGGGACAGCCGCCGCTCGCCGACGACGCGTGGCTGTACTCCCCGCACGGGTACGACCTGACCGTGGACACGCCGGCGATCGCGCTCTCGAGCAATACCCGGGCGGGCACGATCTTCGCCCGTCACGCGGAGACCGCCGAGCGGCTCGGCGTGCCCGTGCTCGTGGGGGAGTGGGGCGCGCTCGACCTCGGCCCCGGGGTGGGCGAGCACGCCCGCTTCCTGCAGGACCTGTTCGATGCCCACGGTTGGTCGTGGACCTATTGGTGCTGGCAGGAGGGCTTCGCCGGGTCCGAGGCGGCCGCCGCCCTGACCCGCCCCCGCCCGGCCGCTTTCGCGGGCGACGGCCTGGACTGGCGGGTCGCGGGCGGCACGCTGCGCGCGCGCTGGCGCGGCACCGGCGCGGGCGGACCCTCGCTGTTCTACCTGCCCGGGGGAGAATGTACGGTCACACGGGACGGCGCGCCCGCCGCGTGCGAGCGGGACGGCGCCTGGGTGCAGGTCCCGCCGGGGGAGGGCGCCTACGAACTGACCGGGCGCTGAGGCCCGGGACGGGGCCGGAACAGTGCCGGCGTGCATGACGGGTTCGACGATGAACACGACCGATCGGAGCGGGCGATGGCCCTGACCTTTCGCCAGAAGGCACTGCTGGCCACGCCACTGCCGGCCACGTGGATGTCGACGGTGCTCATCCACAACGTGTATATCAAGTTCTACACGGACGTGATCGGGCTCGATCCGGCGTACGTGGGCTGGGTGTACCTGGCGTTCAACATCTGGAACGTGGTCAACGACCCGATCTTCGGGTTCATGCTCGACAAGATGCGCTACCGGCCCGGGCGCGGCAAGTTCCTGCTCGTCATGCGGCGGACGATCCCGTTCATGCTGCTCGGGCTCGTGGCGATGGCGTGGACGAGCCCGGACTGGTCGCAGGCGGCGATCCTGTGGGTGTTCCTGCTCGAGTTGTTCCTGTTCGATGTGGCCTCCACCTTCTATCTCATCGCGGCGACGAGCTATGTCTACCTCGCGGCGCCGACACGCGAGGATCGCATCGACGTCGAGGTGGGCAAGTCGTGGATCGGGAACGTCTCCTCGGCGGTCGCCACGGTCGTGGCCACCCAGCTGCTCGTGGGCGAGGCGATCACGAGCCGCGCCACGATCGCGACGCTGCTCATGGGGGTCGTGGCGGTCAACGGGCTCCTCTACCTCGTCCCGGCGCTGGCGCTCAAAGATCCGCCCGAGCTGTACGAGCGCGGCGACGCCGGCGACCAGGCGCTCACCTGGGCCCAGTTCCGGGCCGATGCCCGCTCGATCATGCGGATGCGGGCGTTCTGGGCCTGGTTCGCCTACGGCACCACGGCGCTCGCGCCCATGGGCATGTACTTCACCGCGTTCCTGTACTTCATGGATCACGTGATCCGCAGCACCGGCACGCAGGCCACGATCACCGACACCGGGTCGATGATCCTCGTGCTGGCGGCGCTGCCGCTGTTCGCCCGGATGATCAAGCGGGTGGGGTCGCGCGCGTCGATCTTCGCCGGAATGGTGCCCTATATCGGTGGCCTCGCGGGGCTGTTCTGGGCGAGCGAGTGGTGGCACGTGCTGCTGTGCTATTTCGTGCTCATGAGCGGGCGGTACATCATGAGCACCGCCGCGATCGCGCTCGAGGCCGCGCTCATCGACGACAACGAACGCCTCACCGGCACCCGCAAGACCGGCTCGTTCACGTCGCTCAAGGCGATCATGTCGGCCCCGCTCATCGGCACCCAGACGACCATCTTCATGTTCATCATCGCCGCCGCCGGCTACGACCAGCACGCCGAACTTCAGAGCGCCTCCGCCCAGGCCGGCATCCGGTTCGCGACCGCGGGCGTGCCGATCCTGTTCGCCGTGCTCGGGATCGTGGCGCTGTACTTCCTGCCGTACACGCGCTCGGTGGAGGCGGAGCTGAGCGAGTACTCGCGGGCGCGCCGCGGGTCCGCGTTCGACGTGCCGGGGCCTATGGACGGCGCAGCTCGCCCGGGCGAGCCGGGCCGGGAGGGCGTAGCGCTCGAGGAGGATCCCCTCGGGAACTGAGTCCGGGGGTCGGATCGCCGGCGTGGTGGTGTTGCGCACAGACGGCACGCCCGCGATTGTTCGCGGCCGGGGCGCCGGGGTAGACATGTCCGGGGCGGGGCCGGTTCGCGCCGCCCGCCCGCCGGCCTCGGTCCGGGCGCCTCACGACGAAACGGGATCCATGTCAGCGTTGCGGCAGGCCGCCCCCGGACACTCGCCTGCTCGGGCTCGACCGGCGGGCGGCGACCCTGCCGGCGCCGCCGAGCTGCCGGGCCGCTCCGCCCGCGGTGGCAGATTCGGCGGGCTGCTGCTCGCCGCCGGCCTGCTGCTGATCGGGCTGAACCTGCGCATCGGGGTGGCCTCGGTGGGGCCGGTGCTCGACGACATCCGGGCGAGCCTGGGCCTGTCGGCCACCGCGGCGAGCCTGCTGACCACGATCCCGGTCATCGCCTTCGGCGCGTTCGCGTTCCTCACCCCGGCCCTGACGCGCCGGTTCGGCATGCACCGGCTGCTCGGGGCGACGATGATCGCGCTCGCGGCCGGGATCGTGCTGCGGCTGCACCCGAGCATGTCGGCGCTGTTCGCCGGAACGGTCGTCGTGGGGGCCGCGATCGCGATCGGGAACGTCGTGATGCCGGCCGCGATCAAGCGCGACTTCTCCCATCGGGCGGGGCTCATGATGGGGCTGTACTCCACGGCGCTGTTCGTCGGCGCCGCGCTGGCCTCGGGCCTGACGGTGCCGTTGCTGCCCCTGGCGGGCGGGGTGTGGCAGGCGGCGCTCGCGCTGTGGGCGATCCCGGCGGTGGCCGCCGTGCTCCTGTGGATCCCGCAGCTGCGTCGCTCATCGGGGCGGGTGGCTCGTGCTCGCTCTGCCGACGGATCCGGCGGGCGGGGTGGGCAGGGTGCTCCCGCGCTCCGGGCGATCCTGCGGGATCCGGTCGCGCTCGCGGTCACGGCGCTCATGGGCCTGCAGAGCATGAGCTATTACGCGGCGCTCACGTGGGTCCCCTCGATCCTCTCGAGCGCGGGCATGGGTGCCGATGAGGCCGGCTGGATGCTGTCGTTCTCGGCGTTCCCCGGGATCGCGGCGTCGCTGGTGACCCCGGCCCTGGCCCGGCGGGCACGTCCCGCCTGGCTGCCGATCGTGCTCGCCGTCGGGGTGAGCGGGGTCGCGTTCGCCGGGCTGGCCCTCGCCCCGACGGCCGCGCCGTACGTGTGGATGACGCTGCTCGGACTGGGGCAGGGCGCGGCGATCAGCCTGGCGTTGAGCTATATCGTGTGGCGCTCGCCGGACGCCCATCACACCGGGCAGGTCTCCACGATGGCGCAGGGTTTCGGGTACCTGCTCGCGGGCCTCGGCCCGATCGGGCTCGGTGCCCTCCGGTCGGCCACCGGTGGCTGGACGGTCCCGATCGCGGCGCTCGGGGTCATGCTCGTGGCGCAGCTGATCGCCGGGGTCGCGGCGAGCCGGCCGCGACTGGTGGGAGCGCGCGGACAGGATGCGACGGTGTCCGCGGACGCCTGATCGACCCACTCGGGTGGAGTTCGTGCGTGGGACGTTCGGACTACGCCTCCTGGGACGTTCGCCCTACGAGGCCACCCGGATCGGCGTGGATCCTTGAGTCATGAGAGTCCTCGTTGCCACCGCCTCGAACTACGGTTCGACTCGTGAATTCGGTGCCGTCGTGGGTTCTGTGCTGAGCGGGCACGGACATGAGGTGCGCACCGCCGACGTCGCACAGGTGACCGACCTCGACTACGACGCCGTGATCGTGGGTACGGCGATCTACATCGGCCGCCCGCTCACGGCCGCGCGCAAGTTCACCGCCCGCCTCGAACGGGAGGCACCGCAGCTGCCCGTGTGGGTGTTCGCCTCCGGCCTGAAGAACATCACGGGCAATCCGCTCGCGCCCCCGTTCACCCATCCCGCGGCACGCCCCTACCTGGGCAGTCGCTACCCGATCTTCCTCGGTAGGGTCGACCCGGACGTCCTCACCGACGCGGAGCGGGCGCTCATCTCGATGACGCGCGCGAACCTCGAGGATCGTCGGGATTTCGAATTGGTTTCCGCCTGGGCCGACGAGGTCGCCTCCGTCCTGGGCGCACAGACGGCCGCATCACTCCCCTGATTGCGGCCCGTCGGGGAGGGGCAGGTCCGGGTCCCAGGTACAGCCCGGAACTGGCCCTCCCCGACACCACTTCGTCGCGCTGCGATGCCTGGGCCTCCCGCACCCCGGTTCAGCCTGGCCGATACACCGCCGAAGGCGGGATTCCGTCGAGGTCCGGTCCCGCGATCTGCACGGAATGCCGCACCCGGCGCACCCGTGTCGCTCACGCCGGCAGGAGCATGACCTTGCCGGTGGTCATCCGGGCCTCGAGGGCCTCGTGGGCGTAGCGCGCGTGCTCGAGGGGATAGGTCGCCCCGATGGTCACGGCCAGGTCGCCGCGGGAGGCGGCCTCGCTCACCTCGGCCCAGCGGCGCTGCAACTCGGCCGGGTCGGACACGTAGTGCCACACGGTCGGGCGCGTGACGAACAGTGAGCCGGCCCGGTTGAGGCGTTGGAGGTCGAACGGGGGAACCTGCCCCGACGCGCCCCCGAAGAGCACGACGAGGCCGCGCATCCGGGTCGAGGCGATCGCGGCGTCGAAGGTCGCCCGGCCGAGCCCGTCGTAGAACACGTCGACGCCGCGGCCACCGGTGTGCCCGCGCAGCCACTCGGTCAGCGCCGCGACCGGCTCCTCGCCGTCGGGCACGAACACGTCCTCGGCCCCGGCCGTGCGCGCGGCCTCCGCCTTCGCCTCCGTGCCGACCATCGTGAGCACGCGGGCACCGGCCGCCCGGGCGAGCTGGATGAACAGCTGTCCCACTCCGCCGGCCCCCGCCGTGATGAAGACCGTGTGCTGATCGGTGCCGGGTCCGCCGAGGTGAGCGACGCCGTCCACAAGCATCTGGGCCGTGAGGCCCTGCAGCGGCAGCGCCGCGGCCGTCACGAGATCGAGCCCCGGCGGCACGGGCAGGGCGGCCTCGGCGCCGAGCAGCACCTGCTCGGCGTAGGACCCGCTGACCGATCCCGTCCAGGCGACCCGGTCCCCGTGGGCGACTCCGGTCACGCCCGGGCCCACGGCGATCACCTCACCGGCGCCCTCCGACCCGGGCCGCAGCGGGAAGTCGGCCGGGTACACGCCGCCGCGCACGTAGGTGTCGTAGAAGTTGACGCCGATGCCGCGGGGGTGCACCACGATCTGGCCGGGTCCCGGCTCGAGTTCGGGAACGGGGACGAATTCCAATGTGTCGGCCCCGCCGGGGGCGTCGATCTCGATCGCGTGCATCCCCCCAAGTTACGCCGCGGACCGTCGGACGGGGAGGATCGACCAGCCCCGGGGAGGTGAACGGTCCCGACCCGAACCGCAGAGTGGGCGGCGCCCCGAACACTTAGCGGGCCGGCGGCGCATCCGGGTAGGTCGGGGCCGCCTTGCCGAGCTCGGCGGCGAGCTCGGTGCGCCGCTCGAGCACCTCCTCGCGCAGGTCGGACATATCGGCCAGCACCCGCTTGCGCTCGCGCTTGGAGATGAGGTCGATGTAGAGCCGGCCGCCGAGATGATCGGTCTCGTGCTGGAGGCAGCGCGCGAAGTATCCCTCGCCGGTGATGGTCACCGGTTCGCCGTAGACGTCCACGCCCGTGACGGTCGCCCGCGAGCCCCGGAAGAGCTCGGCCCCCGGCCCTGGCACCGACAGGCATCCCTCCTCGGACTCCTCCGTGCCGGCCTCCTCCTCGATCACGACCACGGGGTTGAGCACGTGCCCCACGTGGCGCACCTCGGCGTGGGTGAGGTCGTAGACG
This sequence comes from Pseudactinotalea sp. HY158, assembly GCF_009660225.1. NCBI lineage: Bacteria > Bacillati > Actinomycetota > Actinomycetes > Micrococcales > Cellulomonadaceae > Pseudactinotalea > Pseudactinotalea sp. HY158. Next base: position 1,308,812 of record NZ_CP045920.1, read on the forward strand.
AACAGCCGCAGGTCCACGCCCACCTGGTTCGCCGCGAGCCCGACCCCCTCCGCGACGGCCATCGTGGCGAACATGTCGTCGATGAGCGTGTGCAGCTCCGGGGTGTCGAATTCGGTGATCGTGCGGCACGGCTCGTGCAGCACCCCCTCGCCCACCTCGGTCACGCGCAGCGCCGTGCCGCGGGCCGCCTCGGGTGGCAGGAGGGGATAGTCGTCGACCTCGTCACCCTGGACGATCGTTCGGATACTCATGCGGGATATTCTTCCAGTCCGCCCACACTGCTCGAGACTGTGTATAGTTATGCAGATGACTGTAAACGTGGCTGTTGCCGGGGCCAGTGGTTACGCCGGCGGCGAGATCCTGCGGCTGCTCACCGCCCACCCACAGGTGCGGCTCGGGGCACTCACCGCCCATTCCAACGCCGGCGAGCCGGTCCGCGCGACCCAGCCGCATCTGCTCGGCCTCGCGGACCGCACCTTCACGGCCACGACGGCCGAGCACCTCGCCGGTCACGACGTCGTGTTCCTCGCCCTCCCGCACGGCGCCTCCGCCGCGATCGCGGCCGAACTCGAGACCCTCAGCCCACACACCCTCGTGCTCGACTGCGGCGCGGATCACCGCCTCGCCGACGCCGGCGAGTGGACGGCGTTCTACGGCTCCGAGCATGCCGGCACCTGGCCGTACGGCCTGCCCGAGCTGATTGTGGACGGCGGAGCTCGCCAACGCGATCGCCTCGCCGGTGTCACGCGGGTCGCCGTGCCGGGCTGCAACGTGACCGCGGTGACCCTCGGGATCCAGCCGGGCGTGGCCGCCGGGGTCGTCGATCCGACCGGCCTCGTGGCCGTGCTCGCCAACGGCTACTCCGGCGCCGGCAAGAGCCTGCGCACCCACCTGCTCGCGAGCGAGGGCCTCGGCAGCGCCGTGCCCTACGCCGTCGGCGGCGTGCACCGGCACATCCCCGAGATCGAACAGAACCTGCGCGCGGCCGGCGCCGATGCCGGCGTGGAGCGGGTGCAGATCTCCTTCACCCCCACGCTCGTGCCGATGTCGCGGGGGATCCTCGCCACGATCAGCGCGCCCGTCACTGCCGGCACCACCGCCGCCTCGCTGCGGGCGGCCTGGGAGGAGGCCTATGCCCGGGAGCCGTTCGTGCACCTGCTGCCGGACGGCGCCTGGCCCTCGACCGCGATGACCCTGGGCGCCAACACCGCGCTCATGCAGGTCGCCCTCGACGAGCGGGCCGGCCGGGCCGTCGTCGTGTGCGCGATCGACAACCTCGTCAAGGGCACCGCCGGAGCGGCCGTGCAGTCGATGAACCTCGCGCTCGGCCTCGCCGAGACCGCCGGGCTCCCGATCGAGGGGGTCGCGCCGTGAGCATCACCGCCCCCCGGGGCTTCCGGGCCACCGGCGTCACCGCGGGCCTCAAGCCCTCCGGCAAGTCCGACCTCGCGCTCGTGGTCAACGATGGCCCCGACTCGGTGGCCGCCGGGGTGTTCACCACGAACCGCGTGGTCGGCGCGCCGGTCACCTGGTCCCGCGCCCGCCTCGCGGAGTCCGGCGGCACGTCGATCCGGGCCGTCGTGCTCAATTCCGGCGGCGCGAACGTGTGCACCGGCCCGCGCGGCGACGCGGACGTCGTGGCCACGGCCGAGCGCGTCGGCGCGGCGCTCGGGATGCCCGCCGCCGGGGTGCTCGTCTGCTCGACCGGGCTCATCGGGGAACACCTGCCGATGGCGGTGCTCCTGCCCGGGGTCGACGCCGCCGCGGCCGCGCTCGCCCCCGACGGCGGGGCGGACGCCGCCGAGGCGATCCTCACCACCGACACCGTGGCGAAGGAGGCCGTGGCCACCGGCTCCGGCTACAGCGTGGGCGGGATGGCCAAGGGCGCCGGGATGCTCGCCCCCGCGATGGCCACGATGCTCGCGGTGGTCACCACCGACGCCGTCCTCACCCCCGAACTCGCGCACGAGGCGCTCGCGGGCGCCGTGCGCGCGACCTTCAACCGGGTCGACTCCGACGGCTGCATGTCGACCTCCGACACGGTCGCCCTGCTCGCCTCCGGGGCGAGCGGCGTCACGCCCGACCGGGGCGAGTTCACCGCCGCACTCACCTCCGTGTGCGCCGACCTGTCCCGGGCGCTCGTGGCCGACGCCGAGGGCGCGAGCCACGACATCGCCGTCGAGGTCGTCGGGGCCCATTCGACCGACGCGGCCGAGGCCGTCGGCCGCGCCGTGGCCCGCTCCGCCCTGTTCAAGACCGCGATCTACGGCAACGACCCGAACTGGGGCCGGGTGCTCGCGCAGGTGGGCACCGTGCCCGTCGAGGTCGCCCGCTTCGAGGCCGACGACCTCGACGTGAGCGTCAACGGCGTCATGGTCTGCCGCGGCGGGGGAGCGCACCGGCCGCGGACCGAGGTCGACCTGGCCTCGGCCCGGGACGTACACGTGCTCATCGACCTGCACGCCGGCACCGACTCCGCCACCATCTGGACCAACGACCTCACCCACGACTACGTCCACGAGAACAGCGCCTACTCCACATGACCCCTTCCCAGCAGGGCCCCGCCGCGGACCCGACCGACGTGACCGACGCGACCGACGTGACCGACGTGACCGACACGGCTGAGATCCGCATCGCGCGCACCCTTCGACCCGAGCAGAAGGCCGGGGCGCTGATCGAGGCACTGCCGTGGCTCGAACGCTTCTCCGGCAAGGTCGTCGTGATCAAGTTCGGCGGCAACGCGATGGTCGACCCGGAGCTCGAACGCGCCTTCGCCGACGACATCCGCTTCTTCCGGCAGGCGGGCCTCCTGCCCGTCGTGGTGCACGGCGGCGGCCCGCAGATCTCCTCGATGCTCGGCCGGCTCGACATCACGAGCGAGTTCCGGGGCGGGCTGCGGGTGACCACGCCGGAGACGATGGACGTCGTGCGGATGGTGCTCACCGGCCAGGTGCAGCGCACCCTGGTCAACCGTCTCAACGTGCGCCAGGGCCTGGCCGTGGGGATCTCGGGGGAGGACGCCGGGCTCTTCGGCGCCCGCCGCCGCCACGCCACCGTCGACGGCGAGCGCGTGGACGTCGGCCTCGTGGGCGACGTCGTGCGGGTCAACCCCGCGATCGTGCGCGGGCTGCTCGACTCGGGCCGGATCCCCGTGGTCTCCACGATCGCGCCGGACGTCGACCACCCCGGGGACGTGCTCAACGTCAACGCCGACACCGCCGCGGCCGCGCTCGCGGTGGCCCTCGGCGCCGAGAAGCTCGTGGTGCTCACCGACGTCGAGGGGCTCTACGGGGACTGGCCCGACCGCTCCTCCCTCATCCGGCGGATGTCCCCCGATGCGCTCGAGGCGCTGCTCCCGCGGCTCGAATCGGGGATGGTGCCCAAGATGGAGGCGTGCCTGCGGGCCGTGCGGGGCGGGGTCCGCGGTGCCCACGTCGTGGACGGGCGGGTGGCGCACTCGCTGCTGCTGGAAATCTTCACCACCGACGGGGTGGGAACAATGATCGAACCGGAGGATGGCTTCAGATGAGCGACCTCATCGCAGGCACGACCCAGGCGGCCACCGCCGCGCAGTGGCAGGAGCGCTATGCCGGCGCCCTGATGAACACGTTCGGCGCGCCCCAGCGCGTGCTCGTGCGCGGGGAGGGGGCCTACGTGTGGGACGCCGACGGCCGCCGCTACCTCGACCTGCTCGCCGGGATCGCGGTCAACTGCCTCGGCCACACCCACCCGACGCTCACCGGCGCGATCGCCGCCCAGTTCAACACGCTCGGGCACGTGTCGAACTTCTTCGCCACCCCCACCCAGATCGCGCTCGCCGAGCGGCTGCTGGCCCTCGCCGAGCCGGGCGGCGCGCCGGCCGGGTCGAAGGTGTTCTTCACGAACTCCGGCACCGAGGCGATCGAGGCCGCGTTCAAGCTCGCGCGCAAGCACGGCGGGCAGCGGCGGCCCCGGGTCCTCGCCGCCGAGGGGGCCTTCCACGGCCGCAGCATGGGCGCCCTCGCCCTCACCTACAAGAGTGCCTACAAGGACCCGTTCGGGTCGCTGCCGGGCGGCGTGACCCACGTGCCCTTCGGCGACGCCGAGGCGATCGGGCGCGAGCTGGCCGCCGGCGACGTGGCCGCGGTCGTGCTCGAACCCATCCAGGGGGAGGCGGGCGTGCGCCTGCCGCCCCCGGGCTACCTGGCGCAGGTGCGCGAGCTCACGCGCGCCGCCGGGGCCCTGCTCATCCTCGACGAGGTGCAGACCGGCATGGGCCGGTGCGGCGCCTGGATGGCCCATCACCTGCCCGAGATCGGCGGCGGCATCGTGCCGGACGCGATCGCGCTGGCCAAGGGCCTCGGCGGCGGCTTCCCCGTCGGCGCGCTCGTCACGCTCGGCGCGGACGTCTCCGGGGTGTTCACCCCGGGCAACCACGGCACGACCTTCGGCGGCAACCCGATGGCGGCCGCCGCCGGCCTCGCCACGATCCACGTGATCGAACGCGACGACCTGCTCGCGGCCGTCCGCGAGCGGGGCGAGCAGCTGCGCGCCGGCATCACCGCCCTGCCGCAGGCCTCCGGGGAGCACGCCCTCATCCGCGGCGTCCGCGGCGAGGGGCTCCTGCTCGGGGTCGAGCTCACGGCACCGATCGGCCCGGCGGTCGTGACCGCCGCGCTCGAGGCCGGCTTCATCGTCAACGCCGCCGCGCCGACCGTGGTGCGGCTCGCGCCCCCGTTCATCCTCTCCGCCGCGCAGGCCCAGGACTTCATCGACGCGCTGCCGGCGATCCTCGCCGCGGCCGAGCGCGCCACCGGGGACGCCCAGTCGAACGGGGGCGCGGCATGACCCGCCACCTCCTCGCCGACGACGACCTGACCAGCGCCGAGCAGCGCGAGGTGCTCACCCGCGCCGCCGCCCTCAAGGCCGACCGGTTCGCCGATCGCAGCCTCGCCGGCCCGCGGTCCGTGGCGGTCATCTTCGACAAGCCGACGCTGCGCACCCAGCTCTCGTTCACGGTCGGCATCAGCGAACTCGGCGGCTACCCGGTCATGGTCGACGGCGGCCTCGCCCAGATCGGCACCCGGGAGTCGATCGCCGACGTCACCCGCGTGCTCACCCGGCAGGTCGCCGCGATCGTCTGGCGCACGTACGGGCAGGACCGCATCGAGGAGATGGCCGGCGCCGCCACCGTGCCGGTCGTCAACGCCCTGACCGACGACTTCCACCCGTGCCAGATCCTCGCCGACCTGCTCACGATCGCCGAGCACACCGGTGGGCTCGCCGGGGGTGTGGACGGCGCGGGGCCCGCCCTCGCCGGGCGCACCCTGGCCTACCTCGGCGACGGCGGCAACAACATGGCCCACTCCTACCTCCTCGGCGGCGCGCTCGCGGGCCTGGACGTGCGCATCGGCGCCCCCGCCGGCTACCGGCCCCGGGCCGACCTGCTCGCCCGCGCCGAGGCGATCGCCGCGACGACCGGCGGCTCGATCACCGTGACCGACGACCCCGGCGCCGCCGTGTCCGGGGCCGACGCGGTGGCCACGGACACGTGGGTGTCGATGGGCCAGGAGGACGAGGCCTCCGAACGGCTCGCGCCGTTTCGACCCTTCCAGCTCGACGGCGACGTGCTCGCCCTGGCGGCACCGGCCGCCGTCGTGCTGCACTGCCTGCCCGCCTACCGGGGCAAGGAGATCACGGCCGAGGTCCTCGACGGGCCCCGATCCGTGGTCTGGGACGAGGCGGAGAACCGGCTGCACGCCCAGAAGGCGGTGCTCTCGTTCCTCCTCGACCACACGGGCGGACCCGGGGCGCGGCTGTGAGCGTTCCCGCCACGAAGACCGCCCGGCACGCGCTCATCCGCCGGCTCATCGCCGGTCACGCCGTGCGCTCCCAGGCGGAGCTGCGCGACCTGCTCGCGGGCGCGGGGGTGACCTCCACGCAGGCGACCGTCTCCCGCGACCTGGAGGAGCTGCGCGCCTATAAGGTGCGGGCCGGCGACGGGCAGCGCTACGCCGTCCCGGCCGAGGGGAGCCCCGCGCCGGGCGCCGACCCGGACGCCGAGCACCTCGCGGCCCGGCTGGCCCGGCTCCTGGGCGACCTGCTCGTCTCCGCCGAGCCGTCGGCGAACCTCGTGGTGCTGCGCACCCCGCCCGGGGCCGCCCAGTTCCTCGCCTCGGCGATCGACACCTCCATCCTGCCCAGCGTGCTGGGCACCATCGCGGGCGACGACACGGTGCTCGTGATCACCGCCGAGCCCGACGGGGGGCGCGCGACCGCCGCCCGATTCCTCGAACTCGCTCATCCCAACGCTCGAATCCTCGATCAGAAAGTGCAGGAAGCATGACCAAAGACCGCGTAGTTCTCGCATACTCCGGAGGTTTGGACACCTCGGTGGCCATCGGCTGGATCGGTGAAGCCACGGGCGCCGAGGTCGTGGCCGTGGCCGTCGACGTGGGCCAGGGCGGGGAGGACCTCGAGGTCATCCGACAGCGGGCCCTCGACTGCGGCGCCGTCGAGGCCTACGTGGCCGACGCCCGCGACGAGTTCGCGAACGAGTACTGCATGCCGGCGCTCAAGGCGAACGCCCTGTACATGGACGCCTACCCGCTCGTGTCGGCGATCTCCCGCCCCGTCATCGTCAAGCACCTCGTGCGCGCCGCCCGCCAGTTCGGTGCGACGACCGTGGCGCACGGCTGCACCGGCAAGGGCAACGACCAGGTGCGCTTCGAGGTCGGCATCACCTCGCTCGCCCCCGACCTGTCGTGCATCGCCCCCGTGCGCGACCTCGCGCTCACGCGCGAGAAGGCCATCGCGTACGCCGAGCAGCACAGCCTTCCCATCGAGACCACCAAGTCGAACCCGTTCTCGATCGACCAGAACGTCTGGGGCCGGGCCATCGAGACCGGCTTCCTCGAGGACATCTGGAACGGCCCCACCAAGGACGTGTACAGCTACACCGACGACCCGGGCTTCCCGCCGGTCGAGGACGAGGTGGTCATCACCTTCGCCCGCGGCATCCCGGTCGCGATCGACGGCCGGGCCGTCACCCCGCTCCAGGCGATCCAGGAGCTCAACCGCCGCGGCGGCGCCCAGGGCGTTGGCCGGATCGACATCGTCGAGGACCGGCTCGTGGGCATCAAGTCCCGCGAGATCTACGAGGCCCCCGGCGCCATGGTGCTGCTCGCCGCCCACAAGGAGCTCGAGAACGTCACCCTCGAACGGGAGCAGGCCCGCTTCAAGCGCACGATCTCCGACCGGTGGACCGACACGGTCTACGAGGGCCAGTGGTTCTCCCCGCTGAAGAAGTCCCTCGACGCCTTCATCGAGGACACCCAGGCCTACGTCTCCGGCGACGTCCGCCTCAGCCTGCACGGCGGCCGCGCCACCGTGACCGGCCGGCGCAGCGAGCAGGGCCTGTACGACTTCAACCTCGCCACCTACGACGAGGGCGACAGCTTCGACCAGTCCCACGCCCGCGGCTTCATCGAGCTGTTCGGCCTCACCTCCAAGCTCGCCGCCGCCCGCGACGAGAAGTTCGGCAACGCCGTGGACCTCGGCACCGGCGACCTGGCCGAGGGCGAGTCCTCGAATGGCTGAGGACTCCTCCCTCAGCCTGTGGGGCGGGCGGTTCACGGGCGGGCCGGCCGACGCCCTCGCGGCGCTGAGCAAGTCCACGCACTTCGACTGGCGGCTCGCCCGGCACGACATCGCCGGCTCCCGTGCCCACGCCCGCGTGCTCGCCGCGGCCGGCCTCCTCGACGAGCGCGAGCTGGCCGGGATGATCGCGGCGCTCGACACCCTCGAGGCCGACGTCCGCAGCGGCGCGTTCGCCCCGGCCGAGGCGGACGAGGACGTGCACACCGCGCTCGAGCGGGGCCTGCTCGAGCGCGCCGGGGTCGACCTCGGCGGCAAGCTCCGCGCCGGGCGCTCCCGCAACGACCAGATCGCCACCCTCGTGCGGATGTACCTGCGGGAGGAGGCCCGCCTCATCGCCGGTCTCGTCGGCGACGTCGCGCAGGCGCTGATCGACCAGGCCGCCGCCCATCCGGGGGCACCGATGCCGGGGCGCACCCATCTGCAACACGCCCAGCCCGTGCTGCTGGCCCACCACCTGCTCGCGCACGCCTGGCCGCTGCTGCGCGACATCGAGCGGCTGCGGGACTGGGACGCGCGGGCCGCGTACTCCCCGTACGGCTCCGGTGCACTGGCCGGCTCCTCCCTCGGGCTCGACCCGGCGGCCGTCGCCGCCGACCTGGGCTTCGACGGGCCGGTGGAGAACTCGATCGACGGCACGGCGGCACGCGACGTCGTGGCCGAGTTCGCGTTCGTGACCACGATGATCGGGATCGACCTGTCCCGGCTGAGCGAGGAGATCATCGTGTGGGCCACGAAGGAGTTCTCCTTCGTCACCCTCGACGACGCGTTCTCCACCGGCTCCTCGATCATGCCGCAGAAGAAGAACCCCGACGTGGCCGAACTGACCCGCGGCAAGGCCGGCCGGCTCATCGGGGACCTCACCGGGCTGCTCGCCACGCTCAAGGCCCTCCCGCTCGCGTACAACCGCGACCTGCAGGAGGACAAGGAGCCGGTCTTCGACGCGGTCGACACCCTCGAGGTCGTGCTGCCCGCGGTCGCCGGGATGGTCGCCACGCTGCGCTTCCACACCGACCGGATGGCCGAGCTCGCCCCGCAGGGATTCGCGCTCGCGACCGACATCGCCGAGTGGCTCGTGCGGCAGGGAACCCCGTTCCGGGTCGCGCACGAGGTGGCGGGCGCGTGCGTGCGAGTCTGCGAGGAGCGCGGGGTCGAGCTGTGGGACCTGAGCGCGGACGACCTGGCCGAGATCTCCCCGGACCTGACCGCGCAGGTGCACTCCGTGCTCTCGGTCGAGGGCTCGCTCGCCTCGCGCGATGCCACCGGGGGCACCGCGCCCGCGCGTGTGGCCGAGCAGCTCGAGGCCGCCCGGGCCCGGCTCGCCGGCGACCGCCGATGGGCGCAGCGCTGATCGATCCGGCCGCGGCGGCCGTCCTGAGACGAGCCGCCGCGGCCGGTCCGCGCTGCGGGAGCACGACGGTCGTGGCGATCGACGGCGCGGCCGGCTCGGGCAAGACGACGCTCGCGGGCGCCGTCCACAGGCTCGCGCAGGGGAGGCGTGCGGGGGGCGAGGGGGCCGGCGCCGCCCACCTCCTGCACATGGACGATCTCTATCCGGGCTGGTCCGGGCTGCGGGCCGGGGGCGAGCTGCTCGCCGCCCGCGTGCTCGCGCCGCTCTCCCGGGACCTGCCCGGCAGCTACGAACGCTACGACTGGCTCGCCGGCGCCTACGCCGAGACCCACGAGGTGCCCACCGGCGGGCTGCTCGTGGTCGAGGGCGTCGGGTCGGTGCGGGCCGAGTACGCGCACCTGCTCTCGGTCGTCGTCGAGGTGAACGAACCCGATGCCGCGCTCCGGCTGCGGCGCTGGCGCGACCGCGACGGGGCGGACTCGGCCGCGCATGCCGCCGACTGGACGGCGCAGGAGGCCGCGCTGCACGCCGAGGTCGGCCTGTCGGCGCGGGCCACGATCCGGGTGGACGGCCGCGGCCGGCTCATCGGCGGGCAGTGACGTGGCCGCATCGATCGACCTGAGCCGGCGCAGCACCGAACTCGCCCCGGAACTGCTCGGGGCCGAGCTCGTCTCCACGCTCGGGGGAGCGCGGGTGCGGCTGCGGATCACCGAGGTCGAGGCCTACGAGGGCCTCGACGATCCCGCCTCCCACGCCTTCCGCGGGCCCACGAACCGCAACCGGGTCATGTTCGGCCCGCCCGCGCACCTGTACGTGTACCGCCACCTCGGGCTGCACCACTGCGCGAACCTCGTGGTCGGCCCGGCCGGGACCGCCTCGGCCGTGCTGCTGCGCGCCGGGGAGATCCTCGACGGGGCCGAGACGGCCTGGCAGCGCCGAAACGACGCCGGCGTGTGCCGCCGGCCCGTCGACCTGGCGCGCGGACCCGCCCGGCTCACCGTGGCGCTCGGGATCCGCGCCGAACACGACGGCATCGCCGTCTCGCTCGAGGACGACGCAGCTCCCCTCCGGCTCGAGCGCACCGGTCGCGTCCGGCCCGCCGACGTGCGCACCGGCCCGCGGGTCGGGGTGTCCGGCGCGGGGGCCGACCCACAGGCGTACCCGTGGCGGTACTGGCTCGCCGGCGACGAGCACGTGTCCGCCTACCGGATAGGCTCGCCCCGACGCTGACCCGGGGCAATGCCCGAAGCGCGCTCGCGCTCACGACCAGCCGAACGACAACGAAGGACGAGACATCGTGACCGACATCCTCGAGGAGCTGCGCTGGCGCGGCCTCATCGCCCAATCGACCGACGCCGAGGCACTCGCCGAGGCGTTCGCGGCCGGGCCGGTCACCTACTATTGCGGCTTCGATCCGACCGCGGCGAGCCTGCACCACGGACACCTCGTGCAACTCGTGCTGCTGCGCCACCTGCAGCGCGCGGGCCACCGGGCCATCGCCCTCGTCGGCGGCGCGACCGGGATGATCGGCGATCCGCGCCAGTCCGGGGAGCGCGTGCTCAACGACAAGGAGACCGTGGAGCGGTGGACGACCGGGCTGCGCGAGCAGATCTCCACCTTCCTCGACTTCGAGGGCGACAACCCGGCGCTGCTGGTCAACAACCTCGACTGGACGGCGCAGCTGGGCGCGATCGACTTCCTGCGGGAGATCGGCAAGCACTTCCGGCTCGGCACGATGCTCGCCAAGGACACCGTCGCCCGGCGGCTGGCCTCGGACGAGGGCATCTCCTTCACCGAGTTCAGCTATCAGATCCTCCAGGGGATGGACTACCTCGAACTGTTCCGGCGCTACGGCTGCACCCTGCAGACCGGCGGCAACGACCAGTGGGGCAACCTCGTCTCCGGGGTCGACCTCATCCGCCGGGTCGAGGGCGCGGGCGTGCACGTGCTCACCACGCCCCTCATCACCAAGGCCGACGGCACGAAGTTCGGCAAGACCGAGGGCGGGGCGGTGTGGCTCTCGCCCGAGCTCATGAGCCCCTACGCCTTCTACCAGTTCTGGATCAACACCGACGACGCGGACGTCGTGGGCTACCTCAAGGTGTTCACCTTCCTCGAGCGGGCCGAGATCGAGGAGCTCGCCGCGCAGGTCGCGGAGCGGCCGGCGGCGCGCGAGGCGCAGCGGGCCCTCGCCCGCGCCGTGACGACCCTCGTGCACGGGGCGAACGCCTGCGAACGGGTCGAGGCGGCCTCCCAGGCGCTCTTCGGCCGGGGGAGCGGGCTCGACCTCGCGGACCTCGACGCCGGCACACTCGCCGATGCCGTGGCCGAGGTGCCCAGGGGGGCGGGGGAGGTCGGCGCCGACACGATCCTCGACCTGCTGCAGTCCACCGGCCTGTGCCGTAGCCGGAACGAGGCGCGGCGGGCGGTGAGCGACGGGGGCGCCTACCTGAACAACGTCAAGGTGACCGATCCCGATCGGGTGCTCACCGATGCCGACCTGCTCGCGGGCGGGGTTGCGCTCGTGCGTCGGGGTCGGCGGAGTCTTGCTGTGGTGACGACCGGGGGCGCTTGAGCCGCCGGATCTAGCCGTGTGCGGGTTCGTGGATGCTTGTGAGTACGGTCACGAATCGGTCCGGGCGCCCCGGATTCCGGCCCGGATTGGGCGGGGTTCGGGGTGTTTGTGCTGGTCAGGGCGTTGCGGGTGTGGGTGGGGGTGGGTGTGTGGGGGTGGGGGTGGGATTTGACGTGGGGGGTGGGGTGCGTAATGTTCTATCTCGTCGCCCCGAGCGGGAGGAACGGCCGCTGAGTGTGGTTGGTTCCCGGTGGGGTGGCGGCTTGGTTGGTCATCGCGGTTTCCGCGGCGTATAGCCAGGTGGAGGCGACTGGCTCTTCGGGGCTGGATGAGGTAAGCTTCTTTCTCGGCCGGGTTCGGTTCTGGAGGCCTTCGGGTTGACGGGGTTGGTTTGGTCGGGTAGTTTGGAGAGGTTGCCCTGCGCTGGTCTGCATGTTGTGTGTGGTCCGGGTGGTGCGCGTCCGTTTCTTGAGAACTCAACAGTGTGTCAAAAATCGATGCCATATTTTATATGGTTCCCTGTGAGGGGTGATGGCTGGTCGGCTGCTCTTTGGGGTGGTTGGTTGGTTGTTGTTTCTCTTGGGTTCCTTTTTGGATGGATGAATACTTGCTAGTATTTGTCTGCCAGATCATTTGAAGGCTCGTGGCTTGCCCTGTTTTTGGGGTGGGTTGTGGGTTTCTTCGTATTGTTGATGCGTCGGGTGCCGGCTCTTCGGGGTTGGTGTTCGGGGTGTCTGTATACATTAACGGAGAGTTTGATCCTGGCTCAGGACGAACGCTGGCGGCGTGCTTAACACATGCAAGTCGAACGCTGAAGCTTGGTGCTTGCACTGGGTGGATGAGTGGCGAACGGGTGAGTAACACGTGAGTAACCTGCCCCTGGCTTCGGGATAACCGTGAGAAATTGCGGCTAATACCGGATATGAGATGCGTGCGCATGTGCGTGTCTGGAAAGATTTATCGGCGAGGGATGGACTCACGGCCTATCAGCTTGTTGGTGGGGTAATGGCCTACCAAGGCGACGACGGGTAGCCGGCCTGAGAGGGTGACCGGCCACACTGGGACTGAGATACGGCCCAGACTCCTACGGGAGGCAGCAGTGGGGAATATTGCACAATGGGCGGAAGCCTGATGCAGCGACGCCGCGTGGAGGATGACGGCCTTCGGGTTGTAAACTCCTTTCAGTAGGGAAGAAGCGAGAGTGACGGTACCTGCAGAAGAAGCGCCGGCTAACTACGTGCCAGCAGCCGCGGTAATACGTAGGGCGCAAGCGTTGTCCGGAATTATTGGGCGTAAAGAGCTCGTAGGCGGTTTGTCACGTCTGCTGTGAAAACGCGAGGCTCAACCTCGCGCCTGCAGTGGGTACGGGCAGACTAGAGTGTGGTAGGGGAGACTGGAATTCCTGGTGTAGCGGTGGAATGCGCAGATATCAGGAGGAACACCGATGGCGAAGGCAGGTCTCTGGGCCACTACTGACGCTGAGGAGCGAAAGCATGGGTAGCGAACAGGATTAGATACCCTGGTAGTCCATGCCGTAAACGTTGGGCACTAGGTGTGGGGCTCGTTCCACGAGTTCTGCGCCGCAGCTAACGCATTAAGTGCCCCGCCTGGGGAGTACGGCCGCAAGGCTAAAACTCAAAGGAATTGACGGGGGCCCGCACAAGCGGCGGAGCATGCGGATTAATTCGATGCAACGCGAAGAACCTTACCAAGGCTTGACATATACCGAAAACTCGTAGAGATACGGGGTCCGTAAGGGCGGTATACAGGTGGTGCATGGTTGTCGTCAGCTCGTGTCGTGAGATGTTGGGTTAAGTCCCGCAACGAGCGCAACCCTCGTCCTATGTTGCCAGCACGTAATGGTGGGGACTCATAGGAGACTGCCGGGGTCAACTCGGAGGAAGGTGGGGATGAGGTCAAATCATCATGCCCCTTATGTCTTGGGCTTCACGCATGCTACAATGGCCGGTACAGTGGGCTGCGATACCGTAAGGTGGAGCGAATCCCAAAAAGCCGGTCTCAGTTCGGATTGGGGTCTGCAACTCGACCCCATGAAGTCGGAGTCGCTAGTAATCGCAGATCAGCAACGCTGCGGTGAATACGTTCTCGGGCCTTGTACACACCGCCCGTCACGTCACGAAAGTCGGTAACACCCGAAGCCAGTGGCCCAACCCTTGTGGGGGGAGCTGTCGAAGGTGGGATTGGCGATTGGGACGAAGTCGTAACAAGGTAGCCGTACCGGAAGGTGCGGCTGGATCACCTCCTTTCTAAGGAGCTTCTTATACCTGCCCCGTTGGGGTGGGTGTCAGTGCCATGCCTCGGGCGAGTGTCTCGGGGGTGGTTGCTCATGGGTGGAACATCGATTAGTTGGCGCGTTTGTTCGTGCTGGTGGCTGGTACCGCTCTTCGGGGTTGGGATGGTTGCTGGTGGGGGTGGGCGTGTTTGGCACACTGTTGGGTCCTGAGGGAACGGCCGTTAAGGGTTGTTGTCTCGTGCGGACCAGTCTGGCCGGCTCTTAATTGGGTTGGTTGGGTTGGGCCCGTTCGTAGCTTGAGAACTGTACAGTGGACGCGAGCATCTTTGATTTTTTTGTGGTCAAGTTTTTAAGAGCAATCGGTGGATGCCTTGGCATCAGGAGCCGAAGAAGGACGTAGTAGCCTGCGATAAGCCTCGGGAAGTCGGCAAACGGACGTTGATCCGAGGATCTCCGAATGGGGAAACCCAGCTGCAGTCATGTGCAGTTACCCTCACCTGAACTCATAGGGTGAGTGGAGGGAACGTGGGGAAGTGAAACATCTCAGTACCCACAGGAAGAGATATTCCGTTAGTAGTGGCGAGCGAACGCGGATCAGGCTAAACCGTGCGTGTGTGATAGCCGGCAGGTGTTGCACGTGCGGGGTTGTGGGACTCGTTGGCTGGTTCTGCCGAACTGGCGAAGAGTGATCAAGTCTCGTGATAGACGAACGGCATTGAATGGTCGAGCATAGAGGGTGTTACTCCCGTAGTCGAAATCGCGTGGCCTCTTGATGATTCCCAAGTAGCACGGGGCCCGAGAAATCCCGTGTGAATCTGCCAAGACCACTTGGTAAGCCTAAATACTACCTGATGACCGATAGCGGACAAGTACCGTGAGGGAAAGGTGAAAAGTACCCCGGGAGGGGAGTGAAATAGTACCTGAAACCGATTGCTTACAATCCGTTGGAGCCTCCATGGTTGGGGTGACAGCGTGCCTTTTGAGAATGAGCCTGCGAGTTAGTGGTACGTGGCGAGGTTAACCGTGTGGGGAAGCCGTAGCGAAAGCGAGTCCGAAATGGGCGTTTGAGTCGCGTGCTCTAGACCCGAAGCGGAGTGATCTATCCATGGCCAGGTTGAAGCGCGGGTAAGACCGCGTGGAGGACCGAACCCACCTAGGTTGAAAAACTGGGGGGATGAGCTGTGGATAGGGGTGAAAGGCCAATCAAACTCCGTGATAGCTGGTTCTCCCCGAAATGCATTTAGGTGCAGCGTCACGCGTTTCTTACCGGAGGTAGAGCACTGGATGGCCGATGGGCCCCACTAGGTTACTGACGTCAACCAAACTCCGAATGCCGGTAAGTGAGAGCGTGGCAGTGAGACTGTGGGGGATAAGCTTCATAGTCGAGAGGGAAACAGCCCAGACCACCAGCTAAGGCCCCTAAGCGTGTGCTAAGTGGGAAAGGATGTGGAGTTGCACAGACAACCAGGAGGTTGGCTTAGAAGCAGCCACCCTTGAAAGAGTGCGTAATAGCTCACTGGTCAAGTGATTCCGCGCCGACAATGTAGCGGGGCTCAAGTACACCGCCGAAGCTGTGGCATTCATGCGTTAACCAGGCTCATCTCCTTGTGGGGTGTGTCCAGGTGTGTGGATGGGTAGGGGAGCGTCGTGTGGCGGGTGAAGCGGCGGAGTGATCCAGCCGTGGATGCCACACGAGTGAGAATGCAGGCATGAGTAGCGAAAGACGGGTGAGAAACCCGTCCGCCGAATGACCAAGGGTTCCAGGGCCAGGTTAATCCGCCCTGGGTTAGTCGGGACCTAAGGCGAGGCCGACAGGCGTAGTCGATGGATGACGGGTTGATATTCCCGTACCGATGCGAAGGACCGTCCATACCGAGCCCGGTGATGCTAATCGTCCGACGCCGCTCATCGTCCCTTCGGGGACACCGGGTGGTTGAGCACGAGAACCGATCTGGTAGTAGGTAAGCGTATTAACAGGAGGGACGCAGGAAGGTAGCCCACCGTGCCGATGGTTGTGCACGCTCAAGGTTGTAGGGTGAGGAGTAGGTAAATCCGCTCCTCGTGTGCCTGAGAACCGATGGTGACAGCGAATGCTGGATAAAGGGTGATCCTATGCTGCCGAGAAAAGCTCCGGCGCGAGGTCCTAGCTGCCCGTACCCTAAACCAACTCAGGTGGTCAGGTAGAGAATACTAAGGCGATCGAGATAATCACGGTTAAGGAACTCGGCAAAATGCCCCCGTAACTTCGGGAGAAGGGGGGCCTGAGGCGTGAACACCCTTGCGGTGGGAGCGTTTGAGGGCCGCAGAGACCAGAGAGAAGCGACTGTTTACTAAAAACACAGGTCCGTGCGAAGTCGTAAGACGATGTATACGGACTGACGCCTGCCCAGTGCTGGAAGGTTAAGAGGACGGGTTAGCCGTAAGGCGAAGCTCAGAATTTAAGCCCCAGTAAACGGCGGTGGTAACTATAACCATCCTAAGGTAGCGAAATTCCTTGTCGGGTAAGTTCCGACCTGCACGAATGGCGTAACGACTTCTCTGCTGTCTCAACCGTGAACTCGGCGAAATTGCATTACGAGTAAAGATGCTCGTTACGCGCAGCAGGACGGAAAGACCCCGGGACCTTTACTATAGCTTGGTATTGGTATTCGGGACGGCTTGTGTAGGATAGGTGGGAGACTTTGAAGCGGGCACGCCAGTGTTCGTGGAGTCATTGTTGAAATACCACTCTGGTCGTTCTGAATATCTAACCTCGGTCCGTGATCCGGATCAGGGACAGTGCCTGGTGGGTAGTTTAACTGGGGCGGTTGCCTCCTAAAATGTAACGGAGGCGCTCAAAGGTTCCCTCAGTCTGGTTGGTAATCAGGCATTGAGTGTAAGTGCACAAGGGAGCTTGACTGCGAGACGGACATGTCAAGCAGGGACGAAAGTCGGAACTAGTGACCCGACGGTGGCTTGTGGAAGCGCCGTCGCTCAACGGATAAAAGGTACCCCGGGGATAACAGGCTGATCTTGCCCAAGAGTCCATATCGACGGCATGGTTTGGCACCTCGATGTCGGCTCGTCGCATCCTGGGGCTGGAGTCGGTCCCAAGGGTTGGGCTGTTCGCCCATTAAAGCGGTACGCGAGCTGGGTTTAGAACGTCGTGAGACAGTTCGGTCCCTATCCGCTGCGCGCGTAGGAAATTTGAGAAGGGCTGTCCTTAGTACGAGAGGACCGGGACGGACCAACCTCTGGTGTGCCAGTTGTTCTGCCAAGAGCACGGCTGGTTGGCTACGTTGGGAAGGGATAACCGCTGAAAGCATCTAAGCGGGAAGCCTGCTTCAAGATGAGATTTCCATACCCGTTAGGGTGAGAGGCTCCCAGTAGACCACTGGGTTGATAGGCCGGATGTGTAAGCGAGGACTAACGACTCGTTCAGCTGACCGGTACTAATATGCCGATAACTTCACCACACTCGAACCCTCTAGGGTTCGGAAGAATCACAAGATCTGCGTGCGTCCACTGTATGGTTCCCGAGAT
Source organism: Pseudactinotalea sp. HY158 (assembly GCF_009660225.1). Taxonomy (NCBI): domain Bacteria; kingdom Bacillati; phylum Actinomycetota; class Actinomycetes; order Micrococcales; family Cellulomonadaceae; genus Pseudactinotalea; species Pseudactinotalea sp. HY158. Next base: position 1,326,149 of record NZ_CP045920.1, read on the forward strand.
ACGACCGGGAAACCGAAGCAATATCTCAATAGAGTTACGGCGGTCATAGCGAGGGGGAAACGCCCGGTCCCATTCCGAACCCGGAAGCTAAGCCCCTCTGCGCCGATGGTACTGCGTGGGAGACCACGTGGGAGAGTAGGACACCGCCGGACACAACTTCAAGAAGAGGCCACCCACACGGGTGGCCTCTTCTTCTTTCTCCGACCACGGCGATCCCGTGCCAAGATGAGGTCTGTCCGATGCCGCTACGTACGAACGAGGAGAATCATGGCTGACGAGAACGATCGGCCCGAACGTCGCAGCGGCAACGAGGAGCACCGACGCCGCCCCGACCGTAGCGGCTACCAAGGCCGCCGTGACGACCGTGGCGGCTACCAGGGCAAACGCGACGACCGTGGCGGGTACCAGGGCAAGCGCGATGACAGGGGCGGCTACCAGGGCAAGCGTGACGATCGCGGTGGTTACCATGCGCGTCGTCCCGAGGGCGACCGGGGCGGCTACCAGGGGCGTCGCGAGGATCACGGCGGTTTCCAGGGCAAGCGTGACGATCGGGGTGGTTCCCAGGGGCTTCGTCCCGAGGGTGACCGGGGCGGCTACCAGGGGCGTCGCGAGGATCGCGGTGGCTATCAGGGCAATCGTGATGACCGTGGCGGGTACCAGGGCAAGCGTGACGACCGGGGCGGATACCAGGGGCGTCGCGAGGATCGCGGCGGCTACCAGGGCAAGCGCGACGACCGTGGCGGCTACCAGGGCAAGCGCGACGACCGGGGCGGATACCAGGGGCGTCGCGAGGATCGCGGTGGCTATCAGGGCAATCGTGACGACCGTGGCGGTTACCAGGGGCGTCGTCCTGAGGGTGACCGGGGCGGCTACCAGGGGCGTCGCGAGGATCGCGGTAGCTATCAGGGCAATCGTGACGACCGCGGTGGCTATCAGGGCAAGCGCGAAGACCGTGGCGGTTTCCAGGGCCGGCGTGACGATCGCGGTGGTTTCCAGGGCCGACGTGACGATCGCGGTGGTTACCAGGGCCGTCGTCCTGAGGGTGATCGCGGCGGCTATCAGGGGAACCGTGATGACCGTGGTGGTTACCAAGGCCGGCGCGACGACCGTGGCGGATACCAGGGGCGTCGCGTGGATCGCGGCGGTATCCAGGGCAATCCTGACGGCCGTGGTGGTTACCAGGGCAAGCGTGACGACCGTGGTGGCTACCAGGGCCGGCGCGAGGACCGTGGTGGTTTCCAGGGCGGACGTGACGAGCGCGGTGGTTACCGGGGCGATCGTGACGGCCATGGCGGTTACCAGGGCAAGCGTGACGACCGTGGTGGCTACCAGGGCCGGCGCGAGGACCGTGGCGGTTACCAGGGCAAGCGCGAGGACCGTGGCGGTTACCAAGGCCGACGCGATGATCGCGGTGGTTACCAAGGTCGGCGCGAGGACCGTGGTGGTTACCAGGGCAACCGTGAGGACCGTGGTGGTTACCAGGGCAGGCGTCCTGAGGGTGACCGAGGCGGTTACCAGGGGCGTCGCGACGACCGTGGCGGCCACCAGGGCAGTCATTCCGAGAGCGACCGCGGTTATCAGGGCAGCCGCGAGGATCGGCCACGCGCCCCGTGGATCCCGGAGGAGATCACCTTCCAGCAGCTCGACCGGGAGGCCCGGTCGCGGCTCCGCTCGCTCTCGAAGGAGAACGCGGAACGGGTCGGCCGACACCTCGTCATGGCGGGGACGCTCCTCGAGAGCGATCCCGAGCTCGCCTACGAGCACGCTCAGGCCGCCGTGCAGCGCGCGGGCCGGATCGACGTCGTGCGGGAGGCCGGGGCCTTGACCGCCTATGCCACCGGGCGGTACGCGGAGGCGCTCCGGGAACTGCGCACGGTTCGGCGCCTGTCCGGAATCGATGCGCACGGGGCGATCGAGGCCGACTGCGAACGCGGGCTCGGGCGGCCGGAACGCGCCCTCAACGTCATCGCGGAGGCCCCCGCGAATCAGTCGGTGAATCAGCGTGCCGAACTGGCGATCGTCGAGGCCGGCGCGCGCCTCGACCTCGACCAGGCCGACGCCGCGCTCGTCGTGATCGAGGACGCCCCGCGCACGCCGGCGACCGAGACCCGCGTCCGGTCGATGCAGGCGGACGTGCTCAGGGCGCTCGGGCGCGAGGCCGAGGCGGATGCGCTCGCGGCCACGCTTCCCGAGCCTGAGGCGCTCCTCGACTACGAGGACCTCGCCCCTGACGCCGACGACGAGGACACGTCGTCCGTGCAGGACGATGAGCCGACGGAGCCGACGGAGCCGACGGAGCCGACGGAACCGACTGGGTCCGGTGACGCCGGGGAGGCCGATGATCCCGCAGCGCCCGACGTGGTCGACGAACCCGCAGAGCGCGACGAGGTCGACGGCTCCGACGAGGCCGGCGAGGAGGACGAGGAGTCGAATGACTGAGATCCACCGCTCGAGCCTGACGGGGGAGAGCCCCCTCGATTCGTGTGAGCAGCCGCTCATCGCGTGCACGGATCTGGTGCTCCTCGATCTCGACGGGGTCGTGTACCGCGGCCCGCACGCCGTCGCCCACGCGGCGGAGTCGCTCGCCACGGCACGCGAGCGCGGGGTGAGCCTGCACTACGTGACGAACAACGCCGGGCGCCCGCCTCAGGACGTCGCCGACCACCTGCGCGACCTCGGCATCCCCACGCTCGAGAACGAGGTCACCACCGCGGCCCAGGCCGCCGCCGTGCTCATCGCGGCCGACTATCCGGCGGGAACCAAGGTGCTCGTCGTCGGCGGTCCGGGCCTGTTCCTCGCGCTCGAGGAGGTCGGCATGGTTCCCGTCACGAGCGCCGAGGACGACCCCGCCGTCGTGGTGCAGGGGCTCTCGCGCACCCTCGCGTGGCCCGAGCTGGCCGAGGCCGCGTACGCGATCGGCAACGGTGCGGAGTTCATCGCCTCCAACCTCGACTCCACGCTCCCGACCGAACGCGGCATGGCACCGGGGAACGGCTCTCTCGTGGCCGCGGTCGCGCACGCGACCGGCGTCCGGCCGCGGGCGACGGGCAAGCCCGAGCCCGAGATCTTCCACCAGGCCGCCGAGCGTGCGGGCGGTCGGCGGCCGGTCATGATCGGCGACCGGCTCGACACCGACATCGCCGGCGCCCGCGCCGCGGGGTACCCCTCGATGCACGTGTTCACCGGCGTCGACGGCCCCCGCGAGCTCCTGCGCGCCGGGGCACACGAGCGCCCGACGCTCCTCGCCCACGACCTGCGGGGGCTGCTCGAACCGCACCCGGCCGTCGCCCCGGAGGGGGACTCCTGGCGTTGCCGGGACGCCCGGGCACAGGTGAGGGACTCCCGACTCGAACTCACCGAGAACGGGCTCACCACGGTGCTCTCGGGTGCGGACGCGGCCGCCGAGGCGACGATCTCGCTCGACGGCCTGCGGGCGCTCCTGGCCGCCGGCTGGACCGCCGACGGGCTCGACCTCACCCGGCTCACCGACCTGCACGTCGCCCCCGAGCGGGCCTGACGGTCCGGACGGCGCCGGGTGCGCTGCCCCCGGCCAACCACAGCCGCCCACGGCCGCCCACAGCACCGGCGGCGGTGGGCCCTCACCGGCGGGTGGCGCTAACGTGGAGACCGTGACAGAACGACCGATGCCCGTGCCACGGGATCCCCGGGCCTCGCACGAGGCCGGCGACACCGATCTCGGGCCCGAGCTCGAGGCCGCGCTGGCCGCAGTCGAGGATCTCGGCCAGGCACCCCTGCCCGAGCACGTCTCGGCGTTCGACGCGGTGCACCGGTTGCTGCAGACCCGGCTGGCGGAGGCCGATCGCTGATGGCGCGGGTTCGCCTCGACGCCGAGCTCGTGCGCCGTCACCTCGCCCGCTCGCGCGCGCACGCCGCCGAGCTCATCGCCGCGGGCCGGGTCCGGCTCGACGGCGCCACGGCCACGAAGCCGGCCACGCAACTGCTGCCCTCGCAGGCGGTCCACGTCGTACCGGACGAAGAGGATCCGGGCTATGCGAGCCGCGGCGCCTATAAGCTCGCGGGCGCACTCGACGCCCTCGGGGACGGCGCCCCGCCCCTGACCGGACGGCGGGCCCTCGACGCCGGGGCCTCGACCGGAGGGTTCACCGACGTGCTGCTTCGCCGGGGCGTCGCCGGTGTCGTGGCCGTCGACGTCGGCTACGGCCAGTTGATCTGGCGACTGCAGAACGATCCGCGCGTCACCGTGCTCGACCGCACGAACGTGCGCACCCTCGACCCGGCCGCGGTCGCCCCGGCGCCCGACCTCGTGGTCTCCGACCTGTCGTTCATCTCCCTGACCCTCGTGCTCGGCGCCCTCGTCGCCGCGGTCACCCCGGACGCCGACTTCCTCCTCATGGTCAAGCCCCAGTTCGAGGTGGGCAAGGGCCGCCTCGGTTCCGGGGGCGTCGTCCGTGATCCCGCGCTCCACGCCGAAGCGGTCCGCGACGTCCTCGCGCACGCGGCCACGCTCGGCCTGCATACTCGTGCTGTGATCGCCTCACCGCTACCCGGCCCGAGCGGCAACGTCGAGTACTTCGTGCACCTGCGCGCCGCCGGCCCCGACGTGCCCGACCCCACCTCCCCGGCGGCCGCCGCCGACCGGGACGACCTCATCGCGACCGCGATCGCCGCCGGCCCCGCGGGCGCAGCAACAGGGAGGAGCTCATGAGCCGCCGCGTCCTGGTCTTCACCCACCCCACCCGGCCGCAGGCGAGCGTGCTCGCCCGCACGGTCGCCCAGGACCTGGCCACCGTGGGCATGGAGCCCGTGCCGGCCGAGGAGATCGACGACGGCGACTACGAACTCGCCATCGTCCTCGGAGGCGACGGCAGCATCCTGCGGGCCGCCGAGGTGACCCGCGGTCGCGGCATCCCGATCATCGGGGTCAATCTCGGCCACGTCGGCTTCCTCGCCGAGAGCGAGGTGGACCACGCGAGCGAGGTCGTCCGCCGGGCCGCCGAACGCGACTACCACGTGGACGAGCGCATGACCCTCGAGGTCACCGTGCAGCGCCCGGGCGAACGGGTCCCCGAGCGCGGCTGGGCGATCAACGAGGCCACCGTGGAGAAGACCGAACGGGACCGCATGATCGAGGTCGCCATCGGAATCGACGGCCGGGGCGTCTCCACGTTCGGATGCGACGCGGTCGTGCTGGCGACCCCGACCGGGTCCACCGCCTACGCCTTCTCCGGAGGCGGCCCGATCGTCTGGCCGAACGTCGAGGCCCTCCTGCTCGTGCCGATCAGCGCCCACGCCCTGTTCACCCGCCCGATCGTGGTCGGACCCGCCTCCGTCATGGCCGTGGAGATCCTCGGCCGCAGCTACACGGACGGCGTGGTCTGGTGCGACGGCCGCCGGGCGATCGCCGCGCCGGCCGGCTCCCACGTCGAGGTCGTCCGCGGCACGGAGCCCGTGCGCCTCGCCCGGTTCGGAACGGGCCCGTTCACCGACCGGCTCGTGAAGAAGTTCGACCTGCCGGTGACCGGCTGGCGAGGGAGCCGGGAGGCGGGGGAGTGATCGAGGACCTCCGGCTTCGCGACCTCGGGGTCATCGTCGAGGCACAGATCGACCTGGCGCCGGGCCTGACCGTGATCACGGGCGAGACCGGGGCGGGCAAGACGATGCTGCTCACCGGCCTGGGCCTCCTCCTCGGCGGCCGGGCCGACCCCGGCACCGTGCGCACCGGCGCCGAGCGCGCGAGCGTCGAGGGGCGCCTCGTGCCGGGGCCGGGTCACCCCGCGCTCACCATCGCCGAGGACGCCGGGGCGGAACTGGACGACGGCGCGCTGCTCGTCCTGCGCACCGTCGCCGCCGCGGGGCGCTCCCGGGCACACCTGGGCGGACGATCCGTGCCGCAGGCGATCCTCGCCGAGGTCGCCTCGCAACTCGTGACCGTGCACGGGCAGTCCGACCAGCTCCGGCTGCGCGCCGGCGCCCAGCAGCGCGCCGCCCTCGACGCCTATGCCGGCCCCGAGCACGCCCGCCTGCTCGCCGAGTTCGAACGGGCCCACGCGCTCCGGGCCGAGCTTGCCGACCGGCTCGACCGCTGGGACGCCGAGTCCGAGGAGCGCCGGGTGGAGGTCGACCGGCTCGAGGCGGCCCTGGCCCGGATCGACGAGGCCGCCCCCGAACCGGGGGAGCAGCGGCTCCTGCGGGAGGAGTCGGAACGCCTCGGCAACGTCGAGGACCTGCGCCGGGCCACCGCCATCGCCCACGCCGCCCTGACCGGCGGGGAGGAGGCGGCCGGCGCCAACGCCCTGATCGAGGCCGCCCGCGCCGCGATCGCCGAGGCCCACTCCCATGACAGCTCACTGGCCGAATGGGATCGCCGGATCGCCGACATCGCCTATCAGCTCGGCGACCTGGCCGTGGAGCTCTCCGCCTACGCCGAGGGACTCGAGGCCGACCCGGCCCGGCTCGACTACGTTCACCAGCGGCGCGCGCAGCTCGCCGACCTCGCCCGCGACCTCCTCGGACGGTCCCCGCTCGTGCGCACGCCGGACGCCGGCACCCCCGGCGAGGAGGACCCCGAGCAGGAGGAGGACCCCGACGCCGCCCTCCTGAGTTTCGCGGAGCGGGCCCGGACCCGCCACGGCGACCTCACCGCCCCGGGGGCCGGGCGGGAGAAGCTCCTCGCCGACCTTGCCGAGGCCGCAGAACAGGAGAACCGGCTGGCCGCGGCGGTGACGGCCGCCCGGAACGCCGCCGCGCTCCAGCTCGAAGAGGCGGTCGCCGCCGAACTCGCCGAGCTGGCGATGCCCGGCGCCCGGCTGCACGTGCGCCTCACCCCCCGCGCCCACCTCGCCGCGCACGGCGCGGAGGACGTCGAATTCGACCTGACCGCCCACCGCGGCGGGCCGCGCCGGCCCCTGGCCAAGGGAGCCTCCGGCGGCGAGCTCTCCCGGGTCATGCTCGCCCTCGAGGTCGCGCTCGCGAGCGACCGGGACGAGGAACTGCCCACGTTCGTCTTCGACGAGGTCGACGCCGGCGTCGGCGGCCGCGCGGCGGTGGCCGTCGGCGCCCGGCTGGCCGAACTCGCCCGGCACACGCAGGTGATCGTGGTCACCCACCTCGCCCAGGTCGCCGCCTTCGCCGACTCCCACGTCGTCGTGCGCAAACACACCCGGGACGGCGCGGACGCCGTGACCAACAGCGACATCCTCCTCGTCGCGGGCGAGGATCGCACGGCCGAACTGGCCCGGATGCTCTCCGGGGACCCCGGCTCGGCGACGGCGCTGGCCCACGCGGCCGAGTTGCTCGAGCGGCCCGTGCGCGCCGGGGCGGCGGCATCCCGCGACGGGGGTCGCTCCGGGGCGTAGCCCCGTGGATGTGGCACGATGATCCCGATGAGAATGCCCTTCCGTCGCCTCGCGACGACCGCTGAACCCGCCTTCGTCACGCGGGTCGATCCCTCGACCAAGACGCTGACCAAGCGGTTGCGTGCCGGCGAGGTCGCGATCATCGATCACGTCGACCTCGACCGAGTCAGCGCCGAGGCGCTCGTGACCAAGCGGCCCGCCGCCGTGCTCAACGCCGCCAAGTCCACCTCCGGGCGGTACCCGAACCTCGGGCCCGGGATCCTCGTCGACGCGGGCGTCCCGCTGATCGACGACCTGGGTCCCGACATCATGACCGTGACCGAGGGCGCCCGAGTCGCCTTCGACGGCGCGACCGTGACCGACGCCGCGGGCGGCGTCATCGCCGAGGGCGTTCGCCAGAGCGCCGAGAGCGTGGCCGAGAACATGGACGAGGCCCGCGCGGGCCTGTCCGTGCAGCTCGAGGCGTTCGCCGCGAACACGATGGAGTACATGAAGCGGGAGCGCGATCTCCTGCTCGACGGCGTGGGCGTGCCGGACGTGCGCACGAAGATCGCCGGGCGGCACGTGCTCATCGTGGTGCGCGGGTACCACTACAAGGAGGACCTGGCGATGCTGCGGTCCTATATCCGCGAGTACCGGCCCGTGCTCGTCGGAGTGGACGGCGGCGCCGACGCGATCCTCGAGGCCGGGCTGCACCTCGACATGATCGTCGGCGACATGGACTCCGTCTCCGACCGGGCGCTCCGGTGCGGCGCGGAGATCATCGTGCACGCCTACCGCGACGGCCGCGCCCCGGGCCGGGAGCGGGTCGAGCGCCTCGGGGTCGAGCACACGGTCTTCCCCGCCACCGGCACGAGCGAGGACGTGGCGATGCTCCTCGCCGACGACAAGGACGCCGAGCTCATCGTGGCCGTCGGCACCCACGAGACCCTCGTGGAGTTCCTCGACAAGGGCCGCGCCGGCATGGCCTCCACCTTCCTCACCCGCCTGCGGGTGGGCGGCAAGCTCATCGACGCCAAGGGCGTGTCCACCCTGTACCGGCACCGCATCTCCAACTGGTCGATGACCTTCCTCGTCCTGGCGGGCCTCGCCGCACTCCTCGCGGCGATGGCCGCCACCCCCGCCGGGCAGGCGTTCATGCGGATCGTGCTCGCGCGCCTGGACGACGTCACGGACTGGTTCTCGAACCTGTTCTCCGGCCTGTTCTAACGGTAAGGACCCTTCGTGATCGATTTTCGGTATCACATCGTCTCGCTCATCTCCGTCTTCCTCGCGCTCGCCGTGGGGATCGTGCTCGGAGCGGGCCCCCTGCGCGACTACATCGCCGACTCGCTCACCGGCCAGGTGGATCAGCTGCGCCAGGAGAAGGACGACCTGCGTGCGAGCCTCGACGACGCCCAGGCACGCAACGAGGACAGCCAGGCGTTCATCGCCGCGGCCACCGAGCCGCTGCTCGCCGGGATCCTGCCCGAGTACTCCGTGGCCCTGCTCACGCTGCCCGGAGCGAACGAGGACACGGTCGAGGCCGTGAGCGAGGCGCTGAGCCAGGCGGGTGCCACGATCGACGGCCGCCTCGGCGTGACCGGCACGTTCACCTCCCCGGGCGAGCGCTCCTTCCGTTCCGGGATCGCGGGCAACATCACCGCGTACATGAGCCCGGAGCCCGCCGCGGACGCGAGCGTGGAATCCGTGCTCGGTTCCGCGATCGGCCAGGCGCTCACCGGCTACGACCCCTACGACCCGGCCGAGTTCTCGCCGGAGGCCACCTCGATGTACGAGCTGCTGCTCAGCAGCGAACTGGTGGCCGAGGAGACCGCCCCGTCGGCACCGGTCGACGCGATCGTGCTCGTCGCGCCGGCCGAACCCGGCGGCGAGGAGGTGCTCACGGCCTCCCTCGCGCTCACCCGCTCGCTGGCGCAGGTGCCCGGCGGCTTCACCCTGCTCGGACCCGACACCGCCGACGGTGACCTCGTGCGCGTCGTCCGCGGCGACAACGAGGCGGCCGACTCGGTCACCACCGTCGACTCCCCGGGGCAGCAGACGGCCCTGATCATCACCCCCCGCGCGCTCGCCGTCGACCTGTCCGGAACCGTGGCCTCCTACGGCTTCGCCGACGGCGTGGACGCCGTGCTCCCCGCCGACCCGGGCCTGGAGCCGCCGGTGCTGCCCGAGGCCGAGGAGCGGCCCGAGGCGACCGACACGTCTGACACGGCCGATCCAGCCGACACAGCGGATCCAGCCACGGCCGACGCCGACGCGGACGCGGCCTGATGCGTCCCGTGCCGGCCCGGCTCCTCGCCGCGGCCGTCGGCGCCGGCGCGACCCTCGCGGCGGGGGCGGTCCTGCGGGCGCGGCCGCCGCGGGGCGCCGACACCTGGCGGCGCACGAACTTCCGCGGCCGGTCGGTCAGCCTGCTCGGGGGCGTGGCCGCCGGGGCCGGCGCCGTGGCCGTCGCGGCCGGCGTGCCGAGGTCGACCCCGAGCCCGGCCCACTCCGGCCCGAGCGCCGCCCGGATCCGCACCGGGGCGCTGCTGGCCACGGTCACCGCCGCCGTGATCGGCGCGGCCGACGACCTCGCCCCGGACGCGGGCGCCTCGAAGGGGCTGCGCGGCCACCTCGGCGCGCTGGCCCGGGGGGAGGTGACCACCGGCGCCGTCAAGCTGCTCGGGATCTCCGGCGCGGCGCTGCTCGCGGCCGCGATCACGGCGGGGGGCGGGCGCCCGCCCGGCCCCACGCCGCCGCTGCCGGCCCGGCTCGCCGACGTGCTCGTCTCCGGCGGCCTCATCGCCGGCAGCGCCAACCTGGTCAACCTGTTCGACCTGCGCCCCGGCCGGGGCCTCAAGGCGGTCGCCGTGCTCGCCGCGCCGCTCGCGTGCGCCGGTGGGCGGTGGCGGATCGGCGCGCCGCTGGCGGCCGGCGCGCTCGGTGTGGCCGCGGCCGCGGCGCCGGGGGACCTCGCCGAGGAGACGATGCTCGGCGACGTGGGTGCCAACGCGCTCGGCGCCCTCGTCGGCACGGCCCTCGCGCTCCAGCCGAGCACGCGGCTGCGGATCGCGGCCCTCGCCGGCATCGCCGCGCTCACCGTCGCGAGCGAGAAGGTGAGCTTCTCCGCCGTCATCGCGGCCACGCCCGTGCTGCGCCGGATCGACGACTGGGGCCGGGAACCGGCCGACCCGGGCCCGGAGGATCCCCCGGTGAGCGGGGAGTGAGCAGGGCGCGGCTCCTCGGGGGGGTCGCGGGCGCGGCCACGCTCATCGCGGCCCTGACGATCGTCTCCCGGATACTCGGATTCGGCCGCTGGTTCACCCAGGCCGGCGTGCTCGGGGCGAGCGCCGTCGGGAACGCCTACGCCTCGGCGAACACGATCCCCAACGTCCTCTACGAGGTGGTCGCCGGGGGAGCGCTCGCCGGGGCCGTCATCCCGCTGCTCGCCGGGCCGCTCGCCAAGCGGCTCACCGGCGACGTCCAGGCGATCGCCTCGGCCCTGCTCACGTGGGCCCTCGCCGGACTCGTGCCCGTGGGGATCGCGCTCGCCGTGTTCGCCCGGCCGATCGCCGAACTCATGCCGATGTCGAAGGGGTCGGATCCGGCCGCCGACCTCGCCCAGGTCGAGCTGGCCACGACCTTCCTCATCGTGTTCTCCCCACAGGTCGTGCTCTATGGCATCGGGGTCGTGCTCACCGGGCTGCTGCAGGCGCACAAGCGCTTCCTGGCCCCCGTGCTCGCCCCGATCGCCTCGACCGCGGTCGTGGTCACGAGCTACCTCGTGTTCGGCGCGCTGGCGGACGGCCTCCAGGACGAGCCGGGCCGGCTCTCCGACGCGTCCCTCGCCTGGCTCGCCTGGGGCACGACCGCCGGGGTCGCGGCGATGAGCCTGCCGCTGCTCGTGCCCGTGTTCCGGCTCGGGATCCGGTTCCGCCCCACCCTCCGGTTCCCGCCCGGGGTGGCGCGCCGCGCCCGCTCCCTGGCCTTCGCCGGGATCGGCTCCCTCATCGCGCAGCAGGCGAGCGTGCTCGCCGTGGTCTGGCTCGCCCGCGGATACGGGCTCGTGGGCACGATCAACGTGTTCCAGTACTCCCAGGCCGTCTACTTCCTGCCCTACGCGGTGCTCGCGGTGCCGTTCGCGACCGCCGTGTTCCCCCGCATCGCCGAGCTCGCCGAACTGTCCGGCCGCACCGACCGCACCGCCCGCTCCACCGCCATCGATGGGGGCGGCTCCGGCCCGGACGAGGGCGACCACGACCGGGACTTCGCCGCCGCCATCGCCTCCTCCACCCGGACCGTCGTCGTGGCGGCCCTCATCGGGGTCGCCGCCCTCATCGCCGTGGCGCCGGCCGTGCAGTCGGTCTTCGAACTCATGGATCCGATGCCCGGGATGAGTGCGGGGCTCGCCTGGATGGCGCCGGGCCTCGTGGGCTACAGCCTCATCTTCCATATCTCCCGCGTGCTCTACTCGGCCGACCGGAACCGCCTGGCGGTCGGAGCCACCGCGCTCGGCTGGGCCGCCGTCGTGGCCGGCTGCATCGTGTTCGTGCGCCTGATCGCCGGCGATCGCGGGGATCAGGAGGGCACGCTCATCGCCCTGGGCCTCGGCCACAGCGTGGGCATGTCCGTCGCGGCCGCCGCGCTGCTGTGGGCGCTCACGCGGATCGGGGACGGCGTCCGGCTCGCAGGCATCCTGCGCACCCTGGTCACGGGGCTGGCCGCCGCCGCGGCGGCGGCCGTGGCCGGCCGCTGGATCGTCGACGCCCTGCTCGCGGCCCTCGGCACGAGCGTCGCCCCGGCGCTGCTGAGCGGGCTGCTCGGGGGTACGGTGTGCATCATCGTCGTCGTGGGGGTCGTCTTCCTCACCGACCGAGAACTCCTCAACGTGATCCGGAGGCCCCGTGGCTCAGCCCGCCCGCACCAGTGACCGGCCCGTGCGCATCCTCCAGGTCACCGGCTCCAGCGCCGGCGGAGTGCGCAGGCACGTGCACCAGCTGAGCGCCGTCCTCGCCGGCCCGGGCGGCCACCGAGTGCTGCTCGCGGGCCCCGCCGACGTGATCGCGGGCTCCCCGGTGCCCGCGACGCGGGTCGAGATCACCGACGGCCCCGGGCCGGCGACCTCGCGGTGGTCCGCCGGCTGCGTGCCCTCGCCCGCACGCAGCCGTGGGTGCCGACCTCGTGCACGCCCACGGGCTGCGCGCGGGCGCACTGGCCGCGCTCGCACTCACCGGGCTGCGGACCCGCCTCGTGGTCACGCTTCACAACAAGCCCGTCGGCGGCCGCGCCATCCAGGCGGTCTCGGCGATCCTCGCCCGGATCATCGCCCGCCGGGCCGGGGCCGTGCTCGGCGTGAGCGGCGACCTGGTCGACTGGGCCCGGGGCTGGGGCGTGCCGATCGTCGAGCGGGCCCTCGTGCCCGCGCCGCCGCCGACCCGCCCGGGCACCCCGATCCCGGCCGCCGACCTCCTGCGTGCGTCCGGCGAGCCCATCCTGCTCACCGTGGCCCGGCTGGCCCCGCAGAAGGGCATGGGCCTGCTGCTCGAGGCCGCGACCGCCGTCGTCGCCGCGTACCCGCACGCGCGCTGGCTCGTGGCCGGCGACGGCCCCCTGCGCGAGCAGCTGACGCGGGCCGCCGCCGGTGGGCCGGTCACGTTCCTCGGCGCCCGCTCCGACATCGCCGATCTGCTCGCCACCGCGACCGTCGTGGTGAGCACGAGCGAGTGGGAGGGACAGCCGCTCAACCTGCAGGAGGCACTCCGGGCGGGCGCGGCGATCGTCACGACCGACGTCGGCGGCAGCGGCGAGGTCACCGGGGAGGCCGCGCTGCGCGTGCGGTGCGATGCGGGAGAGGTGGCGGGCGCCGTCCTCGAGCTGTTGAACGACCCGGCCCGGCTGGAACGCCTGCGCGCTGCGGCGACCGAACGCGCGAATGAGTTGCCCACCACATCGGAAATGCTCGATCAGGCTGACCAGATCTACCTGCGGCTGCTAGGGTAAAAATCCGTGGTCACCTCCTCCTCCCGGATCTCGGGTCAACACGTTCCGCGGCACATCTTCGTCACCGGCGGGGTCGCATCCTCGCTCGGCAAGGGCCTGACGGCCTCCTCCCTCGGGCATCTGCTCCGGGCGCGCGGCATGCGCGTGACGATGCAGAAGCTCGACCCCTATCTCAACGTCGACCCGGGCACGATGAACCCGTTCCAGCACGGGGAGGTCTTCGTCACCGAGGACGGCGCCGAGACCGACCTGGACATCGGGCACTACGAACGGTTCCTCGACGTCGACCTGTCCGCCGACGCGAACGTGACCACCGGGGTGGTCTACTCCTCGGTCATCGCCAAGGAGCGACGCGGCGAGTACCTCGGGGACACCGTGCAGGTGATCCCGCACATCACCGACGAGATCAAGGAACGCATGCGCGCCCAGGCGCACGTCGCGGATCCGCCGGACGTGATCATCACCGAGATCGGCGGCACGGTCGGCGACATCGAGTCGCAGCCGTTCCTCGAGGCCGCCCGGCAGGTGCGCCAGGACGTGGGCCGCGACAACGTGTTCTTCGTGCACGTGTCGCTCGTGCCCTACCTCAAGCCCTCCGGCGAGCTCAAGACGAAGCCCACGCAGCACTCGGTGGCCATGCTGCGCAGCATCGGCATCCAGCCCGACGCGATCGTGGTCCGCTCGGACCGCGAGCTGCCCGAGGGGGTGCGGCGCAAGATCGGCAACATGTGCGACGTCGACTACGAGGCCGTGATCAGTTGCGTCGACGCTCCCTCGATCTACGACATCCCCAAGGTCATCCACTCCGAGGGGCTCGACGCGTACGTGATCCGACGCCTCGACCTGCCCTTCCGCGACGTGACCTGGGACGAGTGGCACACCCTGCTCGAGCGCGTGCACTCGCCCGCGGACGAGGTGACGGTCGCGCTCGTGGGCAAGTACGTCGAGCTCCCCGACGCCTACCTGTCGGTGACCGAGGCGCTGCGGGCCGGCGGGTTCGCCAACGACTGCCGGGTGACGATCCGCTGGGTGGCGGCCGACGACTGCGCGAGCGCGGCCGGGGCCCGGACGGAGCTGAGCGGCGCGGACGCGGTGCTCGTGCCCGGCGGATTCGGGATCCGCGGCATCGACGGCAAGCTCGGCGCCCTGCGGTGGGCCCGTGAGAACCAGGTGCCCACGCTCGGGATCTGCCTCGGGATGCAGGCGATGGTGGTCGAGTACGCCCGCACCGTGCTCGGACTGACCGACGCCTCCTCCACCGAGTTCGACGTCGCCACCCCCGATCCCGTGATCGCGACGATGGCCGAACAGGCCGCCTTCGTCGACGGCGCGGGCGACCTCGGCGGCACGATGCGCCTGGGCGCCTACGACGCCGTGCTCACGGCCGGATCCGTCGCCGCCGAGACCTACGGCGCCCTGAGCGTGAGCGAGCGGCACCGGCACCGCTACGAGGTGAACAACTCCTACCGGGACCGGCTCGAGGCCGCCGGTCTGCGGATCTCGGGGACCTCCCCGGACGGCACCCTCGTGGAGTTCGTGGAGCTGCCGCGCGAGGTGCACCCGTTCTACGTCGCCACCCAGGCACACCCGGAGTTCAAGTCGCGCCCGACCCGCGCGCATCCGCTGTTCACCGGGCTCGTCGGGGCCGCGCTCGCGGCCCAGCGCGCGACCCGGCTGCTCGAGGTGCGCTGAGTGGCCTCCGACCTGGCCGATGTCGCCACCGACCTGCCGATCACGGCCTCGGAGCGGGTGTTCACGGGCCGGATCTGGAACGTCGCCCGCGAGAGCGTCGACCTGGGCGAGGCCGGCGAGGTGACCCGGGAGTTCGTGCAGCACACCGGCGCCGTGGCGATCCTCGCGCTCGACGAGGCCGATCGGGTCGTGCTGGTCAACCAGTACCGCCACCCGGTGCGCCGGATGCTGTGGGAACTGCCCGCCGGCCTGCTCGACGTGCCGGGGGAGGCGCTCGTCGAGGCCGCGCGGCGCGAACTGGCCGAGGAGGCCGACCTCGTGGCCGCCGACTGGCACACGCTCGGGGACTTCTATACGACGCCCGGTGGCTCGGACGAGTTCATCCGGATCTTCCTCGCCCGCGGCCTCAGCGCCGTGCCCGAGGCGGAGCGGCACGAACGCGAGGACGAGGAGCTGGGCATGCAGGTCCGGCGGGCACCGCTGGACGAGGTCGTGGCCGGCGTGCTCGCCGGACGCATCCACAACCCGTCGACAGGGTTCGGGGTGCTCGCCGCGGCCGCCGCCCGGGACCTGGACTGGTCGACCCTGCGGGCCGCCGACGCGCCGTTCTGAACGGTTCGGCGCCCCCGTCCACGCGCCGGTCGGTGAGCGGGCCGGCCGGTCGGCGCGCGGGCCGGCCGATGCGATGGCCGGCGCACCGGCCGTGGGGAAACTCTTGCGTGCACGGCAACGGGAGAGTGCCCCACTTCGGGTGCTGCGCTGTGAGCGGGGAACTTCCCTGGTCGGTGGGAACGGGAAGGTGCCCCGCTCCGGGTGCTGCGCTGTGAGCGGGGAGCTTCCTCGGTCGGTGGGAACGGGAACGTGCCCCGCTTCGGGCGCTGTGTCGTGAGCGGGGAACTTCCCTGGTCGGTGGGAACGGGAGAGTGCCCCACTTCGGGTGCTGCGCTGTGAGCGGGGAGCTTCCTCGGTCGGTGGGAACGGGAACGTGCCCCACTTCGGGTGCTGCGCTGTGAGCGGGGAGCTTCCTCGGTCGGTGGGAACGGGAACGTTCCCCACTCCGAGGGGCCGGTGCGTCAGGCAGGCCGGCGCGCGGCGTTGCGGTGTTCTGTGGGGCGCCGGAGCCGCAGCACGGCGTTCGTGACCGCGGCGATGACCAGGCCCGATCCCAGCAGGTGCAGGCCCACGAGGATCTCCGGCAGGCCCGTGAAGTACTGCCAATAGCCGATCCCGCCCTGCACCAGCACGGCCAACGCGACCCAGCGCAGGGCCCGGTACGCCTCGGCGAGGTCGGGATCCGCCCGGCGCTGCCGGCGCAGCGCGGAGGCGTAGAGGATCGCGACGCCGACGAACAGCCAGACCGAACCGGAATGGGCGCGGGTGACGAGCAGCGGGTCGAGCGCGAAGCGATAGCCGACGTCGGCGTCGCCCGAATGCGGTCCGGCACCGGTGACGACGACGCCGAGGGTGACGATGATCGCCGTCAACAGGCTCATGGCCCCGGCGAGGACGGGCACGGGCGAGGCGGCGACGGAGCGCATCGGCCCGTCGCCGCGGCGCCAGCGCACGAGCGCCCACGTGCTCACCCACACGAGCATCGCCGAGAAGAAGAAGTGGAAGCCGACGATCGCCGGGTTCAGATTCGCGATCACGGTGATCGCGCCCATGCCGGCCTGCACGAGCACGAGGAGCACGGGTACGAACGCGAGCCACACCATGCCGCGGGAGCGGCTGCGCCGGTGGGTCCACACCGCCAGGAACGCAGCGATCGCCACGAGCACGACGACGACCGAGACGACCCGATTGCCGAACTCGACATAGGGGTGGAACGTGGCCTCGCCGTGGAACACCGGCGTCATGCGCCCGGGCTCACACTGGGGCCAGGTGGAGCAGCCGAGGCCGGAGCCGGTGAGACGGACCGCGCCGCCCGTGACGATGATCGCCAGCTGCATCACGAGGTTCGCGATGAGCAGGCCCGTGACCAGGCGGACGCCCGGAACCCAGCCGCGCGGTGCGGGATCCAGTGGACCGGCAGAGCCGGCAGGGCCGGTGGGGCCGGTGAGACGGCCGGCGGGGGCTGGGGGCAAGGACTCGGACACAGTCAGTGATTATCCCATGTGGGGTCGCGGGGCAGCGCCCGCGGGCAGGTCAGAGCGTGACCAGACCAGAGCGCACGGCGTGGATGAGTACCTGGACCCGGTCGCGGACCGACCACTTGTTCATGATCCGGCTCATGTTCGCCTTGATCGTGGCCTCGGACAGGGACAGCTCCTGGGCGATCTCCGAATTCGACATGCCCTGCGAGAGCAGGGTGACGATCTCCTGCTCGCGGTCGGTCAGCCGCTCCGCCGAGGACTCGCCGTGCTGCTCGCCGCTGTCGAGGATGACGCTGATGAGGTCCCGGGTGATCTGGGGGGAGAGCACCGACCGGCCCTCGTGCACGTCGACGATCGCCTTGATGATCTCGTCGGGTGCGGTGTCCTTGACGAGGAAGCCCGACGCGCCGGCCCGCAGCGCCGCGACCACGTGACTGTCGGAGGAGAACGTCGTGATCGCGAGCACCCGTGAGTCGGGGCAGCGCTCACTCAGCTGCGCGGTGGCCTCGATGCCGTTGAGCTGGGGCATCTGAATGTCCATGAGCACGACGTCCGGCTGCAGCCGAACGCATTCCTCGATCGCATCGGCGCCGTTCGTCGCCTCCCCGACCACCGCGGTCGCCTCCGCGCGATCGACGAAGATTCTCAGCGCGTGACGGACCAGGGCTTCGTTGTCGACGATGAGTACGCGAATCTTCTCCACCCGAGCAGCGTAGTGGACCGGTGGGCCGACCGGTTCGCGACGACCGTCTATGTCGATCGGGTGGAGTCCGCGCGGTCGCGCTGCTAGCTTTGGGGCGATGAGTGGAATATCGCTACTCACAGTCGTCTAATGAAGGGCTGATCGAAATGTTTGGTGTCGTGCCGATGGGTTTCTGGACGTGGCTCTGCGAGGCCTCGGGCTTCTGTAAGTGATCTGAAAGCTTGAGCGAGGTGCACCGCCGAGGTGATACTCGCGTCGGCGGGCCCTCGTCCCTCACGGAGCCCGGTGACTCGCTCGACGTGGTGGTCGAGCCCCGCGGGTCGTGGCGTGATTTCTGGTCGTTCACGCCGCTCAACAAGTACGGCCGGATAGCGCTCGCCGCCATCGTCGGCGTCGCGTTGTTGTCGAACGCCGTCATCACGCTCAGCTCCGAGTCCGATCTGGCGAAGGCCCTGGCCGAGATCGGCCTCCTCGTCGCGGTCGGGACGTTCGCCTGGCGGCCACCCGCCGCGGCCGTCGCCATGGCGTTCGCCGGCTTCTTCCTCATGAACACCCCCGTGAGCGGGCCGTATGTGCTCGCGCTCGCGGTCGTGGCCGGGCTCGTCGTGCTCACGTGCCGGCCGAGGCTCAGCGCCGGCTACCTCGTCGCCCTCGTGGGCTGGGCCGTCGTCGTCGACATTACCGGTGACACCTTGGCCGAGGGGGCTGCGTTCGGAATCGTGGCCGTGGGGCTGGCCTCCGCGGGGGTCGGCTGGGCGCTGCGGAGCAGCAAGCACCGCGAGGAGGCCCTCGCCGCCGACGTCGACCGGCTGACCATCGAGGCGGCCCGGGCGATCCGGGAGGAGCGGGACCGGATCGCGGACGAACTGCACAACATCATCGCCCACGACATCACGATCGTGGTCATGCACGCCCGCACGCTCGAGCTCCTCGACGACTCGGCGGAGCGGAAGCACTCGACCGAGGTGATCATCACCGCCGCCTCGCAGGCGCTGACCGATATCCGCCGGATGCTGCACATCGCCCACGGAACCACGACCTCCTCTCCCGACGCGGACGCGGGCGACGAGGCGATCGTCGACACGCTCCGGTCGATCCGGCAGGAACTGACCGACCTCGGGGCGCGGGTCGAGTTCTCCGTGCCCGAGCAGCTGACCGTCTCGAACGCGATCAACGCCACCCTGCGGCACGTGGCCCGCGAATGCGCCACGAACATCATGAAACACGCCCCGGGGTCGCCGGCGGTGCGGGTGTCCCTGGTCGAGGCGACCGGCACGGTGTCGCTGACGATCGCCAACGCCCCGGATCACGGCCGGGGACGACGCTCCGGCGCCGCGACCGGGTACGGGCTCGATAGGATGGCGCACCGGGTCACGCTCCTGGGCGGCACGTTCGAGACCGGGATGAAGGGCACGTACTGGGTCGTCAGCGCGACCGTGCCGGTCTCCTGACGGCGGCCGGGCGGCAGCGGGCCGCCGGGGAGCGGCTCACGACCAGCGGAACAGCCGCACGCACGCCCAGGTGAGCAGCGCCGTCCAGGCGGACAGCACGAGAATCGGCCACACCGACCAGTCCCCGTGACCCAGCGCGAGGCGCAGCCCGTCGCCGAGCGCGCCCGAGGGCAGGGCCGAGGTCCAGGCGCCGCCGGGCAGGAGGATGCCGCCGCCCGCCAGCAGCAGCACCCACAGCAGATTCGCCCCGGCGAGCACCGCCTCGGCGCGGAGCGTGCCGGCGAGCAGCAGCGCGAGGGCCGTGAACGCGGCGGTGCCGAGCACCATCGACACGAGCGCCGCCGGGATGCCGGCGAGCGCGGGCCGCCAACCGAGCGCGAGCGAGATCCCGCCGAGCACGACCAACTGGACCACCTGGACCGCGACGACCGCGACGATCTTCCCGCCGAGCAGCCCACCGCGCCCGAGCGGGGTGGTGGCGAACATCCGCAGGGCACCGGCGCGCCGGTCGAAGCCGGTGGCGATCGCCTGGCCGGTGAACGCACTCGACATGACCGCCAGTGCGAGCACGCCGGGCGCGACGACGTCGATGCGGGCGAGTCCGCCGTCCGTGGGCACGTCGACGACCGTCGCCTCGGCGAGGAACACGAGCAGGAGCGCGGGCAGGACGAGCGAGAGCAGGAGCTGCTCACCGTTGCGCAGCGTGGTGCGCGCCTCGTAGCCCGCGTGGCTGAGCACGCGCCGCAGCGGATTCGCGGCCCGGCCCGCCGGGGGGAGGGGATGGTCGAGTCCCGGTGCCGCGGGGGAGGTGGTCATCGCAGGGTCCGTCCGGTCAGGTCGAGGAAGACGTCCTCGAGCGTGCGCTCGGAGACGGCCAGGCCGCGATCGGCCGCCCACTCGAGCAGGGAGCGCTGATCCGCCGGGGTGATGTGGCCGTTCACGCGCAGGCTGCGCACGGCCTGCCCGATCCGGGGCCCCTCGAGGGCCGTGAGTTCGCCGATCGTGCCCGTGGCGACCACGTGGCCGCCGTCGATCACGACGACCTGGTCGGCGAGCTGCTCGACCTCGTCCATGAGGTGGGAGGTGAGCACGATCGTGGTGCCCTCGTCGCGCAGGCCGGCGACGATCTCCCAAACGGCGCGCCGGGCGGCCGGGTCGAGGCCGGCGCTCGGCTCGTCGAGGAAGAGCAGCTCGGGTCGGCCCACGAGCGCGATCGCCAGGGCCAGGCGCTGGCGCTGGCCTCCCGAGAGGCGGCGCACCGGGGTGCGGGCGAACGCGTCGATCCCGAGGCCCGCGGCCAGATCGTGCACCGGCCGGGGGTGGGCGTAGAGGGCGGCGACGTGGCGCAGCAGCTCCATCGGGCGGGCCTGGCCGGGCAGGCCGCCGTCCTGGATCATCACCCCCACCCGGGGGCGCAGCAGGTGGGCGTCGCGGGCGGGATCGAGGCCGAGCACGCGAACCCGCCCGGAGTCCGCCCGCTGCAGCCCCTCGCAGATCTCCATGAGCGTGGTCTTGCCCGCGCCGTTCGGGCCGAGGACCGCCGTGATCCGGCCGGGTGCCGCCTCGAAGGACACGCCGGCCAGTGCGGTCACCGAGGAGAACCTGCGGACGACGTCGCGCACCTGCACGCTCGGGTCCGGGGGAGAGGTGGTCACCGCCTCAGCTTAGGTGCGCGCGCGGGCGGCCGACGCCGCCGCCCGTGTGCCCCAGGGCACACCGGCTTAGGGTGACCTTGCTTGCGTAAACCCATTAGGGAAACAAGAATGTTGACTAATTCGCCCCGGTCACCGGCTCCGGGACGAGCAGCGTGAGTGGAGGTGCGTATGACTGCGGAACCGACCGCCCCGGCCGGGGGCGACGTGGAGCTGGTCGACACCGACGCGGGCACGCGCGATCGGGTGCTGCGACTCATCGTCGAGCGGGGGCCGATCACCGCCGCCGATCTCGCCGAGCTCCTCGATCTGACCTCGGCCGCGATCCGGCGTCACCTGAGCGGTCTCGAGGCGGCCCGCGAGGTGCGGGTGCAGGACGAGGTCGCCGGCGCCAAGCGCGGCCGCGGGCGACCGGCGAAGCGCTACGTCGCGGCCCCGGACGCCAAGGTCGGCGGCCTCGGCACCGAGTACGCCGAATCGGCGCTCGCCGCCCTCGAACAACTGAACGACGCCCTCGGCCCGGAGGCGATCACGACGTTCGCCCGCGGCCGGGCCGATCGCATGGGCGAGCGCTACGCCGCCGCGATCGAGGCCGCCGGCGACGACCTGACCGCCAAGGCCCGGGCGCTCGCCGACGCACTCTCCGAGGACGGCTACGCGGCCACGGTGCGGCCCATCGGCGACGGCATCGCCGTGCAGGTGTGCCAGGGCCACTGCCCCGTGCTGCGCATCGCCACCGCCCACCCCGAACTCTGCGAAGAAGAGACCCGCATGTTCTCCGAGTTGTTGGGCGTGCACGTCCAGCGCCTGGCCACCCTGGCCGGCGGGGAGCACGTCTGCACGACCCATATACCGGTGATGTTCCCGACGCACAAGGACACGAAGGACGACGCATGAGCACCAACACTCAGCCCATGACCCAGGATGAGATCCTGGCGTCGATCGGGCAGTACAGCTACGGCTGGCACGACGACGACACCCACGGCGCGAACGCCGAGAAGGGGCTGTCCGAAGCGGTCGTGCGCAACATCTCCGCCAAGAAGGACGAGCCCGAGTGGATGCTCAAGCGGCGGCTGCGGGCCCTGCGGCTGTTCGATCGCAAGCCCGTGCCCACGTGGGGAAGCGACCTGAGCGAGCTCGACTTCGACAGCTTCAAGTACTTCGTGCGCAGCACGGAGAAGCAGGCCACCTCCTGGGAGGACCTGCCCGAGGACATCAAGAACACCTACGACAAGCTCGGCATCCCGGACGCGGAGAAGCAGCGCCTCGTCGCCGGGGTGGCCGCCCAGTACGAGTCCGAGGTGGTCTATCACCAGATCAACGAGGAGCTCGAACGTCAGGGCGTCATCTTCCTCGACACCGACACCGCGCTCAAGGAGCACCCGGAACTCTTCGAGGAGTACTTCGGCACGGTCATCCCCGCCGGTGACAACAAGTTCGCCGCGCTCAACACCGCCACCTGGTCCGGTGGATCGTTCGTGTACGTGCCGCCGGGCGTCCACGTCGAGATCCCGCTGCAGGCCTACTTCCGGATCAACACCGAGAACATGGGCCAGTTCGAGCGCACGCTCATCATCGCCGACGAGGGCTCCTACGTTCACTACGTCGAGGGCTGCACCGCCCCGATCTACAACACGGACTCGCTCCACTCGGCGGTCGTGGAGATCGTCGTCAAGAAGAACGCCCGGGTGCGCTACACGACCATCCAGAACTGGTCGAACAACGTGCTCAACCTCGTGACCCAGCGCTCGACCGTGGCCGAGGGGGCGACCATGGAGTGGATCGATGCGAACATCGGCTCCAAGGTCACGATGAAGTACCCCGCCTGTTACCTCACCGGGGCGCACGCCAAGGGCGAGACCCTCTCGATCGCGTTCGCCGGCGCCGGCCAGCACCAGGACACGGGCGCGAAGATGGTCCACATGGCCCCGCACACCTCCTCGACCATCGTGTCGAAGTCGGTGGCGCGCGGCGGCGGACGCGCCTCCTACCGCGGCCTCGTGCAGGTCCTCGACGGGGCCGACTCGTCCAAGTCGACCGTGCTGTGCGACGCCCTGCTCGTCGATCAGGTCTCCCGCTCGGACACGTACCCGTACGTGGACGTGCGCGTGGACGACGTCGAGATGGGTCACGAGGCGACCGTCTCCAAGGTGAGCGCCGACCAGCTGTTCTACCTCATGTCGCGCGGACTCGACGAGGCCGAGGCCTACGCGATGATCGTGCGCGGCTTCGTGGAGCCGATCGCCCGCGAACTCCCGATGGAGTACGCCCTCGAACTCAACCGCCTTATCGAACTGCAGATGGAAGGGGCCGTCGGCTGATGTCGACCGTTACTCAACAGAACCTCAGTACCGACCACTCCCGCCAGCAGGAGGACGGCGCGCACAGCCACGTCGGCGGCGAGACCGCCTCCTCCACCTCCCGCGCGGATCGGCTCAGCTCGTTCGAACTCGCGGACTTCGCGCTGCCCACGGGCCGCGAGGAGGAGTGGCGCTTCTCCCCCGTGCGGGCCCTGCAGGGCATGTTCGCCGCCGAATTCGGCGGCACCGCACCCGAGGTCGAGGTCACCGCGGCCGACGGCGTCCAGGTCGAGCGCGTCGGCGCCGACGACCCGCGCCTGGGCCGGGCCGGCGTGCCGTCCGACCGGATCGCCGCCGCCGCCTGGGAGGGCCGCGGCGAGGCCTGGGTCGTCACCGTGCCCAAGTCGCACGTGGCCACCTCCGAGACCACGGTCGCGGTCCGCGGCCGGGGCAAGGGCGCGAGCGTCGAACACCTGACGATCATCGCCGAGGAGCTCTCCGAGGCGACCGTCGTGATCGACCACACCGGCACCGCCGAACTCGCCCAGACGGTCGAGATCGTGCTCGGTGACGGCGCCCAGCTCAACGTCATCTCCGTGCAGGACTGGGACGCCGGCGCGGTCCACGCCTCCGCGCAGCGCGCGGTCGTGGGGCGCGACGCCCGCCTCCACCACATGGTCATCACCCTCGGCGGCGACGTCGTGCGGCTCACCCCGGAGGCGTCGTTCTCGGGCCCCGGCGGCGAGGTGCAGCTCGACGGCATCTACTTCTCCGACGCCGGACAGCACCAGGAGCACCGCCTCTTCGTGGACCACGGCGTTCCCAACTGCCTCTCCCGGGTCGCCTACAAGGGCGCCCTGCAGGGCAAGGACGCGCGTTCGGTCTGGATCGGCGACGTGCTCATCCGCAAGGAGGCCGAGGGGACCGACACCTACGAGCTCAACCGCAACCTCGTGCTCACCGAGGGCGCGCGGGCGGACTCGGTGCCGAACCTCGAGATCGAGACCGGCGAGATCGAGGGGGCCGGTCACGCCTCGGCGACGGGGCGCTTCGACGAGGAGCAGCTGTTCTACCTGCGGGCCCGGGGCATCCCCGAGGACGCCGCACGCCGCCTCGTGGTCCGCGGCTTCTTCGCGGAAATGATCGCCAAGATCGGGGTCGCCTCCGTGGAGGAGCGCATCCTCGCCGCGATCGAGGAGGAGCTCAACACGGCGATGGGCCGGGTGGCCGACCTGTCCAGCGAGCTCGACGACGAGATCGGTCGAGCGATCGAGGAGGGCCTCGAGAAATGACCGCCCAGGTGGTCGCCCTCCGGGAGGACCTGGAACCGGGGGAGACCCTCAAGCTGGAACTCGATTCCGATACCGGCGACCTCGTCGAGGTGGCGCTCGCGCGCGCCGACAGCGGCGAATACTTCGCCATCGGCGACGTGTGCTCCCACGGTCAGGTCTCCCTCTCCGAGGGGGAGATCGACGGCTACACCCTCGAGTGCTGGTTGCACGGTTCCGTGTTCGACCTGCGCAACGGATGGCCGCTCGTGCTGCCCGCCACCCGCCCCGTACCGACCTACCCGGTGAGCTTCGACGGCGACAAGGTCCTCGTCGACATCGACAATCCCGTCATCGCCCCCAAGCCTGCCTGAACCACGAGAAAGTCAGATATGTCTACTCTTGAAATCCGTGACCTGCGCGTCGCAGTCGAGACCCCCGAAGGCACCAAGGAGATCCTCCGCGGTGTCGACCTGACCATCAACAGCGGCGAGACCCACGCCATCATGGGCCCGAACGGCTCGGGCAAGTCGACCCTCGCCTACGCCATCGCCGGGCACCCGAAGTACGAGGTCACCGGCGGGTCGATCACGTTCGACGGCGAGGACGTGCTCGCGATGACGGTCGACGAGCGCGCCCGCGCCGGCGTCTTCCTCGCCATGCAGTACCCGGTCGAGGTCCCCGGGGTGAGCGTCTCGAACTTCCTGCGCACCGCGAAGACCGCGATCGACGGCAAGTCCCCGGCGCTGCGCACGTGGGTCGGCGACGTCCGGGAGGCGATGGCGAACCTGCGCATGGACCCGGTCTTCGCCGAGCGCAACGTGAACGAGGGCTTCTCCGGCGGCGAGAAGAAGCGCCACGAGATCCTCCAGATGGAGCTGCTCGAGCCGAAGATCGCGGTGCTCGACGAGACCGACTCCGGCCTCGACGTCGACGCGCTGCGCGTCGTCTCCGAGGGTGTCAACCGCATCAAGGGCAAGACCGACATCGGGATCATGCTCATCACGCACTACACGCGCATCCTCAACTACATCAAGCCCGACTTCGTGCACGTGTTCGTCGAGGGCCGCATCGCCGAGCAGGGCGGGGCCGAGCTCGCCGAACGTCTCGAGAACGAGGGCTACGACCGGTACCTGGCGAAGGCCTGACCGTGCTGCCCACCGCGCACCGACCCGACCGGCTCACGGCCGCCGAACTCGCGGCCGTCCGGGCGGACTTCCCCGTGCTGGAACGGGCGGTGCGCGGCGGCCGGCCGCTCGTCTACCTCGACTCCGGGGCCACCTCCCAGAAGCCGCGCTGCGTGCTCGAGGCGGAGGAGGACTTCTACCTCCAGCGCAACGCCGCGGTGCACCGCGGCGCCCACCAGCTCGCGGAGGAGGCGACCGAGGCGTACGAGGACGCCCGCGCCCGGCTCGCGGGCTTCGTCGGCGCCGCGCCCGGCGAGGTCGTCTGGACCAAGAACGCCACCGAGGCGATCAATCTCGTGGCGAACGCCTTCATCACCACCTCGGCCCTACCGGGTGGTGACGCGGATCCGCTCTTCCGGCTGCGCGCGGGCGACGAGATCTGCGTGACCCGGGCGGAGCACCACGCCAACCTCGTGCCCTGGCAGCACGTCGCGGCCCGCACCGGCGCGACCCTGCGCTGGCTCGACGTGCGCGCGGACGGGCGCATCGACCTCGACACCCTGTCGGCGGTCAACGAGCGCACTCGGGTCGTGGCCTTCACCCACGTGTCCAACGTGACCGGGGCGATCACCCCGGTCGCCCCGATCGTCGCGGCCGCCCGGGCCGTCGGCGCCCTCACGGTGCTCGACGCCTGCCAGTCCGTGCCCCACCTGCCGGTGGACGTGCGCGCGCTCGGCGTGGACTTCGCCGCCTTCTCGGGCCACAAGATGCTCGGCCCCACGGGCATCGGCGCCCTCGTCGGCCGCGCCGACCTGCTCGAGGCCATGCCGCCCTTCCTGCTCGGCGGATCGATGGTCGAGGTGGTCACGATGGAGACCACCACCTTCGCCGCCCCGCCGGCCCGGTTCGAGGCCGGCACCCAGATGATCGCCCAGGCCGTCGGCCTCGCCGCCGCGGCCGAGTATCTCGACGAGCTCGGCATGGCGGCCGTGGCCGCCCATGAGCACGAGCTCGCCACTCAACTGCTGGACGGCATCGCGGAGATCCCCGGCGTGCGGGTGCTCGGCCCGGTCGATCCGGTCGATCGGATCGGCACGGTCGCGTTCACGGTCGAGGGGGTCCACCCCCACGACGTCGGTCAGCTCCTGGACGACGCGGGCGTCGCCGTGCGCGTCGGTCACCACTGTGCCCAACCACTGCACCGCGCCCTCGGCGCCCCGGTCTCGGCCCGCGCCTCGACCTCGATCTACAACACGGCGGCCGAGATCGACGTGTTCCTCGAGCAGCTCGCGCGGGTGCGACCGTTCTTCTCCGGGCGCGTGAACTCCGTGGGATCGGCGGGTGCGCGATGACCACGATGGACCAGCTCTACCAGCAGGTCATCCTCGACCACTCACGCGAACGGCACGGCGAGGGTCTCGAGCCCGCGAGTTCGGGGGAGTCCTTCCAGGTCAACCCCACGTGCGGCGACGAGGTGCGGCTGCAGGTGCACCTGACGGCGGCGGGCGACCGGATCGACCGCGTCACCTGGGAGGGGCAGGGGTGCGCGATCTCGCAGGCGTCGACCTCCGTGCTGGTCGACCTCGTGGACGGGGCGGAGCTCGCCACGGCCGACCGCCTCGGCGAACTCTTCCGAGACATGATGCACACCCGCTCCGGGCCGCCGGCGGCTACCGTGGAACACCTGGGCGACGGCGCCGCCTTCGCCGGCGTGGCCAAGTACCCTGCTCGGGTCAAATGCGCGATGCTCGGATGGGTCGCCCTGCGCGATGCCACGGCCCGCGCGCTGGCAGCGGCCGATCCCTCATCGACACCCGAAAACAGCACCGACACAGGAGAACCTCATGAGTGAAGTAGTGGACGCGGTCCCCACCGCGGCTGATGTCGAGGAGGCCCTCCACGACGTGATCGACCCGGAACTGGGGATCAACGTGGTCGATCTGGGCCTCATCTACGGCGTGACGATGGAGAACAACGTCGCCGTCATCGACATGACCCTCACCTCCGCCGCCTGCCCGCTCACGGACGTGATCGAGGACCAGACCGCCCAGTCCCTCGAGGGCATCGTCGCCGGGCACCGCATCAACTGGGTCTGGATGCCGCCGTGGGGCCCGGAGAAGATCACCGACGACGGGCGTCAGCAGCTGCGTGCGCTCGGCTTCAACGTCTGATCCGGTGAGCGATCCCACGAAAGCGCCGACCGCCATCGTGGTCCTCGGCGTGAGCGGTTCCGGCAAGACGACCATCGCGAGCGCGCTCGCCGACTCCCTCGACCTCGACTTCCGGGACGCGGACGACCTGCACTCACCGGCGAACCGCGCGAAGATGGCCGCCGGGCAGCCGCTGACCGATTCCGATCGCCGGCCCTGGCTCGATGCCGTGGGCGGGGCCCTGGCCCGAAGCGAACGCGGAGTCGTCATCGCCTGCTCGGCCCTGCGGCGCGTCTACCGCGACCGGTTGCGCGAGGCCTGCCCGCGCGTGCGGTTCGTGCACCTGGACGGCGATCAAGGCCTGCTGCTGGAGCGCCTGAACGCCCGCGCGGACCACTTCATGCCGCCCGAGCTGCTGCAGTCCCAATTCGACACGCTCGAGCCGCTCGAGCCGGACGAGTCGGGCTTCGTGGTCGACGTCACGCCGCGGCCCGAGGAGATCCTCGCGACGATCCGCGCTCGCCTCGGCGCCGTCCGGGTGGGGAACGCCTGAGCACGGCACGAGGCCGCGGCGGCGGGCCGGTAGGATCGCAACAGTGATCATCGCCAGCAACGTCCAGATGCGCATCGGCGCCCGCGAACTCCTTCGGGAGGCAACCTTTCGGATCAATGCCGGCGACCGGATCGGTCTGGTCGGGCGCAACGGCGCCGGAAAGACCACGCTGACCAAGATCCTCGCCGGCCAGGGGCAGGCGACCGGCGGCGATATCCAGGTGACCGGCGACGTCGGGTACCTGCCCCAGGATCCGCGGACCGGCGATCTCGACGTGCTCGCCCGCGACCGGGTGCTCTCGGCCCGTGACCTCGACCAGGTGATCCGGCGGATCCGCCACGCCGAGGAGCAGATGGCGAGCACGGACGGCGCCGAGCGGGACAAGGCGATGAATCGCTACGTCCGCCTCGACGCGGAGTTCACCGCCCAGGGCGGCTGGGCGGCCGAATCCGAGGCCGCTCGGATCACCTCGAACCTGGGATTGCCCACCCGGGTGCTCGAGCAGCCCCTCGGAACGCTCTCGGGTGGCCAACGCCGGCGGGTCGAGCTGGCCCGGATCCTCTTCTCGGATGCGGGAACGCTCCTGCTCGACGAGCCGACGAACCACCTCGACGCCGACTCGATCGAGTGGCTCCGCGGCTTCCTCACGAGCTATTCCGGCGGCTTCATCGTCATCTCTCACGACACCGGTCTGCTGCGCGCGACCGTGAACAAGGTGTTCCACCTCGACGCGAACCGCGCCGAGCTCGACGTCTACAGCCTCGGCTGGGACGCCTACCTCGCCCAGCGTGAGACCGACGAGCGCCGCCGGAAGCGGGAGCGGGCGAACGCGGAGAAGAAGGCCGCGACCCTGCTCGCCCAGGCCGACAAGATGCGGGCCAAGGCCACGAAGGCGGTGGCCGCCCAGAACATGGCCCGCCGGGCCGAACGGATGCTCGCCGGCACCGAATCGACCCGCACGGCGGACCGGGTGGCCAAGCTCCGCTTCCCCGACCCGGCCCCGTGCGGGCGCACGCCGCTCCAGGCCGCCGGGCTGTCGAAGACCTACGGCTCGCAGGAGATCTTCACCGACGTCGACCTGGCGATCGACCGGGGCTCCAAGGTCGTCGTGCTCGGCCTCAACGGCGCCGGCAAGACCACGCTGCTGCGCCTCCTCGGCGGGGTCGAGGGGCCCGACACCGGCGAGATCCTGCCCGGCCACGGGCTCAAGATCGGCTATTACGCCCAGGAGCACGACACCCTCGACATGTCCCGGACGGTCGTGGAGAACCTGCGCACGGCCGCCCCGGACCTGACCGACACGCAGGTGCGCAGCGTGCTCGGGTCGTTCCTGTTCTCCGGCGACGACGCCGACAAGCCCGCGCGGGTGCTCTCCGGCGGCGAGAAGACCCGCCTCGCGCTCGCCACCCTCGTCGTCTCGGCCGCGAACGTGCTGCTGCTGGACGAGCCCACGAACAACCTCGACCCCGCCAGCCGGGAGGAGATCCTCGCGGCGCTGCGCTCGTTCACCGGGGCGGTGGTGCTCGTGACCCACGACGAGGGAGCCGTGCGCGCCCTCGAGCCCGAGCGGGTGCTGCTGCTCCCCGACGGCGACGAGGACCTCTGGAACGAGGGGTACCTCGAACTCGTTTCGCTCGCCTGACCGGATCGACGAACGGACACCCGCATGAGCGAGGCGATCACCCCCCTGCAGGGCAACGCCCGAGGTGAGGGCTGGCACCTGCGGAGCCGGCGCATGCTCCTGCTGCGGATCCTCGCGCCGGCGGTCGGCGCTCTGCTCGCCGGTTCCGCCGTCGTCGGATTTCTCGACGGCGATACCGGGGTCGGCGCACTGGCTGCGGTGGCCGCGTTCGGGGCCGTCTTCGCGGCGATCCCGTTCGTCATCACGCCCGGGCCCGCCGGTCCGGCCCGGCGGGTGCGCCGGGACGGGGTGGACGGGTTGCTCCTGCCCGCACCCGCCCTCGGTCCCGGTGCCGTGCTCGTCTTCGGCGTCCTGGGCACGCTCTTCCTCATGGCGGCGGTCGCCGCGGTCGTCATGGCCGCCGGTGGCGGGGTGATCGTGCGCTCGAGCATCGGGCGGCCGATGGCCACCCCCGTCGGCGCCGTCGTCTGTGGCGTGTTCGCCGTCCTCTTCCTCGCGGCCACCGTCGCCATCGTCCGGTCCCGGCGACGGGACCGCGGCCTCGTGCTCACGGCCGAGCGGATCCACCTCCCCGGGGGAGTGACGATCCCGTGGGCGGCCGTCACCGAGATCTCCCCGCGCTGGGCACGGGCGGGGGCCGGGCCCGCGGGCGGCGGGCCGGTGACGAATTGGATCGTCTTCCACGTCCCGGCCGGCACGGTGCCCGCCGACTCCCGGCTCGTGCGACAGGCGGCGAGGATCACGGGCCTCGAGCTGCCGATCGTCGACGTCGCGCTCGTGCCCGCGCCGCCCGCCGCCGTCCTGGCGATCCTGCGCCACTACGTCGATCATCCCGGTGATCGGACGGAGTTGGCCATGGTCGGCAGGGTCGGCACGGCCCCCGCCATCGCGCGGTACGAGCGCGAAGTCCTACGCTCCGGCGCATAGACCCGCGCCGCCGGCCATGGGTACTCGTGCCCATTCCGGTCGTCTGGCACCGGGTGCGATCCTGGAACGGACACAGGCCTCGCGGCTGCGGCCGCGACCGACGAAGGGCGTGAGGTGGCCGATCTGTACGTGGACCCGGAGGCGATCACACGCTTCGCACAGGCCGTCGGTGATCCCGCCGGCCTGTCGAGCGACGCGTCGCGGGGCCAGACCTACCATTCGAGCTGGTGTCGCGTCCCCGGGGGATCGAGCGGGATCTTCGCGAACTTCACCGGAATCGCCGAGGGCGCCTACGCCGCGGTGGACGAGGCGCTCACGCACCTGCGCACCGTGCTGCGGGACACGGGGAGGGAATTGGCGGCGTCGGCCGAGTTCTACGAGAACACGGACCATCACACGGCCGCCGAGATGGACCGGACGTATCCGGCATGAGCGCGCCCGCAGATCTGCTCGTCTACCCGAGCGACGACGAGGTCATCCCCGACCTGGCCGAGTTCATCGTCTCCAGCATGGGCACGATCCTCAGCCCTACGGCCTGGGTGCGGTTCATCATGGACAAGGTCTTCGACTGGGATCCGCTCACGGAGGTGCTCAAGCACTTCTCGGGCGACTGGAACGCCGTCGCCCAGTCCGGCCGCGCCTACGAGCACCTCGCCGAGTTCGCGGACGCGGTCGGCGCCGAGGTCGGCTCCGAGACCCGCAAGGTCCTCGCCGACTGGGAGGGGAACGCCGCGGATGCGTCGTCGGCCTACATGACCGGCACGCTCGTGCCCGCCCTGGGCGACCTGGCGGCCTCGGTCCGCAAGGTCGGCACGGATTACAAGGCCGTCTCGGTCGGGATGCACCGGACGGCGATGCTCTGCAACGACGGCATCAATACGGCCATCGACTTCATCATCGTCGCGGCCGCATCGGCCGCGGCCGGGGCCGCCACGTCCTGGACCGGCATCGGCGCCCTCCTCGGGGGCGGCGGCGCGGCCGCTGCGATCGTCAAGGCGTTGACCGGTGTCAAGGCGGCGTCGAACGCGTTCGGGGCGGCCCAGGCCCTCATCGACGGTGCCGCGGGCATCATCCCCGGCTACCTCGGCGCGATTCACGGCTTCCAGGAGGTCGACCTGCCCGGCGGCTACGACCATGCGCAGGTGGACCGATGAGCCGGGGCCCCGAGGACCCCGCGACCCCGCTGCTCGGGTCCGTGCCCGTGGGCAGCCCTGCGCACCGTCAGCTGAGCGAGGCGCTGCGCGCCCTGCGCGAGCAGGCACCCGACGAGGAGACGGCGGCGCTGTACGACGACATCCTCGCCGGGCGCCGATCCGCCCGGGACCTGGTGACCTCCGAGGCGTTCAACCGGGCGGCCGAGGCGGGCCTGCAGCGATACGAGGAGCGGCTCGCGGACATGAGTCCGCAGGAGCGTGAGCGGTTCGAGCAGCGGGCGGCACGGGAGGCGGAGGGCCTCGATCACCCCCGGCCCTGACCCTCGCCCCCGGCGCCACCCTCATCGAGCGCGCGGGCAGGTGAGGGTCAGCGGGCCGGGTCCTCGCCGAGCTGGGCGTCGATGAGGGCGTCCTCCTCGTCGATGTCGCGGGAGCGGCGCCGCGTCGGCGGTGCCTCCCCGGCCTCCATCGCCGACTCCCGCCGCGCGAGGATGACCAGCCCCACGAGCGCGCCGAGCGAGAACGTCCACCACTGGAACGCGTACGACAGGTGTGAGCCGAGGTCCTCCTCCGGCTCCGGGAAGGACTCGAGCCCCGCCTGCGCGGGACCGGGCATCGCCATGAGGTAGCCCGCGGTCTCGAGGCGGCCGGCCGTGCCCGCGTCGCCGTCCGCCTGTTCCAGTCCGGCCGCCGCGAGCACCTGGTGCGGGTTGATCACGAACACCTGCTCGTCGCGGATCCCGCGGTCCGAGGCCTCCTCGGCCGGCCGTAGCCGCCCCGTGACGGTGACCTGCCCGCTCGGTGGGGCGGGGTCGGCGTCGTCGGAGGACCAGTCGATGGGGTGCCAGCCGCGGTCGACGACGACGTACGCGCCGCTGCCCGCGACCTCGAGCACGCCGAGCAGGTGGTCGCCGGCCGAGCCGAGCACGCCGCGTTGCGGAAGCACGACGGTCTCACCGACGAACTCACCGGATACCTCGACGGGGCTCCATTCACGGTCCGGATCGAACGGCTCGTCCAGCTCGTCGGTGAGCCCGACCGGCGCCGAGTCGTAGTTGGCCGCCACGAGCTCGAGCGCACGCGCCTTGCCCTCGTACCGGTGGAACTGCCACCGCCCCAGGAGCAGGCACGTGAGGCTCACGACGAGGGCGAGCGCGATGATCCCGAGCCATCTGCTCGAGCGCAGGAAGGCGTAGGAGCGCCCGGTCGAGGTCGCGTTCGAACGGGGATCGGGGAGCCGGGCGTCACTCATTCACGCGGAAGCTCCGAGGCGGGGATCACTTCCACGAGGAAGCTTCGGGCGCTGAGGAAGGAGGCGAGGGTGTCGCGGTGGTCCTCGCACGCGAGCCAGGTCTTGCGGCGCTCGGGGGTGTGCAGCTTCGGGTTGTTCCACAGCACCGCCCAGGTCGCCGCGGTGCGGCACCCCTTGCGGCTACAGATCAGGGCTTCCATCGTCGTCCTCCGGTCGGCTCTCGGGTCCCGGCCGGTTGTCCGCGGGGCCGCTCTCGATCGTGTGGTTGTCCAGGTATGTGCTCGGTACGACCCGCCGCTCTGCTCCGGAGTTCGCATAGACGACGGCGATCCAGGGGAGGAGGATCGACCCGATCAGGAAGACGATCGACCACCAGTTGTGCACGAGGATCGCGAGGAAGAAGAACACCATCCGGATGCCCATCGTCCACAGGTAGCGCACGACGCGATCGTGTTGCTGCTCGGCCTGGCTGCGCCCGGCCGAGGTGATCGCATGTACGTGCCGCACTCTTGTAGGTTACGCCAGTAGCCTGGGACCTCAGGACGGCAGAACCAGAAGAAATGGGCGGATCGAGAAGACATGACAGCACCCCGTAGCGTGGTCATCACCGGTGCGAACCGTGGCATCGGCCGCGCCATCGCCGAACGCTTCGTGGCCGCCGGCGACTCGGTGGCGACGATCTACCGCAGCGGCGACCTGCCGGACGGCGTGTTCGGGGCCGTGGCGGACATGCGCGACACCGCCGCGATCGACGCCGCGTTCACCGCGATCGAGGAGCATCAGGGCGCACCGACCGTGCTCGTCGCCAACGCGGGCATGAACCGGGACACACTCCTCATGCGGATGAGCGACGAGGACTTCACCGACGTGCTCGACGTCAACCTCACCGGCACGTTCCGCTGCGTGCGCCGCGCCAGCAAGGGGATGATCCGTGCGCGGGCGGGGCGGATCGTGCTCATCTCCTCGGTCGTGGGTCTCTACGGCTCCCCGGGGCAGGTGAACTACGCGGCCTCGAAGGCGGCGCTGGTGGGAATGGCCCGATCGATCACCCGCGAGCTCGGCGGCCGGGGCATCACCGCGAACGTCGTCGCGCCCGGCTTCATCGAGACCGCGATGACCGGCGAGCTTCCGGAGGCCACCCAGAAGACCTACCTGGCCGCCATCCCGGCCGGCCGCTTCGCACAGCCCACCGAGGTCGCCGCCGCCGTCGAGTTCCTCGCCTCGCCCGAGGCCGGCTACATCTCCGGCGCCGTGATCCCGGTCGACGGGGGCCTGGGCATGGGGCACTGACCACCACTCGAACACAGCTCGAACACCACTCGAATCAAGGAGAGGCAGACATGGGTCTACTCGAGGGCAAGACGCTCCTCATCACCGGGGTGCTCATGGATTCGTCCATCGGCTTCCACGCCGCCCGCCTGGCCCAGACGGAGGGGGCCCGGGTCGTGCTCACGGGATTCGGCCGCTCGCTGCGGCTGACCCAGGCGATCTCCCGGCGCCTACCCGAGGCGGCGCCCGTGGTGGAGCTCGACGTGACCAGCGCCGAAGATCTCGCCGCCCTTCCCGACCGGGTGCGGGAGCACGCCGACTCGCTCGACGGCGTCGTGCACTCGATCGGGTTCGCGCCCCAGAGCGTCATGGGCGGCAACTTCCTCGCCGGCGAATGGGCCGACGTGGCCACGGCGCTGGAGATCTCCGCCTACTCGCTCAAGTCGCTCGCCGTGGCGGCCAAGCCCCTCATGCCGGCCGGCTCCGCGCTCGTGGGGCTCACGTTCGACGCCCGCTACGCCTGGCCGGTCTACGACTGGATGGGCGTGGCCAAGGCGGCCTTCGAGGCCACGAACCGCTACCTCGCCCGCGACCTGGGGCCGGACGGCATCCGCTGCAACCTCGTCTCCGCCGGACCGATCCGCACGACCGCGGCCAAGTCCATCCCCGGATTCGCTCAGATGGAGGGCGTCTGGCCCGAGCGCGCGCCGCTGGGCTGGGACGTCGAGGATCCCGAGCCCGCCGCACGGGCCGTGGCGGCGCTGCTCTCGGACTGGTTCCCGGCCACGACCGGGGAGATCGTGCACGTCGACGGCGGCGTCCACGCGATGGGGCAATAGGAGGCCGGTCATGGCCACGCTGCTGCTCCTGCGCCACGCGAAGGCCGAGCCGGGCTCGGGCCCCGACGAACGTCGCCCCCTCAGTGGCACCGGCCGCGACCAGGCGGGCCGCGTGGCCGAGCACCTGCGCAATCGCCGGCCCGACGTCGTGCTCTGCTCGGCCGCCGTGCGCACCCAGCAGACCTGGCAGCGCCTCGCCTACGGGCTCGCCGATCACGGGATCGAGGTGGCCGGCATCGAGGTCGTGGTGCTCGAATCCCTCTACCGGGCGAGCCCGCGCGCGGTGCTCGCGGCGGTGAGCGAGTACGGCGGTGACGCCGGCGTCGTCCTCGTCGTGGGCCACGAGCCGATCATGTCGATGACCGCCGCGGCGCTCGCCGGGCCGGGCTCGCGCGAGGCCGGCACGCACGTGGTCGCCGCCGGATTATCGACGGCGTCGCTCGCCGTCATCGAGGTCGACTCGCCCTGGCACGAGGTCGACTCGGGTCACGCCCGCCTGGTCGAGGTGCTGCACACGCCCGCCTGATCGCCCCGGCGCCGGGAGCGCGCGTCAGGCTCGGTCGGGGGAGAGCGTCGCGCGCGCCAGTTGCAGGAGCCGAATCATCTCGTCCGGCGGCGTGTGCGGGAGGTCGATACTCAGGCTCGCGTGATCCACGAGCAGGACCCCGGAGGTGGCATCGAGGCCCGCGGCGAGCTCGGCGAGACGGGCCGTGTCCGACGGCAGGTCCGCCGCCGGCCAGAGCGCGGCCCGGCCGTGGCCCCAGGGGAACACCGCCGATCTGGCCGCCACGATGCGCGGGGGACCCACGGTCGCCCCACCGGAGGCCAGGCGTCCCAGCGCGAAGACTCCGGCACCGGGCAGACGGGGCCGGGTCGGGCTCGAGACGACCCAGGTGACGGTCTGGAACTCGACCGGCGATCCCAGCTTCGACGTCGTCCGCCGCCAGACCGAGATCATCGCCGGTCGGCCCTCCACCTCGCCGCCGACCGTCAGCAGCGGCTCGAGCCGCCGCACGGTCACGCGTTGGGCCACCGCCGGCGCGGGCGGTCCCGGGACGCGCTGCCAGCCGTGCGCACGGGCCCAGGACGCGAGGGTGGCCACCTCCTGCTCCGCATCGGCCTCGGCCCGCCTCCGGCTGCGGCCGAGGAGCAGCCGCAGTCCGATCAGCGCCACCGCGACGACGACGATGAGCACGCCGACGCCCCAGCCGATGGCGCCGGGGGTCACGCGTACTCGGTGTCGATCTGCGTGGGCAGTTGCGTGCGCGCCGCCGCCTTCGTCATCTCGCGAAGCTGCGGCAGCCCGGCGTACTCCTCGTCGCTGATCGCGTCGATCGCCTCCCGGTACTTGCGCAGCGCGTCGTTCTGGGCGGCGAGGAATGCTCGGGCGAGGGCCGCGGGACGGTCGAGCGCCGACTCGGTGAACTCGACGTCGTCGATGAGCCCGCCGGCGTCGAGCACGATCGTCACCTCCTGCCGAGGTGAACGCCCCTCGACGCGCAGTGCCTGCATGCGGCTCGTCGCCCGCTGCGCCGCCCGCTGGGTGGCGAGGGCCTGCGCCCGAGCCGCCTCGGTGTCGATGGCTTCGGCCTCGCCGAACGCCGATTCCGCATCGTTCATCAGTTGCCCTCCAATGCCCCGGCGCCCTGCTCGACACCGCTGCGCAGGGCCTCGACGGCGGCCTTGATCTGCGAGATCGCCTCGATGACCCGCTCGGCCACGGTCTGACCGGTTCTCGCGGCCGCCGCCAGGTCGTCGATCTTTCTGGTGACCTGCAGCGTCGTGGTGCCGATCGCCGTGATCGCCTGACCGATGACGACCGGCAGCGCCACGCCGAGGGTGGCGCCGACCTCGATCATGTAGGCGATGAGGCGCCCGACGAGGTCCGCGATGAGTTCCTTGACGATGGTGCGCACGACCGTCACGATGGCGCTCGCCACGGCGAAGCCGCCGGCGAGCCCCGACGCCCCGGCGCCCAACCCCTGGATGAGGGCGACGAGCAGCTGCACTCGCTCCGCGTAGGCATCTGCCGCGGCGCCGCTCCAGTCGGCGAGCACGGTCTGCAGGGCCGTCAGCAGCTCGTCCGCCTCCTGGAACAGCCGCTCGGAGATATTCGACCATGTCTGCGCGATCCCCTCGACGAGGGCGGGATTGCCCGCGACCGAATCGAGCAGCTGCGGCAACGGCGGCATGTAGTCCATGAGCATCGCCGCCGCCGAGGACAACAGCGTGCCGAACGGGTCGACCATCCACTCCGCCACGCCGACACCGGCGAGGGCCAGGTAGGCCAGGCCTTCCGCCCAGTCGCCCGCGCCGAACTCCTGGCCGGCCGAAAAGGCGTCGCCCACCATCGGGACGTTCCCGAGGGCCAGGTCCAGGTCGGTCCAGTTCGAGAAGTGGGTGAAGTCATCGGACTCGATTGCGACGAGATCGTTCACTCGACACCTCCACCGGAGTACGCACCGCGGGAATCGACCTGCATGAGGAGCTTCTGCATCGTCGCGGTCATGTCGTTGTCGCTTCGCTGAGTGTCGTCCCGGCAGGCGCCCACGTCCGTGCTCAGCCCGTCGACCGCGTACCGGACCGCCGTGACGCCGGCCAGCATCCCGCCCTGGGCGGCGGCCGCGACCGGGAGGAAGAACGGCGAGCAGAGCAATCCGAACGCCAGGTTCGACGTGATCACACAGGTTTGGGTGGCACCGCGGATCTCGTCGAAGGACGACGTTCTCGCGTCGAGGGTTCCGCAGTGCCCGGTCAGTGCCGCGTAGTCGACCTCCACCCCGATCATCGTCCGGCTCCCGACAGGAGCGCGTCGTAAGCGCGGGCGACCGTGTCGTCGTGCAGCGCGGTGAGCGCGTCCCCGCCGGCCGTGGTGGACGTACCGGTGGGCCGCAGCGCCTCGCGCGCCGACCGGATCGCCCCGAGCGTCAGGTCGCGCAATTGGGCCCCCGTCACCTCGGTCAGGTCGTCGTCGAACCGGATGTCCGTGACGAAGCCGCGGCCGTCGACCGTGACCTCGACCTCCTCGTCGGGGCTCGCCCCGTGCGACTGCGTCGGAAGCGACTCCTGCTGCAGTGCCACGGCGGCATTGAAGCGCTCTTGTACGAACGCGCGAATCTCATCGAAAGTCGAGGGTGACGGCATGATCGAAAAGCTATCGGGGTCGGTCCGGCCGGTGCAATGGGGTGAACTACCCGTCTCCCGGCAGCGGGGCGAGCGTGCCCGCCAGGTGGGTGAGCACGTCGTCCAGACGCGGGCCGGGGAGCACGAGGTCGGCCGCCGCCACGAGCACGGGCTTGGCGGCGAAGGCGACCCCGAGCCCGGCGGCGCGCACCATGTCGAGGTCGTTGGCGCCGTCCCCGATCGCGATCGTGTGGGCCAGGTCGATGCCCTCGGCCGCGGCGAACTCGCGCAGATGCCGCTCCTTGGCGGCCTGGTCGACGATCGGGCCGGTCACCTCCCCGGTGAGCACGCCGCCCGAGACCACGAGCGTGTTGGCGCGCACGTAGGCGATCGGCAGGTCCGCGACGAACTCGTCGATGATGTTGTGGAATCCGCCGGAGACGAGCGCGACCGGCCAGCCGGCGCCGGCGCACCGGCGCACGACCTCGAGGGCCCCCGGGGTGAACTCGAGCTCGGAGCGCACGGCCGCGATCGCGCCCTCCTCCAGGCCCGCCAGCGCCGCCACGCGGGCGCGGAGCGAGGCCGTGAAGTCGAGTTCGCCGGCCATGGCGCGCTCGGTGACGGCCGCGACCTCGGCCTCCCGGCCGGCGCGGCGGGCGAGCAGGTCGATCTGTTCGGAGGTGATGAACGTGGAGTCCACGTCCATGACGAGGAGATGGCGAGCAGTCATGCCTGTGATCGTAGAGGGCGGGCGCGCGCCGGCGACTCAGCGCTTCGCGATCCGGGCACCCTTCGGCACGACGGTCACGCCCTCGGCGGTCGTGGTGAACCCGCGCTCGGCGTCCAGTTCCGCGTCGATGCCCACGCTCGCGCCCTCCTCGACCGTG
This sequence comes from Pseudactinotalea sp. HY158, assembly GCF_009660225.1. Taxonomy (NCBI): domain Bacteria; kingdom Bacillati; phylum Actinomycetota; class Actinomycetes; order Micrococcales; family Cellulomonadaceae; genus Pseudactinotalea; species Pseudactinotalea sp. HY158. Next base: position 1,365,550 of record NZ_CP045920.1, read on the forward strand.
ACGTTCTTGTCGAGGATCGCGTTCTGGACCTGGGCGTGCCGGGCCACCTTGACGCCGTCGAGGAGCACGGAGCCCCCCACGGTCGCCCACGAGTTGATGCGCACGCCGGGGGACAGGACCGACCCGGCGACCTCCCCGCCGGAGACGACGACCCCGGGGGAGATGATCGAGTCGGTCGCCCGCCCCACCCGGTCGCCGGTCGCGTGCACGAACTTCGCCGGCGGGAGGCCGACGTAGCCGGTGTACAGCGGCCAGTCGTCGTTGTAGAGGTTGAACACGGGCTCGACCGCGATGAGGTCCATGTTCGCCTCGTAGTACGAGTCGAGGGTTCCCACGTCGCGCCAGTAGTCCTGGTCGCGGGGCTTGGACCCGGGCACCTCGTTGCGGATGAAGTCGTACAGGCCGGCCTCGCCGCGCTCGACGAAATAGGGCACGATGTCACCGCCCATGTCGTGGCGGGAGTCCGGGTTCGCGGCGTCCTTCGTGACGGAGTCGAAGAGGGCGTCGGCGTTGAACACGTAGTTGCCCATCGAGGCGAGCACCTCGCCGGGGGAGTCGGCCAGGCCCGTGGGCTCGGTCGGCTTCTCCAGGAACGCCGCGATCCGGGCGGGATCGTCGGCGTCGGCGTCGACCACGCCGAACTGGTCGGCGAGCGCGATCGGCTGGCGGATCCCGGCGACCGTCAGCTCCGCACCCGAGTCGATGTGATCGGCGACCATCTGCGAGAAGTCCATGCGGTACACGTGGTCGGCGCCGACGACCACCACGATGTCCGGGCGCTCGTCGTCGAGCAGGTTGAGGGACTGGTAGATCGCGTCCGCGCTGCCGAGGAACCAGTTCTTGCCCACCCGCTGCTGGGCCGGCACGGGGGCGACGTAGTTGCCCAGCAGGGAGGACATCCGCCAGGTCTTCGCGATGTGCCGGTCGAGCGAATGCGACTTGTACTGCGTGAGCACGACGACGCGGAGGTAGCCGGAATTGACGACATTCGACAGGGCGAAGTCGATGAGGCGGTAGATGCCGCCGAACGGTACGGCGGGCTTGGCTCGTTCCGTGGTGAGGGGCATGAGGCGTTTGCCCTCGCCGCCGGCGAGCACGATTGCGAGAACTCGGGGTGCGACCATGCCTCGACCCTAAGGCTTTTCCCGCCCGGATGCGGGCGATTCCCGCGCCGACGGCCGATTCCCGATCGCGTGCCCAGCATTCGGACGCGGCGGGCGGTGGGACGGGACGAATCGAGCCCCTCGCCGTGGCAGTCATGGCACCATGAGGGGCATGCGCGTCGAACTGCTCACCCGGGAGTATCCGCCCCATATCTATGGCGGCGCCGGCGTCCACGTGTCCGAACTGGCGCGGGAGTTGCGCGCCCTGATCGACGTGGGGGTGCGGTGCTTCGACGGCCCCCGCGACGTCGCCGACATCGACGGGGCCCGCGACGTGTACGGCTACGACGTGCCGGACGGGCTCACCGGTGCCAATCCGGCGCTGGCGACCCTCGGCGTGGACGTGCAGATGGCCGCCGACGTCGACGCCGACCTCGTGCACTCCCACACGTGGTACGCGAACCTCGCGGGCCACCTCGGCGGCCTCATCAACGACATCCCGCACCTGCTCAGCGCCCACAGCCTCGAACCGCTGCGGCCGTGGAAGGCCGAGCAGCTCGCCGGGGGTTACGCCGTCTCCTCGTGGGCCGAGCGCACCGCCTACGAGGGCGCGGCCCGCGTCATCGCCGTGAGCGACGGCATGCGCGAGGACATCCTGCGCGCCTACCCCCAGATCGACCCGGCGAAGGTGGTCGTCATCCACAACGGGGTCGACCTCGACCTGTGGCGGCGCCCCACAGACGGGGAGATCGACGCCATCGCGGCCCGGCACGGCGTGGACCGATCCCGCCCGACCGTCAGCTTCGTCGGCCGGATCACCCACCAGAAGGGCGTGCCCTACCTGCTGCGGGCGATCGCCCAACTGCCGGCGGAGGCGCAGGTCATCCTGTGCGCCGGCGCCCCCGACACCCCCGAGCTGGCCGCCGAGATCAGGGCCGCCGTGGAGGAGCTGCAGCGCGAGCGCACCGGGGTCGTCTGGATCTCCGAGATGCTGCCGCGGGCCGAACTGCTCGGCCTGCTCGGCGCCTCGACCGTGTTCGCCTGCCCCTCGATCTACGAGCCGCTCGGCATCGTCAACCTCGAGGCGATGGCCGTGGGCGTGCCGGTGGTCGCCTCGGCCACCGGCGGCATCCCCGAGGTCGTGGCCGACGGACAGACCGGCACGCTCGTCTCCCTCGGCGACGTCGACCCGGTCACCGGCGCGCCGCTCGACGCGGAGGCGTTCGTGTCCGACTTCGCCCGCGAATTGACGACGCTGCTCACCGACCGCGACCGGGCGGCGGCCCTGGGGCGCGCGAGCCGCGACCGGGTCGAGGAACACTTCACCTGGACCCGGATCGCCCGGGAGACCGTGGCCGTCTACGAGGACGTGCTCGGCTCCTGGCGCCCCTGAGCAGCCTATGAGGTTTGGTGTCAAGGGCCCCGTTTGTGGGGTTGGGCGTGGTGGTCTGGCGCGGCGACCCTGTCATGGGTTGCCGTGCGTGGGTTTGCTTGTGTTGCAGGTGAATTCGTTGACGTCGGCGGGGTCCGTTGACCGCCTTTCTGCTCCACCTAGCATTCAACCGGGGTGTTGCCCCAACAGCCTTCATCCGAGCTGGTGAAAGGCGGGCGGGACTGCTTATGCTCAGTTGCGGGTTCTACCCGAGGTCACGCGAGCTCGTCCCGTCCACGTCGACGTCATCTCATGCGGCAGGGGCGTCCACCTCGCTTCGGGACCGGTGCTGGCCGGAGGCGATCTCGGCGTCCCAGGGGGTGCGGGTGGTGACCACCACGAAGAGTTGACGCAGGAGACTGCCGGCGACCGCGACACGGGCCTGGGCGTCGGTGAGCCGGTTGTGTTCACGGCTGGTCAGGTGGGCGTGGCGCGCGGCGAGGACCTCGTTGTGGGGCAGTGCGCCCCACACGGCGCGCCACGACGCGACGCGCAGCAGCGGGCGTCCGCGGCCGCTGATCGTGGTCTTGCCGGCGTAGGTACCCGAGGCGTTCTCTCGCGGGCACAGGCCGGCGTGCTTGACCAGCGCGCGGGCGGAGTCGAACCGGGTCAGGTCACCGGTCTCGGCGAGGATCGCGGCCGCGCCGACGGCGGACAGGCCGTCGATGGTGGTGACCAGGTCAGTCAGCTCCAGCTCGTCGAGGACCTGCACCATCAGCGTCTCGACCTGATCGCGACTGTTCTGGGCGTGCAGGAGATCGGCCAGGGCGAAGCGGGCCCGTTCCAGCCCACCGAGCCGCTGTGCGGGCACCCCGCGAGGGTCGGCGGCGGCCTCGTACAGCGCGTCCAGGATCCGGTGGCAGACTCGCTGACCACCCCAGCGGGGCAGCTCCTTGGCGACGGCGCGGGCAAGCCGGGCGCGCCCGAGCCGGTGGATGCGGTCGGGGTCGCAGCGGGCCACGCTCATCGCGGCACGCCAGGTCATCGAGTCCAGTGGCTTGCCGGCCGCGTCCAACGCGGCCGGCCACGCGCACTCCAGCAAGTCACGTAGCTGCTGGCGGGCGGCGCCGAGCCGGGTGACCTTCTCCACCCGCCGAGCACCCAGGTGCCGCAGTCGCGCCCACGTCGCATCGGCCTGCTCGGGGAAGTAGACGTGCAGCTGGGTCGCCAACCGCGCAATCAGCTGCGCGTCCTTGTCATCGGACTTGTCCCGGGTGAAGTCCTCGGCCTCACGCGCGCGGGCGACCAGCAGCGGTTGCACACACACCAATTCGATCCCGGCAGCCGCCGCGAGCCGGTCCACGACCTTCCACCGGTGCCCGGTCGGTTCACAGGCCAACGTCACTCCGGCGAACCCCGCCGCCAGCGCCTGCTGCTGGCCCCACGCGATCGCCTCGGCCAGGTGCCACGGGCGACACTTCACGGTCCTGCGGGCCAGGATCTGACTGTCGTGATCGGTCAGCGCGAAGACCTGCTTGTCATCGGCCAGATCCAGCGCGAGCACCGCGTGCTCACGAGGAAGAACCTGCCGCAGTCGCCCCAGCCGAGCGTTCCTGCGATTGTCACCTCGGGAAAGACCTCTACCGTTGGACATCGAACATCCTCCTGTCTGTGGTTGGGACACCAAGCCCCCATGACCACAGCAGGGGGATGTTCCCGTCAACCACTCAAGGCCTTACTAGGTCCGGCCGGCGCGTGCGCGGGACTCAGGACTCGCGCGGGCCGAACGTGCTCGCGGCGACCATCGCGGTGCGGGCGGCGGTCACGACGTGCCGCAGCGCCGCGCCCCGCTGATCGGCCTGCCACACGTTCACGGCGGCGCCGTCGTCGGCCAGGGCCAGGTCGGCGATCGCCTCGAGCCGGGCGGCCCGGCCGAGCAGCTCCCGGCGGCGCCGATCCAGCTGCCCGGGCAGGACCGCCTCGATCGAGGCCGGCACCTCGTTCGTGGCGAGCGCCGCGATGTCCTCGGCGGCCTCGGGGCGCCAGCGGGCCACGTCGACCGACTCGAGCGCGTCGACGGCGACGACGAGCGCCTCGGCGACCATGCGTCGTCCATCCGCGGGGGTGGCGAGCGGGGGATTGCTCGGCTGCTCGAACACCTCCCAGGTGACGATCGCCCCGGGCTCGAGCGCCGACCCGAACGCGAGCACCTCGGGCACGGCCACGAGCGCGGCCGGGCACACGAGGCACTCCCCGGCGTCCACGGCCGCGATCCCAGCCGGGCCGCCGATCCCCGCCGGGTCGTGCGGCACGGGCAGCGGGGCGAGCACGGGCGAGCGCACGTGCGCGGCCGCGAACCGGGAGAGCAGGGCCGCGAGCGGTTCGGAGCCGGTCGTGCGGTGCGGCTCGTCGTCGCCGCTGATCGCCTCGACGGCGGGGGCGAGCCAGTCTCCGCGGGGGTCGCTGTGGGCGATCCACGTGGCGGCCACGACACTGCGGGGCAGGGACAGATGCACGGATCAACGGTACCGGAGCATGGCGCGGCGAGAACGGCCGGGTCGTCCATTAGGGTTTGGCCCATGGGCGATGTACTGCAGTTCGACGATGTGACCGTGCGCCGCGGCGCGAAGAACATCCTGGACCACGTGGACTGGTCCGTCTCGGCGGGGGAGCGATGGGTGGTGCTCGGCCCGAACGGGGCGGGGAAGACCACGCTGATGGAGCTGGCCTCCACGCACCTGCACCCCACGAGCGGTGCCGTCGAGATCCTCGAGGAACGGCTCGGCCGGGTCGACGTGTTCGAGCTGCGGCCCCGGATCGGGCTCGCGAGCGCCGCGCTCGCCGGCCGCTTCCCCGGCGGCGAGCGGGTGATCGACATCGTGCTCACCGCCTCCTACGGCGTGACCGGCCGGTGGCGCGAGAGCTACGAGGAGCTGGACCTCGCGCGCGCCCGGGACCTGCTCGCGGCCTTCGGCGTCGGCGCGCTCGCGGACCGCTACTACGGCACCCTCTCGGAGGGGGAACGCAAGCGCGTCCAGCTCGCCCGCGCCCTCATGACCGACCCCGAACTCCTCATCCTCGACGAGCCCGGCGCCGGACTCGACCTCGGTGGCCGGGAGGACCTCGTGGCCGCGCTGACCGAGCTCGCCGGCGACCCGAACTCCCCCGTGCTCGTGCTCATCACCCACCACGTGGAGGAGATCCCGCCGGGATTCACCCACGCGCTCCTACTGCGGGAGGGCGGCGCGGTCGCGTCCGGGCCACTCGCCGAGGTGCTCACGCCCCAGAACCTCTCGACCACCTTCGGCCTCGAGCTCATGGTCACCCGCTCGCAGGGCCGCTACGCCGCGCGGGCCCTGCACTCGTGAGCGGGTCGAGCGCGGCCGGGGATTGCGTGAGATCCTTGCGCTGTGGGCGTCATGTGTGGCGCGCCCGCTGTGTGTGCCGTGCCCGCTGTGGGCGCCGGATGTTGTCGGAAGGACACTGAGATGGGCTGGCTCTGGTGGGTGGGTCTCGCGCTCGTGCTTGGCGTCATCGAGATGCTCACCGTGGACCTGCTGTTCCTCATGCTCGCCGGGGGAGCGCTCGCCGGCGCGCTCTCCGGGGCGCTCGGCGCCCCGATCTACGCCCAGGTGATCATCGCGCTCGTGGTCGCGGGGCTGCTGCTGTTCATCGTGCGTCCCATCGCCCAGCGCAGGCTCGCCTCCCACACCCCCGACTCGGCCACCGGCACGATGGCCCACGTGGGACGGATCGCCACGGTCGTGGCCGACGTGAGCGACCACTCGGGGCGCGTCAAGCTGGAGGGCGAGGTGTGGACCGCGCGCACCGAACAGCCCGGGGTGCTCCCGGTCGGCACGACCGTCGAGGTGGTGCGCATCGACGGCGCCACCGCCGTCGTGATCGCGCGGCAGAGCGCCGACCCGCAGAACCCGTACGGGGCCTACGGCGCCTGACCGGGCGCCGTCCACAGGCTCATCACCCGCGCGAACAACCCGGAGGGGACCCCCATGGACGATCCGTTCAAAGTTTTCCTGCTCATCCTGCTCATCGCGGCGGCGCTGTTCATCATCGTCGCGCTCAAGAAGTCGATCCGGATCGTGCCGCAGGCCGTGGCGCTCATCATCGAGCGGCTCGGTCGCTATCAGACGACCTACTACGCCGGCCTGCACTTCCTCGTGCCGTTCGTGGACAAGGTGCGCGCGGGCGTGGACCTGCGCGAGCAGGTGGTCACGTTCGACCCGCAGCCGGTCATCACCTCGGACAACCTCGTGGTCTCGATCGACACGGTCATCTACTTCACCGTGACGAACCCGAAGGACGCGACCTACGAGATCGCCAACTACATCATGGGCATCGAGCAGCTGACCGTGACCACGCTGCGCAACGTCATCGGCTCGATGGACCTCGAGCAGACCCTCACCTCGCGCGATCAGATCAACGGGCAGCTGCGCGGCGTGCTCGACGAGGCGACCGGCCGCTGGGGCATCCGCGTCAACCGGGTCGAGCTCAAGGCGATCGACCCGCCCGCCTCCGTGCAGGGCTCGATGGAGCAGCAGATGCGCGCCGAGCGGGACCGGCGCGCCGCGATCCTCACGGCGGAGGGGGTCAAGCAGTCCGCGATCCTCACGGCGGAGGGCGAGAAGCAGTCGGCGATCCTGCGGGCCGAGGGGCAGGCGCAGTCGGCGATCCTGCGGGCACAAGGTGAGTCCCGGGCGATCCTGCAGGTGTTCGACGCCATCCACACCGGCGACGCCGATCCGAAGCTGCTCGCCTACCAGTACCTGCAGATGCTGCCCCAGATCGCGAACGGCACCGCCTCGAAGCTGTGGGTCGTTCCCACGGAGTTCACCGCCGCGCTCGGCTCGATCGCCGGCGCCTTCGGCGGCCAGACCCCGCCGGCCGGATTCGAGCCCTCCGAGGCGCGCGGGAAGCCGACGGAGGGCTTCGGGGTGGACCTGCCGGAGCCGTCGCTGCAGGATCCGGCCGAGGCGCTCGCCGAGGCCCGCGGCCAGGTGAACGAGGCCTCCGCCGAGGCGACCTCGGCCGGCATCACCTCGGGCAGGCGGTTCGAGAAGGCGGCCGAGGCGGGCCAGCTGCCCGCGGACCAGCCGCCGGCGCCGTCCTCGACCCAGCAGTTCCCCTCCACCCCGGCCTCGCAGTAGCCGAGAGGACGTGGGAACCCGGCGCACCCGGGTCCTCTCGACCCTGCTGGAGAGGGACGAGAGGACCCGGGTCGGGGCCATGGGGCAGCTGGGTATGCGGGACTCTCCTGGAGCGTGTTGAGAATACCCAGGTCGCCGGCTCGCGCGGGTGGTGCTCGAGAACGACAATTCGGGCTCTTCTGAAACCGCAAGCCATGATGAGGGATCACATCGCCTGACCCGACCTGCTATGGTCCGATCCATCATCGGACGTCGTCGTCGACGTCACTCATTGTGAGATTCTTACCCACACAGGAGCAGCCGACCATGTCCCAATATCCTGCTGTCGTCGCCCCGCCCCGTGGCAACTTCGATACCAATCGCTCGCTCGTGAAATTTATTCTCCTCGGCCTACTGACGTTGGGAATCTATGCGCTCTGGGTGACTGCGCGCGCGGGCGAGGATCTGAACTCGGTGGCTGGGCGATGGGACAACAAGCGCTCGATGAACTACTGGCTGCTCGCCCTTCTTGTCGGTCCGATCACGCTCGGGATCGCGCAGATGGTGTGGTGGCACAAGACGTCGGGTCGAATCAGAAACGAACTCCGACGCCGGGGGCTCCAGCCCACTGTGACGCCCGCGGACTTCTGGCTCTGGGGGACGCTGGGCATCCTGATCGTCATCGGCCCATATGTTTTTATGCACAGGTGGCTCAAGGCCATGAACCAGTTGTGTGCCGACTATAATTTTCGAGGCTGACGCAACGTCTGATCGAAACGATGGGCCATTCGCCGGCATGGAGTGATGCGGATGCCGTTGTCGAAGGCCGGGGCCACCCGCGTCCCGGAGGCGGCCTATCGCGTGGCCCAGAACGCCACCGCGGCGGCCGCCGCCACGTTGAGGGAGTCGACCCCGTGGCTCATCGGGATCCGTACGGCGAGGTCGGCGGCCGCGATCGTGGCCTCGGACAGGCCAGGGCCCTCGGTTCCGAGGATGAGGGCGAGCCGTTCGGGCGGATCGGCGGCGAGCTCGTCGAGGGTGAGGGCATCCTCGCGCAGCGCCAGGGCCGCGGTGGTGAAGCCGGCGGCACGCAGCTGCCCGAGGCCGCCGGGCCACGGATCGATCCTCGTCCACGGCACCTGGAACACCGTGCCCATCGAGACCCGGATGCTGCGCCGGTACAGCGGATCGGCGCACGTGGGGGTCACGAGCACGGCATCGACCGCCAGGCCCGCGGCGCTGCGGAGCGCGGCGCCCACGTTCGCGTGGTCGGTGATCCCCTCGAGCACGGCCACGCGGCGCGCCCCGCGGAGCACGTCGGCCACGGCGGGCAGCTCGGGCCGGTGCATCGCCGCGATCGCGCTGCGGTGCAGGTGGAAGCCCGTGATCTTCTCGAGCACCTCCTCCGGCGCCACGTACACCGGCACGTGCCCGTACTGGCCCGCGCCGGTGCGCCGCAACAGCGGGTCCAGGTCGGGCAGCCAGCGCGGGGCGGTGAGGAACGAGATCGGCTCATGCCCGGCCTCGACCGCGCGGGCGATCACGTTCGTGGACTCGGCCAGGTAGAGGCCGCGCTCCGGTTCGAGGCGGCGCCGCAGGGCCACATCGGTCAGCCGGGTGTACTCGGGCAGCGGGAGCGCGGCATGGGCGGGAACGGACGGGTCGCTCAGATCGACGATCGGCACGGGAGCACACGATAGCCCCTGGCGGGCGGGCGTAACCTCGAGGAGGAGTCCGGACCGACGGGAGGGAGCGAGCCGATGCCCGCGACGATCGAGGTGACGGCGGCCTATGTGAGCGAACTCGGGCCGGTCGAGAACATCCGCCACGGCCCGCTCGAGGTCGCGGCCCCCGGCGGGAACGACGTGCTCGTCGACGTCGAGGCCGTCGCGCTCGACCCGGTCGACACCCTCGTGCGCTCCGGCCGCTACCCCACGGCCGTGCCGCTGCCGCTCGTGCTCGGCCGGGATCTCGTGGGCCGCGTCGCGTCCGCCCCGGCGCACACCCCCTTCCGGGCGGGCCAGTGGGTGTGGGCGAACAGCATCGGCCACGACGGCCTCCAGGGGGCCTTCGCCGACCGGGCCGTGGTTCCCGCCGAGCGGTGCTATCCGCTTGCGGACGGCACCGACCCGGCCCGGGCGGTCGCGCTCGCCCATCCGGGGAGCACCGCCGCGCTCGGCTGGTTCTCCCACGGCGGGCTGCGCGCCGGGCAGACCGTACTCGTGGGCGGGGGCGGCGGGAACGTCGGCACGGCCGCGGTGGTGCTCGCCGCCGGGGCGGGGGCGCGGATCGTCGCTACCGCCTCCCCGCGGGATGCCGGCCGGGTACTCGCGGCCGGTGCCGACGTGGTGCTCGACCACCATGAGCCCGACCTGGGGGCCCGGATCGCCGGGGTGGTGCCGAGCGGGGTCGACATCGCCTGGGACACCTCGGGCCGGATGGACTATGGAACCCTCGCGGACGTGACCGCCCCCGGGGGCCGCATCCTCGTCTCGGCGGCCGGGCCGGAGCCCGCGCCCGTGCCGTGGGCCCGGATCTACACCCGGGACATCGACGTGGTCGGGTTCGTGCACTCCCGCGCCCGGGTGGATCAGCTCGCCCGCGCCGCCGCCCGGCTCAATGCGGGTCTGACCGCCGGAACGCTGACGGCCGACGTCACCGAGGTGCTGCCGCTGTCCGAGGTCGCCGATGCCCACCGGCGCATGGAGGCGGGGCAGGTGCGCGGGCGGATCGTGCTCCGGCCGGGGCAATAGGCCTCATTCGATGTACTCGAACCGACAGCGTGGCCCGTGCGCGGTCGTCATCCGATGATCCCCGGTGATGAGCGGAGCTCCGGGCAGTCGGGCCCGGCGTGGCACCATGGCGGGATGAATCACGATGCGCCGGCGGCGTGCTGCGCCCCGGGCCGACCAGGCGACCGGCCCGGTGGCCCCGGCGGCACTGTCGGACCCGGCGGCTCTGTCGGCACTGTCGCCTCTGTCGGCCCAGTCGAGACGGTGACGCCGGTACGAGGGGCGGGCGGCGTCGTCCATGCGCGGGAGCGGCGCCCGGCGGGCGTCCCCGATCCGGTGCACCTGCCCGGTGGCACGTTCCGCATGGGCGGGAACGATCTCGACGCGAACCCCCTCGACGGGGAGGGGCCGATCCGCGAGGCCACGTTGAGCCCGTTCGCGATCGGGGCGACCACCGTGACGAACAGCGAATTCGCCGCCTTCGTCGAACAGACCGGGTATGTGACGGAGGCCGAGGATCTCGGCTGGTCGTTCACCTTTGTCGCCTTCCTGCCCGGCCACCTGCGCCGGCGGGAGATGCGGGTCGCGCAGGCGCCGTGGTGGTCGGCGGTGCCCCGCGCCGCCTGGAACCGCCCCGAGGGCCCCGACTCGGACGTGTCCGACCGCGGCGACCATCCGGTGGTGCACGTCTCCTGGCGCGACGCCGAGACCTACGCGGCCTGGGCCGGCGGACGCCTCCCGAGCGAGGCCGAATGGGAGTACGCAGCCCGGGGCGGGCTCGTGGGCGCCCGGTACCCGTGGGGAGACGACCTCACCCCGGGCGGCGAGCACCGGTGCAATATCTGGCAGGGCACCTTCCCCACGAAGAACACCGCCGCGGACGGCTACCGCGGCACGGCGCCTGCGCGCAGCTTTCCGCCGAACGGATACGGCCTGTACAACGTGGCCGGGAACGTGTGGGAGATGTGCGCCGACCGGTGGCGCGTGCGCCACCCGGCCGGCCCGGTGACCGATCCGCTCGTCGCCTCGGACGGGGGAGACGGCATGCTGCGGGTCATGCGCGGCGGCTCCTACCTGTGCCACGACTCCTACTGCAACCGCTACCGGGTGGCGGCGCGCACGCAGAACAGTGCCGATTCGGCCTCCGGGAACCAGGGGTTCCGGATCGCCTTCGACGCTTGAGGGGCTCGGAAAGACGTCAGGTGTCCCGCGGCGATCATCGGGTCGGCCGACGGGCTCGGCGCAACGTCTGCCAGACTCTTCTCGCATGAGGATCATGCTGCTCGACACCGCATCGCTCTACTTCCGAGCCTTCTTCGGGATGCCCGATTCGCTGCGTGCGCCCGACGGCACACCGGTCAACGCGGTGCGCGGGCTGCTCGACTTCATCGCGCGGCTCGTGTCCGACTACGCCCCGAGCCACCTCGTGTGCTGCTGGGACAACGACTGGCGCCCGACCTGGCGGGTCGAACTCCTGCCCAGCTACAAGGAGCACCGGCTCGCGCGCACGGCCGGCGGCGATGGCGTCGACGCCGAGGAGGTGCCCGATGCCCTCGCGGTTCAGGTGCCGGTGATCGCCGAGGTGCTCGCGGCGATGGGCATCGCCGTCCGTGGGGTCGACGGATACGAGGCGGACGACGTGATCGGCACGCTCGCGACGACGGCCGGAATGCCCGCCGACGTGGTCACCGGCGACCGGGACCTCTTCCAACTCGTGGACGACGAGCGCGAGATCCGGGTGCTCTACACGGCCCGCGGCGTGGGCAGGCACGAACAGGTCACGGGCGAGGTCGTGCGGGCGAAGTACGGGGTGCGCGCCGATCAGTACGCGGACTTCGCGACCCTGCGCGGGGACGCCTCCGACGGGCTCCCGGGCGTCAAGGGCGTGGGGGACAAGACGGCGGCCCGGCTCCTGGCCGAGTTCGGCACCCTCGCCGGGATCCGGGCGGCCGCCGCCGACCCGTCGACGGCGCTCGCGGCCGGCGTGCGCGCCAACCTGCTCGCCGCGGCGGGCTACCTCGACGTGGCCCCACGGGTGGTCGAGGTGACCCGGACCCTGCCGATCCCGGCGGACTGGGGCGAGCTGCGTCGTCCGCACGCCTTCGACGACGAGGCCGCCGTGACCCGCCTCGCCGACACCTGGGGCCTGGGCGGCTCGGTCGCGCGGGTGCGGGCGGCCCTGGCGGCCGACCATGATTGAGCCCGGCTGAACACGGCTGAGCCCGGCTGAACACGGCTGAACCCGGCTGAACACGGCGAACGCAGGCCCGCCGGGTGCGGGCCTGCGTTCGGGTGGATCGATCCGGGTGGGCGAGGGGTCAGATGATGTCGCGGCCCTCGCGCCGGGCCTCGAGCCATTCCTTCATGAACCCGCGGCAGAGCACGAACAGCACACCGGCGACGATCACCGGCCACATGAGGATGTACACGGTCAGCAGAAACGTCGTCACGCCATCACCTCCGCCCGGTTGCTGTCGTCATCGCGGTCGTCGAAGTCGCCGACGCTCTTCTGGATCTGGGAGAAGTCGAAGTTGACCTTCGAACGCCACGACATCGCGGCACACACGATCGTGCTCACCGAATAGGCCACGAGCGAGCCACTGAGGGTTGCGTACGTGTGCAGCGTCCCGAACGCGAACGGGGCGACCCCGAGGGTGGCGACCGCGGCGATGATGAGCGCCGGCTTGAGGCCGAAGAAGCCGAAGGCCATGAGCCCGAGCACGACCCCGACGCCGACGATCGCGAGGACGTCGACGATCAGGCCGACCCCGCCGTCCATCGAGACGAGCGAGAACCGCACGGGGAGGAACACCACGAGGGCGGCGATGACCGCGACCGTGAACGCCGCGTTCGTGACCTTCTTCCAGTAGAAGCTCGCGATGACCGGGAACACGAGCGCGCCCCACAGGGCCCCGACGAATACCAGGAGATCCAAAATATTCAGTTGCATGCTGGCAAAGACGACGGCGATCGCGGAGGCCGCGACCATGGTGAGCCGGCCGATGGTCAGCATGAGCTTCGGGTCGGCCTTGTCCTTGCCGACGCTCTGGCCGTACATGTCGGTCATGACGATCGAGCTGAGCGCCGCCAGGTCGGAGTCGGCGGTCGAGCTCAGCGCCCCGATGATCATGATGAAGAACACCGCGAGCAGCACGGGGGAGAGGTACTCCGCGGCCATCTGCGGCACGAGGTTGTTCGGGTCGCCGCCCAGGGGGTCGACGCCCAGGTACAGGGCCATGACGCCGAGCATTCCCACGCCGATGACCATCGCGCCGTAGCCGACGGTCGCCGTGATGAAGGTCGGCTTGATCAGATCCTTGCGCACCGCGAAGAGCCGCTGGGCGATCGTCTGATTACCGATGGCGTAGGCGAGGACCGCCGCGATATAGGGCGCACCCTGGTTCATGAATGCGTCGGAGGAGAAGAAGTTCGACTGCTGCGGGGTGAGGTTCGCGGCGCCGGACTCGAACATCGTGGGAAAGTCCGCGGCGAAGAAGATGACCGGGATGAGCACGGCGACCGCCCCGAGCATCGCGATCACCTGGATGAAGTCGGTGAGCACGGAGGCGCGGAAGCCGGACCACAGCGTGTACAGCAGCACGCCCGAGGCCACGATGATCACGCCCTGGATGAAGTTGAACGGGGAGAGGAGGCTGATGAGCACGCCGCCCGCGATGAAGTTCGACATGAGCGAGATGACGCTGCCCACGACGTTCGACCCCGCCAGCATGAGCTGACTCGAGCGGCCGTGCCGGGCGAACATCACCTCGGCCAGCGTGTGGGCGCGGGGGGCGACCTTGCGGATCCGCTTTCCGAACGGGTAGATGAAGAGAATCATCAGGGCGCCCCAGAGACCGTAGTGGATCGGTCCGGAGATGCCGTAGGTGTAGCCGGAGGTGGCCGAGGCGTACATCGATGATGCCCAGATCCACGTCGCGGTCATGCTCGCCGCGGAGATGCCGAAACCGACCTTGTTTCCGGCGGTCATGTATCCATCGGCGTTCTCTTGCTTCTTCCCGATCCGGGTGGAGATCCAGAAGGTTCCCCCGTAGAAGAAGAGCAATAATGCGATAATGGTGAGTGTGTTGAACTGGAACAGCTCGTTCACGCACCCCTCCTCACGTGTTCAATTATTCGTCGAGTTTCGTATGGTGTCGGTGGACATGCGGTGTCCGCCGAGGTCTCGGCTGTGGTGATCACTCTCCTCGTTCGCGCACGCTGACGTGCCGACTCGACCTCTCGAGCCGGGCGGCGATCACCGCGGCGGCCGCAGGAGCACTCGTAGGTCCACGCGGCCGGGGCCGATCGCCAGCATCTGACCATAGCCCATGGACGGCACTGCCCGGCACCAAGCGGGTCCCTCGATGCGGCAAAGCCCGGACGTGTCGGCGGGGGAGGTGGGTGGGTCAGCTGCTGAAGGTCACGGTCAGGGTGGCCCGGGCCAGCGTGTGGAACAGGGAGAGGAAGGCGAGCTTGGTGGGGGAGGTGGCGGCGGTGACCTCGAGTGCGTCCACGTCGAGGGCGTGCACCGCGAACACGTACCGGTGGGCGCGGTCGCCCGGAGGCGGCCCGGCGCCCTCGTAGGCGAGGGCCCCGCCGTCCGTGCGCACGTGGAGGGCGCCGCCGGGGAGGGTGTCGTCGCCGCTGCCGGCGTCCTCGGCGAGCGCGGTCACGCCGACGGGCAGGTTCGCCACGCCCCAGTGCCAGTACCCGGCGGGGGTGGGGGCGTCCGGGTCGAAGCAGTTGATCGTGAAGCTGCGGGTCCGGTCCGGGAAGCCGGACCAGGCCAGCGGCGGGGAGACGTTCGCCCCGCCGATGCTGAACCGATCGGGCAGGCGCGCACCGGCGTCGAGCACCGTGGAGGTGAGTGCGAACGAGGGCACCGCGGGCAGCAGGCCGTAGGGATCCGGGGCGTTCGGGCGATCGAGATCCATGATGTTCCTCACGTCGATGGGCTGTGCGTCCACCGTACCCACGCCCGCCGACACGTGGGCCCGGAGCGGTGTGGTGGATGCGGTTGACAGGCGGGGACGGGCGACGTTCACTAGAACACGCGTTCGACTGTCGGCGGGTGGTCCTACGGTCGCGGCAGGAGGTGATCGCCATGGCACGAAGCATGCTGGAGGACGACGCAGCTCGCCCGGGGAGTCGTCTCGCCGGGGCGGATGCTCGGGAGGGGTGGGAGGCGCGGCGTGAGCGTGCGCTCGAGGTGCTGCGGCGGGCCGAGGACCGGGTCGGGGTGCGCGCCCCCGGACCCCGGGGGCTGTCGCCGGCGCGAACGGGAGTCGCCGAGCAGGTCGATCGGGTCGATCGGGTCGATCGGAGCGAGCGTGCCGAACGGGTCGATCAGGTGCCGACCTGGGGGGCGGGACCCGCGGACGGCTGGGTTCCGGTGCCGGCCCCGTTCGCGCCGGTCGTCGCGGGCCTGCCGCGCGGGGGCGCCGTCCGAATCGAGGGGTCGACGTCGTTGCTGCTGGCCTTCGCCGCCGCGGCCACGACCGGTCCCGGCCGCGGGGAGGGGTGGATCGCCGTGGTGGGGATGCCCGACCTGTGCCTGGCCGCGGCCGCGGGAGCGGGACTCGATCTGGACCGGGTCGTGGTCGTGCCCGATCCGGGGGAGCGGGGGGCGGGGGTCGCGGCGGCGGCGGTGGACGGGTTCGAGACGGTCCTCCTCGGGCCCGCGGTGGGGCTGCGGGAACGGGAGCTGCGTGCCCTGCTCCACCGGGTGCGTCACCGTTCGGGGGTGCTGCTCACGAGCGAGCCGTGCCCGGGAGCGGCGCTGACGGTGCGGGTGACCGGTCGTAGCTGGCAGGGCGTCGAGCGCGGATTCGGCCTGCTGAGCGGCCAGGAGATCCGGGTGCGCCTCACCGGCCGGGGGGTCGACCGGTCGATGCAGGTCCGGCTGGACGGCGACGGGCTCACCGGGCTCGAGGGGCCGGCGGGGATGCCGGCCTCCCTGGCGCGGGTGGGATGATGGCCGCCGAACCGGTCGGGCGGCGGATCGCGGTGCTCTGGGTGCCGGACTGGCCGGTCGTCGCGGCCATCGCCGACGGACTCCTCACCGCCGGGGACGTCTCGGCGGTGCACGACGGCCGGTGTCTGACCGCCGTCTCCGCCGCCGCCCGTCGCCAGGGGCTGCGGGTGGGGATGACCGGCCGGAGCGCCCGGAGCCTGTGCCCGCAGGTGGTGTTCGCGCCCGCCGATCCCGGTCGGGACCTGCGCGCGTTCGACCCGATCGTGCAGGCGGCCCAGGGGGTCGTCGCCGAGGTGGCCCTTCTGCGCCCGGGACTCCTCCAGCTCGGGATCGCCGGGGCGGCCCGCTATCAGGGCAGCGAGCACGCGGTGATCGACTCCCTCATCGGCGCGGTGGCCGAGGCGGGAAGCGAGGCGCAGGCCGGGGTCGCCGACGGGCTGCTGGCGGCGATCCTCGCGGCCCGGGGCCATACGCTCGTGCCGGCCGGGGAGTCGCCCACCTTCCTCGCCCCGCACCCGAGTCGCACCCTGCTCCTCGCGGCCGGTACACGGGCGATGCGTGCCCAGTACGAGGATCTGATCGGGCTCTGGCGGCGCCTCGGGCTCGCCACTCTCGGAGACGTCGCCCGGCTGCGCCCGGCGCATGTCGGGCCGCGGTTCGGGGACGTGGGCCTCCAGGCCCACCGGCTCGCCCGCGGGGGCGACGTGCAGGCGGCCCGGCCCTACCGCCCCGAACCGGACCTCGCCGTGCACGTCGAACTGGAGCCGCCCGCGGCCCGGATCGACGCGGCCGCCTTCGCCGCTCGCAGGCTGGCCGAGGATCTGCACCGGCAGCTGCAGCGCCGAGGAATGGTCTGCGCCTATCTGCGGGTGAACGCCCGCGCGCAGAACGGCGTCACCCTGAGCCGCAGCTGGCGTATCGACGGCGCGCTGACCGCGAATGAACTGACCGACCGGGTGCGCTGGCAGCTGGAGGGGTGGCTCGCCGGGCGCAGCGGCCTCGCCCCCAGCGCCCCGCTCGTCTTCCTCGAGCTCGGCGCCGAGGATCTCAGCCCCGCCGCGATCGCCACCGACGGGCTCTGGGGGCGGGTCGGACGCGGCCAGGCCCAGGCTCATCGGGCGGCGTTGCGCATGCAGTCCCTCCTCGGCCCGGAGGGAGTGCTCACCCCCGTGGCCGAGGGCGGGCGGTCGCCGCGCGACCGGATCCGGATGGTGGCCTGGGGCGACGACCCCACCGCCGACCGGGAGCCCGCGGCCCCCTGGCCCGGACAGATCCCGCCGCCGCTGCCGGCGAGGCTCCCGGCCGGTCGCCATCCCGTGACCCTGCTCGATGCGCGCGGCCACAGCGTCCATCTGAGCGACCGGGGGATGCTCACCGCCGATCCCGCGACCCTGGCCGGGGTGCCGGAGGCCCGGCGGATCACGGGCTGGGCGGGTCCCTGGCCGCTCCACGAACGGTGGTGGGAGGACGATCCGGCCGGGCCCGCGCCACCGGTGCGCGCGCACCTGCAGGTGCTCTGCGGCGACCAGGGGGCCTTCCTGCTCGCCGTGGGCGGTGGGCAGGCGGGAGCGGCCGGCGGCGGCGCGGGCGAATGGTGGATCGAGGGAATCTACGATTGACGCCGCTGCCCGCGCCCGCCCACCTCCCGCCGACCTACCGCCGATCTCCCGGCGATGGGGCGGAGACGCTCGTCACCGATCGAGGAAATCAACTGGGACTCCGGTGACGGATGGCGGTATCGTGCTCTGGGGCATTCGCCACCCACCGGCTCGAGTCCGGATCGCATGGGGCGGCGCCGGGAGATCCGGCCCCGGCACAGACACGAATGGTCACGGGCATCACCGGCTCGGCCACGGAAGGAGCACGCGAGTGCCCGAGCAACACACACCGGCCGCCGTCACACGTGACGACCCGCAGGCCCCGAGCACCGGCTCGGGCCTCATCATCGGGGTCATGGTCGTCGCGGCGTTCGTGATGATCCTCAACGAGACGATCGTCTCCATCGCGCTGCCCGATCTCGCCGTGGTCATGTCGGTCACGACCACGACCGTGCAGTGGCTCATCAGCGGCTTCCTGCTGACCATGGCCGTCGTCATCCCGACCACCGGATACCTCCTCCAGCGGTTCAGCCCGCGCCGGATCTTCCTCATGGCGATCGGCTCCTTCGCCGCCGGCACGCTCCTGTGCGCCGTGGCGCCCACCTTCCCCGCGCTGCTCATCGGGCGGATGGTGCAGGCGTGCGGCACGGCGGTCATGATCCCGCTGGTCATGACGACGGTCATGCGCCTCGTGCCCCCATCGCGGCGCGGCGCCACGATGGGCACGATCTCCATCGTCATCGGCGTGGCGCCCGCGATCGGCCCCACGGTCGGCGGGGCGATCCTCGCCGCCTTCGGGTGGCGGTGGATGTTCTGGCTCGTGCTCATCCTGGCCCTCGCCATGTTCACGGTCGGGATCGCCCGCCTGCACGTGCCGAACGAGACCCGCCGGGTTCCACTCGACCTCGTATCCGTCGCACTCTCGGCGATCGGCTTCGCCGGGATCGTCTACGGACTCGCCTCCATCGGCCAGGGCGGCGGGGTGCTGCCGCCCTGGGCGTCGCTGGTCATCGGCGTCGCCGGCATCGCCCTGTTCGTGTGGCGGCAGGGGCGGCTCCAGCGTCAGGACCGCCCCCTGCTCGACCTGCGCACGCTCACGCGCCCCCGGTTCCGGCTCGCGCTCATCCTCTCGCTGTTCCTGTTCATGGCCCTCATCGGGGCCGGCGCGATCCTGCTGCCCATCTATCTGCAGAACGTGCTCGACCACGGGACCCTCGTCGCGGGGCTCGCGCTCCTGCCGGGCGGCCTGGCCATGGCTGCGGTCGCGCGGCCGGTCGGTGCCCTGTACGACCGCGTCGGTGCCCGGCCGCTGGTCATCCCCGGCGCGATCGGAATGACCGTGGCGCTGTGGATCCTCGCCCTGCTCGGGGGCGGCGCCCCGCTCGGGGCGGTCATCGCCGCCCACGTGCTCCTCATGCTCTCCCTCGGGCTCATGATGACCCCGCTCATGACCGACTCCCTCAGCGCCCTGCCCAGCGATCTCTATTCGCACGGGAGCGCCCTGCTCGCCACCCTCCAGCAGGTCGCGGGCGCACTGGGAAGCGCCGTGTTCGTCACCGTCGCGGCCCTCGGCAGCGCGAGCCCGGGCGGGATCCCCGACGCGACCGGCATCCGGGCCGGGTTCATGGTCGCGGGCGGCATCGGCCTCGTCGCCGTGGTCGTCGCCTGCCTGTTCAAGCGCCCCGACCCGGCGGAGGCGGCGGACGTGACGGACGCGCTCGCCGACTCCGGCGGCTGAGGAAGACGTCACTCGTATTGTACGTGCTTGTACAAGCACGTACAGTCAATGCATGGAGACGATCAGCGCGAGCGTCGCGCGTCAGACCCTCCCCGCCCAACTCGATCGCGTCGAGGGCGGTGAGCAGATCGCAATCACGCGCCACGGGCGCGTCGTCGCCGTGCTGGTGGATCCTGCAACGCTCGTGCCTCGGCGTGCTTCCCGGGCATGGGGTGAAGCCGACCGTATCCGTGCGCTCCTCGAGGAAGCCCGGGCTCGCCCTGTGAGGGGAGCCGCGATCAGTATCGAACGTGCCGAGGGGCTGGTCGAGGCCGTCCGCCGCGGTAGAGCCGAACGGTGAGCGTCCTCACGGCATTCCACGCCGACGTCCTGATCTATGCCGCCGCCGCCGATCATCCGACCGGGGCGCGGGTGGCGGCGCTCTTCCCGACCGATGCGCCCTCGATCGTCGGGATCGGGTCGGTGCTACTCCTCACGGAGGTGCTGGCGAAGCCCATGCGCGATGATCCGAATTCGGACGAGACGGCGGCGCTGCTGAGCCTGCTCAGCCGGATCGAGCTCCTCCCGGTCGACGAGGCGGCGGCGCGGCTCGCCCTGACCCTGTCGATCACCTATCGCCTGCGCGCTGCGGATGCCGTGCACCTCGCGAGCGCCGTGGCCGCCGGTGCCGACCGGTTCCTCACCGATAATCGCAAGGACTTCCCCCGGGCGATCACCGAGATCGACGTCGTGTACCCGGATGATCTGCCGGTGCGTTGAGCGTGCGCCGGTCACACCGCTGGGTGTTCGACAACGTCTCGGTCGTACCCATGGATCGGTAGCACCTCCCTGACCTCCTCGAGGGCGGTGCGTTGCGCAGCTGCCCGTGTCGGGATCGGCCGAGCCTCACGCCCGCTCCAGGTAGGCCTGCACGCCGGAGGAGTCGAGATCGCCGAGCCCCGCGGCGACCATCGCGTCGTAGACCCCGGCCGCCGCGTCGAGCACCGGTGAGGGGATCCCCGACGCGCGGGCGACCTCGTGGGCGTAGCGCAGGTCCTTGATCATGAAGGAGGCGGGGCTCGCGGGGGAGTGGTCGTGGTCGACGAAGCGCTGCCCCTTGACCTCGAGCAGCCGTGAGCCCGCGTAGCCGCCGGCGAGGATGGGCACGAGTGCGGCCAGGTCGAGCCCGGCCCGCTCGGCGGCGACGAGCGCCTCGGCCAGCGCGGCCGTGGTCGCCGCGACGATGAGCTGATTGGCCGCCTTGGCCACCTGCCCGGATCCGAGCGGGCCCAGGTGCACGGCACTCCCGCACGGGGCGAGCGCCGCGGCCGCTGCCTGGGCCGGGTCGTGATCGCCCCCGACGAAGATGCTCAGGGAGCCCTCCCGCGCCCCCTCGACCCCGCCGCTGATCGGCGCGTCCACGAGTGAGACGAGCCCGCCGGTGCGTTCCGCGAGCCGCGCGCCCAGGTCTCGCACGCCCGCGGGCGAACTCGTCGAGCACGCGACGAGCGCGAGCGGATGGTCCGTGCCCGCGAGCAGCCCGGTCTCGCCGTCGAGGACCTGTTCGAGTTCGGGCAGGTCCGGCAACACCGTGAGGACGACGTCGCTCACCCGCGCGAGATCGGCCGGCGTGGGCGCCCACTCGGCCCCCGCCGCGAGCGACTCCTCCGCCGACGCGTGCCGGCGCGCGTGCACGTGTAGCGCCCGCCCGGTGGCGGCCTGTGCCCGCGCGATATGGACGGCCATCGGGGACCCCATCGCCCCCAGGCCGATGAAACCGATCCGCTGATCCGTGCTCATGGGCTCACGGTACCGGGAGGGCGGAGAGCGGTCACCCCGAGTCGCGCCCGAAGGTGGGGGCGTGCGGCGGTGGACGTTCTCGACGACCGAGAGGTCGCCGAGGCTGCGGGACTTGACCCTTTGCTACCCACATTTCTCTCACGCTAACCCTCGGGACCGTCTGACGCCCTGGCCTCCCGCGTCTGGGCTGCAGTGAGCAGGTCCTCTTCGTCGCCGTGATCTCCGCTTTGCTCAGGCAATTGCATTGATATGAGGGCTGTTGCAACGAATGCCGCAAAGAAGGAGATCAGGAGTGTGATCTCATCTTTGAGGAGGAATAACTGGCCCACGAGCCCGAGGTTGCCGACGAGTAGCCAGGTGGGCTGTCGTCCCCGTTTCCAGGTCGTGTAGACGAATCTTCCAATAACAATCCCGGATGCAGCTGCTGCGAAGATGTGCATGCTTACACGTCTCTTTCAATAGAGAGGGTGGTGCCGCCTCGGCGAGCAGGTCCTCCACGATTTGTCGATCGGCACATTCTCCGCTCTCCGCCCGGGTGGGGATCGTTGAAAATGATTACCGCTCCGACATGCAAGGTGGCAGTGACTGCACTGCGCGTGCCCCTCGGCATTGACGTTCTCCTCCCTATGCCCCCTTGGGGCGATGGACTCTAGGTAAGCACACTCCTCTCGATCGTGGGCTCGGTTGGGGGGTCTCTGGCGTGGCGGGGTCGAGTATGCTAGAACGCATGTTCGACTACGCGGAGCTGCACGCCCACTCCGCCTACAGCTTCCTCGACGGGGCCAGCCTGCCCGAGGAGCTCGCGACCGAGGCGGCGGGCCGGGGCCTGCGCGCCCTGGCGCTGACCGACCACAACGGCCTGTACGGGGTGGTTCGTTTCGCCGAGGCCGCCCGCGCCCTCGGCCTGCCGAGCATCTTCGGGGCGGAGGTCACCCTCGACTCCGCGGCGGATGCGGGCGGCTCGCCCGAGCGCACCGGCACGCCCGACCCGGGCGGGAACCACCTCGTGCTGCTCGCCCGCGGTCCGGCCGGCTATCACCGCCTCTCCCGGGCCCTGGCGCTCGGGCACCTGGCCACCGGCGTCAAGGGCCGTGTGGACTACAGCCTCGAGGGCCTCGCCGAGACCGCCGCCGGCGAATGGATCGTGCTCACCGGCTGCCGCAAGGGCGCCGTGCGCCGCGCCCTCGAACCCGCACCGGGCCGCTGGGATCTCGACGCCGCCGTCCGTGAGACCCGGCTCCTCGCGGACACCTTCGGCCGCACGAACGTCTACGTCGAGCTCACCCACCACGGCGCCCCCGGAGACGACCTGCGCTGCGCCGCACTCGCCGAGGTCGCCGCCCGGGCCGGGGTGGGGGCCGTGGCCACCGGGGCCGTGCACTGCGCGACCCCGGCCGATCAGCCCCTGGCCACCGCCCTGGCCGCCACCCGCGCCCGGCGCACCCTCGCCGAGATCGACGGCCGGCTCCCCGCCGCACCCGCCTTCCTCCGTTCCCCGGCCGAGATGGCCCGCCTGCACGCCCGCACCCCCGGCGCGCTCGCGGCCACGGTCGCCATCGCCGCCGAGACCGCCTTCGACCTGGCGCTCGTGGCCCCCAACCTGCCCCCGTTCCCCGTGCCGGCCGGGCACACCGAGACCACCTGGCTGCGCCACCTCACCGACGTCGGCGCCCGGGAGCGCTACGGCCCGCCGGAGGCCGAACGCCAGACGGGCGCCTACGCGATGCTCGAGCACGAGCTGACCACGATCGACCGGCTCGACTTCAGTGGCTACTTCCTCATCGTGCACGAGATCGTCGAGTTCGCCCGCGCGAACGGGATCCTGTGTCAGGGCCGCGGCAGCGCCGCCAACTCGGCCGTGTGCTTCGCCCTCGGCATCACCGCCGTCGACGCCGTGCAGCACCGGCTGCTCTTCGAACGCTTCCTCTCCCCGGGCCGCTCCGGACCGCCCGACATCGACATCGACATCGAGGCCGGCCGCCGCGAGGAGGTGATCCAGTTCGTCTACTCCCGCTACGGGCGTCACCACGCCGCCCAGGTCGCCAACGTCATCTCCTACCGGCCCCGCTCGGCGATCCGCGACGCCGCCCGGGCGCTCGGACACGACGCGGGCCGGACCGACGCCTGGGCCAAGGGCATCGAACGCTGGGGGAGCCTGCGGCCGGCGGGCGACCCGCCCGGGGCGAGCGGCGTCGTCCAGAAGCGGGAACGCCCCACCCGCGACGGCCCGTGGATCCCCTCACCGGAGGCGGAGGCGGCGGCCCGCAGCGGCGACGGCGGCGACACGGCCGGCATCCCCGCACCCGTGCTCGACCTGGCCGAGCGGTTTCTGCGCCTGCCCCGCCACCTGGGCATCCACTCCGGCGGCATGGTCATCTGCGAGGGCCCGGTCATCGACGTCGTGCCCGTGGAATGGGCGGCGAAGGAGGGCCGCACGGTCATCCAATGGGACAAGGACGACGCCGCCGACGCCGGCCTGGTCAAGTTCGACCTGCTCGGGCTGGGGATGCTCACCGCGCTGCGGATCGCGTTCGACACGGTGCGCGAGCTCACCGGCACCGACCTCGACCTGCACAGCATCCCGCAGGAGGACGGCGCCGTGTACGACCTGCTGTGCGCCGCCGACACGGTCGGGGTGTTCCAGGTGGAGTCCCGCGCCCAGATGGCCACGCTGCCGCGGCTGCGCCCGCGCCGCTTCTACGACATCGTGGTCGAGGTGGCGCTCATCCGCCCCGGCCCGATCCAGGGCGCGAGCGTGCACCCCTATATCGAGCGGGCACGCGGGCGGGAACCGGTCACCTATCTGCACCCGCTGCTCGAGCCGGCGCTGGCCAAGACCCTCGGCGTGCCGCTGTTCCAGGAGCAGCTCATGCAGATCGCGATCGACGCGGCCGGGTTCACCCCCGCCGAGGCCGACCGGCTGCGCAAGGCGATGGGCTCCAAACGGTCCGCCGAGCGGATGGAGGCCCTGCGCGGCCGGCTCCTCGAGGGCATGGCGGAGCGCGGGATCTCCCGCGAGACCGGGGCGGAGATCTTCGAGAAGCTCAAGGGATTCGCCGACTTCGGCTTCCCGGAATCGCACGCGTTCTCCTTCGCCTACCTCGTGTACGCGAGCGCGTGGCTCAAGGTGCATCATCCGGAGGCGTTCTACGCCGCGCTGCTCGCCGCGCAGCCGATGGGGTTCTACTCCCCGGCCTCGCTCGTGGCCGACGCCCGCCGCCGCGGGGTGCGGGTGGAGCGGGCCCGGGTGGACGTCTCCGGGGTGCAGGCGCAGGTGCACTCCGACGCCGCCGGGCTGTTCGTGCAGCTCGGGCTCGCGCCGATCCGGGGCCTGGGGGAGAGGGCCGCGGCGGCGGTGGTCGCCGCCCGGGAGCAGTCGCCGCCGGCCGGGCTCGGGGAGCTGGCGCGCCGGGTCGAGCTGAGCGCCGCCCAGCTCGAGGCCCTCGCCACCGCCGGGGCGCTGGAGTGCTTCGGGCTGAGCCGCCGCGAGGCGCTGTGGCAGGCGGGCGCGCTCGCGGGGGCGAATGGACGACGTAGCAAGGGTTTCGTACAACCGGTGCTGCCGTTCGAGGTGGGAACCCGGGCGCCGGCCCTGCCGCCGATGGACGAGGTGTCCACCGCCGTGGCGGACGTGTGGGCGAGCGGGCTCTCCCCGGACTCCTATCCCACCCAGTTCCTGCGGGCGGAACTGGAGCGCGCCGGGGTGCTCACGGCGGTGCAGTGCCAGCGGGTGACCGACCGTCGCCGGATCCGGGTCGCCGGGGTGGTCACGCACCGGCAGCGGCCCGCCACGGCCCGCGGGGTCACGTTCCTCTCCCTGGAGGACGAGACGGGCCTGGTCAACGTCGTCTGCCCGGTGGCGGTGTGGGACCGCTACCGGCGGGTGGCCCGCACGTCGGCCGCCCTGATCATCCGCGGGATGGTCGAGCGGGCCGACGGGGTGAGCAACGTGCTCGCCGAGACCCTGACGGACCTGCCGCTGCGGGTGCCCTCCCGCTCGCGGGACTTCCGGTGACGGCCGATGCGCGGCTGCGGCGCCTCAGTCGTGCTCGCGGTCGGCGACCTTGCGTTGTCGCATCGTCTCGCGGGCCCGGGTGAACTCCTCGTCCGGGACGGGCTGGTCCTTGTCGTGCAGCGCCGAGTACACCGCCCACACGACCGCCACGAGGGGGATGACGATGACCGCGCCGAGGATGCCGGCCACGAGGGTTCCGGCCGTGACGGCGACCGCCACGACGACCGGGTGCAGCGACACCTGCCGGCCCATGACCAGCGGCTGGAGCACATGGCCCTCGAACTGGCCGATGAGCGCGATCCCGATGGTCACGATGATGGCCGAGACCCAGCCGTTGGCGGCGAGGGCGACGATGGCGGCGATGATCATCGCCGCCGGGGCGCCGACGAGGGGGATGAACGCGCCGATGAAGACGAGCACCGCGAGCGGCAGCGCGAGCGGCACGCCGACGATCGAGAGCAGGATCGCGGCGAGGATGCCGTCGGACAGGGCGATGATCACGGTGCCGCGGGCGTAACCGGAGAAGGTGTACCAGCCGGCCTCCGCGCCGAGGATCCAGCCGGGGCGGACCCGGGCGGGCAGCTGGTTGATGAACCAGTGCCACATCTCCGCGCCGCGGGCGAGGAAGAAGATGGTGACGAAGGTCGAGAGCGCGAGGGTGGCGAACACCTCGACGATCGACCCGGCGCTCGAGGCGGCCGAGGAGATGACGTTCGACTGGTTCTGCTCGAACCACTGCAACGCCTCCTGCCGCCACTGGTCGAGCTGGTCGGGGGAGGTCCACCGCTGCAGCTGATCGTGTGGGAGCCCGAACCGGGAGAGCAGATTCTGCAGGCTCGTGGTCAGGTCGCCGATGCCGGAGGAGAACTGCTGCACGAGCCCCTCCCACTGCCCCGTGACCGAGATGACGACGTAGGTGATGAGCCCGCCCACGACGACGAGGCCGGAGAGGATCGCCGCCGCGGTCGCCAGCCCGCGCGGCATCACCTTCGCGTAGGTGTTGACCACCGGGCGCAGCACGGAGGCGACGACGAGCGAGAGGAACACGGCGATGAAGACCAGCTGGATCTTCGCCATCGCGTACACGAAGAGCACGACGAGCGCGACGACGGCGAGGATCCGCCACGAGATGCCGGCGGCCCTGCGCAGCCAGCGCGGGACGCCGTCGTCGATCGCCTCCCGGCTCTGGTAGCCCACCGGCAGCCGGGCCGAGCGCACCCGGGAGCCCCGATAGGCCGGCCGGGCCGAGGCGAGGACCCGGGAGGTCGGCTCGGACGGGCCCGGAGGATCCGAGGGCGCCTGTGGCACCGAGGGCGCCCGGCGGATCCGGCCCCGACCGAAGGACGGCAGCAGTCTCATGGGGGAAGTCTGCTACGCCCACCGCCCGCGCGCACGACGTTGGGCCGTGTGTCGACGGGTGCCGGCGGGTGCCGACGGGTGCCGGCGGGTGTCGACGGGTGCCGGGGGCGAGCCCTCAGGTCCCGGTGGGGTGGCGGGGAAGCCACCCCGGCGGCGGGGCGGCGTAGTCGTGCTGGCGCCAGGCCTCATAGGCGGCCACGGCGGCGGCGTTGGAGAGGTTGAGCGAGCGGATCTGGGGAAGCATCGGAATCCGCACCGGCGCGGTGAGGCGCGGGTCGTCGAGCACGTGCGCGGGCAGCCCGGTCGGCTCCGTGCCGAAGAGCAGCGTGTCGCCCGGCTCGTAGGCCACGTCGGCGAACGAGGTGGCGGCGTGGCCCGTGAAGGCGAAGATCCGGCCGCTGCCGTGCCGGGTCACGAAGTCCAGCGCCGTCTCGAGGTCGCGGTGCACGTACACCCGGGACAGGTCGTGGTAGTCGAGTCCCGCGCGCCGCAGGTGCGCATCGGTGAGCACGAAGCCCAGCGGCTCCACCAGGTGCAGCGCCGCGCCCGTGGCCGCCACCATCCGGATCGCATTGCCCGTGTTCGGCGGGATCTTCGGCTCGTGGAACATCAGATGGAACACAACGGATCATTCTGCCGTATCGGTGCCGTATCGGTGCCGTATCGGTTCCATATCCGTGCAGGCGATCCGGCGACCGCCCCCGGCGCGGCCCGGCGACGCGTCATGATGGTCCGATGACGATGATCACCAACGCCATCTACGTCGACGGCGTCCGGGCGGCCGAGCCCAGCTCGCTCGAGCGCACGTTCGAGGAGCTGCGCCGGCGGGGAGGGGTGGCGTGGATCGCGCTCTACCGGCCGGACGAGCAGGAGATGCGCCAGGTCGCGGACGAGTTCTCGCTCCACGACCTCGCGGTGGAGGACACGGTCCGGGCGCACCAGCGATCCAAGCTGGAGCGGTACGACCGGACCGACTTCATCGTGCTCCGCCCGGCGATGATCGCCGCCGGCCGGGTCGAGGTGGGGGAGTTGCACCTGTTCGTCGGCCCGAATTTCGTGGTGAGCGTGCGCCACGCCGAGTCCCCCGACCTGGCCGGCGTGCGGGCCCGCCTCGAGGCCGACCCGACCGAGCTCGGGCTCGGCCCGACCGCGATCCTGTACGCCATCCTCGACCAGCTCGTCGACGACTACGCCCCCGTCGTGGCGCACCTGCTCGAGGCGATCGACGACGTCGAGGACGCCCTCTTCTCCGGCGACCGGGACGTGCCCCGACGCATCTACCAGCACATCCGCGACATCATCGCGCTGCAGCGGGCCGTGCACCCGCTCGTCGAGATCCTCGAGCAGCTGACCGGTCACGACGCGATGCAGTCGGCCACGGAGATCGAGAACGACCAGCTGCGTGCCCACCTGCGCGACGTCTTCGACCACGTGCTGCGCATCGCCGGTCAACTCGACTCCTACCGCGACATCCTCGCCTCCGGGCTGCAGCTGCACACGGCCCTCGTGAGCCAGCAGCAGAACGAGGAGATGGCCCGGATGACCGAGACGGCGCTGCGGCAGGGCGAGCAGACCAAGAAGGTCTCCGCCTGGGCGGCGATCCTGTTCACGCCGACCGTCGTCGCCGGCATCTACGGCATGAACTTCACGAACATGCCCGAACTGGACTGGTTCCTCGGCTACCCGTACGCGCTGGCGATCATGCTCGCGGCCGCGACGACCCTCTACGTCGTCTTCAAGCGGCAACGCTGGCTCTGATCCGCCTCGCGCCGGTCCCCTCCGGCTCCGATCGTGTCCGCAACGTTACCGCGCAGCGCTGCGCGGTAGCGGCTGCTGCGTTATGTTCGACCCATGCCAGACGCAGATGTGAGCCCCGTCACCCCCGCGGCCGGCGGCCCGACCCACCGGGGCGAGCCGCTCGTCGTCCTCGACCGCGTGAACAAGCACTTCGGTGAGTTGCACGTGCTCCAGAACATCAACCTGACCGTGCACCGGGGAGAGGTGGTCGTGGTCATCGGGCCCTCGGGGTCCGGCAAGTCCACGCTCTGCCGGGCGATCAACCGGCTCGAGCCGATCGACGACGGATCGATCACCCTCGACGGCCAGGAGCTGCCCGAGGAGGGCAGGGCGCTCGCCCGGCTGCGCGCCGACGTGGGGATGGTGTTCCAGTCGTTCAACCTGTTCGCGCACAAGACGATCCTCGAGAACGTCACGCTCGGCCCGATCAAGGTCAAGCGGATGAAGAGCGCCGCGGCGAAGAAGCTCGCGATGGAGCTGCTCGAACGCGTCGGCGTGGCGAATCAGGCCGAGAAGCTGCCGGCGCAGCTCTCCGGAGGGCAGCAGCAGCGCGTGGCCATCGCCCGCGCCCTCGCGATGCGACCGAAGGTGCTCCTCTTCGACGAGCCGACCTCGGCACTCGACCCCGAGATGGTCAACGAGGTGCTCGACGTCATGGTCGCCCTCGCGAAGGAGGGCATGACCATGGTCGTCGTGACCCACGAGATGGGCTTCGCGCACCGGGCGGCCGACCGGGTCGTGTTCATGTCCGATGGGCAGATCGTCGAGGAGAACGAGCCCGACGAGTTCTTCGCCCATCCCACGAGCGACCGGGCGAAGGACTTCCTCGGCAAGATCCTCACCCACTGACTCCGACCCGTTTCCACCGTGACGAACGCGGCGGCCCACCCGCCGCCCACCATCGAAGGAGAGAATCACATGAAGCGACGACTTCCCGTCCTGGCCGCGCTCGCCGCGACCGGAGCCCTCATGCTCGCCGCCTGCGGGAGCGCCACCCCCGGTGAGGGCGGGGGCGACACCGGCGGTGAGAACACCGCGACCTCGACCGGCGACTCCGGTGACGAGGGGGGCGGTGACGGCATCCGCATCGGTATCAAGTTCGACCAGCCGGGCCTCGGCTTCAAGGACGGCGACACCTACACCGGCTTCGACGTCGACGTGGCCACCTACATCGCCGACAAGCTCGGCTTCTCGCCCGACCAGATCGAATGGGTCGAATCGGTCTCCGCCCAGCGCGAGACGATGCTCCAGAACGGCCAGGTCGACATGATCGTGGCCACCTACTCGATCACCCCCGAACGCGACGAGGTCGTGGACTTCGCCGGGCCGTACTTCATCGCCGGCCAGGACCTGCTCGTGCGCGCCGACGACGACTCCATCCAGGGCCCGGAGGATCTCAACGGCAAGAACCTGTGCTCGGTCTCCGGGTCGACCTCGGCCAAGCGGATCAAGGACGACTTCGCGGACCAGGTCCAGCTGATCGAGCAGCCCGGCTACTCGGAGTGCATCCAGTTCCTCAAGGGCGGCCAGGTCGATGCCGTGACCACGGACGACATCATCCTCGCCGGATTGGCCGCGGCCGACGGCAGCGGCACCATGAAGGTCGTCGGCAACCCGTTCTCCGACGAGAACTACGGGGTCGGCCTGCCCGAGGGATCCGACAAGTGCGAGCCGATCACCGAGGCGATCACCGAGATGATCGACGACGGCAGCTGGGAGAAGTTCATCCAGAAGAACACCGAGGGTGCCAACTACACCCCGAGTGACAAGAACCCGCCCACGCCCAAGCCCTGCGGCTCCTGAGTCGAGGCGGCGGGGCGGGTCGAGTGACCGGCCCCGCCCGCTCCGGCCCGTCGACGACGGGCCCTGATCCCGGCGACCGACGAAGGTGAGGCCCGCGTGAGCGAATTCCTCGACGTGCTCTCCGAGTACGACATCCTGGGGGCGTACTGGCTCAACATCCAGATGGCGATCTATGCCGGCATCGGCTCGATCGTCATCGGTGCTGTGCTCGCCCTCATGCGGATCTCACCGATCCGCTCCCTCCAGTGGGCGGGCAGCACGTACGTCACCCTCGTGCGGAACACGCCGCTGACGATCATCGTCGTGTTCGCCGTGCTCGTGCTCTGGCCCCAGCTCGGGGTGGAGTTCTCGAAGGACTTCCCCACGAACTTCTTCTGGCTCGCGACCCTCGCGCTCACGGTCTACCACGCGGCGTTCATGTGCGAGTCGTTCCGTTCGGGCGTCAACACCGTGCCGGTGGGGCAGGCGGAGGCGGCCCGGGCGATCGGCCTCGGCTTCCTGCCCGCAGCCCGGCTCGTCATCCTCCCACAGGCCTTCCGCGGCTCGATCGCCCCGGTCGGCAACACGGTCATCGCGCTGATCAAGAACACGACCGTCGCCTCCGCGGCGTCCGTGGAGGAGATCTCCATCATCATGGGCGACATGATCCGTGACCACGGCAACTACGTCATGCCGATCTTCCTCACGATCGCGGCCGGGTTCGTGGTCATCGTCATCCCGGTCGGCCTCCTCATGACCTATCTCTCCCAGCGTCTGGCGGTGACCCGATGACCTCCCAGTCCGTTCTGTTCGACGCCCCCGGGCCGAGGGCGCGCCGCCGGCAGGTCTACGGCAACATCGTCGGCGCGCTCGTCGTGTTGGGCATCGGCGCCTACGTGATCTGGCAGCTCGCCGACCACGGGCAGTTCGCGGGCGAGCTGTGGGAGCCGATCTTCACCGCCCGGGCCTGGAGGTTCTACTTCCTGCCGGGGCTGCAGAACACCGTGATCGCGGCCCTCTACTCGGTCGTGCTCGCGCTCGTGTTCGGGATGCTCTTCGGCGTCGGGCGGCTCGCCGCCAACCGCGCGCTGCGGTGGGCCTGCGGGATCATCGTCGAGTTCTTCCGGGCGGTGCCCGTGCTCATCATGATGATCGCGGCCTGGTTCCTGCTGTCGGGCTTCGACGTCATCCCGTCGGAGTCCGCGCCCATGTACGCGGTGATTATCGGTCTCACCCTGTACAACGGGGCGGTCATCGCCGAGCTCGTGCGTTCCGGGGTCTTCGGGCTGCCGAAGGGGCAGCGGGAGGCGGGCCTGGCGATCGGGATGACCCGGGGCCAGTCGATCCGCTCGATCGAGCTGCCGCAGGCGCTGCTGGCGATGCTGCCGGCCCTCGTGAGCCAGTTCATCATCATCCTCAAGGACTCGGCCCTCGGCTACATCATCACCTACTCCGAGTTGCTGCGCGCGGCGCGCCTGCTCGGCAGCGACGCCCCCTACCCGATCCTGCAGACGATGTTCGTGGCCGCCGTCATCTTCATCGTCCTCAACTACGTGCTCTCGCGCATCGCGGAGGCGATCGCCGGCCGGATCGGTCGGCGCACGAGCGGCAGGTCCCGGGCCGCCGGGGCCGCGGTCGAGGGCAACGTGACCGCGCCCGCGCTCGGCGTCGGCGGCCGCGAGGAGAGGAGCCGGGGCGCTGATCGCGTCTGGACGGCGCCCGCTCGCCCCGGTCGTCGACGTGGACTCCCGCTCGGGTCGCCGGGGCTCGTCGGCGGGCCGCGCGGATCGCGCGGGGAACTTCTTGCGTCGTGGCGACCAGGGATGTTCCCCGCTTGCGCCGGTGCGGGGTGCGCTCCACCGGCTGGGGAACTTCTTGTGTCGTGGCGACCAGGGATGTTCCCCGCTTGCGCCGGGGCGGGGTGCGCTCCACCGGCTGGGGAACTTTTTGTGTCGTGGCGACCCGGGATGTTCCCCACGCCGCGTGCGGAGCGCCAGGTCAGTCGGCCCGGGCGAGGCTCACGGCCTCGATCGTGAATCCGTCGCTCCAGGGCACGAGCACCCAGGGGATGAGCGGGGGCCGGGCCCGGCTCGTCACGTGCACCCGGGCGGTGCGCCCGTCCGGGGTCGTCGCCGAGACGACGCGAAGGTGCTCGAAGCGCGACGTCGTCGTGGCCGGTGCGCCGGCGAGGTAGTCCGCGACCGAGGCCGCGACGCTCGCATCACTCAGGGTGACCTCGGATCCCGGATCGTCGAAGTAGAGGTCCTCGTCGAGGGCGTCGGCGGCGTCGGCCGCCATCGAATCGGCCAGGTCGAACAGCTGCTTCCGTTCGAGGTAGATCGATGCGATCGACCCGAGCACCATGACGAGCGCGAGCACCACGACCCCGAGTGCGATCGAGAGCAGCAACACCTGACCCTCGTCGGAACCGGCCCGCCGCATGCTCACGGTCGCTCCCGGAATCGGTCGATGCCCGTGGTCGCGCTCGCCTCGATCCGCACGGACGACCTCGTCGCGTCGGCGACCACGTCGGGCAGCAGCGGCAGATCCACCGTGGCCGCCACGGCGACGTGGACATACGCCCCCGGGCTCAGGCACGGGTCGTCCGAGCAGGTGACGGCCACGGCGGCCTGCGGATCGACGTCGATGCCCTGGTCGGCGAAGGCCAACTCGACGGCCTGATGCATGGTGACCAGGGCGTCGTCCATACTCTCGGCCGCGGCGATGATCCGCCCGGCCTCGCGCGCGGCCCCCTCCGCGGCGAATGCGGCGGCCTCCACCCGGGCGAGGGTGAGCACGAGGTAGACCGTGGGCACGAGCAGCAGGAGGGTCACCCCGAGGAACTCCACGACCGCGCTGCCCGAATCCCCGCCCGCGGCCACCCGCGCCAGGCGTGCCCGGAGTCGGGCGAGGGGCCGGCCGGTCATTCGGCCACCGCCCGGCCGGAGACGTCGACGACCGCGGGGCCGAGCAGGCCGAACAGCGGCAGCGGGGCCCGCACGTGGATCACGACGGCCTGCCGGGCCGGGCCCGTCGACGGGTGCAGCGGCGTGTACTCGGCCCGGACGTCGGCGGCATAGGCCGCCGGCAGGGTGCCGGTGATGAGCTCGCGCGCGCGGCGGGCGCCGTCGTCCAGGCCGCTGCCGTACCGGGCCGCGTATCGGGCACCCTCGGCGGCGCTGTCGATGAGCACCGTGCGCACGTGCAGCGCCAGCGCGAGTTGCATCACGCCCACGCACAGCGTGATCACCAGGACGCTCACGAGCACGAAGTCGACGATCGCCGAGCCGGAGTCACTCCGGCGGTGCTCCGGGGCGGCGCCGGCGGGACTCATGCCCCCAGGATGCGGTCGATCGCCGTGTTGAAGACGTTCGTCAACGCCTCGCCCGCGAGCGCCCAGATGAGGATGACGAGTCCCGCCGTCATGACGACGATCATCACCCAGCCCGGGATGTCGCCCCGGTCCTCGCGCACGAGCCGCTGCCACGGTGCGGGTCGTGGCGCCCGGTGACGGCTCCGGTCGCCGCGCCGGAATAGTCGACGGGTCATCGTTGACTCCTCATGTGACACTCCTCGAGTCTGCCTGAGGATCCACGCTACGCGGCCGGGAGTCGAAATGGTGCCGGTTCGGGGGCCTTGTGGATACGGCGGGTGGAGGGAGTGCGGGCGGCTACTCCGAGCCGGTCGAGCCGGTCGAGCCGGTCGAGCCGGTCGAGTCCGCGGAGTCCCGGCCGGCGAGGCGGAGCCGGCGCCCGGCGTCGATGTCGGCCTGCAGCCTCCGGTCGCCCTTGACGATCTTGGCGTCGTCGCGCACCGGCAATTGAATGTCCCGCTCCGCGGCGATCCCGGCCGCCAATTCGCGGGAGCGCTCGAGCTCGGCGTCGAACTCCGCCCCGAAGACCAGGGCGAGGTTCGTGATCCACAGCCACAGCAGGAAGATGATGAGGCCGGCGAACGCGCCATAGGTCGTGGCGTAGGAGGCGAAGTTCGCGAGGTAGAGCCCGAAGCCGACCGAGGCGACGATCCACACGACGATCGCGACCGCGGCCCCGGCGCTGATCCAGCGAAACCTCGGCTGCTTCACGTTCGGGGTGGCGTAGTACAGCAGGGCCACGATGATGAGCACGATCACGAGCACGATCGGCCACTTCGCAAAGCTCCACACGGTCACGACGGTCGAACTCAACCCGATCGCCTCCCCGATCGCGGCGGCCACGCCGCCGGAGAGCACGAGCATGAGCGCGGCGGCGACGACGAGCACGAGCACCGCGAGCGTCACGAGGAGCATGAGCGGGCGCAGCTTCCAGACCGGCCGTCCCTCACGGACCCCGTAGACCCGGTTCACGGCGCGGCTGAACGCGGTGACGTAGGCGGAGGACGACCACAGGGCCGTGACCAGGCCGAAGATCAGGGCCAGTCCGGCGCCCGGAGCGGTCGCGAGCGATCCGATCACCGGCGCGATCGTCTCCGAGGCGGAGGATCCGAGGACCCGCTCGAGCACCGGCATGACCGTCTCGAGGGTCTGCTGGCGTTGCCCGAGAATGCCCAGGAGGGAGAGCGCGGCGATGAGGCCGGGGAAGACCGCCAGCACCGAATAGTAGGTGAGCGCGGCGGCCAGGTCGGTTCCCTGGTCGGACAGGAACCCGCGGACGGCGCGACCGGTGGCGTAGCGCCAGCCGGCGGGCGGGATCTCGGCCGGCGATCCGGAGGCGGTGCTGCGCTCGGAACTCGGCGTCGGATCGGTGTTCACAGGGCCTCCAGGTGATCGACGCTCGACTGCCACGCTCCTCGGTTCCCAGCCTACGTGCCCTGGTGGCGGGGGGACACGGTGTGGCACGGTTGACGGGAGGGTCGGAACGACAGAACGGACGACGCTGATGAGAAGGTCATGGGCGGACCAGCCGCCACGCATCAAGGTCCTCGTGTGCGCGCTCGCCGGGATCCAGCTCGGACTGCTCGGTGCGGCCCACTGGGACCTGTCCCACCGTGACGCGGCGCAGATCCGCGGCTCCAAGGGGAGATGGCGCGCGATCACGTTGATCAACTTCGTCGGCCCGATCTGGTACTTCGCGAGAGGTCGGCGCTGACGCGCCCAGCCGCTCACCCGTCCTCCCACCCGGGCCTTACCCGAGCGAGAGCACACTCAAGCCCGGGAACAGCGCGAAGAGCACGGTGATCGGGAGGATGAGGAAGACGACCGGGATCATCATGGCGACCTCCTTGCGGCCGGCCGCCTCCATGAGTTCCCGGTGCCCGATCACCCGGGCGTCCACGGCCTGGGACTGGAGCACCTCGGCCAGCGGCGTCCCGCGTTCGATGGCGGTGGCCACCCCGTCGGTGAACCGGGCGATCGCCGGCAGGTCGGTGCGCCCGGCCATCCGTTCGAGCGCCTCCGCCACTCCCCGGCCGGAGCGCACGTCGGCCAGGGTCCGGTCGATCTCCGCCGCGAGCACCCCCGAGGTCGTGGCGGCGAGTCGTTCGAGCGCCGCCAGGGGAGACTCACCGGCGCTGATCGCCAACGCCAGCAGCTCGGCGACCGTGGGGAACTCGGCCGCCATCGCCCGCTCCCGGTCGCGCACGGCGCGGGTGAGCAGGTGGTCGCGCAGGAGCGCCCCGGTCAGGGCGCACAGGAGCACGAGCACCGTGAGCGGCACGAGCCGCACCCCGCGGGTGGCACCGACGAGCAGAGCGAGGGCCAGGCCGCCGGCGAGCCCGCCGACCGCCCACAGCACCTGCTCGATCCGGAAGGCCTCGACGTTCGGCTCCGAGCCGGTGCGCACGAGCCGGCGCTCGATCGAACCCGACCGTGATCCGAGCCGTTCCAACAGCCGTCCGATGTCGGTCAGCACCGGTGCGATGATCCGCTCGACGTACGGGAACGGGGTGGCCCGGGCGGCGAGCAGCGCGGAGGTGGCCGGAGCCTCCCGCAGGTAGGGGCCGACCCGGTCGATGAGCCGCGGCCGGCGTGCACTCACCCGCCAGGCCACGAGCGCGGCGCCCAATCCGAACAGCAACCCCACGACCGCGCCGGTCGCGCTCAGGCTCTCGGTCATCGCAGCACCCGCGCGTCCTCCGGCAGCCGGCCGATGCGGACCATGAGTGCGTAGGCCACGACGGTCACCGCGGCGCCGATGACGAGCACGACGACCCCGGCCGCGGTGTCGAACGCGCGGGCCGTCTCCCCCCTCGTGGCGAGCAGCGCGAGCACGATCCAGGGTGCGACGGCGGCCACGCGCGCACCGTTGACGGTCCAGGACTGGCGGGCGGCGAGTTCGGCCCGGGTGCGCAGGTCGTCGCGCAGGAACTGCGAGAGCGTGCGCAGCAGCCGGCCCAACTCGGTGCCGCCGACCTCCCTCGTGAGGCGGAGCGCCTCGATGATCCGATCTGCCACCGGGTCGGCGAGCCTGTCCTTGAGCAGGTCGAGGGAGTCCGAGAACCGGCCGGTGGCGCGATAGTCGGCGGCGAAGACGGCGAAGTCGGGCCGGAGTTCGGCCGGGCCCCGGTCGGCGAGCGCCAGCATCGCCTCGGGCAGCGACATGCCGGCGCGGATCGCGGAGAGCAGGTCGTCGACGACGTCCGGCCACAGTTCCCGGACCTCCCGGATGCGGCGCCGGGCCCGGAACTGCACGTAGCCCGCGGGAGCCGCGGCCGCCATGAGGGCGAAGGAGCACGAGACCGCGACCGAGCCGCTCAGGGCGAGCCCGCCGAGATAGACGACGAGCGCGAGCCCGATCGAGACGGCGGCGAGCGCCGTGGGGGTGACCTGATGCATGCCCGCCTGCGTGAGCCGGTCGTGTGCCCGCGCCCGCCAGGAGGACGGAGCAGACTCCTTCGGTGGCGGCGGATCCCAGCAGGACCACCAGATGCACACGAGGCCCGCGCCGAGCAGCAGGCCGGTCACCGTGCCCATGAGCGCTCCGGGGCGGGCTGGAGGAGATCGGCCAGGTCGTAGCCGAGCCGGTGGAACCGCTCCTCGTGCGGGGGCATGCCGTCGCCGCGCGCGAGTCGGCCCTCCCGCAGTTCGAACAGCGTGGCCGTCTCGATCACGGAGCCCTCGACGCGACCGGTGACGGCGAGGATCTCGCGGGTGCGACGATGCCCGTCCCGATCGAGGTCGAGGTGCACGATGAGATCGATCGCGCTCGCGACCGTCGGCACGACGAACCGGTCGGAGATGTTCTCTCCGGCCAGCAGCGGCAGGGTGCACATCTTCACCAGGGCCTCCCGCGCGGAGTTCGCGTGCACGGTGGCCATGCCCGGGATGCCGCTGTTGAGCGCGATGAGCAGGTCGAGCGCCTCCGCCTCACGCACCTCCCCGATGATCAGCCGGTTCGGCCGCATCCGCAGGGCCTCCTTGACGAGCCGGCGCAGCGGGATCTCGCCGGTGCCCTCGAGGTTCGGCTGGCGGCACTGCATCGCCACGACGT
The DNA here is from genome assembly GCF_009660225.1 of Pseudactinotalea sp. HY158. Taxonomy (NCBI): domain Bacteria; kingdom Bacillati; phylum Actinomycetota; class Actinomycetes; order Micrococcales; family Cellulomonadaceae; genus Pseudactinotalea; species Pseudactinotalea sp. HY158. Next base: position 1,403,370 of record NZ_CP045920.1, read on the forward strand.
CCCTGCCCGCGGGCCGCAGCTCGAACACCTCCTCGCACGTGATCACGTGCTCCCCGCCGGGGATCGCGCCGGCGAGGCTGTTCAGCGCCGTCGTCTTTCCGGCCTGGGTGGCGCCGGAGACGAGGATGCTCAGTCCGGCTGTGACGGAGGCCTCGAGGAAGGTCGCGGCCGCCGGGGTGAGGGAGCCGAGGTCGACGAGGTCGCGGATGTGGTCGGCGCGGGCGATGTACTTGCGGATGTTCACCGCCCAGTGCCGGCGGGTGACGTCGGGGATGACCACGTGGAGCCGCTCCCCGCCGGGCAGGGAGGCGTCGACGAACGGGGTGCTCAGGTCGAGGCGGCGCCCGGTGGAGCGCAGCATCCGTTCGACCAGGTCGTGCACCTGCCGCTCGGTGAGCAGCGTGGTGGTCAGTTCGGCCTTGCCGTGTCGGGCCACGAAGACCAGGCCGGGTTCGTTGATCCAGATCTCCTCGATCTCCGGGTCGTCGAGGTAGCGCTGGAGCGGCCCGAAGCCCACGACCACGTCGTGCAGGGCCTTGGCGGCCTCGGTGAGGTCGGGCAGCTGCGGAACGATCCCGCGCAGCGAGCGGGTCTCGTAGTCGGCGAGTGCCTCGGCGATGAGCTCGCGGGTCCGGGTGTCGTCGCGTGCCGGGTCGAGTCCGCGGCGACGGATGAGTTCGCGGACCTCGACTTCGAGCAACTGTGCGGCAGTGGACATGGTGAGCCTCGAGGCACCAAGCTACGCGGAAACCGCGGGCGTGTCCGGGAGTTGGGGAGGCTGTGGACGACCCGGGCCCTACCGCGCCACGGCCGCCCCGATCGCCGCGATCGACTCCCGCATGATCGGGGCGGGGGTGGCGAAGTTGTAGCGCAGGAAGCCGGGCGCCCCGCAGGCCGCGCCCGAGGTGGCGGCCACGCCGGCGTGGCTGCGCAGGTAGTCGGCCGGTTCCGCGGGCAGGCCTGCCTCGCGCAGGTCGAGCCAGCCGAGGTAGGTGCCCTCCGGCGGGATGTACTCGGCGCCGGGCAGGTGTTCGGCCACGAGGCCGGCGAGCTCGCGCCGGTTCGCGTCGAGGTAGCCGATCGTCGCGTCGAGCCAGTCGAGCGCGCCGGTGTAGGCGGCCGTGTGGGCGATGACCCCGAGGGTCGAGGTCCCCTCCGCGGTTCGGCCGGCCCGTGCCTGCCACACCGCCCGGTCGGCGTCGTTGGAGAGCACGAGTTGGGCCGCCTTGAGGCCCGGCAGGTTCCACGCCTTCGAGGCCGAGGTGGCCGTGATCGTGTGTCCGGCCGTGGTCTCGTTCAGGCTCGCGTACGGCACGTGCCGGTGCCCGTCGAACACCAGCGGGGCGTGGATCTCGTCGGAGAACACTCGCCCGCCCTTGGCCTCGACCACCTCGGAGATCGCGAGCAGCTCCGCCGGCTCGAGTACCCGCCCGATCGGGTTGTGCGGGTTGCACAGCACGAACAGCTGGCCCGGCACCGTGAACGCCGCCGCCAGCGCGTCGAGATCGTAGACGTACCGGTCACCGTCGCGGACCATCGCCACCTGCACCACCTCCCGCGAGCAGTAGCCCGGGATCGTCAGGAACGGCATGTACGCGGGTGTGGGCACGATCACCGGGGAACCGGCCGGGGTGAACCGCTCGATGATCGCCGAGAGCGCGGTGAGCACGTCGGGCAGCGGTCGCACGTCGCCCGGGTCCACGGCCCAGCCGTACCGGTCGACGGCGAAGCCGGCGAACGCCTGCGCCAGGTCCGCCGTGAGCCGCGGCGGCAGGTAGCCCACGAGCCCGCGGGCGACCGCGTCGTGCAGCGCGGCGGCGATCGGCTCGGCCAGGCCGAAGTCCATCTCCGCGATCCACGCCCCCACGGACTCCGGGAACGCCGACCACTTCATGCCCCCGACGGCTCGCAGCTGCTCGGCGGTGATGGCGTCGTAGGCGCCCATGGCGGCATCCTCTCGTTCGGCGTGATCCTTCGACGAACTGTATTGCCCGCCGCCCGCGGCGTGCCGGCGGAGGCCGACTCGTCTCACGAACCGGCCCGGGGCGCCTCAGGAGGGGATGAGGCCCGCCAGCGCGCCGCGCGGGTCGGGATGGGCGAGGGCGAAGCCGGCCCGGGTGCGGCCCACCCGGCGACCTCGTAGCCGCGCTCGGTCAGGTCGCGGACGGCATGCCGGTCAGCGGAAGCAGGCCGTCGGGGAGGAGATGCCGTAGCCGAGGGCCTCGAGGAAGGCGAGCGGGTCGGTGGTGTAGGCGCCGGTCGCCGGGTCGAAGTAGCCCGTGGTCCGCGGCGTGGCCTCCCCGCTCCGGTCCTCGGACGGGTCCTCGGACGGGTCGTCCGTGGGCTCCTCGGTGGCGTCGCCCGTCGGCTCGTCCGTGGGGGAGGGGGTGCCCGTCGGGCTCGTCGGCCCGCTCGGCGAGGGCGAGGGCCGATCCGACGGGGTCTCGCCCGTGGGCGTCTCGCTCGGGTCGGGTGTCTCGCCCGTGGGCGTCTCGCTGGGGTCGGGGGTCTCGCCCGTGGGGGTCTCGCTCGGGTCGGGGGTTTCGCTCGGGTCCGGGGTCTCGCCCGTGGGGGTCTCGCTCGGGTCGGGCGTCTCGGTCGGGTCCGGGGTCTCACCCGTGGGGGTCTCGCTCGGGTCGGTCGGCGACGGCGAGGACTCGCCGTCCGTGGCCGATTCGGACGGGTCGGGGAGGGCGGCGGCGGAGGGGCTCGCCTCGGGTGAGACGGAGGTCGCGGAGGGATCCGGGGCGGTGCCGGCGAGCATCCGCGGCGGCACCATGAGGCCGAGCCCCTTGGTCACGGGCGCCGTGGCGTGGATCTCGACGTGGACGTGGGGCCCGGTCGAGTTGCCGTTCGAGCCGACCTCGGCGATCACCTCGCCGGCGCGGACCTTCTGCCCGGCCTCGACGAAGACGCCGTCGGGGTACATGTGCACGTACCACGAGGAGAACTTCTTGCCGTCGACCTCGTGGTCGACGATCACCAGCTCGCTCGAACGGCCCGCCCGGCCGGGGCCGGTGTAGGAGACGATCCCGTCCGCGACGACGTGGATCGGGGTGCCGAACGGGGCGGCCATGTCGGTGCCCGCATGGAGCATGTAGCGCCCGCCGAACGGGTTGCTGCGCATGCCGTACTTGGAGGTGATGCGGTACGTGCCGGGCATGAGGGGGGAGGAGATGCACACCTCGCCCTCACCCACCTGGGCCTCGCCCTCGGGTGGGGCCGTGGCCGTCACGTTCCCGAAGAGACTCCCGAAGCCGAGGAGAGCTCCGGCCGTGGTCGGCGACACGATCTGCACCGGCACGCTGCTCGGCAGGAGCGGCTGGGTCAGCGCGGGGCTGCCGACGTCGACGAGCGCCGGGTCGACCGCGGAGTAGGCGGGCTCCGGTGGGCGCCCGGCCCCCGTGATGGTGATCGCCACGAGCACGGTCGCGGCAGCCAGCATCGCGCCGGTGTGGCGACGGTTGCTGCGTGTGGGGCGCGCGTTGCGGTGGAACCATCGCGACGGTGAGAGTGGCATGCGTGAACGGATCTTCCTCGTGGACGTTGGTCACCGAGTGTAACGCTCATCACTGTACCCGTCAGTTCGTGATGCCTCCTACCCCTCCGCGGCACCACGCCCCCGCCAATGCAGAGGGCCGGATCGCTCCCGAGGGAGTGATCCGGCCCTGTGCCGTGCAATCGACCTGCTGGTGTCCGGAGGGGGACTTGAACCCCCACGCCCGATAAAGGGCACTAGCACCTCAAGCTAGCGCGTCTGCCATTCCGCCACCCGGACGGGTGGTGTTCTCCGGCAACTTCGATTGCCCTTGAACGCAGGTAAACGTACCACGGGGGTCGAGGGTGGAACCAATCCTGCCCCGCGGGCGCATGAGACGCCGATCACAGCGGCGCCCAACTAGGCTGAGCACACCGACGAGGCCGTGCACACCGACGAGAAGGGCCGACCGTATGTCCGCATCGACCACCCGCGCCGACCAGCTCCGCCGGGCCGAACTGGATGCGGTGCGCATGTGCCGCGAACTCATCCGGATCGACTCCACCAACCCCGGCGACAACACGGGCCCGGGGGAGCGTGCCGCCGCCGAGTACGTGATGGAGCAGCTGACCGACGTCGGCTACGACCCGGTCTACCTCGAATCCGACGACCGCCGCGGAAACGTGATTCTGCGGATCCCCGGCACGGACTCCGCCCGCGATGCCCTCGTGGTGCACGGCCACACCGACGTCGTGCCCGCGGACGCCTCCGAATGGAAGATGGATCCGTTCGGCGGCGAGGAGATGGACGGCATGATCTGGGGCCGCGGGGCCGTGGACATGAAGAACATGGACGCGATGATCCTCGCGGTCGTGCGCGACATGAAGCGCTCGGACTGGCGACCCCGCCGCGACCTCGTGGTCGCGTTCTTCGCCGATGAGGAGGCGGGCGGCACCTACGGGGCCCGCTGGCTCGTGGACCGCCACGCGGACCTGTTCGCCGGGGCGACCGAGGCGATCAGCGAGGTCGGGGGCTACTCGGTGGAGGTGGACGGCCGCCGCGTCTACCTCCTGCAGACGGCGGAGAAGGGCCTGGCATGGCTGCGCCTGCTGGCGCGGGGCACGGCGGGGCACGGCTCGCAGATCAACACCGACAACGCCGTGACCGAGCTCGCCGGCGCCATCGCGCGGATCGGCGCCCACCGCTTCGAGACGGCGCTCCACCCGACCGTGCGCGACCTCCTCGCCGGTGTCGCCGACCTGACCGGGCGCCCGTTCGACCCGGCGGATCCGGCCACGATCGACGACCTCGTGGCGGCCCTGGGGCCGGCCTCGAAGTTCGTGGGCGCGACCCTGCGCACGAACGCGAATCCGACCCGGCTCGACGCCGGCTACAAGGCCAACGTCATCCCCGGCGGTGCCAGCGCCGCGGTCGACCTGCGGTTCCTGCCCGGGGAGGAGGAGGCGGCGATGGCCACGATCGCCGAACTCGCCGGCGAGAACATCACAATCGAGGACATCCACCGCGACATCGCCCTCGAGGCGCCGTTCTCCGGTGGCCTCGTGGACCGGATGATCGGCTCCCTCGACGCGGAGGACCCCGGCGCGCTCGTGCTGCCGTACATGCTCTCCGGCGGAACCGACAACAAGTCCCTCGCCCGACTCGGCATCACCGGCTACGGCTTCGCGCCGCTGCGGCTCACTCCGGACCTCGACTTCGCCGGCATGTTCCACGGGGTCGACGAGCGGGTGCCGGTCGACGCGATCGAATTCGGGGTGCGGGTGCTGGCCCGCTTCCTCGCGGACGCCTGAGAGAGGCGTTCAGGAGCTGTAGGCGAGCTCGGGGTCGAAGGTCGACCGGACGCGGATGATGCGCCGGCGCAGCCACACCTTGCGTTCCCCGCCCATGTAGATCCGGTGCCGGGCGAGCTCCCAGCGGCCGTATTCGGCCTGCTCCGTCAGGAGCGAACGTACCTCGCCGCGGCTGACCCCGCGCGGCAGGGTGACCACCCGGACCTCGTACTCGGCGGCTGACTGACGACTCACTGCCATGGGCCCACCATAATCGGTCGTGCGGTTTGCGCGCAGGAGCGATACCGTCTGTGTCATGCCCATCGACCCGCGCGCCGCGCTCGACCAACTCATCGCCGCCTTCGAGGATCACTACGCGATCGCCATGCAGGTCCACGACGCCGATGACGACGCGGTGCTCGACTCCGCCGACGAGCTCGGCGACGCCTTCGACATCTACGACGAGGCCCTCTTCGAGGCCACCGGCGTCGACACCCCGCTCGACAACATCGACGACGACGACGACTACGACGATGATGACGATGACGACGAGGACGACGACCTCGACGACGAGGGCGACGATGACGACGAGGACCTCGACGACGAGATCGACGAGGACGACCTCCACGCCGAGGAGCGCGACGGCATCGACCTCTAGCTAGGAGACCTCGTCGAGCACCGCTCGGATCTGTGCCGGCAGCACGAGGTCGTCACCGCTGAGGAGCCCGGCGAGCTGGGCCGGCGTCCGCGCGCCCACGACGGCGCTCGCCACCTGCGGGGCGTCCCGCACCCATGCGAGGGCGACCTCCGCCGCCGTCCGCCCGAGCCCGTCGGCGGCCGCGGTCACGGCCTCGACGATCGAGCGCGCGTCCTGAGTCAGGTACGGCTCGACGAAGCCGCGCAGATGGGGCGAGGCGGCCCGCGAGTCCGCCGGGATCGAGTGGCGATACTTGCCGGTGAGCACGCCCCGCCCGAGCGGGGACCAGGCGAGGATCCCGCATCCGAGCCCCGCGCACGCTGGCACGAGTTCCGTCTCGACGTCCCGGGCGAGGAGGGAGTACTCGACCTGTGCCGCGGCCAGGCCCGGCTCGTCACCGAGCAGGGTGGCCGCCTGGGCCGTGCGCCATGCCGGGAAATTCGACAGGCCGACGTATCGCACCCGGCCGGAGGAGACGGCCATCCGCAGCGCGGAGAGGGTCTCGGCCAGGGGCGTGACCGGATCGGGGGCCTGCACGAACCACAGGTCGAGATAGTCGGTGCCGAGTCGCGTCAACGTGGCGTCGAGGGAGGCGAGCAGGTGCCCCCGGGAGGCGTCGACGCCGTCGGGGCGGACACCGGACTTGGAGGAGAGGACGATCTCGTCGCGGCTGACCGAGGTCGTGAGGATCTGCCCGATGACGGCCTCGGCGCGGCCGTCGCCGTAGCTGCCGGCGGTGTCCACGAGCGTGCCGCCGGCATCGAGTAGCGTGCGCAGTTGCTGATCCGCCTCGTGCTCATCCGTGTCGCGCCCCCAGGTGAGGGTCCCCAGACCGATCGCCGATACCCGCAATCCGCTCGAGCCCACGCGCCGCAGTTCCATGGCCGCAGGCTACCTCCGCCAAGGCAGGTTGATCGTTCAAGTGTTTGTTAGGCTCGGGATGTGCATTCATGGTCGCGTCCCGAGATTCCGTCCCTGCCCGGCGCCGGGGTCATCCCGACGATCACCGATACCGCGACGGGACGGGCGATTCGAGCCGTGAGCGGATCGCGCGAGAACCCGACGGCGAGCATGTACGTCTGCGGAATCACGCCCTATGACGCGACGCACCTGGGACACGCCGCTACGTACGTGGCCTACGACGTCCTCTATCGGGCCTGGCTCGACGCCGGCCTCGAGGCGACGTACATCCAGAACGTGACCGACGTGGACGACCCGCTGCTCGAACGCGCCGAGGCGCTGGGGATCGATTGGCGTGAGCTCGCCGAGTCCCAGACCGATCTGTTCCGCGGCGACATGGACGCGCTTCGGGTGATTCCCCCCACGGAACTCGTCGGCGTGGTCGAATCGATGCCGCTCGTGGTCGACGGCGTCACCGCGATGGACGACTCCGCCGTCGCCTACCCGGTCGGGCGCGACTACTACGCGGACCTGAGCGTCGATGCGCACTACGGCGAGGAGAGCGGCTACGACCGCGCCACCCAGCTCAAACTCTTCGCCGAGCGCGGCGGGGATCCAGACGTTCCGGGCAAGCGCGATCCGCTCGACCCACTGCTCTGGCGCGGCCGGCGCGAGGGTGAACCGCACTGGGACGGCGGGGTGCTCGGCGAGGGCCGCCCCGGCTGGCACGTCGAGTGTGCCGTGATCGCGCGCAAGTACCTTCCCGTTCCGTTCACCGTGCAGGGCGGTGGGGAGGATCTGATCTTCCCGCACCACGAGATGTCCACCTCGCACCTGCGGATGCTCACCGGCGAGAGCGAGCCGGCCGGGCTGTTCATGCACACCGGCCTCATCGCCTATCAGGGCGAGAAGATGAGCAAGTCGCTCGGGAACCTCGTGTTCGTCTCCGAACTGCTGTCGGACGGCGTGCCCGCCCCGGTCATTCGGCTCCTGTTGGTCGGGCACCACTTCCGCGAGAACTGGGAGTACACGGCCGCCGACCTGGACGTGGCGCGGGACCGGTGGCAGGCCTGGCGGGAGGCGGCGGAGCGTCCCGGCGGCACGGGGGAGGCCGGGGGCGTCGTCCTCACGGCGATGCGGGCCGCGCTCGCGGACGACCTGGACACGCCCGCGGCCGTCGCGGCCGTGGACGAGTGGGCCCGTGCCGGCGGGGGCGACGGGCGACTCGTGCGCGATGCGGTGGACGCGTTGCTCGGGGTGTCGCTCGACGCCTGAGCGCTCGGCCGGCGCTCGCGCGGCGACTGATCGGCGGGTGCGGGGTGCTCGGCGGGGACCGCGCCTAGCGGGCCTCCGGGCCCTCGCCGTCGCCGCGTCGACGCAGGAAGCGCTCGAATTCGCGCGCGATCGCCTCGCCGCTCGCCTCCGGCAGTTCGGCGGTGTCCTTCGCCTCCTCGAGCTGGCGCACGTACTCGGAGATCTCGGGGTCCTCGGCCGCCAGTTCGTCGACTCCCTGCTGCCATGCCCGGGCGTCCTCGTCGAGGTCGCCGGTGGCGATGCGCTCGCCCACGACGTCCTCGAGCAGCCCGAGCAGGGCCAGGGTGGCCTTGGGGGAGGGGGGCTGGGCCACGTAGTGCGGGACGGCCGCCCAGATCGAGAGCGCGTGCATCCCGCGCGCCTGCGCCAGCTGGGCGAGCACACCCACGATGCCGCTCGGCCCCTCGTACTCAGACGTCTCGATGTCGAGGAGCGCCTGCACCTTCGTGTCGTCGGAGGTGGCCTGCACCGGGATCGGGCGGCTGTGGGGTGCGTCCGCGAGCAGGGCTCCGAGGCAGACGATCGTGCCGACGTTCAGCTCCTCGGCCTTCGTGAGGAGTTCATCGCAGAAGGTGCGCCATTTGAGCGATGGTTCGACCCCCTGGGCGAACACGATGCTGCGACCCTCGGGGCTGAGCGCGACCGAGAGGGAGGTCACCGGCCAGCTGAGGCGGCGCTCCCCGTCGTCGTCGAGGCTCGTGACCGGGCGGTTCACCTGGAAATCGTGGTACTCCTCGGGGTCGATCGTGTCGACCTCCCGAGCATTCCACTCGGTCGCCAGCCAATGCACGGCGGCGGTCGCGGCGCCGCCGGCGTCGTTCCAGCCTTCGAAGGCCGCGATGAGCATCGCCGGCGCGGATTCGGATTGGGGTAGCGGACTCACACAGCCAGCCTAGTCGGACCATTCCGTGGGCGGCGCAGCGGGTGGCCGTGCGGTCGATCGGTGCCTGCTCGGGGCTGAGCCTCGTCGCGTGGGTGGGCTCCGGCCTGGTGCGGGGTCGGAGGGATGGCCCGGGCGTCGTGGCCGTTCAGTCGACGAGACTGGGCGGGTCCTCAGACGATGGGCGTTCGGACCGGTCGGCCCCGCGACAAGCCGGCCGCCTCGGATGGGCCGGCTGCTTCAGAAGGGTGGTTCGTCGGGGTAGCGGCGGGCGTCGTCTTCCTCGGCGGCGCGGTGGGCTGCGCGGGTGGTGTCGGCGCGGTCGCTCAGGCGGGTGTCTCGGCTGTGGACGATGGCGAGGGTGTCGGGGGTGGCCTGGGACCAGTGGGCCCGGTTGGCGCGTTCCCGCTGCGGGGAGAGCGGCGCGGGCCGGGCGGGCGAGGTCGTCTCGGGCGGGGCCTCCACGCCCGGGGCACGAGTTGTGTCCGCGGCATGAGCTGCGCCGGATGCACGGGCTGTCACGATCGGGCCGGACGCGCTGGTGCCGCGGACGGTGGTGCCGAGGGCGGTGTTCTCTCGGGTGCCGGTCGTCGGGCTGGTGGCCGGCTGGATCGCTCCCGTGCCGCTGCTGGTGCCGCCGCTCGTGGCGGCGTTCTCGGTGTTTTCGTGCGTGTCGCGGTGCTCGCCCGTGCCACAGCTCCCGGCGGGTTCGGTGTGCTGAGCGGTCTCGATGCTCTCGGCGGTCTCGATGGGGCCGATGGGGCCGGTGGGGCCGGTGGTGGCCTGGGTGTCGAGGGTGCCCCAGGGGGTGCGTAGGAGGCGGATGCCGTGGGGGCCGGTCCACAGGTAGGTGCCGGCGTCGAGCTTGGCGTAGGACCAGGCCGCGTGACGCCCGCGCGAGGCGGAATCGGTGTGGGCGTGGGTCTTGAGGCGGTGATGCGCCCTGCACAGCGGGGCGAGGTTGCACGGGCAGGTCGCGCCCCCGGTCACGACCACGCCGCCGCCCTCGCCGCTCCCGCTGCCGGCGGCGCTCCCGCCGGCGTCGTGCCCGCCGTGTCCGTCGCGCCCGTCGTGTGCGGCGTGTCTGTCGTGCCTGGTGCGTGTGGTGGTGTGCCAGGCGTCGATGTGGTCGAGGTCGCAGGCGCGGGCGGTGCGGGTGCACCAGGGGAAGGCGCATCGGTCGGTGGTCAGGATGGCCTGGGTGCGCATCCGTTCGGTCGGGGTGTAGGAATCGGTCGCGAGGGGCTCGTCCAGATCGAGGACCGGGCGCACGATGATCTCGGGCACGAAACACGACCCGGACCCACCCGCGCCGGGCAGACCGGTCCCGAGCAGACCGGTCCCAGGCAGACCGGTCCCAGGCAGACCGGTCCCAGGCAGACCGGTTCCGGGCAGCACGGTCTCGGCCAGACCGGTGCCGGGCGGTACGGTGCCGGGCCGTCCCGGGGATGCGGGCGCAGCTGTCCCGTTGAGGCACGGCCCCTCGGGCACACCCGTCCCCTGAGGGCCGGGTGCGGGTGTGCCCGGTGCCGCGGGCGCGGGTGCGGGCGGCAGGGTGGTGGGGCGGTGGAAGAGGGAGCCGAGTTCGGCGGCGGTGATGACCGCGCCGCGGGGTAGGCCGCGGGCCTCGACCCGGACCGGGACCCGGCGCAGCCGTTCACGATCGAACCCGCCACCCACGGCCCGCCCGCCGGCACCCGACACACCACGATCACCACGATCACCGGAATCGGAAAGATCACCCGGATCGCCGGGATCGCCCCGATCGCCGGGTGGTCGTGGTGGGCTGGTGGTCAGGAGTCCGGCGGGCCAGAGGTCGGCGGCCTGGAGGTGCAGGTACATCAGGATCCGGCCCCGTGGCACGCCCGCACCACCCGTCCCCGGCGCGCCCTGATGACCCGCCGCGCTTGCCGAGCCCTGATGACCGGCCGCGCCCTGATGACCCGGGGTGCTGGATGGTTCGAAGGTTCCGGACTGCTCGGCGACCCCGGACTGCTCGGCGGCCCCGGCCTGCTCGGCCTGTTCGGCGGTGCCATCGGGCGGTGGGCAGATACGACCGAACGTGCCCGGCTCGCCCGGGCGGCCGGACTCGCCCGGGCGGACGGACTCGCCCGGGCGGACGGGGGCACCCGGGCGGACGGGGTCGCCCGGTCGGGCGGGCGTCGCGTGCGGGTCGGGCTCGCCCGGTTGGTCTGGTTGGGCTGGTTGGTCGGTGCCGGTGGGGGTGCAGCCGGGCAGGGGTGTGTCGCCGTAGCGGGCGCGGGCGAGGTCGCCCAGGGCGTAGGCGCGTAGGTCTCCGGCGGGCAGGTCCCAGCCCTGGGCCTGGATCATGCCGGCGAGGTGATCGATCACGTCCTGCAGGATCCGGCCATCGGCCGCGGGTAGGACCGCGTGCATGCGCGAGTCCCCGGTGGCGGTCTCGGCGTGGGTGAAGGTGACATCCCGAGCCGGGCCCTGATCGGCGGCTTGTTCGGCGGCCTCGTACTCGGTGGGCATGTGCCGGATGAGGGCCTCCTTGATCAGCCCATCGAGCTGGGAACGCCCGAAGTTCAACGGCACGAGCGAGAGCTGGGAGTCGACGAACCCGCAGGCCTCGACCGACAGGAACAGGGTCGCCGCCGCGATCTGACGGGCCCGCCAGACCCGCACCCGCCCGGCCAGGGCCCGGGCGAACAGCAGCGGGAGCCGGGTACGTAACTGTTCGGCCTCGAGCAGGAGACGCTGGGCGGCGTCCAGGCCCATCCCGGCCCCGGCCGCGAACGTGGAGATCGAGTACTCCTCCACCGTCCACAACCCCCGCTGCCCCGATCCCACACCCGGAACCAGATCCGCGGCCGTCAACGGATGCGACGCCGGATCCGTAGCACGATCCAGCACGCTCGTCACGCCGTCGGGACCATCGCTGCTGCTCCGGCTGCCGCTCCTCCGGGTGTTCGTGTTGTTGTTGGCGGCGGCGGTGTGGATCGCGGTGATCTCGCGTTGGCGGGCGTCGTGATCGATCTGGTCCCATTCGGCCTTCTGGGCCAGGGTGGCCTCCACGACCAGCGGGGGCAGATGGGCCAGGGTGTCCTCACCCTCGTCCTCGGCCGCGATCACATACGGATGATGCTCGACCCACATCGCCGCCAACGCGAGCCGCTCGATCATCACCTCGTCCATGACCTCCCGGCCCCGACGCAGCCGGGCGAGCATGGCCGAATCATCGACCACCTCCCGCTCGAACCGCTGAAGTTCCATAGAAAACATCGTCCCAGCACCCACCGACATTCCCCCGAGACACCATCGGTGACTCGGTGACTCGGGGACTTAGCGAATCGGCGACTCGGCAACGGGTTGCGTCCGGTGGGGGTCGCGGGCCGGAGTTCGTGACCCTCGGCCGCACGGCTGCGGGACGCGGCTGGCCGGGACGAGGCCGGCGACGGGCCAGTGCATGCCGGCTCGTTCGGAGGGTCGTTCGACGATGGTGTCGCAGCCGGACTCGACCGGGCCGGACTCGACCGGGCCGGAGCCGAGGGGAGACGCATGGCGGGAGCCCGCACCTGCGCGACCGGCCCGAGCGGGCACGACCGGCGGACGCGAGCGCGCACGGAATCGGTGCCGGCACGATGCCGAGAGCAGGAGGTAGGAGAGCCGAACCCGCAAATCCGCGGGTACACCGAGGGACGCGCTGCATTCCGCGACGGAGGAGACCGACGAAACCCGCGGGCCGTCGTCCCCACGCGAGCGCCGTCGGACCGAACCACACGCGGACGGATCGTGCGCGACTCGACTCCGGTCGACGGAGCCGAGTCGAGTCGAGCAGCACCGGCGGGACTCACGCGGGCCAGGTCCACTCCCTGATCTCGGGAGGATCCTCGCCGTGGGCGCGCGTGTACGCCCGGGCCGTCGTGCGCGCGTCGGCCATCTCCTGGCGCAGCTCGGCCGCGCGAGTGCCGAGCCCCGGCACTCGGTCGATCACGTCCATCACCAAGTGGAACCGGTCGAGCTCGTTGAGCATGACCATGTCGAACGGGGTGGTCGTGGTGCCCTCCTCCTTGTAGCCGCGCACGTGGATCCGGGAGTGGTTCGTGCGCCGGTAGGTGAGCCGGTGGATGAGCCACGGATACCCGTGATAGGCGAACACCACGTGCTTGTCCGTGGTGAACAGCGAGTCGAATTCCCGGCCGGGGAGCCCGTGCGGATGCTCCCGCTCGTCCTGGAGGCGCATGAGGTCGACCACGTTGATCACGCGGACCCGCAGCTCCGGGAGACGGGTGCGCAGCAGGTCGGCGGCCGCGAGGGTCTCGAGCGTCGGCACGTCTCCCGCGCACGCGAGGACGACGTCGGGGTCGCCGGCATCGTTGCTCGCCCACGGCCAGATCCCGATTCCCCGGGTGCAGTGCGCGACCGCCTCCTCGATCGTGAGCCACTGGGGCTGCGGCTGCTTGCCCGCGACCACCACGTTGACGTAGTCGCGGCTGCGGAGGCAGTGATCGTAGGTGCTGAGCAGCGTGTTCGCATCCGGTGGGAGATACACCCGGATCACGTCCGCCTTCTTGTTCACCACGTGATCGATGAAACCCGGGTCCTGGTGGCTGAAGCCGTTGTGATCCTGGCGCCACACGTGCGAGGAGAGGAGGTAGTTGAGCGAGGGGATCGGCATCCGCCACGGCAGGGTGCGGGTGACCTTGAGCCACTTGGCGTGCTGATTGAACATGGAGTCGACGATGTGCACGAACGCCTCGTAGCTGTTGAACAGGCCGTGTCGGCCCGTGAGCAGGTAACCCTCGAGCCAGCCCTGGCACAGATGCTCCGAGAGCACCTCCAGCACCCGCCCGGTCGGGGTCAGGTCGGCATCGCCGGGCAGGCGGTCCCCGATCCACGCCTTCCCGCCGGCCTCGATCGTGGCATCGAGCCGGTTCGAGGCCGTCTCGTCCGCGCCGACGATGCGGAAGTTGTCCGGGTTGCGCCGCACGACCTCGGCGAGCCAGCCGCCCAGCACCCGCGTGGCCTCGGCGACCGCCCCGCCCGGGGCGGGCACGTCGACGGCGTACTCCCGGAAGTCCGGGAGGTGGAGGTCGCGGGTGAGATGGCCGCCGTTCGTGTGGGGATTGGCGCTCATGCGCCGCGTGCCGGTGGGATTGAGGCGGCGGGGCAACTCGGCGAGGCGCCCGTCGGCGTCGAACAACTCCTCGGGCCGGTAGCTGCGCATCCACTCCTCGAGCCGGCGGCGATGCGCGGCGTTCTCGCGCACCCCACTGAGCGGCACCTGGTGTGCTCGATGGGTGTTCTCGACCGGGGTGCCGTCGACCTCCCGCGGCCCGGTCCAGCCCTTCGGCGTGGCGAACACGAGGACCGGCCACGCCGGCCGGATCGTCTCCCCGCCGGCGCGGGCCGCGTGTTGGATACGGGCGATCTCGTCGAGCACCTGGTCCAGCACCTGCGCGAACCGCGTGTGGACGGCGCGCGGGTCCTCCCCGTCGAAGCCGCCCGAGAACCAGTACGGCCGGTAGCCGTAGCCGGTGAGCAGCGCGGTCAGCTCCTCCGGTGAGATGCGGGCCAGCACCGCCGGATTGGCGATCTTGTAGCCGTTGAGGTGCAGGATCGGCAGCACGGCGCCGTCGGTGACCGGGTCGAGGAACTTGTTGGAGTGCCAGGAGGCGGCGAGCGGCCCGGTCTCCGCCTCGCCGTCGCCGATGACCGCGGCCACGATCAGGCCGGGGTTGTCGAAGGCCGCACCGTAGGCGTGGGCGAGGGAGTAGCCCAGTTCCCCGCCCTCGTGGATGGAGCCGGGCGTCTCGGGCGCGACGTGGCTGGGGATCCCCCCGGGGAAGGAGAACTGTCGGAAGAGCGCGCGCATCCCCTCGGCGTCGTCCCCGACCGCCGAGTAGATCTCGCTGTAGGTTCCCTCGAGCCACGCGGCCGACACGAGCGACGGGCCGCCGTGGCCCGGACCGGAGACATAGAACATGTCGAGGTCCCGTTCGATGATCGCCCGGTTCAGGTGCGCGTACAGGAAGTTCTGCCCGGGGGAGGTGCCCCAGTGCCCGAGGAGTCGGGGTTTGATGTGCTCGGCTCGCAACGGCTCCCGCAGGAGCGGGTTGTCGAGCAGGTAGATCTGCCCGACCGAGAGATAGTTCGCGGCCCGCCACCAGGCATCGAGCGCAGCCACCTGTGTCTGATCCATCCGTCCACCATCGCGCGCCGGGCCCGGCCGGACCAGGGGGAGGGGGCTGGAAAAACGGCCCGTCCGCGGGATGCGACTAGGCTGGCGGGGCGTACATGGGCCGAGACGAACGTGGGAGAACCGGTTGCCTCAACTTGACAGCAGCGTCCGGGCGGAGGAATCCGCCGTCGCCGAGCAGCGACTGCCGGCGGCCGTCCTGTGGGACATGGACGGCACGCTCATCGACACCGAACCGCAGTGGATCGGCGCCGAGATGGCGCTCTCCCGCGCCCATGGGGGCACGTGGGACGAGGGCCTGGCCATGGAGCTCATCGGCAAGGCGCTCACCGACAGCGCCGCCCTGCTGCGCGAGCGCGCCGGGATTCCGCTCGGAGACGAGGAGCTCGTCGAGGCCCTCATCGGGCAGGTCGTCGAGAAGGTCCGCGCGGGCGAGGCCGCCTGGCGGCCCGGAGCAGTCGAGCTGCTCGCGGCCCTGCGGGCGGCCGGCGTCCCCTGCGTGCTCGTGACGATGTCCTATGCCCGGCTCGCGGACGTGGTCGTCGACATGCTTCCCCCGGGCAGCTTCGCGGCGCGCGTCACCGGCGACATGGTCACCCGCGGCAAGCCGCACCCGGAGCCGTACCTGACCGCGGCCGAACGCATCGGGGTCGACATCGCCGACTGCGTGGCGATCGAGGACTCCGTCCCCGGCGTCGCATCGGCGCTCGCCTCGGGCGCCCGGGTCCTCGGGGTGCCGGCGCACGTGCCCCTGCAGGCGGAGCCGGGCGTGCGGATCATCGAGACCCTCGCCCGCGTGGCGCCCACCGATCTCCTCCCGCTCACGGATCCCGACGCCGCATGAGAACCCCGGCCGCACCTCGGCCGTCCTCCTCCCGCCGTTCGACCACCCCGGGCCTGCGCGTCGGCTCCGTCGCGGGGGCTCCGATCGTGCTCACCCGCGGGTGGGCGCTCATCGCCGTCGTGCTCGTGGTGCTCTTCACCCCGATCGTGCAGAGCCGGCTCGGGATCACGGGCCTGCTGCCGGCCGGGGCGATCGCGCTCGCGATCCCGCTGCTGCTCGCGCTGAGCGTGCTCGCCCACGAACTCGCGCACGGGCTCACCGCCCGCCGCGCCGGCTACGACGTCGACGAGTTCGTCATCTCCCTGTGGGGCGGACACACCTCCTTCGCCCGCGACATCGATCGCCCGGGCGCCTCGGCGCTCGTCGCCGTCGTCGGTCCGCTCGCCAACGCGGCGATCGCGGTGGCGTGCTGGTGGGCGGTCATGGTCACGCCCGGGCACGCCATCGGCTTTTTCCTGCTCACCACGATCGCGATCACGAACGCCGTGGTGGCCGTGTTCAACCTCGTGCCCGCGCTCCCGCTCGACGGCGGCCGCCTCCTCGAGGCACTCATCTGGAAGATCACCGGGGACCGCTACCTCGGGATGCGGATCAGCGGCCGCTGCGGGCAGGTCGCGGCCGTGCTCATCGCCGTGGGAGTCCTCGGCTGGCCCCTGCTCTCGGGGCGGCGCCCCGAGCTGACCACCGCGATCTGGGGCATCCTCATCGCGGGCGTCATCTGGCAGGGCGCCGCGGCGAGCGTTCGCGTGGCCCGGGCGCGGGCCCGGGCGGCCGACTTCGACGTGCACCACTTCCTCCGCCCCGCCCGGCTGCTCCCCGAGGCGGCGAGCGTGGCCGACGTCCAGGCCCTGCCCACCCTCGTCCTCGACGCCTCCGGCCGCCCCCTCGGCGTCGTCGACGGCGCCGCGCTCGCCGCCGTACCCGGGCCAGTCCGCGCCGGCACACCCGTGACCGCGGTGCTCGACGCGAGCGCGCCGGTCGCCGTCATGACCGAGACGGCGGGCCCCGCCGCGCTCGGCCAGTTGGCGCAGATCCTCCAGCATCGCAGCGGCAACGTGACCGTCGTCATGAGGGACGGCGCCGCCACAGCCATCGTCGACGTCACCGCCGTCATCCATCGCCTCGAGACCGGCGGCTGAGCCGCCGTCGACAGGCCGCGGACGACGTCTGCGGCGCCAGCGGGATCAAGGCGTCCGGCCGGTGCGAGCGGCTCAATTAGACTGGCCGGTCGTGAGCATCGAACCCACCGGCGCCGACGTGCGCCGAGGCCCCTTCCGCGCGGGCGACAAGGTCCAGTTGACCGACCCCAAGGGGCGGCTGTCCACGATCACGCTCGAGGAGGCCGGGGCGTTCCACACCCATCGCGGCTGGTTCTCCCACGACGCCCTCATCGGCGCGCCCGAGGGCACCGTGGTCGCCTCGAGCGGCGGGATCGAATACCTCGCGCTGCGGCCGCTGCTGAGCGACTACGTGCTGTCCATGCCGCGCGGGGCCACGGTCATCTACCCCAAGGACGCCGGCCAGATCGTCACCGAGGCCGACATCTACCCGGGCGCCCGGGTCGTCGAGGCCGGCGTCGGCTCCGGCGGGCTCACCCTCTCGCTCCTGCGCGCCGTCGGCGACGCGGGCAGCGTGCTGAGCATCGAGCGCCGGGAGGACTTCGCGGCGATCGCGCGGGGGAACGTCGAGAACTTCTTCGGCGGCCCCCACCCCGCCTGGCGGCTCGAAGCGGGGGACTTCGCCGACGTGCTGCCGCGGGTCGCGGCGCCCGGCAGCATCGACCGGATCGTGCTCGACATGCTCGCCCCGTGGGAGAACATCGACGCCGCCGCCGGAGCCCTCGCCCCGGGCGGACTGCTCGTGGCCTACGTCGCCACGACCACCCAGCTCTCGCGCCTCGCCGAGGACATCAAGGACGACGGCCGCTGGACCGAGCCGATCGCGTGGGAGACCATGGTCCGCGGCTGGCATCTCGAGGGCCTGGCCGTCCGGCCCGACCACCGCATGGTCGCCCACACCGGCTTCCTCATCTCCACCCGCCGCCTCGCCCCGGGAACGGTGGCCCCGACCCGACGCCGCCGCCCGGCCCCCGGCGCCTACTCCGAGCCGCCGGTCGAGGTCGACCCGACGCGCCTCGCCGAGGACCTGGGCGAGCGGGAGGTCTCCGCGAAGAAGATCCGCCGGGTGCGCCGCGCCCACGAGGCCGATCGCGCAGCGCGGGACGATCGCGCCGCCCGCCACGTGGACCCGGCCTCCCCGGACGCGGATTCTGTGCCTATCGTGGAGGAGGAGGTGCCCGATGAGTGACGTTCCCGGTCGGATCGGTTCCGGCGCGCGCACGATCGACGAGGTGCGCAAGGAGGCCGTGGATCTGGCGGCCAAGAACGAGCGGCTCGTGGCCGCCCTCACCTCGGCGCGCACGCAGCTGGTCGAGCTGCGTGGCCAACTCGAGGAGATGAGCAGGCCCCCGGCCTCGTATGCCACGTTCCTCGCCCGACACGAGGACCGCACGGTCGACGTCTTCTCCTCCGGGCGGAAGCTGCGCCTGGGGGTGGTCGCCGCGATCGACGTCGACGCGCTGCACCCCGGCCAGGAGCTGCAGCTCAACGACGCCATGACCGTCGTGGCGGCCGGCGAGTACGAGCGAGCCGGCGAGCTGGTCACCGTGAAGGAGACCTACGGCGCCGATCGGGTGCTCGTCGTCGGGCGCGCGGACGACGAGCGCGTCCTTCGCCTGTCCGGTCCCCTGCTCGCCGAGCCGGTCCGGGTGGGCGACACCCTGAGCGCGGACCCACGCACGGGCTTCGCCTTCGAGAAGATCGCCCGCACCGACGTCGAGGAGCTCACGCTCGAGGAGGTGCCCGACGTCGGCTACGGCGACATCGGCGGCCTGACCACCCAGATCGAGCAGATCCGCGACGCGGTCGAGCTGCCCTTCCTCCACCCCGACCTCTACCGCGAGCACGGCCTCAAGCCCCCGAAGGGCCTCCTGCTCTACGGCCCGCCCGGCTGCGGCAAGACCCTCATCGCCAAGGCCGTGGCCACCTCGCTGGCCGCCACCGCGCTCGCGCGCACGGACGGCGGCGCACCGGGGCGCCGGGACGAGCACGGCGGTTCCCAGGTCGCGCAGAAGTCGTACTTCATCAACGTCAAGGGCCCCGAGCTGCTCAACAAGTTCGTGGGCGAGACGGAACGCCACATCCGGCTGATCTTCGGCCGAGCCCGCGAGAAGGCCTCCCAGGGCATCCCCGTCGTCGTGTTCTTCGACGAGATGGAGTCGCTGTTCCGCACCCGTGGCACCGGCGTCTCCTCGGACGTCGAGACGACGATCGTGCCGCAGCTCCTCGCCGAGATCGACGGTGTCGAACGGCTCGACAACGTCATCGTCATCGGCGCCTCGAACCGGGAGGACATGATCGACCCGGCGATCCTGCGGCCGGGCCGCCTCGACGTCAAGGTGAAGATCGAGCGCCCCGACGCCGAGTCCGCGCGCGACATCTTCGCCAAGTACCTCACCGCTGACCTGCCCATCCACCCCGACGACCTCGCCGAGCACGACGGCGGCCACGCGCGCGCCGTGGCCGCGATGATCGATGCGACCGTCGAGCGGATGTACTCCCGCGAGCCGGAGAACGAGTTCCTCGAGGTCACCTACGCCAGCGGCGACAAGGAGATCCTCTACTTCAAGGACTTCGCCTCCGGCGCGATGATCGCCAATATCGTGGACCGGGCGAAGAAGGGCGCCATCAAGGATCTGCTCGCCACCGGCACCCGCGGCATCCGGCTCGACCACCTGCTCGCGGGCTGCCTGGCCGAGTTCCGCGAGAACGAGGACCTTCCGAACACCACGAACCCGGACGACTGGGCTCGGGTGTCCGGCAAGAAGGGCGAACGCATCGTGTTCATCCGCACGATCGTCCAGCACAAGGGCGCCCCGGAGGCGCACCGGCGGATCGAACAGGTGGGAACCACGGGGCAGTACCTGTGACCGTCCGCCGGATCATGGGGATCGAGACCGAGTACGGCGTCGTCGGCGTGGGCGATCCCTGGGCGAATCCCATGCTCATGAGCGCCCAGCTCGTCACGGCCTACGCGGCCGCGGTCGGTCTGGGGCGGGCGCGCTGGGACTTCCACGACGAGGATCCCCTGAACGACGCGCGCGGCTTCCGGCTCGACCGGGCGGCGGCGCACCCCAGCCAGCTCACGGACGGTGACGCTGGTGACGCCGGTGACACCGGCGACGCAGCCGACCCGCCGCAGGTGTGGGGCACGGTGACCCAGCGCCGCCGCGCGGACGAGGCGGGTCGGGGCGAACTCACCTCAAACGTCATCCTCCCGAACGGCGCCCGCTACTACGTCGACCACGCCCATCCCGAGTACTCGGGCCCGGAGGTCACCGGCCCGGGCGATCTCGTGCGCTGGGACCGAGCGGGCGACGAGATCCTGCTGCGCTCCTCGCGGCTGCTGGCCCAGTACCCCGGCCTGCCGCCCGTGGCGCTGTACAAGAACAACACCGACGGCAAGGGCGCCTCCTACGGCACCCACGAGAACTACCTCGTCGACCGGGGCGTGCCGTTCGCCGACATCGTCTCGGTGCTCACCCCGTTCCTGCTCAGCCGGCCGATCTTCTGCGGCGCCGGCCGGGTCGGCCTCGGTCAGCGCGGCGAGCGGGCGGGCTTCCAACTGAGTCAGCGCGCCGACTTCATCGAGGCCGAGGTCGGACTCGAGACGACGCTGCGGCGCCCGATCATCAACACCCGCGACGAGCCGCACGCCGACCCGGACCGCTATCGGCGCCTGCACGTGATCGTCGGCGATGCGAACCTCGTACAGCCCTCGACCCTCCTCAAGGCGGGCACCACCTCGCTCGTGCTGTGGCTCCTCGAGACCGGCGGCGTGCCGCCGGAGCTGTGGAACCTGCACCTGGCCGACCCCGTCGGCGCCGCGGGCACGATCAGCCACGACCTGACCCTGACCGCGGCCGTTCCCACGACCGACGGCCGGGAGCTCACCGCCCTCGAGATCCAGCGGATCTATCTGGGCGCCGTCCGCGACCGGCTCGCCGCCGAGGCGGCCCGGCCCGGGGCCCCGGCCACCGACCCCGAGACCGCCGAGGTGATGCGCCGCTGGGCCGACGTGCTCGACCGGCTCGAGGTCGACGTCCTCAGCTGCGCCCGGGACGTCGAATGGGTGGCGAAGTATCGACTGCTCGAGGGGATGCGCACCCGGGACGGACTCGACTGGGACAGCCCTCGGCTCGCCGCCCTCGACCTGCAATGGTCGGACCTGCGGCCCGAGAAGGGGATCTATCACACCCTCGAGCGAGCCGGCGCGGTCGAGGTGCTCGTGACCGCGGAGGAGGCCGCCGCCGCGATCTCGGTCGCCCCCGAGGACACCCGCGCCTACTTCCGAGGCGAGTGCATCCGCCGCTACGGCGACGAGATCGACTCCGCGAACTGGGACGCGGTCGTGTTCGACCTCCCGGGCGAGGAGAATCTGCACCGCATTCCGATGCCCGAACCCCACCGTGGCACCCGCGGTCACGTGCACGACCTGCTCACCACGAGCCCGACCGCGACCGACCTCGTGGCCGCGCTGCGGGAGGCGTCCGACCCGGGGGCGTGAGCGTCTAGGATCAGAGGGAGAACTAAGGAGGAATCGTGGCCCAGAGATTCGAGAAGCCGCGTCCGCCCGAGGACGATGCGGCGGTCCCACCCCCGCCCACGGCGGCCCAGGCGCGCGATGTCGAGGTCGATTCCCTGCTGTCGGAGATCGACGACGTGCTGGAGACCAACGCGGAGTCCTTCGTCCGCGGGTTCGTGCAGAAGGGCGGCCAGTGAGTCCGCTGCCACCGGATCGGCTGCCGGCGAGCTTCCTCACCCCCGGCAGCTCCTCCTTCGTGGACTTCCTCGGCGCCCACGCCCCCGAGCTGCTGCCGCAAGCCGCCGACGCCCGCGCCGCGGCCCCGACGACCGCGCACGCGACGACGATCGTCGCGCTCACCTACGCCGGCGGCGTGGTCATGGCCGGTGACCGGCGCGCCACGATGGGCACGGCGATCGCGCACCGGCAGATCGAGAAGGTGTTCCCCGCCGACGAGTTCTCGGCGATCGGGATCGCCGGCACGGCCGGGCTGGCGATCGACCTCGTGCGCCTCTTCCAGCTCGAGCTCGAGCACTACGAGAAGATCGAGGGCTCGCTCCTGTCCCTCGAGGGCAAGGCGAATCGGCTCGCGACCATGGTCCGCGCGAACCTTCCGCTCGCGCTCCAGGGCCTCGCGGCCGTGCCGCTCTTCGGCGGCTACGACGAGGGCCGCGGCATCGGCCGCATCTTCTCCTACGACGTGGTCGGCGGGCGGTACGAGGAGCAGGACCACCACAGCGTGGGCTCCGGCTCGGTGTATGCGCGCGGCTCCCTGAAGAAGCAGTGGAGCCCCGGCATGGGCGCCGCGGAGGCGATCGAGGTGGCCCTGCACGCGCTCGTCGACGCGGCCGACGAGGACTCCGCCACCGGCGGCCCGGACGCCGCCCGCGGCATCTACCCGATGGTCGCCACCGTGAGCGCCGAGGGGTACCGGCCCGTGACGCAGGCCGACCTGGCCGCCTCCACCGACCGGATCGAGCGCGCCCGGGCCGCCCGGCCCGAGCGCGGGGGAGCCTCATGACCCAGCCGTTCTACGTCTCGCCCGAACAACTGATGAAGGACCGGGCGGACTTCGCCCGGAAGGGGATCGCCCGGGGCCGCTCCGTCGTCGTCGTCGGCTACGACGGCGGGATCGCCTTCGCCACCGAGAACCCCTCCCGGGCGCTGCACAAGATCAGCGAGATCTACGACCGGATCGGCTTCGCCGCCGTGGGCAAGTACAACGAGTTCGAGAACCTGCGGGTGGCGGGAGTGCGCTACGCCGACCTGCGAGGCTACTCCTACGATCGAGCCGACGTCACCGCCCGGGGCCTGGCCAACGCCTACGCCCAGACGCTCGGATCGGTCTTCACCACGGAGGCGAAGCCGCTCGAGGTGGAGATCGCCGTCGCCGAGGTGGGCCCGGCCCAGTCCGAGGACCAGATATACCGGCTCTCCTACGACGGCTCGGTCGCCGACGAGAACGGGTACCTGGTCATGGGCGGGGACGCCCAGCGGCTCGGCGTCCGGCTCGGCGAGGGCTGGCGCCCCGGCCTCACGCTCGCCGAGGCGCTGCGCCTCGCGCTCGCGACGCTGGGCGCAGGCCCGGGCGCGAGCGGGGCCGAGGAGGAGCCGCGCCGGCTCGCCGCCGAGGTCGTCGAGGCGGCGGTGCTCGACCGGTCCCGGCTGCGCCGGTCGTTCCGACGGCTCCGGCCCGAGGAGATCACCGGCCTGATCGTGGAGCCCGAGGGCGCATGAGCCGACGCATCTTCGGGCTGGAGACCGAGTTCGGGGTCACCTGCTCGACCACGTCCGGGCGCGCGCCGACCCCCGAGGAGATCGCCCGCTACCTCTTCCGCAAGGTCGTCGCGTGGGGGCGCTCCTCGAACGTCTTCCTCGGCAACGGCTCCCGCCTCTACCTCGACGTCGGCTCCCACCCCGAATACGCCACCGCCGAATGCGACGACATCCACCAGCTGCTCGTGCACGACAAGGCCGGTGAGGTGCTCATGAGCACGCTCGTGGACGACGCCCAGGAGCGCCTCGAGGCCGACGGCATCGACGGGCGCATCCACCTGTTCAAGAACAACCTCGACTCGGCCGACAACTCCTACGGCTGCCACGAGAACTACCTGCTGCGCCGCCGCGCCGACTTCGCCCGCACGACCGACCAGCTCGTGCCGTTCCTCATCACCCGCCAGATCCTCACCGGCGCCGGGCACGTGCGGATCACCCCCTCCGGCTCCCGGTACGTGTTCTCCCAGCGATCCGATCACATGTGGGAGGCCACGAGCTCGGCCACGACCCGGTCCCGGCCGATCATCAACACCCGCGACGAACCGCACGCCGACGCCGACAAGTACCGGCGCCTGCACGTCATCAGCGGGGACTCCTCGATGTCGCACGCCTCGACCATGCTCAAGGTCGGCATGACCGACCTCGTGCTCCGGCTCCTCGAGGCCGGGGCGATCCTGCCCGATCTCATCCTCGCGGAACCCGTGCGCTCGATCCGGGCCATCTCCCACGACCTGACCGCGACGACGCAGCTGCCGCTGGCCGGCGGCGGCACCGCGAGCGCGCTCGATGCGCAGCGGGCCTACCTCGACCGGGTCCGGGCCCACCTCGGCGAGCACGGCTCGAGCTCCCACGACGACTGGGTGGTCGACCTGTGGCAGCGCGGCCTCGACGCCCTCGCCGGCGGCGACCTGAGCGCCGTCGAGACCGAACTCGACTGGGTGATCAAGAAGCGGCTCATCGACCGGTACGTCGAGGCGGGCGACCGTGCCCTGACCGACCCGCGCGTGCGCCGTCTCGACCTCGCCTACCACGACATCTCCCCGCGCACCGGGATCTTCCACCGGCTCATGGAGCGCGGGCTGGCCACACGGCTCGCGAGCGAGCAGGAGATCGAAGCCGCCACGACGACGCCCCCGCAGACCACCCGGGCGAAGCTGCGGGGGGACTTCGTGACCGCCGCCACCGCGAACCGCCGCGACTACACGGTCGACTGGGTGCACCTCAAGGTGAACGATCAGTCCGGGCGCACCGTGCTGTGCAAGGATCCCTTCATCCACTCCGACGAGCGCGTCGACCGGCTCATCGAGCTCGTCACCGAGCCGGGGGGCGGCCGATGAGCCGAGTCCGGGCCGTGGCCGGGCTGCTGGCCGTGGCCTCGCTCCTGTTCGGGCTCCTCGGCTGCACGGAGGACGTGCCCGAGGGGCCGCTCGACCGGGTCGAGGTGACCGGCGACTTCGGGCGCCGCCCGCAGCTCATCGCCCCCGTCCCGCTCGTCGTCCAGCACAGCGCCACGGAGACGATCATCGAGGGCGACGGCAGGGAACTGGCCGACGGGGACCCGGTGCTGCTCGCCTACCTCGCCGTCGACGCCCAGACCGGCGAGACGATCGACGACTCCTACACCCGGGAACCGCGCGTGCTGCTGCTCTCGAAGAGCGAGGCGGGGCCGCTGTACTCCTCCCTCCTCGGGGCCCGGGAGGGCACCCGGCTGCTGCGCGCGGACCCGCCCACGGCCTCGACGTCGCATCCGACCCTCGTCGTCTACGACATCCTGCACACCCGCGCCTGGGGCGAGGAGCTGCCCCCACCCGCCGGGGCCGACGACCTGCCCACGGTCACCCTCGGCGAGCGGGGCGAACCCGAGGTGACGATCCCCGACGCCGAACCGCCCTCGCAGCTCGAGGTCGTGCCCCTCATCCGGGGCACGGGCCCGCAGGTGCGCACCGGCGGGACGATCACGGTGCAGTACACGTCCGTGGCCTGGGACACGGGCGAGGTGCTCGAGACGACCTGGGGCAACGGCAACGCGCCGCAGACCCTCCCGTTCGAGGGCCTCATCCCCGCCTGGCAGGGGGGCCTGACCGACGCCACCGCCGGCTCCCAGTACATGATCATCGCCCCGCCCGAGGACGCCTTCGGTACCGATACCGTCGTCTTCGTCATCGACGTGCTCGCCGCGTCGACCGCCCCCGACCCCGCCCCTGAGGGAGACTGACATGACCCTGGCCGTCCGCGTGATCCCGTGCCTCGACGTCGACGCCGGCCGCGTCGTCAAAGGCGTGAACTTCGAGAACCTGCGCGATGCCGGGGACCCGGTCGAACTCGCCCAGCGCTATCACGACGCGGGGGCCGACGAGCTGACGTTCCTCGACGTGAGTGCGACCGTCGACGGCCGGGCGACGACGACCGAGATCGTCTCGGCGGCCGCGTCGCGGTTGTCGGTGCCGCTGACCGTCGGCGGGGGAGTGCGCACCACCGACGACGTCGACCGGCTGCTGCGGGCCGGGGCCGACAAGGTCGGCGTCAACACCGCCGCGATCGCGCGCCCCGAACTCATCTCCGAGATCGCCGAGCGGTTCGGCTCGCAGGTGCTCGTGCTCTCGGTCGACGCCCGGCGGACCCGCGACGGCGCCCGGACGGCGTCCGGCTACGAGGTCACCACCCACGGGGGGCGTCGCGGCACGGGCATCGACGCGGTCGACTGGGCCGCGCGCGCCGCCGCGGCCGGGGTGGGGGAGATCCTGCTCAACTCGATCGACGCCGACGGCACGAACGCCGGCTTCGACCTCGAGATGATCCGCGCCGTGCGGGCCGCCGCCGACGTGCCGCTCATCGCCTCCGGCGGCGCCGGCACGGCCGAGCACTTCGTCGAGGCCGTCCAGGCGGGCGCGGACGCCGTGCTCGCCGCGTCCGTGTTCCACTTCGGGGTCGTGACGATCGCCGAGGTCAAGGCCGCGCTCGCCGGGGCCGGCGTCCCCGTGCGCTGAACTCGGCCCAGTCAGCGGTCCTTGGCGAGGTCGCTGGGGCGGCGGACCGCGAGGTCGAGGGAACTGGCTACGGCGCTGAGAGCCCACGTGCCCGCGAGGGCGAGTCCCCACAGGATCGGGATGGTCGGATCGAGATGATGCGGGGCCAGCGCCAGGGATGCTGCGGTGGCGGACAGAGCGGCGGTGCCGGCGATGAGGAGGGCCTCGAGGGTCAGCAGGGTCATGACCGAGACGGGGGAGGTGCCGGACATGCGGTAGACGGCGAACTCACTGGCGCGCAGTCGGGTCGTGACAGCGGTGGCGATCGCGCCGAACAGGCCGAGCAGTAGGGGGAGCCAGCGGCTGGGGCGCTGCAGGTAGTCGGCGACTGGGTCGCTGGTGGCGGTGAGCAGTTCGCTACCCGAGATCGAGTTCTCCGTGACCTTCAGCTGGGCGGCGACGGCGGGCAGGGCGGTGCCGGCGTCGGAGAATTCATCGAGAACGACGACGCATCGTTCGGTGGTGACGTCGCTGGGGCGCGGCGGCAGCGTGATGCTGGAACCCGTGCCGAGGCCGCCGGGATGGCGATCGGCGTGCACGGCGGTGGCCAGGTCCTGGCCGGTCCGGACGATGAACGGGCGCGCGGCCCGCTCGGAGAGGGTGCGGCCGACGAGCAGGTCGGCTTCGGCGAGTTCGGGGAACAGGGTCATGCTGGCCCGTTGCGTCGGCAGGCGGCTGCCGACCGGCAGCACCTCGAGTTCTCCGGCGTGCTCGAGCATCCCGGCGTGGCGGATTCCGTGCTGCCCGGCGAGCACCTCGCAGGAGGCACGGGTGATGCGAGCGGGTGCGTCGTTGTTCAGCGCCGAGAACACCAGCACGTTGCGTCCCTCGGCGGCAAGGTCGTGGATCTCCTGGCGCATGATCTGCGTCTCGAGGGCGATGTAGGCGCTGGATCCCGCACCGGCGAGGATCGCGAGCGCAAGGATCGCGAGCATGCGCGAGCCGGCACCGAAGACGTTCCGGATTGCTTCGCGGGCGAGCAGGCCCAGGTGCCATCGGTCACGCTGCATCGAGCGCCTCATCGCGCATGTGAACTGTGACCTCGGCAGCGGCGACGAGTACCGGATCGTGGGTAGCCACGACGATCGTTGCCCGCGCGGTCAGCCCGTCGAGGATCTGGGCGATCAGGTCGGTATTGGCGGCGTCGAGGTTGGCCGATGGCTCGTCGGCCAGGATCACCTCCTTATTCGAGGCCAGGGCCCGGGCCAGCGCAACGCGCTGCAGCTCCCCGCCGGACAGGCGGCGAGCCTGCTGGTGCAGCAGCGCTCCGAGCCCGACGACCTCGAGCGCCTCGACGGCGCGTTCGTGGGCCTCGCGCAGCGGCGCGCCGGAGGCCAGTGGAGCGATCGCTACGTTGTCCAGCACGCTGCGCCGGCCCAGCGCATTCGAGCCCTGCGGCACCCACGCGACCCGCCCAGGGTCCGGCGGAGACGACGGGCAGGTCGGGCTATTGCGGAGCTCGACGCGACCGGTGCCGAGCGACTGGTAGCCCGAGATGGCCGCCAGCAAGGTCGACTTGCCGCTGCCGGAGGGGCCCACCAGCGCGGTGACCCGTGCTGCGGGGAAGTGTGCGTCAAGGCCCGCGAACGCCGTGGTGGTCCCAAAGCGGACCGTTGCGTCGACGACGTCGATCTGCACGGCGTTCATCGGCATTCGGCGAGCACCTCGCCAGGAAGGGTCAGCGGGTCCCGCGCGATGCGCGCGTCGATCAGCGAGGGGTCGACGTAAAATGCGCCCAGTGTTCCCACGGCGGGCTCCAGGGCCCGAATCCGTTCGGGCGCCCAGCCGCCGTCCTCCTGCCGCTCGAATAGACACTGCGTCCCCGAACCGTTGACGTGCACGGAGGTGCCGGGCACGACCGCGCGTACCTGTGGCTCGGCGCGGCTGAGCAGCCCGCCGTCGTACTGCTCCGGCTCACCGGGCACCTCGCTTTCCGTGACCTGCGCCTCGCCACCGGCGACCGCTTCGCGCAGGCCCGCGTGGATCGTCGCCAGTTCCGCCGCGGTGGGCTCGAGGCCCGAGACCGCGATCTGCAGGTCACCGAAGGTTAGTGTGAGCGGCGCATCCTGCAGCTCAGTGAGGGATGTGCTCATGCTGGTCGGGATGAACCTGATCCGCATCGGAACCGGCGCGGTCTCCAGGATCGTCTCGCCGGCGGCAACCATGCTGCCCACGGTCAGCTGCGGCTCCCCGAGCTCGGCCGCGGATCGCGGCAGGTAGGCGACGTAGCCCGGGCGGAACACCCCGTCGGCGCGCACCCCGAGTTCCTCCTGCAGCTGCACGACCGCGGTACGCGTGCCGCGGTCGAATGTGGAGCCTGCGAGGTCCCCGTCCAACAGTCCGGCGTCCACCAGAAATCGGGCGAGGACTTCGACGTCCTCGCCCGCATCGCCCTCGCGCAGGTCGCGATGGAGCGGGGCGGTGCCGGGCTGTGCCAGTATCGGGACCCCGTCGACGGCGAACAGCTCCTGGCCCGGGCGGACCGGACCGTCGATCTCGGCGAGCGAGGTGAGCAGGCCCGATACCGGGGACCGGACGTGCCCGGTCTCCTCGATCTCAACCGACGCGGTCACTGACGTGCGGTCGTCGGTGGACTGGCTTCCCACGGTCACCACCGACGGCAACGGTGGCGCGATGCTCGCCTCTTCCCGCATGCCGACCGCCGGCACGGCCACGGCCACCGCCACGACGGGGACCGCCCACAGCGCCACCAACGGCACCAACCGCAGCCACGGGCTCACCCCAGAACCTGGCTTGGCGCCGTCACGGACTCGCACCATCTGCTACCTCACCCCTCACCGCTTGTCATCGACAACGCCCTATTGGAGGCACTCAGGCGGTTCGATGCCCGCCTCCCGCAGCTGCTCGAGAATCTCGTTCATATTCTCCGCCGGCTCGATGCCACGTTCCTGCAAGCACTCCCGAAAAGCCGGAGAGGGATCACGGGCCTCCTGGACCAGATCCGAGTTTTGCCAGAGTATGTCCACATATCGATATTCCGCCTGATAGCATTCGTAGTCTGCACCATCGCTCACCGCCGCATTAGGAACCCCGAAGTGGTATTCGTGATTTTCGAATCGCACGTCCTCTAATTCGAATCCGGAGGCTCTCAAACATTCTCGGTAGCGGGTGAACGCCGCCTGGTATTCTTCGGCCGTTGCCACGCGGTCGCTGATCTCCTCAGCCTGTGCTGCCGACACGTTTGACGTGTCGGCGTCCTTCAGCCAACCAGCAGGAACAGCTGTGGACTGCTCAGTGCCTGAGGTGGAGCATCCGCCTAACAGCGCCACCGCAGCAGCAAGCAGCCACCTCCGCACCCTCACCGCCGTCACCCCTGACCGACTATCGGTATGAGGTGAACAGGAGGTTTCCGACGGACGTCGAGTGTTGAGACTTGACGCCATTCTTGATGTACAGCACCGCGCTTCCGTCCCCCCACGTGCTGTGAGTCCAGTTCGTCCAGCTGGTGCCGCCCACGTGAGTGTAGTTAGCGCGCACCCCCAGGGTTCCGCAGTGGCTGAAACCGATGCCCGCCAGGTACGTGATCTGGCCAGTGGCCTCCGTGGCACCCAGCACACCTGAATCACCACTGCAATAGACCGGCCCCACCGTGTCCGCGGAGGCCGGCGCGGCCACCACCAATGCCGAGGTCAGCGCCACCACCCCCAAGATTGCCTTAACTCTTCCCCGTGCCACTGCTGTCGCTCCCGTTCGGTCATCATCGTCTGATCTCAAAAAGCTATCCGGCGTTCCGGAATTTGTCAAGGATCCGACGGGGCGCGCGGGAATCGCATCCGAAAAGCTGGATTGCTCAAAATTTGCCGCGAACTTTTGACGCTTCCCTTATCGGATCGGTGTCGCCGTTTCGGTGGGGTCAGTGCAGCTGGTGGCGGAGGGCCTCGATGGCTCGGGGCGGGCCAACCCATCTCACGTGGGCGGCCCGGAGCCGCCCGGCCAGGGCCAGGGCCAGATCCGCTGCCGTGCCGCGGATCGTCACCGGCGCGGGGCCGGTGCGCACCACCCGCGAGATCCCCTCAGGCGTCGCGAGCGCCACGCCAACCGGGCAGCCACGCAACATCCGCATGCTGAAGACGCGCAGCTGCGCGAGCACCGCCGCGGTCATCTCGGCCGGGAACTCCCGCGCCGCCGATTCGGCGCCTGCGGCCTCCCCGCGGCGCAGGTCTTCGTGATGGATGACGTACTCGGCGAGGTTCGCCGCATCCGAGCGGTCGAGCAGCGCGAGCGGTGAGCGGGCCGGTACGGGTGCCGCGAACCCGGCCACCACGTCGAGATAGGCCGCCGGGTCGGCAGCGCGCTCGGCCAGGGAAGACAGCTGCCCCATCGCCCAGGGCCGGTGCCGCCGAAGATATAGGTGCGCCGCGAGATGGCGGGCCTGCCAGCCCTCGCATAGGGTGGGTGTCTGGGGATCGGTGGCGAGCAGAGCCCGCACCAATGCGTCGCGTTCGATACCTGACCACATGGCTCCACCCTGACACGCCGCACCAGGAAGGACCCGCCTCACCCGGACTCGAACCGTTCCGATCTCAGTCTCGACGGTCATGACCGGCTCGGCGCAGCTCACCCGACCCTGATCGTGGGAGGATGCTCGGGTGCCGCTCGATCCCGAAATCTCCCAGCGCCTGCGCCGCGACGCCGCGGGCCTCGTGTGTGCCGTGATCCAGGACGATGAGACCG
The DNA here is from genome assembly GCF_009660225.1 of Pseudactinotalea sp. HY158. Classification (NCBI taxonomy): domain Bacteria; kingdom Bacillati; phylum Actinomycetota; class Actinomycetes; order Micrococcales; family Cellulomonadaceae; genus Pseudactinotalea; species Pseudactinotalea sp. HY158. The sequence goes on from NZ_CP045920.1 coordinate 1,434,576, forward strand.
ATGCGGTGCTCATGGTCGGCTGGATGGACGACGAGGCCCTCCACCGCACCCTGACCGAGGGGCGCGTGACGTTCTGGTCGCGCTCCCGCGGCGAGTACTGGCGCAAGGGCGACACGTCCGGGCACGTGCAGTGGGTGCGCTCGGCCGCCCTCGACTGCGACGGCGACGCCGTGCTCGTGCGCGTGATCCAGGTCGGCGCAGCCTGCCACACCGGCGCGCGCACCTGCTTCGAGGCCGGCGGCGACCTCGGGGCGGTGGTCGGCGAATGAGCACGCTCGAATGGGGCCGCACCTGGCCGAGCCGGGAGGAGTTCGTCACCTTCGCCGGCGATCGTCGCGTCATCCCCGTCGTGCGCCGCCTGCTTGCGGACGACGTCACCCCGGTCGGTCTGTACCGGCGCCTGGCCGCCGGTCGCCCCGGCACGTTCATCCTCGAATCGGCCGAGACCGACGGTGCGTGGAACCGGTGGTCGTTCGTCGGCGTGAGCACGCGGGCGACCCTGACCGCCCGGGACGGGCAGGCCGCCTGGACCGGGGAGCCGCCCGTCTCCGTGCCGCAGTCGGGCCCGATCCTCGACGTGCTGCGCGGCACGCTCGCGGCCCTGCACACCGAACGCTTCGAGGGGCTGCCGCCGCTCACGGGCGGCCTCGTGGGCGCGATGGGCTGGGATCTCACCCGGGAGTGGGAGCCGACCCTGCCGCGGGAGGCCCCGGACGAGCAGGGCCTGCCGGACCTGGCGCTCCTGCTCGTGGCCGACATGGTCGCGGTCGACCACCACGACGGCTCGATCTGGCTCATCGCGAACGCGATCAACACCAACGACACCTCCGGCGGCGTCGAGGAGGCCTACGACGACGCGGTCCGTCGCCTGGACTCGCTCGCCGCCCGGGTGGGACGCCCCGCCGAGGCGAGCGTCGCCGTCCTCGATCCCGCCGCGCACGAACCACAGGTGCGCTACCGCAGCACGCAGGCCGAGTTCGAGGAGAGCGTGCGGTCCGCGAAGCGCGCGATCACCGAGGGCGAGGTGTTCCAGGTCGTGTTCAGTCAGCGGCTCGACCTCGACTGCGAGGCCGACCCGCTCGACGTGTACCGGGCGCTGCGCACGATCAACCCGAGCCCGTACATGTACCTCGTCCACCTCGCCGAACCCGGCGGTCGGGAGTTCCACGTCGTCGGCTCCTCCCCGGAGACCCTCGTCAAGGTGGATTCCGGCCGGGTCACGAGCTTCCCGATCGCCGGGTCCCGCCCGCGCGGGGCCACCCCGGCCGAGGATCAGGAGCTCGGAGTCGAGTTGCTCGCCGACCCGAAGGAACGCTCCGAGCACCTCATGCTCGTCGATCTCGCCCGCAACGACCTCGGCAAGGTGTGCCGCCCGGGCAGCGTGACCGTCGAGGAGTTCATGGCGATCCACCGGTTCTCCCACATCATGCACATCACCTCGACCGTGAGCGGGCGGCTGCGCGCCGATGCGACCGCGCTCGACGCGTTCACGGCCGCCTTCCCGGCCGGCACGCTCTCGGGCGCGCCCAAGCCGCGGGCCATCGAGCTCATCGACTCCCACGAGCCCGCCCGGCGGGGGCTCTACGGCGGCACGGTCGGATATTTCGACTTCGCGGGCGAGATGGACATGGCCATCGCGATCCGCACCGCCGTGATCGCCGGCGGCGTGGCCACCGTGCAGGCCGGCGCCGGGCTCGTGGCCGATTCGGATCCGCACACGGAGTACGTGGAGACCCGCAACAAGGCCGCCGCCGTGGTCCACGCGATCGCCACCGCCGCCCGGATCCGGCCGGTATGAAAGCCTCGCTCACCCGCGGCCGGGCCGTCCTGCTCGTCGGGCTGCTCGGGATCGTGCTCGTGGGCACCTCGCTGCCCACGTGGGCCCGCGGCGAGGGCCGCGGCACCGACGGGCCGGTGCCGATCGTGCTCGCCGGCACCGACGCGGCACCCGCCGTGCCGAGCGCCGGGCTCGTGATCATCGTGGCGGCGCTCGTGATCGGGCTCTCGGGCCGGGCCACGCGGATCGCGGCGCTCGCCGGGGCCGGGCTCGCCGCGCTCCTCGCCGGCTGGTCCGGCATCGCGTTCCTGGGCGATCCCGAGCCGCCGCTCGTCTCCGCCGCCGGCGAGGCGACCCGGGTGCGCGATCTCGTGGGCGCGGTCTCGGTCACCGCGTGGCCGGTCGTGACCGTCGTGGCGGCCGCGGTCGTGGCGCTCGTCGTGCTCGTGCTGCCGTGGCAGTTCGGGCGGTGGGCGGCCGTGGGGCGGCGATACCAGCGCGGACCGGCGGACTCTGCGGACACCGCGGACACTGCGGGGCAGGCTGGGCCGTCGGGGCAGGCCGGACCCGCCGACGACGGCAGCGCCGCCCGCCGCGTGCGGGCGATGGACGATTGGGACGCGATCGGCCGTGGCGAAGACCCGTCGGCCGATCCCGACCGGTAGGATGAGCGCGTGGCGGGAAGGCAGCGACACCGCCCTTGGGCCTGCGGCCCAGCAGCTTCACGCAACACGCCCAAGCACCCGATTGACCTGCCGAAGGACGAAGGACCGATGACTCAGGATGTGACCCGCCGCGAACCGGTGCAGCCCCTCATGGACCCACCGCCCGTGGCGCCGTACGCCAATCACGGCCGCACCGTCGCCGGTTGGGCGCTGTTCTGGATCGTGGCCGCCGGGGCGATCGTGATCGCGATCGGTGCCGTCTCCGATCACTGGGGTGTCATCATCGGCGGCGCCGTGGTCATCGCCGTGGGCCTCATCGTGAGCCTCGTGCTCCGCGGGCTCGGGCACGGTCAGCCGAAGACCAGTCGGCCCGTGCCCTCGCTCACGGATCCGCTCACCGGCCCGGTCCCCGACGTGCGCTGAGCCACCCGCACTATCCGCCGGCGAGCCCTGCGGACAACCCGCCAGTGAGCCCGTGAATGACCCGCCGGTCAGCTGCCGGTGATCTGCCCAGAAGTGGATTCATGACCGCCTATCCGCCCTCGGAGCCCGACCGCGGCTCCGACCCCTATGCCGGAATGCACTCCGGTGGGCACCCGCCGCCGTCCGGGCCGCCGGAGCAGCCGTCGCCCCCGTCGGGGCAGTCGCCGCCGCACCCATCGTGGGAGCATCCCGCGCCGCCCCCGGGGCCGTTCCCGCCGCCGCCCCAGTACCCGCAGCCAACCCAGTACCCGCAGCCAACCCAGTACCCGCAGCACGTTCAGCACCCGCCAGACCCTGAGCACGGGCCGTGGCAAGCCGGGCCGCCCCCGGGGCGGTACCCGCAGCACCCTCAGTACGCTCAGCACCCACCACACCCTCAGTACGCTCAGGCCGGACCGTGGCAGGCGGGCCCGTTCGGTCTCGCTCCGGCGGTCACGACCGACAACGGCAAGGGAACGGGCGCCCTCGTCTGCTCGATCGTCGCCCTCGTGCTGTGCTGCATCCCGATCGTCAGCTCGGTGCTGGCGATCGCCGCGATCGTGCTCGGGGCGCAGGGGCGCGGTGCCGCAGCCCGGGGCACCGCGAGCAATTCCGGCGTGGCGACCGGAGGGCTCGTCATCGGGATCATCGCCCTGGTCCTCGGGCTGGCGGCCGCCGGACTCGCGCTGCTCGGGCTGGCGCAGGGCGATGGCGCGGCCTGAGCGCCGGGACCGGCGCACCCCGAGCCTGCTGCTGGCAGTGGCCGCCGCGGCCACCGCAGTCGTGGCGGTGCGTGACCCGCACGGCGGCGGATACGGGCTCTGCCCGGTGCTCGCCCTGACCGGCTGGTTCTGCCCCACGTGCGGCGGGCTGCGGGCGGTCCACGACCTGACCGCCGGCGACCTGGCGGGCGCGTGGGCGATGAATCCCCTGGTCACCCTCGCGGTGCCGGTGGCGGCGCTCGCCCTCGTCGCCTGGACGATCCGGGCCTGGACCGGTCGTCGGGCCCGGCAACTGCCGACCTGGCTCGTGATCACGGCCGGTGCCGTGGCCGTCCTCTTCGCGCTCCTCCGCAACCTCCCCGCCCTCGCGCCGGTGCTGGCACCCCACCTGCTCTGACGGGCGTCAGTCGGCCGCGCGATGCCACAGGCGCACTGTCCTCGGTGAGCAGGGTGACGGCCGCACTGTCCTCGGTGAGCAGGGTGACGGCCGCACTGTCCTCGGTGAGCAGGGTGACGGCCGCATTGTCCTCGGCGAGCAGGGCGAAGCGGTTGAATCCTGCCCGGATTTCAACGATTCGGCCCTGGTCGATCACCGGGGCGGTGCCGATGGGGCGACGCGCTTCGGCCGGCACGTCGGCGGGCGCTTCGGTGGGCACGCCGGCCGGCACGTGGCCGGATCCGGGTGCTGGATCGAGCAGGTCCCGCGTCCAACTACGATGGGTGGCAGCCGAGTCAGTGGACGGGCGGAACGAGGAGGGCACCGGAGTGACTGTTCTGGATCAGATCGTGGCGGATACCCGGATCGACGTGGCCGAGCGCGAGGCGAAGCTCAGCCTCGGCGAACTCAAGGAACTCGCGCACGGGCGCGACTCCGCGATCGACGCCGTCTCCGCTCTCAAGCGCGAGGACGTCGTGACCGTCATCGCCGAGGTCAAGCGGTCGAGCCCGTCCAAGGGGGCGCTGGCCGACATCGCCGATCCCGCCGGGCTGGCCGAGGACTACGAGGCCGGGGGCGCCGCGGCGATCTCGGTGCTCACCGAGTCGCGCCGCTTCGGCGGATCGCTCGCCGACTTCGACGCCGTGCGGGCCCGGGTGAGCGTGCCCCTGCTGCGCAAGGACTTCATCGTCACGCCCTATCAGGTGTGGGAGGCGCGCGCCCACGGCGCCGACCTCGTGCTCCTCATCGTCGCGGCCCTCGACCAGCCCGCCCTCGCGGGCCTCGTGGACCGGGTGCACTCCCTCGGCATGACCGCACTCGTGGAGGCACACACGGCCGAGGAGGCCGGCCGCGCCGTGGACGCGGGCGCCCGCATCATCGGGGTCAACGCCCGCGATCTGCGCACCCTCGAGGTGCACCGCGACGTGTTCGCCGACGTCGCCCCGCAGATCCCCGCCGGGATCGTCAAGGTGGCCGAATCGGGTGTCCGCGGACCCCACGACGTGCTCGAGTACGCCCGGTGGGGGGCGGATGCCGTGCTCGTCGGCGAGGCCCTCGTGACCCAGGGCGAACCCCGGACGGCCGTGGCCGACATGGTCGCGGCCGGAGCCCACCCGGCGTTGCGCTCGGCGCGCCCGTGATCCAAGGAGAAGGATGAGCGATCTGCAACACCTGGCCGGGCCCTACTTCGGTGAGTTCGGGGGCCGGTTCGTGCCCGAGGCGCTCATCGCGGCCCTCGACGACCTGACCGCCGGTTGGCGCGCCATGAAGGCCGACCCGGCCTTCCGGGAGGAGCTGTCCGCCCTCCTGCGAGACTACGTCGGCCGGCCGTCTCCGATCACCGAGGTGCCCCGGTTCGCCCAGCACGCCGGCGGGGTGCGGGTCTTCCTCAAGCGGGAGGACCTCAACCACACCGGGTCCCACAAGATCAACAACGTGCTCGGCCAGGCGCTCCTCACCCGCCGGGTGGGCAAGCGCCGCGTGATCGCCGAGACGGGCGCCGGCCAGCACGGTGTCGCCACCGCGACCGCGGCCGCCCTGTTCGGGCTCGACTGCACGATCTACATGGGCGCGGTCGACGTTGAGCGGCAGGCCCTCAACGTGGCGCGGATGCGCCTCCTCGGCGCCGAGGTCGTCGCCGTCTCCTCGGGCTCGCGCACGCTCAAGGACGCGATCAACGAGGCCTTCCGCGACTGGGTCACGAACGTCGAGACCACGAACTACGTCTTCGGCACGGTCGCCGGGCCGCACCCGTTCCCCGAGATGGTCCGCGACCTGCAGAAGATCATCGGCGAGGAGGCCCGGGAGCAGCTGCTCGAACGCACCGGACGGCTCCCGGACGCGGTGCTCGCCTGCGTCGGCGGCGGGTCGAACGCCATGGGCATCTTCAACGCCTTCCTCGACGACGACGGCGTGCGTCTCCTCGGCGCCGAGGCCGCGGGCGACGGGGTCGAGACCGGCCGCCACGCCGCCACGATCACCAAGGGAGCGCCCGGGGTGCTCCACGGCGCCAAGAGCTACCTGCTGCAGGACGAGGACGGTCAGACCATCGAGTCCCACTCGATCTCCGCCGGCCTCGACTACCCGGGCGTCGGGCCCGAACACTCCTACCTCGCGAGCATCGGCCGGGCCGAATACCGCGCGATCACCGATTCCGCCGCGATGGACGCCTTCGCGCTGCTCACCCGCACCGAGGGGATCATGCCCGCGATCGAGTCCTCGCACGCGCTCGCCGCCACGATCGACCTCGGCGCCGAGCTCGCGGCCGCCGGCGCCGACCCGGAGCACACACACCTGCTCGTCAGCCTCTCCGGACGCGGTGACAAGGACGTGGCCACGGCCGCGCACTGGTTCGGACTCGAGAACGAAGGGCAGGGCGCATGAGCCTGACCGCCGCCGCGATCGACGCCGCCCGGGCCGAGGGCCGGGCCGCGCTCATCATCTACCTGCCCGTCGGCTACCCGACCCTCGAGCTCTCCGTCGAGGCGGCCAAGCGGGCCGTCGCCGCGGGCGCCGACGTCATCGAGCTCGGGCTGCCGTATTCGGACCCGGGCATGGACGGCCCGGTGATCGAGGCCGCCGCGGGCCGGGCACTGGCCCAGGGCACGCGCACCCGGGACGTGCTCGCCGCCGTCTCCGAGGTCGCGGCCACCGGGGCGCCGACCCTCGTCATGACCTACTACAACCCCGTGTTCCGCTACGGCGTCGACCGGTTCGCCGCCGACCTGGCCGCGGCCGGGGGAGCGGGCCTCATCACCGCCGACCTCATCCCCGACGAGGCCGGCGACTGGGTGGCCGCCGCCGACGGGCACGACCTCGACAAGGTCTTCGTCGTCGCCCCCTCCTCCACCGACGCCCGGCTCGCGATGACCGCCGCCGCCGGCCGGGGATTCGTGTACGCAGCCTCGACCATGGGCGTGACCGGCACCCGGGCCAGCGTCGGCGTGGCCGCCCACTCGCTCGTGACCCGGTTGCGGGACGCCGGTGCCGAGCGGGTGTGCGTTGGACTCGGCGTCTCGACCGGGGCCCAGGCCGCGGAGGTCGCCCGCTACGCCGACGGGGTGATCGTCGGTTCGGCGGTGGTCAAGGCGCTCTCCTCGAGCCCCGACCCGCAGACGGCCCTCGAGGCGGTCTCGACGATCGTCGGAGAGCTCGCCGCCGGCGTGGGGGCGAGCCGATGATCTCCATGGCGCAGGGGGCTCACGTGACTCAGCTGGTCCCGATGGCGGGCATCCCCAGCCCCACGCAGGGGGTCTGGCACCTCGGGCCCGTGCCGATCCGCGCCTACGCCATCGCGATCCTCGCGGGGATCGCCCTCGGCGCCTGGATCGCGATCCGCCGCTACCGTGCCCGCGGCGGCCCCGAGAACACCGTCGTGGACGCGATGTTCTGGGCCGTCCCGGCCGGGATCATCGGCGCCCGGCTCTACCACGTGTTCTCCTCCCCGGACGCCTACTTCGGCCCGGACGGCGACCTCGTGCGCGCCCTGTACATCTGGGAGGGCGGCCTGGGGATCTGGGGCGCCATCCCCGCCGGGGGGCTGGCCGCGTGGCTCTTCCTGCGCCATCGGGGCCTGCGGCTGGACACCTTCGCCGACGCCCTGGCACCCGGCATCCTCGTGGCGCAGGCCGTCGGCCGGCTCGGCAACTATTTCAACCAGGAGCTCTTCGGCAGCCCGACCACCCTGCCGTGGGGGCTGCAGATCTCCGACGGCACGCTCGCCGCGCAGGGCCTCGACTTCCCGCCCGGCACGCTGTTCCACCCGACCTTCCTCTACGAACTGCTGTGGAACCTCGCCGCGGCGGGCGTGCTCGTGTGGCTCGACCGCCGCTTCCGGCTCGGCCACGGGCGTGTCTTCTGGTCCTACGTCGCGCTCTACACCCTCGGACGCGGCTGGATCGAGACGCTCCGCATCGACCAGGCCGAGCACGTGCTCGGGCTGCGGCTCAACGTGTGGACGGCGATCCTCGTGTTCGCGTTCGCCGTCACCATGGTCGTCGTCATCGGTCGTCGTCATCGCGGCCGCGAGCTCGGCCCGTACCTGCCCGGGCGGGAGCCGGACACGGTGGGCGAGGAGGCGCCGGACCCGGGCGAGGAGGCACCGGACCCGGGCGAGCCCGTGACCGGAGCCGAGGACGAGGCGACCGGAGCCGAGGAGCCTGCGGCGCCGCCGGAACGGGCGCGCGACCGGAATGAGTCCGGATTGTGACCGGGCACGCAGCGCCGGCGCAGCCATAGGCGCTATCGTGATGCGTGTCACGGGCCGACGTCGTCCCTACCGGAAGAAGTGAACCTCTCCAGAGGACGTGAGGACGGTCGGATGATCAGTGGTCGTGAACTGGCGGCAGCGCGCGCACTGCCCGACCTGAGCGACCTCGCCGACCAGCTGAACGACCCGCAGCCGTCCCCTCGCGAGGCCCCGGACGGAGCCGGCGCGGAGGCGGGGTCGGCCGCGGGCGGGGTGGCGTTCATCGCGACCCTGCGGGGCATGCCCGGGCGGGACATCATCGATCACGGCCTCACGGCCCTGCGCAACCTCGACCACCGCCGCGGCGGCCCCGGCGGCGGGGCGGGCGTGCTCACCCAGATCCCCGACGCCCTCATGCGCGACGTGACCGTCGCGGACCTGCCGCGCGCGGGGCACTATGCCGTGGGCATGTGCTTCCTGTCGGCCGACGAGGAGCGGGCCGGGCGGGTGCGCGCCTCGATCGACCTCCTCGCCGGCGAGGAGGGGCTGAGCGTGCTCACCTGGCGTCCGGTGCCGACCCGGCCCGACGTGGCCGCCGGGCCGGTCGCCGCCACGATGCCCTCGGTCTGGCAGCTGTTCGTGCGGCTCGCGCAGCCCGCCTCGCAACCCGAGCACGGCGACCCCGAGGCGCTCCAGCGGCAGGTCTACCGGCTGCGCAAGCGCAGTGAACACGCCACCGACGCCTATTTCGCCAGCTTCTCCGCCCGCACGATCCTGTACAAGGCGCTCGTGGGGGCCGGCGACCTCGAGCGGTTCTATCCGGACCTGTCGGATCCGCGGTTCGCCTCCGAGATCGCGGTCGTCCACTCCCGCGCCGCGCAGTCCGAGAGCCTCGACTGGGCCCACGCCCACCCCTTCCGGGTCGCCGCCCACGACGGCACGATCACGTCGATCAACGCGAACCGCAGCTGGGTGGCGGCGCGGGCGCACGCGTTCGCGGCCGAGGGCCTCGGCGACGTGGCGGACCTCGGGCCGATCTGCTCGCCCCAGGAGTCGCCCGCCGCGAGCTTCGACGAACTGCTCGAACTGCTCCACGTCTCGGGGCGGTCCCTGCCGCACGCCGTTCTCATGATGCTCCCCGAGGCCTGGGAGCACCATGCCGGCATGGATCCGCATCACCGTGCCTTCTACCAGTACTACGCCACGATGCTGGAGTCGTGGGACGGCCCGGCGGCGGTGTGCTTCACCGACGGCCGGTTCGTGGGGGCGACGGGCGACCGCCACGGCCTGCGCGCGGGCCGGTACGTGCTCACCGAGGACGGCCTCGTGGTGCTCGCCTCCGAGGTCGGCGTGCTCGACATCGATCCCTCCCGGATCGCCCGGAAGGGCCGGCTGGCCCCGGGCACCATCTTCCTCGTCGACACGGGCATCGGGCAGATCCTCGAGGATCGGGCGATCAAGTCCCCGCTCGCCGAGCGGTACCCGTACTCGGAATGGCTCGAGGCCAACCTGCGCCCGCTCGAGCCGGAGCCGGGAGCGCGCACGGCGGCCGAGCCCGATTCGCGGGAGCTGGCCCGCTGGCATCACCTCTTCGGGTACCGGGGGGAGGAGATCCAGGCCCTCCTCGTGCCCACGGCCATGACCGGCATCGCGCCGATCGGACCGGCCGTCGCCGCGGCCGCGGGCACGCGGCCCCGGCTCCTCTTCGACTACTTCTGCGAGCCCCGCCCCCAGGTGACCCAGGCCCCCATCGACGCCGTGCGGGAGGAGGTCGTCAGTTCGCTCGCGGCCGCGATCGGCCCCGAGGCCAACCTCCTCGCCGACGGTCCCGAGCACGCCCGCAAGGTCGTGGTCCGCGGGCCGGCGATCGCCAACGACGAGCTCGCGATGCTCGCGGCCATGGACGGGCGCGACGGCGGCTTCACCACCCGGCGGATCTCGGCCACGGTCGATCCGGCACGGGGGGCGAGCGCCCTGCGCGCGCGGCTGGCGCAGATCCTCGCGGAGGTCGATGCGGCCGTGGCCGACGGGGTCGACTTCCTCCTGCTCTCGGACCGGGTGGCCCCCGGGTCCGCCCGGTCGCCGATCCCGTCGCTGCTCGTCACCTCGGCCGTGCACTCCCACCTGGGTCGCACGGGGGATCGCGCCCGGGTGAGTCTCGTGGTCGAGGCCGGGGACGTGCGCGACGTGCACCAGCTCGCCCGGCTCATCGACTACGGCGCGGCGTGCGTCAACCCGTACGTGGCCATCTCCACCGTCGTCCACCGGGTCCGCACCGGCGCGCTGGCCGGCATTCATCCCGAGGTCGCGGTGCAGAACCTCCTCGGCGGGCTCGGGCGCGGACTCCTGCAGGTCATGGGCGCGCACGGCATCTCCGCCCTCGGCGCCTATCGGGGATCGAGGCTGTGCCACACCCTCGGCCTCGACCACGACCTCGTGGCCGAATTCTTCCCCGGCACCGCGAGCATGGTCGGCGGCGTCGGCCTCGAACGCATCGTCGCCGACCTGCCGCGCGGCCGGGCGGGCACGGTCGACCCGCCGGTCGCCCCGGCGCGGCCCCTGCAGGACCTGCTCGACCTGCGCGCCGACGCGCCCCCGCGCCCCCGGGGGCGGTCCGACGGCGCCCTCGACCGTGTCGAGTCCGCCGAGTCCGCCGAGTCCGCCGAGTCCGTCGAGTCCGTCGAGCCCGTCGAGGCGATCCGCGCGCGCCTGCACGTCCACTCCTCGACGCACCGGCCGGTCGACGTCACGGTGAGCCGCTACGCCCTCACGGCGGCGGCCGTCGCGGCGGCGTCGGTCCTGCGGCTCGCGCCCCCGCCCCACCACGACGTGACCGGCACCGACGATCTCGCTCAGCTCGTGCGGGACCTGCGCCGCGCCGCCCCCGCCGCCCGGATCTGGGTGCAGCTGCTCACCGAGCCGACGATGGGCTCCTACGTGCCCGGGATCGTGGACTCCCACGCCGACGCGATCGTCGTCTCCGCCGAGGCCGAGGCCGTCGCGGGAGCGGCCCGCGGCCGCGGCGACCTGCTCGACGACCTCCATCGCCGCGGCCTGCCGTGGGAACTGGGGCTGCTCGCGACCCGACGTCGACTCGACCGGGCCGGCGACCGGACCGTCCGCCTCGTGGCGGACGCCGACCTGCGCGACGGCCACGACGTCGTCGTCGCCGCGCTGCTGGGGGCCGAGGAGTTCGTGCTCGCCCCCGAGGCCGACCCCGAAGCCGTCGCCGCGGAGGTCCGGGAGCTGCTCGGACGCCTCGGCGCCCGCGGCCTCGCCGGGATCGTCGGACGCGGCGAGTTCCTCGACACCTCCCGCGCCGTGTCCGAATGGGCCGGGCACGGGCTCGACCTGAGCGACCTCCTCGCCCCGACACCCGGGCAGCCGGCGGGCCCGAGCAGCCCGGCGGCACACCCCGACACACCCGACGGGCCGCCTGAGCCGTTCGAGCGTCCCTCCGCCCTCGAGGAGGCGTTGGCGCGCGGCGCCCGCACCGCCCTGACCGGTGGCGGCGCCGTCCGGCTCGAGGCGAGGATCGACAGCGCCGACGCGAGCATCGGAACGCGTCTGGGGGCCGAGGTGACCCGCCGATACGGACCGGTCGGCCTGCCGGCCGGGACGGTCACGGTCGACCTGCGGGGCACGGCCGGGCAGAGCCTCGGCGCGTTCCTGCCGGCCGGCGTCACGCTGAGCGTCGTCGGCGACGCGAACGACTACGTGGCCAAGGGGCTCTCCGGGGGGCGGGTCATCGTGCGGCCCGACCGGGCATCGGTGTTCGCCTCCGGGGCGAACGTCATCGCGGGCAACGCGGTGGCCTACGGCGCCAGTTCGGGATCGGTCTTCCTCGGCGGCACCGTGGGGGAGCGGTTCGGGCTGCGCAACGACGGGGCGACCCTCATCTGCGAGGGCGCCGGCGACCATGCCTGCGAGTTCATGTCCGGCGGGACCGTGCTCATCCTCGGCCCGACCGGCTGGAACCTCGGTGCCGGGATGAGCGGTGGAGTGGCGTACGTGCTCGACCTGGAGGAGGAGCTGCTCCATCGGGCGCGGGGCGGACAGTTGCGCACCGGCGGCGTCGACGAGTTCGACGTCCGGGCCCTGACCGTGCTCCTGGCCGAGCACGCCGAGGTGACCGATTCCCGGATCGCCACGGCGCTGCTGTCGAACCCCGACGACATCGAGACCCGGTTCACGCGCGTGCAGCCGCGGGCGATCGACACCGGCGCCGGCCCCCGATCCGAGCGGGTGAGCCACGTCACCAACGCCTGGGAGCGGATCATCGCCCGGCGCTGGCACTGAACCACGTCGCCGCCTCGACCGGGGCGACGACGGATACGGACGGCGGGGGTCTGCGCAGTGGACGCTCGTCTCGAGAAGCAGGAAGAAGGGAATAGGCTGACCCCCATGCGAAGAGCCAAAATCGTGTGCACGCTCGGTCCGGCGACGGAATCGGACGAGATGGTGCAAGCACTAGTCGATGCCGGAATGGACGTGGCGCGGATCAACCGCAGCCACGGTGACGCGGAGGACCACGCGCGGGTGTACCACCGGGTGCGCGCCGCCGCCGAGGCCTCGGGCCGGGCCGTCGCGGTGCTCGTCGACCTGCAGGGGCCGAAGATCCGGCTCGGCCGGTTCGCCGAGGGCCACCACGAGCTCGCCGAGGGCGACATCTTCACGATCACCACCGAGGACGTGCCCGGCACGAAGGAGCTCGTCTCGACGACGTTCAAGGGCCTCCCGCAGGACGTGTCCGTCGGGGACGCCATCCTCATCGACGACGGCCGCGTGACCGTCCGGGTCACCGACGTGACCGCCACCCGCGTGACCACCCGCGTCGAGGTGCCCGGACCCGTCTCGAACAACAAGGGGCTCAACCTGCCCGGCGTGGCCGTCAACGTGCCCGCCCTGAGCGAGAAGGACGCCGAGGACCTGCGCTGGGCGCTCGACCTCGGCGCCGACTTCATCGCGCTGTCGTTCGTGCGCAGCGCGGCCGACTACGACGACGTGCGGGCGATCATGGACGAGAAGGGCCGGATCGTGCCGGTCGTCGCCAAGATCGAGAAGCCGCAGGCCGTGGACAACCTCGAGGAGATCGTCGACGCCTTCGACGGCATCATGGTCGCCCGCGGCGACCTCGGCGTCGAGCTCCCGCTCGAGCAGGTGCCGATCGTGCAGAAGCGCGCGGTGGAGCTGTGCCAGCAGTACGCCAAGCCGGTCATCGTGGCCACCCAGGTGCTCGAGTCGATGATCTCCTCCCCGCGGCCCACCCGCGCCGAGGCCTCCGACTGCGCCAACGCGGTGCTCGACGGCGCGGACGCGGTCATGCTCTCGGGCGAGACGAGCGTGGGCAAGTACCCGATCGTGTGCGTGGAGACCATGGCGCGGATCATCGCCACCACCGAGGAGAACGGGATGGACCGGATCACGCGCAAGGCGCAGGATCCGCACACCCGCGGCGGCGTGATCACGAAGGCCGCGAACGACATCGGCGAGGCCCTCGACGCCACCTACCTCGCCTGCTTCACCCAGTCGGGCGACTCGGCCCGGCGGATGTCGCGGCTGCGGTCGCGCATCCCGCTGCTCGCCTTCACCCCGGTCGCCGACGTGCGCTCCCGGCTCGCGCTCAGCTGGGGAGTGCAGACCTTCCTCGTTCCGCAGGTCGCGCACACCGACGACATGGTGCGCCAGGTCGACGTGACGCTGCGCGAGCAGGGGGCGAGCCGGGAGGGCGACCGCGTGGTCGTCGTCGCCGGTGCGCCCCCGGGGATCGCCGGCAGCACGAACTCGATCCGCGTGCACAAGATGGGCGACCGGTTCGACTGACGTCGATGCCCTCGATGCCCGAGGCACGGTGATGAGGCGGCGGCGCTCCCCCGGGGGCGCCGCCGTCTCGCGCTCGGGGAGGGCCATCAGGTGCATTCGCTACCATCCACGGGGACGAGGGTTCCATCAGATGCAGGAGGGCGTGTGAACGTGCGATCCCGACGGCTGTCCACCGTCGCTGCGGCGCTGACCGCGGCGGCCCTGCTCGCCGCCTGCGGGGTGCTGCCCGACGGCGGGGCGGCGGGCGACGAGGCCCCCTCGGGCCGCGGCGGCTCGGCGGCGGGCGACCCGCCGGTCACCCTCGCCCCGCAACTGCAGGACTGCGGCACCGGCGGCGAGGACCAACTCACCCTGGCCGACACCGATCTGACGCGCGCGACCTGGGACCTGCCCGAGGGCTTCGAGGTCACGGGCGGCTACTACGAGGACAACCCGGTGGAGGAGAACATCCTCGACCTGTGGGTCGCGAAGCCGGTCGGCACGGTGCCCACGCTCAACGTGCTCGACGTCGTCAGCTACGACGGCCTCCAATGGACCGAGGGCGGGGAGGAGTGCGGGGCCGTGCCGCTCTCGGCCGTGAGTGACCGGCTCGCCCACTACCGCCAGGTCATCGGTGCCGTGCCCCTCGACGACCCGGAGCTGACCGAGGTCGGCGGCTACCCGGCGATGCGGCAGAGCCTCGAGGTGTCCAAGTACAGCTACGAGGGCTACTGGCTCTTCTCCACCACCCAGCTCCTGCACATCTACTGCCAGTGGACCGATCCCGCCTACGAGGAGATCATCACCGACGGCTGCGCGGAGCTCATCGCCTCGGTCGAGGTGGACGCGCCGGTCTCCTGAGCGGGCGCTCCGCCCGCGGGCGCTCCGCCCGCGGGCGCTCGGCCCGCGGGCGCTCGGCCCGCGGGCGCTCGGCCCGCGGGCGCTCGGCTACCGGGCCACCGCCACCGCGGTGAGCGTGTGCGGCGCGACCTCGGTCCGGCCGGCGTCGTGGACCGGCGCGGCGGCGCCCGGACGGGCGGCCCACAGCGAGAGTTCGGCCCCGGGCACGAGCGTGATCCGCATCGGCATCCCCGCCTGCGCCCATTCCCGCAGTTCCGCCGCGCCCGCGGGCGTGGCCAGGGAACCGAGCGCCCAGTGCCAGAGCGCATGGGCGGCCTGCGCGGCGGCCTTGCCCGTGGAGATCTCGGTCATGACGGCGATGTGAACCGGGCCATTCTCACTGGGCTCACTGGGCTCACTGATCTCGTCGGGCTCGCGGGGGTAGTCGAGGCCGCTCACCTGTGCCCCGGCCGCGCGCCGCGGGAACTCCCCGTAGTGCATGGGCGCCAGGGCGATGACGTCGCCCTGCGGGAGCGTGCGGACGGCGCAGTCCGCCCCGGTCTCGACCGCCCACCGCCGTACCTGGTCGAGGTGGGCGCCCGCCTTGACCCGGCGCACGGTCTTCGCGGGGGCGACGTCGAGCCACGTCGCCCACGGCTCCGGCGGACCGGCCTGCGTGGCGACCGATTCGCCGGCGGGCGCGTCGAGATAGGCGGCGAGGGACGCGGCGGCGACGGCCCGGATCGTGGCCAGGTGCGTTCCCGAGCGGGGCACGAGGATCGGCTGGACGAGATCGGTCGCCGGATCGTAGGCCCTCATGGCTCGCACCCTACTCCGTGGCGGACTCCCGCTCCCGCCGCACGTGGGAGCGGGCGTGGGCGAGCGCGTCGTCGAGCTCGAGGAAGAGGTGCCTGTGGTGCCGCAGCGAGCCGAGCACGCCGATCGTCTCGAACAGGGAGCTGTGGCCGGGCCGGACCCCCTTGATGAGCACGGTGACCCCGCGCGCCTCGAGCCGCTGCACGATCTCGCTCAGCGTGTGCGCCCCGGTCGCATCGACCAGTTCGAGCTGGGACATCTGCAGCACGACCACGGAGACGTCGTCGATCCCGGTGACGGCCTCGAGCACGCGGTCGGCCGCGGCGAAGAACAGCGGGCCGCGGATGCGCACGAGCGCGATCCGGTCGTCGCCCGGCTCGCGGGCGCCGCGGATCTGTTCGCGGCGCACTCCGGTCGAGCGGGAGAGGGAGCGCAGGGCGAAGAAGCCCGCCACGACGATCCCGATGATCACCGCGACGATGAGGTCGACCGAGATCGTCACGACCGCGGTGACGACGTAGGCGGCCGCGTCGGCCCGCGTGGAGAACAGGATCGATCGGGCCGCGCGCCGGTTGACCATCCGGGAGGCGGTGACCATGAGCACGCCCGCCAGTGCCGCGAGCGGCACGGCGCCCACGGGGGCCGCCGCCACGAGCACGATGAGCAGCAGCACGACCGCGTGGGCGGAGGAGGCGACCCGGGTGCGGGCGCCGGCGCGCAGGTTGACGGCGGTGCGCGCGATCGCGCCCGTGGCGGGCATCCCGCCGAACAGGCCGGCACCGATCGAGGCGATCCCCTGCCCCACGAGCTCGCGGTCCGGGTCGTAGCGGCCGGTGTCGCCCATCGAGGCCGCCACCCGCACCGACAGCAGCGACTCGATGCCCGCGAGGGCCGCGACCGTGACGGCCGGCAGGAGCAGGGAGGCCGCCGTGGCCGCGTCGATCGCCGGCAGGCGCGGGGCGGTGATCGCGCTCGGCAGCTCGCCGATGACCGCGAGCGGCGTGGGTAGCACGAGCGCGATCACGGTGACAACGACGATCCCGACGAGCGAGCCGGGGATCCCCGAATGTATTCGGGGCAGGCCGATCATGCAGGCGGCCACGATCGCCACGGCCCCGAGCGACCACAGCAGGTAGACCGGCTCGGCGGCGGCGAGCGCCCGGTAGGCGGCGACGACGACGTTCGTGTGCTCGGGCGTACGACCGGCGACCGAGGGGATCTGCTGGAGGAAGATGATCACGCCGATGCCGAGGGTGAAGCCCTCGATCACCGGCCACGGGATGAAGGAGACGGTCCGCCCGAGCCGCAGCATCCCGGCCACGAGCACGATCACCCCGCCCATGAGGCTGACGAGCGCGACGGCCTCGATCCCGTGGGTGGCCACGATCGGGGCGAGCACGACGACCATGGCGCCGGTGGGTCCGGAGACCTGCACGTTCGAACCGCCGAAGACGGCCGCGAGGAAGCCGGCGACGATCGCGGTGACGAGGCCGGCCTGCGCGCCGGCGCCGGAGGAGATCCCGAAGCCGAGCGCCAGCGGCAGGGCGACGATCCCGACCGTCAGGCCGGCGAGCAGGTCACCGCGCCAACTGCGGCCCAGGCCGGCGTAGTCGGAACGTTGCGGCAGCAGCGTGCGGGCGTACTCCCAGGCACGGTTCATCGAGCACTCACGTGGGTCCCTTCCCGGTGGCACGGCGTGGCCACGGGCGGCCGGCCCCACCGCTCGTCACCATACCGATACCCGGGCGACGCAGCGGCGGGCCGGTGCCTCGGAGCGACTCAGAGCATCTCGAGCGGGGCCGGCCCGGTGGGCGGCGGGAAGGCGGCGTCGATGCGGCGCAGGTCCGCCGGCGTGAGCCGCAGCGTTCCCGCGCGGGCGTTGGCGCGCGCGTGCTCGGGCGAGGAGGCCTTCGGGATGGCGACCACGTCGCCGTCCCGGATCGCCCAGGCGAGCAGCACCTGCGCGACGTCGACCCCATGACCCTCGGCGACCTCGGCCAGCACCGGATCGCCCAGCAGCCGGCCCTGCTCGATGGGGGAGTAGGCCATCGTCGTGATCGCCGGGTCGCGGCGGCGGTGCGCCGGCAGCAGGTCGAACTCGACGCCCCGGCGCGAGGGGTTGTACAGGACCTGGTTGACGAGGGGCGGCGCGGGCAGGTCGGCCAGGTCGAGGGCGTCGAGGTTGCTCACTCCCCAGGCGCCGATGAGCCCGCGCCCGCGCAGATGCTCGAACGCCTCGACGGTCTCGGCCACGGGATGGGGGCCGGGCCAGTGGAGCAGGTAGAGGTCGATCCGGTCCGTCCCGAGAGCCCGCAGCGAGCGCTCGCAGGCCTCGATCGTGCCCCGGGCCGAGGCGTTCGAGGGCAGCACCTTGTCCACGAGGTAGACCTCGTCGCGCACCGGCGCGATCGCCTCCCCGACGAGGCTCTCGCTGCGGCCCCCGCCGTACATCTCGGCCGTGTCGACGAGGGTGAGGCCCGCCTCGATCCCCGCGCGCAGGGCCGCGATCTCGATGTCGCGTGTGCCCGGGTCGTCGCCCAGATACCAGGTGCCCTGCCCGAGCCTCGGCACGACGGTGCCGTCGGCCAGGGTGAGGGTGGCGGCGGTCGTCATCACGTCAGCCTAGCCGTGCCCACCCGTGGCGATCACGTGCCGATAGGTGCGTTCCCACCCCGCGGCGGTCGCCTGCCAGGGATGCGCCAGGGCGTGCTCGCGGCCCGCCCGGCCCAACTCGGCGGCGCGGCCGGGATCCTCGAGGAGGGAGCGGATCGTGCCGGCCCAGACCTCCGGGTCCCGGTCCGGCAGCAGGATGCCGGTGACCCCGTCGAGCACGGCGTCGCTCAGGCCCCCGGCACGGGAGGCGATGACCGGCCGGCCCGAGGCCGCGCCCTCGAGGGCGACGAGCCCGTACGTCTCGGAGTGGGAGGGCACGAGCACGGCGAGCGCGTGCCGCATCCGCTCGGCCAGGTCGGCCCGTCCGAGCGGACCGGCGAACTCCACGTCGCCGGCGACATGGAGGCCGCGGGCCAGCTCGTGCAGATCGGCGGCGTAGTCGGCGAAGCCGCCGGTCGGGGCGCCGGAGACCACGAGCAGCGGGCGCGGCTCGTCGAGGCGGGCGAGGGCCTCGATCGCCAGGTCGACGCCCTTGAGCGGTTCGAGCCGGGCGGCGACCACGAGTCGTGGCCGCCCGGCGGAGGTGCCCGGGACGGTCGGACCTGTCGGAGCGATCGGATGGAATTGTTCCGAGTCCACCCCCGGCGGCACCACGACCACCCGCGAGGGCGCGCTGCCGAGCCGGCCCACGGCCGTGTTCGCCTCGGCGTGGCTCACCGCGATCACAGCATCGGACTCGCGCGCGAGCAGCCGCTCACCGGGCAGGCGCCCCGGGCCCTCCGGGCGCTCCCCGAACGCGAGCGGATCGGCCGGGTCGGCGGCGATCGAGTGGAAGCTCTGCACGTGGCCCAGGCCGCGCTCGCGGGCGATCGCCAGCGCGCTCATCCCGGAGAACCAGTGGTGGGAGTGGAGGATGTCCCACGGTCCCTCGCGGGCGAGCGCCTCGGTGAACTCCTCGACGTGATCCTCGAGCTCGGCCTTGCTCAGCGGGGTGGGCGGGCCGGCCGGCAGATGGTGCACGACCACGCCCGGTGAGTGGGAGACCCGGGCCGGGGACGCGCCGTCCCCGCGCCGGCAGTAGATGTCCACGCTGTGGCCGGCCGCGCCGAGACGCTCGGCGACCTGACGCACGACGACGTTCATGCCGCCGACGTCGCCCGCGCCCGGGCGCCCGATCGGGGAGGTGTGCATGGAGACGAGGGCGATCCGCAGGGGTGGACCGTCGGCGCCCGGCTGGCAGCTCATGCCATCGACCCTACCCGGGCCGGCCGGAGCCCACCCGGACCACCGGGACCCTACCGGGCCCGACCGTGCAGCCGGAGGAGCGCGGCGGCCACCTCGGCGGGCGCCTCGAGGCAGCTCAGGTGCCCGGCGCCCGGCACTGTGACCGGCTCCGCCCCCGGGCCCGGCCCCCGACCGAGCGCCGCCGCCATCGAGGTGAGCGCCGCGGGCGGGATCGCGGCGTCGAACTCGCCGCGGAGCACGAGACCCGGGCCGGCGACGCGCTCGAGCACCCCGAGCCGGCCCGGCCGGGCCGCCATCGCCCGCTGCGCCCAGGCGATCGCCGGACCCGGAGCCTCGGCGAGCCGGCTGCGCACCCGGTCCGTGATCTCCGGGCGCCGCGCCCGGGTCGCGGGGGCGAGCAGGGTCTCGACCATCCCCAGCACCGCCTCGGCCCCGACCTCCTCCGCGCGCCCCGCCACCGCGAGCCGGCCGGCGCGTGCCTGCTCCGAATCGGCCTCGGCCTTCGTGTCGAGCAGCCCGATCCCGGCGAGGAGTCCCGGATGGCGCTCCGCGAGGGCGAGGGCCGTGTACCCGCCCATCGAGAGCCCGGCCACGACGGCGCGCCCGATCCCGGCGCCGGTGAGCGTCGAATGGACGGCGTCCGCGTACGCCTCGAGCGAGGGCTCGCCCGGGAGCGGGGCCGAGCCGCCGAACCCGGGTGCGTCGAGCGTGACGACCGGCACGCTGCGCAGGTGCGGGAGGGCGTCGTCCCAGATCCTCGAATCGAGCGGAAAGGCGTGCAGCAGCACGAGCGGGAGGCCGCCGGCGGGGCCGTGCCGGCGCAGGGCGAGGGGCGGGGTGCTCATGTTCGCCAGGATCCCACGCGCCGCGGGCGCCCTGCCAGGGCGGGCTGCGCTGGGCTCTGGGCGGCTCTGGGCGGCTTCGGGGCGGCTTCGGGCAGCCTCGGGCGGCCTCGGCCGACTCCGGGGCAGAATGGGGGCGTGTCAGTTCATGTCCGTGGCCCGCGGGTGCCGATCCCGGGTCAGATCTGGGTGCTCGTGGGGGCCGCGTTCGTCATCGCGATCGGGTTCGGGCTCGTCTCGCCCGTGCTGCCGGCGTATGCGCGCTCCTTCGACGTCGGGGTCGCGGCCGCCTCCGTGATCGTCTCGGCGTTCGCGTTCTTCCGGCTCGTGTTCGCCCCCGTGGGCGGCCGGCTCGTGGGGCTGCTGGGGGAGCGGCCGGTCTACCTCGTGGGCCTGCTCATCGTGGCGGCCTCCTCGATCGCGACCGCCTTCGCCACGTCGTATCCGCAGCTGCTGCTGTTCCGCGGGCTCGGGGGCATCGGCTCGACGATGTTCACGATCTCGGCGATGGCGCTGCTCGTGCGGCTCGCGCCGACGTCGGCCCGGGGCCGGGTGTCCTCGGCCTACGGCTCGGCGTTCCTCATCGGCGGGATGATCGGCCCGGTGCTCGGCGGCCTCCTCGCCGTCTACGGGATGCGGGTGCCGTTCATCGTGTACGGGATCGCGCTGCTCGTGGCGGCGACGGTCGTGGCGATCGGGCTCGGCGGGAGCCGGCTGGTCCGGCACGACCCCGGGGCGGGCGGCGCCGCCGCGATGACCCTGCGGGAGGCGTGGGCGCTGCCCGCCTACCGCGCGACCCTCGTCTCCGGCGCGGCCAACGGCTGGACGAACTTCGGGGTGCGCATGGCGGTGCTGCCGCTGCTCGCGATCGCCGTGCTCGACGAGCCGTGGGTCGCGGGCGCGGTGCTCGCGATCGGGGCCGTCGGAACGGCCGGCACGCTGCAGGTCTCGGGGCGGCTCGCGGACCGGATCGGGCGCCGCCCGCTCATCGTGGCGGGCATGCTCGTCATGGCCGTGGCGATGGGCCTGCTCGGGCTCACGGGCCGCGACGGACTCGGGGACGGGGTCGGACTCGGCGCCCTCTTCGCGCTCTCCCTGCTCTCCGGGATCGGCGCCGGGTTCGTGAGCCCCGGTCTGCAGGCGGCCGTGGCGGACGTGATCGGGCGCGAACGCGGCGGCGGCACGGTGCTGTCGGCGTTCCAGATGTCCCAGGACGGCGGCGCGATCCTCGGACCGATCCTCATCGGGGTCGTCGCCGACCGGGCCGGCTTCGAGGCGGCGTTCCTCGCGACCGGGATCGTCTGCCTCGTCGGCGCCGCGCCGTGGCTGTGGGCGCGCGACACGCTCGAGTTCGTGCCCGCACCGGTCACCGAGGGCGAGGCGGCCTGACCGGCGTCCCCGTCTTTCGGACGGCGGGCTCCGGAGGGACAATAGAGGTATGAGCTCCACAACGACCACCCGAACGGCCACCGCTGCGGCGGCCGGCCGCGCACTCGAGGAGACCGACGACCCGCGCGAGCAGATCACGGTCGGAGTCGTCATGGCCGACGGGCGCCTCGCCCCTCGTTCCTTCGCCTCCCGCGCCGAGGCGGAGGCATGGGCCCGGCCGGAGGAGCAGGTCGTCGAGTGGAACTTCGTCTGCCGCTGCGATGCGTGAGCCGGGTCGTTCCAGCCCGGACTCGACAGGGGGTGCCGCTCCCGGGACCTCGGTCCGCTCCGCGACGTTCACGATGCCCGGATCGGCGGCCGGCTCGTGAAACGGGCGGCGGGGCCGGTCGATCGACCGGCTCGCCGTCGAAGACCGTTCGCCGCGGCGGTGCCCCGAGTGGGATTCGAACCCACACTGGATCGGGTTTGAGCCGAACGCCTCTGCCGGTTGGGCTATCGGGGCAAGTGAGACACAGGATACCGTTCTTCGGCACACTCCCAGACCGTTCGGGGGCTAGGCTGCCTCTTGTGAGCGATGAGAAGCCTAACCGTGACCAGCACCCCGACGCGCCGACGATCGATCTCGACGACATCGATCTCGGCTCCGTGGGGGACACCCCCGCCCAGCACCGCGGCCGCGTCGTCGTGGCCGAGGACGAGGCCCTCATCCGGCTCGACGTGGTCGAGACCCTGAACGAGGCCGGATACGAGGTGGTCGGCGAGGCCGGTGACGGCGAGGCCGCCGTCAAGCTCGCCACCGAGCTCGAACCCGATCTCGTGGTCATGGACGTCAAGATGCCGATCCTCGACGGAATCAGCGCCGCCGAGCGGATCACCAAGGCCCGGATCGCCCCGGTCGTGCTGCTCACGGCGTTCTCCCAGACGGAACTGGTCGAGCGCGCCCGGGACGCCGGCGCCATGGCCTATGTGGTCAAGCCGTTCACGCCCGCGGACCTGCTCCCGGCGATCGAGATCGCGATGCACCGGCACCGTGAGATCTCCGCCCTCGAGGCCGAGGTCGCCGACCTGACCGACCGGTTCGAGACCCGTAAGCGCGTCGACCGCGCCAAGGGCCTGCTCATGTCGAAGATGGGCCTGAGCGAGCCGGAGTCGTTCCGGTGGATCCAGAAGACCTCGATGGACCGTCGCCTGACCATGCGTGAGGTGGCCGACGCCGTCATCGATCAGGTCGGCGGCAAGAAGTAGCCCCATCCGGCTGCCGGCGGGGGTCGCCATCCGTCCGGTCGGTGTGACAGACTGCGGACCCTAGCGCAGCAGTTGACGCCCGGCCTGTACCGACACGCCGGTCCGAGCGGTCGGCGCCGCTGGACCGGTTCGGTGGCCGCGCGCCCGCGGCACGAGGATGAACAGGAGTGATGACCGTGGCCTGGGGTAACCTCTCCGCGCGCCGGGCTGTACCCGGCGACTTCGACGACGTGCTCGAGATCCTCCGCCTCGCCCGGGCCGACTCCCCGCTCGGACCGCACCTGTGCAGCCCCGACGGCGATCGCGTGGCCGAGCAGCTGGCCGCCTGGTTCGAGCTCGCCGACACCCACCTGGTCGTGGCCGAGTCCGACGACCGGATCATGGGCATCACGTTCTGCCAGATCGTGGACACGAGCGTCTTCGCCGACCTGCGGTTCCTGCAGATCGAGGCGGTCTTCGTGCATCCGGAGTTCCGCCGCCGGGGCGTGGGCCGCATGCTCATGACCGAGGTCGCGCACCTCGCCGTCGAGGTCGAGGCCGAGCGGATCGTCACGATCGTGCTCACCGGCGCCCGGAGCGAGCAGCGCTTCCTCGCCGGCCTCGGATTCGGACCGGCCGGGTCGCGCCGGATCGTCGACACCACCGCGCTCCTGCGGCGCCTCGAGGTGCCCGTGAGCCACCGGGAGCGCCGGGTGCGCGGCTTCGACGACCTCATCGCCCGCCGCCGCCGCAGCCGCGAGCTCACCGCCGCCCAGCACTGATCCGGCTCGTCGCGCTCACGCCTCCCGGATGAGACAGGTGAGCCGGGCCGAGCACAGCAGCCGGTCGCCCTCCTCGGTGCGCACCTCGACCGCGTAGACCGCGAGCGTGCGGCCCAGGTGACGGGCCTCGGCCGTCGCCACGACCCAGCCCTCCCGGGCGGAGCGGTGGTGGGAGGCACTCAGCTCGATCCCCACGGCGAGCCGGCCCGGCCCGCCGTGGAGCATCGCCGCGAAGGAGCCGACCGTCTCGGCCAGGGCCGCACTCGCTCCGCCGTGCAGCAGCCCGGCGGGTTGGGTGTTCCCGGCGACCGGCATCCGGGCCGTGCACCGGCCCGCGCCCAGCTCCGTCAGCTCGATGCCCATCCGCTCGATGAGTGTGCCCTCGAGCGAATACCCCTCGTCCCGCATCCGCCGTAGCCGCTGTGACACGGCGTCCAGGTCCGGGGCGGGTGCGGTCGGGCTCGGTGGCGGCGTGTCGGTCATGCCACCTAGGGTGGCAGGTGTGACGACACCTGCGCGAGCGCGACTGCTGATCATCGACGGCCACTCGATGGCCTACCGGGCGTTCTTCGCCCTCCCGGCCGAGAACTTCTCCACCTCGACCGGGCAGACCACGAACGCCGTCTACGGGTTCACGTCGATGCTCATCAACCTCCTGCGCGACGAGAGCCCGACCCACGTCGCGGTCGCGTTCGACAAGTCCTCGCACACGTTCCGCACCGACACCTACCCCGAGTACAAGGCCGGCCGGGCGGAGACCCCGCAGGAGTTCCGCGGCCAGATCCCACTGATCATGAACGTGCTCGACGCCCTCGCGATCCCGCACGTGGCCCTCGACGGCTACGAGGCCGACGACATCCTCGCGACCTGGTCGACCCAGGCCGAGGCCGCCGACATCGACACGCTCATCTGCTCGGGCGACCGGGACGCCTTCCAGCTCGTGACCGATCGGGTCACGGTGCTCTATCCGATCCGCGGCGTCTCGGAGCTCGCCCGGATGGACCCGGACGCGGTGTTCACCAAGTACGGCGTCTGGCCCGCCCAGTACCGCGACCTGGCCGCCCTCGTCGGGGAATCGGCCGACAACCTGCCCGGCGTGCCCAAGGTCGGGCCCAAGACCGCCGCGAAGTGGATCGGGCTGTACGACGGCCTCGACGGGATCGTCGCCCACGCCGACGTCATCGGCGGGGTCGCCGGGTCGAACCTGCGGGAGCATCTCGACCAGGTCGTGCTCAACAAGACGCTCAACGGGCTCCTGACCGATCTCGACCTGCCCGTGCCCGCCGTCGCCGCGGAGCGCCGGGCCTACGAGCGCGAGGCCGTGCACGAGATCTTCGACGCGCTCGAGTTCCGGGTGCTGCGCGACCGCCTCTTCGCCCTCGGCGGCGCCGACGTCGAGACCGTCTCGGCCGAGACCTTCGACGTCTCCGTCTCCGCCGATCCGCTCGCGGACTGGCTCGCCGCCCGCACCGGTCGGGTGCTCGGGGTGCACGTGAGCGGCGGCCTCGCCCACGGCAGCGGCGAGGCCTGGTCGATCGCGATCTCGGACGGCGAGAGCGCCGTCACCCGGGACCTCGCCCAGGTCTCGGGCCAGGAGGAGCGCGCCCTGGCCGACTGGCTCGCCGACCCGGCGGCCCCCAAGGCGCTGCACGAGGCGAAGGACGCCTGGCACCGGCTCGACGGCAGCGGCCTCCCGCTCGCGGGGGTCGCCTTCGACACCGCGATCGCCGCCTACCTGTGCCACCCCGACCAGCGCTCCTACGCACTCGAGGACCTGGCGCTGCGGCACCTCCAACGCGAACTGGTGGCCGAGGAGGGCACCGGGGGACAGCAGGCCCTCAACCTCGACGGCGGGGATGCCGACGTCGACGGCGCGAGGCGAGCGGGCGCCGTCCATGCGCTCGTGGGAGCCCTCGACGGCGAGCTGACCATCCGGGAGGCCTGCGACCTGCTCACCGACCTCGAGCTGCCGGTCGCGTGGGTGCTCGCCGACATGGAGAAGACGGGCATCGCGGCCGACGTCGACTACCTCGAGGGCCTCGAACGGGACTTCACGCGGGCCGTCGAGGAGGCCGCGGCGGCCGCGTACGAGGTGATCGGACGGGAGGTCAACCTCTCCTCGCCGAAGCAGCTGCAGCAGGTGCTCTTCGAGGACCTGGAGATGCCCAAGACCCGCAAGACCAAGACGGGCTACACGACCG
This sequence comes from Pseudactinotalea sp. HY158, assembly GCF_009660225.1. Lineage (NCBI taxonomy): Bacteria > Bacillati > Actinomycetota > Actinomycetes > Micrococcales > Cellulomonadaceae > Pseudactinotalea > Pseudactinotalea sp. HY158. The sequence goes on from NZ_CP045920.1 coordinate 1,460,581, forward strand.
ACGCCGACGCGCTCGCCGACCTGTTCGCCAAGACCGAGCATGCGTTCCTGCAGCACCTGCTCACCCACCGCGACGCGATCCGGCTGCGGCAGACGGTCGAGTCGCTGCTGCGATTCGTCGCCCCCGACGGGCGCATCCACACGACCTACTCCCAGACGGTGGCGGCCACGGGCCGACTCAGCTCGGCCGATCCGAACCTGCAGAACATCCCCATCCGCACGGAGGCCGGCACCCGCATCCGGGAGGCGTTCGTGGTGGGCGAGGGCTTCGAGACCCTCCTCACCGCCGACTACTCCCAGATCGAGATGCGCATCATGGCGCACATGTCCGGCGATGCCGGGCTCATCGCCGCGTTCAACTCCGGGGAGGACCTGCACTCGTTCGTGGGCTCGCGCGTGTTCGGCGTCGAGCCGTCCGAGGTGACCGCGCCGATGCGCTCGAAGATCAAGGCGATGAGCTACGGGCTCGCGTACGGGCTGTCGGCCTTCGGGCTCTCGAAGCAGCTGCGGATCGCGACGTCGGAGGCGCGCGGGCTCATGGCCGACTACTTCGAGCGGTTCGGCGGGGTGCGCGACTACCTCGAGGGGGTCGTGGCGCAGGCGCGCTCGAGCGGCTACACGCAGACCCTGCTCGGCCGGCGCCGCTACCTGCCGGACCTTACGAGCGACAACCGGCAGCGGCGGGAGATGGCCGAGCGGATGGCCCTCAACGCGCCGATCCAGGGCAGCGCGGCCGACCTCGTCAAGGTGGCGATGGTGCGGGTGGCCGAGGCGTTCACGGCCGCCGGGCTCGCCTCGCGGCTGCTGCTGCAGGTGCACGACGAACTCGTGGTCGAGGTCGCGCCGGGGGAGCGGGCGGAGGTCGAGCGGATCCTGCGGGCCGAGATGGCCGGGGCGGCGGACCTGTCGGTGCCGCTCGAGGTGTCCGTCGGGGCCGGGGACAGCTGGCGCACCGCGGGCCACTGAGAGCGCCTCAGCCGGTCAGCTGCGACCGGATGATCAGCGTGCCCGGCAGGTACTCACCCCGCACCGGCCCCCAGCCTCCCCACACGTGGGTGTTGCCCGGCTGCCACTCCGGCTCGACCAGCTCGACGATCCGGAATCCGCTCTCGGTCAGGTCGCGCACGTGGTCGCCGATCGTGCGATGGAACTCGGCGTACGTGCCGTCGGCCGAGGTCTCCGCGTACGGGGTGCGGTCGAAATAGGAGCGATCGGCCGTGAGGGCGGTGGGGTCGTCCGGGAACGCCCAGCGGATCGGGTGCGTGGTGGCGAACGTCCAGTGCCCGCCCGGTCGGAGCACCCGGGCCACCTCCCGGTGCACCTCGCGGGCGTCGGCGACGAACGGGATCGCCCCGAACGCCGTGAACACCTGGTCGAAGCTGCTCGCTGCGAAGGGCTGGGAGCGGGCATCGGCCACCTGGACCGGCACGACGACTCCCGTGCCGGCGTTGAGCTCGCGGGCCGCCTCGACCATCCCGGGAGCCAGGTCCGTGGCCACCACGTCGACGCCGCGGGCGGTGAGCCAGCGGGCGCACTGGGCGGCCCCCGCCCCGATCTCCAGCAGCCGCTGTCCGCGGAGGGAGTCGAGGTCGCCGAGGAGGCGGGCCTCGGATTCGAGCAGCCCCTCGGGGCACCACCGGAACTCGGCCGGCCCGAGGAACTCGCCGAACTCGGCCAGGTACTCCCGGGCGTGCCCGCTCCAGTAGGCGCGGTTGCCGTCGACTGCCGCTTCGGGATCCACCGGGAAGTAGCCCGCGCGGCCCGGGCGCTCAGCTGCACACATGGGCCCCAGCCTGCCAGAGACTCACGCACGCTCCGGTGGGCTCGCGCGGGACCGGTCGGGGCCGAAGCCGGATAGATTGGCGGGAGTCCCGCGGCGCCCAGGTGGAGAGAAGATGCCCCGCACCCTTGTGCTCACCAATGACTTCCCGCCCCGCCAGGGCGGGATCGAGACCTTCATCGCGGCGCTGACCGACCGGCTCGGCCCGGATCTGGTCGTGTACACCGCCGCGATGCCCGGCGACGCCGAGGTGGATGCGGGCCTCGACTTCCCCGTGATCCGGGATCGCAGCTCGATGCTGCTGCCGACGCCGCGGGTGCGCCGGGCCGTCGTGGCGGCCCTGCGCGAACACGGCTGCGACCGGGTGCTCATCGGATCCTCGGTCCCGCTCGGCCTGCTCGCCCCGGCGCTGCGTGCGGCCGGTGCCCGGCGGATCGTCGCGATCACCCACGGCCACGAGACCTGGTGGGCGCGCGTGCCGCTCACCCGGCCGCTGCTGCGCCGGGTCGGGGACGCCGTCGACGTGCTCACCTACATCTCCACCTGGACCCGCGACGAGATCGCCCGCGGCCTCTCGCAAGCCGGCCGCGCGCGTCAGCAGCGCCTCACCCCGGGCGTCGATCCGGAGCGGTTCCGCCCCGGCAGTGGCGGCGCCCGCGTGCGCGCCGACCTCGGGCTCGGGGACGACGTCCCGGTCGTCGTGTGCACCGCCCGCCTCGTCAAGCGCAAGGGGCAGGACATGCTCGTGCGCGCCTGGCCGCGCGTGCTCGCCGCCGTTCCGGGCGCCCGGCTCGTGCTCGTGGGCGACGGCCCGCGCCGCCGCGCACTCGAGCGGCTCGCCGGCCGGTTGGGCGTCCGGGAGTCGGTGGTCTTCACCGGGGGAGTGCCCTGGGAGCGGATCCCGGGTTACGTCGACGCCGCCGACGTGTTCGCCGGCCCCTCCCGCACCCGGCTGTTCGGGCTCGAGCCGGAGGGGCTGGGGATCGTCTACCTCGAGGCCTCCGCCTGCGAGCGGCCGATCGTCGTCGGTCGCAGCGGCGGGGCGCCGGACACCGTGGTCGACGGCGAGACCGGCTACCTGGTGGACCCCCGCGACCCGGACGACATCGCGCGCCGGCTCGTCGACCTGCTCCGCGACCCCGGGCTGCGCCTCGCGATGGGCCGGCGCGGCCGGGCGCGCGTGGTCGAGGGCTGGACCTGGGATCAGGTCGCCGCCGACTGTGCCGATCATCTCGACCCTCAGTGACGTCGGCGGCCCCGATGCCCCCGCGCCGGACCGGCCGCATACTGGTGCCATGAGTTCGTCGCCACCTTCGACCGATGCGGACTGTGTCACCTCGCTCGCCCGTGAGCCGATCGCCGGGCCCGAGGCGGTGGAGCTCGCGCGGCTGTTCAAGGCGCTCGGAGATCCCAGCCGGCTCCGGCTCCTCTCGCTCATCGCCGCCCACGAGGGCGGCCGCGCGTGCGTCTGCGACCTGACCGAGCCGCTCGGGCTGAGCCAGCCCACCGTGTCCCATCACCTGCGGGTGCTCCGCGAGGCCGGCCTGGTCACGAGCGAACGACGGGGCACGTGGGTGCACTACTCGCTCGTGCCCGCCGCGCTCGACCGGGTGGCCGTGGTCGCCGCCATCGATCGCCCGCGCTGACCGGTGGTTCGGTCGCCGGGCCACCGACCTTGAATTGACGAATATCAATATAGCCTCCTACCCTTGCCCGGGGCACCCGCCCCGGACGAACGAACAAGGATGGACGGACCGCGCATGAGCGCCCTGACGAAGGAACCCCGCCGGCCGGTCCGGTGCGGCTGCACCCACCCCGCCAGCAGCCACCCCGGGGAGGCCTGACCGTGCTGCTCGCGGTACTCATCTTCCTCGTCACGCTCGTGCTGGTCGTCTGGCAGCCGCGCGGCCTGGGCATCGGCTGGAGCGCCCTCGGGGGTGCGGTGGTCGCACTCCTCGTCGGGGTCGTCGACCTGAGCGACGTGCCCACGGTGTGGGACATCGTGTGGAACGCCACGCTCACGTTCGTGACGGTCCTCATCATCTGTTCGATCCTCGACGAGGCGGGGTTCTTCGACTGGGCCGCGCTCCACGTGGCGCGCTGGGCGCGGGGCAGCGGAAGCGCCCTGTTCAACCTCATCGTCGTGCTCGGCGCGGCGGTGGCGGCCCTGTTCGCCAACGACGGCGCGGCGCTGGTCATGACCCCGATCGTGTTCCAGATGATCGTCGCCCTGCGCTTCTCCCCGAAGGTCGCGTTCGGGCTCGTCATCGCCACGGGGTTCATCGCGGACACCGCGAGCCTGCCGTTCGTCGTCTCGAACCTGGTGAACATCGTCATCGCCGACTATTTCGGCATCGGCTTCGCGCGCTACGCGCTCGTGATGGTGCCCGTCGCGATCGTCTCCCTGCTGGCGAGTCTGGCGGTCCTGCGCCTCTTCTTCCGCCGCTCCATTCCGGGCCGGTACGACGTGACCGCGCTCCGGCGCCCCGCCGACGCGGTCGTCGATCCGATGACCTTCCGCGCCGGCTTCGCCGTGCTCGGCGTCCTCCTCGTCGGGTACTTCACGGCCGACGCCATCGGCGTGCCCGTCGCCGCCGTCGCCGGCCTGTGCGCCCTCGCCCTGGCCCTCATCGCGGCCCGGCGTCCGCGCCGGCTCGTCCAATGGGTGAGCGCGCGCCGCCCCGCGGCCCGCGAGATCGCCCACCTCACCCCCTCCGCGCCCGAGCGCTCCGTCGCAGGGCGGGGAACGGGTCCGGCCGCCGGGGCCGGGGAGAGCGGCGGGCCGGCGGCCGAGGCGCACGCTCCGGCTGCGCCGCCGATCGCCGTCGGTTCCGTCATCCGATCCGCGCCCTGGCAGGTCGTGCTCTTCAGCGTCGGGATGTACCTCGTGGTCTATGGCCTGCAGAACGCGGGGCTTACGGACCACCTGGGCTCGCTCCTGTCCGCCCTGGCCGCCCACGGCGACGTCGTGACCGCCACCGGGACCGGGTTCCTCGTGGCCGGAATGTCCGCGGTGATGAACAACATGCCCACCACCCTCATCGCGGCCCTGGGCATCGACGCCGCGGGAGTCGGCGGGCTGACCGAACAGATGATGGCCTATGCCGCCGTCATCGGTGCCGACCTCGGCCCGAAGATCACCCCGATCGGCAGTCTCGCCACCCTGCTGTGGCTCGCCGTGCTCGACCGCAGGCACATGCACATCGGCTGGGGGACGTACTTCAAGGTCGGAATTGTGCTCACCGTTCCCGTCCTGGCCGTCACGCTCCTCGCCCTGGCCGGCTGGCTCACCCTGCTCGGCCCCTGAGTCCGCCGCGCCGCCCGACCACTCACCGTCCCGCCGGGGGACGCCGGACTGTGAGCCGGTCGCCGGTGTCGGCGGCTCGGCCCGCCTGATATGCTGAAGGGCGGTTCCCAGTGCATAGCGCGCGTTCCGACCCGTTCGTCCCGCCGATGCGGCCGATGTGTTCGCCACATCGACCGTGATCGGCCGTGATCGACGGAGTCGGCTCGGCTCGCCCCGGGACGCCGTCGGCGCTCAGCGTTCCGCGAGCGGCCGAATGTCCATTATCCATACGATCCCCCTGTCCACATCGGAGTTCATCTCTTGACTATCACCGCCCACCAGGCGAACGCACCGCAGGTCGCCGTCAACGACATCGGCTCGGAGGAAGACTTCCTCGCCGCCGTCGACGCCACCATCAAGTACTTCAACGACGGCGACATCGTCGAAGGCACCATCGTGAAGGTCGACCGCGACGAGGTGCTCCTCGACATCGGTTACAAGACCGAAGGCGTCATCCTCTCCCGCGAACTGTCCATCAAGCACGACGTCGACCCGGATGAGGTCGTCTCGGTGGGCGAGGTCGTCGAGGCCCTGGTTCTCCAGAAGGAGGACAAGGAGGGCCGCCTCCTCCTGTCCAAGAAGCGCGCGCAGTACGAGCGGGCCTGGGGCACGATCGAGAAGATCAAGGAAGAGGACGGCGTCGTCACCGGCACGGTCATCGAGGTCGTCAAGGGTGGCCTCATCCTCGACATCGGCCTGCGCGGCTTCCTCCCGGCATCGCTGGTGGAGATGCGCCGCGTGCGCGACCTGGCCCCGTACATCGGCCAGGAGATCGAGGCGAAGATCATCGAGCTCGACAAGAACCGCAACAACGTGGTCCTCTCCCGGCGGGCGTGGCTCGAGCAGACCCAGTCCGAGGTCCGCTCCGGCTTCCTCAAGACCCTCGCCAAGGGCCAGGTGCGCCCCGGTGTCGTCTCCTCGATCGTCAACTTCGGTGCGTTCGTGGACCTGGGCGGCGTCGACGGCCTCGTGCACGTCTCCGAGCTCTCCTGGAAGCACATCGACCACCCGAACGAGGTCGTCGAGGTGGGCCAGGAGGTCACCGTCGAGGTGCTCGACGTGGACTTCGACCGCGAGCGCGTCTCCCTGTCGCTCAAGGCCACCCAGGAAGACCCGTGGCAGGCGTTCGCCCGCACCCACGCGATCGGCCAGGTCGTTCCGGGCAAGGTCACCAAGCTCGTTCCGTTCGGTGCCTTCGTGCGCGTCGAGGACGGCATCGAGGGCCTCGTGCACATCTCCGAGCTGGCCCAGCGCCACGTCGAGCTGCCCGAGCAGGTGGTCAAGGTCGACGACGAGGTGTTCGTCAAGGTCATCGACATCGACCTCGAGCGTCGCCGCATCTCCCTCTCCCTCAAGCAGGCGAACGAGGGCGTGGACCCGGCCGGCGACGACTTCGACCCGTCGATGTACGGCATGGCCGCGGAGTACGACGAGAAGGGCGAGTACAAGTACCCCGAGGGCTTCGACCCCGAGACCCAGGAGTGGATCGAGGGCTACGAGGCTCAGCGCGAGGCTTGGGAGGCGCAGTACGCGCAGGCCCACTCTCGCTGGGAGGCCCACAAGCAGCAGGTCGCCGCGGCGCTCGACGCCGACACGACCGAGGTCAAGGGCGGCGGCGCCGCACCGGCCGAGGCCACGACCTACAGCTCGGCCACCCCGGAGGCCGCGGGCACCCTCGCGTCCGACGAGGCGCTCGCCGCGCTGCGTGAGAAGCTCACCGGCAACTGACGCACCCACGGCCGCACGTGCGACCGACGCAGCCCGTCACCCTCGTGGTGGCGGGCTGTCGCCGTCTCCCCGCGAGCGCATTTAGGTGATGGCCGCGTGTCGTATATGGTGGACGGCGTGACTGTGACCCGTACGCGCACCCGCCATCCGTTCGCCATCCGCCACCTGACCGTCGAGGCGGTGACGCCGCTGACCGAGACGATGGTCCGGATCACCCTCACGGGCGACCTGTCGGGCTTCACGAGCACCGGTCCCGCCGATCATGTCAAGGTGTTCTTCCCCGACGGAGCCGGCGTACTCCGGGCGCCGCAGCTCGAGGGGGATCGGATCGTGCGCGACCCCGACGCCACGTACATTTCCCGGGACTACACGCCGCTCAACTGGACCGAGACCTCGCTCGACCTCGACTTCGTGCTCCACGGCGACACCGGTCCCGCCTCCGCCTGGGCCGCACGCGCCGGGGCGGGGGACCCCCTCGTCGTCGCCGGACCCCGCGGTTCGAAGTCCGCACCCGAGGGGGCCGACTGGTGGCTCCTGTGCGCCGACGCCACGGCGCTGCCCTCGCTCGGACGCTGGCTCGCGGACGCCCCCGCGGGCCTGCCCGTGCGGGCCCTCGTGTTCGCCGACACCGACACCCTGGCCGACTACCCGCTGCCCGAGGGGGCGGACGTCGACTGGGTGCTCACCACGGACGACCCCGAGCCCGTGGTGCGCGCCCTCGACCTCGACTCGAGTCCCGACTTCGCCGGCACCGGCTTCATCTGGGCCGCGGGGGAGGCGACCTCGCTCATCGGCGTGCGTCGCTACCTGCGGCGCGAGCTCGGACTGCCCGGCGGTCAGGTCGCCGTGGACGGCTACTGGCGCCGCGGCGAGGCCGACGCCGACCACCACGCCCCGATCGACCCGTCCGACCCGGAGGAGTAGACCCTAGGGCTGTCGGTTCAGCCCTACAGTGGGTCCATGGACAGTTCGCGGCTCCTCCTTCGCGGTACCCCCGTCGTCCCCGGGGCCGGCTACGGCCCGGCCGTGCGCCCGATGCCGCGGCCCGATCCCGCGGTGGCCATGTCGGCGGCGCCGAGCGATCCCGAGACCGAGCTCGACCGGCTCGAGCGGGCGGTCACGGCGGTGGCCGACCGCCTGAACGAGCGCGCCGGTCACGTCTCCGGCGCGGCGGCCGACGTGCTGCGCACCGGGGCCGTGATGGCGGACGACCCGGGACTGCGGTCGGTCGCGAAGAAGGCGATCCGGGAGGGGCGCTCGGCCTGCCAGGCGCTGTGGAGTGCCGCCGCGGAGTTCACGTCCGCGTTCGAGGCCGCCGGCGGGCTCATGGCCGAGCGCGTGACCGACCTCGAGGACATCCGCGACCGGGTCGCGGCCGAACTCCTCGGCCTGCCCGAGCCGGGCGTGCCGGTGCCCGAGGCCCCGTCCGTGCTGCTGGCCGCCGATCTGGCCCCGGCGGATGCCGCGCTCCTCGATCCCGAACTCATCACCGCGATCGCCGTGCGGCTCGGGGGACCGACGAGTCACACCGCGATCATCGCGCGTCAGCTGGGGATCCCGTGCGTCGTCGGAGTCCACAGGCTCGACGAGACCGCCGACGACCACCTCATCCTCGTCGACGGAACGGCGGGTACCGTCACCGTCGATCCCGAGCCGCAGTCCGCCCGGGACCGGGTGGCCGAGGCACGCGAGCAGGCGGCCACGGCCGCCGCGTGGCGGGGCGAGGGGGCGACGTCGGACGGTCACGGCGTCGACCTGCTCGCGAACGTGCAGGACGGCGCCGGAGCCCGGGCCGCGGCCCAGGGCGTGGCCGTGGGCGTCGGCCTCATGCGCACCGAGCTCGCCTTCATGGCCTCGGCCACGGAGCCGAGCAGCGACCATCAGGCCCACGTCTACGGCGACGTGCTCCGGGCGTTCCCCGACGCGAAGGTGATCATCCGCACCCTGGACGCCGGCTCCGACAAGCCCCTGCCGTTCATCGAGTTCGAGGACGAGTCCAACCCCGCCCTCGGCGTCCGTGGCCTGCGGATCGCGGCCGACGATCCCGGCATCCTCGACCGCCAGCTCGACGCGATCGCCGCCGCCGCGCGGGCCGTCGGGGCCGCGGTCGATCCCTGGGTCATGGCACCGATGGTCGCCACCGTCGCCGAGGCGCGGTTCTTCGCCGAACGCGCCCGGGCGCGGGGCCTCGTGCCCGGGGTCATGATCGAGGTGCCGGCCGCCGCACTGCTCGCCGAGTCGATCCTCGCCGAGGTGGACTTCGTCTCGATCGGCACGAACGACCTGTCCCAGTACACGATGGCGGCCGACCGACTCTCCCCGGCGCTGGCGAGCCTGTGCGATCCGTGGCAGCCGGCCGTGCTCGCCCTGATCGACCGGGTCGCCCAGGCGGGCAGGGCCACCGGGAAGCGGGTCGGCGTGTGCGGGGAGGCCGCCGCGGACCCGCTGCTCGCCTGCGTGCTCGTGGGGATGGGGGTCTCCTCACTCTCCGCGGCGCCGATCGCCCTACCGGCCGTCGGGGCCCGGCTGGCCGGGGCGACCCTGGCCGACTGCGAACGGGCCGCCGCGGCCGCGCTCGCCACCACCGACTCGCGGGAGGCGAGGGAGGCCGCCGCCGGGGCGCTCGCGTGATCCGGATCGGCCTCACGGGCGGCATCGGAGCGGGCAAGTCCACCGCGGCCCGCCACTTCGCCCGCCTCGGGGCGCACCTGATCGACGCCGACGTGCTTGCCCGGGAGGTGCTCGATCCCGGCACACCGGGCCTGGCCGCCGTCGTGGATCGCTTCGGACCCGGCGTGCTCGCCCCGGCCGAGCCCGGTGACGATCGCGGCGATGCCGGTGGTCCCGACCGGCTCGACCGGCTCGACCGGCCGAGGCTGGCGGCGATCGTGTTCGACGACGCCGCGGCACTCGCGGACCTCAATTCCATCGTCCACCCGCTCGTGCATCGGCGGACCCGGGAGGAGCTCGACCGGATCGCGCGCGCGGAGCCGGACGCGGTGGTCGTCCACGACATCCCGCTGCTCTACGAGGCGGGCCTGGCGGGCCAGATGGATCTCGTGGTCGTCGTGAGCGCCGAGCCCCAGGTGCGGGTCGAGCGCGCGGTCGCGCGGGGGATGGACGCCGCGGACGTGCGCCGCCGCATCGCCGGGCAGGCGGACGACGCACGGCGCGAGTCGATCGCCGACGTCGTGCTGCGCAACGACGGCGCCGAGGCCGACCTGGCCGAGCAGGTCCGGGCGGTCTGGCGCGAGCGCGTGCTGCCGCTGCTCGCTGCCCGGGCATAACCTGTCCGGATGGATCAGCGACTGCACTTCCTCACGATTGCGACGCCCGATCTCGACGCGGCGCGCGGCTTCTATCGCGATGGTCTGGGATGGACGCCCACGATGGACGTGCCGGGGGAGATCATCTTCTTCCAGATCGCACCCGGCCTCCTGCTCGGACTGTTCGACGCCGAGAAGTTCGCCGCCGACCTTCCCCCCGGTCACTCGACCGCGGGCGTCGCGGGCATCACCCTGGCGCACAACGTGCCGGACCGTGAGAGTGTCGCTACCACGCTCGCAGCCATCGAGAGGGCCGGTGGCACGATCATCCAGCCTGCTCAGGAGGGTGCCTTCGGTGGCGTCTTCCATGGTCACGCGACCGATCCCAACGGCATCATCTGGGAGATCGCATACAACCCCGGCTGGCGCATCGAGGCGGACGGGACCGTGGTGCTCCAATAGGACGGCGCCACTCGGGGATTGAGGGTGTGAGTCGTGGACGTGTCGCTGATGGGTTTGTGCTGGTCAGCCTCTACTCTGATTGTGGATAGCATAATCAGCATTGGAGGGTGTGTGATGGACAAGGACTACTCGACGATGGCGGTGGGCGAGCTCGAGGAGCTGCGTTCGCTGGTGCTGGACCGTATGGCCGCGGTTCCGCAGTTCCGGCGTGGGTCGTTGCAGGTGGGCTATCGCAAGTGCGGGCGGGCGACGTGTCGGTGTGCTCGTCCCGGCGAGCAGGGTCATGGCCCGCGGGGGTTGTGGACTCGGACGGCCAAGGGGCCGGGTGGCTCGCGCGGGCAGTACATCCCGGTCGATCAGGTCGACCAGGTCCGCGCCGAGCTGGACAATTACGCCCAGTTCGAGGATCTGGTGGCCGATTACGTGGAGATCAACGAGGCGCTGTGCAAGGCGCGGGTGAGGCCACCAGGGCGACGTGGGAACGTCGTCCCCGCTGGCTCTGGCGGGGAAAAAGGGGGGCCTGGGACCGGGACGGCCTCGCGGAGAGTCTGAGCGCGCTGGCCGAGGGGGTCGCTGAGTTGGCCGCGGCCGAGGCCCGTCGGCTGGTACTTGCCACGGCCGAGCTCGCCGAGCACGGCGAGGCGAGTGTCTTGGAAGCGATCGAGCGCGCGGCTCAGCAATCGGCCGCGACGATCGGGCTGGCCGCCGTGGCCGGGATCATGGACTGGGCCGGCCAACACAGCCCGGCCCGCATGTCCTGCCCCGACGGTGAGCACGCCGCGCGGCTGGTGGCCCGGCGTACCAAGACGATCCGCACCCTGCTCGGGAGCGTGGAGATCACCCGCGGCTACTACCACTGCGGCGCGTGTCGAGCCGGATTCGCGCCGCTGGATACCCGCCTGGGAGTCCAGGGAACCGGCCTGTCACCGGGACTGGCGCGGGCGTGCGCACTGGCCGGGTCCGAGATGCCCTACGCCAAGGGCTTCGAGCTCATCACCGCCGTCACCGGCCTCGACCTGGCCTCCACCTCGACCCTGGCGCGCACGACCCGCGCCCAGGGCGCCCGGGCCCGAGAAGTCATCGACGCCGAGCAGAACGCCGCCATGACCTCACCCCGCCCGATCCCCGCCGCCGTAGATGAGGCGGGAATGGGGCTGTGCTACATCGTCATGGACGGAACCGGGGCCCCCATGCTGCCCCGCGAGACCACTGGCCGCCACGGGAAGACCCCCGGCACCAGAGCCGGGACCAGGGAAGTGAAGATCGGCTGCTTCTTCACCCAATCCGGGTGTGACCCACTCACCGGCGACCCCGTCCAGGACCCCGGCACGGCGAGCTACATCTCCACCTTCGAACCCGCGGCCGGGTTCGGCGCCCAGGCCAAGGCCGAATACCTGCGCCGAGGATTCGACCAGATCCGCCAACCCGTCGTCCTGGGCGATGGCGCCAAATGGATCTGGAACATCGCCGACCAGCACTTCACCACCGCCACCCAGATCGTGGACTACTTCCACGCCCGCGAACACCTCGCAGACCTGACCAAGCTCCTCACCCCCGTCCTGACCGACCCGACCACCTTCACCCGCGACCTCATCGATCAACTCGACCTGGGCAACACCGCCGCAATCGCCACCGCCATCGACCAGCTCGACCTCCCCGCCAAGGCGCCCGACCTGGCCAGACCCGCAGCGACCGAGACCGGCTACTTCACCAGCAATCACCACCGCATGCAATACGCCGACTTCCGCGCAGCCGGCTACTACATCGGCTCCGGCCCGGTCGAATCCGCCTGCAACACCATCGTCAAACAACGCTCCAAACGAGCCGGCATGCACTGGACCATCGCCGGCCTCGCCCCCGTCCTAGCCCTACGCACCCTGCACCAGTCCAACCGAGACCAAGAACTCTGGCCCGCAACACAAACCTGACGCACACCCGGGATTGACCTGCTCGTGTCGGCCCGCGGTGGTCGAATCAGTCCGACCGGGAACGATGGCGCGCTGCCTCGCCCGTCGTTCGGCCGTCCTCCGGTTCGATCATGGTTCGATCACGGGTCCCACCCCGTCGAGCACGCCGGCGAGGAACTCGGCGACGTCGTCGAGTTCCGCCGCGGAGATCGAATGGCCCACCGCGTACCGGTGCTCGCGCAGGTCCACGTGCCCGGAGAGGAAGTCCCGGGTGCGGTCGAAGGCGGCCCCCGGCACGATCGGATCGGCCGGGTCGTACCCCCAGAACAACGGCGGGCGCAACTGCGCGAGGCGGGCGTCGCCGTCCACACTCCCCGGAACGGAGAAGCCCGAGAGCACGACGGCCGCCGCGAACGCCGCGGGAGCGCGTCGGAGGAGATGCGCGGCCATCGCGCCGCCCTGGGAGAAGCCGAGGAGCACGACCGGGCCGGGGGCGTGCTCGGCGCGGACGGTCTCGAGCCAGGCGAGGACGCCGGCGGTGGCGGCGTCGGCGTCGGCGAGCGTCGGCGTGCCCGGATCGGCGGTGATGGGGAACCAGGCGTGGCCACCGCGGCCCAGGGGCAGCGGCGCACGCAGGGCGGCGACCGCGAATTCTGGCGGCAGCTGGGCCGCGAGCGGGAGGAGATCGCGTTCGTTCGCGCCGTAACCGTGCATGAGCACGAGCAGGGGCCGGCCCGTGGGCCGGAACGTGGTCCACACGGTGGCGGAATCGTCGATCGGGAGGATCTCGGGTCGGTCCATGGCACCAGTCTGCTGCACGCGGACTCACGCGGACTCACGCGGACTCACGCGAACACGGTGGAGGTCTGTCGGCGCCGCGGCGTAGGTTGGTGCCATGCGCCCAGTGACCGATCTGCAGCGAACCGTCGCACCGTTCGAGGTCGTCGCCGAATACGAGCCCTCCGGGGATCAGCCGACCGCCATCGCCGATCTGACCGAACGGATCAACGCGGGCGAGAAGGACATCGTGCTGCTCGGCGCCACGGGGACCGGGAAGTCCGCGACCACCGCGTGGCTGATCGAGCAGGTGCAGCGACCCACCCTCGTCATGGCGCCGAACAAGACCCTCGCGGCGCAGCTCGCCAACGAGTTCCGCGAGCTGCTGCCGAACAACGCGGTCGAGTACTTCGTGTCGTACTACGACTACTACCAGCCCGAGGCGTACGTGCCCTCCTCGGACACCTATATCGAGAAGGACTCCTCGATCAACGACGAGGTGGAGCGGCTGCGGCACTCGGCCACGAACTCCCTCCTCACCCGGCGCGACACCGTGGTCGTGGCGTCCGTCTCGTGCATCTACGGCCTCGGAACGCCGCAGGAGTACGTCGACCGGATGGTGCGGCTGCGGGTGGGGCAGCAGCTCGACCGGGACGACCTGCTGCGCCGATTCGTGCAGATGCAGTACACCCGCAACGACATGGCCTTCACCCGCGGCACGTTCCGCGTGCGCGGCGACACGGTCGAGATCATCCCCGTGTACGAGGAGCTGGCGATCCGGATCGAGATGTTCGGCGACGAGATCGAGTCGCTGCAGACCCTCCATCCGATCACGGGGGACGTGCTCGCCTCCGAGGGCGAGATGTACCTGTTCCCGGCCACGCACTACGTGGCCGGGCCGGAGCGGATGGAACGGGCGATCACCGGGATCGAGACCGAGCTCGCCGAGCAGCTCGAACGATTCGAGCAGGCCGGCAAGCTCCTCGAGGCGCAGCGGCTGCGGATGCGCACCACCTACGACATCGAGATGATGCGCCAGGTCGGGAGCTGCTCGGGCATCGAGAACTACTCCCGCCACATCGACGGGCGCGAGGCCGGTTCGGCGCCCAACACCCTGCTCGACTTCTTCCCCGAGGACTTCCTCATCGTCATCGACGAGTCGCACGTGACCGTGCCGCAGATCGGCGCGATGTACGAGGGGGACATGTCGCGCAAGCGCACGCTCGTGGATCACGGCTTCCGGCTGCCCTCGGCCATGGACAACCGCCCGCTGCGCTGGGAGGAGTTCCAGGAGCGGATCGGGCAGACCGTCTACCTCTCGGCCACCCCCGGGCCGTACGAGCTGAGCCAGTCCGACGGGGTGGTCCAGCAGATCATCCGCCCGACCGGCCTCGTGGACCCGGAGGTGGTGGTCAAGCCGACGGAGGGCCAGATCGACGACCTGCTCGCCGAGATCCACGACCGCACGAGCCGGGACGAACGGGTGCTCGTGACCACGCTGACGAAGAAGATGGCCGAGGACCTGACCGACTACTTCATCGAGCGCGGGGTGCGCGTGCAGTACCTCCACTCCGAGGTGGACACCCTGCGCCGGGTGGAACTGCTGCGGGAGCTGCGCTCGGGGGTCTTCGACGTGCTCGTGGGGATCAACCTGCTGCGCGAGGGCCTCGACCTGCCGGAGGTCTCCCTCGTGGCGATCCTCGACGCCGACAAGGAGGGATTCCTGCGCTCGGGCACCTCCCTCATCCAGACGATCGGCCGGGCCGCCCGGAACGTCTCCGGGCAGGTGCACATGTACGCCGACGTCGTCACCGACTCGATGCGGCACGCGATCGACGAGACGAACCGCCGCCGGCAGATCCAGGTGGACTACAACCACACCCACGGCATCGACCCGACGCCGCTGCGCAAGCGGATCGGGGACATCACCGACCTGCTCGCCCGGGAGGACATCGACACCAAGGAACTCCTCGCCGGTGGGTATCGCAAGCCGGTCGAGTCCCGCTCGGGGGCCGCCGCCGGGGCGGTGACCGCGCGGGCGAACCTCGCCGGGGCCGCGACGGGCGACCTCGCCGCGCTCATCCAGGAACTCTCCGATCAGATGCACTCCGCGGCCGCCGAGCTGCAGTTCGAGGTGGCCGCCCGGCTGCGGGACGAGATCTCCGACCTGAAGAAGGAGCTGCGACAGATGAGTGCCGCCACGTCCTGACGAACGTGGCCCGAGGGGCCGGGTTCAGCGTCCGTGGCCCGCGCCTTCGCGGCGGGCGCGCCCGTGCTGCCGCAGTCCCGCCACGAGCATGAGCGCCGCTGTGCCCCACGTGAGGAGGATGAGCAGCCACGTCGGGATGGCCCTCCCGCCGCTGCCGACCTGCGACATCAGGTCACCGTCCGCCCACACGAGCTGCAACACGGGCGCGGCGCACCACGCGGCCACGCCGAGGGCGAGGAAGGGCCACTGGGACGCGTTCGGCCCGCCGCCCGCGCCTCGCCTGCGCGCGAGTGGCGGCAGGAGCGCGACCCCCGCGATGGCGAACCCGCCGGCGAGCAGCATGATCACTCCCGCATCCGAGACGAGCGGAAGGCGTCCGAGCATGATCACGGCCAGGAGCACGCCGAAGAGTGTGCCGAAGAGTGCGCAGGCGAGGATCGGCGTCCATCGATGCCTGTCCATATGTCCTCCGTGTGCTTGGCGATCCGTGGCACAGGTTGCCCGGCGTTTCCAGTCTCTCGTAGCGGGGCGACAATCCCGGCTACCGGCGGAACCGGGGGGTGTGCGTCAGGTTTGTGTTGCGGGCCAGAGTTCTTGGTCTCGGTTGGACTGGTGCAGGGTGCGTAGGGCTAGGACGGGGGCGAGGCCGGCGATGGTCCAGTGCATGCCGGCTCGTTTGGAGCGTTGTTTGACGATGGTGTTGCAGGCGGATTCGACCGGGCCGGAGCCGATGTAGTAGCCGGCTGCGCGGAAGTCGGCGTATTGCATGCGGTGGTGATTGCTGGTGAAGTAGCCGGTCTCGGTCGCTGCGGGTCTGGCCAGGTCGGGCGCCTTGGCGGGGAGGTCGAGCTGGTCGATGGCGGTGGCGATTGCGGCGGTGTTGCCCAGGTCGAGTTGATCGATGAGGTCGCGGGTGAAGGTGGTCGGGTCGGTCAGGACGGGGGTGAGGAGCTTGGTCAGGTCTGCGAGGTGTTCGCGGGCGTGGAAGTAGTCCACGATCTGGGTGGCGGTGGTGAAGTGCTGGTCGGCG
Source organism: Pseudactinotalea sp. HY158 (assembly GCF_009660225.1). Taxonomy (NCBI): domain Bacteria; kingdom Bacillati; phylum Actinomycetota; class Actinomycetes; order Micrococcales; family Cellulomonadaceae; genus Pseudactinotalea; species Pseudactinotalea sp. HY158. The sequence goes on from NZ_CP045920.1 coordinate 1,477,085, forward strand.
ATGTTCCAGATCCATTTGGCGCCATCGCCCAGGACGACGGGTTGGCGGATCTGGTCGAATCCTCGGCGCAGGTATTCGGCCTTGGCCTGGGCGCCGAACCCGGCCGCGGGTTCGAAGGTGGAGATGTAGCTCGCCGTGCCGGGGTCCTGGACGGGGTCGCCGGTGAGTGGGTCACACCCGGATTGGGTGAAGAAGCAGCCGATCTTCACTTCCCTGGTCCCGGCTCTGGTGCCGGGGGTCTTCCCGTGGCGGCCAGTGGTCTCGCGGGGCAGCATGGGGGCCCCGGTTCCGTCCATGACGATGTAGCACAGCCCCATTCCCGCCTCATCTACGGCGGCGGGGATCGGGCGGGGTGAGGTCATGGCGGCGTTCTGCTCGGCGTCGATGACTTCTCGGGCCCGGGCGCCCTGGGCGCGGGTCGTGCGCGCCAGGGTCGAGGTGGAGGCCAGGTCGAGGCCGGTGACGGCGGTGATGAGCTCGAAGCCCTTGGCGTAGGGCATCTCGGACCCGGCCAGTGCGCACGCCCGCGCCAGTCCCGGTGACAGGCCGGTTCCCTGGACTCCCAGGCGGGTATCCAGCGGCGCGAATCCGGCTCGACACGCGCCGCAGTGGTAGTAGCCGCGGGTGATCTCCACGCTCCCGAGCAGGGTGCGGATCGTCTTGGTACGCCGGGCCACCAGCCGCGCGGCGTGCTCACCGTCGGGGCAGGACATGCGGGCCGGGCTGTGTTGGCCGGCCCAGTCCATGATCCCGGCCACGGCGGCCAGCCCGATCGTCGCGGCCGATTGCTGAGCCGCGCGCTCGATCGCTTCCAAGACACTCGCCTCGCCGTGCTCGGCGAGCTCGGCCGTGGCAAGTACCAGCCGACGGGCCTCGGCCGCGGCCAACTCAGCGACCCCCTCGGCCAGCGCGCTCAGACTCTCCGCGAGGCCGTCCCGGTCCCAGGCCCCCCTTTTTCCCCGCCAGAGCCAGCGGGGACGACGTTCCCACGTCGCCCTGGTGGCCTCACCCGCGCCTTGCACAGCGCCTCGTTGATCTCCACGTAATCGGCCACCAGATCCTCGAACTGGGCGTAATTGTCCAGCTCGGCGCGGACCTGGTCGACCTGATCGACCGGGATGTACTGCCCGCGCGAGCCACCCGGCCCCTTGGCCGTCCGAGTCCACAACCCCCGCGGGCCATGACCCTGCTCGCCGGGACGAGCACACCGACACGTCGCCCGCCCGCACTTGCGATAGCCCACCTGCAACGACCCACGCCGGAACTGCGGAACCGCGGCCATACGGTCCAGCACCAGCGAACGCAGCTCCTCGAGCTCGCCCACCGCCATCGTCGAGTAGTCCTTGTCCATCACACACCCTCCAATGCTGATTATGCTATCCACAATCAGAGTAGAGGCTGACCAGCACAAACCCATCAGCGACACGTCCACGACTCACACCCGGAACCGGGCGACGCCCTCGGTGAGGCGACGGTGCACGGCGTCGTCGACGTCCGTGCCGGCCGCCCGCAGCGCCACGACGGCCGCGCCCACGAGCCCGTCGCCGACCGTGCGCAGGTCGGCGGGGAAGCCCGCGGCGGTCATCGCCTCGACGACCGGGGCGGACATCGCCGGCTGCCGGGTGAGCACGCTGCCGCCGAGCACGACCGGCCCGGGGGAGTGGGGATCGAGCACGGCCGTCAGGGTCGTGCCGAGGCGCTGCTGGGCGCCGGCCACGATCTCGCGGGCCGCCTCGTCGTGCGGGAACTCGAAGGCGAGCGGGGTGAGGCGCGCCAGCTCGATGGGTGACCAGCCGAAGAGCACGTCGCTCAGGTTGAGCAGCGTGCGTACCCGCCCCTCGTGCCCGGCGCGCGGGTCGACCTCGATGTCGAGGAGTTCCGTCAGCGCCGCGGTGAGGGCGGTGGCGGGCCCGCGCCGGTCGAGGTCGGCCACGACGGCCCGCGCGACCGCCTGTCCGATCTGGAAGCCGGACCCCTCGTCGCCGAGGAGCCAGCCCATCCCGTCCGCGACCGCGACGATCTCCCCGGCACGCACGCGCACGGCCGCGGCGCCCGTGCCCGAGACGAGGCCGTAGCCGTCGAGCTCCACCGCCCCCGAGCAGTAGGCCGCGAGGATGTCGGAGCGGAGGTGCACGGGCATCGTGAATCCCGCATGGTGAAATTCTTTCGCAAGCCAACCGTCGCGGAGGAACTCCGAACCGCCGGCGGAGCAGATCGTGATGGAATCGAGACCTTCGTCGATGAGGGTGCGTTCGGACGTCGCGCGGGTGACCGTGTCGAGCACCGACTCGAAGGCGACTTTTCGGCCGGATGACACCGGATTCGCGCGTCCACCGACCGCCACCGAACGCACTGTTCCATCACCCGCGAGGAGGGCCGCGCGCACCGAGGTTCCGCCCGCATCGAGCGCAATCAGACTCTTCAAGAAAAATTTTCCTTCCGGGGGGCTGACAAGTGGGGAAGATAAGAATATATTTCAGACGTGACCACGGACACAGCGTCCAGGTCGAAGACGATCAGACAGTCGAGGATGACGGGAGTTCACGTGTCGAGCTCAGTATTCGCCAACGGTGACGCCGGGATGCGCGTGACCGAGCGTATCGAGAGCGCGATTCCGGCCCTGCCCACCGCGATGCGCAAGGTGGCCGAGCTCGTGCTCGCCGATCCGCGCGCGGCGCTCGAGTACTCGATCACCGAGCTCGCCGAGCACGCGGGCACGTCGCCGGCGACGATCACCCGGTTCTGCCGGGCGATCGGCTATCCCGGGTACGTGCAGTTCCGCGTCGGCATCGCCGCCGACAGCGGACGGCCGGACGAGGGCGCCCAGGTCGAGATCGGGCGGGCGTTCGGCCCGTCCGACTCGCCGCGGGAGGTCATGACCATGCTGCTCAACGGGCACGTGCGGTCACTCAAGGCGACGGCGGGACTGCTCGACCTGTCGGCCTGTGCCCGCGTCGCCGCCCAGATCGCCCAGGCCTCGCACGTCGACCTCTACGGTGTCGGGGGCTCCGGGGCGATGGCGGAGGAGATGCAGGACCGGCTCTACCGGATCGGCGTCAACACCCACGCCTGGCGGGACGTGCACGAGGGTCTCGCCTCGGCGACGCTCCAGGGGCCGGGCACGGTGGCCCTCGGCATCTCGCACAGCGGGGAGACCCGCGAGACGATCGACATGCTGCTGTGCGCGAGCCAGGCGGGAGCGCTGACGGTCGCCGTCTCGAACAACACCTCGACGCCGCTGTCCGACGTCGCCGACCTCACCCTCGTCGCGGCCGTGCCCTCGAAGTACCTGCACCCGGCGGACCTGTCCGCCAAGCACGCGCAGCTCTTCGTGCTCGATCTGCTCTACCTGCTCGTGGCCGGTGTCGACTACGAGGACAGTTTGACCAAGTTGACCGACTCGGCCATGGCCGTGGTCGCTCGACGCCACATGGCGCGTTCGCGCACGTCCCGGAGGGTTCAGTGACTCAGATTCAACAAGCGTTCCACGCCGAGGTGATCGGCCGGCTCGAGGAGCTCGGGCGCACGATCGCCGCGGGCGGCCTGGACGAGGCCATCGCCCTGACCACCGAGAGCCTCGCCTCGGGCGGGGTGCTGCAGGCGTTCGGCACGGGACACTCCGAGGCGTTCGCGATGGAGATCGCCGGCCGGGCCGGCGGGTTCATCCCCACGAACAAGATCGCGCTGCGCGACCTCGTCCTGCGCGGTGGACGCGACGAGGCCATCCTCAGCGGCGGGGAGCTGGAGCGTGACCCGCAGATCGTCGACGACCTCGTGGGCCTGTACGACTTCCACCCCGAGGACGTCTTCCTCATCGCCTCGAACTCCGGGGTCAACGGCTCGATCGTCGGGCTCGCGCTCGCGATCAAGGAGCGCGGCCACAAGCTCATCGCGGTGACCAGCCTGCAGCACACGAACGCGGTCACCCCCAAGCACCCGAGCGGGAAGCGGCTGAGCGAGATCGCCGACGTGGTGATCGACAACCTCGCCCCCTTCGGCGACGCGACCCTGAGTGTCGGCGACGGCATCGGGGTCGGGGCGGTCTCCTCCCTCACCGCTGCCTACATCGCCCAGATCCTGACCATCAGCGCCGCCGAGCGCATGGTCGCCGACGGCCACACGCCGCCCATGTACATCTCTGCCAATCGCCCTGGAGGTGACGAACACAATCATGCATTGGAGGAGCGCTACGGCGACCGGATTCGCCGGAGTGCCTGAGCCTCACAACACCGCGAGCCCGACCGGGCTCACCCTCATCACCAACCTGTGAAGGATCAGTTAGAACCATGAACGACAAGAGCCTTTCTCGCCGCAGCATCCTGCGCGGCGCCGCCGCGACCGCTGTCGCGCTGCCGTTTGGGGTCGCCCTTGCCTCCTGTGCCAGCAGTGGCGGCGGCTCGGAGGAACCGACCGACGACGCCACCACTGATGGTGGCGACACCGAGAACGACCCCACGAAGAACCCCTTCGGCGTCGAAGAGGGTAGCTCGATCGAGGCCGTGATCTTCGACGGTGGCTACGGCACCGACTACGTGTCCTTCGCCGGCGGCATCGTCGACAAGAACCTCGGCACCACCACCGAGGTGAAGGCGACCCAGAAGGTCGCCCAGGAGCTCCAGCCCCGCTTCGTCTCCGGCGACGTGCCCGACCTCATCGACAACTCGGGTGCCGACTCGATCGGCTGGAACGACATCCGCGATCGTCTCGAGACCCTCGACGACGTGCTCGAGGCCAACAACCTCGAGGGCAAGCCGATCAAGGACTCGCTCTTCTCGGGTGCGAAGGACCCGGGCACGTTCGACGGCAAGTTCGTCGCGCTCAACTACGTGCTCACCGTCTACGGCGTCTGGTACTCCGGCTCGCTGTTCGAGGAGAACGGCTGGGACGCGCCCGCCACGTGGGACGACGCACTCGCCCTCGGAGCCAAGGCGAAGGAGCAGGGCAAGTACCTGTTCACGTGGGGCAAGGAGGCCGCGACCTACTACCTGACCCTCGCGGTCGACGGCGCAGTCCGGGAGGGCGGGGACAAGGTCCGCCTCGCGCTCGAGAACCTCGAGCCGGACAGCTGGTCTCAGCCCGAGATCCAGACCGTGTTCACCAAGATGAAGGAGTGCGTGGACAAGGGCTACTTCATGCCTGGTGGTGCCGGCACGCAGTTCACCGCCGCGCAGGCGCAGTGGTCGAAGGACCAGGACGCGATCCTCTACCCCTCGGGCTCGTGGATCGAGAACGAGATGAAGGACGCCACTGCCCCGGACTTCCAGATGCGGGCCGTCCCGGACCTGAGCTTGACTGCGAACCCCGGTGGGCTGGGCCTGCGTGCGGAGGCCGGCGAGCCGTTCTGCGTGCCCTCGCAGGCTGACAACATCGCCGGAGGCAAGGAGGTCCTCCGGACCATGCTGTCGAAGGAGGCGGCTGTCAACTTCGCCAAGGAGAAGAAGGCCCCGACGATCGTGCTCGACACCGTGCCGGAAGACGGCTTCGGTTCGACGGCGCTGCAGTCCCAGGGCAAGATGCTCGCCGATGCGAACAACAGCTTCTTCACCATCAAGTTCATCAACCTGTACGGAATGAACACCGACCAGCTCGTCTACATGAACTCGTTCCTCAGCGGGGACAAGTCGGTGGAGGAGCTCACCTCCGACCTGCAGGGCCTGACCGACAAGACCCGTGAGGACGACTCGATCGAGAAGGTCAAGATCTCCTGACGTGTTCCGAATCTTCCTGACCGATCGATCGGAGTGTTGTGACTGACAACATCCGCACCTCCGCTGCCGAGGCACCAGTCGTGCCTCGGCGGCGGAGCCGCCGCGACTTCAGTTTTGACAGTATCTCGTTCTTCCTCGTGTTCCTGGGCGTGCCGCTCGCGGTGTTCCTCTTCCTGGTGATCTGGCCGTTCATCCAGGCGGCGTACTACTCGCTGACCGACTGGAACGGCCTCACGGCCTCCATGAACTTCATCGGGTTGGACAACTTCGAGCGCCTGCTGAACGACGACCTGTTCATGAAGGCCCTGGGGAACAGCGTGCTGCTCCTGGCGGTCGTGCCGACCCTCATCCTCATCATCGCCCTGACGTTCGCCACGCTCATCACCGTCGGCGGCGCCTCGAAGGGGCAGATCCGCGGGCTCAAGGGGTCGAGCTTCTACCGGGTCGTCTCCTTCTTCCCCTACACCATTCCGGGCGTCGCCATCGGGCTGCTGTGGCAACTCGTGCTGCTGCCGAACGGCGGGTTGGTCAACAGTCTGCTGGTCGAGCTCGGCTTCGACGGCTTCGCCGGGTTCGCCTGGCTCGGGGACAAGACCACGGCGATGCCCGTGTCGATCTTCGTCATCATGTGGGGCCTCATCGGCTTCTACATGCTGTTGTTCATCGCCGCGATCAAGGACGTGCCGGCGGAGACGTACGAGGCCGCCCGGCTCGACGGCGCGGGCCGGTTCCGCACCGCGATCTCGATCACGATCCCGCTCATCCGCGAGAACGTGCAGACGGCCTGGATCTACCTCGGGATCTTCGCCCTCGACGCCTTCGCCTACATGAGCGTGCTCAACTCCACGGGCGGGCCCGAATACAGCACCCTCGTGATCACCCAGTACCTCTACCGGGTGGCGTTCAACGACTTCAAGTTCGGGTACGCGAGTGCCATCGGCGTGTTCCTGGCCGTCATCACGCTGCTGTTCGCGGCGTTGGTGTTCTCGGTCAACTACCTCACCGGAGGCGGCAACAGGAAGGCGAAGCGATGACCAGCCAGACCGATTCCGCACACGCCCGCACGCACGACGGAGCGATCACGGGCAAGGGCGACCGCGCCGTCGCCACCATCTCGCACGGCGTGCTCATCATCTGGTCGATCATCGTGGTCGCCCCGATGCTCTGGGTGCTCCTGCAGTCCTTCAAGGGCAAGACCGAGGTGCTGTCCTCGCCGTTCGGCCTGCCGGAGAAGTGGCACTTCTCCAACTACTACACGGTGTGGGTCTCCGAGGGGATGGGGCGCTCGTTCCTCAACACGATCTTCGTGGTCGGCACCGCGCTCATCGCGGTGATGCTGCTCGGGGCGATGTGTGCCTACGTGCTCGCACGCTTCCGGTTCTTCGGAAGCCGGCTCATCTACTACGCGATGCTCGCCGGGCTCACCTTCCCGATCTTCCTCGCCGTGGTGCCGCTGTTCTTCGTGCTGCAGAACATGTACCTGCTCAACACCCTCCCGGGCCTCGCGCTCACCTACGTGGCGTTCGCCCTGCCGTTCACGGTGTTCTTCCTCTACGCGTTCTTCCAGGGGCTGCCCACCGAGATCAGCGAGGCGGCCCAGATCGACGGTGCCGGGAAGTGGCGCACGTTCTTCCAGGTCATGGCGCCCATGGCGAAGCCCGGCATCGCCGCGGTGACGATCATGAACTTCCTCGGCCTGTGGAACCAGTACCTGCTGCCCGTCGCGCTCAACACGAAGCAGGAGAACTACGTGCTCACCCAGTCGATCGCCCGCTACGCAGTGAGCGCCGGCTACGCGGTGGACTTCGGCTCGATGTTCGCGGCCTTCGTCATCGTGGTCGTTCCCGTGCTCGTGTTCTACATCTTCTTCCAGCGTCAGCTGCAGGGATCGGTCTCCCAGGGGTCGAGCAAGTAGGCGGCTGACATCACCGTCGAGCCTCGTCGGCGGCGGCGAGTTCGATCGATACGGCCCGTCCCGGCATCCGCCGGGGCGGGCCGTCGTCGTCGGCGAGGTATCTGAGGCGTCGCGGGCGAAGCGGGGCTGTACGCGGGCCCCGCCGCGGAATTACGCTGAGGGGCGGTGGAAGGACGGCGGATGACTGCACTATCCGGCTTACGCTCACACGTTCGAGGCGACGTGCTCACGGGGGAGGACCCCCGGTACGCATCCGCGCACTCCGGGTTCAACCCGGCCGCCGAGCACCGACCGGAGGTCGTGGTCCGGGTGGCCGACGCCGCCGACATCCGTGCCGCGATCGACTTCGGGGCCGAGCACGGCCTCCGGGTGCGCGCGCAGGCCACCGGCCACGGCAAGGGGGAGCCGATGGACGGCGGCCTGCTCGTGCTCACCGACCGGCTCCGCGGCGTCGAGGTGGATCCCGCGCACCGCACCGCCCGGGTCGGCGCCGGGGCCCGTTGGCAGGACCTGCTCCCCGTCGCGGCCGCCCACGGCCTCATGGGCCTGTGCGGCTCGACGCCGGCCGTCGGAGTGGTCGGCTACACCCTCGGCGGCGGCACGGGCCCGATGGGGCGGACCTTCGGCTTCAACTCCGACGGCGTGCGCCGGCTGCGGATGATCGACGCCGGCGGCCGCGAGCTGGAGATCGACGCGGAGCGCGAACCCGACCTCTTCTGGGCGATGCGCGGTGGCAAACCGGACGTCGGCATCGTGACCGAACTCGAGTTCGACCTCGTGACCGCTCCGACCTACTACGGCGGCGGCGTGTACTTCCCGGGCGAGCAGGCGGAACGGATCCTCCACGCCTTCGGCGACTGGGCGCCGTCCCTGCCCGACTCGGTCACCGCCTCGGCCGCGCTCCTGCGCCTGCCCGACGTGCCGGTCGTGCCGGAGCCGCTGCGGGGCCGCCTGAGCGTGCACCTGCGGTTCGTCCACGTCGGCGACCCGGCCCGGGGCGCCGAACTCCTCGCGCCGATGCTCGCCGCGGGGACCCCGATCGTCGATCTCGTGGCCGAATACCCCTCGGTGGACATCGCCTCGGTGCACCGGGATCCGACCGAGCCGATGCCGGCCCGCGACGAGGGCATGACCCTGCGCGACCTGCCCCCGGGCGCGATCGACGCACTCCTCGAGGCGGCCGGCCCGGGCGCCGACCTCCCGCTCGTCGTGGTCGAGCTGCGACACCTCGGCGGCGCGCTCGCCCGCGAGCAGGGTGCGGCGTCCGCCGTCGGTGGGCGGGAGGCGGCGTACAACGTCACGGTCGTCGGCGCGTATCCACCGCCCCTGCGCCCCGCCGTGGACGCGGGCAGCGCCGCGGTCCTCGCCGCGCTCGCGCCCTGGGCCACGGGCGGCTCGCTCATCAACTTCCAGGGCTACGCCACGCAGCGCGCCCGGGCGGCGTGGGACGCGCCGACCCGCGCCCGCCTCGACGCGATCAAGGAGCGGTGGGACCCGGAGCGGGTGTTCCGGTTCGCCTATTCCTTCGACTGAGGGCCGGGCCCGGGCCGGCGACGCAATACAGTGGCGCCCAGGAGGTACACCATGACTCAACCGGAATCGTTCGGACTCGACCACACCGCGGTCGCCGCGCCGTACATCCGTGTGGCCGATCGGCTCACGCTCACGGGCGGCAGCGCCGTCACGAAGTTCGACCTGCGCTTCTGCCAGCCGAACGTCGACCACCTCGAGATGCCCGCCGTGCACTCGATCGAGCACATGCTCGCCGGATTCCTGCGCGACCACACCCGCGGCGTCATCGACATCTCGCCGATGGGCTGCCAGACCGGCTTCTATCTGCTCATGGACGGCGCCCGCACGGTCGACGAGATCGCTCCCGTTCTCGAGAGCGCGTGTCGCGACATCCTGGCCGCCACGGCGGTGCCGGCCGCGAACGAGGCGCAGTGCGGCTGGGCCGCGAGCCACAGTCTCGAGGCGGCCCAGGCGGCGGTCTCGCGCTTCCTCGCCGCCCGTGACGAGTGGGGAACGGTCTTCGCCGGTGAGTGAGTTCCTGCTGCTCGCGGCGATGACCGAGGAGGCCACCGCCGTACGCCACCGGAGCGACGCCGTCGGCCCCGAGCAGGCCGGGCCCACCGCGCGCGCGACCCACACCCCGATCACCGTCGCCGGCCGCAACGGCACGCTCCTGACCACGGGGATCGGCGCCGTCAACGCGGCCACCGCGCTCACCGCGTGGCTGCGGGATGTCGGCCGTAGCGCTCGGGGGAGTGGGCCGTGGCCGGGAACCGTCGTCAGCCTCGGCTCGGCGGGCGGCCTCGCGGAGACGGTGTCGGTCGGCGACGTCGTGCTCGGGCGGTCCTACCGTTACGCCGACGTCGACGCCCGGGAGTTCGGGTACGAGTTCGGGCAGGTCCCCGGCATGCCGCCCGAGTACCCGTCCGGTGTCGCGCCGGCCCCGGGCGAGACCGCCGCGCACGCGCACAGCGGCCTCATCGTCACGAGCTCGTCCTTCGTGGGCGCCGAGCTCGCCGCCCGGATCCGCACCCGGATCCCGCAGGCGCTGGCCGTGGACATGGAATCCGCCGCGCTCGCCCAGGCCTGTCACGTGCTCGGCGTCGAGCGTTTCGTCTCGGTCCGTGGCATCTCCGACCTGTGCAGCCCGCGCGCGGGCGAGGACTTCCACGACGGCCTCGGGCTCGCGAGCAGCCGGTCCGCCGCCGCCGTCCTCGACCTGCTCGACCATCTCGACCCGCCGGCCGGTGTCGTGAGGGCCGGGGCGGGGGAGCGCCCGCGGGCGTGATTCCACAGATGGGGTATCCTGCTCGCAGTTGGAGGGGAGTACCCCGCAAGCGGTGATGTCGTCAACACGATCGGTCTCGGACCGGTTCGGCACCATCGGCCCCGAAGGGTGGGGGAGACCTCCGGTGAATCCCGCTATCCACCGGAGGCTTGAATGTTCGACGTGCCACTCTGGGCCTGGGCCGCCACGGTCGGCCTCATCCTCGTCATGCTCACTGTCGACTTCGTCGGGCACGTGCGCACGCCGCACGCGCCGTCGATGAAGGAGGCCGCGACGTGGTCGGTCGTCTACATCGCGATCGCGCTCGTGTTCGGGGTGATCGTGTGGATCACGGGCGGCCACGACTACGGGCAGCAGTTCTTCGCCGGGTACATCACCGAGAAGTCGCTGAGTGTCGACAACCTGTTCGTGTTCGTGCTCATCATGGCGAGCTTCAAGGTGCCACGGGAGAATCAGCAGAAGGTGCTGCTGCTCGGCATCGCTATCGCCCTCGCGCTGCGCACCGTGTTCATCTTCATCGGTGCCGCGGCCATCGAGCAGTGGTCGTTCGTCTTCTACATCTTCGGGGCGTTCCTGCTGTGGACGGCGTACTCGCAGGTGCGCACCTCGAGCACCGAGGGTGAATACCACGAGAACGCGATTCTGCGCTGGACCCGGCGGATCTTCCCGACCACGCCGAACTACGTGCAGGACCGGATGTTCCACCGCATCGAGGGCAAGCTGTACATCACCCCCATGCTCATCGTGATGATCGCGATCGGCTCGGCGGACGTGCTCTTCGCGGTCGATTCGATTCCCGCGATCTTCGGCCTGACCGACCACGTATTCCTCATCTTCGCCGCGAACGCGTTCTCGCTCCTCGGCCTGCGCCAGTTGTTCTTCCTCATCGACGGCCTGCTCGACAAGCTCGTCTACCTCAATTACGGGCTCGCCGCGATCCTCGCCCTCATCGGCGCCAAGCTCGTGATCCACGCGCTGCACACGAACGAGCTGCCGTTCATCAACGGCGGCGAGCCGGTGCTCGGCGTCCCGGAGATTCCGACGACGCTCTCGCTCGTGCTCATTCTCGGGATCCTCGCGGTCACCACGGTGCTCTCGCTCACGGTCGGCAAGTCCAAGACGATCGAGCACCCGACGGTCTGACCCCTCGCCTTCCCCGCCGGCGTGCCCGACCTACTGCCGGCCGCCTCCCCGAGGTCTCACGGTGGCCTCGAGGTTCCGTGGGTTCCCCGGGTTCCCGCGGGATCCGGGCCGTCGTCCCCGTCGTCCCGCTGTCCGGGGTGAATGTCGGTGCTCGGTTCTAGGGTTGTTTCATGAGCACGAAGGCGGCCCGGCAGATGCGAGCGAGGCGAGCGGAGATCGCCTCGATCGCGTCCGAGGACGCGGTACTGGACCGGGTCCGCCAGGTGCGCAAGGTCCAGGCGGGTGCGGAGGCCGATCTGTTCTTCCTGGCGATCGAGATCGCCCAGCGCAGCCCGGTCACCGAAGAGTGCGGGGCGTGGTCGTGCCACACCGATCTGGCCCTGGGGGTCTCGTATTGTGATTCGGTGGCGAACTGGTTCGCGGCCGTGACCGGCTTCTCCACCGACGCCGCCCAGGCGATGCTCCTCGAAGCCCTCGAGGTCGCCGAACGCCTGCCGCTGTTGTATGGGCGGGTGCTCGATGGGCGTACCCGGGCGCACACGGCCCGGCTCGTGGCCGAACAGACCCTCGGTTTGACTGTGGAGGCGGCCCGGTTCGTCGATGTCCAGGTCGCTGCCGCCGGGGCGATCCGGGGCCGATACGCGATCAAGGGTCTGGTGCGGGAGGCGATGATCACCCACATGCCCGACCAGTACGCCGACCTGCAGCGGGCGCAGGCCGATCCGCGCCGGGCCGATGTCCATATCGGCACCGACGGCACCGGCCGCATCGACGCGATCGTGTCCACGTTCGCGGCCCTCGATCTGGAGCAGAGCCTGGTCTTCGGGGCCGCGCAACTCAAGGCCGCCGGATCCGGTGAGGTCCTCGATGCCCGACGCTCCCTCACCTTCGAGGGCATCATCGCCGCCACCCACCACCCCAAACCGGCCCGACAGGACGCCCTCGACCTCACCGCAGGGCAGCCAGACCAGCAGGTTCAGCAGGCCCGGGGGACCCGGCAGGCTCAGGGACCGGCGGCGGGGGCGCCGGACTGCACGGGCGGCACCAACGTCATGGCCGCGGGCACGGGCGCGAGTCCAGCCGTGGGAGGCGCGCCCGGAGCGGCGGCGGCCGGAGCTGCGGCGGACCCGACCGGCGAGGCGCCTGCCACCGCTGCGGGCGGTGGTGTGTCCTGCGGGCCTGCGTGGTCGGGTCGGGGTGTGCCGCGGGCGAAGGTCGTCATGTACCTGCACATGAACGCCTCCGCATTCTGGCCCGACGGCAGGCCACCCGACCGACCCGATCCTCATTCTGGAAGCCGACCACCCGATCGTCATCCCGACGGCCCATCCCCTGATCATCCCGATCGTCATCACGGTGGCCTATCCGCCGGTGGATCGTGCTCTGATCCGCCGCGCACGGCCGATCCCGAACACGTAGCCGGCGCGGCCTGTCCCGATCGCCGGCCCGGCGGCCTATCCCCTGATCATCCCGATCACCATCACGGCGGCCTGCCCGCCGGCGGCGCGTCTGTCGATGGCTCCTGCGCGGGCGCGGCAGGAACGGCCTGTCCCGAGCACGCCACCGGTCCGGCCTATGTCGCGGGGCGGTTGGCCCGTGAACCCGTGCGCATTGAGGGGCCGGGGATCCCGCCCGGGCTCGTGATCACCGCCGCCGAGGTCGCGGCCATGTTCACCGCGCCCCACGACGCGGCCATGCCCGACAGCGCGCCCGTTGACGGACCACGGGGCTCTGATAGGCCGCGCGGGTCCGGTGGGCCGTGGGGGTCCGGTGGGCCGCGCGGGTCTGGTGGGTCGTGGGGGCCGCAGATATTCGTGCGTCCGGTCATCGACCTCGAAACCGAACACGAAGTGACCGGCTATGCCGCCGGAGACGTGATCAAGGACCACCTCCACCTACGCGATCGAACCTGCGCCTTCCCCAAGTGCGCCCGCCCGGCGCGGGCCTGCGATGCCGACCACATCGACCCCTGGAAGACCGATGCCCAGGGCGACCCGGCCGGCGGGCCCACCTGCACCTGCAACCTCGCGAGCCTGTGCCGCCGGCACCATCGCTGGAAGACCCACAACCATCCCGGGCAGCCGCAGGGACGCGGCTCCTGGTCCTACGTCACGCTCGGACCCGGAACCTACTACTGGAGCGGCCCCATGGGCCTACGGTTCCTACGCACCCCGACCGGCACGACCGAGGTCACCGACCAGGCCTGGCACCGCCGTGACCTCCGTGCGCTCCAGGGCCTCCAGGGGCCCGGCGCACCCCAGAGCCACGAGGCGCTCCCGGACCTCCAGGCGCTCGGCGCCGTTTCCGGCCGCGAGCCGGACTTGGATCGCCCGGATCGCCCGGCTCGCCCGGATCGCCCGGCTCATCGGACTCTTCCGGGCAACGAGACTCTCCCGGGACTCGAGGAGGCCCCGGGACTCGAGGCCGACACGGCGCTCGGCGCACGCGAGAACCCCGCCGCTCGCACGGATCTCGAAGCTCACCGGGGTCACCCGAACACTGCGGCAGGACCGGACTCGCGGGCTCGCCGTGACGACCTCGACGAGGCCTTCATGGACGCCCTCGACTACGAATACGGCAATGCCGACAGTGACGTCGACCCCAGCGAGGCCGACCTCGAGGCCATCCTCGCCGATCGGCCCCCGTCGCCGCCCTCCGGACTGTGACCCTGCGCCGAGCCAGCCTGGCGTGAACCGTCTTCGCGGTGGGGCCGCAGCCACGAGAGAGAGTGGCTCGTTCGGTCGTCGAAGGCGGCGCTGAAGGGCGCCTCACGGTGTCTCGGGCCTGACGCTGCTTCGACGGCGCCGCGGCCGGAGTGGCTACTCGGCGAAGACCCCGATGACCGGGTTCCACTCCCGCACCGTGCGCTCGGCGATCACGCCGGCCGCACGGAACGGATCTGCCTCGAGGAGGTCGAGCACCGCCTGGCGGGAGTCGGCGCGCAGAAGGATGAGCGCTCCCGCCTCTCCGTCGAGCCACGGCCCCGAGGCCACGAGCTCACCGGTGGCCGCGAGGGCGGCGAGGAACGCGCGGTGGTCGGGGCGCACCCGGTCGGCCGTCTCGGCGGTGACCGGGTCATAGGTGTACGTGACTACGAACATGAGCTGCGTCGTCCATTCGAAAGCGTTGCGTGGAGGGCGGGGCGGACCGCCCCACCGATGACGATCCGGATGCTACTCCCGTCCTCGCGACCCGGGGCGCGGCCGGTGCGGTGACCGCCGCAAGCAGGCACACGAGGTTCGAACGGCTGTACGAGCCGCGTTCGGGCGTCTACCATGGACGCCGTGAGTGACTCCCTCGTGGTTCGCGGCGCGCGTGAACACAACCTCCAGAACGTCAGCATCGAGCTTCCCCGGGACCGGCTCATCGTCTTCACGGGCCTGTCCGGTTCGGGTAAGTCGTCGCTGGCGTTCGACACGATCTTCGCGGAGGGGCAACGCCGCTACGTCGAATCTCTCAGCGCGTACGCGCGCCAGTTCCTCGGGCAGATGGACAAGCCGGACGTCGACTTCATCGAGGGGCTCTCGCCCGCGGTGTCGATCGACCAGAAGTCGACGAACCGGAACCCCCGCTCGACGGTGGGCACGATCACCGAGGTGTACGACTACCTGCGGCTGCTCTACTCCCGCGCCGGCACGCAGCACTGCCCGGTGTGCGGGGAACGGGTCACCGCGCAGACGCCGCAGCAGATCGTGGACCAGCTGCGCGAATTGCCCGAGGGCACGAGGTTCCAGGTGCTCGCGCCGATGGTGCGGGGCCGCAAGGGCGAGTATGCCGACCTGTTCCGTGACCTGCAGACCCGCGGCTACTCCCGCGCGCAGGTCGACGGTGAGACGATCTCCCTCGCCGAGCCGCCGGTACTCGAGAAGAACATCAAGCACACGATCAGCGTGGTGGTCGACCGGCTCGTCGTGCGGGAGAACATCCGGCGCCGGCTCACGGACTCGGTGGAGACCGCGCTCGACATCGCCGAGGGCCTCGTGATCATCGACCTGGTCGACCTCGACCCCGGCGACGAGGGCCGGCAACGGCGCTTCTCCGAGAAGCGGGCGTGCCCGAACGAGCACCCGCTCGCGCTGGACGAGATCGAGCCGCGCACGTTCTCCTTCAACGCCCCCTACGGCGCCTGCCCGGAGTGCACGGGCATCGGCACCAGGCTCGAGGTCGACCCGGAGCTCGTGGTTCCGGACGAGGACCTGAGCCTCGCGGAGGGCGCGGTCGCGCCGTGGGCGTCCACGAACAGTCAATACTTCGAGCGGGTGCTCACGGCCCTCGCCGACGACCTGGGCTTCTCCATGACCACCCCGTGGCGCGCCCTGCCGCAGCGCGCGAAGGACTCCGTGCTCTACGGCAAGGATCACAAGGTGCACGTGCGCTACAAGAACCGGTGGGGGCGCGAGCGTCAGTACTCCACCGGGTTCGAGGGCGCGATCGACTTCCTCCAGCGCCGGCACGGCGAGACCGAATCCGAGTGGTCGCGGGAGAAGTACGAGGGGTATATGCGCGAGGTGCCGTGCCCCGTGTGCCGGGGCACGCGGCTCAAGCCGGAGGTGCTTGCCGTGACCGTCGGCGGCAAGTCGATCGCCGAGCTCACGCACCTGCCGATCCGCTCGGCCAAGGTCTTCCTCGACGAGCTGACCCTGGGGGAGCGGGAGGCGGCGATCGCGGCCCAGGTGCTCAAGGAGATCCACGCCCGCCTCGGGTTCCTCCTCGACGTCGGCCTCGACTACCTCACCCTCGCCCGGGCGGCCGCCACGCTCTCCGGCGGCGAGGCGCAGCGGATCCGGCTCGCCACCCAGATCGGGTCCGGGCTCGTGGGCGTGCTCTACGTGCTCGACGAGCCCTCGATCGGGCTGCACCAGCGCGACAACCGCCGCCTCATCGACACGCTGACGCGGCTGCGGGACCTCGGCAACACGCTCATCGTGGTCGAGCACGACGAGGACACGATCCGCACCGCCGACCACATCGTCGACATCGGGCCCGGTGCCGGTGAGCTCGGCGGACACATCGTGCACTCGGGCGACGTCGCCGGCCTGCTCGCGAACACCGAGTCGCTCACGGGCGCCTACCTTGCCGGCCGCCGGCGGATCGAGCTGCCCGACGCGCGTCGCCGGCCCGATCCCGACCGGTGGATCACGGTCGAGGGGGCGCGGGAGAACAACCTCGGCGGCATCACGGTGAAGTTCCCGATCGGCTGCTTCATCGGGGTGACCGGCGTGTCCGGCTCGGGCAAGTCGACCCTGGTGAACACGGTGCTCTACCAGGTGCTCGCGAACGAGCTGAACGGCGCCCGGCTCGTGCCCGGGCGGCACAAGCGGGTCACGGGGATCGACAACCTCGACAAGGTCGTGCACGTCGACCAGAGCCCGATCGGGCGCACCCCCCGCTCGAACCCGGCCACCTACACCGGGGTGTGGGACCACGTGCGCCGGCTCTTCGCCGAGACCGAGGAGGCGAAGGTGCGCGGCTACACGCCGGGCCGATTCTCCTTCAACGTCAAGGGCGGCCGGTGCGAGGCCTGCTCCGGCGACGGCACCCTGAAGATCGAGATGAACTTCCTGCCCGACGTGTACGTGCCGTGCGAGGTCTGCGACGGCGCGCGCTACAACCGGGAGACCCTCGAGGTGCACTTCAAGGGCAAGTCCGTGGCCGACGTGCTCCACATGCCGATCGCCGAGGCGGCCGAGTTCTTCGCGGCGGTGCCGGCGATCGCCCGCCACCTCACCACCCTCGTGGACGTCGGCCTCGGGTACGTGCGGCTCGGGCAGAGCGCCCCGACCCTCTCCGGCGGGGAGGCCCAGCGGGTCAAGCTCGCCTCCGAGCTGCAGAAGCGCTCGAGCGGGCGCACCGTGTACGTGCTCGACGAGCCCACCACAGGGCTCCACTTCGAGGACGTGCGCAAGCTCATGCACGTGCTCGAGGGGCTCGTCGACAAGGGCAACACCGTGATCGTGATCGAGCACAACCTCGACGTGATCAAGAGCGCCGACTGGCTCATCGACATGGGGCCCGAGGGCGGCGACGGCGGCGGCACGGTGGTCGCCCAGGGCACGCCCGAGCAGGTGGCCGCCGTGCCCGCGAGTCACACCGGCCGTTTCATCGCCGAGATTCTGGACGCCGGCTCCTCACCCGAGCTCAAGCCCGTCACCCCGGTCGCGGCCCTCGCCCGCCCGAAGGCGCGCTCCGCGCGCAAGTCCGCGGCGGCCGTGAAGGCGAAGGCGGCGAAGGTCAAGGCCGCCACGGCCTGAGGATGACCTTCCGGCCTGACTTCGCCTACCGAATGGTGCTTCTGGCACCGCCCCCGGCGGATTTCGGTGCACGATCTACCGTTCGACCGGCCGGGTCAGGCTAGCCAGGATATTCGGGGTCAGCGGATGCCCGCGCAGGTCGGTCAGTGCCTCGAGTCCGGATATTCGTTCAGCGCTCGGACCGCTTCGTGTCACATTGTGGTCCAGGTTGACCCCGCCGCCGAGCGCATGTCACCGCCTCAGTGAGGGAGCGGCTCGCGCCGAGCGGTGAGGCTCACGAGGCGGGTGCCTCGTCGAAGGCGCAGAAGATCGAGACGGCCACAGCCTGACGGGTTCGAGTCGCTGAGCGGCCAGTGACGCTAGGAGTGGCCTAGGTCCGCCTCGTCGTCCGGGTCGGCGGGTGCGTCGCCCTCGCTCGTGCCGACCCGCTCGACGCCCACGGTCACGCTCGTGAGCAGCGCCGCGACGGCGCCGACGGCCACGAGCACCGGGGCGAGGATCGCGGCGGCCGCTGTGACCGCGACCCCGGCCGTGAGCGGGATCTCCAGCAGCGTGCGCCCCGAGTCGTTCTTGATGTAGACCCGGCGCACGTTCCCCTCGGCGACGAGCTCCTTGACCTTCGCCACGAGATTGTCGCCCGCGACCTTGAACTCCTCGTACCAGGCCTCGCCCTGCTTGGAATCGTTCATGGGATCATGTCCGCTCTCTGTGTTCGGGGACCACTGTGTTCGGGGAACACCGTGTTCGGGGATCATCGAGGATGCTGGTCGGGTGAGGCCCGCCGGTGGCTCAGGGCTGCTCGGGCGCGGCGACGATCGTGGTCACCGGCGAGATCCGCACGGGGAAGTTGACCGAGCGGGAGATGAAGCAGTACGCGTGGGCGTCGGCGTGGATGCGGGCCACGGCCTCCTCGTCCACCTCGTCGGCGACGGTGAGCTGGGGATGCAGGGTCACGCCGATGAACTGGCCGCCGCCGACCGACTGGATGCGCATCGCGCCGATCGCCCGGTCGGAGTAGCCCACCACCCGCACGCCGGCGCGGGCGGCCATCTGCAGCGCCCAGAGCATGTGGCACTGCGAGAGGGAGGCCACGAAGAGCTCCTCGGGGGCGTAGCGGGACTCGTCGCCGCGGAAGGCCGGGTCGGAGGACCCCTCGATCGCGGGCTTCCCGGCGACCACGACCTCGTGGTCGCGGGCGTAGGAGGTATAGGACTCGGTGCCGGACGTCCCGGCCCCGGTCCACAGCACGTTCACCGTGTAGGAGTGCACGCCGCTCATGACCACACGCTAGCGCGAACTAGGCTGTCGGGTATGGCCGATCCGTCCACCTATCGCCCCAAGGCGGGGGAGATCCCCGCCGAGCCCGGGGTGTACAAGTTCCGCGACGCGGTCGGCCGAGTCATCTACGTGGGCAAGGCGAAGTCGCTCCGGCAGCGGCTCTCCTCCTATTTCCAGAATCCCGCCGGCCTGCATCCGCGCACCTTCCAGATGGTCACCACGGCCGCGAGCGTCGAGTGGACCGTCGTGGCCACCGAGGTGGAATCCCTCACCCTCGAATACGCGTGGATCAAGGAGTTCGACCCGCGGTTCAACGTCAAGTACCGCGACGACAAGTCCTACCCCTACCTCGCGGTCACCATGGGCGAGACGATCCCGCGCGCGCAGGTCATGCGCGGAGCGAAGAAGCCCGGCACCCGCTACTTCGGGCCGTACTCCCACGCGTGGGCCATCCGGGAGACCGTCGACCTGCTGCTGCGGGTGTTCCCGATCCGCTCCTGCTCGGCCGGGGTGTACCGGCGCGCGGAGCAGTCGGGCCGGCCGTGCCTGCTCGGCTACATCGACAAGTGCGCGGCGCCGTGCGTGGGCCGGATCAGCCCCGAGGATCACCGCGACCTGGCCGAGCAGTTCTGCGACTTCATGGCCGGGGCGACCGGACCGTACACGCGCCGGCTCGAGGCCGAGATGCGGGAGGCCTCGGCGGAGCTCGACTTCGAGCGGGCCGCGAGGCTCCGCGACGACCTGGCCGCGCTGACCA
This sequence comes from Pseudactinotalea sp. HY158, assembly GCF_009660225.1. Lineage (NCBI taxonomy): Bacteria > Bacillati > Actinomycetota > Actinomycetes > Micrococcales > Cellulomonadaceae > Pseudactinotalea > Pseudactinotalea sp. HY158. The sequence continues at coordinate 1,496,937 of NZ_CP045920.1, forward strand.
AGGTGGTCGAGAAGAACGCCGTCGTGTTCTCCGACGGCACGAGCGCCGACATCTTCGCGATGGCCGCCGACGACCTCGAGGCCTCCGTGCAGGTGTTCCACGTGCGGGAGGGCCGGGTGCGCGGCCAGCGCGGCTGGGTGACCGAGCGGGTCGAGGACGCCTCGGAGGCCGAACTCGTCGAGATCCTGCTCCTGCAGGTCTACGGGGACGCCCCGGCCGGCGACCGCGACGCCACCCCGAAGGAGATCCTCGTCCCCACCGAGCCGACCGATCACGCCGAGCTCGAACGCTTCCTCACCGCCAAGCGGGGCGCCAAGGTGCGCATCCGCACCCCGCAGCGCGGCGACAAGCGGGCCCTGGCCGAGACCGTGCGTCGCAACGCCGACCACGCCCTCGCGCTGCACAAGACCCGCCGCGCCGGCGACCTGACGGCCCGCTCGCAGGCGCTCGCGGACCTGCAGGAGCACCTCGACCTGGACACCTCGCCGCTGCGGATCGAGTGCTATGACGTCTCCCACACCGGCGGCACCAACCAGGTGGCCTCGATGGTCGTGTTCGAGGACGGCCTGCCCCGCAAGGGCGAATACCGCCGGTTCAACATCCGCGGCGCGGACGGCGAGGGTGCCCGCGACGACACCGAGGCCATGGCCGAGGTGATCACCCGCCGGTTCCGGCACTACCTGCGCGACCACTCCGGCAGCCCGGCCCGCAGCGACGGCAGCTGGGTGCTCACCGAGGAGGAGGAGGCCGCCGCCCGGGCCAGCGAATCGGCCGCCACGGGCGGCGAGCCGGACGCCCCGGGCGAGGCTGCGTCGTCCACAGGCACGGAGGCCGCCGGGCCGGGGCGCGCACGCCGATTCGCCTACCCGCCCAACCTCGTGGTCGTCGACGGCGGCCGGCCGCAGGTCGCGGCCGCCGCGCGCGCCCTGGACGAGCTGGGGATCACGGACGTCGCCCTCGTCGGTCTCGCGAAACGGCTCGAGGAGGTCTGGCTCCCCGACGACGACTATCCGGTCGTGCTGCCGCGCACGGCCCCCGGCCTCTACCTGCTCCAACGCCTCCGCGACGAGGCGCACCGGTTCGCCATCACCCACCACCGCAAGCGGCGCTCGACCGGGATGACCCGCTCGGAGCTCGACGCCGTGCCCGGGCTCGGCCCCGCGCGGCAGCGGGCCCTGCTCGCGGCGTTCGGCTCCGTCCGGGCGCTGCGCCGGGCCACCCCGGAGGAACTGGCCACGGTGACGGGAATCGGGCCTGCGCTCGCCCAGGCCATCGTGGTGGCGCTGCACGCGGGCCCGTCCGCGCCTCCGTCGTGACATCCTGGGGGCATGACCGCCCCGAGTGACCCGTCCAACCCGCTCACCGTGCCCACCGGCGTCCCGGTGCTCGAGCAGCAGGCGGCCCCGGTGCCGGACGTCCGCCCCGAGATCATCATCATCACCGGCATGTCCGGCGCGGGCCGTTCCCGGGCGGCCGCCGTGCTCGAGGATCTCGACTGGTACGTCGTCGACAACCTGCCGCCGAAGCTGCTCGCCGTGCTCTCGGGGATGATGAGCCAGGGCTCCGGCGGCGTGCACCGGCTCGCGGCCGTCGTCGACGTGCGCTCGGGCCAGTTCTTCGAGGACCTCGTGGGCGCGCTGGCCGACCTGCGCTCCCAGAACATCGACTACCGGATCGTCTTCCTCGACGCCGACGACTCCGAGCTCGTGCGCCGCTACGAGTCGAACCGGCGCCCCCACCCGCTCCAGGGGCAGGGTCGGATGCTCGACGGCATCACCCACGAGCGCACCCTGCTCGCCCACCTGCGCACCCGCGCCGACGTGACGATCGACACGACGGACCTGTCCGTGCACGACCTGGCCCGGATGGTCCGCGACGTCGTGGCCGGCGAGACCGACCGGGCGCTGCGGATCAACGTCGTCTCCTTCGGGTTCAAGTACGGGCTGCCGCTCGACGCCGACCACGTGGTCGACGTGCGCTTCATCTCCAACCCGTACTGGGTCACGGAACTGCGCAACCTCACCGGCAAGGACGCCCCGGTGCGCGACTACGTGCTCGGCCGCAGCGGCGTCGAGGTGTTCATCGAGAGGTACGTCGAACTCCTCGCCGGGGTGCTCGACGGCTACGTGCACGAGCAGAAGCCGTACGTGACGATCGCGGTGGGCTGCACCGGCGGCAAGCACCGCTCCGTCGCCATCACCGAGGCGATCGCCGCCGGGCTGCGCGCCGCGGGCCAGAGCGTGCGCACCCTCCACCGGGACCTGGGGCGGGAATGAGCCTGCCCGCCACGCCCCGGCACCTCCCCCCGGGGGTGACGCCGCCCACGCGGCCGGCGCCGCTCAAGGTCACGGCCCTCGGCGGCGGGCACGGGCTCGCCGCCACGCTCTCGGCGCTGCGCCACCTCACCTCCGACCTGACGGCCGTGGTCACGGTCGCGGACGACGGCGGCTCCTCGGGGCGGCTGCGGCAGGAACTCGACGTGCTCCCCCCGGGCGACCTGCGGATGGCGCTGTCGGCCCTGTGTGACGTGTCCGACTGGGGGCAGACCTGGCGCGACGTGCTCCAGCACCGCTTCACCAGCTCGGGCCCGCTCAACGGGCATGCGGTGGGGAACCTGCTCATCGTCGCGCTGTGGGAGCTGCTCGGCGACCAGGTGGCGGGCCTCGACCTCATCGCTCGGCTCCTCGACGCCGACGGCCGGGTGCTGCCGATGGCCGCCGTGCCGCTCGAGATCGAGGCGGAGATCAGCCACCCCGGCTGGCCCGGCACCCAGCTGATCCGGGGCCAGAGCCGCGTGGCCGTGACGTCCGGTCGGGTGCACCAGGTGCGCCTCTGCCCGCCCGACGCGCCCGCGTGCCCGGAGGCCGTGACCTCGATCCGGCGCAGCGACTGGGTCGTGCTCGGACCCGGCTCCTGGTACACGTCGGTCATGCCACACCTGCTCGTGCCCGAGCTCGCCGATGCGCTGCGCGCCACGCGCGCTAAACTGGCCCTGACGCTGAACCTGGCCTCGCAGCCGGGGGAGACCGCCGGCTTCTCAGCAGCCGATCACGTCCGGTCGTTCCGGGAGTACGCTCCCGCTCAGCACATCGATGTCATCATCGCCGACCCCAGCGCGGTGGAGGACGTGGACGACCTGGCCGACAGTGCCAAGGAAGTAGGAGCTCGGGTGTTATTGCGCCAGGTGAGTGCCGGGGACGGGACCCCGCGGCACGACAATCTACGGTTGGCCGCCGCGTATCGGGACGCCTTCGAGCGGACCATGGGCGACGTCGGGGAGCACGCCGAATGACCGCGCCGGCATCGGCCATGTCGCTCACGGCGACCGTCAAGGACGAACTGGCCCGGCTGCAGATCGAGCGGGTCTCCGCGCGGAAGTCGGAGGTGGCCGCGACCCTGCGGTTCGCCGGCGGGTTGCACATCATCTCCGGCCGGATCGTCATCGAGGCCGAACTCGACACCGGGATCGCCGCGCGCCGGCTGCGGGTCGCGATCGCCGAGGTGTACGGGCACGCGAGTGAGGTGATCGTCGTCTCCGGCGGCGCGCTCCGGCGCGGGAACCGCTACGTCGTGCGCGTCGTCAAGGACGGCGAGGCCCTCGCCCGCCAGACCGGTCTCCTCGACTCCCGCGGCCGTCCCGTGCGCGGCCTGCCGCCGCAGGTGGTCTCCGCCTCGCTCACCGACGCGGTCGCCGCCTGGCGCGGGGCGTTCCTCGCCCGCGGCTCCCTCACCGAGCCCGGCCGGTCCAGTTCGCTCGAGGTCACCTGCCCCGGACCGGAGGCCGCGCTCGCGCTCGTCGGTGCGGCCCGCCGCTTCGACGTGGGGGCCAAGGCCCGGGAGGTCCGCGGGGTCGACCGGGTCGTGATCCGCGACGGCGACGCCATCAGCGCCATGCTCACCCGGATGGGCGCCCACGAGGCCGTGCTCGCCTGGGAGGAGCGACGGATCCGCCGGGAGGTGCGCGGCACCGCCAACCGGCTCGCGAACTTCGACGACGCGAACCTGCGCCGATCCGCCCAGGCCGCCGTCGCCGCGGGCGCCCGCGTGCAGCGCGCGTTCGAGATCCTCGGCAAGGACGTGCCCGATCACCTCCGCCAGGCCGGCACCCTGCGGCTCGAACACAAGCAGGCCTCCCTCGAGGAGCTCGGCCAACTCTCCGAGCCCCCGCTGACCAAGGACGCGATCGCCGGGAGGATCCGCCGTCTCCTGGCGATGGCCGACAAGCGGGCGCACGAGTCCGGGGTGCCCGACACCGAGGCGGGCCTGACCCCCGACATGCTCGACCTGTAGGCCCGACGTGCGGCATCGACGCGCGCCGCGGGTGAGACTCCGGTCTCACTCCGCGGCACCCGTATCCGCGGCGCGCCAAGACGTAGTAAAGTAAGAGGCGTGAGGACGACGATGGCGCCCCTAGCCGAGTAGTCCTCACCTTTGCTGTGCCCGCGAGCCCGCTCGTTTCCCACGGTGCAGCAGTGACCATCGGACGCTATTTTGCGCGCCGGGTGCGCGCCAGGAGGAAAACTGTGACCATCCGCGTCGGAATCAACGGCTTTGGCCGCATCGGCCGAAACTTCTATCGCGCAGTCGTCGCCTCGGGCGCCGACATCGAGGTCGTCGCCGTGAACGACCTCACCGACAACAAGACCCTCGCGCACCTGCTCAAGTGGGACACCGTGCAGGGCAAGCTGAGCGACGACGTCACCTACGACGACGAGAACATCATCGTCGACGGAGCCAAGGTGCGCGCGTTCGCCGAGCGGGACCCGAAGAACCTGCCCTGGGGCGAGCTGGGCGTCGACATCGTGATCGAGTCCACCGGTTTCTTCACGGACGCGACCGCCGCCAAGGCCCACATCGACGGTGGGGCCAAGAAGGTCATCATCTCCGCCCCGGCGAAGAACGAGGACGCGACGTTCGTCATGGGCGTCAACTCCGACAGCTACGACCCGGCGAGCCACCACATCATCTCGAACGCGTCGTGCACCACGAACTGCCTCGCGCCCCTGGCCAAGGCCCTGAACGACGCGATCGGCATCGAGCGTGGCCTCATGACCACGATCCACGCCTACACCGGCGACCAGAACCTCCAGGACGGCCCGCACCGTGACCTGCGCCGCGCCCGCGCCGCCGCGCTGAACATCGTGCCGACCTCCACCGGCGCCGCCAAGGCCGTCTCGCTCGTGCTGCCCGAACTCAAGGGCAAGCTCGACGGGTACGCCCTGCGCGTTCCGGTCATCACCGGCTCGGCCACCGACCTCACGTTCACCGCGAACCGCGAGGTGACCGTCGACGAGGTCAACGCCGCCGTCAAGGCCGCGGCCGAGGGCCCGCTGGCCGGCGTGCTCGAGTACGTCGACGAGGACATCGTCTCCTCCGACATCATCTCGAACCCGCACACCTCGATCTTCGACTCCAAGCTCACCAAGGTGAGCGGGAACCAGGTCAAGGTCGTCTCCTGGTACGACAACGAGTGGGGCTACTCCACGAGCCTCGTCAGCCTGACCAAGCTCGTCGGCGCCGGTCTCTGACACACAGCTTGACCAACCAGTGATCGCTGCGCCCGCGGATCCCTCGAGGGGTCCGCGGGCGCACTGATGCGGAGGATTCATGAAGACCATCGATTCGCTCGGCGACCTGCGCGGCAAGCGCGTGCTCGTCCGTGCCGACTTCAACGTGCCCCTCGACGGCACGACCATCACCGACGACGGCCGCATCCGCGCCGCCCTGCCCACCATCACGGCGCTCACCGGCGCCGGAGCCCGGGTCGTCCTCATGGCCCACCTCGGCCGCCCCAAGGGGCAGGTCGACCCGGCCTACTCGCTCGCCCCCGTCGCCGCCCGCCTCGGCGAGCTCCTCGGCGCGCCCGTCACTCTCGCAGACGACCTCGTGGGTCCCTCGGCCCGGGCGGTGACCGCCGGTCTCGCCGACGGCCAGGTCGCCCTGCTCGAGAACGTCCGCTTCGACGCCCGTGAGACCTCCAAGGACGAGGCCGCCCGGGCCGAGCTCGCCGGCGAGCTGGCCGCCCTGGCCGACGCCTACGTCTCGGACGGGTTCGGGGTCGTGCACCGCAAGCAGGCGAGTGTCTACGACATCGCCACGCTGCTGCCGGCCGCCTCGGGACTGCTCGTGGCCAAGGAGATCGCGGCGCTGAGCAAGGCCACCGAGGACCCGGCCCGGCCGTACGTCGTCGTGCTCGGCGGCTCCAAGGTCTCCGACAAGCTCGGCGTGATCGAGAACCTGCTGACCAAGGCCGACCGGCTCCTCATCGGGGGCGGCATGGTGTTCACGTTCCTCGCCGCCCAGGGCCACGACGTGGGCAAGTCCCTGCTCGAGGCCGACCAGATCGAGACGGTCCGCGGATACCTCGCCACCGCCGCCGAGCGCGGCGTGGAGATCGTGCTGCCCGCCGACATCGTCGTGGCGCCCGAGTTCAAGGCCGACGCCCCGGCGACCGTCGTGGCGGCCGACGCGATCCCCACGGACCAGCTCGGCCTGGACATCGGCCCGGACGCCTCGGTGGCGTTCGCCGACGCGATCCGCGACGCCAAGACGGTCGTGTGGAACGGTCCCATGGGCGTGTTCGAGTTCGCCGCGTTCGCGGGCGGCACCAAGGCCGTCGCGGCCGCGATGGTCGAGGCGACCACGGCCGGCGCGTTCTCGATCGTCGGCGGTGGCGACTCCGCCGCGGCCGTGCGGCTCCTCGGCTTCGACGAGGCCGGCTTCTCCCACATCTCCACCGGCGGTGGGGCCTCCCTCGAGTTCCTCGAGGGCAAGACCCTGCCCGGAATCGACGTCCTCACTCACTGAAAGGGGGCCCACGTGGCCACCACCCGTACCCCGCTCATGGCGGGCAACTGGAAGATGAACCTGGACCACCACCAGGCCACGCACCTCGTGCAGAAACTCGCCTGGACCCTGGGCGACGTCAAGCACGACTTCAGCGCCGTCGAGGTCGTCGTCGCGGCGCCGTTCACGGACCTGCGCTCGGTCCAGACCCTCGTGGACGCCGACAAGCTGAGCATCGGCTACGCCTCCCAGGACATCTCCGCCCACGCCTCCGGCGCCTACACCGGCGAGATCTCCGCGACGATGCTCGGCAAGCTCGGCGTGAGCTACGCCGTCATCGGGCACTCGGAGCGCCGTCAGTACCACGGCGAGGACGAGGCCGTCGTCAACGCCAAGGCGACGGCGGCACTCGCGGCCGACATCACCCCGATCGTCTGCGTCGGGGAGGGCCTCGAGGTGCGCAAGGCCGGCGAGCACGTGCCCCACACCCTCGCCCAGGTCGACGGCGCCCTCGCCGGCATCTCCGCCGGCGACGTGGCCCGCAGCGTCATCGCGTACGAGCCCGTGTGGGCGATCGGAACCGGCGAGGTCGCCACTCCCGAGGACGCGCAGGAGGTCTGCGCCGCGATTCGCGGGCGTATCGCCGAGCTGTACTCGGCCGAGACCGCCGATGCCGTGCGGATCCTCTACGGCGGGTCGGTCAAGTCCGGCAACGTCGCGGCCCTCATGGTCAAGGAGGATGTCGACGGTGCTCTCGTGGGCGGCGCGAGCCTCGACGCCGAGGAGTTCGCGGCGATCGTGCGTTACCAGTCGCACACGACCGGCGCCTGAGTCGCTCCACCGCCATCGCCGGCCGGGACACGCCTCCCGGCCGGCGACGGCGCGCGGTCGCGGCGGTGCTCGTCGCGGCGCCGCCGGATATCGCGTAAACTATCCACGTCCCTAGAATCCAGGTCACTTAGTCGTGCCCCGGATCACCCCGAACCAACAGAGGAAACCGAGTGGACGCGCTTCGCCTCACCCTCCAGATCCTGCTCATCATCACGAGCCTGCTGCTCGTGCTCAGCGTGCTCATGCACAAGGGCCGCGGCGGCGGGGTCTCCGACATGTTCGGTGGCGGTGTCTCCTCGCGCATGGGCTCCTCCGGTGTGGCCGAGCGGAACCTCAACCGGATCACGATCGGCTGCAGCGCCGTCTGGGTCATCGTGATCGTGCTGTTGAACCTTGCGGGCAAGTTCGACTTCTGAGTCGAGTCGGTTCCACCTCTGAAGGAGTCTCCCTGTGGTCACAGGCGGTAATGCTATTCGAGGGTCCCGCGTCGGTGCGGGGCCGATGGGCGAGGCCGAGCGGGGCGAGGCGGCCCCACGGGTCTGGGTCTCGTACTGGTGCGCGACCGGGCACGAGGTGCGCCCGAGCTTCGCCGGCGAACCGGGGATGGCGATCCCCGAGACGTGGGACTGCCCGCGGTGCGGACTTCCCGCCGGGCAGGACCAGCAGAATCCGCCGGCCCCGCCGCGGAACGAGCCCTATAAGACCCACCTGGCCTATGTGAAGGAACGACGCTCCGAGGAGGACGGCGCCGCCCTGCTCGAGGAGGCGCTCGCCGCGCTCCGCGCCCGCCGCGGCGGCTGACACAGCCGACTTTCCGAAACGCCCGCCGCACCCCGTGAGGGGCGGCGGGCGTTCGTGCGCCTGCCGGCATGCTGCCCCGTCGGTGTGGGGAGACTTGCTGGTGTCGGGCACCGGGGATCGTCCCCGATCCTGCCCGTGGGCCGGGTGTCGACTCGGTGCGTGGTGGGGAGCCGGTGCGCTGCGCCGAGGAGTTTCCCCGCGGGGTCGGCTGGGCGGAGTCTGATGCTGCCGCGTCGGTGCGGGGAGACTTGCTGGTGTCGGGCACCGGGGATCGTCCCCGATCCTGCCCGTGGGCCGGGTGTCGACTCGGTGCGTGGTGGGGAGCCGGTGCGCTGCGCCGAGGAGTTTCCCCGCGGGGTCGGCTGGGCGGAGTCTGATGCTGCCCCGTCGGTGTGGGGAGACTTGCTGGTGTCGGGCACCGGGGATCGTCCCCGATCCTGCCCGTGGGCGGGGTGTCGACTCGGTGCGGGGTAGGGAGCCGGTGCGGTGCACCGAGGAGTTTCCCCGCGGACTCGGCTGGGCCGATCTGCCGGAGGCGGCCTCAGGCCGTGCGACTCGCGGCCGCCGGGTCGAGGATCCACAGCGTGACCTCCCGGCCACGCGCCCCGGCCGCGGGCGTCGTGGAGACCGGCTCGTCCCGCAGGGCGGAGGCGATGGCGTCGGCCTTGCCCGCACCCCATGCGGCCAGCCACACCTGCCGGGCCGTGTTGATCGACTCGAAGGTGAGGGAGACACGCTCCGGTGGGGGCTTGGGGGAGTCCGCCTCGACGACTGTCACACCGGTCGCCGTCAGGCCGGCGTGCCCCGGGAACAGGGAGGCGATGTGCCCGTCCGGACCCATCCCCAGCAGCACGACGTCGAACACCGGCTGCGGCTCGCCGTCGGCGGCGAAGCGGGCGAGCTCGGCCGCGTACCGATCGCCGGCCTCCGCCAGGGTGAGCCCCTCGTCGGAGGCGGGCATCGGGTGCAGGTTCTCCGCCGGCAGGTCGATCCGGTCGAAGAGCGCGTCGCGGGCCTGGACGGCGTTCCGGTCGGCGTCGGCGGCGGGCACGAACCGTTCGTCGACCCACCACACGTGCACGGAGCCGAGATCGACCAGGTCGAGCAGGTCGGATTCGGCGACCGCGCCGAGCACCTCGGTGCCCACGGAACCGCCCGAGACGGCGATGTGCACGTGCTCGCGCACGGCCTGGGCGTCGATCAGGGCGAGCAGCAGCCGGGCTGCGGTCGCGCGGGCGAGGGCGCGGGCATCGGGGTGGACGATGACGGCGCGCTCACGGGCCGGGGCGCTCATGGCAGGACCTCCTCGGAGATGGTGATGGCGGACAGTCCCTGCGTCAGGGTGGCGCCGTAGATGGTGTCGGCGTCGAGTCGGCGCAGATCCTCCATGAGGCAGTCGGCCGTGGTCCGCAGCGGCATCGCGATCTGCTGCTCGGGCTGCCCGGGGGCGGTGATCGTGAGCACGGCGCTGCCCTCGGGACGCCGCATGCAGATCATCCCGGCCTGGCGGAAGAGCCGGAACGCCGTGATCGCCGTCGCGTCCTCCTCGTGCACCACCCGGACCGGCACACCGAGGGCGTAGGCGAACCAGGCGGCGAACAGGCGCACGGACGGTCGGCGCGCATTGCCGCACACCTCGACCGAGTCGACCGCCTGATGCGGAGGCTGGTCGAGGGCGGCGGCGGCGAGCCCGCGCCACAGGGTGGTGCGGGCCCACGACAGATCGGTGTCGCCGGGGGCGTAGTTCTCGGCGAGGGCGTACAGGTCGCCGATCGGGTCGTCGCCGGCGAGCACGTCGCTGATGCGCCGCTGGGCGATCGCGCCGATGAGGCTGCCGCTCATGCTCTCGGGTGCCCGATTGCGCCACCAGACCGCGATCGGCGTGTCCGGCAGCAGCAGCGGATTGACGAGGGTGTCGGGCGAGAGGTGTTCCTCGATCGAGGTGTGCAGCACGACCACCTCACTCGCCCCCGCATCGGCCCCGAGGCGGATCTGGGCGTCGATCCGGCCGCCGTTCTCCGGCTGAGAACCGTCGACGACGATGACCCGGCTCGGGTGCTCGCGGCTCGCATCGTTCGCCGCTGCGATCGTGCGTTCGACGTCGCCGCCGGTGGCGACGACGATGAGGGTGAGCACGCGACCGAGTGCGACGACCCCGCCCTCCTCCCGCAACTCGAGCAGCTTGGAGCCGATCTCGCCGGTGTTCGTTCCTTCGAGCGTGACGATCACGGTCGCCTCCATTTCCGGCCGTCCCGGGCCAGCATCGCGTCGGCGGAGGCCGGCCCCCACGTGCCGGGACGGTACGTGTCCGGCCGGTCGTGAGTGGCCCAGTACTCCGTGATGGGATCGAGGATCTCCCACGACAGCTCCACCTCGCGCTGGCGCGGGAACAACGGCGGGTCGCCGAGGAGGACGTCGAGGATGAGCCGCTCGTAGGCCTCGGGGGAGGCCTCCGTGAACGCGTGCCCGTAGCCGAAGTCCATGGTCACGTCGCGCACCTCCATCGAGGTGCCCGGCACCTTGGAGCCGAACCGGATCGTCACCCCCTCGTCGGGCTGGACCCGGATGACGACGGCGTTCTGCCCCAGCTCCTGAGTGGCCTCGGAGTCGAAGGGCAGGTGGGGCGCCCGCTTGAACACGACCGCGATCTCGGTGACGCGGCGGCCGAGCCGCTTGCCGGTACGGAGGTAGAACGGCACGCCGGCCCACCGGCGGGTGTCGATGTCGAGCCGCATCGCGGCATAGGACTCGGTGACGGACTCGGGGTTCATCCCCTGCTCGTCGAGGAACCCGACCACCTCGTGTCCGCCCTGCCAGCCGCCCAGGTACTGGCCCCTGGCGGTGTGCGCGGCCAGATCCTCGGGCAGCCGCACGGCCGAGAGGAGCTTCTCCTTCTCGGCCCGCAGATCGTCCGCGTCGAAGGAGACCGGCTCCTCCATCGCGGTGAGCGCGAGCAACTGGAGCAGGTGGTTCTGGATCACGTCCCGGGCTGCGCCGATGCCGTCGTAGTAGCCGGCTCGGGAGCCGATGCCGATGTCCTCGGCCATCGTGATCTGCACGTGGTCGACGTAGTTGTTGTTCCAGATCGGTTCGAACATCTGGTTCGCGAAGCGCAGCGCGAGGATGTTCTGCACCGTCTCCTTGCCGAGGTAGTGGTCGATCCGGAAGACCGCATCGGGGGGGAACACCTCGGAGACCACGTCGTCGAGCGCCTGGGCGCTGAGCAGGTCGTGCCCGAACGGCTTCTCGATGATGACCCGCCGCCACGAGCCCTCCCCGCCCCGGGACAGCCCGGACTCGGCGAGCTGGCGGCAGACGAGGGGGAACTGACCCGGCGGGACCGACAGGTAGAACGCGTGGTTCCCGCCCGTGCCCCGCTCGGTGTCGAGCTCCCGGACCGTCTCGGCGAGCTTCTCGAACGCGTGATCGTCGCCGAACTCGCCGGAGACGAACCGCACGCCCTTGCAGAGCTGCTCCCACACCTCCTCACGGAATTCGGTGCGGGCGTAGGTGCGGACCGCGTCGTGCGCGATCTGCTGGAAGTCCTGGGTCTCCCAGTCCCGGCGGGCGAACCCGGTGAGGCCGAAGCCGGGTGGCAGGAGTCCGCGGTTGGCGAGGTCGTAGACCGCCGGCATGAGCTTCTTCGTGGCCAGGTCGCCGGTGACCCCGAAGATCACCAGCGAACACGGGCCCGCGATCCGGGGTAGACGGCGGTCGCCCTCCAGCCGGAGCGGATTGGCGCCGGCGGCGGACGGCCCTGCCATCAACGACCCATCTCGGCGGAGACGGTGTCGATGAGGGACTGCCACGACTTCTCGAACTTCTCCACGCCCTCGGCCTCGAGCTCGGCCATGACGGCGTCCAGGTCGATGCCGAGTTCGGTCACGGTCGCCATCGCCGCCCGGGCCTCGTCGTAGTGGCCGCGAACGGTGTCCGCGCCCGCGCGCGAGTGGTCGAGCACCGCCTCGAGGGTCGCGTGTGGCATCGTGTTCACCACGTCGTCGGTCACGAGCTCGTCCACGTACTTCGTGTCGGAGTACTCCGGGTTCTTCGTGCCGGTGGAGGCCCACAGCGGCCGCTGGGCGTGCGCCCCGGCCGCCGCCAGGTCGGCGAACCTCGGAGCCGAGAAGATCTCCTCGTACACCTCGTAGGCGAGGCGCGCGTTCGCCACGGCGATCGTTCCTCGGGCGGCGAGCGCCTCCGGGGATCCGATCCGGTCGAGCCGGTCGTCCACCTTCACGTCGATCCGGGAGAGGAAGATCGAGGCGGTCGAGCGGATCGTGCCCGGGTCGATGCCCGCGGCCCGCGCCTGCTCCAGGCCGTCGACGAACGCGGTCGCCACCGCCCGGTATCGGTCGAGGGAGAAGATGAGCGTGACGTTCACGCTGATCCCCGCAGCCGTGGCCGCGGTGATCGCGGGCAGCCCCTCGACCGTGGCCGGGATCTTGACCATGAGGTTGGGTCGGTCGACGATCCGGGCGAGCTCGAACGCCTGGGCGACCGAGCCGTCCGTGTCGTGGGCCAGCCGCGGATCGACCTCGATCGAGACGCGACCGTCCTTGCCGCCGGTCGCCTCGTACGTGGGCAGGAACAGGTCGCACGCCGCCCGGACGTCATCGGTCGTGATGGTCGTGACGGCCTCCGCCACGCTCACCCCGCGGCCCGCCAGGTCCGCGAGCTGCTCGGCGTAGGCCGTGCCGTCCCCGACCGACTTCTGGAAGATCGTCGGGTTGCTCGTCACGCCCACGACGTTCTTCGTCGCGATGAGGTCCGCGAGGCTGCCGTCACCCAGCGCCTCCCGGGAGAGGTCGTCGAGCCAGATCGCCACGCCCGCGTCGTTGAGTCTGTCCAAAGCTGTCTTCGTCACCGTAGCTCCTCGATCGTTGAGTTCGTTGGTCTACCCGTGTCAACCGGCGTCGGCCGCGATCGATTCCTTCGCCGCGGCCACGACGGCCTCGGGGGTGAAGCCGAACTCGCGGAACAGCGTGGCAGCGTCCGCCGAGGCGCCGAAGTGCTCGATCGAGACGGCCCGGCCCGCGGTGCCGAGGTACTTGAACCACGGCATCGCCACGCCCGCCTCGATGCTCACGCGGGCCCGGACGGCCGCCGGCAGCACGGACTCGCGGTACTCGGCGTCCTCGGCGTCGAACCACTCGAGGCACGGCGCGGACACGACCCGGGTGCCGATCCCGGCGGCCTCGAGCTGCTCCCGGGCGGCCACGGCGTGCTGAACCTCGGAACCGGTGCCGATGAGGATGACGTCCGGGGTGGGCGTGGAGGAGTCGATGAGCACGTACGCGCCCCGGGCGACGCCGTCCACACTCGCGAAACCGTCCGTCCCGCGCGGGAAGGTGGGCACGCCCTGGCGGGTGAGGGCGAGGCCGGCGGCGTGGCCGGGGCGGCGCAGCACCTCGGCCCAGGCCGCGGCGGTCTCGTTCGCGTCCGCGGGCCGCACGACCGACAGCTGCGGGATCGCCCGGAGCGCGGCGAGATGCTCGATCGGCTGGTGGGTGGGGCCGTCCTCCCCGAGTCCGATGGAGTCGTGGGTCCACACGAAGATGCTCCCGGCCTCCTGCAGGGCCGCGAGCCGCACGGCCGGGCGCATGTAGTCGGAGAACGTGAGGAACGTGCCGCCGTAGGCGCGGGTGAGGCCGTTGATCGAGATGCCGTTGAGGATCGCGGCCATGGCGAACTCGCGGATCCCGAAGTGCAGGGTGCGCCCGTACTCGTCGCCCTGGAACGTGTCGCTCGAGCGCTCCGCCGGGAAGAACGAGGGCACGTCCGGCATCGTCGTGTTGTTCGACCCGGCCAGGTCGGCCGAGCCGCCCCACAGTTCGGGCAGCTCCGGGGCGAGGGCGGCGAGCACCTTGCCGGAGGCGGCGCGGGTGGCCACGGCCGTGCCCGCGGGGAAGTGCGGGAGGACGGCGTCCCAGCCGCCCGGCAGCTCGCGGGCGCGCAGACGGTCGAGCAGGGCCGCCCGCTCCGGGTTCGCCTGCCGCCACGCCTCGTAGCTCACGTCCCACTGCGCCCGCAGCGCGGCGCCGCGCTCGACCAGGCCGCGGGTGTGGTCGATGACGTCGGCGGGCACGTCGAAGATCCCCGCGGGGTCGAGGCCGAGGTTCTCCTTCAGGCCCGCGACCTCCTCGGTGCCGAGCTTGGCGCCGTGGGCGTCGCCGGTGTCCTGCTTGGTCGGGCTCGGCCAGGCCATGATGGTCTTGAGGCGGATGAACGAGGGGCGGTCCCGCTCGGCCTTCGCGGCCACGAGCGCGGCGTGCAGGGCGTCGACGTCCTCGAAGTACTCGGTGCCGCCGTGGGTCCAGTCGACCTCCTGCACGTGCCAGCCGTAGGCCTCGTAGCGGGCGCAGACGTCCTCGGTGAACGCGATCGAGGTGTGGCCCTCGATCGAGATGCGGTTGTCGTCCCAGATCGTGATGAGGTTGCCGAGGTTCTGCGTGCCGGCGAGGGAGGAGGCCTCGGAGGAGACGCCCTCCTGCAGGCAGCCGTCGCCCACGACGCAGTAGACGTGGTGGTCGAACGGGGAGGTTCCGGGCGCGGCGTCGGGGTCGAGGAGCCCGCGCTCACGGCGCGCGGCCATCGCGACCCCGACGGCCATCGCGATCCCCTGACCGAGCGGCCCGGTGGTCACCTCGATGCCCGGGGTGTGGTTCACCTCGGGGTGCCCGGGGGTGCGCGAGCCCCACGTGCGCAGGTGCTCGATGTCGTCGAGCTCGAGGCCGAAACCGCCCAGGTACAGCTGGATGTACTGGAGCAGGCAGGCGTGGCCGTTCGAGAGCACGAAGCGGTCGCGGCCGAGCCAGTGCGGGTCGGCCGGGTCGGAGGTCATGACGTGCTGGTAGAGCAGATAGGCCGCGGGGGCCAGGCTGATCGGCGCGCCGGGGTGGCCGCTGCCGCACTTCTCGACCGCGTCGGCGGCGAGTGCCTTGGCCACGGCCACGGCCTTGACATCGACCTCGGACCAGTTGAGGGAGGCGACCTTCGGGGCGGAGACGTTCACGGGGCCTACTTTCCAGCCGATGTGGCTCTGACGTTCGAGAATCGCGCCGACGCACGATCGGCGCGCGGATCCATTCCATCGAGGATAGTGGCTGCGATCGTCCGGCCGCACGGGCGTCCACTCCTCGTCGTCGGCTTCGGTCCCCGGTGGGCGTCGCCTAGACTGGAGGGGTTCGCATCGTGCTGGGTGACCGCGCAGAGGTCGCCCGTTGATCTCAGGAGTTCTCAGACGTGGCGCATCCTCCCGTTTCGACCGCGCCGAACCTCGGAAGCCGGCGCTCCGGAGCGGTGAGCGTCCGCGATCGCATCGGCGGCTTCGTCGCGTTGACCAAGCCGCGCATCATCGAGCTCCTGCTCGTGACCACCGTGCCCACGATGGTCCTGGCGGCCGGGGGCTGGCCCGGGGAGGGTGCGCTCGACGGCCTCCTGCTCGTGATCGCGACCGTGATCGGCGGCACCCTCGCGGCCGGCAGCGCGAACACGTTCAACATGTGGTACGACCGCGACATCGACGCGATCATGAGCCGCACGCAGAAGCGTCCGCTCGTGACCGGGGTCGTGAGCCCGGTCGCCGCGCTCGTGTTCGCCTTCGTGCTCGCCGCGGCCTCGGTGCTGTGGCTCGGGCTCCTCGTCAACTGGCTCGCGGCCTGGCTCGCCCTCGCCGCGAACGCCATGTACTCGATCGGGTACACGATCCTCCTCAAGCGCCACACCACCCAGAACATCGTCTGGGGCGGCGCGGCCGGCTGCATGCCCGTGCTCATCGGCTGGGCGGCCGTGACCGATTCGCTCGGCTGGGCACCCGTGCTGCTGTTCGGGATCATCTTCTTCTGGACCCCGCCCCACTACTGGCCGCTGAGCATGAAGTTCAAGAAGGACTACGCCGACGCGGGTGTGCCGATGCTGCCCGTCTCGGCTCCGGCCCCGCTCGTGGCCTGGCAGATGGTCGCCTACGCGGCGGCGATGATCGGCTGCTCCCTCGCGCTCGTCCCGGTCGCCGGGATGGGTTGGTTCTACGGGATCGTGGCGCTCGCCGCGGGTGCCTGGTTCGGCCTCCTGTGCGTGCAGCTGTGGCGCCGGGCACGCTCCGGTGCGCGCAAGCTGCTCGCGATGAAGGTGTTCCACGGCTCCATCACGTATCTCACGATCGTGTTCCTGGCCGTGCTCGTCGATCCGTTCCTGCCCTTCTGAGCCGTGCCGGCGCGATGACCAGCCCCGGGACCGCTGGGGACCTCCCGGCCGGACTGGGCACGCCGCTGCGCCAGTACCTCGACCATCTCGCGGTCGAGCGCGGCGCCTCGAGCCATACCCAGGCGGCGTACCGCCGCGACCTGCAGCGCTACGTGCGGTATCTGCAGGAGCGGGGTGTGGACGACGTCGCCCGCGTCCGGGAGCGGGACGTCGCCGAGTACGTCGAGGCCCTCCGTACGGGTACGGACGGCGGCAGCGCGCTGTCCGCCTCGTCCACGGCCCGGGCGGTGGTCGCCGTGCGCGGCTGGCACCGGTTCCAGCTGCAGGAGGGGCGGTCCGCCGAGGATCCGTCGCGGCGGGTGCGGCCCCCGGGCGGGATGAAGGCGCTGCCCAAGGCGATCGGGCTCGACCAGGTGAACCGGCTGCTCTCGGGCGCCGAGGCGGCCCCGGACCCGCTCGGCCTGCGCGATCGCGCGCTGGTCGAGGTGCTCTACGGCACGGGGGCCCGGATCAGCGAGGCGGTCGGTCTGGCGGTCGACGACGTCGAGACGGGGCAGGCCCCCGCGATCCGGCTCTTCGGCAAGGGCCGCAAGGAGCGGGTCGTGCCGATCGGGCGGTACGCGGTCGAGGCGATCGAGGCGTACCTCGTGCGGTGCCGACCCGTGCTCATGCAGGCCGGCGGCGGACACGGCGCGCTGTTCGTCAACCAGCGGGGCAATCCGCTGTCCCGGCAGAGCGCCTGGGCGATCCTGCAGGCGGCGGCCGACCGCGGCGGCCTCGACGCCCACATCTCCCCGCACACCCTGCGACACTCCTATGCCACGCACCTGCTCTCCGGCGGCGCCGATGTACGGGTGGTGCAGGAGCTCCTCGGTCACGCCTCGGTGGCCACGACCCAGATCTACACGATGGTCAGCCCCGACACGCTCCGGGAGATCTACACCGCGGCTCACCCCCGCGCCCTCGGCTGAGACGCGCCCTCGGCTGAGACGGTTCCCTCGGTCGGGACGTGACCGCCGCGTCGGTTCCGCACGCGGATCGCCGCAGCCGTATCCCCGCGCGGGAGTCGGGCGTAGAACTGAAGACATGGCCGAGCGAGACACCGGGCGAGGTAGCGGGCGAGATGCCGGGCAGGACGACGGGCGAGACACCGGGCGCGTCGACGGTGGCTCCGCGGTGGCCGTCCACCGACGGACGTGGCGGCTGGAGGACGTCACGGTCGCCGATCCGGAGGCGATGCGCCGATCGGTGACCGGGACCGCGGTCGGCAACTTCATGGAGTGGTACGACTTCGGCGTCTACGCCTATCTCGCGACCGTCATCGCCCAGGTGTTCTTCCCCTCGGGCGCCTCGGGCACGGCCTCGTTGATCGGCACCTTCGGGATCCTCGCCGCCTCGTTCCTCGTGCGCCCGCTCGGAGGGTTCGTGCTCGGCCCGCTGGGCGACCGGATCGGACGCCGGCGGGTCCTCATGGTCACGATCACGCTCATGGCCTGCGCGACCACGGCGACGGGCCTCCTGCCGGGTTATGACAGCTGGGGCCCGTGGGGGAGCGGCATCGGCTTCTGGGCGGCGATCCTGCTCCTGGTCACCCGGATGGTGCAGGGCTTCTCGACCGGCGGCGAGTACGTCGGGGCGATGACCTACATCGACGAGCACGCCCCGGATCGTCGCCGCGGATTCCTCGCGGGCTTCCTGCCCGTGGGCACCCTGTCCGGCTACATCTGCGGCGCGGCGCTGGTCACCGGGTTGACGGCGGGCCTCTCCCAGGACGCGATGCTCGCGTGGGGATGGCGGATCCCGTTCCTGCTCGGCGGGCCGCTCGGCCTCGTCGCGCTGTACATGCGGCTGCGGCTCCAGGAGACGCCGGCCTTCGAGAAGCTCACCGAGGAGGAGAAGGCGGGCTCCGAGGGCGGCGGGGCCCAGCAATTCCGACAGACGGTCGTCGAGCAGTGGCCGCGGCTGCTCGTGTGCATGGGGCTCGTGCTCACGTTCAACGTGACGAACTACATGCTCAGCGGGTACCTGCCGACCTACCTCGAGAGCATCGCCTCCCTCTCGAGCACCGTCGCGCTCGTCATCGTCACCGCGGTCATGCTCGTGCTGGCGGCGGCGGTGCTGTTCGTGGCGCGGCTCTCCGATGCGGTCGGGCGCAAGCCGGTCATGTGGACCGGCTGCGGGCTTCTCGTCGTGGCCTCGATCCCGGCGTTCGCGCTCATGCGTTCCGGTGAGCATCTCGTGGTGTTCCTCGGGGTGCTGATCGTCGGCATCATGTTGTTGTGCTTCAACAGCACGGAGCCCTCGACCCTGCCCGCGCTGTTCCCCACGAACGTGCGCTATGGGGCGCTGGCGGTGGCCTTCAACATCTCCGTCTCGGCCTTCGGCGGCACGACGCCGCTCATCTCCGAGGGGCTCGTCTCCTGGACCGGGAACGAGATGATGCCCGCCTACGTCCTCATCGTCGCCGGCATCGTGGGAATCGTGTGCGTGTTCTTCACGCCCGAGACCGCGCGCCGGCGGCTCCCCGGCGGGAGCCCGACCGTCGCCACGGACGACGAGGCGCGCTATGTCGCCGAGACCGGCACGATCGAGGATCCGGGGGAGTCCGCGGGTGGGATCACCGAGACCGAGGCCGGCACAGAGAACACAGAGAACACAGAGAACACAGTGGGCAGAGAGGGCCCAGAGGGCCCAGATGGCACAGAGGGCCCAGACGGCACAGAGGGCACCGAGCGCGAGCGGCGCTGAGCCGTTCGGGAGGGCGGCCCGAACGAGACGGATTGCGCGTCGTCCGGCGGTGTGCTTTGGCGCGGGAGCGTTCGGCCAGTAGGTTACGAAGTGATGAGCACCGACGATCTTGCGCCCGTTCCGAACTTCCCGGAGCCCCCTGCCCTGACCGGGCACGGCCCGGCGCGGATTATTGCCATGTGCAACCAGAAGGGCGGCGTCGGCAAGACGACCACGACCATCAACCTGGGTGCGGCGCTCGCCGAGTGCGGTCGCCGCGTGCTCATCGTGGACTTCGATCCCCAGGGCGCGGCCTCCGCCGGCCTCGGCGTCAGCGCCCACGAGCTCGACGAGTCGATCTACACCGTGCTCATGTCGCCCCGCTCGGACGTGCGCGAGGTCATCCACCGCACCTCGGTCGAGGGCCTCGACGTCGTGCCCGCGAACATCGACCTGTCGGCCGCCGAGGTGCAGCTGGTCTCCGAGGTCGCCCGCGAACAGGCGCTCACGCGGGTGCTGCGGCCCGTGCTCGACGACTACGACGTCATCCTCGTCGACTGCCAGCCCTCCCTCGGGCTCCTCACCGTCAACGCCCTCACGGCCGCACACGGGGTGATCATCCCGCTCGAGACCGAGTTCTTCGCGCTGCGGGGGGTCGCCCTCCTGGTCGAGACCATCGACAAGGTGCGCGACCGCCTCAACCCGCGCCTGCACACCGACGGCATCCTCGCCACGATGTACGACGGGCGCACGCTGCACGCCCGGGAGGTGCTCGAGCGGGTGCGCGAGGCGTTCGGCGACAAGGTCTTCACCACGGTGATCGCCCGCACGATCAAGTTCCCGGACGCCTCGGTGGCCACCGAGTCGATCCTCACGTATGCGCCCACCCACGCCGGGGCCCACGCCTACCGGGCGCTCGCGCGCGAACTCATCTCCCGTGGCGACGTCGCCTGACCCGCCTGCAGACCCCCGGCGCGAATTCGAGGTCACGCTCGAGAACTTCTCGGGCCCCTTCGACCTGCTCCTGCAGCTCATCGCCCGCCGGCGGCTGGACGTGACCGAGGTGGCGCTCGCCGTCGTCACGGACGAGTTCATCTCCTATATCCGCGGCCAGGGCGGCTGGGACCTGTCGCAGGCGAGCGAGTTCCTCGTCATCGCCGCGACCCTCCTCGACCTCAAGGCCGCGCGGCTGCTGCCCTCGGGCACGGTCGACGACACCGAGGACCTCGAACTCCTCGAGGCCCGGGACCTGCTCTTCGCCCGGCTGCTGCAGTATCGGGCATTCAAGGAGGTGGCCGGCTGGCTCGAGGGGCGCTGGCACGACGAGGGCCGCTCCCTGCCCCGTGAGGTCGGACTCGAACCGGCCTTCGCTGCGGTGCTGCCCGAGCTGGTCATGCAGATCGGGGCCGAGGACCTGGCCCGCCTCGCGGCGGGCGCCATGGCGCCGAAGGAGCCACCCCCGGGCGTGGACCTGACGCACCTGCACCATCCGGTGGTGAGCGTGCGGGAGCAGGCCGCGGTCCTCGTCGAGCGGTTGCGACGGAGCCGGGCGGCCACCTTCCGGGATCTCGTGGCCGACGCCGAGTCGCTCGGCCACGTCGTGGCCCGCTTCCTCGCGCTGCTCGAGCTCTTCCGCGAGCAGCTCGTGGGCTTCGAGCAGGCGGTCCCGCTCGGCGATCTCACCGTGCGCTGGACGGGGCAGGACGAGGGTACCGTGAACATCGGCGACGATTTCGACGAGGAGCGCTCATGAGGAGCCCAGCGAGCACCGGGCCGCAGCAGGACGACGACACGGGGGCCGACCAGGGCGCCGGGGGTGTGCCCGCCGCGATCGAGGCGATCCTCATGGTCGCCGACGAGCCCGTGTCCGCTACGCGCCTGGCCGCGGTGCTCGCGGTGCCGCGGGCCGTGGTGCTCGAGGCCCTGCACGCGCTGTCCGGGCAGTACGCGGGCCGCGGCTTCGTGCTGCGGGAGGTGGGCCGCGGCTGGCGGTTCTACTCCCACCCGGACTACGCCGACGTCGTCACCGAGTTCGTGCGGGACGGTCAGACGGCGCGGCTCACCCAGGCGGCGCTCGAGACCCTCGCGGTCGTCGCCTACCGCCAGCCGATCTCCCGCGGCCGCATCGCCGGCATCCGCGGCGTGAACGTCGACTCCGTCGTGCGGACGCTCACGACCCGGGGGCTGGTGACCGAGACGGGGACCGACGTCGAGACCGGTGCCGTGCTCTACGCCACGACCGACGTGTTCCTCGAGCGGCTAGGATTGCGCGGTTTGGACGAGTTGCCGCCGCTGGCGCCGTACCTGCCCGAGGTCGAGGCGCTGGACGACGTCGACGCGCCGCGATGAGTCCGATCGGCGAGGCGGGCGCCGCCGTGGCGGCCCGCGACCGGCGAACGAGGAGACGAGCATGACCGACCGACACGAACCCACCGGGGTGCGACTGCAGAAGGTGCTCGCGGGGGCCGGGGTGGGCTCGCGCCGCGCCTGCGAGGTGCTCATCGCCGCCGGCCGGGTGAGCGTCGGCGGCGTGACCGTGCGCGAGCTCGGCACCCGGGTCGATCCCGCGACGGCCGTCATCCACGTCGACGGGCTGCGGGTTCAGCTGGACGAGGGGCTGGTGACGCTCGCGCTCAACAAGCCGCGCGGCGTCGTCTCCACGATGAACGACGAGCGGGGCCGGCCCGACCTGTCGGAGTTCGTGGGCGCCCGCCCGGAGCGGCTCTTCCACGTGGGCCGCCTCGACGCCGAGACCGAGGGCCTGCTGCTGCTGACGAACGACGGGGAACTGGCGCACCGGCTCGCCCACCCCTCCTACGAGGTGAGCAAGACCTACGTCGCCCGGGTGCAGGGGCGCGTGAGCCGTGGCCTCGGGCGGCGGCTGCTCGCGGGCGTCGAGCTCGAGGACGGGCCCGCGGCCGTGGACCGGTTCACCGTGCTGGAGCAGGCCGCGGACGCCTCGCTCGTGCAGGTCGTGCTCCACGAGGGCCGCAACCACATCGTGCGCCGGCTGCTGGCCGAGGTGGGCCACCCCGTGACCCGGCTCTCCCGCACCGACTTCGGGCCGATCCACCTCGGCACCCTCAAGCCCGGTCGCACCCGGGTCGTCGGCGGACAGGAGCTCGGCCGGCTCATGCGCGCCGTCGACCTGTGACGGGTGTGATGACCCGCACACCCGCCCGGCGCGTCCACCCGGTACGAGCCCGGCGATCGGGTCGGACGAGTAGGGTCGTGGGGTGACCAGCGAACCAGCGGCCACCGTCGGCCCCGTTCTCATCATCGGAAGCGGCCTGCTCGGAGCCAGCATCGGACTGGCCCTGACGGCGCTCGGGGTGAGCGTGCGCATCCGCGACGCCTCGCCGGTAGCGCAGGCGCTCGCCCGGGACCTGGGCGCCGGGGAACTCGACGCCCCCGGGGCCGAGCCGCCGACGCTCGTCGTCGTGGCGACCCCGCCCGACGTGACCGCGGGCATCGTCGGGTCGGCGCTGCACACGTTCCCGCGCGCGGTCGTCACCGACGTCGCGAGCGTCAAGGGCGTGATCCTCGAGGAGTTGCGCGACTTCGCCACCCTCGACCTCAGCCGCTATGTCGGCTCCCACCCGATGGCCGGCCGTGAGAAGTCCGGCGCCTCGGCAGCGACCGGCGAGCTCTTCGCGGGCCGCCCCTGGGTGATCTGCGCCCACGAGGACGCAGATCCGGCCGCCGTGCTCGCCGTGCGCAACCTCGCGGGCGACCTCGGGGGCGCCCCCGCCTACCTCGGCGCGCGCGAGCACGACGACGCCGTCGCGCTCGTCTCCCACATGCCGCAGCTCGTCGCCTCGCTCGTGGCCGCCCGGCTGCTCGAGGCACCCGAACCCGCCCTCGGCCTGGCCGGGCAGGGCGTGCGCGACCTCACCCGGATCGCGGCGAGCGACGCGAAACTGTGGACCGCGATCATCACCGGGAACGCGTCGTCGGTACGGACCGTCATGCGCGAGCTGCGCGACGACCTCGACGGCCTCCTCGAGGCCCTCGACCGGGCCGCCGAGGACGGCCCGCTCGCCGTCGGCGCCATGCACGGGATCGCCGGGGTGATCTCGGCGGGCAACGACGGCGTGGGGCGGATCCCCGGCAAGCACGGCGGAGCCCGCAAGCGGTACACCGAGGTGATCGTGCTCGTGCCCGACCAGCCGGGCGAACTCGGTCGGCTGTTCGGCGAGGTGGGGGAGATCGGCGTGAACATCGAGGACTTCGCCATGGAACACTCACCGAAGCAGAAGGTCGGCATGGCGATCGTCTCCGTCGTTCCGGCGGCGGCGCAGCAACTGGAGGATGCATTGACCGAGCGTGGGTGGCGGGTGGTGTCGGCGTGACGACCGTGGCGATCGACGGACCCTCCGGATCCGGCAAGTCGACCATCTCCCGGGCGATCGCCCGGGAACTGGGCATGGGCTACCTCGACACCGGGGCCATGTACCGATGCGCCACCTGGTGGTGCCATCGCCGCGGGGTCGACCTGACCGACCGGGCGGCCACGGCGGCCGCGGTCGCCGCGGTGCCCTGGATCATCGGCACGGACCCACTCGACCCGCGCTTCGTCGTCGACGGCGTCGACGTGACCGGCGCGATCCGCGAGACCCGCATCGCGACCGAGGTCTCGAAGGTCGCCACCAACCTGGCCGTCCGGGCCTGGATGAAGGAGGCGCAGCGCGCGATCATCGCCGCCGCGCCGGCCGGCATCATCGCCGAGGGGCGCGACATCACCACGGTCATCGCCCCCGATGCCGACGTGCGGATCCTGCTCGTGGCCGACGAGTCCGCCCGGCTCGCGCGGCGCGCCCGGGAGGTCCACGGCAGCGACGATCCGGCGGCCCTGGCCGCGACCGCCGACCAGGTGGTGCGCCGCGACGCCGACGACTCGACCGTCTCGAACTTCCGGATGGCGGCCGACGGGGTGATCACCGTCGACTCGACGCACCTGACCCTGCCCGAGACGATCGCGGCCGTGCGCGAGCTGGTGCTGGGCGCATGAGCCGGGCGGCCGGCAAGCCCACCCCGGGCCAGTCCATCCGCCCCGAGGACATCCGCCGATGGGGAACCGCGTGGTCGCGGCGCGTGGGCCAGTTCCTCGCCCGGATCGTGTGGAACACGACGATCATCGGGGCCGAGAACATCCCCGCCACGGGCCGGATCATCGTGGCGGCGAACCACACGGGCATCATCGACGGGCCGGTGTTGCACGGCGCGTTGCCGCGCCGGTCGCACTTCATCATCAAGGAGGAGGCGTTCTCCGGCTTCATCGGGATCCTCATGCGCGGGGCCGGGCAGATACCGGTCGACCGCAAGAGCGGCCGGGCGGCGCTGACGACCGCCCTCGCGCTGCTGAACGAGGACCGGCTCGTGGGCGTGTTCCCGGAGGGCACTCGCGGCCGCGGCGATGTGACCGACGCGAAGGCCGGGGTCGCGTGGCTCGCGGTCCGGGCGCAGGCTCCGGTCGTTCCCGTCGCGATCCTCGGCACCCGTCGGCCCGGCGACAAGCGCGGCCACGTGCCGGGATTCCGGGCCCGCCTGGCCGTCGTGATCGGCGAGCCGTTCGTCGCGGCCGACCCCGCGCTCGGCACGGGCCGTGCGGCCGTCACCGCCGCGGTCGAGCAGGTGCGCACCCACATGGCCGACAACGTCGCGGCCGCGATCGCCCGGACCGGGATCGACCTGCCCGAGTCCGCCGAGTGACACCGGCGGGAATGCGAGCCCGGCCCGAGCCTGTCAGAATACGGTGGTGACGACCTCCGAGCCGACCTCCGCCCCGCAGCCCCTCGATGCGTGGGACCCCGCCGAGACCGAGAGTATGGACGCGCGCTTCGACGTGGCCGAGAGCGCTGACGACGTCCGTCACGCCGAGGCCCTGCGTGCGGGACTCGCGGACTACCTCCTGGACGATGCCGACGCCGCGCTCCTCGACGCGCACGAGGGGGAGCAGGCCGAGAACGACGGTGAGGGGCCGCTGCCGGTGCTCGCCATCGTGGGGCGGCCGAACGTGGGCAAGTCCACGCTGGTCAACCGGATCCTCGGGCGTCGCGAGGCCGTCGTCCAGGACACCCCGGGGGTGACCCGAGACCGGGTCTCGTATTCGGCCGAGTGGTCCGGGCGGCGCTTCACCGTGGTCGACACCGGCGGCTGGGAGCGGGGAGCCAAGGGGCTGCCCGGACGGGTCGCGGACCAGGCCGAGGCGGCGATCGAGCTGGCCGATGCGGTGCTGTTCGTGGTCGACGCGAGCGTCGGCGCGACCGATGCCGACGAGCACGTGGTCAGGCTGCTGCGGCGTACGAAGAAGCCGAGCCTGCTCGTCGCGAACAAGGTGGACGACCAGCGCTCCGAGGCCGACGCCCTCGCGCTGTGGAACCTCGGCCTCGGCGAGCCGTTCCTCGTCTCCGCGCTGCACGGTCGCGGCTCGGGGGATCTGCTCGACCGGGTGCTCGAACTCCTGCCGGCCCGATCGGCCGTCGGCGACGCGCTGCCCCAGGGCGGGCCTCGCCGCGTCGCCCTCGTGGGCCGTCCGAACGTGGGCAAGTCCTCCCTCCTGAACAAGCTGACCGGCACCGACCGGGTCGTGGTCGACTCGGTCGCCGGCACCACCCGCGACCCGGTCGACGAACTCGTGAGCCTCGCGGGCCGCGACTGGTGGTTCGTCGACACCGCGGGCATCCGCCGGCGCGTGCACCAGACCTCGGGGCCCGACTTCTACGCCTCGCTGCGCACCCAGGCCGCACTCGAGAAGGCCGAGGTCGCGGTGGTGCTCATCGACGCCTCCCAGCCCGTGACCGAGCAGGACATCCGGGTGGTCCAGCAGACCGTCGACGCCGGCCGGGCACTCGTGGTCGCCTACAACAAGTGGGACCTCCTCGACGACGACCGCCGGATGCTCCTCGAACGGGAGATCGAGCGGGAGATGGTGCAGCTCACCTGGGCCCCGCGGATCAACTTCTCGGCGCGGACAGGCTGGCACACCGACCGGCTCGTGCGGGCGCTCGACACGGCCCTGGCCTCGTGGGATCAGCGGATCCCGACCGGCCGCCTCAACGCCTTCCTCGGTGAACTCGTGGCGGCCCACCCGCACCCGGTCCGGGGCGGGAAGCAGCCGCGGATCCTGTTTGCGACCCAGGCGTCGAACCGGCCGCCACGGTTCGTGCTCTTCGCCACCGGATTCCTCGAGCCGACGTATCGCCGGTTCATCGAGCGCCGCCTGCGCGAGGCGTTCTCCTTCGAGGGGAGCCCGATCGAGCTGAGCGTGCGGGTGCGGGAGAAGCGCCGCCGGCGCTGAGGAGCCGGCCACCGGGCGGATGGACGACGCGGGCTCGGGTTGACGGCGCGGGGCACCCGACGTAGTCGCCGGCCGGGCGGGCCGGGAGGACCGATCACGCCGGCAGCGGAGCGCGGGTCGCCGCCGAGGCGAAACCGAGCCACGTGTGGCGGTTCCCGGCCCAGCACCATCCGATCTTCGGGGCGTTCCGGTGGTCGGGACCGTCCCTGCCCGTGCGGTTGCCGATCCACAGCGCCGGCGTGCGCGAATCGAGGCGCCCGTTCGGCTTGCTCAACTGGATCGGGGCCGGCGGTTCCGTTCCATCAATGGGCAGGAAGTCGTCGACGTCGGTCATATCCGAGACCACGAACCCCGGCTTGCCGCGACGGGTGATCAACGGTGCGAGGCTCGAGGCCGGTGCACGGTGCGGGTGGAGCGCGAGGAGCGTGCTGCGAGAGTGTCCACGCCGAGGTCGATCAAGCGCTCGGCCTGATCGGGCAGGGAGGGCAGGAAGGGTAGGGCAGCAGGCTGGACGGTCACCACTCACCTTGCGACAGGGTCCGCGGTGGACATGCCAACGAAGGCGGATGGCCGCCCATTCTCGCCGTTGCCCGCAGGACTCCCGGCCGCTCGTCCTGCCGGCCTGCCCGGCCGGGCGCCCGTCCCCGCGGATCACGACGCCCATCGAGCGTGGAGTCGACGGAGGCTGGATTCCGAGTTGTCCACAGGGCCACCGAAACTGCTGACGAATCTGGCCGGGTTGTCTACCGTGGGGTGATGCCGACCGGCGCGGGTAGCAGAGTCGTGGGCCTCGGGGCGGCGTTCCTTGCGGGGGCGCTGCTGATGGCGGGGTGCTCGAACGGAGATGATCCGCCCGTCGACCCGGCGACTGTGGAGGTCTCCGATCCGGCGACGGATCGGGCGGCCGATCCCACGAGCCCCGAACCGACGAGCCCCGAACCGACGGCCACCGACGAGCCGGTGCCCGAGCCGAGTCCGTATCCCGAGCCGGAACGGCCCGCGGCCATGGACGACACGGGGGAGAAGGGAGCCATCGCCGCGGCCGAGTACTTCATCGACCTGTACAACTACGCGGCGTCGACGGGGGACGTTGGAGAATTCCAAGGGATCAGCCATCCAAACTGTGGTTTTTGCGCCGGAATGGTAGAAATGTTCAACGAAATCTATGGCGAGGGGAGTTGGCTCAAAGGATACAACGCGCGGATTGTTGATGTGACCGCTGAGCCGACGGTGGACGGGCTGGCGTATGAGGTCACATTCGGTCTCAGTCTCGACGCGGGGCGAGTGTATTCCGAATCCGGTCTCCTGGAGGAGTATCCAGAACTGAGTGAGGAGGGAGCGCGAATAGGTGTTCAACGATTCAATGACTGGAAGATACTGAGCGTTTATTCCGGAGAGGCGATCGAATGAAGATGTTCGCCTCCCTTGCGCTCTGCGTCGCCGGAGTCGTTCCCAGCGGATTCGGTGATTCTCCGTGCCGATGGTGTGCAAATACCGATGGAAACAAGGTTGACATAGTGACGGGCGAGACGTCTGATGGGTCGGAGGCTGACGTACCTCGCCGGGAACATGTTGATTGGAATCCGGGTCCCGGCGATGTGTCGTTTGTGGTGCCGGAGCGGGATGAGCCGATGGACCCATCGTTGGCGGCGTGTATGAGTGATGCCGAGCGGCGGATCTGCATTCCGGATTTCGATTTCGGGGAGGGGCCCGAGGTCGAGGATCTGGGGGAGGAGCCCAGTGAGGTCGATATCGTCGAGGTGATCCTTGCCCGGATGGAGCGGGAGATGGCGAGTTTCACGATTGCGCCGGCGCCGGTGATCGTGCAGCCTGCGGGCGGGGAGGTGCTGGTAGGGATGTACACGATCTTCTACACCGACCCGGCCGTGCAGCGATTCTCCACGACGTTGCTCGATCACGGCGTGGTGCTCGAAGTGGAGCCGGTGCTCTACGAGTGGGACTTCGGCGACGGCTCCGAGGTCTTCGTCACGAGCGACCCGGGTCGGGCGTATCCGCAGCACACGATCACCCACACCTACACGACCTCCGGCACGGTCGCCCCGGAGCTGACCACCCGGTGGGTCGGTCGGGTGTGGATCGAGGGAATCGGGGGCTGGTTCGCCGTGCGCGGGCAAGGAGTCACACTCGACCAGGGGGACCCGGTCGAGGCGGTCTCCAAGCAGAACCGACTCGTGCCCGGTGTCTAGCGGCCGACAAGGAGGAACGGGCGACCGGGCGGGGTGTCCGGGCACGGGGTGGGTACCCCGAACCGTCGGGCCCGCGGGTGTCGGTCACGAGTCGAGCCGCGGCGGCCCAGCTGCGCATCTGGGAGACTGGGTCACGTGCATGTGCTCATCGCCCCCCACAGTTTCGGTCCCCTTCTTCCCTCGACCGTCGCGACCGAGCACCTGGAGGCCGGCTGGCTCGAGGCTCGGCCCGACGACCGGGTCGAGGGTCTGCCCATGTCGGACGGCTCGGCCGGCTTCCTCGAGGCCCTCGCCCCGCTCGGGGAACTCGACGTCCTCACGGTGCCGGCCGCGTCCGGGGAGCCCGGGCCGATCGGCGTCGTCCGCACGGCCGCGGGCGCGGTCTACCTGACGACCGAGAGCTGGAACGCCCCGGCGGCGAGACCCGATCCCACCCGGGCGAACAGCCGTGGCCTCGGCGAGGCGATCGGCCGCGCCATCACCGCCGGGACCCGCCGGATCGTCCTCGCCGCCGGGGACGTGCCCTGGCACGACGGCGGAACCGGTCTCGTCGAGGGCCTCGCCGCGACCCTCGGGCTCGAGCGCGCGGGGGATCCGGCCGCATCGCTGCCCGCGGGCACCGCCGGTGCCGACGCGCTGGCGCATCTCGAGGCCGCGGCGCGGGCGCTGGCCGGAGTCGAACTGGTCGTTGCCGCCCAGACCGACGCGCCCCTGCTCGGCCTGCACGGCGCGGGCGCGGGGCTCGCGGCCCGCGGCATCGACCCGGCTCGGGCCCAGGCGATCGAGGCCCGCACCACCCGGTTCATCGCCGCCGCCGAGGCGCTCGCGGCGCGCTGGGCGCCGCGGAACCTGCTCGCCACGGGCGGTGAGACGAACGAGCGGCGCCCCTCGCGTCGTCCCTCCTCCGGCGCCGGCGGCGGCGCGGCCTTCGTGCTCGGCCTGCTCGGCGCCCGGACCCTGCCGGGGGCATGGGTCGTGGCGGAGGAACTGCGCCTGAGCGGGGCGATCGCCCGGGTCGACCTGGTCGTGACCGGCGCCCGGGTGCTCGCCGACCGCGAGCTCTCCCACGGTGTCGTCGCCGAGGTCGGCTCGCGCGCCGAGCCGCACGCCCTGCCGGTCGTGGCCATCGGCGGTCGGATCGACGCGACCTTCCGCCAGCTCGCGACCGTCGGTGTGCACGGTTCCTACCCGGTGATCGACACCGGGCCCGGCGAGGTCCCCGACCTCGAGGCGATCACGCCGCAGGCCCTTCGGGCCCGGGCGGCCCGAGTCGCCCGCAGCTGGTCCCGGTGACCGGTGACACGATTCGACGAATTCCCAGGTCGTTGGCGTACATTTGGATGCGTGCCCAGGCGAGCCGGGAGGCGCGCCGGGGCATTCGGGTGTTCGCCCCACCGAACCCATGGGTAACCGCGAGAGAAGAAGATCATGAGCCAGACTGACACCGACACCTTCGCCCACGACGTGCTCCTCACCGACACGGCCGCCGCGAAGGTGCGTTCGCTCCTCGAGCAAGAGGGCCGCGACGACCTGTTCCTGCGCATCGGCGTTCAGCCGGGGGGATGCTCCGGCCTCATCTATCAACTGCACTTCGACAACCGCAACCTCGACGGCGACGCGGTGCGCGACTTCGACGGGGTCTCGGTCGTCGTGGACAAGATGAGCGTTCCGTACCTCGAGGGGGCGACGATCGACTTCGCCGACACGATCTCCCAGCAGGGCTTCACCATCGACAATCCCCAGGCCGGCGGCTCGTGTGCCTGCGGCGACTCCTTCCACTGACAGGTCATAGATGAATCGAACACTTCGCCGGCTGCTGCCGGTGCTCTTCAGTGCTGCCCTCGTGGTCACGGCATGTTCGACCGGCTCCGGCGAGTCCGCCGGGGAGAGCGACAGTCCCACGGGCGATGGCACGAGCACGGCCGACGCGTCGTCCGAGATCGGTGACGGCACCGGCGTCGCCATGCCCGAGGTGAGCGGCGACTTCGGCGACGCCCCCGAGTTCACGTGGCCCGACGGCGACCCGGACGCGAACCTGCAGGTCCAGGTGCTCTCCGAGGGAGACGGCTCGCAGGTCGAGGCGCAGTCGGTGGTCGCGGCGAACTACGCCGGCTACGTCTGGGGCAGCGACACCGCCTTCGACAGCTCCTTCGCCCGCGGCGGCTCGACCGGGTTCTCCCTCAACCGGGTGATCCAGGGCTGGTCGCAGGGAATCCCCGGCCACACGGTCGGCTCGCGGCTGCTCATCACCGTGCCCCCCAGCCTCGGCTACGGAGAGAACGGGAACCCGCAGGCCGGAATCGGCGGCACGGACACGATCGTGTTCGTGGTCGACATCGTCGCCGCCTACGGTCCGGAGCAGTTCGGCGATCCCGACGCGGCCGCGGTCGCCGACGAGGCCGACCTGCCCGTGACCGTCGAGGGCGCCCCCGGGAAGCCGTTCACCGTCACGATCCCCGAGGGGGCCGAGGTCCCGACCGACTCGCGCATGATCCAGCTCACCGAGGGCACGGGGGAGACCATCGAGGCCGGCCGGACCGTCGTGGTCACCTACTCGCGCACCGACTGGGAGACCGGCCAGGGGCTCGGCTCCTGGCAGGAGGAGACCGGGCCGGGTCGGGGCCCGGCGACCGTTCAGGTCGGGGCCGGCGACCTGTGGGACGACGTGGCCGGGATGACCGTCGGCTCGCGGATCCTCGTGATCGAGCCTGCGACCGAGCAGGCGCCGGCCATGGCCATGGTCGCCGAACTCATCGGGGTCGTCTAGCTTTCATCGGACGTCGGGGCCGGGCCGGTCGGTGTGACCGGCCCGGCCCCGACGTCGTCCTCACGCATGCCAGTGACCCGTACCGGGGACCCGCGCCGGCGAACCGCCCGTTTGCTGACGAACCCGCGGCGATATTCCGGGTGTGGTGGCCTCGCGTGAGGGTGGGGGGCGATAGAGTGTGGAGGTGTCATGCCGTCACCATCGCGCCCGTTGTGGAGCGCGGGGGTCGACTGCTGCTGAGCTAGCAGAACCAGAGATCGAAAGGTCCTCGACTGTGTCATCCCTCCAGCCGCGACAGAAGCGTCGTCGGGCTCTTACGCTGACCGCCGCGGGTTCCGCGTCGGCGGTTCTCCTCGCCGGTTGCTCCGTCGACCCGGCACGCGGCTTCCTCCCCGGAAACGACGGCACCACCAACCTCACCGGGATGATCACGGATCTCTGGGTGGGCGCCTGGATCGCGGCGCTGGGCATCGGCGCGCTCGTCTGGGGCCTGCTCATCTGGTGCATCATCGTGTACCGCAAGCGCAAGAACGACAACACGCTGCCGGTCCAGCTGCGCTATCACCTCCCGCTCGAGCTGCTCTACACGTTCGTGCCGCTCGTCATGGTCGGCGTGCTGTTCTACTTCACGGTGCAGACCCAGAACGAGATCACCGACACGAGCAAGGAAGCCGACGTACACATCCAGGTGTACGGGAAGCAGTGGTCCTGGGACTTCAACTACCTGGACGAGCAGGTGTGGGACGCGGGCGTCGAGGCCAAGCTCGACGGCACGATGGCCCCCGCGGACGACCTGCCCACCCTCTACCTGCCGGTGGACAAGCGGGTCGAGTTCACGCTCGACTCCCGCGACGTCATCCACTCGTTCTGGGTGCCGGCGTTCCTGTACAAGCTCGACGTCTTCCCCTACATGACCAACACGTTCCAGGTCGTTCCCGAGGAGGAGGGGACCTACCTCGGCAAGTGCGCCGAACTGTGCGGAGAGCTCCACGGCTACATGCTGTTCAACGTCAAGGTCGTCTCGGAGGCGGAATACCAGGACCACATTCAAAAGCTGCGCGATCTGGGTCAGACCGGCGTGCTGGACGAGTCGTACGACCGCGCCGTGACGTCGCAGTACGCCGACGCGGCCACGAAGGAGAAGTGATCATGGCTACGCAGGAAGCCGTCGAGGTAACCCCGGGCCTGACCCCCGAGCGCCGACAGCTCGGCCGCACGATCGTCAAGTGGACCACGAGCACCGATCACAAGGTGATCGGGTACATGTACATCATCACCACGTTCGTGTTCTTCTGCTTCGGCGGGCTGCTCGCGTTGATGATCCGGGCCGAGCTCTTCGAGCCCGGAACGCAGATCGTTCAGAGCGCCGGGCAGTTCAACGAGCTGTTCACGATGCACGGCACGATCATGCTGCTGCTCTTCGCCACCCCGCTGTTCGTCGGCTTCGGCAACATCATCGTGCCGCTGCAGATCGGCGCCCCGGACGTCGCCTTCCCGCGCCTGAACATGTTCGCCTACTGGCTCTACCTGTTCGGCGGGCTCATCACCGTTGCCGGGTTCTTCACCCCGGGCGGGGCCGCGAGCTTCGGCTGGTTCGGCTACGCGCCGCTGGCCGACGCCACGTTCTCCCCCGGAGCCGGCGGCGACATGTGGGTCATGGGACTGGCGATGACCGGTTTCGGCACGATCTTCGGATCGGTCAACTTCATCACGACCATCCTGTGCATGCGGGCCCCGGGCATGACCATGTTCCGGATGCCGATCTTCACCTGGAACATCTTCATCACCTCGGTGCTCGCGCTCATGGCCTTCCCCGTGCTCGCCTCCGCCCTGTTCGGCCTCGGTTCCGACCGCATCCTCGGATCGCAGATATTCGCCCCCGAGAACGGGGGAGCGATGCTGTGGCAGCACCTCTTCTGGTTCTTCGGGCACCCCGAGGTCTACATCATCGCGCTGCCGTTCTTCGGGATCGTCTCCGAGATCTTCCCGGTGTTCTCGCGCAAGCCGATCTTCGGCTACAAGGGTCTCGTCTTCGCCACGATCTCGATCGCGGCGCTGTCGGTCACAGTGTGGGCGCACCACATGTACGCGACCGGCGCGGTGCTGCTGCCGTTCTTCTCCGTGATGACGATGCTCATCGCCGTGCCCACCGGGGTGAAGTTCTTCAACTGGCTCGGAACGATCTGGCGCGGCAAGCTCACGTTCGAGACCCCGATGCTCTGGTCGATCGGCTTCCTCGCCACGTTCCTCTTCGGCGGTCTCACGGGCGTGATCCTCGCCTCCCCGCCGCTCGACTTCCACGTCACCGACACCTACTTCGTCGTGGCCCACTTCCACTACGTCGTGTTCGGCACCGTGGTGTTCGCGATGTTCGCCGGATTCTACTTCTGGTGGCCGAAGTGGACGGGCCGCATGCTCGACGAGCGGCTCGGCAAGATCCACTTCTGGATGCTGTTCTTCGGCTTCCACGGCACGTTCCTCATCCAGCACTGGCTCGGCGTCATGGGCATGCAGCGGCGCATTCCGGACTACCTGCCCGAGCCCGACTTCGTCATCATGAATCAGATCTCGACCGTGTCGGCGTTCTTGCTGGCGGTCTCCACGCTGCCGTTCATCTACAACGTGTACAAGACGTGGAAGCACGCGCCGCTGGTGAACATGGACGATCCGTGGGGCTACGGCATGTCGCTCGAGTGGGCGACCTCCTCGCCCCCGCCGCGACACAACTTCGTCAAGCTGCCGCGGATCCGTTCCGAGCGTCCGGCATTCGACCTGCACCACCCGGAGGTCGCCTCGATGGACTTCGTGGACCCCCAGGTTCTCGTCGGCGCCGGGGCCGGTGCCGGGAGCGTCGAGGAGGAGAGCAAATGAGTATCAAGACCCCCAAGCCCCGCACCCCGATGGGCGACGAGTCGCTCTTCTTCCTCGGGCTCACGGCCTTCTTCGTGGTCGTCAGCCTCCTGTACGGCTTCTGGTCGTATTGGGAGCCGGTCGGCACGACCGCACTCGCGCTGCTCGCCGGGCTCAACGGCTTCGCCGGCTTCTACCTGCTCAAGCTCACGCGTGAGATCGACGACCGGCCCGAGGACAATCCGCTCGCCGAGGTCGAGGACTACGCCGGCGAATACGGCCGATTCTCCCCGTGGTCCTGGTGGCCGCTCGTGCTCGGCATCGCCGTGAGCCTCATCTTCCTGGGGCCGGCGCTCCACCAGTGGTGGCTCATGGGCATCGGCGGCGCGATCGGAGCCATCGGGCTCATCGGTCAGGTCTTCGAGTTCAGCCGCGGGCACCACGCCCACTGACACCCACTGACACACCGCAGCGTCCGAGAAGGGGCCCCACCGCCTGGTGGGGCCCCTTCTCGCTTGGGATCGGGCCGGCGTCGCTGCCTCACCACGCTCGCTGCTGTGTCCTGGGAGTGGCTGCTGTGTCCTGGGAGCGGCCGGCGTCCTCGGACACGGCCGGCCGAGTCTGGCAACCTCGAGGCATCCAGACATGCGAGGAGGGCCCCCACCGTGTGGTGGGGGCCCTCCTCGTCACCTCCGGGACAGCCAGCCGGCGGGGATGAAGCCCGCGGCGGCGTGCCGGCCGGTGTCTCGTATTCGCCGGT
This sequence comes from Pseudactinotalea sp. HY158, assembly GCF_009660225.1. Classification (NCBI taxonomy): domain Bacteria; kingdom Bacillati; phylum Actinomycetota; class Actinomycetes; order Micrococcales; family Cellulomonadaceae; genus Pseudactinotalea; species Pseudactinotalea sp. HY158. The sequence goes on from NZ_CP045920.1 coordinate 1,532,171, forward strand.
GTCGTGCGGCGTCTCAGGCGAGGCTGGAGCCGCCCTGGCGGGCGCGCTCGAACCGGGCGGCGACGTCCTGCCAGTTGGCGATGTTCCAGAACGCCTTGATGTAGTCCGCCTTGACGTTGAGGTAGTCCAGGTAGAACGCGTGCTCCCACATGTCGAGCATGAGCACCGGCTGGATGCTCACCGGCACGTTCGACTGCTGGTCGAAGAGCTGGAAGATCGAGAGCCGCTGGCCGAGGGTGTCCCAGCCGAGCACGGACCATCCGGATCCCTGGATCCCGGCCGCGTTGGCCGCGAAGTGCTTCTGGAAGGCATCGAAGGAACCGAAGTACTCGTCGATCGCCGCCCGCAGCTCGCCCTCGGGCTCGCCGCCACCCTCGGGGGAGAGGTTGTTCCAGAACACGGTGTGGTTGATGTGACCACCCAGGTTGAACGCGAGGTTCTTCTCGTACAGGTTGACGGCGGCGAGGTCGCCGGCCGAGCGGGCCTCGGAGAGCTTGTCGAGCGCCGTGTTCGCGCCGCCCACGTAGGCCGCGTGGTGCTTGTCGTGATGCAGCTCCATGATCTTGGCCGAGATGTGAGGCTCCAAGGCCGCATAGTCGTAGGGCAGTTCCGGAAGCGTGTACTTAGCCATCGTTTCTCCTTCTCGATTGGGTGTCACAACCGCGACAACACCGGCATCTTCGAGAAGATTCCGGTGTTGTCGCGGCGTCACGGGCGCTGATGGGGATCAGCGCGAGATCTCCGTGGGCTCCTCGCTCACTTCGATCGCGTTCGGTCCGGCGTCGTGGTGGGCACGCGCCTGGGCATACTCGGCGGCGGAGACGGGCTCGACCCTGTCCTCGAAGAACCAGCGAGACAGGTTCCGGCGACGCAGGTCGCGCTTGTACCCGGGCCGGGCGACGCCGTTGGAGTCCTCGGCCGGCTCGATCTCCACCGGCCGGTAGACGTGGTGGCTGACGCGGGCCCAGATCTCGTACTCCGACAGCGGCTCGTGCACCTCGTAGTAGCGGCCCTCCGGGGAACGGCGCACCGTCCCCGTCTCGTGGCCGTGCAGGACGACCTCGCGATCCTTGCGCTGGAGCGCGAGGCAGATCCGCTTCGTCACGATGAACGAGACCACCGGGAGCACGAAGAACAGCACTCGGAAGGCCCACGTGATCTCGTTGAGGTTGAGGTGGAAGTGGGTGGCCATGATGTCGTTCGCGCCCGCCCCCAGGAGCACGAAGAACGCGGCGAGAACCGCCACGCCGAGCCCGGTGCGGGTCGGAACGTTCCGGGGCCGGTCGAGGATGTGGTGCTCGCCGGTGTCCTTGGTCACGAGCCGCTCGATGAACGGGTACGCACCGAAGAACGTGATGAGCACCCCGGGCACGATCGCACCCGGAATGAGCACGTTGAGCGAGAGCGTGTACCCGCCGATGACGAACTCGGTCTGGCCGGGCATGAGGCGCAGCGACCCCTCGAGGAACAGCATGTACCAGTCGGGCTGGGCACCGGCGGAGACCAGCCCCGGGTCGTACGGACCGTAGACCCACACCGAGTTGATGCTCATGAACGCCCCCATGAGGGCGAGCGCTCCGAACACCATGAAGAAGAAGCCGCCGGCCTTCGCGGTGTAGATCGGGAACAGCGGGAACCCGACGACGTTCTTGTTGGTGCGGCCGGGCCCGGGGTACTGGGTGTGCTTCTGCCAGAACACCAGGAACAGGTGCACGGCGATGAGCGCCAGGATGATCCCGGGGATGAGCAGGATGTGCACCGTGAACATGCGGCTGATGATGTCGTCGCCGGGGAACTCGCCCCCGAAGATCATGTAGCTCAGGCGCGAGCCGAGGATCGGGATGGAGCGGACCACACCCTCGAGGATGCGCAGGCCGTTGCCGGAGAGCACGTCGTCGGGAAGGGAGTAGCCCGTGAGGCCCGCGAGCATGCCGAGCACGAGCATCGAGAAGCCGACGAGGTAGTTGAGCTCGCGCGGCTTGCGGAATGCTCCGGTGAAGAAGATCCGCAGCATGTGCACCGTGATGGCGGCCATGAACAGCAGCGCGGCCCAGTGGTGGATCTGGCGCATGAGCAGGCCGCCGCGCACCTCGAAGGACATGTGGACGGTCGAGGCCATGGCCTCGGACATCTCCATCCCCTGCAGCGAGGTGGGCAGTGCGTCGGTCGGGTAGACGGTCTCGGCCATCGAGGGCACGAAGAACATCGTGAGGAACGTACCCGACAGGAGCAGCACGATGAAGCTGTAGAGGGCGATCTCGCCGAGGAGGAACGACCAGTGGTCGGGGAAGATCTTGCGGGCGAGACCCTTGATCATCCCGGCTGCACCGACGCGCTCGTCGAGGAAGTCGAGCGTGGGCTCGGCCTTGCTCAGGTCGATGTTCGTGCTCATCGCTCACGCTCCCAGAAGCTCGGGCCGACGGCCTCGTCGAAGTCGTCCATCGCGTAGAGGTAGCCCTCGTCGTCGACCGCGATCGGCAGCTGCGGCAGCGCGCGCTTGGCCGGCCCGAAGACGACCTTGGCGTGGTCGGTCACATCGAAGGTGGACTGGTGGCACGGGCACAGCAGATGGTGCGTCGTGCGTTCGTACAGCGCCACGGGGCAGCCGACGTGGGTGCAGATCTTCGAGTAGGCGATGATGCCCTCGTAGGTCCAGTCCTCGCGCCCGGGCAGGGGGGTGATGATCTCGGGATCCACGCGGACGAGGATCACCGCCGCCTTGGCCTTCTCGGTCAGGAAGTCCGGATCGTCGTGCAGGCCCGCGGGGAGGACGTGCACGATGTTGCCGTTCGTGATGTCCGAGGCCTTGAGCTTGCGGTTCGAGGGGTCGACCGTGATGTACCGGTACTTGCCCTCGTGATAGTGCTCCGGGTTGCCGTTCTCGACGGGCCGCCACGCGGTGCGCTTGAACTTCTCCACGTCCCAGTCGCCGCCGAGGTTTCCGATGAGCGGCACGAGGAACGTGAGCGGCGCGATCGCCACGGCGGTGCCGAGTGCGCCCTTGAGGAGCGGGCGGCGGGCGATCTTCGATTCCGAGATCCCCTCCCGCAGCATCTCGAGTGCCTCCGCGCGGGTCGGCTTGTCCGAGACCATCGGGTGCCGGGGCTCCGACTTCTCCCGGTCGTCCATGAGCGACTTGGCCCAGTGGATCGCACCGATTCCGATGCCGAGCATCCCGATGCCCAGGCCCGCGCCGATGCTCAGGGTGGACATCCGCACGTTGAACAGCTTGACGCCGTCGAGCGGGAACGCGAAGTAGCCGACGATCCCGCCGATCGTGGCGAGGATCGAGATCGTGAAGATGAAGACGACCTGCCGCTCGGCACGCTTGGCGCCCCGTGGGGAGGTGTCACTCAGGCGCGGACGGTGCGGTTCCATCCCGGGATTCGAGAAGCCCGGGGGAGTGAGGTCGCCGCCGTCGGCGTCGGTGGTCTGCAGGGAATCCTTGGTCATGAGGAACGTGCTCCGATCCACACGGCTGCGCCGATGAGCCCGCCGATACCGATGACGAACACCCACACGGCCTCGGAGACCGGCCCGATGGAGCCGAGTGAGAACCCGCCCGGGTTCGCCTCGCGAGTGGTCATGAGGTAGGAGATGATGTCGCGCTTCTCGTCCGGCGTGACGACGGCGTCGTTGAATCCGGGCATCGCCTGCGGACCGGTGAGCATGGCCTCGTAGATCTCGGTGGGAGTGGCCTCGTCCAGCGGCGGGGCCTCCTTGCCGTGGGTCAGGGCGCCACCCGCGCCGACGGCGTTGTGGCACATCGCGCAGTTCGTCAGGAAGAGCACGTGACCGGCGGCGGCATCGCCCTTGGCCGGGTCGACCTGGGTGTCCGAGGGGATCGACGGCCCGGGGCCCAGCTCGGCGATGTACGCGGCGAGGTCGAGTGCCTGGGCGTCGGTCAGCTGCGGCGGCTTGGTGGGCGCCTGCGGGCCGTGCTCGGCCATCGGCATCCGGCCGGTCGTCACCTGGAAGTGCACCGATGCGGCACCCACTCCGATGAGGGAGGGTCCGTATTCACCGCCCTCGGCGTCGAGGCCGTGGCAGGTGGCGCAGTTGGCCACGAAGAGCCGCTGGCCCTCCTCGGCGCTGGCGTTGCTGAGTGGGTCGGCCTGGGCGGAGCTGGGGCTCAGTACGGCGTAGCCGACGCCGACCAGCATCAAAGCCAGCATCATGAGCACGGCCGGCGCGAGCCGGTGTCGTCTGCCCTTGGCTAAAGCTGTCACGTTTCGTCGTCCTCTGGGATCAATCGGATGAGCGGGGTACGAGGTCAATCGGGTCGCGCGGTGGCGATGGTCGAGGGGTTACGGGCGGCCTAGGTGAAGTACGGGAGGATGTAGATCGTTCCGAACAGGGCGATCCACACGATGTCCACGAAGTGCCAGTAGTAGGAGATGGCGACCGCGCTGCTCGCGTCGTGGTGGTTGAACCGCTTAGTCGCGAACGAACGCCCGAGCAGGTAGAGGAACGCGATGAGGCCGCCGAGCACGTGGAGGCCGTGGAAGCCCGTGGCCAGGTAGAACGCCGAGCCGTAGCTGGAGTTCTGGATGCTGATGCCGTGGTCGACGAGCTCGGCGTACTCGAAGATCTGCCCGCCGACGAAGAAGGCGCCCATGACGTAGGTGAGGGTGAGCCATTCGTTCATGCCCCACTTGTTCACCTGGAACAGCGTTCCCATGCGGCGCGGCTGGAGTCGCTCCGCCGCCCACACGGCCATCTGGCACGTCACCGACGACAGCACCAGCACGGTGGTGTTCGCGGTCGAGAACACCACGTTGAGTTGACTGTGGGCATCGTTGAACACCTCCGCCCCGGCCACCGAGCGGTGGCTGAAGTAGATGGCGAAGAGTCCGGCGAAGAACATCAGTTCGCTGGACAGCCAAACGATCACCCCGACCTTGGTCAGGTCGGGGCGGTTCACGGTGACTGGAGTGCGCACAGCGCCAGTTGCAGACGACACCCTGTCATTATGGCGTCTCTTGGGAGTGCTTGGGGCCAGCACCACGCCCGAACTTCGATTCGGCGGCATTCCGGCGCAGATCTCGGCACGACACGCCGACGTCGTGTCAGCAAGGGGCCGTTCGGACCCCACAGGTCGCCCCGGAGCAACCCCGGTGCCGGCGTTCGGGTGGTCCGTGTCACGTTCGGGAGTGACGTGCGCCGGCCGTCGCCGGCCGCGGAGGCGATCGCTCGCCCGTCCACGCGCCGACCGCTCGGAGGGCGGGCGGCGCCCGGGAAGCACTAGGGTGTGGATGTCGTATCCCCGGGGCCCGAGCTCGCGGCCCAGAACGAGAAGAAGGTAGTCATGACCGCCGCGCACGAGACCACCCCGACTCCGGACAACGAACCCGCGCGCATCCTGCTCTACAGCGATGACCGGGCCACCCGCGACGAGATCCGCACCCTCGTGGGACGGCGCGCCTCGATCGACACCCCGCGGATCGAGTGGACCGAGACCGCCACGGCCGCCGCCGTGGTCTCACGGGTGGAGAACGAGACGTTCGACCTGCTCATCCTCGACGGCGAGGCCGGAAAGGTCGGCGGCCTCGGTCTCACCCGCACGCTCAAGAGCGAGGTCTTCGCACTGCCGCCGGTGCTCGTGACGATCGCCCGCCAGCAGGACGCCTGGCTCGCCTCGTGGAGCGAGGCCGAGAGCGTCGTCTCCTATCCGCTCGATGCGGTCGTTCTGCAGGAGGCCGTCGCGGAGCAGCTTCGCGCGAGGACGACGCAGCGCTCATGAGCGCGGACACCCCCGCCGCCCTGACCTGGCCGGGCCTGATCACCGATCTCATCGCGGCCCGTGACCTGAGCGCGCACCAGACCTCGTGGGCGATGCGCCGGGTCATGAGGGGGGAGGCCGACCCGATCGCCCTCGCCGGGTTCCTCGTGGCGCTGGCCGCGAAGGGTGAGACCGTCGCGGAACTGCGCGGTCTCGCGGACGAGATGCTCGCGCACGCCGTGCCGGTCGCGGTCGCCTCGACCCGGACGGTCGACATCGTCGGCACGGGAGGAGACCGGCACCGCAGCGTGAACATCTCGACGATGGCCGCGCTCGTCGTGGCCGGTGCGGGACTGCCCGTGGTCAAGCACGGCAACCGGGCGGCGAGCTCGGCGAGCGGCAGTGCCGACGTGCTCGAGGCGCTCGGGATCAAGCTGCGGCTCACGCCCGAGCGGGCGGCCGAGCTCGTCGACGAGGTCGGGATCACCTTCCTCTTCGCCCAGCAGTTCCACCCGGCGTTCCGGCACGCCGCCGCCGCGCGGGCCGGGCTCGGGGTCGCCACCGCCTTCAACGTGCTGGGCCCGCTGACGAACCCGGGCCGGCCCGGGGCCGGGGCGATCGGGGTCGGCAACGAGCGGATGGCTCCGCTCATGGCGGGGGTGTTCGCCGAGCGGGGCAATCACACCCTGGTCTTCCGCAGCGACGACGGCCTCGACGAACTGTCGCCGACCTCTCCCGCACACGTGTGGGAGGTGACCGAGGCGACCGGCGGTGTCGTGGTGCCGGGCCGGATCGATCCGGCCCGTGACCTCGGGCTCGCCCCGGCCACCCTGGACGACCTGCGCGGCGGTGATCCGACGTTCAACGCCGCCGTGGCACGCAGGCTGTTCGCCGGGCAGGGCGGTCCCGTTCGCGATGCCGTCATGCTCAACGCCGCAGCCGCGTTCGTCGCCGACGCCACCCTGCCCGGCACCCGGGAGGGCACCCTGCCGGAGCGGCTCACCGCCGGCCTCGGGCATGCGGCCGCGAGCCTCGACGAGGGTGCCGCGGCCGACGTCCTCGCCGCCTGGGTGAGCGCCTCGCAGCGCTGAGCCGCGACGCTGTGCCGGACGGGGAGCGAGCCGGGCGTGCTAGTCGAGTCCGAGGTTGTAGGCGGCCTCGAGGTCGTGCTGGGAATAGGCCTGGAAGGCGATGTAGGTCTGGGTGCGCAGGACGCCGTCGACCTTGCCGATCCGGTCGGCGATGATGCCCGAGAGCTCCTCGTGCTCACGCACGCGCACCATGGCGATGAGGTCGACGTCTCCGGTGACGGAGTAGACCTCGCTCACGCCGGGGATCTCGGCGACGGCCTGAGCCACCTCGGGGATCCGGTCGGCCTCGGTGTCGATGAGCGCGATGGCGGTGAGCATGTCTGCCTCCTGGGACGTAGTGGTGGGTCCATCATGCCGTGCGGGCCGCCCGCACCGCACACCGGCCCGTCGGCCCGGCGCACGGGTCCGGTCCGGACTCACGGGCTCACGGGCTCACGCGATCGAGCCAGTGGGCGCCACCCCGGATCGGCGTGGCCCATCCGCCGTCGGGTGAATCGAATGCGATGAGCCGCACGCCGGGACGCTCGAGCCACGTGAGCAGCAGTTCGCTCTCCGGCACGTCGGCGGCGCCGCCGCGACCGGTCGGCGGATCGACGTGGGCGGCGGTGGCCTCGAGGGCGGAGACCACCGGCATGGGGTCGAGGCCGGCCGGGCCGAACGCGGTTCCGCACAGCCGGCCGTGCCGGGAGATCATGAACTCCCAGCCGCCCCGTGCCTCCGCGGCCGCCCGAGTGCCGCGCGCGATCCAGGTGTGCTCGCTCGGCGGCACCCACCGGGCGGCGATCACCTGCGACGCGCGCACGAGTGGATCGAGGCGCTGGGTGCGCCGGATGCCCCCCAGCAGGGCGGCGAGCTGGTCGCGCAGCACCGCCGCCTCCTCGAAGCGCTCGCCGGCGGAGAGCTCTCCCATCCGCCGCAGGAGTTCGCTCACCACCGGCTCCGGGTCCGTGGTGAGGGCGGCGGCGGCCGCAGCGACCACCTCGTGATAGGTCAGGGCCGCCGACTCGTCGGCGCACGGAGCGCTGCAGCGGCCGATCTGCCCGAGCATGCACGGGCTGCGGCCGGCGATGGGGAGCCGCGGCAGGCGGTCGGTGCAACCCCGCAGCCCGAGGCCCGTGGCCGCCTCGAGGGCCTGCTCGGCCGACTGCCGGGAGGCGAAGGGGCCGACGGCCACCGCCCCCGCGGGAACCGAGCGCACGATCGACAGCCGTGGGAGGGCCTCGTCGGTCAACCGCAGCCACGGCAGCCGATCGGGCCGCTTGGAGCGGCGGTTGTACGGCGGTGCGTGTGTGGCGATGAGCCGCAGCTCGCGCACCTGTGCCTCGAGCGGCGTGGCGCACTCGACCACGTGAACGCGGGTGGCGAGGTCGACCATCTCTCCCATGCGCCGCCGCTTCTCGGAGGCGGTGAAGTATTGACGCACCCGCCGGCGGAGGTTCGTGGCGGTGCCGACGTAGAGCACCTCCTCCCGCGGGCCGAGGAAGAGGTAGACCCCCGGAGCGGACGGCAACCCGTCGGCGAGCGAGACCTTCCGGCGTCGCGCCGGCGGCACGGGATCGGTGGCGGTGGCGAGGTCGTCGAGATGGGTCACCCCGAGCGAGCCCAGGCGCTCGAGCAGGGCGTGGAGCACGTCGACCGTGGCCCGGGCGTCGGTCAGCGCCCGGTGGTCGGGTTCGATGGTGGCGTGGAAGAGTCGGGCGAGGGTCGAGAGCTTGTGGTTCGGCGCCTCGTCCTTCGGAACCACGGCTCGTGCCAGTTGCACCGTGTCGACCACCTGCGGGCCGGGCCAGCGCAGCTCCATCGCCCGCGCCGCCGCCCGGAGGAACCCGACGTCGAAGCGGGCGTTGTGCGCGACGAGGACCGCCCCGCGCGCGAACTCGAGGAACGCCGGGAGCACCTCGCCGATCGGTGGGGCGCCCACGAGCATCGTGTTCGTGATCCCGGTGAGCACCGTGATCATCGGCGGGACCGGCCGCCCCGGGTCGACGAGCGTGCCGAACTCGCCGAGCACCTCCCCGCCCCGGACCCTGACCGCGCCGATCTCGGTGATCGCATCGGCCGTGGCCGAGCCCCCGGTGGTCTCGAGGTCGACCACCACGAACGTCACCTCGGACAGGGGCGGGCCCAGATCCTCGAAACTCAGCTGCCGTGCCACCGCGCCCGGCTGCACCTCGAGCCCGTCCGAGACGTCCGTGGTACCCGGAACGTGCCGGCCCGGCGGTGGCGTGAGCAGGTTGGTCATGGCCGCCAGGGTACGAGCCGCCGCCGACACGCCGACACGCCGACCTCGGGTGGCGGGCGGCCTGCCGCGGGGTCTAGCGGCCGGTCTCCGTGTGGCGCTCGGCGGCGGCCCGTTCGTACAGGGCGTCGATCACGCCGGCGTAGTCGGCGAGCACGCGGGAGCGCTTCACCTTGAGAGACGGGGTGAGGTAGTCGTTGGCGATCGTGAAGTCGCTCGTGAGAACCTCGAACCTGCGGATGGACTCGGCGCGGGACACGTGCTTGTTGTTGCGGGCGACCGCCCGATCGAGCGCGGCGAGCACCTCCGGGTTCTCGGCCGCCTCCGCCACGGTCAGCTCCGGCAGCCCCTTGTTGGCGAGCCAGGAGGGCAGCATCTCCGCGTCGAGGGTCAGGAGTGCGGCGATGAACGGACGCTGATCGCCCACGACGATGCATTGACTGATGAGCGGATGCCCGCGCAGCGCGTCCTCCATGGCCGATGGGACGACGTTCTTGCCGCCCGCGGTGACGATGATCTCCTTCTTCCGGCCCGTGATCCGCAGGTAGCCGTCCGCGTCGAGCTCGCCCAGGTCGCCGGTGTGGAACCAGCCGTCCTCGATGGCGGCGGCACTCGCCTCGGGATTGTCGTGATAGCCCCGGAACACGGCGATGCCCCGGGCGAGGATCTCCCCGTCGGTGTCGATCCGCAGGCTGATCCCCGGCAGCGCGGGGCCGACGGTGCCGATCTTGACACCCTCGGGCACGTTGACGCTCACCGGCGCCGTCGTCTCGGTCAGGCCGTAGCCCTCGAGCACCTGGATTCCGACGCCCCGGAAGAAGTGGCCGAGCCGCTCCCCGAGCGGGGCGCCGCCGGAGATCGCGAAGTCGACCCGGCCGCCGAGGGCCTCGGCGATCTTCTTGAGCACGAGGGCGTGGGCGAGCCTGTGCCGCAGGCGCAGTCCGAGGCCGGGGCCGCCCGGGACGTCCAGCGCCCGCGAGTAGTCGCCGGCGACCTGAGCCGCCCACCGGAAGATCTTCACCTTGCCGCCGGCCGCGGCCTTCGCCTCCGACGCGTTGTACACCTTCTCGAAGACCCGGGGCACGGAGAGGATGAACGTCGGCTTGAACGTGGCGACGTCCGCCATGAGCGTGGCCGTGTCCGGCGTGTGGCCGACCGGCCTGCCCGCCGCGATGCACAGCACCTCGACGAACCGGGCGAAGACGTGCGCCAGCGGCATGAACAACAGCGTGCGCGAGTTCGGGCCGAGGATGGTCGGGCCGAGCGCTCCGAGCGCGTTCCGGGAGAGCTCGACGAAGTTGCCGTGGGTGAGCTCGGCGCCCTTGGGTCGCCCGGTCGTGCCGGAGGTGTAGATGATGGTGGCCAGGTCGTCGAGGCGGGCGGCGTCGCGGCGCTCGCGCACCTGATCCGCGGTCACGTCGGCGCCCGCCTGCCGCAGCGCCTCGATCCCGTCCGCCTCGATCTGCCACACGTGCTCGAGCGTGGGGACGTCCGCTCGGGCCTCCTCGACGACCTCGGCGTGGGTGGCGTTCTCGACGACGATCGCCTTGGTCGATGAGTTCGCGAGGATCCAGGCGGTCTGGTCGACCGACGAGGTCTCGTACACGGGCACGGAGACCGCGCCGGCGTACCAGATCCCGAAGTCGAGCATCGTCCATTCGGCGCGGGTCCGGGCCATGATCGCGACCCGGTCGCCCGGCCCGACACCCGAGGCGATGAGCCCACGGGCGATGTCGGTCGCGCTCCGGTGCAGCTCGGCGGCCGTGATCGGCAGCCAGGCGCCGTTCTCCTGCCGTTCGAGCAGGACCTTTCCGGGGTCGGTCGCGGCATGATCGGCCAGGAGGTCGCCGATCGAGAGTTCGGACGGCGTCTCGACCAGGAGCGGCACGGACGTAGTTTCCACTAGGACTCCAACGGGCTCAGGATGTGATGCGCACCACCCTACCCGGCGGTCGCGATGCTGCAGGACCTTCGTCTAGACGACGGCCCCGTCGTCGCCCTCCTCGCGGCGGTGGCGCGGCAGCCGCCTGGCCAGGACGAGCCCCCCGAGCACCGCGACGACGATGCCGGAGATCCAGGCGATCGCCGGTGCCGAGGGCCACAGGATCGCGAACACGAGCAGCGCGAGCGGGCCGCCGACCGTGGCCACCCAGGCCGAGACGAGGAAGGGGTCGGAGACGTCGATCGGATCCGGCTCCGGTGGCTCGTACCCCTCCGGCTCGGGCGCGACGCTGAAATCGCGCGGGCCGCCGAGGTCCGAGGCGTTCTCCGGCCCCGGCTGGATCGCCGCGGGCGTGAGCCCGCTCGGGCCCAGCTCCGCGGTGATCTCGGCGAAGGCCGCGTCGATCTCCGCACGGGTGCGGGCGTCGCGCAGGCGCTCGCGCGGGTCGCCGGGTTCGGGCGCCTGTTCGTGGGCGAGGTCGTCCGATCCCGCCCGGGCCCCATCGGGCCGTTCGAGCCGGTCGGGCTCGTCGGGCCCACCGGGGAGCGCTCCCTCGCCGCCGTCGTTCACCATGGCCCCAGCCTAATCGTGCCGGTCGTCGCCGGGTACCGCGTGGCGGCTCATCGGCCGTTCGAACGGTCGCCGGGATGGTCCTCGCGGTGCCCGGCCGGGCGCGCGGGGTAGGCGTGCACGATCGCCCGCGACAGTCTTGGGACGGCGCCGCGGAGGTCCGCTTCCGCGCGGTGCGCGATCTCGTGCGCCGCGGACAGGCTCGCTCCGGCGTCGACGTCCACGTCGGCCTCGGCGCGGATCTCGTGACCGATCCACCGCATCCGGAGCCCGGGAACCGCGACGACGCCGGGGACGGCCAGCACGGTCGCCTCGGCCCGGTCGACCAGCTCGGGATCGATCCCGTCCATGAGCCGGCGGAGCACGTCGCGCCCGGCGGTGCGCAGCACGAGCAGGATCGCCACGGTGATGACCAGGCCGATGACCGGATCGGCCCAGGACCATCCGAGCGCCACCCCGCCGGCTCCGACGAGCACGGCGAGGGAGGTGTAGCCGTCGGTGCGGGCGTGGAGGCCGTCGGCCACGAGCGCGGCCGAGCCGATCGCCCGGCCCTCACGGATCCGGAACAGGGCCACGGCCTCGTTGCCGAGGAATCCGAAGAATCCGGCGGCGGCGACCCAACCGAGGTCCTGGACCGGGGCCGGGTGGAGCAGTCTCTCGACCGCCTGCCAGCCGGCCATGAGCGCGGACAGGGCGATCATCGCGACGACGACCAGGCCCGCGAGGTCCTCGGCGCGGCCGTAGCCGTGGGTGTAGCGTCGCGTGGCCGCCCGGCGGCCGAGCGCGAACGCGATCCACAGCGGTACCGCTGTCAGGGCATCGGAGAGGTTGTGGATCGTGTCGGCCAGGAGGGCGACCGATCCCGAGAACGAGACGATGACCAGCTGCGCGGCTGCGGTGAGGCCCAGCCCGGCGAGGCCGATCTTGACCGCGCGGATGCCGCGGGCACTCGATTCGATCGCCGGGTCGATCGAATCCGCGGCGTCGTGGGAGTGCGGCCGCAGCGCGTGGGCGAGTCGCCGCCGTCGACCGGCCCCGTGGTCGTCACCGTGACCGTGATCGTGACCGGACCCGTGGTTGGACCCGGTCGCACCCTCGGCGTGGCCAGGCGGGGCGGTCACCGCATGGCCTCTCGCCGGATCGCGGCGAGGTCGCGTGCCTCGGGGCGGTGGTGGGCGGGGACGCCGTCGGCCGCATGCTCGGCGTTGTGGACGGCGTCGCGCACCAGGTCTGCGACGTGCGCGTCGTCCACCCGGTAGAACACGAGGTTCCCCTCGCGGCGGGTCCGGACCATCCGAGCCATCCGCAACTTCGCCAGGTGCTGCGACACCGCCGGGCCGGACTTCCCGACCCGCCCGGCGAGGTCGCCGACCGACAGCTCCCCCTCCCGCAGGGCCCACAGCAGCCGGATCCGCGTGCCGTCGGCGAGCATCCGGAAGACCTCGACCGCGAACTCCACCTGTTCGTCCGGCAACTCGGCCTCGTCCGGCGACTCGACCACCTTAGTATCTGCGTCCATGCGCAGATACTAACCGGACCGGTGGTGCGGGCGCCATGCGCGCATGGGCCGTGACGGAGCCGGCTTCGGGCGCGGTTGCAGCGCCCAATAGGATGGGGGCGTCTCCAGCTCCCAAAGCAAAGGTGTTCAATGTCTGCCGCTATCCGCAAGGTCGCGCTGCTCACGGCCGGTGGCTTCGCGCCGTGCCTGTCCTCCGCCGTCGGCGGCCTGATCGAGCGCTACACCGAGAAGTACCCGGATGTCGAGATCATCGCCTACCAGTACGGCTACCACGGCCTGCTCACGGGCAACTCGGTCACGATCACCCCCGAGGCGCGCGCGAACGCCGCCCGGCTGCACGACTTCGGCGGCAGCCCGATCGGGAACTCCCGCGTGAAGCTGACCAATGCGAAGAACCTCGTCGAGCGCGGCCTCGTGCGCGAGGGCCAGGATCCGCTGCAGGTCGCGGCCGAGCAGCTGCGCGCCGACGGCGTCGACGTGCTCCACACCATCGGCGGCGACGACACGAACATCACCGCGGCGAGCCTGGCGGAGTATCTCGAGAACAACGGCCACCACCTCACGGTCGTGGGCCTGCCGAAGACGATCGACAACGACATCGTGCCGATCCGGCAGTCCCTCGGTGCCCAGACCGCCGCCGAGCAGGCCTCCGTCTACGCCCAGAACATCATCGGCGAGCACCGCTCCAACCCGCGGATGCTCATCGTGCACGAGGTCATGGGCCGGCACTGCGGCTGGCTCACCGCCGCCGCCGCGCGCGACTACCGCGACTGGCTCGAGACCCAGGAGTGGAACCCCGACCTGGGCCTGACCAAGGACCGCTGGGACGTCCACGCCGTGTTCCTGCCCGAGCTCGCCATCGACATGCACGCCGAGGCCGACCGGCTGCGCGGGATCATGGACGAGATCGGCAACGTGAACATCTTCCTGTCCGAGGGGGCGGGGGTGCCGGAGATCATCGCCGAGCTCGAGGCCGCCGGCGTCGAGGTGCAGCGGGACCCGTTCGGGCACGTCAAGCTCGACACGATCAACCCCGGCGCCTGGTTCGCCGACCGGTTCGCCCAGCTCATCGGCGCCGAGAAGACCATGGTGCAGAAGTCGGGCTACTTCTCCCGCTCGGCCAAGGCGAACGCGACCGACCTCGCCCTCATCGCGAGCATGGTCGAGGTGGCGGTCGAGGCCGCCGTCGCCGGCACCGCCGGGGTCGTCGGCCACGACGAGGAGCGGGGCGAGGAACTGCGGGTCATCGAGTTCCCGCGGATCGCCGGCGGAAAGGCCTTCGACATCGACGAGCCGTGGTTCACCGAGCTCCTCGCCGGGATCGGCCAGGCGCACGCCCCCGCCGCCGCCCACTGACGGCGACCGGCCGGTTCCGCGCGGGAACCGAAGCCGACCGCGTACGGACGGCGCCCCTCGCCCTGGCAGGGTGAGGGGCGCCGTCCGTACGCCGGACGATGGTCGGTGCCGCGTGGGTCAGCACCTATGCTGGAGGCGTGACCGTAGATTCTTCCTCCGAGGTGCTCGCCGGCCTGGACTCGTGGCGCGACCTGACCGCGCACCAGCAGCCCTCCTGGCCGGACGCCGGTGAACTCGCCCGCGTGAGCGTCGAGCTCTCCCAGCAGCCGCCGCTCGTGTTCGCCGGCGAGGCGGACCGACTGCGCGAGCGGATGGCGGCGGCGGGCCGCGGCGAGGCGTTCGTGCTCCAGGGCGGCGACTGCGCCGAGACCTTCGCCGAGCTCACGGCCGACAACATCCGCGACAAGGTCAAGACCATCCTGCAGATGGCGGTCGTGCTCACGTACGGCGCGTCGATGCCGATCGTCAAGATGGGCCGGATGGCGGGGCAGTTCGCGAAGCCGCGATCCTCCGACACCGAGACCCGCGACGGCCTCACCCTGCCGGCCTACCGCGGCGACATCATCAACGGGTTCGAGTTCACCCCCGAGGCCCGGATGCCCGACCCGCACCGGCTGCTCGAGGCCTACCGGAACTCGGCCTCGACCCTCAACCTCATCCGGGCGTTCACGCAGGGCGGCTTCGCCGACCTGCGGCAGGTGCACGAGTGGAACCGGGGCTTCATGGCCAACCGGTCCTACTCGGCCTATGACGCGTTCGCCCGCGAGATCGACCGGGCGATCCGGTTCATGCAGGCCGCCGGCGCCGACTTCGACGCCCTCAAGACCGTCGAGTTCTACTCCTCGCACGAGGGCCTGCTGCTCGACTACGAGCGCCCCCTGACCCGGGTCGACTCCCGCACCGGGGAGCCGTACGCGTGCTCCGGGCACTTCCTGTGGGTGGGGGAGCGGACCCGCCAGCTCGACGGCGCCCACGTCGAGTTCTTCTCGCGCGTGCGCAACCCGCTCGGGGTCAAGCTCGGCCCGACCACGACCGGCGCCGACGCGATCGCGCTCATGGACCGGCTCAACCCCGACGGCGAGCCCGGCCGGCTCACCTTCATCACGCGCATGGGTGCCGGCAGGATCCGCGACGTCCTGCCGACGCTCGTCGAGGAGGTCACGGCCGACGGCCGCCCGGTCACGTGGATCTGCGACCCGATGCACGGCAACGGCATCACCTCCGAGAACGGCTACAAGACCCGCCGGTTCAGCGACGTGATCGACGAGGTGCGCGGGTTCTTCGACGTGCACCGCTCCCTGGGCACCGTTCCCGGCGGGCTGCACGTCGAGCTCACCGGTGACGACGTGACCGAGGTGCTCGGCGGGACCGAGGCGATCGACGACCTCGGCCTCACGCGCAACTACACGACCCTCGTGGACCCCCGGCTCAACCACCAGCAGTCCCTCGAGATGGCCTTCCTGGTGGCGGAGATGCTCCGCGAAAGCTGAGCGATGCCCATTGTCCCCGGCGATCCCGGTGAGTCATCCCCGTGGGCGGGACGGCGCGTCCCGCCCGGGCAACGGGTGCAGGCCGAGGCGCCGATCATGCACTACGGGCCCGTGCCCAAGCCGGCGCGGCGGCCGTGGACCTTCACCGTGGGCGGGGCGACCCGCTCGGGGCGGGAGCGTGTCCTCGGCCTCGACGAGGTGCTCGCCCTGCCGGCGCTGGAGCGCGTGGCCGACATGCACTGCGCGACCCACTGGACCGTGCTCGACCAGCACTGGTCCGGGGTGAGTGCCGCCGCGATGGTCGCGCTCGCGCCGGCCGCGGAGGGGGTGACCTCCGCGCTCGTGTTCGCCGAGTTCGGCTACGCCGCGAACGTGCCCCTGGAGGAGCTCGCCTCGGGCGAGGCGATCCTCGCCACGCACCTGGACGGCGTCCCCCTGAGCCTCGAACGGGGCGCGCCGCTGCGCCTCGTCATTCCGCAGCTGTACACGTGGAAGGGGCCCAAGTGGCTCCGCGGCTGGAACTACCTGCGTCCGGGCGATCCGGATCTCGGGTTCTGGGAGGACCACGGCTATCACCGCCACGGCGGGGTGTGGCGGGAGGAACGCTACGACTATCAGGGGTGAGGCGGGGGAGCGCCGTCAGACGACCGTGAGCACGATGACGGTGTCGCGCGGCTTCATCTCGCCGGCGGCCACGGACTGCGACTGCACGAGGCCGAGCAGGCCGCCGAGGGCGTTGCTGCGCTCGACCTCGAAGCCCGCCTCCTCGAGGATCTCCTTCGCCGCCTCGAACCGCTTGCCGAAGACGCCGGGCACCTCGAACAGCTCGGGGCCCTGGGAGAGCACGACGGTCACCTCGTCGCCCTCGTGGCCCTCGCTGCCGGCCGCGGGCTCCTGGCTCAGTACGTTCCCGGCGGGGACGTCGTCGGAGAACTCCGCCTCCTCCGCCTCGACGTAGACGAGGCCCGTGTCCTCGAGGTCGGCGCGGGCCTCCTCGGCGGAGGAGCCCTCGACGTTGATGATCGTCACGGGCGCGGGCCCGCCGGAGAGGGTGAGCGCGAGCGCCTCGTCGTGGCGCAGGGACGTTCCCGGATCGGGTCCACCGGAGAGATAGCGGCCGGCCTCGACCTCGGTGCTCCAGTCCGACGCGAGCGTGAGCGCGCCGGCCTCGCCGTCCCAGCCGGCCTCGGCCAGGGCGGAGCGGATGCCCTCCTCGTCGAGCCCGGTGAGCTCGGGCATCTCGATCATGCGGATGCCGTCGGAGAGCACGAGCGTGACCTCGGCGTCCAGGAGGACGCGGGTGCCGGCCGACGGATCCGTGGTGATGACCCGGCCGCGGGCGACGTCGTCGGAATAGGCGCGCTCGGTCTCGCTGCGCAGGCCGGCGAGCTCGAGCGCGGAGGCCGCACTCGCCGCATCGCCGCCCGCGACCTCCGGGACGGTCGTGTACGCGCCGGGGCCGTGCTCGAAGTACCACCAGGCGCCGGCCCCGAGCGCCGCGACGAGGAGGAGCAGGAGGAGCACGAGGACCGGCCACCGCCGCCGCCGGCGGGGCAGCGCGGCGGTGTCCCCGGGGCCGGCGCCCGCGGACTCGGGGTTGACGGCCCCGATCGGGAGGGCGATCGTTCCGCCCCCCTCACGACCGTCGGCGAGGGCGAGGGTCGCGTCGTCCGCCGGCCCCTCGTCGCTGCCGGGGACGTCGGCGCGCACGGCGAGACTGTCGGCGTCGAGCCGACGGCGCAACTCGAGCGCG
Organism: Pseudactinotalea sp. HY158; assembly: GCF_009660225.1. NCBI lineage: Bacteria > Bacillati > Actinomycetota > Actinomycetes > Micrococcales > Cellulomonadaceae > Pseudactinotalea > Pseudactinotalea sp. HY158. The sequence continues at coordinate 1,549,853 of NZ_CP045920.1, forward strand.
AGGTCGAGGGCGGCACCGGCGCCGGCCGGTCGATCGGCCGGGTCCCGGGCCGTGAGGGTCGCCACGAACTCGTCGACCTCACGGGGCAGCTCCGGCGCCTGCGAACTCGGCACCGGCAGGTCCTCGTGCACGTGCTGATAGGCGACCTGGATCGCGGTCTCGCCCTCGAAGGGCTGCCGGCCGGTGAGGAGCTCGTAGCACAGCACCCCGACGGCGTAGACGTCCGCGCGGGCATCCGCCCGGCCGTCGGTGATGATCTCCGGTGCCAGGTAGGCGACCGTGCCGAGCAGGGTGCCGGTGCTCGCGGCGGTCGCCTCGGTCGCGGCCCGGGCGAGGCCGAAGTCGGCGACCTTGATGCCGCCGACCCCGCCGGCACCCGCGTTCGTCGCGACGAGCACGTTCTCGGGCTTGATGTCGCGGTGCACGAACCCCGCCCGGTGGGCCGCCGCGAGGGCGTCGAGGATCGCGATCGTCACGTCGAGGGCGACGCCCACGCTCAACGCGCCCGCACGGCCGAGCAGTCGGCGAAGGTTCGTGCCCTCGACGTACTCCATCGTCAGGTAGGACGTCTCGCCCTCGCTGCCCTGGTCGAACACCTGGACGACGCCGGGGTGGGCGAGCCGGGCGGCCGCACGGGCCTCCCGCCGGAACCGGGCCGCGACGTCCGTGCCCTCCGCCAGGTGGGGGTGCATGAGTTTGAGCGCGACCTCGCGGTCGAGCCGGCGATCGCGGGCGCGATAGACCGTGGCCATCCCGCCGCGGGCGATCCTGGCGACGACCTCGTAGCGACCGTCGATCAGCCGGCCGATCAGAGGATCTGTCACAGTGGTCGCCACGTGCGCAGTCTACGGCGCCGCCCGGCGGGACTCCCGCCTCAGCCGAAGCGTGTCATGAGGCTCGTGACGTTGGCGACGTAGGAGCGGGTGTCCGAGGCCAGGCCGTACTTCTGCACCGACCCGAGCCCCTGGTAGTAGCCGCCGATCGCCTCGTCGGTGCTGTCGGCGTGGTCGGTGAGCCACTTGATGAAGCGCACCCCGGCGGTCACGTTGTCCCGGGCGTCGAGCAGGTTGAGCTCGCGTCCGACCATCCCGCCGATCCACGCGCCCGTGCTCGGGATCACCTGCATCGTGCCGATCGCGTTCGCGGGGGAGACCGCCCGCTGGTTGATCCCGGACTCCTGCTGGGCGATCGCCAGCGCGAGGGCCGGGTCCACGCCGTACTGGCGGGCGGTGGAACGGATGAGGTCGCGCAGCTGCGAACTCGAGGGCACGTTCATCGCCAGCAGGGCGTACTTGTTGTCGTTGGCGGCGCGCACGACGTCGTCCGGGTAGGTGTAGTGCAGGAACGTGTTCGGCACGAGCTGCGGTCGATCCGCGCCGGCCGGCGACGAGCCGGAGCCGCCGCCGGAGCCGGGGATCGTCAGGGTCTGACCGACGTAGATCGTGGCGGCGGAATTGAGGCCGTTCGCCTTGACGATCGCCGCGACGGTCGATCCGTAGCTGCGGGCCAGCGCCCCGACCGTGTCGCCGGAGACGACCTTGTGCCTGCCGGCCGACGAGGCTCCCGTGGAGGACGAGGACCCCGAGCCGCCCGAGGACGACGAGGACGGGGGCGCGGCGGTCGTCGAACCGCCCGCTGAGCCGGGGATCGTCAGGGTCTGACCGACGTAGATCATCGCCGCGGCGTTGAGCCGGTTCGCCCGGACGATCGCGCCGACGCTCGAGGAGTACCGGATCGCCAGCGCCCCGACGGTGTCGCCGGAGACGACCTTGTGCTTGGCGGTCGACGAGGCTCCCGTCGAGGGGGCGGACGTCGACGGCTTCTGGGCGGGCTGCCGGGGCGAGGTCGCCGGGGTGCTGCCGGCCGGGATCGTCAGCCGCTGACCGATGCGGATGAGGGCCGAACGATCGAGGTCGTTGGCGCGGACGATCGCGGGGACCGAGCTGCGGTAGGTCTTCGCGAGTGCCCAGACCGTGTCGCCGGCGACCACCCGGTGCGTGATCGTGCCCGGCTTCTTCGCGGTCGGCACGGCGCTCACGGCCCGGTTCGCGGCGGTCGGCGTCGTCGCCGTCGTCGGGGTCGTCGTCGGGGTGTGCTGCGGCGCCGAGCGAACGAAGGCCGGCGGGACGGACCGCGGCGCCTCGTGGGCGGGCGCCGCCGACGCGGGTGAGGCGTAGGTGAGCGAGACGGCCGTGGCGCCGATGATCGCGCCGGCCGCGGTCATGAGGGTCGTCCCGCGCGGAGTGGAGCGTTGGGCAGGGGTCCGTCGAGCAGCGGCGCGGGCCATGAGCACTCCTTACGAATGCGGCGACACGCCGCCGTTGGGCCGGGACGGGTGTGCCGAACGTGATGTATGAGACGGGTGTGACAGTAGTGGCTAACGAGAATGCGCACAACCCGTAGCCTGGGCCGGTGACCACAGCTGCGGAACTCCCGGACATGACCACGCCGACCTGGACGTCCGTCCCCGACGTCGCCGAGATGCTCGAGCTCCCGCTCCGGCGGGTGCGGACGCTCATCACGGATCGGGCCCTGCTCGCGATCCCGGTCGGCACCGAGGCGATCCGGTCCGTGCCCGCGCAGTTCCTGCTCCCCGCGGGTCACCCGAAGGGGCCGGCGCCGCTGCCCGCACTGCGGGGGACGATCATCGTGCTCGCCGACGCCGGGCTGACGGATCGGGAGATCGTCGACTGGCTCTTCGCCGAGCGGTCCGAACTCGGAGCGAGCCCGCTGGCGGCCCTGCACCAGGGCCGCACGACGACCGTGCGCAGGCTGGCCCAGACGGTCGGCTGAACGGTCGCCGGTGCCACGGTGGCCACCGGTGGCCCGGCGTGGGGGTCAGTGGGGGTCAGTGCGTGCGCGTGACCGCGGCGTCCGCGAGGTGCCGGAGCCGGGCGGCGTCCTCGGGGTCCGCCCCGAGCGCGTCGATCGCCGCCCTGCCGGTCGCCAGCCGCTCTGCGATGAGTTCCTCCACCTGGGCCTGCGCGCCCGTGTCCGTGAGGATCCGGCGGACGCGATCGACCTCGGCCGGCCCCAGGTCGGCCCGGCCGAGCGCCCGGCGGAGGGTGTCGCGCTCGGCGGGGCCCGCGAGCGTCATCCCGAGCGTCACGAGCACGGTCCGCTTGCCCTCACGCAGGTCGTCGCCCGCGGGCTTGCCGGTGACGTGCGGATCGCCGAAGACGCCGAGCACGTCGTCGCGGAGCTGGAAGGCCTCGCCGATCGGCAGGCCGACCGTGCCGATCGCGTCGGACTCGGCGGCGGAGGCCCCGGCCATGGCCGCGCCGAGGCGGAGCGGGTACTCCACCGAGTACCGTGCGGACTTGGAGCGGATGACCCGGCGGGCCCGGTCGAGCTCGACGGCGGGATCATCCGACCACGGCGCCGACTGCGCGTAGATGTCGAGGTATTGACCGATCGTGACCTCGGCCATCATGGTCTCGACCAGCGCGGCCGAGGAGGCGTACCGGGCGGGGTCGAGCAGGGCGATCGCGGCGTGCAGATCGGCGCTCGCCGCGACGAGCAGCAGGTCGCCCAGCAGAATCGCGCCCGCCGCACCGAAATGCTCCGGGTCGGAGATCATGCCGCGCTCCTCGTGCAGCGCGGTGAACCGCCGGTGGCTCGCGGGCAGGCCGCGGCGCGTGAGGGAGCCGTCCATGAGGTCGTCGTGGACGAGGGCGGCCAGCTGGAAGATCTCCAGGCCCGAGCCCGCCCGGACCTCGGCGGCGGCGAGTGGCTCGCCCGAGAACACGCGCCACCCGGCCGCCAGGAACGCGGCGCGGAGCCGCTTGCCGCGGGCGAGGAGGGGCGCCGACACGGTGAACAGGTCGTCGATCTCGCCGCCCACCCCGGCGAATCGATCGTGCGTCTCGGTCATGGTCGTGGCCACGCGTGCCGCCACGGCGGAACGAAGGTCATCCAGCCACACGGGCCCGTCCACGTCACTCACACCCCGCACTCTACGCGGCCGCGGGACCGCCGTCGGCCCGGCCCCGGAGGCCCTCCCTCCACAACGGACCCGCGATGCGTGCCGATCCACAGCCTCGGGGCCGGCCGAGACGCCGCCGGGGGCCGCCGTGATCGGCTGGGGCCATGATCGACACCGACGTCCACACCCTCGACCTCGACGACCCGGCCGAGGTCGTCGCCTACGTGCCCTACCGGCTCGGCTTCCGGCCCGAGAACTCCCTCGTCGTGCTCTCGGTGCGCCGACACGGCCCGGACCGCGTCGGCCTCGGCCTCGTCGCCCGAATGGATCTGGCGGACCTGGCCGATCCCCGGCTCGAGCGGACCCTGCTCTCGGAGATCACCGGTCACCTGAGCGCCGAGCACTGCGTGGCCGCCTGGCTCCTCGCCTACTGCGACCCGGCCGAGGCCGGCGAACCGGCGACGCTCGAGCGGGCCCGCCGCGTCCTGGCCCCGTGGCGGCGCGACCCGCGCACCTCGGCCGGCCGCTGCTACCTCGTCTCCGGCGCGCGCTGGTACTGCCTCGAGTGCACCCACGACCCGGCCTGCCCGCCGAACGGCCGCGGGCGGGGCGAACTCGACTCGACCGCGATCGCCGCGGCCATGGTCGTCCACGGCCACGGGGTCGCCCCACCCGCGCCGCCCTCGTGCGGGTGCGGGCCGACAGCGCCCCGGCGGCCTCCCGCGCCCAGGGGGCCTGCGCGGCCCGGGTCGAGGAACTCGCGCGGCAGTCGGGGGCGGGCCGGCGCTCCGCGTGGCGACGGCGCAGCGCCCGGGCCTGGGACGACGCCCTCGCGGAGGGGGCACCGGAACCGAGCCCGGCACGGTACGGCCTCCTGCTCGCCGGACTGACCGACCGGGCCGTGCGGGACGCCGTCGTGACCGCCGCCGCCGGCCGCTGCGGCGTCGAGGAGGCCCTCGCCCGGCCCGAGGCGGTCGACGCGGCCTTCGGTGCTGCGGAGCCGCCCGAGTCCGGCCCGATCGACCGGGCCGTGGCCCTCCTCGAGAACACGATCCGCCACTCGAGCGTCGAGTCCTCCCCGCCCGCCTGGACCGTCACCGCCTGGCTCGCGTGGTGGGTCGGCGACGGCGCGCGCTGCGACCTGCTCCTCGCGGAGGCCGAACGCGTCGACCCCGGCTATCGGCTGGCCGTGCTCCTGCGTCGAATGCTGGACGCGCGGATCCCACCGGGATGGGTCCGCGGCGTCGAGGAGGGCGAACGGCAGCCGTGACACCGCCCGGACCGCTAGGGTTTGGTCATCGAGACAAGGGAGCGTGCTCATGGCTGTCGTGGTCGGATTCCTCGCAAACAACGAAGGGCGTGCGGCGCTGCGGGGCGGCATCGCCGAGGCCGGGCTCCGCGGTGAGGACCTCGTGGTCCTCGTGTACCCGATCCAGGGACCGGAACCGGTCGACGTCTCCGCCACGGCGGCGGAGGCGAGGGCGACGCTGGCGGACGCGGGCGTGAGCGGCGACATCCGGGAACCGGTCCGCAGCGAGGACCTGGCCGAGGAACTCCTGCGCGTGGCCGAGACGAGCGACGCGAACCTCATCGTGATCGGGCTGCGTCGCCGCTCGCCCACGGGCAAGCTCATCCTCGGCTCGAACGCTCAGCGGATCCTGCTCGATTCGCCGACGCCGGTGCTCGCGGTCAAGCCCTGACGGGGACTCCGCCGTGGCCCATCCACCGCCCCGCGCGGGCGACGAGGAGCCACCCGCGAGCGCCCTGAGGAGCCCGCTGGCGGCCGCGCACGCACGAGCCGGCGCCACGATGACCGGCTTCGCCGGCTGGGAGATGCCGCTGCGGTTCGGTTCCGAGCTGGCCGAGCACGCCGCCGTGCGCACCCGGGCCGGCGCGTTCGACCTGTCGCACATGGGCCAGCTCGAGGTGCACGGTCCCGACGCGGCCAGGCTGGGGGAGTGCTCGTTCGTCTCCCGGATCGCGAACCTGGAGCCCGGCCGTGCCCGCTACACGATCATGGTCGGGCCGGACGGGGGGATCGTCGACGACCTCATCGTCTACCGCCTCGCCGCGGACGACCTGCTCATCGTGTGCAACGCCGCGAACCGGGTGCGCGTGGGCGATCGCCTGGCCGCGGCCGCCCGGCGGCTGCGGGCGACGGTCGTCGATCGCACGAGCCACCGCGCCCTCATCGCCGTGCAGGGCCCGGCCGCCGCGCGGGCCCTCGCCGGGCTCGTGCCCGCCGAGGCGCTCACCATGCGACCCTTCCGATGCGCCCAGGCCGTGGCCCGACCGCCCACTGGGCCGACTGTGCCGGTGCTGCTCGCCCGCACCGGCTACACCGGCGAGGACGGCTATGAGCTCGCCGTGCCCGCGGCGAGCGCCGTCGCGATCTGGGAGGGACTGCTCGCGGCCGGCGAGCCGCTCGGGCTCGTTCCGTGCGGGCTCGCCGCCCGCGACTCCCTCCGCCTCGAGGCGGGGATGGCCCTGTACGGCAACGAGCTGACCGAGGACCTCACCCCCGCCGGCGCCGGCCTCGGGCGCCTCGTCGACCTCGGGCGGGAGTTCGTCGGCCGAGCGGCACTCGTCGAACGGGCCGGGGAGACCACGAGCCTCGTCGCGCTCGCGGGCGAGGGACGTCGCGCGGCGCGGCCCGGCGACGCCGTCCTGGCGGGCGGGAGACGGATCGGGCGGATCACGTCCGGGGCCCTCTCGCCCACGCTCGGTCACCCGATCGCATTCGCGCGCTGCGAGCGGCCCGTCCCGGTGGGCAGCGAGCTCACGGTCGACGTCCGTGGCCGGGAGCAGGTCATGCGGGTCCGGGAGCCCCCCTTCTACCGCAGGCCGTGACGGACCTCGAAGGACCTTGAAAGAACGGTGCGACCGCAGCGATGATCGAGGAACGGATCGAACGGAGACCGCATGAGCCACCCCACCGACCGGGCCTACACGGCCGAACACGAATGGGTCCGGATCGAAGCCGGCGTCGCGACCGTCGGCGTCACGAGCTACGCGACCGAGGCGCTCGGCGACGTCGTCTACGTCGACCTGCCCGAGGTCGGAACCGAGGTGATCGCGGGCGCGGCCTGCGGCGAGATCGAGTCCACCAAGAGCGTGAGCGACCTGTTCTCGCCCGTGAGCGGCACGGTGTCCGGCGTCAATTCCGACCTGGAGGCGCACCCCGAGCGGGTCGATGCCGACCCGTACGGGCAGGGCTGGCTGTTCACGGTGACCGTGACCGACGTCGGGCCGACCATGGACGCCGCCGCGTACGCCGCGAGCGTGCGGGAGTGAGCGCGCCCGTCGGCGCCTTCGAGGGGCGGCACATCGGTTCCTCCGCGGCGGAGCAGCGGCGCATGCTCGATCGCATCGGAGCCGCCGACGTCGACTCGCTCCTGCGCACGGCGCTGCCCGGGGCGCTCCACCACGCCCACGTCGACGGCCTGCCGCCCGCCGTCGACGAGGCGACCATGGTCGCCGAACTGCACGCGCTCGCGGATTCGAACACGGTGCGCACCTCGATGATCGGCCAGGGCTACTACGACACGATCACCCCCGCCGTCATCCGGCGCCAGGTGCTCGAGAACCCGGCCTGGTACAGCGCCTACACCCCGTACCAGGCCGAGATCTCGCAGGGCCGGCTCGAAGCGCTCCTCACCTTCCAGACGATGATCGCCGACCTCACCGGTCTCGCGATCGCCGGGGCCTCGATGCTCGACGAGGCGACGGCCGCGGCCGAGGCCATGACCCTGAGCCACCGGCACAGCCCGGCCGGTCACACCTTCTACGTCGACCGCGACCTCTTCGTCCAGACCCGGGCCGTGCTCGCCACCCGCGCCGCACCGCTGGGGATCCGGCTCGAGGAGATCGACCCGGCGGGCTCTCTCAGCCCTCCCGGCCACCTCCCGGACGCCTTCGGGGTGCTGCTCGCGGTGCCCGGCGCCACCGGCCGGATCCTCGACCGGAGCCGGTGCCGCGCCTGGGCCGACGCCGCCCACGAGGCCGGCGCGCTGTGCACCGCCGTGACGGACCCGCTCGCCCTCACGCTCATCGAGGCACCCGAAGCTTGGGGAGCCGACATCGCGGTCGGCAGCAGCCAGCGGTTCGGTGTTCCGATGGGCTACGGCGGGCCCCACGCCGCCTACCTCGCGGTCCGCGCCGGGCTCGAGCGCCGACTGCCGGGCCGGCTCGTCGGCGTGAGCCGGGATGCGGACGGCCGCGGCGCGTACCGCCTCGCCCTGCAGACCCGCGAGCAGCACATCCGCCGCGACCGGGCCACGTCCAATATCTGCACCTCCCAGGTCCTCCTCGCCGTCATGGCCGCGGCCTTCGCGGTCTACCACGGCCCGGACGGCCTGCACGCGATCGCGGCCCGGGTGCACGACCGGGCGCGCGCGGTCGCCGGTGCGCTGTCCGCGGCCGGCCTCCCGCCCCGCAACGACACCTTCTTCGACACCCTCACCCTCGACGTGCCGGGCCGCGCGCGGGCGGTGGCCCGCGCCGCGCTCGCGCGCAACCTCACGGTGTGGGCGCCCACGAACGACGAGGTGCGCCTCTCCTGCGACGAACGGACCACACCGGGGATCGTCGCCGAGGTCGTGGCCGCGGTGCTCGAGGGCGCCGCCCGCGAGGCGGACCGGCCGGGCTCCGGGCGGCACACCCGCCCGGAGCCCGGCGGCATCCCGCCGGACCAGCTCCGCGGCCGGGACTACCTCACCCATCCCGTCTTCCACGAGCACCGCAGCGAGAACCGGCTCATGCGCTACCTGCGGCGCCTCGCGGACGCCGACCTCGCCCTCGACCGCGGCATGATCCCACTCGGCTCGTGCACCATGAAGCTCAACTCGGCCGAGCTCATGGGGGCGATGAGCCGGCCGGGCTTCGCGGACCTGCACCCCTTCGCGCCCGCCGCGGACGCCCGCGGCTACCGGCGGCTCATCGACGATCTCGAGACCTGGCTCGCGGCGCTCGCCGGCTACGACGGCACGAGCGTGCAGCCGAACGCCGGTTCCCAGGGCGAGCTCGCGGGCCTGCTTGCCATCCGGCGATACCACGCCGAGCACGCGGGCGGACGCGAGCCCCGGCGCGACGTGTGCATCGTTCCCGCGAGCGCCCACGGAACGAACGCGGCCTCCGCCGTGCTCGCGGGCTTCCGGGTCGCCGTGGTCGCGACCGGCCCCGACGGGGGCATCGATCGGGGCGACCTGCACCGGGTGCTCACCGAGCATGCGGGCCGCATCGCCGCGATCATGATCACCTACCCCTCGACCCACGGCGTGTACGAGCCCGAGATCGTCGCCGTCACGCGCGCCGTCCACGAGGCCGGGGGCCAGGTCTACCTCGACGGGGCCAACTTCAACGCCCTCGTCGGCGTGACCACGCTCGCCGCCTGCGGGGGAGACGTCTCCCACCTCAACCTGCACAAGACGTTCTGCATCCCGCACGGCGGCGGCGGCCCGGGGGTCGGCCCGGTCGTCGCCGCGGCCCACCTCGTGCCGCACCTGCCCGGCCACCCCTGCGCGCCCGCCGTGCGCGGGGCCGCCGGTCGGTCGGACGGCGCCGTCGCGGCGGCGCCGGACGGATCGCCGTCCATCCTCCCGATCAGCTGGGCCTATCTGCGGCTCATGGGGGTCGACGGCCTGCGCCGGGCGACCGGCGCGGCGGTGCTGGCGGCGAACTACCTCGCAGAGGAACTCGCCGAGGACTATCCCGTGCTCTACCGCGGCCCCGGCGGGCGGGTCGCGCACGAATGCGTGCTCGACCTGCGCGACCTCACCCGGCGCAGCGGCATCACGGTCGAGGACGTGGCCAAGCGCCTCATCGACTACGGATTCCACGCGCCGACGATGAGCTTCCCGGTACCGGGCACGCTCATGGTCGAACCGACCGAGTCGGAGGACCTGGCCGAACTCGACCGATTCGTCGCGGCGATGCGCGGGATCCGCAGCGAGATCGACCGAGTGGAGCAGGGGCGGTGGCCGCGGGAGGACAACCCGCTCGTCAACGCGCCCCACCCGGCCCGCATGCTCACCGGGCCCTGGCCGCATCCGTACTCGCGCGACGTCGCCGTCTACCCCGGCGGCGAGCCCGCCGCGAAGTACTGGCCCCCGGTGCGGCGAATCGACGGCGCCCACGGCGACCGGAACCTCGTGTGCGCCTGTCCGCCGGTCTCGGAATCGGCCGTTGTGAGGTCGCCCTCCCCGCCGGTGGAATAAACCGGTACCGTCCGAGCGATTATAATGACGGGTAGTTGTGACTGCGAGAGCAGTCCGGGCCCACCATCCGATCCGATCGATCGCTTCGCCGAGGCTCTCCGAGCCTGGGCCGCCGAAAGGTATTCCTTGTCGTCTCGTCCCGCCATGCCCGCACTTCCGTCCGAGTTCTCGCACCCCGCCCTGCAGCAGGCGCTCGCGCGCGGAGTCAACCGAGGAACCATCGACGCGGCCTCGTTCCGAATCGCGTGCGAGGACGCCGATGTCGCGCCTCGCCGCCTCAAGCACGTCCTCAAAGCCATGCAGGAAGCAGGTGTCACAGTGTCCGACATCCAGGCCACGGCGGTCGCCGCCACGAAGACCCGCAGCCGCACCGATGCCACGGTGACCAAGAAGACCGATTCCGGATCCGCCGCCGCGGAGAGCGCGCCGGTGCAGCAGCCGGCCGCCGGCAAGAAGGCGGCCAAGGCCCCGGCGAAGGCGGCCGCCCCGAAGGCGTCCACCGCGGCGAAGGCGGACCCGGAGCCCGCCGACGCGGAGGGCACGAAGGCCCCCGCGGCGAAGGCCCCCGCGGCGAAGGCCCCCGCCAAGAAGGCCCCGGCGAAGAAGGCCGCCGCGAAGAAGACGCCGGCGACCCGTAAGAAGGCCGCGACCTCGGTGGTCGAGCCGACCGGGGACGACGCCGAGACACCCGACGAGGTCGAGGAGGAGACGACCGCGAAGACCACCACGGAGGACAAGGCCGCCGCGGCCGACCAGGGCGGCTTCGTCTACTCCGACGCCGACGACGACGATGCGCCCGCGCAGCAGGTCGTCACCGCGGGTGCGACGGCCGATCCGGTCAAGGACTACCTCAAGCAGATCGGCAAGGTGGCGCTCCTCAACGCCGAGCAGGAGGTCGAACTCGCCAAGCGGATCGAGGCCGGACTGTTCGCCGACGAGAAGCTCGCCGAGGAGGGGGCCTCGCTCAAGGGCAAGCTCCGCCGCGAACTCGAGTGGATCGCCCAGGACGGCCGCCGGGCCAAGAACCACCTGCTCGAGGCGAACCTGCGTCTCGTCGTCTCACTCGCCAAGCGGTACACCGGCCGGGGCATGCTCTTCCTCGACCTCATCCAGGAGGGCAACCTCGGGCTCATCCGTGCGGTCGAGAAGTTCGACTACACCAAGGGCTACAAGTTCTCCACGTACGCGACCTGGTGGATCCGGCAGGCGATCACCCGTGCCATGGCCGATCAGGCCCGAACGATCCGCATCCCCGTGCACATGGTCGAGGTCATCAACAAGCTCGCCCGGGTGCAGCGCCAGATGCTCCAGGATCTCGGCCGCGAACCCACGCCCGAGGAACTCGCCAAGGAACTCGACATGACCCCGGAGAAGGTGGTCGAGGTACAGAAGTACGGCCGCGAGCCGATCTCCCTGCACACCCCGCTCGGGGAGGACGGCGACTCCGAGTTCGGCGACCTGATCGAGGACTCCGAGGCGGTCGTCCCGGCGGACGCCGTCTCCTTCACCCTCCTGCAGGAGCAGCTCCACTCCGTGCTCGACACGCTCTCCGAACGCGAGGCGGGCGTCGTGCAGATGCGCTTCGGCCTGACCGACGGCCAGCCGAAGACCCTCGACGAGATCGGGAAGGTCTACGGCGTCACCCGCGAGCGGATCCGCCAGATCGAATCGAAGACCATGTCGAAGCTGCGCCACCCCTCGCGCTCCCAGGTCCTGCGCGACTACCTCGACTGATCCCCGGCGACGCCGATCGCCCGGCACGGCAGAACGCCGCCGCCCCCGTTCGGGGCGGCGGCGTTCTCGTCGCTGTGCCGTTCTCGTCGCTGTACCGGCCGGGCCGTGGGGCCCGCCGGCGGCCGGTCAGGCCTCGGCGGACTCGGGTTCGTACAGCTTGCTGGTCTCGTCGTGGACGTGCGTGGCCACGCGATCGATCGTCTCTGCGTGCTTGCGGGCGTGGTGGGCGCAGAAGATCAGCTCGCCGGCGTCCATCAGCACGCGCACGTAGCCCTGGGCGCCGCAGGCGTCGCACCTGTCGGCGGCGGTCAGGGCCGATGCGGTCAGGTCCGGGGAAGCAGTAGTAGTCACATCAGCATCAAACCATCCGGGCGCCGATTTTCCTCCCCCGAGCCCTCCGGTTTCGCTACCCGCGTACCCGGCGGGCGTCGTCCGGGAGGGTGGCGAGTGGCGTAGCCGGAATCCGGGCGATCCTGCCCGTACGATGAGGGCGTGTCGACCACGTCCAGCCCGTCCAGTTACACCGCCCGCCACCTGTCCGTCCTGGAGGGCCTCGAAGCCGTCCGCAAGCGGCCCGGCATGTACATCGGCTCGACCGATTCACGCGGGCTCATGCACTGCCTGTGGGAGATCATCGACAACTCCGTCGACGAGGCGCTCGAGGGGCACGGCACCGAGATCACGATCGTGCTCCACCCGGACTCCTCGGTCGAGGTGCGCGACACCGGCCGCGGCATCCCGGTCGACACCGTGGCCTCGGCGGGGCTGTCGGGCGTCGAGGTGGTGTTCACCAAGCTGCATGCCGGCGGGAAGTTCGGCGGGGGCTCCTACGCCGCCTCCGGCGGGCTGCACGGCGTCGGCGCCTCGGTGGTCAACGCGCTCTCGAGCCGGCTCGACGTCGAGATCGACCGGGGCGGGCTGACCCACGCGATGTCGTTCCACCGGGGCGAACCGGGCGTGTTCACAGATGCGGGCGCCCCCTCCCCGGACGCCCCGTTCGAGGCGTTCACCACGGTCTCGCAGCTGACCGTCGCCGGGAAGGTGCCCCGCAAGCGCACCGGCACCCGCGTGCGCTACTGGGCGGACCGGCAGATCTTCCCCGAGAGTGCCGCGTTCTCCTACGACGAACTCGTCACCCGCGCCCGCCAGACCTCCTTCCTCGTGCCCGGGCTGCAGTTGACGGTCCGCGACGAGCGGCGCCTGGCCGGCACGCCGGGTGCGGACGGGCCCGTCGAGGAGGTCTTCCTGCACGAGGGCGGCGTGGTCGACTTCGTCGACTTCCTCGCCACCGATCCGCCCGTGAGCGACGCGTGGCGGCTGCGGGGCTCGGGCACGTTCACCGAGACCGTGCAGGCGCTCGACGCGCAGGGCCGGCTCCGGCCCAAGGACGTCGAACGCACGTGTGAGGTCGACGTCGCCCTGCGCTGGGGTACCGGGTACGAGACCGAGGCCCGCGCGTTCGTCAACATCATCGCCACGCCCAAGGGCGGGACCCACGTGACCGGGTTCGAGCAGGCCGTGCTCAAGGTGCTGCGCAAGCAGATCGACGCGAACTCCCGCAAGCTCAAGCTCACCGCGAAGGACACGAAGGAGCGCATCGAGAAGGACGACGTGCTCGCCGGGCTCACCGCCGTCGTCACCGTGCAGGTGCCCGAGCCGCAGTTCGAGGGGCAGACGAAGGAGGTGCTCGGCACCGCGCCGGTGCGCCCGATCGTGGCCAAGGTGGTCGAGCAGGAGCTCACCCGGATCCTCACCTCGAGCGCCCGCCACGAGAAGTCCCAGGCCGCGCTCGTGCTCGAGAAGGTCGTCGGGGAGATGCGCGCCCGGATCGCGGCCCGCACCCACAAGGAGATCTCGCGCCGCAAGAACGCGCTCGAGAACTCGACCCTGCCCGCCAAGCTCGCCGACTGCCGCACGAACGACGTGGACTCCTCCGAGCTGTTCATCGTCGAGGGCGACTCGGCGCTCGGCACCGCCAAGCACGCCCGCTCCTCGCAGTTCCAGGCGCTCCTGCCCATCCGGGGCAAGATCCTCAACGTGCAGAAGGCCTCGCTGGCCGACATGCTCAAGAACGCCGAATGCGCCTCGATCATCCAGGTGCTCGGGGCCGGATCGGGGCGCACCTTCGACCTCGACGCGGTGCGCTACGGCAAGGTCGTGCTCATGACCGACGCCGACGTCGACGGCGCGCACATCCGCACCCTCCTGCTCACCCTGTTCTTCCGGTACATGCGTCCCCTGGTCGAGGCGGGGCGGGTCTTCGCCGCCGTGCCGCCGCTGCACCGGATCGAGACGATCGCCCACGGCCGGTCGAAGGCCGAGGTCGTCTACACCTACTCGGAGGCGGAGCTGCACCGGCACCTGACGAGGCTCGAGCGGTCCGGCCGTCGCTACAAGGAGCCCATCCAGCGCTATAAGGGGCTGGGGGAGATGGACGCCGAGCAGCTCGCCGAGACCACGATGGATCCCCAGCACCGGACCCTGCGCAAGATCACCATGGCCGACGAGGCGGCACTGCGCGAGGCGGAGCGCGTGTTCGAGCTGCTCATGGGCAACGACGTGGCGCCCCGCAAGGACTTCCTCATCGCCGGCGCCGCCGCCCTCGACCGGCAGCGGATCGATGCCTGAAGCGGACCGGTCCGACCGGCCCGACCGGCCCGGACCGGTTTTGCTCCCGCCGCGGACCATGCGTACGCTGCCAGGAACGACCGCCGCCCGAGCGACCGGCAGCCCGGATCGCCCGCGTCGACCCACAAGGAAGCCATGACCCCAGCTGAACCGCTCGCTCCGCTCAGCGTGCGCGCCCAGGCGCCCGCCGAGCTCGCGGTTCCCGGCTCCCAGTGGGGGTTGACCTGGCGGGGGATCGGACCCGACGACGCCGCGGCGCTGCACGCCCTCGTCGAGGCGCTCGAGGACTGGGACCGGCTGCCCTATCGCTCCTCGCTCGAGGAGACGAGCGACCGCGTCGGCGAGCAGGGCCCGGACTCCGCCCTCAACGTGCTCGGCGGCTACGACCATGCCGGGCAGATGCGGGCGTTCGGCCTCGTTCGGTACGCCCCGGACGACGAGCAGTCCGCCCGGGTCTTCCTCGACGGCGGGGTCCATCCCCAGTATCGCCGCAGCGGGGTCGGCACGGCGCTGCTCGAGTGGGAACTGGGCCGCGCCCGGCAGCTGCTGGCCGGGGTGGACCGCCCTGTGCGGGCGCGGATCGTCGCGAACGTCGAGGAGACGACCCCGGACGCCGCCCCGATGCTGCTCGAGCGCGGCTTCGAGGCGCGTCGCTGGTACTTCGACCTGCAGCGCGACCTCGCGGCGCCGTTGCCGCAGATCGACCTCGCCCGCAACCTCGAGACCGTGCCGTGGACGGCCGACCTCGACGAGCAGGTGCGCCAGGCGCACAACGAATCCTTCTCCGCGCACTGGGCCTCGGAGCCGATGAGCGCCGAACGGTGGCACGCCGAACGCGCCTTCTTCGCGCCCGAGTGGAGCTTCCTCGTGCTCGACCGCACGAGCGACCGGGCCCAGGTCGTCGGATACCTGCTCTCGGGCCGGTACGAACAGGACTGGATCTGCCAGGGTTGGTCCGAGGGGTACATCGACATGCTCGGGGTGCGCCCCGACTGGCGCAACCGGCAGATCGCGACGGCGCTGGTCGTGCGCGCGATGCGCGCCTACGCCGCGGCGGGCATCGACTTCGCCTCGGTCGGCCTCGACACGGCCCAGCCCGATCCCAACTACGGCCTCTTCGCCGCCCTCGACTTCCAGGCCATCCACTCCTCGACCATGTACAGCATCGAGTTCTGAGCGGCGCGGGCAGGCCCGGGGACGCCCCGGACGAGCCCCGGGCTCAGCCGATGCCGGCGATCGGCACCTCGAGCGGGGCGCCGGAGCCGTCGCGGCGCTCATCGGGTTCGGGCAGCTCGACCGGCTGACCGGCGGCGGCCACGGCGCGAGCGGGCGCGGGCACGACCGCCGCCGCGTAGAGCTCGTCCTCGCCCCGCAGGAACCGGTGTGCCCGCACCCCGGCGGTGCCGCGGCCCTTGCCGGGGTAGAGCTCGAACGGGGTGACCTTCGCGCTCCCGGTCACCGTGCCCGGCAGCGCACCGGCCGAGCCGGCGACGGTGACGACCTCGGCCCGGTCGTGCGCGGGCACGACGCCGAAGAACAGCACCCGGACGTCCGGGCGCAGCCGGATTCCGGCCATCCCACCCGCCTGGCGACCCTGCGGGCGCACGTCCCCGGCGGCGAAGTGGAGCAGTTGGGCATCGGAGGTCACGAACACGAGCCGGTCGTCGTCGCGGGCCACGCCGACCCCGACCACCTCGTCGCCGTCCTTGAGGCCGATGACCTCCCAGTCCTCCGCGCGGGCGGGCCAGTCGGCGACGACCCGCTTGACCACGCCGGCGGCCGTGGCCACCGTGAGCACCCCGGGGCCGGTCGCCGGCTCGCCGGGTCCGCCGGGTCCGCCGGGTTCGCCGGGTCCGCCGGGTCCGGCGGGTTCGCTCGGTCCGGTGAGTTCGGCGAGCCCGACGACCCGCTCGCCCCCGGCGAGGGGGACGAGCTCGTCGATCGCGAGGCCGCCCGAGAGGCCGGGTGGGCCGTCGGTGGGCGGCAGGGCGGGGATCTCCAGCACGGAGACCTTGACGAGCCGGCCGGCCGAGGTGACCGCGCCGATCTGGCCGCGCGCGGTCGCGGGCACGAGCGAGCCGAGGGCGTCGTGGGCGCTGCGCCGGCCCGCCCGGGCGGGCCGGTCCGCATCCGAGGTGCGGGCGAGCAGCCCGGTGCTCGACAGCAGCACCCAGCAGGGGGCGTCCGGGATCTCCAGGGGCGCGGCGGCGGAGGCCGCGGGCCGGGCGGCGGCCGACTCGAGCAGCACGGTGCGGCGCTGCGTGCCGTGCTCCGCCGCGACCCGGGCCAGCTCGCTCGAGACCACGTCCCGAAGCACCGCGTCGTCGGCGAGGATCGCCTCGAGGCGGGCGATCTCCGCGGTCAGCTCGTCCCGCTCGGTCTCCAGCTCGATCCGGGAGAACTTCGTCAGCCGCCGCAGCCGCAGGGCGAGGATGTAGTCCGCCTGCGGCTCCGACAGGTCGAACACGAGCATGAGCCGGTCCCGGGCGGCGGCGGCGTCGTCGCTCGAGCGGATGACGGAGATGACCTCGTCGATGTCGGCGATCGCGACGAGCAGCCCCTCGATCAGGTGGAGGCGCTCCTGCCTGCGCGCGAGCAGGTACCGGGTGCGCCGCTCCACGACGTCGATCCGGTGATCCACGTACACCTGCAGCAGGTCCCGCAGGCCCAGGGTGCGCGGCCGGCCGTCCACGAGCGCGACGTTGTTCATCCCGAAGGAGTCCTCGAGCGGGGTGTGCCGGTAGAGGTTCTCGAGCACGGCCTCGGGATTGAACCCGGTCTTGATCTCGATCTCGAGGCGCAGCCCGTGCTTGCGGTCCGTCAGGTCGTTCACCCCGGACACGCCCACGACCTTCTTCGCCTGCACCGCCGACTTGAGCTTCTCGATCACCCGCTCCGGGCCGATGAGATAGGGCAGCTCGGTCACGATGATCGCCTTGCGGCGGGCCGTGACGTTCTCGATCCGGGTGGTGGCCCGGGTGCGGAAGCTGCCCCGACCCGTGGCGTAGGCGTCCCGGATGCCCTCGAGGCCGACGATCCGGCCGCCCCCGGGCAGGTCCGGGCCCGGCACGAACCGGATGAGGTCCTCCAGGGTCGCGTCGGGATGGGCGATGAGGTGGCGGGCCGCCGCGATCACCTCGACGAGGTTGTGCGGGGCCATGTTCGTGGCCATCCCGACCGCGATCCCGGAGGCGCCGTTGACGAGCAGGTTCGGCAGCGCCGAGGGCAGCACCTCCGGCTGTGTCAGCTGGTTGTCGTAGTTGGGAACGAAGTCGACGACGTCGCAGTCGAGGTCCGCGGTCATGACGATCGCGGCCGGGGCGAGCCGGGCCTCCGTGTACCGCGGGGCGGCGGGGCCGTCGTCGAGGGAGCCGAAGTTGCCGTGACCGTCGACGAGCGGGAGCCGCAGCGAGAAGTCCTGCGCCATCCGCACGAGCGCGTCGTAGATCGCCGTGTCCCCGTGCGGGTGGAGCTTGCCCATGACCTCGCCGACGACGCGGGAGGACTTGACGTGCCCCTTCTCGGGCCGCAGCCCCATCTCGGCCATCTGGTAGAGGATGCGCCGCTGCACGGGCTTGAGGCCGTCGCGGGCGTCCGGCAGCGCGCGCGAGTAGATGACCGAGTACGCGTACTCGAGGAACGAGTCCTGCATCTCGGTGGACACGTCGGTGTCGAGGATCCGCTCCGCGGTCGCCGGACCGTCGCCGGTCGGTGGAGTGGGACTCGTCGAGCGTGGTGCCATGGCCCCATTCTCCCTGATCCGCCCCGCGGTGCGCGCCACCGTCCCGGCCCGGCGGGGCGCTCAGTACCATCGAGGGTATGAGCCCCACCGTTCCGGCACCGGCAGCCTCGGATGATCCCGAGCCCCCCGAGTATCCCGGCCACTGGGAGGCGGACGTCGTGCTGCGCGACGGCTCCACGATGCGGATCCGGCCGATCCGACCCACCGATGCCGACGCGCTGCAGCGCTTCCACCTCGCCCAGTCCCCGGAATCGGTCTACCTGCGATTCTTCGCGCCGCTCGCACGCCTGACGCAGCGGGACCTGGCCCGGTTCACCCGCGTCGACCACCGGGACCGGGTCGCACTCGTGCTCGTGGCCGGCGACGAGATCCTGGCCGTGGGCCGCTACGACCGCATCGACGACACCGACGACGCCGAGGTCGCCTTCAACGTCTCCGACCGGGCCCAGGGCCGCGGGGTCGGCTCCGTGCTGCTCGAACACCTCGCCGCCGCCGGCCGGGAGCGCGGCATCGGCCGCTTCGTCGCCGACGTCCTGCCCGCGAACACCCGGATGATCCGCGTGTTCTCCGACGCGGGCTACGACGTGCGCAAGCGGTTCGACGACGGGATCGTCACGGTTTCCTTCACGATCCACTCGACCGACCGGTCGATGGAGGTGCTCGCCGAGCGCGAACGCCGCGCCGAATCGCTGAGCATGCGGCGGATCCTCGCGGCCACGAGCGTCCTCGTCCACGGCTCCGGGCAGGAGGGGGCTGCGCTCGCCGGCCGCGTGTGGGAGCACGTCGCCGGGGCGGCGGCCCGCCCCGGCGGCTTCACGGGTCGCCTGGTCCACACGGCCACCGAGGCCGACCTCGCCGCGCTCGCGGGTCCCTTCGACCTCGCGGTCGTCGGGCGCCCGCACCGGAGGTGCTGCGGATCGTGCCGCACCTGGCCCGGCTCGACACCGGCGCGCTGCTCGTGCTCACCGGCGGCTTCGCCACGGCCGGGGGCGAGGGCACCCCGCAGACGGACCTCCTGCGGCTGCTGCGACGGTCGGGCATCCGGCTCGTCGGGCCACGGTCCGTCGGCGTGCTCGCCCGGGGCGAGTCCGGCGCCCTGCCCGCGCTGCTCTATCCCGGGATCATGGACGACGTCGCTCGCCCGGGCGCTCCGGGCGCCTCGGGCATCGGCCTCTTCTGCCAGAGCGCGCACGCCACCCGCTCCCTGCTCGACGGCGCGGGCCGGCGCCGGCTCACCCTCTCGACCGTGCTCTCGGCCGGTCACCGCGCGGACGTCTCGGGCAACGACACGATGCAGTTCTGGACCGCGGACCCCCGCACCGCGGTCGCCTGCGTCCACCTCGAGTCCATGGGCAATCCGCGCAAGTTCTCCCGGGTCGCCCGTCGGCTCGCCCAGGACCGTCCGGTCATCGTGCGGGTCGCGGGCCGCTCCGGGCAGGTGCGCCCGCCCGGCCACCCGGTGCGCACGACCCGGACCCCGCGTCGAGCGCTCGAGGAGCTGATGAATCAGGCCGGGGTGCTGCTGGCCGACTCGGTCGACCAGCAGCTCGACTGGGCGATGATGTTCTCCACCCAGCCGCTGCCGCGCGGCCCGCGGGTCGCGGTCGTGACCAACTCCGGCACCCAGACCGCGATCCTGGCCGAGCTGCTCGGCTCGATCGGGGCCCGCCCGGTGCCCGGGGTGGCGACTCTCAATCCCGTCGCCGCCGCCGACGACTACCGGCGCGTGCTCGCCGGGCTGGCCGGCCGCGACGACTGGGACTGCGCGCTCGTGGGCTACGGCCCGTTCCTCGACGACGACGCCGAGCGGATCGCGCCCGCCATCGCCGAGTTCGCCGACCGGACCGGCCGGCTCGTGCTCGCCCGGGTGCACGGCCTGAGCGGGCTCGATCCGCTGCTGCGGCACGGCGACACGTCGGTGCCGGGATTCGCCACGGGCGACGACGCCGTGGCGGCGCTGCGAGCGGGCCTGGCCTACGCCGAACGGCGCGAGGCCGCCCCGAGTCCCCGCGTCGACCCGCCCGGCGTCGATCGGCGGCGCGCGCTCGGGCTCGTCCGGGCCGGGGTGAGCGGACTTCCCCCGGGTGAGCTGCGCCGTCTCGACGCGGAGCGGACCGCGGAGCTGCTCGCGGCCTACGGGCTGCCCGTGCTGGCCAGCCGCGTGGCGCGCACCGAGGAGGAGGCCGTCGAGGCGGCCGAGGCGGTGGGCTGGCCCGTGGCGCTCAAGGTGGCGGACGAGGCGCTGCGGCACCGCACCGACCTCGGCGGGGTGCGGCTCGATCTCGCCTCCGCGGGGGAGGTCCGCCACGCGTTCGCCGTGATGGCCTCCCGGCTGCGCCGGCTCGGCCGCGGCGAGCGGGAGGTGGCCTTCGAGGTGCAGGCGATGGCCGAGGCCGGGGCCGCGTGCGTGCTGCGCGCCGAGGAGGATCCCCTCTACGGGCCGATCCTCTCCTTCGGGCTGGCCGGCGACGCGGTCGAACTCCTCGGCGACGTGTCCTACCGGGTGCCGCCGTTGACCGAGGCGGACGTCTCCTCCCTCATCACCTCCGTGCGCGCGGCGCCCCGGCTGCTCGGGCACCGTGACCTGCCCGCGCTCGCGGTGCCGGCGTTGGCCGACGTCATCGCACGCACGAGCGTACTCAAGGAGGAGCTCGCCGAGATCGCCCGGGTCGAGTTCAACCCGGTGCTCGTGACCGAGCGGGAGGCGGTCATCCTCTCGGCCACCGTCGACCTCACCCTTCCCGGCCGGGGCGATACCGCCCGCCGGGTGCTGCCCGGATAGGGCAGACTGGACCCGTGGCATCTTCGCGCTCGAACCAGCTGGAATCCCTGCGATCCGACATCCAACGTGCCGGCTACTATCCCGATGTCGTCGCCGACATCCTCGGGGTCGCCCTCGATGTGGAGCCGGTCGTCAGTCATCTCGTCCACGTCGAGACCATCTTCGACCGGACCGAGGTCCGCCGGCACGTCACGGTGCTCGTGCTCAGCCCCACCCGACTCATCGTCGCCCACGTGGACGACCTGCCGCCCGAGCACCCCGACGAGGAGTCGATGGCGGCGGCCTCCACCGAGGCCGTGGCGCTGCGCGAGATCCGCTCGGTCGGCCTCACCCACGGCATCGCCGACCCCGCGAACTACATCTCCGGGCAGAGCCCGACCGAGCTGACGCTCGCGATCGCGTGGGGGGCGATCGAGCGGATCGACCTCGAGCCGGCCACGTGCGCCGACCCCGACTGCGACGCCGATCACGGTTACACCGGCACGTCGGTGCCGGACGACCTCGTCGTGCGGGTCTCCGCGGCCGCCGAGGGGGACCGGGCGATGACCGCCGCCGCCGAGTTCGCCCGGGCGCTCTCCGCCGCGACCGTCAAGCACGCGTGAGCCGTCCGGCCCTCGGCGACGTCCTGCTGGGCGCGGCCGGCGCCGCCACGGGCCTGCTGCCGGACGGCGTGGCCGCGGCCGGACGTCTCGGCCTGCCCGCCGCGCGCGCCTACTGCGTCGTGCTCGTCGACGGCCTCGGCTGGGCGAACCTGCACGCGCGCGCCGACGCCGCCCCGTTCCTCAGCGGCGGGATGGACCGGCTCGTGCGCGCCGAGTCCGCGATCCCGAGCACGACCGCGGCGAACCTCGCCTATCTGGGCACCGGCGCGCTGCCGGGCCGCACCGGGATGCTCGGCTATTCCGTGCGCAATCCGGCCACGGGCCGGGGTATGAACCTCGTCTCGTGGGCGGGCGGGCCGGATCCGCGCCGGTGGCAGCGGGTGCCGACCGTGTTCGAACGTCTCGACGCCGACGGTGCCGTGAGCGTGAGCGTGGGGCCGTGGAAGTTCGAGGGCTCCCCGCTCACGACGGCCGCGTTGCGGGGCGCGGAGTACGAGGCGGCCGAGACCCTCGCGGACCGGGTCGACCGGACCCTCGAGGTGCTCCGGGAGCCGGACGTCTCCCTCGTGTACCTGTACTGGTCCGAGATCGATGCCATCGGGCACTCGCTCGGATGGGGCGGACGTGAATGGTCGGCCGAACTGGGACGGGTCGACGCCGAGCTCGCGCGGCTGGCCGCCTCCCTGCCGGCGGACACCGCCCTCGTGGTCACCGCGGATCACGGCATGGTCGACATCCCGCTCGGGTCCTCCGAGGTCTTCGGCGGGCCGGCGCGGATCGACATCTCCGCCCGGGCCGCCCTCTGGCAGAGGGTCGAGCTCGTCGCCGGGGAGCCCCGGTTCGTGCACGCCTATGCCGCCGACGCCGCGGGGGTCGCCTCCCGATGGCGCGGCGAGCTCGGCGACCGGGCCACCGTTCTCACGCGCGCCGAGGCGATCGCGGCGGACTGGTTCGGTGAGGTCGACCCGCGGCACGAGCCGGCGCTGGGCGACGTGATCGCGGCCGCGCACGGGGACGTCTGCCTCGTGGACTCACGCAGCCAGTCCGAGGCGAGCCGGTCGCTCGTGGGCATGCACGGGTCGATCGGCGAGCAGGAGCGGGGGATCCCGGTCGGCCTCACCCTCGCGTGAGGCTCAGCCGAACCGGCCCGCGGACTCGGTGAGGTAGCAGCGCCCGCACAGCGACTCGTAGGTGGTCTCGCGACCGTCGATGGCCACCTGGTCGCCCTCGAACACGAACCGTTCGCCCGCCTTGCGGCCGTTGAGGATCGCCTTCTTGCCGCACCGGCAGATCGTCTTGAGCTCCTCGAGGCTGTGGGCGAGCTCGAGGAGCCGAGCCGATCCCGGGAAGCTGCTCGTGCGGAAGTCCGTGCGGAGCCCGTAGGCCATGACCGGCACGTCCTGCTGCACCGAGATCCGGAAGAGGTCGTCGACCTGCGCGGCGGTGAGGAACTGGGCCTCGTCCACGAGCAGGCAGGCGACGGGCGTCGCACCGCGGGCCGCCTCGAACGCCTCCGAAAGCGACTCGCCGGCTCCGATCTGGAGGTCGGTCTCGCGGGTGACGCCGAGCCGGGAGACGATCGCCCCCGACCCCTTCGTGTCGGTGGCCGGCTTGGCGAGCAGCACCCGCTGCCCGCGTTCCTCATAGTTGAACGCCGCCTGCAGGAGCGCGGTCGACTTGCCCGAGTTCATCGCCCCGTAGCGGAAATACAGTTTGGCCACGGCTCAGTCGTTCTTCGCCCCGAACACGATCTCGTCCCAGCTCGGCACGGACGTGCGCCGGCTGCGGCTGCGTCGCTTGGCCGGTGCCGGCTCGGGGTCGGGTGTCGGCGCGGATTCGGGGCGCGGCAGCGCGACGACCTCGCCCGGGCCGTCCGTCCGGTCCGGCCCGCCGCCGGTCCCCCCGGTGCCGCCGGCGCCATCAGCGCCCTCGGCCGGTGCCGCCTCCGACCCGGGCGGCCCGTCCGCCGAGGAGGTCGAGGCGGAACCGGTGGTCTCCCGGCCGGGCCGGGAGACGTCGTCCCAGAGCGTCGGCTCCTCGTGATCGGGCGCGCTCAGCTGCTGGCGCACCCCGCGCGCCGCGGCGAGCTCGGCGAGGATCGCCTCGGTGTCGGCCGCGGGCTCCGGCCGCGCCCCGGACTCGAGCTCCTCCGGGTGGCCGTGGTTGAGGTCGTCGTCGATCGTGCGCAGCACGGGCTGGATATCGCCGTCGTGCTCGACGTCGTAGACCCGGGCCGCGGGCACCGCGCTCAGGTGGCGGCGCGGCGCCGCCGCGAGGTCGATCTCCGAGAGGAGCCGGGCGGCCTCGTCGAGCGCGCGGAAGGACTGGGCGGCGAGGTCGACCTGCCACGCGGCCTGCTGGGTCACGTCGCCGTCCTCGTAGCTGGCCACGACCTCCCACGGGTCGCTGTCGCGGCGGCGGGCGTCCCACTCGACCTGGGCGATGCCGCGGGCGGCGAGCCGGTCGACCACGAGATCGCCGAGGGTCGGGGCGCCCGTCTCACGGCCGACGAGCAGCGCCTGGGAGCGGTTCGCGACGTGGGCGCGTTCGGCGAGCACGGGCCCCTCGTACCTGCGCACCTGCTCGATCGGCAGTCCGCCCTGGTCCGCGACCTCGGCCGCGGTCGCGCCGGCCCGGATGAGCACCTGGATCTCCCGCGGACGCATGTGCACCGACCGCAGCTGCTCGAGCTGGGGCCGGTCCCGCCGGACCGCGGCCCGCAGGGCGTCGTCGATGACCAGTCGGTATCGGCTGCCCGTGGCGTCGATGAGGACCACGGTCTCGCCGTCGTTGTGGATTCCGACCAGCTCAAGTTCGATCATCAGTGCCAACCCTCCCCGGTCTCGCCGGCATCGGCACGAGCCTGCCACCCTCGGCATCCACATGCCAGGAGGCGACCGGTGTGGCGTCGCACTTTTCCACCCGCGGCGCAGGCGATGCCGGGATCGAATGCGATTCCCGTCACAGACACCCGGCGCGGGGATGGTAAAAAACGGTCGGATGATGCACAATCCCATCGCCGCGTGGGAACACCTGGTGCACGGCAGCGTTGTACTGTCGGGCCCCGTCCCCGCGACCCGAGCAATCGAACCGCCCCACCACCGTGGATCACTCGTGGTCCACCACACGTCCACCCCACGTCCACCACACTCCCCAGCACGGCCCCGGACCCCACTGCCCGCCCGGGCCCAGCACGAACAGATTTGGAGCGCTTGCCCCGATGGCCACTGACTACGATGCCCCACGCAAGACCGAGGAAGACCTGAGCGAGGATTCGCTCGAAGAGCTCAAGGCCCGCCGTTCCGACCAGCAGTCCGGCGTGGTCGACGAGGACGAGACCGAGGCCGCCGAGGGCTTCGAGCTGCCCGGCGCCGACCTGTCCGGCGAGGAACTGTCCGTGCGGGTGATCCCGCGGCAGGCCGACGAGTTCACGTGCTCGAAGTGCTTCCTCGTGCACCACCGCTCGCAGCTGGCCTACACCGAGAACGGCCGGCCGGTGTGCTCGGAGTGCGCCGCCTGATCGGTTCGCTCGTCCGGCGCGGGGGGAGACGCGCCGGCCGGAACCGGCGGACCGACTCGTACCGGTCGTACCGACGGCGGCAGGCGTGCCGGCCGCGTCAGCGACCGGGCGCCGCCGGCGACAGCGCGCGCGCCAGGGCGTACGCGTCGCGGGAGGAGATGAGCCACGAGGGGCACGGGTCCTCGGGGTCGATGATCTCGACCTGCACCGCGAGCCGGATCCACGGGCGATGCAGCACGTGGGTACGGGCGTCGGACATGGGGCCCATGAGGGCCCGCAGCTCGGCGGGCTCGAGCACGGTGACCGCCCCGACGAACCGCCGCTCGATCCGCGCCCGTCCGGCGCGGAGCATCCGCTCGTCCACCTCGACCCGGGTGGCGAACGACCAGAGCCAGGCGCCGGCGAGGACCGCCACGCACACGGCCCCGGCGATCGCGGCCCGAGTGCTGATCGGCAGCAGCACGATCGCCATCGTGCCGGCCGCGCCGGGCACGAACAGCCACCACAGCCAGGACGGGGTGAGTCGTTCGGAGTGGATCAGGGTGGTCCGGCCGGTGTCCTGCGGGCTGCTCATGTGCTCAGCCTGCCAGAAGTCGGCCTAGGATCGACCTGTGACCTATTCCGAGAGCCGTGGCCTGCACCACGGCGAGGCCGACGTGGCCGAGGTGCTCTGGCAGCGCCTCGACCCGGACCTGCCCGCGCCGTCCTACGCGCACCCGGGCGATGCCGGCCTCGACATCCGAGCCCGCGTCGACGTGGACCTGGGACCGGGGGAGCGCGCCCTCGTGCCCACGGGGCTGGCGATCGCGTTGCCCCTGGGTTACGCGGCCTTCCTCCACCCCCGTTCCGGCCTGGCGGCGCGTGCGGGGATCACGATCGTCAACGCCCCCGGAACGGTCGATGCGGGCTACCGCGGGGAGATCTCCGTGGCGCTGCTCAACACCGACTCCCGCGCGCACACCATCAGCCGGGGCGACCGCATCGCGCAGGTGGTCATCCAGAAGGTGGCCGTCGCCGACCTCATCGAAGTATCCCGGCTCCCGGGCAGCGATCGCGGAGCCGGCGGCTTCGGGTCCACCGGCGGCTGGCTGAAGGGAACCGCATCGTGAGCTTCTTCCGTCGTAAGAATTCCCGGGCCGCGGCCCCGCCGCAGGAGGCCGCCGAGCCGGCGGAGGAGACCTCCGCCGGTACGCGGGCCCCGGGACCGGTGAACACAGCGAACACAGGCGACCCAGTGGACACAGTGAACACGGGGGAGCCGACGGGTCCGGGCGATCCCGACGGCGCGGACGGCGCAGCGGCACGGGGTCCGTGGGATCTCGACGAACAGCCCGAGCTGGGCACCCGCGTGGACGTCGGGGGCCTGCGCATCCCCGCCCGGCAGGGGATGCAGGTGCGCATGGAGCTCGAGCCCAAGAGCCGCCGCATCGTCTCGGTCAACATCGCCCTCGGCGGGTCCGCGCTGCAGCTGCAGGCCTTCGCCGCCCCGCGCAGCGAGGGCCTGTGGGAGACGCTCCGCCCGGAGATCGTCGAGTCGATCACGAAGCAGGGCGGCACGGTCGAGGCTCGCGAGGGCGGCTTCGGCGAGGAACTCCTCGCCCGGCTGCCGGTGCGGACCAAGGACGGGCGCAGCGGGCACCGGCCCGCGCGCTTCCTCGGCTTCGACGGCTCCCGCTGGTTCCTGCGCGGCGTGCTCACGGGGCCGGCCGCGGTCGACCCGGAGGCGGGTGCCGCCCTCGAGGAGGTGTTCGCGGACGTCGTCGTCGTGCGTGGAACGGCGCCCCGGGCGCCGCGCGACCTGCTGCCCCTGCACCTGCCCGGGAAGCCGGGCGAGGAGGTCGCGCCCGAACCGACGCGTCCGGTGCTCGACCTGGGGCAGGGCCGGGGACCCGAGATCACCGAGGTCGGCTGAATGGGCGTGCGGTCGCTGTGGCGCCGGGCGCTCGCCTCGGAGGCCGAGCTGGACGCGGGGGAGGAGCGCGCCGCCGCCCGGGCCGAGGGAACCCAGCTCATCGGTGATGCGGTGCCCGGCACGGTCGTCGACCTGCTCGGCACGGTCCGCTCCCTCACCTATTCGCCCCCCGGCGCCCCGCCCACGGTCTCGGCCGAGCTCTACGACGGCTCCGGCAGCGCCGATCTCATCTTCCTCGGGCGGCGCGAGATCGCCGGTATCGTCCCCGGCCGCCGGCTGGCCGTCCACGGCCGGATCGGGGCGCACCTGCCGGGCAGCGCCCGGATGCATCTGTTCAACCCCGCGTATCGGCTGCTGCCACCCGCGCGCCTGCCCGCGAAGGAACCCGCCCGATGACCGATTCACCGCCCACCGGCACCGGCCCGGCCCCCGCCGACGATCGCGGCCTGCGCCAGCTGACCTCCGACTCCTTCGACGTCGCCGCCGCGATGGGCGGCGTGCGCGGCCTGATCGAGTCCGTCCTGCCCGGGCTCGTCTTCCTCGTGGTCTTCGTCATCACCCGCGACATCACGCTGTCCGTGGCCCTCGCGGTCGGGTGCGCGGTCGTCGCCACGATCGCCCGGCTCGTCGTGCGCACGCCGATCACCCAGGCCGTCGGCGGACTCGCCGGCGTCGTCATCGGGGCGGTCTGGGCGTGGCGGAGCGGGGAGGCGGCCGACTTCTTCGCGTGGGGGCTGTGGGTGAACGCGGGCTTCGCGACCGCGATGCTCGTGTCCGTGCTCGCGCGATTCCCGGCCGTGGCCGTGTTCGCCGCCGGGCTCACCGGGCACGACCTGCGCTGGCGCGACAGCTCCGATCCGGCGGCCGCCATGCGCCGGTTCCGGCAGGCGACGTGGCTGTGGTGCGGCGCGTTCCTCGCCCGCCTGGCCGTGCAGGTTCCGCTCTACTTCAACGACGAGGTCGGCTGGCTGGGCACCGCCCGGCTCGTCATGGGCGCCCCGATGTGGGTGCTCGTGCTGTGGATCACCTGGATCATGGTCAGTCCGATCGTTCGGGAACCAGCAGCCGGGCGATCTCGGGAAGACGCTGATCCGGAGCCGAGCTGATGAGCAGCAGCTGATCACCCACCTCGAGGGTGTCGTCGCCGGTCGGCGGGAGTGGGTCCGCGTCGCGGATGATCGCGGCGAGCACGGTGTGGCCGGGCCAGCGCAGGTCGGCGACGCGGGTTCCCACGGCCGGTGAATCGGCCGGGAGCGTGATCTCGAACATGTTCGCCTGCGAGGCGTGGAACGTGAAGATCTTCACGAGGTCCCCGACCGAGACGGCCTCCTCCACGAGCGCCGTCATGATCCGCGGCGTGGAGACGGCGACGTCGACCCCCCACGCGTCGTCGAACATCCACTCGTTCTTCGGGTTGTTCACCCGGGCCACGACGCGCGAGACCGTGTACTCGGTCTTCGCGAGCAGCGAGACGACGAGATTGACCTTGTCGTCGCCGGTCGCCGCTACCACGACGTCGGTCCGTTCGAGCTCTGCGCGTTCCAGGGTCGCGATCTCGCAGGCGTCCCCCAGCAGCCAGTCCGCCTCGGCCACCGTGGACACGCGCATCGCCGCCGGCTGATGGTCCATGAGCAGCACCTCGTGCCCGTGGCCGAGGAGTTCGCGGGCGATGGACCGGCCGACCGATCCGGCCCCGGCGATGACGACACGCATCAGTCCTCCTCCTCGGCGGGGGCCACCGCGAGCCGGCGCTGCACCTCGTCGATTCCGTCGGTCCCCACCAGCAGGTGCACGAGGTCGCCCTCCTGGAGCAGGTCGTGCGCCGCCGGAACGTACCCCACCCCGAGCCGGGCGAGGTAGGCCACGCGCGCGCCGATCGCGGCCTCGATGTGGGTGATCGACCATCCGATCCAGCCCGGGTGGCTGTCCGCCTGCACGAGCGAGACCGCACCGGAGGCGTCCCGGAACAGCGAGTGCGCCCCCGCGGGGATGAGCCGGCGCAGCACCTGATCGGCGGTCCAGCGGACGGTGGCCACGGTCGTGATGCCGAGGCGCTCGTAGATCTCCGCCCGCTTCGGATCGTAGATTCGGGCCACGACGTGCTCGACGCCGAAGACCTCGCGCACGACCCGGGCGGCGAGGATGTTCGAGTTGTCGCCCGAGGAGACGGCCGCGAACGCGTGCGCGTCCTCGATCCCCGCGCGGGCGAGCGCGTCCCGGTCGAAGCCCAGGCCGACGACCCGCTGGCCCTCGAACTCGTCGGGCAGCCGGCGGAACGAATCCGGATTCTGATCGATGATCGCGACCGAATGACCGTGGGTCTCGA
This sequence comes from Pseudactinotalea sp. HY158, assembly GCF_009660225.1. NCBI lineage: Bacteria > Bacillati > Actinomycetota > Actinomycetes > Micrococcales > Cellulomonadaceae > Pseudactinotalea > Pseudactinotalea sp. HY158. Next base: position 1,579,239 of record NZ_CP045920.1, read on the forward strand.
GCGAGCGCGCGAGGGTCGTTCCCACCCGGCCGGCGCCCATGATCACGAAATGCACGGGACCGACGCTACACCGCCCCCGGGGAGCGTACGATCAGTGGCCGTGCCGAATATTGGTGACGCCGCGAAGCGTCTGCTCGTGGGCCGCCCGATGCGGTCCGACCGCTTGGGACACACGCTCCTGCCCAAGCGTCTCGCGCTGCCCGTGTTCGCCTCCGATGCGCTCTCCTCGGTCGCGTACGCGCCCGACGAGATCCTGCTCACCCTCTCCCTGGCGGGGCTCACCGCGTACGCCGTCTCCCCGTGGGTGGGGATCGCGGTCGTCGTGGTCATGCTCACCGTCGTCACCTCCTACCGGCAGACGGTGCGGGCGTATCCCTCGGGCGGCGGCGCGTACGAGGTGACCGCGACCAACCTCGGCAAGGGTGCGGGGCTCACGGTGGCCAGCGCACTCCTGGTCGACTACGTGCTCACCGTCGCCGTCTCGATCTCCTCGGGCACCCAGTACCTGGCCACGGTGCTCCCGGCGGCCGGCGGCCACGAGACGGGGATCGCGATCGGCATCGTGCTCCTGCTCGCCCTGCTCAACCTGCGTGGGGTGCGCGAATCCGGGGCGAAGACCGCGATCCCCGTCTACGTGTTCATGCTCTCGATGGGCGTGCTCGCGGTCGCGGGCGCCGTCCAGTGGCTGGCCGGGAGCCTGGGCCGGGCCCCGTCGGCGGACCTGGCGCTCGTGAGCGAACCGGGCTTCGACCAGGGCCTCATGGGCCTGGCCGGGGGACTGCTCATCCTGCGCGCGTTCTCCTCCGGGTCGGCGGCGCTCACGGGGGTCGAGGCGATCGCCAACGGCGTGCCGAACTTCCGCAAGCCCAAGTCCCGCAACGCCGGCACCACGCTCCTCCTGCTCGGCGGCCTCGGCTCGGCCATGCTGCTCACGGTGCTGCTGCTCGCCGGCGCGACCGGGGTGCGCTTCGTCGAGGATCCGGCGTCCCAACTGCTGCGCGACGGCGTGGGCGTCGGAGCCGACTACGTCCAGAACCCCGTGATCGGCCAGCTCGCGAGCACGGTCTTCGCCGGCTTCCAGCCGATGTTCTACCTGTTGACGATCTCGACCGGCATCATCCTGCTGCTCGCGGCGAACACCGCCTACAACGGGTTCCCGATCCTCGGGTCGATCCTCGCGCGGGAGGGCTATCTGCCCCGGCAGCTGCACACCCGGGGGGACCGGCTCGCATACTCCAACGGGATCGTCGTGCTCAGCCTCGCCGCGGCGGCCCTCATCTGGATCTTCGACGCGCAGGTCACCCGCCTCATCCAGCTCTACATCGTCGGCGTGTTCGTCTCCTTCACGCTGTGCCAGCTCGGCATGGTCAAGCACTGGGGCGGGGTGCTGCGCACCTCGGTCGACCCGGGCGAGCGGCGCCGCGTACGCACCTCCCGCGCCCTCAACGCCTTCGGCTTCGCCCTGACGGGGATCGTGCTCGTCGTCGTCCTCATCACGAAGGCCACGCACGGGGCCTGGATCACCCTCGTGCTCATGGGCGTCCTGTTCGCGCTCATGACCCGGATCAGCCGTCACTACGCCGACGTGCGCGAGGACCTGACGGTGACCGACTACGACGCGGAACGCGCCCTGCCCTCCCGGGTGCACGCCGTCGTGCTCGTCTCCCAGGTGCACAAGCCCACGATGCGGGCCCTCGCCTACGCCCGCGCGACCAGGCCCTCGACGCTGCAGGCGCTGACCGTCGCCGTCGAGCCGGGCGACGCCGAGTCGATCCGGGCCGCCTGGGACGCCGCCGGGGTGCCGTTGCCGCTCACCGTCGTGGACTCGCCCTATCGCGAGATCGTGCGCCCGGTCCTCGACTTCGTTCGGAACATCCGCCGGGAGTCCCCGCGCGATCTCGTGGTCGTCTACATCCCCGAGTACGTGGTCGACCACTGGTGGGCGCAGGTGCTGCACAATCAGAACGCCCTGCGGCTCAAGTCCCGGCTGCTGTTCACGCGGGGGGTGGTCGTCGCCTCCGTGCCGTGGCAGCTCGGCGCGGCCGCGCCCCGGCAGCCGCGAGACTAGAGCCATGACAGCATCGATCGGCACCCCGGCCCCGGCGGCGGACCTCACCCTACGGATCGCGGGCCCCGTCCACGGCGGCCACTGCCTCGCCCGGACGGCCGAGGGCCGCGTCGTCTTCGTGCGCCACGGCGCCCCCGGCGAGCTCGTGCGCGCCCGCCTCACCGACACCGGCAAGGTCTGGCGCGCGGACGCCGTCCGGATCCTCGAGCCCTCACCCGACCGGGTGGACGTGCCGTGGCGGGCGGCCGGGCCCGGCGGCGTCGGCGCCGTCGAACTGGCCCACCTGAGCCGGCCCGCGCAGCTGCGCTGGAAGAGCGAGGTGATCGTCGATGCCCTGCGCCGGATCGGCGGCCTCGACCTGCCGGTCACGATGGTCGATCCCGAACCCGGATCCGACGGCTGGGGCACCCGCACGCGGATCCGGCTCGCCTGCGACGCCGACGGCCGCGCGGGCATGCACGCCCACCGCAGCGACCGCATCGTGCCCCTGGAGAGCATGCCGCTCGCGGTCGCGGCGCTCGCCCGCCTCGACGTCTTCACCCGCCGCTGGCCCGCTCACGCCGTCCTCACCCTCGTGGCCCCGAGCGTGGGCGAACCCGTCCTGCTCGTGGACGACGCCCCGGCGGCCCTCGAGGGCACCTCGCCCCGGCCGTGGGTCACCGAGGTCGTCCGCGTTGCCGCCGCCGACCTCACCTACCGCGTCGCGGCGGGCGGGTTCTGGCAGAGCCACCGCGCCGCCCCCGCGAGCCTCGCGGGCGCCGTCCTCGCCGCCGCGCACCCGGCGGGCGGATCCCTGACCGGCGCGCGGGTCTTCGACCTGTACTCCGGTGCCGGACTGTTCTCGCTCCCGCTCGCCCACGCCGTCGGGCCGACCGGGGCGGTCTACGCCGTCGAGGGGGATCGTCGTGCCGCCCAGGCCGCCCGGCGCAACGGCCGGGGCCTGGCGCAGCTGACCGGCCGGAGCGGGGACGTCGCCCGGGTCCTCGCCAAGGACGCCCCCGAGCGCGCGGACGTCGTCGTGCTCGACCCGCCCCGGACCGGGGCCGGCAGGCATGTCATGGCCCGCGTCGTCGAGCGCCGGCCCGAACGGATCGTCTACGTGGCCTGCGATCCGGCCGCCCTGGCCCGGGACCTCGCGTTCGCGGCCGCGGCGGGCTACCGCGCCGACCGCGTCGTCGGCCACGACCTCTTCCCGCACACGCACCACGTCGAGTCGATCGCCGTGCTGCGGCCCGCGTCGTCGGAATAGGCGATAATTCCGACGTGAACACGCTGAGTGCGACCGGCAGGCCCTCCGGGCTGAGCGCATCCGACGTCGTCGAGCGGGTGGCCGCCGGGCAGGTGAACCGCACCCACGACGTCGCCTCCCGCGGCCTGTGGGACATCCTGCGGGGGAACCTGTTCACCCTGTTCAACGCGATGCTCGGCACGGCGCTCGTGCTCGTGCTCGTCGTCGGGGCCTGGCGCGACGCCGTGTTCGGCGGGGTGATCATCTCCAACACCCTCATCGGCGCGATCACCGAGCTGCGCGCCAAGCGCGCCCTCGACCGGCTGGCCATCCTCGACCGGGGCCGCCTCCGGGTCCTGCGCGACGGCCGGCGCACCGAGGTCGAGCTCGAGGAGATCGTGCTCGACGACCTCGTGCTCCTGAGCACGGGCGACCAGGTGCCCGCCGACGGCCGGGTGCTCGACTCGACCGGCCTCGAGCTCGACGAGTCCATGCTCACCGGCGAGTCCGACCCGGTGTCCAAGCCGGCCGGCGCGGAACTCTACTCGGGGGCCGCGGTCGTGGCCGGGTCGGGCCTCTACCGGGTGACGAAGGTCGGAGCGGACGGCTACGCCCAGCGCATCACGGCCGAGGCGAAGCGGTTCTCACTCGTGGGCTCGGAGCTGCGTGACGGCATCAACCGGATCCTCGTGATCATCTCCTGGATCATCGTGCCGATGGCGTTGCTGCTGTTCTGGAGCCAGCTGCGGGCCGAGGGCGGCGCCGCGGCGAGCTTCGCCGACGGCACGTGGCGCGATGCCGTGGTCCAGGCGGTCGCCGGCATCGTGGGCATGGTGCCCGAGGGACTCGTGCTGCTCACCTCGATCAACTTCGCGCTCGCGGCCCTCATCCTCGCGCGCCGGTCGGTGCTCGTGCAGGAACTGCCGGCGGTCGAGGTGCTCGCCCGGGTCGACGTGCTCTGCCTCGACAAGACGGGCACGATCACCGACGGCTCGATCGCCCTCGACGCGATCGTGCCGATCGGGCCGGGCGACCCGGCGGAACTCGGCCGGATCCGGGCGGTGCTCGCGGGCATCGCGGGCGATCCGGAGGCGAATCCGACGGCCCGCGCGATGGCGCCCGCGCTCGAGGACGTCGCCCCCGCCGCGCTGCGTGTGCTCGTGCCGTTCTCCTCCGCGCGCAAGTGGAGCAGTGCCTTCGACGGCGAGACGACCTGGTACTTCGGGGCGCCGGAGGTGCTCGTCGCGGGCCTCGAGGATGCGGGTGAGGTCGTGGCCGACGTGCGCGAGCGGGCCGCCGCGGGGGCCCGGGTGCTGCTGCTGGCCCGCGCACCGGGCCAGGTGCGGGAACCGGGCGGGGACCTGCGCCCCGTGGCCCTGGCCGCCATGCGTGAGCGGGTACGCCCGGACGCGGCCGAGACCCTGCGCTACTTCGAACGGCAGGGGGTGCGGGTCAAGGTGCTCTCCGGGGACAATCCGCGCACGGTCGCCGCGATCGCGACCTCGGTCGGGCTCGAGGCGGACGGCGGGGTCGACGCCCGCACGCTCACCGCGGAGAGCACCGCCGCGATGCTGCGCGACCACCACGTGTTCGGGCGCGTGAGCCCCGAGCAGAAACGACAGTTCGTGCACGCCCTCCAGGCCGATGGGCACACGGTGGCGATGACCGGCGACGGGGTGAACGACGCCCTCGCCCTCAAGGACGCCGACCTCGGCATCGCGATGGGCAGCGGTGCCGCCGCGACGAAGGCCGTGGCACGGCTCGTGCTCGTCGACGGCCGCTTCTCCGAGCTGCCGGGAGTCGTGGCGCAGGGCCGGCGGGTCATCGCGAACATGGAACGCGTCGCCGCCCTCTTCCTCGCCAAGACCACCTACGCCGTGCTGCTGGCCCTGACCGTGGCCCTCGTCTCCTGGCCGTATCCGTTCCTGCCGCGGCACCTGACGATCGTCGGCACCCTGACGATCGGCACCCCCGCCTTCCTGCTCGCCCTGGCCCCGAACACCCGCCGGTACCGGCCGGGCTTCCTCGGACGGGTCCTCAAGCTCGCGATCCCGTGCGGTGTCGTGGCCGCCGCCGCCGTACTCGCGGTCTACGGAACCCTCCACCTGCGGGGGAGCGAGGCGCAGGCCTCGACCGCGGCGACGCTCACCCTCGTGCTCATCGGACTGTGGCTCCTGGGGGCCCTCGCCCGGCCGCTCACCCCCTACCGGATGGCGGTCGTGGCGGCGATGACCCTCGGAGCCGCCGGGGCGCTCCTGATCTCGCCGATCCGGCACTTCTTCGCGCTCGAGATCCCGACTCCGGGTGCGGCCCTGCTCGTGCTCGTGGCCGCGGTGATCGGCTGCGCCCTGGTCGAGGTGATCTATCGTTGGCGGGAGCGCCGGGCGAGACCCGGCGGGGTGTCCTCCGGGGCCCCCACCGGGGCCCGAACGGATGCCGGCACCGGCTCCGGACGCAGGGAGTGGCGATGACACGGATCAGATTCGGGTACAAGGCCTCGGCCGAGCAGTTCTCGCCCGCCGACCTGTTGCAGTTCGCGGTCGCGGCCGAACGGGCCGGCTTCGACTCGGTGTTCACGAGCGATCACCTCCAGCCGTGGCGCCATCACGGCGGGCACGCCCCGGCCGCCCTGCCGTGGCTCGGCGCGCTCGCGGCCTCGACCTCCGCCGTCCATATCGGCACGAGCGTGCTCACCCCGACCCTGCGCTACCACCCGGCCGTCATCGCCCAGGCCTTCGCCACGCTCGGGCTGCTCGCTCCCGGGCGGGTGATCCTCGGGCTCGGGACGGGGGAGTCGATGAACGAGGCCCCGCTCGGGAGAGCGTGGCCGAGTGGGCGCGAGCGGCTCGACCGGCTGCGGGAGGCGGTCGAACTCATCCGGGCGCTGTGGGAGCGGGAGCGTGTGACCTTCGAGGGCGAGTACTACCGCACCGACCGCGCGACCGTCTACGACCGGCCCGAGGTGCCGGTGCCGATCTACCTCGCCGCGTCCGGCCCCCGGGCGACCCGCTCGGCGGGGGAGCTCGGCGACGGCTTCATCACCACGAGCGGCAAGGGTGCCGGGCTCTACACCGGCACGCTCCTGCCGGCCCTGGCCGAGGGGGCGGCGGCCGCGGGGCGTTCCGCCGCCGACCTCGACCTGATGATGGAGGTGAAGGTCTCCTTCGATCCCGACCTCTCCCACGCCCGCGAGGCCACCCGGTACTGGGGCGCGCTCGCCCTGTCGCCGGAGGAGAAGACGGGCGTGAGCGACCCGGTCGAGATGGAGCGGCTCGCCGACGCCCTCCCCACCGAGCGCACGGTCACCCGCTGGATCGTCTCGAACGACCCCGAGCACCTGGCGGAGCAGATCTGGTCCTATGTCGACATGGGCTTCACCCACCTGGTCTTCCACGATCCCGACCCCGATCAGCACCGGTTCCTCGATGCGTTCGGATCGCGGGTGCTGCCGCTGCTGCACGCGCGGGCCGGACGCTAGCCGGAGCGACTGAATTCGGCCGGACGCATCGGTAGAATCGGCGGGGTCGACCGGACTCCGCGCCGGCCTGCGCCGCGGTCGAGGCGGCGTGCCGCGGCCACGGCGGTGCGCGGGCTGCGCTAGACTATCTTGATGTCAAGATACTTGGTCGACCTGAACGGAAGACTCGGATTGAGGAGTGAAAGTGAGTAACGTCGACACCTTCTCCGCGAAGGGCACGCTCGAGGTCGGAGGGACCGACTACGAGGTCTACCGCCTCAGCGCGGTCCCCGGACTGGAGCGCCTGCCCTACAGCCTCAAGGTCCTCGCCGAGAACCTCCTGCGCACCGAGGACGGGGCGAACATCACCGCCGCGCACATCGAGGCGCTCGCGAACTGGGATCCGACCTCGCAGCCGAATACGGAGATCCAGTTCACGCCCGCCCGCGTGATCATGCAGGACTTCACCGGCGTGCCCTGCGTGGTCGACCTGGCCACGATGCGCGAGGCGGTCGCCGAACTCGGGGGAGACCCGGCGGCGATCAACCCGCTCGCCCCCGCCGAACTGGTGATCGACCACTCGGTGCAGATCGACGTGTTCGGACGGGCCGATGCCTTCCGGCGCAACGTCGAGATCGAGTATCAGCGCAACCACGAGCGCTACCAGTTCCTGCGCTGGGGCCAGGGCTCGTTCCACGACTTCAAGGTCGTTCCCCCGGGCACCGGCATCGTGCACCAGGTGAACATCGAGTATCTCGCCCGGGTCGTCATGACCCGCGAGCACGGCAGCGGCGCGGACGCCGTGGTGCGGGCCTACCCGGACACGTGCGTGGGCACAGACTCCCACACGACGATGGTCAACGGCCTCGGCGTGCTCGGCTGGGGTGTCGGCGGCATCGAGGCCGAGGCGGCGATGCTCGGCCAGCCCGTCTCCATGCTCATCCCGCGGGTCGTCGGATTCCGGCTCGGCGGTGAGATCCCGGCCGGGGTGACCGCGACCGACGTCGTGCTCACGATCACCGAGATGCTCCGCCAGCACGGGGTGGTCGGCAAGTTCGTCGAGTTCTACGGCGAGGGAGTGGCCCAGGTGCCGCTGGCCAACCGCGCCACGATCGGCAACATGAGCCCCGAGTTCGGCTCGACGGCCGCGATGTTCCCGATCGACGACGTCACCCTCGACTACCTGCGCCTGACGAGCCGCGACGAGGCCCAGGTCGCCCTCGTCGAGGCCTACGCCAAGGAACAGGGCATGTGGCTCGCCCCCGGCGACCCGGACTACGTCGAGCCGACGTTCTCCGAGTACATCGAGCTCGACCTGTCCACGGTCGTGCCCTCGATCGCGGGGCCGAAGCGCCCGCAGGACCGGATCGAGGTCACCCGCGCGAAGGAGCAGTTCCTCGCGGACCTGCAGAACTACGTGGTCGACGGTCACAGCATCGAGAAGAGCCCCGTCGACATCGAGCTGTCCGACACCTTCCCGGCCTCCGACTCGCCCTCGCACGACGCCCACGAGGAGTCCTCGGCGTTGGGGGAGCCGGTCGCCTCCTCGGCCACCCACGCCCCGCGCCGCCCCTCCAAGCTCGTCACGGTGACCGGCGCGGACGGCAGCACCTACGAACTCGACCACGGCCGGGTCGCGATCGCCTCGATCACCTCGTGCACGAACACGTCGAACCCGGAGGTCATGCTCGCGGCCGGGCTCCTGGCGAAGAAGGCCGTCGAGCGGGGCCTGACCGTCAAGCCGTGGGTCAAGACCTCGATGGCTCCCGGCTCGCAGGTGGTCACGAACTACTACGAGAAGGCCGGCCTGTGGCCGTACCTGGAGAAGCTCGGATACCACCTGGTGGGCTACGGCTGCACCACGTGCATCGGCAACTCCGGGCCACTGCCGGAGGAGGTCTCCAAGGTCGTCAACGACCACGACCTCGCCGTCGTCTCGGTGCTCTCGGGGAACCGGAACTTCGAGGGCCGCATCAATCCCGACGTCAAGATGAACTACCTCGCCTCCCCGCCGCTCGTCATCGCCTACGCGCTGGCGGGCACGATGGAGTTCGACTTCGCGACCGAGCCACTCGGCCACGACGAGTCGGGCGAGGCCGTGTTCCTCACGGACATCTGGCCCTCGAACGAGGAGGTCCACGAGACCATCACCGGCTCGATCAACCGCGACATGTTCGCGGCCGACTACGCCGACGTCTTCGCCGGCGACGAGCACTGGCGCGCGCTCGAGACCCCCGAGGGCGACATCTTCGCGTGGGATCCGGAATCGACCTACGTGCGCAAGCCCCCGTACTTCGAGGGCATGACGATGACGCCGGAGCCGGTCGCCGACCTCGCCGGCGCCCGGGTGCTGGCCAAGCTCGGCGACTCGGTCACGACCGACCACATCTCGCCCGCCGGCTCCATCAGCTCGGACTCCCCGGCCGGACGGTACCTGCGCGAGCACGGCATCGCCCGCCGCGACTTCAACTCCTACGGCTCCCGGCGCGGGAACCACGAGGTGATGATCCGGGGTACGTTCGCGAACATCCGGCTGCGCAACCAGTTGCTCGACGGCGTCGAGGGCGGGTTCACCAAGAACCTCCTCACCGGTGAGCAGCAGTCGATCTACGACGCGGCCCAGGCCTACGCCGAGGCCGACATCCCGCTCGTCGTGCTCGCCGGCAAGGAGTACGGCTCCGGATCCTCCCGCGACTGGGCGGCCAAGGGCACGGTGCTCCTCGGGGTGCGCGCCGTCATCGCCGAGAGCTTCGAGCGGATCCACCGCTCGAACCTCATCGGCATGGGCGTCCTCCCGCTCGAGTACCCGGCCGGTCAGACCGCCGCTTCGCTCGGCCTCGACGGCACCGAGACCTTCGCGATCTCGGGCATCACCGCCCTGAACGACGGCGGGATCCCGCAGACCGTCTCGGTCACGGCCGCCAAGCAGGGCGGAGCGGACGTCACGTTCGACGCCGTCGTGCGGATCGACACCCCTGGTGAGGCGGACTACTACCGCAACGGCGGGATCCTGCAGTACGTGCTGCGCTCCCTCGTCGGCTGACGGCTGAGCGGCTCGTCCACCAGGAGGCGGGTAGCTGACTCGCCGTAACCGGCGGTCATCCCAGCGTCTCACACAAGCGCCCCGTCAGGCTTCGGCCCAGCGGGGCGCTTGTGTCGTCCTGAGGTAGCCCGGCCGAACTGTAGGGAGCGGAACCCACGGAGCGTGGCCCCGGCCGGCGACGACTGGAGCAGGCAGCGAATCCGCGGAACCGGTCACGCAAGCACCCGGACCTTCCTTCCTCCGCGCCGACCGCGCGAGACGATCTCCACCTTGCCCTTGGACTCGAGACGCTGGAACAGTGTGTTATTGGACGACCCGGAAGGAAGGTCGAACTCTGATCCAGCTCCGTCGAGCAGCTGGCTGTAGGGAGCGCCAAGCACTGCCAGCACGTCGATCACGTCATCCGGTGCGGTGTCCCTCAGGTGCACCAACTGTCCGACGACCAGATCGGGATTCTGCGTCGCCTGGGCGATGCGCCGAACCTCGTCGAGGGGGAGCCGGATCCGGTTGGCCCGCGCGTACTGCCCTGCCGCGGCGAGCCCATCGCTGTCGCCGTCGTGAACGTAGTCCCGAAGGTTCTCGACGACCACGCGCCGTAGGGCATCGGGAACTTGCGGGCTTCGGACGAGATCGGCGACGAGCCCGTCAACTAGCGTCGGGCCGAAGAACTCGCTGACCTTCCCCGAAACGCCGAAGGCCTCGGAGACCGCGGCCCACCCAGCACGCGCGAAATGACTGAACGTCTCGAAAGAGTCAGCCACCAGGTCGGCTTCGATCGCTCGCGCCAGTAGGTCGTCGGCGGCAGCGACGAGATCGACGACGTCGATGTGACCGGCGAGGTCCAGTCTCTCGGCCAGTCGAACACGGGATCTTGAGGGGATGAGCCCTGACGTGTTGAGTATCTGGGCCGCGAGCGCGCGCCTGTCTTCTGCGTCGGTCTCGTCGACGTCACGCAGCTCAATCGGATCTGACCCGGAAAGTGTGAGGAAGCGGGCCATGTGCTCGTCGATGCCATGGTGCTGCGCGTATCGCCAGATGTTCGCGACGGTCGGCCGCACGAGGGAGGAGCCGGCAAGCGCAGGCCAGACCTCGGACGGCACATCGGTCAGGTCGTCGACCGCGGCGACGGGAGAGCTCGCTTCGAGGACTTGCTCGAGCTGATCTCCCGTCCAGAACTCGCACTGCTCGTTGAGAACATCGACAAGCACGGGCTCCGACAGCACGACGTACTCGATGGCGTCTTCGCCGCGCACCGCGGTGAGGTACACGTTCATGCTCGATCGGACGTAGTCCCAGACGATGTCCCGCTTGCGGACTTCATCCAGCGTAGGTTCGGCGGTCGTGCTCAGCGCACGTCGCAAGTTCGCCGTGGTGATCTCGTACATCTGAGCGTCGACGATGCGATCGCGGAGGGGAGAGGCGAGGTCGTCCAGCTCGACGACCGTGATGCGCGCTTCCTTCGCAAACGTGAAGATGCGATCCGTTCGCTCGCTGGACTGGGACATGTTGAAGGCGCTCAACTCGCGGTAGTGGGCGGTGAACCAGGCCCGAGTCGACTCGTCGACCTCGTAGAGGTCGACGGAATGTGCACTGAGCATCGCCGCATCCACCAAGCGGATCCGGGTCGTCTCATCCGGCAGACCAGGGTGATTGGTGAGGTAGTTGAACAAGCCGGACCACGGATGGGCCGCGAGGAGCTCAATGAGTCGCTCCCGCGGAGCGTCGGCAGCGTTCAGGAACGCGTCGAGGAACGTCTGTGAATCCTTGCTGCGATCGGCGATCACGAACGCGACGAGCGACTTCGCGTCGTCGGGCCGCTCTGTAACAAGATACGTGGCCACCTGGATGTTGAACGCACTGACCGTGCTCGTGAAGTCTGCCGGAACCTGTTCGAGCAGGTTGCTCACAGCGTTCTTGGTCGTGAACTCATGGTCGAGGTACATCTCGTTCGGCTGGACGCTGTGGTTGTAGAAGAACGCGACATCAACGCCGATGAAGCTCCCGTAGAAGACCGCGGAGTACTCGGCATAGTTCCTGGTGATGAAGCCGCGGCGGACGAGGTCGCGGGCCAGATCGGACTTCAGCGTGTTCGTGATCCGTGCGGAGAACGTCGCGGATCCGCTCGGGAAGCGCTCGTACTGGGCCAGACCGTCGAAGTCTGCCCCGCGAAGGTGGGCGATGTCGTCGTCGATCTGCTTCACCTGCCGTTCCAGGTCGGCTGCGCTGGGAGGAGCCCACCACTTGGGGTCGGCCGCTTCGGGGAACACGAGGGCGAGTCGCTCTCCGCTGAACTCGATCTGGTAGTTGTGGTTGCCGACCACTGCCAGAGATCCCGATGTGGCGACTCGCCCCCAGAAGGCTTCACCATCGATCGCCCCGACCGAGTACTGCTCGTCGCCCACCTCAAACGGGCCCACTGACCAGCCGAACCGCGGGGGCAGAGCGTCCGTGATGCTCCGGAGTCGCGCGCCCAGCGTCTTCGCGAGTTCGTCCCGGCGTCGACGTTGCTCTTCCGTGTGGACTCGCTCGCGCCTCGTCATCTGCAGATCCTCGATCGTGGTCCTGACCAGGTCGCGACGGTGTTGCTCGAGGATGTCGAGGGTGCTGCTGCGCTGGGGTATGGCCTCGAAGTCAGCCAGGTGGAAATTCTTGTAGGAGACGAGGGCGAACAGGTCGTCGGCCTCCATGCCCGGAGCGCTGGTCTCGACCCACAGGAGCTTCTCAGCGAACACGACGAACTCATTGCAGATATTGATCAGGAGCCGCATGTCCGTGGCGTGGCGCGCGACGAGATCGAGCAGAGCCCGAGACACCATGTCATCGGGGAGACGGAGGTGACGCAGTGCGGCGCTGAGGTGGTCACGTGCGTTGCGGTGCGTGATGAACGGCACCATCGGGATCACGAGCTCGAAGAACTTGGTTCGGTTCGCCCTCTCCACCGCGGCTTCCGCGAGGTCGAGGGTGTGCGCCCTCTTCTCAGTCTCCTCGGCACCGACCCTCACTGCAGGAACGTCGGTCGCGGCTTCGCTCGTGGTGGAATCTGGTGCTCCCCTCGCCGGTCGCTTCGGGTCTTCACGATCGGATTCCGCTCCCAGCTGTTCGAACAGGCTGTCCTTGATCGCGTAGATGAACCGGAGGGGATGATCCCTGCTCTTCCAGCGCGACGACTCGTTGATGAGGGTGTTCAGCTCTCGGAGCGAGTCGAAGATCTTCGGGTCATCGAACCGGTCCAGATCCTCGACGATCACGTACTCCGGTTTGACGGCGTCGAAGAACGTGACAATCTCGTCGAGGAACCCGTCGAAGTAGGTCGTCGCCCTCTCGCCGAGCGTGATCGTCGTTCCTGCGGTTGCGACCTCTGACACGATGCGATCGCCGATCACCCACCGCACGCCCCACACCACCATCCACGTGAGCATGATGAAGAGCGCAGTGAGCCAGCTCTCGAGGGCCCTATCGGTGGTGGGCCCGAACCACGGCTCCGCGTGGCGCAGACCCACCAACCAGAGCAGTGTCAGCCCGACAGTGGTAGCAATACCGGCTTGGACGAGCGCGCGCCATGGAGTCAGCGGACGGCTGCGAGCAAACCTGGAGCGCCGAAGCTTGCCTGGCTTCGCCCGATAGATGAGCTGCTTGACGAGTTCCTTCTGGATCCGGTTCGTCAGGTCTTTGTCGTCTTTGTCAGGACCAAGGGTATTGATGCTGATTCGAATGGTCGTGCTCTCGTGCTTCTTCTGGAACTCGTCGAGCACACTGGACTTTCCAGAGCCGTAGCGGCCCGTGAGTGCGATATTCCTGTTCTTGGGATCCTTGACCGCGTCCTCGAGGTGCTGGACGTACACGCTGTGGTCCGGAAGATACTCAGCCTGGATCCACCGTCCGGGTCGTCGTGATGGTGTGAGGTCCGGGTTATGGCGGGTCGGGTCGTGTGGGCATGGCGGGGCTGCCGGTCTGCCCGGCTTTTCCACTTGTGTTCCGGTCGTGCCCGTGGGGGCTGGTGGTCAGGTCGCCGGGGCTGGGGGTGGCCCGCAGGCAGCGACATAGAGCGCTTCCCAGGGGTCTTGGTGGGCCCAGTTCCGGGGTAGGTGCATGGTCAGCCGTCGTGCCGAGCGGGCGAGCCGGGCGGGGATGCGGATGAGGTGTTCTCGGATGGTCGCGGTGGTGGCCCGGGCGTGGAAGAGGGAGGCCAGGGCCCCGGCGGCGCGGGTGAGGTTGAACGCGATCGCGGCCAGAACGAGCACATGGCGCGTTCGCGGTGAACGTGCCCTGCCGGGGTGGGGCCAGGGCCGAGGCGCGTAGATCGGCGTGGACGCACATCGATGATGGCGTGGGCGCGGTGGGCCTTCTCGGCCTCGAGCATGATCAGGGGGGCGAGTCGGTGAAGACGGCGTGGTACCGGTAGGTGGCGAATAGTTCGTCCTGACCGGCCCTGGTGGCTGCGGGGTTGAGGCGTTTGACGCGGCGCACGATCAGCGTGCCGTGATGTGCTCGGCCTTGGACGGGAGGTGAGAACGCGGTGAAGGGGAGCTCGGCGACCTGGGCATCGGAGATCAGGCGGGCCTCGTCTTCGTCAGATCGCGTTCGGGTACCGGATCGGGGTCCAGGCTGCTCGTCGATGCTGGTGATGGCGGCGGTGATGGCCGGGTTCATCCGCGCGGTCAACGAGAAGTGGCACCGGCCCGGCCCGCCGCGAGGCGGCCACCTCACGGCTGTAGTAGGCCGAATCGGCGCGCAGGATCACCACCCCGCCGGGCGCCGGCCGTCCGGGCGGTGGCGAGGGCGTCGGCGACGAACTTGCCCGCCACGCGCGCACTGTTGGCCGGCCCGGCGTAGCCGCGTGCCGACGATCAGCGGCGCGGCCACCGGGGTGGAGATGGTCGCGATCAGCGCGTTGAGGCCCTTGACCTTGTTGTAGCCGTACCGGCGCCCTGCTTGGCGTACCCGTAGGTCTCCTTGATCGTGCGTCGATATCGACGTAGGCGATCTGACCGGCACCGGCCAGCACCGGGGCTGCCCGGCCAGGCGGGTCAGGAAGCGGGAGGCGATCGCGTCGAGCTGGGGGACATGCCCACGAAGGTGAAACGCGCGTAGGAACGTGCCCAGCGTCGAGGGCGCACGCGCATCCTGGAACAGTTTGCCCATCCCGCCGTGGCGCAACAGGTACCATGTCATCGATGGAGTCGGCCCGGCGGTCATGCCCGCGACCAGCGCCAACACCTTCGCCCCGGGTTCGCGCTGCCCGTACCCGACAGACTCAGATGCTCACCGACCAGCGCCGACAGCCCGGCACGCTCGGCCAGCGCCATCACCGGGATAAGACCCGCCACGCCGACCAGATTCGGATCGTCGAACCGTACCGAGGAGACATGAGATAGTTGCATCTACGAGATGCCCTTCTTTTTTGGGACTGCGTGCGTTGACAACACGCATTATCCCAGGTCAGGAGGGCATTCTCATGCGCCCACGCCACCCAGACTCAAACCAGCACGGTGGATCCAGGCTCAGGGGCCAGGGAGCGCAGGGTTAGACGCTTCCCCGGGTCAAGCTGCGGCTTCGCGTGAGTCTCGCCTGAGCTGTCATCGACACCGGTGGTCTCGGTCATGCTGCCAGTATGGCGTGGCCTTCCGACGCGTCGAGCAGGTGAAGCGTGCGTTGGCATCGCCGCGGTCAGAGTACCGAACGACGCCAGGGGGCATCGGGATCGGCGAGGGTCTCAAGCATGCGCTGGCACCAGACCTGTGCTGCGCCAACCACGAGGTGGGCGTGCTGCGGACGCATCCACCTCGGCACCTCCTCAGCTCCGTGGTCGATGTCAACGTTGTTCCTGAGCTCGGTCACGCTCTGGGCGAGAGCTACCAAGGACTGCAGAGCCTGGCGGAGCGGGCGGTCCTCGTCGCTGGCCGGCTTGGGTGCGAGACCGAGCGACTCCTGGGCGGCGTTGACCAGGGCGGGCACCGTCACCTTGCGGGCGTAGGCCTGCCCGCGGGCGGTGAGCACGCATGTGGGGGTGGACTCCATCAGGGCCGTGGCTGTGCTGACGGCGCGCCCGTGGGTCCGTGTCGACGCTGTCGCCGAGCCTGTGCAGGTGGTCCTGGATGGGTTGCGGGTCGGGGAAGGCGGAGCGCGTGCTCGGTCAGCCGACTCCCGGCTCTGCCAGTGCGTACGGTGCCGGTTGGCTCGTCGAGGTCGAAGCCGTTCTCGCGCAGTATCCTGTCCCACTTGTCGCGCAGGGCATCGTCGCTGCCCCAGCCGATGAATGCGTCCTGGACCATCCTCTTCAGCGCATCGCTGAACACGTCGGTCAGCCGCTGCGCGTCAGCGGGGACGCTCAGCGTCACACGCGGGGTGAAGGTTCCTATTCCGGCTACTTGGTCTCGTGGGGGTGCGCGGTGTGCACCTGTTCCAGGTAGACGGTGCCGCCGTCGACGTAGAACCACACCCGCGCAGTGCCCTTCAGCGTGGGCTTGTGCTGCCAGCGTTGAAAGGTCCGACCGTCCCGGGTGATCGCGCCCAGCGACCCCTCGAGCGGATAGTTGGTCGGGGTCGTCATCAGCGGCGTGCGGGTAAGGAAGTCCCAGGTCTCGCTCATGGGGTTCCTGATCGTGGCTACGAGGTCGCGCCAACCCTTCTCGGACTGCTTGGTGGCGCACTTCAGCACGTACTCCGACTTCTTCGCCGGTCGTGGGACCATGGTCTCCCTGGGCATGCTCAGGGGCGCTCGACGACCGTGCCGTCGACGGCGTCATGGTCCTCGTCGACCCACTCGACCGACTGTGAGCCCAGGCCCGCGGCGATCGCCGTGGCCGTCTCGCGCCAGCTCGTGAGCTTGGCGATGGCCAGATGTGGCTGATGTGTCGAGAAGGACGCCCGGGCGGCGTCGATGAGGTCACGGGCACACTGTTCCCGGTCCCGGGTGCTGAGCGCGTACATCCACGGGTATCGGCCGGCCATACGTTCGACCAGGGGGCCGTCCTCGAGCGTCACCGAGATGAGCGCGGCGGCGATGTGCAGGAGTTCGGTGCGGGCGTCGGCCTCGCGCTGGGACATCAGTACCAGGGACTCGCCGTCGCGGCGGGTCACCGTGACAGGGTGGTTCTCAGCCTCGGCGAAGACCTCCGCCGAGTGCTTGCTCAGGTCCGAGGATCGCCGGGTGGCTACGGGGGAGTCGGTCGCGGTCGCCATACCGTTCATCATATTCGGAACGTATTCGGAAGTCCAGGTTTGTTGGTCTCTGCGACACCTGGATCAATGCCCGCGGAGCCACATTCGGGTCCGCAGATGCGCGGCGTGCACACGGACGACGCCCACGCCTCGGCGTCGATGAGCCCGCAGTGCACCTGGAGATCACCTGGGACTGTTGTGCGTGGACGTGACCGACTGGTGGCCCTGTGTTTGTTGTCGTCGGAGCGCCAGTCGGAGACTGGACGCAGCCCGTTGACCCGCCCGGCGGCGTGCCTCGATGTGGTGGGGACACGGACAGAGCCGTCGTCCGCAGGATTGCGCTCACGGCGCGGTGACGCTCGCCGCAGACGGCACGGCGTGTACTTCGAATGCGGCGACTCGGTGCCCTACGCGGGGCACCCACAACCTCGGCCCCGCACACGATCACACCGTCGAAGATCAGAACGGGATCGTCAACGAGTCCATGCCGTCCTTCGCCCGGGCTACCCGGCGGTGCGCTCCAGGTACGGGATGATCCCGCCGAGGTGGAAGGGCCAGCCGGCGCCCAGGATCATCGCCAGGTCGATGTCGTCGCCGTCGCCGGCGACGACATCGGCGAGCATGAGACCGACCTCCTCGGCCAGGGCGTCACGCACCCGCCGCAGCAGCTCGGCCGGAGCCTGGCCGGTGCCGGCCCGCGAGCCGAAGAAGCGGGCGATCTCGGGATCGACTGGGCTCGTCGCGCTCGGGCGCCCCTCGAACCGCACGAACGGTGCTCCCTCGGCGACCATCCGCGCCAGCCCCGGGCTCGCCGGGAACCGGGGCCCGAGGTCCGCGTGGAGCGTCTCGAGCACGTGCATCGCCACCGCCGGCCCGACGAGCTGGAGCAGCTGGAACGGCCCCATGGGCAGCCCGAGCGGCCGCAGCGCGGCGTCGGCGTCCGCGACGCTCGTGCCCTCCTCGAGCGAGCCGAGCACCTCCCCGAGGAGCCGCACGAGCAGCCTGTTGACGACGAAGCCCGGCCTGTCCGCGACCGCCACCGCGGTCTTACGGCAGCCGCGGGCGACCGCGAAGGCCGTGGCGTAGGCGGCGTCGTCCGTGCTCGGGGTGCGGACCACCTCGACGAGCGGCATCTGGGCCACAGGGTTGAAGAAGTGGAGTCCGACCACGCGTTCGGGATGCGCGAGCTGCCCGGACATCGCCGAGACCGACAGGGCGGAGGTGTTCGTGGCGAGCACCGCCGTCGGATCGAGGAACGGCTCGATCTCGGCGAAGACCGCCTTCTTCACCTCGAGCTCCTCGAACACGGCCTCGATCACGAGGTCCGCGCCGGCGAGGTCGGCCGGGTCGGTCGTGCCGGAGACGAGGGAGGTGATCCGGCGCCCCTGCGCCTCGCTCAGCCGGCCCTTGTCCACGAGGGCGCGCACCTCCGCGGCGACGTAGCCCACTCCCCGGGCGGCGCGGTCGGCGTCGAGATCGCGCATGACCACCGGAACCTGCAGGCGCCGGGCGAACAGGAGCGCGAGCTGGCTCGCCATGAGCCCCGCGCCGATGACCCCGACCCGGCGCACGGGCCGGGCGAGCTCCGCCGGCGGGGCACCGAGCGGGGAGCGGGCCCGGCGCGTGGTCAGGTCGAACGCGTGCATCGAGGCCGCGAACTCGGGCGAGGTGAGCAGATCGGTCAGGGCCTCCTCCTCGGCGGCGTAGGAGGCCTCACGATCTCCCCGCGAGGCGAGCGCGAGGAGGTCGACGGCCCGCGTCGCGGCCGGGGAGGCGCCCGCCAGGCGGGCGCGCACCTGCTCGCCCGCGGCGCGCACGGCCTCCGCCCAGCCCGCCCCGATGGGGTCGGTGGACTCGGTGGGCTCAGTGTGGTCGGTGCGGGTCACAGTCTCCTCCCCGCGGAGCACCGCCGCGGTCCACCGGATCGACTCGACGAGGAAGTCGGCCGGTTCGAGGCAGCGGTCCATGATCCCCATGTCCGTGGCCCGGGCCGCGGTGAGCCGGCGGTTCTGCCGGAGTGGATTGGTCAGGATCACCTCGATCGCGGTCTCGATGCCCACGAGCCGGGGAAGCAGGTAGGTCCCGCCCCAGCCCGGCACGAGGCCGAGGGAGACCTCCGGCAGGCCGATGTCGCGCACCTGGGACGACACGGTGCGGTACCGGCACGAGAGCGCGAGCTCGAGGCCCCCGCCGAGTGCCACCCCGGAGACGTAGGCGAAGCTCGGCACCGGCAGTTCGAGCAGGATCCGGTAGGCGTCGTGCCCGGCGCGGGCGATCGCCGCGGCCGACTCCCGGCTCCCCGCCAGGGCAGCGGCCTGGTGCAGATCCGCGCCCGCAGCGAAATGGAACGGCTTGCCGGTGATCGCCACGGCGACGATCTCGCCGGACTCGGCGCGGTCGCGCACCCGCTCGAGCGCCGCGGTGAGCTCGGCGATCCCGAGCGGGCCGAACGTGTTCGGCACCCGCGGCCCCTCCCCGTTGTCCAGGGTGAGGAGGGCCAGGGTGCCGACACCCGCGAGGGGGACGTCCCGGAGCAGCGCCCGGGTCACTCGTTCGGTCATGACGCCCGCTCCTGTCCGTAGTGGGGGTTCTCCCAGACGACGGCGCCGCCCTGCCCGAGCCCGACACACATCGTGGTCATCCCGTAGCGCACGTCCGGGCGGTGGGAGAACTGCCGGGCGAGCTGGCTCATGAGCCGCACCCCGGAGGCGGCCAGGGGGTGCCCCACGGCGATGGCACCGCCGTAGGGATTGACCCGCGGGTCGTCGTCCGCCAGCCCGAAGGCGTCGAGGAACGCGAGCACCTGGACGGCGAACGCCTCGTTGATCTCGATGAGGCCGACGTCGTCGATGCCCAGGCCGGCGAGCGCGAGCGCCCGCGTGGCGGCGGGCACCGGGCCGAGCCCCATGAGCTCGGGCGGAACGCCGGCGTAGGCGAAGGAGACGAGCCGCATCCGCGGGGTCAGCCCCCATTCCTCGGCCCGTTCGGCGGCGACGAGCAACGCGGCGGTCGCGCCGTCGGTCAGCGGGGAGGAGGTCGCCGCGGTGACCCGCCCGCCGGCCCGGAACGGGGTGGGAAGATCCGCCATGCCCGCCACGGTCGTGCCGGGGCGGGGCGGCTCGTCCGCGGTGGCCACGCCCCAGCCGCGCTCCGGGTCGGGTGCGGCGATCGGAACGAGGTCGCCGCCGATGTTCCCCTCCGCGAGCGCCCGGGCATAGCGGTGCTGGCTCGCCGCGGCGTAGGCGTCCGCGCGCTCCCGGGTGAGCGCCGGGTAGGTGTCGTGGACATTCTCGGCGGTCGCGCCCATGTCGAGGGCGTCGGGCGCGAGGATCCGTTCGGTCAGGAAGCGGGGATTCGGCTCGATCCCGGAGCCGAGGGGGTGGTGGCCCATGTGCTCGACGCCGCCGGCGATCGCGGCGTCGATCGAGCCGACCGCGATGCTGCTCGCGGTCGAGGTCGCGGCCGTCATCGCCCCGGCGCACATCCGGTCGATCGCGTAGCCGGGTATGCCGGAGCCGAGGCCGCTGAGCAGGGCCACCGTGCGGCCCAGGGTCGGGGCTTGGTCGCCGGCCTGGGTGGTGGCGGCGATCGCGACCTCGCCGAGGGCGTCCCGCGGCAGCGACGGGTGGCGCCGCAACAGGTCACGCACGACGGCGACGATCAGGTCGTCGGCGCGCAGGTGGGCGAAGAGGCCGTCCGGGCGGGCACGCCCGAACGGGGAGCGGACCGCATCGACGAGTACGACGTCGCGACCGAGCATGAGCGCCTCCATTCCCCCCGAGGGGATTGCGAAACCGGCGGTACTGGCTATTCGCCAGCCTACCGGACGTGAGGCGCCTCACAATGGGGCCCGGCCGACCCGGTGAGACCTCAGGTGCTCGGCGCCGGAACCACCTCGAGCACGTGTTCGGGTCGGGTGACGGCGTCCGTCAGCGGCTCGGCGAGCTGATCGAGCTGCCACGGGCGGGCACCGAGCAGCGCGAGCTGGGCGCGCACGGTGGCCGCGGTCGGCTCCGCGGGGGGCGCCCAGGCGAGCCGGCGCTGATAGTCCGGGGTGAGGAGGTTCTCCTGCGGGAGGTCGAGATCGGCGGCGGTGGAGCGCACGATGCGCTTGACGGCCTCGAGGCGCACGGCGGAGTCGGGATGGTGTTCCTTCCAGCCGCGCGGATTGGGCAGGTGATCGGGATCCTCGAGCCGGCGCGAGGGCAGGTCCGCCTCCGGCAGCGCGAGCGCGTGATCGAGCGTGCGCTGCCACAGCCGCAGCCGCCGGGCGGCGCCCCGGCCGCGGAACTCGCGCAGCGAGTTCAGGTCGGCCCGGCCGAGGTGGCCGCGGCGACGATGGCCGCATCGGGCAGGATCCGGCCCGGAGAGATGTCCGCGGTCCGGGCCGCCTCGTCACGCGCCAGCCAGAGCTCGCGCACGACCCCCAGGCCGCGCCGATCGCGGATCCTGTGGCTGCCGCTCGTGCGCCGCCACGGGTCGATCCGCGGGGCCGGCGGCGCCGCGGTGCGCACCGCGTCGAACTCCTGGCGGGCCCAGTCGAGCTTTCCCGCGGCCACGAGCTGCTCCTCGAGCAGGTCGCGCAGCTCGACCAGCAACTCGACGTCGAGCGCGGCGTAGCGCAGCCACTCCTGCGGCAACGGTCGGGTGGACCAGTCCGCGGCGGAATGCTCCTTGGCGAGGGCCAGGTGCAGCTCCGCGGCCACGAGCGGGCCGAGGCCCACGCGATCCTTGTTGAGGAGGCGGGCGGCGAGCTCGGTGTCGAAGATCGAATCGGGGCGGAGTCCCACCTCGGCCAGACTCGGCAGGTCCTGACTCGCCGCGTGGAAGACCCACTCGATCCCGGCGAGGGCGTCGGTCACCTCGGTGAGCTCTGGCAGGGCGCGCGGGTCGATGAGCACGGTGCCTGCACCGGCCCGGCGCAGTTGCACGAGGTAGGCCTGCTGCCCGTAGCGGAATCCCGATGCGCGCTCGGCGTCGACGGCGACGGGTCCGGTGCCGCCGGCGAGGGCCCCGGTGACCGTGCGCAGGGCGGCGTCCGTCGTGGTCACCTCGGGCACGCCGCCGGCCGGCTCGGTCAGCGGGGTGGTCTCGACCTCGGGGGCCGAGTCTGCCGATGGGGCCGAGTCGGCCGACTGGGCCGACTGGGTGGGGGAGGAGGAGGGTGTGCTGGAAGGCACGGATCACCGATTCCGATAGAGGGTGCTGACGTTGTACGGCGCGGGCGGCAGGCCTGCCGCCTGGCACGTGAGCAACGCCCAGGCGCGCAGGTGCGGCGCCAGATCGAGGGCTGTGGGCGTCCAGGACGCCCGGATCTCGATGTCGACGGTACCCGATCGCAATTCGAGGCCGCCGAAGGTCTCGGAGAGGGCGCGGGTGACCGTGCCGGAGAGCGAGTGATACGGGGCGCCCTCGGCGGCGAGGGCGTCGGTCAGCCAGGTCCAGCCGACCTCCCCGAGCAGGGGATCGGACCCGAGCTCGGGCTCGAGCTGCGCCCGGGCCATGACGATCACCCGGAACTCGCCGTTCCACGCCGGCTGCCCGTCGGGGTCGTAGAGCACGACGAATCGGCCGCCACCGAGGTGGTCGTCGGGGTCGCCGGTCGGATTGACCTCACCGGTGAGTGCGAGCGCGAACGGGGCGATGCGGGTCGGGGGCGGCACCTCCTCGAGCCGGAACTCGGGCCGTGGCCGATGCCCTCGAAGACTCAGCAGCGCGGCCTCGAAATCGGCCGGCACACGACGTTCAGCGCTCACCCGCCCACCCTACGAGTGCACCCCCGCCCCGCCGCGGAGGCCACGCCGGGGCGGGGCGACAATCCCATTAGGCTAACGAGTCATGACAACGATCCGGCCGATCATCCTGGGCGGCGACCTCGGCGCCTACGCCACCGCCCGGGCATTCCACGAGGCGCGCGGCGTGCGATCGGTCGTCCTCACCGGCGTGCGCACCGGCCCGGTCGCCGATTCGGCGATCGTCGACCTGCGGATCCTCGACGGTCTCGAGCACCCCGACGCGGCCGTGCGCGCGGTCCTCGACGTGGCCGCGGAGGCCCCCGGCACCCGTCCGATCGTGCTCGGGTCGGCGGACTGGTACGTCGAGCTGCTCGGCGCCCGGCGCGACGAGCTCGCCGCGGCGGGCGTCATCGTGCCCTATCCGGGGCCGGAGCTGCTCGCCCGCGCGACCGACAAGGCCGCGTTCTCGCGGCTGTGCGACGAGCTCGGCATCCCGCACCCGCGCACCGTCGTGCTCCGCGCCGACGAGCCGATCCCGTCCGACGTCCCGGCTCCCTGCGTGGTCAAGGCCGCCTCGAGTGCGGCGTTCCACGCCCTCGAGCTCGACGGGAAGAACAAGGTGGAGTTCCTCGCCGACCGAAACGAGCTCGGGGCCTATTTCGGGCGGGTCGCGGCCGCCGGCTACGGGGGCGAGTTCGTGGTGCAGGAGCACGTGCCCGGCGCCGACTCCGACATGGCCGCGGTGAACGCCTGCTACGGCCCGGACGGGCGCGGGCACCTCCTGCTGTTCGGGCAGGTGCTCCTCGAGGAGCACACCCCGAACGGGCGCGGCAACTCCGTGGCCCAGATCACCGGGGGCGGGGCGGCCCACGCCCCGACCCTCGAGCACGCGCGGCGGCTGCTCTCCGCCCTCGGCTGGACCGGCTTCGCCAACCTCGACCTCAAGCGTGGACCGGACGGCACGTACTACTTCCTCGAGCTCAATCCGCGGGTCGGCCGCTCCGGATACGCCGTGACCGCCGCCGGCTACAACGTGGCCGACTGGTACGTGCGCGCGTTCGCCGACGGCGAGCCCGCCCCGGCCGAGCCGGTCGAGGGCACGGCCGAGCACCTGTTCACGGTCGTGCCCCTCGCCCTACTGCGCCGGTACCTCCCCGAGCACCTGCGCGCGCGCGTGCGCAGGCTCCGGCGGGCGGGCGCCGTCACCAATCCCTACTACTACCGGGCCGAACACGGCGCCCGGCGGTGGCTCTACGTGGCCGGGGCGATGGTCAACCAGTTCCGCAAGTTCGCGGCGTATCACCCGACCGGGACGACCGGGACGAGTGAGCGCGGTTGACCAGGGTGAGCGGGGGTGAGCAGGAGCCGGCAGGAGTGGGCTCGGGAAGGCAGGGGCGCGACGAGGTCGCGCTCCTCACGCTGACCGACCGGTCGCCCCGGCTGGACCGGGCCCGGCTGCTCGCCCAGCAGGTCCCGCCCCCGCAATTCGACGACGCGAGCTTCGACAGCTATCGACCCGACATCTCCCACCCCTCACAGACCGCGGCGCTGCGGCGGATGCGAGCACTGGCCCATTCGATCGAGCGGCCGCGGCGGCGGCTGCTGCGGGGCCGGGGGCGTGCGAGCACCGGCGTCTACCTCGACGGCGGTTACGGTGTGGGCAAGACCCACCTGATCGCCGCCCTCGCGCACGCGCTCGGCCCGGAGCGCGCGCTGTACGGGACGTTCGTGGAGTACACGCACCTCGTGGGGGCGCTGGGCTTCGGCGCCGCGGTGGCGGAGCTGTCGGGCGCGGTCGTGCTGTGCATCGACGAGTTCGAGCTCGACGATCCCGGCGACACCGTGCTCATGAGCCGGCTCCTGCGGGAGCTCTCGGACGCCGGGGTGACGCTCGTGGCCACATCGAACACCCAGCCCGGGGCGCTCGGGGAGGGGCGCTTCGCCGCGGACGACTTCCTGCGGGAGATCACCTCGCTCGCGAGCCGGTTCGAGGTGATGCGCATCGACGGCCCCGACTACCGTGCCCGCACCCTCGACTTCGACCGGCCGGTGCCCACCGACGGGCAGGTCCGGGCCGAGGCGACGGCCCACGCCGGTCGCGGCGGGGCGCTCGACGACTTCTCGACGCTGCTCGGGCATCTGGGCCGGGTCCACCCATCGAGGTACGGTCAGCTCGTCGACGGGGTGACGTTCCTGGGGCTCACCGGCGGGGCCACCCTCACCGACGACGTGGCCGGGCTCCGGCTCGTCGTGCTCATCGACCGGCTCTACGACCGGGGGATCCCCGTGCGCCTCGCCGGGATCGGTGCCCGGGAGCTCGTGAGCGAGCGGATGCGGGCGGGTGGGTACCGGAAGAAGTACCTGCGGGCCATCTCCCGCCTCGACGCCCTGAGCCGGCGGGACGAGGCGCTCGGACCGGTCTGACCGGTCGCCCCGGACGGGTCAGTCCGCGCGGGCCATGGATGCGGGCACGTGTTCGCCGTGACCCGCGCGCTCCAGTTCGGTGCGCAGGGCCCGACCCGCGCGGTCGAGGTCGCCCGGATCGGGATCGTGATCGGCGCGCGCGAGGTCGAAGTCGGCGAGGTTCTCGGCGGGCCACACGTGCAGGTGGGTGTGGGGCACCTCGAGCCCCTGGATGAGCAGACCGATCCGGGCGGGGGAGTAGACCTGCCGCTGTGCCCGGCCGATCGTGGCCGCGACCGCGAACAGGTGCGCGCCGAGCTCGGCCGGCACGTCGAGCCAGTGGTCGATCTCCGCCCGGGGGACCACGAGGGTGTGGCCGGGCACGATCGGGGCGATCGTGAGGAAGGCCACACAGCTCGGATCGGACCACAGGAACCGGCCGGGGATCTCGCCGCCGATGATGCGGGTGAACACGCTCGTCATGTGACCAGGCTAACCGAAGCCGCCGCGGATTTACGCTACTCGACTTGCGCGTAAATGACGACGTTAGGTATACCTAAGTGCTGTCCGTCCCGATCGTCTCCCTGGAGCACACCGTGAATCGTCGCCGCACCCCCCGTCCACTCGCAGCACTCGTCGTGGGGGCCGCCGGCGCCCTCGCCCTCGGAGCGTGCGGCGGCGCCGCAGCCGACGAGCCCGCGGCCGATGCGCCGACCGCCGCCGGCGAGGCCGGCACGATGACCGTCGAGCACGCCCAGGGCGAGACGGAGGTCGAGCTCGACCCGGAGACCGTCGTCGTGTTCGACTACGCCTCGCTCGACACCCTCGACACCCTCGGGGTCGACGTCGCCGGCGTCCCGCAGGAGAACCTGCCCGACTTCCTCTCCGCCTACGCGGGCGCCGACCACGAGAACGTCGGAACGCTCTTCGAACCGGATCTCGAGGCGATCAACGCGATCGATCCGGACCTGGTGATCGTCGCCGGCCGGTCCGCCGCCGCGTACCCGCAGCTGAGCGAGCACTGGCCCACGATCGACCTGTCGGTCGACTACGCGACGTTCATGGACGACGTCCATGCGCACACCGAACTGCTCGGCGAGATCTTCGGCGAGCAGGACCTGGCGGCGGATGCGCTCGCCGACCTCGACGAGACGGTCGAGCAGGTCCGGGCCGCGACCGAGGGCGCGGGCCCCGGGCTCATCCTGTCCACCTCGGGGGGCGAGGTGACCGTGTACGGCGAGGACTCCCGCTTCGGCCTCATCCACTCGGTGCTCGGCGTGCCGGCGGCCGTGAACGAGGTCGAGGCACTCCCGCACGGCGAGGCGATCAGCTTCGAGATGATCCGCGACACGAACCCCGACTGGCTCTTCGTCAACGACCGCGACGCCGCCATCGGACAGTCCGGTGAGAGCGCCGAGGCGATCCTCGACAACGAGCTCGTCCACGCCACGACCGCGTGGGAGAAGGAGCAGGTGGTCTACCTCGACGCCCAGCGCTGGTACATCGTCATGGCCGGCGTCGACAACACTCGGGAGATGTTCGCCCAGATCGGCGACGCCTTCGCCTGAGCCCGACCGGCTCCGGAGCGCACGGGCCCGTCGTAACGAAGGATGAGAGTGACTGTTTCCAGCCCCGGGTCCCCGGGGAGCGCGACCGCCCGATCCGCCGGCACCGGCCGGCTGATCGCGGCGGTCGCCGTCGTGCTGCTGCTCGCCGGGGTCTCGCTGTTCGTCGGCGTGAGCGACCTCGATCCGCTCCGGGTGCTCACCGGGACGCTGACCGACGTCGAGCGCCAGACCCTCGTGGTCTCCCGGCTGCCGCGGACGATCTCGATCGTGCTCGCCGGCGCCTCGATCGCGATCGTCGGGCTCGTCATGCAGATGCTCGTGCGGAACAAGTTCGTCGAGCCCGCGACCGCCGGTACGAGCGAGTCGGCCGCCTTCGGGCTCCTCGTCGTCACGATCGTCTCCCCCGGGATGCCGCTCGTGGGCAAGATGGTCGTGGCCGCGGTCTTCGCCCTCGCCGGCACGATGCTCTTCCTGCGCATCCTGCGGTCCATCCCGCTGCGCTCGGTCATCGTGGTGCCGCTCGTGGGCATGATGCTCGGCGCCGTGATCGCCGCCGTGACGACGTTCATCGCCTACCGGCGGCAGATGACCCAGACCCTGTCCTCGTGGCTCACCGGCGACTTCTCGGGCGTCATCCAGAACCGGTACGAGCTGCTCTGGCTCGTGGCGATCGCGGGGATCCTCGTCTACGTCATGGCCGACCGGTTCACGGTGACCGGGATGGGGGAGGAGTTCACCACGAACCTCGGGCTCAACTACCGCACGGCCATGAACGTCGGACTCGGGCTCGTGGCCGTCGTGACGGCGCTGGTCATCGTCGTCGTCGGCAGCCTGCCGTTCCTCGGCCTCGTCGTGCCGAACATCGTCTCCCGCTTCGTGGGCGACAACCTGCGCCGCAGCCTGCCGTGGGTCGCGCTGCTCGGCGCCGGGTTCGTGCTCGCATGCGACATCCTCGGGCGCATCGTGCGCTTCCCGTACGAGGTGCCCATCGGGGTGGTCGTGGGTCTCGTCGGCTCCGGCGTGTTCCTCTACCTGCTCCTGTACGAGCCGCGCGACCGGCGTGAGGTCCGCGCGCGCCGTCCCGCCCGCGCGCGGGACCGGGCCACGGAGGTGGACGCGCGATGACCTCGACGTCGATCCGTCCGGCGCGGACCGCGCCCCCGGCCCCCGCGCGTCGCCGCCGGGACCGCTCGATCGGACCCCGCCGCCCGCGCCGGTGGGAGCACGTGGGCGACCGGGCCAGGCTCGTCCTGCTCGGGGCCCTCGCCGTGGCCGCGATGGCCGCCTTCCTCACGATCAACACCCGCGGCGACTGGGCCTTCGCATTGGAGTTGCGCAGCCGCACCCTGCTGGGACTCGTGCTCGTCTCGGTGGCCATCGGCTGGTCCACGGTGGTCTTCCAGACCATCACCGAGAACAGGATCCTCACCCCGCAGATCATGGGCTTCGACTCGTTGTACGAGTTGATTCAGACGGGGATGGTCTTCTTCCTCGGCGCCACCGCGGTGAACCGGCTCGCGGGCCCGGCGATGTTCGGGCTCGAGCTCGCCGCCATGCTCGGCCTCTCGCTCGCCCTGTTCTGGTGGCTGTTCGGCGGGCGCCGGCGCGACGTCGTCCTGCTCGTGCTCGTGGGGATCGTGTTCGGCACCTTCTTCCGCTCCATCTCGACGTTCATGCAGCGGGTGATCGACCCGAACGAGAGCCTCATCATCACCGACCGGCTGTTCGCGAGCTTCACGTCCGTCGACGCCTCGCTGCTCCCCTACGCCACCGCCGGGATCGTCCTGAGCTCGCTGGGGATCTGGCTGCTGCGCCGCCGGCTCGACGTGGTGGCCCTCGGGCCGAGCCGCTCGACGGCCCTCGGGCTCAACTACCGCGGGCTCGTGCTCGGGGTGCTGAGCCTCGGCGCCGTGCAGGTGGCGGTCGCCACCGCGCTCGTCGGCCCGGTGCTGTTCTTCGGGCTCATCGTCTCGAACGTGGCCTACCAGATCTGCCGGTCGAGCCGGCACGCGATCGTGCTGCCGGCGTCGGCACTCGTGGCGATCACGATGCTCATCGGCGCCCAGGCCGTGCTCCAGCACGCGCTCGGTCTGGGCACCGTGCTCAGCGTCATCATCGAATTCGTTGGAGGACTGGTGTTCATCGCCCTGCTGGTGAGAGGACGGAACCGGTGATCGAGATCCGCGGAGTGAGCAAGGTGTACGGGTCGACCACCGTGGTCGACGACGTCACCACGACCATCCCGGCGGGCGGGATGACCTCGGTCATCGGCGCGAACGGGGCGGGGAAGTCGACCCTGCTGTCGATGGTGGCCCGGCTGCTGCCGATGAGCGCCGGGTCGGTCACGGTCGAGGGACTCGACGTGACGACGACGCCCGGCGACCGGATCGCGCGCCGCCTGGCCATCCTGCGCCAGGACAATCACCTCGCGGTCCGGCTCACCGTGCGCGAGCTCGTGACGTTCGGCCGCTACCCGCACTCGAAGGGGCGGCTGACGACGACCGACGCCGACGCCATCGGCCGGGCGATCGACTACCTGCACCTGGGGCCGCTCGCGAACCGCTACCTGGACGAACTCTCCGGCGGCCAGCGGCAGCGGGCGTTCGTGGCGATGGTGCTCGCGCAGGAGACCGACTACGTGCTCCTCGACGAGCCGCTCAACAACCTCGACATGGTGCACTCGGCCGGGATGATGCAGATCCTGCGGCGCACCTGCGACGAGCTGGGCAAGACCGTGGTCATGGTGCTCCACGACATCAACTTCGCGAGCGTCTACTCCGACCGGATCATCGCCATGCGGGACGGCCGGATCGTGGCCGAGGGCTCCCCCGAGGAGATCATCACGACCGAGCAGATGCGGCTCATCTACGGTCTGGAGATCCCGGTCGAGCTCGTCGGGGGCAACCGCATCGGCATGTACTACACGTGCCAGTCCACCCGCGAGCGGATCGAGTCGATCGGCGTGAGCTAGCCGAACCACTGGGTGGGCGGGCCGAGCGTGAGCAGGATGCCGACGATCGCGACGACGGCGACGACCATGGCCAGACCGAGCGTGAACGGGTGGCGCAGGAAGAACCGCAGGGCGGCGCTCGTGCGCGTGTGGTCGCGGGGGTCGTCGGTGGCCGTGACGCGCCAGCCGCCCGTGAGGAGCCCGCGCCGCTCGAGGGAGCGATCGAAGGGGATCGTCGCATAGGGCACGATCGCGGTCGCGACGGCGGCGACGATCTGGCGCAGCGGCCAGAACTGGTTGACGCCGACGAGCAGCGCCGTCAGGGCGTACGCCACGAACACGACGCCGTGGGTGAGGCCGAAGACGCGCACCGGCCAGTCGCCCACGTGGAGGAGGTACTTGAGGATCATGCCGGCGATCAGCAGGGTCCAGGTGATCGTTTCGGCCACTGCGAGGATTCGGTACAGGCGCCGGGGGGACAGGGTCTGGGGCGGGGCGATGACGGTCACCCGAGTAGTCTGCTCGAACTTCCTGAGAACGTGCACCGCAGGCGGGTGCCTCAGCCCTCGAGGGCCTCCATGAGCAGGTGCACGAGTGCGTCGACCTGCACGGTCGTCGTCGAGACGATCTCCTCGTCGCTGCCGTCGAGGGCGCGGGCGGCGAGGCCCTTCTTCGCGTCGATGAGTTCGGCGATCTTCGTGTCCACCGTGTGCGCGGCGAGGATCCGCCAGGCGGTGACCGGCTCCTCCTGGCCGATGCGGTGGACGCGGTCGATCGCCTGCGCCTGCTCGGCCGCGGTCCAGCTCAGCTCGGCGAGCACGACGTTCGAGGCCACGTGCAGGTTGAGGCCGACCCCCGCCGCGGTGAGCGAGCAGATCGCCACCGACACGCCGGGGTCGGTCGTGAAGGCGTCGATCGCCCGCTGCCGCGTGCTCGAACTCTGCTCGCCCCGGATCGACACCGTGCGCAGCCCCGCCTCGGCCAGGAGTCGTTCGGCCGTGTCCATGACGTCGATGTGCTTGGCGAAGAGCACGACCTTGCCCACCGAGTGCGCCAGCTGCGCGGTGTAGTCGCTCGCGAGGGAGGCCTTGGCCTGCCCGATCCTGCGCACCATCGTGAAGACGTTCTCGCCCGAGGACGCGCTGCGGGACGCCTCGAGTTCTCCCTCGGCGACGTGGCGCATGATGTCCAGGTCCCAGCCCTCGCGCGGCGACCTGGAGGCGGTGAGCGCCCGGTACTTCGCCGCGAGTCGGGCGCCGAGCTCCCGCTCCGCCTGACGGATCGAGCGGCCGAGGTCGTCGTCGAGCTCCACCGGCAGGTCCACGACC
This sequence comes from Pseudactinotalea sp. HY158, assembly GCF_009660225.1. Classification (NCBI taxonomy): domain Bacteria; kingdom Bacillati; phylum Actinomycetota; class Actinomycetes; order Micrococcales; family Cellulomonadaceae; genus Pseudactinotalea; species Pseudactinotalea sp. HY158. The sequence goes on from NZ_CP045920.1 coordinate 1,610,180, forward strand.
CGGCGGGCCGGCAGGTCCTTCGCCACCTCGGTCTTGACGCGGCGCACGATGCCCTGATCGACCACGGCGGTCCGGGCCTCGGGGTAGAAGGCGCGGTCGGCCGGAGTGCGCCCGATCGCCTCGAGGGCCTGCCGCAACCGGGGGGTCGGCCCCTCGGCGTCGACCCAGCCGAGGAATCGCCAGATCGCGTGGAAGTCCTCGATGTCGTTGATGAGCGGAGTGCCCGTGAGCGCCATGAGCAGCGGATCCCCGTCGGGTGTCGAGCGCCGGATCTGGTCCGCGAGCGCGAGCACGTGCTGGGAGCGCTGGCTGCTCAGGTTCTTGATGAAGTGTGCCTCGTCGACGACCATCCCGCGGAAGCCGAACTTCGAGAGCCAGCCGAGGTGGCGGTCGAGGATCTCGTAGTTGATCACGAAGACGTCGGCGAAGGCGTCGACGTCGCGGCCGTCGCCGTGGATGACGCTCACCTTCCGTCGCGGGGTCCAGAGGGAGACCTCGCGGGCCCAGTTGATCTTGACCACGTTCGGCACGACGGCCAGGAGCGGGTAGGCGTGCGCGACGGACGCGGCGATGACCGACTGCGCGGTCTTCCCGAGCCCCGGCTCATCGGCCAGCAGGAAGCTGCGGTGGCCCTGCTTGACGGACTCGAGCAGCTGTAGCTGGTGCGCCATGAGCTCGAGTGGTTTGGGGGAGTACTGATCGATCCGCGGTGACGGTGGCAGTGGCATCGACGCCGCCCCGCCACCGGCCCCCTGCTCGAAGGAGCGGTAGAGCGGTTCGAGGAGGTCCCAGCCCGACAGGTGACCGACGGCGGGCGAGGTTCCCGACGGGAAGACCGGCGGGGCGAACGGCCGGGCCTTGAGGCGCTTGGGAACCCCGGCCGGCACCACCTGCTTCTGGGCGAGCGAGGCCGAGACCACGGGGGTGCGGGCCGGCGCCGGGGCCTTGATCTGCAGCTCCTCCTCCGACAGCTCGGCACCGGAGGAGAGGAGCCACTCGTTCCGCATCCGCTGCGCCGAGGGTCCCGGCTGGGTCTGGGAGTCGAGGAGGGACAGGAGCGAGGTGTCGCGCGCGGCGATCCGCGCGAGGATGGTCGCGATGCCGTCGAGCCGCTTGAGCAGCTCGCTGCGCGTGTTGCCGCTCAGGGCGGAGTCGTCGCGGATGCGGGACCGCTCGTCGCGCACGAGCAGGGCGATGACCTGGAACCGCGTGCGGTTGGTCGGGCCGACCTTGCCGCGGTTCGACTTGGCCTCGACCTCGCGCACCTTGCGCGCGAGGATCGGGATGATCGGGGCGACCTCGCCCGCCCGTGGGCTGGTGCGGGGTGCGGCGGATGAGCCGTGATTCGGCACCGGGAACTCCTCGATGGGAAGCAACGCCGGAATCGGCGCGTGAAACGACCACTGTCCGTGGCCGGCCGCCGTCGGAGAACGGGGCGTTCGACACCCTTGACCAGGGAACCTGCTGTCCGGAGTCGAGATGGACAGTGTGGTGGGCGATACTGGGATCGAACCAGTGACCTCTTCCGTGTCAGGGAAGCGCGCTACCGCTGCGCCAATCGCCCATGCGAGGTGGGTACGGGATTCGAACCCGTGTATACGGCTTTGCAGGCCGCTGCCTCGCCTCTCGGCCAACCCACCGTGGATGACTTCTGACCCGAAATCGGTGTGTGGGCCATGCCTCCGAGCGGATGACGGGACTCGAACCCGCGACCCTCACCTTGGCAAGGTGATGCTCTACCAACTGAGCCACATCCGCATGTCACCCCGTTCGGGGCGAACAACCAGAACATTAACCGACGATCGGCACCCGAGTCCAACCGGTGCCCGCTCCGTCCGCCCGAACCCCGCGCTCGCTACCGTGAAGCCGTGACCTCCCGACTGAACGATCCGCCGCCGCGCCCGGCCGTCCACTTCGACGGCGTCACCGCCTCGAACCCGCGGGAATACGCCGATCTGCGCGAATCGCCCGAGGCGCTCGGCACCGGCCTGTGGGCGGTTCTGGCCGAGTTCGACGGCCGGTGGCACGCCTGGCGCTTCGATGCTGTCAACCGCGCCACCCCGGGCCCGGCTGTGAGCACGATCACCTCGGATCGGCGCGCGGCGGCGGCCGGGCGGGACGACGCGGCCGCGCGTTGGACCTCCTCGCTCGACCGGGCGGGATACGAGGCGGCGGTGACGGCGACCGTCGAGGCGATCCGCCGCGGTCGACTCGAGCAGGTGAACCTGGGTCGGATCCTCCACCGCCGCCTGCCCGTTCCCGTCCCGGCCCGGGCTCTGCACGCCCGTCTCGCCGCGGCGCATCCGTCTCCCTACGGGGGGTACTGGGACATTCCGGCGGGCGCGGCGGGACCGTCGGATCCGGGGGCGTGGCTGGTCAGTGCCTCGCCCGAGCTGGCGATCGAGGTCGACTCCGGCCGGATCGCGGCCCGGCCGATCAAGGGCACGGCCCGCACGGCCGCGGAGCTGCTCCCCAAGGACGGGCGCGAGAACGAACTCGTGGCGGGTGCCCTCGCCGCCGAACTCGCACCGCTCTGCCGGCCCGGCAGCGTCCGCACCGAACCCGCCGTGCTCGAACACCATCCGGGCCTCGTCCATCTGGTCGCGCGCGTGAGCGGCGCACTGACGGCGGCCCGGCCCGGACCGCGGGACTGGATGGACATCCTCACGGCCACGCAGCCGCCGTGCTCGGTCGCGGGGGTGCCGCGCGCGGCGGCACTCGACTGGATCGGGTCCGTGGAGCCGGTGCCGCGCGGTCCCTACTGCGGCCAGTTCGGCTGGATCGACGCCGACGCCGGCCGGGCGACCCTCGCCGCCGGCATCAGGATCTTCTGGCACCGCGACGGGCTCCTGCACTTCGGCACCGGGGCCGGGATCACCGCGGGATCCACGCCCGCGGGGGAGTGGGCGGAGACCGAGCTCAAGGCCCGCCGCCTCGTGGAGCTGGCCGAGGACCTCCTCGCCGCCCCAGCCGACCCAGCCGACCTGCCCGCCCTGACTGCCCCGACCGGCCCGCCCGGCCCGACCGGGCCGGATCGACCCACCGCCTAGGGTGGGGCGATGTTCCTCTATGCGGGCGGACGCCTCATCGACCCGGACACCCCCGTCATCACGGCGAGCGACCACGGGGTGCTCGTGGGCGACGGCGCGTTCGAGACGTGTGAACTCATCGACGGTCGCACCTTCGCCCTCACCCGACATCTGGACCGGCTCGAGTCCTCCGTGCGTGCACTCGGCCTGGCCGCCCCGGACCGCGATGAGATCCTCGCCGCGGTCGCGGCCATCGAGGGCGCGTGGGCCCGGGCGGAGGCCGGTTCGAGCGGCCGGCTGCGGATCACGTGGACCTCCGGTCCCGGGCCCATGGGGTCGGATCGGGGAGACGGCCCGGCCACCCTCCTGGTCTCCGCCGGCCCGGCCGCCGAGCCGCGGCCCGTGCGCGTGCGGCTCTCGCGCTGGGTGCGCAACGAGCGCTCCCCGCTCACGGGAGTCAAGTCGATCTCCTACGCCGAGAACGTGCTCGCGCTGGCCGATGCCAAGGCCCGCGGCGCCGGCGAGGCGATCCTCGCGAACACCCGCGGGGAGCTGTGCGAGGGCACCGGCACGAACGTGTTCGTCGAGCACGACGGCCGGCTGCTCACCCCGGCGCTCGACTCCGGGGCACTCGCCGGGGTCACGCGCGCCCTCGTGCTCGAGTGGGCGCGGGAGGAGGGCGTGCCGGTGGCGGAGGCGACACTGCCCCTCGATGTGATCCGCACCACGAACCACGCCGCGCTGTCCTCCTCCACCCGGGGCCTCGTGCCGATCGTCGCGGTGGACGACCGCGAGCTCGCGCCCGGCGACCTCACGCGCGCCATGGCCGAGATCTTCCGCCGCCGCCGCCTCGACCACCTCGACCCGTGAGCGCTCGGGCGCGGCTCGCGAGCGCCCGGGCTGCGGCCGCGTGGTCCGAGCCCGCGCCGGCGTGCTGCTAGCATTGCCGAAGCAGCAGGCGGCCGGTTCGATCGGCCGGCTCGGGCGATTGGCTCAGTGGTAGAGCGCCTCGTTCACACCGAGGAGGTCACTGGTTCGAACCCAGTATCGCCCACCGACATGCGCGTATGGACGGCGCCCCGCACCTTTGGTGTGGGGCGTTCGTCGTTCCTGGGCTCGCCCGGGAGAAGCCGCCTCGTGCCGCCGGCGAGCACGGTGGGAGCAGGCGCCGTCCTCGCTACAGTGGCCACCGTGATCACCGGTGAGTTGAAGAGCAGGATCGACCGCGTCTGGGACGCCTTCTGGTCGGGCGGCATCAGCAATCCGATCGAGGTGATCGAGCAGATCACCTACCTCCTCTTCATCCGCCGACTCGACGACCTCCAGGTGCTCGCCGAGAAGAAGGCGCGGACCACCCGCGGCCCGATCGAGGATCCGGTGTTCCTACCGGGTCAGGAGCACCTGCGCTGGGGAAGGCTCAAGAACACGGCGCCCGGGGAGATGTTCGAGACGATCGACCGGCACGTGTTCCCGTTCCTGCGCTCCCTCGGGGGCCGGATCGGTGGCGACGGGTCGACCTACTCCGAGCACATGAAGGGTGCCCGGTTCACGATCCCGACCGCGGCGCTGCTCAGCCGCGTGGTCGACATGCTCGACGCCATCCCGATGGCCGATCGCGACACGAACGGCGACCTGTACGAGTACATGCTCGCCAAGATCGCGACGGCGGGCACGAACGGGCAGTTCCGCACGCCCCGCCACATCATCGACCTCATGGTGCGGATGACCGCGCCGGAGCCGGGGGACGAGATCTGTGATCCGGCCTGCGGCACGGCCGGGTTCCTCGTGGCGGCGAGCGAGTACGTGCGCGAGACCCACGCCGACGCGCTGCTCGATGCGACCCAGCGCGAGCACTTCCACCGGTCGATGTTCCACGGCTACGACTTCGACTCGACCATGCTGCGCATCGGCAGCATGAACATGCTCCTGCACGGCATCGAGTCGCCCGATATCCGCTATCGCGACTCCCTCTCGGAGGGGGCGAGTGAGGACGCCGCCCGGTACAGTCTCATCCTCGCCAATCCGCCGTTCGCCGGCTCACTCGACTACGAGTCCACCGCGAAGGACCTGCAGCGGGTGGTGCGGACGAAGAAGACCGAGCTGCTCTTCCTCGCCCTGTTCCTCAAGCTGCTCGCGCCCGGCGGCCGGGCGGCCGTGATCGTGCCCGACGGCGTGCTCTTCGGCTCGAGCAAGGCGCACCGGGAGCTGCGCCGGATCCTCGTGGAGGAGCAGAAGCTCGACGCCGTGGTCAAGCTGCCCTCGGGCGTCTTCCGGCCCTATGCCGGGGTGTCGACCGCGATCCTGTTCTTCACCCGGACCGACTCCGGCGGCACCGAGGACGTCTGGTTCTACGACGTGCGCGCCGACGGCTTCTCCCTCGACGACAAGCGCAACCCGATCGAGGCGAACGACCTGCCCGACGTGCTCGCCCGCTGGCAGGACCGCACCGCCGAGCAGGGGCGGGGCCGCACCGATCAGTCGTTCCTCGTGCCCAAGGCCGAGATCGTCGAGCAGGGTTACGACCTCTCGATCAACCGCTACCAGGAGATCGAGTTCGAGCAGGTCGCCCACCGAGACCCGCTCGCGATCATCGCCGACATCGAGGAGCTCGAGACCGAGATCGCCCGGGGCCTCGACGACCTCAAGGCAATGCTCTCGTGAGAACAGCGATCCTGGGCGACGTTGCGACGATCAATCCGCGGGGTGAGAAGGTTGAGGACGACGCGCCGGTCTCATTTGTTGGCATGGCGGAACTCGACCCGATCACAGCTCGTGCGCGCCCACTCGAGAGCCGACGGTTCCGCGATGTCTCCAGCGGGTACACGACTTTCCGTGACGGTGACATCCTTGCGGCGAAGATCACGCCGTGTTGGGAGAACGTCAAGATCGGCCAGGCGCAGCTTGATCATGCTGTCGGTGTCGGGTCGACCGAGTTCCATGTAGTGCGACCGTTGGAACGATTGCACGATCGTTACCTACTTCATTTTCTTCGGCAATCTCACGTGCGCGCCACCGGTGCGCTGAGGATGATTGGGAGCGGAGGGCAGCGGCGTGTTCCCGCCATCTTCTTGCGAGAGCTTCGCATCCCGCTGCCACCGCTGCCCGAGCAGCGCCGCATCGCCGCGATCCTCGATCACGCCGACGCCCTGCGAGCGAAACGACGACAAGTCCTCGCCCACCTCGACTCCCTCACCCAGGCGATCTTCCACGACATGTTTTCATCGGTGAGAGACAGAATCGCCCTCGGTGAGCTCGCAGTATGGCGTAGTGGGGGGACTCCGACTCGAACAAGGCCAGAATTCTTCGAGGGGGACATTCCGTGGTACTCCTCGGGCGAATTGGGGTCTATGTACGTGGATGATTCGAAGGAGCACATCTCGGCCGAGGCGCTATTAATGAGTTCGGCTAAGGCCATTCCTGCAGGCGCGATTCTTCTGGGAATGTATGACACGGCTGCCTTGAATTCCAGTATTGCAACAAGTCCGGGTGCATGCAACCAGGCTGTAGCGTTTGCGATTGTTGATGACGGCGCAGCGCTGGCTGAATTTGTGTACTTTGCTGTGCAGGCTATCCGCCCACAGGTCAATAAGCGACGACGCGGTGTTCGTCAAAAGAATTTGAATCTTTCAATGATTCGCCAGATTGAAATCCCGCGCGCGTCAATTGATGATCAACGAGAGTTTGCGGCGAGAGTAGAACAGTTGACCGAGCAACGTAAAGTCGTCGAGGTCGCTGAAGAGTGTTCAGACGAACTCTTCGCCTCCCTCCAGTCCCGAGCGTTCCGAGGAGAGCTGTGATGCGCGCGCCCACCTGGGACCAGTACATGGCCCCGTCGCTGCGGGTGCTCGCCGGCGGTGAGGTGCACCGCGGGCGCGACATCGTGGCGGCCGCCGCCGATCTGCTCGACCTCTCGGGCGAGCACCGGGCCGTCGTCATCCCCTCCGGGCAGGAGCAGTACCGCAACCGCGGGAACTGGGCGCTCTCCTACCTCGCCCGCGCGGGCGCCGTCGAGCGCCCCGCCCGGGGCCACTACCGGATCACGGAGGTTGGGCGCAGGCTCCTCGCTGATCACCCCGGCGGGATCACCGAGCGGCACCTGCGGGCACTGTCGGGCGATCCGAACGCGCCGCACACGATCAAGGCGTTCCCGGCGGCCACGTCGGACGCGCTCCCGAGCAGCGCCCCGGGTCCGGGCGCGAGCGGGGCCCCGCGACCGCGCGCGGTGGCCGCGGTGGAGGAGTCGGCCCTCGACCCGGAGGAGCAGATCTCCTTCGGCGTCGCCCGGATCGACGAGGACGTCGCCGATCAGCTCCTCACCCGCATCTGGGCGCAGGAGCCGGTGTTCTTCGAGCAGGCGGTGCTCGACCTGCTCATGGCGATGGGCTACGGCGGTGCCGAGGGGGAGGCCACCCGCACACAGCTTTCGAATGACGTCGGTATCGACGGCATCATCGACCAGGATGCCCTCGGTCTCTCCCGGATCTATGTGCAGGCGAAGCGCTACGGCGCCGAGAACACGGTCGGCCGGGAGGCGATCCAGGCCTTCGTCGGCGCCCTGGCCGGGAACCAGGCCAACCAGGGTGTCTTCATCACCACGAGTCGCTTCTCCCGCACGGCGATCGACTACGCCGGGTCGATCGCGACCCGCGTGATCCTCATCGACGGCGACCGGCTCGCCCGCCTCATGATCCGTTACGGCGTGGGGGTGCAGGTGAAACGGCGCATCGAGATCGTCGAGATCGACGAGGACTTCTTCGAATAGCCCCATCAGCTGCCATATCGCCCCCGATAACTCTCCGCTACTGTGATGGCCATGAACATCCGGGCGGAGCGACTGGGGGCGGGGATGAGCCAATCCGAATTGGCGCGGGCCGCGCATGTGCCGCAGCCCAATCTCTCCGCCTATGAGAACAATCGACGTTCCCCGAGCCCCGAAGTGCTCGACCGGATCCGGAGCGCGCTGCGCGCACGTCCGTCCGCCCGGATCGCCCAGCATCGGGAGGCGATCCTCGCCGCGGTCACCGCACATCACGGCACGGACCCCAGGATCTTCGGTTCGGTGAGCCGAGGGGAGGACATCGGTGGCTCCGACCTGGACCTGCTCGTCACCTTCACGGACGAGGCCAGCCTCTTCGACGAGATCGGGCTCCGGCTCGCGCTGACCGACCTGCTCGGTGTCGAGGTCGATATCGTCGCCTCCGACACCCTCCGCGGCAGCTTCCGCGACCGGGTTCTGCGTGAATCGGTGCCCGTGTGAGGAGCGATGCGACGTTGGCGCGCGATGCCATCGAAGGAGTCCTCGCCGTCTGCGACACACTGGCCGAGCTGACCGAGATCGGCTACGAGGAGTTCGCCGCCGACGTCCGAAGTCAGTGGGCAGTGGAGATGGGCCTGATCCGGATCGGGGAGGGCGTCAACCGCGTCCCGCGGGCAGTGCTGGAGACGTTCGACGGCCAGCCGTGGCGCCTCATCGTCGCCATGCGCAACTTTGCGGCTCACCAATACGACGACCTCGATCCTCTGCGGGTCTGGCGCACGGTGACGAGCGACGTCCCGGTGCTGCGGACGTATCTGGCGGACGTGGTCCTGGTGGCGCTGGCATGAGCAACTTCGAATTCGTCCGGATCACGATGCCCTCGATCCACGAGGACTGTGCCCGGGCCGAGTCCTACGTCGCCACCGACCCGCGCTCGGCGTGCTTCTATGCGCGCCGCGTGGTCGAGGAGGTCGCCGGCTACCTGTACGAGGTGCTCGAGCTGCCCGCCCCCTATCGCAACGACCTGGCGGCCCGGCTCGACGCCGCCGCGTTCAAGGCGTGCGTGCCACCGGCGATCACCCAAAAGCTCACCGCGATCCGCCGCATCGCCAACACGGCCGTGCACGACCAGCGACGCATCGGCAAGGACGCCTCGCTCGCGGTGCTGCGCGAACTCTTCCACGTCGTCGTCTGGGCCTCCTACCACCACTCGCCGCGGCCCGACGCGGCGCCCCTGCGCGCCGCGTTCGACCCGGCACTCGCGCGACGCGCCGCCCCGCTCACGCGCGAGGAGGTGCTCGCCCTCGCCGCGAAGTTCACCGAGCAGGACGAGAACCACGCCCGGGCGCTCGCCGAGAAGGACGACCTGCTCGCCGAGCGCGAGGCCCAGATCGCCGAGCTCCGCGCCCGGATCGCGGCCGCGCAGGCGGGCGCCGCCCCCGACGAACGCGACTACTCCGAGGCCGAGGCCCGCGTCGCGTTCATCGACGTGCTCCTACGCGAGTCCGGGTGGCCGCTCGAGAACGAACGCGACCGGGAGTACGAGGTCTCGGGCATGCCGAACGCCCAGGGGCGCGGCTACGTCGACTACGTGCTGTGGGGAGCGGACGGCCTGCCGCTCGCCCTCGTCGAGGCCAAGCGGACGTCGTCCTCACCCGAGATCGGCCAGCACCAGGCGAAGCTGTACGCCGACTGCCTCGAGCACCAGTTCGGACGGCGCCCGGTCATCTTCTGCTCCAACGGGTACGAGCACCGCATCTGGGACGATGCGGGCGGCTACCCGCCGCGCGAGGTCCAGGGCTTCTACACCGCAGGCGAACTGGAGCTGCTCATCCAGCGCCGACGCAGCCGACTCCCGCTCGCCACCGCCGCGATCGACACCGGCATCGTCGACCGCCCCTACCAGCAGCGGGCGATCAAGGCGGTCGCCGACGCGTTCGAGGGCAGGCAGCGTGAGGCGCTGCTCGTCATGGCCACCGGCTCGGGCAAGACCCGCACCACCATCGCGCTCGTCGATCTGCTCCAGCGGGCGAACTGGGCCAAACGGGTGCTCTTCCTCGCCGACCGCACCGCGCTCGTGAACCAGGCCGCGAACGCGTTCACGGCGCACCTGCCCGGATCGACCACCGTCAACCTCATGAACGAGAAGACGGCGGACGGGCGGGTGTACGTCTCCACCTACCCGACGATGATGAACCTCATCGACCGCATCGACGACGGCGAGCGGCGCTTCGGCCCCGGCTACTTCGACCTCATCGTGATCGACGAGGCACACCGTTCCGTCTACGCGAAGTACGGCGCGATCTTCGCCTATTTCGACTCCCTCCTCGTGGGCCTGACGGCCACGCCCAAGGACGAGGTGGACCACAACACCTACCGCCTGTTCCGGCTCGAGGACGGCGTGCCGACCGACGACTACCCTCTCCACGAGGCCGTCGCGGAGGGCTGGCTCGTTCCTCCCAAGGGGGTGAGCACCGGCACCCGGTTCCTGCGTTCGGGCATCGCCTACGACCAGCTCTCCGAGGAGGAGAAGGACGAGTGGGACGCGCTCGACTGGGGCGAGGACGGACCGCCCGACGAGGTCGGAGCCGAGGAGCTCAACCGATTCCTCTTCAACGAGGACACGGTGGACAAGGTGCTCGGCGCGCTCATGGTCCATGGCTATAAGGTGGCCGGCGGCGACCGCCTCGGCAAGACGATCGTGTTCGCCAAGAACCAGCGACATGCGGAGTTCATCGAGCAGCGCTTCAACGCCGCCTACCCCGAATTCGCGGGCCGGTTCGCGAGGGTGATCACCCATGCCGCGCCGTATGCCCAATCCCTCATCGACGCCTTCTCCGTCAAGGAGCAGGCGCCGCACCTCGCGATCAGCGTCGACATGCTCGACACCGGTATCGACGTGCCCGAGGTGGTCAACCTCGTGTTCTTCAAGGCCGTGCGCTCGAAGACCAAGTTCTGGCAGATGATCGGGCGCGGCACCCGCACCTGCCGCGACCTGTTCGGCCCCGGCGAGCACAAGCGGGACTTCCTCGTGTTCGACTTCTGCGGCAACCTCGAATTCTTCGGTCAGGACCTGCCCGGCTCCCAGGGGCAGGTGCGCACGTCCCTGACGCAGCGCCTGTTCGAGGCCCGCCTGGCGCTCGTGCGGGCGCTGGGGGAGGAGGACGGCGAGCTGCGCGCCGCGACGACCCACACGCTCCGGCAGATCGTGGCGGGCATGAACCCCGACAACTTCGTGGTCCGGCCGCACCGGCGGGCGGTCGAGCGCTTCGCCGCCGCGGACGCCTGGCGCGAGCTCACCGCCACGGACGGGCCCGACCTGCTCGCCCTGGCGGCGCTGCCCTCCTCGGTCCGGGACGACGACGAGGACGCCAAGCGGTTCGACCTGCTCATCCTGCGTCGTCAATCGGCGCAACTCGAGGGCGATGCCGTGACGGCCGAACGCGTGCGCGAGGCGGTCCAGGACATCGCGGCGGCGCTCCTGGCCAAGACCGCGATCCCGTCGGTCGCCGACCAGGCGGTGCTGCTCGAGGCCGTCGTCGGCGACGAGTGGTGGACGGGCGTGACGCTGCCGATGCTCGAGCTCGCGCGCGTGCGCATCCGCGGTCTCGCGGGCTTCATCGAGCGCGCCTCCCGGAGCCCCGTCTACACCGACGTCGAGGACGCGCTGGGTGAGTCGGTGGAGATCGACCTGCCGGGCACGACCCCGGGCACCGACTTCGAACGCTTCCGCGCCAAGGCCGAGGCCTACCTCCGGGGCCACCTCGACAACCTCACCCTGCAGCGGCTGCGCCGCAACAGGCAGCTCACACCGGGCGACCTGAGCGAGCTGGAGCGGCTGCTCGTGGCCGCGGGCGGGCGCACCGTCGACATCGCGTGGGCCAGGGATCAGGCCGACGGGCTCGGGCTGTTCGTGCGCTCCCTCGTGGGCCTGGACCGGGCCGCGGTGGCGGAGGCGTTCGCGAGCTACCTCGACGGCGCCCGGTTCTCGATCGACCAGCTCCGCTTCGTCAACCTCATCGTCGACGAGCTCACCCGCAACGGGGTCATGGAGCCCGCCCGACTCTTCGAATCGCCGTATACCGATCACGCGCCGACCGGCCCGGACTACTTCTTCCCCGATGCGGACATCGACGTCATCGTCGCCACCCTGGACGAGGTTCGCAGGACCGCCGATCCACGGGAAGTGGCCTGACGGGCGGCCGGTGAGGTGGCCGGAGGGGACCCGCGCGCAGGGGAGCGCTACGTGCGGGGGGTCAGTCCACGCATGAGTTCGACGAGCACGGGCATTCCCGAGGAAGGGTCAGGGCCACACCGACAGGATCCGAGGCTGAGGTCCGCCGCACGAGCTGTGCGAATGGCGTCGTCGACACTCGCGAACGGAAAGTGTGTCGCGAGATGCTTGCCGTCCCGGAGGAGCTTGTGTTTGGACATCAGCTCGTCCAGCTGTCGAGTCGAGTGTGCGGCGCGCGACTCGGAAACGTGCCAGTAGAGCCAGGTCTCGAACTTCAACCGCGTGACCAGCAGGTCGATGCCTTCGCGCTGGGCGGTCTCGATCGCCGACTTGAGCGTCGTATGGGTGTCGACGTCGACCAGGCACACTGAACCTGGATCCACCGTGCTGGTTTGAGTCTGGGTGGCGTGGGCGCATGAGAATGCCCTTCTGACCTGGGATAATGCGTGTTGTCAACGCACGCAGTCCCAAAAAAGAAGGGCATCTCGTAGATGCAACTATCTCATGTCTCCTCGGTACGGTTCGACGATCCGAATCTGGTCGGCGTGGCGGGTCTTGTCCCGGTGATGGCGCTGGCCGAGCGTGCCGGGCTGTCGGCGCTGGTCGGTGAGCATCTGAGTCTGTCGGGTGCGGGCAGCGCGAATCCCGGGGCGAAGGTGTTGGCGCTGGTCGCGGGCATGACGGCCGGGGCCGACTCCATCGATGACATGGACCTGTTGCGCCACGGCGGGATGGGCAAATTGTTCCAGGATGCGCGTGCGCCCTCGACGCTGGGCACGTTCCTACGCGCGTTCACCTTCGGGCATGTCCGCCAGCTCGACGCGATCGCCTCCCGCTTCCTGACCCGCCTGGCCGGGCAGGCCCCGGTGCTGGCCGGTGCCGATCAGATCGCCTACGTCGATATCGACGACACGATCAAGGAGACCTACGGGTACGCCAAGCAGGGCGCCGGGTACGGCTACAACAAGGTCAAGGGCCTCAACGCGCTGATCGCGACCGTGGCCACCCCGGTGGCCGCCCCGGTGATCGTCGGCACGCGGCTACGCCGGGGCCCGGCCAACTCCGCGCGCGGGGCGGGCAAGTTCGTCGCCGACGCCCTCGCCACCGCCCGGACGGCCGGCGCCGGCGGGGTGGTGATCCTGCGCGCCGATTCGGCCTACTACAGCCGTGAGGTGGCCGCCGCGGCGGGCCGGGCCGGTGCCCACTTCTCGTTGACCGCGCGGATGAACCCGGCGATCACGGCCGCCATCACCAGCATCGACGAGCAAGCCTGGACCCCGATCCGGTACCCGAACGCGATCTGGGACGAAGACGAGGCCCGGCTGATCTCCGATGCCCAGGTCGCCGAGATCCCCTTCACCGCGTTCACCTCCCGTCCCAAGGCCGAGCACATCACGGCACGGCTGATCGTGCGCCGCGTCAAACGCCTCAACCCCGCAGCCACCAGGGCCGGGCAGGACGAACTGTTCGCCACCTACCGGTACCACGCCGTCTTCACCGACTCGCCCCGGAGCATGCTCGAGGCCGAGAAGGCCCACCGCGCCCACGCGATCATCGAGGGCGTCCACGCCGATCTACGCGCCTCGGCCCTGGCCCACGCACCCTCGGGCAAGTTCACCGCGAACGCGGCCTGGCTCGTTCTGGCCGCGATCGCGTTCAACCTCACCCGCGCCGCCGGGGCCCTGGCCTCCCTCTTCCACGCCCGGGCCACCACCGCGACCATCCGAGAACACCTCATCCGCATCCCCGCCCGGCTCGCCCGCTCGGCACGACGGCTGACCATGCACCTACCCCGGAACTGGGCCCACCAAGACCCCTGGGAAGCGCTCTATGTCGCTGCCTGCGGGCCACCCCCAGCCCCGAGGACCTGACCACCGGCCCCCACGGGCACGACCGGAACACAAGTGGAAACGCCGGGCAGACCGGCGGCCCCGCCATGCCCACACGACCCGACCCGCCAGAACCCGGACCTCACACCGTCACCACGACCCGGACGGTGGATCCAGGCTGAACAGTCGAACGGCTTCTGCCTCTTTCGCGCCTCGTCGCGGATTCGGATGCATTCCCGAACGACCTTGAGTGGATCCCTACCGATCCCGACCGCGGTGACCGACACCGAGATCGGTCCTCGGAGGAACTGCTGCAGCCGTTCGACGTACTCCTTCTCAGTCACCCGACCCTCGGTCACGACGAGGATCCGGCTACGTTCGGTCCGGAACGGCCGGCGCGGCCTGCGTCCACGTGCCATTCAGGCGTCCTTGAACCGGATAAGCGCCGTGAGGACGCTCGGAGCGAGGCGGGGCGTGCCACCGTAGCGGCCGAGAAGATACCGCCGGGCGACGTTCGCACCCTTGTTCCGAGGGAAGTCTGCCAGGCAAGAGAGTTCGGTGGCACCGTCGCGTGTTTTCTCGGTGAACCACACCTGCTCCGGCTCGAGGTCGACCTGGCTGAGCGGGGAGAGAATATAGGTGTCATGGCTCGTGAACAGAAGCTGTGCCCCCTTCGTGTTGATCTCCGGGTCCGAGAACGCGCCCAGTAAGACGTCGACGAGGTGGGGATGCAGGCTCGAGTCGATCTCGTCCACGCAGAAGACGCCGCCGCGTCGCAGGATCTCGAGCGCCGGCACGATGATCGCGAGCCACGCGATCGTGCCGTCGCTCTCGTCGCCGATCGAGAACCGTCGCTGCTCGGAGGCAGTCCCCTGGTGCGTGAAGACGAGGCTCCGGACGACGGCGTCCGACTCGTCGTCCTCGAGTGCGTTGAGCGGCGCCGGCTCGTCGCCCTCGTCTTCACGAAGTCGCTGCGTTACCTCACGCAGGATCTCGCGCAAGGTCGCGGGCACCTCGTCCTCCTGTACATCCACGTCGACGACGCCGATGTCTGCGACCTGCAGCAACGAGACGATCGTGTCGAACGTGACGTCTCGCTCCAGGAGGGACCGAGGGAGGGCTGCGAGGCGCCGCTCACGGTCCTCGTCCCTCACCGATAGCGAGTCGAAGGACCGTACGAGATTACGGGCGATCGGGCCGAGCTGCGGGTGCTCGAGCAGAAGTGCACGGCTCAGCGCCAGTTCGCGTCGGGTGATCGCCCCGAGCGGGCGGACTGAGCCATGAGTCCTGAGAGTTCCGTCGCCGGATACACGCTCGAGGAGGGTCCGCCACCGGGTCCCGGGGATGTCCCGGAGCCACTCGCGTACCACTCCGGTGTCGTCTACCTCGAAGCCGTATTCATGGCGTCGATCCGCATGCACGAAGTCGAGTCGGTATGTGCTCACCTTCTCGGGAGACTCGTCGTCGAGAGCGAACGGCACTCTCGGCATCGTGCGTGAAGCCTGCCAGATGGTTGCGGAGGAGTGGATCGCGGTGAATGTATACGTCAGGGCATCGAGGATCGCGGACTTGCCGGTGGCGTTCGCACCGAAGACCCCGGCGAGCGGATAGACATGGCTACGCCAGTCCTCACCCGCTCGCGGACGCAGCGTGCGCAGTGTCGGGCGTGTCAAGTCGATCGTCAGTTCGTCGCGGAGGCTACGGTGGTTCTGCACGGTGAAGCTGAGCAGCATCATGACGGCATCCTACCTGCTGAGCTGTTGAGTCTGAACAATTTTTGTTCAGGAGGGTTAGCTTAGTCGATCGCTGCGCTAGGAAGCTTCGCGCTTGCTCGACATCGAGCTTCGAGCAGCGGATTCGACCGCCGTGTGACCGGTGGGTCCAATCCACCGTCCGTGCAGGTGTGGGATCTGTAGGTGGCGTGGGTGGGCATGTAGCGGGCCGCCGCCGCACGCATCGGTACGATCTATGCAAACGACCCGGCCCTCATTCGATCCAAGGAGCAGCACAGTGCCCGATTCCCTGACCGTCGACGGCAACCCGACCCCACCGGTCGACGGCACGACCGGAACGGCGCTGACCGGAACGGCCCTGTACGAGTCCGACCGCGAGGTCGTCGCGATGCGGGTCAACGGCGAGCTGCGCGACCTGTTCGTACCGCTCGAGCCGGGCGACGTCGTCGAGAAGATCGTGATCGACTCGCCCGACGGCCTGGCGATCCTGCGCCACTCGGCCGCACACGTGCTCGCCCAGGCGGTGCAGCAGGTCAACCCCGACGCCAAGCTCGGCATCGGCCCGCCGATCACCGACGGCTTCTACTACGACTTCGACGTCGACGAGCCGTTCACCCCCGACGATCTCAAGGCGCTCGAGAAGGCGATGATGCGCATCGTCAAGGAGGGGCAGACCTTCGCGCGCCGCGTGGTCACCGACGAGGAGGCGCGCGCCGAGCTCGCCGGCGAGCCGTACAAGCTCGAGCTCATCGGGCTCAAGGGCGGCGGCGACGCCGAGCAGGCGGCCGAGGGCGCCTCGGTCGAGGTCGGCGGCGCCGAGCTGACGATCTACGACAACCTGCGCCGCGGCGGCGACCTCGCCTGGAAGGACCTGTGCCGCGGCCCGCACCTGCCCTCCACCCGCCTCCTCGGCAACGGCTTCTCGCTCATGCGCAGCGCCGCGGCGTACTGGCGGGGCAGTGAGAAGAACCCGCAGCTCCAGCGGGTCTACGGCACGGCCTGGCCGACCAAGGACGAGCTGACCGCCTATAAGGAACGCCTCGCCGAGGCCGAGCGCCGCGACCACCGCAAGCTCGGCGCCGAACTCGACCTGTTCTCCTTCCCCGACGAGGTCGGCTCCGGCCTGCCGATCTTCCACCCCAAGGGCGCGATGATCCGGATGGAGATGGAGGACTACTCCCGCCGCCGCCACGTCGAGTCCGGCTACTCCTTCGTCAACACCCCGCACATCACCAAGGCGAAGCTGTTCGAGACCTCCCGCCACCTCGACTGGTACTCCGAGGGCATGTACCCCCCGATGCACGTCGACGAGGTGACCGACGCGGACGGCGCGGTGACCAAGGCCGGCCAGGACTACTACCTCAAGCCGATGAACTGCCCGATGCACAACCTCGTGTACAGCTCCCGGGGCCGCTCCTACCGCGAACTGCCGCTGCGGCTGTTCGAGTTCGGGCACGTGTACCGGTACGAGAAGTCCGGGGTCGTGCACGGGCTCACCCGGGCGCGCGGATTCACCCAGGACGACGCCCACATCTACTGCACCCGCGAGCAACTGCACGAGGAGCTCGCCTCGCTGCTCACCTTCGTGCTCGACCTCCTCAAGGACTACGGCCTCGAGGACTTCTACCTCGAGCTCTCCACCCGCGACCCCGAGAAGTCCGTCGGCGACGAGGCCACCTGGGAGGAGGCGACCCAGACCCTCGCGGACGTGGCCCGGGCCTCGGGCCTCGAGCTCGTTCCCGACCCGGGCGGCGCCGCGTTCTACGGGCCGAAGATCTCGGTGCAGGCCAAGGACGCGATCGGGCGCACCTGGCAGCTGTCGACGATCCAGCTCGACTTCTTCGAGCCGGAGCTCTTCGACCTCGAGTACCAGGCCTCCGACGGCTCCCGGCAGCGGCCCGTCATGATCCACCGTGCCCTGTTCGGCTCGATCGAACGCTTCTTCGGCGTGCTGCTCGAGCACTACGCCGGCGTGTTCCCGCCGTGGCTGGCGCCCGTGCAGGTCGTGTGCGTGCCCGTGGCCGACGTGTTCACCGACTACCTCGACGAGGTCGCGGCGAAGCTGCGGGCGGCGGGCGTGCGGGTCGAGGTGGACACGAGCGACGACCGCTTCAACAAGAAGATCCGTACCGCCACGAAGGCGAAGGTCCCCTTCACCCTGATCGCCGGGGGAGAGGACGCCGAGGCCGGCGCCGTCTCCTTCCGCTACCGCGACGGCAGCCAGCGCAACGGCGTGCCCGTCGACGAGGCGATCGCGCTCGTCACCGAGGCGATCCGCACGAAGGCGCAGGTGTGAGCAGCCCCGACGCCGCCGGCGACCCGAGCCCCGAGGGCCCGCGCGCGAGCGGCCCACTCGAGGCGGCCGCCGACTTCCCCCGCATCGAGGACGGGGTGGACCGGCTGTGGACCCCACACCGGCTCGTCTACATCGACGGCGAGGCGAAGGTCACCTCGACGGCGCCCGCCGACTGCCCCTTCTGCCTCGCGCCCCGGCGGGAGGACGCCGACGCGCTCATCGTCGCCCGCGGCAGCACGTGCTACGTCATCCTCAACCTGTTCCCGTACAACCCCGGACACCTGCTCGTGTGCCCGTATCGGCACGTGGGCGACTACACGGACCTGACCCGCGAGGAGCGGTACGAGTCGGCCGACCTCGTGGCCCGGTCCATGACCGTGCTGCGCACGGCCAAGGCGCCGTCCGGCTTCAACCTCGGCATGAATCAGGGCGCCGGGGCCGGGGCGGGCGTGGCGGCGCACGCTCATCAGCACGTCGTTCCGCGATGGGACGGCGACGCGAACTTCCTGCCGGTCATCGGCCGCACGAAGGCCCTGCCGGAACTGCTCGCCGACACCCGCGACCAACTGGCGAGGGCCTGGGACCTCGTGTCGGAGCGGGAGGCCGGGGCCGAGACCGGGGGCGAGGGGCATGGTCCTCGGTAATCACGGACGCGGCGTGCAGGCCGCGCTGTTCACGCCGTTCGCCCGCCTCCTGCTGTCGCTGCGAGTGAGCCCCAACGCGGTGACGATTGCCGGCACCGTGTTCACCTCCGGGCTGGCCCTGTGGCTCCTGCCCACGGGCCACCTCGTGCTCGGCGCCCTGCTGCTCGGGTTCCTGGCGCTGGCCGACTCGGTCGACGGGGTCATGGCACGCCTGACGGGTCGGGACGGCCCGTACGGGGCGTTCCTCGACTCCACCCTCGACCGCGTGACCGACGCGGCCATCTTCGCCGGTGTGCTCTTCTGGTTCGTCGCGCACACGGATGGGGCCTGGCAGGTCGCGGGCATGGTGTCCGCGACGGCGTGCCTCGCCCTCGGATCGCTCGTCTCCTATGCCCGGGCGAAGGCGGAGGCGCTCGGGGTCCGTGCCTCCGTGGGCATCGCCGAGCGGGCCGATCGAATCATCGTCGTGCTCGCCGCCGTGTTCCTGACCGGGCTCGGGGTGCCGTCCGCCGTGCTCGCCCTCGCCCTCGCGCTGCTCGCCGTGGCCTCGCTCGTCACCGTACTGCAGCGGATGGCGGCCGTCTCCCGCCAGTTGCGGACCATCCATGGCTGACGCCGGCGCCCTGTTCGCCCTCGCCTGGCGAGTCGTCCCCCGCCTGCCCGCCGGCCTCACCCGGCGCGCCTTCGAGCTCGGCGGCGTGCTCGCGCACGCGGCCCGGATCGCAGGGGTGCGCCGGCTCGAGGCGAACTTGGCCCGCGTGGCCGACGTGCCGGACGCCGCGGCGCTGCGGCGGCTCTCCCGCCGCGCGATGCGCTCCTATATGCGCTACTACAGCGAACTGTTCCAGCTGCGTACGGTCACCCGGGACCAGCTCCGGGCGCGGGTGCGGACCATCGGGCTGCGGGACTACCGCGAGCAGGTGACCGAGCACATGGTGATCGGAGCCCTCCCGCACATGGGGAACTGGGATCTCGCGGGGGCGTGGTCCGGGCAGCACTTCGCTCACGTGACCACCGTCGCCGAGACCCTCGAACCCGAGTCGCTCTTCCGAGAGTTCCTCGACCTGCGCGAGGGACTGGGCATGACGATCTTCCCCTACCGCAAGGGGACCGGGGTGTTCCGGCAGCTGCTCGGCGAGGCCCGCACCCGCCCCGGATTCATGCCCATGCTCGCGGACCGGGACCTGGGCCGGGACGGCGTCGTCGTCCGGGTGAACGGGCACCCCATGCGGGTGGCGCCGGGGGCGGCCGCCGTGGCGCTCGCCACCAAACAGCCGTTCATCGGGGTGTTCATCCACTACGAGCGGCTGCGGGGCGCCCGCCGGCGCGCCGCCGGGAGCCCTTGGGGGATCGCGATCGAGTTCACCGCGCCGATCGAGCCGCCGGCGGGAGCCGGATCCCGCGAGGCCGTGGCCGCCATGATGCAGACCTGGGCGGATCACCTGACCCGCGCCCTCGCGGATCACCCGCAGGACTGGCACATGCTCCAGAAGTGCTTCCTCGCGGACCTGGACCTCGACCGACTCCAGGGCGCCGGTGGCCGGGCGACGCCCGACGGCTCGATCGCCGGGGGTGCGGACTGATGCGCATCGGGATCGTGTGTCCGTATTCCTTCGACGTGCCCGGCGGGGTGCAGTTCCACATCCGTGATCTCGCGGAACGGCTGCGCCTCGAGGGCCACGACGTGAGCGTGCTCGCCCCGGCGGAGGAGGGGACGGAGGTGCCGGACTACCTCACCTCCGTCGGCTCCGCGGTTCCGGTCAAGTACAACGGCTCCGTGGCCCGTCTCGCGTACGGTCCGATGGTCTCGCGCCGCACCCAGCGCTGGCTGAGCGCGGGCGACTTCGACGTCGTGCACATCCATGAGCCGTTCGCCCCGAGCTGCTCCCTCATCGCGCTGCGCCACTCGAGCGCCCCGGTGGTCGCCACGTTCCACTCCGCCCAGGAGCAGTCCCGGGCCCTCCTCCTCGCCGCCCCGTTCATGCGGCCCGGGCTCGAACGGATCGCCGCCCGCATCGCGGTCTCCGAGGAGGCCCGCCGGACCGTCGTCGAGCACCTGGGCGGGGACGCCGTCGTCATCCCGAACGGGGTCTACGTGGACCGGATGAGGGCCGCGCCCGACCCCCGCTGGCAGGGCACCCCCGATGCGCCGACCATCGCGTTCCTCGGCCGGCTCGACGAGCCCCGCAAGGGACTGCAGGTCCTCCTCGACGCCGTCGGCGGCATCCGCGCCCATTATCCCGGCGCCCGCCTCCTCATCGCCGGCCCGGGGGACCTGCCGGCCGCATGGGCCGGGGACCCGGGCGTCACCCGGCTCGGGCCCATCTCCGACGCCGACAAGGCCGCCCTGCTCTCCTCCGTGGACGTCTACGTCGCCCCCCAGACCGGCGGCGAGTCCTTCGGGATCGTGCTGGTCGAGGCGATGAGCGCCGGCAGCCACGTCGTGGCCTCCGGCCTCGCGGCGTTCCGGGCCGTGCTCGACGACGGCGCCGCCGGGGACCTCTTCCGGGTCGGCGACCCCGCCGACCTGGCCCGCGCCGTCGTCGAGAGCCTCGACGAGCCGGACCGCACGGCGGCGAAGCGGGCATACGCGCGCTCCGCCGCCGACCGCTTCGATTGGAGCACCGTGGCCGCCCGGATCCTCGACGTGTACGAGATCGTGCAGGGCGGGGCCGGCGCGCAGCGGCGCCGGGGCCTGTTCGGCCGGCTGATCGGGGGGACGGGGTGAGTGCGGCCGAGATCGTCCTCCTGGTCATCGCGGGCGCCGCGATCGTCGCCGGGCTGCTCCTGTGGCACGCCCGCCGGCTCGACCGCCTCCACCGCCGGGTGCTCGACACCCGCGCGATCCTCGAGACCCAGCTGGGCCAGCGCTCGGAGGTCGCCGCGCAACTGGCGCACTCCGGACTGCTCGACGCCGCGAGCTCCGTCGTCGTGGCCGAGGCCGCGTGGCAGGCGGGCATCCACGCCGACCGGCTCATCCCGATCGACCCGGCCCACGGCTCGATCGGCATCCGGGCCGCCGCGCCGCTGACCGGCGGGCTCGACCGCGGGCAGGCC
Organism: Pseudactinotalea sp. HY158; assembly: GCF_009660225.1. Taxonomy (NCBI): domain Bacteria; kingdom Bacillati; phylum Actinomycetota; class Actinomycetes; order Micrococcales; family Cellulomonadaceae; genus Pseudactinotalea; species Pseudactinotalea sp. HY158. The sequence goes on from NZ_CP045920.1 coordinate 1,631,758, forward strand.
GAGTCGGACCTGACCGTCGCGCTGCGCGCGGCCCTCGGTGAGCCGGCGGACCGGGAGCTCATGGCCGCGACCAGCGGGGCGAGGGAACTGCTCGAGCAGGTGGAGCGGTGCTGCTACCGAGCCCAGCTCGCGCGCCGGTTCCACAACGAGGTGGTCGTGGCCGTGCTCTCGCTGCGCGGATCGTGGTTCGTCCGGTTCTTCCACCTCGCGGGCCGGGCACCGTTGCCCCGTCCCGTCGACATGGACGACGCCGTCTTCGACCAGGCCCCCCGCACATGACCGGCCCGCCCGGTCAGCCGTGGACCTACCCGCCCGCGCACCGGCCCTCCGAACGCAGCCGCGCAAGCGGTGGCTACCCCGGAGCGCCGGCGGCACCGGCCGTGCCAGGGGCCCCGCACGCCGCGGGCCCCGCGGTGCCCATGTCCGCCGCCGCGGCGCAGCCCCGGCGGTCCCCGGTGCCGGTCGTCGGCACGATCGCCATCGTCGCCGGCCTCATCGGGGTCGTCGTCGTGCTCGGCATCGTCTGGAGCGAGACGTCGGCGGCCTCCACGTTCGTCGCCTTCCTCGCGGCCCTCGTGCCGCTGAGCGTCGTCATGGCCGCGGTGCTCTGGCTCGACCGGTGGGAGCCCGAACCGCGCCGGCTGCTCCTGCTCACGTTCCTGTGGGGCGCGGGCGTCTCCACCGCCTCGGCCCTCGGGATCAACACGTTCCTCGCGCGGGCGATCCACTCCGCCTCGGGGGACCCCGGCGTGACCCAGCTGCTCGCGGCGGTGGCGGTCGCCCCGGTCGTCGAGGAGACCCTCAAGGGTGCAGGCCTGCTCGGACTGTTCCTGCTGAGCCGGCGGCTCTTCGACGGCGCGGTCGACGGGGTCGTGTACGCGGCCACGATCGCCGCCGGGTTCGCGTTCACCGAGAACGTCCTCTACTTCGCCCGCGGGGAGATGGCGGCCGCGCTCGGGCAGGTGTTCTTCGCCCGGGCGGTCGTCTCCCCGTTCGCGCACATCATCTTCACGACCTGTATGGGGCTCGCGATCGGGCTCGCGAGCGTCCGTGCCCGCCGGGTGACCGTCGCCCTGCTCGTCTTCCCGCTCGGGTGGCTCGCGGCCGTCGGATTGCACGCGCTGTGGAACGTCACCTCGTTCCTCGGCGAGGCGTTCCTGCTCGGCTATCTCGTGCTCCAGGTGCCGATCTTCCTCGCCTTCCTCGCCCTCGGCCTGTGGCTGCGCCGCCAGGAACGCAGGATGCTCGCGGCCCGCCTCGGGGACTATCTGCAGCAGGGCTGGTTCGCGCCGCACGAGGTCGCCATGCTCACCTCCCTGCGACGCCGGGCGGACGCGCTGCGGTGGGCGGGCCGCTACGGCGTCCGCGCGAAGGACGCGATGGCCCAGTTCCAGCGCAACGCCACCCGGATCGCGCTGTTGCGCAACCGGGCGGTGCACGGGCGCGCACCCGCCGACATGGAGGCGAGGGAGCGTCGTCTCCTCGCGTCGCTGAGCGAGAACCGCAGGGCGTTCGCCGCCGCATCCGCTCGATGACCGACAGCCGAGACGGCGCCGCCCGGGGCATGGGATGGCGCGGCGACGGCGGTAGGCTCGGACACATCCTGAGCATCACGCCCGTCCAGATCCCTCCGAGGAGCATCGTGAGCACCCAGCCCGCCGCAACCCCGCGCGTCAAGAGCGGCCTCGCCGACCACCTCAAGGGCGGCGTCATCATGGACGTCGTCACCGCCGAACAGGCGCGGATCGCCGCCGACGCGGGCGCCATCGCCGTCATGGCGCTCGAGCGCGTGCCCGCGGACATCCGCGCCCAGGGCGGCGTCTCCCGCATGAGCGACCCGGACATGATCGGCTCGATCGTCGAGGCCGTCTCGATCCCCGTCATGGCGAAGGTCCGCATCGGGCACTTCGTCGAAGCCCAGGTGCTCGAGAGCCTCGGCGTCGACTTCATCGACGAGTCCGAGGTGCTCACGCCCGCCGACTACGCCCACCACATCGACAAGTGGGCGTATCGGACGGGCTTCGTGTGCGGCGCGACGAACCTGGGTGAGGCGCTGCGGCGGATCAACGAGGGGGCCGCGATGATCCGCTCGAAGGGCGAGGCGGGCACCGGGGACGTCTCCAACGCCACGACCCACATGCGCCAGATCCGCCAGGAGCTGCGGCGCCTGGCGAACCTTCCGGAGGACGAGCTGTACGTCGCCGCCAAGGACCTCGCCGCGCCGTACGACCTGGTGCAGTCGGTCGCCGCCACCGGCGAGCTCCCGGTACCGCTGCTCACCGCCGGCGGGATCGCCACGCCGGCCGACGCCGCCATGATGATGCAGCTCGGCGCGCAGGGCGTGTTCGTGGGATCTGGGATCTTCAAGTCCGGCAACCCGGCCCAGCGGGCCGCGGCCGTGGTCGAGGCCACCGCACACTTCGACGACCCGGACGTCATCGCGCGGGTCTCCCGCGGCCTCGGCGAGGCCATGGTCGGCATCAACGTCGACGACGTGCCGGTGCCGCATCGCATGGCCGAACGCGGCTGGTAGGGGGCGAATCGGCGCGTTGATCCGGGAGGCGCGCACCGATCGACGACGTCGTCGCCCGGCGCGGCCGGGCGCGTTTGACTGCATGATCCCCTTCTCCTGTTGGTAGAACGCATGTAGCGTTCATGCATGACGCACCTGCAGATTCGTGACGTTCCGGACGAGATCCGCATCGTCCTCGCCGAGCGTGCGCGCGAGCGTGGGCAGTCGTTGACCATGTACCTCCGAGAGATCGTTGTGCGGGAGGCGTCGTTCGCGGGGAACCGTGCACTGATCGATGACGTCGTCGCCCGGCGCGGCCGGTCGAGCCTGACGACCGAGGACGTGCTGGCTGCCCGGGACGCCGAACGCAACCGATCGTGATCGTTCTCGACACGTCGGTCGCGGTCCTGTTGTTCGGTGATCCAGGACTGGACCCACGTGTCACAGACTCCACCGAGATGATGCGGGGCTATCCGGTAGCGGCAGGCTGAGAGGACAGCGCGGGCACGTGGTCACCCGCGGCGTGGCCGACCTCGAGCGCGATCCGCCCGGCGATGACGGCGCGCCCGCTATCCTGGCCGCTATGCACGCAGGTTCCAGGCTCGCCGCCGCGCGCGGCCGGCGTGGCCACACGGGCGAGCGCGTCCGGTGAGCTCGCTCGGTCCGGACTGGGTCCGGTGCGCGGACGGGGTGCTGTACCGCAGCGCCGCCCGCGTGCTGCTCTTCGACGACGAGGACCGGCTGCTGCTGGCTCGCGGTCACGACGCGGACGACCCCGGGCGCAGCTGGTGGTTCACGATCGGCGGCGGGATCGACCCCGGCGAGTCCCCGCGGGAGGCGGCCGTGCGCGAGGTCGACGAGGAGACCGGGATGCGGTTGGACCCGGCCGGACTGGTCGGACCGGTGCTGCGCCGCCGGGCGCGATTCGACTTCTTCGCCGAGACCGTGCGGCAGGACGAGGACTTCTTCCTCGCCCGCGCCGACGGCGAGACGACGCTGAGCCGGGCGGGCTGGACCGCGATCGAGCGCGACTTCATGGACGAACTGCGGTGGTGGCCGCTCGGGGAGCTCTCCGCCACCGCCGCCGAGGTGTTCCCGCACGGCCTGCCCACGCTCGCGGCCCGGTTGGCGCGCGGCTGGGACGGCACGCTCATCCACCTGGCCGACGACAACGACGACCAGCGCCCGGCCCCTCCGGGCGGCGAGCGGCGTCACGGGCCGTCGAACGGGTAGGATCGACGGCGGACGTCAGCCCGGCCCCCGCGCCCCTCGAGGCGGGTACCCGACCGGATCTGTGGGGCTCCGCGGGTCACCGCGAGTCGGCCCATCGATCGGTTCGGGCGCGCGGCCGGACCACGACAGCGAAGGAGATACGGCATGGCAGGTCACTCCAAGTGGGCCACGACCAAGCACAAGAAGGCGGCCATCGACGCGAAGCGCGGCAAGCTGTTCGCGAAGATGATCAAGAACATCGAGGTGGCGGCGCGCACGGGCGGCGGTGACCCGGCCGGGAACCCCACCTTGTATGACGCCATCCAGAAGGCGAAGAAGTCCTCGGTCCCGAACGACAACATCGACCGGGCCGTCAAGCGCGGCTCGGGTGCGGAGGCCGGGGGGTCCGACTACGACACGATCATGTACGAGGGCTATGCGCCCGGCGGCGTGGCGGTGCTCGTCGAATGCCTGACCGACAACCGCAACCGGGCGGCGTCCGACGTGCGCGTGGCGTTCACCCGCAACGGCGGAAACCTCGCCGACCCCGGCTCCGTCTCCTACCTCTTCCACCGCAAGGGCCTCATCGTCGTTCCGAGCGACGGCACGTCCGAGGAGGCGGTGCTCGAGGCGGTGCTCGAGGCGGGTGGCGAGGAGGTGACCGATCACGGCGAGTTCATCGAGGTCCTCACCGAGGCGACCGACGTCGTCCAGGCCCGGGTCGCGCTCCAGGACGCGGGGATCGAATACGACTCCGCCGACGTCGTCTTCCACCCCTCGATGGAGGTCGAGGTCGATGCCGACGGCGCCCGGAAGGTGCTCCGCCTCATCGACACCCTCGAGGAATCGGACGACGTGCAGAACGTGTATGCCAACTTCGACGCCTCCGACGAGGTCATGGCCGAACTCGAGGCGGAGTGATCGCGCCCGGAGCGAGCACGCCCGGAGCGAGCGCGACTCGGCGGCCTCGCTCCGGCCCCCGGGCGGGCGGCCGTGGCAGGCTGGTCGAATGCGGATCCTCGGCGTCGACCCGGGCCTGACGCGATGCGGCCTCGGCGCCGTCGAGGTGCGCGAGCGGCGGGTGCGGCTCGTCGACGTCGGGGTCGCCCGGACCACCCCCGAGATGCCGCTCGAGGAACGCCTCCTCGCCATCGCCGATGAACTGACGGCCTGGATCGCCCGACTGGAACCCGAAGCCGTCGCGATCGAGCGGGTCTATGTGGGCAACAACGTCAGTACCGTCTCGGCGACGACCCAGGTCGCCGGCCTGGCGATGGTCGCCGCCGCCCGCGCGGGCTGCGCCGTCGCCCTGCATACGCCCACCGAGGTCAAGGCGACGGTGAGCGGCTACGGCGGCGCGGGCAAGGCGCAGGTGCAGGAGATGGTCCGGCGGATCCTCGAGCTCGAGGAGCCGCCGCGGCCCGCCGACGCGGCCGACGCGCTCGCCCTCGCGATCACCCACGCGTGGCGAGGCCGGGCCGCGGCCCTCGACCGGGGCGGACACACCGCACCCGCCGTGGCCGCCGCCTCGACGATGACCCCCGCCCAACACCGGTGGGCCCGGGCGCGGGCGGCCGCCGAGCGGGCCTCCCGGCGCGCGCCGAACACATGAGCGAGCGCGATCGCCGTCCGTCCGGGACCGGTGGCCGGGCGCGTCGCTTGACGCGGGCGCCCGCGACCGCGGTACGGTGTCGTACAAACGTTCGGATGAATGAGGTGCCTCGATGATCGCGTCCGTGCGCGGCGATGTCCTGCGGATCGGCCTCGACTCGGTCGATGTCGACGTCTCCGGTCTCGGCTACCGGGTCTACACCACGCCCCACACCCTCGCGCAGCTGCGCCACGGTCGGGAGGCGGTGCTCGCGACCTCCCTCGTGGTGCGCGAGGAGGCGCTCACCCTCTACGGCTTCGCGGCCGTCGAGGAGCGGGACATGTTCGAGACCCTCCAGACCGTCTCCGGGGTCGGCCCCCGGCTCGCCCTGGCGATGCTCGCCGTCCACACCCCGGACGAGGTCCGCGGCGCGATCGACCGCGAGGACACCGCCGCGCTGCGGCGGGTCCCGGGCGTGGGGGAGAAGTCCGCCAAGCGGCTCGTGCTCGAGCTGCAGGGCAAGCTCGGAGCGCCCGCCGGTGACACGGGCGGGCCCGGTCCCGCCGCCGGCGCCGCGGCCGCGGTGAGCGCGGACGTGCTCGCCGCGCTCGAGGGCCTCGGCTGGAACCCGAAGGCCGCCGAGAAGGCCATCGCCGCGGTCACCGCGGACGGCCTCGACCCGGCCGACACCGCAGGCGTGCTCCGGGCGGCGCTCCAGGCCCTGGGAGGCACCCGTGGATGAGGCCCACCTGCTCGCGGCCGAGGCCGACGAGGTCGAGCGTGCGGCGGAGTCGGCACTGCGCCCCAAGCGGCTCTCCGAGTTCGTCGGACAGCCGGTCGTGGGCGACCAGCTGAGCCTCGTGCTTGAGGCCGCGCGGGCGCGCGGGCGCACTCCCGATCACGTCCTCCTCGCCGGTCCGCCCGGGCTCGGGAAGACGACGCTGGCCATGATCATCGCCGGCGAGGTCGGGGGCTCCCTGCGACTCACGTCCGGCCCGGCGATCACCCACGCCGGTGACCTGGCCGCGATCCTCTCCGGGGTCCAGGAGGGAGACATCCTCTTCATCGACGAGATCCATCGCCTGGCCCGACCGGCGGAGGAGATGCTCTACCTCGCGATGGAGGACTTCCGGGTCGACGTGGTCGTCGGAAAGGGCCCTGGGGCGACCTCCATCCCGCTCACGCTGCCCCCGTTCACGGTCGTCGGAGCCACGACCCGCTCCGGCCTGCTGCCCGCGCCGCTGCGCGACAGGTTCGGCTTCACCGGCCACCTGGACTTCTACTCCGCCGACGACCTGCGCACCGTGCTCACCCGATCCGCGCGGCTGCTCGGCGCCGAGCTCGACGAGCGCGCGGCCGCGGAGATCGCCACGAGGTCGCGGGGAACGCCGCGGATCGCGAACCGGCTGCTGCGGCGCGTGCAGGACTGGGCCCAGGTGCGCGGCACGGGCGTGCTCGACCTCGCCGCCGCCCAGGCGGCGCTCACCGTGTTCGAGGTGGACGCCCGCGGGCTCGACCGGCTCGACCGGTCCGTGCTGCACTCCCTGTGTCGACGCTTCGGCGGCGGGCCGGTCGGCTTGAGCACGCTGGCGGTCGCCGTGGGCGAGGAGCCCGAGACGGTCGAGACCGTCGCGGAGCCGTTCCTCGTTCGTGAGGGGCTGATCGCGCGCACCGCCCGTGGCCGCGTGGCCACCGACGCCGGCTTCGTGCACATCGGCCTCGTGCCGCCGGCCCGGGAGGGCACGCTCTTCGGTTGACGCGCCCCCGGTCGCGGCCGGGTTCCGTCCCCGAACCGCTGGCGATCCTCCTCAGCAAAGTGACGTAGACTCAGCCAGTCCGTGTTCACATCATGATGGAGTGACCAAGCCCCATGGGTCTTCATATTCTTGCCACCGCCCTTCCCAGCGCCCAGAACGGCGCGGCGACCGGAGCGGGTGCCGGCATGTTGCCGCTGCTGCTCATCGCGGTGGCCTTCATCGGCTTCATGATGTTCTCCAATCGTCGTCGGCAGAAGAAGAACGCCGACCAGCTCGCCTCACTGCGTCCGGGGGACAAGGTGCAGCTGAGCGGCGGCATGCAGGGAACCATCGTGAGTATCGGAACGCGTGAGGCCTTCGTCGAGGTCGCGCCGGGCGTCGTCGTGACGTTCGTGCCGCAGGCGATCATGGGCAAGCTGCCTGAGCCGTCGGTGGCCGACCTGGGGGAGATCGCCGACGAGACCGACGAGCCCGAGGCCGCCGAGCGGGACGCCGCCGGCCCGGACTCACCCACGAGCCCGGACTCGGCCCCGGGCGGCGCTGACAACGAATCCCGCTGACCCGCGGACCCGATCCGCTCGGTCCTGAAAGGCATACCGTGGCTACACGCCCTCCTGCGCAGTCCCGCCCGTCCTCACGCCTCATCCTGCTCGGCGTGCTCGTCGTGCTCATCTTCGGCTCCATCTTCGGAGGAACGAAGCTGTCCGACGCGTCGTGGTCGCCCAATCTCGCGCTCGACCTCGAGGGCGGCACGCAGCTGATCCTCACCCCGCAGACCGACGACGGCTCGCAGATCACCGACAGTGACGTGCAGCAGGCGATCGAGATCATCCGGCAGCGCGTCAACTCCTCCGGCGTCTCGGAGGCGGAGATCACGAGCCAGGGCGGCACCAACATCGTCGTCGCGCTGCCCGGCGAGCCGGACGAGGACACGCTCAACCTCGTGCGTCAGAGCGCCCAGCTGCGGTTCCGTGCCTTCCTCTACCAGGCGCCGCCCGGACCCATCGACCCGCAGGCGCTCGACCAGGCCCTCGCCGAGCAGGAGGAGGCGACCCAGGAGGCGAACCCCACCGACGGTACCGAGGGGACCGACGGTTCCGCCGATACGGAGAGCGCGGCCCCCGAGGAGGGGGCGGCACCGGCCGACGAGCCCGCGACGGAGGACGACGCGCCCTCGACCGAGTCGGGAGCCGCGCCCACGACGGCTCAGATCGACGAGGCGGCCCGCAAGGCGGCCGACCTCGACGGCGACGGCGAGATCTCGGACACCCCCACGACCGAGCCGACCTCCCCGAGCGACCAGGCCTGGATCACCGAGCAGGACTGGTACGACTTCTACACCCTCAACTGCACCGATCCCGAGAACCTCATCGGCGGCGGCGGGGACGATCCCGCCAAGCCGCTCGTCACGTGCGCCACGGACGGCAGTTCGAAGTACATCGTCGGCCCGATGGAGATCCCCGGGACCGACATCGCCAGCGCCTCCTCCGGGATGGCCTACAGCCAGGCGGGCGCGCCGACCGGCGAGTACGCGGTCAACCTCAAGTTCAACGCCGAGGGCACCGCGACGTTCAAGGAGATCACCGAGCGGCTGCGTCAGCCGGAGATGGTCTCCTCCCAGCGCAACCGGTTCGCCATCGTGCTCGACTCGCTCGTCGTGAGCGCGCCGAGCGTGAACGACGTCATCCCCAACGGGGAGGCGCAGATCACCGGCGGGTTCACCCGTGAGGCGGCGGCCACGATGGCCCGCCAGCTCAGCTTCGGTGCCCTGCCCATCCACTTCGAGGTGCAGTCCGAGGCGCAGATCTCGGCGACCCTCGGCTCCGAGCAGCTCCAGACCGGCCTCATCGCCGGCCTCATCGGGCTCGGCCTCGTGGTGCTCTACTCGCTGCTGCAGTACCGCGGCCTGGCGCTCGTCACGGTCACCTCCCTCACCGTGGCCGCCGGCCTGGTGTTCGGAACCATCGCCCTGCTGTCGTGGCTCATGGGGTATCGACTCTCCCTGCCCGGGGTCGCGGGGCTGATCATCGCGATCGGCATCACCGCCGACTCGTTCATCATCTACTTCGAACGCATCCGGGACGAGGTGCGCGAGGGCAGGGAGCTGTCCGCGGCCGTGGACCAGGGCTGGCTGCGTGCCCGCCGCACGGTCATCGCCTCGGACATGGTCAACCTGCTCGCGGCGGCGGTCCTCTACTTCCTCGCGGTCGGCAGCGTGCGCGGGTTCGCGTTCACGCTCGGGCTGACCACGGTCATCGACCTCGTCGTCGTGTTCCTGTTCACCCACCCGATCATGCGGGTGCTCATCCGCACCAAGTTCTTCGGAGGCGGTCACCGGTTCTCCGGACTCGACCCGGTGCACCTCGGTTCGAGCGTCACCGCCTACCGCGGGGCGGGCCGGGTGCTCAGCAGGGGTGAGCGCGAGCAGGCGTTGAGCATCGCAGAACGCAAACGTGCGGCACGCCAGCAGGAGGAGGCGATGGCGGGCGCCGTCGCCGGCTCCGACTCCGACTCCGACACGAAGGACGGTCAGTGATGGCTAGTTTCGCCCAGCTGGGGAACGACCTCTACACGGGGAAGCGCTCCTTCGACATCGTCGGCCGGCGCAAGACCTGGATGGTGGCCGCCGCCGGCCTCGTGCTGCTCTCGATCATCCTGCTCGTGACCGTCAAGCTCAATCCCGGGATCGAGTTCCGCGGCGGCTCCGAGTTCACGGTCTCGGGCGTGGCCACGACCGAGCAACAGCCGGCCTACGACGCGGTCGACTCGGTCGCCGAGGGGCAGCAGCCGCGCGTCTCCCAGGTCGGCGGCGACTCGATCCGGGTGCAGACCGAGGAGCTGACCGACGCCCAGACGACCGACCTGAAGGAGGCCCTCGCCGAGGCCTACGGGGTCGACGTCAACAGCGTGACGTCCTCGTTCGTCGGACCCGCGTGGGGCGCGGACGTGACCACCAAGGCGATTCAGGGTCTGGTCATCTTCCTCGTGCTCGTCACGCTCGTCATGGCGCTGTACTTCCGGCACTGGAAGATGGCCGTCGCGGCGCTCATCGCGCTGCTGCACGACCTCGTCGTCACGGTCGGCCTGTACGCGGGCGTGGGCTTCGAGGTGACGCCGGCGAGTGTCATCGGCTTCCTCACCATCCTCGGCTATTCCCTCTACGACACGGTCGTGGTCTTCGACAAGGTGCGCGAGAACACCGAGGGAGTGCTCGAACAGACGCGGTACACGTATGCCGAGTCGGCGAACCTCGCGGTGAACCAGACGATGGTGCGCTCCCTCAACACCTCGGTCGTGGGGCTCCTGCCGGTCGCCTCGATCCTGTTCGTCGGATCGTTCCTGCTCGGCGCGAGCACGCTGCGCGACATCGCCCTGGCGCTGTTCATCGGCCTCATCTTCTCCACCCTCTCCTCGATCTTCATCGCGACGCCGATCGAGGTCGCGCTGCGTCAGCGCGACCCGGCGATCGCGGAGCACACCGCGACCGTGCTCGCGAAGCGGGCAGCGGCCGAGAATGCCGCGGGGGAGGACGACGACGCCCCCGTGACGGTCGGCTCCTATGCCGGCGGCCTCCGCGCCGGAGCCCACCGGGGTCAGGCCGCCCAGCCGGTTCGTCGCAAGAGCCGCAGATGACCTCGAGCAGCTCCGACGCCGAGCTCGCCCAGCGGGTGCGCGGCCTCATCCGCAACGTAGCCGACTTCCCCGAGCCGGGGATCGTCTTTCGCGACATCACGCCGCTGCTGGCGGACGGGCCGACGTTCGGTGAGGTGATCGAGCACCTCGCCGACCGGTACCGGGGCCGGATCGACATGGTCGCCGGCGTCGAGGCGCGGGGCTTCCTGCTCTCCGCGCCGCTGTCGGCCGTGCTCGGGGTGGGAACGATGGTCGTGCGGAAGGCGGGCAAGCTGCCGCCGCCGACCATCTCCTCCGCCTACACCCTCGAGTACGGCACCGCCGAGGTCGAGGTGGCCGCCACCGTCGTGGTCCCGGGCCAGCGCGTGCTGCTCCTGGACGACGTGCTCGCCACCGGCGGCACCGCGGGGGCCGCCGCCTCGCTGCTCGAGCAGGCCGGCCTCGAGGTCTCCGGCATCGCCATGCTCATGGAACTGAGCGAGCTCGGGGGACGGGCCGCCCTCGGCGAGCACGAGGTCTATTCCGTCGTCACCTACTGACCGGGCGCGGCGACCGACCCCGCACCCGCTCGAATGGGCCGGGCCCGGGTGGGCGCGGGCCTATCATTGAGTGGTGAGCGAGGAACACGGCAGCACTGAGACCGACCCGGTCGTGCCCGGGTCGCGGGTGCGCTCCGCCCTCGTCTGGTTCGGGTCGCGCGGCGCCCATCCGACGCCGCCGGCGATCGAGCCGCTCATGCGCGCCCTGCGCGCGAATCACCCGAAGGCCGACGTCGCGCTGCTCGAGCGCGCCTACTCGGTGGCCGAACGCGCCCATCGCGGCCAGATGCGCAAGAGCGGCGATCCGTACATCACGCACCCCGTGGCCGTGGCGACCATCCTGGCCGAGCTCGGCCTCACCCCGCCCACGCTCGCCGCCGCCCTCCTGCACGACACGGTCGAGGACACGTCCTATTCTCTCGAGAGCCTGCGACAGGACTTCGGTGAGGAGGTCACGCTGCTGGTCGACGGCGTCACCAAGCTCGACAAGGTGACCTACGGGGAGGCTGCGCAGGCCGAGACCGTGCGTAAGATGGTCATCGCCATGGCCCGCGACATCCGGGTGCTCGTGATCAAGCTCGCCGACCGGCTCCACAATGCCCGCACGTGGAAGTACGTCTCCTCGGACTCCGCCTCCCGCAAGGCCCGCGAGACCATCGAGATCTATGCCCCGCTGGCCCACCGGCTCGGAATGAACACGCTCAAGTGGGAGCTCGAGGACCTCTCCTTCGCCACCCTGTACCCGAAGGTGTACGAGGAGATCGTCCACCTCGTGGCCGAGCGGGCCCCCGCCCGGGAGGAATACCTCGCGGTCGTGCGGGACCGGATCAGCGAGGATCTGCGCGTGGCCAAGATCAAGGCCACGGTGACCGGGCGGCCCAAGCACTACTACTCCATCTATCAGAAGATGATCGTGCGGGGCCGCGACTTCGCCGATATCTACGACCTCGTGGGCGTGCGCGTGCTCGTCGACTCGGTCCGGGACTGCTATGCCGCGCTCGGGGAGATCCACAGCCAGTGGAACCCCGTGCCGGGCCGGTTCAAGGACTACATCGCGATGCCGAAGTTCAACATGTACCAGTCGTTGCACACGACCGTCATCGGCCCGAACGGCAAGCCGGTCGAGATCCAGATCCGCAGCTTCGACATGCACCGGCGCGCCGAGTACGGGGTCGCCGCGCACTGGAAGTACAAGGAAGCGGGCCGGGCCGCGGGCGGCAAGGGCGAGGCCGAGGCGGATTCGATGCCGTGGCTGCGCCAACTCGTGGACTGGCAGCGCGAGACCGCGGACCCCGGGGAGTTCCTCGAATCGCTCCGCTTCGAGATGTCCGGCGCGCAGGTCTTCGTCTTCACCCCCAAGGGCGACGTCATGTCACTGCCCGCGGCGGCCACCCCGATCGACTTCGCATACGCGGTGCACACCGAGGTCGGCCACCACACGGTCGGGGCCCGCGTGAACGGCCGGCTCGTGCCCCTCGACTCGACCCTCGAGAACGGCGACACGATCGAGGTCTTCACCTCCCGGTCGGAGTCGGCGGGGCCGAGCCGGGACTGGCTCGCGTTCGTCAAGAGTCCGCGCGCCCGGAACAAGATCCGGCAATGGTTCACGAAGGAGCGCCGCGACGAGGCGGTCGAGACCGGCAAGTCCCTCATCGCCAAGGCGCTGCGCAAGCAGAACCTGCCGATCCAGCGGCTCCTCAAGCCCGAGAACCTCGTCGGAATCATCCAGGAACTGCCCTACCGCGACGTCACCGGCCTCTACGCGGCCGTGGGCGAGGGGCACATCTCGGCCGCGAACGTCGTCACCCGACTCGTGGGCAGCCTCGGCGGCGAGGAGGGGGCGGAGGAGGACCTGGCCGAGGCCACGCTCCCCGGCCGCCCGAGCCCCCGCTCGAGCTCGGCGGGCCCGGCGGTGCTCGTCTCCGGCATGGACGACACGGACATGTGGGTCAAGCTCGCCCGCTGCTGCACGCCCGTGCCCGGCGACGACATCGTCGGCTTCATCACCCGCGGCTCGGGCATCTCCGTGCACCGCTCGGACTGCTCGAACGTGACGGCCCTGCGGCGGGAACCGGAGCGGTTCATCGGGGTGGAGTGGACCTCCTCGACCACGAGCGTGTTCCTCGTGAACATCCAGGTCGAGGCGCTCGACCGGAGCGGACTCCTGTCCGATGTGACGAAGGTACTCACGGAGAATCACGTGAACATCCTCTCGGCGAACGTGGCCACGAGCCGCGACCGGGTGGCGGTCTCACGGTTCCTGTTCGAGATGGCCGAACCCTCGCACCTGGGTCACGTGCTGCGCGCCGTGCGCCAGATCGACGGCGTCTTCGACGTCTTCCGGCTCACCGGCGCGAAGCCGAAGGCGCTCGTTCCCCCCGAGGACTGACCACGTCCGGGGACGCCCGCTCGCGGAGCGGGCGCCCCCGGAATGTGGGCCGGTGTCGGCAGGTGCCGGCTGGATTCAGCCGGCGTCCTCGGCGGCGCGGAGCACCTGTTCGAGCCACGCCTCGCGAGCGACGAGCGCGTCCTGGGCCTGGGTGATCCGGCGTTCGTCGCCGCCGGCGCGGGCCTTGTCGAGGTCGCTGCGCAGGTCGGCGATCGCGGCCTCGAGCTGGGCCGCGGCCCCCTCCGCGCGGGCCCGCATCCGCGGATCCGTGCGCTTCCACTGCGATTCGTCGGCGTCGCGGACCGCCTGTTCGACCGCGCGCATCCGCGCCTCGGTGCTCTTGAGGTCGTCGCGTGGGACCCGGCCGGCCTCCTCCCAGCGATCCTGCAGGCCGCGCAGCGCGCTCTTGGCGGCGGCGATGTCCGTGACGGGCACGAGCTTCTCCGCCTCGACGAGGATCTCCAGCTTGACCTGGAGGTTCGCCCCGTATTCGGCGTCCGTGGCCGCGTTCTGCTCCTGGCGTGCCTGGTAGAACGTGTCCTGCGCACCCCGGAACCGTGCCCAGAGGGCGTCGTCGTCCTTGCGGGAGGCGCGGCCGGCCGCCTTCCACTCGTCCATGAGGGAGCGCATCGCCGCGGACGTCGCGCCCCAGTCGGTCGAGGTCGCGAGCTCCTGTGCGCGGGCGATGAGTCGCTCCTTGGCCTCCTTGACCTGTCCGTGACGGCGGTCGAGCTCGGCGAAGTGCTGGCGGCGATTGCGGTCGAAGGTCGAGCGTGCGGCCGAGAACCGCTTCCACAGCTCGTCCTCGGCGGCCCGGTCGAGACGGACCTCACCGCGCTGGGCGGCCTTCCACTCGTCGAGCAGGGCGCGCAGCTGTTCACCCTGGGCGCGCCACTGCACCTTCTCGGGTGCGAGCGCGGCGAGGGCCTCGGCGCGCTCGACGATCTGGGTGCGCAGCGCGTGGGCCTGGGCGCGCGCTGCCTCCCGCTCGGCGGCGAGGGCGGCCTTGCGCTCCGTCACGCGGGCGCGCAACTCCTCCACCCGGCCGCGCAGCCCCTCGAGGTCACCGACGACGGCGGGCTCGACGAGCGCCTCGACCAGGGTCTGCAGGCCCTGGTCGAGGTCGCGCGCGGAGAGCTGGTCGAGGCGGGTGGCGAACAGCGTGACCTGCGCCTCGAGATCGAGGAAGCGGCGGATGTAGAGCGCGAGGGCCTCCTCCGCCGTCACGTCCGGGTACTGCCCGATGACGCGTTCGCCCCCGGCCTCGAGCAGGCTCACGGTGCCGTCGGGTGCCACCCTGCCGAACGCGGCCGCGGCCGCGAAATCGGCGGGATCGATCCGGGTCTCGGCCTCCGACGCGGCCGACGCGGCGGCACCGGCCGGGGCGGAGGCGACGGGGGTGCCCGGGGTGGCGGTGACCGCCGGGGCGGCCGGCTTGACGGCCTTGGCCACCATCGCGGGGGTCGGCACGGCCCGCGGCGGGGCGGGGCGGGCAGCGGGAGCGACCGGCACAGCGGGCACGGCCGGTTCGGCGGCGTCGGCGAGTGGAGCGTCGGTGACCGCGGGCTGCTCGACGGCTGCGTCGGGCTCCTGCGCGGGCACGTCGGCCTCGGGCTGGGTGGCAGGGGTCTGTTCGGTCACGTGATCTCCATACTTTCAATGATGACGTCGTTCTTCGGACGCCCGTCCGAAGAACCGTCGACGGTCCCGGCCGCTCCGATCTGCCGCAACACGTCCAATCCCGAGGTGATCGTACCCATAACGGTATAACCACCGGCGGCATCGTCCGGCAACGGCGTATCCTCGAAGACCAGGAAGAACTGCGAGCCCATCGAATCCCCCTGGCCGCCGACCCGGGCCATCGCGACCGTTCCGGCCGGATAGATCTGGTCGGTGGGGGCATTCTCGATCGGACCGAAGGAATACCCGGGCCCCCCGGTGCCCGTGCCGGTGGGATCGCCGCACTGCAAGAGCGCCGAGGGCAGGAGGCGATGGCAGGAGGTGCCGTCGAAGAACCCCTCCTCGGTGAGGAACTCGAAGCTCGCGACCGCCTGCGGGGCGGCGTCCGCGTCGAGGTCGAGGGTGAGGTCGCCCTGGCTGGTCTGAACGATCACCTCGGCGTTGCGGGCCTCGGACGGCGGCGGCGGCGCGTCGTATCCCGGCGCCTCGGTCGTGGGGGCGGTGTCGGCAGTGCCGGTCGTGTCTGCAGTGTCATCAGGGTCGGAGTAGCCGACCGCGGTCGGCGTCGGGGAGGCGCCCTCCCCGGGGCCGTCGCCGTCGAGCTGGTTCACCACGATCACGAGCGCGAGGACGACGCAGATCACCACCGCGGTCACGATCACCGTGCGTCGGCGTCGGGCACGGACGGCCCGCTCCCGACGTTC
Source organism: Pseudactinotalea sp. HY158 (assembly GCF_009660225.1). NCBI lineage: Bacteria > Bacillati > Actinomycetota > Actinomycetes > Micrococcales > Cellulomonadaceae > Pseudactinotalea > Pseudactinotalea sp. HY158. The sequence continues at coordinate 1,647,775 of NZ_CP045920.1, forward strand.
CTCGGCCTTCTTGGCGCGCGCGCGCTGCTGAGCGCGCTCCCGTTCCTTGGACACCCGACCTCCTCGTAGCCACCTCAGCGCATCAGTCTAGGCAGTCCGCGGGTGGGTCCGAGACCGCTGCGGGTCACGGTGTGGTCACGGCGGGCCCCCGGGGCCGGGCGTGTTCCGACGGTTTCGTCGTGGTGTGGAAAGCTTGTCGCATGAGCAGAATCGCGCCCTTGTCCGGATTCCCCGAATGGTCCCCAGCCGAACGCGTCGTGGAATCCCATATCCTCGACACGCTGCGGCGGACCTTCGAGTTGCACGGATACGCCGGGATCGAGACCCGCGCGGTCGAACCGCTGGACCGGCTCCTCGCCAAGGGGGAGACCTCGAAGGAGGTCTACCTGCTGCGCCGGCTCCAGGGCGCCGACGAACCCGATGAGCCCGACGCCACGTCGGACCGGGGCACCGCCGGGGACACGCTCGGGCTCCACTTCGACCTGACGGTGCCGCTCGCACGATACGTGCTGGAGAACGCCGGCCGGCTGGCCTTTCCGTTCCGCCGACACCAGATCCAGAAGGTGTGGCGCGGCGAGCGCCCACAGGACGGGCGCTACCGGGAGTTCTGCCAGGCGGACATCGACGTCATCGGCGACGGCACCCTGCCGTTCCATTACGAGGTCGAGATGCCGCTCGTCATCGCCGACGCGTTCGCTCGACTGCGCTCGATCGGCGTGCCGGCGATCCGGATCAGCGTGAACAACCGCAAGATCTGCCAGGGCTTCTACCAGGGCATCGGGCTCACCGACGTCGACGGCACCCTGCGCACGGTCGACAAGCTCGACAAGATCGGCCCGGACGCGGTCGGTGAGCTCCTGCGGGCGGAGCAGGGGGCGACGGCCGAGCAGGCCGAGGCCGCCCTCGCGCTGGCCGCGATCTCGGGCGCGGACACCTCGGTGGTCGATCGGGTCCGCGCGCTCGGCGTGACGAACGACCTGCTCGAGGAGGGGCTGGGAGAGCTCGCCCGGCTCATCGACGCCGCCATGGTGCGTGCCCCCGGTGTCATCGTTGCGGATCTGAAGATCGCCCGGGGCCTCGACTACTACACCGGCTCCGTCTACGAGACGACGCTCGTGGGCCACGAGGGCCTCGGGTCCATCTGTTCCGGTGGCCGATACGATTCGCTGGCCACGGACGGCAAGCGCACCTATCCCGGCGTCGGGATCTCGGTGGGCGTCACCCGGCTCGTCTCGCGCCTGCTGGGCGCGGGCCTCGTGACGGCGACCCGGTCCGTGCCGAGTGCCGTGCTCGTGTCGGTCTGGCACGAGGACTCCCGGCCCCGCAGCGAGGAGATCGCCGCGGCCCTGCGGGCGCGGGGCATCCCGTGCGAGGTCGCGCCGACCGCCGCCAAGCTCGGCAAGCAGATCCGCTTCGCCGACCGGCGGGGCATTCCGTACGTCTGGTTCCCCGCGCAGGACGCGGCCGGGACCGGCGAGGTCAAGGACATCCGCTCGGGCGACCAGCAGCCGGCCGACCCGAGCGTGTGGGAGCCGGCCGCGGCCGATCTGTGGCCCGGGGTGCGCGCCGGCGACGCCTGATCAGTCGCGAATCAGTCGCGAATCAGTCGCGGGTCAGTCGCGAACCCACCGAATCGGTGCGGGAAGGGCCGCGGCCGGCCGCGGCGCTCGAGGAGCGCCGCGACCGGCCGCAGTGTCAGTGTCGGTCAGTGTCGGTCAGTGTGGGTCAGTGTGGGTGAGTGTCGGTGAGTGGGGGTGAGAGTGGGAACGAGCCCGACTGCTCAGCGATCCGCCCAGCTCTGGCGTCGTTCGCCGGCGCGACGCTCGCCCCCGTGAGTGTTCGGGCGACGGTTCGCCGACCAGGACTCCCGGCTCCGCTCCCGGCTTCGGGAGGAACGATCGAAGTCGCGGGGGGCGCGGCCCGTGTCCGCCCGCAGACGCAGCGGCTTGCCCGCGACCATGGCCCGGTCGAGCCGGTGGAGCTGATCGGAGTCGAGGTCGGCCGAGATCTCCACGAGCGAGAAGGTCGAGTTGATCGTGATCTTGCCCAGATCGGAGCCGCGCAGCCCGGCCTCACCGGTGACGGCCCCGACGATCCCCTCCGGCCGCACGCCGTGATTGCGTCCGACGCTCACCCGGTACACGGTGCTGCCCGCGAACCGGGTGCCGCGGTCCCGTCGATCCGGACGATCCGAGCGATCCGGGCGACTCTGCCGGTCGAAGCGCCCGCGGTCCTCGCGTCCCGAGGACGCCGATGACGCAGGGGACCGGTCGAACCGGTCCGTGCGGTCGAAGCGCTCGGTCTCGCCCGCGCGGGACTCGCGGCGGTCGTGCTCGATTCGGCGGGGACCGGAGTCGCCGACGCCGGCGGCCACGAGGGCGGCGGCGACGTCGAGCAGGTCGAGGGACGACTCGGCCACGAGGGTGGTGAGCTGCTCCCGGTAGGACTCGAGTCGGCCGGAGCCGATCCGCTCGGGCACCGCCGCGAGCACGGCGCGCGCCTTGTGGGCGCTCACCTGGGCCGGGGAGGGCACGGCGGTCTCCACCAGCTTGGAACCGGTGACCTTCTCGATCTGACGCAGCCGGTGGGCCTCCTTCGGCGTGAAGAAGGTGAAGGCGGTGCCGGCGCGGCCGGCGCGGCCGGTCCGGCCGATCCGGTGGACGTAGGCCTCGACCTCGCGCGGGACGTCGTAGTTGACCACGAGGCCGATCCGCTCGACGTCGAGTCCGCGGGCGGCGACGTCGGTCGCGACGAGCACGTCGAGGCGGCCCGACCGGAGCCGCTCGACGATGCGCTCCCGGTCGCGCTGGGCCACGTCACCGCTGATGGAGGCGGCGTTGATCCCCTGGGCGCTCAGCTGCGCGCCGACCTCGTCGGCGTCCTTGCGGGTGCGCACGAAGATGATCGCCGCCTCCGCCTCGGTCGTCTCGAGGATCCGGCCCAGGGCGCCGACCTTGTGCCGGAAGGGCACGACCGCGTACTGCTGGGTGATGGTGCGGGTCGCGGAGGTGACCGGCGAGGTGGTCACCTCGACCGGGTCGTGCATGTGGGTGCGGGCCACGCGGCGGATGGTCGCGGGCATGGTGGCGGAGAAGAGCGCCGTCTGCCGGTCGCGGGCGGCGCCGGCGAGGATCTGGTCGACGTCCTCGGCGAAGCCCATGCGCAGCATCTCGTCCGCCTCGTCGAGCACGACGTAGCGCACCGTCGACAGGTCGAGGGCGCCGCGCTCGATCATGTCGATCACGCGTCCCGGCGTGCCGACCACGACCTGCGCGCCCCCGGCGAGTCCGCGCAACTGCGGGCCGAAGGGGGAGCCGCCGTAGACGGGCAGCACCTCGATCGCGCGATCGCCGAGCTCGGCCACGGCATCGGCGACCTGCATGGCGAGCTCGCGGGTCGGCGTGAGCACGAGGGCCTGGACCTGCCGGAGGTCGGCGTCGACGCGGGCGAGGAGCGGCAGGCCGAAGGCGGCGGTCTTGCCCGTGCCCGTCTGGGCCACGCCCACGACGTCGGAGCCGGCGAGCAGCACCGGGATCGCCTGGATCTGGATATCGGTCGGAGTGGTGAAGCCGAGGGAGGCCACGCGATCGAGCGCAGCAGTGGACAAGCCGAGATCGGCGAATGTGGTCACAGGTGACACCGTTCTTATGGAGGGGGAGCGAGGACCGGAACAGGTCCAGATCCGCTAAGGCCCACACAGTTGACTGGTGACACAAGGACGGGCGAGCGGCCGGCTCCGAAGCTGTCCAAGTCTATGGGGCCGGCGGTCCGATTCCCAGGGAGGGGCGCTGTGCTGCTCGTCACCACCGGCCCGTTCGCGGCGTGAATCGGGGTCGGTGGCACACCGTAGGATGAGGCCCGGCAGATTCAGGGCACTTCGAGAGGACTCCCCGTGTACCGCACCCACGAGGCCGGCACGCTCAGTGCCGGGGACATCGGCACGACCATCACCCTCGCCGGGTGGGTGGATCGCAGGCGTGACCACGGCGGTGTGGCGTTCATCGATCTTCGGGACGCGAGCGGGATCGCCCAGGTCGTCATCCGCGACGACGAGGTGGCCCACCCGCTGCGCTCGGAGTTCGTGCTCTCCGTCACGGGCGAGGTCGCCCGCCGGCCCGAGGGGAACGAGAACCCGAACCTGCCCTCCGGGCAGATCGAGGTGATCGCGGCCGAGGTCACCGTGCTCAACACCTCCGCCGCGCTGCCCTTCCAGGTCTCCACGGCCCTGGAGGAGAACGTCACCGTCGGCGAGGAGGCCCGGCTCGCCCACCGCTACCTCGACCTGCGCCGGCCCGCTCCGGCGCGCGCCCTGCGCCTGCGTGCCCGCGCGAACCGGGCGGCCCGGGCGGTGCTCGACGACGCCGGCTTCGTCGAGGTCGAGACCCCGACCCTGACCCGGTCGACGCCCGAGGGCGCCCGGGACTTCCTCGTGCCCGCCCGGCTCGCGCCCGGATCGTGGTACGCGCTGCCACAGTCCCCGCAGCTGTTCAAGCAGCTCCTCATGGTCGCCGGCATGGAGCGCTACTACCAGATCGCCCGCTGCTACCGCGACGAGGACTTCCGCGCCGACCGCCAGCCCGAGTTCACCCAGCTCGATGTGGAGCTGAGCTTCGTGGAACAGGACGACGTGATCGAGCTGGCCGAGCAGGTGCTCGGGGCCCTGTGGGAGCTCATCGGGTACACGATCCCGACCCCGATCCCGCGGATCACGTTCGCCGACGCGATGCGCCGCTTCGGCACGGACAAGCCGGACCTGCGCTTCGACCTCGAGCTGGTCGAGCTGACCGACTACTTCGCCGACACCCCGTTCCGGGTGTTCCAGGCCCCGTACGTGGGCGCCGTCGTCATGCCCGGCGGCGCGGGCCAGCCCCGGCGCGCCTTCGACGGCTGGCAGGAGTGGGCGAAGCAGCGCGGCGCGAAGGGCCTCGCCTACGTCACCGTGGCCGAGGACGGAACCCTCGGCGGGCCCGTGGCCAAGAACCTGTCCGAGGAGGAACGGGCCGGGCTCGTGGCGGCCACCGGTGCCTCCCCGGGCGACGCGGTCTTCTTCGCCGCCGGCGGCGAGACGGCCTCCCGGGCGCTGCTCGGCGCCGCGCGGGTCGAGATCGCCGAGCGCACCGGCCTCATCGACCCCGACGCCTGGGCCTTCACCTGGGTCGTCGACGCCCCGCTGTTCAAGCCGACCGGCGAGGACGACGACGTGGCCGTGGGGGAGGGTGCGTGGACCGCTGTCCACCACGCCTTCACCTCCCCGACGCCCGAATGGATCGACACCTTCGAGCAGGACCCGGGCGCCGCCCTGGCCTACGCCTACGACATCGTGTGCAACGGCAACGAGATCGGCGGCGGCTCCATCCGTATCCACCGCCGGGACGTGCAGGAGCGCGTGTTCGCGGTCATGGGCATCGACGCCGCGGAGGCGCAGGAGAAGTTCGGGTTCCTGCTCGAGGCCTTCGCCTTCGGCGCGCCGCCCCACGGCGGCATCGCCTTCGGCTGGGACCGCATCGTCGCCCTGCTCACCCACTCGGAGTCCATCCGCGACGTCATCGCCTTCCCCAAGTCCGGCGGCGGTTTCGATCCGCTGACCCAGGCGCCCGCGCCCATCACGGCGCAGCAGCGCCGCGAGGCCGGCGTCGACGCCCGGCCCAAGGGGGAACAGGCCGCCGCCGCCGGCGGCGGAACCGGATCAGCCCGGGCGGGAGCGGCGAGCGCGTAGCCCGCTCGTGTTCACCCGCCTGGGCGAGGCGATCGCCCGCCGACCGAAGATCACCGCCGTCAGCTGGCTCGTGGCCACCGCGGCGCTGCTGTTGCTGGCGCTCACCGGGGTCGCCGGGCAGGGCCTGTTCGACCGACTCCACTCCGGCGAGCCGAAGGTGCCCGGGTCGGAGAGCGACATCGGTCAGGAGCTGCTCGCCGAGCACGCGACCTCCTCGGAGACCCTGACGCTGCTCACGTGGGACGTCGACCTGAGCGATCCGGCCGAGCTCGCCGGCCCGATCGGGGTCTTCCACACGAAGGTGTTCTCGCTCGAGGACGTCGTCGGCGTCGTCGACCCGTTCGTCTTCCCCGACGGCCTCGAGGATCCCCGGGCGGCCGCACTCGTCTCCGCCGACGGCTTCCTCGCGAGCGTCTCCCTCGCACCGGACCTGAGCTCGGCCGAGCAGGCCGCGGCGCACGACGAGGTCGTCGCCGAGATGGACGGACTGCTCGAGGACCTCGGCGCGCAGGGCATCGTCTCCTCGGAGTCGATCATGGTCGAGGACATCATCGGCCAGCTCCAGCAGGACCTCCAGACCGGGGAGGCCGTCGCACTGCCGATCTCCCTCGTCATCATGGTCATCGTCTTCGGCGGCTTCCTCGCGGCGGGTATGCCCCTGCTCGGGGCGCTCGCCTCGATCGCCGGCGGGCTCGGGGCGTTGTGGGGCTTCTCCTACGTGCTCGAACTCGACAGCGTCGTGGTCAACGTCGTGACCGTGCTCGGGCTCGGGCTCTCGATCGATTACGGCCTGCTCTTCGTCAGTCGATACCGTCAGGAACTCCGGGCGGCGATCGCCGGCGAGGACGGCCGGCGCCGGCGGCGGCAGGACCCGGCGGTCTCGGCCGCGATCGCCGCAACGATGGCGACGGCCGGGCGGACCGTCACGTTCTCGGCCATCACCGTGGCGATCTCGATCGCGGGGCTCATGCTGCTGAGCCCGGAGATCCTGCGCTCGCTCGGTGCGGCCGGCGTCTCGGTGGTGCTCATCGCCGTGCTCTCCTCCCTCACCCTCGTCCCGGCCGTGCTCACGCTCCTGGGCCGGCGCATGGCCAGGCCCTCGGCGCTCACCCGGGTGCCCGGGCTCGGGGCCGCGCTCGGGCGCTTCGGCGACGTGCCCCCACCCACCGGCGTCTTCTCCCGGCTCGCCGGCCTCGTGCAGCGGCGGCCCTGGTGGACCCTCGGGATCGTGACCGTCGTGCTCGCCGTGCTCGCGGCCCCGACCCTCTCGATGGAGATGCGCAACTCCACCACCGAGCTCCTCCCCTCGGATTCGAGCCAACGGGAGTTCATCGACCGGATCGAGGCCGACTTCCCGGCCGCAGCGAGCCCGCAGCTCACCGTCGTCGCGGAGGCCCCGATCGCGGCCGACCTCGCCCGGGAGATCGGCGGGATCGCTCACGTCACGCGGGTCGGCGAGCCCGCGGACCTGGGGGAGGGGTACGCGACCATCGGGGTGCACCTCGACGTGACCGACGCCGGCGGCGACGAGGCGAGCGACGTCGTCCGCACGATCCGCGACCTGCGCGAGGGCCCGGTTCCCGCGTCGGCCGGTGAGTTCTGGGTCGTGGGTCAGGCGGCCAACCAGATCGACTTCAACGCCGCGCTGGCCGACGGCCTGCCCTGGGCGGTGGGCATCGTCGTGCTCGCGACGTTCCTGCTGCTGTTCCTCATGACCGGATCGCTGCTCGTGCCGGTCAAGGCGCTGGCGATCAACGTGCTCTCGCTCGGGGCGAGCCTGGGCATCACCTCGTGGATCTTCGCCGAGGGGCACCTCGAGTCCCTCCTCGGCTTCACCTCCGCCGGGGGCCTGGAATCCTATGTCGTGGCCGTCGTCGTGGCCTTCGGGTTCGGGCTTGCGATGGACTACGAGGTCTTCCTCCTCGCCGGGATCAAGGAGCTCCACGACGCCGGGGCCGACAACGACACCGCGGTCCGGGACGGGCTGCAGCGCACCGGCCGGATCATCACCTCCGCCGCCCTGGTGATCATGGTCGTCTTCGCGGGCTTCGCCTTCGGGGACCTGCTCGCGATCAAGGAGGTCGGGATCGCCCTGGCCGTCACGGTGCTCGTGGACGCGACCCTCGTGCGGATGCTGCTCGTTCCCGCCACGATGACCCTGCTGGGCGAGTGGAACTGGTGGGCCCCCGCCCCGCTGCGCCGGCTGCACGCCCGGATCGGGCTGCACCACTGAGACTCGCATAGGCTGTGCGGCGTGGATCTGTTCGAGGCCGTCGCGACCGACGACGCCGGCGTGCCCCTGGCCGACGCGCGGGCGCCGCTCGCCGTGCGGATGCGGCCCGCCGACGTGACCGAGGTCGTCGGTCAGGGGCACCTGCTCGGACCAGGATCCCCGCTGCAGCGGCTCATCGCCCGGCCGACGCCCGGGGCGCTTCCGCCCGCCTCCGTCATCCTGTGGGGCCCGCCCGGGACCGGGAAGACGACGCTGGCCTACCTCGTCGCCCGCACCTCGGGGCGCGAGTTCACGGAACTGTCCGCGGTGACCGCCGGCGTCAAGGACGTGCGCGCCGTCGTCGACGCCGCCCGACGCCGCCTCGCCACGAGCCGGGGCGGCGCCACGGAGACGGTCCTGTTCATCGACGAGGTGCACCGCTTCTCCAAGACGCAACAGGACGCCCTCCTGCCCGCGGTCGAGAACCGCTGGGTCACGCTCGTGGCCGCCACGACCGAGAACCCGAGCTTCTCCGTCATCTCACCGCTGCTGTCCCGCTCGATCATGCTCACCCTCCAGCCCCTCACCCCGGAGGACCTCGACTCGCTCCTCACCCGGGCCGTCGCCGATGCCCGCGGGCTCGGCGGCCGGGTCGAGCTCACCGACGAGGCGCGGGCGACGCTCCTGCGACTCGCCGGCGGGGACGCGCGCAAGTCGCTCACCATCCTCGAGGCGGCCGCGGGCACGGCCCTGTCCGGGGTGCCGGCGACGGCCGTATCGACCACGGCGACACCCGTGAGCACGGCGGGCGACGGCGGCACCGGTCCCGCCCCGGCCCGGATCGGCGTCGAGGACGTGGAGAAGGCCATCGACGTCGCCGCCGTGCGCTACGACCGGGCCGGGGACCAGCACTACGACGTCATCAGCGCCTTCATCAAGTCGCTGCGCGGCTCGGACGTCGACGCCTCCCTGCACTATCTCGCCCGCATGGTCGCGGCGGGGGAGGACCCCCGATTCATCGCCCGTCGGCTCGTAATCGCCGCCTCCGAGGAGGTCGGCATGGCCGACCCGACGGCCCTGCAGACCGCCGTCGCCGCCGCCCAGGCCGTCGCCCTCATCGGCATGCCCGAGGCGCGGATCGTGCTCTCGCAGGCGGTCGTGCACATCGCGACCGCGCCCAAGTCGAACGCCGCCTATCGCGCGGTCGACGCCGCCCTCGCCGACGTCCGGGCCGGCCGGAGCGAACCGGTGCCGCTCCATCTGCGCGACACCCACTATGCGGGAGCGGACGGCCTCGGCCACGGGGAGGGCTACCGGTACGCCCACGACGCCCCCCACGCCGTCGCCGAGCAGACCTACCTGCCGCCGGGCCTGGCGGACCGGCGCTACTACGAGCCGAGCGAGCGCGGCTACGAGCGCACGATCGGGGAGCGGCTCGGGCGGATCCGTTCCCTCCTGCGACCCGCCCGCGGCGGCGACGAGGTGACCAAGAACACCCCGGGTGACGGGCCTGCTCGCGGCGGGGGCGCCGTCCCCACGCGGTGATGCGGTAATCTATCGGGGTCGCCCACCTGGGCGCAGGGCCATGCGCTGTCGAACAGCTGTCGAGCAGCCGTCGAACAGCCGTCGAACACCGCCATGGACCCCTGGGGTCTTAGCCGCTACGAGTGGACCCCACCCCGGCCCCCGGAACCACCGGGACCCGTCGCCGGGGTGACGTAGAAACGACAGAAAGCTGGAATACGTATGAGCAATCACGCTCAGAAGGCGCGCCGCCAGGTCCGCCAGTCCCGTGCCCTCGGCCTCGCCCTGACGCCGAAGGCCGCCAAGTACTTCGAGAAGCGCCCCTACCCGCCGGGCGAGCACGGCCGCGCCCGTCGCCGCACCGAGTCCGACTACGCGGTCCGACTCAAGGAGAAGCAGCGGCTGCGCGCCCAGTACGGGCTGCGCGAGGTGCAGCTGCGCCGCGTCTTCGACGAGGCCCGCCGCGAGCCGTACCTGACCGGTGAGTCCCTGGTCGAGCTGCTCGAGATGCGCCTCGACGCGCTCGTGCTGCGCGCCGGCTTCGGCCGCACCATCGCCCAGGCCCGCCAGGCCGTGACCCACCGTCACATCCTCGTCGACGGCAAGATCGTGGACCGCCCCTCCTACCGGGTCAAGGTCGGCCAGGTCGTGCAGGTCAAGCCGCGCAGCCAGACGACGGTGCCGTTCCAGGTCGCCGCCGCCGGCGCGCACGCGGGCGTCCTGCCCGAGGTGCCCGGGTACCTGCAGGTCGACCTCGAGAAGCTGCGCTTCGAGCTCGCCCGTCGCCCCAAGCGCGCCGAGGTGCCCATCACGTGCGAGGTCCAGCTCGTGGTCGAGTACTACTCGCGCTGATCCCCCTCGCGCCCGCGCCCCGGTTGCCTCGGCTGCCGGGGCGCAGGCATTCCCTCCCGGCCCGATAGGCTCGCGGTCGTACCCCGCGACGAAAGGCAGCTCATGTCCGTTGGAGATATCGCCGGCCTCCTGGCGGCGGCGGCGTTCCTCATCCTCGTCGGCGTGCTCGCCGTGCCGCTCGTCAAGCTCGGCCGCGTGCTCGACACCGCCTCCGACTCGCTCCGGGACGTGACCGAGCACACCCTGCCGGTGATCGACGAGGCCGCCCAGACCGTCACCACCGCGAACGGACAGCTCGCCAAGATCGACACGATGACCACGGCCGCGGCCGAGACGACGCAGAACATCTCGGCGATGACCTCCCTCGTCGCGGCCACGGTCGGCGCCCCGCTCGTCAAGGCGGCCGCGTTCTCCCTCGCCGTCCGCGGGTTCTTCCGCAAGGACCGGGGCCGCTGATGCGACGCCTGTTCTGGGTCGCGGTCGGGGTCGGGGTGACCGTCGTGGCACTGCGACGGCTCGAGCGTGCCTCCGGGTTCGTGCGCACCCTCGCGCCCGGCAACCTGGCCGACTCGATCGGCCGGCTCGCCGGGTCCCTCACCGAGGCGACCGCGGAGTTCAGGACCGCCATGGCCGAGGAGGAGCGCCGGCTCACCGATACGCTGCTCGCGCGCTCCGAGTCGGCCGGTGAGTCGCCCGGACAGTCGCCCGGTGCCGGGTCGCGGTCGCGGCACCGCCGCCCGGACGCACGCACCGATCGCGACACCTGGGGGTTGGACTCCGACGACCCCGACCTGTATCTCTGAACGGGCCCCTGCAACCACCTGCCACCACCGGCCACCCGCCACCACCGGCCCCGTCCCACACGCATCCCGCATTCGTCTCGCACCGAAGGAAGTCCCCATGCGCACCGCTGAGATCCGCCGCCGTTGGCTCACGTTCTTCGCCGACCGCGGCCACGCCGTGGTGCCCTCGAGCTCGGTCATCTCGCCGGATCCCTCGACGCTCTTCGTCATCGCCGGGATGGTTCCCTTCATCCCCTACATGCTCGCCGAGCAGCAGCCGCCGTGGTCGCGGGCCACGAGCGTGCAGAAGTGCGTGCGCACCGCCGACATCGACGAGGTGGGCAAGACCACCCGGCACGGCACGTTCTTCCAGATGAACGGAAACTTCTCCTTCGGGGACTACTTCAAGGAGCAGGCGATCCGGTACGCCTGGGAGTTCGTCACCGGTGCGGAGGAGGAGGGCTGCCTCGGCTTCGACCCCGCGGACGTCTGGGTGACCGTCTATACCGACGACCACGAGGCAGCCGCCTTCTGGCAGGAGATCGCGGGACTCCCCGCCGAGCGGATCCAGCGCCGCGGCATGGCCGACAACTACTGGTCCACCGGCGCCCGCGGGCCGGCCGGGCCGTGCTCCGAGATCTACATCGACCGCGGCCCCGCCTACGGAGCCGAGGGCGGTCCCGTCGTCGACGAGGACCGATACCTCGAGATCTGGAACCTCGTGTTCATGCAGTACGAGCGCGGGGACGGCGGCACGAAGGACGACTTCCCGATCCTCGGGGACCTGACCCAGAAGAACATCGACACCGGCATGGGCCTCGAGCGGGTCGCGCTGCTCAAGCAGGGCGTGGACAACCTGTACGAGATCGACCAGGTCTACCCGGTGATCGCGGCCACCGAGCGGCTCTCCGGCAAGAAGTACGGCGAGAACCACGAGGACGACGTCCGCATGCGCGTGGTCGCCGACCATGTGCGCTCGGCGCTCATGCTCATCGGCGACGGCATCCGCCCGGGCAACGAGGGGCGGGGCTACGTGCTGCGGCGGCTGCTGCGGCGCGCGATCCGCGCCGTCCGGCTCCTCGGCGTGGAGCAGGAGGCGCTGCCGGTGCTGCTGCCCACCTCCAAGGACGCCATGAAGGAGTCCTACCCCGAGCTCGACGCCGAGTTCGACCGGATCTCGCGGATCGCCTACACCGAGGAGGCCTCCTTCCGGCGCACCCTGGAGTCCGGGCTCAGCCTGCTCACCGGCGCCGTGGCCCGGCTCGAGGAGGCCGGCGTCGACGTGCTCCCCGGCGCCGACGCCTTCGCCCTGCACGACACGCACGGGTTCCCGATCGACCTCACCCTGGAGATGGCGGCCGAGCGGGGACTGAGCGTCGACGAGGCCACCTTCCGTCGTCTCATGACCGAGCAGAAGCAGCGCGCCCGCACGGACGCGCTCGCCAAACGGGCCGGCCACGCCGACACCCAGGCCTACCAGCAGCTGCGCGCCGAGCTCGATGCGCCGGTCACCTTCCTCGGCTACGACGAGTCCGAGGCCCGCTCCCGGGTCGTCGGCCTCCTCGCCGACGGGGTGCCCGTGCCCGCGGCGCACGCCCCGGCCGACGTCGAGGTCATCCTCGCCGCGACCCCGTTCTACGCCGAGGCCGGGGGGCAGCTCGCCGACCACGGCACCCTGCGCCTCGACGGCGGCGGGCTCGTCGAGGTCGACGACGTCCAGGCCCCGATCAAGGGGATGCCGCTCCACCGCGGCCGGCTCGTCGACGGCTCGATCACGCTCGACGAGGGGGCCCTCGCCGCGATCTCCACCACCCGGCGCCTCGCGATCAGCCGCGCCCACACCGCGACGCACATCGTGCACAAGGCGGTCCGGGAGGCGCTCGGGGACACCGCGACCCAGGCCGGCTCGGAGAACGCGCCCTCCCGGGTGAGGTTCGACTTCCGATCCGGCACCGGGTTGCCCGCCGGGGCGCTGAGCGAGGTCGAGGAGCGCGCCAACGCCCGGCTCATGGACGACCTCGAGGTGACCGATCAGGTCATGGACCTGGACGACGCGCGCGCCGCCGGGGCGATGGCCCTCTTCGGCGAGAAGTACGGCAGCCGCGTCCGCGTGGTCTCCGTGGGCGGCGACTGGTCCAGGGAGCTGTGCGGAGGCACCCACGTGGCCAGCTCCGGGAGGATCGGACGGATCACCCTGCTGAGCGAGGCGAGCATCGGCTCGGGCGTGCGGCGGATCGACGCCCTCGTGGGAACCGGGGCGCACGAGTTCCACGCCCGCGAGCATGCGCTCGTCGGCCAGCTGTCCCAGCTCGTCGGCGCGCGCGGGGAGGAACTGCCCGAGCGGATCTCCGGCCTGCTCACCCGCCTCAAGGACGCCGAACGGGAGGTGGCCACGATGCGGGCCGAGCAGGTGCTCGCCCGCGCGGGCTCGCTGCTCGACGGGGCGGCTCGCATCGGGGCCCTGCGCGTGATCGTCGCGGACCTGGGTCCGGTCGGATCGGCCGACGACGTGCGCACCCTCGCCCTCGACCTGCGGGAGCGCAGCGGCGCCGAGCCCGCCGTCGTCGCCCTCGTCGGAGTCGCGGGGGAGCGGCCCGTCGTGGTCGTCGCGGTGAACCCGGCCGCGCGGGCGGCCGGCGTCAAGGCCGGTGCCCTCGTGCGTGTCGCCGCGACCCGTCTCGGCGGCGGTGGCGGCGGGAAGGACGACCTCGCCCAGGGGCGGGACCGACCCGGCCGCGACCGGCGCGGCCGTGGCGGCCCTGTCCGACGAGCTGGCGGCCGCCCATGGCTGACCCGCGCCCCGGCGTCCGCCTCGGCCTCGACATCGGCAGCGTGCGCATCGGCGTCGCGCGGAGCGATCCGCGCGGCACCCTCGCCACGCCCGTGAGCACGATCACGAGGCCGCGCACGGGAGCGGACCGGACCGTGGCCGAGATCGCCGGAATCGTCGCCGAGCTCGAGGTGGTCGAGGTGATCGTCGGCCTCCCCCGGACCCTCCAGGGAAAGGAGGGGGCTGCAGCCGCCGCCGCACGGGCGTATGCTGGCGACCTGGCAGCGGCCGTGACGGTCCCTGTCCGGATGGTCGATGAACGGCTGACCACGGTCAGCGCGCATCAGGCGATGCACGCCTCCGGACGCTCCGGTCGCCGCCATCGCAGTGTCGTCGACCAGGTCGCGGCGGTGATGATCCTCCAATCCGCCCTCGACCTGGAGCGCAGCACGGGCCGCCCACCCGGCGAGCACCTGCCGCCCACCCCCGTTGATCGGACGAAAGAGACCCAGGCGTGACGGATCTGTTCCACGAACCCGCCGGGGACGAGGCACCGGCCCCGCCCTCGCGCAGCCATCGCCGGGCGGCGGCGCGCCGCCGCAACCAGCGGCGCAAGAACGTCGTCTCGTTCCTGGTCATGGTGCTGGCGCTCGTGCTGCTCGTCGGCGGGGCCATCGTCTTCATCCGGCCCCTGCTCACCCACACCACACCCGAGAGCAACGACTTTCCCGGCCCCGGGCAGGGGAGCGTGGAGGTCGTCGTCGACGACGGCGACTCCGGCACGGCCATCGGGGAGACCCTGACCGATGCGGGCGTCGTCAAGACGGTCGAGGCGTTCACGAACGCCTACAGCGCCAACCCGAACGCCACGTCCATCCAGGCCGGGACCTACGAGCTGCAGGAGGGGATGCGGTCCGTCGACGCCGTGGCCGCGCTGCTCGACCCGGCCAGCCGAATCGACCTGCGCCTCACCGTGCCCGAGGGGTGGACCGTGACGCAGATCTACGGGAAGATGGCCGACCTGCTCATGGTCCCGGTCGAGGACGTCGAGGCCGCGGCCGAGAAGCTCGCGGCGAGCGCCCTGCCGGAGTCGGCCGGAGGGGAACTCGAGGGCTGGCTCTTCCCGAGCACCTACACCCTGAGCCCCGACGACACTCCCGCGAGCGTGCTGGAGCGCATGCTCGACAAGATGATCTCCGAACTGGACGCCCGCGAGGTCCCCGAGAAGGAGCGCGAGGCGCTCCTCATCAAGGCCTCGATCGTCGAGAAGGAGGGGACCGAGCAGTACTGGGGCAAGATCGCCCGCGTCGTCGAGAACAGGCTCGAGGGCTGCTCCGGCGACGGCCGGCTCGGGATGGACGCCACGTACGTCTACCGACTCGGCAAGAAGGCGAACGACATCACCTCCGAGGAGTGGCGCAAGGACGACCCGTACAACGGCCGGGAGGGTCCGCCCGGACTCCCGCCCACGCCGATCGGCGCCCCCGGAACGGGCGCGATCGACGCGGTGCTCGATCCGCCGGAGGGGGACTGGTGCTACTTCGTGAGCGTCAACCTCGAGACCCAGGAGACGAAGTTCACCGACGACCTCAAGCAGCATCTGAAGAACCAGGAGGAGTACCGGCAGTGGCTCCGGGAGCAGACCTCGGCTCCCACGGAGACCGGCGAGTGAGCGCCCCGGCCCCCCACGCCGGCGGACCCGCGCGGGCGGGGGTGCTCGGGCATCCGATCGCCCACTCGCTCTCGCCGGTGCTGCATCGGGCGGCCTACGCATCCCTCGGGCTCACGGACTGGCGGTACACGAGCCACGACGTGACCGAGGACGGCCTCGCCGGCTTCGTCGCCGGCTGCGGGCCCGAATGGGCCGGCCTCTCGCTCACGATGCCGCTCAAGCGCACCGTGCTCGGCCTGCTCGACGCGGTCGAGCCCCTGGCCGAGGCGGTCGGCGCCGTCAACACGCTGCTCTTCTCCGCCGGTGGGCTCAAGGTCGGCGCGAACACCGACGTCTACGGAATCGCCACGGCGGTCCGCCTCGCCGGCGCGGACTCCGGTTCGTCCCGGCCCACCGGGGTGATCGTCGGCGGGGGGGCCACGGCCGCCTCGGCCGTCGCCGCCCTCGGCGAGCTGGGCATCACCCGGCCGGCCGTGCTCGTGCGATCGAAGGGCCGGGCCGGCGCCGTCATCCGCGCGGCGAACTCGATGGGGGTCGAGCCCGAGCTCGTCTCGCTCGACTCACCCCGGGCGGGCGCCCTCGTCCGCTCGGCCGACGTCGTCGTCTCGACCATCCCGGGCGGCGCCTCCGACCGGCTCGTGCCCCTCGTCGAGGGGGTGCGCCTCGGGCACGGACAGGTGCTCCTCGACGTGGTCTACGAGGGCTGGCCGACCGCGTTCCCGCTCGCCTGGCGTGGCGCCGGCGGCACCGCGGTGCCCGGATCCGACATGCTCCTGCACCAGGCCGTCGAGCAGGTCCGGCTCATGACGGGCCGGAGCCCGGCCGTGGAGCCGATGCGCACCGCCCTCGACCTGGCCCTCGCGGGGGGCTGAGCCCTGGTCGCGCTCGCGTGCGCGGCCGTCGCCGGCCTCGTCGCCCTGGGCCTGACGCCGTGGATGCGGCGCCTCGCGGACGCCGACTCGCCGTGGCTCGGATCTGGCCTGCACGCCCTCGTCGCCGCGCTCCTCGCCGCCGCGGGCACGCTCGCGGCCGGAACCTGGTCCGAGCGGGTCACCTTCACCGGGCTGGCGGTCGCCGCCGGCCTGCTCGTGACGATCGACCTCGCCGTGCACCGGCTGCCCGACCGGATCGTGCTCGCGGCGGCCGCCGTGGCCGTGACCGGCACCGCCGCGGCCGCCTGGGAGAGCGGCTCCTGGCAGCCCTGGGGCCGGGCGCTCCTCGCCGGCATCGTCGTCGGCGCGGGGTTCCTCCTACTCGCGCTCGCCAGCCCGACCGGACTGGGCCTCGGGGACGTCAAACTCGCGGCCGTCCTCGGCACCGTGCTCGGCTGGTTCGGATGGCAGGCGGCGCTCACCGGGATCCTCGCCGGCTTCGTGTGCGGGGGAGTGGTCGCGCTCATCGGACTCGCGCTGCGGCGGACCGGGGTGCGCGATCACCTCGCGTTCGGCCCCTGGCTCATCCTCGGCTCGGTCGCCGGGATCGCGCTCACGGTCTCCGGCTCCTGATCCCGGTCCCATCCCGGCCCATCCCGGGGCCGGCGCGGGCCCGGCGCGGCCCGATCACGGCCCGGGGATCGCGGCACCGGCCGGACGTGACAGACTGAGGCCCATGCTCAGATGGTTGACGGCCGGAGAATCTCACGGTCAAGCGCTCGTGGGGATCATCGAGGGGATGCCGGCGGGCGTCGAGGTGGCCTCGGCCGACGTCGCCGCGGCGCTGGCCCGCCGCCGACTCGGCTACGGCCGGGGCGCCCGGATGAAGTTCGAGGCCGACGCGGTGCGGATGCTCACGGGCGTCCGCCATGGACGGACCCAGGGGGGCCCGGTCGCGATCGAGATCGGCAACTCCGAATGGCCCAAGTGGGAGGCGGTCATGTCCGCCGAGCCGGTCGCCCCCGAGCTGCTCCAGGTGGACGCCGGGGTGGGTGACACCCGGGAGATCGCCCGGAATCGGCCCCTGACCCGCCCCCGCCCCGGGCACGCGGACCTCGTGGGCATGGCCAAATACGGATTCGACGAGGCCCGGCCCGTGCTCGAGCGCGCCTCGGCGCGCGAGACCGCGACCCGGGTGGCCCTGGCCACCGTCGCCGCCGCCCTGCTCGACCAGGCCGCGGGCATCCGCCTCGTGTCCCACGTCGTCTCCGTCGGCCCGGTCGCCGTGCCCGACGACGCGCCCCTGCCCGGACCGGACGACGTGGCCGCCCTCGACGCGAACCCGATCCGCTGTCACCACGAGGCGACCGCGGCGGAGATGATCGACGAGATCGACGACGCCAAGAAGGCCGGCGACACGCTCGGCGGCGTCGTCGAGGTGCTCGCCTACGGCATGCCCCCCGGCCTCGGGTCGTACGTGCACTCCGACCGCCGGCTCGATGCCCGGCTCGCGGGTGCGCTCATGGGCATCCAGGCGATCAAGGGCGTCGCGGTCGGCGACGGGTTCCTCACCGCCACCCGCCGCGGCAGCGTGGCCCACGACGAGATCGCCCGCGGCGAGGACGGGGCGATCCACCGGCTCACCAACCGCGCCGGCGGCGTCGAGGGCGGGATGAGCAACGGCGAGGTGCTCCGGGTGCGCGCGGCGCTCAAGCCGATCTCCACCGTGCCCCGGGCGCTCGCGACGATCGACGTCGCCACGGGCGAGGCCGCCACGGCCATCCATCAGCGTTCCGACGTCTGCGCGGCCGCCCCGGCCGCCGTCGTCGCCGAGGCCATGGTCGCCCTCGTGCTCGCGGAGGCGCTGCTCGAGAAGACCGGCGGCGACTCGCTCACCGAGGTCGCGCGCAACCTGGCCGCCTACACCGACGCGATCCCGGCGGCCATGCGATGACCGGCCCGCAGAGTGAGCCGAGCCGGCACGGCCGGCCGAGCGATCCGGTTCAGCCGGTTCAACCGGTTCAACCGGAGGGAGGCGACCGGCTCATCGTGATCATCGGGCCGCCCGGGGCGGGCAAGTCGACCGTGGGTCGACGGCTCGCCCTCGCGCTCGACGTGCCGTTCATCGACACCGACGCCTCGATCGAGGCGACGACCGGCATGAAGATCCCCGAGATCTTCATCGACCACGGCGAGGCCTACTTCCGGGAGCGGGAACGGGCGGCGGTCATCACCGCGCTGAGCCGCGAGAGCGGGGTGGTCTCCCTCGGCGGCGGCGCGGTCCTCGATCCCGAGACCCGCCGGGATCTCGCCGCACACACGGTCGTGCTCCTCATGGCGAGCCTCGCCGCCGCCGCACCCCGGGTCGGGCTGACCGGCAGCCGGCCGCTGCTGCTCGGCAGTCCCCGGCGCGAGTGGCTGCGGCTCATGCGCGAACGCGCGCCCATCTATCGGGGCTGCGCGACGATCACCGTCGACACCGACGACGTCGAGCCCGACGGCGTGACCCGGCGGGTCCTCGACGGACTCGCGGACCTGTCCCGTCGCGGCGACCGGAAGGACGAGGACTGATGAACACCGTCTCGATCAGCGCCGAGCACGATTACGAGGTGACCATCGGGCGGGCGCTCCTGGGCGAACTCCCGCGACTCCTCGGCGAACCCTGCAAGGTGCTCCTGCTCGCACCCCACGCGCTGGCCACGACCGCCGCGGCGGTCCGGGAGGATCTCCTGGCCCACGGCTACGAGGCGTTCATCGCCGAGGTCCCGGACGCGGAGGAGGCCAAGACCGGTCAGGTCGCCGCCTTCTGCTGGGGAGTGCTCGGCCAGGCCTCCTTCACCCGCTCCGACGCGATCGTCGGCATCGGCGGCGGCGCCACGACCGACCTCGCCGGCTTCGTGGCGGCGACCTGGCTGCGGGGGGTCCGGGTGGTCCAGATCCCGACGACGCTGCTCGGCATGGTCGACGCCGCGGTGGGCGGAAAGACGGGGATCAACACCCCGGACGGCAAGAACCTCGTGGGTGCGTTCCATTCCCCCGTGGGCGTGCTCGCCGACCTCGCCACCCTCGAGTCCCTGCCCCGCAACGAGCTGGTGGCCGGGCTGGCCGAGGTGGTCAAGGCGGGCTTCATCGCCGATCCGGTCATCCTCGACCTCATCGAGTCCGATCCGCAGGGCGCGACCGATCCGGCCTCGGACACCCTCGCCGAACTCGTGCACCGGGCCGTCCGGGTCAAGGCGGACGTCGTGAGCGCCGACCTGCGGGAGTCCCACCTGCGGGAGATCCTCAACTACGGGCACACCCTCGCCCACGCGATCGAGCTCGCGGAGCGCTACCAGTGGCGCCACGGCGCGGCCGTGAGCGTCGGGATGATGTACGTCGCCGAGCTCGCGCGCCTGGCCGGACACCTCGACGAGGAGATCGTCGAGCGGCACCGGCGCGTGCTCACGCTCCTCGGGCTGCCGACAACGTACCGGGGCGACCGCTGGCCGCAGCTGCTCGACGCGATGCGCCGCGACAAGAAGGCCCGGGGCAGCCTGCTGCGGTTCGTGGTGCTCGACGGGCTGGCACGGCCCACCCGGCTCGAGGGGCCCGACCCGACGCTCCTCGTGGCCGCGTACGCCGAGATCAGCGAGGCCGCCCCCGCGAACCGGACGGTGCTGCTGTGACGAGGCGCGTGCTCGTGCTCAACGGTCCCAACCTCGGGCGCCTCGGCTCACGCGAACCGGACGTCTACGGCCGGCTCGACCACGCCGAGATCACCCGCGCCATCGGGTCCTGGGCGGCGGAGCTCGGCCTCGAGGTCGACGTGCGCCAGACCGACTCCGAGGCCGAACTCGTGCACTGGTTGCACGAGGCCGCGGATGCGGGCTGCGACGTCGTGCTCAACCCGGCGGCCTTCACCCACTACGCCTATGCCGTGCGCGACGCGGCCGCCCAGGTGGGCACGGCCGGTGGCCGCCTCATCGAGGTGCACCTGACGAATCCCGCCACCCGGGAGCGGTTCCGACACCTCTCGGTCGTCGCGGGCGTCGCGACCGGCACGATCGCCGGCTTCGGGCCGCACTCCTATCGACTGGCCCTGAGCGCACTCGCCGACGCGGCCGCGCACCCGGCAGCCAGGGGGCTTGATCCGAAAGAATCAAGCCGATAGCCTTGACTTCATGTTCGTGATCACGGCCGATCAGCACGCGTCGCAGCGGACGCCGGACCGCGTGCCGGCCATCCTCGAGGCGCTCGCCGCCGCCCCCGGCCTGCGCACGGTGCGCGCCTTCGAGCGCACGGTCGGCGACGAGATCCAGGGCGTGCTCGGCGACGCCGCCGACGTGATCCGCGCCGCGGCCCGGCTCAATCGGCACGGGCACTGGGCCGTCGGAATCGGGGCCGGCCCGGTGGAGGAGCTGGCCCGGACCTCGGCCGCCTCTCGCGGGCCGGTCTTCGTGGCGGCGCGCCGGGCGGTCGAGCGGGCGCGCAGCAAGGCCGTCCCCGTGCCGGTGGCGGTCGACTGGAGCCGGCCCTCCCGAGGCGCGGAGGTCGACCATGCCGAGGCGCTCATGCGACTCGTGGCCTCGATCGAGCGCCGCCGCAGCGACGCGGGCTGGGAGGTGATCGACCTGCTGCCCGGCACGACCCAGGCCGCCGTGTCGGACCGCCTCGGTATCACCCCCGCGGCCGTGAGCCAGCGCCTGCGAGCGGCCCGATGGGCCGAGGTGCAGGCCGTCGAGCCACTCCTGCGAGAGCTGCTCATCGCGCTGCACCGCGCAGCCGACCCGCGCTCGTCCGGGGACGAACCCCTCGAGGAGGACTGAATGCCCACCCCGCTGCTCATCGGGCTCATCGCGGTCGTCGCCCTCGTGGTATCGGGCCTGGCCGGGAGCCCGCTCGTGCGCCTCCTGCTCGCGCCGAATCGGCACCGGCGGCCGGGCGGCGGAGAGCTCGATCCCGCCGAGGTGTTGCGCGGCGGCCGGTGGATCGGCATCCTCGAGCGGGTCGCCACGACCGGCGCGATCCTCGTGGGGTATCCGGCCGCGATCGCCGTGATCGTGGCGATCAAGGGGCTCGGTCGCTTCCCCGAACTCCGCGCCGGAGCCGGCGTCTCGGAACGGTTCATCATCGGCACCCTCGCCTCGCTGCTCTGGGCCGCCGCGCTCGGGGTCGCGGGCTCGGCCGCCGTCTCGGCGGTGGTGTAGGCGTGTCGGCCGTGTGGGTCGTGTGGGCTGTGGTCGGCCGCGGCGGGCCACACCGGTCCGTGTCGGTCGCCCGTGGCGCAGGAGGGTAGCCTAGAGGGAGCAGACTCCCGCGACGAAGGACGGCCAGTGGCAACCACGAATGATCTGAAGAACGGCATGGTACTCAACCTCGAAGGACAGTTGTGGTCCGTGGTCGAGTTCCTGCACGTGAAGCCGGGCAAGGGGCCGGCGTTCGTGCGCACGAAGCTCAAGGCGATCCCGAGCGGGAAGACCGTCTCGAAGACCTTCAACGCCGGCCTCAAGGTCGAGACCGCGAACGTCGACCGGCGCGACATGCAGTACCTGTACAAGGAGGGCGAGGACTTCGTCTTCATGGACACCTCCGACTACGAGCAGATCGTCGTGCCCGTCGACCTCGTCGGCGACACCGCCCACTACCTCCTCGAGGGGGCCATCGCCACGCTCGCGATGCACGACGGGCAGGTGCTCTACATCGACCTGCCCACGGCCGTGAACCTCGAGATCACCTTCACCGAACCGGGCCTGCAGGGCGACCGGTCGAACGCCGGCACCAAGCCGGCCACCGTGGAGACCGGGTACGAGCTCCAGGTGCCGCTCTTCCTCGACATCGGCACGAAGGTGCGGGTGGACACCCGCACGGGTGAGTATCTCGGACGCGCGAACGACTAGTGGCCGCTCGCACCAAGGCCCGCAAGCGGGCGATCGACCTGATCTTCGAGGCCGATCAGCGCGTCGTCACGTCCCGGCAGCCGGAGAACCCGACGGGGCGCCGCGACGACGAACCGGAGCCCGAGCCGACTCCCGGGCGACACCTCGACGAGGTCATCGTCGAGGTGCTGCGCGAGCGGATCGTGGAACCGGGACGCCAGACCGGGCTGCCGGAATACAGCGTCGAGATCGCCCAGGGCGTCAGCGCCCACCTCGCCCGCATCGACGAGGAGATCTCGACCTACTCCCACGGCTGGACCCTCGAACGCATGCCCGCGGTCGACCGCGCCATCCTGCGGGTCGGGGCGTGGGAACTGCTCTACAACGACGAGGTGCCGGACGCCGTCGCCATCGACGAGGCCGTCGCCCTGGCGGGAGACCTGTCCACGGACGAGTCGCCGGGCTTCGTCAACGGGCTGCTCGGACGGATCCTCCAACTCAAGGCCTGACGCCGGCCCCGACCCCACCGCCATGAATGAGGCTGCACGATGACGTCCCTGACCCGCGCCACCCGCCGCCTGAGCGCCGCGCCGATCGACTCCCCCAATCCGCTGCCCCCGCTGTTCAGCGGCTGGGACATCCATCAGGTCGAGGGGGCCGGGGACGCCGACGAGGAGATGCTTGCGGGCGCCCGCTACGGCCGGATCTCGTCCGTGCTTCCCTATCTCGACCAGGACTCCTACGGCCGGGATCGCGCCCCGGCCGAGGTCGACGTCGTCGTGCTGGAGAACGAGCGCCTGCGGGCCGAGTTCCTCCTGGGCATGGGCGGGCGGCTGTGGTCGCTCGAGGCGACGGACCCGGCGACGGGCGTCACGACCGAGCTCCTCCACCGCAACGAGCTGCTCCAGCCCGCCCACTTCGCGTTGCGCAACGCCTGGGTCGCCGGCGGGGTCGAGTGGAACATCGGCACGATCGGCCACACGGTCCTCACCGCGGAGCCGCTCCACACCGCCCGCGTGCGGGGCCCCGACGGCGAGCCCGCGATCCGGATGTACGAATACGAGCGGCTGCGCGGCGTCGTCTACCAGGTCGACGCCTGGCTGCCCGGGGGATCGGCCGTGCTCGCGGTGCATGTGCGCATCGTCAATCCCACCGACGCCGACGTGCCGATGTACTGGTGGTCGAATATCGCGGTGCCGGAGAACGACGACGTGCGCGTGCTCGCCCCGGCCGACGCCGCCTGGAAGTTCGACTACTCCGGGATCATCAACTCCGTGCCCGTACCCGTGCCCGAACCGGGGCGAGCCGACCTCACCTACTCCGCCCGGGCCCACGACGCCGCCGACTACTTCTTCGACGTCACCGCCACCTCCCGCCCGTGGATCGCGGCGGTGGACGGCACGGGGTCGGGCCTCGGACAGGTCTCCACGAGCCGGCTGCAGGGCCGCAAGCTGTTCCTGTGGGGGAGTGGCCGCGGCGGGCAGCACTGGCAGGAATGGCTCTCGGGCCCCGGCGCCCCCTACCTGGAGATCCAGGCGGGGCTCGCGCGCACCCAGCTCGAGCACCTGCGCATGCCGCCGGGGGCGAGCTGGCAGTGGGTCGAGGCCTACGGCCCGCTGCACACCGATCCCGCCGTCTCCCACGGCCGGGACTGGGCGGCCGCGCGCGAGCAGGGGGAGTCGGCGATCCAGCTGATGCTCGGGGGGATCGACCTCGAGGAGGTGCTCGAGCGCACGGCCGAATGGGTCGACGCCGAGCCGATCGAGGTGATCGAGGCCGGATCCGGCTGGGGCGCGCTGCGGCAGCGGCTCATGGGCGGAAGGGAACGGGTGGACCGGCCCGGCACCCCCTTCACCGCCGGCACGCTCGGTGCCGATCAGCGCGACTGGGTCGCCGTGCTCGAGGGCGCCCGCGACTGGTCCGGCGACCCGTCCGTGCCGCCGCGGTCCTACCAGGTCGACCAGCAGTGGGACGCCCACCTGGCCGAGATGACCGGCTGGCAGGCGCTGCTGCACCGCGGGGTGCTCGCCGCCGCGCGGGACGAGCCCGCGGCCGCCGAGGACTTCTTCCGACGCTCGCTCGAGGCCGAGCCCACCGCCTGGGCCTGGCGCCACCTCGCCCGGGTGCTCGACCATCGCGGCCGGCCCGAGGAGGCCGCCGACTGCTACCGCAGGGCGCTGGCCCTCGTGCCCGAGTTCCTCCCGCTGCTGCGGGAGGGCCTCGACGCCCTCCTCGCCGTCGGAGCCCACGACGACGCCCTCGACCGGATCGACGCACTCCCCGCCGACCTGCGCCGGGCGGGCAGGATCCGCCTCGCCGAGGCGCGCGCCGCGGTCGGTGCCGGCCGGCTCGACCGGGCCGGCGCACTGCTCGCCGACCTCGAGGTGCCCGACCTGCAGGAGGGCGACACGGTGCTCACGGACCTGTGGATCGACTATCGACGGGCGGGCGGCGATCACGATCCCGGCGCGATCGACATCCCCCGGCACCTCGACTTCCGGATGAAGACCGACCCGGCCGGGGCCTAGCCGGGCGCCCGCCCGGGACGTGGCCCGTGTCACGTGCCCGCGCGCGGGCCGTGGCCGGATCGGCGCCCGACGAGGAGTATCGTGGTTGCTCGGCAAGCATCCCTTTAACATCGTCCAGTGAGGCGAAGAAGGAGGCAGGCCGGACATGACATCCGACCAAGGCACCCTCGTGCTCAGTGACGGCGACATCGCGCGCGCACTGACACGCATCTCCCACGAGATCATCGAACGCAACCGGGGCGCGGACGGCGTCGTCCTCCTCGGGATCCCCACCCGTGGCGTGCCCCTCGCGGCCCGCCTCGGCGAGCGCCTCCTCGCGGCCGACGGCCGCGGCGGGGAACCGAACGGGATCGTCGGCACGATCGACATCACCCTCCACCGCGACGACCTGCGCAGCCAGCCCACGCGCGCGCTGACCGCGAGCCGCATCCCCGCCGGCGGGATCGACGAGAAGATCGTCGTGCTCGTGGACGACGTCCTCTACTCCGGGCGCACGGTCCGCGCCGCACTCGACGCCGTGAGCGATCTCGGCCGACCGCGCGCCGTCCAGCTCGCCGTCCTCGTCGACCGGGGCCACCGGGAGCTGCCGATCCGCGCCGACTTCATCGGCAAGAACCTGCCGACCGCCCGGACCGAGCGGGTGCAGGTGCGCCTGAGCGAACTCGACGGCGACGACCGGGTCGTGCTGCACCCATGAGGCATCTGCTCTCCGCCAAGGACCTCGACCGCGCCGAGGCCATCACGGTGCTCGACACCGCCGCCGCGATGGCCGCCACCCAGTCCCGGCAGGTGAAGAAGCTGCCCCCGCTGCTCGGCAAGACCGTGGTCAACCTCTTCTTCGAGGACTCGACCCGCACCCGCATCTCCTTCGAGGCCGCCGCCAAGCGGCTCTCGGCCGATGTCATCAACTTCGCCGCGAAGGGCTCGAGCCTGTCGAAGGGCGAGTCCCTCAAGGACACCGCCCAGACCCTGCAGGCGATGGGAGCCGACGCCGTCATCATCCGCCACTCCGCCTCCGGTGCGCCGCAGCGGCTGGCGACCTCGGGCTGGATCGACGCGGGCGTCGTCAACGCCGGTGACGGCACCCACCAGCACCCCACCCAGGCGCTGCTCGACGCCTTCACCATCCGCCGCCACCTCGTCGGGTCCGGGCAGGACGCTCGCGCCACGGGGCAGGGGCTCGACGGGGTCAGGGTCGCGATCGTCGGCGACGTGCTCCACTCCCGGGTGGCCCGCTCGAACGTCGACCTCCTGCACACCCTCGGGGCGGAGGTCGTGCTCGTCGCCCCGCCGACCCTCGTGCCGGTCGGGGTCGAGACCTGGCCGTGCACCGTCTCCTACGACCTCGACGCCGCCCTGACGGACCTGCGCCCGGACGCCGTCATGATGCTGCGCATCCAGCACGAGCGGATGACCGCGGCCGGCGGCGGGTACTTCCCCTCCGCGATGGAGTACTCGCGCCGCTACGGACTCGACGCCCGGCGCCTCGGCGCGCTGACGGATCGGGCCATCGTGCTCCACCCCGGGCCCATGAACCGCGGCCTCGAGATCTCCGCGGCCGCCGCCGACTCCGAGCGCTCCGTCGTGCTCGAGCAGGTGACCAACGGCGTCGCCGTGCGCATGGCCGTCCTCTACCTCATCCTGGCCGGTTCGGCCGAAGGGATCCCCGCGTGACCACCTACCTCATCCGTCAGACCCGACCGCTCGGCGCCGACCCCGTCGACCTCCTCCTGGACGGGGGCACGATCGCCGACCTCGCCCCGCGGATCGACCCGCCCGAGGCTGCCGTCGTCGTCGACGCCGCCGGCACGATCGCCCTGCCCGGCCTCGTCGACCTGCACACCCACCTGCGGGAGCCGGGCCGCGAGGACGCCGAGACGATCCGCTCGGGCACCCGCGCCGCCGCCATGGGCGGGTTCACCTGCGTGCACGCCATGGCCAACACCTCCCCGGTCGCCGACACCGCCGGCGTCGTCGAGCAGGTGTGGCGACGCGGCCTCGAGGCCGGCTGGTGCGAGGTCCGCCCCGTCGGCGCCGTCTCCGTGGGGCTCGCGGGCAAGGAGCTCGCCGAGCTCGGCGCGATGTCCGAGTCCGACGCCGCCGTACGCGTCTTCTCCGACGACGGCATCTGCGTGCACGACCCGGTGCTCATGCGCCGGGCGCTCGAATACGTCAAGGCGTTCGACGGCGTCATCGCCCAGCACGCACAGGAGCCGCGCCTGACCGAGGGCGCGGTGATGAACGAGGGCGTCGTCTCGGCCGACCTCGGGCTGCCGGGCTGGCCGTCGGTGGCGGAGGAGGCGATCATCGCCCGCGACGTGCTCCTCGCCGAGCACGTCGGGTCCCGGGTGCACATCTGCCACCTGTCGACCGCCGGCTCCGTCGACATCGTCCGCTGGGCCAAGGCCCGTGGCATCGACGTGACCGCCGAGGTCACCCCGCACCACCTCGTGCTCACGGACGAGGCCGTGCGCGGCTACGACCCGCAGTTCAAGGTCAACCCGCCGCTGCGCACGGCCGCCGACGTCGAGGCCGTGCGTGCGGGCCTGGCCGACGGCACGATCGACATCGTGGCCACCGACCACGCCCCGCACCCCGCCGAGGCCAAGGACTGCGAGTTCGGGGCGGCCGCGTTCGGCATGACCGGCCTCGAGACCGCCGTCTCCGTCGTCGCCGAGTCGATGATCGACAATCCCGCCCACGACTTCGACTGGGCCGACCTGGCCCGGGTCATGTCGGCCACCCCCGCCCGGATCGGCCGGGTCGCGGGCCAGGGCCGGCCGATCCGGGCCGGCGAGCCCGCCCACCTCACGCTCGTCGACCCCGGCGCGACCTGGCGCGTCGAGCCCGCGGCGCTGACGACCGCGAGCGAGAACACCCCGTTCGCCGGCCGCGACCTGCCCGCCCGCGTCCTCGCCACCTTCTACGGCGGCCGGGCCACGGTGCTCGACGGCCGCCCGGTCGACGCACCGCGCGAGGCGGGACACTGATGCCCTACGTCCTTCCCGTGCTGCTGCTCGCGGCGGCCACCGCCCTCATCCTCTCGGCCATGTACCGCAGCTGGCGCCGGCGCGCCCGCGGCGTCGTCGTGACCGACCTGCCCGCGCTGCCGGCCGGGAGCCCCGCCGCCCCCGCAGATCCGCCCGTCGAGGGCGTCTACGTCTCGACGACGATCGCCGGCCGGCCGTGGGAGCGGGTGCTCGCCCAGGGCCTGGGGGCCCGCTCGGCCGTGGACATCCAGGTCCTGCCCGCGCGCGCCGGCCTCCCCGGCGGCGTCCTGCTCACCCGTCGCGGCGCGCGCGACGTCTTCATCCCGGCCGGGACCATCCACGACGTCCATCGCGCCAGCGGCATGATCGGCAAGGTCGTCGACACCGACGGTCTCGTCGTCATCACCTGGCAGGTGGGTGAGACGCTCCTCGACACCGGCCTGCGCACCCGCTACGGCGCCGACCGTGCCCGCCTGCACGACCGCATCCACTCCCTCCTCGTCGCGACCGGCGAGAATGCCAACCCGGAAGGTTAAGGACCCACATGACTGCTGCGCATGACCCAGACGCTGCGGTGCTCGTCCTCGAGGACGGCACCACCTACCGGGGCCGGGCCTACGGCCGACGAGGCACGACCACCGGCGAGGTCGTCTTCACCACCGGGATGAGCGGCTATCAGGAGACCCTGACCGACCCCTCCTACCACCGCCAGATCGTCGTCATGACGGCCCCGCACATCGGCAACACCGGCGTCAACGACGAGGACGCCGAATCCGCCGGCCTGCAGGTCGCCGGACTCGTCGTGCGCGACCCGGCCCGACGCACCTCCAGCTGGCGCGCCACCGGAGACCTCGCGAGCGAACTGACCGAGCAGGGCGTCGTCGGCATCAGCCACCTCGACACCCGGGCGCTCACCCGCAGGCTCCGCGACGCCGGCGTCATGCGCGCCGGGATCTTCTCCGGCGACTCGCTTCCCGCCCACCTGGGCGCCGACGAGAGCGCGGCGCTCCTCGCGACCGTGCTCGCCGAACCGGCCATGGCCGGGGCCGACCTCGCGCGGGAGGTGACGACACCCGAGGCCTACGTGCTCGAACCGAGCGGCTCGTTCGCGGGAACGGAACCCCGCGCCGTCGTCGTCGCGATCGACCTGGGCATGAAGGCGATGACCGCCAAGCGCCTGACCGAGCGCGGCGCCCGCGTGCACGTGCTGCCGGCGGACGCGACCTACGCCGACATCGCCGCCCTCGCACCCGACGGGGTGTTCTACTCCAACGGGCCCGGCGACCCGGCGGCCGCGACCGACGTCGTCGCCACGATCCGCGAGGTGCTCGACGCGAAGACGCCGTTCTTCGGGATCTGCTTCGGCAACCAGCTGCTCGGCCGCGCCCTGGGCTTCGACACCTACAAGCTCACCTTCGGGCACCGGGGGATCAACCAGCCGGTGCAGGACCTGGCCACCGGGAAGGTCGACATCACGAGCCACAACCACGGCTTCGCCGTCGACGTCCCGATCGGTGAGCCGGTCACCGCCCCGCACGACGGCGGCCGGTTCGGCCGGGTCGAGGTGAGCCACATCTGCCTGAACGATCGTGTCGTCGAGGGCATCCGCGCCCTCGATCTGCCCGCGTTCGCCGTTCAATACCACCCCGAGGCCGCGTCGGGACCGAATGACGCTGCCCACCTGTTCGACCAGTTCCTCACCATGATGAAGGGCGCCTGATGCCTCGCCGTACCGATATCTCCAGTGTCCTCGTCATCGGCTCGGGCCCGATCGTCATCGGTCAGGCCGCCGAGTTCGACTACTCCGGCACCCAGGCCTGCCGCGTGCTCCGGGAGGAGGGGATGAGGGTCATCCTCGTCAACTCCAACCCGGCCACGATCATGACCGACCCCGAGTTCGCCGACGCCACGTACGTCGAGCCGATCACCACCGAGGTGCTCGAGGCGATCATCGTCAAGGAGCGCCCCGACGCGCTCCTCGCCACCCTCGGCGGCCAGACCGCCCTGAACGCCGCCGTCGCGCTGCACGAGGCCGGGATCCTCGCGGCGCACGGGGTCGAGCTGATCGGGGCCAACGTCGCCGCGATCCACGCCGGCGAGGACCGGCAGGCGTTCAAGGACATCGTCGAGCGCTGCGGAGCCGAGTCCGCGCGCTCCCGGATCTGCCACAGCATGGCGGACTGCCTCGAGGCCGTCGTCGACCTCAAGTATCCGGTCGTCGTGCGCCCCTCCTTCACCATGGGCGGGCTCGGCTCGGGCATCGCCTACGACGAGGAGGACCTGCACACGATCGCGGGCGCCGGCCTGCACTACTCGCCCACGACCGAGGTGCTCCTCGAGGAGTCGATCCTCGGCTGGAAGGAGTTCGAGCTCGAGCTCATGCGCGACCGCGCCGACAACGTCGTGGTCGTGTGCTCGATCGAGAACGTCGACCCCGTGGGCGTGCACACAGGGGACTCCGTCACGATCGCCCCGGCCCTGACCCTGACCGACCGCGAGTACCAGAACCTGCGAGACATCTCGATCGCGGTCATCCGCGAGGTCGGCGTCGAGACCGGCGGCTGCAACATCCAGTTCGCCATCGAACCGACCACCGGCCGGGTCGTCGTGATCGAGATGAACCCGCGGGTCTCGCGGTCCTCCGCGCTCGCCTCCAAGGCGACCGGCTTCCCGATCGCCAAGCTCGCCGCGATGCTCGCCCTCGGCTACACGATGGACGAGGTCGCCAACGACATCACCGGCTCGACCCCCGCCTCGTTCGAGCCCGCGCTCGACTACATCGTGGCCAAGGTTCCGCGGTTCACGTTCGAGAAGTTCCCGGCCGCGGATCCCACCCTGACGACCACGATGAAGTCGGTGGGGGAGGCGATGGCGCTCGGGCGCAACTACACGGAGGCGCTGCAGAAGGCGCTGCGCTCGATCGACACCCCCGAGGCGAGCTTCCACTGGCGCGGTGACGCGCCCGACGCAGCGGCCACCGCCCGGCTGCTCGAGTCCTCCCGGGTGCCCACTCCGGGCCGCTTCGTCGACCTGCAGCAGGCCATCCGGGGCGGGGCCACGCTCGAGCAGATCCACGACGCCACGTCGATGGACCCCTGGTTCATCGACCAGATGTTCCTCCTGCACGAGGTGGCCACGGCGGTCGCCGCGGCCGACGGGCTCGACGCCGACACCCTTGCCGAGGCGAAGCGTCACGGCTTCTCCGACCGTCAGATCGGCGAGATCCGCGGCATCGGCGAGGCCACGGTGCGGGAGATGCGCCACGCCTACGGCCTTCGGCCGGTGTACAAGACGGTCGACACGTGCGCCGCCGAGTTCGAGGCCCGCACCCCCTACCACTACTCGAGCTACGACTCCGAGACCGAGGTGCGCCCGCGCGAGCGGGAGGCCGTCATCATCCTCGGCTCCGGCCCGAACCGGATCGGCCAGGGGATCGAGTTCGACTACTCCTGCGTGCACGCCACCCTCGCACTGTCGGAGCAGTACGAGACGATCATGATCAACTGCAACCCGGAGACGGTCTCGACCGACTACGACACCTCGGACCGGCTCTACTTCGAGCCGCTCACCTTCGAGGACGTGCTCGAGGTCTACCACGCCGAGCTCGCCGTCGGCCCGATCGCCGGTGTCGTCGTCCAGTTGGGCGGCCAGACCCCGCTCGGGCTCGCCGCCCGGCTGCGGGACGCGGGCGTGCCGATCCTGGGCACGCCGCCCGAGGCGATCGACGCCGCCGAGGACCGCGGCCTCTTCGGCCAGGTGCTCCTCGCCGCCGACCTGCCCGCCCCCGCGTTCGGCACCGCCATCTCCCTGCAGCAGGCGCGCGAGATCGCCGACCGCATCGGCTACCCGGTGCTCGTGCGCCCGTCGTACG
Source organism: Pseudactinotalea sp. HY158 (assembly GCF_009660225.1). Classification (NCBI taxonomy): domain Bacteria; kingdom Bacillati; phylum Actinomycetota; class Actinomycetes; order Micrococcales; family Cellulomonadaceae; genus Pseudactinotalea; species Pseudactinotalea sp. HY158. The sequence continues at coordinate 1,679,422 of NZ_CP045920.1, forward strand.
TGCTCGGCGGCCGGGGGATGGAGATCGTCTACGACGAACCCCAGCTCACCTCCTACGTGCGGCGGGCCACCGGCACCGTTCGGTCCGATGGCTCCGATGACCACACGGACGCCGACTTCGCCGTGTTCCCCGCCCCCGTGCTCGTCGACCGCTTCCTCGACCAGGCGATCGAGATCGACGTCGACGCGATCTACGACGGCACCGAACTCTTCCTCGGCGGCGTCATGGAGCACATCGAGGAGGCCGGCATCCACTCGGGCGACTCGGCGTGCGTGCTGCCCCCGATCACGCTGTCCACCTCGATGATCCGGCGGATCCGCACCTCCACCGAGGCGATCGCCGCCGGCGTCGGCGTGCGTGGCCTCATCAACATCCAGTTCGCGCTCTCCTCGGACACCCTCTATGTGCTCGAGGCGAATCCGCGCGCGTCGCGAACCGTGCCGTTCGTGTCGAAGGCGACCGGCATCCCGCTCGCCAAGGCCGCGGCCCGAGTCATGGCGGGGGAGTGCATCGCCGACCTGCGCAGCGCCGGAGTCCTGCCGGACCACGACGCCGTCATCGACGACTCGGGCGCCCCGATCGCCGTGAAGGAGTCGGTGCTGCCGTTCAACCGGTTCCGCACCGCCTCCGGACAGGTGGTCGACTCCGTGCTCGGGCCCGAGATGCGTTCCACGGGCGAGGTCATGGGCTTCGACCGGGACTTCCCGCTGGCGTTCGCCAAGTCCCAGGCGGCGGCGTTCGGCGGCCTGCCGACCGGCGGCACGGTCTTCGTGTCCGTCGCCGACCGCGACAAGCGGGCCATCGGCCTGCCCACGAGCCGGCTCGTGGAGCTGGGCTTCAGGATCCTCGCGACCGAGGGGACCGCCTCGGTGCTGCAGCGTCACGGGATCACGGCCGAGGTGGTGCGCAAGGCCTCGGACGGGCCCGGCCCGGACGGCGAGCCCACGATCATCGATCTCATCTCGAGCGATCAGGTCGACATGGTCACGAACACGCCCGGCTCGAAGGGCGCCCGGGCCGACGGCTACGACATCCGCACGGCCACGACCGCGGCGGGGAAGGCGATCTCGACGACCGTGCAGCAGTACACGGCGGCCGTGCAGGCGATCGAGGCGGTCCGCCGCGGCCCGTTCGAGGTCACCTCCCTGCAGGACCACGACCGTGCTCGCGCCGCCCGTGTCGCCCAGGCGGCCCAGTCGGCCCAGGCGACCCAGTCGGCCCAGTCAACCCGGTCGACGACCGTCCCGGCCCGCGCGTGAGCGCCGCGACCGACCGGCCGGGTGGCGGGCGGCCCGGTTTCGGGGTGCGGCTGGGCGCGGCGATGGCCGCGCGCGGTCCGCTGTGCGTGGGCGTCGATCCCCACCCGCAGCTCCTGGCCGCGTGGGGGCTGGCGGACGACGTCGCGGGCCTTCGGGAGTTCTCGCTGCGGGTCGTCGAGGCACTCGGCTCCCGGGTGGCCGCCATCAAGCCGCAGGTTGCGTTCTTCGAGCGGCACGGCAGCGCCGGGATGGCGGTGCTCGAGGAGGTCGTGGCCGCCTGCGCGGCCCTGGACCAGCTGACCATCCTCGATGCGAAGCGGGGCGACATCGGCTCGACCATGGCCGGCTACGCCCACGCCTATCTCCACCCGGACAGCCCGCTCGCGGGGGACGCCGTGACCCTCTCGCCATATCTGGGCTTCGGCTCCCTCGCGCCCGCGATCGAGCTCGCCCGGGAGCACGGGCGCGGGGTCTTCGTGCTCACCCTCACGTCCAATCCCGAGGGTGCCGAGGTCCAGCACGCCCGGGGCGCGGACGGCGCGAGCGTCGCCGGGGCGATCGCCGCCGCGGCGGGGCGACTCAACGCCGGATCACTCGGATCACGCGAATTACCCGAATCACTCGGATCGGGCGAATCGACCGGGGACCCGGCGGGCCGGCTCGGCGACGTCGGCCTCGTCGTCGGCGCCACGCTCGGCCCGGTCGCCGAGCGACTCGGGATCGACCTGGCCGCGGTCGCCGGACCGCTCCTCGCCCCGGGACTCGGGGCGCAGGGCGCCACGGCCGCGGACCTGGCCGCGGCGTTCGGCCCCGCCCGCTCACAGGTACTGGCCAACTCCTCCCGCGCGATCCTGGCCGCCGGCCCGGAGGCCGGCGCACTCCGGGCGGCCGCCGCCCGCACCACCGCCGAGCTGCGCGCGGCGCTGGCGTGAGGGGGACCGCCCGCCGGCCGGGTCGCCCGGGTCCCGGCCCCAGGCCGGCCGGGCGGACGCGGGGATCGGGCCGTGCTAGGTTCGCCTGCATGAGCGTCATCCTGAACACGCCCGCCGCGGCGGAACGAGGTGGTCCGTGGCACTGCCAGAACTGAGCCCCGAACAGCGCGCGGCCGCACTCGAGAAGGCCGCCGCCGCCCGCACCGCGCGGGCCGAGGTGAAGAATCGACTGAAGTACAGCGGGGGACGGATCTCCGAGGTCATCGAGCTCGCCGGGGAGAACGAGGCCGTGAGCCGACTGCGCGTGCTCGCGCTGCTCGAATCCCTGCCCGGAGTGGGCAAGGTCAAGGCACGGGCCATCATGGCCGAGGTGGGTATCGCCGAGTCTCGGCGCGTCCGCGGCCTCGGCCCGCATCAGATCGCCGAGCTGGTGGACCGGTTTGGCTGAGTCCCACCGCAGCCGGCTCACCGTGCTCGCCGGGCCGACCGCCGTGGGCAAGGGCACGGTCTCCGCCGATCTGCGCGCCCGCTTCCCGCGCGTGTGGCTCTCGGTCTCGGCCACGACCCGCGCTCCTCGCCCCGGCGAGGTGGACGGCGTGCACTATCACTTCCTCACCCCGCAGCGCTTCGCCGAGCTCGTCGCCCAGGGGGAGTTCCTCGAGCACGCCATCGTCCACGGTCGCCACCACTACGGCACGCTGCGCCGTCCCGTCGAGGACGTCCTCGGCCGGGGCGGCCTCGCGCTGCTCGAGATCGACCTCCAGGGGGCCCGGCAGGTGCGCCGCACGATGCCCGATGCCCGCTTCGTCTTCCTCGCGCCACCGAGCTGGGAGGAACTCGAGCGCCGGCTCGTGGGTCGCGGCACCGAGGACGCCGAGGAGCGGTCCCGCCGCCTCGCCACGGCCACGATCGAGCTCGCGGCCGAGCCGGAGTTCGACCACACGATCGTCAACGACGAGGTCCACCGCGCGACCGACGAGCTCGTCACCCTCATGGAGGGTGCCTGACCGTCGCCGCCGGTGGCCCGTGTCACCCGAGCGGGCCCGGCCCGGAGCGAGTAGGATGGCCGAGCGCCCAGCGCGCCCACCGACCGAGTTATGAGGTTTTTCATGTCCGGAACCGTCGCCGTGCCCGAAGGCATCACCGACCCGCCGATCGATGATCTGCTCGAGGCCAGTGACTCCAAGTACGCCCTGGTGATCTGGAGCGCCAAGCGCGCCCGCCAGATCAACGCCTACTACGCGCAGCTGAACGAGGGCCTGCTCGAATACGTCGGCCCGCTCGTGGAGACCGAGCCGCAGGAGAAGCCGCTCTCGATCGCGATGCGCGAGATCAACTCCGGGCTGCTCCAGCCGATCACGATCAAGGACTGACGGGCCCGGGCGTGCGGATCGTTCTCGGCGTCGCCGGGGGCATCGCCGCCTATAAGGCCGTGCTCCTGCTGCGACTGCTGCGCGAGGCCGGCCACGAGGTCCGGGTCGTGCCCACGAGCGCCGCCCTCGAGTTCGTCGGAGCCCCCACGTGGGAGGCGCTCTCCGGCCGGCCGGCACGCCCGGACGTCTTCTCCGGGGCGCTCGAGGTGGACCACGTCCGCATCGGCCGCGAGGCGGACCTGGCGATCGTCGCCCCGGCGACCGCGGACCTGCTGGCCCGCGCGGCCGGCGGTCACGCGGACGACCTGCTCTCCTCGACGCTGCTCACCCTCACGGCGCCGGTGCTCATGGCCCCGGCGATGCATACCGAGATGTGGCAGCACCCCGCGACCGCCGCGAACGTCGCGACCCTGCGCGCCCGCGGCATCCACGTCCTCGACCCGGACTCCGGCCGCCTCACGGGCAGCGACACCGGTCCCGGGCGGCTTCCGGAACCCGAGGCCATCATGGCCGCGGCCCTCGCCCTCGTTCCGTCGGCGGCGCGAGCGGGCGAGCCGGGGGCACCGGCCGGACCGCTCGGGGGGCGGACCGTCGCGATCTCCGCGGGCGGGACACGCGAACCGCTCGATCCCGTGCGCTTCCTCGGCAACCGATCCTCCGGCCGGCAGGGTCTCGCCCTGGCCCGGGCCGCGGTCGCGGCCGGTGCCCGGGTGCGGCTGGCCGCGGCGAACGTCGACGCCGGCCTCCTCGCGGGTCTTCCCCGCGGGGTCGAGGTGCGCGCGGTGGAGACCACCGCCGAGCTCGACCGGGCCATGACCGCCTGGGCCGCCGACGCGGACCTGCTCGTCATGGCCGCCGCCGTGGCGGACTACCGCCCCGCCCGCCCGGCCGCCGCCAAGCTGAAGAAGACGGCCGGCCCGCCGACGATCGAACTCGTGCAGAATCCCGACATCCTCGCGGGACTCGTGGCCGGACGTCGCCCCGGCCAGGTGATCGTCGGCTTCGCCGCCGAGACCGGCGACGACGCGGGATCGGTGCTCGAGCACGGCCGCACCAAGGCCCGAAGCAAGGGGGCGGATCTGCTCGCCGTGAACGAGGTCGGTGCGAGCGCCGGCTTCGGCGACGTGCCGAACCGGGTCACCCTCGTGGACTCCTCCGGCCGCGTGCGCGGCGAGGCCCACGGGAGCAAGGACGACGTCGCCGCGGCCCTCCTCGACGTCGCCGCCGCGCTGCTCGCCCCGTCCGTCGACTGAACGCGATCCACCCGTCCACCGGTTGAACGCCGACGGGCCGTCGGCGGTCGCCGTCGGAGCGAGGGGATAGTCTCCCTTGTTGTGACGAATCGAGTGTTCACTTCCGAATCAGTGACCGAGGGCCATCCCGACAAGGTCTGCGACCTCATCTCCGACACCCTGTTGGATGCGCTGCTGGCCGAGGATCCCCGATCCCGGGTGGCGATCGAGACGGTCGCCACGACCGGCCTCGTGCACATCGTCGGCGAGATCAACACGAGGGCCTATATCGAGATCCCGGCGCTCGTGCGGGCCACGATCAACTCGATCGGCTACACCTCCTCCGAGATCGGCTTCGACGGCGACTCCTGCGGAATCTCGCTCTCGATCGGGCAACAGTCCCCGGACATCGCCCGGGGCGTCGACCGCAGCCTCGAGGCACGGCAGGAGGGCGAGGCCGCCGAGGACGCCCTCGACCTGCAGGGGGCCGGCGATCAGGGCCTCATGTTCGGCTATGCGTGCTCCGAGACCCCCGAGCTCATGCCGCTGCCGATCCTGCTCTCGCACCGGCTGGCCGAACGGCTCACCGCCGTGCGCAAGAGCGGCGAGGTCGGCGGGCTGCGACCCGACGGCAAGACCCAGGTGAGCGTGCGCTACGAGGGCGACCGGCCCGTCGCCGTCACCTCGCTGGTCATGTCCTCCCAGCACGACGACGACCCCGCGGTCGTCGCCTCGCTGCGGGAGGCCTTGACCGAGCACGTGCTCACCCCGGTGCTCGAGACCTTCACCGCCCGAACCGACCTCGACGTCTCCGGCCTCGACATCCACGTCAACCCGACCGGCAGCTTCGTCGTCGGCGGGCCGATGGGCGACGCCGGCCTGACCGGCCGCAAGATCATCGTCGACACCTACGGGGGCATGTCCCGGCACGGCGGCGGGGCCTTCTCCGGCAAGGACCCCTCGAAGGTGGACCGGTCCGCGTCCTACGCCCTGCGCTGGGTGGCGAAGAACGTCGTGGCGGCGGGCCTCGCGCGCCGCTGCGAGGTGCAGGTCTCCTACGCGATCGGCATCGCCCACCCGATCTCGCTGTACGTCGAGACCTTCGGCACGCAGACCGTGCCCGTCGAACGGATCGAGCAGGCCGTCGCCGAGGTCTTCGACCTGCGGCCCGCGGCCATCATCCGCGATCTCGACCTGCTCCGGCCGATCTACGCCACGACCTCCAACTACGGCCACTTCGGGCGCGAACTGCCGCAGTTCACGTGGGAGCGGACCGATCGTGTGCACGACCTGCAGACGGCCGTCGGATAGCCGAGACCGCCGGGGAAGTCGGGACACCCGGGATGGTCGGGGGAGCCGGCGACGTGGACGCGCGTTGACGAGGAGGTGAGGAGGATGGCGGTGCCGGAGACGAGCGGCTCCCAGCCGAGCCTGCTCGACCCCGGCGCGATCCTCCCCGGCCGCGCTCCCGCCGAGTTCGTCGGGAGCGCGGCCGTGCTCGTCGACACCCCGGTGCCACACCTCGACCGCACCTTCGACTACGGGATACCGCCCGCGCTGGCCGGCGACGTCCGGGCGGGGATCCGGGTCCGGGTCCGATTCGCCGGGAAGGACCGCGACGGCCTCGTGCTCGCCGTCGGACCCACGACGGCGCAGACCACCGCACCGCTGCGGCGCGTCGTCTCACCCCTGCCGGTACTCACCCCCGACGTGCTCGCCGTGGCCCGGGAGATCGCCGCCCACTACGCCGGCACCCTCGGCGACGTGCTCCGGCTCGCCATCCCGCCCCGGCACGCCCGCACCGAGAAGAGCGTGCGGGCCGAACGGCCGGAATCCGCGCCGGCCGCCGAGCCGGAATCCGCTCGACCGGTCGAGCCCGTCCACCCCCGACCCGCCGGGGATCCCGAGGATCTCCTCGGCCACGCCGGCGCCGAGCTCAGGTCGGCGCGGCTCGCGCGTGCGGACGCCGCCTGGTCCACCTATGGCGGGGGCGGCGCCCTCATCCGGCGGCTCGTCGCCGGCGACGCCCCGCGTGCCGCCTGGTGCGCCGTGCCGTGGCCACGCTCTGTGCCCCCGGCCACTCAGGCCGACCGGGCCGACCAGGCCGACCGGGACACCCCGACGGGCCCCGCCTGGGCCGAGTCCGTCGCCGCGGCCGCGGCCGCCACGGTCACCGGCGGCCGATCGGCGCTCCTGCTCGTGCCCACCGCCACCGAGGTCGACCAGCTCGCCGCCGCGCTCTCGGACTGGGAGCTCGACCACGTCACCCTGACCGCCGAGGCCGGGCCGGCCGCCCGCTATCGCAGCTTTCTCCTCGCCCTGACCGGCCGGGTCCGCATCGTGCTCGGCACCCGCTCCGCCGCCTTCGCGCCGCTGGCCGACCTCGGCCTCGTCGTGTGCTGGGACGACGGCCACGACGCCTACTCCGACCCGCGCGCTCCCTACCCGCACGCGCGGACGATCCTCACCCGCCGCGCCGAGCACTCCGGCGCGGCCGCGCTGTTCGGTGGCTATGCCCGCAGCGTCGAGGCGCAGGAGCTCGTGCACTCCGGGTGGGCGCGGGAGCTCGCGGCGCCCCGGGCGGTGCTGCGGGCCGGCACGGCCCGGATCGTCGCCCCGGACGAATTCGACCTGCAGCGCGAGGGCCGGCCGGCCGGGCCCGCTTTCCCCGCCCCGCCTGGGAGGTGGCCCGCCGCGCCCTCGAGCACGGGCCCGTGCTCGTGCAGGTGCCGCGCGCCGGCTACATCCCGCTCCTCACCTGCGCGCACTGCCGGGAACCGGCGCGCTGTTCGCGCTGCTCCGGCCCGCTCGCCGTCGACGGGCGCGACCCGGCCGGTGCTCCCGGTGCTCCTAGTGCTCCCGGTGCTCGTGTAGACGGGCGCCCCGCGGCGGAGTCCGGGATGCTGCGCTGCCGCTGGTGCGCCCGCCTCGCCGGCACCGGCGACGACGATCCGGCCGGTGACCCCGCGCGCACCGGAGACGACACCCGCACCGATGACGACGGTGCCGGCGGTGCCGGCGGTGACCCGGGGGCCGGAGGCTGGCGTTGCCCCCACTGTCACGGCACCCGGTACCGCGCGAGTCAGGTCGGCAGCGACCGCACGGCGGAGGAACTCGGGCGCGCGTTCCCCGGGACCCCCGTGGTCGTCTCGGGGCGGACGGCGGGCATGGTGGCGGCCGTCGACGGGCGCGCCCGGCTGGTCATCGCCACTCCGGGCGCCGAGCCCGTGGCCGCCGGCGGCTACCGGGCCGCGATCTGCCTCGACGCCGCCCTGCTGACGAACCGGCCGGAGCTCGGCGCCGGCGTGGAGGCGCTGCGACGCTGGCTGCGCGCGGCCGCGCTCGTGCGCCCCGACGGCACGGTCATGGTGCTCGGGCAGGGTGCCCCCGCGGTCGTTCAGGCCCTCGTGCGATGGGATCCGGCGGGATTCGCAGCCCGTGAACTCGCCGAGCGCACCGAGCTGGGATTCCCGCCCGCCACCCGGATGATCGCGGTGACCGGCACGGCGAGCGACCTGCGATCCTTCCGGCGCCATTGCCGCCTCCCGCGTGGGGCCATCGAACTCGGGCCCGTCCCGATCGCGGGCGGCGGGCCCGATCCCGGGCCGGGGGACGGCCTCGTCGCCGCCCACGAGCCGCGGCTGCGGCTGCTGCTGCGGATCGAGCGTTCCCGCGGCGCCGAGCTGAGCGCCGCGGTCGTCGCGGCCCAGGCCGTCCGCAGCGCCCGCAAGGACGGGGCACCCGTGCATGTGCGGGTCGACCCGGACGTAGTGTAGGAGCCGGACACCGAGAATTCCGAGGACACCTGATCACCGGCGAGCACCTCGGAGCACCAGCGAGGATGCGGCACCGACGAGCGAGAGGGACGCGATGAGCAAGGCGAGCGGAACGGGAGCGGTGAGCACCGTCGTCTACGATCTGGGCCAGGTGCTCATCGGCTGGGATCCGAACCGGGTGTGGTCGCGCACGATGAGCCCCGAGCAGATCAGCGAGTTCACCGAGACGATCAACTTCCGTGCGCTCAATCACAGCCTCGACGCGGGGCGCCCGTTCGAGGACGCCCATGCCCAGGTGCGCGCCACGTGGCCCGCGCACGCCCTGCCGCTGCGCCAGTACTGGGACGCCTTCGCCGACTCGCTCACGGGGCCGATCCCCGGGTCCGCCGAGCTCGTGGCCGAACTCCACGCGGCGGGGATCCGGCTGCTCGGGCTGACCAACTGGTCCGCCGAGACGTTCCACCACGCCCGGGAGGCGGCGCCCGCCCTCGGCCTTCTCGAGGACATCCTGGTCTCCGGCCGAGAGGGGGTGGCCAAGCCCGATCCGGCGATCTTCTCGCTGCTCATCGACCGGTTCGGGCTGCGGCCGGCCGAGACCGTCTTCGTCGACGACTCGCTGCCGAATGTCGAGGCCGCCGAGGCCGCCGGTCTGCGCGGCATCCACTTCCGCTCGACCGCCGACCTGCGCCGGCGCCTCGCCGACCTCGGCCTCCCGGTCGATCGCGGGCGCGGCCCGTCCGACGCCCCGCCCCGCACTGCCTAGACTGTCCCGCATGCGTCTGTTGTTCGCGGGCACCCCCGCCGTGGCCGTGCCGGCGCTGGGCGCGCTGCTGGAATCCGAACACGAGGTCGTCGCCGTCCTCACCCGCCCACCCGCGCCCGCGGGGCGGCGACGCACCCTGCGCCCGAGCCCCGTGCACGAGGCCGCAACGGCCGCGGGACTCGAGGTGATCACCGCGACCCGGCCGCACGAGGAGCCGGCGCTCACGCGGCTGCGGGAGCTGGACCTCGACTGCGCCGCGGTCGTGGCCTACGGCGCCCTCCTGCGGGAGCCGGCGCTCAGTCTGCCCGTCCACGGCTGGATCAACCTGCACTTCTCCCTGTTGCCGGCGTGGCGGGGCGCCGCGCCCGTGCAGTACGCCGTCATGGCGGGCGACGAGATCTCCGGCGCCTCGACCTTCCGGATCGAGGCCGGCCTCGACACCGGGCCGGTCTTCGCCACGATGACCGAGCGGATCCGCCCCCGGGACACGGCCGGCGACCTGCTCGACCGGCTCGCCCACGCCGGACCCGCGCTCCTGCGGGCCACCCTCGATGCCGTCGCGGCGGGCACGGCGGACCCGATCCCGCAGCCCGCCGAGGGGGTCTCCCTGGCCCCCACCCTGACGAGCGCGGACGGGCGGATCGACTGGCGCCACCCCGCGGCGGCGATCGATCGCCGCATCCGCGGTCTCACCCCGGCGCCGGGCGCGTGGACCCGGGACGACCGGGGTCGCTACAAGCTCGGCCCGGTCGAACCGGTCGCTTCCGCGACGAGCGCGACGAATGCGACGACCGGCACGGGCAGCACGGCCGTCCCCTCCCTCGCGCCGGGGCGGGTCGGCATCGACGAATCCGGCGTCATCGTCGGCACCGGCTCCGTGCCCGTCCGGCTCACACGGATCGCGCCCCCCGGCAAGCCGTGGATGGCGGCGTCGGACTGGGCGCGCGGGGCACGACACGACATCGGATTCGAGGTGGATGAATGAGCCAGGGTGAGCACAGCGGCGACTTCCGGGACTCCCGCGCCGGCCGGCCGCCGCGCCGCCGTGGCGGCCGCGCCCCCGCGGCGACGCGGAGTGGGCAGCGGCCACGGGAGCGGAGCCGAACGGCCGACCCGGCGCGCCTGCTCGCCTACGAGGTGCTGCGCGCCGTTGCGGAGAGTGATTCCTACGCCAACCTCGTGCTGCCGCCGCTCATGCACCGGCGCGGGGTCTATGGGCGCGATGCGGCCTTCACGACCGAGTTGACCTACGGCACGCTGCGGCTGCACGGCCGCTACGATCCGATCATCGCGATCGCCGCGGACCGCGACATCCGCAAGCTGGACGACGACCTCCTCGATGTGCTCCGGCTCGGCTGTCATCAGCTCCTCGCGATGCGGGTGCCGTCCCACGCCGCGGTCTCCGAGACGGTCGCGCTGGCGCGGACCGTGCTCGGGGCCGGCCGAGCCCAACTGGTCAACGCGGTGCTGCGGCGGGTGAGCGAACGCGGGCTCGACGACTGGCTCACCGAGCTCGCGGACCGGTCCACCGGCGAGGACGAGCGGCTCGCGCGCCTCCACTCCCACCCGCAGTGGATCGTGCGGTCGCTGCGGCAGGCGCTCGACGGCACCGGGGAGGAACTGGTCGAGGCCCTCGAGGCGAACAACAGCCCCGCCGAGGTCACCCTGGTGATCCGGCCCGGCCTCACCACGAAGACCGACCTGCCCGAGACCACCCGGGGACGGTACGCGCCGACCGCCCGGGTCCTGCGCGGGGGAGACCCGGGTGCCCTGAGCGTCGTACGCGAGGGGCTCGTCGGGGTCCAGGACGAGGGCTCCCAGCTCGTCACCCTGGCCCTCGCGACCACGCCGATCGAGGGACCCGACCGGACCTGGCTCGACCTGTGCGCCGGCCCGGGGGGCAAGGCCGCGCTGCTCGCCTCCTGGCTCGGGGCACGCACGGGCGGCCCCGCCCCGTCCGATCCCGCGGACCACCCCCACGGGCAGGACCACCGCCCCCGGACCCGCCGCCTCGTCGCGAACGAGCTCTTCCACCATCGGGCCGACCTGGTGCGCGCCTCACTGCGGGCCATCCCCGACTCGATCGACGTCGAGGTGCGCACGGGGGACGGGCGGATGGTCGGGGAGTACGAGCCGCAGACCTACGACCGGGTGCTCGTCGACGCCCCCTGTACCGGCCTGGGCGCGCTGCGCCGCCGTCCGGAGGCGCGCTGGCGCCGCAGCACCGCCGATCTCGCCTCCCTGGCGGGGGTGCAGCGGGAGCTGGTCATCTCCGCGATCGAGGCGACCCGGATCGGCGGCGTCGTCGGCTACGTCACCTGTTCGCCGCATGTCGCCGAGACCACCTTCGTGATCGCCGACGTGATCAAGCGGGCCGCCAAGCTCGGGATGCCGGTCGAGGTCGTGGACGCCGCCGCGGCACTCGCCCAGGTCGCCCTGACCCCGCTGCCCGATCAGCAGGGCCCGTACGTGCAGCTGTGGCCCCACCGGCACGGCACCGACGCGATGTTCCTGGCGATCCTGCGCAGGGTCTGAACGCCGGCGAAACCCGCCGGCCCGCACGAGCACGCGTGACGGCGCCGTCGTTCGCGTTCCGGGCACGATGTGGATAGGCTGCGTGCAGACGGTCCCAGACCCCGACCCTCGACTTGAATTCCATCAGGGCCACCTCGATGGCCCTCGTGCGCGATGTCGGGTAGGTGGCTGAATGTCAACACAGGAGTTCTCGAAGACCGGGGCCGTCGACGTGACGGGTGTCCGCCGGGCGACCGGGGTGGCGTCCGCCGTGGGCCTCATTCGGTCCCGCCGGCGCGCCGCGGAGCATGCCTGGGCGGTCGATCCGGCCCGCACCACGGCGTATGCCGCGTTGCGGGCGGTCGTGCACGGCGAGTCGTTCACCGAGTGGGTGCTGCCGGCGCTCATGCGCCGTCACGGTGTGTACGGCGGAGACGCCGCCTGGACCACGGAGTTGACGTATGGGACCCTGCGGCTGCGGGGCCGGTACGACCGGATCATCGCGATCGCGGCCGCGGGGCGGCTCGGCGAACCCGATGACGAGGTGCTGGACGTGCTGCGCCTCGGCTGTCACCAGCTGCTGGCGATGCAGGTTCCTGCGGGCGCCGCCGTCTCGGAGACGGTGGCGTTGGCGCATGCGGAGCTCGGCCAGGTCCGGTCGCAGTCGGTCGCGGCGGTGTTGCGACGGGTGGCCGAGCGGGATCTGGACGCCTGGCTGGAGCGGATCGAGGCGGCTGCGGCCTCCGAGGACGAACGGTTGGGCCGGATCCACTCCCATCCGCAGTGGATCGTGCGAGCCTTCCGTCAGGGGCTCGGCGCGGCGACGGAGGAGCTGACCGCGCTGCTCGAGGCGAACAACGCGCCCGCGCCGATCACGCTCGCAGTGCGCCCCGGGCTCGTGGACCTGGTGGATCTGCCGCAGACGACCCGGGGCCGGTACGCCCCAACGGCACGGGTCCTTCAGGCCGGGGATCCCGGTGCGTTGACCATGGTCAAGGAGGGCCTGGTCGGCGTGCAGGACGAGGGCTCCCAGTTGCTCACGCTGGCGTTCGCGACGGCCCCGATCACGGGACCGGATCGGACCTGGCTCGACCTGTGCGCCGGCCCGGGAGGCACGGCGGCGCTGCTCGCGTCGTGGCTCGCGGCCCGCACCGGTAGCCCGCTTCACGAGGAGGTCCCCGAGCCGGGGGAGGCCGAGGCGGGCCATGGGCAGGACCGGCGCCGGCGCACCCGCCGGCTCGTTGCGAATGAGCTGTTCCAGCAGCGCAGCGATCAGGTGCGCGCGGCTCTCAGGGCGATTCCGGGCTCGATCGACGTGACGGTGCGCACCGGGGACGGCCGGCTCGTCGGGGGGCACGAGCCCGCGGCCTACGATCGCGTGCTCGTCGACGCGCCGTGCACGGGCCTGGGCGCGCTGCGCCGACACCCCGAGGCCAAGTGGCGTCGCAGCACGGCGGACCTGGCGAGGTTGGCCGCACTTCAGCGGGAGCTGACACTGTCGGCGATCGCGGCCACGCGCGTGGGCGGGATGATCGGCTACCTGACCTGTTCACCCCACGTGGCCGAGACGCGCTTCGTCGTGTCGGACGTGATCAAACGGGCCGCCGCGGCCGGTACGCCGGTCGCCGTCGTCGACGCGGTCGAGGTGCTCGACCGGGTCGCCGTGACCGAACTCGCGGATCAGCAGGGCCCGTACGTGCAGCTGTGGCCCCACCGGCACGGCACCGACGCGGTGTTCCTCGCCCTCCTGCGCCGCACCTGATTCGAGCGGCCGACGTTCAGGGTTCCCCACCGACGCGCCCGGGCCCCGTCCGGCCTTCGACGATGCGCTCCGGCGGCAGTCGGCGTTCGGCGACCTCGCGCGCCACGTCGGTCAGCCGGTACCCGTTCCGGCGAGCGAAATCGCGGAGGGCCCGGAAGGCCTCGTCCACGGTGGTCCGATCCCGCTCGGCGAGGACGCCCTTGGCCTGTTCGATGACGATGCGGCTGTGCAGCGCGTGCTCGAGCTGCGCGACCAGGACATCACGGCGGCCGCCGGCACGGGCGTGGACGATCCCGATGGTGGCCACGTCCGCGAGCGCTCGCGCGAGGCTCAGCGCTTCGATGGGCAGGTCGCCGGGGGTCGTGCCGAACAGGGTCACGGCGCCGATGACCTCGTCGCGCGATCGCAGCGGGATCGCGTGCACCGCCGCGTATCCCTGCTCGAGCGCCAGCCTCGCGAACCGCGGCCAGCGGCTCGTCGCCTCGTTCAGATCCGCGACCCGCACCATCTCGCCGGTCCGGTGGCAATCGCGGCAGGGGCCCTCGCCGGCCTGCGCCTGGTACAACTCCACCAGTCCCGCCCGCTCATCGGAGGACGCCATCACCTGCAACGAACCGTGCTGGTCCGGCAGCAGCAGCGCGGCCTCGGCGACGTCGACCAGCAGCACGATCTTCGCCACGAGGAGGTCGAGGAGGTCGGCGACGTCATAGTCGCCGACCAGCAGGTCGGCGAGCTCGCTCACCGCACCGGCCAACGTCCGTTCTCTCATCATTCCCGCGGCCTCCTCCCCGTCGACGCCGAGCCGGCTCACCGGTCGCCTCAGCGGGCGCGGTCGATCTGGGCGACGAGCCTATCGCTCGCCCGCGCCGCCGGCTCGGCCCCCGGCCTGGCGGGCCCGGCTACTGTGGGTCCGGTGACGATCCGAATCTCTCCGAGCGTGCTCAACTCCGACCTCGCCGACCTGGCCGGGGAGGTGGCCCGCATCGGCAACGCCGACTTCGTCCATCTCGACGTGATGGACAGCCACTTCGTGCCGAACCTCACGTTCGGGCTGCCCGTGGTGGAACGCCTGCTTCAGCGGATCACGCTGCCGGCGGACGTGCACCTGATGATCGCCGATCCCGACACCTGGGCACCCGAGTACGCGCGGGCGGGTGCGGCCTCGGTCACATTCCACGCCGAGGCCTCGGCCGCGCCCGTGCGCCTCGCCCGGGAGCTGCGGGCCGCCGGCGCCCGGGCCGGCATCGCGCTCAAACCCGCCACCGACATCGCCGCCTACGTCGACCTGCTGCCGGAGTTCGACATGGTGCTGCTCATGACCGTCGAACCCGGCTTCGGCGGCCAGTCCTTCATCGAGGGCACGCTCGGCAAGATCGCCCGCACCCGGGCGGCGGTGGACGCGACGGGCCGCGACATCTGGGTCCAGGTCGACGGCGGCGTCTCCCGCGCGACCATCGGCGCCGCCGCCCGCGCCGGCGCGGACATGTTCGTGGCCGGCTCCGCGGTGTATTCGGCCGCCGACCCGAACGCCGAGATCGAGGCCCTGCGCCGGCTGGCGCAGGCAGAGCGCACCCCCGCGGCCTGACCCGGCGGGCACGAGGCGATATACTCGGCCCCGAGTTTGACGTGCTCCGGGGTCGGTGAAATTCCGAGCCGGCGGTGACAGTCCGCGACCCGCGCGCCCAGCATCATCGGGCGAACGGTTGACCTGGTGGAATTCCGGGACCGACGGTGAGAGTCCGGATGGGAGGAAGCACGCGGCGCATCCGACATGCGCCGTCTCCAGGCGAACGCGCGTGGCGTCGCCTGCCCCGGACGATACGTCCGGGAAGGTGGACGCGATGCTCACCCGCCGGCTGGTCGCGCCCCTGGTGTTGGGCGCCGTCGGCGTGCTGCTGTGGTCGCTCCTCGCGCCGGTCGCCGGCCCGCAGGTGCTGCCGGGCCCCGGTGCGGTGGTCTCCCGTCTCTGGCTGGAGCTGACCGCAGGGGGCCTCCTCGGCCACGCCGTCGTCACCCTGGGCGTGAGCGTCCTGGGCTGCGTCTTCGGTGTCGCCATCGCGTTTCCGCTGGGCTATCTCATCGCCCACATCCCGGTCGTCTCGGCCGCCATCGGGCCCTATCTGGCCGCATCCCAGGCGATCCCCGCGGTGGCCCTCGCGCCGCTGCTGGTCGTCTGGGTCGGCTACGGCGCCCTGCCCACAGCCCTGCTGTGCACCCTCATGGTGTTCTTCCCGATCACCATCAACACGGTGCTCGGCTTCACCCGGCTCGATCCCGACATCATCGGCGCCGCCCGCGTCGACGGCGCCGGCCAGGTCATGCTGCTCACCTGGATCGAGTTCCCCCTCGCGCTTCCGGCGATCCTCGCCGGGGTCCGCAACGGGTTCGTGCTCTCGGTCACCGGAGCGGTGGTCGGGGAGTTCGTCATGGGTGGCCAGGGGCTCGGGCAGCTGCTGGCGGTGTACCGCGATCGCGGTGACACCGCCGGCCTCATGGCGGTCCTCGGCGCGCTCGTGCTCGCGGCCATCGCCCTGTTCGGGCTGGTGCGCCTACTGGAGAGGAAGCTGGAATGGTAACGATCCGCCGTTCGATCGTGGGGACGACGCTGCTCACCCTGGGAGCGCTCGCGCTCGCCGCCTGTGGTGCGGGAGGTGGGGGAGCGGCCGATGGCGCCTCGGGTGCCGGCTCCCCGCCGGGGCAGGGGGGAGGGGGAGCGGACACGCCGGTGACGATCGGACTCACGTACGTGCCGAACATCCAGTTCGCGCCGTGGTACGTCGCCGAGGAGGCCGGCTACTTCACCGACGCCGGGGTCGAGGTCACCCTGCGTCATCACGGCCAGGACGAGGATCTCTTCGGGGCCCTCGCCGCGGGGGTCGAGCAGGTCGTCGTCTCCGCCGGCGACGAGATCCTGCAGGCCCGTTCCCAGGGCGTCGACGTGGTCGACTTCGCCACCGTCTACCAGGACTACCCCGTGCGCCTCGTCGTCCCGGCGGACTCGCCGATCCACACGCTGGCCGACCTGCGGGGCGCGAGCATCGGGATCCCCGGTCGCTACGGGCAGAGCTGGTTCGGGCTGCTCGCCGCCCTCGAACAGGCCGGGCTGACCGAGCACGATGTGACGATCGCGGAGATCGGCTTCACCCAGCAGACCGCCCTGAGCGCCGGCCGGGTCGATGCCGTGGTCGGATTCGTCAACAACGACGTGCCCAAGTTCCGTTCCGCGGGGCTGGCCGTGCGGGTCCTCGACCAGGATCCCGTGCCGCTCGTGGGGGTGGGGATGGGCGCGGCCGGCGCGATGATCGACTCCGAGCCGGCCGCCCTCGCCGGAATCCTCACGGCGGTGCACCGGGCCGTCCAGGACATCGTCGCCGATCCCCAGGTGGCGATCGACGCGGCCCGGGAGCACATCCCCGGCACGATCACCCCGGACCAGGAGGAGGCGATGCGGCGGAGCATCGAGGCGACGATCCCGCTCTACGGGGACGTCGACGCGGCGGCCTGGGGCACGCCCGAGGTCGGGCGCTGGCAGGGGATGGCCGACTTCATGTCCGCCCAGGGGCTGCTCGAGGGCGCCGTCTCGCCCGGTGAGGCCGTGACCGACGAGATCGCCGCGAACCAGTAGGCTGGGCCGTCGTGAAGACCTTCGAGGAACTGTTCGCAGAGCTGACACACAAGGCACGCACCCGACCCGAGGGCTCGGGCACGGTGGCACAGCTGGACGCCGGGGTGCACGGCATCGGCAAGAAGATCGTCGAGGAGGCGGCCGAGGTGTGGATGGCCGCCGAATACGAGACCGATGACGACACGGCCCTGGAGGTCTCGCAGCTGCTCTACCACCTCCAGGTGCTCATGGTGGCCAAGGGCCTCACTCTCGACGACGTCTACAAGCACCTTTAGAGGAACGAATGTTGCGGATCGCTGTACCGAATAAGGGCGCCCTCGCCGGCCCCACCTCCGACCTGCTCCGGGAGGCGGGCTACCGCCAGCGCGGCGAGGGCCGGGAGCTCGTGCTCATCGACCCGGAGAACGAGGTCGAGTTCTTCTACCTGCGCCCGCGCGACATCGCGGTGTACGTCGGCGCCGGCACGGTCGACGCCGGGATCACCGGCCGCGACCTCATGCTCGACTCCGGGGTCGAGGCGGTCGAGCATCGCCGCCTCGGCTTCGCGCGCTCCACGTTCCGGTTCGCCGCACCGGTGGGGACGATGGCCTCGCTCGGCGACATCCGGGGCAAGCGCGTGGCCACCTCCTATGCGGGGGTCGTGCGCGACTACCTGCGCGACCACGACGTCGAGGCCACGGTCGTGCGGCTCGACGGCGCGATCGAGTCGACCGTGCACCTGGGCGTGGCCGACCTCGTGGCCGACGTGGTCGAGACCGGTGCGACCCTGCGGGCCGCCGGACTCGAGGTCTTCGGGGAGAAGATCCTCGAGTCCGAGGCCGTGCTCATCCGACCCACCGGCGAGCCGCGGGCGGGCATGGAGATCCTCGACCGGCGCATCAAGTCCGTCCAGGTCGCCCGGCAGTACGTGATGATGGACTACGACGTGCCCGAGGACCTCGTCGACGTGGCGGTCTCGATCACGCCGGGGCTCGAATCGCCCACCGTCTCCCCGCTCCATTCCGATGGCTGGATGGCCGTGCGGGCGATGGTCGACGCGGAGCAGGCGCACCGGACCATGGACCGGCTCTACGACCTGGGTGCCCGGGCGATCCTGGTCACCTCGATCGAAGCCTGTCGCCTCTGACCGATGTCCGAGACCACGGCCTCGCCGCTCCGCCCCCGGGCCACCCGGTGGGTCGCCGGCGGGCTCGTGGTACTCACGCTCGGCGGGGCCGCCACCCTCATGGTCATGCTCGCGCTCGACGGCCTGCTGCAGTCGATGTTCGCGCTGTGGATCATCGCCCTCGCACTCGGGGCCGCCGTGTTCCTGCTGCTGCAGGCGCTCGTCGTGGCCCGTGCCACCGCGCAGGGTCTCTACGTGCGCAACCTCGTGCGGCGGCGGCTCCTCCCGTGGGAGTCGATCGTCTCGGTGCGGTTCGGTCCGGACCGGCCGTGGGCCCAGCTCGACCTGGACGACGGCACGACGTGGCCGGTCATGGCGATCCAGTCCGCCGACGGCGCCTACGGGCACGAGCAGGCGCGGCGGCTTGCCGGCTGGGTGCAGGACCGGGAGGGGACCGATCCGAATCCGTGAGGGCCGGGTCCGAAGCCGTGCGGACTAGAGGTACAGGCCCGTGGAGACCTCGACCCGTTCTGCGGCCACGGCGTGCAGGTCCTTCTCACGCAGGATGACGTAGCTGTGGCCCTGGATCTCCACCTCGTGTCGGTTCTCCGGCGCGAAGAGCACGTGGTCGCCGGTGGTCACGTGACGCACCTCGGGCCCCGTTCCCAGCACCTCCGCCCAGACCAGCCGGGACGCCATCTCGGCCGTCGCGGGGATGAGGATCCCGCCGGCGCTGCGGCGCTCGGAATCCGCGTCCGGTCGCACGATCACGCGGTCGTGCAGCATCATGATCGGCAGGGTGCCACTGGTGAGATCAGCCACGGTCACCCAGCCTAGTCGCCGCGTACCGCCCCGCCGCCGCGGCGGCGAGGAACGGGGCGGGATCCTGGTCGTGGCCGCGGCCCATCGTGCTCAGCCGTACGGGCGAGGTGGCGAGCGCCTCGTCGAGGCCCGTGACGGGCTCGGTCACGAGGGTGTGCCGGCCCGGGAGGGTGCCCGCCTGCCGGTGCACGAGGTCACCGAGCCCGCCCGGCAGGTCGGGCACGACGATCGTCGCCGGGGCGAGCGCCACGCGCCCGTACGCGGTGAGGGAGTGGTGGGAGATGCCCCGATGCCGCTCGCGTGGGTCGGCGCCCGAGACCCGCAGGCTCCCGATCGGTCGGCCGCCGAGGACCGCGGCGGCGTTGAGGACATCGCCCGCGTGCGTGCCGGAGAAGCCCCACCGGGTGCCGGTGCCGAGGTTTCCCGGCCCCTGGGCCACGATGGCGAGATCGGCGCCGGCCACGTGCCGGGCGGCGAGCAGCCCGGTGTGGACGTTCACGGCCTCGAGGTCGCCCCCGTAGGCCTGCCCGACCGTGATGACCGAGGCGATCCACGCGGCCTCCCGCAGGGCGCTGATCGTCCGGGAGAACGCGGCCGGCAGGGCGCCGCCGTCGGTCATGACGTAGGCGATCCGTGCCCGAGGGGCGCGGGCCCGCACGCCCGCCGCGATCGCGGGGAGTGCCGAGTGGAGATCGGCCGTGATCACGGGCAGGCCGCCGAGGTCGTCGGCGGTGGCGAGCACCTCGTGATGGGGGGACTCCTGCTCGTCGACGCCGAGCCGGACCGTCTGCATCGGGGTATAGCGGGCCTTGACGATGTGACCCGGGGCCGGCGGCGGGTCGGCCGGGAGTCGGTCGGGGATCGCCACGACGAACGCGAAGCCCCCCGTTCCCAGCCCCTTGGCGAGCGCCGCCGCGGACAGCAGCACCCGCTCGCCCACGCGGGCCACCCCCACGAGATCCGTGTAGGCGAGCGCGCGCACCGGCGTGCCGTCACCGAGTTCGGCCCGCAGCTGCTGCACCCCGGGCCAGCCCTCGTCCTCGGCCCGGACCGTCGCCTCTCGCCAGATCATCATGCCTCGCAACGTACCGTGCCCGCCCCGTCCCATGCTGCGATCCGGCCCGATCCGGCCCGAGCGTCTCCCGCCGGCCCGATCCGTCCGATGCGCCGGTGCGGCTAGGCTGACTCCCATGAGAACGCCGGGCCGTCCGGGGACCGAGGAATGACGGCAGTCCCCGCCCACGAACGCCTCCTCGACCTCGTGATCGCCCTGACGCAGGCGCGCCCGATGATGACCAAGGAGCAGATCCGTCGGCGGGTGCGCGGCTACGAGGGCTCCGGCGAGGGCGGCGGTCGTGCGCAGGAGGCCTTCGAGCGCAAGTTCGACCGCGACAAGGAGACCCTGCGCAGGCTGGGCGTTCCGCTGCTCACCCTCACGAGCGTCGTCCACGAGGACGAGGTGGGCTACCGGATCGACATGGACGACTACGAGCTGCCGCGGGTGCGGCTCACCACGGCCGAGCTCGGCGTGCTCTCGCTGGCGGCCGAGGCCTGGCAGGACTCCCAGGTGGCGCGATCGGCGCGGCGCGCGCTCACGAAGCTGCGCGCCCGCAGCCCCCAGGAGGCCGGGGAGACGGGCCCGGGTCCGTCTCCATGGCTCGCCGGCGCGGCGGTGCTGTCGGCGCCGCAGGAGTCCCTGGCCGACCTGCTCGGGGCGATCACCGACCGGGTCGCGGTCGCGTTCTCCTACCACGCCGCCCGCACCGGACGCACGAGTGGGCGACGGGTCGAGCCGTGGCGCATCGTCGCCCGCGAACGCGGCTGGTACCTCGTGGGGTGGGACCGTGACCGGCGGGACCGGCGAACCTTCCGGCTCTCCCGGATCGAGGGGGCCGTGACCCGCCTCGCCGAGGGCGCGCCGATCGAGATTCCCCCCGCGGAGGTGGACCCGGCGGAATCCGGCGGGTCTCCAGGGTCCACAGGGCCTACTCGGTCTGCTCGGTCTGCTCGGTCTGCTCTCGTGACGGCGGAGCTCGCCGTCCGTACCGATCGGGCCGGCCGCCTGCGCGCCGCCGGGCGCGTGACCGGACGACTCGGCGGGCGGGCGGGCGAGCGGGACGGCGCCGGCGAGGAGCGGGACGTCCTCGAGATCGAGGTCGCGGACCCGGAGACATTCGCGGGCGAACTCGCCGGCTACGGGGACGCCGTCGTCGTCCTCGCCCCCGCCGACCTGCGGGCAGCCGTGCTCGCGCGGCTCCGGGCGGTCGCGGGCCTGGCGGAACAGGCGGGCGAGGCGCCGGCCGAGGGGAGCGCGTCATGACGGATCACGCCCCCGACCGGCTGGCCCGCCTGCTGGCGCTCATCGCCTACCTCGAGGAGAACCCGGGCGTGCCCGTGGCCCGGGTCGCCGAACACTTCGGCGTGCGCGAGCAGCAGGTGCTCGAGGACGTGAACACGCTGTGGGTCAGCGGCGCCCCCGGCTACCTGCACGGCGACCTCATCGACTTCGCGGCCGACGAGTACGACCACGGCGTGCTCACGCTCACGGACGACCAGTCGATGTCCACCCCGCTCCGACTCGATCCGGCGGAGGCCGTCGCGCTCCTCGTGGCCCTGCAGTCGCTGGCCGCCGTCATCGGGGAGAACGCGCTCGTGGCCTCCACCTCCGTCAAGCTGCGCGAGGCCGCGGGCGACGCCGCGCGGCTGACCGAGGCGGTCCGCATCGACGGCCCCGAGCCCGCCGAGCATCGCGGCCTGCTGGCCACGGCGATCTCCGCCGACCGGCGAGTGCGGCTGCGCTACCTCTCCGGCGCCGACGAGGAGACCGAGCGGGACGTCGACCCCCTCACGCTCCTGACCGACGGGCAGCACTGGTACCTCGACGCCTGGTGCCACCGGGCCCGCGCGCCCCGGCAGTTCCGGCTCGACCGAATCCTCTCGGCCTCGGCCCTGCCGGTCCCGCGCGCTCGGCACGCCGGACATGCTGGGCATGCCGGGCGGCGCGGACCGGGGGCCGCCGGCGACCAGGTCGCCCTGCGACTGGCCGGCCGGGCGCGCTGGGTGGCCGATCAGGTGCCGCACACCCGGGTCGACGACCACGACGACGGCTCCTTCACCCTCCACCTCGGCGTGACCGACCCCCGCTGGCTCCGGCGGCTGTGTCTCGAACTCGGCCCGCTGCTCCTGGGCGTCGGCCCAGGGCCCGTGGCGCGGGACGTGGCGGGCTCGGCGCGGGCCGCACTCGAGGCCTACGCCGCGTTCGAGCGCCCCGACGCGGCCGGCGAACAGCTCCCATAGGGGCCCATCGGTCAGGTCACGGTTGGGCCGCAGATGCGTGCCCCGTTCATCCGCGGTGGAACGCGTGCTCATCGCTGGGTTAACCTGTGCGGATGCAGTGGGTCATCGTCTGGAGCGTGCTCGTCGTCGCCACGCTCGCCGGTGCCACGTGGCTGGCCCTGCGGCTCTATCGGCAGGTCCGACGCTTCCTCGCCCAGTTGCGGGACACGACGATCGTGCTCGAACGGCTCGAGGAGCGGATCGAGGAGCTGACCGAGCTACGCGGCCCGGATCCCGCGTTCACCCCGGATCTGGCGGCGAGCCCGGAGCGGCGGATCCGGCTGCGTGCCCGGATCGAGGAGAACCGCGCGCGGCGCCGCCGGCGCACGCAGGAACGACGCCGCCGGACGCTCACCCGCTGGCAATTGGAACGCGTGGTCGCGGCGCGACCGGACCCGCGGTCTAGAATGAACCACACACCTTCCACACAAGGCGGAGAATAGTCATGGGTCTGAAGAATCCAGTCATCTGGCTCGTCCTCATCGGGATCGTCATCGTGCTCTTCGGCGCCTCGAAGCTGCCCGACATCACCCGGAACGTGGGCAAGTCCCTCAAGATCTTCAAGCAGGAGGTCCGCGAGCTCAAGGACGACACGAACGTGAACACGGGCACCACCGGTTCGACCGCGGCCACGCCCCCCGTGGTCGAGGGAACCGCGTCCGCCCCGTCGCCGCAGGCCGCCCCCGCACAGCCCGAGCAGCCGCCGGCCGCGCCGCATCCGAGCACGCCCCCCGCCGACACCAACCGGTAGTCGTCCGTGGCCCAACGTCCCGGACTCTCCCGCAAGGGAAATCCGGAAGGAAAGATGGCGCTGGGCGACCATCTGCGGGAGCTGCGGCGGCGCTTCATGCTCGGCGCGATCGGCCTCGTCGTCGGCGCCGTCATCGGGTGGCTCGCCTTCGACCTCGTCTTCGCGATCCTGCAGGAGCCGTTCGACAAGCTGAACGACCGGGGCCTGGTCGCCAAGCTGAACTTCACCGCGATCGCCTCGTCCTTCGACCTGAAGATCCGGATCTCCCTCTTCGTCGGCACGCTCGTGTCGGCCCCGTGGTGGCTCTACCAGATGTGGGCCTTCATCACCCCGGGCCTGACCAAGAAGGAACGCCGCCGCACGATCGCGGTCGTGGCGGCCGGGGTGCCGCTGTTCCTCGCCGGTGCGACGATGGCCTGGCTGGTCCTGCCCAAGGCCGTGGCGATCCTCACGCAGTTCACCCCCGAGGGCGTCGTCAACTTCATCGACGCGAACGTCTACCTCAAGTTCGTCATGCAGTTCGTGCTCGCCTTCGGGGCGGCCTTCCTCATGCCGCTGTTCATGGTCGTGCTCTCGGCCATGGGCATCGTCAAGGGGAGGACCTGGCTGCGCGGCTGGCGCTGGGCGATCCTGGCGATCTTCCTCTTCTGCGCGATCGCGACGCCGACGACCGACGTCGTGTCCATGTTCATCATGGCCTCGCCGATCATCGCCCTCTACTTCATCGCGGTCTTCTTCAGCGTGCGACAGGACAAGCGGATCGCGAAGCGCCGGGCCGCGCTCGACGCCGAACTGGCCGCCGAGGACGAGTCGGCGGGTTCGGCAGGGTCGGGGGAGCCTGCGGAGACCATCGGGGCGAATCCGGCGGATGTGACAGACCGGTCCCGATGAGGCGATCGCACCGGTTGGGTGTGATCGTCAATCCGGTCGCCGGCCACGGCCGCGGCCGCACCGGCGGGCACACCGTGCTGACCGAACTGGCGCGATGCGGCTACGAGGTCGTCGACCTCTCCGGGCAGAGCGCCACCGACGCGCTGCGTCATGCGCACTCCGCCCGGGCGGACTACGACGCGCTCGTGGTCGTCGGCGGGGACGGGATGGCCCACCTCGGCTTCAACGCCGTGGCCGGCACGCCGACCCCGCTCGGTCTCATCGCCGTCGGCTCCGGGAACGATCTCGCCCGCAGCCTCGGGCTGCCGATCCACGACGTGCCCGCGGGCATCGCCCTCATCGGCGCCGCCCTGAGCGGCCCGCCGCGGCGCATCGACGCCATCGAGACCACCGTCGCGGCGCCGCACCCGGCGCGCGTCTCGACGCGGCCGGACGGGCTCGACTGGGCCGCGGCGATCGTCTCGGCCGGCTTCGACGCCGCCGTGAACGACCGGGCCAACTCCTACCGCAGGCCCCGGGGCGGGGCACGGTACGTGCGTGGGGTGCTCGCGGAGCTGCGCACGTTCCGACCCTACGGCTACCGGCTCACGATCGACGGCGCCACCCGGGAGTTCGACGGCGCCCTCGTCGCCCTGGCGAACGGTCGCACCTTCGGCGGCGGCATGGCGATCGCCCCGGACGCCCGCCTCGACGACGGGCTCATCGACGTCGTCATCGCCCGCGACATCGGCCGGGCCGAACTCCTGCGCGTGTTCCCGCGGGTGTACCGGGGCACCCACGTCGATCACCCCGCCGTGGAGGTCCTCCGGGCCCGGCACGTGCGGATCGAGGCGATCGAGGGCCATCCCAGCCCGGTCCCGGTGGCCTTCGCCGACGGCGAACCCCTGGGGGCCGTGCCCCTCGAGGCCACGATCCGGCCCGGCGCCGTGCGCTTCCTGGGACCCGGCAGAGGCGGGCACCCGCGCGCCGTAGGCTGACACCATGACCTCCCCGGCAGAACGCTACGCTGCATCGCGCTCCCGCTCGAGTCGGTCGAAGCGCTTCGAGCTCGGCTACTCCTTCGCCCTCGACGAGTTCCAGCGGGAGGGCTGTCGGGCGATCGACGAGGGCCGCGGCGTGCTCGTGGCGGCCCCGACCGGCGCGGGCAAGACCGTGGTGGGCGAGTACGCCGTCCATGCGGCGCTGGCGACGGGGCGCAAGGCGTTCTACACGACGCCGATCAAGGCGCTGAGCAACCAGAAGTTCGCCGACCTCACCGCCGTGCACGGGGCCGAGAACGTCGGCCTGCTCACGGGGGACACGTCGATCAACGGTCAGGCACCGATCGTGGTGATGACCACCGAGGTCCTGCGGAACATGCTCTACGCGGGCTCGGATGCGCTGCGCGGGCTCGGCTACGTCGTCATGGACGAGGTGCACTACCTGGCGGACCGGTTCCGCGGGCCCGTCTGGGAGGAGGTCATCCTCCATCTCGCGGACGACGTGCAGCTCGTCTCCCTCTCGGCCACGGTCTCCAACGCCGAGGAGTTCGGGCAATGGCTCACCGAGGTCCGCGGCGACACGGCGGTGATCGTCTCCGAGCACCGGCCCGTGCCGCTGTGGCAACACGTGATGGTCGGGCCCCGGCTCGTCGACCTGTACGCCTCCGAGGTCGACCCGACCGCACCGGGGGTCAACCCGCCGATCTCACCGGATCTCGTCGAGGCCATCCGGGACGCGGAGAGCTCCCGTCCGGGCTCCCGCGGCGGCGGCCCGGGCCGGCGGGGCTCCGGCGGAGGGCACCGGCGGGGACAGCGCGGCGGACACCGGCCCTGGCAGGTGCGCCCCGCCCCCCGCTCGATCGTCGTGGACCGCCTCGACCGGGCCGGACTCCTGCCCGCGATCGTCTTCATCTTCTCCCGTGCGGGCTGCGACGCCGCGGTGCTGCAACTGCTCACCTCGGGCGTGCAGCTGACGACGCCGGCGGAGCAGGACCGGATCGAGGAGATCCTCGCCGAGCGGACCGCGGCCCTCCCGCGGGAGGATCTCGAGGTGCTCGGATTCTGGAGCTGGCGACAGGCCCTGCTCGCGGGCGTCGCCTCCCACCACGCCGGCCTCCTGCCGGTCTTCAAGGAGACGGTCGAGACGCTCTTCACGGCGGGGCTGATCAAGGTCGTCTTCGCCACCGAGACCCTCGCCCTCGGCATCAACATGCCGGCGCGCAGCGTCGTGCTCGAGAAGCTCGACAAGTGGGACGGCCAACGCCACGCGGACATCACGGCGGGGGAGTACACCCAGCTCACGGGCCGGGCCGGCCGGCGGGGGATCGACGTCGAGGGGCACGCGGTCGTGCTCTACTCCTCCGGGATGGACCCGGTGGGCATCGCCGGGCTCGCGTCCCGACGGACCTACCCGCTGCGGTCCGCCTTCCGGCCCACGTACAACATGGCCGTCAACCTCATCGACGCCACGGGGGCGGCCCGGGCGCGAGAGACCCTCGAGACCTCCTTCGCCCAGTTCCAGGCCGACCGGGCCGTGGTCGGGCTGGCGCGGCAGGCGCGCGCGCACACCGAGGCCCTCGAGGGCTATGCCGAGGCGATGTCGTGTCACCTCGGCGACTTCGGAGAGTACATCGAGCTGCGCGATCGCATCAGCCGACGCGAGAAGGAGCTCTCCCGCTCCCGATCCCGGGAGCAGCGGGAGGCCGTGGCGGAGGCGGTCGCCGGGCTGCGCCGGGGCGACGTCATCCAGCTGCCCGGCGGGCGCCGGTCCGGGCATGCGGTCGTGCTCGAACGCCCCGACCGCGCCGACCTCGACGGGCCGAGCGTGCTCGTGCTCACGGACGAGTCCCGGGTCCGCCGCCTCGGTGGCGCCGAGCTCCCGTACGGCACCCGCGCGATCGCCCAGGTGCGCATCCCCAAGCAGTTCAACCCGCGTCGTCCACACGACCGCAAGGATCTCGGCGCGAGCATGCGGGCCGCGCTCGGCGCCCTCGCCCACGCCGCTCCCGGCCCCGAGCGGCTGCCCTCGAGGGCCGGCTCGGACGACGACCTCGCCCGCCTCCGGGCGGCGCTGCGGGCCCACCCCTGCCACGGCTGCGCCGAACGGGAGGACCACGCCCGGTGGGCGCAGCGATGGCACCGGCTCAAGGTCGAACACGACAAGCTCATGCGCCGGATCGAAGGCCGCACGAGCTCGATCGCCCGGGACTTCGACCGCGTGTGCGAGGTCCTCCTCGCGCTCGGATACCTCGACGACTCCGGCGCCGAGGAGGAGCCGGCGGGCGGGGGCGGGCTGACCGTGACCGAGCAGGGGCGGCGGCTGCGCCGGATCTACTCCGAGCGTGACCTCATCGTCGCCGAGAGCCTGCGCGGACGATTCTGGCAGGACCTGGACGCCCCGGAACTCGCGGCCGTCGTCGCCGGGGTGCTGTACGAGGCCCGCGGGGACGAGGTCTCCCCGTTTCCACCCGTCCCCGGTGGGCGGGAGGGGCAGCTGGGCCGGGCGCTCCTGCGGACCGTCGCGGTGAGCCACGACGTCGCCGCGCTCGAACGCGGCACGGGCCTGACGGCCGGGGACCCGCTCGATCTCGGGCTCGTCCTCCCGATGCTGCGCTGGGCCTCCGGCGACGGACTCGACAGCGTGCTCAGCGGCGCCGACCTCGCCGCGGGCGACTTCGTCCGCTGGGCCCGGCAGGTGCTCGACCTGCTCGACCAGCTCACCCTCACCGCCCCGACCGCCGCGCAGCGCGACCGGGCCCGGGCGGCCATCCGGCTCGTGCGCCGCGGGGTCGTCGCCCAGGACGTCTTCGGCTGAGCCCGCCGGCCCCGACACGGACCGGCGGCCGCCGTCGGGTGCGCATGCCTCCTGGGTGAGAATGGGGGCATGACTCTGCTGCTACGCAACGGCACCATCCACTCCGTGGGCGACCCATTCGCCACCGCGGTGCTCATCGACCGGGGCACGATCGCCTGGATCGGCCAGGAGAGCACCGCCGACACGCTGGCGGCGGAGACCGTCGTCGACCTCGACGGCCTGCTGCTGACCCCGGCCTTCGCGGATGCGTGGGCGCCCGCGGGGGAGGGCGCGGTGCCCCCGGGAGTCGTCGCCGCACAGGTGGCGGCGCCGGCCACCCTGGCCGCGCCGGGACTCGAGGTGACCGAGATCGCCGCGGTCCACGTGCGGGAGGCGGGAGCCCTCGGCGCCGCGCTCGAGCGAGCGAGCGCCGGCCCCGTGGCCGGAGGGCCCCCGCGGCTGCACCTGCCCGGATCACTCACCCTGACCGACGGCGACGTCGAGGCGATCGTCCGCGCGCACGCCGTCGTCGTCACCGCGGCAGCCGACGGCGGATTCGCCCTCCCGCTCGCCCGCCTCGTCGCCGAGGGGGTGCTCGTCGCCTTCGGAAGCGGCGGCCGGGACTGGCACGATCCGTGGTCGACCATCACGGCGGCCGTGAGCACCGGACCCGCACCGCTGACAGCCCGGGCGGCCTTCAACGCCCACAGTCGTCAGGTCTGGCGCCTCGGCCCGCCCGCCGCGATTCCGCGGGGCACGATCGCCGTCGGCTCTCCCGCCTCGGTGGCCGGCTGGGCCGTCGAGGCGCTCGCCGTGCAGACCCCGGACGAGCGGGTCGCGTCCTGGTCGACCGATCCGCGCGCGGGCACGCCGCTGCTCCCGGCGCTCGGCCCCGGCGAGGTCCGCCCCGTGCACGCGTTCACCCTCGCCGGCGGCGAGGTCGTCGCGTGGGACGAGTCGATCCTTCCCCGTCCAGCCTGACACGCCGACGGGGCCCAAGTCACCCGCGCCGATCGTGGGCGCCTGACCTGCGCAGACGTTGCTGACCTGCACGAACACGGGTTTGTGCGAAGCCGGTGTCGTCGGTATCTTCGTGAGGCGTGGCTTCGTCAACGAAGCACGGGCCGGCCGGATCCGCGAGTTCCATAGAAAACGTCCACGGCAGCGCCGTGACGGACCGAAGGACGCGCGGACCGGCCGGGCCATCCTCGCCGCGCCACCCCGCGTCCGATGCGTCGCGACGGCACCGTATCCTGGAGCATATGCACACTCCGCGCCGCCTCACCACCCTCGTGTCGGCGGCCCTCGCCGGAGTGCTCACGGACGCGGCGTTCCCGCAGCGGAATCTGTGGCCGCTGGCCCTCGTGGGGATGGCGATGCTCTTCCTGGCCCTGCGCCGGGACTCGGCCCGGTGGGCCGTCCTGGTCGGCTTCACGTGGGGCGTCGGCTTCTTCCTGCCCCATCTGTGGTGGGCGCGCGAGGCGGTCGGGCCCGTACCGTGGATCGCGCTGTCGGTCGCGGAGAGCCTGATCATGGCGGCGGGCTGCGCCTGTTACGTGTGGATCCGGCGGATGCCCGGGCTGCGCCGGGGCGGCCTCCTCGCCGCGATCGCCTTCGCCGCCGCCTGGACGAGCGCCGAACAGGTGCGTCAGGTCTGGCCCTTCGGCGGGTTCCCCTGGGGGCGGCTCGCGTTCTCCCAGACGGACGGCCCGCTCCTGGCACTCGCCGGAGTGGTGGGCGCCATCGGCGTGTCCTTCGTCGTCGCCCTCCTCGGCGGCGTCGCCGGGGTCGGCTGGCAGGCGGTCCGCCGGTTCGATCTCGTGCGGGTGCCGGCGGCCGTGCTCATCCTCGCGCTCGGGCTCGGGGCCCCGCTGCTCATCGGCCTCGACACCCGGGCAGAGGCCGGCACCCTGCGAGTCGGGGCCGTGCAGGGGAACGTGGCCGAGCCCGGGCTGGACGCGTTCGGCGAGGCCCTCCAGGTGACCACCAACCACGTCCGCGGCACGCAGCGGCTCATCGCCGAACACGGACCGGTCGACCTCGTCGTGTGGCCCGAGAACGCCGCGGACCGCGACCCCCGCTCGAACCGGCAGGCCCGCGCGCTCGTCGAGGAGGCGGCAGCGAGCGCCGGGGTCCCGATCCTGGTGGGCACGGTGCGCTACACCGACGACGCCCGCTATAACGAGATGCTCATCTGGGATCCGGTCACCGGGGCGGGGGACGCCTACGCCAAGCAGATCCCGGCGGCGTTCGCCGAGTACATCCCGATGCGCTCGATCGCCCGGAAGTTCTCCGCGGCGGTCGACCTGGTCCAGGTCGACATGGCCCGGGGCACGGAGGTGGCGAACCTGACCGTGCCGCTGGCGGACCGTTCGGTCGACGTGGGAACGATCATCTGCTTCGAGGTCGCCTACGACTCGGTGGCCCGCGACGCCGCCCTCGCCGGCGCGGAGTTCCTGCTCGTGCCGACGAATAATGCGACGTTCGGGTACACCTCGGAATCGACCCAGCAGTTCGCGATGTCCCGGTTCCGGGCGGTCGAGCACGGCCGGGCGGTCGTTCAGATCTCCACCGTGGGCGTCTCCGGGGTGATCATGCCCGACGGGTCCGTCTCGGAGCAGACCGGGCTGTACACGGCCGAGGAGTTCGCGGCCGACCTCCCGCTGCGCACCTCGATCACGCTCGCCGACCGCCTGGGCGACGCCCCCGTCGTCCTGCTGCTCGCGCTCACCGGGATAGGGTTCACTCTGGGAGTGGTCTCCCACCGCCGTCACCGCTGAGGAAAGGCACGGACTGCATGCGCACCGTGGTGATCATCCCCACCTATAACGAGCGGGAGGCTCTGCCGATCACGCTCGCCGCGCTGCGCGCGGACGTGCCCGAGGTCGACGTGCTCATCGTCGACGACAACTCCCCGGACGGCACGGGCCGCTGGGCCGACGAGTACGCGGCCGGCGACCCGCGGGTGCAGGTGCTTCACCGCAGCTCCAAGGACGGGCTCGGGCGGGCGTACATCGCGGGCTTCCGCTGGGCGCTCGCGCGGGGGTACGCCTCGATCGTGGAGATGGACGCGGACAGCTCGCATCGCTCGCTCGACCTGCCGGCGCTGCTGCGCGCCGCGGCCGATGGGGCCGACCTCGTGATCGGCTCCCGGTGGGTGCCCGGCGGGGCGGTCGAGAACTGGCCGCTGCACCGGCAGCTCCTCTCGCGCGGGGCGACGACCTACACGCGGCTGGCGATGGGCCTGCCCGTGCGCGATGCCACCGCCGGGTTCCGGGTCTATTCCGCGCGGCAGCTCGGCTCCCTCGACCTCGACGAGGTGGACTCCCAGGGCTACTGCTTCCAGATCGACATGACGTGGCGGGTGTACCGGGCGGGCGGGCGGATCGTCGAGGTGCCGATCACCTTCGTCGAACGCTCCGAGGGCCAGTCGAAGATGTCCGGGGCGATCGTGCGCGAGGCGCTGGTCAAGGTGACCGGCTGGGGTGCGGCCCGACGGTGGCAGCAGCTGCGCGGCCTCGTGCGGCCCGGCCCGCGCTCGGCCTGAGGATCCCGGGCCCGGGCCCCGGTCACGCGAGCGAAGCCGAACGGGGCGCCGCGGTCCGCGGCGCCCCGTTCGGAAATCCGGTGTGGCTCAGGCGCTGCGGCGGCGCAACTGTCCGGAACGGAGCAGGTCGAGGCGCTCGTCGAGCAGCTCCTGCAGTTCGGCGCGGGTACGCCGTTCGAGCAGCATGTCCCAGTGGGTGCGCTGCTTCTTGCCGGGCGCGTCCTCGGGGCGCTGGGCGTCGCGGAGCAGTCCCTCCCCGACCGGAGTCTCCCAGACCGGGGGGATCTCGGCCTCGGCCGAGAAGGGCACCACGACGACACGACCGTCGGGCAGGTCGTAGGTCGCTTCGACCCGGGGAGCGAACTCGACCCCGGACTCCGTCTCGAGACTCTTGGATCCGATGCTGGATCCACGCAGTGAACGTTCGGCCATCGTGTCTCTCCTCTGGCTAGTGCTGGGCGCGGGGTGGCCGCGCGTCGCATGGGGGATAACGCCCGATCATGCAGCGATGTTCCCACGCGGTGGTGAAGGTGATGTGAACGTCTCGCCCGGAGGTCGTGGCGCGCGTCACCACCCCGGCCTCCATGCAGGCCGCACCCAGGGGATTCCCAGGTGCGCGCGGAGTCGCCGCGGGAGGAAGTGCGGCAGGATGGGCGGCATGCATCGCCTCCAGGAACTCATCATCGCGACGGTCGGTGCGCGGCCCCGGATCGATCCGCCGGCGGAGTTGCGCCGCCGGATCGACTTCCTCCGGGACTACCTCGCGCGCACGGGCCTGGGAGGGTTCGTGCTCGGGATCTCCGGCGGCCAGGACTCGACCCTGGCAGGCCGGCTCGCCCAGCGAGCCGTCACCGAACTGCGTGCGGACGGCGCCCGCGTCGTCTTCGTCGCCGTGCGCCTGCCGTATCGGGTCCAGTTCGACGAGGACGATGCGCAGAAGGCCCTCGACTTCATTCAACCGGATGAAGTCATCACCCTTGACGTTGGCGGGGCGACGGACGCGCTCGTCGCGCAGGGGAGCGCCGCCGGCGCGGCGTGGGGAGACGTCACGCGCGGAAACGTCAAGGCCCGCCTGCGCATGACCGCCCAGTACGCGATCGCGGGGGAGCGCTCGCTCGCGGTGCTCGGCACCGACCACGCCGCGGAGGCGGTCACGGGCTTCTACACCAAGTTCGGGGACGGCGCCGCCGACCTCACCCCGCTCGCCGGCCTGACGAAGCGGCAGGGGCGGGCGCTGCTCGTCGCCGCGGGCAGCCCGGCCGCGCTGTACGAGAAGGTGCCGACGGCCGACCTGCTCGATCAGGACCCGGGCCAGAGCGACGAGGCGAGCCTCGGACTGACCTACGACCAGATCGACGACTACCTCGAGGGCAAGACGATCGAGGAGCGCGCGGCCGCGGACCTCGAGGCGAAGTTCTGGGCCAGCCGGCACAAGCGCCGGCAGCCGATCGGCCCCGACGACACCTGGTGGCGCGAGGCCTGAGGGCGGGCGTTGCGGCGTCGGGCCATTGACGGTCCGAGTCGTGGCGCTAGGGTGAAAGTGTGCTGGTGGGGGTCGACTTGAGGGAACGTCCACGGCGGCAGACGACGCAGTCGTGAGCAGATGGGGGTCGGTGCAATGGTGGGACTGATCGGCTACGTCATCCTCCTGGCGATCGGAGTGGGATTGTCGGCTGCGGGGTGGGGTGCCGCGGCGGAGGTGTTCGCGCTCGTCGTCATCGGCTCGCTCATCCTGCTGTGCAGCTGGGCGCTGCGCCGCAATCACCGGCAGGGTCGATCCGTGCGCGGCGGTGTCCTGGCGCTCGCCGCCTGCGCCGGTTGCCTCATCATGACCGGTGCCCTGTACGCGACGGGCCGGCTCGGACTCGGGCTCGCCGTCGCGGCCCTGTCCATCCTTCCGGCGCACCTCCTCAGGAGGGCGATCGAGACGCCGGAGCCCGCATCCGTGTGAAGCCGTCGTCGGCGACCTCGAGGCGACGGGCGGGCCGCCCACCTCGCGGCCGTGCTCAGGCGGGCCCGACGACCCTGGCGAGGGTGGCGGCCAGATCGCCCGGGCGGGTGAACTGCGGCCAGTGGCCCGTCGGCAGGTGAACGATCGTGACGTCGTCCATGCGCGCGAGTTCGGCGGTCGCGGGCTCGCCCGCGGCCATCCACGCGCGGAGCTGCTCGGGCGTGAACTCGCACGAGACGACGGTCGCGGGGATCGTGAAGCGGGCCTCGTCGTGGAGGTCGAGTTCGTCCGAGGCGACCCGGGCCGGGGCCGGGATCGCCCGGGCGCGCAGGTCCGCCCGCAGCTCCTCGGTCAGGTCCACGAGGTCCGCCTCCTCGAAGACGTCCCAGTCGGGCAGCGGGATCACCCCGCCGGTGACCGGCAGGTCGGGGGCGACCCGTGAGCCGGGACCGCCGGGCACGGCGTCGACGTAGACGAGTCGGGCGACGCGTTCCGGGCGAGCGTCCGCGGCCGCGTGGACCACGGCGGCGCCCGCGGAGTGCCCCACGAGCACGACGTCGTCATCGAGCCCGTCGATCAACTCGACCACCGCGGCGATCTGATCGGCGAGGGTGACCTCGCTGCGGCGCCCGTCGTAGCGCCCGGCGCCGGGCAGGGTGACGGGATGGGCATGATGATCGATCACCTCGAGCAGCGGCACCACCCCGGACCAGGAGGAGGCGTCGAGCCAGAGACCGGGAACGAGGAGGATGCGCATGGGGCCAGCGTAGTGATCGACGCGGCGAAGCGGGCGGCAACCGGATCCCGGTGCGCGCTTGGAGCAGGAGCGGCTTCGTGGAAGGATCGTCGGCGTGGGCGGCGCGGAACAGCAGGAGCGACTCGCCGCACTCGTGCGCCTGCGGCGAGTCCGCGACCGCATCGACCGGGAATACGCCTCCCCGCTCGACGTGCCGACGCTGGCGGCCGGGGAGTTCATGTCCGCGGGGCATTTGAGTCGGGAGTTCCGGCGAGCCTTCGGCGAGTCTCCCTACAGCTATCTCATGACCCGCCGGATCGAGCGGGCGAAGGCGTTGCTGCGCCGCGGCGACGTCACCGTGACCGAGGCGTGCTTCGCCGTCGGCGGCTCCTCCCTGGGAACCTTCAGCACCCGCTTCACCGAACTCGTCGGGGTCACGCCGAGCGAGTACCGGCGCCGCCACGCCGACGAGACCGCGGGTATCCCCGCCTGCCACGCCAAGCAGGTGAGCCGCCCGATCCGGGACACGTCGGAAATCGAGAAGCGCCGCGACGTCGCACGGCATAGCGTGCAGCCATGACGATCACCATTCACCATGCCTTCCTGCCCCAGACGGATCCGGACGCCGCGATCCGGTTCTACCGCGACGTCCTCGGTTTCGAGGTCCACCGCGACGTCGAGAACGACGGTCTGCACTGGATCACCGTCGGCCCTCCAGGCCGGCCCGAGACCACCATCGTGCTGCATCCGCCCGCGGTCGACCCCGGGCTGACCGAGGACGAGCGGCGCACCGTGCTCGAGCTCATCGCCAAGGGCAGCTACGCCGGGCTCACGCTCGCGACCGACGACCTGGACGGACTGTTCGAGCGGCTCGTCGCCGCGGGGGCCGACATCCTGCAGGAGCCGGCCGATCAGTTCTACGGGGTGCGCGACGCCGCGGTCCGGGACCCGAGCGGCAACCTGCTGCGCATCAACCAGGCCTAGCCCGACCGACCACCGACGCCCGTGCTGAAAGGCGACCATGACGACGTCCGCCCCGTCCGCCCCGTCCACCCGTCCGCTCGCCGACGGCCACGACCTCATCCGAGTCGTCGGCGCGCGCGAGAACAACCTCGCCGACGTCTCGGTGGAGCTGCCCAAGCGGCGCCTGACCGTGTTCACCGGCGTCTCGGGTTCCGGTAAGAGTTCGCTCGTGTTCGCCACGATCGCCGCCGAGTCGCAGCGGATGATCAACGAGACCTACAGCGCGTTCCTGCAGGGCTTCATGGCGAACCGGGCCCGGCCCGACGTGGACGTGCTGGACGGGCTGACGACCGCGATCGTCGTCGACCAGGAACGCATGGGCGCCGATCCGCGCTCGACCGTGGGGACCGTGACCGACACGGGAACGATGCTGAGAATCCTCTTCAGCCGGCTCGGAACCCCGCATATCGGGTCGCCGCAGGCCTTCTCCTTCAACGTCGCCTCGATCAGCGGGGCGGGGGCGGTGACGTTCGAGAAGGAGGGCAAGAAGGTCAAGGAACGCCGCGACTTCAGCATCCTCGGCGGCATGTGCGCCCAGTGTGAGGGCCGCGGGCAGGTGAGCGACTTCGACGTGACCGCCCTGTTCGACGCGGACAAGTCCCTCAACGAGGGCGCCCTGACGATCCCCGGCTACAGCATGGACGGCTGGTACGGCCGGATCTTCCGGGGGGCCGGGTTCTTCGATCCGGACACGCCGATCCGGGACTTCTCGACGCGGGAGCTCGACGCCCTGCTGTACTCCGGACCGGTGAAGATCAAGGTCGAGGGCATCAACGTCACCTACGAGGGACTCGTGCCGAAGATCCGCAAGTCGTTCCTGAGCAAGGACCGCGACGCGATGCAGCCGCACATCCGCGCGTTCGTCGACCGGGCGATCACGTTCGGCACGTGCCCGGACTGCGGGGGCACCCGGCTGAACGAGACCGCCCGCTCCTCACTCGTCGCCGGGAGGAGCATCGCCGACGTGAGCGGGATGCAGATCTCCGATCTGGCCGAGTGGATCCGCGGGCTCGACGAGCCGTCGGTGGCGCCGCTGCTCGACTCCCTCTCGGCGACCCTCGACTCCTTCGTGGAGATCGGCCTCGGCTACCTCTCCCTCGACCGGCCCGCGGGCACGCTCTCGGGCGGGGAGGCCCAGCGTACGAAGATGATCCGGCACCTCGGCTCGGCCCTGACCGACGTGACCTACGTGTTCGACGAGCCGACGATCGGCCTGCACCCGCACGACATCGAACGCATGAACACCCTCCTGCTGCGACTGCGGGACAAGGGCAACACCGTGCTCGTGGTCGAGCACAAGCCGGAGATGATCGAGATCGCCGATCACGTGGTCGACCTCGGACCCGGCGCGGGATCGGCCGGCGGGCACATCGTCTACCGCGGCGATGTGGCGGGCCTGCGCGCCTCGGACACCCTGACCGGGAGGCACCTGGACGACCGGGTGGGGCTCAAGGCGGCCGTGCGCACGCCCGCGGGCCGGCTGCCGGTCCGGGGCGCCTCCACCCACAACCTCGCCGGCGTCGACGTCGACATCCCGCTCGGGGTGCTCACCGTGCTCACGGGCGTCGCGGGCTCGGGCAAGAGTTCTCTCGTGGACGGTTCGATCTCGGGCCTGGACGGGGTCGTGACGGTCGACCAGCAGGCGATCCGCGGTTCCCGGCGATCGAATCCGGCCACCTACACGGGCCTGCTCGATCCGATCCGCAAGGCCTTCGCGAAGGCGAACGGCGTCAAGCCCGCGCTGTTCTCCTCCAACTCGGCCGGCGCATGCCCGGTCTGCAACGGCGCCGGCGTGATCTACACCGACCTCGGTGTCATGGCCACGGTCGAATCACCGTGCGAGGAGTGCGGCGGCAAGCGTTTCCAGGCCGAGGTGCTCGACTATCGCCTCGCGGGTCGGAACATCGCCGAGGTGCTCGCCCTGCCCGCGGCGGGCGCCCACGAGTTCTTCGCGGGGGAGGGGGCCGTGCCGGCCGCAGCCACGATCGCGCGCCGGCTCGACGAGGTCGGCCTCGGCTACCTCACGCTGGGCCAGCCGCTCACGACCCTCTCGGGCGGGGAGCGGCAGCGCCTCAAGCTCGCCATGCACCTGGGCGAGCGGGGCGGGATCTACGTGCTCGACGAGCCGACGACGGGACTGCACCTGGCCGACGTCGACCACCTGCTCGGGCTGCTCGACCGGCTCGTGGACGCAGGCAAGTCGATCATCGTGATCGAACACCACCAGGCCGTCATGGCCCACGCGGACTGGATCATCGACCTCGGCCCGGGAGCCGGCCACGACGGCGGGCGCGTCGTCTTCGAGGGCACCCCGGCCCAACTCGTGGCGGACCGATCGACACTCACCGGCGAGCACCTGGCGGCCTACGTCGGTCGGTGAACCCGCCGTCCCGAGGGGGGACGGATGCACGGATCACCTGGGAGATCTGATACCACAGTGGTACCGTCGAGTGATGGCGATGACACTACGGCTGAGCGCGGAGGACGAGCGTGCGTTGGCGCAGCTCGCCGACGACGAGGGGATCAGCCGCAACGAGGCGGTCCTGCGAGCGATCCGTGAGGCCGTCGCCCGGAGCGGGCACGAAGGGAGGGTCGCCGAGTTGTCAGAACGCGCGCGCCACCGATACGCGGATGTGCTCGAGCGCCTGGGTCGGTGACCACGCTCCTCACCCTTGAGGATCTCCTCGGCCTCGTCGGTGACCTCCGGGTCGGCCCCGTTCGCGACCTGGGTCTCCTCGCCTCGGCCGCGCACCGGCCGGGCGTACGGCTCTTCGGCGTGGACGCGTACCCCTCCCTCGACCTCAAGGCCGCCGCCCTCCTGCAATCCATCGTCGGCAATCATCCGCTGGTCGACGGCAACAAGCGCCTGGGGTGGCTTGCGACGGTGGTCTTCTACGGGCTCAACCGTGTTGATCTGCAGGCGCCGGACGACGAGGCCTTCGACGCGGTCATGCGGGTCGCCGGTGGTGCTCACGAGCTGGAAGGGATCGCCGCGACGCTCGGAACGTGGCACGGGCACTGATCGGGAGCCGGGTGCGCTAATCGAGGCAGAACTCGTTGCCCTCGGGGTCGGCCATGACGATGAAGCCGTTCGAGAGCGGGGGAGCGGGCTCGAACCGCTCGAGCCGGCGTGCTCCGAGCGCGAGGAGCCGCGCGCACTCGACCTCGAGCGCGGCCATCCGCTCGGCCCCGGCGAGCCCGGGTGCGGCCCGCACGTCGAGGTGCACGCGGTTCTTCGCCGTCTTGGGCTCGGGCACCCGTTGGAAGAACAGGCGCGGACCGGCGCCGTCCGGGTCCTCGAGCGCCGCTGCGGAGTTGTGCTCCTCTGCCGGCACGCCCGCCCGGGTGAGGAACTCCTCCCACGCGGCGAGGACGTCCCGACCCTCCTCGACCTCGACACCCGGGGGTGCCGGAAGCCGGTACCCGAGCACCTCGGCCCAGAAGGTCGAGAGCGCGGCCGGATCGGCGGCGTCGAACGTCACCTGGAATTCTCGGGCCATGGCCGCCTCCTCGATCGGTCAGCGCCGCCGGAGGCGCATCTCCTCAAGGTACTCCGCGATGCGCCCGATGGCCTCCTCGAGCGTCGCCACGTCGGGCAGGGTGACGAGCCGGAAGTGGTCCGGGGCGGGCCAGTTGAAGCCGCGCCCATGGGTCACGAGCAGGTGCTTGCTCCGCAGGAGGTCGATGACGAACTTCTCGTCGTCCTCGATCGGGTAGATCTCGGGATCGAGCCGCGGGAAGCAATACAGCGCACCGTCCGGTCGAACGGAGGAGACGCCCGGAATCTCGTTGAGCAGCCGGTCCGCGAGCATCGACTGGTCGTAGTACCGCCCGCCGGGCACGATGAGTTCCTCGACGGACTGGTAGCCGCCGAGCGCCGTCTGGATCGCGTGCTGACCGGGAACGTTCGCGCACATGCGCATGTTCGCCATGAGGGTGAGGCCCTCGAGGAAGTCCGAGGCGAGATGCTTCGGACCGGAGACGAGTAGCCAGCCCGCGCGGTAGCCGCAGACCCGGTAGGCCTTCGACAGTCCCGAGAACGTCAGGCAGAAGACGTCGTCCGCCGCGAAGGTCGCCGTGTGGTGGTGGCGGGCACCATTGAAGAGGATCTTCTCGTAGATCTCGTCGCTGAAGATCGTCAGGTCGTGGCGGCGGGCGATGTCGACGAGCGCCCGGACCATCTCCTCGCTGTAGACGGCACCGGTCGGGTTGTTCGGGTTGATGAGCACGAGCCCGTGGGTGTTCGGGGTGATCTTCGATTCGATGTCGGCCAGGTCGGGCATCCACCCGTTCGCCTCGTCGCACAGGTAGTGCACCGGCGTACCGCCGGCGAGCGAGACGGCCCCCGTCCACAGGGGATAGTCCGGGGCGGGCACGAGGATCTCGTTGCCGGTGTCGACGAAGGTCTGCAGCACCATCGAGATGAGCTCGGAGACGCCGTTGCCGATGAAGACGTCGTCCACGTGCGTATCGGTCAGGCCGTGGGACTGGTAGTACTGCGCCACGGCGGTGCGGGCCGAGAAGATGCCGCGGGAGTCGGAGTACCCCTGCGCCTCGGGCAGGTGGTGCACGACGTCGGCGAGGATCGAGGGGGGAGCATCGAATCCGAACGGGGCGGTGTTGCCGACGTTCAGCTTGAGGATGCGGTGTCCCATGGCCTCGAGGCGCTGGGCCTCCTCGAGGATGGGGCCGCGCACGTCGTAGCGGACGTTCTTCAGCTTCTGACTCTGGATGATCCTGCGCACGGGCCCATCATCGCAGGCCCGGCGGGCGGCGCGCAGCCGTGCCGGGGGAGTGTCGCCGGGGCGCGGCCGCGGGGGAGGGCCTGCCCCGCGGCCACGGCGACGATCAGGACTCGTCGAGGCCGCCGACCCACCGGGCCGGCTCGAAGGCCTCGAGCCAGAACACGGCGGGGGACTCGGAGCCGGTGGCCGCGCCGGTCAGGTCCACGCCCTCGGTCCCCAGGAGCGCGCCCGTCACGGGGTCGGCGATGAGCACGCTCACGGTTCCCGTCTCGGGGGAGAGGTAGGCGAGGGTGACGCCGTCGCGGCCGAGGCGATCGGTCGTGGTGCCGAGCGAGTACAGGTCGTCCTGTCGGGCCAGGGAGTTCCAGAACGCCGCGAGCAGGTCCGGCGGCACGGGCCGTGTCCGGACCATCATCGCGAGGGCGTCGGCGAGGCAGTCGATCCGCGCGGCGGCCACCCCCAGGTCGCATGTGTGCGGTCCCCGGGCGTGGGAGACGGCCTCCAGCAGTGGCCCCGGGTCTCGCGGAAGCCGGTCCGCCCGGAGCACCCCCGCGTCGTGATCGGCGGGCAGCTCGTAGTCGAGGAGCGCCGGACCCGAGAGGTCGACGTCGGGAAGGCTCGTGGAGCCGTCCCGACTCAACGCGGTCCCGCGGACCTCCCGGAAGCGCATGCTCCCGTCCGTCGTACTCGCCCAGGTCCGGCGTTCGACGGGGGCGACGACGAGGCGGGTCCGCTCGTCCTCGTGGACGGCCTCGAGTGCCCAGTACGCGGACTCGACGAGGGAGACGTCACCGGCGTGCTCGGCGACCGGCGTGGCCGCGGCGACGGCCGCCAGGTCCGCGGCCACGGGTGCTCCGGAGGGAGCGCTGCCGTCCGCGACCGACCCGATCGCCGAGGCCGAGTAGGTGAGCATCGGCGGCGTGGCCGCCTGCGCCGGTGTCGGGCGCAGCGCCGGAGCGAGAATGAGCGCGCCCACGGCGACGGCGGCGGCGGCCCCCAGCCAGCGGCCGCGGCCGGACTCGCCGCCCCGCCCGCGGCGAGTGCCCGTGGGGCGCCGGCGCGGACCGGTGGAGACCCCGTCGTCCCGGATGATCGCCTCGTCGAGGCTCGCGCGGATCCGGGCCAGCGCCGCGCGGTCGCCCTGTGGCCCGGGACGCATCCGCTCGAGCAGGTCCATGGGGTCGGCCGTGGAGTTCATGATGTCCGTCCTTCCGGGAGGAGTCCGTGCAGGGTGTCGATCGATCCCGTGCCGGGGGAGTCGGCGCCGGCCGACCGGGGAGTGTCGATCTCTCGCCGGAGCCGGTCCCGGGCGCGGTGCACACGCACCTTGAACGCGCCGAGGGAGCATCCGGCCACGGCCGCGGCCTGCTCGTAGCTCAGTCCGTCCCAGGCGATGAGCAGCAAGGCCTCGCGCTGTCGTGGGCCGAGCTGGGCGAGCCCGCGCAGCAGGACGTCCCGTTCGACGACGTGCACGTCGACACCGACCCCGGACGCCGTCGAGCGTTCGAGCCGGGCGAGCTCCGTCTCCAGGGCACGCCGGCGATAGCTGGAGCGTCGGTGGGAGCGGATCGTGTTGCGGGCGACGACGAGCAGCCAGGGCAGCGGCTCCCCGGGGACGACGGCGAGCCGACGCCACGCGATGAGGAACGTCTCGGCGACGACCTCCTCGGCGAGATCCGGACCGACGTGGCGGATGGCGTATGCGAGCACGCGGCCGCTGCATTCGTCCCACAGGTGCGCGAATCGCTGCGCCTCGGGCCGACCGGTCATGTCGGGTATCGGTTGCTCATCCGTGCTCATATTAGGGAATGGCCGCCCGAGCCCGAAAGTTACCGGGCACGGCGAATTCCCTCGCGGTGGGAGAGCGCCGCCGGCGGGTCGAGGAGCTCGCAGGATGCCTCGCGTATGCGGGACCGAGCATCTCGCTCGAGGAGATGGACTCCGCGATCGCCGCGGGAGCGCGCGGAACGCAATGATCGGAGTGGACACGAACGTTCTGGTTCGGTTCCTCGTTCAGGACGATCCGGAGCAGGGCAGACGAGTAGTGCCCCTTAGAGTGGTGTAGCGCGGTCGCCCAGCTCGTCCCGGTCGTGGACGTGGGTGCGGCCACCGCGTGATCCTTCGAGTCAACCTTCTACCGAATCCTCGAACGGAGTCATCACGATGACCGCACCACATATTGTCGACCCTGGCGGCCTGCTCAGTGAAGCCCTGAGCGAAGCAAGCCCGGATCTGATGCGTTCGCTGTTGCAGACGATGATCAACGCGCTGCTGTCCGCGGACGCCGACGCCGTCGTCGGCGCCGAGTACGGCCGGCCCAGCGCCTCGCGTACGGCGCAGCGTAACGGCTACCGCCACCGCGACCTGGACACCCGCGTGGGGACCGTGGACGTGGCCATCCCCAAGCTGCGCAAGGGCAACTACTTCCCCGAGTGGCTACTCGAGCGGCGCAAGCGGGCCGAGTCGGCGATGATCACCGTCGTGGCCGACTGCTACCTGGCCGGGGTGTCCACCCGCCGGATGGACAAGTTGGTCAAGACCTTGGGGATCGACTCACTGAGCAAGTCGCAGGTCTCGCGGATGACGGCCGACCTGGACCAGATCGTCGAGGACTTCCGCCACCGCCCCCTGGATGAGGCGGGACCGTTCACGTTCGTCGCGGCCGACGCGCTCACGATGAAGGTCCGCGAGGGCGGGCGCGTGGTCGCCACCTCGGTACTGCTGGCGACCGGGGTCAACGCCGACGGGCACCGCGAGGTCCTCGGCCTACGCGTGGCCACCAGTGAGACCGGGTCGGCGTGGAACGAGTTCTTCGCCGACCTCGTCGCGCGCGGCCTGACGGGCGTGCGCTTGGTCACCTCCGACGCCCACCAGGGCTTGAAGGAAGCGATCGGGGCGAACTTGACCGGTGCCGCGTGGCAACGGTGCCGTACCCACTACAGCGCGAACCTGATGGACGTGACACCCAAGAGCATGTGGCCGGCCGTCAAGGCCATGCTCCACAGCGTCTATGACCAGCCCGACGCACCCAGCGTGCAGGCCCAGTTCGACCGGCTCATCGAGTACGTCGACGAGAAGCTGCCCGACGCGGCCGAGCACCTCACCGGCGCACGGGAGGACATCTTGGCGTTCACCGCGTTCCCCAAGGACGTGTGGACACAGATCTGGTCGAACAACCCCCAGGAGCGTCTCAACCGCGAGATCCGCCGCCGGACCGACTCCGTGGGCATCTTCCCCAACCGCAACGCCATCGTGCGCCTCGTCGGCGCCGTCCTGGCCGAGCAGACCGACGAATGGGCCGAAGGCCGGCGCTACCTCGGCCTCGACGTCCTCGCCCGCTGCCGCATCACCCTCATCACCACCACCGACCCCGAGATCGGAGCCGAAACCATGCCCGCCCTGACCGCCTGAACCCCTACGAAGGATCACCCACCGCTACACCACTCCAAGGGACTTGACCGGCAGACGTGCGCTCGCGCTGTTCACGCGGATGACGGTGAACGATTCGGGCTATGTCACGACCGTCGTGCTCGCGGAGGCCTACCGGGTGCTCACGCGGGCCTACCGACTCGCGCCGGCCGATGTTCTGACCGCCCTGAGTGAGTTGCTCGACCGGGACGGCGTCGAGATCCAGGACCGCGAGGTCGTGCGGCAGGCGTTGGCACTGGCCTCGACCGGCGCTCAGTTCCCGGACGCCATGATCGCGGCGCACTGCGCAGCGCGTGGCTGCCTTGAGGTCGCGAGTTTCGACCGGTCGGCACAGGCGCACCTCGGCTTCGTGGCGCCCTGAGGCTCGTCTACGCCCGATCACCCAACTCCG
The DNA here is from genome assembly GCF_009660225.1 of Pseudactinotalea sp. HY158. Lineage (NCBI taxonomy): Bacteria > Bacillati > Actinomycetota > Actinomycetes > Micrococcales > Cellulomonadaceae > Pseudactinotalea > Pseudactinotalea sp. HY158. Next base: position 1,723,159 of record NZ_CP045920.1, read on the forward strand.
ATAATGTGCATTATGTCATTTGTGGTGTCACGCTCGAACGTCCGCGCTCGGTTCCGGCCGGCTGATCCGGCTTGCGCCCGGTTCCCTGGTCACCGCCGGTTCCCTGGTCACCGCAGGAGCTGCTCGGGTGTGTACCGGCGGACGTCGAAGCGGGAGGAGTCGTTGTCGTAGCTGACGATGCTCGCGCGGTGCTCGACCGCGAGCGCGGCGAGGTGCGCGTCGTTGACGAGGTTGCCCGCAGTGCCGAGCTCGTCGAGCAACGAGGACAGGATGCCGAGGTGCCGCTCGCCGGGATGGAGGATGCGTCCGCCCGGTGCCGAGATCCAGTCGTCGACCTGCGCGAACGCCTCCGCGCTCGACAGCGGCGCACTGAAGATTCCGGGCCGGGTCGACAGTCGCACGAACGCCACGATCGCGATCCAGCCGAATCCGACCGTATCCTCCCCCGCGAGCGCTCGTTCGAGCCACTCCAGGGCGGAGGCGTGGTTCCTGGCGTCCTCGTTCACCGCGTACAGCAGAACGTTCGCGTCGACCACCCTCACGTGCCCACCTGCAGGCGCCGGATCAGTTCGTCGTCCTCGAGGGTGCCGGCCAGGCTCAACGCGCGATCCAGGTCCACGGCCGCCGCGCCCATGCGCCGCGTTCGAGTGATCCTCCCCCGCTTCGGCGCCTTCGAAGGGTCCCCCGCACGAATGGCGTCGTTCAACGCTCGCTTGAACGAGACTCCACGCTCGGCCATGAGCCGGCGCACCAACGCCTCGGTGTCGGCGTCCAGCGTGACCGTCGTGCGCATTCTGACAGCATAGCATCACTCGGTTTGATGGGTCGCTGTCGTGATTCGAGTGGGTCGACTCCCATCCATCCCACCGGCCCGCCACCTCGCCCGCGGTCCGGCGCAACGATCGGCATCATGGATGTGACGAGAGCCCACCTGCCGGAGACGTACCGGGTGAGAGCACGCCCGTCCCCTACTCCCCGGTGGTCGCCCATGTCCGATGAAGAACGGTTCAATCGCCTGTACGCGGCGCACCGCGCCGATCTCGAACGATTCGTCTACCGACGCGTGCCCCCGTCACACGTCGAGGACGTCGTGGCCGAGACGTTCCTGACCGCCTGGCGCCGCCTGGACGACGCGCCCGCGGAGCCGCGGCCCTGGCTGTTCGGCATCGCCCGGAACGTGCTGCTGCGCAGCATCCGCACGGCAGGCCGCTGGAACTCCCTCCAGGTGCGACTCGCGGCCGAACCCGCCGGTCCGAGTGAGGAACTGGCCGGAACCGTGGCCACCCGCACCGACCTGACCCGCGCCTGGGCCAGGCTCACCCCCGGCGAGCAGGAGGTGCTCGCGCTGGTGGCCTGGGACGGGCTGAGTCCGAAGGAGGCGGCGGGCGTGCTCGGCTGCCAGACCGGGACCTTCCGCATGCGCCTGCTGCGCGCCCGCCGCCACCTCCTCCACCTGCTCGAACGCCTCCCCGACCCCGGCCCGCTCCGCGCCGAGCCGCTCCCCAAAGGAGTCCTCTCATGATCACCAGCGACAGTACCCTCCTTCGCGACCTCGCCGACCTCGACCCGGCGGCCGGCTGGACCGGCACGGACCCCGCCACCGCCGACCGGACCCGCGCGCGGATCCACGCGCAGTACCGCGCCGACAACACGACGGAGCCAGCGCCCGGCGCTGTCCCGAGGCGGCACACCGGCCGGCGGCTCGTGCTCACCGGAGCGGCCGCGGTGCTCGTGCTCGGCCTCGTCGGCGTGCTCCCGAGCCTCGTCGACGGCGGCCTGACGACTCCCCCGGCCGCTGCGATCCCGATGCTCGACTTCGAGCAGCCCGACGGCGCCCCCGCCGGCGCCGAACTCGCCGGGCTCGCCGCCGACCTGCGGGCCGCGCCCGCGGAGCCCGAGACGGGCCGGTACTTCTTCAGCCATTGGCGGTCGGTCGGCTACTCCATGGGCGAGACGGAGGTATCGGACGGCCACTGGGAGGTCGACCGACTCATCCGCCGAGAGTACGACTACTACCGGTGGGGTGACGGGAGCGATGGCTCCGGCGGGGAACTCGCCGTGCGGAACGGCGTGCCGGAACCGGGGAGCGTGTACGGGCCCGGCGAGGAGTGGTCGCCCGCCAGCGCCACCGTTCCGGGCACGGCCGAGGAGGTGCTGGAGAGCACGACTCGCTTCGGCGGTACCGCGGGCCGCTACCCGGGCAACTATCTGTTGAGCGACTATTCCTCGCTGGCACCGCGACTGACCGCCGAGGACCGCGCCACCTATGTCGACGCCTTCGCACTCGCCGGCGACGTCACCTCCTATGGCCGAGCCACCGACCGGCTCGGCCGCGACGGTCTCGCGTTCGGCGCCACGCGGGTCGTCGTCGACGAGGGCACCGAGATTCCGATCGAGATCGTCGTCCTCCTCGACCCGGACACCGGCGTGGTGCTCGAGGAGGACACGATCTTCCCGAACGACCTGCCCGGGGCGCCCGCCGTGGTCGAGGAGTACCGGCTCCTCGTCGAGGCCGGCCACCACGACTCCGTGCCACCGTGCGGCGACCAGGGGTGCCCGGGCGTCGAGGGGGCGGGCGCGGTCACCGACTGAGCCCGGCCGGCGGCTGCTCACGCAGCCGTCGCGCCAGGCCGGCGCTGCCGGCGGCCATGATCCGCCCGTGTGCCCAGCGGGCGAGCGGCGCCAGCAGGCGCACGAGCCGACGATCCGAGACGACGCACCACCCGATCCGCATCCTGGTCACCGGGGCGCCGTCGGTGGCATCGGAAGCGGCGGCAGAGTCGGCGGGGTCGGCGGCCCAGAAACCGCTCCCCCGCAGCTGCCCGCGCACCCCGAACGTCGATCGCCGCGGCGGCTCGGATCGGGTCAGTTCGAGGGTGAACCGGAGCCGATAGCCGAGCGGGCTGCGCACGACGACCTGCGCCGCCTGCGGTTCGGCATCCGTCGACGGCGCCGACGACCGGACCGACTCGATCCCGCTCCACCAGTCCGGCCACGCCTCGACCTCGGCGAGCACGCGCCAGACCGCCTCCGCCGGGGCCGGGGCCACCCAGGTGGAGACGAAGTGGAACACGCGCGACTCCCCCGCCATCGGTTCCGTGTGTCGATGACCGGACACCGGGCGCGCGGGACTACGGGCGGCGCGGATCGTGGGAGAGCTCCTCGAGCGCGAGCGTCGAATGGGCGTAGGCCCCGCCCGCACGCATCTCCGCGGCGACCCAGATCGCCTCCATGATCTGCTCGTCGCTCGCTCCCCGGCGGCGGGCGAGGCGGGTATGGCCCCGGATGCAGAACGGGCACTGGGTGGTGTGGGCCACCGCGACGGCGATGAGCTGCTTCGTCTGCTCCGACAGGGCGCCGTCGGCGAAGACGGCCGCGGAGAACGCCTCGTACGCCTCGTGCGTGCGCGGCGCGAGCCCCTTGCGCCGGTCCGCGATCTCGGGCGTGGTGGGGTGGTACATGGATTCCGCTGGCATGGCGACCTCCCAGGTCGGCCGGGCGCGCCCACCTGGCGGCTCACCGGCGAGTTCCTTCGGGCGACGCCGGTGCCCGACCCGATATCGACGATACGCCGATCCTCGCCTCCGTTCAGGTGCCGGCGGGGCCACCGGCGGCGATGATGTCCGCATACCAGCGGCCGGAGTCCTTGACGGTGCGCCGGAGCGTCTCGAAGTCGACGTGGACGATCCCGAAGCGGCGGTCGTATCCGAAGGACCACTCGAAGTTGTCGAGCAGCGACCACACGAAGTAGCCGCGCACATCCGCCCCGCCGGCGCGGGCCCGCTCGACGGCGCCGATGTGCGCCCGCAGGTACGCCTCGCGTTCGACGTCGCGCACCCGTCCGTCCGCGCCCAGCTCGTCCGGATAGGCCGCGCCGTTCTCGGTGACGATGAGCGGCAGCCGCGGGTGCTCGGCGCTCAGCCGCACCAGCACCTCGGTCAGGCCCGCCGGCTCGACCAGCCAGCCCATCTGGGTGCGCTCGCCCGGCGGGTCGAGGAACTCGATGTCGCTCGCACCCACCCAGGGGTTCCCCGCGCCGTGGCCGCCGCCGGCGTCCGGTCGGCGTCCGGGAGCGAAGCGCACGCGGGAGGTCGTGTAGTAGTTGACCCCGAGTGCGTCGAGCCGCTGCCCGATCCGGCGCAGGTCGCCGTCGCGCACGAAGTCGAAGTCGCTCACGTGGGCGACGTCGGCGAGCAGGTCCGGCGGATACCCGTGACCGGTCATCGGGTCGAGGAAGATGCGGTTGCCCACGGCGTCGATCCGGCGGGCGGCGTCCACGTCGCGCGGATCGCCCGGATCGTCCGGGCGCACGACGTGCACGTTGAGCGCGGCCGAGACCGGGGTGTCGTCGCCGAGCACCGATCGGATCGCCTGGGTGGCGAGCCCGTGGGCGAGGTTGAGGTGATGGGCGGCCGCCAGCGCCGCCGCCGGCTCGCTCCGGCCCGGGGCGTGCACGCCCGAGCCGTAGCCGAGGTAGGCCGAACACCACGGCTCGTTGACCGTCGTCCACAGGCTCACCCGGTCGCCGAGCCGGCGGGCGACCTCGCCGGCGTAGTCGGCGAACGCGTAGGCGGTCTCGCGTTCGGGCCAGCCGCCGGCGTCCTCGAGTTCCTGCGGCAGATCCCAGTGGTAGAGCGTGAGCACCGGCTCGATGCCCGCCTCGAGGAGGCCGTCGATGAGCCGGGAGTAGAAGTCGATGCCGAGCGGGTTCACCGGGCCCCGCCCGTGCGGCACGATCCGCGACCACGAGGTGGAGAACCGGTAGGCCTGGAGCCCGAGCGCGGCCATGAGCTCGACGTCGTCGATCAGGCGGTGGTAGTGCCCGGCGGCGACATCGCCGGTCTCCCCGCGCGCGGTCCGCCCGGGAGTGTGGGAGAACGTGTCCCAGATGGAGCGCGTGCGCCCGCCCTCGGCCGCGGCCCCCTCGACCTGGTAGGCGGCCGTCGCGGCGCCCCACAGGAAGGGAGGCCCGGCGCCGGTGGTCACGTCAGGTCACTCGAACGGGGCGGGGTCGCCCGCACCGACGCGGAGCACCTCGGGGGCGTCGTCGATGAACTGGACGACGGTCGTCGGCTCCCCGAAGACGTCACCGGAATCGATCACGGCATCGAGCTCGTGGTCGAGGAGATCCTTGATCTCCCAGCCCTGGGTGAGCGCACCCTCGTGCCCCGGCAGGATGAGCGTGGAGGAGAGGATCGGCTCCCCCAGCTCCTCGAGCAGGGCCTTGACCACGGGGTGCTCGGGGATGCGGACCCCGACGGTCTTCTTCTTCGGGTGGAGGAACTGCCGGGGCACCTCCTTCGTGGCGGGCAGGATGAAGGTGTACTGGCCCGGGGTCGCCGCCCGCACGGCCCGGAAGACCCGGTTGGAGATGTGCACGAACTGGCCGAGCTGGGAGAAGTCGGCGCACACGAGCGTGAAGTCGTGCCGGTCCCCCAGCCCCCGCAGCCGCAGGATGCGCTCCTTGCCGGACTGGTTCCCCAGGGCCGACCCGAGGGCGTACATCGAGTCCGTGGGATAGGCGATCATGCCGCCCTCGCGCAGGATCTCGGCGGCCGCGCGGATGCTCCGCACTTGTGGATTGACGGGATGGACATCGAAGTAGCGTGCCATGAACCAACCCTATCGATCCCGGCGGGCCCGGGGTGGAGAACGCCGCCCCGGGCCCGCCGGCGTGCTCAGGCCTCGTCGACGACGAGCACGAGGTCGCCGCCGTCGACCGGGCGCGAGGTGCCCGCCGGCACCCGCTGCACGGTGCCGGCCACGGGGGTGGTGATCGAGGCCTCCATCTTCATCGCCTCGATCGTCGCGACCGACTGCCCGGCCTCGACCTCCTCGCCGACCTCGACGACGGGGGTCACGGCACCCGCGAACGGGGCCGCGATGTGACCGGGGCGGGACGGGTCGGCCTTCTCGACCGTCTCGGCCGTCACGGTCGCGGAGGAGTCACGAACCTCGACGGGGCGCAGGTGATTGTTCAGGGTCGCCATGACCGTGCGCATTCCACGGTCGTCCGGCTCGGAGATCGCCTCGAGGTTGATGAGCAGGCGCACGCCGCGGTCGAGGGTGACCACGACCTCCCGCCCGTGGTCGAGCCCGTAGAGGTAGTCGATCGTGTCGATCACGGAGACGTCGCCGTATTCGGTGCGCAGCTGCTCGAAGGCGGCTGCCGGGCCCGGGAACAGCAGCCGGCTCAGGCGGTCGCGGCGCCGGCCGGAGTCGGCGCCGAGCTCGATGAGGTCCTCGTCCGTCAGGTGCGCCGTCGGGCGGGGGCCGGGGCGCCCGGCCAGGGCCCGCGTACGGAACGGCTCGGGCCAACCGCCGGGGGGCGTGCCGAGCTCGCCGTGCAGGAAGGCGATGACCGAGTCCGGGATGTCGAAGGAGCCGGGATCGGCCTCGAACTCCGCGGGGTCGGCGCCCGTGGCCACGAGGTGGAGGGCGAGATCGCCGACGACCTTCGAGGAGGGCGTCACCTTGACCAGGTGCCCGAGGATGCGGTCGGCCGCCGCGTACATCGACTCGATCTGCTCGAACCGCTCCCCCAGGCCGAGCGCGATCGCCTGCTGGCGCAGGTTCGACAGCTGCCCGCCGGGGATCTCGTGGTCGTACACCCGCCCCGTCGGGGCGCGCAGGCCCTTCTCGAACGGCGCGTAGGCGGTGCGGACCGCCTCCCAATAGGGCTCGAGCTCGGTCACGGCCCGCAGCTCCACCTCGGGTGCCCGCTCGGTGTGTTCGAGCGCGGCCACGAGCGCCGAGGCCGGGACCTGGCTCGTGGTGCCGCCCAGCGGGGCGCTGGCGACGTCGACGGCGTCGACGCCCGCGTCGATCGCGGCGAGGAGCGTGGCGAGCTGGCCGCCGGCGGTGTCGTGGGTGTGCAGGTGCACGGGCAGGTCGAACCGTTCCCGCAACGCGGCCACGAGGGTCGCGGCCGCGGGCGGGCGGAGCAGCCCGGCCATGTCCTTGATCGCGAGCACGTGGGCGCCCGCGGCGACGATCCGCTCGGCCAGGCGCAGGTAGTAGTCGAGGGTGTAGAGCCGCTCGCCCGGGTCGGTCAGGTTGCCGGTGTAGCACAGCGCCACCTCGGCCACGGCGTGGGTCTCGCGCACCGCCCGGATCGCCGGGGCCATCTGCTCGACGTCGTTGAGCGCGTCGAAGATCCGGAACAGGTCGATCCCGGTCTCCGCCGCCTCCTTGATGAAGCTGTCGGTCACCTCGGTCGGGTACGGGGTGTAGCCCACGGTGTTGCGCCCGCGCAGGAGCATCTGCAGCGCGATGTTCGGGGCCGCCTCCCGCAGGCGTTCGAGTCGCTGCCACGGGTCCTCCCCGAGGAAGCGCAGCGCGACGTCGTAGGTCGCCCCGCCCCATGCCTCGATCGAGAGCAGGCCGGGGGTCGTGCGGGCCACGTGCGGGGCGACGGCGAGCAGGTCGGCCGTGCGCACGCGGGTGGCGAGCAGCGACTGGTGGGCATCGCGGAAGGTCGTGTCCGTGAGCGCGACCGCGGTCTGCTCCCGCAGCCGGCGGGCGAATCCCTCCGCGCCCTCGGCGGCGATGAGCTGGCGGGTCCCGTTCGGCGGGGCGACCGAGAGGTCGACGTCCGGAAGCTTGCTGCCCGGGGCGATGAGGTGGGCCGGGCGGGCCCCGTGCGGCCGGTTGACGGTCACGTCCGCGAGGTAGCGCAGCATCCGGGTGCCGCGGTCGGCGCTCTCCCGGGGGGTGAGCAGCTCGGGCCGTTCCTCGATGAACGAAGTGGCGATGTCACCCGCGAGGAAGGCCTCGTCGTCGAGCACCGCGCGCAGGAACGGGATGTTCGTGCGCACGCCCCGGATGCGGAACTCGGCCAGGGCCCGCCGGGCGCGACGCACCGCCATCGGGAAGAGCGAGCCGCGGCACGTGAGCTTGACGAGCATCGAGTCGAAGTGTCCGGTGATCTCCGCGCCGGCGTGGGCGGTCGCCCCGTCGAGACGCACTCCGGCGCCGCCCGGGGAGCGGTAGGCGGTGATCCGCCCCGTGTCGGGCCGGAAGCCGTTCGCGGGATCCTCGGTCGTGATCCGGCACTGCAGGGCGTAGCCGTTGACCCGCAGGTCCTCCTGCCGGATGCCCAGGTCCGCGAGGCTGTCGCCGGCGGCGATACGCATCTGGGCGGCCACGAGATCGACGTCGGTCACCTCCTCGGTCACGGTGTGCTCGACCTGGATGCGCGGGTTCATCTCGATGAACACGTGCCGGCCGGCCCGCTCCCCCGAGGTCTCGAGCAGGAACTCGACCGTGCCCGCGTTCTGGTAGCCGATGGCGCGGGCGAACGCGACCGCGTCGGCGCACAGGGCCGCCCGGATCTCGGGATCGAGGTTCGGCGCGGGCGCCATCTCGATCACCTTCTGGTGGCGGCGCTGGAGGGAACAGTCCCGTTCGAACAGGTGCACGACGTCGCCGTGGGCGTCGGCGAGGATCTGAACCTCGATGTGCCGGGGCCGCTGCACGGCCTGCTCGAGGAAGACCGTCGGGTCGCCGAACGCGCTGCCGGCCTCGTGCATGGCCGCGGTGAGAGCCGCGGGCAGGTCCTCGGGCCGCTCGACGCGGCGCATTCCCCGGCCACCGCCGCCGGCGACGGCCTTGACGAACAGCGGGAATCCGACGTCCGCCGCGGCGGCGACGAGGGCCTCGACGTCGCTGGAGGGCTCGCTCGAGTCGAGCACGGGGATCCCGGCGCGCTGCGCGGCCCGCTTCGCGGCGACCTTGTTGCCGGCCATGTCGAGCACGTCGGCCGGCGGGCCGACGAACGTGATCCCGGCGGCGGCGGCGGCCCGCGCGAGGTCCGGCTGCTCGGAGAGGAAGCCGTAGCCCGGGTAGATGGCGTCGGCCCCGGACTCCCGCGCGACCCGGAGGATCTCGTCGATGTCGAGGTAGGCCCGCACGGGGTGGCCCTCCTGCCCGATGAGGTAGGCCTCGTCGGCCTTGAGTCGGTGTTCCGACGCGCGGTCCTCATGCGGGAAGACCGCGACGGTTCGGGCCCCCAGTTCGTAGGCGGCCCGGAACGCGCGAACAGCGATCTCGGCCCGATTGGCGACCAGCACGGTGGAGAACATGAACCTTCCTCAACAACGTCGACAGCGGGATTTCCTGCAAACTACTCCCCCATCCGGCCCCGGCGCGCAGCAGTCTCACGCACGCGGCCGTGCCCTCCCCTCCTGCGAGCCGGCGGCGACGGGCGCGGGCCATGCCATGCCATGTCACGCCATGCCACGCCGCGTGGCCCACGAGACCTCGCGCCACGGCGCGGACCGACCGGGGCGAGTGTCCGCCTCGGTCGTCGCCACCGGGATACGGCGGCGGTGTCAGCCGATCTTGCGCGAGCGACGCCGGGCGAGCTCGTCGAGCCCGGTGCCCTCGTCGGCGGCGCGTTCCGTGGGGAACTCGGCGAGGCTTCCCTCGACCTCGCGCCAGACCCGTCCGACGGCGATGCCGAAGACGCCCTGGCCGCCCTGGACGAGGTCGAAGACCTCATCGGCCGAGGTGCATTCGTACACGCTCGCGCCATCGCTCATGAGCGTGATCTCGGCGAGGTCGTCGACCCCGCGTTCGTGCAGGTGGTCGACCGCGGTGCGGATCTGCTGCAGGGAGACGCCGCTGTCGAGGAGGCGCTTGACCACCTTGAGGACGAGGATGTCGCGGAAGCTGTACAGGCGTTGGGTGCCGGAGCCGGTGGCTCCCCGGATGCTCGGTTCGACGAGTCCGGTGCGGGCCCAGTAGTCGAGCTGGCGGTACGTGATGCCGGCCGCGCGGCAGGCGGTCGACCCCCGGTATCCGGTCGCCTGGTCGAGATCGGGAAGGGTGTCCCCGAACAGCATCCCCTGGGCTCGTTGGGGGGCGTGGGATGCCACGTCCGCGGCCACGTCGTTCCCGCTCACGCCACTCACTCTCCTCGACGGCAGTCGACACCACTGTACGCCCCGGGCGTCTCATGCCACAGGGCCGGTGTTCTCTGGCTAACGTAGGGCCGCGGAGGCGCCGCGTCAACGATCCGCGCCGCGGGACGTGCCCGGCGTGTCGGGACGGCGTGTCTCACCTTCGAGTAGAGGTTGAGGGTGGCCGGTGGTCGCCCGTGGATTTCCGCGGGATTCCCGGGCCGCGCACCTCCCGGGAGGCGGCCGGTGGCACCGGACCCGTCCGGGGTGAGGCTGCACACGCCGGGCTACTCGTCCTCCTCGTCGGGATCCTCGTCGTCGTCCTCGTGCTCGTCCTCGCCCAGGAAGTCCTCCGGGCTGACCGTATCGAGGAAGTGGCGGAACTCCGCGACCTCCTCGTCGGGATCCGCGTGGTTGGCGAGGTAGATCTCGTCGCCGTCCGGCAGGAGTTCCACGCCGGCCTCGGCGAGCACGGCCTCCGCGCACCAGATCCCCACCCCGGCCCGGACCGCCAGCGCGATCGCATCCGAGGCGCGGGAGTCCACCCGCCGGTCGTTCGTGAGCACGAGTTCGGCGATGAAGGTGCCGTCGGTGAGCGAGACGATGTGCACCCGCAGCAACTCGGACCCCACGGCGTTCAGGCTCGCGAGCAGCAGCTCGTACGGCCCGGGCCGCGGGGAGTGCAGGCCGCTCTGGGCGGCGGCGATGGCCACGCCCTCGTGCGGGCCGATGAGGATCGGCAGGGTGAGTGCTCCGTCGCTCTGCTGCAGGAGCACCACCACATCGTGCGCCGAGCTGGAGACCCGCACGCGCACCCCGAGAATGTCCATTCGCTGCATGAGACCAAGGTACGCTCCGGGCCACCGTGAGCGAATGGTTTTGACGGAGGAGATGATCCTCAGAGCCGCTCGATGCCGTCCGTCACGAGCGCCGCGTGGAGTCGCGTGAGCACCTGGGCGAGCTCACCGGCCTGCGCCTGCGCGGCGGCCTCCGCGGACCCGCGCGTTCGATGGGAGCGGATCGGGGCGGTGATCTGCTCGATGAGGTCGACCTGGCGGTCCGCGGCGATCCGCAGGGTACGCAGGTGCCGGGGCGCAACGCCGTACTCGGCCAGGCTCGCGGCCTCGCTCACGACCGGGAGCACCCCCGGTCCGTACCGGCGGCCCCGATCGGCCACGATGATGCCGGCCTCCGCCAACTCGGCCACGAAGGTCGCCTCGAGGCCGGCCGCCTCGGCCAGCTGCGCGATCGACATGCGCGTGCGGGTAGCGGCCGCCGTGAGCTCGCCGTCCTCGGTCACGACCCGCGCCCCGGGCGCCGGCGCCCCGGCCCCCGCACGGTCGAGTTCACGCAGCCGCTCCCGGATCACCTTGAGCGGCAGGAACGAGTCCCGCTGGGCGGCGAGGGCGAATCGGAGCCGCTCGACGTCGGCCTGGGAATAGGTGCGATAGCCCGACGGGGTGCGGTGGGGGGTGACGATGCCCTGCTCCTCGAGGAACCGGATCTTCGAGATCCGGACCGTGGGGAACTCCTGCGTGAGGATCGACAGCGCGGTGCCGATGCTCATCGTGGGAGTGCGCGAGACCCCGAACGGCCACTGCTCGGTGTGCGGATCGTCTGCGCCGGAGGAGGCGGCGGACAGTGCGTTCATCGGTCGGCGGCGCTCTCGGGGCCGGCGGCCGTGCCGGTGGCCGGCCGGTTCGGGCTCGGATGGAACGTCAGCCGGTACTTGCCGATCTGCACCTCGTCGCCCGCGCGGAGCGTGGCGGTCTCGATCCGCTCGCGATTGACGTAGGTGCCGTTGAGGCTCCCGACGTCGCGCACCGTGAAGCCGCCCGCCGCGGACAGGAACTCGGCGTGCTTGCGGGAGACGGTCACGTCGTCGAGGAAGATGTCGGCACGGGTGTGCCGCCCGGCGGTCACCCGTTCGGCGTCGAGGAGGAACCGGGCGCCCGCGTTCGGGCCGTGCTGAACGATGAGCAGGGCCGAGGCGGGAGGCAGTGCCTCGATGGCCGCGCGATCCCCCGCGGCGATGGCCGAGGGCGGGGCGTAGTCCGGATCGACCGAACCCACCCGGTCGAAGGTCGCGGTGGTGTGCACGTCCGGGCGCGCGGGTGACTCCACGGCGTGCTCCTGCTGCTCCTGGTCCCGGCCGGCCGCAGACTGGGCGGACGCGGGGTCCGGAACCTGTGGGCCCTGGGTCGTCATGGTCGTTCCTCGCTCATCTGCGCATCGAAGTGATGCCTAGAACCTTACCGTTCGGTCGAGGGTGAGGCGATGCCCGGCTCGCGCGGTCATTCCTCGGTCACGGGCGTCGCATATTCGGGAGGGGACACGGTACGCACCGCATCGATGCGAATCAATTCCGACGTCGTCATCTGCACCGCGGCACCCGCGTTCCGGAACCCGGCGAGCGCTCCCCCGGGGATCTCCAGCGCGCCCGCGATCGTGTCCGGGTTGCCGATCGCCGACCACAGATAGGGCGGGGAGATGATCTGGCCGTCGGCGAGGAGCTCACCGCCGGCGTCGAGGAAATAGGAACTGGCCACGATCCGGACACCGCTCACCGAGATCGCCTCGGCTCCCGAATTACGAAGCTCCTCGAGCATGTGCACCATGTCCTGGGCCGCGACGCCGTGGTCGGGATCGTCCACCCGCACCGTGACGCCCTGGCCCTCGACGGGCACCGTGCCGGCGAGGATTCCCTGCAGCGTCGCGTAGTTGCGAAGGTAGCGGCCCTGGTCGGAGCCCGACTGGAGATTGCTGCGGTCGAGGCGCAGCTGGGAACGTTCGGCCGTGAGGTCCTCGTTGCGCTGGGTGACCTCGTCGAGGAGCCGCACGAGGTCGTCCTGCCGCATGCTCGAGAGCTCGTCGGTCTGGGTCTGGCGTACCTGCACGACGACGGCGAATCCCACGAGCATGGTGAGCACGCCGATCAGGGCGCTCGTGCGCCGGCCGATCCGGCGCCGCCGTGGCCGGTCCGTGCCCGCTGTGTTCGCTGGGCCCGCTGTGTTCGCTGTGGGCACTGTGTTCGCTGTGCCCTGTGGGTCCGCTGTGCCCTGTGGGTCCGGGGCGTTCGCTGTGCCCTGCGAGTCGGGGTTCTCCTCGGCCATCGTCACGCCTTGAAGACGTGGCGGCGGATGGAGGCCGCGTTGGAGAAGATCCGGATGCCCAGCACGACCACGACCGCGGTCGACAACTGCGCCCCCACTCCGAGCTGATCGCCGAGGAACACGAGGAAGCAGGCGACGAGCACGTTGAACAGGAACGACGTCACGAAGACCCGCTCGTCGAACGTGGCCTCGAATCGCGCGCGCACGGCCCCGAGCAGCGCATCGAGGGCCGCGACCACCGCGATCGGAAGGTAGGGCTGCAGCTCCACGGGGATGTTCGGCTTGAACAGCAGGCCGAGGACGATGCCGATGACCAGTCCGGCGACGGCGACCATTCAGTCTCCTTCCTCGACCGGACCCGGGTGCCCCGCGCACGTGTGTCCACGCCGGGGGTGGGGCAAGTCTGACACGGGCTACCCCTGCTCTGTGACGTAGTGGAGCTTGGGCGCGGTCCCCGCCGGCAGGGCGAGATCGGCGGCCTGGACGACCGAGCTGCCGATGCCGTACATCGAACCGAGCGTGGCCAGTTGCGCGGCCGCGGTGCTCCGCGCGAACTCCGTGCGCAGACCGTTCGGGTCGCCGATCGCCTCGACCTCATAGGGCGAGACGAGCGGCTTGAGGTCGACGAGGATCGCCTCGCCCGCCGAGCGGATCGCCGTGCCCGCGCTCACGCGATGCCCGTTGATGGCGATCGCCTCGGCCCCCGCGGCCCACAGCGCGTTGACGACGAGCTGGAGGTCGACGTCGAACACGCGGGCCGGGTCGTCGCCCCCGACGGCGCGGGTCGAGTCCTCCAGGGTCACCGCGACCCCCGGTCCGGTCACCGCGATCGTGCCGGCCGAGACGGCGGCATCGCGCGCGCGGGAGAGGAACTCCTCGCTCACGTCCCCCTGCTCCGCCTGCAGCTCGTTGATCTCCCCGCGCAGGCCCGCGATGTCCTCCCGCAGGCCGTCGGCGATCGCGACCCGGTCGCGGATCTGCTCCTCGAGCACGCCGCGGGCACTCAAGGCGCTGTCCACCGGGGCACGCAGCTGTCGGGCGGCCCACACCCCGCCGACCCCGATCGCGATCGCCAGGAGCAGCACGAACAGCTCCTGCAGCCGCGACCCGCGCGGGCGCGCGCCCCCGCTCCCCCGCCGTTCGGCCATCGCCGCATAGCCGGGATCGAGCGGTCGCTCCATCACCTCGGTCAGCAGCGTCATGGACGCGTCGGGACGACGCGGCTGCTCAGCCATGGCACCCTCCGCTGCGTCTAGGTGGGATCGGGCGGTTCCACGGCGATTCTATGCGCCGGTGGTCAGGCGTCCGTGCCCACCTCGGCCCCGTGCCCACCCGGCCCGGTCCGACCGGTCAGAGCGCCGGGCGCGCCCGGGCACCCGTGCGGAGCACGTCCCGGAACTGATGGAGGTAGAGCGCGCCGGCGCACCAGTAGAGGAAGACCCCCCAGAGCACCGCCGCCCACCCGATGACGTAGGACACCTCACCGACGACCCCGTCCACCTCGGCGAGCAGGAGCAGCGGGAACGCGTACATGAGCGCCATCGTGCCGGCCTTCCCGGCGAGGTGGACCGGGTAGCCGGGGAAGCCTCGGCGCGCGAGGACGGGCAGCGTGAGGCCCACGAGCAGCTCCCGTGCGGCGATCGCGGCCACGAGCCACCACGGGATGAGTGCGCGCGCGGCCATGCCGATGAGCGTGACCGCGATGAACAACCGGTCGGCCATCGGATCGAGCAGCTTGCCGAGCTTGGACATCTGGTCGAAGCGGCGCGCGATATAGCCGTCGACGTAGTCGCTCAGGCCGGCCACGGCGAGCGTGACGACGGCGAGGACGCCGTAGCCGTTGAGGATGAGCACGAGCACGACGGGCACGAGCAGCAACCGTGCCATCGAGATGACATTCGGAACCGTCCAGATACGATGATCCCCGTCGACAGCATCGAAATGTGAGGTCACAGCATCGCATCCTAGGTCATGTGCCGTGGACGCGGACGACACACCCGCCCTGCCCGCCGCGCGATCGTGAGGAGTGCCCGTGCTGGAACTGCTCACCGGCGGCGGCCTCGCCCTCGCCGCCGGCCTCAACGCGTTCATCCCACTGCTCGCCGTCGGCCTGCTCGGGCGCTACACCGACCTGCTCACCCTGCCGGCCCCGTGGGAGTGGCTCACGGACCCGTGGGCACTCGCGGTCATGGGGCTGCTCCTCCTGCTCGACGTCGTCGCGGACAAGGTGCCCGCGGTCGATCACCTGAACGACATCGTGCAGACCGGCGTGCGACCCGCCTCCGGGGGCATCGTCTTCGCAAGCGGGGCGACCTCGACGACCGTGGCGATGCCCGATCCGGACCTGTTCGATGAGCGAGTGCTCGTGCCCTTCCTCCTCGGCGTGGCGATCGCGCTGCTCATCCACCTGATCAAGTCGGCCGTGCGCGCCATGATCAACCTCACGACCGCCGGGCTCGGAGCCCCCGTGGCCTCCGCGATGGAGGACGCCACCGCGGTCGCGCTCGCGGCCATCGCGATCATGGTGCCGATCCTCGTCGTCGCCGCCGTCGTGGCGGCGATCGTCGCCGTCATCGTCGCGCTCCGCCGCCGGGCGCGGTTCCGCCGGCGTCAGCTGCGTACCTGATCACCGATCGGGTCCGCGGCCTCGAGCACGTCCCGGAGCACCTCGAGCACGTGCCGGTACGGGCGCCCGGTGGCCCGCGACATGCCGATCTCACACGTTCGATTGAGCGAGACGTAGGCATCGGCCGGCCCCCGATCGGCCGCCTGGGCCGACTGGGTCGACTGGGCCGGCTGGGTCACCTGGGCCGACTCGGGCGCGGTCGCCGCGGCCGTCAGCTCCGGATGGAGCATGCCCCGGTCGCCCGCGAAGCCGCAGCAGCCCCAGTCCGTGGGCACGATCACCTCGCGCGCGGCCGCGCCCGCCACCGCGACGAGATCGGCCGTCACCCCGAGCGCCGTGCTCGCGCAGGTGGGATGGACGACGACGCGCTCCAGCGCCCCCATGAGCGCCTCGCCCGGTCCCGCGGTCGCGAAGGCGGGCAGCAGGTCCGTGCGGGTGTAGCTCACGGCATCGAGCACGGTGATCTCCTCGCCGACGCCCCGCAGCAGTCCCTCGGTGCAGCTCGCGGCATCGACGACGACCGGCAGCCGGCCCGCGTCGGTCGCCCGCCACAGCGCCTCGCGCACCCGGGATCGCATCCGTTCGTAGCCGCCGGTCATGCCCTTGGAGGACCAGGGGGTGCCGCAGCACATCGCCCCGATCCCGGCGGGGATGCGGACCCGGCGGCCCGCCAGCTCGCACAGACGCAGGAACGCGGCGGCCGCGCCGCCGGCTCCCGACCCGTCGCCCCCGCCCTCCGGGGCGAAGAGGGTTCCCAGGCACGAGGGGAAGAACACCAGATCGGGATCGGCCTCGGCGCGGGGCCGGCGCCGCGTGCCGCCCCGGGGCAGGTCGCCCGACCACTCGGGTACCGTGTCGGCCCCGAGCATGCGGCGGCCGAGCCCGGTCGCGGCGCGGGGCAGCGCCGCCGGCAGCGCGCCGGCGGCCGTGAGGCCGAGACCGCCGGCGCGCGTCACGGCGTCCCAGTTCCGGGCGGCCGCCGACCACAGTCCGCCGGCGAGGGCGGAGGCCTGCTCGGCCCGCAGCCTGCGCACCAGATCGCCGGTATCGATGCCGACCGGGCAGGCGGTGCGGCACATGCCGTCGACCGCGCACGTGTCCACGCCCTCGTACGCGAAGTCGGAGCGCAGCCGATCCGCGAGCTCGACCTCGCCGTTCTCCTCGGCGCGCACCAGCTCCCGGCGGAGCACGATCCGTTGCCTGGGCGTGAGCGTGAGGTCGCGGCTCGGGCACACCGGTTCGCAGTAGCCGCATTCGACGCACCGGTCGACCTCGACCTCGACCGGCGGGCTCCACTTGAGGTCGGCGAGATGGGCGTGGGGGTCGTCGGTCAGGAGCACGCCGGGATTGAGCAGGGCGCGGGGATCGGCCAGGTGCTTGAGTCGGACCATCGCCTCGTGCAGGGTCGGGCCGTACTGACGCCGCACGAACGGTGCCATCGTCCGCCCGGTGCCGTGCTCCGCCTTGAGCGTTCCGCCCGCGGCGAGCACGAGGTCGACCAGGTCGTCGGTGAACTGCGAGTACGAGGCGAGGGCATCCGGATCGGCCAGGTCGGGCGTGATCATGAAGTGGACGTTGCCGTCCTTGGCGTGCCCGAAGATCACCGCGTCGGCGTAGCCGTGCCGGTCGAAGAGCTCGTGCAGTCCGTGGCAGGTGGCCCGGAGCCGTTCGACCGGCACGGCGATGTCCTCGAGCAGGGCGGTCGTTCCGGGCGGGCGGCTGCCGGCGATGCTCGCGTACAGGCCCTTGCGGATGTGCCAGAGGTCGCCGCGGCGGATCGGCTCGGTCGTGAGGTCCGGCGGGGAGAGCAGCGGCAGCGAATCGAGCACCCGGGCGGCCGCGGCGCACCGGGCGGTGAGCTCGGCCGCATCCGCCTCCTGGAACTCGATGAGCAGGGCCGCCTGGTCGGTCACGTCGAGTCGGCGGAGCTGCTCGGGTGCGCGCGGGTCGCGCTGGGCCACGCGCAGCGACGTGGCGTCGAGGAGCTCGATGGTCGCGCACGAGGCCGCGACGAGTGCCGGCAGCGCCGCGGTCGCATCCGCGAGATCGGCGAACGTGAGCAGGGCGGTGGCGGTGTGGGTCAGCAGCGGCACCGTGTGGAAGGTCGCCTCGGCCACGAACGCCAGGGTGCCCTCGGAACCCACGACCACGTGGGCGAGGATGTCCACCGGATCGTCGTGGTCGAGGAAGGCGTTGAGGCCGTACCCCATCGTGTTCTTGATCGCGAACATCGCCTCGATCCGCGCGACGGACTCCGGGTCGGATCGAAGCTCGTCACGGAGACGGGCGAGCCCGGCGTGCAGCTCGGGCTCGGATCGGGCGAGATCGGCGTCGGCGGTCGGCGAGCCGGTGTCGACGACCGTCCCCGAGGCGAGCGCGAGCACGGCCGAATCGAGGGTGCGGTAGGTGTTCTGTTCGGTCCCGCAGGCCATTCCCGAGGAGTTGTCGGCCACCACCCCGCCGATGGTGCAGGCGGCCTCGCTCGCGGGGTCCGGGCCGAGCTTGCGCCCGCGCCGGGCGAGCCGGGCGTTGACAGATCGCACGGTCGCCCCCGGTTGGGCCCGGACCCGCAGGCCGTCGTCGAGGACGTCGACGCGGCGGAAGTGGCGCCGGACGTCGACGAGGATGGCCGAGGTGCCCGCCTGCCCACTCAGGCTCGTCCCTCCCGAGCGGAAGGTGAGCGGACCGGCACCCGCGGCGAGGAGGCGAGCGACGTCGTCCCTGCTCGTGGCCGTGACCACCGCGGCCGGGGTGAGGAGGTAGTGCGAGGCGTCGTGGGCGAGGGCGAGGCGGCGGGAGATCCCGGTCTCGACCGCGCCGGGAAGGAGGTGCCGCGCCCGGGCGACGGAACGATCGATCGGCTGTTCTCCGGACCCCGTAGTCATGGCTCCATCCTCCCAGGCCCGCGGCGACGTTCGAGCCAGGGGGCCAGGGCGGAGCGCACGGTCGCGAGTCCGACGAGGAGGAAGAGGCCGGTGCCCACGAGCATCGAACCGGCCCCGCCCGCCGAGCCGGCGGCGACGGCGGCGAACACGGCCGCGCCGGTGGCCGTGCCGGCGTCGAAGAACGCATTCCAGGTGGCGCTGGCGATCGGCGCCTGACCGGCGGGCACGCGGGAGAAGGCGAGGTCGAGGGTGACCGACTGGAGCGCGCCGTAGGCGATCCCGGTGCCGATGGCGCCGGCGAGGAGCAGCGGGACCGACGCGGCGGCGAAGCCCCACCCGGCCACGGCCATCCCCGCGGCGCCGATGACCGTGAGGGTCTGCGGCACCAGGCGATGCCCGCGGCGGTCGGTGAACCGGCCGATGCGCCAGCGGGCGTAGGCGGTCACGGCCCCGAACACGAGCAGCACGAGGGCGGCCCGGGCGGAGCCGGTGAGTTCGAGCGGAACGACCGTGATGACCGCTCCCCCGGCGGCCGTCGCGGCGAAGAGCAGGACCACGGGCACGACGAGGCGGCGGAGCGCGATCCGCATGGGCAGGGACTCCCCCGCCCCGCCCGGTGCCGTGCCGTCGGCGGTCACGCCCCGGGCCGCCGCGAGGCCGAGCAGCGGGGTGGCCGCGATGACGCACACCCACCCGAAGTTCCCGCTCAGCGTGAGGCCCGCCCCGATCGCGGCCCCGATCATCGTCGGGATCGCGCCCGCGAGGCCGAAGAGCCCGATCGCCTCCCCCTGGCGCCCCGGCGGCGCGGCGACCTGGATCGCGAGGGCCGCCGTCACCGTGAGCAGCCCGAAGCCCACGCCTCGGACGGCGGAGACGGCATACAGGCCGGGCAGGGCCGTCGCCCACAGGTAGAGCGGGGCGGGCAGGCCGAGCAGGACGAGTCCCCAGACGAGCAGGCCGCGCAGCGAGAACCGGCGCATGAGAGCCGGCGAGACCACCTGGGTCAGGACGGTGGCCGCGAGCATGACGGTGGTGATCGTGCCCGCGAGGTGGGCGGGCACCGCGTGGCCCACGCCCCAGACCGGCAGCGCGGCGAGCATGACGGCGAAGCTGGAGATCCCCGCGAACGCCATGAGGCACACGGCCCGGATCTGCGGGAGACCCCAGAGCGAATCGGGCGACATGGTGACAGTGTGACGCATCCGGACCGTGCCGGCGGATCGGTGCCGTGCGGCCGGATCGGTGCCGCCCGGGCGAGCTAGGACTCCGTCGAGTCGCGGGCGGGCGGGATGACCGGGGGGCCGTCCACGTCGCTCGCCCGGATCCCCGAGCGGCGGACGAGGGTCGCGGTGGCGGTGGCCGAGAGCACGTAGAAGCCGAGCATGACGACCGCGAGGGTGACCGCCGTCGTGCCGACGAACCCGAGGAGCGGCGCGGCGAGCGCGCCGGCGACCGACGTGCTCGCGGTGAGGAAGGCGGCCGCCGTGCCGGCCCGGTGACCGTGATGGGCCAGGGCGATCGTCTGGGCGTTGGGGGTGATGAGCTGCTGGAAGGCGAGCGCCGCCCACAGCGGGACGATCAGGCCCCACATGTCGGCGATCTCGAGCGAGGTGAGGGCCGTCATCGTCGCCCCCATGGCCACGACTCCGGCCAGGCCGATGACGAGCACGTGCCCCGGGGAGAAGCGGCGCAGCAGGATCGGGTTGACCTGGCTCATCGCGATCATGCCGAACGTTCCGGCCGAGAACAGGTATCCGAACTCGCCGGGGCTCAGGCCGTACCCGTCCTGGAGGATGAACGACATCCCCGAGACGTAGGAGAACGACGCGGCGAACATGAGGGCCTGCGTGAGCAGGGCGCCGACGTAGATCCGATCACGCACGAGGATGCCCACGGTCGAGGCCATCGCCCGCGGGGCGGCGGGAATGCGGCGTTCGGGCGGCAGGGTCTCCGGCAGGGCGAGTCCGCACAGCACGATGACCACGAGCGAGACGGCCGCGAGCACGAGGAAGATGCCGCGCCAGCCGGTGAAGGAGAGCATGAAGCCGCCCACGGCCGGCGCGAGCACCGGGGCGATCCCGGTGACGAGCACGAGCCGGGAGAGCATCGTCGAGGCGCCCCGGCCCACGAACAGGTCGCGCACGATCGCCAACGCGATGATGGCCCCCGAGGCCGCGCCGAAGCCCTGCAGCACCCGCAGCGCCATGAGGACCCCGATCGTCGGGGCGCCGATCATGGCCAACGAGGAGAGCACGTGCACCCCGACCCCCGCGAGCAGCGGGCGGCGCCGACCGATCGTGTCCGAGAGCGGGCCCATGAGAAGCTGCCCGCACGCCATGCCGAGGAGGGAGCCGGTCAGGGTCGCCTGCACGCTCGCGGTCGAGGTGAGGAACTCGCTCTCCAGCTGCGGCAGCGCCGGCAGGTACATGTCCACCGTGGCGGGGCCGAGCGCGGTCATCATGCCCAGCAGCAGGGTGATCCGGACGAGCTGGCGGCGGCTCAGCTCCGGTCCGCGCGGGAGCGGGGTCGAGCGGGCGGCGGCGAGCCGGCCGGTCCGGCGCTTGGCCCCGCTCCCGGTCCGGCGCGCGGACTCCGGCCGCCGGGCGCTTCGACCGTCGGTCCGGTCCGCGGTCGAACGGGTGGAGCGTCGCGCGGCTCGGGCAGCGTGGGCCATCGGTGGATCCTCGAAGCAGGCGGGACGTCTGACAGAACCAGTCTGGCACACCGATCGAAACGATACGACCCCGCGGACTCGGGGCCGGGCGGTGCCGGCATGGCCCCCGACCGGCCGCCGCTGCGGTCGCTCGAGGCGAGGAGCTCGGGTGTCGGTGGTAGCCAAGGCGACACGCAGGCAGCACAGTGGGAGCATGCGCCCACAGAGGAATGAGCCGACTCGCGCCCTGCTCGAGGCGATCGCCGGCGCGCTGCAGGGATCGCTGCAGAGCTGGCGGGCGACCGTCTCCGAGCCCGCCCGCGGGGGTGAGGTGAAGGGATTCGACCTCGAGGTCACCACGGCCGCCGGCGCCACGGTCAAGCACACCGTGTTCGTGGAGACCGATCCGGAGCCGGGCGAGCGCGAGGGCGTCTTCCGGGTGACCGACCCCTCGACCGGGCAGACCGTGGCCGTGTGGCTCTATCCGAAGGATCCCGCGTTGCCGGCCCTCGAGGCGACCGTGTTCCGAAGCGCCGCCCAGCGGCTGCTCGCCCGGATCGGCATCGACGTGGACCAGCCGCACCTCAAGGTCGTCTCCTATCGCCCGGGACGGCGTGCGGTCATCCGGGTGGACGCCGCGCCGACGCCCGTCTTCCTCAAGGTCGTCCGGCCCGGCCGGGCGGAGCCGCTCGTCGCCCGCCACCAGGCGTTCAAGGACGCCGGCGTGCTCGTCCCGCGCGTGCTCGGCTGGAGCGACGACGGGCTGCTCGCGCTGGCGGCGTTGCCGGGGGTCGAGGCGCAGAGCATCTGTGGCGAGCTTCCCGACACCTTCATCGCCCAGGTCTCCGCGCTCGTGCAGCGGATCGCGACCGTGCCCTCGCAGGAGAGGGCCCGTCGTTCCCTGGTCGAACGGGTCGACTGGTACGTCGACCACGTCTCCCAGGCGCTGCCGGAGTACGCGAGCCACATCGAGGCCCTCGGTGTGCGGATCGACCGGCTGCTGGCCCGCGGCCGCAGCGCCCCCGTTCCCGAGGTGACGATCCACGCCGACCTGCACGTGGGCCAGATCTTCGTGGATCCGGCCGATCCGGGAGCGATCACCGGCGTGCTCGACATCGACACGGCGGGGTCCGGCGATCCCGCGGACGACGCCGCCGCGCTCTTCGCCCATCTCCTCGTGCTCGGACGGCACCTGGACCATTCCGATCGGGCGCCGGCGGCGGCGCGGGTGCGTGAGCTCGCGGTTGCCTGGCGGGGCACGTGGGCGCGCCCGGCCGATCCGGGATTCCCGGACCGGGTCGTCGCCGTCACCGCGACCCATCTGCTCGGCCACGCGATCCGGCAGGCCGACACGGCAGGGACGACGGACCTGTTCCTCGCGGCCCACGGCCTCGTGAGCGAGCACGAACAGTCCCCCGCCGTGCACGCCTGACGCGGGTGGGCATGGCCGGACGGGTGTCGACGTTCCCGCGCACCCGGCGCGGGGGTCAGTGCGCGCCGAGGGGCCCGACGGTGGGCGTCTCCTCCTCGGGCGAGCTCTCGACCGTCTCGACCGAGGCGGCGTGGCCGGTGAGCCGGGCGATGGCCGCGGCGAACTGCTCGCGCAGAGCGGCACTGGCGCGATCGGCGTCCCACCCGCGCAGCGCCGTCAACAATTCCTCGTAGGTCGACGAGACGGTCCGCCGCACCGCGTATCCCTCGGGTACCGAGAGGCTCGCGATCCGCGTCTCGAGGGCGAGGGTGGCCATGTAGTGCGACAGCCGGCGGCTGCCGGCGCCGTCCACGAGGGTCTGGTGGAACGCCAGGTCCGCGTCGCCGATCGAGCGCGCGTCGGTGCCGGCGGACGCCGCGACGAGCAGGTCGTAGCTCGCCTCGAGCGCGGCGATCGCGTCGGTGTCCCTGGCGTCGACGATCATCCGGATCGCCCGGGACTCGATCGCGTCGCGTGCGGAGTACAGATCGGGCAGGTGGTCGGGGCCGATCTTGCTCACCCGCAGGCCCCGCCCCGGGGTCGCGGTGAGCACGCCCTCCTGCAGCAGTCGCTGGGTGGCCTCCCGGAGCGGGCTGCGGCTCACGCCGAGCTGGCGCGAGATCTCCACCTCCCGGATCGGCGTTCCCACGGCCAGCGCACCCGAGAAGATCGCGTTCCGCAGCTCCGTGGCGATGAGGTCGACGGTCGAGGTCCGCGGGACCCGGAACACGGAGACCGGCGCGGCCGTTCGTGAGCTGGAGACTGACATGTGCATCCCTTCGATCCTCCCGGGCACGGCCCGGCACGAATCACATTATGGGCGTCCCGCTCCGTGCAGCGCGTAGCGGATCCATGCGCGCCTGCGCACGCCCGCGTCGGCCCTCATGAGGTCACGGGCTGTCCGGAGCGACCGGCTCGCCGTCCACCGACTATAACAAGTTTGTATACAATCAGACACTCTGCCTTGCAGACTATCCGCCTGTCCAGAGATGTGCATATGGTGGGTCACGGCCACACCGCACTCGGGTTCGGACCCCGCGCCTGGCAGGGGCGTGAGGGGATTGGGCCCCTGGAAACCGAAAGAGGAAACCGATGACTCAGCGACTCAAGTTCGCAGGACTGGCCGCCGTGGCCGCCCTTACTCTCGGAATGACCGCAGCGTGCGGGTCCGACTCAGGCTCCGGGGGCGAGACGACCGGTGGCGAGACCAATGGCGGCGAGACCTCCGGCGACGCCGGCGGATCGGGAACGCTCGACCGTCTCCGGGACGAGGGCACGATCAAGCTCGCGATCGCCGACGAGCGGCCCTACTCCTGGGTCGGCGACGACGGCACCCCGCAGGGCGCCACGATCGCGATGCACGAGAAGATCTTCCCGGAGGTCGGCATCCCGAACATCGAGGTGGTCGAGGTCGACTGGAACTCGCTCATCCCGGGCCTCAACGCCGGCCGCTTCGACGCGGTGAGCGCGGGCATGTCGATCCTGCCCGACCGGTGTGCGCAGGCCGCCTTCTCCGATCCGGAGATCATGTACACGACGGCGCTCATGGTTCCCGAGGGGAACCCGAAGGGGCTGTCGGACCTGCACTCGGTCGTCGACGCGGGCGACGTCAAGCTCGCGGTGCTCGCGGGCGGGATCGAATCCGGATACGCGGACGACCTGGGAATCGGCAACACCATGAAGGTCGACAACGCCCAGGACGGCATGGACGCCGTGTCCAACGGCCGGGCGGACGCGTTCGCGATGACCGCGATCTCGCTCAACTGGATGGCCACGAACTCCCCCGACGCGGGCGTGGAGGTCACCCCGGCCTTCGTCGCCGTGATCGACGACGTCAAGCAGATCGGTGCCGGGTCGACCGTGTTCCGCAAGGAGGACACCGCGCTGCTCGCGGCCTACAACGAGGCGCTGTCCGGGATCACCTCGGACGTGGACACCTACCTGGGCCTCGTCGGCGACTACGGCTTCACCGCCGAGAACCTGCCGCCGGCGGACCTGACCACCGAGCAGCTGTGCTCCGGTGACCTGAGTGATCTGAGCTGACCTTGGGCGACAAGCTCTCAGCGCTCCAGGGGGCGCTGCCGATGATCCTGGACGGATTCAAGATCACCGTCCTGCTGACCATCGGCGGCGCCGCCCTGGCGATCGTGCTCGCGATCGTGCTCGGCCTCATGGCGCGCTCGAAGAAGCTGGCGATCCGCGGCTTCGCGCGGGTGGTGATCGAGTTCTTCCGGGGGACGTCCCTGGTGGTCCAGCTGTTCTTCCTGTTCTTCGTGCTCCCGCAGGTCGGGGTCGAACTGCCCGCGGTGCTCGTGGGCATCGCGGGCCTCGGCCTCAACTACGGCGCCTACGGCGCCGAGGTCGTGCGCGGATCGATCAACTCGGTGCCGCAGGGGCAGTGGGAGGCCACGAAGGCGCTGAGCCTGGGCCGGTGGGGCCGAATGTTCCGGATCATCTTCCCGCAGGCGTGGGCGTTGATGATCCCCTCGCTCACGAACCTGCTCATCCAGCTGCTCAAGGGCACCGCGATCGTCAGCTTCATCACCCTGACCGACCTCACCTACGCCACGGACAAGCTGCGGCACTCGACCGGAACGATCTTCGCCTACACCGTGAGCCTGCTGCTGTACTTCGTGTTCGCCTACGTGCTCACCCTCATCATGAACGCGCTCGAGGTGCGCGCGAAGCATCGCCTCGGGCAGGGCGAGTCGCTGCGTCAGGCGTTGAGCTTCCGACGTCCGCGCCAGCCGGAGGTGGCCTCGTGAACGGTTCCCTCTGGCACTGGAGCGCCGCCTGGGAGGCACTCCCCCACCTGCTCGAGGCATTCCTCACCGCCACCCTCGTGGTGACCGTCCTCAGCAGCATCATCGCCGCCATCCTCGGCCTCGTCATCGCCGTGCTGCGGCGCACGGCCCCGCAGCCGATCCCGGCGATCCTCGGCTTCGTGGTGAACTTCATCCGCATGACCCCGATCGTGGTCCAGCTCATGTTCGCCTATGCGTTCTTCCTCGAGCTCTCGCCGCTGACGATCGGCGTCGTGGTCTTCGGCATCCACTACGCCACCTACATGGCGGAGGTGTACCGGGCGGGCATCGAGTCCGTGCCCCGGGGGCAGTGGGAGGCGACCAGGGCCCTGTCGATGTCCACGGGCCGCACCTGGACCGCCGTCATCATCCCGCAGGCGTTGCGGGCGACCATCCCCTCCCTCGGCAACTACGTGATCTCGCTGTTCAAGGACACCCCCTTCCTCATCTCGATCTCCGTGGTCGAACTGGTGCGGGCGGCACTGACCTACGGCGGCGACCACTTCCGGTATGTCGAGGCCTTCACCCTGGCGGGCGTCATCTTCCTGCTCGCCAGCTACCCGACCTCACTGCTCATCGGCCGATTGGAGAAGCGCCTTGCCTTCACAACCTGATGCCCAACCCGCGATCCGCTTCGACAAGGTGGAGAAGCGCTTCGGCGACAACGTCGTGCTGCACGACCTCGACTTCACCGTGACCAAGGGCGACCGGGTCACGCTCATCGGGCCCAGTGGTTCGGGCAAGACCACGATCCTGCGCCTCGTGATGACCCTCGAGGAGGCCAACGAGGGCTTCATCTACATCGACGGCCAGCCGCTGACGCACGAGGACCGCGACGGCAAGCGGGTGGAGCTGCGGGAGAAGCACAAGAACATCATGCGCAAGCGGATCGGGATGGTGTTCCAGCACTTCAACCTCTTCCCGAACATGACCGTCATGCAGAACCTCATCGAGGCGCCCGTGCACGTGCTCGGCAAGAGCAAGGCGGAGGCCATCGCCACGGGCCGCGAGCTGCTCGAGAAGGTGGGCCTGACGGACAAGGAGAATGCGCACCCGTCGGAGCTGTCCGGCGGGCAGCAGCAGCGGGTCGCGATCGCCCGGGCGATGGCGATGGAACCCGATATCCTGCTCCTCGACGAGGTGACCTCGGCCCTCGACCCGGAGATCGTCGGGGAGGTGCTCAACATCCTGCGCGAGGTCGCGCGCACGACGGACATCACGATGCTCATCGTCACCCACGAGATGCAGTTCGCGCGGGACGTGTCGAACCGGGTGCTCATGTTCGACGGCGGCAAGGTGGTCGAGGAGGGGGATCCGGAGACGATCTTCACCGCCCCGACCCAGCAGCGAACGCGGGACTTCCTCTCGGCCGTTCTCAACGCCTGAGGGCTCCCCACCCCGATCCGGCCCGTGGCCCGGCGCGAATGGAATCGCGCCGGGCCACGGGCGCTCGCGCGCCGGAATGGACGGCGGACGCGTGCGGGCTCACGCTTGCACGCGTGAGCATTGCTGCTTATATTAGGCGAGAATCAATCATCGAATGACTCCCTATGGAAGCGAGCCTCGACCGTGAGACAACGCAGTCCCCAGCAGCGCCGATGGCTCTCGGCGGCATTGACCGCCGGCCTGATCGTGACCTCCGGCGTCGCCGCCGCGGTGACGGGCACGGCGACCTCCAGTTCGGCGTTCACCGTCGACGGGGCCGAGTCGGTCGGGGCCACCCCGATCGCTCCCGGGCCCGTCGCGGCGGAGGTGCCCGTCGCCGACGGTGACACCCTCGGCGCGGTCACCGCGGTCACCCAGGACGGGGCGAGTGCCCTCGTCACGACCGAGCGCGGTGCGATCCGAATCAGCTTCCTCGACGCGGAGACGTTCCGGATCGAGGCCGTGCCGGGCGGCGAGTTCACCGACCCGGCCAACAGCCCGAGCGGCGACCCGGAACGCTCGGCCGACATCGTGGTGGGCGCCGGCGACTTCGCCGGCGCGGCCCCGACCCTGACCGACGGCGACGTCGCCACCCTCGCCACGGACGCCGTCCGCGTCTCGATCGACAAGGCGACGGGGCGCCTGGCGGCCGAACGCACCGACGGCACGCCGATCTTCGCCGAATCCTCCCCGCTCACGTTCACCGGGGCGGCCGCGACCCAGCACCTGGCCATCGACGAGGGCGAGCAGTTCCTCGGCGGCGGGATGCAGAACGGCCGCTCGATCCACACCGGCGCGACGATCAACATCGCCAGGAACTTCGACTGGGACGACGACGGCTACCCGAACGCGGTGCCGTATTACATGTCCTCCGCCGGCTACGGCGTGCTGCGGAACACGTTCGCCCCCGGCACGTACGACTTCGCGGCCGGGACCACGACCCATGCCGAGGCCCGGTTCGACGCGTACTACTTCGCCGGCGACTACAAGGAGGCGCTCGACTCCTACACCCGGCTCACCGGCCGCCCGCTCCTGCCGCCCGTCTACGCCCTCGAATACGGCGACGCCGACTGCTACAACCGCAGCAGCCCCACCTACGAGGGCGCGGCCACCCCGGGCAAGCTCCGGACCCCCGACGCGGTCGCCATCGCCGAGGAGTTCGTCGAGCACGACATGCCGGCCGGCTGGATGCTCGTGAACGACGGCTACGGGTGCGAGTACGTCGAACTGCCCGAGACCGTCGAGCAGATCGAGGAGAAGACCGGCCTGAAGACCGGCCTGTGGACCCAACGCAGCCTGACCGAGCAGGAGTTCGAGGTCGGTGAGGCGGGGATCCGCATGCGCAAGCTCGACGTCGCCTGGGTCGGGCAGGGGTACCGGATGGCGCTGACCGGCTGCGAGGCCGCCTACGACGGGTTCGAGCAGTACTCGGACGCGCGCGGCACCTCGCTCATGGTCGAGGGCTGGGCCGGCTCCCAGCGGTGCGGCATGCAGTGGACCGGCGACCACTCCGGCAACCTCGACGCGGTGCGCTGGCAGGTCTCGGCGCTCACGGGCGCGGGGAACTCCGGGCTGGCCTTCACCACCGGCGACGTCGACGGCATCTTCGGCGGCTCCACCGAGAGCTACGTGCGCGACCTGCAGTGGAAGGCCTTCGCCCCGGCCCTGTACTCGATGAGCGGCTGGGCATCGGTGGACAAGCGCCCGTGGCTCTACGGCGAGGAGGCGACCGAGATCAACCGGTTCTACCTCCAGCTGCGCCAGCAGCTCATGCCGTTCATCTACAGCCTTGCCCAGGACTCCCACGCGACCGGCACGCCGATGATGCGCTCGGTCGCCCTCGAGTATCCACAGGATCCGGGCGCGTACTCGGTCGAGGCGAACAACGAGTTCCTGCTCGGCACCGACTACCTCGTCGCCCCGGTCTTCACCGACACCGACGTCCGCAACGGCATCTATCTGCCCGCGGGCGACACCTGGGTCGACTTCTGGACCGGACGGCGCTACGAGGGCGGCCAGGTGCTCGACGGGCACCCGGCGCCGCTCGACCGGCTGCCGATCTTCGTTCGCGCCGGCGCCCTCGTCCCGATGGGACCGATCGCCCGCAACGCCTCCCTCGTTGCCGAGGACGCCCCGCTCACCCTGGCGGTCTACCCCAGCGGCGACGCCTCGTTCGAGCTGTACGAGGACGACGGGGTCACCCGTGAGTACAAGGACGGCGCGTTCGCGACCCAGCGGTTCGACGTCTCGGCCCCCGAGGTGGGGCCCGGCGACGTCGTCGTGACCATCGGCGACCGGAACGGTTCGTACACGGGCATGGCGCCGAGCCGGCCGTACCTCATCGAGGCCCACACGGACTCCGCGCCGGACGGTGTCGACGTGGACGGCACCGACCTGAGCGAGGTCGCGGACGCCACGGACTCCGTGGGCTGGTCGTACGCCGACGGCGTCGTGACCGTCAACCTCGGGCCGGTGGCCTCGGACTCGGCCGCCACGGTCACGCTCGCAGGGACCTCCGCCGTCGGCGGCGAGGACGGCGACGCCGGGGCCGCGCAGGTCCGCGTCGCCGTGCCCGACCAGGTGTTCCAGGGCGAGGAGACGACCGTGACGGCGTCCTTCTCCAACTTCGGCAACCAGGACAAGACCGACGTGACGCTCACCCCCGAACTCCCGGCGGGATGGACCGTCGTGAGCAGCGAGGGCGCCGAGGTGGGAACCGTGCCGGCGGGCGAACGGCGCGAGGCGACCTTCGTCGTCCGTCCGGAGGCGGGCTCGGCGGGTGGCCGGCAGACCGTGCGGGTGAACGCGACGTACACCTCGGCCTCCGGCCAGGCCCTGGAACTCACGGGGGCGAACCAGATCGGGGTCGCCTACGGTTCGCTCCAGTCCGCGTACAACGCGATCTCCATCACCGACCTCGAACACGCCGGCGAGGGGGACTTCGACGGCGGCGGCGCCACGTTCTCCGCGGCGGCGCTCGCCGAGGCGGGCGCTCAGGCCGGTGGCACCGTCGCCTTCGACGGCGCCGAGTACCCCTGGCCCGAGTCCGTGTCGGCTCCGAACTCGGTCGAACCGGCCGGCCAGACGATCTCCGTCTCGGGCTCCGGGAACCACCTGTCGGTGCTCGCCTCGGCGGCCGCGGGCAGCGGCGTCTCGCTGCCGCTCACCGTGGTCTACGAGGACGGGACCAGGTCGACCGAGTCGATCTTCTTCCCGAACTGGCTCCCGCAGGCGAGCGGCCTCGGCAGCGCGCGGGTCGCCCTGACGTCGATGGGGCGGAACAACGCGTCGGGCGAGTACGAGTACGAGACCTACGGCTACCAGATCTACGAGAACTCGATCTATCTCGACCCGAACAAGACGGTTCGCGCGGTCGAGCTCCCCACCGCCCCCGCCGTCAAGCTGTTCAGCTGGACCGTGGTCGATCGGGAACTCGAGCCGGGCCCGACCGGTGAGAACTGGATCTCCGATCTGGAATGGGAGTCGGCAACGAACGGCTGGGGCGTGATCGGAAGGGACGTGGCCAACAAGGACTCCGCCGACTCCCCCGACGCTCCCTTGACCAGCCTGTGGGTGGACCCGGAGACGGGTGAGCCACGGACCTACGAGAAGGGCCTGGGCGTCCACGCGAACGGGAAGATCCGCTACTACCTCGGCGGCACCTGCCTCTCCTTCACGGCCGAGGCGACCCAGGAGGACGGCTTCGCCGGCAACGTCATCTTCCGGGTCGAGGCGGATGGGCAGAAGCTGTTCAACGGGAAGACGCTCACGAGTGCCATGGCGCCCGAGGAGGTCGACGTCGACGTGAGCGGGGCGATGTACCTCGACCTCATCATCGAGGCGCCGAACGGAGTCGCTGCCGCCCACGGAATCTGGGGGGACGCCCGGCTCGTCTGCCAGGACGACTCCGGCTCGGGGGATCCCGACGGGTCGAGCGACGCCGGTGGTACCGCCGACTCGGGTGGCACCGACCAGGCGGACGGCGCCGCCGAGGCCGATGGCACCGCCGACTCGGGTGGCACGGACCGGGCGGACGGCGCCGCCGACTCGGACGGGACCGACCAGGCCGGCGGCACCGCCGACTCGGATGGGACCGACCAGGCGAGTGGCTCTGCCGACTCGGACGGCACGGACCAGGCCGGCGGCACCGCCGACTCGGATGGGACCGACCAGGCCGGCGGCTCTGCCGACGCCGACGGCACGGACCAGGCCGGTGGCGCCGCCGATTCGGGTGCTACTGCCGACTCGGGTGGCACCGACCAGGCGGACGGCACCGCTGATTCGGGTGGTACTGCCGACTCGGGTGGCACCGACCAGGCCGATGGCACCGCCGACTCCGGTGGAACCACCGACTCCGGTGGCAGTGACCAGGCCGGTTCAGATGGGGGCGGCTCCGATCCCGATCCGACCGATCCCGATCCGACCGACCCCGCGCCGACCGACGACGCGGACGCCAGATCAGGCGCCGGATCGGAAGCGGGATCGGACGCCGGATCGGAAGCGGGGCCGGAAGCCGGGCCGGATCGGGGCGACGACCTCGACGCGATGCCCGACACCGGCGCGGGCCTCGGCCCCGTCGTCGTGGTCACGGGCCTCCTCCTGGCCGCGGGTGGGCTGGCGCTGATCCTGGCGAGGTACCGCTCGGCCCGCGAGAGCTGACCTCGACGCGCACCGCACCCCGGGGCGCCGTCCCTCCGCACGAGCGCGGTCGGGCGGCGCCCCGGTGCATCCACGCGGGCCGGGCGCGCGGGCCGATGGTCCCGAGTCTCCTTGACACGGTCCCCTATCATTTAGAGCAATATCTTGTTGCAGAATTGCGTCTATGACGCCGAAAGGGATGATCATGAGCATTGCCGCACGTACCGTCCAGACCACATGGGAGGGCCCGCTGGCCTCCGGAACCGGAACGTTCAACGGGACGAGCAGCGGGGTCCTCGACGACCTGCAGGTCACCTGGGGATCGCGCACCGAGGCTCCGGCGGGCAAGAGCAGTCCGGAGGAACTCGCCGCGGCGGCGCACTCCTCGTGCTACGCGATGGCGCTCTCGCTCACCCTGGGTGAGAACGGCACGCCGCCGCAGAAGCTCGACGTGAGCGCCACCCTGACGCTCGAGGAGGTCGACGGCGTCCCCACGATCAGCACGTCGAAGCTCACCGTTCGGGCGACCGTCGAGGGCATTGCCGACGACGCGTTCCAGGCCGTCATCGAGAAGGCCTCGGCCCTGTGTCCGGTCTCGCGGCTGTTCGCTGGCGCCACGATCACGGTCGACGCCCAGCTCGCCACCGCCTGAGACCGCCATGAGCACGCTCGAATCCGATCCTCCCTCACTGGCGGAGGCGCTCACCCGCGAACACCATGAGATCGACGCCGGAATCGAGCTGTTCATCGCCCAGTCCCGCACCACCGAAACGGTGCGGGACTGGGCACAGCCGCTGGTGGGGGCGATGAGGGCCCTGCGGCGGCACATCTACCTCGAAGAGGCGATCGTGTTTCCGCGGATCAACACCGGCGCGCTCATGATGCCGGTCATGGTCATGCTCCGCGAGCACGGCGAACTCTGGCGGGCCATGGATGCCCTCGAGGCACGGCTGGCCGGGCCTGCCGCCATCGAGGAACCCGCCCGTTCGGAGGTGATCGCCGCCTGTCACCGGATGCTCCACCTGCTCGAGGTGCACAACAGCAAGGAGGAGCCGATCATCTATCCGCATCTCGACGCGGACCTGGACGATCCGGCGCAGGTGCATCTGCGCGAGTTCCTTCGCGAGGGCCGCATTCCCGCGGGCTGGGTGTGCGAACGCGGCTGACCGGTTGCGCCGGCTCCGCAGGGCCCATCACGGCCTGATCAGTGCTCGAGCAAGGCCCAAGCAGATCCGGACCGGTGCTCGAGCAGGGCCCGATGAGGGCTACCAGGGGCGCTTGTTCTGCGCGCCCTCGACCTGCTTGTAGTTCGCGCCGCGCATCCGCGAGTGCGAGACGCCCTTGAGGGAACCGGCGTAATCGTCGGCCACCTGCACGTTGTCCAGGGTCGCCTCGGTCTCGAGCTCGTGCCGGTGCCGCTTGTCGGAGTTGCGGTAGCGCAGGTACATCATCCCGTAGTAGAGGAAGCCGGCGAGGAAGAAGACCCAGCCGATGCTGCCGCCGCCACCGTCGGAGGATCCGCTCGCCCACACCTGGCCACCCGCAGCGAGAACGTCGATGCCCATCAGCCACCCACCACCATGATGATCGTTCCGAGAACCATACCGACCACCTGCACGACGGCGGAGACCGCGAACAGTTTCGGCTTGTTGATCGGCACGCTGCCCATCGTCTCGCCCGTGCGCGCGTTCACCGCGACGTAGTGCAGGAAGGTCTGCCCGTTGGACCGGCGCTGTTGGTAGCTGTAGAGCCACACGGGAAGATAGGCCGAGGCCCAGCGCTGACCCTTGACGTCGACCTGCTCCGAATCCCAGCGAACCCCGCGGTCGTAGAACCTGAGGGTGTCGTTGACCCGGTAGCGGGTGATGTCCCGTGCCTGGGCATCGACGAGCGGAGTGAGGTCGTCGATATTCGTGTCCCGTCGCTGGGAGGTGAAACCGGCGAGGTAGTTCGAGTCGTACCGGACCGCATTCTCGACATCGAACGGCATGATCGTGTTGATGATGTTGTTCGTGTTGCGGGAGGAGTCCTGGTCGCGCCGTTCGCTCGAGGACTCGACGGTCAGATCATTGATGTAGACGTCGAAATCGCGCATGACGTGGTAGATGTCGGCGTCGTAGACGCGCTGGGTGTTGTCGCCACGTTTGACGGTGTAGGTCCGCGTCTGATGCTCACCCTGCCCGGTGAGCCGGGCATGGGCGTTGATGTCGACCACCATGTAGGGCAGGTACACGCCCATGACGTTCTCCGGCTCGAATTCCTTGAGGAACTTCGGATGCGCGTAGAACCGACGCTTCTTGACGAATTGCGAGATCTTCTCGGTCGCCTGCTCCTTGCGCAGCGCGAACGGCAGCACCATGTCGGGGACGGCGCCGTTGGGGATCTGCTGATTCATCGAGAGCTTGTTGCGGCACCAGTGACACCGGGCCTGTGTGCTCTCATCGGTGTTGATCACGACCTCGGCGCCGCAGGCGCTGCACTTGAAGGTGAGCACCACATCGGTCGAGGGCACGATGTCCTGGGAACCGGATCCCATGACGAGGCCGGACAGCTCGGAGATGTCGCTGTTGAGCCCCAGCGCCTGCTCCGCGCTCCCGGTGGCCCACTCGAATCGACAGAAGCCGCACCGGAGCATGCCGGTGGCGGGGTTGAGCGAGATCTCCGTTGCACCGCACCGGGCACACTTGGACAGTCCGTCCTTCGCCGCGGCGTCCGTCTCGATGATGCGCGGCCCCGCCGGGGAGACCGGAGGCAGACCGGTTGCCGCCGCCGCTGCGGGATCGACCATCCCGTAGCCGTCGGCGGACGGACGCGGCGCGCCCTGGGCGGGGTCGATCCCATACCCCGCACCGCCGGTCGTCGCCGGCGCTCCCGGGTTCGCGGGCGGGGTGGCTTCTGAATTCGGGTTGCTCGGGTTCACTCCGACGTCCTCTAGATCCCGAGGATCTTCGCCTTGGCGGCCTCATAGTCGTCCGCCGTGATGAGCCCCTGGTCGAGCATCGTCTTGAGCTGGGTCAGCTTCGCCACGGGATCCTCCGGCGCCGACGGCGACTGGGGCGGCTGTTGACCGTAGCCCTGGGGTGGCTGCTGTCCATAGCCCTGGGGCGGCTGCTGTCCATAACCCTGCGGGGGCTGCTGGCCATAACCCTGGGGTGGCTGCTGCCCATAACCCTGCGGGTGCTGCTGCCCGTATCCCTGCTGCGGCACCTGCTGGTACCCCTGCTGCGGCACCGGCTGCTGGAGTCCGGCGGCCGCGCCGCCGGTCGCGTTGAGTCCCATGCCGAGGAAGGCCATGTTGGCGGCTCCCCCGCCACCCTCCCCCGCTGCCTGGAAACCGCGGGCGGCGGCCTGCTGCATGAAGGAGTTCCCCCGGGCGCCTCCGAGCGCATCGGCCTTCTTCACGTCGCTCAGGAGCGCGCGCGTGTCCTCGTCGTACTCGATCGACTGCAGGGCGACCTTGACGATCGTCAGGCCGCGATCGGTGGTCCAGCTGTAGCCCTGCTCGACGGCCTGGCTGAGCGACTGGGCGAAGCCGACCGAGTCCGACTGAATCCGCGTGATCCGGTTCCCCTGGCTCGGATCGTTCGTGTAGATCGAGAACGCCTGCGCGAGCGAGCCGACCACCTCGTTGAAGAGCTGGCTGGCCGCGTCGTTGTCGAGATCGGAGAAGTCGAAGACCCGCGGGCTCGCGCTCAGGTACGTGAGCGGCACGTACTGCTTGACGAGCAGGATCGGGTCGACGATGCGCATGGTGTAGCTGCCGCGCGTGATCGCACCGACCTGCGCGCCCAGGTAGGCGTCGTCCCAATAGATCTCGGACTGGGTGCCGAAGCGGTTGTTCGGGATCTCCTTGAGGTTGACGTAGAACGCCAATTGCTGCGAGCCGGGCTGGCCGCCGAACTTGAACCGTTCCCAGGAGGTCTTGACGGTGGGGCTCACGATCCCGTCGCCGGCGAAGATCGACTGCGAGTTCTGGTCGTCGGAGGTGAAGATGAAGCCACCGGGTTCGGCGATGAACCCGGTGAGCTGGCCGTCCTGGAACGTCACGAGGCCGTAGCCCTCGGGAACGATGATCCGGCTGCCGTTCGTGATGATGTGCTCGGAGCCCTTGGTGTTCGACCCGCGCCCGGCGTTCTGGCCCTGCGGAACGGCCGGGAAGATGGCGGCCGTCGGCGCGAGGTTGTGCGGAGGAACGAGGAAGTCCTTCCACTGATCCGCGAACGTGCCGCCGATCGCGCCCGCGAATGCCTTGATGAATCCCATCCGATGTCCTCCAAGAACGCAGTGATCGAACCGTGTGCCGAACCGCTCGCTGGACGAGGCAAGCCACGAAGTCGGGCGTCGACAGTCGGCTCAGGGCCGGGCACCGGAGTCTAGCAGCCACTCCTCGGTGGAGGCCGACGACCCACACGCGTGCAGGACCGGTTCCGATAGACTCGCGGCGTTGGATATGTCGATGCCCGACCGCCCCGATGACGGGCTCCCGAAACGAGGAACGCCATGATCCGATCCATCCTCCGAGCGCTCATCCACCTGGCCACGGCGGCCCTCGGGTTCCTGCTCGCCGCGTTCCTACTCGAGCGGCTCACGCTCGCGGCGTCCGGCTTCGTCGTCGCCGTCCTCGTCTTCACCCTCGCGCAGGCGCTCGTCTCGCCGTTCGTGGTGCACCAGACCCAGAAGCGCGCCGCCGCCCTCATGAGCGGCGTCGGGCTCATCTCGACGTTCATCGCCCTGCTCCTCGCCTCGCTCGTTCCCGGCGGGCTGACCATCGCCGGGTTGGGAACGTGGATCCTCGCGACCGTCATCGTCTGGTTCGTCACCGCCGTCGGCGGCTGGATCCTGCCGCCGCTGCTTCTCAAGAAGAAGCCCTCGGCCGCACCCGCCTGAGGCGCGAGTGCTCCCGGCCGTCGCGGCGATCGACCGGTCGATCCGCTGGGGCGCCGCCGGGTGCGCGGTGCCATCTCGTTCCGCCTCGCCGACCTCCTCGCAGCCGAGGGGCCGACACCGGCGCGGAATCGAGCGTAGGCTGACACGAGCAATGTAGCCGTTGGCAGGAGGTCGGACCGATGCGTCGTCTTCGCGTGGGAATGGTGGTCCTGGCCGTCGCCGCGTCGGCGCTGAGCGGCTGCGGCGAGGCGGCCACGTCGGCACAGGGAACCTGGGGGTCCTCCGGCGGGGACGAGACCCGGCTGACGTTCACCGGGGAGGGACTCATCACCGGCACCGACGGCTGCAACCGGCTCTCGGGCACGTGGCAGCAGGACGGCGACGACGTCACCCTCGCCGGCCTTGCGACCACGCTCATGGCGTGCCCGGACGTGGACGTCTGGCTGATCGATCCGGCGAGCGCCGTGGTGGACGGCGACACGATGCACCTCTACGACTCCGACGGCGCCCAGATCGGCGACCTCTCGCGCGAATAGCGCCGGCCGCGGACTCCAGGTCGAAGGAAGCCGGAGTATCACGGAGCCGCGCACGTCCGACAAACCGGCACTCGAAACCGTCCGGGCCCGCTGGGAAATGTATTCCGGTCGACGTGCTGAATCCCACTCTCGCGCGGACCGCTTCGGATAGGGTCATGAAATGACACTCCGATTCAATCCGGCCCCTGGGTGGCCGATACCTCCCGAGGGCTGGCTGCCCCCGCCCGATTGGATACCACCCGCGTCATGGCCGCCGGCACCGGAGGGCTGGCCGCTGCTGGTGGACGACGGGGCACCCGAATATCAGCAGCACGCCCCCGGATACGGCGCCACGGAATCGACAGACCGTCAGCCGACGGCGCGGCCTTGGTACAAGAAGAAGCGCTTCATCCTGCCTCTTGGCGGTGTCGCCCTCCTCGTGGCCATCGCCATCGTCGGTGGTGGGCGGGACGATCCCGGGACGGCGGTGCCATCGGCACAGGTGGAAGGCGAAGGTCGGGCGCCGTCGGCGACTGCCGGGCAGACAGAGACCGAGGCCGCGGACGAGGAGGAGTCCGCGAGGGCCGCGGAGGAGGAGGCATCGAGGGCCGCGGAGGAAGAAGCGTCGAGGGCCGCGGAGGAGGAGTCCTCCCGAGCCGCGGAGGAAGAGGCGTCGAAGGCAGCCGCCAAAGCCGAGGAGGAGGCTGCGGCTCAAGCAGCGCTCACCGCCGGTCAGTCGAATGCGCTGCGCGCTGCCGAGTCGTATCTCAGCTTCATGCCGTTTTCACGGAACGGTTTGATCGAACAGTTGTCATCGGAGTACGGCGATGGATATTCCGTCGAGGATGCCACATTCGCGGCGGACAACGTCGAGGTGGACTGGAACGAACAGGCAGCCAAGGCCGCCGCGAACTACCTCGACCTCATGGCCTTCTCACGCAAGGGGTTGATCGAGCAGTTGACGTCGGAATACGGTGACGGCTACACCCTCGACCAGGCCACATACGGAGTCGACCAAGCCGGCCTCTGACGACTCCCCTACGCTCGGAACCATGACGTCGTCCCCGATCACCACCTACCTGCAGGACATCCACGCGCGTATCGCCCGGGTGCGCGACGGCGTCCCCTATGAGGTCGGCCCTGCCGGGACCCTGATCGATCCGGACCACTTCGGCATCGCGTTGGCCACGGTCGACGGCTACGTCTACGAGGTGGGAGTGACCGATCACGAGTTCTCGATGCAGTCGATCTCCAAGCCCTTCAGCTACGGACTCGCGCTCGACGACCTCGGCATGGCGGCAGTCGACGCCAAGATCGACGTCGAACCGTCCGGAGACGCGTTCAACGACCTCTCCCTCACCTCGGGCACGAGCCGGCCCGCCAACGCGATGATCAACGCCGGGGCACTCGCGGTCGCCTCCCTCATCAAGGGCGGCGGTGGGCGTAGCGCCGTGCAACGGATCACCGAGTTGTACTCCCAGTGCGCCGGCCGCCCGCTGCGCAGCGCCGGGCGCGCCTACCAGGCCGAGCGTCGTCACAGCGACCGCAACCACGGACTGGCATACCTGCTCAGCTCGGTCGGCGTGATCGAGGGCAGGCCCACGGAGGCGCTGGCGACCTACCTGCGCCAGTGCACCGTGCAGGTGACCTGCCGAGACCTCGCGCTCATGGCCGCCACCCTCGCCAACGGCGGCACCCACCCGATCACCGGCACGCAGGCGCTCACGCTCGACGCGGTCGAGCGCGTGCTCTCGGTCATGATGACCTCGGGAATGTACGACGACGCCGGCGATTGGGCCAGTCACGTGGGGATGCCAGCGAAATCGGGCGTGGGCGGGGGCATCATCGCGGTGCTTCCGGGCCAGGCCGGCCTCGCGGTCTACTCTCCCCCGCTCGACCGGCACGGCAACAGCGTGCGCGGCGTGGCGGCCTGCCGGCAGCTCTCGCGCGACATGGAGATGCACTTCGTGCGGTCGGCCCGCATCGGCCGATCCGCGATCCGCGACTCCTACCCGATCGATCGCGAGCCGAGCGCGATCCGGCGCACCGACGAGGCCACCGAACTGCTGGCCGAACACGCACACCGGGCCGTGGTGGTCGAGCTCGCCGGGGACCTCTTCTTCGCCGGCACCGAATCGGTCGTGCGGGAACTCACCGGCCTCGACCCGCAGGTCGAGCTCGTGGTGCTCGACGTGCGCCGGGTGGACGAGTTCGGCCGGGTCGCCCTCGACATGCTCGGCACGATCGCCGAGCAGTTCGCGCGCGGCGGCGCCACCCTGCTCCTCGTCGATCCCGAGGACACCCTGGCCCACGCCCTGCCGGAGCTCGCGACGTTCGAATCCCGGGAGGGGGCGATCGCCCGGTGCGAGCACCTCCTGCTCGAGCGGTACGGCAGCGCCCTGCTCGACCCGGGGCGCGTGCTCGTGGCCGACTCCCCCGCGCTCGCGATGCTCGACCAGGAGGACGTCGACGCACTCGCGGGACTCATGGAGCGCCGCAGCTTCGCGGACGGGGAGATCATCCGCCGGGTCGGCCAGCGGTTCGGGGGCGTCTTCTTCATCCTCTCCGGCCGGATCAGCACGATCACGACCGACTCCGACGGGAACAGGGTGCGGGTCACCGCCCTCGGGGCCGGGATGACCTTCGGCGACCTGTCCCTCGCGAGCGAGGATCGCCAGGAGGCGACCGTCAAGGCCACGGGCCCGGTCGAGGTCATGGTGCTCGACGCGGAGGCGATCGACGAGCTTGAGGATCGCGATCCCCGGCTCGCCATCCAACTGTGGCGCGCGCTCGCCCGCGACGCGCACTCGAGGGTGTACCGGTACGCGCGAGCCGTCGCCGTTCGGATCCGCGATTAGACTTGACCGGCACCACGACGGGGTGCGGCACACGGTCTCACGACGCCACGAGGAGGCTTGATGGACTTCGTCCAATTCCTGATCAAACGCAGCGACGACATGGTCGAGCTCGGCCTGGCACACGCCGCGGTGGTCGCGGTCTCCGTCGGCTTCGCCGCGATCATCGGCATCTCCCTGGGCGTGCTCACCTATCAGCACGCCCGACCGCGCGAGATCGTGCTCGCCCTGAGCGGGGCGATGCTCACGATCCCCTCCTTCGCGCTGTTCATCCTGCTCCTCGGGCCGCTCGGCCTCGGGGCGAAGCCCGTCGTCGTGGCCCTGACCGCCTATGGCCTCATGCCGATCATCCGCAACACGGTCACGGGACTGCAGAGCGTGGATCCGGCGATCGTCGAGGCCGCCCGCGGCATGGGAATGACCCGGTTCCAGCGCCTGCGCAGGATCGAGCTGCCGCTCGCGTGGCCGGTCATCATCACGGGCATCCGGGTGACGACCCTCGTGCTGCTCGGGATCGCGGCGATCGGCTGGATCGTCAACGGTCCCGGCTACGGCGACCTCATCTTCACCGGCCTCAACCGCGTGGGAACCCCGGTCGCCGTCAACCTCGTGCTCGCCGGAACCCTCGGCGTGATCATCCTCGCGGTGCTGTTCGACCTGATCTTCCACGCCGCCCGCCGACTCACCACCTCCGAAGGAATTCGATGACCGACGCAGCCACCACCGGCGACCGGGTGATGATCCGCCTCCAGGGTCTGACCAAGCGCTACCCCGGGCAGGGAGCCAACGCCGTCGACGCCCTCGACCTGGACATCCACGAGGGCGAGATCGTCGTGCTCGTGGGCCCCTCCGGATGCGGCAAGACCACGACGATGAAGATGATCAACCGCATCATCGAACCGAGCGGCGGGCGCATCCTCCTCGACGGGGAGGACGTGACCACCACCGATCCGGATCGGTTGCGCCGCCGGATCGGATACGTGATCCAGCAGATCGGCCTCTTCCCGCACATGACCATCGGGGAGAACATCGCCACCGTGCCCAAGCTGCTGGGCTGGGATGCCGCACGCATCGACCGGCGGGTGGACGAGCTCATGCGGATGGTGAGCATGCCCCCCGAGGAGTACCGGCACCGCTACCCCAAGCAGCTCTCGGGCGGTCAGCAGCAGCGGATCGGCGTCGCCCGGGCGCTCGGGGCCGACCCGGACGTGCTGCTCATGGACGAGCCGTTCGGCGCGATCGACCCGATCACCCGGGACCGGCTGCAGAACGAGCTCCTGCGGCTGCAGTCCGAGGTGCGCAAGACCATCGTGTTCGTGACCCACGACATCGACGAGGCCATCAAGCTCGGCGACCGCATCGCGATCCTGCAGGAGGGCTCGCGGGTCGCCCAGTACGACACCCCCGAGCAGATCCTCACCGCCCCGGCGAACCCGTTCGTCTCCGACTTCATCGGCAGGGGCGCCTCCCTCAAGCGGCTCAACCTCACCCACGTCGCCGACATCCAGCTGCGCAGCTGGCCGACCGTGCCCGAGGCCACCGATCCGGCGGCCGCCCTCGACCGGCTCCGCGACGTGCCCGAGAGCGCGCTGCTCGTGCTCGACGGATCCGGCACACCCGCGCGCTGGGTCGGCGCCGCGGACCTGCGCCGCGCGACCGGGCCGGACCTCGCGGGGGTCGGGAGCCCGATCTCACCCGCGATCACCCCCCGGGCCACGCTCTCCGACGCCCTGAACGAGCTCATCACGGCCCGGCACTCGGTCGCCATCGTGACCGGCGACGACGGCGCCCTCCTCGGCGTGGTCGACATCGACCAGATCAACGAGGCCATCCGCGAGATGCGGGCCAGCGCCGTCAGTGCCGAGCGGTCCGGCCTGCGGGAGGGCGCATGAGCACCGCCGCCCCCGAGCGCCTCGCGTCGCCCGTGCTGCGCGGGCGGCGGCGCACCGTGGGCGGTTACATCACGATGCCGCTCATCCTGGCGGCCGTCTGCCTCGCCCTGTACCTGTACGTCGCGAGCCGGGATCTCGATTCCATCGAACGACGCCTCCTCAACGCGGACCGGCTCGGCTCCGCCATCTGGCAGCACGTCCAGCTCACCGCGGTCTCCACCGTGCTCACCCTCGTCATCGCCGTCCCGCTCGGGGTGATCCTCACCCGGCCGTTCGCCCGCCGCGTGCGTCCGTTCCTCATCGGCCTGCTCACCCTCGGGCAGGCGGTTCCGACGATCGCGATCCTCGTGCTGCTCGCGGTCGCCTTCCTCTTCCTCGGCTTCAATGCGGCGATCGTCGGGCTCGTCCTGTACGCGATCGTGCCGGTCCTGCTCAACACGATGGTCGGCCTGGAACAGGTCGACGCGGCCGTGCTCGAGGCCGGCCGCGGGATGGGCATGTCGAAGTTCACCGTGCTGCGCAGGCTCGAACTGCCGCTCGCCGTGCCCGTGATCCTCGCCGGCATCCGCACGGCGCTGGTCATCAACGTCGGTACGGCTACCCTGGTCACGTACATCAATGCCGGCGGACTGGGCGACATCATCGTCGGCGGCCTGTCCACGAACCGTTTCACGGTGCAGCTCGTGGGCGCCGCCCTCACCGCCGTCCTGGCGCTGGTCATCGACTACCTCGCCGGGATCACGGAAGACCTGCTGCGCCCGCGCGGGCTCTGACCGGCCGCGCCGCACACGCCACGCACGCCAGCGCGAGAGCGACGGAACGCAACCGTTTCGGCCCGACTCGACCGGCCGTCGTCCCCACGAAGGAGATACCCATGAAGAGACTGCACAGAACCACCGCGGCCACCGCCGCGTTCCTCGGCCTCGCCCTCACCCTCGCGGCCTGCGGCGGCGACTCGGGCAGCGGCGGCGGTGACGGGCCGCTCGCCGGAGCGGACCTGACCGTCGGCTCGAAGGAGTTCACGGAGTCGGAGATCCTCGGCCAGATCGCGGCCGTCGCACTCGAGCACGCCGGCGCCTCGATCACCGACCAGACCGGGCTGTCCGGCAGCGCCACGGTGCGCGAGGCGCTCGAGACCGGCGAGATCGACCTGTACTGGGACTACACCGGCACGGGCTGGGTCAACATCCTCGGCAACAGCACCGAGGAGGTCCCCGACGACCTGTACGAGGCGGTCAAGGAGGCCGACGCGGCCAACGGGATCGCCTGGCTGCCCCCGGCGAACTTCGAGAACACCTACCGGCTCGCCACGAGCGCCGCGTTCGCCCAGGAGAACGGGCTGACCACCA
Organism: Pseudactinotalea sp. HY158; assembly: GCF_009660225.1. Taxonomy (NCBI): domain Bacteria; kingdom Bacillati; phylum Actinomycetota; class Actinomycetes; order Micrococcales; family Cellulomonadaceae; genus Pseudactinotalea; species Pseudactinotalea sp. HY158. The sequence continues at coordinate 1,766,174 of NZ_CP045920.1, forward strand.
CGAGCGACGCGGCCGCGTTCATCCAGGCGAACCCGGACCAGGGCGCGATCTGCGCGGCGAGCGAGTTCATCAACCGCGACGACGGCCTGCCCGGCCTCGAGGAGGCCTACGGCTTCGAGTTCACCGAGATCGTCGAGCTCGACCTCAACCTCATCTACACCCAGGTCGGCGACTCCTGCCAGTTCGGCGAGGTGTTCTCCACCGACGCCCGCATCGTCTCGAACGACCTGCTCGTGCTCGAGGACGACAAGGACTTCTTCATCCAGTACGCGGGCGCGGTGACCCTGCGTCAGGAGACCCTCGACGCCTACCCCGAGATCGCCGAGATCCTCGACCCGATCTCGCAGGCGCTCACGAACGAGGTGATGACCAGCCTGAACGGCCAGGTCGACAACGACGGCGAGCAGCCCCGCGACGTCGCCGAGGAGTGGCTCACGGACGAGGGCTTCCTCGGCTGACCACCCGCCCCCGGCGCGCACCGGCCGGCCCCCGCGGTTTCCCGCGGCGGCCGGCCGGTCCCGTTCTCAGGCCTCGGCGAAGCGGCCGACGGTGCGCTGCGCGTCGATCCCCGGCAGCGCCTCGGTGAAGAGCCGGTAGTAGGCGAGTTCCTCGCGCGTGCGCAGCGGCGGGTCGAGGTGGGACAGCTCGGCGGCGGCCCGGTCGAGCTCGGCGCCGGTGACGGTCTGCTCGTAGTGCTCGCTCAGCACCGTGTTCATGCCCGTTCCCTCGCCGAACTGCTCCTTGCGGCGCCACAGCACCTCGGCCGGCAGCCAGGAGTCGAACGCCTGCCGCAGCAGCCACTTCGCGGGCCGGCCCTCCTCGAGGAGCTTCCAGCCCGGCGGGAGCGCGAGGGCGAGCTCCACGAAGTCGAGGTCGAGGAACGGCAGCCGCGGCTCGATGCCGTGGGCCCCGGCCACCCGATCGACCCGCTGCAGGCCGCCGATGTGCATGCCCTCGAGCGTCGCGAGCAGATCCTCGTGGAGCGCCTCGCCGGTGTCGTGGCGCCCGTAGTGGGAATAGCCGGCGAACAGTTCGTCCGCGCCCTCCCCCGCGAGCACCACGGTGACGTGCCGGGCGGCGAGGGAGGCCACGAGGTGGTGCGGCACGGCCGAGTGCACGAGGGTCGGGTCGAAGGACTCGAGCTCGGCGATGATCCGCGGCACGAGGGCGATCGCGTCCTCGGCCGTGTAGACGAGCTCGTGATGGTCGGTGCCCACGTGCTCGGCCACGAGCCGCGCGGCCGCGAGGTCGCCGCTGCCCGCCATCCCGACCGCGAACGTGGGCAGGACCCGCCCCTGTTCCCGCGCGATGCGGGCGGCGATCGCGGTGATGATGCTCGAGTCGACGCCCCCGGACAGCAGGATCCCCACGGAGGACCGGCTCGGCAGGCTGCGCTCGACCGCCCGCACGAGGGTCTCGCGCAGCGCGGCGAACACCCAGGCCGGCGGCTGCTCGGAGGGGGCGCGGCTCTTGAGCAGCACGGGCGAGGCGCCCGGTAGTGCGGGCCCGGCGATGAGGCCGTCCTGCGGGGTCCAGGCGTGGCCGGGCGGGAACGGCTCGACCAGCGCGCGCCAGTCCTCGTCGAACGCCTTGAGTTCGGAGGCGAACACGACGGTCTCCCCGCGCCGCGCCCAGTACAGCGGCGAGATCCCGAGCACGTCCCGCGCGGCCGCGAACCGGCCGTCCTCGGCCGCCACGACGAGGGCGAACGTTCCCCAGAGCCGCTCGAAGGCGGCGACCCCCTCGTCCTCGAACAGCTCGAGGGCCGCCTCGAGGTCGGAGTCGGTGCTGAACCGGTCCGCACCGAGCCGGTCGCGGATGCGCTGGTGGTTGTAGATCTCGCCGTCGCCGATGAGCCAGCTGCCGGGCCGGCTGCTCCCGATCGGCTGCTCGCCCGCGTCGGGGTCGATGATCGCGAGGTAGTGGCTGCCGAGCCACGCCTGCCCGACCCTGCGGGTTCCCGAGCCGTCCGGGCCTCGGTGCCGCATCCGGTCGAGCATCCTGCGCCCGAGTTGCTCGTCGAACGGACCGTGCGCCGCGACAATTGCCGACATGACTCCTCATTCTTCGGTGGTGTGCGAACCACGCTACCGCTCGCCGGGGAGCGGCCATCCCGCGGCGTGGGCACGGCGTCGGCACGGCCTGGGCACGGCGTGGGCACGGCGTGGGGACGACGCAGCTCACCGCGCGTTGTCGCGCGTCCGTTCGCGAACGGGGCCGCGCGCTTCGGCGAGCAGGGGCCGCAGGACGGGCACGGCCGTCACCGCCTGGCGCACGCCCTCCCAGACGGGCCCGACGATCAGCCAGATCCCGGTCGCGAGCCAGATGCGGGCGAACCAGACGAGGAGCTCGCCCGTGCGGGCGGGGTCGGCCACGAGCAGCACGATCCCGCCGAGAACGGCGCTGGCCACGGCCGCGCACAGGAGCATCCGCAGCCACTGGCCCCATTCGTGGCGCACCCGGGCGGTGCCCGCGGCCGGCGCCTTGACCGGCGCCGGCGCGCCGGCGAACCGGTGGGCGAACCAGGCGTCGACCCGGGCGATGATCTGGTGTCCGAACGCGACCGTGAAGCCGAGGTAGACGGCGCCGAGCCCGTGCGTGAACTCGGCCGTGGTCCCGTTCGCCAGGAGGTCCCAGCCGATCGCCGTGAGGAGCACCACGTCGAGCAGCGGCACACACAGCAGCAGGGCGCTCGACAGCCGCCGCCGGCGCAGCAGGTAGCGGGCCGCGAGGCCCGAGACGAGCAGCACCCAGAAGCCGATTTCACACGCGAGGATCACCAGGAGGGTCATGATTCGAGCGTGGCCCTCCTCCCTCCGGCGCGGATCCTCCGGGCGGCCCGTCCCACCTCCTTCGATCGGAGGAGGCGGGACGGTCGGAGGATGGGCGAGGATGGGGTCATGATCGTGCGCTGGTTCCGGCAGCTCGACGCCCACCCGGCCAGTCGCGACGCCGTCATCGGCGCGAGCTGGCTGCTCGTCGGGCTCGCCGCGCTGCAGTTCGGCGGCTACGGCCTGTGGGGGGACCTCACGCCCTGGCAGTCGACCGGGGGCGTGTTCCTGCTCACGCTGCTGGGCATGGCCCTCATCGCGACCCGCCGCTCCCGGCGCCCGTTCGCGGCGCTCGGTGCGGGGGCGGCGGTGGCCGGGGTCGACCTGATGTTCGGCGGATCCCTCGGCGTCGTGCTCATCCTGACCGACCTGATCTACGCCGCCGTCAAATACGGTGGCGACCGGGGCGTGCGGCTGCTGTTCCGGTGGGCGCTGGTCGCAGCGATCGGCTGCGGTGCGGCCCTCGTGGTGTTCCGCCCGGACGACGGCCGGGTCGTGGTGCTCGGGGTGCAGTGGGGGCTCGTGCTGCTCGTCTCCGGGCTGTGGGGCTGGAACGTGCGCCGTGAACGCCTGCGGACCCGGGCGACGATGAGCGAGGAGCACGGGCGGGCGACGCGGCGGCTGCGTGACCGGATCGCCCACGATCTGCACGATCTCGTGGCCAACCAGATCGCCGTGGCGGGCCTGCACATCGAGGCCGCGAAGCTGCAGTCCGCCGGGCCACGCGTCGATTCCGCCGCCCTCACCCGCGGCCTCGACCAGGCCAAGCGCGGCACGGACGAGGCGCACCGGCAGCTGCGGGGCCTCATCACCGTGCTCACGGCGGTCGAGGACCTGGACGAGGTGGCCCTGATCGCCCCGGCGGAGGCACTCGAGGACCTTCCGCGGCTGCTGCCGGCCGGTCGCGCGCTGCGCTGGTCGGGGCAGGGCCGCGCGGGGCTGTGGGCCGCCCTCGACCGGGCCCCGGCCACGCGCTCGCACGTGGTCATGCGCGTGCTGCAGGAGCTGCTGGCGAATGCGGCCAAGCACGGCACGGGAGACGTCCAGGTCGACGTGGGGCCGATGCAGGCGGGGCCGGGCCCGAACGCGCAGCACGCCGGCGGGCACGGTCTCGAGGTCACGGTGACGAACGACCGGGCACCCGCCGGGCGGGTCCGGCCGGGCACTGGGATCGGGATCAGCGGGGCCGTGCTCCTGCTCAGCGGCACGGGCGCGAGCCTGGACGCCGGCCCGGTCGAGCCGGTCGAGCAGGTCGAGCCTGTCGAGCCCGGCGGGGACTCCCCCACCGGCCGGTGGCGCGCACGGTTGCGGCTCCCGGCGGAATCGGACGTGGAACGAGGGAGGCCGGCATGACGCGGGTCGTACGGGTGGTCATCGCGGACGATCACGAGGCGGTGCGCAGCGGCGTCGCGGCGATCCTCGGCACCGACCCCGACATCGAGGTGATGGCCGAGGCCGAGAACGGGTTCGACGCGCTGGCCGCCTGCCACCGGCACGGGCCCGACGTGGCGCTCGTCGACCTGCGGATGCCGGGGACCGACGGGATCTGGGCGACCGAGCGGATCACGGCCGAGACCTCGGCGCGGGTGCTCGTGCTCACCACCTTCGACTCCGACGACCTCCTCACCCGCGCGCTGGCGGCCGGGGCCCGCGGGTACCTGCTCAAGAGCACGAGCGGCGCCGAGCTCATCGCGGCGGTACGCCACGTGGCCGCCGATCGGCACGTGCTCGACCCGGCCGTGGCCGGGGCCGTCATCGCGCGCCTCAACGCCGGGGAGCCGGCCGACCCCGCCGCGCCGGCCGGCGCGGCGGTCGACGTCGATGAGCTGACGACGCGGGAACGTCAGGTGCTCGAGCTCCTCACCCGGGGGCTGTCGAACCAGGCGATCGCCGCCGAGCTGTACATCGGGCTGACCACGGTCAAGACCCACGTCGGCGCGCTCTACGCCAAGACGGGGGCCGACTCCCGCGTGCAGCTCGCCCGCATCGGCGAGGCGAGCCTGCGCGCCTCACGCTGATTCGCGTGCCGTCTCCCCTCCGGGGCGACCCGTCCGGGTCGGCCCCGCCGGGCGAGCCCGGCGCGGGCGGCCGCTGCGGCGAGACCGAGCGCGAGCGCGACGGCGACCGGGGCCACCATGAGCTCGAGCACCTGCGGAAAGAGCTGTGCGGACGCCGAGAGCATCTCGCCGACGTCTCCCCGGAGGATGCGCATCCCGAGGCCGTACTGGAGCGAGACGAACAGGGCCGGCGTCACCCACAGCGCCGCGAGCGCGGCCGCCCAGACCGCGATCTGCCGGCCGGGGCGCAGCCCGTACCAGGCCAGGGTCAGCCCGACGACGACCGCCGGGAGCCAGCGCACGACGCCCGACATGATTGCGGGGTACTGGCCCGGGCCGGAGAGCGCGGCGACCGCCTCGTTGAGCCAGTACGCGAGCGGCGTGGCCGCCAGGGACAGTCCGAGCGCGGCGGGCCCGCGGGAGGCCCGAGAGGTGAGCAGGAATCCCGCCTGCGCGAGCAGGATCGAGGCGACGACTCCGCCGAGGAGACCGAAGAAGTACAACCCCACTCGGGCGTCGACCGTCTGCCCGAGTTCCAGGCCGCGGGCCACGACCACGAAGCTCTGCGCCGTGGCGCCGGCGTGGGCGAGCAGCAGCCCGGCCGCCACGCTCCACGCGGGAAGGGCGACCCGGCTCGCCGCCGCCCGGACGGCGAGCCCGGCGGCGACCGCCGGCACCACGAGCAGCACGAGCAGCGTGATCGCCTTGTACTGGCTCACCGGCAGGAGCACGAACGGCATGCCGCCGGGGAGGGTCTCGTTCGCCCAGAGGTTCTGGAGCGGAAGCCGGCCCCCGCCGACGAGCCACGGCAGCAGGCCGGCGGCCGCCGCCACGACTCCGGCGGCGACACCCTCGAGGGACCGGCGAAGGTGGCTCGAGGTGGCAGCGGTTTCGGTCATGGTCGCCCAGTCAACCACGGACCGCCCCCGGGTGTATCGTCCGAGGGACACCGCTCCCGCACGCCGAGCGGCGACTCCGCGAAGGAGCAGCCCATGTCACCGGATGCGCCATGACCGCCGCGCCGGGCCGGGAGTCGTTCGGAATCGGCCGGACCGAGGCCCTCTCGGACGGGGTGATCGCCGTCGCGATCACGCTGCTCGTGCTGGATCTGCGCGTGCCGGCCCCGGAGGCGGGGATCGGCCTGGCCGCCCGGCTCGGCCAGTTGTGGCCCAACTACCTGGCCTACGTCATCTCGTTCCTCGCGATCGGGATCCTCTGGATCAACCACCATGCGGCGCTTCGCCGGCTGCGGGCCGTGGATCACGCGGTGATCGTGGTCAACCTGCTCCTGCTGCTGTGCATCGTGGCCCTGCCGTTCACGACCTCACTCTTCGCGACCTACCTGGACCAACCGGCCGGAGGTCACCTCGCGGCGGTCGTGTACGCGGGTTCCTTCCTCGTGACCTCGCTCGTGTTCCTCGCGCTGCAATGGCTCATCCTCATGCGCCGGGCGCACCTGCTGCCCGCCGAGTTGACCCCCGCCCGGCGCCGGGCGCTCCTGCGCCGAGGCCTCCTCGCCCCGCCCGTCTACCTCGTGGCGGCGCTGCTCGGACTGGTGACGCCGTATCTCACCCTGGCCGTCTGCATCACCCTGGGGCTGTTCTACTTCATCCCCGCCGGCCGTTCGATCCGAACCGAGGCCGGCGGACCCGCGAATCCGGAGCGGCCCTGATCGCCGGTTCCGGCCAGCTCGGTCACCGGCGCGGCCCCGCGGGGCGGCCATTCGACGCTGGTCGACGTTGGTCGATATCGATGAGACTAAAGACGCCTCCTACCTCGACGCTCGGTGAGCACGGTGTTACGTTGATCGTGGTCTCGGTGATGAGCGGCTGCTGATCCCGGGTAGGTCGAGCGCATGAGCGCTGGAGGCGTCGATGTCGGTGCAGTCGGCTCACGAGGAGCACGCGCCACTGCCGCGCGGCCGGTGCGGGCTGCGCGGCCCGCGCCCCGCCCGCGTCGGCGACCGTCGATTCGCCGTGCTCCCCCTGCTGACAGTGCCGGCAGTGCTCGTCCCGACGGTGCTCGGAGGGACCGGGCATCCCCGACCAGGAGGTGGATGATGCCCATCGCGCCGACCCAGGAGATCGTCTCCCGCGCCTTCGATCAAGGCTACGGCGTCGCGGCGATCAACGTCGTGAACGACCTGAGCATGGCGGCCGTGCTGGCGGCGGCGGAGGAGCTCGCCGCGCCGCTCATCGTGCAGACCTCGGTCAAGACGGTCCGGAGCATCGGCGCCGAGGTGCTCTACGCGATGTGGCGGGCGATGGCGGCCCAGGTCGCGGTGCCGGTGGCGCTGCACCTGGACCACTGCCCCGACCGGGCCGTCATCGCGACCTGCCTCCGGCTCGGGTGGAACTCCGTGCTCTTCGACGGCTCGAAGCTGAGCGTGGAGGAGAACCAGCGCCAGTGCCGCGAGGTGGTCGAGGAGGCCCGCCCCTACGGCGCGTTGGTCGAGGGTGAGATCGAGCCGTTCGCCCGGATCGAGGACACGGGCGAGGCGGGCATCACCCCACCGGAGCTGAGCCTGGCCGCCGCGGTCGACTTCATCCGCGACACGGGCGTCGACGTGTTCGCCCCGGCCATCGGCAACGCCCACGGGATGTACCGCGCCACGCCCACCCTCGACAACCAGCGCGTCACCGACATCGTGGCGGCCACCGGCATCCCCGTGGCGCTGCACGGCGGGACCGGCATGAGCGCCGAGCAGTTCAGCGACCTCATCTCCCGGGGCTGCGCGAAGGTGAACATCTCCACGGCGCTGAAGATCGCCCTCATGTCCGCCGGTCAGGCCTTCATGAACGACCATCCCGGCGCCTTCGATCCGCCGTCCCAGTTCGCCGTCCAGCATGCGGCGGTCAAGGAGATGGCCGCGAACCACATCCGCATGTTCGGCAGCGACGGGAAGGCCGGGCGGGCGTCGTGACCACCCTCATCTTCGACTGCGACGGCGTGCTCTCCGACACCGAGCGGGACGGGCACCGTCCGGCATTCAACCAGACCTTCGCCGAGATGAGTGTGCCGCTCGACTGGTCCGAGGAGGAGTACGCGCACAAGCTGCAGATCGCCGGCGGCAAGGAGCGGATGGCGAGCGAACTCACCCCCGAGTTCGTGCGCGCCAACGGCCTGCCCACCGACCCGGAGGGCCAGGCCGCCACGATCGCCGCCTGGCATGCGCGCAAGACGGCGATCTACACGCAGATGGCCGCGGCCGGGAAGCTGCCGCCGCGGCCCGGCGTGCACCGGATCATCGCGGCCGCCCAGGACGCGGGCTGGACCCTGGCGGTCGCCTCCACCTCCGCCGAGGCGTCGGTCCGGGCCATCCTCGAGGCCGCCGTCGGCCCGGAGCGCGCGGCCCGCTTCGACGCCGTGCTCGCCGGCGACGTCGTCAAGGCGAAGAAGCCGGCCCCCGACATCTACCTGCTCGCCCTCGAGCGGCTCGGAGTCGACCCGGCCGACGTGCTCGTCGTCGAGGACTCCCGCAACGGTCTCCTCGCCGCGACCGCGGCCGGGCTGCGCTGCCTGCTCACCGTGAACGGCTACACCGAGGGTGAGCCGAACGACGAGGCGATCCTCGTCGTCTCCACGCTCGGCGATCCCGACGGCGAACACACCCGCGTGATCGCGAACCGGAGCAGGGCCACTCCCGGCGAGGTCGTCACGCTGGCCGACCTGGCCCGCTGCCTGGAATGACCGGACGGCTGGAACCCGAGGAGGTCCCATGGATGCGGTAGGCACGGACGTCGACCTGGTGCTGCTCACGGCGGCGCGAACGATCGTCGACCATGCGGAGGAATTCGCCCAATTGGATGCCGTCGCCGGCGACGGCGACTTCGGCTTCTCGCTGCGCGCCGGCTTCGAGGTCGTGCTCGCCGACTACGAGTCCTTCGATCATTCGAGCGTGGGCGCGCTGCTCAAGAAGATCGGGTTCACGATCGCCGGCAAGGTCGGCGGCGTGAGCGGGCCGATCTGGGGCACCGCGTTCATGCGGGCGGGTGCCGCGGCCGGCGACCGCACGGAACTGACCGGCCCCGAGGTGGTCGAGGCGATGCGCGCGGCCGTCGAGGGCGTCAAGCATCGGGGCCAGGCGGAGGTCGGCGACAAGACCCTGCTCGACGCGCTCGTGCCGGCGATCGACGCGCTCGAGGCGGCCCTCACCGCGGGCGACGACGGCGCCACGGCCCTCCAACACGCGGCCGACGCCGCGGTCACGGCCGCCGAGGGAACGCTCGGCATGCTCGCCAAACGGGGGCGGGCGGCCTATACGGGGGAACGGAGCCGCGACTCCGTGGACGCGGGCGCCACGGCCATCGGCGTCATCCTGCAGGCGATCAGCGCCGCCTGGCGCGATTCACGACACAGCGAAGGAGTCTCACCGTGAAGAAGTTCATCAACGATCCCCGGCAGTACGTCCCGGAGATGCTCACCGGCATCCAGCTGGCCAGCGGCGGCGCCCTGAGATACGAACCTGCGTACAACCTCATCTATCGTGCCGACGCGCCGCGCCCCGACAAGGTCTCGATCATCCAGGGCTCCGGCTCGGGACACGAGCCGGCGCACACGATGATCGTCGGCCCGGGAATGCTCGACGGCGCATGCCCGGGCGACGTGTTCGCGGGTCCCCCGGTGGAGTTCGTGTACGAGACGACCAAGCTGCTCTACACGCCGAAGGGCATCCTGCACATCGTCAACAACTACACGGGCGACCGCACCGCGTGGGAGATGGCCAAGGAGATGTGCGAGGACGAGGGCATGAAGGTGGGTGCCCTCCTCGTCGACGACGACGTGGCGGTCAAGGACTCGACGTACACCGTGGGCCGGCGCGGCGTGGCCGGCAACTTCTTCGTGATCAAGGCGACCGGCGCCGCCGCCGAGAACGGCGCCGAACTCGACGAGCTGGTGCGCATCGGCGAGAAGGTGATCGCCGGCGTGCGCAGCATGGGCATCGCGATCAGCGGCTGCACCCCGCCGCAGCGCGGCACTCCCCTGTTCGAACTGGCCGAGGACGAGATGGAGGTCGGCATCGGCATCCACGGCGAGCCGGGGCGCCGGCGCACGACGCTCGTGTCGGCGGACGAGGTGGTCGACCTCCTCCTCGATTCGGTGGTGCCCGATCTGCCGTTCTCCTCGGGCGACCGGGTGGCCCTCATGCTCAACGGGCTCGGCGGCACGCCCATCGGCGAGCTGTACCTGCTCTACGGGATCGCCCACCGCAAGCTCGCCGAGCGCGGGATCTCCGTGTTCCGCAGCTACGTGGGCGAGTACTGCACCTCCCTGGAGATGGCCGGCGCCTCGCTCACGATGCTCAGGGTGGACGACGAGCTCGCCCCCCTGCTCACCGCCCCCGCGGAGGTCTCCTACCGGGTGTTCTGACCGGCGGGGCCGAGGAGTGGAGGAGGCCGACATGCCGCCCGAGGGCCTTGGTATCGACACCTGGCCGCACGATGTCGCGGCGCGCCTGCTCGACCTGAGCGCCGACCTGGCGTGCGTGGCCGGCTTCGACGGCTACCTGCGCCAGGTCACGGGCGAATGGACGGCGCTGCTCGGCTGGAGCGCGCAGGTTCTCCTCTCCCGGCCGCTGCTCGAGTTCGTGCACCCCGAGGACGTCGCCGCGACGTCGGCCCGACTCGAGGCCGCCCGCGGGGGCCGCGCGATCGCCCGGTTCCAGAACCGGTTCCTCACCGCAGGCGGGGCGGTCCGGTGGCTCGCGTGGACGGCGATCGGGGTGCCGGGCGAGGGCGCCTACCGCGCCGTGGCCCGCGACCTGACGCCCCGCCACGAGGCCGAGGCGCTCGTGCACGAGAGCGAGCGCAGATACCTCGACCTGATCGAGTCCGCCCACGACATCGTGCAGAGCATCCTGCCCGACGGGCACCTCGAGTTCGTCAACCACGCCTGGCACACCCACCTCGGCTACACCCCCGAGGAGCTCCCGGACCTCACGCTCTTCGACATCGTCGACGAGGCCGATCACGACCATTGCACGATCCTCATCGGCCAGATCATGAGCGGGCTCTCGTTCGACCACGTCGAGATCACGTTCGTGGCCAAGGACGGGCACACCTTCCCGGTCGAGGGGAACGCGACGGGCAGGTTCCGCGACGGGGTGTTCGTGGCGACGCACACGTTCTTCCGCGACATCAGCGACCGCCGCCGGGCCGAGGCCCTGCAGGCCGACTACCGGCGCCGGCTCGAGAACGAGGTGGCCGAACGCTCCGCCGCGCTCGTGCAGAGCGAGAAGCTCGCGACCCTCGGCCGGTTGAGCGCGGGCATGGCGCACGAGCTGAACAACCCGGCCGCCGCGGCCCGGCGCGGCGCGCTGCTGCTGGAGGAGGCGTTCACCGCCACGTGCACGGCGCTGCTCACCCTCGCCCGCTCGGCGCAGGGCGCCGGCGAGGCCGCCCGGCTGGCCGAACTCCTCGGCGCGTCGGCCACCCGGGCGAGCGACGCCGTCCATCTGGATCCGCTCGCGCGCGGCGACCGCGAGGCCGAGGTCGAGGACTGGCTGGCCGCCCACTGGCTCGAGGACCAGTGGGAGGCGGCCGGTGCCCTCGTCGACCTGGGCATGGACGCGGCGGGCCTGGACGCCCTCGCCGACACGTTCGCGCCGGGCCACCTGGGCGCCGCGATCACGGCGCTGTCGCGGGCGCGCACCGCGTACGGGCTCATCGCGCAGATCGGGCACGGCTCGGAGCGGATCTCGCGGATCGTCGCGGCGCTCAAGGAGTACAGCTACATGGACCGAGCGCCGGTGCAGGACGTCGACGTGCACGACGGCCTCGACAGCACGCTCGTGATGCTGCAGTCCAAGCTCACGCAGGGCATCGAGGTGCGGCGCGACTACGGCCGGGACGTGCCGCGCATCGAGACCCTCGGCAGCGAGCTCAACCAGGTCTGGACGAACCTGATCGACAACGCGGCGGACGCCATGGGCGGCTCCGGTCACCTGACGATCCGCACGCGGGCGGCGGCGGGCGGCGGGGTCGCCGTGGAGATCGAGGACGACGGCCCGGGCATCCCGGGGGAGGTGGTCGCCGACGTGTTCGATCCGTTCTTCACCACGAAGCCGCCCGGGCAGGGCACCGGCCTCGGCCTGAACATCGTGTTCAACATGATCACGGGCTCGGGCGGCACGGTCGACGTGCGGTCCGAGCCGGGCCGCACCGTGTTCCGGGTGTGGCTGCCGCCGCGCCGCCCGCAGGGAGAGCCCGCGTGACCGGCGCGCAGGCCGCGCCGCGGCGCCCGGTCATCCTCGCCGCCGACGACGACCCGGCCGTGCTCAGCGCGGTACGGGGCGACCTGCGCGGGCGGTACGGCCGCCACTACCGGGTGCTCACCGCGGGCGGCGGCGCCGAGGCGATCGACACGCTCGACGCGCTCAAGCTACGCGGCGATGCGGTCGCCGTCGTCGTCTCGGATCAACGGATGCCGGAGGTGAGCGGGACGGCGGTGCTGGGCGCGGCGCGGCGGCTCTTCCCGGAGGTGCGCACGGTGCTGCTGACCGCCTATGCCGACACGGATGTGGCGATCGGCGCGATCAACGACCTGCACCTGGACTACTACATCCTCAAGCCGTGGGATCCGCCCGAGGAGCGGCTGTTCCCGATCGTGGACGACCTGCTCGAGGACTGGCACGCGCACCACCGGCCCGGCCACGTCGTGACGCGGGTGGTCGGCAGCCGGTGGTCGGCCCGCACGCACGAGATCCGCGACTTCCTGCAGCGCAACCAGATCCCGATGCAGTGGCTCGACGTGGATTCGAGCGAGGAGGCCCGGGTGTTGTCGGGGGCGGCGGGGCCCGATGGGCTGCCGCTCGTGATCACCCCGGACGGCGCGGCCCTGCACTCCCCCGGCCTGGCCGACCTGGCCGCCGCGCTCGGGCAGAAGACGCGCGCGGATGCGGAGTCCTTCGACCTGGCGATCGTCGGGGCCGGGCCCGCGGGGCTCGCGGCGGCGGTGTACGGCGCGAGCGAGGGGCTGCGCACCGTGTGTCTCGAGCAGCTCGTGCCGGGCGGGCAGGCCGGGCAGTCCTCCCGGATCGAGAACTACCTGGGCTTCCCGAGCGGGATCTCCGGGGGCGATCTGGCGCGGCGGGCCGTGACCCAGGCGCGACGCTTCCACGTGGACCTGCTCGCCCCCACGGCGGCGGCGGGCCTCGACCTGACCGGCCCGTATCCGCGGATCGAACTCGTGGACGGGTCGGCGATCAACTGCGGGGCGGTGATCCTGGCCTGCGGGGTCTCCTACCGGAGCCTCGACGTTCCGGGCAGCACCGAGTTCGAGGGCCGGGGCGTGTTCTACGGGGCCGCGGTGAGCGAGCGGGACACGGTCACGGGCGAGCACATCGTGGTGGTCGGCGGGGCGAATTCGGCGGGCCAGGCCGCCGTCTTCTTCTCGGACTACGCCCGCTCGGTCACGATCCTGTGCCGGGCGGGCGGGCTGGGCGCGAAGATGTCGAGCTACCTCGTCGAGCAGATCGCCGCCCGGGAGAACATCGTCGTGCGCTGCGGCGCGAGCGTGCGCGCCGTCGGCGGCACCGACCGGGTGGAGAGCGTGACGATCGCCGACGCCGCCACCGGAGACACGCAGGAGCTGGCCACGTCGGCGCTGTTCGTGTTCATCGGCGCCTCCCCGCACACCGACTGGCTGCCGCCACAGATCGCCCGCGACGGGCGCGGCTTCATCCTCACCGGCCCGGGCCTCGGAGCCCGGCGCCACCACACCCTCGACGGCGACCGCGACCCGTTCCTGTACGAGACGAGCGCCCCGGGGGTCTTCGCCGTCGGCGACGTGCGGGCGAGCTCCGTCAAGCGGGTCGCCTCCGCGGTCGGCGAAGGATCGGTCGCGGTCCGGTTCGTGCACGAGGTGCTGCGGGGCTGAGCTGGGGCGCGCGGCGCCCGCGGCGGGACGGCGTAGCTCGCCCCGCGCAGCCCGCTTCCGGACGGCGCTGCTCGCCCCCGCCACGGGCGAGCGCCCGGATCATGCCGACGCCGACACTCCCCGGCCCAGGACGAATTCCGCCCACGTCCGCTCGCCCCGGTCGGCCCCCGGAGCGGCGAGGTTGTCGCCTCCCCGGTACGCCCGCCCGATCGCACCCGGGATCCGCACCGGTATGTGCAGCTGATGCCCACCGGTCAGCGGGGCGAGGATCTCGCGCACGTCCAGCACCTCCGGGCCGACCAGATCCGGCACGTCCCCGTGCGGCCCTGCCAGGACGAGGTCCGCGAGCCGCTCCGCGACCTCCGTGGCCGCGATCGGCTCGAACCGCAGCCCGCCCGGTACCGGAACGACCGGCCACTTCGCCAGCGGCGCGATCGTCCTGGCCACGAACTCGTGGAACTGCGCGGCACGGAGGATCGTGTAGGGCACCTGTGCGTGCCGCACGGTCTCCTCCGCCGCCGCCTTCGCACGGAAGTAGCCGATCGGCATGGCATCCGCCCCGACGACCGAGATGAGCAGCAGGTGGTCCGCGCGCGCGGACCGGGCTGCGTACGCGACGTTCTGCGCCGCCACATCGTCGCCCTTCGCGCCGCCTGCGAGGTGCACGACGGTCTCGGCCCCCGCGAAGGCCTCCGTCAGGCCGAGGCCCGCGACCGTGTCGCCGCGAACGTACTCCACACCGCCGCCGGCACCAGCATCGAGACCTCCGTCCGGATGGTTGCCGCGGGTGAGCACGCGCACCGGTCTGCCGGCCCGCCGCAGCCGCGCCACGACGTGGGTGCCGAGGGTGCCGGTTCCGCCTGTCACGAGAATCATGTCTGCCTCCTTGTCACGAACGGGACGTGTGCCCCGTCATCTTCGTGACGGATGCGAGAGGGAGAATGTGACATGGTCGACCGACGGTTCCTGGCGAGACGGTTCGAGGTGCAGCGCCCCCGGCTCATCGCGATCGCGACCCATCTGCTCGGTTCGGCTGCGGACGCCGAGGACGCGGTGCAGGAGGCCTGGTTCCGGCTCGAGCGCACGGATGCCGGTGCGCTGGACAACCTCGACGCGTGGCTCACGACGGTGGTCTCGAGGATCGCCCTCGACCTGCTCCGGACGCCCCGGCGGGCCCGGGAACGCTCGTGGCTGGTGGAGCCCTGGTCCGAGCCCGCCGCGAACGCGCCCGACCCCGAGACCCGGGCCGTGGACAACGACCGGGTGGCGGTCGCGCTCATGGTGGTGCTCGAGACGTTGTCACCGGCGGAGCGGTTGGCCTTCGTGCTGCACGACGTGTTCGGACTGA
The DNA here is from genome assembly GCF_009660225.1 of Pseudactinotalea sp. HY158. Lineage (NCBI taxonomy): Bacteria > Bacillati > Actinomycetota > Actinomycetes > Micrococcales > Cellulomonadaceae > Pseudactinotalea > Pseudactinotalea sp. HY158. The sequence continues at coordinate 1,781,287 of NZ_CP045920.1, forward strand.
GGTTCGATGAGATCGCCGAGATCATGGGCAGGTCCGAGGCGTCGGCGCGCCAGTCGGCCTCCCGCGGCCGGCGGCTTGTGCGGGACGCCCCTCCCCCGCGCCCGATGGCGTGGAGCGCCGAACACTCTCTCGTGCGGGCGTGGCTCTCGGCCGTCGAACATGGAAACTTCGACGCGCTGCTCGCCCTGCTCGACGAGGGGGCCGTGCTCCGGGCCGACGACGGCGCGCGTACCGAGATCCTCCGGGGCGCGCGCGAGATCGCGCAGCAGGCCATGTTCGCGGCCCGACTCGCCGCGCACTCGACTCCGATCCGGATCGATGGCCGCCCGGGGGTGGCCGCCGTGATGGCCGGCCGACTCGTCTCCATCATGGCCTTCGAACTCCGGGCCGGCCGCATCTCCGGCATCGAGGTGCTCTCCGATCCCGCGCGCCTCGAGCGGCTCGATCTCGCGGCGATCCTCGGCTGAGCCCGCCGGCCGTGATCAGTCGATCGTCGCCGGCAGTTGGTCGGGATCATCCGCCGGAGGGGTGGCCCGTGTGCCGTGAGCGGCGAGGGTGGCGCTCAGGCCGGCCCCGGCGAGCCCGAGTACGACCGGGGCGGTCAGAGCGTCCGGTCGCCAGTCGGATCGGTGGGCGCAGTGGTCGGCGGCCCCTCGGGCGCCGGACCCCGTCGTGGGTCGTGACCGAGTTGTGCGACGGGTACCAGTAGTAGAGGTAGGCGCGCGCGGTGCGCGAGAGGATCACCTCGTTCGAGTCGTCTTACTGGTGCACGGAGCTCGGATCGAGGCCCGCTATGGGAAGCGGGGTCCAGCCGACCATGCGCTTGCCCGTGGCCATGACGATCCCTCGACCTTCTTGACGAAGTCGATGTACGCCTGCCCGCAGATCGACCCATCGCCGCCGATACGGACGAGGTCGGAACTGCTCATCGCGGCGAGTTCGCCGATGACGGCGGTGAAGTACTGGCCGACCACCGGCGAGGTCGTACACAGCGTGCCGGTGGAGCCACAGGCGAACTCCGGATAGGCGGCGATCGCGGCCGAGGAGTGTCTCGAGGTCTCGACCTCGGGGATCACCTCGATGTGGCGCGCGGCGGCGTAGGCCACGATGGCGCGGGACTCCTCCTGGGTGTAGAAGCCGGACCGGCCACCGGGCATCGACCTGGCTGTGAGCGGGCGACTGCCTCGCCCGGCTCGCCGAGGAACTGGAAAGCCGGCGGCCGCCCTCGTGGCCCACCTCCGTACCCGTGCGCCGCAGGGCCCTGGGCCACGACGCCGTGCAGCGGGGATCCCGTGGCGGCGTGGTCGGCCGCAGCCCCGTCCGGATCGGCGATCACGGCGACCGGCCGGCTATCGGATGCGGACGGCGCTCGGCTGGATGCTGATCTCGATTCGGGTGGTCTCGCCGAGGTCGTCGCCGTCCACCTCGACGACGCGCGGCTCGTCGAGCTCGACCCTCGCCCGGGTGAGTCGGCCGAGGGTCGTGGCGTCGGTGCTCTCGGCGGTGACCTCGTCATCGCGCCGGAGCAGCCGCTTGAGGCCGTTGTCCCAGGCCATGTTCCGCAGCGTGTCGAGCCATCCGGAGACGCCGCCCTCGTGGAGCACGAGGAGGTCGAGCCGCCCGTCCGCCGGGTCTGCGTCGGGCAGCAGGGTGAGGCCTCCCTGGAGGCTGCCGCAGTTGCCGACGATGAGCGTGTGGGCCTGGTGCGCCTCCGCGGCGCCGCCGTCGAGGGCGAGGCGAAGGCCGATGACCTCGCTCGCCGAGACCGCCCGCCCGAGGGACTCGACGTAGGCGAGCCAGCCCGCCTTCTCCTTGAGGTCCTCGTCGGTCTCGGTGATCATGTGGGCGTCGATCCCGAAGCCCGCCATCACGGCGAAGGCGTGCCGCTCGGTGCCGCCGTCGAGATCGGCCTCGAGCCAGCCGACGTCGATTGGCCGGGCCGTGCCCTCGAGTGCGCGGGCGATCGCCGCGGGGAGGTCGGCGAGCGGCACGTCGAGGTTGCGGGCGAGGAGGTTGCCGGTGCCGAGGGGGACGATGCCCATCTCCGCCGCCGAGTCCGTGGCGGCGAGGTGCTCGGTCACGGCTCTGATGGTGCCGTCTCCCCCGCACGCGAGCACGAGGTCGGCGCCGTCGTCGAGGGCGCGCCGGCAGGCCGCCTGGCCGGGATCGTCCTCGGTGGTCTCGTACCAGCGGGCCGGGCCGGTGTGGACCTCGGCGAGCGCCACCTCGAGCTCGCCGCGCTCGGCCTTCGCCGGATTCCAGACGACGCCGACGCGCGCGCTCATCGCGCTCCCACGATCGGCACGCGGACGCCGTCGAACCCGCCGCCCGTGAGCACGGCGACGGTGTCGCCGCTCAACTCCGCGGTATCGGCGACCTGAAGCACCGCGGTCCGGGGGGCGATATCGGCGGTGCAGGGCTGGTCGGCGGGCGGGTCGATCACGGTCACGGCGAGTTCGGTCGCGGAGCCGACCTCGACCGCCCCGATGATCGGAGGGCAACTGGACGAACCCCAGGAGAGCAGCACGAACTCCCCCGGCTCGCCCGTCCAGCCGGCCGACGGCTCGTAGTCCGTCATGCCCTCGAGGGAGAGGCCGGCGACGCCGGCGAGGTCGGTGTTCCCGGTGAGGTCGCCTCCGGTCAGGTGGATCGTGACGTCCTGCGTCGGGTCGACGCCCGGGGGTGTGCCTACGAGGGTCACCCGAGGCACGAGGTCGTCCGTGCAGTCGGCGTTCGGGTCGGGGGTCGCCAAAGTGACCTCGATGGTCCCGCCCGTGGCCGTGACCCCGTCGGCCACGGGCACGCACGTCGAGCTGCCCTGCGTGACGAGGCCGATCATGCGGCCGTTGTCGAGCCACGCGCCGCTCAGGTCGGTGCCGGCGGGTTCCGCTGTCGGCGTGTCCGGCGTGGGCGAACCGGGCGTGGGCGAACCGCCGTCGGCGGCCGGGCTCGCGCACGCGGCGAGCGTGCCGGCGGCGACCAGTGCGAGTGCGAGCATGGTGGGGAATCGAGCGGGTCGCGCCATGTCGAAGGCCTTTCGCAGCAGGGTGGTGCATGAATCGATGGACGGATCCATCCGGCCCTGATCATGCCGGATCGGGGCGGAGTGTCCAAGAGACCCGGCGGAGACTCGCATCGTCCGCCGCGGCGACGCGGGCCACGGCGGGTCGCTGTGCGGCCTTCCGTGGCTTCGATGCCTCCATCATCCCCGGGGCGGGACAAGCATCGGCTACGTCACTCCCAGCGACGAGCACCAAGGACGCGGGCCCACAATCCGTGCCGCCCGCCGCCAAAGCCTTGAGCGAGCACGGACACGACGACTTGCCTACCACCGCCACGCCCGAGAAGATGAGACACACAAGGAGCCCGACGACGTTGTGTCATGGGACCACCGAAGTGCGGCACTAACTCAGAAACACGTCAAGTCGTGGAGGTGTGGTGTGGACGGCGTCGCGGTGAAGGCGTGGCATGATTCGGCCCGGTTATACCGTGCAGCGCCCAACCTACGCATCTCGGGATTGGTGCATCTCGCGCTCGTGCGAGCAGACGCGGCGGCCTGGGCTTCGTTGCTGAGCGGGTCCGAATCGATCCGGGCGGCAGCGATCCGTAGCAAGGAACAGCGCGCTGAGTTCGTGACCGGGCGAGCGGTAGCCAAGACGCTCGCCGGTGCGGTTTCGGGAAGTCACCCGAGTCAGGTGCAGATCCAGCAGGAGTGTGTCGTCTGTGGCAGCACCACGCACGGCAGGCCGATCATCCGTGGCGTAGAGGCCGTCCAGGTGTCGGTCGCTCACCGAGAGGGCAATGTGCTCGTCGGTATGACTGTCGATGGGCCGATAGGCGTAGACGTGGAGGTGGACCGCCGGGTCACGGAGCTGCGCGGGATGGCCGCTCTCGCGCTGACGGCCGAGGAACGTGCCCGTCTCGACCGGCTGGACGAGTTGGCGGCCTCTCGGTGGTTCTTGACCCGCTGGTGCCTCAAGGAGGCCGTGACCAAGCGCAGCGGTGTCGGGCTCACCCAGGACTTCGCGTCACTCGAGGTCGACGGCGAGCGCGATCGAGTGGTGGTACTCACAGGCGACAACGCGCCGCCGGGACTGGTGATCGCGGTCGCGGTCGCGCAGCAGACGGCCGGGATCCGGTGGGTCTTCCCATGACAAAACCGGCCGCGGTCAGTGTCGCGTGAGTACCTGCATGGCCAGGCTCACAACGTGATCGATGACCTCCCGACGGGAGGTGGCGGGGAAGAAGTGGCCGCCGGTGAAGGTCCTGAGCCCGAGAAAATCGGTCGTGTAGTCCTCCCACGGGGTGACGTCGGAAGGCGGCGCCACCTGGTCGTCGCGTCCAGCCAGCGCAGCCAGTGGGACAGGCGACGCCCACGGTGCGGTGCGGTGATAGCGGTCGCACAGCTGTAGATCCGCTCGTAGCGGCGGGAACAGTAGTTCCCTCAGCTCCAGGTCGCCCACGAGCTCCTGCGCGGTGCCACCCCAGTCGACAAGGGACTCGGCAAGGTCGTCGTCGGTGTAGTCGTTCTCGCGGTGACGGGAGCGGATATGCGGAGCTGGTGACCCCGAGACGATCACCGCCCGCGGCTGGTGGGGCGATCCAGCCAGCTCCGCTGCAACCTCGAAGCCGATCAGGGCACCCATGCTGTGCCCGAAGACGAACAGCGGCCGCTCATCGAGCGCGGTGAGCGCAGAGACCACTTCCGTGACCAGCCGCTGTGGGTCGCGGTTCAATGGCTCGTCTGCGCGGTCTCTCCGTCCGGCAGGGGTGACCGCCCACAGCTCCAGTGCACCGCCCAGGTCGCGCACCCAGGGTGCGTAGGCGTCAGCGCTGGCCCCCGCGTGCGGCACACAGAGCAGCCGAGCGCCACGGCGCTCCGGCCCAAACCGGTGCAGGCATCCTGTGCTCACGGGGCTTCGCTGGACCGCGGCTCGGTCTGCGGGTCCGCAGGCAGGGCGGGCGTGTCGCGGGCCGGCAGGAACAGCCACGCGGCGAGGGACGCCAGGAGGATGGCGCCTGCGACTATGTAGCAGCCCAGGCGGAGCCCCTCGATGAAGGCGTTGCCGACCTCGGCCACCGCGCGCGCGGCGAGCGCATCGGGTTGGCTCCCTGCCACCGTCAGGGCAACGGCGACGGATCCCTTGGACTGCTCGATGGCCTCGTGCGGGATGTTCAGAGCCGTCCACTGCTGCGCCAGGTGGTGCCCGAACACGGAGTTTAGGGCGGAGCCGACCACGGCCACGCCCAGGGCGCCGCCCACCTCGCGGGTCGTGTCGTTGATGGCCGAACCCACGCCTGACTTCTCCTTGGGCAGGGCCGCGAGCACCGCGTCGGTCGCGGGCCCGGTTGCCAAGCCCATCCCGGCGGCCATCAGCACCATGCACACGACGATGAAGCTCCAATAGGGCGAGTCCACCTCCGCCCAGGAGGCAAGCAGGAACCCGGCAGCGCTGAGAGCCATCCCGCCGCCGACGATGATCTTGGTACCGATCTTGTTGGTGAAGATCATCGCGATCGGCGACATCGCCCCCATGACCAGGGCATACGGCAGGGTCGCCAGACCGGCCTTGAGTGCGTCCCACCCGAGAATCAGTTGAAAGTACAGCGTGATCATGAATATGAACCCGAAAAGCCCGAAGAACGCCATCCCAGTGGTGGCGGCTGCCGCGCTGAGCCGGGGATTGCGGAAGAACCGGACCTCCAGCAGAGGGTCGGTGCACCGGGTCTCCCAGAAACCGAACAACACCAACAGGATCGCGGCGATGCCGAACCCGGTCAGTGTGGTGGCACTGGCCCATCCGTTGTCGGGAGCTTCGATAATGGTCCAGACCAGCAGCCCGATCCCCGCGGAAGACGAGATCGCCCCGACGTAGTCGAATCTGCCGGGGTCGGGATCCTTGGACTCCGGGATGAGGATGGCGCCCGCGACCAGGGCAACGGCCGCGATCGGCACATTCACCAGGAAGATGGAGCCCCACCAGAAGTGTTCGAGCAGCAGTCCGCCCACGACCGGGCCGAGGGCGATCGCCAGCCCGGACACGCCCGCCCACACCCCGATCGCGACCGCTCGCTCCTGCCGGTTGCGGAAGACTTGGGGAACGGTGGCCAGGGTCGAGGGATACACCATCGCGGCGGCCACGCCCATCGCTCCCCGGCTGGCGATCAGGTTCCCCACCGAGCCCGACCACGTGGCGACCAGGGACGCGATCGCGAACAGCACCAGGCCGACCTGCAGGACCCGTTTGCGGCCGAAGCGATCCCCGAGGTTGCCCGCCACCAGCAGCAGCCCGGCGAACACCATGGCATAGGCGTCGACGATCCACTGCAGCTCGGAGGTGGAGGCGGTGACGTCACGGGAGATGGTGGGCAGCGCGACGTTGACGATGGTGTTGTCGATGGCGACCAGCAGGACGCTCAGACACATGATCGTCAGGATCAGCCAACGAGCCTGGTGGACCCTGCTGTCTTGCGAGGCGGCTCTGCTCATGTGGCCGCCCCGGGCAGATCTGCGTCCGGGAAGCCGGCCTGCTCGAGGGCGGCGTCCAGCAGCGGGGCGTCGCCTCCGGTCAGGTCGCGCACCTCCCTGGCGAGCAGCGAGAACTCCGTGTCGCGAGTGGCGAGGACGTGCGGGGCCAGCGCGAGTCGCCCGAGGTCACCCCGCATCTGCTTGCCCCAGTAGTACACGGCGAAGAACTTCGGCACCACGGTGAAGATGACCTTCAGCGGGGTGGGCGTGACCGTGACGCCGTGCTGGGCGATCGCCTCAAACCCGTCGCGCACCGACGCCACCATGGCCGCGGTGCGTTTCCGGTCCTCGCCGACGGCCTGACTGCTCCCGGCGGCGAGGATCGCCGCGCCGGCGCCTGCGATGAACACAGCGTGCGTGGCCAGCCAGGAAGCTGCGTCATCGACTACCTCGACAGCGAACCCGGCGTCGTGCAGGTCCGCCACGACCGGTTCCTCCCGACCGTCGTACTTGCCGAGGGTGGTGGGTTGCTGCTTCACCACCTGGTAGGTGACCGCGTCATCGGTGCGGGTCCCTCCGACGCCGGGGAACCCGAGCACCACCCGGTCGGCCCCGATCCGCTCGGCGACCTCGAGGGCGTCACCGGCGAGGTTGACCAGCGTGACGACAGTGGTCGCCCGGACTCCCTGCACCACCGGCAGGGCCTCAACCACCTGGTCGCCCCGGACAGCCAGGTAGACCACGTCCACCGGGGGGATCTCCTCGACGGACCCGACCACGGTGACCGGCGCCGTGGTGGACTGGCCATCCCGGATGAGCGTGACCCCGCGGTCTCGCATGCGGTCCAGGGTCTCCCCGCGCGCGAGGAGCCAGGTGGAGTGGCCGGCTGCGGCCAGGCGACCGGCGTAGACCTGGCCGATCACTCCCGCGCCGATGACGGCCGCACTACGAGGTGACACGCTCATCCGACCAGCACCACCTTACCGACGGTGGCACGGTTGGCCAGAGCTCGATGCGCATCGGCGGCGTGCTCCAGCGAGTAGACGTGCTTGATCGTGGCCTGCAGCTTGTCTTCGGCGGCCAGGTGCAGCAACTGTGGCACCACCGCGGCCGTGGGAGAGTCCGGCGCCAGCCGGCTAGTCAGCCAGTAGCCGGTGACCGACTGGTTGTGCTGCATCAGCTGGGTGCCGGCGAACGGGGACAGCCGCTTGCTGGCGACACCGTACACGATGAGCCGGCCGTGGTCGCCGAGGCAGCGCAGGCTCTGCTCACCAATCTCGCCGCCCACGGCCTCGACGATCAGGTCGGCACCACGGCCCTCGGTCAGCTCCAGCACCCGGTCGGCCCAGTCCGATTGGCTGTAGTTGACCGTCTCGTGAGCGCCCAGGGCCGAGGCAAGCTCCAGTTTGGCGTTGGACCCAGCGGTGCCGATGACCAGCTCGGCGCCCGCCAGCCGGGCCAGTTGCACGGCCAGGCCACCGACGCCACCGGCGGCCGAGTGGACCAACACGGTCTCGCCGGGCTGCACTGCACCTCGCTCGTGCACCAACTCCCAGGCAGTGACGCCCTGCACCAGGAACGCGACGGCGTCGACGAAGTCGATGCTGTCCGGCAGAGGGTAGGTGAGCCGGTGGTCCGCGAGGGCGTACTCCGCATACCCGCCGTCGACGAACGCGACCACCCGGGTCCCGACCAGGCCTGGGTCAACCCCGTCACCCACACCGGTGACGACACCGGCCGCCTCGGTGCCCATGGTGTGCGGTAGGCGGTTCCCGGCCTCGCGGGACATGTAGATCCCTTGGCGGGCTAGCACGTCGGTAAAGTTGACGCCGCTCGCGCCAACTCGGATCAGCACCGTGCCCGGCCCAGTGGGCGGGACCTGCAGCTCTTCGACGCGCAGCACGTCCGGGCCGCCCGTCTCGTGGATCCGTATTGCCTTCATGATGTCTCCCGGGGCTGGGGGTCACTGAACTGCTGGGTGGTCGGGGGAAGGAACCCGACATCGACGAAGTAGTCGAGGTAGAGGTTGATCAGGTCCTGGGTGATGTCCGGGCACCTGATGCCGGTGCCTACGAGGGCCGACTGGACGTTGTCAGTGGAGAACTCCGCCGGCGGCATCTGGTCCAGGGGCAGGATGCCGGAGAAGAACGGAGCGAGCGCGCCGGCGGTGCGGTCGGACAACTGCGCGGCCCGCTCGACCATCCGCGCGCACCACTCGGTGAACGTGAGGGTCTCCGCGGTGTACCCACGCTCCAGCATCCACTCCACGAGGGTGGGCTCTTCGACAGGTTGAGGCGCCACTAGGTGGAACGCCTTGCCGCCCTGACCGGGCTGTCGGGCGATGCGGACCAGCGCCGCTACCGCGTAGTCGACCGGTGTCACGTCCACCTGCATGTTGACGTACGGCGCAGCGCCCATCTCCACCGCGGCACGGACGGCCTGCCAGACGAAGTCGTAGGTCTGGCAGGCCCCCGTGCGGCTGTGCCCCGCGATGCGTCCCGCCCGATAGATGTAGGTCGGCACACCTCGCCGGCCGGCCTCGGCCACCATGCTCTCGCTGACCCACTTGGACTGGGTGTAGCCGAACGTGTGGTTGAGGTCGTGGATCGGCGCCATGTCCTCGGTGAACACGGTGTCCGGGGGATAGGAGAAGCGAGAGAACACGTAGGTGGTCGACACGAAGTGGACCGGTTTGGTCGTGCGGTTCACCGCCAGCCGCAAGACGGCCAGCGTGCCGTCCACGTTCGCCGGTTTGAGGGTCGCATAGGGGCTGAGGAAGTTCACCTCGGCGCCGCAGTGGAAGATCTCGTCCACGCTCTCAGACAGGTGGTCCCACATCGGGGTGGATAGGCCGATCCGCTCGCGGCGCAGGTCTCCCAGCACGGGGATGATCCGGTCGGCGTATCCGTCCCGCCAAATGCCGTACTGTGACATGGACTCGCGCAGCCGGGCCAGGCCCTCGGCCTCGCTCGGGGCCCGCACGTGGCAGAACGGCGCCGCGTCGGTGGTCTCCAGGATTTCCGCGAGCAGGAAGGACCCCATGAATCCGGTGCCCCCGGTCACCAGTGGGTGCTGCGGGCTGGACACGCTGTGCACGTGCGCGGACGGATCCGGCCGGATGCTGTCGGGCAGCACGGCCTCCTCGGCAAGGTCCAGGTCATCCGCCGGTGCGGCCGCCGCGTCCTGGCCCTGGTCAAGCAGGGCGCTGATCCGTCGCACGGTGGGCTCCCCCTCGAAGAGCACCTGCAGGGGCAGCTCGGCACCCGTGACCTCCCGGATCCGGAAGATCAGCTTGGTGGCCATCAGGGAATGCCCGCCAAGGGTGAAGAAGCCGTCGTCGACGCCGAAGTCGTGCCGGTCGAGCAGCTCCTGCCAGATGCCGATCACCGCCTGCTCGGTCCCGGTGGAAGGGGGCACCACCGGTTCGGTGTGCCCGCCGCCGGTGGACTCCCGGGAGGCGGTGTGCGGTTCCGGCAGGGCCTTGCGGTCGATCTTGCCGTTCGGGGTCAACGGCAGCCGGTCGAGCCACAGCACCTGCGTCGGCACCATGTACTGCGGCAGCCGCTCGGCGAGCCAGCCGGGTAGGTCGACCTGACGCTCCTGCTCCGGGACGGCGCCTTGGACGTAGGCGACCAGCTGGGTGTTCTGGTCAGCACCAGCCACGACGACCACCGACCGGTCCACCGCGTGATGGGTATCCAAGACCGTCTCGATCTCCCCCAGCTCGATGCGGTAGCCGCGCACCTTGACCTGGGTGTCCATCCGGGTGACGTACTCCAGGACCCCGTCGGCGCGGGCCACGACCAGGTCGCCGGTTCGGTAGAGCGGCCGCCCTTCCAGCCAGTCCGGGTGAGCGAACCGGTCGGCGGTCAACTCGGGGCGGTCCAGGTAGCCGATGGCCAGCCCGTCGCCCCCCAAGCAAAGTTCACCGAACACGCCCGCAGGCACGGGATGCAGCTTCTCGTCGACCACGATGGCGGCGGTCCGCCGGATGGGCCGGCCGATGGGGACCGTCGCGCCGGCGTCGTCGGGCGTCACCGGATGGATGGTGGACCAGATAGTGGTCTCGGTCGGCCCGTACATGTTCCACAACCGGAACACGCGGTCGGTGAGGCCCTGGGCCAGAGCACTCGGCAGGGCCTCACCCCCGCAGAGGGCAAGGAGCCGAGGGTTGCCAGGCCAGCCACTGGCCAGCAGGATCTGCCAGGTGGCCGGGGTAGCCTGCATGATTGTCACGTGGTGGGCATCCAGGAGGGCCGCGAGCCGGCGCCCGTCCCCGGCGTCCCGCCCGCTGGCCACCACGACGTTTGCCCCCACCGTCAGCGGCGCCAACAGTTCGAGCGCGGCGATGTCGAATGATGGGCTGGTCACGGCGAGCAGCACGTCGTCGGTGCCGATGCCGGGCTCGTGCTGCATCGAGGTCAGAAAGTTGACCAGGCTGGTGTGGCTGATCTGCACTCCCTTGGGCAGGCCGGTCGACCCGGATGTGTAGATCGTGTAAGCCTCGCTCGCCCCGTCCCCCACGGCGTCCACCTCCGGCCCGACGGTGTCGGGCTGCCCGTCGTGCGCTGGCTCCTGCGCAGCGTCGGCGACGAGCACCGGCACGTCGCCGGACGCCACCAGCTCGCCCGCGGTCGCAGCGTGCTCGTCCACGGTGATCAGGGCGGCCAGGTCGGCGTCCTGGCAGATGAACGAGAGGCGTTCCCTCGGGTAGTCCGGGTCGAGTGGCACGTAGGAGCAGCCGGCCCGCATCAGCGCAAGCATCGCGACGATGGTGTGCGGGCTACGGGGCAGCAACAGTCCGATTCGGGCGTGAGGCGCGGTGACCTGCTCTCGCAGCCTCGCGGCCAGGGCGGCGCTGGCCGTGTCCAGCTCGGCGTACGTCAGGTGCATCGTCTCGGTGGTGATGGCGGTCCGCTGCGGAGTGCGGCGGCACTGTTCGATAATCATCGAGGCCGCGGTGGCACCGGCGTCGACCGGCGGGTCATCCATCCGCGTCGACCCGTCCGCGACTAGATGCCCGGCCCGCTCGGGACTCATCAGCGGGAGCGACCGGATCGGGGTGCCGGGGCGGGTCAGGGCGGCGTCCAGGAAGGCGTCGAGGGCGTCGATGATCGACTGCACCGCGGCCTGGCTGTACACGTCGCTGGCGTAGTCGACGTGACCGGTCAGCTGGTTTCCGGCGGAGACCAGGTCGAGCCGCAGGTCGCTCTGAGCGGACCCGTTGTGGATGTCGCGCAGTTCGAACTCGCCGACCCGGCCCGTCTGGTTGAACTGGAAGTTGAACACTGTCTGAAAGACCGGACTGCGGGATGGGTCGCGAGCCACTGCGAGCGCACGCAGGACCTCCTCGAACGGCGCGTCCTGATGGTGCATACCGTCATTGACGACCGACCCGACCCGACCCACGAGCGTGGCGAAGGTCGGCTGGTCGGTGACGTCGAAACGCATCGCCAGCGTGTTCAGGAACGGGCCGATCAGTGCCTCGGTGCCCGGCTCGTCACGCCCGGCCACGGGGATGCCGACGATGATCTCCTGCTGGTCGGCGAACCGGGACAGCACGGCGACGTATCCGGCCAGAACCACACTGAAAGGCGTCACGGCCTGCTCGGCAGCGGCTTTGCGGACCCGCTCGACCAGCTCCGGCGGGAAGGCTACGGGAAGCCGCCCGCCGCGGTAGGACATGTGCGCGGGACGCTGCCAGGTGGTCTTGAGCGTCAGCCGCTCCGGTGCTCCGGTCAGGTGCCGCACCCAGTAGTTGACACTGGCCTTCCCGTGGTCGGAGTCGTGCAACCTCCGCTGCTGCCAGCTGACGACGTCGGCGAACTGGAACTGCGGCGGAGCCGGGCGGGCCACCGCATTGCGCGACTGGTGGGCGGCCCATTCGCTGGCCAGCTCGTTGAACAGCACACCGTTGGAGAAGCCGTCGGAGATCAGGTGGTGCATTGTCAATTGGACGAGCGTGTAGTCCGGGGCTGGCACGATGGCCACTCGGAACAGCGGCGCTTGCGCGAGGTCGAACGGGGTGTGGGCGTCCTGCTCGAACCGTGCCTCTAGCTCCGCCGCCTCCAGGCCGATCAGCACGGTGGCCGGCACCGTCACCGACGGCTCGACCCGTGCCCGGGGCACGCCTTGGTCGATAACGAATGCGGTGCGCAGGATGTCGTGCCGGGCGGTTACCCGCTGCAGGCATTCGATGAACGGGTCCGGCTCGATGGTGAAGGGTATCCGCGCCACTCCCGACATGACGTTGAACGGCTCGCTCGGGGCGAACTGTTCGAGGAACCACAGCCGTTGCTGGGTAGAGGACAGGGGCCGGACCGGATCGTGCTCCTCGGCGACGATCCGGTCCGGTCTGGTGCGAGTCTTGCCCAGCCGGGCCAGCAGCATCTCCCGCTGCTCAGGGGAGAGGTTGGCGAGTCGTTCGCTCAGCTGTGTCATGACGCCGTTCCATTCGGGCCGATCTGCTCGATCTCACTCAACAGCGCCTCCAGCACGTCCGGGTCGACGTTCTGGACCATTTCGCTGATGCCATCGGGTGTCTCGTCGCCGGCCGGTGCCAGCTCACTGTCGATGAGTGCTGCGACGTCGCTGACCGTCACTCCCTGCAGCAGGGTGACCACCTTTGGGGAGTAGCCGAGCGCCCGTTCGATGCGGATGCGCACCTCGACGGCGATCATCGAGTCGAGGCCGAGCTGGTTCAGCGGGACGTCGCGGTTCAGTTCGTCGGGGCCGATCCGCAGCACTGCTCCCAGCACGTTCGCGACGCCGTCGGTGACGACGGGCAGGCGTTGGTCGGGTTCAGCGCCGGCGATCGCGGACTTCCAGTCGACGCCCTCCCCGTTGTCCTGGTCGTCGGCACCGGCCTGGCCGAGGTGTTCGATCATCCGGGGGACGACCGGGTAGCTGGCGATCAGGGTCGGCCAGTCGGCGGACACGATCACCTGCTGGGCCGTGGACTTGCCGAGGATCACCGACAGTAGCTGGACGCCGACCCGCTCGGGGATCAGGTCGATGCCGCGACGGCCGTAGAAGGCCTGCAGGTTCATCTCGGCAATCATGCCGACGTCCCACGGACCCCAGTTGATGCTTACGGCGGCAACCCCTGCCGCCCGCAGGCGGGATGCGAAGGCGTCCATGTAGGCGTTGGCGGCCGCGTAGTTCGCCTGGCCGCTGGTCACCACCACGCTGCTGACGGAGGAGAACAGCGCGAAGAAGTCCAGCGGCTCCCCCTCCAGCCCGTGGTGCAGGGCCAAGGTGCCCTCTACCTTGGGGTTGAGGACCGTGTGCAGGTCGTCCGGACTCATCCGGACCATGACGGTATCGTGCAGGACACCGGCCGCGTGCAACACGCCGTGGAGCGGTGGCAGCGCCGCGCGACGCCGCTGGGTCACGAACTCCCGCACCTGCTCAGCGTCGGTGGTATCGAGGGCGACCACTTCCACGGTCGTCCCCTCCTGCTCAATCCCGAGGACCGTATTGATCTGCTCGCGCTGGCGGGTGTCGGTGACCCTGTCCCACTGGTCACGGGGTGGCAGACCCTTGCGGCTGGTCAGCACGACCCGACGAGCGCCCCGACGGGCCAACCATCGCGCACACACCACGCCCAGGGCACCCAGGCCGCCCGTGATCAGGTAGGTGCCGAATGGGGCCAGCCGCGCGGGGAGCCAGGTGTCCGGCTCCGTCGAGGGCTGCAGCCGGGCAACGAAGCGCCCCTCGCTACGCAGGCCGAGCTGGTCTTCCCCCGTGTCGCCGTGCAGTTCGTCCACTAGCGCGGGCAGGCAGTTCTGCAGATCGTCCGGGTCCAGGTCGACCAGTCGGGGAGCCAGCTCCACCGACTCCTGGTGCAAGACCCGGCCCATGCCCCACACGGCCGCCTGCCCGACCCCGGCCGGGTGGACCGGACCGGTCACCGGCTGCGCTCCCGCGGTCACGAGGGTCAGTGGCCAGGCCAGGTCGCGCGCATCCATCGCCTGGACCAGGTCGAGCAGCCCGCCGGCGTACTGGTGGGCGAGTGACGGGGACCGGTCAAGGCTCGCCTCCGGCGCGCCCAGCGCGCGCAGGTCGATGACTCCCGGTGTCTCGCCTACGAGCTCGGCTGCTGCCCAGGCCAGCACTGCTTCCAGGTCGCTGCGGTGGTTGAGGTCGGCGACCCACGATCCCGGCGCTAACGCCTTGCCACGGGAGTCCGTGGTGGCCATCAGCACCCGGTCGCCGCGGGCAGTCAGCATGTGCGCCAGTCGCTCCCCCGCTCCCGTGCCGGGATTCAGCATCAGCCAGTGCCGGGCCCGGCGCAGCGGCCCGGGTTCAGGCTGCGGGTCCGTGGTCACCGTCCCCTCGTCCTCCACGGGCGCCGACGAGGTGGCGGACAGGGCGCCGGCCAGGTGCTCTGACCCCTGCGACTCCGCGGCCTCCCAGTCGACCTCGTAGAGCCAGTGATGACCCTGACGGGGTACCTGCGCGTCGGGGTCCACGAGCCGGACCTGGAATCGATCGACCTGCAGCAGCACGTTGCCGGCGTCGTCCGTCACGACGACGTCCCCGGCGACGAGGTCCGGCCCGACCTCGCTGATCCGTGCACGCGTCCAGACCGTCGCGGTCGGCACGTGGTCATCCAGGGCAGGCAGCATTTCGATCCGCCCGACACCGACAGGGATCGCCTGGGTCAGGTCCACCGACTGCGCCTGGGCCAGCGGCAGGAGAAGCTGGAAGCAGCCGTCCAACAGGATCGGGTCGAGGATTGACTCGCCGCGCTCGGCCCGGGCCTCCCCGCCCAACAACTGCGAGTCGAATCGCGCGACCGCCTCTCCATCGCCCAGCCACAGGGCCTCGATCATCTGAAACTGCGGCCCGTAGTCGAAGCCACCCCCCGCAAACGTGCTGTAGCACTCCGCACGCTTCTGTAGGGAGGGGCAGCGGTCGCGGGCAGCCGCGATGTCGAAGTGACGCGCCGCACCCCGCGCCGGGGCGAGGAACCCCGTCATGTGCTGCGTCCACGGACGGTCCGAGGTGGCACGACCGTTGATCTGGACCATCGAGGTCGTGCGGTCCATGACCGTCTCCAACTCACCGGACAGGGTGCCTTGCATCACGACCGGATTGTGGAACGTGACGTCGAAGATGGAGAGCCTGGCGGCAGGCGCCTCCTCCTGCCCGGCACGGAGCGCCATGTCCACGTAGCCGGCGCCGGGGAACAAGTTCGCGCCGTGCACCATGTGGTCGGACAGGTAGGCAGGCCGGGATCCGTCCAGCTCTCGGCTCCACGCCGCCGTCGCCGTGTCCTGCCGCCTGCCTAGCAGCGGGTGCGGCATATCACCCGTCCGGTCGGCTCGGGTCGCCTCGCTCTCCATCCAATAGCGGTCGCGGTGCCACGGGTACAGCGGCAGCCGCAGTGAACCGGGGGTGGTGTAGAACGCCCGCCAGTCTGGACCGAGGCCGTTCACGAACAGTCGTGCGCACGCCACGGCCATGGCTTGGGCATCCGGGTCCTTGCGGCGGAGCGAGGACACGGTCACTCCGTCCACGCCGGCCTCTGTCAGGCAGGACTGCACCGAATACCCGAGCACCGGGTTGGGTCCGAGTTCGAGGTAAGCGCGGTGGCCGTCACGAATGGCGCACCGCGCGGCATGCGCGAACTGGACCGGCTGGCGCACGTTGCGCCACCAGTAATCTGCGTCGTGGACGGGGCCCGTGACGGACTCTCCAGTAACGGTCGAGTACATCGGGCAGGTCGGCGCCGACGGTACGACGTCGGCCAGCACCTCGCGTAGCTCCTCCTCCAGCGGGTCCATGCCGGGCCCGTGGAACGGCACGTCACCGGGAACCATGCGTGCGAACACGTCGCGCTTCTCCAGATCCTCCTGCACCGACACCAGGATGTCCACGTCGCCGACCAGCGCGATCGACTCCGGGCCGTTGATCGCGGCCAAGTGCAGCCTCCCGTCGACCACGGGCGCCAGGCCCTGCGCCTCCTGCGGTGAGATCGACGCTGCGAGCAGTCTGCCCTGCCCGGAGGTGCTCTGCTGCAGGCGGGCCCGGTGGAACACCACGGTCACGGCGTCGTCGAAGGAGAGCGCGCCCGTGACGTAGGCGGCTGCGACCTCACCGGCGCTGTGGCCGATCACCGCGTCCATGGGGACTCCGAGTTCGCGCCACACGGCGGCCAGGCCGAGCTGCACCGTGAAGTTCGCGCACTGGGAGATCTGGGTCCGGCCCATCAGCGAGGAGTCCTCATCCCGTCGCAGCTCGTCGACGATCGACCAGCCCGCCAACGGAGTCAACGCGGCGTCCACCCGTTCCACCTGAGCTGCGAAGATGGGGTTGCGCTCGAGCAGGTCGCGGGCCATGCCCCACCACTGCGGGCCCATCCCTGTGAACAGCCAGACGAGCGTCGACCCGGCAGCGCCACCGGTCACCAGGTCGGCGTGCGGGGAACCTTGGGACAGAGCATCCAGGGCCGCCCGGGTCGACTCGAGATCTCCCACGAGCACCGCCGCCCGAGACTGCGGGTGCAGTGCCCGGTGGTGGACACGGGCGGCGGCGATCTGGTCTGCCGCGGCGCCACTCGTGAGCATCCGCGCATCCTGGGTAGCCAGGGCGGACAGGGCACCGTTGCTCCGGGCAGCCAGTGGCAGGATCGGTGTGATGCCACGACTGGCCGGTGACCGCTCAGCGTCCCCGTCAACCTGTGCTGGGTCGGGGGCCTCCTGCAGGATCAAGTGCGCGTTGGTCCCACCGAACCCGAACGAGTTGACTGCTGCGAACCCGACACCGTCCGACACCGGCAACGCACACGACTTGGTAGGGATCCGCAGCCTCAGGTCCTCCAGGTCGATCTTCGGGTTGAGCTCGGTGAGGTGAAGGTGGGCCGGGACTTCCCTGTGGCGCAGCACCAGTGCTGCCTTGATCAGGCCTGCCACACCGGCTGCTGCCTCGGTGTGTCCGATATTGGACTTGACGGACGCGATCATGCAGGCGCTGCGCGGATCACGCCCCCGGCCGTAGACGTCCCCGATCGCGTTCGCCTCAATCGGGTCTCCCACCGGGGTGCCGGTGCCGTGCGCCTCCACGTAGCCCACCGCGTCCCGGTCGATGCCGGAGACCGCCAGCGCGTGTTTCATGGCCTTCTTCTGACTCGTGCCGTTGGGGACGGTGATGCCGTTGGTGCGCCCGTCCTGGTTCACGGCCGACCCACGGATGATCGCGTAGATGCGGCGGCCGGATCCGATTGCGACCGAGAGAGGTTCGAGTAGGACGACACCACAGCCCTCGGCTCGCACGTAGCCGTCCGCCTCCGCGTGGAACGGACGCGACCGGCTGGTCGGCGACAGGAAGCCTCCCTGGGACGCCGCGATCGTGAAGTTAGGCGCCAACATCAGGTTCACCCCGCCGGCGATGGCCATGGTGCTCTCGCCCGTGAGTAGCGACTGACAGGCCAGGTGTACGGCGACCAGCGACGAGGAGCACGCGGTGTCGACGGTCATGCTGGGCCCGGTCAGGTCGAACGCGTGGGAGATGCGGTTGGAGAACATCGTCATCACGACACCGGTCGCGGTGTGGGCACGCAACAGCCCGCGCGACCCAGTGGCACCGGAGAACTGCAGCTGGCTGTAGTCCAGCGTGAAACCGCCGACGAACACGCCGGTCCGCGAACCGGCGAGCGTGTCCACGGGAGTTCCTGAGTCCTCGATGGCCTCGTAGGCCACCTCCATCAGGAAGCGATGTTGGGGATCAACGAAATCCGCCTCGCGGGGGCTGATCCCGAAGAACTGGGCGTCCCACTCGGACACGTTCTGTTCGAGGAAGCCCCCCCGCTGAACCCGCGAGTGCCCTGGCCCGAGATCCGGGTCATAGAACTTTCGCGCCGACCAGCGATCCGCAGGAATGTCGACGATCCCATCCCTGCCACGGCGCAATAGATCCCAGTAGGAGTCAGTGTCGTGGACACCTCCGGGAAAGCGACATCCGATCCCGACGATGGCGACCGCTTCCGCCCACTCCGAGGGCATCACAGACCGTGCACTTGCCTCTGAATTCGATAACATTGAATCCTCCAGCCTCCGAGATGTCGCGGAGTCACGGGCGGCGATGCCAGTTCCCCATGAGGCTACCAGGTATGTGTCAAGAACCATCGAGTTTTGCCCATAGGTGGTCCTAGGGCCCGCCCGGTGGCGGTCAAGAGTCCTGTCTGGTGTTGGCGGCCACGTCCGTTGAGGACGAAGGCGTCGTTCTCGGTGAGGATGTATCGGGTTGAGGGAAGGCCCCACCGGAGGGTTGCCGGTGGGGCCTTGATGGTCACGCTGTCGTGATGGTCCTCATGTCGTCGCGGCGGCTATTCGGCGGTGACCTCGGTGACGGCGGCGCGTGCGGCTGATTCGCCGACGACGGCGTTACCGGCAGAGGCGGCGCCGAGTGCTTGGACGGCGAGGTTGTTGACTGCTCGGCGGGTGCCGCGTCCTACTTGGCGGATCAGGGTGGTGGCGTCATCGGAGAAGATCGGGTCCAAGCGGCCGGCCAGTGCGAGGTGATGAGCGAGGTAGCTCTTCGTCTCGGTCTGGGTCATCAAGGTCAGGGCGTATCGCAGCGCGATGCGTTGGTCCAGGTGTCAGGCGTCGCAGTGGTTGTCGGCTCAGCAACTGGCCGCCCTCGCCGGCAACCCGACCCTGGCCCGGCATCCGGTCGCTACTGATGCAGCATTGATTCTGGGGCTGCGCACACCAGGGGCACGGACGGTCCCGGCCCGGGCGGGCCTGCGAATGCTGTCGAAGCGGTCGCCGCACCGCGATGCCGACCCGTCGGTGGTGGCCTGCCTGGTCCCGCTCGTCGCTTCGCTGCGGGCTGGAACCCAGTACTCCCACCATTTCCCCGGCCCCTTCACACCGAGCCCGGTCAGGATGTCTCGGATCCGCTGGCCAGTGGGTAGATCATCATCCATGCACGTCATGTGTGCGGGATTTTCCGAGAGTGTCCGATGGCGTCTGCTCGGGCCGCCAAAGATGGCGTCCAAGTTGGCGTCCAGGGGGCCTGGCGGGGTGTTGAAGGGGTCCGGGGTGGACAGTGCCCCAGTGTCCTTAAACCGCGTCTTTGCAGGCATTCTCTGCCTCTTTCACATGGTCGGGCTGGCGGGATTTGAACCCACGACCCCTTGACCCCCAGTCAAGTGCGCTACCAAGCTGCGCCACAGCCCGTTCAACCGTGATGAGACTACCGCACGCCCGGCGCCAACCGGTAATCCGCGCGGCCCCGCGGGTGAGACGCACGCCACACCGCCTCACCGTGCCCATGCCGCGCGCCCGTCGAGCGCAGTGCCCGCCGCCCGAAGCAGCCCGACGCGAGTTGAACGGCGCGCGCGAACCGCGGCGGCCGTCGTCCATAATCCTCTCGCCTTCCCCTACACCGAGACCTACGCTGGATACTCGTGCGTGACTTCCCTCCCGAGACCACGGCCTTCACGGCGGGCTCGACCCAACACCCCGACACGCGCTCCCCCGTCCGCTTCCTGCTGTGGCTGCTGCGGGAGCAGGGCTCGGTGCTCTGGTGGACGATCCTGCTCGCCACCCTGTTCGCCCTGCCCGCCGCGGTCGCGCCGTGGGCCCTCGGCAACGTCATCGACTCGGGGATCACGGCTCGCGACACCGGCGCCGTGCTGCTGTGGATCGGCGTGCTCGCCGTCGTCACCCTCGCCGGCGCGCTGACCGGCGGGATCTGGCACATCGCGCAGGTGCGGTCGTGGCTCATCGCCTCGTTCGGCACGATCGGGCTCGTCACGAACAAGTCGACCGAACTCGGGCACGTGCTGCATCGGCGCACACCCACGGGCGAGGTGCTCTCGGTCGCGGGTTCCGATGCCGACCAGTTCGCGGCGTTCCTCGAGGTGACGACCCGCGCGATCGCGAACGCGCTCACCTACCTCGTGGTCGCAGCGATCGTGCTCACGACGAACGTCCGCCTCGGGGTCATCGTGCTGCTCGTGGCGCCGCTGCTCGTGGCCGTCACGGGCCCGATCCTGCGCCCGCTACAGCGTTCCCAGGCGCAGGAGCGCTCCCGCACGTCCGAGCTCACCTCGATGGCCACGGACATCGTGGCCGGCCTGCGGATCCTGCGCGGGGTCGGCGGGGAGGCCACGTTCGGGCGGAACTACGCAGTTCAGTCGCAGCGCGCCCGCGGCGCCGGCGTGCGCGCGGGGGTCTGGGGCGCGGTGGTCGAGGCCGCCGGCGTGCTGCTCTCGGGCCTGTTCGTGGTCGCGCTCATGTACCTGGGCGTGCGCGCCGTGCACGCGGGCGAGCTGAGCATCGGCGGCCTCGTCGCGTTCCTCGGCTACGCGCTCTTCCTCCTCCAACCCATCCGCGTGTTCTTCGAGTTCGTGCAGAAGTTCGTGCGCTCCCTCGTCTCCGCCGAGAAGGCGATCAACATCTTCGCCCACGGCTCGCCCTGGCCGGGCGATCGGAACAGGCGTATGGACGACGCCGCTCCCCTTCTCGATGAGGCCTCCGGCGCGCGGCTCGCGCCGGGGCTGCTGACGATGGTCGTCTCGGCCGACCCGGACGAGGCCGCGGCGCTGGCCGACCGGTTCGGGCGCTACCTGCCGGCGGAGGCCGAACCCACCTCGCTCGACGCCGGCGAGGACCTCACGGGCCGGGCCGCGAGGACCGCCCGCCGGGCGAACGCGCGCCGGCGGCGGGCGGCGGCCGAACACGACCACGCCCGGGCGCACGCCCCCTGGGGGGTCCGGCTCGGCGACGTGGACCTGGCGGAGGCGTCGATCGAGCAGGTGCGGGCCGCGATCCTGGTGAGCGACACAGGATCGACCGTGTTCGCCGGCACCCTCCAGCAGGCCCTCGATCCGACCGGGCGACTCACACGCGAGCAGGCCGAGGACGCGCTGGCGGCCGCGGCCGGCGAGGACGTCTACGACGCGACCCCGGGTGGCTGGCAGGGCCGGCTGGATGAGCGTGGCCGTGGCCTCTCGGGCGGGCAGCGCCAGCGGCTCGTGCTCGCCCGGGCCCTCGCCGCGGACGCGCCGATCCTCGTGCTGGTCGAGCCGACCTCGGCGGTGGACGCCCACACCGAGGCGGTCATCGCCGACCGCCTTCCCGCGGCGCGGGCCGGACGCACGACCGCCGTCATGACCGTCTCTCCGCTGCTGCTGCGCCACGCCGACGAGGTCCAACTCCTCGCCGGCGGGCGGATCGTCGAGCGGGGAACGCACGCGGACCTGTTCGCGACCAGCCCCCGGTACCGGGCCGTGGTCATGCGCGGCTCCGACGAACTCGACGGTGCGGCAGGCTCCGGCCCGGGATCGCCTCGCGCGGGCCGGCCGAGCTCAACGGTCCCGGATGTGGGCGGCGGGCAGTGCGGAGGCCGCGATGACTGAGCCGAGTGCAGTGCGCGATGCGCTCTCGAACGACCTGCGCGCGGACTCCGCGCGCACCTGGCTGGCCGCGGCCGACCCCGCCCCCGCCACGGACCGACCGGTCACCGGCGCGCCCGCGGAACCGGGCGCCGTCCGTAATCCACGCGCCCGGTGGCGCGCCTACCAGGCGCGGCACGCAGCCCGGCGGCGGCGCGCCCAGGAGCATCGGGCCCGCGCCTTCGATCCGGACAAGGGCCTGCCGGTGGCTACGAGCGGCCAGGTCGTCTCGTTCCTGGGCGGGCTGTTCTCGTCGCGGAAGGCGATCGTGGCGGGCCTCGTGCTCGCCAACGCCGCCGCTGCGGCCACGGCCCTCGCCGTCCCGAAGCTGTTGGGCGACCTCGTGAACACGACGACGGTCGCGGGCGGAGCAGGCGAGGATTCGGCGGTGCTGCGCCTCGTCGCGATCGTCACGGTGCTGCTCGTGCTGCAGACGGCGCTCACGTTCACGGCGCGGGCGGTCGCGGCGATGCTCGGCCAGGACGTGCTCGCCCAGGCGCGCGAGTACGTGATCCGGTCGGTGCTGCGGCTGCCGCTGGGAACGGTCGAATCGGCCTCGACCGGCGACCTGGTCACGCGGGTGACCCGCGACGTCAATTCGATGAGCGCCACGGTGCGCTGGGCGCTGCCGGAGGGCATCATCGCCGTGATCACCGTCGCGCTGACGATGGTCGCGATGGTGATCAACTCCTGGCTGCTGGCGCTGCCCTCGCTCGTGCTCGCCGGGCTCGCGACCCTGCAGGTGCGCCGGTACCTCCGCGAGGCGCCGACGGCGTACCTGTACGAGGGGGCCACCTATTCCCGGATCAACACCACCCTGACCGAGACCGTCGAGGGGGCCCGGACCCTCGAGGCGCTGCGCCTGGGCCGGCGGCGGCGTCGTCATGGCCGGGAGGATCTCGAGACCTCCGGGCAGGCCGAGCGATACGGACTCTCGCTGCGGGTCGTGCTGCTGACGGTCATGGACACGGCCTTCTCGTTGCCGCGGGTGATCACGCTGGCGATCGGCGCGTGGGCATACTTCGAGGGCCGGCTCGACCTCGGGCAGATCACCACGGGGATGCTGTACGTGGAAGCGTTCTACGGGCCCTTCGACCGGCTCGTGGTCACGATCGACAACCTGCAGGTGGGGATCGCCTCGACCACCCGGCTCCTCGGGCTGGCCTCCGTGCCGCCGGACCGTCAGGCGGGCGACGCGCTGCCGCTCGACCGGCAGCTGGCGGGGACGGGTCTGCGGTACGCCTATCGCGAGGGTGAGGACGTGCTCCACGGCATCGACCTGAACCTGCGGACCGGGGAGCGGCTCGCGATCGTCGGCCCCTCGGGCTCCGGGAAGTCGACGCTGGGCCGGCTGCTCTCCGGGATCCACGGTCCCCGGGCCGGATCGGTGCAGGTCGGCGGGGCGGATCTCATCCAGCTCCCGCTCGAGCGGCTGCGCCGAGAGGTCGCCCTCGTGACGCAGGAGCACCACGTGTTCCGCGGCACGGTCCGCGACAACGTCGTGCTGGCCCGGGAGGGCGCGGGCGACGACGCCGTTATTGCGGCGCTGGCGACCGTGGATGCGTGGCGCTGGGTGCAGGCGCTTCCCGGCGGGCTCGACACCGTGCTCGGCTCGGGATCCCAGGCGCTCACGCCCGCGCAGTCCCAGCAGATCGCGCTCGCCCGGCTCATTCTCGCCGACCCGCACACCCTCGTGCTCGACGAGGCCACCTCGCTCATCGATCCGCGCACGGCCCGGCACCTCGAGGGGTCCATGAACGCCCTGCTCGACGGCCGAACCGTCGTGGCGATCGCCCACCGGTTGCACACCGCGCACGACGCGGACCGGATCGCCGTGGTGCAGGAGGGTCGGATCGTCGAACTCGGTTCGCATGAGGAGCTCATGGGCGCGGGCGGCGAATACGCGGCGTTGTGGCGGGCGTGGACCTCGTGAGCCGTTCCGGTGCAGGGGTGTGATCGGCCTCGCGGCCGGCCTCTTCCGTCGACGTGGGCACGTCGCGGTGGGGAGGTCGACCGCGTCGCCGGTGGCCGTTATGTCGCAGGACATCGGTGGCGGCTACTCCCCCGCGACGAGGCGGTTTTGTTTGGTGATGGTCTCGATCGGGGTGCCGTGGCCGGTGGTGAGGCCTTGGCCGCGGACGGCGAACCAGCCTCCGATTCCCTCGATCCAGACGCGTCCGACCCAGCGGGTCGCGAGTTCGGGGGTCACGGTGGCCTGGGAGGTGTAGGTGTGGGTGATCGTGTGCTGCGGGTAGGCCTGGCCCGGGTCGGTCGTGGTGACCGGGTCGGTGTCGTCGCCGAAGTCCCATACGTACTGGACGGGTTCGACCTCGAGCACGACACGGCGATCGAGCAGGGTCGTGGAGAAGCGCTGAACCGTCGGTTCGGTGTAGAAGATCGTGTACATCCCCACCAGCACCTGGCCACCGGCGGGCTGGACGTGGATCGGTGACGGCTCGATCGTGAACGTCGCCAGTTCGATTCGTGCCAGCACCGCAGCGACGATGTCGATCGGCTCCTCCGGTGGGCCCGCGGCCCACGGGTCGTCCGAGTTCAGCTCGAACTCGATCCCGCAGTACAACCGGTCCCCCAGACTCGAACACTGCGACAACCACCGATCCGCATCCACCGGATCGCCCGGCTCATCCACCGCAGCACCACCAGGCTCCCACTCGGGCGCACCGCCGTTCCCAGATCGAGGATCTTGAGGCTTTGGATGTGGGGCGCCGCCCGGGTCGCCGAGGCCGACATTTGCGGTATCTCCGTCAACGTTCGCTTCAAACGGATTGTCGAGATCTCCGTCCGGAATTAGTGTGCCCATGGCCAATGCGATGGCGATCAGACCGACTGTCTTCATTGGGCATCAATTCCTGAAAAGTAGCCAATTGCTCTCCAGTCGTCAAAATGTTGCATGATGATCCTGGCGTCCTGCTGGCTTAACGCTTTTACGGACGATTCGAGACCGCTCTCGGAGTACACGGTGCCGGCTGAGACCTCGATGTCGAGTGTTACTTCGTATGCCAAATCGTCGATGGTCCGCTTCGCGGTCAGGTGTCGAGGAGTCGCGATCAATCCTGTAAGCCATTGGCCGGCGTCGTAGCGCGCGGAAAATTGGCTCGCAGTCTTGGTGCAAAAATCACAACTTGTATGGCCCATGGCGAGAAAGCTTTCGACGTCTCCGGTCGACGCCGCATAGTTGTACAGGTCGAAGAAGTATTCGGCTGCGGCGATGGCGCCCTTCTTGCCGGTGTCTTCCATCGCGGCGGGTCGTTCCGGTTTGGGAAGCGGACTCGGTTCGGTTACCGGCTCCTCGCTGGGCGTCGTCTGCTCGGTCGTCGGTGGCTCCGTCGTCGTCGGGCCTGCCGTGTCTGTGGTCGGCGGGCCGGCCGACGGCTCGTCGCCGCCCGAGCAGCCCGTCACCAGCATGGTCCCCGCGAGGATCGTCGCCGCGATCCCCGTTCGTCTGCTCCCGACTCTGGTCAGCATCACCCCACGGTAGACACTCGGGGTCGATCTCGCAGCCACCCCGGCTGCCCTGTGGACAGCTTGGCCCCGATCAGTGCGAGCGTCACCGACCGGCGACGAGGCGGTTTTGTTTGGTGATGGTCTCGATCGGGGTGCCGTGGCCGGTGGTGAGGCCTTGGCCGCGGACGGCGAACCAGCCTCCGATTCCCTCGATCCAGACGCGTCCGACCCAGCGGGTCGCGAGTTCGGGGGTCACGGTGGCCTGGGAGGTGTAGGTGTGGGTGATCGTGTGCTGCGGGTAGGCCTGGCCCGGGTCGGTCGTGGTGACCGGGTCGGTGTCGTCGCCGAAGTCCCATACGTACTGGACGGGTTCGACCTCGAGCACGACACGGCGATCGAGCAGCCTCGTGGAGAAGCGCTGAACCGTCGGTTCGGTGTAGAAGATCGTGTACATCCCCACCAGCACCTGGCCACCGGCGGGCTGGACGTGGATCGGTGACGGCTCGATCGTGAACGTCGCCAGCTCGATTCGTGCCAGCACCGCAGCGACGATGTCGATCGGCTCCTCCGGTGGGCCCGCGGCCCATGGGTCGTCCGAGTTCAGCTCGAACTCGATCCCGCAGTACAACCGGTCCCCCAGACTCGAACACTGCGACAACCACCGATCCGCATCCACCGGATCGCCCGGCTCATCCACCGCAGCACCACCAGGCTCCCAATCCGGCGCACCGCCGGCGCTCCGATCAGCACCAGGATTATGCTGGTCGACCTCGCCAATTCCTATCGTCGCTTGGTCGCCGTCAGTGTTCCCTTTCCACGCCGTATCGGGGTCATCCCAGTCGTCGAAGCTGGTATCTAGCCCGAGCCCGGCGATCCCCACGAGTGTCATCGCAACTGCCAGAGCGCGGATCATTCTATCTCCGTTCCCGAAAAGAGAGCCACGACCTGCCAATCCGCAAAATGTTGAACGACGATACGTGTGCCGACCTCTTGGCTTTCACCGTATCGTTTGACTAGACCCTCGTTCGTGTAGGAGGCTCCGCTGTCAAGATTTAAGTCGAAAGCTACCTCATATGCCAAGTCATCAATGGTGCGAGTGGCGACCGGGTTAGAAATATGAGCCGATATTCCAACAATCCAACCATCGTTGCTGTAAACGTCCTTAAATGTTGCGGTCATCGCGTTGCAGAAATCGCACGCGTCACGGCCCATAGCTTGAAAGTCGGATATATCTCCAGTGGAGGCGGCGTAATTGTGAAGCTCGAGAAAGTATTCGGCTGCGGCGATGGCGCCCTTTGCACCGGTGTCGTCCATCGCGGCGGGCCTTTCCGGTTTGGGAAGCGGATTCGGTTCGGGTACCGGCTCCTCGCTGGGCGTCGTCTGTTCGGTCGTCGGTGGCGCCGTCGTCGTCGGGCCTGCCGTGTCTGTGGTCGGCGGGCCGGCCGACGGCTCGTCGCCGCCCGAGCAGCCCGTCACCAGCATGGTCCCCGCGAGGATCGTCGCCGCGATCCCCGTTCGTCTGCTCCCGACTCTGGTCAGCATCACCCCACGGTAGACAATCCGACCCGATCCCGCAGCACGCCGACGGCCCCTGTGCACAACCTCGTCGGCCACCGGGCGCACAGCCTCGCCGTCTGCCCCGGCCCACATGCCCAGTAGACTGGCCGTGTGTTCGGACGCAAGAAGTCGGCTGAGGCCGCCCCGGTTGAAGAGACGCCCCTGCTCGGCGGGAAGGGCCGTCCCACGCCCTCCCGCAAGGAGGCGGAGGCTCGCAATCGCTCTCCCCTGATCTCGGCGGATCCGAAGGCCGACAAGCGCGCGGCACGCGAAGCGGCACGGATCGAGCGCATGAAGGTGAACGAGGCCCTGGTCACGGGCGATGAGCAACATCTCCCTGCGGCCCACCGCGGCCCCGTCCGGCGCTATATCCGCGACTCCGTCGACGCCCGATTCATGCTCGGCGAGTGGTTCTTCCCGCTGACCCTCGTGATCGTGCTCGTGCTCCTCGTGGCCCAGAGCGTCCTCTCCCCCGAGGCGGGCGTCCTCATCCTCATCGCTCTCTACGTCGTGGTGCTGGCCACCCTCGCCCACGCCGTCTGGGTCTCGTTCGCGATCAAGAAGGAACTGATCAAGAAGTTCGGGTCGGCGCGGGGCACCCACATGTACGCGGTGGGCCGCGCGATGCAGATGCGCCGGATGCGCCTGCCCAAGCCGCAGGTCAAGAGGGGCGAGTTCCCGCACTGAGCGGGAGGCGACCGGTTCCGGTCCTCGCTCACGCGTACGGACGACGCCCGCGGCCTCGTGCGGTCGACCCCCGTCGCATGGGGTAGCCCGCCGTACCCCCGGCGGCGCGCCGGCTGCGGCCGGCGGCGGTCGGCTCATGCGCGCCCTCGCGCGTGAGTCCACGGCTCCGGTCGTCGGGTAGGCCGGGCGGGCCCGCGGCTCACCCTGTTCACGTCGCCCCGTGGTGTCGGGAGGCCGAGACGACGCTCTCCCACCCTCTCGCATGCGCGCTGGTCCCGCGGGCACTCGCACCAGCGCGTCCGTGGCATCGTGATCGACCGCCCACGTCTCCGGGAGGGTGGGGTCGACGTCACGCGACGCGGGAGTTGACCAGGTGTCGCTCGAAGTCCGGCCTGCCCGGCGCCGTCTCACAAGCCGATCGGGTCCTGATCCCGCCGGCCCTTGATGCGAGTCGGGCAGCGGAACGGGGGCGCGCCGCGGGGTACACGGTCGTGGCGAGACTGTCTCGGGTCGATATCGCGCCAACCCTTGTGATTAGCACATCTGTTCGATAGTATGGATGGTGATGGTTCCCGCTGACGGAGGCGAAAGGAGCGTGGTGATCATGACGATCGTGAGGCCCGGCTCCGCGCCGGGCGACCGCCCCGCATCGGGGGACAGTCGTGTGACCGAGTCCCCGGACGAGGACCTCAGCACGGGTGACACCGCAGTTCGCCGGCGCGACGGTCAGGTGGCAGACGCCGCCGCGGTCGCCGCCCTGGAACGGCTCACGGACGAGGTGGAGGCCCTGGCCGGACTGGACTGGGCCGGCGCCCCGGGGCAGTCCGCGCTCGATGCCCTCACCGGCGTGGAGCAGCTGACCCGCCGGCTCGAGGCACTGCAGGCACGGGTGACCGCCGCTGCCGAATCCGACGGACTGTGGGCTCTGGACGGGTCGCGGACCCTGCCGGTCTGGCTCCAGACCCATACGGGTGCCAGCCGCGGGAGCGCGCTGCGGACGGTGCGGACCGCGCGCAGCCTGCGCGACCACCTCCCGGGTACATTCGACGCGCTGCGCGCCGGGCAGGTCGGCGCCGACCACGTCGCTGTTCTCGTACGCGAGACCACGCGGACCGGGCGGATGCGCGAACAGCTCCGCAGCGACGAGGCCGGAGAGGACTTCCTCCTGAGTCATGCCCGGGGTCTCGACGCCACCACGTTCGCCCGGATCGGCCAGGCCTGGGCGATCGCCGCCGATCCGCAGGCGGCGGACCGCGCCTGGCGCGAGGACGGCGCGAAGGAGCAGGTCACGTTGGCCGAGACCACCGGCGGCTATCACCTGACCGGCTGGCTCGACCCCGGAAGCGGGCGCCTCGTGCAGGAGGCGCTCTCGGCGCACCTGGGCCGGCCCAGCGCTGACGACGCCCGCACCCCCGCCCAACGACGCGCCGCAGCCCTCACCTCCCTCGCGCAGGAATCGCTCACCGCCGGGCGGCAGCAGTCCTCCGCTCGGATTCGGCCCCACCTGACCATCACGGTCCCCTGGCTCACCCTTGAGGCCATGGTCGCCGCCGCCGGCAGTGTCGGCAATGTCGGCACTGTCGGCACTGTCGGCAGTGTCGGCAGTGCCGACCCCGGCGCGCCGCAGTCCGACACGACGCGCCCCCCTGAGGAGACGGAGGCCACGGGGGCCACGGGAGACGCTGAGGACATGGAGGACACGTGGGCGCGGGCCCGAACGTCCGACGACGACGCCGTGATCTCCACTCGGCTCGACACCGGGCGGATGCGCGGACTGGAACCGGCGACCTTCCCCGACGGAACGCCGTTGGCACCGGCGCAACTGGCTCGGTTCGCCTGTGATTCGTCCCTGGCCCGGGTCGTGTTCGGTCCCGAGTCCACGGTGCTGGACGTCGGCCGCGAACAGCGCATCTTCCCGGCGAATCAGGCCCGCGCGGTCATCGCTCGGGATCGACATTGTCAGTATCCAGGCTGCCACGAACCACCGGGATTCGGCGAGATCCACCACTCGCTGTGGTGGGGAAGACACGACGGCCCCACCGCCGTGAGCCACGGGATCCTCCTGTGCTGGACCCATCACGAGCTCGTCCACCGACGCGAGATCACGATCGCCCGCCGGGACGGCCACTGGCGTTTCACCCGCATCGACGGCAGCACGATCACGGCACCCGAACATGCCTACCCGGCTGACGCGGGCTCGCCCCCGCGGCACTGATGTCGACCTCGGGACCCCTACCCGGGACCCCTACCCGGGACCCCTACCCGGGACCCCTACCCGGGACCACTACCCGGGACCACTGCTCGGGCGGGCTGCTGCGACCCACCACTCGAGAGCGCCCGCGCAGGGTCGCCGCATGATCCGCCGTAGCCCCGTAGCCCCGTAGCCCCGTGGCTCAGTGGCTCCGTGGGCCACTGGCCCAGTGGCTCAGTTCCTCAGCGGCTCAGCGAGGCCCCGCGGCCTCCCTGTTGATCCGCCCGGGCCAGGTCGGGCCCCCATAGATGAAGCCGGTGTAGGCCTGTGTCAGGTCGGCGCCGGCCGCGAGGTAGGCGCGCACGTCGGTGGCCGAGCTGATCCCGCCCATTCCGATGATCAACGGTCCCACGCCGAGCCGCCGGCGCAGCCGGGAGACCACGGTGAGTCCGCGCTCGAGGAGCAGCGGGCCGCTCATTCCGCCCGCGCCGTGGTCGTGGTCGATCGTCGTGTTCACGGCGCTCACGCCCGCCAGGCCGAGCTCGCGCGCCAGGTCCGCGACCGCGTCGATATCGGCATCGGCCAGGTCCGGGGCGATCTTCACCAGCACCGGCACGTCGCGCCCCGCCGCATACGCCGCCTGCTGAGTCACGGCGTCCAGGATCGGCCGCAGGGACTCGGAGGCCTGCAGGTCCCGCAGCCCCGGCGTGTTCGGCGACGACACGTTCACCACGAGATAGTCCACGAACGGGGCGAGCCGGCGTGCGCTGAACACGTAGTCTCCGACGGCCTCGCTCGCCGGTGTCACCTTCGATTTGCCGATATTCGCCCCGAGCACGAGCGCCTTGCCGGCCGGGGTGCGCCGCAGTCGCCGCAGCCGTGCGGCCGCGGCGACCGCGCCCTCGTTGTTGAAGCCCATCCGGTTGACGATCGCCCGCTCCTGCGGAAAACGGAACATCCGCGGACGCTCGTTCCCGGGCTGCGGCCGCGCCGTCACGGTGCCGACCTCGACGAACGCGAACCCCATCGCCGCGAGCCCGAGCGCCATCCGGGCGTCCTTGTCGAACCCGGCCGCGATCCCCAGCGGCCCGGCCAGCTCCCGGCCCCACGCCCGCGTGGCGCCACCGGGCGTACCGTCCGTGCGGGTCAGGGCCGCCGAGACGACGGGCCGCAGCGGCGCCCTCCCGGCGGCCGCGATGAGCGCGGCCGCACCGTGGTGGGCGCGTTCGGGATCCATCCGCACGAGGACCTTGTCGAACAGCTTCCGATAGGGGCTCACGCCTTCTCCTGTCGTTCGTCTCGATTCGCACGCTGACGGACGGCGCCCGCCCGGCCCGAGCGATGTGTGTCGCCGGCCGCTATCCGACCGGGGCTCGACCGCCACAACCAGGTGATGCCGAGGACCGGCAGCACGAGCGGCACGAATCCGTAGCCGCGCCCGTACAACGACCACACCGAGTCGTGCTGGAACAGTTCGGGATGGGTGAGGCTGAGAGTGCCCACGAGCACCACGCCGACCAGTTCGATCGCCACCGCGATCCAGCCCACGCGGCGCATCCGCCTGCCGTTGTGGGCGAGGGCGATCGTGGCCGCGATGTACACGAGCGCCGAGAAGGCCGACAGCGTGTACGCCAGCGGTGCCTCCGAGGAGTCCCGGATCAACTGCACGCTCGCCCGCGCGCTCGCCGCCAGGGCGAACACGCCGTAGGCGGCGATGAGCGCCCGGCCGGCGCCGTAGGCGGGCCTGCGGGTGTCGGGTACGGCGGCGCCGGCCGCGGGGTCGCCGTCGAGCGGGGCGTTCACGGGGCACCGATCTGGGTGATCGCGCCGAGCGTGCCCCACAGCTGCAGCAGGCGCAGCTGCACGACGGCGAAGGCGACCCCCGCCACGATGAGCACGACCGAACTCCACCTCGTCCGCTCGGCGATCGCCCACACCCCGGCGAGCGGGAACAGCAGCGCCGCCGCGATGAAGTAGCCCCAGAAGGTGACCCCGTCGGCGATCTCGTGGCCGCGGCCGAGCTGGATGCCGGCGACGATCATCGTGGCGAACAGGAGCACGAGGATCCCGCCGGCGACGATGAGTTGCTTGAAGACGACGGGCTGATCGCGGGCGGTGCGCAGACCGGCCCACGCCGCCAGGCCCAGGGAACAGGCGAAGAGAATCCAGTTGAGGAACGGCACAACCGATGATCCTAGTGGACTCGCCTAGGATGACCCGGTGACCAACATCGATGTGACTTCGAAGGATCCGGCTCGAGTGAGCGCCGACGCCCTGGTGGTGGCGGTCGCCGCGGGCACCACCGCGCGCCTGGCGAACGCCGGCATGTTCGCCCCCGCCGCCCGCGCGGCGCTGGAGCAGGCGATCGCCGTGCTCGAGGTGACCGGGAAGGCCGACGAGGTCGTCCGACTGCCCGCCCCGGAGCCGGTCGCCGCCCGGCTCGTGGCCTTCACCGGCCTCGGCGATCTCGCGGAGGCCGAGGAGCCCTCGCTCGAGAGCCTGCGCCGCGCCGCCGGCGCCGCCACCCGCGCACTCCCGGGCAGGGACGGCGCCGTGCTCGCGCTGCCGGCCCACTCCCCCGAGCAGCTCGGCGCGGTCGCCGAGGGCGCCCTCCTCGGCGCCTACCGGGTGCGCCCCGAGCTCGAGGCGAGGGGCGGGAAGAGCCGCGCGGCGTCGTCCGAAGGCACACTCCCCCTCGGCCACGTGACGGTCGCCACCCCACTCAAGCCCAAGCAGACCAAGGACGCCCTGGCCCGCGCCCGGGTCGTCGCCGCCGCCGTCCACGGCACCCGCGACCTGGTCAACACCCCGCCGAACGTGCTGTTCCCCGAGAGCTTCGCCGATCGTGCGCGCGCCCTCGTCAAGGGCACGGGGATCAAGATGACCGTGGTCGCGGGCGACGACCTGCGCGCGGGTGGTTACGGCGGCCTCGTCGGCGTCGGCCAGGGGTCGCAGCGCGGTCCGCGCCTGGTCAAGCTGAGCTACACCCCCGCCAAGCCGGCCGCACACTACGCGCTCGTGGGCAAGGGCATCACGTTCGACTCGGGCGGGCTCTCGATCAAGCCCGCCGCGGGGATGGAGACCATGAAGTCCGACATGGCGGGCGCCGCGGCGGTGCTGCACACCGTCCTCGCCGCCGCCGCGCTGGGCGTGGGTGTGCGCGTGACCGGCTGGCTCGCCCTCGCCGAGAACATGCCCTCGGGAACGGCCCAGCGCCCCTCCGACGTCATCACCATCCGGGGCGGCACGACCGTCGAGGTGCTCAACACCGACGCCGAGGGCCGCCTCGTGCTCGCCGACGCACTCGTGGCCGCGGGCGAGGAGGATCCGGACGTGGTCGTCGACATCGCCACGTTGACGGGTGCGCAGATGGTCGCGCTCGGCAACCAGGTGAGTGCGGTCATGGGCACCGACGATGCCCGCGAGCACGTGATCGCGGCCGCGGATGCCGCCGGCGAGCAGATGTGGCCGATGCCGCTGCCGGTCGCGTTGCGCGCCTCCCTCGACTCGGCCGTGGCCGACCTGGCCAATATCGGTGAGCGGTTCGGGGGCATGCTCGTGGCCGGCCTCTTCCTCAAGGAGTTCACGGGCTCGCGGCCGTGGGCGCACCTCGACATCGCGGGCCCCTCGTTCAACAGCGGCAAGCCGCGCCACTACGAGGCCGAGGGTGGCACGGGCGCCGGGGTGCGCACGCTGCTGACACTCCTGGAGAATGCGGCCCGCCGGGCCGCGTGACGCATCCCACCCAGATCGCCACTCCATAGAGCTGGGGGCCCAGTGCCGGTGATGACAAGATGGACTGGAGCAGAACGACCATCGGTGTGGACGGCGACACTCGACCGCACCGGTCTGACACAATCCCATAGAGCGGCGGATCGCCGCGGGAGAACTGAGGAGCGAGCGTGAGCCAGACCTACGACCTCGTCATCCTGGGCGCCGGCAGCGGCGGTTATGCCGCGGCCCTTCGGGGAGCCGAGCTCGGAATGAGCGTTGCCCTGGTGGAAGCCGACAAGGTGGGCGGCACGTGCCTCCACCGCGGCTGTATCCCCACGAAGGCGTTGCTGCATGCGGCGGAAGTGGCCGATTCGGCCAAGTCGAGCGGCGACTTCGGCGTGCAGGCCACGTTCGAAGGTATCGACATGCCCAAGGTGAACAGCTACAAGGACGGGGTCGTCTCCCGCCTGTACAAGGGCCTCGCAGGCCTCGTCTCCGCCCGCAAGGTGGAGCTCGTGCAGGGCTGGGGCACCCTGACCGGCCCGAACACCGTGCAGGTCGGCGACCGCACCCTCACGGGCAAGAACATCGTGCTCGCCTCCGGCTCCTACGCGCGATCGCTGCCGGGCCTGGAGATCGGCGGCCGGGTCATCACCTCGGATCAGGCGCTCACCCTCGACTACGTCCCGGGCAGCGCCGTCATCCTCGGGGGCGGCGTCATCGGGGTGGAGTTCGCCAGCGTCTGGCGCTCCTTCGGCGCCGAGGTGACCGTGGTCGAGGCGCTCCCGAACCTCGTACCGAACGAGGACATCGCGCTGAGCAAGGGCCTCGAGCGGGCGTTCCGCAAGCGCGGCATCAAGGCATCGACCGGCGTCCGTTTCGCCGGCGTCGAGCAGAACGACCAGGGCGTCGTCGTCAGCCTCGAGGACGGCACGACCCTCGAGGCCGAGGTGCTGCTCGTGGCCGTCGGCCGCGGCCCCGCCACGGCCGACCTCGGCTACGAGGCGCAGGGCCTGCGCATGGAGCGCGGTTTCGTGCTCACCGACGACAACCTCCACACCGGCGTCGGCAACATCTACGCCGTCGGAGACATCACTCCGGGCCTGCAGCTCGCCCACCGCGGCTTCGCGCACGGCATCTTCGTGGCCGAGCACATCGCCGGGCTGAACCCGATGCCGATCGTCGAGTCGGGAATCCCCCGCGTCACCTACTGCGAGCCCGAGGTCGCCTCCGTCGGCCTGACCGAGGCCGAGGCCAAGGAGGCCCACGGCGAGGTCGAGACCGTCGAGTACAACCTCGCCGGCAACGGCAAGAGCTCCATCCTCGGCACGACCGGCTTCGTCAAGCTCGTCCGCGCCAAGGACGGCCCGATCGTCGGCGTCCACATGCTCGGCACCCGCATGGGTGAGCAGGTCGGAGAGGGGCAGCTCATCGTCAACTGGGAGGCCTACCCCGAAGACGTGGCCAACCTCATCCACGCCCACCCGACGCAGAACGAGGCCCTGG
Organism: Pseudactinotalea sp. HY158; assembly: GCF_009660225.1. Lineage (NCBI taxonomy): Bacteria > Bacillati > Actinomycetota > Actinomycetes > Micrococcales > Cellulomonadaceae > Pseudactinotalea > Pseudactinotalea sp. HY158. The sequence goes on from NZ_CP045920.1 coordinate 1,816,285, forward strand.
GCGAGGCCGCGCTGGCACTCGCCGGCAAGCCGCTGCACTCCCACAACTGAAGTCCGCAAAGGAGACTCATCCTCATGTCACAGTCTGTGAAGATGCCGGCCCTCGGCGAGAGCGTCACCGAAGGCACCGTCACCCGTTGGCTGAAGTCCGTGGGTGACACCATCGAGGTCGACGAGCCGCTGCTCGAGGTCGCGACCGACAAGGTCGACACCGAAGTTCCCTCCCCGGTCGCCGGCGTGATCGAGAAGATCCTCGTGGAGGAGGACGAGACCGTCGAGGTCGGGACCGACCTGGTCCTCATCGGCGACGGCTCCGGCGCCGGCGCGGAGTCCGCTCCCGCCGAGCCCGCGCAGTCCGCCCCGGCCTCCCCGGCCCCGGAGCCGGCACCGCAATCAGCACCGGCGTCGGCGCCCGCCTCCGCGGCAGCGGCCCCCGCTCCCGCCGAACAATCCGCTCCCGCCGAGCCGTCCGCCCCCGCCGGCGGCGGCAGCAGCGGTGAGGCCATCACGATGCCTGCCCTCGGTGAGAGTGTGACCGAGGGAACCGTGACGCGCTGGCTCAAGGCCGTCGGCGAGGACGTCGCCCTGGACGAGCCGCTGCTCGAGGTGGCGACCGACAAGGTCGACACCGAGGTCCCCTCGCCGGTCGAGGGCACCCTGCTGGAGATCGTCGTCGGGGAGGACGAGACCGTCGAGGTCGGCACGACCCTCGCCTACGTCGGCTCCGGGGCCCCGGCCCCCGCCGCGTCGGCACCAGCCGCCCCGGCCAGTGCCGCGCCGGCCGCCTCGGCTCCCGCAGCGCCTGCCGCCTCGGCGGCTCCGGCGCCCGCAGCACCCGCCGCCTCGGCTCCCGTGCCGGCACCCGCGGCTCCTGCCGCGTCCGCTGCCGCTCCGAGCACACCGGCGCCGGCGGCCGTGGCCGCGTCGTCCTACGTGACCCCGCTCGTGCGCAAGCTCGCCGCGGACAACGGTGTGGACCTGTCGTCGGTGACCGGCACCGGCGTCGGCGGACGGATCCGCAAGCAGGACGTGCTCGAGGCCGCCGAGGCCCGCAAGGCGGCCGAAGCCGCCCAGGCGGCCCGGTCGACCCAGTCGGCGGCTGCCCCTGCGGCGCAGTCGGTCCCGGCCAAGCCGAGCACGAAGCAGCCGGTCTCGCCGCTGCGCGGCACCCGCGAGCCCATGTCCCGGCTCCGTAAGGTCGTCGCGTCCCGGATGGTGGAGTCGCTGCAGACGAGCGCGCAGCTCACCACCGTGCTCGAGGTCGACATGACCAACGTGGCCCGTCTCCGGGCCCGCGCGAAGGACGAGTTCCTGGCCCGGGAGGGCGCCAAGCTCACCTACCTGCCGTTCTTCACGCTCGCCGCGACCGAGGCGCTCAAGGCCTACCCGAAGCTCAACGCGAGCATCGACGGCGACGAGATCGTCTACCACGGCTCCGAGAACCTCGGCATCGCGGTCGACACCGAGCGCGGCCTCGTGGTGCCCGTGATCAAGGACGCCGGCGACCTGAACATCGGTGGGTTCGCCCGGAAGATCGGCGACCTCGCCGCCCGGACCCGGTCGAACAAGGCCGGACCGGACGAGCTGAGCGGCGGCACGTTCACGATCACGAACACGGGCAGCGGCGGGGCGCTCTTCGACACCCCGATCCTGCTGCAGCCACAGGTCGGCATCCTCGGTGTCGGCACGATCGTCAAGCGGCCCGTCGTCGTCGCCGACGACTACGGCGCCGACATGATCGCGATCCGCCACATGGTCTACCTCGCGATCTCCTACGACCACCGGCTCGTGGACGGCGCCGACGCGGCGCGATTCCTCACCGCGATCAAGAACCGGCTCGAAGAGGGCGCGTTCGAGGCCGACCTGGGCCTCTGACCCTCCGCGCACCGGCGCACCGACTCGAAGGGGACCCCGCACCTCGCGGGGTCCCCTTCGGCATGTCCTCGGATAGGGTCGCGACCATGGTCGTCCTCCTCGCCGGCGCCTCCGGCCTCCTCGGATCCGCGCTGACCCGATCGCTCGCCGCGCGCGGGCAGACGATACGCCGGCTCGTGCGCCGCGAGCCCACCGCGCCCGGCCAGGTCCGCTGGGACCCCTCCCGCGACCTCGACGGGGAGGTCCTCGACGGCGTGAGCGCCGTGATCAACCTCGGCGGGGCCGGGGTCTCGGACCGCCGCTGGACCCGCGCCCGCAAGCGGCTGCTCCTCGACTCCCGGGTCGGTCCCACGTCGACCCTCTCCCGGGCGATCGCCCGAAAGGTGGCCGGTGGCTCCCGGATCCGCTACCTCCAGGCGGGGGCGATCGGCTGGTACGGCGACGGCGGCGAGCACGACCTCACCGAGTCGATGCCCGCCGGTTCCACGCCACTGGCCCACCTGTGCCGCGCCTGGGAGGCGGCGGCCGGGCCGGCGCGGGAGGCCGGGGCCGAGGTGGTCACGCTCCGCACGGGCATCGTGCTCAGCCCCCACGGCGGCGCCATGGGCCCGCTCCTCCCGCTCATCAAGCTGGGACTGGCGGGCCCCCTCGGCCCGGGCACGCAGTGGTGGGCCTGGATCCACGTCGACGACTGGGTCGGCGCCGTGATCCATGTGCTCGAGAGCGATCACGTCGGCCCCGTCAATCTCACCGCGCCCCACCCGAGCCGCAACCGCGACGTCATCGCCGCACTCGCCCGGGCCGCCCACCGCCCCTCCCTCATCCGGGCGCCGGGCTGGGCCCTGCGGGTCGCACTCGACGGTTTCGGCGAGGAGATCCTCCGCTCCCAACGCGCCGTGCCGCACGTGCTGACCGAGCTGGGCTACTCCTTCGTCCATCCGGAGGTGGACTCCGCCGCCCGCGCCGTCATGTGCCGCTGACCCTCAGCCGATTCCGCAGGCCTCCACCTCCCACACCCGCCAGCGGCCCGCCGACGCGGACAGTTCCAGCTCGACGCACCTCGCCCCGCTGCCCGCCACCTGCCAGGTGCGGCCCGCCGCGTCGACCCGCTCGTGCTTCTCCTGACTGAGCAGTACTCGGACCCGTGGAGCCGCGGCCGAACCGCCGATCGCGACGACCTCCGTCCGGGTCTCCAGATCGAGCGGGTGGCGCCGCCTCAACGCCTCCGCCAGGGCGGCGTCGCCCCGTTCCGCGGGCGAGCCCGGCGCGGCGAGCCGGAGCAGCGCCGGGCCGTCGCCGTCGTTCAGGGCGGCGTCTCGTAGTCGTGTGAGCGCACGGACGGCGTCCGCCGGCTCGACCGTGGACGCGGGGGCGTCGCTCCGGCCCACCTCGGGCCCGGTGGGCGCCCGTTCGGGGCCGCCGGCGATGGTTCCCGCCCCGAGGGCGACGGCGACCGCCGTGACCGCGATCGCCACGACCCGCGCGAGCCGGACGATCCAGCGTCGGTGGTACTCGTCCTGCCGGTCCTGCCGGTCGCGCCGGTGGGGTAGGTGGGGCAGCTGGGGTCGCTCAGGGCTGCGGGCCGGGTCGCGCCGGGGTCGTCGGCGGTGCCGATCGGCACGGCGAATGGGACGGGTACTGGGGGCACGGCGGGGACGGTGGGCACGGCGGGCACGGTGGCCGCGGGCGAGCCGGGTGGGATCTCGCTGAGCCTGCTCCCGCAGACGTGCCCGGGCCAGGCCGGCCGGGTCCGGGATCTCGATCGTCTCCGCCGCCACGGTTCGGCCGGTGTCGAGCAGCGCCCGCGCCGTGGGCCGGGCGGCGGGCTCGGCGGCCAGCGCCGCCGCGAGCTCCGCGCTCAGCCGGGCACGCTCGTGCTCCGCCACCGCCCACAGGGCCACCGTCGCGGCGGACCAGACGTCGGCCGCCGCACCCGCGGGCGCGCCCGTGCGCAGTTCCGGCGCACGGAATCCGGCCGTTCCGTCCTCCCAGTCGCCGGAGCCGCCGAGGTCGACCAGCACCGGGCGCGTTCCCCGATGGCCACCGTGCCCCTCGTGCCCCTCGTTCCCCTCGTCGACCCCGCGAACCTCCGGTGCCTCGCGCACCCGGCCGTCGCCCATCGTCGGGCACAGCACGATGTTCGCCGGGGCCACGTCACCGTGGATGAGTCCGCGCGCGTGCAGGGCCGCCAGGCCCTCGCACAGGTCCACGAGCAGGCGCCAGCACTCGGGCCTGCTCAGGCCCGCCGTTCCGGCCCGCACGGTCGCCAGCGTGGGCCCGGGCACCAGATCGGAGACGACGAGCAGGCCGCCCTCGACCGGGCGCACCTCCCGCACCCGGGCGATGTGGGCGCTGCGCACCTCGGTCAGGGCCTCGAACCGCTCGCGGGAACGCAGCCGGCCGGACTCGGGCGGCGCGACGTGCCGGACGGCGACCCGCTCCCCGCCCGGAAGGGCCGCCGACCACAGCGTGCCACCGATGCCGAAGCCCAGCGGCCCCAGCACGCGAAGGTCCGCCGCCGCGGCGGCGGGAAGCGGGAACGGGGCCGATCCGGACATGGCACCATCGAATCCGATCGAACCGGGCCGTGGCCGTTATCCACAGGAACTCCCCCGGATACACCGTCCGGTCGACCCGACGCGGGCTCAGGAGGCGGTGGTGCGGACGAAGCCCTCCGAGTCGACGGCCAGGGCGGTGCCGCTCGAGACGCCGAGCGCGGCGAGCTCCTCCTCCGTCATGACCGCGACCGCGGCCTCGCCGCGGTGCCGGTCCGCGATCTCGCCCACGGCGCCGGCCGGGGAGACGCCGGCCGGATAGTCGTACACCGCGACTCGACCGGCCCTGCCAGCAGTCTCGGCAGGGCCGGCAGTGTCGGCAGGCCCGGCACCCGCGGCAGGGGAGCGCAGATACGCGGCGACCACGCGTCGTCCGCCCGCGGCCGTGGGCCACTCCTCCCCCGGGCGCACGCAGACGACGACCGCCGCGCACTGGATGTCCATGGGAGACAAGATTACGCCCCGGGCGTGTCGACCACCACAGCGACGCCCGCGCCCGGGCGCGATCGTGTCGCCGTTCCCCGGTACGCTGTGCACATCATGGCAAAGAAGAACGCAACCGAGCCGAAGGCCCCCAAGGTCAAGAAGCGCCGGTGGTACCACCAGGTCTGGGAGATCTTCCGGGACGTCCGCCGGTCCGAACCGTCGATCACCTGGAAGCTCCTGGGAATCATCCTCGGCCTGGCCGCCCTCGGCGTGGCCGTCGGGTTCCTGCTCGACCACCCGATCTACGCGGGCATCCTCGGATTCATGATCTCGCTGCCGATCGCGATGCTCATCCTCGGGCGCAAGGCCGAACGGCACGCCTACGGGCGGATCGAGGGGCAGCCGGGTGCCGTCTCCGCCGCGCTCGGAACGATCCGCCGGGGCTGGAACATCGAGTCCGAGCCGGTCGCCGTCGACCCGCGCCATCAGGACATGGTGTTCCGGGCCGTGGGCCGCGCCGGCGTCGTGCTCGTGTCCGAGGGGCCCTCGCACCGGGTGCGCAAGCTCTTCACCCAGGAGACCCGTCGGGTCACGCGCGTCGTGCCGAACGTGCCGGTCATCGAGATCGAGGCCGGTCGTGGGGAGGGGCAGGTGCCGCTGCCGAAGATCGCGCGTGCCGTGCAGAAGCAGAAGGCCCAGCTGACGAAGCTGCAGGTGGCCGAGGTGTCGAAGCGCCTGCGTGCCCTGCAGCAGTCCCGCCTGCCGATTCCCAAGGGTGTCGACCCGATGAAGGCGCGGCCGGACCGCAAGGGCATGCGCGGCCGCTGACGCAGCCTCCACCCGCCCGGGCGGCGTGCGAGCACCGCGGACGGCATTGCAGACCAGATCACCCTCCCACTCATCCCCCCGAGGAGCCGCGGATGTTCACCAGCCCCGACGAAGCGATCGCGTATATCCAGCAGAACGACGTCGAGTTCGTGGACATACGGTTCTGTGACCTGCCGGGGGTGATGCAGCACTTCAACATGCCGGTGGGTGCCTTCGCCGCGGAGGCGTTCACCGAGGGGCTCATGTTCGACGGCTCCTCGATCCGGGGCTTCCAGGCGATCCACGAATCCGACATGAAGCTCGTGCCGGACGTCGACACGGCCTACGTCGACCCGTTCCGCGCCCGTAAGACCCTCGTGATGAACTTCTCGATCGTCGACCCGTTCACCGGTGAGCCCTACAGCCGGGACCCGCGCACCGTGGCCGCCAAGGCCGAGGCCTACCTCGCCTCGACCGGGATCGCCGACACGGTGTTCTTCGGCCCGGAGGCCGAGTTCTACGTCTTCGACGACATTCGCTACCAGTCCACGCCGCAGTCGAGCTTCTATCACATCGACTCGGCCGAGGCCGCGTGGAACACCGGCCGGGAGGAGCCCGGCGGCAACCTCGGCTACAAGACCCGCTTCAAGGGCGGCTACTTCCCGGTCGGGCCGAACGACCAGATGGCCGACCTGCGTGACGAGATGGTCGGCGTGCTCGGGCAGGTGGGCCTCAACGTCGAGCGCGCCCACCACGAGGTCGGCACGGCCGGGCAGCAGGAGATCAACTACACGTTCGACACCCTGCGCCGCAGCGCCGACGACCTCATGAAGTTCAAGTACGTGATCAAGAACGTGGCCTGGAACAACAGCAAGGCGGCCACGTTCATGCCCAAGCCGCTCTTCGGCGACAACGGCTCGGGCATGCACTGCCACCAGAGCCTGTGGAAGGGCGGCCGGCCGCTGTTCTACGACGAGCGCGGCTATGGCGGCCTGTCGGACCTGGCCCGCTGGTACATCGGCGGCCTGCTCGCCCACGCGCCGAGCCTGCTCGCGTTCACGAACCCGTCGGTCAACTCCTACCACCGGCTCGTGCCGGGGTTCGAGGCGCCGGTCAACCTCGTGTATTCGGCCCGGAACCGCTCCGCGTGCATCCGCATCCCCGTGACCGGCACCTCCGCCAAGGCCAAGCGCGTGGAGTTCCGCGTGCCGGACCCCTCGGCGAACCCCTACCTCGCGTTCTCGGCGATGCTCATGGCCGGGATCGACGGGATCCGCAACCGCATCGAGCCGCCCGAGCCGATCGACAAGGACCTCTACGAGCTCCCCCCGGCCGAGCACGCCCAGATCGAGCAGGTGCCGGCGTCGCTGCCCGAGGTGCTCGAGGCCCTCGAGGCGGACCACGACTACCTGACCGAGGGGGGCGTGTTCACCCCCGACCTCATCGAGACGTGGGTCGACTACAAGCGCACCCACGAGGTCGACCCGATCCGGGTGCGCCCGCACCCCTACGAGTACGAGATGTACTTCGACCTGTAGGTCCCTCCCCGCTCCCCCAGCGGCCGGGACCCGGGTCGTCCCGACCCCGCGTCACGGGGTCGGGGCCTCCCAGGTCCACTGGGAGGCCCCGACCGCCGGGCGTCAGGCGCGGCGGTTCTGCTCGAACTCCGCCAGGTACCGCCCTACGAGTTCCTCGAGGTCCGCGTCGCCGCCGATCCCGAGCCGCTCGAGCACGGCCGTGACCGCGGCGCCCGCCTCCCCCGCGGCGCTCTCCTGCCAGCTTGCCCCCTCGACGTCCGTCACTGGGGTGCCGTGGCCGCGCAGGTGCGCGATCCATGCGGCCAGCGCCCGGGCGGCGCCCGTCGGCATCCGGCCGGCACCCCGCTCGGTGCGCACCACGGGCACGATCCGGACCGGGATCTTCTGTGAGCCGTCCATGGCGATGCGGGCGAGCGCGTCGCCCATCCGGGGATTGTCGAACCGTTCGAGCAGCGCGCTCCGGTAGGCCGCCACCTCGGCGACCGGCAGCGGCACGGTGGCGGTCGCGTCGTCCCAGAGCTCGTTCACCCATGCGCGACAGCGTGGATCGGCGATCGCCTCGTCCACGGTCTCGTGGCCGAGGAGCGGGCCGCTGTAGGCGAGCAGCGAGTGCGAGCCGTTGAGCAGCAGCAGCTTGCGCTGCTCGTAGGGGACGACGTCGGCGACGATGCTCGCCCCCGCGTCCTCCCAGCGGGGCCGGCCGGCGGGGAACGCGCCCGACATGACCCATTCGCTGAACGGCTCCGTGCGCACCGGGCTCGCGTCCTCCATCCCGAGGTGCTCGCGCACGGTCCGCTCGTCCTCGGCCGAGGCGGCGGGGGTGATGCGGTCGACCATCGACGAGGCGAAGTCGACGTGCTCGTCGATCCACTCGAGCAGATCGCCGTCGGCGGCGGCCGCGAAGTCCCGCACGACCCGCTCGACGACCTCGCCGTTCCCGGGCAGGTTGTCGCACGGCAGCAGCGTGATCGGTCCGGCGCCGGCGACCTGGCGGGCGAGCAGCCCGGCCACGAGCTTCCCCGGCACCGTGACCACGGCGCGGTAGGGATCGGCCCGGAGCGCCGCGAGGTCGGCGACGACCTGCTCGTCGTCGAGCACGAGCGCGCCGCCGCGGTGCAGGTAGCCGGCCTCGGTCACCGTCATGGTCACGAGCGCGACCTCCGGATCCCGGAAATAGTCGAGCAGCGCGGCGTGGTCGCTCGCCGTGTGCACGGCGCTGACGGAGTCGACCACCTCGAACGAGTCCTCAGCGGGACCGCGGGTGATGAGGGTGTAGAGGCCGTCCTGGGGGGCGAGCACGCGCGCCCCGTCGGGGCGGCGACCGGTGAACGCGGCGATGCCCCACTCGGAGGCGTCCGGCGCCCGGCCGGTGTACCACGCCTGATGGGCGCGGAAGAAGTTCCCGAGTCCCAGGTGGACGATGCGGACGGGGGCGGGCTCGTGCGACACGTCGCGGGCGAGTCTCTTCATAGCTTGAACACCTTCGCGGGGATGGTCGTGACCAGGTCGAGGGCGACGGCGTGTGCCTCGTCCTCGCTCAGCCGGTGCTCGGCGACGAGCCCGGCGAGATATCCGGCGTCGAGCCGGCGGGCCATGTCGTGCCGGGTCGGGATCGAGAGGAACGCCCGGGTGTCGTCGATGAAACCCGACGTGCGGTAGAACCCGGCCGTCTCGGTCACCGCGCCGCGGAACCGCCGGATCGCGTCCGGCGCGTCGAGGAACCACCAGGGCACGCCCACGTGCATCGAGCGGTAGAACCCGGCCATCGGGGCGAGCTCGCGGGAGTAGACCGTCTCGTCGATCGTGAAGACGACGAGGGTGAAGTCGGGGTGATTGCCGAACCGTCCGAGCAGCGGCTGCAGGGCGTGGGTGAACTCGACGCTCGTAGGGATGTCGGCGCCCGTATCGGGGCCGTACTCGGCGAAGGTGCGGGGGTCGTGGTTGCGCCGCACCGCCGGGTGCAGCGTCATGACCAGGCCGTCCTCGGTGGCCATCCGGGCCATCTCGTGGACCATGTGCCGACGGAACGCCGTCGCCTGGGCGGGGGTCGCCTCCCCCGCGAGGGCGGCGGCGTAGATCACCGCGGCCTCGCCGGCTTCGAGGGGTTCGGTGCCCGCGTCGGCGTGGGAGTGGTCGCTGGAGACGGCGCCGTGGGCCTTGAAATAGGCGCGGCGGTTCTCCAGGGCCGCGACGTAGCCGCGGTAGTCACCGGTGTCGACGCCGCTCACCTCGCCGAGCCGGCGCACGAGGTCGGGCCAGTCGGCGCGGGCCGGCTCGAGGAACCGGTCGGGCCGGAATGTGGGCAGCACCCGCCCGGTGAACGTGCCGTCGGCGGCGAGCGCCGCGTGCGCGCTCAGGTCGTCGAGCGGGTCGTCCGTCGTGGCCAGCACGCTCATGCCGAAGCGCTCGAAGAGCGCGCGCGGGCGGAACTCGGGGGTCGTCAGGGCCGCGGCGATCTCGTCGTAGAGCGCATCGGCGGTCTGCGCGCTCGGCGCCCGGCTCACCCCGAACACCTCGGCGAAGGTGGTGTCGAACCAGTACTTCACGGGCGTGCCGCGGAAGACGTGATAGTTCTCGCAGAGGATCCGCCAGGCCCGCCGGGCCGCCTCCTCCGCCAGCGGGGCGAACCCGCCCGGTCCCCGACCGAGATCCGACAGGTCCGCCCCGTTCGCGTGCAGGAGGCGCAGCGCGTAGTGGTCGGGCTGGAGCAGCAGGTGGGTGGGGTCGGCGAAGGGCTCGTTCGTGGAGAGCCAGTCGGCGGGCACGTGAGAGTGCGGGGAGATGATCGGCAGGCTCTTCGTGTGCTCGTACAGGCTCCGGGCGATCCCCCGGACGGTCGGGTCGGCCGGGAGCAGGCGGTCGGGGTGGACCGTGAGCGGTGCAGGTGCAGGCATGCCCAACATCGTGCTGATCGGCCGGCGACCACGGCAACAGGTTGCCATCGCTTGCCACGGCGGCAGCGGCGTCATCGCTCGGATCCGCGCCCCCGGCGACCGGCCGCGGCCGTGTTCGCTCCCGTGTACCCCGGGCCGGCGTCTACGGTGGGAGCCATGACGTGGTTCAAGCACGAGGCCCGGTTCATCTCCCGGCCCGAGATCGAGAGTCTGTGTGATCGCCTGCTCGACGAGGCCGCCGAGCGGCTGGGCATCGTCGAGTACCGCCGGGTGCTGCTGCTGCCGCCCGACCTCACCCGCGCCCACTCCGGCACGGGCTGGATGACCGAGTACCTCTATCACCGGCTCACGGATTCCGGGGCCGAGGTGCACGTCATCCCCACGCTCGGCCAGCACGTTCCCCACACCCGCGCCGACAACGAGTGGATGTTCGGGTCGATCCCCGAGGAGCGCATCCACGCCCACGACTGGAAGAACGGCGTGACCCACGTCGGCACCGTGCCCGCCGAATTCGTGCGGGAGCAGACCGGCGGCGCGGTCGACTGGGAGATGCCGATCGACCTGAACACGATGCTCATGACCGAGCAGTGGGATCTGATCGTCAACGTCGGCCACGTCGTGCCCCACGAGGTGCTCGGGTTCGCCAACCACAACAAGAACTACTTCATCGGACTCGGCGGCAAGCGCCTGCTCGGCTCCTCCCACATGGCCTCGGCCGTGTACGGGATCGAGAACAACCTCGGCAACCTCCTCACCCCGGTGCGGGCCTGCTTCAACTACGCCGAGGAGCACTTCCTCGCCGACCTGCCGGACGTGTACCTGCAGGTGGTCATGGACTACGACGACGAGGGCCGCCTGGCCCACACCGGCGTCTACGTCGGCGACGACCTCGAGACCTATTACGACGCCGCGCGCGCCTCCCGGGACCAGAACTTCACGATCTTCGACGAGCCCGCCCACAAGATCGTCGCGGTCATGCAGGCCGACGAGTTCCGCGCGACCTGGGTCGCGAACAAGGCGGTGTACCGCACGCGGATGGCGCTGGCCGACGGCGGCGAGCTCGTGGTCATCGCACCCGGGGTCGAGCGGTTCGGTGAGCAGCCGGAGGTCGACGACCTCGTGCGCAAATACGGCTACATCTCCCAGGCGGAGGCGGTCGAGCTGTACCGGACCGAGGCGGACATGCAGGACATCCCCCACGGCACGGCCCACCTCGTGCACGGGTCGAGCGAGGGCCGGTTCACGATCACGTACGCCCCCGGCCACCTCGGCCGGGAGGAGATCGAGTCGGTCGGCTACCGCTACCTCGACGTGAACGAGGCGCTGCGGCGCTACGATCCGGCGGTCATGAAGGACGGCTGGAACACCATGCCGGACGGCGAGGAGGTCTTCTACATCTCCACCCCGTCGGCCGGCCTGTGGGCCACGCGCGAGAAGCTGCTGGCCCGCGCCGACCACGAACGCTACGAGGGCTGAGCGCCCCGGACCGGGTGAGAGCCCGGTGGCGGCCCGGTGACCGGGTACCGTGACATGGCCGCGCGCCGCCGGCCCCGACGACGAAAGAAGCACCCCTCGTGACGACCACCCCTGCACCTCGCGGCCCCCTCGCCGGCTACCGCCGCAAACTCGGCTCCGAGACCTTCGCAGGCATGGTCCTCCTGGGCGGCGCCGTCGTGGCCCTCGCGTGGGCCAACTCCCCCTGGCGCGAGACCTACGCCGCGCTGTCGGCGGTGACGATCGGGCCGGAGTCGCTGGGACTGTCGCTCTCGCTGTCCACGTGGGCGGCGGACGGCCTGCTCGCCCTCTTCTTCTTCGTGGTGGGCCTGGAGCTCAAGAACGAATTCGTCAACGGCTCGCTCCACAACCTGCGCAGGGCCGCGGTGCCGGTCATCGCCGCCGTCTGCGGGATGCTCGGCCCCGCCGCCGTGTATCTGCTCGTCCAGTGGGTCAGCGGCGCCCAGGTGTGGCAGGGCTGGGCGATCCCGGTCGCCACCGACATCGCCTTCGCGGTCGCGCTGCTCGGCATCTTCGGGCGCTCCTTCCCACCGGCGCTGCGCACCTTCCTGCTCACCCTGGCGGTGGTCGACGACCTGCTCGGCATCACGATCATCGCCGTGGCCTTCACCGACCACGTGAGCATCCTGCTGCTGCTCGCCTCGCTCGCGACCATCGCGGTCTTCGCCCTGCTGCTGCGGGCCCGGATCATGCACTGGTGGGTCCTCGTTCCCCTCGCGGTGCTCGCGTGGGCGCTCATGCACGCCGCCGGTGTGCACGCCACGGTCGCGGGCGTGCTGCTGGGCCTCGTCGTGCCGGCCACGACCCGCCCGCAGGAGGCGATGCCGCTCGTCGACCGGTTCGCGAGCCGGATCGACTGGATCTCCGCGGGCTTCGTGCTGCCGATCTTCGCCTTCTTCGCCGCGGGGATCAACATCGTGGACGCCGGGGGGCTGGGCTCCGTACTGACCGATCCCGTCTCGGTGGGCGTCAGCCTCGCACTCCCGCTCGGCAAGTTCATCGGGATCTGGGGCGGGACGGCCCTGCTCGTCGCGTTCACCCCGCTCCTCCTCGGCGACGGACTGAGGCTGCGCGATCTGCCGGGGATGACGCTGCTCGCGGGCGTCGGGTTCACGGTCTCGCTGCTCATCGCGCAGCTGTCGTTCGATCCCACCGCCGTCGAGGGCGAGCACGCCCGCATCGGGGTCATCCTCGGCTCCGTGCTCGCCGCCGCGCTCGGCGCGATCGTGCTCAAGGCGACCGGGCGGCGGCACGCAAGCCGGTCCATGTGACCCGCGCCGACCGACCAGCGCCGGCCGACCAGCGCCAGCCCTAGCGGAAGACGAGCCGGCCGGGGCGGGCCTTGCCGGTCGATGCCCGCGGCACGAGCTTGACGGGCAGCAGCACCGGTTCGGACGTCGGCCGGGCTCCCCCGATGATCGCGAGCAGGTTGCGGGTCGCGGTCGCCCCCTGGGATCGCAGCGGGGAGGCGACCGAGGTGAGCGCGGGGGTGGTGAGCGACCCGACCTGGGAATTGTCGAATCCGACGACGCTCACCTCCCCCGGGACCTCGATGCCCAGGGCCCGCAGCCCCTGGATGAAGCCGATCGCCATGACGTCGTTGAAGGCCACGACGGCGGTGGTCGGCTGCGCGGCCCAGCGACGCGCGGCGCGTAGCCCGCCCTGGATGGTCGGCTCCTGCGGCCCGATCCGCCTCGTGCGCAGGTACAACTCCATCCCCGCCTCCTGGATGCTCCGCCAGCGCACACCGTCGGTCCACGACGCCTCCGGTCCAGCGAGGTAGGTCACCTCCTCGTGCCCGAGCGCACCGAGATGCTCGACCGCGCGCCGGGCCCCCCGCGCCGAATCCGTGAGCACCGACGGCAGGCCCTGGACGATCCGGTTGAGCACCACGACCGGGCGCTGCTTGGCGAGCATCCGGATTCCCGAGTCCGACAGTCGCGGACTGGTGAGCAGGAGCCCGTCGAGCATCGGCAGCAGCGGCTCGACCAACCGCTCCCGCACGCTGCTCTCGCGGGTGTCGATGAGCACGAGCGAATGGTCGGCGGCCTCTGCGGCCGCCTCGGCCCCGCGGATCACCTCGACGAACACGGGATTGGCGATGTCGGCGACGAGCATCGCAAGCCGGCGGGAGGGGGCGTGCGGAAGCGTCGGCGCGGCGGACGAGCGCTGATAGCCCAGTTCGGCCGCCGCCCGGCGCACCTTCGCGGCGGTGACGGCGCTCACGCGGCCCGGCCGTGCCAGCGCCCGCGAGACCGTCGACGGGGCAACGCCCGCGGCCGTGGCGACGTCGTAGATGGTCACTGCCCGCCCGACGATCTCGTTCCCGGAGTCCATGGCGCACACGCTAGGGTCAACGGCAACCAGTGGCAACATGTGGTGAGGCCGTCCGAGCGCCGAGCAGGATGGCCATCGAATCCCGGCGCGTCCGCCCCGAGTCCGGCCCCGGCCGCGCCGCTCGAGCTGGAGGCTACCGATGACACCGCGAACCGAACCGACCCCCGAGGCCCTGACCGGCGCCCTCGCCCGAGCGCGAGCCGATCTCCGCGGTCACGCCCCGCTCGGGGTGGCCTACTCCGGCGGCGTCGATTCGGCCACACTGCTGGCCCTCGCGGTCGCGGAGCTCGGGGCCGACCAGGTGGTCGCGATCCTCGGCGTCTCCCCGAGCCTGGCCACCGACGAGCGTGAGCGAGCCCACGCGACGGCCCGCGAGATCGGCGCCCGGGTCGTCGAGATCCGCACCCACGAGGGCGAGAACGAGTCGTACCGGGCGAACGGCCCGGACCGCTGCTTCCACTGCAAGGACGAGCTGTTCACCCGGATCTCCGACGAACTCGTGGACGAGCTCGGGCTCGCGGCCATCGCCTACGGCGAGAACGCCGACGACGCCCGCCGCCCCGACCGCCCCGGCGCGCAGGCCGCGGTCGACCACCGGGTGCTGCGGCCGATGTCCGCGGCCGGCATGACCAAGCTCATGGTGCGGCAGGCGGCCCGGCAGCTCGGCGTCCCGGTCGCCGACAAGCCCGCCGCGCCGTGCCTCGCCTCCCGTATCCCGCACTTCCAGGAGGTGACGCCGGAGAAGCTGCGCCAGATCGACGAGGCGGAGGGCGGGCTGCGCCGGCTCGGGTTCACCGACTGTCGGGTTCGTCACCACGGCGAGATCGCCCGCATCGAGGTGCCCATCGCCGAGATCCCCGCCGCGGCCCGGCAGCACGAGGCCATCCACACCCTCGTCACGGCCGCCGGGTTCACGTTCGCGGCCCTCGACCTGCGCGGCATCCAGTCCGGCGCGTTCACCCTGCCGCTCGTGCTCGGGGCCACCCGTGCCTGATCAGCCGACACCGGCGTGGGCGCCGGGACCGGAGTTCGAGCAGGTCCGTCTCGATCTCGAGCGCGGCCGCCGGCGCGGCTACCCCGAGGCCGTGCTGTGCGAGCCCAAGTCGACCGAGCAGGTCGCCCTCGTCGCGGCCCGGGTCGCGGATGCCGGCACCCCGACCCTGTTCACGCGCGTGCGACCCGAGCAGGTCGAGGCGATCCGCGCCGCGCTCCCGGAGGCCGCCCACCACGAGCAGGCCCGCCTCGTGGCGTGGCCCGCGCGGCCGCCCGCGCCCCGGGGGCTCCGTGCTCGTGCTCAGCGCCGGCACCTCCGACGTGCCGGTGGCGCTCGAGGCGCAGCTGACCGCCCGCCACCTCGGGCGGGAGGCCTCCCTCCTGGCCGACGTCGGCGTGGCGGGCCTGCACCGCCTCCTCGCCCAGGTCGATCGGCTGCGCGAGGCCTCGGCGATCGTCGTGGCCGCGGGTATGGACGGCGCCCTACCGGGTGTCGTCGCGGGCCTCGTGAGCGCACCGGTCATCGCCGTGCCCACCTCCGTCGGCTACGGCGCGGCCTTCGCCGGGCTCGCCCCGCTGCTCACGATGCTCAACGCCTGCGCGCCCGGGGTCGCCGTGGTCAACATCGACAACGGGTACGGCGCCGGGCACCTCGCCGCCCAGATCTCCGCGGACCGCACGCCCGTGGCAACCCCTGGCAACCGTTAGCGACCGAGCCCGTCGATCTGGCTGAATCCTAGTCAGCAGGGTCGGCGGTGGTTGCCTCCCGACCGGCCCGCTCATCTGACGGCGATCCCAGGACAATGCGGTCACACTCCCCCCGCACTGGGCTTGCTCCCCGACTCTACGAACGGAACGCACCATGCGTATGAAGAAGACTCCGATCCTCGTCGCCGGCATCGCGTCCGCGGGCCTCCTGCTCGGAGCGTGCAGCGGCGGTGGCAGCAGCGACGGCGGCGACGGCTCCGGCTCGACCATGCGCCTCGCGCTCAACCAGACCGAGGAGCACCCCTCCTACATCGCCCTCGACAACTTCGGTCAGGCCCTCGAGGAGAGCACCGACGGCCGCTGGGGAATCGACGTCTTCCCGAACGAGACGCTCGGCGCCCAGGCCGAGGCCCTCCAGCTCGTCTCCGACGGCAGCGTCGACATGGCGGTCGTCTCGGGCGCCCAGCTCGAGAACCTCAACGCCGACTTCACCGCCTACAACCTGCCCAAGGTCTTCACCGACATCGACCACCAGATGCAGGTGATCAACAACCCGGGCGAGCTGACGAGCGAGCTGTTCGCCTCCCTCGAGGAGTCGAACAACCTCACCGTCATCGGCGGCCTGACCCAGGGCAGCCGCAGCGTCTACACGACCTTCGGCGCCGTCGAGAGCCCGGCCGACCTGGCCGGCAAGAAGATGCGCGTGCAGGAGTCCGACCTGAACGTCGCGATCGCCGAGGCGCTCGGCGCCGCCGCCACGCCGATGGCCTACGGCGAGCTCTACACGGGCCTGCAGTCCGGGGTCGTGGACGCCGCCGAGAACAACGAGGTCTCCTACTTCACCCAGAAGCACTTCGAGGTCGCCCCGTACTTCTCGTACACGAACCACGTCGTCGGCCTCGACTACGTCATCATCAACACGGACAAGCTCGAGAGCATGACCGATGAGGACCGCGCCGCCTTCGACGAGGGCTGGGCCGCCGCCTGGGCCGAGCACACCGAGCTGTGGACGCAGGCCACCCAGGACGCC
The DNA here is from genome assembly GCF_009660225.1 of Pseudactinotalea sp. HY158. NCBI lineage: Bacteria > Bacillati > Actinomycetota > Actinomycetes > Micrococcales > Cellulomonadaceae > Pseudactinotalea > Pseudactinotalea sp. HY158. Next base: position 1,832,962 of record NZ_CP045920.1, read on the forward strand.
ATCGACGGCGCGACCGCCGGCGGGGCCACGTTCACCGAGGTCGACGACGCCGCCTTCTCCGACGCCCTGGCCGCCGTCGCCGAGGAGTTCATCAAGACCGACAACCAGCAGGCCCTCTACGACAACGCCCGCGAAGGCCAGTGACCGAACGGGCCGAGCCGGACATTCAAGAAGGGAGGAGCACCATGGAATCGATCAAGAAGGGCCTGGACAGGACCCTCTACTGGATCACCGTCGTCCTCTTCGCACTCCTCGTACTCATCGTCGTGTGGCAGGTGTTCAGCCGACAGGTGCTGAGCAGCCCGGCCACCTGGACCGATGAGGGAGCCCGACAGACCTTCGTCTGGCTCGGCCTGTTCGCCTCCGCGTTCCTCTTCGGGGAACGCGGGCACATCGCCGTCGAGGTGATCGTGCGGCGCTTCCCGCCGCGGACCGAGCAGATCATCGCGATCGTCGTGCAGCTCATCGTGCTCGCCTTCGCGCTCATCGTGCTCGTCTGGGGCGGCTGGCGGGCCTCGCAGAACGCCTGGACCCAGGAGCTCAGCGCGCTGCCGTTCACGTTCGGGCAGATGTACCTCGCGCTGCCGGTCTCCGGACTCCTCATGGCGTTCTACTCGATCTTCTACCTCAGGGGGCTCGTCCGGGGCGACGTCTCCCCCTATCCCGACGTCGAGTCCGAGGACGACCCCGAAGTGCAGCTGAGCAAGTACTCGGCGAGCAGTGAGCTGCTGCCGGAATCGACCCAGTCGCCCGAGGCAATCGACCAGACCAGGGAGGGCTGACCATGGATCCCGCAACGCTCGCCGGACTCATCCTGCTCTTCGGCATCATCATCGGCATCGTGCTCTCGGTGCCCATCGCGGTCGTCATCGGCGCCGTCTCGTTCATCGCCGCCGTGCCCCTGCTCGGGATGCAGGAGGCGGTCCTCGTCACCTCCCAGCGCATGTTCACCGGGATCAACTCCTTCCCGCTGCTGGCGATCCCGCTGTTCGTGCTCGCGGGCGTCATCATGAACAACGGCGGCATCGCGGGCCGGCTCGTCGACGCCGCGAAGGTCGTCACCGGGCGCATGCCCGCCTCGCTCGCGCAGACGAACGTCGTGGCCAACGCCATGTTCGGCGCGGTCTCGGGGGCCGCGGTGGCCGCCGCCGCGGCGGTCGGCACGGTCATGAACCCGCGGATGTCCGCCGAGGGATACAAGAAGCCGTTCTCCGCCGCGGTGAACGTCGCCTCGGCGCCGTCGGGGATGCTCATCCCGCCCTCGAACACGTTCATCGTCTACTCGCTCGTCTCGAGCACGTCGATCGCGGCGCTGTTCATGGCCGGGGTCTTCCCGGGCATCCTGTGGGCCCTGGCCTGCATGGTCATCGTGTACCTGTACGCGCGCCGCCAGAAGGGCAAGCTCAAGTCCACCGATCGGGTGACCTTCGCCCAGGCGATGCTCGTGTTCTGGCGCGCCGTGCCCTCGATGCTCATGATCATCGTCGTGGTCGGGGGCATCATCTTCGGCTACTTCACCGCCACCGAGTCGGCATCGATCGCCGTCGTCTACTGCCTCGTGCTCTCGGCGATCTACCGCTCGATCAAGTTCCGGGAACTGCCGGGCATCCTCATCGACGCCGGCCGCACGACCGCCATCGTCATGCTGCTCGTGGCGGTCTCGACCGCGCTGTCCTTCGTCATGTCCTTCGCGCGGATCCCGGACGTCATCTCCGACACGATCCTCGGGGCCACGGACAGCAAGGTCGTCGTGCTGCTCATCATGATGGTCATCCTGCTCATCGTCGGAACCTTCATGGACCCGACGCCGGCGATCCTCATCTTCGTGCCGATCTTCCTGCCCATCGCGCTCGAGCTCGGAGTCGACCCGGTGCACTTCGGTGCGATGGTCGTGATGAACCTGTCGGTCGGGGTGATCACCCCGCCGGTGGGCAATGTGCTCTTCGTCGGGGCACGCGTGGCCCGGTTGCGGATCGAACCGGTGATCAAGCAGCTGTGGCCGTTCCTGCTCGCGATCATCGCGATGCTCTTCCTCGTGGTGTTCGTGCCCCAGCTCTCGCTGTGGCTGCCCACCTCCACCGGCCTGCTCATCCCCTGACGCAGCCGGCCCCGCAGCACCCCGAACGGCCCCGCACCTCCGGCAGGAGGGCGGGGCCGTTCGGTCGTCCCCGATTCCCCTGGGCGATTCATTCGGGCGACTCAGCCGCCGTAGAAGACCCGTTCGACGACCGTGCGGGCGTGGCGGGCCACGCGGAACCAGTCCTGCTCGAAGTCGGCGGCGAGCCCGGCCCGATAGCCGAGCAGCCGGGCCACCTTGCCCGCCTCGGCGCGGTCCCGGGGGAACACGTCGACCTTGACCCCGCTCGTGCGGCCGCTGCCGAGCACGATCGCGTTCCGGATCCGGCTCGCCAGCGTCCAGGCCTCGATCAGGTCGGCCGCGTCGTCCGGCCCGATCAGCCCCGCCTCCCCGGCCGCGCGGAGCACCTCCCGGGTGCCGGTGTGGCGGAGCGCGGGCACGTCGTGGGCGTGCTGGAGAGCGAGCAGCTGCGCCGTCCATTCGACATCCGCGAGCCCGCCACGGCCCAGCTTGAGGTGGTGGGTCGTGGGCACCCCCCGTGGGAGGCGCTCCGCCTCGACCCGCGCCTTGATGCGGCGCAGCTCCCGCAGCCCACCCGGCTCCGGTGGCGGCCCGTAGCGCAGCGGATCGATGAGGGCGGTGAACTCCTCGCCCAGGGCCACCGACCCGGCCGCATAGCGGGCGCGCAAGAGGGCCTGGCGCTCCCACGGCTGCACCCAGCGCCGGTAGTACTGGTCGAAGGCGGCGAGCGATCGCACGATCGGGCCGTTCCGGCCCTCGGGGCGCAGGTCGACGTCGACCTCGAGCGCCGGCTCGCGCCCGGCGTCGCCGAGGAAGCGGCGCAGCCGGGTCGCCACCCCGGTGGCCCAGGCCTGGGTCTCCTCCCCGCCCGCGGTCCCCAGTTCCCGAAAGGCGAAGAGCACATCGGCGTCGGAGGCGTACCCGATCTCCCGCCCGCCGAGGCGTCCCATCGCGACCACGAGGAACTCCGCCGGATCCGCATCGAGACCGGCCTCCGCGGTGGCCTCGGCTCGGGCCAGGTCGAGGCAGCCGGCGAGGGCGACGTCGGCGATGTCGGAGATGACGAGGGTCGATTCCACGTCGACGTCTGCGAGCACATCGGCCATCGCCGTGCGGGTGAGCTCGCGTCGGCGCACGAACCGGACCGCCTGGGCGGCGTCGGCGGCGCTGCTGCGGCGGGAGACGAGGCTCTCGATCCGCGTGCGCAGCTGCTCGGCGGAGCGCGGGCGCAGCTCCTCGGCCCGGTCGAGCCACGCCACCGACTCCGGCGAGCGCAGCAGCAGATCGGCCAGGTACACCGACTCCGACAGCAACTGGGCCAAGCGTTCGGCCGCCACCCCCGAATCCCGCAGCAGTCGCAGGTACCAATGGGTGGTGCCGAGCACGTCGGAGAGCTTGCGGAAGGCGAGCAGACCGCCGTCCGGATCCGCCCCGTCGGCGAACCAGCCGAGCAGCACCGGCAGGAGCTGGCGCTGGATCGCCGCCCGCCGCGAGACCCCCTCGGTCAGCGCACCGATGTGGCGCAGCGCCCCCCGGGCGTCCGTGTACCCGAGCGCGGTGAGGCGCACGACCGCGGTCTCGGGCTCGAGGGCGACGTCCGCGGGCGAGAGCTGCGCGGTGGCGGGCAGGAGCGGACGGTAGAAGAGCTCCTCGTGCAGGCGGCGCACCTGCCGGCGGGTCGAACGCCAGCGGGCGAGCAGCTCGTCCCCGTCGCGTGCGCCGACGGCCCGCGCGAGCCGGCGCAGCGCCGCGGCGGAGGTGGGCATGAGGTGGGTGCGCTGCAGCCGCCACAGCTGGATCCGGTGCTCGAGCACCCGCAGGAACCGGTACTGATCGGCCATGGCGGCCGCGGCGTCCCGCCCGACGTAGCCGCCCGCGGACAGCGCGGCGAGGGCGTCGAGGGTCGTGGGCGAGCGCAGTTCACCCGCGAGGCGACCGTGGACGAGCTGGAGCAGCTGCACGGTGAACTCGACGTCCCGCAGGCCGCCGCGCCCCAGCTTGATCTGGCGGTCGGCCTCGCCGGCGGGCACGAGCTCCTCCACCCGCCGGCGCATCGCCCGGGCGTCCTCCACGAAGTGGTCCCGGCCCGCCGCCTGCCACACCATCGGCCCGATGCCCGCGAGGTAGGCCGCGGCCAGGTCGGCGTCCCCGGCCACGTGCCGCGCCTTGAGCAGCGCCTGGAACTCCCAGGTCTGGGCCCAGCGGCGGTAATACGCCAGGTGGGAGTCGACGGTGCGCACGAGCGGACCCTGTCGGCCCTCCGGGCGCAGGTTCGCGTCGACCTGCCACAGCGGCGGCTCCCGGTTCGGGCGGGTGCACACCGAGGCGAGGTTCGTGGCGAGCCGGGTGGCCGCCTCGTTCGCCCCGGTCTCCTCGGTCGAATCTTCGCCCTCGTTCGACCCCTCCCCCGCAGACCCCGCCACGTAGACGACGTCGACGTCGGAGAGGTAGTTGAGCTCCCGGCCCCCGGTCTTGCCCATCCCGATGACCGCGAGCCGCACGTGCTCGCCCCCGGGGGTCTCGGCGCGGGCGATGAGCAGGGCCCCCTCGAGCGCGGCCCCGGCGAGATCGGCGAGGGCCGCGGCCACCTCGGGCAGCACGGCGACCGGCTCCTCGCTCGCGAGGTCGCGGGCGGCGATGGCGACCAGCTCGCGACGGTAGGCGATGCGCAGGGCCGCGACGGCGTCGTCCCCACTCGCGGACACGGCCGCCGCGGCCAGCCGCTCGTCATAGGCACCCGCGCCGGGGAACGGGCCGGGGTCGGTGGCGGCGTCGAGGTGCTCGGGGTGGGTGAGCAGCCAGTCCCCCAGCGCTCGGGAGCCGCCGAGGAGGCGCAGCAGCTGCCAGGCCGCCGCCGGGTCCCGGAGCAGCTCTCGGACCCGGTCGGCGCCGAGCTCCTCGGCGAGTTGCACGAGCATGACGAGGGCCTGATCGGGATCGGCGAGCCGGGCCAGGTCCGGGGTGAGCCGCTCGAGGGTCGGCAGCAGCCCCTCCCCCGCCGCACTCGCGAGGAAGCGCCCGGTGCGCTCGGCATCGCGCACCTGGGCCCGCCGCATGAGCGTGGCGAGGGTTGCGGGTCGCACCGGTCAGATCACGTCGATCTGTGCCAGCTCGTACGCGGTGACCTGGGCACGATAGTCCCGCCACTCCTGCCGCTTGTTCGCGAGCACGTGGGCGAAGACGTGCTCGCCGAGGGTGTCCGCCACGAGCTCGGAGTCGGCCATGGCGTCGGCGGCCTGCTCGAGCGATCCGGGCAGCGGCTCGATGCCGAGCGCGCGCCGCTCCCCGTCGGTCAGCTCCCAGACGTTGTCCTCGGCCTCCTCGGGCAGCTCGTAGCCCTCCTCGATCCCCTTGAGGCCGGCGCGCAGGATGAGCGCGTAGGCCAGGTACGGGTTCGCGGCCGAGTCGATGCCCCGGTACTCCACGCGGGCGCTGCGGGCCTTGTCCGGCTTGTACATCGGGATCCGCACGAGCGCCGAGCGGTTGTTGTGCCCCCAGCAGCGGTAGTTCGGCGCCTCGGCCCCGCCCCACAGACGTTTATAGGAGTTGACGAACTGGTTCGTGACCGCGCAGATCTCGGCGCTGTGGTGGAGCAGCCCGGCCACGAACGAGCGCGCCGTGGCGGAGAGCTGATACCGGCCGCCCGGATCGTGGAAGGCGTTCGTCTCCCCCTCGAACAGCGACAGGTGGGTGTGCATGCCGGAGCCGGGCCGGCCCGACATCGGCTTCGGCATGAACGTGGCGGCGAAGCCCTGCTCGAGGGAGACCTGCTTGACCACGGTCCGGAACGTCATGATGTTGTCGGAGGTCGTCAGGGCGTCGGCGTAGCGCAGGTCGATCTCGTTCTGCCCGGGCCCGGCCTCGTGATGGGAGAACTCCACCGGGATGCCCACGTCCTCGAGCATCGCGATCGTCGTGCGCCGGAAGTCCTGCCCCTTGCTCCGGGCCACGTGATCGAAATAGCCGGCCTGGTCGACGGGGACGAGCGGTTCGCTCGAGTCGGCCCGCGGCTCGAACAGGTAGAATTCGATCTCCGGATGGGTGAAGAACGTGAAGCCCGCCTCGTCGGCCTTCGCGAGCGCGCGGCGCAGCACGTACCGCGGGTCGGAGGCGGCGGGCTCCCCGTCGGGGGTGTGGATGTCGCAGAACATCCGGGCCGTGCCGGGGGCCTCACCGGTCCAGGGGAGCAGCTGGAAGGTGGTCGGGTCGGGGCGGGCGAGCATGTCCGATTCCGACACCCGCGCCAGCCCCTCGATCGCCGAGCCGTCGAAGCCGATCCCCTCGGCGAACGCGCCCTCGAGCTCGGCCGGCGCGATGGCCACCGACTTGAGCACCCCGAGCACATCGGTGAACCACAGCCGGATGAACCGGATGTCGCGTTCGGAGATCGTGCGCAGCACGTGTTCGGCTTGACGGTCCATCGGTTCCTCGCTCCTCGTGGGCGGCATGCTATCGCTCCACGCTATCCCAGGCGGCTCCCGCCGCAGCCGACGCACTAGGCTGTGGGCCATGAGCAAGCCGACGGCGCCCGATGCCTCCGCCCTCCCGCCCGTGGGCGGGACCGCCCGCGTGCGCCTGCACCATCTGCGCGGCGCGAAGGAGCGCGGCGAGCGGCTGACGATGCTCACCGCCTACGACGCCCCGACCGCCCGGATCTTCGACGCCGCCGGGATCGACCTGCTGCTGGTCGGGGACTCCTACGGCGACAACATCCTCGGGCACGAGGGCACGACGCCGACGACCATGGACGAGCTCGTCCCCGCCGCCCGGGCCGTCGCCCGGGGCGCGCAGCGGGCGATGGTCGTGGTCGATCTGCCGTTCGGATCCTACGAGGCCTCGGCCGCCCGCGCCCTCGAGTCCGGGATCCGGATGGTCAAGGAGGCCGGGGCGCACGCCGTGAAGATCGAGGGAGGACGACGCGTGGCCGCCCAGGTGCTCGCCCTCACCCAGGCGGGGATCCCCGTGGTCGGGCACCTCGGCTTCACCCCCCAGTCCGAGAACATCCTCGGCGGCAAGCGGGTGCAGGGTCGCGGCGACGAGGCGGCGGAGCAGCTGTGCGCGGACGCGCTCGCGCTCCAGGAGGCGGGGGCCATCGCGATCGTGCTCGAGATGGTGCCCGGGCCGGTGGCGGCGCGGGTGACCGAGATCCTGGCGATCCCCACGATCGGCATCGGCGCCGGCCCCGGGTGTGACGGGCAGGTGCTCGTCTGGCTCGACATGGCGGGCATGGGCGAGTGGTCGCCCCGGTTCGCCAAGCAGTTCGCCCACCTCGGGGCGCTCCTGACCGAGGCCGCCCGCGACTACGCGGCGCAGGTGCGTTCGGGGTCGTTCCCCGGCCCGGAGCACACGTACGAGCGCTAGCCCCCACGGGCCCCACGGGCCCCACGGGCCCTCACGGACCTACTGCCGGACCCCACGGACCCGCAGCGGGTCAGCGCTCCCCGAGCCGCCGATTCGTCAGCCCGGTGGGCCGGTGCGATGCCGGATCCTCGGGCCACGGGTGCTTCGGGTAGCGGCCCCGGTTCTCCGCGCGCACGCCCGCGTACGGGCCCGCCCAGAAGGCGGCCAGATCGTCGGTCACCGCCAGCGGGCGACCGGCCGGCGAGAGCAGGTGGAACAGCACCCGCACGCGCCCGTTCGCCAGCGTCGGGGTGGTGGTGAGGCCGAAGCACTCCTGCAGTTTGACCGCGACGACGGGCCGGGCGTCGGGGTCCACGGCGTCGTCGGGGTACTCCACCCGGCATCGTGAGCCGGAGGGCACCCGGAGCCGTTCGGGGGCGAGCTCCTCCAGCCGGGACGCCTCGGGCCAGGGCAGCAGCGATCGCAGCGCCGCGCCGAGGTCGACCCGGCGCAGGGCCCGGCCGCCGGCGAGGCTGCGCAGGTGCGGTTCGAGCCACGTGTCCGCGGTGGCCACGAGCCCGGCGGCGTCGACGGCGGGCCATGGCGGGCCGAGGTGGCGATGGAGGAACGCGAGCCGGCGCCGCCACTGCTCGTCCTCCCGGGACGGGTCGAAGAGCGCCGGTCCCGAGTCCGCGAGGGCCGCGAGGATCGCCCGCCGGGCGCCGTCGAGGCTTGCGGGCACCGGCGTGGTGGCCAGCTCGATCGCCCCCAGCCGCGTGGTCTCGCGGGCGCGGACCCGCCCCTGCTCGACCACGACGTCGACGCGGGTACTGCGCAGGTGTGCGGCCGCGACAAGCAGGTCGTCGGCCTCGATCGGGGCGGCCGCCCGGATCACCGCCCCGGTGCCGGCTGCGCTGCGGCCGGAGGCGCGGGCGGCCTCGGCGACACCGAGCCACGGCTCGCCGATCAGCGGGCTGCCCGGCGGCAGCGCCGCGCGGGTGCCGGAGGCGAGCAGGTACGTTCCCGGGGCCGCCACGAGCCGGGCGATCCGGTCGGGATGGGCGAGGGCGACGATCATCCCGGGGCTCGCGGTGGCCGCCGCCGCGCCCGCCGGTGGTGCCTGGACGCGCGGCGGCTCGATCGGTTCGCGCCGCTCGAGCCGCTCGAGTCGGTCGGCCTCCGTTCGCCAGCGCCGCTCCTCGGGGCCGGTGCCCGAGCGCAGCTGCCGCCACCGGCCCGCGAGGTCGGCGCCGGGGGCACGCAGGTCCCCGGCGATCAGGGCGACGATCTCGGCGGCGAGCCGCGCCGGGGCGGGACCGGCGTGGGCGCGGGCGAGCCGGGCGCCGTCGACGAGCGCCCGGGCGAGGCGGGGATCCGCGGGGATTTCCGCCAGGCGCCGGCCGAGCTCGGTCGCCCGGCCGGCGGCGTCCACCGCGCCGAGTCGCCGCAGCACGCTCACGGCCTCGGCCATCGCCGCGGCGGGCACCGGCTCGGGCAGGCGCAGGCCCCTCCCGCCCGGGGCGCCCCAGACGGCCAGGGTGAGGGCGGCCCCGGTGAGATCGGCGGTGCTCAGCTGCGAACGGGGCGCAGCGGGCGCGGCGGCATGGGCGCGTTCGTCGATGCAGCGGATCGCCCGGCCGGGCCCGAGCCGGGCGGCGCGGCCCGCGCGTTGATCCATCGCCGCGCGGGAGGCGGCCACGGTCACGAGGCCGGACATGTCACGGGTGGCGTCGCGGCGGGGCTCACGGGCGAGGCAGGCGTCGATCACGAGGCCGACCCCCGGCACGGTCAGGGAGCTCTCGGCGATGGCGGTCGCCACGACGATCCGGGGGCGGCCACCGGGGTGGCGCCCGGCGATCGCGTCGTCCTGCTCGGCCGCGGGGCGGCGCGAATGGAGCTCGAGCACGTCGGCCTCGCCGCCGAGGTCGCTGCGGAGTCGGGCGGCGACGTGGCCGACCTCCCACGCTCCGGGCAGGAACACGAGGGCGTCAACCGACTTGTCCGACTTGTCCGCCCCGTCCGCCGCGCGGGCCGCGCGGGCCGCCACGCCGGCCACGTGATCGAGGAACGCCCGCTCGACGCCCCGGTCGCTCGTGCGGGGCCCGGCCGCCGGGGCGTAGTCGATCCGCAGGGGGTGCTGGACCGCCGGCGAGGCCACGATCGGGGCGGGCTCCCCGCCACCGAGCAGGCGGGCGAAGGCGGGCGCGTCGATCGTCGCCGACATCGCCACGAGCGCCAGATCCTCCCGCAGCTCGCGCACCTCACCCAGGAGGCCGAGCAGCAGGTCCGTGTCGAGGTCGCGTTCGTGCACCTCGTCGAGCACGACCGCCCCGACTCCGGGCAGGTCGGGGTCGCCGAGCAGGCGGCGCAGCAGCAGGCCGGGGGTGCAGAACTCCACGAGGGCCTGCGCGCTCGTGCGGCGCTCCCCGCGCACGGCATAGCCGACGCGCTGCCCGATCGGGCTCCCGTCGAGCGCGGCGAGGCGGCGGGCGGCCGCCCGCACGGCCACCCTCCTCGGCTGGGTGACGACCACCCGGCCGGGCGGGTGGCCGGGGAGGGAGCGCAGGTGCTCGGACAGCAGCGGCGGAACGAGCGTCGTCTTCCCGCTCCCGGGCGGTGCCTGCACGACCGCGAGCGGGGCGGATCCGCCCGCGGCGAGCACTCGGCTCAGCTCGGGGGCGGCCGCACGGATGGCGAGCCCGGCGCCCACGGCGTCGAGCGCGAACGGGCGAGAGGAGACCACGGCGCCATTATCGCCGCTCTCGCGGTGGGCGCCGCTCCCGATGGGATCGCCGGGGCCGCGGCTCAGTCGCCCTCGTCGCCGTTGTCGTCGTCGGCGAGGTCGCCGTGGCGCCAGGCGCGCTCCTCCGCCAGCCAGGCCTCGTTGCGCGCGTGTGCGATCTCGCGCGCATGCTCGGCGGCCTTCCGGGTCGGGTAGGGCCCGAGCCGATAGGTGAAGGCGCTGAGCATGCCGTACTCGACCTCGTGGGTCTCGGTGTTGTAGTAGTAGGCGTGCTCGGAGTCTGGGCGCTGCTTGCGTGCGTTCTCAGTCATCGGAGTCCTCCTTGCGGCTCAACTTGCTCCCAGTCTTGCACCTCGCCGCCGCGAGCGCGGGAGATTCGGGCTCGGCGCGCGGCCCGATGCCACCGGCTGGGCCGCGAACGCAGACTCGGCGCCGAACCCCCTAGAATCCGGTCCATGAACAGCAAAAGCGATGCCCTGGCGATCGGCGACGTCGACTACGGCGACGACGACATCGCCTTCGGCGTGGACATCGGCGGCTCGGGCATCAAGGGGGCCGCGGTGGACGTGCGTACCGGCCGGCTCCTGACGAAGCGGCACCGGATACCCACTCCCCGCCCCGCCGAGCCCGAGTCCGTCGGGGACGTCGTGCGCGACCTGCTCGACCACTTCGAGGTGCCCGGCACCGCCCGCATCGGGGTCACGTTCCCCGGGATCCTCCAGCACGGGGTGCTGCGCTCCTCCGCGAACATGGACGGCGACTGGGTGGGCCGCCACCTCGGCGAGGTGGTCGCCGCCCGGTCCGGGCGGACCGTCTCGGTCATGAACGACGCCGACGCCGCCGGCTACGCCGAGGCCCGCTACGGCGCGGGCAACGACAAGCCGGGACTCGTGCTCACGATCACGCTCGGAACGGGCATCGGGAGCGCACTCGTGCACAACGGCGTGCTCGTGCCGAACCTGGAGATCGGGCACCTGGAGATCGACGGCTACGACGCCGAGACCCGGGCGGCCGCGAGCGTGAAGGACCGCGAGGGCCTGTCCTACCCGGAGTGGGCGACGCGGCTGCAGCGCTACTTCGAGGTGGTCGAGTTCCTCTTCTCCCCCGACCTGTTCATCATCGGCGGCGGCGTGTCCAAGGACCACGAGGAGTTCCTGCCGCTCATCACCACGCACGCCCCGATGGTGCCCGCGCAGCTGCGGAACCAGGCGGGCATCGTGGGCGCCGCGGGGTTGGCGGCCCAGCACCACGTCTGACGCGCGCCGACGGGGGTGGATGAGTCGACCGATACGCCGGGTTCTGTCCCTCGGCCCGCTCCTCGCGGAGTGGGCCGCGGTGACGGTCATCCATCTAGGATGCGCGTTGCCGCGCACCTCGAGCGATCCACCCGGAAGCTCGGCGGGCAGCCTACGAGCGCTTCCTGTCTGATCTTGCTCCGAGCGGGGTTTACCTAGCCGCACCGGTCACCCGGTGCGCTGGTGGTCTCTTACACCACCCTTTCACCATGACCGCCGGTGCACGCACCGGTGGCTGTTTCCTTTCTGTGGCACTGTCCCGCGGGTCACCCCGGGTGGGTGTTACCCACCGCTCTGCCCTGTGGAGCCCGGACGTTCCTCGGCGCCCCGGCACGAGGCCGGGGCGACGCGACCGCCTGGTCGACTCATCCAGGGGCCACTCTACCGCTCCCGGTCCAGGGCCCAGTGATGCGCCCAGTGCGCGGACGGACGCACCGACCGCGCCGACCGGTCCGTACGCTGGCGGGGTGCTCCTGCTGCTCCCGCCCTCCGAGGGCAAGACCGCGCCCGCGTCCGGCCGCCCGCTCGACCTGTCCGGGCTCAGCCATCCGGAGCTGACCGAGCAGCGTCGACGCGTGCTGACGGCGTTGCTCGCCGCGAGCGAGAGCGGTCCGGGCGCGCTCGGGTTGCCGGCGTCGATGGCCGGGGCGGTCGCGGCGAACGTCTCGCTGCTCGAGGCGCCGACGGCCCCGGCGGCGCGGGTGTACACGGGCGTGCTCTATGCCGCCTCCGGACTCGCGGACCTCACGGGCACGGCTCGTTCCCGGGCGAGCCGGCACGTACGGATCGCCTCGGCGCTGTTCGGGATGCTCACCCCCGCGGACGCCATCCCCGCCTACCGGCTGCCGCCGACCGCGAAGCTGCCCGGCCTGCCCGGGGGCGGCACCTCGATCGCGGCGCTGGCGCCGCCGACGTCCGCGGCGATGTCCGCGGAGGAGCCGGGGCTCGTGGTCGATTGCCGCTCCGGCCCCTATATTCGGCTGTGGCGCCCCCGGCCGCCGACGGAATGGGTCTGCGTGCGCGTGGTTCAGCTGCGCGACGGCGTCCCGACCGTCGTCTCCCACGACGCCAAGCACACCCGCGGGCTGCTCACCGGGCATCTGCTCACCCGGGCGGGTCGGATGCCCCGGACGGCGGAGCAGCTCCTCGGGGCCGCCGGTGAGCTCGTCGGCACGGTGCTCGCCGGCCTCCGGCTCGAACCGGCCACCGGCCCGGGCCCCCGGGTGCTCGAGCTCACGCTCCCCGCCTGACCTCGCGACCGGGTCCGGCCTCCCGAGCGGGGTGGGGAACTTCTTCGTCGCCTGCCACCGACGAGTCACCCCGACCGGGCAGGGCGGGCGCCACCGGTCCCCCGTGGGGAGATTCGTTGGTGTGTGGCACCAATGGGTCACCCCGACCGGGCGGGGCGGGCGCCACCGGCCCAGCGTGGGGAGATTCGTAGGTGCGTGGGAACGGAGAGCGACCCCATTCGACGCCGACCCACACGACGCCGACCAACACGGCGCCGACAGCACATCCGGCGCGGTCACCGACTCTCGCGTGAGTCGGAGCGGGCGAGCAGGTCAGTCGACCCGGATGAGCAGGTAGTCGTACTCGTCGGAGCGGATGACCTGATCCGGGGCGGCCTCCCTGATGGCCGCCTTCTCGGTCAGGCTGAGCGGGACCTGGACGCCCACGGTCATCTCCCCCTTGAGGGCGATCGCCCCGAGCCCGCCGGTGCGGCTGCGGACCCGCTCGTACAGGCTCATGAGCGCGTCGTCGATCCCGCCGGCGAGCACCTCGCGGGCCCGGCCGGTCTCGGAGGCCTGAGCGTCGAGCACGGCGATCTCCCGCTCGCTCTCGGCGGTGACGTCGGCGACCTGGGCCTCGATCGCCTGCACCTGCTCGGTCATCGCCGCCAGGTCGACCTCGGCGCCCTCGAGGCGCTCCATCACCTCGAGCTGCGCCTCCTCGAGCACGCCCTGGCGGCGGGCGAGCGCCTCGAGCTCACTCGTGAGCGCCTGGAGCTCCTTCGGGGTGCCCTCCCCGGAGTTGAGCCGGAGCGCGCCCCGCTCGGCGCGGGAGCGCACCTGCTCCACGTCCGCCTCGGCCTTGGCCACCTCGCGGCGGGTGTCCGTCACGAGCACGCCGGCCTGCGTGCGGGCGCGCTGCAGGTCCGCGGCGCGGGCGGTCAGCTCCTCGAGGGTCGCCAGCGTCGGGTGGGTGCGGCGCTGGTGGGCCAGCTGGGCCAGCCGGGTGTCGAGCTCTTGGACCTCGAGCAGGCGACGTTGTTCGGCGGGGGGTGCGGTGGTCACCGGGAGCCTCCTAGGTTGGTGCTGGCAAGCCTAACGGTCCACGGATCGGTCACGAGCCGCGAGGCCCGCACGGCCACGTCGAAGGCCGCCGCGAGCCGGTCGGCGACGCTCGGCACCCAGGGCCACTCGCTCGCATAGTGGGCGACGTCCACGAGCGCCGGTGCGCCCGGCATCGCGCCCGCCTCGGCGGCCCGGTGGTGGCGCAGGTCCGCCGTGAGATAGGCGTCCACTCCGGCGCGGCGGGCGGCGTCGAGGTAGGAGTCCCCGCTCCCCCCGCAGACCGCCACGCGGGAGATCGACCGGTCGAGGTCGCCGTGGATCCGCACGCCGTGCTCGGTGGCGGGCAGCCGGCCGGCCACGAGCTCCCCGAAGCCGCGCAGGCTCAACGGCTCGGCGAGCGTACCCACGCGCCCGATCCCGCTGCCCGGATGCGCATCGGGGTGATCGACCGGTTCGAGCACCTCGAGCGGCACGGTGTCCGCGAGCCCGAGCAGCTCGGCCAGGGAGTCGTTCACCCCGCCGGGGGCGATGTCGGCGTTCGTGTGCGCGGTGTAGAGCGCGACCCCGGCGCCGATGAGGTCGTGGACCATCCTGCCCTTGGGAGTGGTCGCGGCCACGGTGGTGGTGCCCGAGAGGAACAGCGGGTGGTGGGTGAGCAGGAGGTCGGCGCCCCATTCGAGGGCCTCGGCGACCACGGCCGGGTCGATGTCGACGGCCACGAGCACGCGCCGGACCGCGGCCGCCGGGTCCCCGACGGTCAGGCCGACGGCGTCCCAGCCCTGGGCCGTGCTCTCGGGGTATCGCTCGCGCAGGTGGGCCACGATGTCGGCGACGGTCACCATGTCGATCCCGCTCAGAGCTCCCCGGCCCGCAGCTGCTCGGGGCTCCGAGGCGAGAGCAGCCCGGGTGCGATGTCGTACACGGTCTTGGCCCCGTGCTCACCTGCACTGCTGAGCCGGTGAGCGGCGCGGGCGTAGGCCACGAGCACGCTCGCGGTGAACTCGGGGTTGGAGGCGAGCGTGAGCCGGTACTCGATCGAGTTGACCGTGCCCGGGCTCGTCTCGCCCGAATGGATGACGACGCCGCCGTGCGGCATGGCCGAATGGTCGCGCCGGAGCTCCTCGGCCGAGATGAAGGTGACGGTCGTGTCGTAGTCGGCGAAGTAGTCGGGCATCGTGACGATCGCCGAGCGCACCTCCTCGGCGTCCGCGCCGTCGGCGAGCACGACGTAGCAGTGCCGGGTGTGCTTGTCGCGGGTGGCCAGGTCGGCGCCGGTTCCGGCGCGCACCCGGGCGATCGCCTCCTCGTTCGGCACCGTGTACTGCACACCGGCGGCCACTCCGGGCACCCGCCGGACCGCGTCGGAATGGCCCTGGCTCAGTCCCTTGCCCCAGAAGGTCGCCGTCGTGCCCTGCGGCAGCACCGACTGGGCGTAGACCCGGTTGAGGGAGAACAGGCCCGGGTCCCAGCCCACCGAGATGATCGCGGTGGTGTTCCCGGCGCGGGCGGCGGCGTCGACGGCGGCGAAGTACTCGGGGATGCGCGCGTGGGTGTCGAAGGAGTCGACCGTCGTGTAGGAGCGCGCGAGCTCCGGGCCCTGCTCGGGCAGGTCGAGGCGGGAGCCGCCGCAGAGGATGAGCACGTCGATCCCCGCCCGGGTGTCCTCGTCGGCGAGCTCGTCGACCCGCCCGACGTGCACGTCACCCGAGGCCGGCGCGACAGCGAGGGGGTCGCGCCGGGTGTAGATGCCCACGAGGTGCAGGTCCTGCTGCCGGGCGAGCGCCTGCTCGACGCCGCGCCCCAGGTTGCCGTAGCCGACGATCCCAACGCGAATACTCATGCTCTGCCTTCCATAGTCGTGCGCTCACGCTAGCGCGTCCCGGCCCCGTGCGCCGACCCCGGATCGACCCGGATGAGCCCCGATGCGACCCGACGAACCCGTCAGCCGAGGATCTCGGCGCGGTTCAGGTCGCTCTGCGGCCATTCGTAGATCACGGGCTCGGCGAGTGCCTCGTCGGTGACGGCGCGGGCGTCGACCACGCCGATCGAGTCGAGCATGCAGCGCAGGGCGGTGAGCTGATCCACGCGCGGCTGCACGAAGTCCCGTTGCGAGAGGAAGCTCATCCCCAGGAGCGTGACGGTCAGGTAGGTCGCGCACTCGTCGCCGGGCATGACGAGACGGGCCTGGTGCTTCTCCTCGGCGACGCGCAGGTACTCGGCGAGCATCGCCGTCCAGAATTCGAACTCCTCGCCCACCTCCTCGACGGGCGGCTCCGGATCGAAGACGAGCGTGAGGGCGGCCCGCGCGAACGGGCTGCGGCTCGTCTGCAGCGACAGGCTCATGAGACACCGGATCGCGGTGCGCAGGTCCCCCTCGGGGAAGAAGCGTCGGGCGTCGGCATCCGCGTACACGAGGGCATCGTGGAAGGCGCCGGCGAGGGCCCGGGCGAGGTCGCGTTTCGTGGGGAAGTGGTACGAGAAGGCGCCCTTGGTCAGCCCGATCCTGGCCGCGACGGCGGCGAACGAGGTCGCGCTGTAGCCGCGCTCGGCGATCTCCCTGGAGGCGGCGAGAAGGAGCTCGCGCCGCGTCGCCGCCGGACCGGTCATCATCATGTAAATATCTTATGTCCACGGTGGTGCGCCCGGAACAGTGCGGTCGCGCACAGAGCGGGATTCAGGACGACGCGATCGCGGCCCGCGTAGCGCGGGTGAGCGCTGCGAGGTCGGCCGGGGCGAGCTCGATGTCCAGGCCGCGCCGACCGCCCGAGACGAGCAGCGTCGTCCATCGGCCGGCGGAGGAGTCGAGGACGGTCGGCAGCGCGCGCCGCTGCCCGATCGGGGAGATGCCGCCGGCGACGTAGCCAGTGACGCGTTCGGCGTCGGCCACCGCGGCCATCGCGACCTTCTTCACCCCGAGGGCGGCGCCCATCGCCTTGAGGTCCAGGGTGGCGGACACGGGCACGATACCGACGGCGAGGCCGGAGCCGGCGTCGACGAGGAGGGTCTTGAACACCTGGGAGGGGTCTCGCCCGAGGGCGGCGGCCGCCTCGAGGCCGAAGGACGGCGCGGCGGGGTCGTGGTCGTAGGGGCGCTCGGTGAACGCGACGCCCGCGGCGAGCAGGGCGCGCACGGCCGGGGTCGACCCCGAGGTCGGCTTCTTGGGCACCGGCCCACCGTAGCGGGCGGGGCCGGTGGCGCCGCACTCAGGCGGCGGGATGCACGTTCTGGTTGAGCCGGAAGCAGTTCTCCGGATCCCACCGGGCCTTGATGCGGGCGAGTCGGACGTAGTCGTCGCGGAAGGTCGCCCGCACGGCGTCCTCGCCCTCCTCCTGGAAGCCGGCGAAGTTGAGGTAGCGGGAGCCGTCGGACTTCGGCGTGAGCGCGGCCACGAGCTCGCGGACCCAGTGGATGTTCGCCGGGTCGTCCGCGGCCGTGACCCAGTTGGCCTCCGGGTTGATCATGAAGGCGGCGTGCGAGCTGAGGGCGCCGTCGACCGGACCCGTCGCGGCGCCCGCGTTGTGCCAGAGGTCGATCGTGCTCAGGTCGGAGGGGGCGGATCGTCCGGCCTCGGCCAGCAGGTCGATCGTCTCCTCGTCGAGCGTCTCGAGGTTGACCGACTTCCAGTAGTAGCGGCCGCCGTCCGGGTAGTCCGCATCGAAGACCTGCTGGACGTCGACGTAGTCGGTCACGCCGCTTGCGTCGGCCAACGGGTCGCGGCTGAACTCCCGCAGCGGACTCAGGAGCGAGGCCCCCTCCCCCGGGTCGCCCACGTACAGGCCCGCGAACCCGACGAACGGCCATCCGGCGGTGCCCGCCGCGAAGCCCTCGCCCGCGTCCGGCACCCGGCCGAGGAACGCGAGGGTGCTCACCTCTCCGGGCGCGGCCCGGCAGAAGTCCCGGAACAGCCGCAGCCCGCGCCGGGCCCGGCCGGCGCGGGCGTCGTGGAACACGAAGAGGAAGTAGGCGCGCGGCCCCACGGGGTGGGCGCGGTAGGTGAAGGAGGTAACGACGCCGACGTTGCCTCCCGATCCACGCAGCGCCCACAGCAGCTCGGGGTTCTCGGTGGCGCTCGCCGTGACGGCCTCGGAGTCGGCCGTGACCATCTCGGCACGGACCAGGCTCGCGCAGCTGAGCCCGTACCTGTTGCGGATCCATCCGTAGCCGCCGCCGAGGGTCAGACCTGCGATTCCCGTTCGTGAGAACACGCCGCCGGGCACGGCCAGGCCCGCCGCCTGGGTCGCCGCGTCGACCTGGCCCCAGGTGGCGCCGCCCCCGGCGGTCACGAGACGCCGGTCCGGGTCGAATTCGAGACCGGTGAGCCGCGCGAGGTCGAGCACGAGCCCGTCGTCGACGGTGCCGTGGCCGGCCACGCTGTGTCCGCCGCCGCGGACCGCGAGGGGCCAGAGGTGCCGGCGGGCGATCTCGACGGCGAGGCGCACGTCGTCGACGGACCGGCACCGCACGACCGCGAGCGGGTAGCGGTCGATCACGCCGTTCCACACCGCCCGCGCCCGGGCGTACTCCGGGTCGTCGCGCGTGATGACGGCGTCGCGCAGCGACCTGGGGAAATCCGCCACCGCTGGATTCATCGTCGCGACCGCCCGCCGGAACTGGTGCGCCTGATTCGAGGAGGAAATGATACGCCCGCGCCCCGCGCGTGGCAATGCGGCTCCGCGCGCCGGCCGGCTCCCGATCGAGCCTATTCGACCGGCTGGCGCAGGATCGTGCGCCGGCGATCCGGGGCGGCCCGGCGCACATCGCTCAGATAGATCTCGTGGTGGACGCCGGTCGGGCGCAGGTCGTGGGCGGGCAGGAACTCGCAATGGAGCCGGCGGAGCACGCCGGCCTCGTCGTCGAAGGGGCCGACGTGCAGGGTCTGCACGCAGCGGCCCTCGTGGAGGTCCTCGAGGTGCAGGTCGGCGAGCCGAGGTCCGGCGCCCTTCGCGGCGGCCGCGGCCGTGGCGGCGTCGACGTCGTCCGGCCCGAGCCACTCGGGCACGAGCAGGAGCAGGCGCCAGTGCCAGCGGGACTTGTCGCGTGCGCTGGTGAAGGCCGCGATGTCGTCTGCCCACCACAGGCCCTCGAGCGGCGGTACGACATAGTCCCGGCCGGCGTCCCTACTTGCGAACTTGAGGCCGTACGCCACCGGGTAGAGGGTCTCGATCGCCGCGGTGAACGTGGGTGAGGTGTTCGGGTCACCGGCGCCGTCGACCGCGAGGTAGCGCCGGGGCGGCACGTCGAGCAGCCGGAACCGCCCGCTGCGGGCCCGGTAGGAGTCGAGGTCCTTCCTGACGTCGACCTTCGCCGCAGTCATGGGTGCCACCCTACGTGCGCCGGGCCGGCCCGGGTATCCCGCCGGCCGGCCCGGCTAGGCTCGCCGCCATGGCCGTACGAGGCAGCACGACGGGGAGGAATCGATGAGCTCGGGTGAATCGGCGGAGCGAAAGGCCGCGGTTGCGCCCGGTGCGATGACGGTCGACGACGTGATGGTCAAGCTGGAGGCGCTGGCGGATCCGAAGATCCTCGCGGTGAACAGGCGCCACGGCGACGACCACGCCGTCAACCTCACCCGGTTGCGGGAACTCGCGAAGCGGATCAAGGGCCGGCCCGAGCTCGCCCCGCAGTTGTGGGCGACCGGCGACAGCGCGGCCCGGCTCGTGGCCATCCTCATCAGCAGGCCGCGCACGTTCGACCGCAAGCGGCTCGACGCGTGGCTGCGAGCGGGCGGCTCCCCGAAGGTCCACGACTGGCTCGTCAACTACATCGTGAAGAAGAGCGGGCACGCCGAGGAGCTCCGCCTCGCCTGGTTCGACGACCCCGACCCCGTTGTCGCGAGCGCCGGCTGGGCGCTCACGTCCGAGCGGGTGGTCAAGGACCCGGACGGACTCGACCTGCCGAGGCTGCTCGACCGGATCGAGGACCAGATGGCCCGCGCCCCCGAGCGACTCCAGTGGGCGATGAACCACACGCTCGCCCAGATCGGCATCGAGGATGCCGGAGTGCGGGCCCGGGCGCTCGCGATCGGGGAGCGGCTCGGGGTCCTGCGCGACTATCCGACCCCTCCGAACTGCACCTCGCCCTACGCCCCGGTGTGGATCGCCGAGATGGTCCGGCGCCGGGAGGGGGCCAGTCGGCGCCGGTGAACGCAGGGGTCGCGGGGGCTGCCGGCCGGCTCGCTACGGCTGCGGCAACCGATCGGCATCCCGCGCCCGCACGCCGGGGAGCGAGTCCTCCACGAACCGCGGCCGGCATGCGAACCACCCGCCGATGAGGCTGGGCACGGCGCTCGCGGCGAGCACGAGGAGCGGGACCGTCCACGAACCCGTCGCCTCGCGCAGGAGTCCGAGCCCGAACGGCGCCACGGCCGCGAGCGCGTAGCCGACGCCCTGCACGAAGCCCGAGACGACCGAGGCGGACTGCGTCGTCCTGGTCCGGACGTTGATGAGGGTCATGCACAGCGGGAACGTGCTCACCCCGATCCCCAGGGCGCACATCCACAGCGGCGTTCCCACGAGCGGGGAGACGAGCAGCCCGACGTAGCCGGCCACGAGGAAGATCGAGCAGACGACGACCACCACGAACGGCCTGCGCAGCCGCACGGTCAGTTGGGGCACGACCAGCGCCGCGACCACTCCCCAGGCGGAGTAGAGCCCGACCATCGACCCGCCCAGCGCCGCGGTGCCGCCGGCGTGGGTGATCATGGCGGGCACCCAGGTGATGATCCCGTAGTTCGATACCGAGATCATCGCGAACAGGATCACCAGCCCCCACACGATCGCCGAGTTGCCCAGCCTCGGCCGGGCGGAGACGGACGCGGCCGGGGCGTCCCGGCGGGGGGTCGCACCGCCACGGCCGGGCAGCCTCGTCGTCACCACGAGCCAGGCGAGCCCGGCCAGGGCGATCGGCCCGACCCACATCCCGACCGAGAGCCGCCAACTCGTCGCCTGGGCGACCGGCACGGCGAGCAGCGGGGCGACGAACTGCCCGGTCTGCATGGAGATGAGGTAGAGGGAGGTCCACAGCGCGACCCGGCCCGGGAACCAGGCCTTGACCAGCGGCACGATGACGACGTTCGCCGCCCCGATCCCGGCGAGGGCGAGCACGGTCGAGGCCACGAGCGCGACCGGGGTCGACGAGTAGGTGCGCGCGACGAGCGCGAGGGCGGTCAGGGCCATCGCCACCGCGGCCGTCCGCTCGAGCCCGAACCTGCGCGTGACCACGGGCGCCAGGAAGCCGAAGACCCCGAAGGCCGCCGCCGGCACGGTGCCGAGCAGTCCCGCCACCAGTACGCCGTATCCGAGATCGGCGCCGATGATCTCGAGGAGTGGAGTGAACCCCGTCACCGCGGTCCGAAGGTTGACCGCCGTCAGAACGATCGCGAGACCCGCCAGGACGCCGAGGCGTCGCGTGCCCGCCGGGCGCTGCGATGAGGATTGGGGTGCCACGCTACACTCCACTACGAAGTCGACAAATGATGGGATGATGGGATGCCTGAGGACGATAACACGCCACGGCCGATGCATCGAGTCGGGCTGATCGATCAGGCCGCCTCGCTCTTCCGCGACGAGGTGCTCTCGGGCCGGTGGCCGGTCGGTGAGCGGATCCCGACCGAGGTCGAGCTCGTCGCGAGCTTCGGGATCGGCCGCAACACGGTCCGGGAGGGGCTGCAGTCGCTCGTGCATGCGGGCCTGCTGCGCCGGGAGCAGGGCCGCGGCACGTTCGTCATCTCCGATTCCGAACTCACCGGACCGCTGGAACGCGGGCTCGCCGGCGGCCGGCGGCGCGACTACCTGGAGCTGCGCCTCGCCCTCGACACGACGGCGGCATCGCTCGCGGCGGCACGGCGCACCGAGGCCGATATCGAGCGGCTGCGCGACCTGTGTGGGCGTCGGGAGGCGAGTTGGTCCACCGGCGACACCGATGTCCGCGCGGGTGCGGATCTCGCCCTCCATCGGGCCATCGTCGCGGCGACCCACAACCCGCTCTACCTCGAGCTGTACTCCAGCATGCTCGACGTCTTCGCCGGGCACATGCGCGAGGACGGCCCCGTGGGTTCGGGCGACGTCGACCGGGCGCATCGGGATCATCACGATCTGGTCGAGGCGATCGCAGACGGGGACGGACCCCGTGCCACCGGGCTCGTGGCGGCCATCTTCGACCCGTTCATGGCCTGAGGACCGGCTCACGTGGCCGTGCGGGATGAGAGCTAGGCGTGGAACGCGGCGAAGAGCCGCTCGAAGCCCTCCTCGGTCACGATGGGCAGTCCGTACCGCTTGGCCTTGGCGGCCTTGCCGCTGAGCGAATCGGGATCGGCGGCGACGACGACCTTCGTCGACTTCGTGACCCCGCCCGTGGTCAGGCCGGCCGCCAGGACGGCGTCGACCCACTCGTCGCGGCCGCGCCGCAGCTCACCGGTGAACACGACGCGGTCACCGCGCTCGAGCACGAAGCCGCCGCCCGACCGCTCGGTCCGGGCCCCCTCGGCCAGTGCCTCCTCGATCGAACGGGCCCCGAGCCCGAGGGCCGCCGCCACGGTTGCGAGGTCGGCGTGCTCCTGCGCCGTGACGACGCCGTCGGCCAGGGCCTCCTGGGCCACCGATCGCAGGTAGTCGCGGTGGAGGCGGGCGACCGTCTCGGGGCCGAGGCCGGCGGCACGCGCCACCTCGAATAGTTCACGCCCCTCGGTCACGGAGATCGTGCGGTCGAGGAGTGCGCGGTCCAGCGCCATGAGGTAGGACGCCTCGTCCTCGGGGGAACCGGGGATCCAGGCGGCAGCGAGCACGGACTCGAGCCACGAGCCCTCATTCTGCGCCGATGTGCCGCGGTGTGCGGGGGTGAAGGGAACCGATGCCCCGCGCGGGGCCGGCCAGACGAAGGCCGCTCCGGCCCGTCGATCCGTCTCCCACGCCCGATCGCCGTCGAGCCGGTGCGCCAGGTGCGCGACGAGTCGGGCGGTGGCGCGGGCATCGTCGAGGGCGCAGTGCGCGTTGGCGAGCTCGATGTCGAGGGCGTCGCAGCAGTGCGCGAGCTTGGCCGTCCCGAGCACCCGGCCCGCCCACTTCATCGAGCACAGGGCCGGCGGCCGGCCGGCGATCTCGTACCGGGCCCGGGCGAGTTCGGCGTGGAGGAAACGCATGTCGAACGAGGCGTTGTGCGCAACGACCGTGCGGCCCCGCAGCAGTTCGACCAGGTGATCGGCCACGTCACCGAAGTCCGGCGCGTCGACCACGTCGGCGGCACGGACGCCGTGGATACGCGTCGGGCCGAGGTCACGACGCGGGTTGAGCAGCGTCGTCCATTCGTGTTCGATGCGCCCGGACGGGGCGGCGAGCACGACCCCGACCTCGATCACGCGGTCGGTTCGTTCCGGCACGACCCCCGTCGTCTCGAAGTCGATCACAGCGAAACCGCTCGTCATGAGTCCATCCCTCCGATCACCGGCGATCCCCCCGGCGGGGCGCGCTTCGACGGTCCCGGCCATGGCGGAACCCTACCGGTACACGAGTGGACGAACGGAATGCCTACCGAAGCGCGTCCGCGAGGGAGACGAGATGGGCACGACTGAGCCGGCGCGCGGCCTCGGCGTCGCGCGCGGCGATCGCCTCGGTCAGGTCGGCGTGGGCGGCGTGGTCCGCGTCATCGGAGACGTGCCGGCCCATGCGCAGCATCTCGATCATCGCCCGGCGCAGCCTCGGCACGAACGCATCGAAGATCTCGAGCAGAACGGGGTTGTCGGCGGCGGCGACGACGGTGCGATGGAAGCGCATGTCGGCGTCCACGTACTCCTCGATGCCGCCGGGCCGATCCCGGCGTTCGGCGAGCGCGCGGCGGATCGCCCGGAGCGCGGCGGGTGTGCGCCGCTCGGCGGCGTGGGCGGCGGCCTCGGCCTCGATCGCGATGCGCGCCTCGATCACCGAGACGATCCCCGCCCGGCGCAGCACGGCGTCCCACTCCTCGCCCGTGTCGAGGGCGGTGACGAACACCCCCGCGCCCTGCCGCGCCTCGAGCACCCCCTGGCCCGCGAGCTGCCTGATCGCCTCGCGCACGGTCGAGCGTCCGACCCCGAGCTGTGGCCCGAGTGTCGTCTCCCCCGGCAGTCTGGCGCCGAGCGGCCACTCGCCGGCGCGGATCCGCTCGAGCAGGGCGGCGGCCGCCTGGTCCGCGAGCGAGACCCGCCTGATCTCGACCATCGATGACACCAATCTACTTGTCTGAGGAGTTGTGTAGAGTCTATCCCGTGTTCGGGTCGGCCCGTCGCCGCTCCGGCGACGTTCCGTGCCGGCACATCATCCCCGCTGCCGCCGAATTCGAAGGGTCTTGCGCGTGACCGACATCCTGTCGCTGCGAAACGTCGACGTCGTGCGAGGGGCACGCCGAATCCTCACCGACATCAACCTGACCGTCCACGCGGGTGAGCATTGGGCGCTCATCGGCCCGAACGGTGCCGGCAAGAGCACGATCCTCAGCCTGTGCGGGGCGCAGCAGCACCCCACGCGCGGCACCGTGCACGTCCTCGGGAGCCGGCTGGGCCGGGTGGAGATCCGCAAGCTGCGCGAAGCCATCGGACATGTCGATCCGCGCCACCCCCTACGGTCCGCGCTCACCGCCCGGGAGGTCGTGCTCACGGGGGCGACCGGCACGACCGAACTCATGCCCCGGTGGACACCCGGCCCGCCGGTGCGCGAACGAGCCGACCGGCTGATCGATGCGCTCGGACTGCACGCCGTCGCCGACGCCGACTGGACGACGATGTCACAGGGAGAGCGGGGCAGGACGCTCATCGCGAGGGCGCTGCTGACGAAGCCGGCCCTGCTCCTGCTCGACGAGCCGTCGACCGGCCTGGACGTCGCGGCCCGGGAGCAGTACCTGGAGACGGTCGACCGATTGCATCGCCTGCGTCCCGAGCTGGCCACCGTGCTCGTGACCCATCACCTCGAGGAACTGCCCGAGTCGACGACGCATGCGGCCCTGGTCAAGGACGGTCGCCTCGTCGCGGTGGGAGCGGCGCAGGACGTGTTGACGACGGAGCTGGTCACCGAGAGCTTCGACCATCCGATCCGGATCGAGCACCGCGATCGACGGTGGTACGCCCGCGCCATCCGAACGCCCGCGACGGCTCACCCCGACGCGATCTGACGGACGCCTCGCGCCCGCGGCACACATCGGGGTATCGCCTCGGCGGGTCCGTACCGGCTCCGCACAGCACCTAGCCTGGCAGGGTGAGCGAGACGTGGAACCCCGAGGACCCCTCCTGGCCGGAGCCGCCGCCCGAGGAGCCGGATAGCTGGGAGCCGCCCGAGGAGCCGGAGCTGTGGGAGCCGCCCGAGCCGCGGCGCGCCGAATCGGCGGCGCCGCCGAGCCAGCCGCGCCAGCCGAGCCAGCCGAGCCCGTCGGTCCCTGCCGCACCGGCCGCGGCCATGACTCCCCTCGAGGCGCTCACGACGATCTGGGGCTACGACTCGTTCCGAGGCCGGCAGGCGGAGATCATCGACGCCGTCGTCCGCGGCGAGGATGCCCTCGTGCTCATGCCCACCGGCGGCGGGAAGAGCCTGTGTTACCAGGTTCCGGCGCTCGTGCGGGAGGGAACGGGCGTCGTCATCAGTCCGCTCATCGCGCTCATGCACGACCAGGTGGACGCCCTCGCCCAACTCGGGGTGCGCGCGGCGTTCCTCAACTCGACCCAGAGCACGCCCGAGCGCCGGGAGGTCGAGCGGCGGTTGCTCGACGGCGAACTCGACCTGCTCTACCTCGCCCCCGAGCGGCTGGCCGCGGCGACCGCGCTGCTCGATCGCGCCCACATCTCGCTCTTCGCGATCGACGAGGCGCACTGCGTGGCCCAGTGGGGGCACGACTTCCGGCCGGACTACCTCGGCCTGACGATCCTGCACGAACGCTGGCCGCACGTGCCGCGGATCGCCCTGACCGCCACCGCCACGCGGGACACGCGCGAGGAGATCACCCGCAACCTCCGGCTCGACGGCGCCCGCGTGTTCGTCGCCGGCTTCGACCGGCCGAACATCCAGTACCGCATCGCCCCGAAGCAGGAGGCCCGGCGGGCGCTGCTGCGGCTCATCCGGGAGGAGCATCCTGGTGCCGCCGGGATCGTGTACTGCCTGAGCCGGGCCTCGGTCGAGCGCACCGCCGAGTGGCTCACCGGCGAGGGGATCACGGCGCTCCCCTACCATGCGGGCCTGCCCGCCGAGTTGCGCGCGCGCAACCAGGCGCGCTTCCTGCGCGAGGACGGCGTGGTCATGGTGGCCACGATCGCGTTCGGCATGGGCATCGACAAGCCGGACGTGAGGTTCGTGGCGCACCTCGACCTTCCCAAGAGCATCGAGGGCTACTACCAGGAGACCGGCCGCGCGGGCCGCGACGGGCTGCCCTCGACCGCGTGGCTCGCGTACGGGCTCGCGGACGTCGTCCAACAGCGCCGGATGATCTCAGGCGGCGAGGGCGACCGGCAGCGCAAGCGCGCCCAGACCCTCCACCTGGACGCGATGCTCGCCCTGTGCGAGACGGTCCAGTGCCGGCGCCGGCAGCTGCTGCGCTACTTCGGCGAGGAGAGCGAGGCGTGCGGCAACTGCGACACGTGCCTCGCCCCGCCGGAGACGGTCGACGGCACGGTGCCGGCACAGAAGCTGCTCTCGACGATCCTGCGGCTGCGCACCGAGCACGGGCAGAGCTTCGGCGCCGGGCACCTCGTGGACATCCTGCTCGGCCGGGAGACCGAGCGGGTGGTGCGGCTGCGCCACAACGACCTGTCGACGTTCGGGATCGGCACGGAGCTCGGCGAGCAGGACTGGCGCGGGGTCGTGCGCCAGCTGCTCGCGCACGGACTCATCGAGGTCCGCGGCGAATACGGGGTGCTTGCGCCGACCGAGGCCGCCGCACCGGTCCTGCGCGGGGAGCAGCCGGTGCGGCTGCGCCGGGAGCCCGAGCGGGTGCGGGCCACCCGCGCGCCGAAGACCAAGGCCGCCCCGGTGGAGCTGGACGAGCCGCAGCAGGAACTCTTCCAGGGTCTGCGCACCTGGCGGGCCGCGGTGGCGAAGGAACAGGGAGTGCCGGCCTACGTCGTCTTCAATGACGCGACGCTCGCGGGCATCGCCCGCGCACGGCCCGACTCGCTCGGAGCGCTGCGGCAGGTCTCCGGCGTCGGCGATGCGAAGCTCGAACGGTACGGCGAGGCGGTCCTCGGCGTGCTCGCGGGCGCATGACCCGACCCGCAGCCGGCGTTGGTGGCCGCCACCCCGAGACGCAGGTGGTCGAGTCGCGGCCGCCGGTAGGCTCGACGAAACGTTATACCGGCGTCTCGCTCAGCAGTTGAATCCTCCGTGCAGACGGCTCGAAATCCGCGAGTAGACAAGGTGGCCCGAATTGGACCAGGCACCAAGCATCCTGTTCCGCGACGTCCGCGTCTTCGACGGTGTGCAGCCTCGGTTGTCCGCCGCGCAGGACGTCCGGGTCGAGGCCGGGGTGATCGCGTCGATCACCGCATCCACCCGTCACGAGAGTACGGAGGGGACCGCCGGTTCTCCCCCGACCGACATCGTCATCGACGGGGCCGGGCGGACGTTGATGCCCGGGCTGATCGACATGCACACGCACCTGTCCTTCGCCGGTATCAGCCAGGTCACCGCCCTGACGGGGAATGTGTACTTCCTGGCCATCGCCGCGGCCGCGGGTGCCGAACAGACACTTCTTCGCGGATTCACCACCGTGCGCGATCTCGGCGGCCCGGTGTTCGGGATCAAGCAGG
Organism: Pseudactinotalea sp. HY158; assembly: GCF_009660225.1. Taxonomy (NCBI): domain Bacteria; kingdom Bacillati; phylum Actinomycetota; class Actinomycetes; order Micrococcales; family Cellulomonadaceae; genus Pseudactinotalea; species Pseudactinotalea sp. HY158. The sequence continues at coordinate 1,860,488 of NZ_CP045920.1, forward strand.
CGATCGATATGGGCCTGGCACGGGGGCCTCGGATCTTCCCCTCGGGGGCGTTCATCTCCCAGACCGGGGGGCACGGAGACTTCCGGCTGCCCTTCGAGGTGCCTCGTGGCTCCCACGGCCGGTTGAGCCACTCGGAGCTGCTCGGCGGTGCAGTCATCGCCGACGGGGTGCCGGAGGTCCTGCGCGGCGTGCGCGAGCAGTTGATGCTCGGGGCCAGCCAGATCAAGGTGATGAGCGGCGGTGGTGTCACCTCTGCCTATGACCCGCTGGACGTCACCCAATACACCGAGTCGGAGATGCGGGCCGCGGTCGAGGCAGCCGAGAACTGGGGCACCTACGTCACCGTGCACGCGTACACGGCGCGCGCGGTGCAGCAGGCGCTACGGGCGGGCGTCCGGTGCATCGAGCACGGTCAGCTGATCGACGACGAGACCGCCGCCCTCATGGCCGAGCACGGCGCCTGGTGGTGCCTCCAGCCATTCCTCGACGACGAGGACTCCACGCCGACCCAGGGCGCCAATCGGGTCAAGCAGCTGCAGGTGGCTGCCGGCACCGATACCGCCTTCGAGCTGGCCGGCAGGCATGGGATCAACGTCGCCTTCGGATCCGACGTCCTGTTCTCACCGGCGCTGTGGCGACGGCAGACGCACCGGCTGGCGAAGCTGGTCCGGTGGATGTCCGCGGCCGAGGTCCTGATCACGGCCACCTCGCGCAACGCCGAGCTCTTGGCCCTCTCCGGTCCGAGCAACCCCTACCCCGGCCGGCTGGGGGTCGTTGCCGAGGGGGCGCTGGCGGACCTGTTGCTCGTGGACGGCGATCCCCTGGTGGACATCGGCGTCATCACCACACCCGAGCAGACGATGCCCGTCATCCTCAAGGCCGGTGCGATCGTCAAGAACGACGGCTAGACGGGCAGTAGAACGACGAACTTGGAGTGGGCCCGGAGGGACTCGAACCCCCGACATCCACGGTGTAAACGTGGCGCTCTAACCAACTGAGCTACAGGCCCCGGCACCGGTGAAGCTTAGCAACGCCGCCGGGCCCGGGACCAATTCGGGCCGGCTCAGGCCGAATTCGGCCCGTGCCACTGGCCCCGGCTTCGCAGGACGTCCACGAGGGTGTCGGGGCGGTCGGTGACGATCCCGTCGACCCCGGCGTCGAGCAGCCGGCTCATCTCGGCGGGCTCGTCGATCGTCCACACGTGGACCGGCAGTCCGAGCAGGTGCGCCGCCCGCACGAAGGAGCCGGTCACGATCGTGGCCCCGCGGTGTCGCACGGGAACCTGCGTACAGACGGCGCCGCCCCGGCCCACGTAGTCGCGCCCGAGGCGCCCGCCGAACCTGAGCGCGCCGATCTCCCTCGGGGAGGTCGACGTGAGCGCCTGCGGCCGCGCGTGGCGCACGCGCAGGAGCCGCTCGTGAGAGAAGGCCGCGACGACGACCCGGTCCCAGGCGCCCGATCCCGCGCCGTCGATCGCCCCGATCGCCGCGTCGATCACGGCATCCGACTTGACGTCGACGTTGACCCAGGCGCCGGGGAACGCGTCGAGCACGTCCGCCAGCCGCGGGATCCCGTCGCCGCCGTCGAGGCGGATCGCATCGACCTGCGCGGCGGTCAGCGCCTCGAGGGGGCCGCTTCGGCCCGTCACCCGGCCGAGGTCGTCGTCGTGGAATACGAACGCCTCGCCGTCGCTGCTCGAGCGCACGTCGAGTTCGAGGTAAGTCACTCCCAGGTCGATGGCGGCCTCGAAGGAGGCGAGGGAGTTCTCCCTGCCGGCGTTCACTGCCATCGCCGCACCGCCCCGGTGGGCGATGGCCACGGGTGAGCCGGGCAGCAGGTCCCCGGGCCGGTGCGACCACCGATCCATGAAGGCGCCCACCCGTCAGTCCCGCCCCGGTCGAGCGAGTCCGGCCAGCGCGTCCGCATAGGCGCTCACCGGGCGCGGCAGGCCCGCGGGATGCACGAGCGACCAGCGCACGGTGCCCGCGGAATCGATGAGGAAGCTCGCCCGCTCGGCCCGCCCCGAGGTCTCGTCGAAGACCCCGAAGGCGTGCGCGATCCGCCCGTGCGGCCAGAAGTCCGACACGAGCTCGAACCCGAACCCGCGCTGCTCGCGCCACGCCCGCTGGCTCGCCATCGGATCGCAGCTGACCGCGAGCACCCGCAGCCCGGCGGTCCCCGCGCTCTCGGCGAACTCCGCGAGGGCGCCGCCGGGCTCGGCGGCGGCGGAGAGCTCACCCAGTTCGTCGCCGCAGACGCCGGTGAAGGCCAACGGGAAGAAGGCGAGCAGCGTCGTCCCCGCGCGCAGCGACGCCGAGGTGACCGCGGCGCCGTGGGTGTCGACACCGGCGAAGGCGGGCGCGGGCTCGCCCACGAGATGCCCGTGGATGGGCCCGGTGATCGGCCGGGTGATCGGCCGGGTGATCGGCCCGGTCGACGTGCAGGGACCTGCGGCCACGCCTCAGCGGCCCCGACCGCGGGCCGTGAACCGATGGGCGATCCAGTCGCCCGCGGGCACGATGGTGGTCGTGTTCATACCGGCGGTGGCCGCGGCCTCCTCGAGGTCGCCGGGGGGCACATGGCCGGCGCTGCCGGTCTTGGGCGTGAGCACCCACAGCAGGCCGCCGTCCTCGAGGGTGACGGTCGCATCCGTCACGAGGTCGGTCAGGTCGTGGGCGTCACCGTCGTCGCTGCGCCACCACAGCAGCGCGGCATCCGTCACGTCGTCGACGTCCTCGCCTGCCAGTTCCGATCCGGTCAATCGCTCGACCTCCTCGCGCAGGCCGAGGTCGACGTCGTCGTCGTAGCCGAACTCCTGCACAACGAAGCCCTCCTTGAAACCGAGTCGGGCGATGACGATCGCCGGGTCGGTCTCGGACTGAACTGCCACAATTCTCCTTCGTCTGGCGCACCGCTGGGGTGCCTGGGGTGTGTCGCCGGGACCGTCTGCGGTGCCCGGCTCGGGTCATCCATGATCCTACTTTGAGATCCTGTCAGCGACATCACAGGGGTCCACGTCTCATTCCGGTTCTTTTCTCCTGCGCCACGGACCACAATGGTCAACACGAGACCAAGCAGCGGTATGGGCCCGGACGGTCAACAGAGCACCGGCGCTCGACGCCCGAGAGGAGAACGTGACGTGACGTCTCAAGCGAAGCCACTGATCAACGGCCTGATCAGTCAGGTGCCCGACATCGACGCGGACGAGACCGCCGAGTGGATCGAGTCCCTCGACGGGCTCATCGACTCGCGCGGCGGTCCCCGTGCTCGGTACGTCCTGCTCAACCTGCTCCAACGGGCACGGGAGCGCAACGTCACGGTGCAGCAGCCCGTGACCAGTCCGTTCGTGAACACGATCAGCGTGCACGACGAGCCCTACTTCCCGGGCGACGAGGCCGTGGAGCGGCGCTACCGCGCCTATCTGCGCTGGAACTCGGCGGTCATGGTGACCCGGGCCCAGCGCCCCGGCATCTCCGTGGGGGGACACATCTCCTCCTACGCCTCCGTGGCCACCCTCTACGAGGTGGGCCTCAACCACTTCTTCCGCGGCAAGGATCACCCCGGCGGCGGCGACCAGGTCTACTTCCAGGGGCACGCCTCCCCCGGCATGTACGCCCGGGCCTTCCTCGAGGGGCGCCTGTCCGAGACGGACCTGGACGGCTTCCGCCAGGAGCTCTCCCGCCCCGCCGGCGGGCGGGGGCTGCCCTCCTATCCGCACCCGCACAACATGCCGGACTTCTGGGAGTTCCCCACGGTCTCGATGGGCCTCGGCCCGTCCTCGGCGATCTACCAGGCGTGGGTCAACCGGTTCATGCACGGCCGCGGCGTCAAGGACACGAGCCAGCAGCGCGTGTGGGCATTCCTCGGCGACGGCGAGATGGACGAGCCGGAGTCGCGCGGCATGCTCCAGCTCGCGGCCCAGCAGGAGCTCGACAACCTCACGTTCGTGGTCAACTGCAACCTGCAGCGCCTCGACGGCCCGGTGCGCGGCAACGGGCAGATCATCCAGGAGCTCGAGGGCTTCTTCCGCGGCGCCGGCTGGAACGTCATCAAGGTCGTGTGGGGCCGGGAATGGGATCCGCTGCTCGAGGGCGACAAGGACCGCGCGCTCGTCAACCTGATGACCAACACCCGCGACGGCGACTACCAGACCTACCGGGCCGAGGACGGCGCGTTCATCCGCGAGCACTTCTTCGGGCGCGACCCGCGCACCAAGGCGCTCGTCGAGAACATGAGTGACGACGAGATCTGGGCGCTCAAGCGTGGCGGGCACGACTATCGCAAGCTCTACGCCGCCTACAACGCGGCGGTCAACCACAAGGGCCAGCCGACGGTCATCCTCGCGCACACGATCAAGGGCTACGGCCTGGGGCCCTCCTTCGCGGCGCGCAACGCGACGCACCAGATGAAGAAGCTCCACAACGCCGACACGAAGCTGCTGCGGGACTCGCTGCGGATCCCGATCACCGACGAGCAGATCGACGCCGACGAGTACCTGCCCCCGTACTACCACCCGGGCGAGGACGCACCCGAGATCCAGTACATGCTCGAGCGCCGCCGCGCCCTGGGAGGATTCCTGCCGGAGCGCCGGAGCAAGTACACCCAGGTGAACCTCCCCGCGGACAAGGCCTACGACCGCCTCGCGAAGGGGTCGGGACACCAGGAGGTTGCCACCACCCAGGCCCTCGTGCAGCTGTTCAAGGACCTGCTGCGCGACAAGGACTTCGGCAAGCGGATCGTGCCGATCGTGCCGGACGAGGCCCGCACCTTCGGCCTCGACTCGATCTTCCCGAGCCTGAAGATCTTCAACACGACCGGCCAGCACTACCTCGCAGTGGACCGTGACCTGCTGCTGAGCTACAAGGAGTCGGAGGCGGGCGGATTCCTGCACACGGGGATCAACGAGGCCGGCTCGGCCTCGGCGTTCCAGGCCGTGGGCACCTCCTACGCCACGCACGGCGAGCCGCTCGTGCCGTTCTACTTCTACTACTCGATGTTCGGGTTCCAGCGCACCGGCGACCAGTTCTGGGCCGCCGGCGACCAGCTCACCCGCGGGTTCCTCATCGCGGCCACGGCCGGGCGCACCACGCTCACGGGTGAGGGCCTCCAGCACGCCGACGGGCACTCCCCCGTGCTCGCGGCGACGAACCGTGCGGTGATCTCCTACGACCCGGCCTACGGCTACGAGATCCGCCACATCGTCAAGGACGGGCTGCAGCGGATGTACGGCGAGGGCGAGGCCCGCGACCCGAACGTCATCTACTACCTGACGGTCTACAACGAGCCGATGGTCCAGCCCGCCGAGCCGGAGGACGTGGATGTCGACGGGATCCTGCGCGGGATCCACAAGTTGAGCACCAGCCAGGCGGACGGGCCCAAGGCCCAGCTGCTCGGCTCCGGCGTGTCGGTGCCGTGGGCCCTCGAGGCCCAGCAGCTCCTCGCCGACGACTGGGGCGTGAGCGCCGACGTCTGGTCGGTCACGAGCTGGACCGAACTGCGCCGCGACGGGCTCGACGCCGACCGGGAGGCCTTCGTCAACCCCGGTGGCGAGCGCCGCGAGGCCTACATCACCACGAAGCTCTCCGGGGCTCAGGGTCCGTTCGTGGCGACGACCGACTACGACCACATGGTTCCCGACCAGGTGCGCCAGTGGGTCCCGGGCGACTACTGGGTGCTCGGGGCCGACGGCTTCGGGTTCTCCGACACCCGCCCCGCCGTGCGTCGTCACTTCCTCATCGACACCCACTCGCTCGTGACCAAGACGCTCCAGGCGCTCGCGGCTCGCGGCGAGATCGACGCCGGCATCCCGGCCCAGGCGGTCGAGAAGTACCGGCTGCTCGACGTGAACGCCGGAACCACCGGTTCCGCGGGCGGCGACTCCTAGAGTCATCCGGGGACGAGTCCCCTCACGACGGCGGGTCACCCAGGTGACCCGCCGTTGTGCATTCTCCACAAATTCCCGTCGCGCGGGGCCCTATCCTGAACGGGTGAGCCCGCCCCCCGCCCCAGGCACGACCGGCCCCCTGCGCACCCCGCCCTCGCTCGAGCTCGTGCACCGGCTCCGGCAGGGCACGGACCTGCTCACCGGGGCCGCGCTGCGGCGCCTCGACGAGGACCTGCCCTGGTACCGGGGCCTCCCCGCCGAGGACCGTTCCTGGATCGGGCTCGTCGCCCAGGCCGGCATCAAGAGCTTCATCTCCTGGTACGAGAACAACGGCCAGGGCGCCTACAACGCCGCCGAGATCTTCCGCGCCGCTCCCCCGGAGCTCACCCGCTCCATCTCGCTCCAGCACACCCTCCAGCTCGTGCGCATCATCGTCGAGGTCGTCGAGGCGCACACGGCCTCGCTCGCGACCGGGCAGATGGAGCAGTCCCTCCGGGAGGCCGTGCTGCTCTACTCCCGCGAGGTGGCCTTCTCCGCGGCCGAGGTGTACGCCCGCGCCGCCGAATCGCGCGGGGCGTGGGACGCCCGGCTCGAGGCGCTCGTGGTCGATTCGCTCCTACGCGGCGATGCCGACGACTCCCTCCGCTCCCGGGTCTCGGCGCTCGGCTGGGCGGGCCGGGGCAACACGGTCGTCGTCGTCGGCAGCGTCGACGGACCCATGGACGACGTCCGCGCGGCCGAGTTCCGGCGCTCCGCCCGCCGTAGCGCCTCCGATGCGCTCGTGGGGATCCAGGGGGATCGGCTCGTCGTCGTGCTGGGCGGGGAGGGGAACCTGCGCGCGCAGGCCCAGACCCTCGTGCCGCACTTCGGCGCCGGGCCGGTGGTCATCGGCCCACAGGTGCGCGAGCTGGCCGACGCCTCCCGATCCGCCCGCTCCGCACTGCGCGGGCTGCGGGCGGTGCGGGCCTGGCCCACGGCCCCCCGGCCGGTGCTGGCCGACGAGCTCCTGCCCGAGCGGATGCTCATCGGCGACGAGGACGCGCACCGCACCCTGCTCTCCGACGTCTACGCGCCGCTCGTGGCGGCGGGCTCCTCCCTGCTCGAGACGCTCTCGGCGTACTTGAACGAGGGCCGTTCGGTCGAGGCGACGGCGCGGGGGCTGTTCGTGCACCCGAACACGGTGAGGTACCGGTTGCGGCGGATCTCGACGGTCACCGGGTGGGATCCGACCGACGCGCGGGAGGGCTTCGTGCTGCAGATCGCGATCGCGGTGGGCCGCCTGGCCGAGTAGGCGCTACCGGCCGGCAGCGGCCCGGGCGGCGTCGGCCGCGGGCACCCGCCGCGTTCCATAGACGAGCCGCCAGATCTCGTCGCGATGGGCCAGTGCCCACGCGCCGAACGCCTCCCCGTCGAGATCTCGCCACCACAGCATTCCGCTCGCCGGCACGTCCTCGTGGTCGCTCATTCCTGCACGGAACGTCTCCTCGTGCGCCAGGAAGTAGTCGCGCACGGTCTCCGCGGGCCGCGCCACGTCGGCCGCGGACGATGCGTGCATGAGGGGCACGAGGAACAGGAACATCTCCCGTCCCCCGGGCTCGACCGCCCAGTTGACGTCCTGGTACCAGCCCACGGCCATCCGGTCACTGTTGTCCTGGGCGGTGTAACCCTCGATCCGGCCGAGTGTGTCGAGGATCGCGGCGGTCATCTCCTTGACGTACATGAAGTAGCCCGTGAACGCCGCACCGCCGGTGCCCACCGCGAATCCCACCCCCGTCGTGGCGATATCGGTGAACGCGCTCGTCGTCGACGCCGCCTGGCGGGCCTCGGTCATTCCCGTCGGGGCGATGAGCGAGATCGACGACCCGATCACTCCCATCGCCTCCTTGACGTTTCCGGCGAGCGCCACGGTGCGGGAGAGCTCGCCGAGCATGCCGGCGAGGTCGAGTGCGGTGCCGGCGGCCGCTCCGACGCTCGCCCAGCGGCGCAGCCGGGTGTCGATGTCCGACAGCGACTGCGACGCCGCCACGATCGTGATCCGGGCGGAGGCGACCTCGCCCAGGGTGGCGGTCACTCGCGCGAGGCTGTCGGCGTCGCCGGCGCGGAAATAGGCGTGCTGGGCCTCCTGCAGCCGCGCCACCAGGTGCTCGAGTTCGGCGGCGGTCGCTCGCGCCTCGGCCGCCCGGGCGGCCAGCGCCCGGGCCTCGGGCCGTGCCGTCACGCGGAGCACCGCCAGCCGGTTGCCGGCGCGGACGAGCTCGGCATACATGTCCCGGGCGTCGACGGCATACGTCCCGGTGAGGAGTTCCTCCGCGCCCACACCCTGCCGCAACGAGGAGACGAACACGTCGAGCCGCCAACTCGCCTCCTCCACCTCGGCGGGGACCGGGATCCCCCGGCGGGCCGCGCCGGCTGCCTGGTAGTTCAGCAACCTGCCCCAGTCCTCCAGCGCGTCCGCCGCCTCGTGGCGGGTTCGAAGGACCCTCCCGCCGAGTTCGACGGGCGCCGCGGCACCGCCGCTCTCAACGCGCTGATCCCCCTGAGCGCCCTGTGCGTCCTGATCCCCCTGAGCACCCTGAGCACCCTGAGCACCCTGTGCGCCCTGTGCGAACCCACCGCCTCCGGGGCCCGGCACCGCCTGCGCGCCGATCCGCCGCATGAGCGTCGGGGCGGCGACGAGCCGGGAGACGGCGCGGTTGCCCGCGGCGCCCTGCAGTTCGAGCAGCCGGCTCCCCGGACCGCGCGTCGGCCTGGGACCGACCACGGAGCCGGTCACCGCGCCGGCACGACGATTCGGGCCGGCGCGGCCGCCGGCATCGGATGCGCTGCTGGACCTGGCCATCGTCGGACGCTACCCCCGAGGCAGGCCCCGCGCACGTGCTCGGGCCGTGCCCCGGGCGAACGTGCCCGAGAGGTTCCCGGGGCTGCCCGTAGGGGCCAGCGAGACCCACCTCACCGGGCTGATGCGACGCGGATCACCAATCGGGCGGGTTTTGTAGGTTTCGCACAACGCCAGTGGATAAGCTTGGTCCGTTCCAATTGCGAGAGCGGCACCCCGACTCGGGAAAGGTAGAGACCGTGATTGCCCTCCTCTGTCCCGGCCAAGGCTCCCAGACCCCCGGAATGCTCGAGCCGTGGCTCGAACTGCCCGGGGCCCGCGAGTTCCTGGGGACCCTCGGTGACGCCGCCCGAATCGACCTGCTCGGTCTCGGCACCACGGCCGACGCCGCCACGATCAAGGACACGGCGGTGGCCCAGCCACTCATCGTCGGCGCGTCCCTGCTGGCACTGCACCTGCTCGAGGGCGAGGTCGGGCCGGTCGCCGGCTGGGCGGGCCTGAGTGCCGGGCACTCGGTGGGCGAGTTCGCCGCCGTCGCCGCCGCCGGGATCCTCACCGCGGCCGAGGCGGTCGAGGCTCGTGGGCGTCCGCGGTCGCGCGATGGCCGCGGCCGCCGCCGCCGCGGACACCGGCATGGCGGCCGTCGTCGGCGGAGTCCCGGACGAGGTGACCGCCGCGATCGTCGCGGCCGGGCTGGTTCCGGCCAACGTCAACGGCGGCGGGCAGATCGTGGCCGCCGGTGCCCGCGCCGACCTCGAGGCCCTGGCGGCCGCATCGCCCGCCAAGGCGCGGGTCATCCCGCTCGCCGTCGCCGGGGCCTTCCACACCCGGTACATGGCCCCCGCCGTCCCGGACGTCGCCGCGGCCGCCGGAGCGCTCACCCCGGCCGAGCCCACGCTCACGGTGCTGAGCAACGCCACCGGCGCGCCCGTGCCCTCCGGCCCGCGCGCGCTCGAGTTGCTCGTCGACCAGATCACCCATCCCGTCCGGTGGGACCGGTGCCAGGAGACCATGGTCTCCCGCGGCGTGACCACGACGATCGAGCTCGCTCCCGGCGGGGTGCTCAGCGGGCTCGCCCGCCGGTCCATGCCGGGGGTCGCCACGATCGCGATCAAGAAGCCCGCCGATCTGGACTCCGCAATCGCCGCCATCAAGGAGAGCCGATGACCACCCTGCTCGGGGCCCCCACCACGACCGGATCCCGCATCGCCGCCATCGGCGGCTTCCGCGGTGAGAACCTCGTGACCAACGACGACATCGCCGGGCCGATCAACTCCTCCGACGAGTGGATCCGTCAGCGCACCGGCATCGTCACCCGCGCCCGGGCGGACCACGACACGACGATCGCCGACATGTCCACCGCCGCGGCCCAGGATGCACTCGCCAAGGCGGGCATCACCGGGGCCGACGTCGATGCGGTCATCGTCTCCACCGTGACCCACTTCGAGCAGACCCCGGCGCTGGCGACGATCGTCGCCGACCGGATCGGGGCCACCCCCGCCCCGGCCTTCGACCTGTCCGCGGCGTGCGCCGGCTACTGCTACGGCATCGCCCAGGCAGACGCGATGGTACGGGCCGGTCTGGCGCGCACGGTCGTCGTGGTCGGAGTGGAGAAGATGAGCGACTTCATCGACCCGACCGACCGCACCATCTCGTTCCTGCTCGGCGACGGCGCGGGAGCGGCGGTCGTGACCGCCTCGGACCAGACCGGCATCGGCCCGACCGTCTGGGGATCGGACGGCGGGCAGGCCGGCGTCATCTATCAGACCCGGTCGTGGCTCGACTACCGCCATGAGGAGCTGGGCGAGCCCGAGGAGGAGACGCCCGAACTCGCCGAGGAGGTCTCCCAGATGCGCACCCCGACGCTGCGCCAGCTGGGGCCGACCGTGTTCAAGTGGGTCATCTCGACCATCCCGGGCGTGGCACGCCAGGCCGTGGCGGCGGCCGGGTTGACCCTCGACGACATCGAGGTGTTCATCCCGCACCAGGCGAACATGCGCATCACCGATCAGCTCACCAAGCTCCTCAAGCTTCCCGACTCGGTCATCGTCGCCCGCGACATCGCCGAGACCGGGAATACCTCGGCGGCGTCCATCCCGCTCGCGACCGAACGGTTGCTGCGGGAGGGCACGGCCCCGAGCTGCGCCGTCGCCCTCCAGGTCGGCTTCGGCGCCGGACTGGCCTATGCCGGCCAGGTCGTCGTCCTCCCCTGAGGGCGCACCTCCCACCCGCACACCCCTAGGCTAGGAACCCCTAGCTACCCAAGAAACGGAGCCCCCATGGCCAGCAACGAGGAGATCCTCGCCGGTCTCGCCGAGATCGTGAACGAAGAGACCGGTCTGCCCACCGACGCGGTGCAGCTCGACAAGTCCTTCACCGACGACCTGGACATCGACTCGCTGTCGATGATGACGATCGTCACCCTGGCGGAGGAGAAGTTCGAGGTGCGCATCCCCGACGAAGAGGTTCAGAACCTCACGACCGTCGGCGACGCCGTCAACTACATCGCCCAGGCGCAGGCCTGATTCCTGCCCCCGTGGCTCCGGTCCTCGGAGGGCGCACCGTTTCGGTGCGTCCTCCGGTGACCGGCCCGCTCCCGGAACGAACGAAGAAGGCCGTCTCATGAGTGACCATGTACCCGTCGTAGTCACGGGCCTCGGTGTGACCTCCCCGCTGGGTGGGGACGTCCCCACCACCTGGTCGGCCGCCCTCGCGGGCACCTCCGGCGTGGCGACCATGACCCACGAGTGGGTCGAGAAGTACGACCTGCCGGTGACCTTCGCGGGCGAGCTCGCCGTGCCCGCGGCCGACGTGCTCCCGCTGCCGCAGCGCAAGCGGATGGATCCCAGCGCGCAGTTCGCCGTCATCGCCGCCCGTGAGGCGTGGGCCGATGCCGGCTCCCCCGACGTTCCCGGTGAGCGGATCGGCTCCGTCATCGCCTCGGGGATCGGCGGGGTGTGGACCCTGCTCAGCTCCTGGGACACCCTGAAGGAGAGCGGGGCACGCCGGGTGCTGCCGCTCACCGTGCCCATGCTCATGCCGAACTCGCCGGCCGCCTACGTCTCCCTCGAGGTCGGGGCCAAGGCCGGCGCGCACACGCCCGTCTCCGCCTGCGCCTCGGGCGCCGAGGCGATCGGCTATGGGATCGAGATGATCCGCTCGGGCCGGGCCGACGTCGTCGTCGCGGGCGGCACGGAGGCGGCCATCCACGCGCTCCCGCTCGCGGCCTTCGCGAAGATGCAGGCGCTCTCGACCCGCAACGACGACCCACAGGCCGCCTCGCGGCCCTACGACACCGAGCGCGACGGGTTCGTGCTCGGTGAGGGCGCCGGGGTGCTCGTGCTCGAGCGGGAGGACCATGCGCTGGCCCGTGGGGCCACGATCTACGCCCGGCTCAGCGGCGTCGGGCTCAGCTCCGACGCCTACGCGATCGCCCCGCCGGACCCGACGGGTGCCGGTCAGGAGACCGCGATCCGGCTCGCGCTCGAGGACGCCGGGCTCACCGCCGGCGACATCGCGCACGTGAACGCCCACGCCACCTCCACCCCCGTCGGCGACGGGATCGAGGCGGCGGCGATCGCGCGTGCCATCGGGGATCAGGCGGTGGTCTCGGCCACGAAGTCGATGACGGGCCACCTGCTCGGCGGCGCCGGGGCACTCGAGGCGATCTTCACGGTGCTCGCGCTGCGGGACCGGCTCGCGCCCCCGACGATCAACGTCGACTCCCCCGAGCCCGACCTGCCGATCGACCTCGTGCGCGACGCGCCCCGGGAGCTGCCGGCCGGCGATATCGCCGCGATCAACAACGCCTTCGGGTTCGGCGGGCACAACGTGGCCCTCGTGGCCACGAGCGTCTGAGGCCCGCGCGCCGCGCGGATACGGCAGTGGCGGGGAGCTCACCGGCTCCCCGCCACACGTATATCCGCCCCTCGGCCGCCCCTCGGCCGACCCTCAGCCGACCCGGTGCAGCCAGCGCACCGGTACCCCGGCACCGGCGTACCGGAAGGGTTCGAGTTCGTCGTCCCACGCCTGGCCCAGGGCGAGGTCGAGCTGCTGGCGCATGCGCACGGGATCGTGCGCATGGTCCATCGCCGAGCGGATCCGATCCTCCGGCACGACCGTGTTGCCGTGGGCGTCCACCTGGCCGTGGAAGATGCCCAGGTCGGGGGTGTGGCTCCAGCGGGAGCCGTCGGTGCCGCGGCTCGGCTCCTCCGTGACCTCGTAACGCAGGTGATTCCAGCCGCGCAGTGCCGAGGCGAGGTGGGCACCGGTGCCCGCCGGTCCGACCCACGAGATCTCCGTGCGATACATGCTGGGCGCGGCCGGCTGCTCGGTCCATTCCGCGAGCACCTGCGCCGTGGGCAGCACGTTTCCGATCGCCCACTCGACGTGGGGGCACAGGGCACGTGGCGCCGAGTGCACGAAAATCACCCCACGGGTGATCACACCAGACATCATCCGCTCCTTTCCGTCAGACCCGAGATGCGTCTTCCCCAACGAATCTCATAGCCCGCCGGAACGGGTGCGGCACTTCTTCCCGACCCATCATGCCCGATCCGCGCCGATTTGGCACGTCGACGCCTGCCCGGGCCCCGCCGACACGCCGACGGGGCCCGGGATTCAGGGGTGAGTGCTCCGGTCGTCTCAGGAACCGGCACCCGCAGGCCGTCGCCGGGCGACGAGCACGGCGGCGCCACCGAGCAGCAGGGCGAGCACGACCAGTCCGGTCACGGGGCTCATGTCAGCCCCGGTGTCGGGCAGCGAACCGGTCGGCCCGGTGGTCTCGGTCGGCGCCGCGGTGGGATCGGTCGGGTCGAGATCCGCCACCCCGATCCGGTCGAGGAGCTCGTTCGCGACGTCCACGAGGTAGTCCGCACCCCAGTCCGAGAGGTACCCGGCCTCGATCTGTCCGGCGTCGAAGGTGCGCATGAGGTCGAGGTAGTCCGCCCGCGTGCCGTAGGTGTCGGCGAACTCCTCGGCGGAGATGAGGTCCATCGACCCGTACACCGCGCCCGGGCTCGCCGCACCGAGGTACTGCCCGAGCGGGTACTCGAGGAGTCCGGACCGCACGCCCCCGGTCACGTTGCCGGACTCGTCGCGCACGAGGTCGCCGCCGGCCTGGTCGTACCAGAGCGATGCCGCCGGGACCGTGCCCTGCTGGTCCGCGTCGATGAGCGCCTCGGCCGCCGCGATGATCGTCGGCTCGAGCGGGTAGATGTTGAGCGAGGCGCGGAACGCCTCCTCGTGCACGTCCGTGTTCGGAAGCCGGCCCGCCTGGTAGATCTCCTCGTCGGCCGGGATCACCGGCGAGAGTAGATCGGTGTGCGGGGTGCCGGGCACCTGCCACTGGAAGTTGTTCGCGGGCTCGTCCCGCTCCGCCAGGCCGGCCGTGCCGAACAGCGACGCATCCCCCTCGGAGGTGACCGAGATGAGCGGGACGTCGAGTGCCGCCGGCCGATCCGGCAGGAGGTCCAGGCCGCCCGTGTCTCCCTGCTGCAGCGGCCGGTCGAAGGTGCCTCCGACGGTGTTGAGGTAGCCGTCCCACAGGGATCCGCCGTTGGCGTCGGCCTGCGCCTCGTGGAAGTTGTCGACGTAGGTGCGCAGGTAGACCCCGGACTGGGACTGGCCGAGCAGCAGCGTCGTCTCCGGGGACATGCCCCCGAGGATGCTGCCCGCGTCGCGGTCGAGGAGCACGCCGAGCTGGGTGGTGATGTCCCACACGAGGCCCTCCTCCGCGCCCGGAACGACCATGAACGGGTCGAAGGAGCCCGGGTCGTCCGGGTCGGCGACGATCGGGTCGCGACCCGTGTCCTCGACGTCCCAGCTCAGGGCCGCGTAGCGCTGCGGATCGTAGTTGTGCAGCGCGTCGACCTGGATCGGCTTGGAGGTGAGGCCGATGACGGCGTGGCCCTCCTCGAGCGCCCACTGCCACATCCGGCGCCAGTGGTCCTCTCCCGGGAACCCGTTCGAGGCGTTGAGGATGTCCACGAGCACGACGCCGGAGAAGTCGGCCGCATCGGCCGGGCGCCGCACGAGGATGTTGTTCGTGTAGTCGGCCGCGTCGATCGCGGTCGCCGCACCGGACTCGCCGGAGTAGATCGAGCTCGTGCCGGAGAGGAAGTACTCCTCCTCGACGAAACCGTGGTCGGCGACGTCGAACGGCACGCGCGCGTTCGCCATCGACGACCACATGACCGAGTTCTCCGTCTCGGGGATCGGTCCGGTCACCTCCGGCTGCGCGGTGAGTGTGGACGGCGCCGCCTCGCCCTCGTAGCTCAGGCCGTATCCGAAGGGGTACAGCGCGCCGTCGGTCGTCTCGTCGTAGCCGGGCCGGTCGCTGTCCTGTTCGAGGATCGCCTCGGCGGTGCCGGCCAGCGCGAAGGGCATGCGGCCCTGGAAGTCGTGCTTCCCGGAGAGCACGTCGAGCAGCGCGCCGGTGCTCGTGCCGAAGTCGGCGACGATCGCGCCGACGTCTCGCAGGCCGGAGGCCTCGTCGAGCACGTACGGCTGGCGGAAGTAGACGTCGAGGATCACCTTGCTCGGGTCGCCGATCTCGGCGATGACCTCCTGGATCGTCTCCAGGGACGGGGTCACCTCCCACGAGTCGGCGGCCTCCATGCCGGTGAAGTCGAGCACGCTCGACTCCCACGGGTAGGCCCCGCCGAAGCGCAGGCCGTTGTCGGTGCAGGCCGCGCCCTCGATGGTGCTGCACACGTCGGCCGCTCCCCACGGGCTCTGCCCGTCGTAGCCGGGGATGCCGTCGATGACGGCCGGGTTGACTCCGTGGTCGGGATCGAGGCCCGAGGCCGGGTCGTTCGAGACGTAGTCGCCGCCACTGGCATTCGCGGTGAGGGAGATGACGGCGTAGTCGTTGCCCGCGGCGCTCGGGCGCCCGGCCCCGTCGGGGGTGTCGCCGCTCGTCACGTCGTAGCCGCGGTCGGCGACGGCGGCGCCGTCGATCCCGCCGAGCACGTACACGCTCGCGTCGTCAGCGAGTGGGAGCACGGGGCCACCGGGGGTCTGGGAGTTCTCGAGCAGCACGAGCGAGTCCCGCTGGGTCTGCAGGCCCACCTCGCGGTGCGCGGCGGCACCGACCGTCTCGGTCGCCCCGGCCGGATCGACGTAGGGGTTCTCGAACAGGCCCATGCGGAAGAACTGCACGAGGATGCGTTCGGCGGCGAGGTCGACCCGAGCCTCGTCGACGAGGCCGTCGGCCACGAGGTCGAGGATCACCTGCACGTCGTGGAATCCGGACAGGGTGTCGGTGCCGCTGTTGATCGCGGCGGCCACCCGCTCGGGCACGGTGGCGTCCTCGAGCCCCCAGGCGCGGTCGGTGATGATGCCCGTGTCGGAGTTGACGTAGCCGGGGAAGCCGAGCTGGTCGCGCAGCAGTCCGTTGACGATCGCATCGGAGAAGGCCATACCGGTCTCCGGCAGCTCCTCGCCGTTGTAGGTGACGTCGACCGGCACACCGTAGTACGGCATGATCGAGGAGACGCCCGCCTCGATCGCGGCCTCGAACGGCTTGAGGTGCTCGCCGAACATATCGGCCGGGTAGACCTGCCCCTTGCCGAAGGCGTAGTGCGGGTCGAGGCCGAGCTGCTGGGGGCCACCGCCCGGGAAGTGCTTGAGGGTGAGCGCCACCTGAGACTCGGGGGTGAGCGCGAGCCCGTCCTCGCCGACCTCGCCCTGGAGGGAGGAGACGAGCGAGGTCATGATGTTCGCGTTGAGGTCGGCGTCCTCCGTGAACGTCTCGTGGGCGCGGTACCAGCGGGGTTCGGTGGACAGGTCGGCCATGTAGCCGTACATCCCGCGCAGCCCGATCGAGGCCCATTCGTCGCCCATGATCGAGGCGAAGTCCTCGACGACGGACATGTCGCCCGTCGTCGGGTCCTCGCCCGTGGCGGCGGCCTCGGCACCGAGGGCCGCGGCGGCGATGCCGGCCTCCTTCGGGAAGGACGTGAACGCGCCGGCGGACTCGTTGATGCCCGCCCGGGCGTTCGGGTCGATGTGGTTGCGCGCGTTCGACTTGAACAGCGACGGGATGCCGAGCCGGGTGGCCTCGCTCATCTCCTGGACGGAGTTCGTGAACTGCGCCGCCTCGGCCGGGGTGACCACGGTCGAGGCGCGGAAGCCGCCACCCGCCTCACCGCAGACCGCATCCTCCGGGCCGGCGACCGTGTTCCGGAAGACGAACAGGTGCATGGCCTGGTTCTCGATGTAGTCCGTGCCCTCGGCCGGGACGGCGCCACGCACGCCGTCCTCGCAGGCGGCGTTGAGCGTGTCGATGAGCATGAGCCCGGACTTCTCCGTCAGGCTCATCCGCTCCACGAGGTCGCCCGTGCGGTCGTCGGCGGAGAGCCGCCAGTCCTCGTAGGGGTCGAGCGCGCCGTTGCCGTTGAGGTCGCGGAACTCGAGATCGTCGACCGTGATGATCTCCTTCACCCGCGACTCGAGCTGTGGCTGCTCCGCCGGCGGCACGGCGGTCTCCGCGCCGGCCGCGACGCTCAATCCGAGGGTGAGCGGAACCACGGCGGCGGCCGCCACCATGGTCCGTACGCCTCGTCGTCTGTGCACTGACATGATCCTCCTCAATCATTCGAGGTCACCGGCAGGTGCGGACGACGGCTGTGACCGTGGCCGCTCCGGGTGACACGCCCCATACCCTGGCCGTCCCGGATCGGCGATGCTCAGCTGTTGCCGAAAATTGCCACGGTCCGTTACCGGAAAGTTTTCGGGGTCCACCCGACGGGTCAGGCTACGACCCTCCCGCGGACGTCGCGAAGGCGACTTTCGTCGTCCCAAGGCCTGCCGAAGGCCGGGTCATATCGGTCCGGACATGCAGGAGCGCCCGGGGCGATCGGTCGATCGGCACCCGGGCGCTCGCGCGTTCGGCTCTTCTCGTGCGCGGCTACCGGAAGGCGCGCAGCACTTCGCGTCGCCGGCTTCCCGGCAGCAGGTCGATGTACAGCCTGCCGTCGAGGTGGTCGAGTTCGTGCAGCAGCGCGCGCGCCAGCAGGCCCGTGCCGACGACGGTCACCGGGGCGCCGTCGAGGTCGATGCCCGTGACCTCCACACGGTCCGGGCGGGTCACCTCGAAACTGTGCCCGGGCACGCTCAGGCAGCCCTCGGGGCCGCTCTGCTCCCCCGTGGCCGAGACGAGCTCCGGGTTGATGAGGTAGCCGAGGTCGCCGTCCACGAGGTAGGAGAAGATCCGCAGGCCCACGCCGATCTGGTTGGCGGCGACCCCGGCTCGGCCGGGCTGGTCGACCGTGTCGAGGAGGTCCCGGACGACGGACCGGATGCCCGGGGTGATCCCGCGCACCGGATCGCAGGTGGTGCGCAGGATCGGATCCCCGAACGGGCGGATCTCCCTGATCATCCGAAGTCGGCCACGTGCCAGCGATAGCTCGGGGCATCGCCCATGAAGTCGAGGAAGTCGTGATACTCGACGATGGCCGTCTCCGGGGTGAAGGTGGCGAGCATGAGCCCCGAGTAGGACTGGTTCGCCTGCCACTCGCTCGGGAGGGCATCGGCCTCGTCGAGGCACATGATCCCGAGGAACGCGCCGGACTCGCCGGCCGGGTTGCCGGCCTCGTCGAGCATGCTGAATCCCATTCCGGTGAAGAAGTGTCCGGCCGGGTCCATCTGGTCGTTCGTGTTCACCTCGACGTGGAGCAGCGCGTACTCCGAGCCGTCCTCGGGCGGGCTGCACAGGAAGTTGCTCGCGTCGGGGGTCCAGCCGACCTCGATGTCCGTGATCGTCAGCTCGGCGATCTCGGTGCCGACCGACGTGATCGTGGCGAACTCGCCCGGCTTGAGGTCGACGACGGAACCGGACGCGCCGGGATCGTCCGTGGTCTCCTCCGCCGTGGGCTCCTCGCTCGTCGGCTCCGGCGCGGGGGTCGTCGGGTCGGGGGTCGGCTCCTCGGTCTGCGTCACGGTGGGCGCCGCCGTGGGGCCGGCGGCCGGGCTGTCCGAATCGGACAGCAGGGCGACGATTCCCCACACCACGGCCGCGAGCACGAGCACGAGGATCACGATGATCGTGACGATCAGCCCGGTTCGCTTCTTCCGGGGCTCACCCGGGCCACCCGGACCACCCGGACCGGTCGGGCCACCTGCACCCGGGCCTCCGGGCTGACCAGGCTGGCCAGGATGACCAGGCTGGCCGGGATAGGCGCCGGCGTAGGCCGGGTACTGCTGACCGGGCTGACCCTGATAGGGCGACGTGCCCGGGTCGTGCTGGGCCGCCGCGTAGCTGAAGCCGGCGCCTTCGCCGCCGTATTGCCCGGCAGGAGGCTGCCCGGGCGCGCCACCGAACTGCTGGGTCGGCTGCTCACCGAACTGCTGCCCGAACTGCTGGGTGGGCTGGTCACCGAATTGCTGCCCGAACTGCTGCGTGGGCTGCTCACCGAACTGCTGCCCGAACTGCTGGGTCGGCTGGTCACCGAACTGCTGCCCCTGGGACTCCGCGGATCCCTGCCACTGCTGCGCGGGTGCTTCCGGAGCGGGGGCTTGCTGAGCAGGCGCCTCCTGGGCGGGCGGCTGGTGTTCGGGCGCCGACGGGGCGGGGGCACTTGCGCCTGTACCGGGCAATGGAGCTGCCGCTGCGGCGGCGGAGGGTCCAAGATGCTGCGGCGCCGGCGCACTGGGCTCGCGCGGCGCCTCCTGCTGCTCTCCGGCTGGGGCGGAAGCGGCGGCCGCGTCGTGCGGCGCGGAGCCCCCGTTGTCGATCGGCCCGGGAGTCTGAGGAGCGGGAACCTGGGGGGCGGGAGCCTGCGGAGCGGGCACACCGGCCGCGTCGTCGATCCAGAACTGCCACCCTTCGGGGGCGGGCGGCCACGAAGGATCGGGCTGCCAACCGGCGGGCGGGGTCCACCCCTCCGGTGGCTGCGGCCAGCCCGGCGCTGGATTGAAACGGTGGGCCATCGATCTACCTCATCTGTGGACACGGCTATAACGGCCCAATCCTAGGGCACAGGCCCAGCCAGGACGCGGCGGGGGCACACTGCTCGATGGGGAGAACTTCCCTGCTCGAATGCACCGGGCGGCGGCCCTTCGAGGGCCGATGGCGGCCGGTATCGAACCCGTGCCGGTCTGGCTGAGCCTGGGTAGACCAGACGAACTCGGCTGAGACCGTGTCCCCGGCGCACGGTGCCGCGCCCGCGCGGAGCACCGATGAGCACACACCGCCCGGTTCCATCGTGCGTACGTCGCGACGATCAAACGCCGCACATTGCCTTCCCTGGGCTCCCCCGACTGGATTCGAACCAGTAACCATCCGATTAACAGTCGGACGCTCTGCCGTTGAGCTACGGGGGATCGCCTGGCCAATAATACATACTCGAGAGGGTGCCCGTGACATCCAGGGGGTGGCACAGATCACGCCCGAATCGGCCTGCTCTGCACACTCGGCATTCTCTCGCAACAGGGCCCGTCCCGGTTTCGCGCAAGGGCCGGCTGCCTCAGAAGGGTGGTTCGTCGGGGTAGCGGCGGGCGTCGTCTTCTTCGGCGGCGCGGTGGGCTGCGCGGGTGGTGTCGGCGCGGTCGCTCAGGCGGGTGTCTCGGCTGTGGACGATGGCGAGGGTGTCGGGGGTGGCCTGGGACCAGTGGGCCCGGTTGGCGCGTTCCCGCTGCGGGGACAGCGGCGCGGGCACGGCGGGCGAGCCGGGGGCGCCGGATGTGCCGGTCGTCGTGCCGGTGGCCGGCTCGATCGCTCCCGTGCCGCCGCGCGTGGCGGCGGTCTCGGCGGTCTCGTGCGTGTCGCGGTGCTCGGCGGGGCCGGCGGGTTCGGTGGTGGCCTGGGTGTCGAGGGTGCCCCAGGGGGTGCGTAGGAGGCGGATGCCGTGGGGGCCGGTCCACAGGTAGGTGCCGGCGTCGAGTTTGGCGTAGGACCAGGCCGCGTGGCGCCCGCGCGAGGCGGAATCGGTGTGGGCGTGGGTCTTGAGGCGGTGATGCGCCCTGCACAGCGGGGCGAGGTTGCACGGGCAGGTCGCGCCCCCGGTCACGACCACGCCGCCGACCTCGCCGCTCCTGCCGGCGTCGGTGGTGTGCCAGGCGTCGATGTGGTCGAGGTCGCAGGCGCGGGCGGTGCGGGTGCACCAGGGGAAGGCGCATCGGTCGGTGGTCAGGATGGCCTGGGTGCGCATCCGTTCGGTCGGGGTGTAGGAATCGGTCGCGAGGGGCTCGTCCAGGTCGAGGACCGGGCGCACGATGATCTCGGGCACGAAACACGACCCGGACCCGCCCTCCCCGGGCAGACCGGTCCCGAGCAGACCGGTCCTGGGCAGACCGGTGCCGGGCAGCACGGTCTCGGGCAGCACGGTGCTGGGCAGTACGGTGCCGGGCTGTCCCGGGGATGCGGGCGCAGCTGTCCCGTTGAGACGCGCACCCTCGGGCACACCCGTCTCCTCAGGGCCGGGTGCGGGTGTGCCCGGTGCCGCGGGCGCGTGTGCGGGCGGGAGGGTGGTGGGGCGGTGGAAGAGGGAGCCGAGTTCGGCGGCGGTGATGACCGCGCCGCGGGGTAGGCCGCGGGCCTCGACCCGGACCGGGACCCGGCGCAGCCGTTCACGATCGAACCCGCCACCCGCAGCCCGCGCGCCGGCACCCGGCACACGCGGATCACCACGATCACCGAAATCGCAACGATCACCCGGATCGCCGGGATCGCCGGGATCACCCGGATCGCCGGGTGGTCGTGGCGGGCTGGTGGTCGGGAGTCCGGCGGGCCAGAGGTCGGCGGCCTGGAGGTGCAGGTACATCAGGATCCGGCCCCGCGGCACGCCCGCACCACCGGTGTCCGGCGCGCCCTGATGACCCGGCGTGCTCGATGGTTCGGATGCGCCGGCCGGGTCGGAGGCCTCAGCAGAGTCGGCCCTCCCGAACGGGTCGGGCTCGCCCGGTTGGTCTGGTTGGGCTGGTTGGTCGGGGCCGGTGGGGGTGCAGCCGGGTAGGGGTGTGTGGCCGTAGCGGGCGCGGGCGAGGTCGCCCAGGGCGTAGGCGCGTAGGTCTCCGGCGGGCAGGTCCCAGCCCTGGGCCTGGATCATGCCGGCGAGGTGATCGATCACGTCCTGCAGGATCCGGCCATCGGCCGCGGGTAGGACCGCGTGCATGCGCGAGTCCCCGGTGGCGGTCTCGGCGTGGGTGAAGGTGACATCCCGGGCCGGGCCCTGATCGGCGGCTTGTTCGGCGGCCTCGTACTCGGTGGGCATGTGCCGGATGAGGGCCTCCTTGATCAGCCCATCGAGCTGGGAACGCCCGAAGTTCAACGGCACGAGCGAGAGCTGGGAGTCGACGAACCCGCAGGCCTCGACCGACAGGAACAGGGTCGCCGCCGCGATCTGACGGGCCCGCCAGACCCGGACCCGCCCGGCCAGGGCCCGGGCGAACAGCAGCGGGAGCCGGGTACGTAACTGTTCGGCCTCGAGCAGGAGACGCTGGGCGGCGTCCAGGCCCATCCCGGCCCCGGCCGCGAACGTGGAGATCGAGTACTCCTCCACCGTCCACAACCCCCGCTGCCCCGATCCCACACCCGGAACCAGATCCGCGGCCGTCAACGGATGCGACGCCGGATCCGTAGCACGATCCAGCACGCTCGCCCGCCCGTCCCCGTCGGGAACCGGCCCAGGAACCGCGGCCGAGCCAGCCGCGTTCGAGCCAGCCGTGGCCGAGCCGGCCGCGGTCGAGCCGTCACGACCATCGCTGCTGCTCCCGCTCCGGCTGCTGCTACTCCGGGTGTTCGTGTTGTTGTTGGCGGCGGCGGTGTGGATGGCGGTGATCTCGCGTTGGCGGGCGTCGTGATCGATCTGGTCCCATTCGGCCTTCTGGGCCAGGGTGGCCTCCACGACCAGCGGGGGCAGATGGGCCAGGGTGTCCTCACCCTCGTCCTCGGCCGCGATCACATACGGATGATGCTCGACCCACAGCGCCGCCAACGCGAGCCGCTCGAGCATCACCTCATCCATGACCTCCCGGCCCCGACGCAGCCGGGCGAGCATGGCCGAATCATCGACCACCTCCCGCTCGAACCGCTGAAGTTCCATACCAAACATGGTCCCAGCACCCACCGACATTCCCCCGGGACACCGGGGACATCAGAGAGACCGGCGACATCCGGGGAGATCGGAATACCCAGGGCGTCGGACGGCGGGATGCTGCGCAACGAGCGCAGGACATCGCGCCACCCCGACGACCAGATCCGCCGCAGGATCATGCGGACCGGTTGCGGGCATAGTGCAGAAGGAGAGCTCGACGCCGGAGCATGCCCGGACGGCGGGATGCCCCGCCGCGAGGCTTACAGACCGACGATCTCCCAGAGCCGCCGCTCGAGCTGCGCGAGCTGCTCATCGAGCTCCGGGGTGCGGCGGACGTCGCGGGTGGCGCTGATTTGGGAGAACAGCTCACCGTCCGGCTTGCGTCGCACGGAGGCGCGAAGCTGCGCGCGCGACCCGGGAATCCGTTCGAACTCCACGTAGACGATCGAGGAGTCGACCCGTTCCTTGAACACGCGCGGGAAGTGCTTGGGGGCGTCGTCGAGGGTGGTGAGCGTCGCGCCCGTGGAGTTGTCGACCCACGTGATCGTCAGCGTGTGCTCGTCCTCGTCCCAGTCTCCGCCCGCGACGTCGTACCAGGGCCGGCTCCACGCGAGTCGCCAGCCGTGCTCGTCGGGTGTCACCACGGCGATCGTATCGATCGTCGCGATCGCCCAGTGCTGGTCGAGGAGCTCGACCACCGCGAGGTGCCTACCCGGGACGAGCGCGGCAACGGCCGCCGGTGCTTTCTTTGCCATGATGCCGAACCTACCCCGCTCGAGACCGGAGGGACGCCCGGCTCGTCGTTCGCGGAACGTTCGAGGCCACGACCGCGATCGGCGCAACGAGGCGTCGCGGTGCCCCAGGTGGGGCTTGAACCCACGACCGACGGATTATGAGTCCGCTGCTCTGACCGGCTGAGCTACTGGGGCGACGAGCACACTGTACCGGCCGCCCGAGCGGCTCCGGCACACGTGCTCACCTGCGGGGACGCCGCGGCCTCACCCCTGCAGGGAGCGGCGACGCTCCTCGAGGGTGAGGAGGTCGGCGAAGAGCTGCTGATAGCCCGGGTCGGTGGGCGGGGTGCGCTGCAGGCGCGCCTTGAGGTCGCCGATCTGCCGGTTGAGGCCGAGCCGCACGAGCGCCGTGAGTACGCCACCGGCCCACTCCCCCACGTGCTCGGGCTGGTCTTGCGGCAGGGGCGACACGGCGAGCTCCGTGATGAGCGGGGCGACCGGCCCGGCGCCCTCGAGCACCTGCCCCGCCCACTGCGCCATCGCCTGCTGGGCGGCGCCCGCCCCCGCGCCCGCGACGCTCAGCTGCTCGACGAGCCCGCCGTAGGCGCTCACCCCGCCGGCGGCGCGGATCGCGTCGAGCACGGCCCGGTGGGCGGGCACGGTGAAGGTCTCCGGGGCGAGCTCGTCGAATCCCGCGGCCATGGCATGGTCCGGCAGCTGCAGCACCACTTCGAGCACCTGCCGCTCGAGCCGCACGACCGGATCGTCGAGGCCCGCGGGACCCGCGTAGCCGCGCCCCGCGACCGGTCTGGCGACCTCGTGGTCGCCCCCGCCGCCCGCCCGGCCCGCGGACTGCACGGCGCGCCGCACGACGTTCTCGTCCATGCCCAGCTCCCCGGCGAGCACCCGCGCGTACTCGCTGCGCAGCGCGACGTCCCGGATCCGGGCGACGACCGGGGCGCCGGCCCGCAGCGCCGTCACCCGACCCTCGGCCGTCTCGAGATCGACCCGGCTCATGACCGAGGTGATCGCGAACTCGAACAGCGGCGTGCGCGTGGCCACGAGTTCCCGCAGCGCCTCGTCGCCGGCGTGCTGACGCAGGTCGCACGGGTCCATGCCATGGGACTCCACGGACACGAACGTCTGCGCCGCGAAGCGCTGATCCTCCTCGAACGCGCGCAGCGCCGCCTTCTGCCCGGCCTCGTCGCCGTCGAAGGTGAAGATCACCTCTCCACCGAAGCTGCCACCCGTGGCGAGCATGATCCCGGAGGCGCTCGTGGCGGCGTCGCCGAGGAGTCTCCTCGCCACGCGGATGTGGTCGGCGCCGAACGCCGTGCCGCACGTGGCCACGGCTGTCGGCACCCCGGCCAGATGCATGGCCATGACGTCGGTATACCCCTCGACCACGACGAGCTGTTTGCGCCGGGCGATCTCCCGCTTTGCCACGTCGATCCCGTAGAGCACCTGCGCCTTCTTGTACAGCGGGGTCTCGGGGGTGTTGAGGTACTTCGGCCCGGGGTCGTCGTCGTAGAGGCGCCGCGCCCCGAAGCCGATGACCGAGCCCGTCGTGTCCCGGATCGGCCACATGAGCCGGCCCCGGAACCGGTCGTAGGAGCCCCGGTTCCCCTGGCTGACGAGCCCGCCCGCGAGGAGCTCGGCCTCCGTGAACGTCCGATTGCGCAGGTGCCGGGCGAGGTTGTCCCACCCCTTCGGGGCATATCCCACCCCGAACTGCGCGGCCGCCGCGCGGTCGAAGCCCCGCTCGGCCAGGAACCGGCGTGCGACGGCGGCCTCCGGGCTCACGAGCTGCTCCTCGTAGAAGGCGGCGGCGAGTCCGTGGGCCTCGAGCAGGCGCTGACGCTTGCCCGGGTCGGGCCCCTTGCGCCCGCCGCTGCCGTCCTCCTCGTAGCGCAGCTGCACGCCGGCCCGGGCCGCGAGATGCTCGACCGCCTCCGCGAAGGCGAGGTGGTCGATCTTCATCACGAAGTCGATCACGTCACCGCCCTCGCCGCAGCCGAAGCAGTGGTAGAGGCCCAGCTGGGGGCGCACGTGGAACGAGGGCGTGCGCTCGTCGTGGAACGGGCACAGCCCCTTCATCGAGCCCACGCCGGCCGACCGCAGGGTCACGTGCGCCCCGACGATCTCCTCGATCCGGGCGCGCTCGCGCACCGCGGTGATGTCCTCCACCCGGATCCGCCCGACCACCGTCTCAGGCCCCCCGGCACATGCTCGCGTGCAGCGCGATCGCGGACAGGTCGGTGAGCGAGGCGACCTGATCGATGACCACCCGAAGGCGAGTGGCGTCGTCGTCGGCCTCGAGCCAGTCGAGGCGGAACGGCTCCTCGAGCGCGGTCTCGGCACGCTCGGACAACACCTCGACGAGATCCGAGAGCATGCTGCGCTGGCGCTGATACACCGGCTCGAGCTCGCGCGGGGCCATGACATACGTCGCCGCGAGCCCCTTGAGCACCACGATCTCGGCCTCGATCTCGGGCGGCACCACGAGGTCGGCGGCGTAGCGCACGAGCGGCCCCTGCCCGAACCGCTCGCGGGTGGCATCCGCCGCCTCCCGGCAGAACCGCCCGATGAGCTGGCTCGTCATGTCCTTGAGGGTGGCGAGCGAGCGGCGCGAGCCGTCGTAGGAGCGCACCCAGTTCGGATGCTCGCGCAGCCGATTCGTGGCGCCCACGAGGTCGGAGTCCGACAGGTCCGGGTCGTACCAGTCGCGCACGTGGTCGAGCACCCGGTCGACCTCGGCCGGATCGCGCAGCACTCCCGGGTGCAGCCGGCCGCCCACGATCGCATCCTCGACGTCGTGCACCGAATAGGAGATGTCGTCGGCCAGGTCCATCACCTGCGCCTCGAGGCAGCGCACCTTCGCCGGGGCGCCGGCCCGCAGCCACTCGTACACCGGCAGGTCGTCGGCGTAGACCCCGAACTTCGCGGTCACCGTGCCGTCGTGGCCGACGGGCCCCTCCCCCGTCCCCCAGGGGTACTTCGTGGCCGCGTCGAGGCTCGCCCGCGTGAGGTTGAGGCCGCAGGAGCCGCCGTCCGGCGCGAAGGTCTTCGGCTCGAGCCGCGTGAGCAGCCGCAGGGTCTGGGCGTTCCCCTCGAAGCCGCCGATGGTCATCGCGAGCAGATCGAGCGCGCCCTCGCCGTTGTGGCCGAACGGGGGATGCCCGAGGTCGTGGGACAGGCACGCCGTGTCGACCACGTCCGGGTCGCAGCCGAGCGACTTGCCCAGCTCCCGACCGACCTGGGCCACCTCGAGGGAATGCGTGAGCCGGGTGCGCACGAAGTCGTCCGTGCCCGGACCGAGCACCTGGGTCTTCGCCCCGAGGCGCCGCAACGCGCTCGAATGCACCACCCGCGCCCGGTCACGTTGGAATGCGGTGCGGTGGGTGTGCTTGGGGGGCTCGGTCAGCCACCGCTGCTCGTCGGCGGCGGCGTAGTGGTCGGACACGTCCGCAGGATAGTCGTTTCCCGCCGGCCCCGCCGATCCGATCCACAGGCTCACCCTCGCACCCGCCCGTCAGCGCCCATCACGGTAGATCCCGCCCTTGTTCATCGTGCCGCCGAACAGGTCCGGCACTCCGACGAGGGTGTACCCCTCCTCGCGCAGCCCGGTGATGATGTCGGCGACCGCGTCTACGGTCGGCTCGTGGATGTCATGCATGAGAATGATGCTCCCGCGGCGCGCGTCCGTCAGCGCCGCGGCGACGGTCTTCTTCGTGTCCCGGGTCTTCCAGTCGAGGGTGTCCACGTCCCACAGCACGGTCGCATCGCCCGCGGCGGCGATCCGGTCCCGCGCCGAGTCGGACAGGCTCCCGTACGGCGGGCGCAGCAGCACCGGCCGGGGTGCCCCGGCCGTCGCGATCTCGTCGGCGGCCGTGGCGATCTGCCGGTCGATCTCCCGCGGCTCGAGCGTCGCCAGGTCCGGGTGTCCCCAGGTGTGATTACCGACGACGTGGCCCTCCTCGGCCATGCGCCTCACCAGTTCGGGTCGCTTGCGTGTCTGCTCGCCGAGCAGGAAGAAGGTGGCCGGGGCGTCGTGCTCGGCGAGGATGTCGAGCAGGCGGCCCGTGTGCGGGCCCGGCCCGTCGTCGAACGTCAGGGCGACGCACGAGGCGCTCGAGCAGTCGACGCGCACCGGGAAGGTGAGCCGGTCCGGTCCCGCGGGCCTCCCCGGGGGTGGCGGTGGCGCCGGGATGCCCGCGAATCCGGTGCCGGCGACCGCCGCGGCCAGGATCGAGTTCCCCGCCTCGGTCAGGTAGTCGGCGGCCGGCTCGGCCTCGAGGAGCAGGGCGCGGTCGCCGTCGAGCGGCAGCACGAGTCCCTCCGGCCGCAGCTGCGCCGCGGCCATGGCCACCCGGGCCAGCGCGCGTGCCTCGGCGGCGGACGGATGCGGCCGACCGGCGAACTCCGGCTGGTTGGCCGCCGTCCGGACGAGGGCGGCGACACGCTCGGCGGCCGTGCCGGTGAACAGGTCCCCGGGTGCCGACCAGGCGCCGCCGGAGGTGACGTCGGCGTAGACGCTCTGGTGGGTCGTCTCCCCCGGCTCCGGCGTGACGGTCGAGGTCAGGTCGACCCCGAGGTACGGGCCCGCCCGCAGGATCGGCGACCAGCCGAGCTCGAGGTGGGCGGCGTCGTCCGCACCCGCGCCCGCACCGGGCACACCGCTGGAGAACGCCGCGATCCGGCCGGCGACCCACTCCTCCGCGACCGGCAGGAGCGAGTCGGGCTTGACGGGGTACTCCCCCGTGCGGGCCTCGAGATCCCCGGCGGCGCCGACGGGGTTGGTCTCCATGTTCGCCACGTCGTCCGGATCGCCCGGCGTGGGCACAGCGGTGATCGTGACGCCGGCGGGCAGCTCCTTCGCGCGCCCCGCCGCGAGGGCCCGGGCCAGCGGCTCCTGGCTGCCTAGGAACACGACCGCGGCGGCGAGGAGGAGCACGAGCACCGTCGTGAGGATCATCGGCAGCACCGCCCCGGAGCGGTGCCGGTGCGCGCCCGATTCCCGTGTCGTTGCCATGTCGTGCTCCCTCTCGTTCCCCTCGTTCCCACATGAGTGCGCTGCCGGCGCCGGCGTGAGCCCCCATGAGTGCGCTGCCGGTCCCCGCTCAGCCGCCCGAGATGCTCAGTTCCGCCTGGTGCAGCTTCGCCCCGAGCCGGGCGTCGATCCCGCGGGAGTCGAGCCAGCCCTCCGGCAGCACGGGCACCTTCGGTGTGCCGGCGCGGCCGCGCGGCCCCTCGGCACCCTCCCCCGGATATCCCTGGTCGAGGTCGAGCGCGGCGAGGCGCTCGTCGAGCTCCGCGAGGGTGTCGACGAGGCCGAGGTCGCGGCGCACCTGCCCGCCCACCTCGTAGCCCTTGAGGTACCAGGACATGTGCTTGCGCATCTCCCGCAGCGCCCGCGACTCCTGCCCCATGTGCTCGATCATGAGCACCGCGTGCGCCCGGATGGCCTCGGTCACGGCCCGCAGGCCGGGCCGGGCCCGCTCGCCGCTCGAGTGGAAGGCGGCGACGAGGTCGGTGAACAGCCACGGCCGGCCCTGGCAGCCCCGGCCCACGACGATCCCGTCGCAGCCGGTCTGCTCCACGAGCCGCATCGCGTCCTCGGCCGACCAGATGTCGCCGTTGCCGAGCACCGGGATCTCGGTCACGGCCTCCTTGAGGGCGGCGATCGCGTCCCAGTGGGCGGTGCCGGAATAGTGCTGGGCGGCGGTGCGCCCGTGCAGCGCCACGGCGGCGACGCCCGCGTCCTGGACCCGCAGGCCCGCGTCGCGGTAGGTCAGGTGGTCGGGGTCGATGCCCATGCGCATCTTGACCGTGACCGGCACGTCGTAGGGGCGCGCGGCCGCGACCGCCCCGGAGACGATCGCGGTGAACAGGTCCTGCTTCCACGGCAACGCCGCCCCGCCGCCGTTGCGGGTGACCTTCGGCACGGGACACCCGAAGTTCAGGTCGATGTGGTCGCAGCGGTCCTCGGATACGAGCAGCTCGACGGCCGCCCGCACCGTGGCCGGATCCACTCCGTAGAGCTGCACGCTGCGCACGTGCCCGGACTCGGTCACGGCCGCCTCCGCCGGATCGACCGAGATGATCCGCATCGACTCCGGGGTGCGCTCGACCAGCGCGCGGGAGGTGACCATCTCCGAGACGAACAGGCCCACGGGTGCGTCCGTGGCGGCCGCCGGGGAACCGGCCGGCAGGCCCGCGGCGGCGGCGCGCCTACACAGGGTGCGAAACGGCGCGTTCGTAACCCCGGCCATCGGCGCGAGCACGACCGGGGTGCCCAGGGAGAGGGGTCCATACGTCAGCTGCGGCACGCCGACATTCTCCCACCGGCCGCCGCCGTCCCCGGCGCGACGGGCCTGGTGCGGATGCGTCGATTCGGTCACAGCGGCCCCGAACGGCGGGGCGGACGACTACTCGGCCGAATGCGGGCCCGGTCCGTGCGCAGCGTCCGAGCGATCCGGTTGATCCAGTTGATCCAGGTGGTTGTGGGATGGAGGACGACGGTACGCGGCCTCGGGTTGCTCGCGTCGGGCCGGGCGCAGCTCGCCCGGCGTCACGGACCGGGGCGCCGGCGTCCGCGGCTCCTGCGGCGGCGCGGGCCGGGTGGGCCGGGTGGGCTGGGGGTCGCCCGAGTCGACCCGTTGGAACGCGGCCCGGCGGTCCTCGACCGGCGCGACCGGAATGAGGCCGTCCGCGGGCACGGCGGGCCCTGCGGTCACGGTGGCATCGGCGTCGCCACTGTCGCCACTGTCGGCACTGTCGTCATCGGCGTCATCGGCGTCATCGGCCGGCGGGCGGACGAGGCGCCCGAGCCCGAGGACGACTCCGGCCGTGACCGGGGTGGCGAGGGCCGCGCCCACGATCGCGGTGAAGACGAGCACGAGGCCGAGCTCGAGGTCGGCGGTGAACTGCATTCCTCCGGGGACTCCGGTGAGTCGGCGGGCCAGCGCCGGGCCGACGAGGAAGCCTCCGCCGAGGAGCCCGGCGAGGACGAGCGCCCGCTGCAGCGACGGCGCACTGGCCCGCACGAGGCGCAGCAGCCCGAGCTGCTCGCCGGGGCGGGCACGGGAGGCCAGGCGCACCTGCTCGGGCACGATGACGCTCAGCGCGGCCACGCCGGCGAGCACGGCCGCAGGCTGGTAGAGGCCGTCGGGAGTCTCCGTGCCGCCGAAATAGTAGTAGAACGCGGTGCTGCTACTCGTGATGCCGGTGCTCAGGTGCGCATAGTCGACCGCGAACCAGCCGGTCACCGCGACCACGGCGGCACCGGCGAGGAGCGCCCACGCCGTGACGCCCGCGCGCCGGCCCACCCCATACGCGGCCACGGCGATGGCCAGGACGATCGCGGCGACCGTGCAGGCGAGGGCCCACAGCGGCCGCTCGGCGCTGAGCAGGTTCGGAATGAGGAAGAACCAGCCGAGCGCGCCGGCCGCCGCCACGACCAGGAGCGCCCGGGCCCCCCGCCAGAGACCGCAGGCGAGCACCGCGGCGGCGGCCACGACCGCGAGCACACGCAGCTGCCGGGAGCGGTCGACGTCCTGTATCCAGTAGTGCGCCTCGACCAGCGGATCCCCGACCCCCTCGGTCCAGCTCTCGCTCATCGTGGACATGACGACCACCGGTGTGCCGGCCTCGAGGCCCTCCATCGCCACCAGGTCGCCGGCGTCGGCACGCACGACCTCGCCGTCCGGCAGGCGGATCGGCACCGAGCCCGTGTACGGATCGAGGTCCTCGGTCAGGGTGGCCCGCAGCGTCTGCGTCTGCCAGCCGACGTCGAACTCGCCCACCTGATCGTGCCGCTCGGACAGCGCGCCGGCGCCCGGCCACAGCGCGAGGAGCCCGGCCACCGTGGCGAGCACCAGCGGCAGCAGGAGCAGTGCGGCGAGCGCCCGCCCGGGGATGCCCGGGCGGGCGGGCACGGCAGGGGTCACATCGACGGTCACGACTCGGTCACTCCGTTTGACAATGATTCTCACCTACGTTGAGAATGGTTCCCATGTTCATCACCGTGCGGCACCGCAGGCGTGGGCCGGCGATCCGCACGGTCGGCGGCCTCGCGGCCGTGGCACTGCTCGCCGGCTGCGGCGTCACCGTTCAGACTACTGCCGGCTTCGCCGCGGACTCGCCCTCGACGCTGCGGGTGGCCACCTCGCTCTACCCGCTCGAGTTCCTCGCCGCCGAGGTCGGGGGCGACCGCGTCGAGGTCGTCAACCTCACCCCGGCCGGCGCCGAGCCCCACGACCTCGAGCTCGCCCCGACCGACGTGCTCACCCTCGGGCAGGCCGACCTCGTGCTCGCCCTGCCCGGGTTCCAGCCCGCGATCGACGACGCCCTCGCCCACCTCGGCGCCGACGCAGCCGTGGGGACCACCCCGGCCGTGCTCGACGTGACCGGCCCGGCGCGGCTGCTCGGGCTCGATCAGGAGGATGAGCACGAGCACGGCCACGACGACGGGCACGACCACGGCATGGCGGGCGCAGATCCGCACTTCTGGCTCGACCCGCTCCGGCTCGCCGGCGTGGCCGGCGCCGTCGCGGACGCCCTGGCCGGCCTCGACCCGGCGGGCACGGCCGACTACGAGCGCAACGCCGCCGCCCTGACCACCCGCCTCACCGCGCTCGACGCGCAGTACACGGCCGGGCTGGCCGAATGCGAGCGGCGCACCATCGTCACCTCGCATCAATCGTTCGGTTACCTGGGCGAGCGATACGACCTGACGGAGGTGAGCGTCTCCGGACTGGACCCCGAGGGGGAGCCCGCCCCGGTCCGCATCCACGAGATCGCCACGGCCGTCGCCGGCACGGGCGCCACCACCGTGTTCACCGAGCCCCTCACTCCCCCGAAGGCCGCCCGCGTGCTCGGCGCGGAGCTCGGGATCTCGGTCGCGCTGCTCGACCCGATCGAGACCCGACCCGACGGCGGATACCTCGCCGCGGCCCACCGAAACCTGTCCGCACTGCGCACCGCCCTGGGATGCTCATGAACCGACCGGCCATCCACACCCGCGACCTGCGGGTCGACCTCGACGGGAGCCCCGTGCTGCGCGGGGTGGACCTGACCGTGCCCTCCGGCGAGTCCGTCGCGATCATGGGCGAGAACGGCTCGGGCAAGTCGACCCTGTTGCGGACCCTGCTCGGGCTCGTGCCCGCGAGCGGCGGGCACGCGGAGATCTTCGGTGCCGCCGTCACCTCGCCGCGCGCGCTCCCCTGGTCCCGGATCGGCTATGTGCCCCAGCGGCTCGCACCGGTGGGCGGCATGCCCACGACCGCCCTCGAGGTCGTGCGCACCGGCCTGCTCGTGCGTCCCCGGCTCCGCCTGCCCCGGCACGCGACCGCCCGCGCCCGGTCCGCACTGTCCGCCGTCGGCCTCGATCACCGCGCCGATCAGCCGGTCGCGCACATGTCCGGCGGGCAGCAGCAACGCGTCGCGATCGCCCGGGCGCTCGTGCGCGCACCCGATCTGCTCATCCTCGACGAGCCCGCCACCGGCGTGGACCAGCGCCGACAGGCCGAGCTCGCCCGGATCCTCACCGACCTGCGCGGGCGCGGCCACTCCATGCTGCTCGTGCTGCACGACCTCGGCCACTTCGCCCCGCTCCTCGACCGGGCCCTGATCCTCGAGGGCGGCCGGGTGGCGCGGGAGGAACTGCTCGGACACCTCGGCGGCGCGGCCGCCGCCGATCCGCACTGCGCGGACGGCGAGGACGACCCGGGCGAGGTCGGCGTGCTCGCCACCGCCCCGAACGAATTGGGGTGGTGAGATGCTCGATCAGCTCGGCCTCATGCTCGCCTCCCCCATGTTGCAGCGCTCCCTGCTCGTGGCCTTCGTCGTGGGCCTGTCGGCGCCCGTCATCGGCACCTTCCTCGTGCAGCGCCGGCTCTCGCTCCTGGGCGACGGGGTGGGCCACGTCGCCCTCACCGGGGTGGCGCTCGGCTGGCTCGTGGGCGCCGCCGTCGGGGCCACGGAGGCCGACGCGTACGCGATCCCCGGCGCGATCGTCGTCTCGATCGCCGGCTCGGTGCTCATCGAGATCGTGCGGGTGCGCGGGCGCACCTCCGGCGACACCGCCCTCGCCCTGCTGTTCTACGGCGGCATCGCCGGCGGGGTGGTCGTCATGGGCCTGGCCGGGGGCACGAACGCCAACCTCATGGCCTACCTGTTCGGCTCCCTGTCGACCGTGACCCCGGGGGACGTCGTCCAGACGCTGCTCATGGCCGCGCTCATCCTCGGGGTCGGGCTGTGGCTGCGCACGGCGCTGTTCGCCGTGAGCCACGACGAGGAGTTCGCGCGGGCGTCCGGGCTGCCGGTCGCGACCCTGAACATCCTGGTCGCGGTCATGGCCGCCGTCACGGTGACCGTGTCGATGCGCGTGGTCGGGCTGCTGCTCGTGTCGGCCCTCATGATCGTGCCCGTCGCGATCGCCCAGCTCCTCACCCGGTCCTTCCGCACGACGATGCACGTGGCGATGGGGATCGGGGCCGCGGTGTGCGTGGCCGGTCTCCTCGTCACCTTCTTCGTGCGGCTCGCCCCCGGGGCCGTGATCGTGGCCCTGGCGATCCTCGTGTATGCCGCGCTCGCCCTCGCCCGGCCGCTGCTGCGGCGCCGACACGGCCGCCGCGCCGGCGCACCCGAGCCCGCCCTCGAACGGAGCACCGCATGAGAATGACCCCGCAACGGGCCGCCATCGACGACCTCCTCGACGGCACCGACGACTTCCGCACCGCCCAACAACTGCACGGCATGCTCGCCTCCGCCGGCTCGACGATCGGGCTGGCGACCGTCTACCGCACCCTCACCGCGCTCGCCGAGGCCGGGCGGGTCGACGTGCTGCGCAATGACGAGGGCGAGTCGCTCTTCCGCCGCTGCCTGCGGGCCGAGCACCACCACCATCTCGTGTGCCGTGACTGCGGCCGCACGGTCGAGATCGCCGCCGACGTGGTCGAACGCTGGGCCTCGAGGATCGCCCGCGAGAACGGGTTCATAGAGATCGATCACACGGCGGAGATCTTCGGCACCTGTTCGCGGTGTGCCGCCGCCCGATACGCTGGTGCCCAGCATGCCTGACTTCCTCGCCCAGATGCCGTACTGGATCGCCGTGACCCTGCTGGTCGTCGGCGCGATGCTGCGTGGGCAGCTCATGTACTGGATCGGCTACGGCGTGACCCACCAGGCGATCAAGGGCGCCCGGCGCCACCCGTCCGCCTCCGAGCGCCGGGGGCCGATCCGGCGCACCGTGGCCTGGCTCGACGACGGCGGCGCCGACCCCGGCGTGCGGGCCCTGCGGCGCTGGGGGCTGGTCATGGTCCCGTTCAGCTACGTGACCGTCGGCTTCCAGTCGATGGTCCAGGCCGGGGCCGGGATCCTGCGGATCACCTGGTGGAAGTACGTGCTCGCCCAGATCCCCGGCGCCATCGTGTGGGGCCTGTTCTACGCGACCGTGGGTTTCGCCGCCTGGGAACTCGCGCTGAGCACGGCGATCCGCTCGCCGCTGGGGATCGCGGCCGTCGCGGCCCTCGTCGCGGTGATCATCGTGACCGTCCGGGTCGCCCGCCGCGGCGGGTCCGGCACCGGTAGCGCCGAGCGGGGTGATCGCTCCGAGCATGCGCCGGCGATCCCCGAGGAGCCCAGCCACCGGACCTCGTGAGCTCCCGGGTGCGGGCTCAGGCGGTCGGGTCGATCCGGTCCACGGCGGTCCCGAACCGCCGATTGCGCCGGGCGTACTCCTCGGCGGCGGCCCACAGGTCGCGCCGGTCCACGTCGGGCCAGGGCTTGTCGAGGAAGACCATCTCCGCGTAGGCGGCCTGCCAGATGAGGAAGTTCGAGGCGCGCCGCTCGCCGCCGGTGCGCAGGAGCAGGTCGACGTCCGGCAGGTCCGGTTCGTCGAGGTAGCGGGCGATCGTGCGCTCGGTGATCCGGGCCGGATCCACGCGCCCGGCCACGGCGTCGCGGGCGAGGTCGCGGGCGGCGTCGGCGATCTCGGCACGGCCCCCGTAGTTGACGCACATGGTGAGCGTGCACGTGGAGTTCCCCCGGGTCAGCCGCTCGGCCTCCTCGAGCTCGGCCACGACGCTGCGCCACAGCCGCGGACGGCGCCCGGCCCAGCGCACCCGCACACCCCAGTCGTTCATGACGTCCCGGCGGCGGCGCAACACGTCCCGGTTGAAGCCCATGAGGTAGCGGACCTCGGCCGGGGACCGCTTCCAGTTCTCCGTCGAGAAAGCGTAGGCGCTCACGTGGGTGATGCCGAGCTCGATCGCCCCGGCGACCACGTCGAGGAGCACCGCCTCCCCGGCGGCGTGCCCCTCGGTGCGCGGCAGGCCCCGGGCGTTGGCCCACCGGCCGTTGCCGTCCATGATGACCGCGACGTGCGCCGGCACCGTGGGCAACGCGGGCGGGCGCGCCCCGCTGGGATGGGGCGGGGGCGCGATCGCCATCACGCCCGCTCCACGTGCTGGAGCGACCGCAGTCGGCGCTCGAGGTGCCACTGCACGAACACGGCCACGAGCCCGGAGGCCTCGCGCCGGCTGCGCTCGACGCTCTCCTGCGCCACCGACCAGTCCCCGCTGAGCAGCGCCGCGAGCAGGTCGACCGTGGCCGGATCGGGGGCCGCCGAGCCCGGTGGCCGGCAGCCGCCGCACACCATCCCGCCCAGGGCGGGCGCGAACGCCCGGTGCGGCCCATCCGCGCCGCACCGGGCGCAGTCGGCGAAGCTCGCGGCCCAGCCCGCGACCGCGAGGGCCCGCAGCAGGTAGGAGTCGAGGATGAGGGTGGCGGCGTGGCGTTCGTCGGCGAGGGCCCGCAGCGCGCCGGCGAGCAGCAGGTACTGCTGCGGGGCCGGCTCCCGTTCGACCTCCGTCAGCCGTTCGGCGGTCTCCACCATGGCCGTCGCCGTCGTGTAGAGGGAGTAGTCCGCGCCGATCCGCCGGCCGTGCGGGGCGAGGGTGTCGACCTGGGTCACGATGTCGAGACTGCGGCCCGCGTACAGCTGCAGGTCGACCACCGAGAACGGCTCGAGGCGGGCACCGAACCGGGAGGACGTGCGCCGCACGCCCTTGGCCACGGCACGCACCTGCCCGTGGTCGCGGGTGAGGAACGTGATGATCCGGTCGGCCTCACCGAGCTTATGCGACCGGATCACCACGGCCTCGTCCCGGTAGAGCTTCACCGCGTCATTCTCCCACCTCGCTCCCCGGCCCGCCGCCAGGACGGGCCGGGGTGTCCGGGAACGGCGGGGAAGATGCCCCGGGCGCTGCACCGGAAAGTCTCCCCACCCGAGGACCGGCCGGAGTGCCCGAGGCCGGCGGGGAAGATGCCCCGGGCGCTGCACCGGAAAGTCTCCCCACCCGAGGACCGGCCGGGGTGTCCGGGAACGGCGGGGAAGATACCCCGGGCGCTGCACCGGAAAGTCTCCCCACCCGAGGGCGGGCCGGGGTGGATCAGCGCAGCGCCCGGTTGACGGCCGAGATGATCGCCTTGAGGGAGGCGGTCGTGATCGACGGGTCGATCCCCACCCCCCAGATCACCCGGTCGCCGACCTCGCACTCGACGTAGGCCACGGCGCTCGCGTCGTCTCCCTCCGAGAGGGCGTGCTCGGCGTAGTCGAGCACCTTGACGGGCACCCCGCTCTCCCCGAGCACCTCGACGAACGCGGCCACGGGCCCGTTCCCCGCGCCGGTGAGCACGCGCTCGACCCCGGCGTCGGTCAGGGTGACGGTCAGCTGGTCGTCCCCGCCGTCGCCGGCCGAGGTGACCTGCGTGGCACCGAGGGCGAACCTGCCCCACGGGGTGAGCCCGTTCTCGGCCGTCGCCGGCAGGTACTCGTCGGAGAACAGCTGCCACAGGGTCTCCGCGGTCGCCTCCCCGCCGTCCGTCTCGTTGTGCGCCTGCACCTCGCGCGCGAACTCGATCTGCAGCCGGCGCGGCAGGTCGAGCTGCCGGCTGCTCGCCAGCAGGTAGGCCACCCCGCCCTTCCCGGACTGGGAGTTGACGCGGATGACGGCCTCGTAGCTACGGCCCACGTCCGCCGGGTCCACGGGCAGGTACGGCATGTTCCACACGACCGCGGCGTCGTCGCCGCCGGCGGCCTGGACCTGCTGCCTGCGCAGGTCGAAGCCCTTCTTGATGGCGTCCTGGTGCGAGCCGGAGAACGCGGTGTACACGAGGTCCCCGCCGTAGGGGTGGCGCGGGTGCACGTCCATGCGCGTGCAGTGCTCGACCGTGCGGCGGATGTCGTCGATGTCGGAGAAGTCGATGCCCGGGCCCACGCCCTGGGAGTACAGGTTCATCCCGAGGGTGATCAGGTCGACGTTGCCGGTGCGCTCCCCCTGACCGAACAGGCAGCCCTCGACCCGGTCGGCCCCGGCCAGCACCGCCAGCTCGGCCGCCGCCACGGCGCTACCCCGGTCGTTGTGCGGG
This sequence comes from Pseudactinotalea sp. HY158, assembly GCF_009660225.1. Taxonomy (NCBI): domain Bacteria; kingdom Bacillati; phylum Actinomycetota; class Actinomycetes; order Micrococcales; family Cellulomonadaceae; genus Pseudactinotalea; species Pseudactinotalea sp. HY158. Next base: position 1,898,411 of record NZ_CP045920.1, read on the forward strand.
TGCACCGAGAGCGAGATGTGCCTCCGCCGGCTCAGCTGCCGGCTCATCCACTCGATCTGGTCGGCGTACACGTTCGGCGTGATCCGCTCGACCGTGGCCGGCAGGTTGAGGATGATCTCCCGCCCCTCCTCCGGGCCCCACACGTCCATGACCCGCTCGGTGATCTCGAGCGCGAAGTCCAGTTCCGTATCGATGAAGATCTCCGGCGAGTACTCGTAGCCGAACTCGGTGTCGTCGCCGAGGATCTTCTCCGCGTAGTCCATGACGTGCTGCGTGCCGCGGGTAGCCAGTTCGATCGTGGCGGCCTTGTCGTTGCGGAAGACGACCTCGCGGAAGATCGGGGCGGTCGCGTTGTACATGTGCACGCTCGCCCGGTGGGCCCCCTCGAGCGAGGCGACGGTGCGTTCGATCAGATCCTCGCGCGCCTGGGTCAGCACCGAGATCGTCACATCCTCCGGGATCGCGCCCGAGTCGATGATCGAGCGCACGAAGTCGAAGTCGGTCTGCGAGGCGGCCGGGAAGCCGACCTCGATCTCGGTGTACCCCATCCGCACGAGCAGGTCGAACATCGTGCGCTTCCGCGCGGGGTCCATCGGCTCGATCAGCGCCTGGTTACCGTCGCGCAGGTCCGTGCTGAGCCAGCGGGGCGGGGCGGTGATGCGCTTGTCGGGCCAGGTGCGGTCCGGCAGGTCGACGCGGATGGACTCGTGGAACGGCCGGTACTTCGTCACCGGCATGGGCGTGGATCTCGACATGGTCGTCAGCTTCCTTCGGATGATCGGGTGGCTTCGAGGCCGGCACCACGAGACTCCGCGACGAGGGGTCGGCCGCTATCGGGCCCCGCCGCGGCACAGAAGGAGGAGATCACATCCGAAACGCATGGCCTCAGCATAGCGCGCCCGTGGCCGCCTACCGCACCGGTCCCGACCGGTCCCGTCGAGGCTCTCCCGATCACGGACGGCGCCCGCGCGCCGTCCGTGGGCCCCGCGCCCGCCGTAGCCGCGCCCGCCGGCGGTGGGCCCGCAGCGACCGCAGCGAGATCGCGGCCCGGAACCGGCGCCGCAGCGTCCGGGCCCGGCGCAGCGATCCGCGCGTCTGGGTCACCTCCTCCCAGAAGGCGAGGATCTCCCGTTCGGCGGGCTCCTCCGGCGCGAACACCCCGGCGTCCGCGCGCTGGGCGAGCAGCGTCGTCGACACGCCGAACTCCCGGGCGAGCACGGCCGAGGCCTCGGAGCGGGTGAGCCCGGGCGGGGCGACCAGGCCGAGGTCGAGTGCCTGGTCGGAGAGCTCGAGCCAGCCGCCCGCGAGCCGGTTCGAGGCCGTGCCGCGGGTGCGGCGGTGCCGTCGCCGGCGGTCCTTGAGGGCGAGGATGATCGCGATAGGCGCGAGGAGTACGAGCAGCGGCAGGCCGAGCAGGGCGCTGTAGCGCACCCAGGCGGGCCGATCCTCCTCGTCGTCGGTCTCCTCGGAGTCCGGGTCGATCTCGTCGCGTTCCTGCGGGGGCACCTCGGCCTCGGGCTGCGGCGGGTCGGGCGGCTGGATCACCTGCGGTTGCGGGCGGTCCTGCGGCTCGGGATCCTGGGTCTGAGGCTTCTGGTCCTCCGGCGGGGTCGGATAGAACGGCAGCCAGCCGGCACCCTCGAACGCCACCTCGACCCAGGCGGTCACGTCCTCACCGGTCACCGCGGTCTCGCCCGGGGGCAGGTGGAAGCCCATGACCACGCGGGCCGGGAGGCCGAGGGCGCGCACCATGAGTGCCATGAGCGCCGCGTACTGCTCCTCGTCGCCGATGATCGCCTCCGGGTCCTCGATCATCGTGGCGAGGCGGCCCGCGCCGTGACCCGGGCGGGAGGGCTGCTCGCCCACGAGCCCGTCGGAGAAATAGCCGTAGGAGGCGAGCGACTGCGCGAGGGCCTCGACCCGCTGGTAGTCGCCGGAGGCCCCCTCGGCGTACTTCTTCGCGAGGTCGGCGACCGACTCGGGCACCTGCACCGGCTCGGGCAGCGAGAGGCTCTCTGCCTGCAGCCCGGCCCGGTCCACGTCGGCCGGAGTGTCCGCGACCGTGAAGTGCACATCGGCCGAGTCGCCGCCCTGGAGCCCGGCCGTGACCAGGCCGGTGGCGCTCACCCGGTTGTAGTAGAAGCTGCGCGTGAGGTCCTTGGCGCGCGTGCCCCCGAAGGTGACCTCGACCGAGCCGCCGATGCCGGGCACCCACACGTCGTGGTAGTCCTCGACCTCGATCCGCAGCTCCGGGGTGCGCTCGACCGGATCGGAGGTGATCCGCTCGCCGGTGCGGCTGAACGCGCCCGTGGCGACCGTGGACACCTCGGCGATGTTCCAGACCCGGCCGTCGTAGTAGTCCATCGCGGCCAGGCGCAGCGCGATCCCGCCCTCGGGGTGCTCCCCGAGGGTGCCGGCGAGGTCGGGGATCTCGCCGTCGATGCGGAAGAGCACGTCGTCTGCGCGGGCGTCCACGTACTTGCGGAACGAGGCGAGGGGGGAGGCGAAGTCGCGCGGGTCGGGCGGCGGCTCGATCTGGTCGCGGAGCACGTAGCGCACGTTCTCGGGCTGAAGCACAAGGTTGGCGGCCGTGCCGCCGATGACCACGAGGCCCGCGACGATCGGCAGCGCGATGACCCGGCGGGTCTCGAGCCGCCCGGCCCGGTGGGCCACCCAGAACATCGCCAGCAGGATCCCGCCGACGCCCAGGAGCAGCGGGCCCACGCTCTCGCGCGTGCCGAACAGGATCGAGGCGGTGCACACGAGTACGGGAAGCAGCAGCGCCGTCCAGAATCGGGCGGTGCGCAGCGCGAGCACGAGCGCGAGCATCGATCCGAGGAGCGCGAGCAGGAACGGCAGGAGCAGCAGCACCCCGGCTCCCCCGAGCGGGGGCGCGATCGTGAGCACCTGCTTCCACACGGTCACGAAGCCGACGCCCATGAGCTGCCAGGTCTCGGGCGTGGGCACGATCCCGCCGATGGCGGTGGTCGGGGCGGCCACGGCGCCGAGGGCGAAGATCGCCACGAGGGTCGCGGCGATCACGCTGATCGTGGGCCAGCGGCGCGCGGCGCCGACGACCCCGATCGTGACACCGGCGAGCAGACCCACCCCGCAGGCGATGAAGAACGAGGCGGACTGGTAGGCGTCGGCGAGCGGGGCGAGCGCGAGGGCGGTCATCGCCGTGAGCACCGCGATGTCGATCCCGCGGTCGCGGGTGAGCCACGTGAGCACGGGTTGGGGGGCGGCGGGGGCGGTCGAACTCCGGCGCCGGCCCCGGGCCGAGCGGCGGGAATCGGGCGCCCTCATGCGGCCGACCGCCGTTCCACCTTGCGGAACCCGGCCGGAAGGTCGGAGAGGGAGCCGAGGGTGAGCACGGTCATGACACCGAGGCGGCGGATGCTCGTGGTCGCGCCGAGCTCGGCGCGGATGACGACGCCGCTGACTCCGACGGGCAGGACGGCGCCGGCAGCGCGGATGTCGCGGGCACTCGTCGCGGCTCCGACGGCGAGCACGGCGATCGTCGCATGGGGGGCCTCCTGGCTGATGGCGCGGGCGAGTTCGACGATGTGCCGGGTGCGCCCGCTCATCTCGATCCGGGTGAGTCCGTCGAGGAAGGGGCGCACACCCACGGTGCTCACGTGCTCCTCGCTCGTCAGGGTGGTGACGTCCTTCTCGCCGGCGAAGGCGTGCAGCCCGAGCGAGCCGATCGCGCTGATCGACAGCTCGAGCTCGTCGCCGGTCTCGTAGTCGCGCCGATCCGTGGAGACGGCGAGCACGAGGTGGGTGCGGCGGGTGGACTCGAATTGGCGCACCATGAGCGTTCCGGTGCGCGCGGAGGAGCGCCAGTGCACGTAGCGCCGGTCGTCGCCGGGCACGTACTCGCGCAGGGCGTGGAAGGCGAGGTCGGCGTTGGTCAGGTCCTTGGTGGCCTGCCCCTCGAGGTCGTGGAGGAACCCGGCGGCGGAGCCGTGCATGCGCACGGTGGCCGGGTGCACGAGCAGTTCCTGCGGCTCGGTCCACACGACGGAGCGCCGCACGAGCCCGATCGGGTCGCCGCGCACGGAGGAGACCGGTCCGACCACGATGACGCCGCGCCGCTGGGTCGGGATCGTGAACAGCTCGCTGTGGGTCGCACCGCCGGTGAGGGTGGGCAGGGAGAAGCTCGCGGCCCCCGCCCCCACGGGCAGTTCGACGCGGGCCGGCAGCACGGGCCGATCGGAGGTGTTCGTGATGTCGAGGGCCCCCATGGCGCGCTCGCCCACGACGATCCGGCCGGAATGGAGCCGCAGGCCGACCTCGTAGGGGTGGCGCCCGATCGCGAAGGCCGCGGCGCCGACCATGAGGAGCACGAGCGCGGCGCCCATGATCGTCGGCTCGATCCAGCCGAGGATCCGGCCGGCGACGAGCAGGGCGATCCCCGTGAGCAGGCTCACCCAGCCGGCCCGACTCACCCACCGCACCGCGGGCGCGGTGCGGCGCACGCTGCTCATGAGGGTGGTGACGACGTGCGTGAGGGATCGGGTCGTGTCCGCTTGCGTATTCATGTGGTCGTCGCGCGCCGCTCTCAGTTGGCCGTGCGCTGGGCCGGCGGCGTCACCGTGGCGAGGATGCGGTCGAGGGCCGCTGCCGTCGTGGCGCCGTCGAACTCGGCCTCCGCGTCGAGCACCATCCGGTGGGCGAGCACGGGCTGGGCGAGGGCCTTGATGTCGTCGGGGATCACGTAGTGGCGGCCGTGGGCGGCGGCCCAGGTCTTGCCGCTGCGGACGAGGGCGAGGGCCCCGCGCACCGAGGCGCCGAGGGCGATCTCCGGCGTGGAGCGGGTGGCCTCGACGAGCCGGGTGACGTACTCGAGCACGGCCTCGTCCACGTAGACGCCGTTGGCGAGGGTCGCCATCTCCACGACGGCCCCGGCGGTGATGACCGGTTCGAGCACGGCGGAGCGGTCGCGCACCGAGGAGCCGGCGAGGATGCCCATCGTGGCGTCCCGGTCGGGGTAGCCGAGCGAGGTGCGCATGAGGAACCGGTCGAGCTGGGCCTCCGGCAGCCGGTACGTGCCGGCCTGCTCGATCGGGTTCTGGGTGGCGAGCACGATGAACGGCTGCTCCACGTCGTGGGCGACCCCGTCGACGGTCACCCGGCCCTCCTCCATCACCTCGAGCAGCGCCGACTGGGTCTTGGGCGAGGCCCGGTTGATCTCGTCGGCGAGCACGACCGAGGCGAAGATCGGGCCCCGGTGGAACGTGAACTGCCGGCTGTCCTGGTCGAAGATCGTCACGCCCGTGACGTCGCTCGGGAGCAGGTCGGGGGTGAACTGGATCCGGCTGTGGCTCGCCTGCACCGTGGCGGAGAGCGCCCGCGCGAGCGAGGTCTTGCCGGTGCCCGGGTAGTCCTCGAGCAGCAGGTGACCGCGGGAGAGCAGGCACGTGAACGCGAGCCGGATCACCTCGTTCTTCCCGAGCACCGCCTGCTCCACGTTCGCGACGAGACGCGAGAAGGTGTCGGAGAACCAGAGGGCCTGGTCCGGGGTCATGACCTCGTCGGCGGTTACGGTCATGGGGATCCTTTCGATGCGGGGCTGTGGCGGTCGGGGGCGGTCGGGGGCGATCGGGGTGAGGCGGGGGTGGGCCGTGGAAGAGACTAGCCGGGATCGGCGTCCGGCCATTCGCGCGTGGTCGAATACTCGGCGCCGCCGAGGTCGCCGCCGGCGACGGCCACCTTGACGTCGCCGCCCGGGTAGCCGTAGAAGCGCTCCGTGCGCACGACGCCGCTCGGGTCGGTCACGGCGACGGCGACCGTCTCGCGCAGGTCGGTCGGCGGCCCGAAGCGGTCGTCCGCGGGCGGGAACCAGACCTCGAACGTGTAGGTCTCCCCCGGGGTCAGGTTCGCGTAGCCGATGTCGACGTAGGCGCAGGAGCGGTGTGTGCAGGCGGAGCCCTCGTTCGCGGGCCGGGTGCGCCGCACCTCGAGGGTGGGCTTGACCGGGTTGGCACCGGTGCGTGCCGATGCGGAGCCGGTCGTGGTCTGGCCGTGCTCGTTCGTGACCCGCACCTCGATCAATCCCGAGGAGTTCCAGCCGGGCTCGACGGAGGCGGAGTCGTCGCGCTTCGATCGCTTCCAGCCGCCGTCGGTCCTGTACTCGACCGTGCTGATCGTCGCGCCGTTGTCCGAGGCCGGAAGCCGCCACGAGAAGGTGATGCGCTGCCCGCCGACCGTCGAGTCGATGTCGGGGCTGCCCGGCGGGCCGTAGGTGGACACGCCGACCGCCGCCGAGGCCTCGCCGCAATAGCTGTTGCAGGCGCGCACCGCGAGCCGGTACGTCGTGCCGTTCGTCAGGCCGCCGATCGTTCCGCCATTGCTCACGCCCGTCCACCTGCTGCCGCCGTCGATGCTGTACTGGTACTGCCGGATCGCCTGACCGTTGTCGCCCGGCGCCGTCCACGAGACCGTCGCCCTGCCGTTCTCGCCCGTCGGCTCGGCCCGCACGGACGTCGGGATCCCGGGCCTGCCGAATGAGCGCACCTGCTCCGAGGCCGGGCTCGGGTCCGACCTCCCGGCCCGGTTCTCGGCGACGACGGTGAAGGCGTAGTCCCTGCCGTTGGTCACCTCGAACCGGTGGTTGGTCGTGCTCGCGTCGAAGCGGACGGGCTCGGCGGGGGCGCCGTCCGTGATCATCGTGACGTGATAGGCGTCGATGGCGGCGCCGTTCTCGAAGGGCTTGACCCAGGCCACGTCGATCTGCCCGCCCGCGGGGGTGTCGACCCGCTCGATCGTCGGTGCGGCCGGCGCCGCCGGCACGCCGGCGGGGATCTCGGTGGCGGACCAGGGGCCCCACTCCCCGGGCTCGCGGGCCTCGTTCAGTGCCCGGGCCCGGAACTGGTAGGCGGTGCCGTTGGTCAGCCCGGTCCAGGTGAGGCTCGTCACGTCCCCGGTGACACTCTCCTGCCCGGATCCTCCCGGGGACGGGGAGATCTGGACCTGGTACTCGCGGATGGGCGTGCCCTCGTTCGCCGGCGGGCTCCAGTCGACCCCGAGCTCCCGGTCGCCGAACGTGAGTGTCGGGGGCGCGACGGGGCCGGGCTTGACGTCGGGGGTGGCGGCGGCCGAGGCGCCCGACGGCGGCGACTCCCCCACCTCGTTCACGGCGGTGACCGTGAAGGTGTAGTCGGTCCCGTTCGCGAGCCCGGTGATCGTGCAGGTCGTGTTCGGGCAGTCCTGGGCGCCGGCACCATCGGGTGCCACGGTGTAGCCCGTGATCGGGGCGCCGTTGTCGCTCGGGGGCGTGATCGAGACGACGACCTCGCGGTTGCCGACCGATTCGATCCGCGGGGGCACGGGCTGCTCGGGGGCGCCGAGCACGGAGGCGCGCACCCGGCCCTCGACCGCCCGGGCGGGATCCTTCGTGCGGTCGACCACGCGGTAGACGATGCTCATCCGCCCGACGAAGTCCGCACTCGGGGTGATCGACAGGGAGTCGCCCTCGATGGCCACGTCGCCGGAGCCGGTCTCGACGAACGCGTCGGTGATCGTGCGGGGCTCGCCCGGGAACGGGTTGGAGTCGTTCGCGAGCACATCGATGGGGGTGGCCCGGCCCTGGTGGACGTCTCCGAGGTCGTCGTCGCCCGTGGTGATGAGCGGGGCCGTGGACGAGAGCGCTCGCACCGCGATATCCGCCGTATCGGAGCCGCCGTCGGGATCGGTCACCCGGATAGAGACCGCGCCGGTCGTGTCGGGGGGCGTGTCGACCTCGGCGGCCGCCTCGAGCACCATGCCGCCCGTGATCTCGGCGCGGAACCCGGCGGGGGCCTCGACGATCTCGTAGGTCAGATCGTCGACGTCGGTGTCGAGATCGTCGCTCAACTGGCCGAGGATGAGCTGTTGTGGGTCGCCGCCCGCCTCGAGGTCGAGGCTGCCACCGCGCATCGAGGGCGGCACGGCGCCCACGGGGAGCACCTGGATCGGAACGGTGATGGTCGAGACGAGGATGCCGTTCGCGTTCGGATCCTCGGCGTCGGTAGCGCGGAACGTGAGGGTGGCCGGTCCCACGTAGTCGGCGGCCGAGACGAACCGCAGCGTCGTGTCGTCGACCACGGGCGAGCTGCCGTCGGAGTTCGTGGCCACGGTCGCCGCGGCGTCGGCCAGCTGCACGGGCTTGCCGCTCGGGGCCACGACCACGTCGGCCAGGTCGAGCACGACCTCCTCACCGCTGTCGACGCTCAGATCGAGGTCCGGTCGCAGCACGGGACCGGTGTCGAGACGGCCCGGGATCTCGACGAAGGCCTTGCCGGTGAGACCGTCGGTGTCGGTCACGGTGTAGAGGAGCACCTGGCGCTCGTCCCGCACCGGCGCCACGAGTTCGCCGTCGATGATGCGTGCACCACCGGCCGCCGTGTCCTGCCCGCCCTCGGCCGGCTCGACGCTCAGCGTCAGATCGTGTCGCGACCCGTCCGGGTCCCAGTCGTTGGCGAGCACGTCCATGGTCACCGTGTCGGTGTCGACGATCGCGTGGCCGGGCACGACGTCGTCGACGGCGATCGGCGGCAGGAGTGGCGCGTCCTCGCTCACCACCACCCGCAGGGTGCCCTGGGCATGCCCGCCGCGCCGGTCGGTCACCTGGTAGGTGAGCACCGAGGTGCCCTCCTGCTCCGGGGAGGTGAAGCTCACGAGACCGTCGGTCACCTCGACCTCGAGCCCGTCGGTCTCGGTGAAGGCGGGGACGCCGTAGGTGAGTTGGTCGCCGTCGGCATCGGTGTCGTTGGCGAGCACGTCGAGTTGGACGGGCCTGCCCGGTCGGACGTGCACCTCGTCGGCCGTGGGCAGCGGCGGTGAGTTGGTGGCCGGCGGCGGGATGATGCCGACCTGGATCTCGGCGGTGGCGGTCGCACCGAGCCGGTCGACCACGAGGTAGCTGAAGGTGTCGACGCCGTGGGCGTCGCTCGGGGCCCGATAGTCGAGCCAGGCGGTGCCCACCTCGAGCACCCGGCCGACCGTGGGCGCCTCGAACACGCCGGCGACGGAGACCGAGTCGCCGTCCGGGTCGAGCCCGAGCAGGTCGATCGGGATGCGGATGCGCTCACCGGCGAAGGCGCGCACGTCCACGGGGCCGGGCCGCGGCGGGGAGTTGACATCGTCCGAGTGCGCGACCACGTGGATCGTGATGGTCGCCGAGGACGATTGCCCGTTCTCGTCCTCGATGCCGTAGATCGCCGTGAGGGTGCCTGCCTGGTCGGGCGCCTTGAACCGCACGGTGTTCTGCGAGGTGAAGATCTCGCCGGCGCCCGGCTCCTCCACGAGAGCGTCCTGGAGTTCGAACGGCAGGCCGCCGGGGTGCATGTCGTTCTCGAGCACGGGGATCGTCACGTGGTCGCCCGCGCGCACGCGGACCGTGTCGGCCTTCGCCACGGGAGGCAGCGGCTCGGAGTCCGTGGGCAGGGGCAGCACGGTGACGGTGCCCCGGGAGGTGCCGTGACCGTTGGAGGCCGTGTACTCGAGATCGGTCGGGCCGGCGATCCCCTGAGGCGAGGAGATCTCGAGCACCCGGTGGTCGGTGATCGAGACGTCGAGATCGGTGGGCGGCTCGACCCGCTCGACGGCGATGACAGCGCCCGCCGGATCGATGTCGTTGGCGAGCACGTCCACGAGCACCGAGCCGCCGGGAGGCAGGAGCGCCATGTCCGCCACCGCCGTCGGGGCGCGCTCGGCGCGGGCCTCGACGTCGATCCGCACGAGGCCCTCGGCGGACAGGCCGTCCTCGTTCGCGGCCGTGTAGGTCACGTAGTAGGTGCCCGGGCTCTCGCTCGTCAGGGTGAAGATCCCGTCGTCGAGACGGGGAGAGACCGTCGCCCCCTCGACGCCGCCGACCTGCGCGAGCCGCAGGTCGCGGCCACCCGGGTCGCGGTCGTTGCGCAGCGGTTCCACCCGGATCTCCTGGCCTGTGAAGCCGTGCGCGTAGTCGAAGACGACCTCGGGCTCGGCCGGCCCCTCGGGCAGCACGGTCAGGTCGATCGCGATCTCGGTCTCGGCGCGCCCGTCGGAGACCCGCACCGGCACGGTCCGCTTCCCCGTACTCAGTCCCCGGTCGGCGATGCGCACCATCCCGGTCGGGCTGGTCGTGATGTCGTGCTCGTCCATGCTCTCGCCGCCGACGACGTAGACGGGGTCGCCGTCGGGGTCCTGGACGGCCGGCATCACATCGACGCTCGCGGCCTCACCCGTGACGACCGTCAGTTCGACGTCCTCGGTCTGCACCGGCCGCCGGTTGCCGTTCGGCGGCGTGGAGGTGAGCGTGAGTGTGGCCGAGTCCTCTCCCCCGCGGCCGTCGCCGATCGTGTACTCCACTCGCACGGTGCCGCTCGCCTGCTCCGTGGCGTGTAGTTGCAGGGCACGGCCGTGGTGCACGGGCTCGAGGGTCCCGAACGTCTCGGGCACGGCCTCGACGTCCGTCACCGCCAGCAGGTCCCCGTCCGCGTCGGAGTCGTTGGCGAGCACCGGCAGGGTCGTGGAGGATCCCGCTCGGATGCCGAGATCGTCGTCCTGCGCCACGGGGTCGCGGTTTTCCTGGTCGCGCTCGAGCGGGACGTCCTCCTGGACGAGGTCGTCGGACTCCTCCTCGTCCTCCTCCTGCTCGTCGGTGGGCGGGATGGTCTCGGTCCAGTTGTCCACGAGGACGAGGGTCTCCTCGAGCAGCCAGGAGTCGCCGTCGTCGAGGTTGTTGAGCGCCACGAGGTCGTGGTTGACCCGGAACCGCAGTTCACCCGTGCCGTAGTCGGGGATCTGCTCGTGGACGGCGGCCGCGGCCCGCTCCCCCGAACCACACCAGCGCACGTAATCGGCGCTCGACCAGGCACCGTGCGCGCAGCCGGCCACCTGGACCGGCTGCGCCGGGGCGCCCGCGGCCACGGGCTCGATCCGAGGCTCGGAGCCGTCGAGCGGCACGGCGATCAGGGCGTCACTGGTGGCGATGAACGCCTCGGATCCTCCGACCGACGGCGCCTGCAGCCGGGCGGAGGCGAGGTCGAGTCCCGTGTCGCTCAGGTCGATCGGCTCCGACTGCCCAGAGTCCGGACGTAGGAGCCGCAGACTGCGAGCACTCTCGTCGTAGGCGAGCACGACCGGCACCGTGCCGACGACGGTCAGCTGCGTCTGCGAGGTGCTCAGGTCTACGCCCTCGCCGAGCGGGGTACGCGTGACGGGATCGGGTGCGTCGGAGCCCTCGGCGCCCGAACCGCCCGCCTCTGCATCCTCGCCGGCCGCCTCCTCGGCGTCGGATCCGTCCGAGCCGTCGGGGTCGCCCTCGCCGGTGTCCGTGGCGCCGTCGGCCGTCAGCTCCTCGACACCGGGCCGGGTGGCGGGGTCGATCGTGACGATCTCGGCAGGGACGGGATCGAGGGCGTGGACCGTGCCGTCGTCGGCCACCGCGAGGGAGGCGTCGTCGCCCACATGAGCGGTGGCGGTCGCGGTCGGGTCCTCGAGCACGGAGACGCCGTCGAAGGGCAAGGACCACATGTCGCCCGTGCGGGGGTCGAGCACGCCGACCGTGTTCTCGCCGAGGCCGACCTCGGCCTCGGACCCGAGCGGCACGCTGCTCCCGGCCAGGGCCACCATGGCCGTGTCTATCCGCTGCAGACTGCCGGCCTGCCGATCGAGGAGGTAGACGCTCTCGCCGCGCTGGCGCACGTCGAGCGACCGGGAGGTACCGGCGGTGCTCGCGTCGATCTCCCCGACCGGCTCGTTCAGTCGGCCGACGAGCACCGAGGCGTCGTTCGTGACCCAGATGCCGCCGTTGTGCAAGTCGACGTCGGCGGTGGCCACGCCCTCGTAGGTGAGGGAGAGGACGACCACGAGGGTGGAGACGAGTGCCGTGACGACGGCACCGACCCATTGCCGGCGCCTGGCTCGCCTGCGCTCCCGCACTCAACCCTCTCTCGTCGCACCTGTCCTTCGGCGTTCGATCGTACCCGCCGCACATAAACGCTCGGCTACCGGTCGGGGTGTCGGCCGAATCACACGCACCCGGCTCCGACCGGAGGGGGCGTGGACCGTTCCCTGGATTCCGTGGGATGCAGCGGGATTCCATGGGCTTCGGGCTGTCGTTGAGTTGCCCGGGGTGAATGTCGGTGCTCGGTTCTAGGGTTGTTTCATGAGCACGAAGGCAGTCCGGCAGATGCGAGCGAGGCGAGCGGAGATCGCCTCGATCGCGTCCGAGGACGCGGTACTGGACCGGGTCCGTCAGGTGCGCAAGGTCCAGGCGGGCGCGGAGGCCGATCTGTTCTTCCTGGCGATCGAGATCGCCCAACGCAGCCCGGTCACCGAAGAGTGCGGGGCGTGGTCGTGCCACACCGATCTGGCCCTGGGGGTCTCGTATTGTGATTCGGCGGCGAACTGGTTCGCGGCCGTGACCGGCTTCTCCACCGACGCCGCCCAGGCGATGCTCCTCGAAGCCCTCGAGGTCGCCGAACGCCTGCCACTGCTGTACGGGCGGGTCCTGGATGGGCGTACCCGGGCGCACACGGCCCGGCTGGTGGCCGAACAGACCCTCGGTTTGACTGTGGAGGCGGCCCGGTTCGTCGATGTCCAGGTCGCAGCCGCCGGCGCGATCCGGGGCCGATACGCGATCAAGGGTCTGGTGCGGGAGGCGATGATCACCCACATGCCCGACCAGTACGCCGACCTGCAGCGGGCGCAGGCCGATCCGCGCCGGGCCGATGTCCACATCGGCACCGACGGCACGGGCCGCATCGATGCGATCGTGTCCACGTTCGCGGCCCTCGATCTGGAACAGAGCCTGGCCTTCGGGGCCGCGCAACTCAAGGCCGCCGGATCCGGTGAGGTCCTCGATACCCGACGCTCGCTCACCTTCGAGGGCATCATCGCCGCCACCCACCACCCCGCACCGGCTCGGCAGGACGCCCGCGACCTGACCAACGGGCAACCAGGCCAGCAGGCCCAGCAGGCCCGGCAGGCCCAGCAGACCCCGGGGACCCAGCAGGCCCAGGGACCGGGGGCGGGGGCGCCGGACTGCACGGGCGGCACCAACGTCATGGCCGCGGGCACGGGCGCGAGTCCAGCCGTGGGAGGCGCGGCCGGAGCGGCGGCGGGTCTGACCGGCGAGGCGCCTGCCACGGCTGCGGGCGGTGGTGTCTCGTGTGGGCCCGCGTGGTCGGGTCGGGGCGTGCCGCGGGCGAAGGTCGTCATGTATCTGCACATGAACGCCTCGGCGTTCTGGCCCGACGGCAGGCCGCCCGACCACCCCGACTGTCATTCTGGATGCCGACCACCCGATCGTCATCCCGGCGACCGATCACTCGATCGTCATCCCGGTGATCGGCCTCCTGATCGTCCCGACCGTGATCCTGGCTGCCTGCTCGCCGGTGGGTCGTGCGCGGACCCGCCGGGCTCGGCCACCTCGGTGGACACGACTTGTCCCGAACACGCCGCCGGTCCGGCTCGTCCCGAACACGCCGCAGGTCCGGCTCGTCCCGAACACGCCGCAGGTCCGGCCTACGTCGCGGGCCGGTTGGCCCGCGAACCCGTGCGCATCGAGGGGCCGGGGATCCCGCCCGGGCTCGTGATCAGCGCCGCCGAGGTCGTCGCCATGTTCACCACACCCCACGGCCCGGCCATGCCCGACAGCGCGCCCGTTGACGGGCCACGGGGCTCTGATAGGCCGCGCGGGTCTGGTGGGTCGTGGGGGCCGCAGATATTCGTGCGTCCGGTCATCGACCTCGAAACCGAACACGAAGTCGCCGGCTATGCCGCCGGGGACGTGATCAAGGACCACCTCCACCTACGGGATCGAACCTGCGTGTTCCCCAATTGCGCCCGCCCGGCCCGAGCCTGCGATGCCGACCACATCGACCCCTGGAAGACCGACCGCCAGGGCGACCCGACCGGCGGGCCGACCTGCACCTGCAACCTCGCCAGCCTGTGCCGCCGGCACCACCGCTGGAAGACCCACAACCATCCCGGACAGCCGCAGGGGCGCGGCTCGTGGTCCTACGTCACGCTCGCACCCGGAACCTACTACTGGACCGGCCCCATGGGCCTACGGTTCCTGCGCACCCCGACCGGCACGACCGAGGTCACCGACCAGGCCTGGCACCGCCACGACCTCGCCGCACTCCAGGGCCCCGGCACACTTCCAGACCTCGGTGCACTTCCAGACCTCGGTGCACTTCCAGACCTCGGCGCACTCCCAGACCCCCAGGGCCTCGAGGGGCGCGCGGACGTTCAGGGGCTCCCAGACCTCGATCTCACGGCTCCCGCGGACTCGCCACTGCCCTGACCGACCCGCCCGCACCTTCTGGAACGGGATTCCTGCACCGCAACCGGTGCTACCACAGCACCTTGTTCGTCGTGAGGGTCTCCGGGCCTCGGATGACGACCCAGAAGGTGCCGTTGTTCTTTCCGGCATACACCCCGTAGCTCGAGGTCCACGAACCGTTCGCGCCGACCGAGCCCATGGATTCGGTCCTCACGAGTGAGACCGAACCACCGAAGTCCTGATAAATGTCGGCGGTGTACGAACCGGGCAGAATCTGGCTGAACGTCACCTTGAACGGAGTGCAGGAGGAGACCTGACAGCCGCTCGTGAAGGCAGGGCCGCGGCTGAGTGTCGCGGACGGGTTTCGAGGCTTCGCCCCGGTCGTCTTCGACAACGTCGCCGTGGTCACGTCGCCCATGTTGGTCGTCTGCCGGATCTCGACCTTGGCCGTGCTGGAGTATCCGACCTTCACGCTCTTGGATCCGCTCGCGGAGGTCGTATTCCAGCCGCTCGTGCCCGTGATCCGGATCTCCGTCTTGTCGATCGTGGCTCCCGTCGCCGAGCCGGAGCTCCAGTCGAACTTGACGGTCTCCTTGTCCACCGAGGCGTCGATGCTCGCCTTGCTCGCGGCGCTCCACGGCTGAGCACCGGGATCGGCCGTCTTCGTGGCGCTCGTGGAGTCGCCGTAGTTGTTCGTGGCGCGCACCTCGATCGTCATCTTCTGGCCCCACTGACCCTGCTTCGTCACGGTGCCGGAGTTGTTCGCGTTCTGCCACGAGCCACCGTCGATGCGGTACTGGGTCGTGATGGTCTCAGCGCCCTGGTCGGAGCCCGCCGACCAGGAGAACGTCATGACCGGGTTCTTCTTCGTGGGGCTGTGGGTCTTGTCGATCTCGGGTGCCGCGATCGACGGCGCACCCGGCGGCTGCGGCTTCGGCATCGACTCGCTCGTGCTCACCGTGACGGACTGCGGCGTGTTGCCGGCCTCCGTCGGGGTGTTCGTCACCCGCACGTCGATGGTCAGCTGCTGTTCCCAGTTGACGCCGTTCACCGTGACCGAGTCCGTGTTGTTCGCGTTCTTCCACGATCCGCCGTCGATGCGGTACTGGGTGGCCACGGTGGCCCCGTTCGGGTTGCCCGCGGTCCACGAGAACGTGATCGAGCGCTTCGACTTGTCCGGGTCGGGCGAGTTGCTCGAGGAGAGGGTCGGCTCGCCGGGCGGGCCGTACGGCGTCACGGCATCCGGGGTGGACGGGTCGCCGCAGTAGGTGTTGCAGGCGTGCACGATCACCTGATAGCGCTGCCCGTTCGTCAGGCCCGTGATGGACCCGCCGTTGGCGACGGCGGTCCACGAGGAGCCGCCGTCGACCGAGTACTCGTACTTCGAGATCGCCTGACCGTTGTCGCTCGGGACGGTCCAGTCGAGGGTCATGGTGCCGTTCGCACCCGTGGCCTTCGCGTCGACCGAGGTCGGGATGCCGGGCTTGCCGAAGGAGCGTACGGGCGCCGAGGCCGCCGAGGGATCGGACGTGCCGGCCTTGTTCTCCGCCGCCACCCGGAACCCGTAGTCGCGGCCGTTGACCACCGTGAACCGGTGGCTCGTGGTGCCCGGGTCGAAGCGCACGGGTGCCTGGGCGCTTCCGTCCTCGATCATCGTCACCCAGTAGGCGGCGATCGCGGCGCCGTTCTCAAAGGGCTTGGTCCAGGCCACGTCGATCTGCCCGCCCGCGGGGGTGTCCACGCGCGCGACGGTCGGCACCGCGGGCGCGTCCGGCAGGCCGGCCGGGATCTCGGTGGCCGACCACGGACCCCAGTCGCCCGGGTCGGGGGCGTCGTTGATGGCCCGCAGCCGGAACTGGTAGGCCGTGCCGTTGCTCAGGCCGGTCCACGTGTAGCTCGTGGTTCCCCCGCTCAGGCTCTGCTGGCCGGAGCCGCTCGGGGCCGGGGAGATTTGCAGCTGGTACTCGCGGATCGGGGTGCCCTCGTTCGCGGGCGCGGTCCAGTCGGCGGTGATCTCCTGATCGCCGAAGGTGAGGGTCGGGGGCGTCACGGGCGCCGGCTTGACGTCCGGTCGGGCGTCGGCGGAGGGGTTCGAGGCGGGCGACTCCCCGACCTCGTTCACCGCGGCGACCGTGAACGTGTAGGTCGTGCCGTTCGTCAGGCCGCTCAGGGTGCAGGTCGTGTTCGCGCACTGCTGCGCGGCCGCGCCCGACGGGGTCACGATGTAGGAGCTGATCGGGGCGCCGTTGTCGACCGGCGGGGTGATCGAGACGACGACCTGGGCGTTGCCCACGGATTCGATCCGGGGAGGTGCCGGTTGCTCCGGCACGCCGAGCACCGAGGCGCTCACGCGGCCCTCGACGGTCCGCTCGGGTTGCCCGGTGACGTCCACGACCCGGTAGACGACGCTCATGCGGCCCACGTAGTCCGCGCTCGGGGTGAGCACGACGTTCGCGCCGTCGATCGTGACCGTGCCGGAGCCGGACTCGACCGTCGCGTCGGTGATCGTGCGCGTCTCGCCGGGGAACGGGTTCGAGTCGTTGGCGAGCACGTCGATCGTCGAGGCCACGCCCTGGTGCACCTCGCCCAGGTCGTCCGGGCCGGTCACGATGAGCGGCTCGGTCGAGGCCAGGGCCCGGACCGCGATGGCGGCGGTGCCGCTGCCGCCCTCGGGGTCGGTGGCCCGCACGGTCACGTTCCCGCTCGCGCCCGCCGCGGTGTCGATGTCGGCGCTCACCCGCAGCACCATGCCGTCGACGATCTGGGCGTCGAATCCGGCCACCTGGTCGACCACCTCGTAGGTGAGGTCCTCGACGTCGGTGTCGACGTCGTCGGTCAGCTGCCCGAGGATGAGCTCCTGCGGATCGCCGCCGGCCTCGAGGTCGACGCTGCCGCCGCGCATCGTCGGCGGCACGGCGCCGATCGGGAGCACCTGGATCGGCAGGGTGAGGGTGGAGACGAGGATCCCGTTCGCGTTCGGGTCCTCGGCGTCGGTCACCCGGAACGTGAGGGTCGCCGGGCCGACGTAGTCGTCCGCGGACACGAACCGCAGGGTCGTGTTGTCGACCACGGGCGAGGTGCCGTCGGAGTTCGTGGCCACGGTGGCGGCCGCATCCGAGAGCTGGACGGGCCGGCCGCTCGGGGCGACGACCACGTCGGCCAGGTCGATCGCGAGTTCCTCACCGGTGTTGACGCTCAGTTCGACGTCGGGGCGCAGCACGGGGCCGGTGTCGAGGCGCCCGGGCATCTCCACGAAAGCGTGCCCGGTGAGTCCGTCGGAGTCGGTCACCGTGTACACGAGCACCTCGCGGGTGTCCGGCACGGTCACCTCGAGTTGGCCGCCGGCGATCCGGGCCCCAGCCTCCGTCGTCGAGGGATCGGTGATGCTCAGGCTCAGGTCGCTGCGGGCGCCGTCGGGATCCCAGTCGTTGGCGAGCACGTCGAGCGTGGCCGTCTCGGCGTCGATGATCGCGTGGTCGGGCACGACGTCGTCCACGGCGACGGGCTGGTGCAGCGGCGCGTCGGCGCTCACCTCGACCGTCAGGGTGCCCTCGGTGGTCCCACCGCGCCGGTCGGTCACCTGGTAGCCGAGCACGAGCGGCCCCTCCTCGTCCGGGGAGGTGAAGGTGACGAGGCTGTCCTGCACCTCGAGGTCGAGGCCGGCCGTCTGGGTGAACGCGGGCACGCCGAAGGTGAGCTGGTCGCCGTCGGCGTCCGTGTCGTTGGCGAGCACGTCGACCTGGATCGCGCGCCCGGGGCGTACCGAGATGTGGTCGGCGACCGCGAGCGGCGGGGAGTTCGTGGCCGGGGGCGGGATGACGCCCACCTGGATCTCGGCCGTGGCGGTCGCCCCGAGCCGGTCGACCACGAGGTAGCTGAACGTGTCGATGCCCTGGGCGTCGCTCGCGGCCCGGTAGTCGAGCCAGCCCGTGCCCACCTCGACCACCCGGCCCAGCGTCGGCGCGTCGTAGACCCCGGCGAGGGTCACGGAGTCGCCGTCCGGGTCGATGCCCACGAGGTCGATCGGGATCCGGATCCGCTCACCGGCGAAGGCCCGCACGTCCACGGGCTCCGGCCGGGGCGCGGAGTTCACCTCGTCCGAGTGCTCGACCACGTAGATCGTGATCGTCGCGGAGGAGGACTGCCCGTTCGAGTCCTCGATCGCGTAGATCGCCTCGAGCGTCTGGGCCTCGTCGGGCGCCTTGAACCGCACGGTGTTCTGGGAGGTGAAGATCATCCCGGCGTCGGGGACCTCGACCAGCTGCGACCGCAGCTCGATCGGGAGGCCGTCCGGGTGGGTGTCGTTGGCCAGCACCGGGATCGTCACGTAGTCCCCGGCGCGCACCCGCGCGGTGTCCGGTCGCGCGACGGGGGGCAGGGCGGTGCCGCTCACGGGCAACGGGATCACGGTGACCGTGCCCACGGAACGGCCGTAGCCGTTGGAGACCGTGTAGTCGAGGGTGGCCGGGCCGGTGAAGCCGCGGGCGGAGGAGATCTCGAGCAGCCGGTGATCGGTCACCGACACCGAGAGGAAGCCGGGGGCGTCCACCCGTTCCACGGCGATGACCCCGCCGGAGGGGTCGACGTCGTTGGCCAGCACGTCCACGAGCACCGTGCCGCCCGGCGGAAGCAGGGCCGTGTCGGCCACGGCGGTCGGGGGCGCCTGTACCGGGTCGGAGACGTCGACCCGCACGAGCCCCTCGGCCGAGAGACCGTCGTCGTTCGCGGCCGTGTACTGCACGTAGTAGCTGCCGGCGGCGGGGGCGGTGAGGGTGAAGATGCCGTCGTCGAGGCGCGGACTGATCGTGGCGCCCTCGGCCTCCCCCACCTGCGCGAGCCGCAGCGGCTTCCCGGCGGGGTCGCGGTCGTTCACCAGCGGCGAGACGTCGATGGGCGCGCCTGTGAAGCCGTGGGCGTAGTCGAAGACGACCTCCGGCGGCACCGGTCCGGGATCGAGCACGGTCAGGGCGATGACCACCTCGGCCGTGCTGCGCCCGTCCGAGACGGTGATCGGCACGGTCCGCTCCCCCGTCGTGAGCCCGCGGTCGGAGATCTGCACGAGGCCGGTGGAATTGACCACGACGTCGTGCTGCTCGGTCGACTCGCCGCTGACCACATACACCGGATCGCCGTCCGGGTCCTGCACCGAGGTGAGCACGTCCACGCTCGTCGTGGCCCCGGAGGCGACGGTCAGGCCGATGTCCTCGACCTGTGTCGGGGGCTCGTTCACGGACTCGGGCACGACGCGCATCGAGATCGTGGCGTCGGAGCTGCCGCCCCGGCCGTCGCTGATCGAATAGTCGACCTGCACGGTGCCGCCGGCGCCGCCGCCCGCGTGGAGCTGCACCGCCCGGCCGTCGTGCACGAGCTCGAGGGCCCCGAAGTTCTCCGGCACCGAGCCCACGTCGGTCACGGTGAGCAGGTCGCCGTCGGGATCGGAGTCGTTGAAGAGGACGGGCAGCACGACGCTGCCGCCCGCGCGGACGCCGAACTCGTCGTCCTGGGCCACCGGGTCGTGGTTCTCCTGCTGATCGAGGGGCACGTCGTCGCGGGTGAGGTCCTGGGAGTCCTCCTCCTCGGCCTCCTCGTCGCTCGGCGGGGTCACCTCGGTCCAGTTGTCCACGAGGATGAGGGTGTCCTCGAGGAGCCAGGAGTCGCCGTCGTCGAGGTTGTTGAGCACCACGAGCTCGTGGTTGACCCGGAACTTCAGCTGCCCGGTCGTGTACCCGGGGATCGGCTCGTGGATCGGTTCGGCGCCGGTGCACGAGCGCACGTACTCCCCGCTCGCCCAGGCGCCGTGGGCGCAGCCGGCGACCTGCACCGGGGCGGTCGGAGTGCCGGCCTGCACGCGTTCGATCCGCGGTTCGCTCCCGTCGAGCGGGACGGCGAGGAGCGCATCGCTCGTCGCGATGAACACCTCGGAGGAGCCTGCGGACGGCGCCTGGATCCGTGCCGAGGCCAGGTCGACCCCCGTACCGGTCAGGTCGATCGGCTCGGCCTCCGGCCGAAGCAGTTCGAGGGTGCGGTCCTGGTCGTCGTAGGCGAGCGCGACGGGCGTATCACCCAGGGCCGTCAGCTGCGTGGTCGAGGTGCTCAGGTCCACGTTCTCCCCGAGTGGGATGCGGGGAACCTCGGCCGTGTCCTCTGTGTCCTCTGTGTCCTCGGATTCCCCAGTGTTCTCACTTTCCCCGGAACCAGCGGAACCATCGGAGCCATCGGCGCCGTCGGGGCCCTCGGAACCGTCCTGCCCGAGCGCCTCGCGCGTCTCCGGTTCGATCGTGACGATCTCCGAGGGCACGGGATCGAGGGTGTACACGGTGCCGTCGTCGGCGACGGCCAGCGAGGCGTTCTCGCCCACACGCGCCGCGGGAACGGCCGTCGGATCCGCGAGCACGGAGAGGCCGTCGAAGGGAAGGGACCAGACGTTGCCGGTGTGCGGGTCGAAGATGCCGACGGTGTTCCGGCCGATCTCGACCTCGCTGTTCGCGGGCAGGGGCAGCGAGGCGTCGGCGAGCTGGACGGTCGCCGTATCGATCCGCTGGATGGCCCCGACCTGACGGTCGAGGAGGAACACGTCGCTGCCCTGCTGGAGCACGTCGAGCGAACGGGACGTGCCGGCGAGACTCGCGTCGAGCTTGCCGACCGGCTCGTTCAGCCGCCCCACCTGCACCGATTGGTCGTTCGTGACCCAGACCCCACCGTCGTGCAGGTCGACATCGGCCGTGGCCACGCCCTGGTAGGTGAGCGAGAGCACCAGCACGAGGGCCGCCACGAGGGTGGTGACCGTGGCACTGATCCATTGACGCCGGCGGTGCAGTCTGCGCTCCAAGCTGTCCTCGCTCCTCGTGCGGAAGTCGTCATGGCTGATCGTTGGTGGTGGTCGTCGGACGAGCCGGTCGTGCAGGCCTCGCGGCCGTGCCCGCTCCCGGGGCGGACCACGATTCGGCCCGTCGGGGTGCGAGGGGCGGGTGCCTACTCCTGCGCCTGCATCTCCCGGGCATTCGCCTCGAGCAGTTCGAGGTCGGCCTGGGTCACGAGCCGCGAGGCGACCGCGTGCTCGACCAGCCGAGCCCGCCGATTCACGGCCAGCTGCTGCTGACCGCCCCGGAGTCCTCGAACACCCTGCCGGTGGAGCTTATCGCACACGTTGTCGAGCTTCCGGTTGAATTTCGTGATGTTCCACCCAAGCCGGCGCGCGGCGGTGGCCGAGGTGGGGATCGAGGCGGTGGTGCCGCGGCCGAGCAGCACCGGCTCGGCGAGGGAGAGGATGAGCAGGGTCTGCGACTCCGTGAAGGAGATGGGGCCGATCGTCGTCTCCCCGCCGGCGTGCAGGCTCGGCGTGGAGGAGGTGAAGGTCGGCGACGACCCCACGATGGTCAGTTCGTAGGTCGTGGGCCCGGCGGTGAACAGCACGGTCGTGCGGGCGAAGACGAGCGGCAGCCGCGCACCGGGTGCCAGCCAGGCCTGCACGTGCCCGTCGGAGTCGGTCACCGTGGCGGAGAGCCGCGAGCCCACGTTGTTGAGCCACCACATCCCCTCGACCTGCGTGATCGTGAGGAACTGCCGGTGCAGGTACGGGTTGTCGTCGACCTCGAGGTCACCCTCACGGCCGATGAGGAACGGCTCCTGCTCGTCGAGGTCGAACCACTCCCCGCAGAACTCCACTTGCATTGTCACCGCTGTCGTCCCTATCCACAGGCCTGTTCGAAGCGCGACAGGACGCCTCGATCGTTGACGGATGCCACCTCTATGCACACCACGCTACCGGATTCCCGGTCGATCGCGAGCGTCGGCTCGTCGATCCGCGCCGATTCGTTCGTGCCCACGACCTGCCATACGTAATCGCCCGTATATCCCGGGGCCGCGGTCCATGCGAACGTGACGGCCGCCCCGCCGTCCGCATTCTCCTCGACGTCCGTGGCCCGCAGGTCGCTCGGGGGGTCGGGGGCGGGCACGTGCTCCACGGTCGGCGGCGCGAGGGTCGGCTCCGGGGTCGCGGGCGCATCCGGGGAGCCGAGCACGCCCGAGACGGCCACGGCCACGACCGCCACGACGATTCCCGCGGAGACCGCGTAGGCAGGCCAGCGGCGTCGACGCCCCCCGGCCGGCGGCGGGGGCGCGTCCGGAGTGACCGGAGCATCCGCCGCCGGGTCGATGGCGGGCACCCCGCGCGCCCGTGTCGGCTGCTGCGCCTGGGAGCCGCCGGCCGGCGCGAAGCCCCGGGCCGTGGCCGGGGACGCCGCCGCGGAGATGCTGCGGATCGGCCGGGCCCGGGTGCGCTGGTCCTCGTCCGCCTCGGAGACGAGCCGGGAGGTGTCCGGCAGGTCGAGCGGGGTGTGGGCGAGGTGGAGTTCCTCCTCGATCCGCTGGAGGCTGCGGCCGAACTCGGCCACCGATGCGAACCGGTCCCCCGCCCGCTTGGCCATGGCCCGCCGCAGCACGGTATCGAGCGCGACCGGCACGTCCGGTCCCGCAAGCTCCGGCACCGGATCCCGCTGGATCCGTGCCATGAGATCGAGGGCCGTGTTCGGCCCGCCCGGCCGTTCGAAGGGTGAGCGCCCGGCGATGATCGTGTAGATGGTCGCGGCGAGGGCGTAGGTGTCCCCGCCCGGGCCCCGGGGGGTGTCGTCGTCGAAGAACTCGGGGGCGGCCCACGGGATCGACATGCCGGTGGCGATGTCGTCGGGAACCTGCGCGGCGACCGAGATGCCGAAGTCCGTGAGCGCGGGCCACCCGTAGTCGGTCGTGAGCACGTTCGCCGGCTTGATGTCGCGGTGCAGGATCCCGGCCCGGTGGGCGGTCTCGACGGCGCCGGCGAGCCGGATGCCGATCCGCAGCGCCTCGGGCACCGCGATGCGCTCCGACTTGTACCGGGCGGCGAGGTTCGGCCGCGGGCAGTACTCCATCACCAGGTACGGGCGATTGTCCGAGGCGATGTCGGCGTGGTGGATCGTCACGATCGAGGGATGCGCCGAGAGCTGGGCCATGAGGTTCGCCTCGGCCACGAACTGGTGGCGCGCCTGGGCGTCGGTGGCGTCGGTGAGGAGCACCTTGACCGCCACGAGCCGGCTCGGGAGGTGCTGACGGTAACGGAAGACGTCGGAGAAGCCCCCGGTCCCGATGAGCTGCTCGTAGGTGTGACCGGCGAGGGTCGGCGGCGTCGAGGTCGGCCGTCTCCGGCTCATGCGCGCTGGTCCACGATCATGGTGACGCCGTCGCCGAGGTCGATCGTGGTTCCGGATCCCACCTGCACGCTCTCCCCCGCGCGAAGACGGCGCGGGCCCGCCCCGGGAGTGTTGACGACCGTTCCGTTCGTCGACCGCAGGTCGGTCACGAGCACGTGCTCGCCCTCGACCCGGATCTCGGCGTGATTACGCGAGATGTCGAGGTTCGGGGAGGGCACGGCGAGCAGCTGGGGCGCCGCGCCCGCGACCGTCGAGGCGCCCGCATCCGGGGAGCGCCCCACGAGCACCGGGGTGCTCAGGTGGCACACCTGCCCCGTGGAGACGCGCAGGATCGCCCGGGTCGCCGCCGTGTTCTCGGCGGCCTGGGCGCCCTGGGCTCCCTGGACCCCCTGGGCGGCCTGGGCGGAGGCGAGCCGGGCGGCCTGGGCGGGCGGCACGGAGGAGAGGATCGTCGACTCGGGCGCCGCATCCACGGCGGAGCCGGCGCTCGGGGCCGGTGCGTCGCCGTCGGGGCCGTACCGGTGGGGAATGATCGTGGCATCGTCGACCGGCGCCCCGGCCGGCTGCGGCCGAGCAAGGCCCGGGCGGGTTCGCGGTACGGAGTCGATGATCCCCGCCGGCAGGCTGTGCTCCGGCGCTGACGGCGCTGACGGCGCAGGCGGCACTGGCGGCGCAGGTGGCACTGACGGCTCAGGTGGCGCTGCCGCGGCGGGTGGCGCTGACGCCTCAGGTGGCACCGACGCGGCGGGCGGCGCTGACGCCTCAGGTGGCACCGACGCGGCGGGCGGCGCTGGCGGCTCAGGTGGCGCTGCCGCGGCGGGCGGCGCGGGCGGCTCCGGGGGGAGCGACTGCGCGGGCGGCTCCGGCGGATCCGCGGGCAGCGACTGCGCCGGCGGCGCCGCGGGCAGCGACTGCGCCGGTGACTCCGGGGGCAGCGACTGCGCGGGCGGCTCCGGTGGCAGCGACTGCGCGGGCGGCTCCGGTGGCACTGGTGGCATGGGTGGCAGCGATTGTGCCGGGGGTGCGGGCTCCGGTGCTCCACCCGGAACGGGCCCGCGGGCGAACGGGCGGCCGAGGATCGTGCGCTCGAGTTCCTCGATGTCGCTGATGTCGTCCAACGCCCCCTCGCCGGGGGATGGTTCCGGCGGGAGGACCGCGGCCGAACCGGTCCGGCCACCGTGGTCGGGCGGGCCCGCCTGGCCCAGCTGGCCCACCGGGCCCGCCGTGCCCACCGGGCCCGCCGTGTCCGTCTGGCTCGTGCCCGCCGGCGGCGGCGGCTGCTCCCCGGTGACGAGCGGCACCGGCGGCACGGGCGCGAGTTCGGGCTGGACGCCGAGGATCTGCGCGATCGTGGCCCCGGCGACCCGCACGGTTCCCTGGGCGCCGCCTGGATCGCGCACGCTCAGGGTGTGCGCGAAGACCACTCCGCCGGCGAGCGGATAGGTGCGCTCGACCGAGGCACCCTCGACCCACACGTGCGCCTCGTACACGCCCAGGCCGATGTGCTCGGCCCACGGGGCGCCGTCCCTGCCGCTGAGCCGCCGGCCGCCGATGAGCGCGGAGACCGATCCGCGCAGGAGCACCCGCACGCCGTCGACGCCCATATGCACGAGGGCGTACGGCCCGGCCGTGCCCTCGAGTTCACGCACCCAGGCGGGCATGGGTGCGGCGGCGACCATCGCACCCCAGACCCGTTCGACCACCGCGGGAGGAATGCCGGGGTGCACGAGCGCCCCCGCGCC
Organism: Pseudactinotalea sp. HY158; assembly: GCF_009660225.1. Taxonomy (NCBI): domain Bacteria; kingdom Bacillati; phylum Actinomycetota; class Actinomycetes; order Micrococcales; family Cellulomonadaceae; genus Pseudactinotalea; species Pseudactinotalea sp. HY158. The sequence continues at coordinate 1,923,598 of NZ_CP045920.1, forward strand.
GTCGTGAGCGAGCGTGAGCCAGTCACCCGGCCCGTAGCTGTACCTCATGCGTTCCTCCGAATCGATCTCGCACCCCGGGCGTCGGCGGGTGGTTCCTCATCAACCGACGGCCGGGAAGACGCCCCAATACGCGGCGACCAACAACAACGCGAGCGACCCGACATGCGTCGCCCACCAACTCACCTTATCCGTCACCGTGAAATACGTACCGGCGCGTCTCGCGTGCATGGCCGCCCGGACGGAGACGACGCCGACCACCACCGCGAAGATCCCGAGGAGCTGAACCAGGATCCAGCCACCGATGACGACCGTGTCGTCGAGATGGTAGTTCATCGCGAGGGTGGCGATCTGGGCGATATACGCCACGAACGTCGTGACGACGGCGAGTGCGGCGAGTCCGGCCGCCACCGCGAGCCGGCCGACCGCCGCGGCCGGGCTGCGCCGTCGCACCAGGCTCACGGCCCCGAGACCGAGCCCGGCGACCACGAGGAGGAAGGAGCCGATGATCGACCACACGAGCATGTCACCCGAGGCGAACCATGCCGGTGACGGCACGGCGGCGGCCCGGTACTCCTGCTCGGGCCGGTCACCGGCGATCTGCGGCGGGGCGCTCGCCGTCGCGGGCAGTCCGAGGGTCCACGAACTGAGGACCGTGGTGAATCCCGGGGCCAGTTGCTCGTCGATCATGAGACCGTGATCGGCGCCGTCGAAGTAGCGCACCGTGACCGCGTCGTTCCCGTGCGCGGCCAGGGTGTCGATGACGATGAGCGCCCCCTGCACGATCGGCATGGAGGCGTCGTCCGTCCCGTAGGCCATGAGCACGGGCACGTCGACCTGGCGCAGGTAGGGCAGCACGTCGAAGTCCACGTACTCGAAGCCGCCGCCGGGGATCTGGGCCCCGAGCGCGCGCGGGATCGCCCGGAACACCCCCCGGGGCACGTGGGTGTTCCGCAGGTAGTTGGCGGTGGCGAAGGCCGCCTGTTCCCGGGGCGGCACGACCGGCGCCGAGATGAGCATGAGGAAGGCGACGTCGGGCTCGTCCGCCGCCGCGATGGGCGCGATCCAGGCGCCCTCGGACTCGGCGTAGAACCCGACCCGGTCCGGATCGACCCCCGGCACCCGCTCGCGCAGGTACCGCCAGGAGACGAGGTAGTCCTGGGCCATGCTGGGATAGTTCCGCTCGCGGGTGCTGTAGTCGTCGAGGCGCTTGGCGGGCACGAGCACGCGGATGCCGGCGCTGGCGAGCGCCTGCCCGTGCGGGGCGAACGCCTCCGGCTCCCCGGTGCCGGCCCCGTGCATGAACACGACCCCCGGGCCGGCCGGGGCCCCCTCCGGGAGGAAGAGCAGGCCGTCGACCGTCACCTCCCCCAGGTCGATCCGGATCGGCTCGACACGCACCGTGTAGGTGCCCACGGGGCTCTGCTCGGTGCCGCCGATGCGCACGTCGGCCGTCGTCGGGATGATCGTGCGGTGCATCTCGGTGGGCGCCCACCGCGGACCGGCGAGGGCCCCGCTCACCCCCAGGATCGTGGCGACGACGAGGCTGGTGAGCGCGACGGGCCAGAATCGTTGCCAGCCCGTGCGCAGCTCGACCGTGCGTTCCGTGCCCAGGACGCCGCGCAGCCCCATGTCAGAATCCGAGCCGTCGCAGCTGCTTGGGATCCTTCTGCCAGTCCTTGGCCACCTTGACGTGCAGGTCGAGGTAGACCGGCACGCCGAGCAGCCGTTGGATCCCCTGCCGCGCCTGGGTGCCGACCTGACGCAGCCGGGACCCGCGCGTGCCGATGATGATCGCCTTCTGGGAGGGGCGCTCGACGTAGAGGTTGACGCGCACGTCCGTGAGGTGGTCCCGCCGGTCCGGGCGCTCGACGATCTCCTCGACCAGCACGGCGAGGGAGTGCGGAAGCTCGTCCCGCACGCCCTCGAGCGCCGCCTCGCGCACGAGCTCGGCGATCGTCACCTCGGGATCCTCGTCCGAGAGTTCCCCGTCCGGGTAGAGCACGGGCCCGGTGGGCAGGTAGCGCACGAGGATCTCCGCGAGCAGGTCGACCTGGGTCCCGCGGGTCGCCGAGACCGGCACGATCTCCGCCCAGTCCCCGAGGTCGCCGATCTGCGTGAGGTGATGGACCACCCGTTCCGGGCCGACGGCGTCGATCTTCGTGGCGATCGCCACGACCGGGGTGCGACGGGAGGCCAACTGCCCGGCGATGAACCGGTCTCCGGGCCCGATCGGCTGATCGGCCGGCAGGCAGAAGCCGATGACGTCGACCTCGGAGAGGGTGTCGGCCACGAGATCGTTCAGGCGCTCGCCCAGCAGGGTGCGCGGCCGGTGGAGACCCGGGGTGTCGACGAGCACGAGCTGGCCGTCGGGGCGGTTGACGATACCCCGAAGCGCGCGCCGGGTGGTCTGCGGCCGGGTCGAGGTGATCGCCACCTTCTCACCGACGAGCGCGTTCGTCAGCGTGGACTTGCCTGCGTTGGGGCGCCCGACGAGGCAGGCGAAGCCGCTGCGGAATGTCGCGTCACGGGCCATGCGGGGTCTCCTCGGGGTGAGTGGTCGGCTCCGCAGGCGGGTTCTCCTGCGCGCGGGTGACGAGAATCGTGGAGACGCGCCGGCGCCTGCCCGAGGCCTCGACCACCTCGAACCGGAGCCCGTGGTCGAGGGCGACGGAGCCGAGGATCGGCACGCGGCCGAGCGCCTTGGTCAGCAGTCCACCCGTGGAATCGACCTCCGGATCGTCGATCTCGAGGTCGAACAGCTCACCGAGCTCGTCGAGCGGGAGCCGCGCGGGCACCCGGTAGCCGTCGCCGTCGGGCTCGACCTGCGGCTCGCTCTGGTCGTGCTCGTCGGTCAGGTCGCCCACGAGTTCCTCGAGCACGTCCTCGATCGTCACGAGCCCGGCGACCCCGCCGTACTCGTCGAACGCGATGGCGATGTGGACGCCGGAGGCGCGCATCTGGGCGAGCATGTCGTCGACCACCTTGGTCTCCGGCACGAACACGGCCTCCCGCATGACCCGCTCGATGCGGTGCTCGGAGCGTTCCGGCGCGCTCGTGAGCTTGCGCAGCAGATCCTTGAGGTAGAGCACCCCGCGCAGATCGTCGAGGCTCTCGCCCGCGACGGGGATCCGGGAGAAGCCGGAGCGCGTGAACAGGCTGAGCGCCTTGGTCAGGGTGACATCCGGCCGGACCGTGACCATGTCGGTGCGCGGGACCATGACCTCGCGCACCATCGTGCGCGAGAGCTCGAACACGGACTGGAGCATCTCGCGCTCGTCGTCCTCGATGTGCGCGCTCTCGGCCACCCGGTCGACCATGTCCTGCAGCTCGCCCTCGGTCTCCCAGGTGGGGCCGCTCGCCCGGCTGGGACCCACCCGGGCCACGAACGGGGCCATGATCCGGTGGGCGCCGTGCATGAACGGACCGACGAGGGCGAGCACGGCGACGGGCCGGCGGCGGCCGAGCGTGCGCGGGCTGATCCCCACCACGACGATGTTGAGGAGCGCGACCGTCGCGACCGCGCACAGGAGCGCGACCCACCACCGCTCGAAGACGACCGCGTAGACGAGGGTGACGCAGACCGCGCCCGTCATCTCGGTGACGAGGCGCAGGTAGGCCGTCGCGCGCACCGGGCCGGTCGAGTCGGCCGCGATCGCGGCGATCGCGCGCAGCGCACCGGCGCGGCGGCGGCCCTCGATCGCGGCCTCGTGGGCGGCGGCGCGGGTGATCGACCGGCCGGCCTCCTCCCCCGCGGAGAGGATCGCGCCGGCCGCGATCGCCACGACCGCCACCGCGACGAGCAGCGGGATCGGCGCGGCCATCGCCTCGGTCACGCCCTCGTTCATGCTCCGGCCAGGAAGGTCAACAGCAGTTGCCGCTGCAGGTCGAACATCTCCTTCTCCTCCGCGGCCTCGGCGTGGTCGTAGCCGAGCAGGTGCAGGATGCCGTGCGTGGTGAGCAGGAGCATCTCCTCCACCGCCGAGTGCCCGGCCTCACGGGCCTGGGCGGCCGCGACCTCGGGGCAGAGCACGACGGCGCCGAGCATCCCCTCGTCGGACGGCTCCGCCTCGGTGCCGGGGCGCAGTTCGTCGATCGGGAAGGACATGACGTCGGTCGGGCCGGGCTCGTCGAGCCACTGCTCGTGCAGTTCGGTCATGACGTCGGTCGTGACGAACCGGATCTCCAGCTCGGCCTGCGGGTGCACGAACATCGCATCGAGCACGTGCCGGGCGAGGGCCACGAACTCGACCTCGTCGACGGGAGTGTCCGATTCGTTCATGATGTCGACGCTCATGCCGGTCCTTCCTGGTCGGCGCGGCCCGCCGAACGTCCCGAGTATCCCGAGTGTCCCGAATCGCCGGAGTCGACCGAGCTGCCCGGCGCGCGGCGCGGATGACCCCGCCGGACCGGGCGCCGATCCTCCGGGCCATCGCTGCGTTCGTCGTAGCCGGTGTAGGCGTCGATGATGTCACCCACGAGCCGATGCCGCACGACGTCGGCGCTCGTGAGCCGGCAGAAGGCGATGTCGTCGATCCCGGCGAGGATCTCCTGCACGACCCGAAGGCCGGAGTGTGTTCCCACCGGCAGGTCGACCTGGGTCACGTCACCGGTGACCACGATCCGAGAGCCGAAGCCGAGGCGGGTGAGGAACATCTTCATCTGCTCGGGTGAGGTGTTCTGCGCCTCGTCGAGGATGATGAAGGCGTCGTTCAGGGTGCGGCCGCGCATGTACGCCAGCGGTGCCACCTCGATCGTGCCCGCGGCCATGAGCCGCGGGATCGACTCGGGGTCGACCATGTCGTGCAGGGCGTCGTAGAGGGGCCGCAGGTACGGGTCGATCTTGTCGTTGAGGGAGCCGGGAAGGAACCCGAGCCGCTCCCCCGCCTCGACCGCGGGGCGGGTGAGCACGATCCGGTTCACCTCCTTGGACTGGAGCGCCTTGACCGCCTTCGCCATCGCCAGGTAGGTCTTGCCGGTGCCCGCGGGGCCGATCCCGAACACGACGGTGTTGCGGTCGATGGCCTCGACATAGTCCTTCTGCCCGACCGTCTTGGGGCGGATCGTGCGCCCACGGCCCGAGAGGATGTTCATCGTGAGCACCTCGGCCGGCTTGTCGGACGTGGCCGTGAGGATCCCGATCGCGCGTTCGACGGCGTCGGCCGAGAGCGGCTGGTCCGCCGCCGCGATCTGACTCAGCTCATCGAACAGCCGGTGCGCGAGGTCGACCTGGCCGGCCGGACCGGTGAGCGTGACGACGTTGCCGCGCACGTGCACGTCGAGGCCCCGGAACCCGGACTCGACGGCGCGGATCACCTCGTCGCGCCGACCGAGCAGGGCGACCATGGGAACCGAGTCGGGGATGACGACCTGGTGGGTCGCCTCGTCGGGGGACGACGGTTCTGGTGGGGAGTGCGTGGACGCGGACATGATCGGGAGGGAACCCTGAGCCTTTCTGCTGTGGCGACTGGGACTGGCGGGGCAAGGCTGAGCCTAGTGGCTGGGCGGCTACCAGCGCCCGAGCCGCGCGTTCAGGACCGTGAGAGCGGCCGGGCCGGCCGTCGAGGTGCGCAGCACATGGGGCCCGAGGAGGGTCGCCGTGCCGCCCGCGCCGGACCAGCGGGCCAGTTCCGCCTCGCTCAGTCCGCCCTCCGGGCCCACGACCACGACGACGGGCCGGTCCGCGGGCCCCGCGTCGCGCCCGCTCCCGAGAGCCATCGCCGTCAGGGGGGCCTCGGCGCTCTCGTGGAGCACGAGGATCCGGGCCCCGGCGGCGATCGCGGGTCCAAGTGGCCCGCCGACCCCGAGGATCCCGGGGCCCGCCGCGAAGCCGAGCATCCGCGGGAAGCGGGCCCGCCGGGACTGCTTGGCGGCGGCGACCAGGATCGACTCCCAGCGATGGACGCCCTTGGCCACCTTCGGGCCGTCCCAGCGGGCGACGGAGCGCTCGGCCTGCCACGCCACGACGGCGTCGACCCCGAGTTCGGTCGCGGCCTCGATGGCCGCCTCGTCGCGGCCGCCCTTGCCGAGGGCCTGCACGAGGATGAGCTCGGGGGACGGCGCCGGCTCGAGCACGCGGTCCTCGACGCCCAGCGTGAGCGACGGCGGGTTCGCGCCTACGGCGGTGGCGCGGCCGCGCAGACGGGTGCCTGCGCCGTCCACGATCTCGATCGCCTCCCCCACGCGGATCCGCCGCACGGCGACCGCGTGGCGCGCCTCGGGCCCGGTGAGTTCGAACGTGTCGCCCACCCGGGCGGCCGCCGGCAGGTCGGCGGCGAAGAACACGGGATCGGTCATCGGCTCGCGAAGGTGTCCTTGAGTCGCTGGAACACGGAGTTCTTCGTGGCCGCCACGCGGGCCTCGGGGCGCTCCTCGCCGCGGAGCACGGCGAGTTGACGCAGCAGCTCCTCCTCCTCGTCGGAGAGCCTGGTGGGCACCTCCACCTCGAGGTGGACGTTGAGGTCGCCGCGGCCCGTGCGGTTGAGGTGGCCCACCCCGAGACCCTTGAGGGTGAGCACCTGGCCGGGTTGGCTGCCGGGCGCGATGTCGACGTCGTGGATACCGTCGAGGGTCTCGAGGGTGACGACCGTGCCCAGGGCCGCGGCGGTCACGGGCAGCTCGACCGTGCAGTGCAGGTCGTCGCCACGGCGGGTGAACGTCTCGTGGCGCTGCTCGCGCACCTCGACGTACAGGTCGCCGGCGGGTCCCCCGCCCGGGCCCACCTCCGCCTTCCCGGTGAGCTTGATCCGGGTGCCGGTGTCGACGCCGGCCGGGATGTTGACCGAGATGGTCCGACGCGCCCGGACCCGGCCCTCGCCGGAGCATTCGGCGCACGGCTCGGAGATGATCGTGCCGAAGCCGCCGCAGTCGGAACACGGGGCGTTGGTCATGATGTTGCCGAAGAACGAGCGGGCCACGCGCTGCACGGAGCCGCGTCCGTGGCACGTGGGGCAGGTGGTCGGGCTGGTGCCGGGGCGGGTGCACGTGCCGTGGCACGCCTCGCACATGACGGCCGTGTCGACCTCGAGCTCCTTCGTCACGCCGAACGTGGCGTCCGCGAGCGAGATCGAGACCCGCACGAGCGCGTCCTGGCCCCGCCGGGACCGGGAGACCGGCCCGCGTTGGGTCGCCCCGCCCGCGGCGGCGGCGAAGAAGTCGAACATGTCGGAGAACCCGAAGCCGGCGCCGCTGCCGCCCTGGCTGCCGCCGACGTCGTACATCTGCCGCTTCTCCGGGTTGGAGAGCACCTCATGCGCCTCGGTGATCTGCTTGAACCGCTCCTCCGACTCCGGCCCGGCGATGTCCGGGTGGTGCTGGCGGGCCAGCTTCCGGTAGGCGCGCTTGATCTCCTCCGTGGTCGCTTCGCGGGAGACACCGAGGATCTCGTAATAGTCGCTCACTGGTTACTTTCTGGTGGTGGACGAGTTGAACTGGTCAGACCGCAGGTCAGGAGAGGGTCTTGGACAGGTATCTGGCCACCGCGTGCACGGCGGCCATCGTGGTCGGGTAGTCCATACGGGTCGGGCCGATCACGCCGAGCTGACCGAGCACGCCGGCGTCGGTGCTCGAGTACCGCCCCGCGACCACGGAGGTCTCGAGGAGGGCCTCGTCGTGGGTCTCCGAGCCGATGCGCACGGCGATCGAGGGCTCGGAGGCCATGTCCGACAGGAGCCGCAGCATGACGACCTGTTCCTCGAGTGCCTCGAGCACGGGCGAGATGGTGCGGGAGAAGTCGACGTTCGTGCGGGCCAGGTGGGCCGTGCCCGCCATGACGATGCGCTCCTCGATCTCGTCGGAGATCACCTCGAGCACCGCGGTGACGACGCCGGCGGCGGTCGGCTGGTCCTGCGCGGGGAAGGAGGCCGCGATCTGGTGCAGGGCGGTGGCGAGTTCGGGCATCCTGCGCCCGGCGCCGGCCGCGTTGATCCGCGCCCGCAGTTCGGCCAGGAGCTCCTCGGTGAGCGGCTCGTCCGCCTCGATCGTGCGTTGTTCGACCTGGCCGTTGTCGCTGATGATCACCATGAGGATGCGGGTGCTGCTCGCCGGGAGGAGCTCGACATGCCGCAGCGCCGAGCGTCGCAGCGACGGGTACCGCACGACCGCGACCTGCTGGGTGAGCTGGGCGAGCAGGCGGACGGTGCGCTCGAGGGCGTCGTCCAGGTCGACCGCTCCCTGCATGAGGGCACCGATGGCGCGGCGCTCGGCGGCCGAGAGCGGCTTGATCTCGTCGAGCCGGTCGACGAAGAGGCGGTAGCCGGCGTCCGTGGGGATCCGGCCGGCGGAGGTGTGCGGCTGGGTGATGAGCCCGGCCTCCTCGAGCAGCGCCATGTCGTTGCGGATCGTCGCGGGTGACACGCCGAGGTTGTGCCGTTCGACGAGGCTGCGCGAGCCGACCGGTTCGCGGGTGTGCACGTAGTCCTGCACGATCGCGCGAAGCACGTCGATATGCCGTTCCCGAGTCATCGCGCGCCTCCGTTCCTCGTGCTCTGGCCGTTGCCGTGACCGCCATTCGATCCCTGGGGTGGCACTCACGGTACCTGAGTGCCAATTCTACGCCGCGCAATCGCCGGGTCGCCATCGCGCCTCCCACACCGGCCGACCCGTTGTGCGTAACCTCACGCCGTGACCGATCGATACGGGCGGGATGTGCTCTCGCGTGATCCCCATCATTCCAAGCGACCGACGACGACCGATATTCCCGCCCGGACGGGGCTCGTGGTCGAGGACGTGACCTCCGGCTGGGTGGGCGCGGTGGTCCGGGTGGAGAAGTCCGGGGGTGCGCACGTGGTCGTCCTCGAGGACCGGCGGGGCGTGACCCGCACGTTCCCGCTCGGCGCGGGCTTCTGGGTCGAGGGCCGGCCCGTTCGGCTCGTACCCCCGGTGCGTCCGGCCGCCCCCGCCGCCCCGGCCCGCACGGCGAGCGGCTCGGTGGCCGTGCGCGGCGCTCGTGCCCGGACCGCGCGAGCGTCCAGGATCTGGGTGGAGGGCCGCCACGACGCGGAGCTCATCGAGAAGGTCTGGGGCGAGGACCTCCGGATCGAGGGGGTCGTGGTCGAGATGCTCGACGGTGTCGATCACCTGGCCGCCGAACTCGCCGCGTTCTCCCCCGGCCCGCGGCGCCGGGTCGGGGTGCTCGTGGACCACCTCGTGCCGGGCAGCAAGGAGTCGCGGATCGCGGCCGAGGTGTGCGCGCGCCATCCGGGCGTGCTCGTGCTCGGGCACCCGTATGTGGACGTGTGGCAGGCGGTGCGGCCGGAGCGGGTGGGCCTGGCCGCCTGGCCCGACATCCCACGGGGCATCGACATCAAGGTGGGCTCGCTGCGGGCACTCGGCTGGGAGGCGGGCAGCCAGGCGGACATCGCCCGCGGCTGGAAGCGGATCCTCGGCCGGGTGCGGGACTTCCGGGACCTCGAGCCGAGCCTGCTCGGGCGGGTCGAGGAGCTCGTCGACTTCGTCACCGCGGTGCCCGAGTAGCCGGCCGAGCACCTGGGTCACCTCGACCCGACCAGACCGCGTTCGAAGGACCCGGCCCCGCGAGAGCAGCTCGACCCCGGCCGATGCCCGGCCGGGGTCGAGTGCTGCATGGGTGGCGGGCGGTCAGCCGTGGTTCGGGGCCACCGACTGCTGCGACGGGCCCGTGAGCCAGCGGTAGAAGACCGTGCCGGCCAGCAGCGACACCGGGCCGGCGACGAGCATGCCCACGCCGCACGCGAGCATTCCGATGAAGGTCACGACGTAGGCGAGCACGAGAATGAGGATGGTCTGGCCGACGTTCTTCGAGGCGAGGTCGACACTCGCCTTGATCGCCTCGATCGTGCCCATGCCGCGATCGATCACGAAGTAGAGGGCGAAGAAGGTGAAGAAGGCGGCGATGAGCGGGAGGATGAACGTGAAGGAGAGCACCCCGTTGACCACGCCGAGCAGCAGCGCGAGCAGGAGCACGTGCACCGGGTTCCGGAACACGAAGAAGTCCCCGAACGAGGCCCGGCCGGTGTCGACGATCCGCAGCGCGCCGTGGAGGAAGGCGGCGCCGGCGAGGACGGTGGCGACCACCAGGAGGAGGCTGAGCACGATGATCCCGCCGATGCCGACGGCGAAGAGACCGGTGAAGGCCCCACCGCTGCTGTCGACGCTCAGGCTGCTGCCCGCGCCGGCGAAGAGGGTCGTGACGGCGAGCATCCCGACCACGTAGACGATGATGATCCCGATCGCCCACACGAGGATCGCACCGACGAGAACGCCCCAGTTCTTGGTGAACAGGTTCCAGCCGCGACCGAACGCGTCGGTCGCCTGCGGCCCCGTGGCCTGCTGCCCCTGGTACTGCGGCGCGGCCGGGAATCCGCCCGCGGGGCCCTGCTGATACGGCTGACCCTGCTGATACGGCTGGCCCTGCTGATACGGCTGGCCCTGCGGCTGATCCTGCGGGGCGCCATACGGCTGGCCCTGCGGCTGATCCTGCGGGGCGCCATACGGCTGGCCCTGCTGATAGGGCTGACCCTGCGGCTGGCCCTGCGGGGCGCCATACGGCTGACCCTGCGGCTGCTGCCACTGGCCCTGCTGATACGGCTGGCCCTGCTGATACGGCTGACCCTGCTGATACGGCTGACCCGGCTGGCCCTGCTGGTACGGGTCCTGGGGTGACCCCGGGGGCGGCGGGAACTGGCTCATGACTCTCCTTGCTGGGGAACCGATCGTCGCTCCTGTGGGAGTACACGAATCGGATGACGGTTGCGAACGCTAGCGAGGAAGCCGCACTCGTTCAATGCACGACCGCCGCGATTCCCCCACGGATTCTCCCACTCCCATGGGTACCTCTGCCCTCACCGGCCCCTCATCGGCCACTCGCCGGCAATCACCGCCGGCGCTGCCGAACGCGGGATTCCGTGCAGGTGAACGCCGATCCACTCCGCACTGTCCCGCGTTCGGCGCCCCGGCGGCCGTCAGGCGACGAGGCGACCCACGACCGCGTCGGCGAGCAGGCGTCCACGCCGGGTGAGACGTGCCACACCGCCGGCCGCAGCCGCGCCGTCGATGAGGCCCTGCTCGGCGAGGGCGGGCAGGCGGTCCTCGAGACCCGGTCCCACTCCCAGCCCCTCGACCAGCCGAATCCCGAGCAGGATCCGTTCGTCCTCCTGCTGGGTGGCGTCGAGGGTCTCCGACTCGGCGATCGGCAACCGCCCCTCCCGGATCCGCTGCGCGTAGGGGCGGGGATGCTTGACGTTCCAGAAGCGCGTGTCGCCGAGGTGGGAGTGCGCGCCCGGCCCGATCCCCCACCACTCCTCGTTACGCCAATACGCGAGGTTGTGCCGGCACCGGTGGTCGGCGGCGGTGTCGGCCGGCAGCCCGCCCGATCCACCCGATCCACCCGTTCCATCCGGGCGGGCCCAGTTGGAGATCTCGTACCAGCCGTAGCCCGCGGCGGCGAAGGCCTCGTCGGCGAGCTCGTACTTCGTGGCCTGGTCGTCCGGGTCGGGCATCGGGAGCTGTCCGCGTCGCACCTGGGCCGCCATCTTCGTGCCCGGCTCGATCGTGAGCGCGTAGGCCGAGATGTGGTCGGGCTCGAGCGCGATCGCGGCCTCGACGCTCGTGCGCCACTGCTCGACGCTCTCCCCCGGCGCGCCGTAGATGAGGTCGACGCTCACCGCGAGCCCGGCCGCACGCGCCCACTCGACCACGAGCGGCAGCCGCTCCGGATCGTGCGTGCGATCGAGCGTGGCGAGCACCGCGGGCACCGCGGACTGCATGCCGAAGGAGACCCGGGTGAACCCGGCGGCGGCCAGGTCCGCCAGCTCGGCCGGGCCGACCGAGTCCGGATTCGCCTCCGTGGTCACCTCGGCCCCGGGAGCGAGCCCCCAGGTCTCGTCGATGCCGGCCAGCAGCAGCCGCAGGTCGCCCACGGGGAGCAGCGTGGGCGTGCCACCCCCGAAGAAGACGGTCGTGACGCCGTCCACACGCCGCCCGCGCCGAACCAGTTCGGCCGCCGCCAGTCGCATCTCCCCGAGCGCGGTCTCGGCATACTCGTCGCGGGAGGCGCCGCCGCCGAGCTCGGTCGCGGTGTAGGTGTTGAAGTCGCAGTACCCGCAGCGCACCGCGCAGAACGGCACGTGCACGTAGACGCCGAACCGATCGGATCGCTCCGGGGCCGCCGTCATGACTTCTTCGAGTCCGATCCCGAGCCGTCGGAGGTGAGGGCGGCGATGAAGGCCTCCTGCGGCACCTCGACGGTCCCGATGTTCTTCATGCGCTTCTTCCCCTCCTTCTGCTTCTCGAGCAGCTTGCGCTTGCGGGAGATGTCGCCGCCGTAGCACTTGGCGAGCACGTCCTTGCGAATGGCGCGGATCGTCTCCCGGGCGATGATGCGCGAGCCGATCGCGGCCTGGATGGGCACCTCGAACTGCTGGCGCGGGATGAGCCCGCGCAGCTTCGTGGTCATGTCGACCCCGTAGGCGTAGGCCTTGTCCTTGTGCACGATCGCGCTGAACGCGTCCACCTGCTCGCCCTGCAGGAGGATGTCCACCTTGACCAGGTCGGCCTCGGCGTGGCCGGACTCGGCGTAGTCGAGGGAGGCGTATCCGCGGGTGCGGGACTTGAGCTGGTCGAAGAAGTCGAAGATGATCTCGGCGAGCGGCAGGTGGTAGCGCAGTTCGACCCGGTCCGAGGAGAGGTAGTCCATCCCCTGCATGACCCCGCGGCGCCCCTGGCACAGCTCCATGACCTGGCCCACGAAGTCGCTCGGGGTGAGGATCGTGGCCTTGACCATCGGCTCGGAGACCGAGGCGAGTTTCCCGGCCGGGAACTCGCTCGGGTTCGTGACCACGACCTCGGTGCCGTCCTCCATCGTCACGTCGTACACGACGTTCGGGGCGGTCGAGATGAGCTCGAGGTTGAATTCGCGCTCGAGCCGCTCCCGCACGATCTCGAGGTGGAGCAGACCGAGGAAGCCGCATCGGAACCCGAAGCCGAGGGCCACGGAGGTCTCCGGCTCGTAGGTGAGGGCGGCGTCGTTGAGGCGCAGCTTGTCGAGTGCGTCGCGCAGCACCGGGTAGTCGGAGCCGTCGATCGGGTAGAGCCCGGAGAACACCATCGGCTGCGGGTCGCGGTAGCCGGCGAGCACGTCGGCGGCCGGCTTCGCGGCGTTCGTCACGGTGTCGCCGACGCGGGAGAGGCGCACGTCCTTCACGCCCGTGATGAGGTAGCCGACCTCGCCCACGCTCAGGCCCTTCGTGGGCCGCGGCTCCGGGGCGGAGACCCCGATCTCGAGCAGTTCGTGGTTGGTCTTCGTGCTCATCATCACGACCTTCTCCCGCGGGGAGAGCGTGCCGTCGATCACGCGGACATAGGTGACCACGCCCCGGTAGGAGTCGTAGACGGAGTCGAAGATCATCGCGCGGGAGGGGGCGTCCGGATTCCCCTGCGGCGCCGGCACGTCCTCGACGATCCGGTCGAGGAGCTCCTCCACGCCCACCCCGGTCTTCCCGGAGACGAGCAGGCATTCCTCGGGCTCGACCCCGATGAGCCCGGCGAGCTCCTCGGCGCACTTCTCCGGCTGCGCGGCGGGCAGGTCGATCTTGTTGAGCACGGGGATGATCGTCAGGTCGTTCTCGAGCGCCATGTACAGGTTGGCGAGCGTCTGCGCCTCGATCCCCTGCGCGGCGTCGACGAGCAGCAGCGCCCCCTCGCACGCCGCGAGCGACCGGGACACCTCGTAGGAGAAGTCGACGTGGCCGGGGGTGTCGATCATGTTCAGGGCGTACGCACGCTCCGTGCCGTCGGCGTCCAGCCTCGCCCACGGCATGCGGACGGCCTGCGACTTGATCGTGATCCCGCGCTCGCGTTCGATGTCCATCCGGTCGAGGTACTGCGCGCGCATCTGCCGCTGGTCGACGACGCCGGTGAGCTGCAGCATCCGGTCGGCCAGCGTGGACTTGCCGTGGTCGATATGCGCGATGATGCAGAAGTTCCGCAGCTGCTCGGGCACGGTTGCTGCCGGAACGATCTGCTGGGCGGCATGGGCCGACGGGATGGGTGGCACGTATACCTCGGGGTTGTCGGGCAAAGGACGGCTGGCGCAAGGCTATCCCCCTGCGCCCCGGAGAGAGAATCGCCGCTCGCGGCGCGTATGGACGACGCAGCGCGGGTGAGGTGAATCACTCACGCCGCGCGGGGCGCACCCGCCCCGGCCGGTTCCCCCGGCACGCATAGCTGCTATGCTCGGCCGTTGGATCGAGCGCTTCTGTGCGCTCGGGACCGCTCGCTGACCTCGCCACGGGTTCCCCACCCCAGTCCCGGTCTGCGATACGCCCTCAATCATCTGAGCACCCGATCGCGTCAGCGAACGCATAAGAGAGTCAACACGTGGCAAACATCAAGTCCCAGATCAAGCGCAACCGCACCAACGAGAAGGCGCGCCTGCGCAACAAGGCCGTCAAGTCGGAGCTGAAGACGCACGTGCGCACTGTGCGCTCGGCGATCACCGCCGGCGACAAGGACGCGGCCGAGACCGCGCTCCAGGAGGCCGGGCGCAAACTCGACAAGGCCGTAAGCAAGGGCGTCATCCACAAGAACCAGGCCGCCAACCGCAAGTCGGCGCTGGCCAAGAAGGTCGCCAAGCTCTGAGCCGACCGGCTGCGTGACGGCGACGAGCCGGTCCCGCAGCCACGAGGCGACACGGCGCCGCACTCCCGAGCAGTCGGGGGTGCGGCGCCGTTCTCTGTTCCCAAGGGAGTAGTCCCGGTCCGGGTCGATCCGGCCACCCGGGAGGTGGTCCGGGGCACCCACATCACGCGGGCCACCCACATCACGCGGGCGAGCGGCCCTCGCCCGGGGACACGCGATCGCCCGGGGCCCGATGCGGGCCCCGGGCGATCGTCGTCCGGATGGGGAGGCCGGCCGCACTGGGCCGGCCCTCCTGGTGGGCTACTCGGTGGTGACCACCCGGGTGCCGCCTGCGAACTTGTCGTGCCAGGCCTGGCGTCCGACGGTGTCGGCGTTGATCCCCACGGCGATCATGATGACGGCCACGAGCGAGGCGATCCCGCCGAGGGCGGATCCGACCACCGGGATGATGCCGGCGATCCCGGCCGCCATCCAGATGTTGCGCTTGACCGCCTCCGACATCGTCGGCTTCTCGCTCGTGGGCCCGTGCACCCGCAGCTTGGTGATCATCTTGCCCACGGTCTGGCCGCGGCTCGACTCCAGGAACGCGTAGTACCCGAGCATGATCACCGCACCGAGCACGGCCAGGATCGCGTTGGCGAGCAGGATCCGGCCGGCGACCGACTGGCCCGACAGGATCGCGTCGAACGTGTTCGGCACGAGCATCGCCATGATGATGGCGTAGAGGATCCCGTAGACGATGCCGAGCAGGATCCCGTCGACGAGCCGGGCGAGGAAGCGCGGCATCAGCTCACCGGGACGCCCGGGGCCCGTGGGCTGCGGCGGCGGGGGCGCCGCCTGCGGGAACTGCCCCGGCTGCTGGGCGTAACCCGGCTGCTGGTTGTAGCCCGGCTGGTTGTAGGGCTGCTGCTGGGGCGGAACCTGCTGGCCGTACGCCTGCTGCGGAGGCGGTGGCGGCTGCTGCCCGTACCCAGGCTGCTGGGGTTGCTGGGGGTTCTCGGTCATCGTCGTCTCTTTCCTTCGCTGATTCTCATCCGGACTGTGTCCCGGCGGCCGCCGGCCGCAACAGGACATTCACGCGGTGCCCGATGCTACCAGCGACGTTATCGGGGCACCGAAAGTCTCCGCGTGTCAATCGAGAATTCTGCCGCGACGCTCCGAGAGGAGCAGGGCACAACCCGCCGAGAGGAGGTAGGCGATCGCGAACACGATGAAGACGGTGGTCCAGGAGCCGCCGGCGTCCTGGATCCACACCACGGACAAGGGCGCGACGATCGAGGCGATCCGACCGAATCCGGCCGCCCAGCCGGTGCCGGTGCCGCGGATTCCCGTCGGGTACATCTCGGGGCCGACCGCATAGACCGCGCCCCAGGCGCCGAGGGCGAAGAACGACAGGAGACAGCCGCTCAGAACGATGAGGGTTTCCGTGCCCGGGGCCGCGTTGATCGCCGCCAGCGCGAACAGGAAGGCCGAGACCGCGGATCCGCCGAGGAACGTGACGAGCGTGGCGCGCCGCCCCCAGGCCTCGATGAGCCAGGCGGCCACGGCATATCCGGGCAGTTGTGCCGCCGTGATGATGAGCGTATAGCCGAACGACTGGGAAATGGAGATACCGCGGTCGATGAGCAGCGTCGGCAGCCAGATGAACGCACCGTAATAGGCGAAGTTCACGAGGAACCACACGCCCCACAGGCCGATCGTGCGCCGGCGGTGCTCGGCGGAGAAGAGCAGCGCGAGCCGCTGACGGGCGGACACCGGCACGGCGGCCGCCGGCTCTGCGGGCTCTGCGGGCGCTGCGGGCGCTGCGGACACCGTGGTCGGCGCAGCGGTCGCGACGGGCACCGCTTCGGCAGAATCGCCCGGACCGGCCTCGCCCGAGCGGCGCAGCGGCGGGGACTGCTCGAACTGCCGCACGATCGCCTCGGCCTCGTCGACTCGCCCTCGGCTCTCGAGGAAGTGGACCGATTCGGGCAGGTTGCGTCGGACGTAGACGGCCCAGAGCGCGGGTACGGCGCCGATGGCCAGGCCCCACCGCCACCCGCTGTCGCCGGCCGCGACCACGAAGTAGCCGATGAGCGCGGCGGCGAGCCAGCCCACCGCCCAGAAGGCCTCGAGGATGACCACGAGGCGGCCCCGGATGCGCGGCGGCGCGAACTCCGAGACCAGGGTCGAGGCGACGGGGAGTTCGGCACCGAGTCCGAGGCCCACGACGAATCGGAAGATGAGGAGCAGCGCGAGGGAGCCGGCGAGCGCGGAGGCGCCGGTCGCGATGCCGTAGATGAGCAGCGTGAGCGCGAAGACGTTCCGCCGGCCGATCCGATCGGCGAGGAGGCCGCCGAGACTCGCACCGAGCGCCATCCCGACGAAGCCGATGGATCCGAGCCAGGAGACCTGCTCGGTCGTCAGTTGCCATTCGCTCTTGAGCGCGGCCATGACGAAGGAGATGAGCCCGACGTCCATGGCATCCATGGCCCAGCCGGCGCCGGAGCCCGTGAGCAGCCTGCGGTGAAGGCGCGTGAACGGGAGTCTGCCGAGTCGTTCGAGCCGGGTGGGAGTCTGCGTCGTCTCTGTGGTCACGGGCACACAGCCTCCTGGAGAAGTACGCGGCCGGTCAAGACCAGCCCATGTTCGTCCCATGGCTGCTGTGACGGGGCGCACAGGCGAGCCACAGGTCCCCCTGGCCGGGTGTGGCCGGCCGGTGGGGCCACCATCGCCACCAAGGGACGGTGACGGGGCGCCGGTGGGCAGCCGATCGGCCACCATGGGCCGAGAGTCAGAACTGCGCCTATGATTGCCTCGAGTTCGAAACCGTCGGGGCCGAAGTCCTCGACCGGGGGAGGAACGTGGGGTCGCCCGCGCGAGCGATCGGGAAGGAGCCACATGGCCGCGATGAACCGCATGGCCGGTGATCAGGACGATCCTGTGGCCGCCGACACGGTTCGCGCGGGGTTCCTCGATTCCTATGATCTGCTCTATCGCAATCATTACGACTCCGCCGTGGCGCAGGCCCGCCGGGTCTGCGGTTCCGGCATCGATCCCGACGACGTGGCCCAGGACGCCTTCCTCCAGGTGTTCCGGGCCCTCAAACGCGGCGCCGGACCCACTCGGGAATTCCGCCCCTATCTGCTCGCGACCGTGCGCAATACCGCGGCCGATCTGCAGCGGAACATCCGCGAGACCCCGACCGCCGAGATCGAATCCGCCCAGCCCGCGACTCCTTCTCATCGCACCGACGAGGAGATCGAATTCGCCACCGTGGGCGCGGCCTTCCGCCAGCTCCCCGAGCGCTGGCAGGAGGTGCTGTGGCTGACCGAGGTCGAGGGCTACACGCCCCGGCTCCTGGCGAAACACTTCGCCCTGCGCCCCAACGCGGTCGCCGCCCTCTCCTCCCGGGCACGCGAGGGACTGCGGTCCGCCTGGCTCGGCGCGCACCTGAGCGGGCGCGAGCTGAGCGGCGACTGCGCCCGGTTGGCGCCGTACCTCGCGGACCATGAGCGCGGAACGCTCTCGGCCACGCGGGCCGCGCTGGTCGATGCCCACCTCGAGGACTGCGAGGACTGCCGCCGGGCCACCGGCAGGCTCGCGGCGCTCTCGCAGCGAATGCCCGCGCTCCTCCTGCCGGCCCTCCTGCTCGCCGCGAAGTCGTGGACCGTTCCGACCGTGCTCGTGGCCGGGGGCACGGCGGGTGGCCTCACCGGGGCTCTCGCGGGGAGCCTCGGGCCGCTCGGCTGGGTCAAGGGCGCCCTCCGGGCCGCGCGAACGATGTCGACCGGGCAGGCCCTCGGGGCAGGTGGCGTGCTCGTGGTGACGACCGCCGTCGGGGCCGCGGCCTGGCAGGCCGCCACGCCCGACGATCCGGCGGCCTCCCCGCCCGCGGCCGTCTCCTCCGACCCGCAGGCCCCGCAGGCTCCGTCGGGAGCGACGGCCACGGACGCCGCCACACAGGAGACCACGGCGGCCGGCACGGCACCGAACACGGGCGACGCCGAGGAACCGGATCAGGGCGAGGACCCCTCGTCCATCTCGGTGTCCGGACCCGCCGGCGGCACGAGCATTCCCGTCCTGCTCCCGCCCGCGACGCCCCCGCGGGTGATCACGCCCGGTCCCGGGCCCGGGGAGTCCGGTCCCGCGCCGTCCGCAGACTCCTCCCCGCCGCCCACGCCGGCACCCGAACCGGCGCCCGAGCCGGCACCCGAGCCGACACCGACTCCGACACCCGACCCGGAGCCGACACCGACACCCGACCCCTCTCCCGATTCGACACCGGATCCGGAACCCACGCCGGATCCGACGCCGGACCCGGAACCCACGCCCGATCCGACACCGGATCCCGAGCCGACACCGGACCCCGAGCCGACACCGGACCCCGAACCCACACCGGACCCCGAGCCGACGCCGGATCCCGGGCTACCCCCCGCCCCGGTGATCGACGACGTCGTGGCCGAGCAGTACGTCGTCCATCCGCTCGCGGGAACCGCCGAACCGGGCGGCCGGATCACGGTGACCGACACGGCGGGAGCGGTCGTGGGCAGCACGGTCGCCGCCGACGACGGAACGTGGAGCGTCGTCCCGTCGATCACGACCGCAGGTGAGCACACCTTCCGGGTGACCGCCGCCCGCGACGGCGCCGTCTCGGAGCCCGCGACGATCGGACCGGTCGACTATCTCGCGCCGACGGCGGAGGATGTCGAGTTCCTGCCCGGGGTCCTGCCATGGCTCGTCGGCGTGCGCATCGACCTGCCCGCGGGGATCGACCGCCCCGAGCACCTCGTGTTCACGCCGGTCGACGGCTCCGCCCCGTCCACCCTGACCGACGTGCTCGGCGACGTCTGGAACGTCTACGTGGGCGTGCTCCCGCCCGGGGACTACACCGTGGACCTGACGTACACGGCCGGGGAACTCCGGGGGATCCCGACCCGGATCGAGCTCACCTCCCCCTAGGTGTGCGATACATCACACCGCCGTCGCGTCACGATCGCCCCCGTGCCGGGTCTTTCCTCATGACACCGCCACGCCGGCGGCGTCGTCCCCCGCACGCTCGGCAATTGGACGCCCCATGTTGCTCGCTCCACTTCACGTTCTCCCCCGGCCCGCCCGCGAGGCGCACCCGAAGGTCCGCTCCTTCGTCGTCTCCTCCGCATGGTCGGCGACCGGTTCGACCCTCCTGCAGGGGCTGCTCGCCCGGGGCGGGCCCGCCTACGGCGTCGACCTGACCTCCCTGCGCACCCCCGGCCGGGTCGGCGATCAGGCCAGGCGGTCCTTCATCGACTTCCTCGACCGGATGTCGGTGGCCGCGGTGCTGCCGAGCACGCCGCAGGATCACGAGACGCTCGCGGAGCTCGCCCGCACCGAGCATCCCGAGCGATTCATCACGGCCTCCCCCGACACACTCGCCCGCATGCGCGACCGGTCCCTGCTCGCCGAGGCCTTCGCCCATGCCGGCCAGGCGGCCCCCGACGGCAGCCATCCCGATGTGGCCCCCTACCTCGCCGTGACCTACCGGCCCACGGCACACGCGGGCGCAACCCACGTGTGGCTCTACCGTTGGGCCGACGGCGGCCATGAGCTCATCGTGGACGCCGATCTGCGTGACGAGCTGCGGGCCCCCCTCGTCGACCTCGTGGCCGCGCTCGGGGTCACGGGCGTCGCCACGTTCGGGCTGACGCTCACGAACGACGCGACCGCCCTCGTGCTGTCGGCCCACCCGGGCTTCACCCAGATGAGCGCGCACTGCCCGGAGGTCTCGGAATACCTCGTGAGCAGGTTCACCGAGCTCTGATCCGCTCCAACCCGCTCTAGCCCCGGCGGCCCCGGGCCGCGGCGATGTCGAGCACGGCCCGCTCGACGGCGTAGCCGCGATCCCTCGATTCGCCCTTGACGGCGGCGTCGGCGTCGGCGACGGCCGTGATCGCCCGGGCGAGACCCTCCGGGGTCCAGCCGTTGAGATCCCGGCGCGCCCGGTCGACCTGCCACGGCGCGAGCTTGAGGTCGCCGGCGGTGAGCCCGCGGGACCGCATCGCGCTCACCCCGGCGAGCGTGCGCAGCTTCATTCCGAGCACGGCCACGAGCGGCACCGGATCCATGCCGGTCGCCAGCGCGTGCCGCACGAGGGTGACGGCGGCCGCGCCGTCGCCGCCGATGGCCGAGTCGGCGACCCGGAAGCCGGTGGCCTCGACCCTGCCGCCGTAGTAGCGCAACACGACGTCGGCGGTGATGCGACCGGTCACGTCGTCGCAGAGCTGTCGGCACGCCGCCGCCAGTTCGCGCAGGTCGGAGCCCGTCGCCTCGACCAGCCCCCGCACGGCGTCCTTGGCGATCGCGCGCCGCTCGGAGGCGAAATACTGCGACACGAAGGCGGCCTTGTCGGCGTCCTTCTTGAGGGGGTCGCACGCCACGACGGGGAATCCGGCCTTGGCGATCCGGTCGAGCAGCTTCTTGCCGCGCGTGCCGCGCTCGTGGCGGAGCACGATCGAGACGTCCTCGAGCGCGGCCCCGAGGCCGTCGACGTAGGCGAGCAGGTCGGTGATGAACGCGTCGGTGGCCGCGTCGACTCCCCCGACCACGATGTGGCGGCGCTCGTCGAACAGCGAGGGGCTGAGCCAGGTGTCGAGCATGCGCGGTTCGTAGGCGCCGGCCTCGACCCGGACGACCTCCACTCCCGGATCCAGCTCCGTGGCCAGGCGCGTGAGGTGTTCGGTCACGCGGTCGACAAAGTAGCCCTCGCCCCCCTTGACCAGCACGATCGGGGCGAGCGGGATCGAGTCGAGATCCTGGGGTGAGAGCGCGGCGGACCGGGCACGGGGTGGCATGCCTCTAGCCTGCCACGCGCAGCCGACGGTGGGCCCACGCGCCGGCCGCGGCGACGATCAGTTCGAGGCCCACGGCGCCCGCGGGGCCGCCGGGCCAGGGCAGGAGCGCGCCCGGGAGCGAGGCGAAGGCGGTGGCGATCGCAGCGACCCAGCCCGCACACCACGTGGCCGCCAAGCACGCGAGCGCGCCGAATGCCGGCCAGAGGACGCCGCCGAGCGTCGCGGCCAGTCCGAGCAGGGTCGCGGGCGGCATGGCGACGGCGGCGAGCAGGTTCGCGGGCACCGCGTAGGTGGGCAGGGTCGGGGACAGGAGCACGAGGATCGGCGCGCACCAGCACTGGGCGGCGATCGGCAGGGCCACGAGCCGCGCCACCCCGGTGGGCACGAACCGGGCCAACCGCGCGGCGAGCGGTTCGGTCCACACCACGAGGCCCGCGGTGGCGCTGACCGACAGCGCGAAGCCGACCGAGGTCGCCTGTCATGGATCGGCCGCCAGCAGCACGATGACGGCGCCGGCCAGGGCGGGTAGGGCGAGCCGGGGCCGGCGCAGCCCGAGCGCCGCGAGCATGACCACCCCCATGCCCGCGGACCGCACGACGGATGCGGTGGCCAGCACGAGCACGACCATGCCCGCGAGCACGACCAGCCCGCAGCCGGCCCGCACGAGCACCGGGGCGCGGGCGAGCAGGAGGAGGACGAGGCCGACCACCACGGCCACGTGCCCGCCGGAGAGGGTTATTTCTCGGGGTGGGTGCTGGATCTTCCGCGTTTGCGCTGGTCAAAGCGGGTTTCTCTCGATGTCGGCGAGCTCCAGGAGGCTGCCTAGGACAGTCTATCGAGTCTCTATCGAACGCAGATCGGGATAGACCTATCGAGCACCTCTTGAATAGTTGCCTGCGGCCAACTGTCGTTTAGGAGGGGCGTATCTGACGCCTATCGACCAAGGAGGAATAAGTTGTCTGCGCGTCGATGACTGGTATATCGACCCCAATGGCCGCCAAGTCAGGGAAGGGTCTAGACACGCGCGCCGGGACCGTTCGCGACAGCGTGCGTGCTACCAAGAAGCATGGTGCAGATTGTCGCGACGAAGCGCACGACGCTCTACAGGATGCTCGACGGATCATCGTTCGAGACAGCGTTGACCGAGTCCAGGCGAGAGACCGACGACAACTTAACCGTCCCCGATCTCCAGATCGAGGGCGACGCGTCTGATGCTTGGGGAGGTAAGTCGATTGCGAGATAGCGGAGCATGCCGTGACGGGCAGCGAGGCTCCTGCTACAGATTGCTGGCGGACGCCTTCGGCCTGGCATCGATCCACTCCGCTCGTAGATCGAAACCGGTCTCCCTCGCCGCCGAGGCCGTGCGTTTCGGAAGGTCTTTGGTGCGACTGACAGATACTGGCCTGTCGTCATATCGGACGGCGAGGAACCAGCCGAAGCCGCACTGGTCTGAGGTCAGGTACGAGGTCAGCTGCTTCTCGAGCCCATCCCAGTAGTCGTTGTTCGTCATCTTCTTGATCTCGAGCAGCACTCGCTCGAAGGCCGACCTAGTAAACGCGAAGTCGACGGGCCCCTTGCCGAGGTACACCTCGCGGTCGACGCGCACGCCGTTGGCCAGGCAGTAGTACTGCACGATGCCCTTGAAGAGGAGCTGGACCGACACCTCATGCTTGGGCTTGTTGGTGTCGTCGTTGTAGAGCAGGGACCAGCCACGCTCGTGCTCAATGTAGCGCTTGAACGTTGCGACCACTCTGCCCATGAAGTCGTGGACCGATTCGCCGTCTTGGGCGCTGATCGGGTGGGAGGAGACGAATCTCGCCGCGAGCCTGTTCCAGTTGTGGAAGCCCTTCGGGTCTCGGTCGACGTCATACGGCCGTGCCGCTTGCCCCTCCCGGTCCTTTGTCCACTCTCGGATGAGTTCCGCCCGTGTGCGTGCGAGCCTGACGATCTCCTTGGAGTTGACGTTCTCCATCACCGTGAGGTTCAGGTCGTCGCGGAGCGTGGTCTCGCTGTAGTCGAACCAATCGTCGGGGTTCAGCGTCGGCAGCTCTCGCAGAAACCGCTTCGGGACCAGGAGCACTGCCTTGCCCGTGAACGGGTTTCGGGGTAGGTCGAAGGTTCCTGTGACCCAGCGCTTTCTCATCGGCTCGTAGACCGAGTTGGCTACCTCCAGCGGCTGGAGCTCCAGTCCGAGTTCGCCCGCGATCTTCTGCGTGTACTCGATGAACCGATGCTTCAGGATCGACAAGGTCATGTCAGAGATCCGATCCCTGTTAATCCGCTCCACGAGTACGCCCAGCTCCTCGAAGTGCGCCATCCCCTTGTCCAGACCGCGCTTCACCGCCTCTCGTATCGCCTCCGTGATCTGCTTCGCCAGGCCGGTACCGGCACCAGCCCCGCTCGTGCCGGTTGCGACGTAGCCCAGGCAGAACTCCTCCGGTTCGTGGAATTCCATCAACCCGACGACTCGCTTGTACTGCAGGCTGCTCCGGTTGTCCTCGTGCCCTGACAGCAACTTGAAGGCCCGGTCGAAGTAGCCGATCAGTTCCTGATGGGCGGTCGACCAGGGCCCGTCGGACTCCTTGAAGATCAGGAACGGATCGACGAACAGCCGTGTGTCCGTGTCGAGGATCGGGTCGAACCAGTCGTCTTCATCGTCGACGGCGATCTCGAAGTACTCGCTGAACTGCACCAGCCGTTCCTCCCGGGCGGACGGCACCGATCTGGTCGACCGATGCGCTCACGGTTGCATCCTACTTCATTTTGCCTCAAATGTGCGCATGCCCCCTTCGCTCCACGCAGCTGGAACGCGAATGTGCTTTACTAGTTGCATGGACCAAGCCCAGGTAGCAGCTCGAGAGACGCTGAACGAAGTCGCCGACACGTGTACAGACAGCGGGCTCGTCGATGCCTGGCAGGCACTCGTGCAGGACGTCTACGCGAGCAACCTCGACAGGTTCGAGCCGAACGAACTCGGTGACACAGTGATGTCGTTCGGCATCCAGTGCTACGAGAACCTGAAGTCGCGGGCCCTCCGCAGGTTCCGGCATGACGATCTCGAGATCGCCGACGCGCACTGGGACATCGACGGTCTCCGTGTGGGCACTCCCGGGAACGTGCTCACCTTCAACTTCGCAGGCGCGCGTTTCGTCACGATGAAGGTGCCGTTCTCGGAGGGCCGGTCTCCGAACTGGGACCGCAGCGGCGACTGGGATCAAGGCAGCCAGGTCAGGTCAGAGATCGCCACCGAGAACTCCAATGTGCTGCAGTACAAGACCCCTGCTCCCGGAGCGTCGCCGCTCTTCCCGCACCTGGGCTCGCCCGGAGATGTCCGCAGCTTCATGCTCCTCTGGGCCGGTGAGTCGAGCGCGGCCCTGACTGCTGGGTGGTTGGGCATTCCAATTCTCGGTGAGACACCGTTCATCGCCCACAAGCGGCTTTGGTACGACCTCGAACCAGACACGCTAGTCACGCAGAAGTCGACACCCGATCGTGGTCCGAGCTTCGACGAACGACCTGCAGCCCGACCCGCGGTCGCTCTCAAGGAGCAGCGCCGGGAAGGCCAGGCGTGAAGCGCACATCGCAATTCCCCGCCGCTGGCACCGATTTCGACGGAACCCGCCTGACCGTCGCGAGGAGGCTGCGCCGCAAGACCAAGGCCACCCTCGCACGCGAGGTCGGAGTGACACCGACAGCCATCGGTCAATTCGAGAAGAACCTCTCGAACCCCACCCAGAGCGTCCTCGCTCAGCTCTGCCTTCAGCTCGGCCTCCCTCGAGACTTCTTCGGCGCTGGCCGACCTCTCGCGCTGCTGCCGGCGTCCGGTGCCCATTTCCGATCGCTACGTTCGACGTCCGCCGCAGCACGAGAACAGGCCCTCGCCTACGGGGAGCTGTGCCTCGAGCTGGTGGACCTGATCGGGGCGTACGTCGACCTGCCTCCGGTGTCACTGCCCGAATTCGAGCTCCCGGAAGCACTATCCGACGACGACATCTTCGAAGCTGCTCGTCTCACGCGCGAGGCTTGGAGCATCGAGTCCGGGCCCGTAGCCTCCGTGGTCCAGGCCCTTGAAGCTCACGGTGTCATCGCCTTGCGCTTGCCTGCGCGGACCGATGCTGCCGTCGACGCGTTCTCCACCTACTCCGGTAGCCGACCGCTCGTCTTCCTCTCATCGGTCAAGGAC
Organism: Pseudactinotalea sp. HY158; assembly: GCF_009660225.1. NCBI lineage: Bacteria > Bacillati > Actinomycetota > Actinomycetes > Micrococcales > Cellulomonadaceae > Pseudactinotalea > Pseudactinotalea sp. HY158. The sequence continues at coordinate 1,949,203 of NZ_CP045920.1, forward strand.
GACAAGGCCCGCAGCCGGTTCGACGCCGCTCACGAGCTCGGACACCTGGTCCTTCACCCCGACACCGAGCCAGGCTCGAAGCTGGTCGAGCAGGAGGCCAACCGATTCGCGGCAGAATTCCTCATGCCTCGCGACGAGATTATCGAGGACCTGCCACGCCGCATCGACTGGCCGAAATTTCACGATCTCAAGCGCCACTGGGGTGTCAGTCTGCGAGCCCTGGTGTTCCGCGCCCACACTCTGGGCCGCCTCTCCGACGCCTCCTATCGGCGTGGCAATCAGCAGCTCTCCATCTGGGGCCTCCCCGAACCGGGTCCGCTCGGGCCCGCCGAGTCCCCGCAGGTGCTTGGTATTGCAAGGCAATTGATCACCGACAGCGGCTACGAGTTCGACGACGTCATGGCCGCCGGACGCGTCGCCCCGGAGGTCGCAGAAGCAGTGATGGACGCAGCTTCGACCGACCGACCGAAGTTGCGTTTCACCTAAGAAGCGATTCCATCTCGCTACGGTCGTTGGCGAATCTTCTCCAGCTTCGGGCGCTTTCCAATGGGGGTGACCCCGCGACGACTCTTAAGCAGGTTCTCGTCTTTCATGTTCTCCCGCACGGCCAAACGGCTCAGGATCCGTTGTTGCGACTCCGGGGTCCAGAAGACTCCGAGCCGGCGACGGGCTCGAGTGATCGCGGTGTAGAAGATGCTGTGAGAGATCCGCTCCTCGTTGGCGTCGGTGATGACGACCTTAACTGAGTCGTACTCGAGGCCTTGGGCCTTGTGGATCGAGACGGCGTATGCGATCTGGAACGGGACGAGCGTGTTCACGGTGTCGTCGTCTTCGTCAGTGTCACCGCGTTCGAAGACATCGAACTGTACGACTGATCCGCCGATCCACCGCAAGTCACCTCCGAAGGAGAAGTCCGCACGCGAAAGGTCGCGCTCAAGATCGACGTCGAACGTGATTCTTCCGGGCACGCGCTCGATGGCGGCGATCTTGCCCTTGAGGTTGTTGAAGATGACCGGGCGGAACCGATCGGTCTCGCCGAAGAGCACCGGGTCGCCAACCTTGTAGATCGCCTCGCTCCAGGCGATCGGCGGGTTTGGGTTGCTTGCCTGCATGAAGCGATTGACGTTGTTGATGCCGTAGAGCCCGTCGTAGTTCAAGCAGAGCACGGTCTCGTCCGCGCTCTCCCGGTGGAAGAGCGAGCTGTCCAGCAAGCGCGAATAGCCGTTCTTGGAGAGCGACTCCTCGATCCGGTCGTCGAGGTGTCGGACCCGGTCCCAGAGAGTCAGCAGCGCTTCGTCGCTGGTGCGGAATGGCCTTGTGAGTTCGAACACCGCTTCCTCTGGAAGATATGCCCGCATGAGGGCGAACCAGTTGCCGAACTCTATGGACTCGATCTGGTAGACATCGCCCACGAGCACGAGCAAGTCGAAGTTGGTGTTCTCAAGCACTTTGAGCAGGCTTGCGTTGCTCAGCGTGCTGCACTCGTCGATCACCAACATGTCGTACTTGAGGTCGTGAGGCGACGCGTTGTAGACGTGGCTGCTGACGGTGCTGAACTCCGAGTTCGGGACATCCACTCGAGCCATCAGGTTGTCGACGGCCGGGTTCGTGTGCGCGAGGAATAGCTTCCTCTCCTCGTCGAAGTAGTTGGCGATATGGTTGACCATTGTCGACTTGCCCGTCCCTGCCGCGCCGTAGACGATCGCGACCTTCGATCGTTCGAAGAGATTCCTGAGCGCTGTCGCTTTCAGCTCGTCGTCGATGGCCTCCGGGTTCGCGTCCAGCCATTGCTGCACGCCGGCTGCGTGGCCGCGGACTCCTTCGGCTGAGATCGACTGGAGCTTGTCGATGATCGCCACGGCGTCGTCCTCATAGCCGACGACGAAGATGTGGCCGAGCTCGTGTGCGAGCCGCCGGGGGGAATGCCTCTCGCCGGGTGGGAGCAGCCGGTTGTGATCGCGGATCAGTTCATCCACGTCACCGAGGTCCTCGAGTTCGGCGACCGGTGTGTAAATCTCACCGGCCTGCTCGACATTGTTCTTGACTCGGCGGGCGAGCAGTTCATGGTGCCGATCCGACGCGTCGATACTTTCAGCGAGGTCCTCGAATCGAGGGTTGTGCCGGCGCGGCGAAGTGCAGTAGGGCATTGTGTCGAATGGTCGGCAGCTCCAGGACGCGTAGAGGTTAGACAGGTACCGGCAGGGCTCGACATCGTACTGGTTCCTGATCACCTCGTTCCGCATTCGGAGCATCAAGTAGCGGAGCAACCGAGACCCCGGTCGGTCCGGTCTGATGATCGCGCGCGCTTGATCGAGCATCGCGAAGATCAGTGGCGGGCGCTGCGCGTTCGCGAGGACCAAGGCGCGGAGCTTGCTATAGGCAATTTCGGTCATGTCCACGATGTCGAGGAGGCTCGATCGCATCGTGGTGAGGTATCGCATGAGATTGCGGTACTCCGTGTGGTTCGACCTGATTTGGTCTTCCAGCCCGAAAAGTCGCGCGAAGTTGTTCAACTCGCACGGCCGGATCGACACCTGCCAAGCCTGGATGAGCAGGATCGGCATCGTCTGGCCGAGCACCGTGATCGCGTCCCTCACCAGCTCAAGCTGGGCCGCGTACTTGTCGGTGACGTCGATGTCGGTGAAACCGATCGCCCGGTCGAACTTGCTGGTCCTGTTGTGGGCGAGGGAGAACGTCACCTCGTAGTAGATACGGCCTCTGATGAAGAACGGCCGGGAACTATGGATGTAGTAACGCTCGCTCCTGCCGGACGAGGCCCCGGAGTCGCGCATCGAGCGGATGTGTTCCGCAATCTCCTGCTGGTATTCGCGCAATGACGGGTCCAGGTCCACGGGGAACCGCTCGAGGTCGGCGAGGATTTCAATGCCGACCTCACGCTGTGCGAGGTCGCGCGTCCGCAATAGGTACTCGTAGTACTTGAGCATCAGGCGCTCGGACGGGTCCACGTCCAGGGTGTAATGAGAGGCGCTGGCCTGCAGAAGGTCGTGAAACCGTCCGAGCAGTCTGAACCTCGCCGTCGCCTTGATTGTGTCCAGCGCCGCACCAACTTGGTCATAGTGGAACTCCGCTCCGCCATCGTTGCGGTGCGCCCAGACGGCCAGTCCTTCGACGAGGTTGCGCAGCTGGGCGAGCAGGTTTTGCGAGAGGAGCCCCCTGTCTCTGGTCCCGCTTACGAGATTCCCGCAGATTGCGCCATCAGCGGCACGAACCTGCTGCTCCACTGTCGCCACTTGCGCCTCCCCATCTGCATGCCCATGCCCAAGCTCTCGGACATGCGACGATTCGCCTTCCGACATGATCCTCGACAGCCATTCTGAACCATCACGACGTCTTTCGGAAGCAATTGTCGCCGATCCACGAGGCCTCTCGTGTGCAATCTCGCCAAGTCGCGACGCCCCTGTGGTCCAGCCCGTACTGCACGCAGCACCGGCCAGCGAAGTTCAGCCAGAACGATGCCCCGCCACTCAGAGGAGGCGTGTCGAATCGCCTGGACCTCTGCGGGGTCGAGGCCGTCGCCGCGGAGGATCGCGTCGAGTGTCAGGGTCATTCCGACATCAGCGCCCCGAAGTCCGCGCGGAGGCTCTCTACGTCGTCTTGCAGCTCGGTCTCCGGTCCGTACTGGTAGCTGACCATCCGAACGTTCGTGCCCTCGGTACGGTTGTAGAAGTACGTGGTGAACTGGGCGCTGCTCGGCGCGGCGCGGAGCTGCACGAAGTGTGGGAGAGGCAGTGGCGACTGGGAGCCGTCCCGGACGAGATACAACTCGTCATCGATCATATGCTCCCCGACGGCGAACTCCCGGGTCGCGAAAGGCGTGCGAGTCCCTACGGCAACTTCGGCGGTTTGGACGAGGCCGTCGCGACGGCGTTTGGCACTGCCGGGGCGGACCAGCAGTAGTTGTGCCCAGACGTTCCCGAGAATCCCGCGGAGTTCTCTAAGGTCCGAGGTGAGCGATTCGACTTGAGACCTCAGCTCCTGCTCCGAGGTATACCCAGTGTGGCCGGACCACCGGTTGCGCTTGCCGTTGAGCTCGTTGAACTTCTTGACGACGTCCTTCGAGATCAGCCGCTCGATTCCGGCGCGGCTGAGGCCGGCGAAAGCGCGGCGGACGCGGGCCACATCATCGGCGTCGCCGTCCTCGAGCGTGCTACGCATGTTCTTCGACGTCTTCTCGACAATGACCACCCACGTGCCGAACGAGGCCTTCTCGATCCCCAGGCGCTGCTCATGAAGCGTCTGGCGGATCGTTGCCTCGGTCACGCTGCTACTACCCGGATCCCTGCGACTCGCGGCCAGCAGGACGGTCGCGTGGAAGGTCACGATCGCTTCCCAGGCGTGAAGATATGCGCGCTGCTGCTCCCCCACCGAAGGCGCGGACTCCGCGGTCCACAGCGCCGACGCAATCGGGTACGGCAAGTGATCGAGCCAGGACGTTAACGAGTCATCGAAGGCACCCGCGACCTTGCTTACCACCTCATCAGCGTTCTCCGGCGAAGACCAGATGCTAGCGCGTCGGGTGCCGAGGTCGGCCTGAAAAGAGTTGAGCCGTTCGTCGGCGGACGCCAGCGCGAGCTGAACGCTGAGATTCGGCACCGGCACGAGGAGATCGTCGGCCCACCTCATCAGTGAGTTCGCATCCGACCGCAGAGCCTTGAGGTGGTGGCCCGTGCTGCCATTTTCGATCGCGCGACGCCGACTGGCGACGCCTTGCTCCGAGTTGAGCCATGCCGCCAGGAAGGGAAGGTACACAGATTCGTTGTCGAGCTGGATCGCCAGGACCCGCCCGCCTGCGTTCGTCTCGGACAGGTCAGTGGCGGCTCGGCCGGCTCTGGTCGTGGGGACGAACAGGTGTCGTTCGCCGCGTGCGTCTGCCGAATCCGTCACCGACTCGGGCTCTTGTGCGAGAAGACTGCTCAGACGTCGAGTTGCCCAGCCCTTCTCGCCCATCTCTCGGAGCAATTCGCGCGAGTCGTCCCCGAAGATTCGGCCGGGATCGAGATCGACGGTCACTCGCGGCTCCTCGGACAAGGAGACGCCGGAGTCCTTGCCGTAACGGGTCTCCAGGAACCGGCCGTCGATCGCTGTGTCGTCGTACGTGGCGACGCGCCACGAAAGCTGATTTCCTTCGCTCGTGGTGCGCGACAGCCGTGCGTCCCTGCGAGTGAACTGGCGGATGCTGATGCTGCGATTGCGGGGCCCCGGTTTGTGCATCCTCAGCCCGGACTCGAGTTCGTGGAAGGCTTCGACCGGGATCGACCTGCGACGGTTCTCTGTGGTGAACATCGTCTGTAGATCCGCGATCATCGCTTTGCCGCGTCTGACGTCCTCGGTCTTGTTCGAGAAGGTCAGGAGGTACAGGGGGATCGCCGTGTTTGGCGCGAGGCCATCTGGCAGCCGGGTGACCGACTCCAGCAAGCCTGCGTCGACGATCCGCTGCCGCACGGCTGCAGTTGCTCCGCCCGAGCTGAGTGCGCCCGGGTTCACCAATGCTGCGACACGTCCTCCACCCTCCTCTGCTTGGCGGAGTTTCTCGAGGGCCAAGGAGATGAACAACCAAGTGCTATCGGAGCGCTGAGGGAGGCCGAATCCGAACTCGCCGCGATCTTGCCGTGCTTCCACAGCCGCAGCGGAGCTTCGCCAGTCCATCCCCCAGGGCGCGTCGACGATCGCCAGGTCGGCGCTGAAGTCCTCGAAAGCGTCGCGCGCCAGTGTGTCCGCGTGGGCGATTTCCACGTCGGGGACTGCCTTGAATCGACGAACGCTGGCGGACACGGCGGCTTCGTAGATGTCCTGGCCGCGGTAGCGGACCCGCACTCCCGACGACCGGAGCGCGTCTACGAGGAGGAGACCCGCGAACCCCAGACCCGCCGCAGGATCCCAGACATCGACGGTCGTCAGGCCCGGATTGAGGCGGCTGAGGCAGCCTATTGCTAGAGCCCGGGCCAAGGACACGCTCGTCGCGTGCTCCAGGCCGACTGGGCCACGGTCCGTGTCGGAGTAGGGCACGGAGTCGGATTCCTGGAGTGCCCTGCGAATCGCCGGGTGCGGAGGATTCTTCGCCATCGCCTACTCGCCCTCGCCGGATGCCACGCCGTCTTCCGAATCCGTCTCATCGTCGGTCATCCGCATTCGGCGAGATTGGTACAGGTACTGGCCGATCAGGCGGATGAACTCGTCGGCCCGACCGTTCTCACCGGTCAGTGCGCCGGTGAGCTTGCCGAAGGCTCCTTCGTTGAGCACTGCTGCGTCGGTCAGGATCTCCCGCAGTTCAGGCGATGCCATGAACTGGTCGAGCGCGTTGTGATCGATCTGGTCGGCGACGCGCGGGTCTTCTTCCGCCATCCCGGCGGCGGCAACGACAAAGCCCTGGATCTGGGGATCTGCAAACTCCGCGCCGAACAACGCGTTGATCCTGGCTACGATTTCTGAGAGCAGTTCCTGCTGCGGGTCTTGCCGTGACACGTGGGAACCAACACCGGTAATCCCGGGCAGTGCCGGGGTGTCCTGGTCACCAGACAGACCAATGTCGGCCTTGCCCTGATCGATCTGCCGGACTTGGCGCAGCTCGAGCCCGGACACGTCGACATCGACCGCGCTGTCGTCTGTCGGCAGCAGCCTGGTGAGCTGGCGCAGGAACTCTGCGAGCTTCTCCAAGTCGCTGGTCCCGTAGTCGACAACCTGGGACATGAAGTCGTACAGGCGCACGTACGATCCGCAGTCCTTCTTGAAGGTGCGCAGCTCGTCGCGAGCCTGAGAATCGTGCGACTCGGATGCCTTCGCCCAGCGGGCAATGTACTCATCCCGCGCCGGAGACACGGCCGCGGTCAGCGCACTGTGGGACTGCACCGGTGCCCACCATGCTTCGCCGTACCTTTCGACGTCGGCGGGCGTGTAGATGCGCGCCTGGGCCAGTTTCGTCGCCAGCTGGTGCACGAGGTTCGGGTCGGTGGCCGTCTCGACATGGGCTGCCGTGTAGTACTGCAGGAACGCCTCGCGGATCTCCTCGGGATCGTTGACGAAGTCGAGGACGAACGTGCGGTCCTTCAACTCACCCGACGGTGCACGATACGTCCTGTTCAGCCGCGAAAGCGTCTGCACCGCATGCACGTCGGGCAGCTTCTTGTCGACGTACATCGCGCACAGCAGCGGCTGGTCAAAGCCCGTCTGGAACTTGTCGGCCACCAGCATCAGCCGGTACTCGGGACGGCGGAACTCGCGTGCCAGGTCAGAGCCGAGGCCGGCGTTCATGCTCGCCTCGGTGGCGTCGACGAGCCCGTATTCGTCGTCGCTGATCTTGTCGCTGAAGGCGACGATGGACTGGTAGCCGTAGCCCTTCTGCTTCAGGTACTTGTCCGTCTCGACCTTGTAGCGCACGGCCGCCTGGCGGGAGTCGGTGACGACCATGGCTTTGGCATGGCCATCGAGCAGGTGGGCGACGTTGGCGCGGAAGTGCTCGACGATGATCTCGACCTTCTGCCCGACGTTCGTCGGATGCAGCTTGGCGAAGCGAATGATCTGGCGCGTCGCCGCTTTCGAGTCCACCAGCTCGTCGTCGCCAGCGGTGATGCTGGTGACCAGGCCGTCGCCCGCATGCTGTTCGATCTCGAAGGCGGTCTTGTAGGACTGGTAGCCGCGCAGCACGTCGAGGATGAAGCCCTCCTCGATTGCCTGCCGCATCGAGTACACATCGAACGACACGGGCTTGCCATGATCGTTGAAACGGCCGAACAGAGTCTTCGTCTTGGTCTTCGGCGTCGCGGTGAACGCCAGCAGCGACACGTTGCGGGCTCCAGCCCGCGCAGCGGTCTCGGCCGCGATCTTCCGCTCCCGGGCCACATCGGCCTCGACCACCTGGTTGACCACATCCTGGCTATCGAGCTCTTCTTGGTCAGTGACCTCTCCCCCATCGGTGAGGACCTTCTTCAGGTCGCCGGCGGTCTTGCCGGACTGCGACGTGTGCGCCTCGTCGATGATCACTGCGAAGTTCTTGTCGCCCAGTGTCGTGTCCAGCAGTCCCTTGACGTAGGGGAAGGTCTGGATGGTGACGACGACGATGAGGGCAGAGCCGGTCAGGGCGTCGAGCAGCGCGCGCGATTTCGAGCCGCCGGAACGGCGCACGGCGGCGGAGTCGATGACGGCGACGGTGCCGACGGTGTCGTCGACCTGTTCGACGGCCTGCTGCAGCTGTGCGTCCAGGACGCGGCGATCGGAGACGATCAGGACTTTGTCGAAGGCCTTCTCGTTCGCCTGGTCGTGCAGGCGGGCCAGCCGGTGTGCCGTCCATGCGATGGTGTTGGTCTTGCCCGAGCCGGCCGAGTGCTCGATGAGGTACCGCTTGCCAGGTCCTTCCTCGGCGATGGCACGGACGAGCTTCGTCACTGCGCGCCACTGGTGGTAGCGCGGGAACATCAGTGCCGTGGACCGCTTGATCCGACCAGTGGCCGGGTCCTCGTCGGTCTCGGTCTTCAGGAACATCTGCGATCCGAGGATCGCCAGCCACGTATCGCGCTGCAGCACCTGCTCCCACAGATACGAGGTCGCAGCGCCATTCGGGTTCGCAGGGTTGCCCGACGCGCCGGTATCGTCGTGACCGCGGTTGAACGGCAGGAAGTACGTCTTCTCGCCCGCAAGCTTGGTCGTCATGTGCACCTGGTCGTCGTCCACGGCGAAGTGCACGAGCGCGCGGGTGCCGAACCCGAGCAACGGCTGGCCGGCCGGGTTGCGGTCCTTGCGGTACTGGGTGACGGCGCTGCGCCACTCCTGCTTGAAGAACGACTTCAGCTCACAGGTTGCCACCGGGAGGCCGTTGACGAAGAACACCAGATCGATGGAACGCGAGTCCCCGCGCTTCGGGGAGAAGTGCACCTGGCGCACCACGCGCAGGCGGACCTTGCCGTAGTGCTCGTTGACCTCGCGGTTCAGCGACGTGGCCGGCTTGAACTGACACATCCGTAGGTGCGCGGTCGCACCCCGAGTGTGGGAGAACTTGCGGCGCAGCACATTCAGCGTGCCGCCGCCCGAGCTCATCGGGGTGCCCAAACGGGACACGAGGGAAGCGAGCAGCGCTTCGCGGTCGGCGGCCTCGGCCCCGGTGCCCACGCGCACGACCTTGGCGTACTCGTCGGGCTGGGTCTCGCTCAACCACCAGTGCACGTCCTCGGGCCAGATCGCCTGCTCGGCGTCGTAGCCGTCGTCAGTTGGGCTGTACTCCCAGCCGTGTGCGGCCAGGTACTCGGCGATCTCGGTCTCGAACGCCTCCTCGCGTGTACCGTCTGGCGATGCCATCAGACTCGGGCCCCCTTCTTGGCAGTGCGAACGTCGAATTGCCCTGTGACCGCGGCAGTGATCAATGCCGAGCGACGTTCCTTCGCTAGAGCGACGTGTCCTTCGGCCTTGGAAATGAGGGTGTCGATCTGCCTTTTCTGCTCATTAATGTGCTTGACGATGGCGAGTTGCTCCTCGATGGGCGGGAGGGGCAACACGATAGTCCGAATATCGGCAGCTGATACTTTATAAGTTCCCACAGTCGTCCGGGCCAGTAGCTCGATTTGATTTCGACTCGCGGGAGATTCAAATGCTTCCACGAAAAACTCGGGAAGCATGCTAAGACCAGTGCGGATACGCATTAGGAGATCGGGATAGATGTACTCCTCACTGTCGAACCCATTGCCGACCAGACCAGCCCGGCCAACCAAGCGGATGTTGCCGTTACCGCGGACAATGAGCACGTCGCCAGAGACGAGTCGCAGGCGTGGAATATCCCTCACCGCAGAGCGGTCAATGAACTTCGTGACATCATCGGAAAGCACTACCTGACCGTTGCGAACCGCGCCGATGGACAACGAGCGCAGGTCACCAACACGTCCAGCCTCAGGCGAAACTCCATTGGACGGCCCAAACGCAAGCACACGTCGTGTGGGAACAGCGCGCCAACCATCCGGTAGTTCCGGAAGGAAGGCGCTTTCTGTCACTTCGATGCTCTGGCCGGCGATAGGACCATTAGTTAGCGCGTTGTCACGGAGTGCGGATCTCCGCTCCCGGAGCAGCCCGATAAACTCCTCCTGTTTGGCCACGAGCGCGTCGATCTGGGCCGTCTCCTGGTCCAAGTAGTCGGCGATGGCGTGCTGCTCGTCGAGGGGAGGGACCCCGAAAGGCATGTCCGCGATCATGTGCCTCCGTACGGAGTCCACGGTCGATTTGGCGCTGCCGTCGAGCGCCATCAAGTGGAACATGCTCTTGAAGGCATAGAAGAAGAACTCGGGCGTCACCCCGCGAAAGTCGTGAAGCACGTACACGCGCTGATGAGCCATGAACTTGCCCGATACCAAGTGGAAGACCTTAGCAACCCCGGCACCGTCGCCTGCGGTGAGAACTGCCGTGGTATCGAACTCCCATCCAGATGACCTCAACGGTGAGTCCGAACGAACATAGAACGGGAACTCCCCAATCTCGTCGGCATCCACGGTGTCACCTGAACCGGTATGGATCTTGATTAGGTGCCGTCCACGCACGACGCGCCAGTGAGCGGGCAACTTGTCGAAGGTCGGCGAGTCGTAGGACTGGTATGACGGGTATCGCGCGTTGCTCACGCCTCCACCTCGCGCAGTAGCCCCATGATCTCGCCGACGACTCGTTCGAGGTCGGCGTCGATCTCGGCCAGCGGTCGAGGTGGTTCATAGGTGTAGAAGTGTCGGGTGAACGGGATCTCGTAGCCAGTCTTCGTCTTGTCCCAATCAATCCAGGCATCGTCGACATGGGGCTTCACTTCGGCGTCGAAGTACGCCTGCACTGTCTCTCTCAAGGCTTCGTGGGTCTTGGGGCGGCCGCCCCAGCCGAACGGGACGTTCTCGGTGTCGCGCAGCGCGGGGTCGGGCTCGATCTCGCCCTTGTTCTTGCCAGTGGCGACGCGGCAGTAATCGGCGGTGTCGTCGTGGACGCCAATCGTCTGCCACAGCGTCTTGCGCTGCGCCGTGGTTAGGCTGACGCTGTGGTCACCGAGGTGCTTGCCGATGGCCTTGTTGAACTTCTCGCGGTTCAGGTAGGCCTCGTCGCCGAACGCTTCGAGCGCGTTTACAAGGCCCTCGACCTTGCCGAGCTTCTTGTGCTCGGCCACAGCGCTGATCGCCTCCGGCGTGCATTGGAAGCGCAATTGAAGCGGGCGTTCGACGGTGATGGTCCAGTAGGCGAAGTCTCGGTTGGAGAACACCTTTACCGGAACATCAGGATTGTCATCTTCGGCTTGGGTGCCAGCGAAAGCCTGCACGATACGGTCGCGGTCAGCCTCCGAGACCTCGACGCGCTTGGAGCCGATGGACTTGCGCAGCTTCGAGCCGAGACCGGTGGCGTCGATGAGCTGGATCTTGCCCTTGCGCTCGTCGGACTTTGCGTTCGACAGGATCCATAGGTAGGTGGCGATGCCGGTGTTGTAGAACATGTCGTTCGGCAACGCGACGATCGCCTCGACAAGGTCGTTCTCCAGCATGTGGCCGCGGATTTCGGACGGCCCCGATCCCGCGCCGCCGTTGAATAGCGGGGAGCCGTTGAGGACGATGCCGGCCTTGCCGCCGCGCCCGGTCTCGTCGACGTCGCGCATCTTCGACGCAACATGCAGCAGGAACAGCATCGCCGCATCGCCGACGGCGGGCAGGCCCGGTGCGAAGCGGCACTGGCCGCCGCGGGCGTGTTCGTTCTTCACGTCGGATTCGACGGCTTTCCAGTCGGTGCCGAACGGAGGGTTCGAGAGCACGTAGTCGAAGCGCAGGTCCTCGAATCGGTCCACGACCAGGGTGTCGCCCTGGCGGACGTTGGACGGATCCTGGCCCTTGATGAGCAGGTCGGCCTTGCAGATGGCGTAGGTGCGGGGATTGATCTCCTGGCCGAACAGCGCGGTCGACGCGCCGGGGTTGAGGTCATGTAGGTGCTCGTCGGCGACGGTGAGCATGCCGCCGGTGCCGACCGTCGGGTCGTAGATCGAGCGCACGGTGCCGCGCTCGCGCAGCGCGTCGGTGTCCTCGTCGTAGATCAGGTCGACCAGCAAGCGCACCACGTCGCGGGGCGTGTAGAACTGTCCCGCGCCGTCGTTGGCGGACTCGGCGAAGCGGTAGATGAGGTTCTCGAACAGGTCACCCATGTCGGCATTGGACACAGCTGCCGGGGACATGTCGATCTTCTCGAAGTGGCGGGTCACCTGGGCCAGCCGGTCACGCGTATCGAGGGTGCGGATGATGTTCTCGAAGTTGAAGGACTTGAACACGTCCAGGTTCGCGGAGAAACCGCCGACGTAGTCGATCAGGTTCGGGGCCAAGTTATCCGGGTCCTGCAGAGCTCTCTTCAAGGTGTAGTTGCTGGTCGTCCAGAAGGACAAACCAGCGCTATCGTCGCTCCGTGTCCGCAGCTTCAGATGCGTGCGCCGCTGCTGCTCACCCTCGTGCTTCCCGACGATCTCGGCCATGACTTCGCGGTGCGGCTCCATCACGCACTCGAGGCGTCGCAACACGGTTAAGGGAAGAATGACCGAACCGTACTCGGCCTCGCTGTAGGGGCCCCGGAGCGTGTCGGCGACACTCCACACGAAGCTGGAAAGGACTGACACGACTGAAAATTCTCCGCAACTCTCGACAATAGGAATTCGACGACCAAACCGAATTTATGCGGGCAGGTGCATATGCGCTGCATCCTACCAATGGGCTCCGACACACGCGGGCGACCGTCCAGGGGCGGGCCCCGCCACAGCCCGGGGTCGGTCAGCCCAGCAGCGACCTCGCCTCCACGCCGAGCTGCTCCGCCAGCGCGTCGACTGAGTCCAGTGTCAGGTTTCGTTCGCCGCGCTCGACGCCGGCGAGGTACCGGGGCGAGACCTCGAGCTGCTCGGCCAGCGCCTCCTGGGTCAACCCGCGGGCACGACGGATCTCGCGCACTTGCGTGCCGAGCGTCGACTTCAAGGAGATGGCCACATATCAAGCGTCAAGGCAGGAAGTCATCAGTTCCAGGCACTTATCGCTTCCAGGAGGCGACAACTTCTGGTTACGATTGACCTCAAGATCTACTCGTATACGAGGGAGACACGATCGACCCGCCGCCGACGATCCGCTGGCGAGACCACCCACCGACGAGTCTCGTCCCAGCCACATCTCGGTGCGCCTCGATGCGGCTTCGCGGAGCGCACTGGCATAGCTCACCAGCGATGGCACCGAGGCTTCCACGGCAGTCCGCGAGGCGATCATCCAGGCAGCTGGGCAGCAGTCGGACCGGAAGCAGCGATCGACCGAACCCGCGCCCACGCGCCGGCCGCGCCAGCGGAGCCAGGGCCCAGTGTCGGGCAACGATGATCCGAGCTAGCTGGCATAGGTGAAGCGACCGGCCGAGGCCGCTCCCCCGCTGGGCGAAGCGCAACTGGGGGTACTGCTCAAGGCATTCGAAGAAGACCAGCGATAGGCAGCTGCCAGCGCGGCGCTCGTGCTGGCCACCGCCACTACCGGGCGCATAGAGTCGACAGCATGGAGTACGACGAACTCGACGGCCCGGACGGCATGGACATCCGCGTGCCCAAGGACGATGACTACCGGACCTGCTCCGAGTGCGGCGGGGACTGCCACCCCGACCCAAGCGCCGGCGCGGACGGCCTGGGCGTGCGCATCGCCTTCGTCTGCCCCGAGCACGGAGTGCACAGCGTCATCGACCCCTTCGAGGACCTGCGATGATCGGCCCGCTGTTCACGATCAACCGGGACAACGTCGTTCGCGCAGCCATCGCAGAGGTCGCCAAGGATCTTTTGCCGGACACTCCCGTCGAGGTGGCAGCACGCCCCCATGAGAACGGGGTCGGTGCATTGATCCTGGTTGCTGACAGCAACGGAGAAGGGCACGAGATCGTGTTCAGGGAGAGCTCAATCGCTGATTGCCTGCAGCAGGCAGACACCAGAGCGGCGGCCCAGGATCTGATCGATCAGTTCGCCGGCGAGGTGCGTCGGTCCGTTGACGAGGCGTTGGGATAGCTGGCGGAGCTTGCGTTCCGTTCCCCATCTATGGAGCCACCTGCAGTGGGCTGACCGTTCCCGAGCCTGCCTCCAGGGCGGGCGTGTCAGTGGCGAAAGATACATTGCTCGGCATGACTGAAATGCTGGCTGCCCTACTGGGCGCGATCGTGGGCGGCGTCCTGTCTGCCTGGGTAGGTTCGCGGCAAACCGCGAAGGTGTTGAAGCACGAAACCGAGCTTGCGGCGGAAGAGCGGCGAGAGTCAAAACTCGCCGATGAGCTCAGGCGACAGTCTTTCGCAGCGGATCAGTTGCTCGTTGCACTCGCTGACTTCACGACGATCAATGGAGACGAAAATCAACGAACGGCATCCTTCGCTCGAGTGCCAGCGACGGCCGATGTGCACACAGGCCGGAAGAAGCGCGTCTCAACCCTTCTGCAAGCAGGCTCCAGCCATGCACACGCGCTTCCGCCGGAGTTGCATGCGCGCTGGGAAGCGCTGGCCTGGATGGTCCGCTTCAACCAGTCAGAACAAGGCGAGCGCACAGAGAACCTGCGACAGCGTGACGTTAGTGATCTCCTGAACTATGTGGAGTACGTACGGCAATCTTTGTGCGCTGTCAGCGGAGACGGCCCGATGCCGGCGAACTATGCCGCTCCGGATGTACGCCGCGATGGGCATCGCCGCTGGGGTTTCCGACCCGATGCAGCCCACAACGAGCCCGACCTCACTGAGTGGCATCTGAGCACCCGCCTCATCGGCAAGGTCAAGCACACGACTGGAGAGACACGTTGGTACGGCCCGAACGGACTCGTCGAGGACATCCCACAAGAATCATCCGAAGCGGAACCAACTGGTGATTGACGAGCCCTGCCTGCGTGAGTGCGCCCCTCGTCTTGAGGGTCCGCACCTAGCGCGCTGCGGACCCAGCCACTCGAGAACCAACCTGCGCGATATGGAAGGGGCAGGACGAGGGGAGGATTCTCTGGCGTACTGGCGAACCTAGTGAGGTGCGAGCCGACCACCAACGTTACCAACTGAGGTGGGTATGTATTACGCCTCTGACCGGGTGTAATACATTTGCGCACTTCGCTAGGTTGGACGATTTTTTATTGCCCGAGACGGCCGTCAGGTGGGTGAGGCTCGTGGTGCGCATCGCCTCCGCGATCCGGTCGGGCAGGGCCCGGTCCTCGCCGATCGCCACGCCGGGAACGAGCCCGCGCGCGAAGGGCGGCAGGTCGGCCACCTGCCTGCGCAGGCCCTCCCGGAGGCGGTCGACGCGGGCATCCAGGGCCGTCATCGGGGCGACCACCTCGGGCGGGCCGGCGAGGTCCACCTCGCGCACCTCGACCGACACGCCGTAGCTGCCGGGCCTGCTCCGCAGCTCCCGCGGCTCCGCCGCGATCCGGGCGTGTACGGTGCCCGAGACCCCCGCCAGCGGGGCCACGGCCCGCTCGCGGGCGATGACGGCGGCGCTGACGACCGCACCGCCGACGCTCGCGATCACGCAGGCGAGCAGCACGGTCATCCGGCTCCAGCCCACCCAGGCGGGCCGGTGCCGGGCCCGGGGCGGGCGCGGCCGGGCCACGAGCCGCAGGTCGACCGGGGTCAGCGCGACGGACATGGCCCGTCGCCCCCGCGCCGGAGTGGCCGCGTCACACCCGCACCCTCCCCTCGAGCTCGGCGAGGGTCGCCGGACCGATCCCGGGCACGGCCAGGAGGTCCGAGACGTCGCCGAACGGGCCGTGCGCCTCGCGCCACCCGAGGATCTTCGCGGCCGTGACCGGCCCGATCCCCGGCAGCGTCTCGAGCTGCGTGGCATCCGCGGTGTTGAGGTCGACGGGGCCCGCGGGCGCCGCTCCCCCGCTTCCGCCCTCGCCCCCGAGGGCGGCCGGCGGCGCCCCCTCCTCCCGCGTGGGCACGTAGATCTGCTCGCCGTCGCGCGCCGGGGCGGCGAGGTTGACTGCGTCCAGTGCCGCTTCGGGCAGGCTCCCGCCCGCGGCGGTCAGCGCATCGGCGATCCGTGCCCCGGCCGGCAGCGTGACGAGCCCCGGCTCGAGCACCGCTCCGGCGACGTGGACGATGAGCTCGCCCGTGTCGCCCGTGTCGCCCGTGTCGCCCGGTCTCTGGTCGGGCGGCCCACCGGCTCCCTGGTCGGGCGGCCCACCGGCTCCGGGCTCGTGCGCGTTCGCGGACCCGCCGGTCCGGTCCGCGGGATCCGGCCCCGCCGCGTCGTCGACCCCGGCCGCCGCCGGGAGGGGCGGACGCTGGATCTGCCCCGGCGGGGGCCGCAGCAGGAGCCAGCCGGTGACCGCGAGCCCGACGGCCAGCAGCACGACCCCGGCCTTGATGGCGATGCCCGGCCGGGTCGCCCACCAGAGGCGGGACCTGGCGCGCGCGGGGCGAGCTGCGTCGTCCGCAGGCTCGAATGGATCCATGCGCGCCACGCTAGGCGCCGCGGCCGCCCGGCACCCGGGCCGGGTCGCGGGCTGTGGACGACGGTCCATCACGGGCCGCGCTGTGGATCCTCCTCGCGGCGGGCGGCGCGGCTCAGGCGGCGCGGCGCAGGAGCACGAGCACCTCGCTGTGGGCCGTGTGCGGGAACATCTCGAAGAGCCGGGCCCGCACGGGGCGCAGCTGCGGCATGCGGGCCAGGTCGCGGGCGAGGCTGGCCGGATTGCAGGAGGAGTAGAGCACGGCGCCGGTGCTCGAGGCGTCGAGCCAGGAGGCCAGGGCGGTGCCGATGCCGCGCCGGGGCGGGTTGACGATGACCAGGTCGGGCCCGGCCGGCTGCTCGATGGCCCAGCTCGTGGCGTCGGCGACCTCGAAGCGGGCCCGCAGGCCGGCGGACCGTGCGGTGAGGCGGGCGGAGTCGACGGCCTCGCGGCTCGTCTCGACCCCGACCACCTCCCGGGACGGGTCGGCCCGGGCGACATGCAGCCCGAACGGCCCGACCCCGCAGTACAGGTCCCAGACGCTTTGGGCCGCGCCGGCCCAGTCCGCGCCCTGGCGGTAGAGCTCGGCCGCGACGGCGGGGTTGGTCTGCAGGAAGCTGCGCGGGCGCACGTGGAACGTCAGCCCGCCGAGGTCGACGGGCAGGGTGGCGGCCTCGGTCAGGACGATCTCCCGCTCCCCCTCGAGGGTGGCCGCGTGGGCGGGATGGAGGTTGGCGGAGACGACCTCCAGGCCGGGGATGCGCTCGAGCAGGGCGGGCAGGTGCTCGCGGATCCGGGGCAGCGCGGCCTCGGAGCGGAGCACGAACCGGAGCATGAGGCGCCCCGCCGAGTCCTCGCCGCGGCCGAGCGTGAGGAGCACGTGCTTGAGCTCGCCGCGGCGCCGGTCCACCCGATAGGGCGGGAGGGCGGCCCGGGTGATGAACCAGGCGACGTGTTCGAGGGCGGCCGTGAGCTCGGGCGGATAGAGCGGGCAGTCGCGCAGATCGGCCGGCGCCGTGCCGGGCGCCCCCGGCAGCCCGAGGACCGGGCGCTCGGAGGTGCCGGTCACGACCATCTTCGCCTTGGTGCGAAAGCCCCCGGCGGCCGAGCGGACCGGCGCCGACCACTCGATCCCGGGATCGGGGAGCAGGCCGCGCAGCCGCCGCATCGCCCGGGAGCCCTGTTCGTCCGGCTCGAGCGGCAGCAGCGTGCACGAGCGGCACTCGTCGCGCCGGAAGTGCGCGCACTCGAGCGCGAGCGGGCCGTCGTAGGGCTCCCCCGGGATCACGGGCACGGTCGGCATGCGCGCCGGCGACCCGTCGGTCGCCGCCTCACCCACTCGCCTACTCGACTATTCGCCCGGCACGATGTTGACGAGCTTGGGCGCGCGCACGATGACCTTGCGGATACCGCGCCCGTCGAGCACCCGGGCGACCGCCGCCGAGGCCCGCGCGGCCGCCTCGAGCTCGTCGGCCGAGATGTCCGGGGAGACCTCGAGCCGGTCGCGCACCTTGCCGGCGACCTGGACGACGCACGTGACCGTCTCGTCCACGAGCTTCGCCTCGTCCGCCGTGGGGAAGGGCTCGTAGGTGAGCGTCTCGGCGTGGCCGAGTCGGCTCCACAGCTCCTCGGCGATGTGCGGGGCCACCGGGGCGGTCATGACGAGCAGCGCCTCGACCGCCGCGCGGGGCACCCGGTCCAGGCCGGTGAGGTGGTTGTTGAGCACGATGAGGCGGGCGATGGCCGTGTTCGGGCGCATCGCCTCGTACTCGACCCGGACATCGGCGATGGTGCGGGCGAGCACCCGGGCGGTGCCGTCGTCCATCGGCTCATCGGCCACGGTGACCTCACCGCTCTCCTCCGAGACGACGTTGCGCCACAGCCGCTGCAGGAAGCGGTGCGCGCCGACGACGGCGCGGGTCTCCCACGGCCGCGACAGGTCGAGCGGGCCCATGCTCATCTCGTACACCCGGAAGGTGTCGGCGCCGTACTCGGCGTACATCTGGTCCGGGGTGACCATGTTCTTGAGGGACTTGCCCATCTTCCCGTACTCGCGGGTCACCGGCGCGCCGTCGTGGGTGTAGGTCGGGTTCCCGTCGTCGCCGGGATGCTCGACGACCTCCTCCGCGGGCACGTACGCACCGCGGGCGTCGGTGAAGGCGTAGGCCTGGATGTAGCCCTGGTTGAAGAGCTTGTGGAACGGCTCGACCGAGGAGACGTGGCCGAGGTCGTAGAGCACCTTGTGCCAGAACCGGGCGTAGAGCAGGTGGAGCACGGCGTGTTCGACGCCGCCGACGTACAGGTCCGCCCCGCCGGTGCTCGAGGTGCCGTCCGGCAGGGTGCGCGGTCCCATCCAGTACTGCTCGAGGCCCGGGTCGACGGCGAACGACTCGTTGTCCGGGTCGAGGTAGCGCAGCTCGTACCAGCACGAACCCGCCCAGTTGGGCATCGTGTTCGTGTCGCGCCGGTAGGTCTTCGGGCCCTCCCCCAGGTCGAGTTCGACCTCGACCCAGTCGCCGGCCCGGCCGAGCGGTGCCTCCGGTTCGGAGGTGACGTCGTCGTCGTCGTAGGACTTCGGGCTGAAGTCGGGCATCTCGGGCAGCGTGACCGGGAGCAGCTCCTCCGGCAGCGGCACGACCCGCCCGTCGGAGTCGTAGACGACAGGGAACGGCTCGCCCCAGTAGCGCTGCCGGGAGAAGAGCCAGTCGCGCAGGCGATAGGTGACCGTGCCCTCCCCCAGGTCGTGCTGGTCGAGCCAGTCGATGATCGCGGTCTTGGCGGAGGCGACGTCGAGGCCGTCGAGCGACAGGTCGGCGTTCGCGGAGTTGATCGTGGCGCCCTCGCCGGTGTAGGCGCCACCGGTGAAGCCCTCCGGGGGCTGCACGGTGCGCACGATCGGCAGGTCGAACGCCGTGGCGAACTCCCAGTCGCGCTCGTCCTGAGCCGGCACGGCCATGATGGCTCCCGTGCCGTAGCCCATGAGCACGTAGTCGGCGATGAACACGGGCAGGGGCGCGCCGTTCACGGGGTTCGTGGCGAAGACGCCGCTGAACACCCCGGTCTTGTCGCGCTCGGCGTTCGTCCGCTCCGCCTCCGTCCGGGCGGCGGCCTGGGCCCGATAGGCGGCCACCGCGGCCGCCGGGGTGGCCTCGCCGCCCGTCCAGGAGTCCTTCGTGCCCTCGGGCCACGCCGCGGGCACGAGCGCGTCGAGGGCGGGGTGCTCGGGCGCCAGCACCATGAACGTCGCGCCGAAGAGCGTGTCGGGGCGGGTGGTGAAGACGTCGACCGCCTGGGTTCCCTCGTCGAGGGTGAAGGTGACGGTCGCACCGGCGGACCGGCCCACCCAATTGCGCTGCATCGCCTTGACCTTCTCGGGCCAGTCGAGGCGGTCGAGGTCGGCCACGAGCCGGTCGCCGTAGGCGGTGATGCGCATCATCCACTGGCGCAGGTTGCGCTTGAACACCGGGAAGTTGCCGCGCTCCGAGCGCCCGTCGGCGGTCACCTCCTCGTTCGCCAGCACCGTGCCCAGTCCCGGGCACCAGTTCACCGGCACGTCGGCCACGTACGCGAGTCGGTAGTGACCCAGCGCCTCCTCCCGCTCCGCCGGGGTCAGGTCGCCCCAGGAGCGCGCCGCGAACGGCTCGGGCAACGTGACGACGCCCGCGGCGAACCGGTCGATCAGGGTGCCGATGGGGCGGGCGGCCCCGGCGCTGCCGTCCGGGGCGACGGCGTCCGGGTCGAACCACGAGTCGAAGATCTGCAGGAAGATCCACTGGGTCCAGCGCACGTAGTCGTCGTCGGTCGTGGCGAAGGAGCGCCGGTCGTCGTGCGCCAGCCCGAGCCGGCGCAGCTGCTCCCGCATGACCGCGATGTTCTCCTCGGTGGTCGTGCGCGGGTGCTGACCGGTCTGGATCGCGTACTGCTCGGCGGGCAGGCCGAACGCGTCGTAGGCGAGCGCGTGCAGCACGTTGACGCCGGTCATGCGCTTATAGCGGCCCACGACGTCCGTGGCGATGTACCCGAGCGGGTGTCCCACGTGCAGCCCCTTGCCCGAGGGGTAGGGGAACATGTCGAGCAGGTAGAACTTCTCGGGCAGGTCGCCGGCGCCGCCCACGTCCGGGTTCGCCGTGTGGAACGTGCCGTCCCGCTCCCACCGCCGCTGCCACGCTCGCTCGATCTCACCCGCCAGCTCGGCGGTGTAGCGGAAGGGGGGCACCTCGGGGGTGGTCGTGGTCATCGCTCTTTCCTCGGTCTACTGGGGCCACTGGGCCGATGGACACGTGGGCTCTCATGACGACGACCCCTCACCCAGACGTGAGAGGTCGTCCGCGCTGACGCGGCGTCGTTCCGCTTCGGCTCAGCGCGGGCAGCTCAGGAGGGCCCGCGTTTCCACCCGCACAGCCTAGCGCACCGGCGGGTCGCGCCCCGGGGCCCACACCAGCCGCGGGGGCCCGGTTCAGCCCCGCAGGGTCGCCCGGGCGGGCAGGAGGTCGGCGGCCTGGGCCACGGCGCGGCGGGCACGATCGGCGAGTTCGGGGGTGGGCAGGCCGGCGGCCGCCCAGTCCTCCTCCGCGGCATAGATCGCGGTGGGCACGACGAGCGCTCCGAAGTAGGAGAACAGCGGCCGCATGGCCTGGTCGATCACGAGCTGGTGGCGCGCCGATCCGCCGGTCGCGCCGAGGATCACGGGCTTGCCCTTCATCGCGACCGGGTCCACGAGGTCCCAGAACGCCTTGAACAGTCCGGCGT
This sequence comes from Pseudactinotalea sp. HY158, assembly GCF_009660225.1. Taxonomy (NCBI): domain Bacteria; kingdom Bacillati; phylum Actinomycetota; class Actinomycetes; order Micrococcales; family Cellulomonadaceae; genus Pseudactinotalea; species Pseudactinotalea sp. HY158. The sequence continues at coordinate 1,970,382 of NZ_CP045920.1, forward strand.
AGGACCCGCGGAACACCGGCGAGGCGGTGATGATCAGGTCGGCCTGTTCGACGGCCCGCAGCGCCCGGTCGAGCCGTTCGCTCGGCAGCCCGAGGAGGGTCGCGTCGGGGAGGTCGCCCGCGAGGTCTCGCAGTTCGAGCCGGGTGAGGTCCGCGCCGTCCAGCTCCTCGGCCGCGCGCGCGAGCAGGTCGGTCAGGGCGGTCGTGGTGGAGGGGTATCCGAACCCTCCGGAGAGTGAGACGACGGAAGTCATGAGGCATCCTCCCATGCGGTGCGATCGGGGCGGTCGGCGTGGTCGGGGACGGCGAGGGCGTCGGTCAGTCGCGTGCACAGCGCCTGCAGCAGCCGCGCCTCGCGCTCGCTCAGCGGGGCCAGCCGGGCCGTGATCGAGCGGACGTGCCGGCGTCCCAGCTCGCGTTGGAGCGCGCGCCCGCGCGGCGTGAGGACGACGACGATCGCCCGTCCGTCCCGGGCGTCGGGTTCGCGCCGGGTCAGGCCGGCGGCGGTGAGCCGGTCGACCAGGCGCGAGATGCCCGGCTGGGAGACGAGGGCGCCGGTGACGAGCTCGCGCATCGCCAGCCGGCCGCCGGGCGAGCCGGCGAGGCGGAAGAGCACGTCGTACTCGCGGGCGGAGAGCGGGTCGAAGTCTCCCCCGGCCTCGAAGCCGGCCATGAGGGCGGCCTGGGTGCGCAGCAGCGCCTCCCAGGCCGCGCTCGCGGCGCGGGGCGTCGGCGGCCGGTCGAGGCCGGTGGCCACGCTCACGACGACGCCGCGGGGTCGAATGCGCGGCCGGTCACGGTGTCCCGGACCGGCTGCCGCGGCTCCCCGATCGCGGCGGCGGTGCCCGGCGCGGCCCGGCGGGACTCGACGAGGGAGGCGTGCGTCGGCGCGTCCGGGACGTGGGCGGGCCGGTCCTTCGCGAACTCGGCGCGCAGGGTCGGCAGGATCTCGCCCAGCTCGTCCAGCTGCTCGAGCACGACCCGCAGCGGCAGGCCCGCATGATCGATGAGGAAGAGCTGTCGCTGGTAGTCCCCGAAGTGGTCGCGGAACGTCAGCGTGCGGTCGACGACCTCCTGCGGGGACCCGACCGTGAGCGGGGTGGCCTCGGTGAACTCCTCGAGCGAGGGGCCGCCGCCGTAGACGGGCGCGTTGTCGAAGTAGGGACGGAACTCGTTCACGGCGTCCTGGGAGTTCTTGCGGATGAAGATCTGCCCGCCGAGGCCGACGATCGCCTGGTCGGCGCTGCCGTGACCGTAGTGTTCGTAGCGCTCGCGGTAGAGCCGGATGAGCGACTGGAAGTGCTCGGTGGGCCAGAAGATGTGGTTCGCGAAGAAGCCGTCGCCGTAGTAGGCGGCCAACTCGGCGATCTGCGGGCTGCGGATGGAGCCGTGCCACACGAAGGGGGCGACGCCGTCCAAAGGCCGTGGCGTCGAGGTGAACTGCTGGAGCGGGGTGCGGAAGCGCCCCTCCCACGTGACCACGTCCTCCTCCCAGAGGCGGCGCAGCAGCGCGTAGTTCTCGATCGCGAGCGGGATGCCCTGCCGGATGTCCTTGCCGAACCACGGGTAGACGGGCGCGGTGTTGCCCCGGCCCATCATGAGGTCGACGCGGCCGTCGGCCAGGTGCTGGAGCATCGCGTAGTCCTCGGCGATCTTCACCGGGTCGTTCGTGGTGATGAGCGTGGTCGAGGTGGTGAGCAGCAGCCTCGAGGTCTGCGCCGCGATGTAGCCGAGCATCGTCGTGGGCGAGCTCGGCACGAAGGGTGGATTGTGGTGTTCGCCCGTAGCGAACACGTCGAGGCCCACGTCCTCGGCATGTCTCGCGATCGCGACCATCGCCTTGATCCGCTCGCGCTCGGTCGGCGTGCGACCGGTCGTCGGGTCCGTGGTGACGTCCCCGACCGTGAAGATTCCGAACTGCATCTCTACCGACTCCCAAGTTCTATGCGTGTGCATACATCACAACAAGGTAGTTGAAGATTCATTCCCGCTGTGACCGGCGTCATGGCCACGCCCGCGACCAGGCGGGCCGGCACCCGAGTCACCGGCTGTTGCCAGCTGTTGTCAGCCGGTGTCGGCTGTTGCCGACCACGGCCGGCCGGTGCCCGCTCGCGACTCCCACGCGGCGCCCGCCGGGGCCTGCACGGGCCTCGACGGGCCTCCTGCGGCCGCCGCGCCGGCTCGTGCGGCGGTCCCGGACGGTGGTCCGCCTCGCCGCGGCACGGCGCGGACCGGTAGGTTCGGTCGAGGAACTGCCGCATCGAAGGGACCCAGAGAAGAATGAGCACTGTCGGAACCGCCCACGTCGGGGTGATCGGCCTCGCGGTCATGGGGCGCAACCTCGCCCGGAACATCGCGAGCCACGGCCACACGGTCGCGCTGTACAACCGCACCCAGGCCCGCACGGACGACCTCATGGCCTCCCACGGGGACGAGGGATCCTTCGTGCCGGCCGCCGAACTGGCCGAGTTCGTGGCGAGCCTCGAGCGCCCGCGCCGGATCATCATCATGGTCCAGGCCGGTCCGGCCACCGACGCCACGATCGACTCCCTCATCCCGCTGCTCGAGGAGGGCGACATCGTCGTCGACGGCGGGAACGCCCACTACGAGGACACCCGTCGCCGGGAGCAGGCACTGCGCACGCGCGGCCTGCACTTCGTGGGCGCCGGCATCTCCGGCGGCGAGGAGGGCGCGCTCAACGGGCCCTCGATCATGCCCGGCGGATCGCTCGAGTCGTATGCGGCGCTCGGCCCCATCCTCGAGGACATCGCCGCCCGCTACGACGGTGAGCCGTGCTGCGCCCACATGGGCCCCGACGGCGCCGGCCACTTCGTCAAGATGGTGCACAACGGCATCGAGTACGCCGACATGCAGTTCATCGCCGAGGCCTACGACCTGCTGCGGGCCGCGGGCCTGAGCGTCGCCGAGATCTCGGAGGCGTTCCGCGAGTGGAACACCGGCGACCTCGACTCCTTCCTCATCGAGATCACCTCGACCGTGCTCGACCAGCTCGACCCGCGCACGGGCGCCCCGCTCGTCGACGTGGTCGTGGACGCGGCCGGCCAGAAGGGCACCGGCACGTGGACCGTGCAGAGCGCCCTCGGTCTCGGTGTGCCGGTCAACACGATCGGCGAATCGGTCTTCGCCCGCGCGGTCTCCAGCCACCCCGACCTGCGGGCCGCCGGCCGGGAGCACCTGAGCGGGCCCGACCGCCGGGTCGAGCGCACCGACTCCCTCGTCGAGGACGTGCGCCAGGCGCTGTGGGCGTCCAAGGTCGTCGCCTACGCCCAGGGGCTCGACCAGATCCGCACCGCCTCCCTCGAGTACGGCTGGGACATCGACGTGGCCGAGGTGGCCAAGATCTGGCGGGCCGGCTGCATCATCCGGGCGCGCCTGCTCGAGCGCATCCGGTCCGAGTACGCCGGCGGGAACCTGCCGACCCTGCTCGCCGCGCCGAGCATCGTCACCGGCCTCACGGCCGCGCAGGACGGCTGGCGCCGGGTCGTCGCCACCGCGGCCATCGCGGGCGTGCCCGCCCCGGGCTTCGGTGCGGCCCTGTCCTATTACGACTCGGTGCGCGCCGAGCGCCTGCCCGCCTCGCTCATCCAGGGCCTGCGGGACTTCTTCGGCGCCCACACGTATCGGCGGGTGGACGACGAGGGGTCCTTCCACATCGAGTGGACCGCCGACCGCAGCGAGAGCCGCATCTCCTGACCCGCAACCGATGACCGAGCGACCGATCGAGGTGTTCCCACCCGCTCCGGCGTCCGCGCCCCGCGCGCTGACGCCGGAGCGGGTGCGCTCCCGCCTGGCCGATCCGGCCCTGTGGGATCGGCTCGGCTTCTATCCCGAGGACCGCGCCGAGCTGGACCGCCTGCTCGAGGCGATCGGGCCGGCCGACCTCGACCGGGTCGCCGCCGCGACCGGCCCGGTCCTCGGGCTCATCGGCGACCGGCTCGGCCCACAGGCCAAGGACTTCTTCGACGTCCTGCCCGACGAGCCCGGCCGGCCCCGCGGACTCCTGCCGCTGCTGGCCCTCGCCGTCACGTCGCCGGAGGTGCACGCCTACGGCCGCCGGCTCGGCCTCTCCGCGGAGGTCGCGGCGAGCGGCCTGCGCGACCTGGGCCAGCAGGTGCACGTGCACCGCCTCGTCACGGGCTCCTTCGGCCTGCACACCCAATGGTGGCTCACGGTCGCCTGGTCGGGCACCCTGTGGTGGCTCGGCCGGCTGCAGTTCAACGTCGTCCGCTACGACGGCCGCCTCCACCTCTCGGCGCACATCCCCCAGACGGGCCCGCTCACCGGGGTGCAGGAGTCGTTCGACCAGGCGCGCGAGCTGGCCGCCGGACCGCTCGCAGGGCTCGACCTGGCCGGATTCCATTGCGATTCCTGGCTGCTCGACCCGAACCTGTCCGAGGCGCTCGAGGGCCGGGGGAACATCGCCGCGTTCCAGCGCCTGTGGCAGCTACGGGAGGAGTCCCGGCCGGCGGACGGCGACGCGATCTTCTTCACGTTCCGCACCCGCGAGCAGGTGGGCCCGGAGCAGCTGGCCCGGCTGCCGCAGCGCACCTCCCTCGAGCGGGCCGTGGTCGGGCGGCTCCGGGCGGGCCGGCACTGGTCCTCCCGCGTCGGGGTCATCCGCCCGCTCCGACGGGCGACGCCGCCGGTCACATGACCGCGAGGAGCGCCTCACCGAGCACGAGCAGGATCGCGGCCGCGACCACGAGGTACCACAGCACGACGATGATCCAGCGGTTGCGCACGAGCTGACGGGCCACCCCGGCGGAGAAGCCGAGCGCCCCCGCCTCGCCGGCGCGGGCGACGATGTGCACGAACAGCGGGATCATCACGGCCCAGATGACGAGGCAGTAGGGGCACAGGCCCGACAGCACGAACAGCGCCTGATACTGCAGCCAGGTCACGAACCCGATCCCGAAGAGTCCGCCGACCACGGCGCCACGCCAGATCCACCGGGGCAGTTCGACCCGGCTGAGCAGCAGCATCGCGAGCGTGATCACCACCGGGAAGGCGGCCACCCCGACGACGACGTTGGGGATCGCGAAGGCCGAGGCCGCGTCGCTGTCGAGGAACAGGCCGCAGCCGATCATCGGGTTGATGTCGCAGGCGGCGACGTAGTCCTGGCCGAACACGAGCCGGTTGATGTAGTCGATCGCCAGCGAGGCCGAGGCCCACAGGCCCAGGAGCCCGGTGATGAGGGCGACCCAGCCGAACTCCCGGCCGCCCGGCGCCCGGGTGGGGACCTGGTCGTCGATCGGGTCCAGCGGGCCGGCCGTCGCGGGGCTCGGGTGTGTGTCGCTCACTCGCGGTTCCTCTCCTGTCGGCCCCGGTGCGGGCCCTGTCCGGTCAGCCTAGTCCGCCCCGCTCAGCTCCACGGACCCTGCCCGGGGGCCGGCCACTCGAGTTCGACCTCGTGGTCGGGCCGGGCGGGGAAGGCGAACCACGGGGACAGGTCGACGCTCTGATCCGGGTCGGCGATGATCGTGCGGAAGCTCAGGGGCGTGTGGGTGGCACGGTCCCAGCGCATCACCGTGATCGTCGCGGGCGCGTTCAGGGGTCCGATCGTGGGCACCTTGTACGTGGCCCCGCCCGAGGACGAGCTGACGTACTGCACGCCGAGCCCCCGCTGCCACGGTCCGATCCGGCGGTGGTAGTGGCCGGCGAGGGCCAGCGGCACGCAGCCGCTCTTGAGCGCGGCCTCCGTGCCCCGGGGGTTGTGCATGAGGAGCATGTCGACCGGGTCGCCGCCCGCCGCCAGCTCGCACGCCTCGTCGCGGAGCCGGTCGCCGATCTCCGGGATCGTCTCCGGCCCCACCTGGCGGGTCGGCGCGCCGAGGGAGGTGAGGGTGGGGTCCGTGTCGCCGAGGAAGCGGATCCCCTCGATCACGACCGGCTTGCCGTCGAGCACGGTCCATCCGTGGCCGCGTTCCTGGTCGGCCGTCACGTCCGAGTCGTGGTTGCCGTCGGCCACGACCACCGGCAGGTCCCCGAAGCCGTCGGCGAAGGCGTTGACGCAGATCGCCTCGACGGCGGTGCCGCCCATGACCGTGTCCCCGAGGTTGACGATGAGGTCGGCCTCCGCCTCCTGGGCGGCGGCTCCGATGACCTTGCCCATCCCCACGTTGCAGTGCAGGTCGGAGACGATGACGATCGTGGCGACGTCCTCCTCGTCCACGGCGCGGATCCCGTCCGGCCCGGCCGTGCCCGGCGGCGTCTCCTCGTCACCGGTCCGGTCGCCGTCCCCGCTGCCGTCGGCGGCGCCCGTGGGACCGCCGAGGTCGTCGCCCGTGGGCTCCGGCGTGGCGGTGGGCGTCGACGCCGCCCCCGAGGGGGCCTCGGAGGCTCCGTCTCCGGGTGCCGGGCTCGCGTCCGGGCTCATCGTCGGAGCCGGCAGCGGCGGGGTCCGCGGGGCGTGCGGGGCGGAATCGGCGGCGTAGGCGTCGCGCAGGTTCGCCTCGACCACGTCGTAGAACTCCGAATTCTTGTTGATCGCGTCGATGACGACCTGCCCGTAGTGGTCGATCAGCTCGCCGAGCCGGCCGGTGATCCGGGCGTCGGCCAGCGGCGTGTTCGCGAGGACCGAGGACGTGTGCCCCACGCCGGCGGAACCCTTCGTCACCGAGACCGCCGGCGCGACGGCCAGGGCGAGGACGAGGCCGATGGTCACGGCCCGGATGTCGGGGCGACGCCAGGCCGAGGCGACGGCGTTGCGGAACAGGCCGTGCGCCGTCAGTCGGCTGAGCATGATGACCGTGAGCAGGATCGACCAGTAGAGGAACGTGCGCAGCACCGCGTTCGAGGCGAGCCCGAACGCGGCGGTGCGGATCGTCGTGGCCGGGTCGGTGAAGAACTGCACGTAGCTGTTCAGGTCCTCGGTGAGCCCCGCGATCGCGTCCCCCGGGCCGGCGGGCACCTCCTCCCCGCCGATCGAGAGCTCGTCGGGGATCCGCTCGACGAGCACGTCGACACCGAGGCCGAGCGGGAGCGGGGAGTCGAGGATGAGCGATCCGAGCGGGCCCATGTTCACGGTGATCTCGTGGTTGAGCGTCATCGAGTACTCGGCGATGTGGGGCCCGAGCGAGCCCTCGTGGTCGGCCGTGAGCACCCCGCCCACGACCGCCACGAGGCCCGTGACGACGAAGGCGATGCTCGCCCGGATCGAGCGCCGGGCCCACGGGTGCAGCCGCACCCACCAGCTGTGCTGCTCGGCCTCCGCGGGGATGTCAGGGACGTCGGTCCCGTCCGTGCCGTTCTTGCCGTCGGTGCCGTTCTTGCCGGCCTTCCCCTCGGGGGCGGATGGCGCGGTCATCGCCGGCTCACCCAGTCGGGCACGGGCGAGAGCAGGTCGGCGACCTCGGCCGGACCGACCGGGGGGTCGGACTTCGCGGGGATCGTGACCCCCCAGGCCAGGCCGGCGGGGGCCTCCGCGCGGACGGCCCGCCAGGCCTTGCCGCGCGCCTCGGCGTCGCCGCCGACGTCGACGTTGATGAGGACGGGGATCCGCGGGTCGTCGGTGATGAGGATCCCCCGGTGGCGCACCTGCCCGGCGGTGGACTCGCTCACGCTCACGAGCTTCTGGGGCAGGTCGTGGGCGGCCACGAAGGCGCTCAGGTAGGAGATGAGGTCGTTCACCTCGCCGGCGTCGACCGACCCCTCCCGGTCGCGGGCCCGCGCGTCGGTCTCGTACCGCCAGCCCGGCTCGAGCCGCACGCCCACGTTCGGGTGGGCGAGCAGGGTCTCGTATTCGCGGACCTGGTCCAGGAACGAGTATCGTCCCGGCTGGAATGCGAGCAGCACGAGCACCCCGGCCTGCTCGGCCCGCTCGATCCACGGCTCGATGTCGGCGGCGGGCCACATGTGGCTGTACTTTCCGTGGGTCCCGGGCTCCTCGCTCGCCACGGTCACGAGGATCTCCACGGCCGGCACGACCCGGTCGTCCCAGGCGGCGGTGTAGGCCGCCGCGTCGCCGATGACCCGGGTCATCGTGGCCGCGGCGTCCTGCGCGCCGAGGGTGCCGAGCTTGTCGGTCTGGATGCTGCCGTAGAGGCTCACGTAGCGGATCGACGAGTCCCCGGATCCGAAGATCAGCTGTCCGCCGCCGGGGAGTTGCACGCCCGTGCGGACGGCATCCAGCACCACGTCGAGCTCCGCGCGCGGCATCGACCACGTCCCCAGGGCGACGAGGCTCGTGACCGCCGATTCGCCCAGCGCGCCGATGAGGTCGGCGTCGCCGCGCAGTGGTTCGCTGCCCACGAGCAGCCGGGCGCCGGCCCCGGCCGCCGTGCCCGCGGCCGCCACGAGGACCGGCTCGTCGCGAGTGATGACGACGGCCCCCGCGAGCGGCTCGGCGGCGAGGGTCTCGGGCATCGACCCGTAGGCGTCCGGGCCGGCGCCGGCCTCCGGGGCGGCGAACACCTCGTCCTCGCCGAGACGTGCGAGCGCCTGGACGGCGTCCTCGGGCTCGGGTGGCGCCACGGAGGTCACCTCGCGTCCGAGGAGGGCGCCGAGGGCCTCGTCGTCGCCGGGGTCGGGCGCGACGATGAGCGCGGTCGTGTCGACGTCCGCGAGGCTCACGGCCCCGACGGTCAGCACCGCCCGGGTGCCCAGCCGCACGAGTTCGGTGTTGAGTTCCCCCGGGGTGGCGGTGTCGGACGGCGTCGTGGATTCACCCGGCGCCGGGGTGAGCAGCACCGGCACTCCGGCGACCGCTCCGATCGAGGCGGCACGCAGGATGGCCCCGGGCTCGTCGACCGGGGCGAGCACCACGACCTGGGCGGCCTCGAAGTAGGACTGGGACGCGGCGAGGGCGAGCTCGGCCGGATCGCTGCCCGAGATCCGTTCGGACTCTGGTTCGTGGGTGACCGAGATGCTGCGGACCGCGTGGCTCACCCCCGGTTCGGGGTCGAGCGTGACCCCGCCCGAACAGCCCGCCACGAGGAGGGCCATGCCGGTGAGCAGGGAGGTGAGCAGGGCGAGGGTCGCGCCCGGGCGCCGCCTCGCCGGCCGGGCGCGCGACCGGCGGCGCCGTGGCAGGTGCCGTCGGTCGGTCGCGGGGCTTGCCATGACCCCAGGGTAACCGGCTCGCGATCCGGGCCGGGACCCGGCGCTCACGCGCCGTCCGTGCTCGCCTCGGACCGGCCGCGATTCACCCACAGGTAGCGGCCGCCCCCGGCGAGGAGGGCCGCGACGACGACGCCCACGAGGGTGCCGACGGTGAAGCCGGGCGCGGTGATGCGCAGCACGACGTCGGCCCGGGCGAGCGGCGCGGTGAGCCCGGTCGCGATGAGCAGGGTGAGCAGGTTGGGTGCCGCGAGCACGGCGGTCGCGACCACGAGCCCGATCACGAGGCCGCGCCGTTCCGGGCGGTGCCGGCTGCGCAGGGCGAGCGCCGCCGTGGCCACGGCGGCCAGGGTGAACACGATCCCGAATCCGACCCCGTGCCACGAGGCCGCCGTGCCGTGGGTCATCGAACCGACGACGCGGGCCCATCCGGCCGGGAGCAGGAAGTAGAGCACGAGCCCGAGCGCGAGGATCGCGAGCACGATGAGCAGGAGCAGGGTGCTGCGGCGCATCCAGCGCGGGGGCCGAGGGTCCGTCGCCGTGACGCTGCGGTCGGGCTCGGCTACTGGTTCCATGCCGCTATCGTGCCGCACGCGAGCCCCGGCGGGCCAGCCTCCCCGCCCGGCCGGGCCCGGCCTCAGTCGGTCCGATCGGCGGCCCGGTCGGCCCGGTCGAGGGCCGCGCCCACGAAGAAGTCGATCGCGAGCCTGCCCACCGTGGCGACCACCGCCGCCAGGGACACACCCTTGAGGAGCACCGCGATCCCACTGAGCACGTTGCTCGCGCCCCCGTAGAGGCCGCCGAGCGAGAAGTTCGCGATCGCGCTGAGCACCGCGGCCAGCGCGACGAGGCCCGAGAACACGGCGACGGCGAGCCAGGCGGCCTTGCCGAGTCGCACCGGGTCCTCGAACAGCGACGGGCCGCTCGGGGCCGCCGGCTGATACGCGGGATATCCGGCGCCCTGCTGATACTGCTGACTCTGCTGATACTGCTGGCCCTGTTGGTATTGCTCGGGCTGCTGGTACTGCTGCTGGGGGTACTGCTGGTAGTGGTCTGCCTGCTGATAGTGCCCGGGCGCCGCGGCACTCGGCACGCTCGGCGGAACCTGTCCGGTGTAGCCGCCGGGCGCGGGCGCGGACTCCCCGAACCCACCGGCCGACCCGAACGGCGGTTCCCCCTGCGGGCCCGCGGGTGGCTGAAACTGGCTCATGTGCGCTCCTTCGTCATTCTCCTCGGGCCGGCACAGCCGTGCCGCCCCGGGTTCACTGTACGACCCGCGCCGCTCAGGCGGTCACGACGTTCCCGCCGGTGACGGCGACCGTGATCTCCGGCAGCGGGTCGACCGCCGGCCCCTCGAGGACGTCGCCGGTGAAGGTCTCGAACTCCGAATGGTGGCACGGGCACATGAGGACCTGCGGTTCCCCGTCGATCGGGGCCACCTCGCAGCCCTGGTGGGTGCAGATCGCACTCACGGCCACGACGGTGCCCTCGGACGGACGGCCCACGACGATCGGCGAGCCCCCTTCGGGCGTCACCGTGACGGATCCCCCGACGGGCACGTCCGCCAGGGGCGTGAGCACGATCCCCGGCTCGAGCGCCGTCGATTCGCCGCTGCACGCCCCGAGCAGGGTCACGCCCGCGATCACTCCGGCACCCGCGAGAACCTGACGCCTGCACACCTGCGAAGACATGCCCCCATCGTAGGCGAGCCTCGTCGGCCCGCACGCCGTCCGGCCCGCGAGCTGTCCGCCTCGGCAGCGGCGCCCCGGCGCGGACGGGCATGATGGAGCCACCCGCCGGCCACCGCAGAATCGGAGCACGAATGACCTCCTACGAGCTCGACGCCCGCGTGATCCCCCACGCCGACCGGCACTCGACCATCCTCGCCACGTTCGATGCGCTCGCGGTGCAGGAGTCGTTCGTCCTCGTCAACGATCACGATCCCGTTCCGCTGCGCGGCCTGTTCGAACGCGAGTATCCGCGCGGCTACGACTGGGAGTACCTGGACGAGGCCCCCGAATGGCGGATCCGGATCACGATGCTCGCGGCTACGCCGCTGCCGCGGCTGCTGGCCGATACCGCCGACCTGGCCGGGCCCACGGCGGAGGCGGACCTGTTCGGGGCGGTCTGGCGGCTCGACGTGGCCGAACGCGACCTGGACGCCAACGTCATCGCGATCGCGCCGGAGGGCAGGATCGCCACCCACGCCGGCCCCGACCTCGACGTGCTCCTGCACGTGATCGCCGGTTCGGGCAGGGTCGTCACCGAGCGCGACGTGGTGCCGCTCGGCCCGGGCGGCCTCGTGTGGCTTCCCCGCCGCTCGCAGCGTTCCATCGAGGCCGGCCCGGACGGATTGCGCTACCTCTCGGTGCATCGGCGCAAGCCCGGCCTGAGCATCCGATCCACGCGCTGACCGGCCGCCGTCCGTCCGCCGCCGTCCGCTCAGGCGCCGGCTCGGGCCCGGTGGGCCGGCCCCGGTGGCCGGCCCCGGTGTGTCGGGTCAGGCGGATCAGGCCAGGTCGGCGAGGCCGATGCCGTCGTCGGCGAGCCGGCCGGGCTCGATCCGTCGCCCGATGAGCGCCCGCAGGTCGTCGTTCACGTCCCAGATGTTCACGTTCATCGCCGCGGTGACGACGCCCTCTCGCAGCCAGAACGCGATGAACTCCCCCGCCGCCTCGGCCGCGGTGAGGTCCCCGCGGACCACGAGGATGTCGCTGCCGCTTCCCAGGCCCACGTACTCCATGCCGAGGTTGTACTGGTCGGTGAAGAAATACGGCTGCCAGTCGTAGGTCGCGTTCTCGCCGAGGATGACCCTGCCGGCGAGGGTGCCGTGCCGGATCGCGTTGTCCCAGTGCTCGACGCGCAGGCGCTCCCCGCGCAGGCTGTTGTGGGCGTTGGCCACGTCGCCGATCGCGAGCACGGCCGGATCGCTCGTGACCAGGTGCTCGTCGGTCAGCACGCCGCCGTCGACGTCGAGACCGGCGGCGGAGGCGAGCTCCGTGTTCGGCACGGCGCCGATTCCCACGAGCACGACGTCCGCGGGCAGTTCCTCACCCGAGTCGAGGCGCACGCCCGTGGCCCGGCCCTCGGTGGTGACGATCTCCACGACGCTCGCCCGGGTGCGCAGGTCCACGCCGTGGGCGCGGTGCAGGCCGGCGAAGTGATCGCCGAGCACGGACCCGAGGATCCGGCCGAGCGGGGCCTCGCCGGCCTCGAGCACGGTGACGGACGCGCCGGCGAGCACCGCCGCGGCCGCGACCTCGAGCCCGATCCAGCCGCCGCCGACGATGACGACCCGGGCACCCGTCGTCAGCACGTCCCGCAGGCGCTTCGAGTCGGCCATCCGCCGCAACATGAACACGCCGTCGGCGTCGGCGCCGGGGACGGGCAGCGCGCGGGCGTGGGCCCCCGTGGCGAGCACGAGCCGTCCGTAACCCACGGTGGCACCGGAGGTCAGCCGGACGGTGCGGGCGGCGCGATCGATCGCGACCGCGGCGTCGTCCAGGTGCAGCGCGATCCCGGCCTCCCGGTACCAGGCCTCGTCGTGGACGTAGGCGTCGGCATAATCGGCGGTGCCCTGGAGCGCCTCCTTCGACAGCGGCGGGCGCTCGTAGGGCCGCTCCCCCTCGTCGCCGATGAGCGTGATCGGCCCGGTGTAGCCGCCGCCGGTGAGGGTCGATGCGACGTGCGCGGCCGCCAGCCCCGCTCCGACGATCACTGTTCCGCTGCCGGACTCCTCGGACATCGTGGCCTCCTTCGCCCGTGCGGCCCGGCCCCGGTGGCCGCCCCGCACGATTGTCATCGTACGCCGAGGCCTCCGACATCGGCCCCGATCATGGACGACGGCCGCTCCCCTCCCGTGGGAGGGTCGCGGCCGTCGTCGGTTGCGTGGGTCGGGTGCCGACCCGTCCGGTGCCTCAGTCGCGGGCGATCCGGGTCCGGCGTCGCTGCACGAGCAGGAGGCCGGCCGCGAGCAGTCCCGCCATGAGGCCGAGCGCGCCAAGCCCGACCCCGGTCGAGGGCAGGCCGCCGGAACCACCCGGCCCGTCCGCGCTGCCAGAGCTGCCCGCGTCGGAACCGCCAGAGCTGCCCGCGTCGGAACCATCGGCCCCGCCAGAGCTGCCGGTGTCGGAACCATCGGCCCCGCCAGAGCTGCCGGCGTCGGAACCAGCGGAGCCGTCCGAACCGTCGGACCCACCCGTGCTGCCGGCGTCGGAACCATCAGAGCCGTCGGACCCACCCGTGCTGCCGGCGTCGGAGCCATCGGAGCCGTCCGACCCGTCGGAACCAGCCGAACTATCCGCGTCGGAACCGTCCGAGCCATCCGAACCGTCGGTGTCACCACCGGCGTCCGTGTCACCACCCGAGTCGGTGTCACCGCCCGCGTCCGTGTCACCACCGGCGTCCGTGTCACCACCGGCGTCCGTGTCACCACCGGCGTCCGTGTCACCACCGGCGTCCGTGTCACCACCCGAGTCGCTGTCACCGCCGGCGTCCGTGTCACCACCCGAGTCGGTGCCGCCGTCGCCGACGACGATCCGCCCGTCCTCCACGATCACCGTGAAGGTGCGCTGGGCGAGGTGCGCCCCGCCGACGAGTTCTGTGGCCGTGGCGGTGACCGTGTAGTCGCCGTCGGCGGTGTAGTCGTGGACGGCGGCGAAGGACTCGGGCGCGAGCGTCTCGGACTCGGTGCCGTCGCCCCAGTCGACCACGACGCCCGTGAGCGCGTCGCCGGCGAGTTCGGGAACGATCAGGGATCCGCTCACCCGGGCGGTCGCCGTCCGGTCGTCGGCGGTGAGGTCGGCTGCGAGCTCGTAGGCCGCGAGTTCGGGCGCCGCGTTCTCGACCGCCGGCATCCCGCCGGTCATGTTCCCGACCTGTACGAGGTCGATCGAGTCCGGACCGGCCCCGGTGGCCTCCGCCGTGACGGCGATGGCGATCTCATTCTCCCCGGTCATGTCGAGGAATCCGGAGGGGATGGTGAACCGGGACTGCGGGCCCACGTAGCCCACCCACGTGCCGATGTTCCAGCCGTTGACGAACATGACCGTGCGCGAAGCGTCGGTGCGCTGGGCGAACGTCGGACCGAAGTCGGTGGCGTTCACATCGAGGGCGAAGGAGGTGTCCTGCCCGGCCGGCACGTCGAGCTCGAAGGAGGTCCGATACCAGGCCACGCCCGGCTTGCTCGCGTGCAGCGTCGTGGTCTGCGCCCACGCCTCGTCGTCGTACCCGGGCAGGTACCAGCCCGCCCGCTCGCCGTAGAGGCCGCCGTTGTTGTACAGCGTGCGCGCGCTGTCGATCGGATCGTCGACGTCGCGGGCCCCCTGGATCTTCCAGGTGACCGGTCCGTCGTTGTTCAGGCGCGCGTTCCAGAGCCCGCGGTTCTGCTTGGAGAGGCCGTTGTCACTCCAGTCCAGGTTCTGGCCCTGGTTGCGCACGAGCACCGAGACCACCACGTCCTCGCCCGGGGTGACCGCCCCGTCGGGAACGTCGAAGGTCTTGTCCCGGCCCTCGGCCATGGCCGCACCGGCGTACTCGCCGTTGATCCACACGAGCATGGAGGCGGAGTTGCGCCCGTGACCGGGCCCGCCCGTGGCACCGTTCCCGTTGAGCGTGATCGTCTCCGACGTGCCGGCGGTGTAGTGCGCCCGGTACCAGACGTCGCCCTCGAAGAAGTGGTAGAAATTCGAGTCGAGCACCACCCCCGTGTCGGGTCCGGGACCCTGCTGGGGGTTGAGGGGCGCGGCGGCGTCGGCGATGACCCAGTCCGAGTCGTCGAATGCGACGGTCGCCTCGGGATTCTCCTCGGCGACGCGCCAGGTCTCGAGCACGGGGGTGTCGACGGGCTCGGGCCCGGGCACCCCGCCGGTGAGCGCGCCGCCCTCGCCCGCGCCGGCGCCGGCGAGTTCCGCGCCGTTCCACGTGACCGAGGTGATCCCCTCGGGCACGTAGACCTCCACGTCGCCGGCAGCGGTCATCGAGCCGGTCAGATGCGCGACCTCCCCGTCGAAGGTGACCGTGCGCACGAGGTGCGCGCCGAACACCTCCACCGTGGCGTTGCCGTCGCCGCGGGCTCCCGAGACCTGCCACATGCCGCCCATCTCGTCGCGGTCGGTCACGCGCAGCAGCAGCGGTTCGTCCGTGCCCTCGGCCGCGATCCGATAGAGCGCCGCGGCGTGGGTGTAGTTGAGCCGGAGGGTGCCGTCGGCCTCGTTCCAGGTGACCTGGGGCTCACCGCCCTCGAGGGTGGTGACCTCGGGTCGGGCGGCGTAGTGGAGCACGGTCTCGCCGTCGTCGCCGGCGTAGCCGTCGAGGGTGAGCAGGCGGCCGCCGGCCGTCGGGATGTTCCCGACCGGCTGGGAGGTCGTGTAGTAGAGCTCGTGCTCGCCGACGCGGTAGTCGGCGACCATCGCCAGGGCGTCGCGCCCGTGCAGGGTGAGGTGGGTGCCCTCCTGCTGCGGGATCCGCTCGAAGTAGGGGGCCTCGCCGGCACCGGGGGCCTCGGACTCCTCGTCGCCGGTGAGCACGTTGAACGCGTCGATCGAGACGAACGTGCCCTGCGAGCCGGGGTCCTTCTCCCCGGTCACGGTGATCCGGATCGTGTGCTCGCCCTCGCTCAGGCCGGCGCGCTCGAAGGCGACGACCTGCTTGGAGGCGTTCTGGGGGCCGTTGAACGTGTTCGTCCTGTCCACGACCTCGCCGTCGATCGAGACCTCGCCGTAGCCGTGGTTGATCGACTGCGGCGCGATGACCTGGATGCCCGTTCCCGTGAACGAGTACTCGACGTAGTCCCCGGTGACGTCCGAGAACGTCTCGGTGCCGAGGTGGTTCCCGCAGGCCCAGTTCTTCGTCTCGCAGTCGGCGCTCTCCCAGCCGTCTCCCGAGTACTCGAGGATGTCCGCCTGGGTGTCGTCGACCGTGAACTTCGCGGGGGTGATCTCGAACGCGTCGACGGAGATGTTGATGCCGGGCTCGACGTTGCCGTCGGGGCAGCCGATCTCGCCGCGGGAGACCACCTTGATCGTGTGTTCGACGCGGGGATCGAGCTCGTCGGAGACGAACGAGGTGACCTGGTACTCGGACGTGTAGTCGTTCGAGGCGATGCACGTGTTCGTCTCGCCCACCAGGTCGCCGTCGATGAAGACGTCGGCGTAGCCGTGGTTGTTCGACCTCGAGGAGATGAGCGCGATCTTCGAGCCCGTGAACGTCAGCTCGGCCGCGGCGTCCCCGGCCATGCCGTAGGACTCGTCGCCCTCGACCGATCCGGAGGTCCAGTCCTTCCCGGCATCGTGGGACCACGTGCCGGTGTAGACCACGCGGGGATCGGCGTCGTTGACGACCTCGGTCGAGCCCGCCCGCTCGCCCTCGTTCAGGTCGATCGAGGTGGTGAAGGTCGTCTCGGTCGTGTTGTTCGAGTCGTTCAGGCGGAAGCCGAGGAACTGGGTGCCCAGGCCGGTGACCGAGGTGTCGAGGTCCTCGGTGGCCCGGCGCTCGTAGGCGTTCACCGGGGCACCGGCGGCGACGTCCACCGCCGGGTCGGCCGCCGGGCTCATCGACGTGAGCTGCGGCACGGCCTCGATGAAGTAGCCGAGCTCGCGCTGGGCGGTGAACTTGTCGGTGAGCTGGCGGTCCTCGGTCAGCGCCGCGCCGTAGTCGTAGGAGGTGTATCCCGACGACGGGGAACCGGTCCAGCCCCAGTTCGTGCCGCCGAAGGCCATGTAGTAGTTGAACGCGGTGACGCCGTTGGCGATGTTGTTCACGCCGTACTGGCGCACGAAGCTCGGGTCGGTGAACTCGTAGCACCGGTCGAAGGTGAAGTCCGCTCCCCACGGGGTGAACGCGCCGCCCTGGGCCTCGGTGATGAAGTTCGGCCCCTCGGTCGTGATGGTGCGCAGCCCGGCCTCGAAGTCGGACAGGCCGCGTCGTCCGGCCGAGCAGGTGAAGCCCAGCGGGTAGTTGTCGTAGGCGTAGAAGTCCAGGCCCATGTCCTGGGCCGCGCCCGGCTTGGCGGGGTTGTACCGCCCGCCCATGCCGTAGTCGTTGTGGAAGACGGGCACGGTGATGCCGTCGGCGCGGACCTGCTTCGTGAGCTCGGCCATGAACTCCACGCGCTTGGGATTCTCGTCGAGCATCTCGTTCTCGACCTGATACAGCAGGATCGAGCCGCCGCCGTCGGTCACCTGGTGGGTCGCGGCGATCTCGTCGAAGGCCTCGATCCAGTCGAGGGAGTCCTCGAGGTTCGCGTTCGTGCGCAGTCCGGGGTTGCCGCCGTCGTTCGGGGTGTTCGTCAGATAGGCCGGCAGGCCGCCCATCGAGATCTCCGCGTTGACGTAGGGGCCGGGGCGCGCGATGACGTACAGACCCTCCTCGGCCGCCATCGAGAGGAGTCGGTCGATGTCCTTGACGCCGGAGAAGTCGAACTCCCCGCCGGAGGTGGTCTGGTGGTATCCCCAGAAGAAGTAGAGGGAGACCGCGTTGAAGCCGTTCGCGCGGACCTTCTGGAAGAGGTCACGCCAGTGCTCCGGGCTCGGCAGTCGCCAGTAGTGGAACTCTCCGGACCAGACGTTCAGGCGTTCGCCGTCGACCATGAAGGAGTGGGAGTCGAACGTGACCTCGTGGGGCCGGCCGTCGTTGCCCGGGAAGATCTGGGAGCCCGGGATCGCCGCGGCCGCGGAGTCGGCCGGTCCGACCTCGGCCGGTGCGGAGTCGGCCCGAGCGGGATCGGCGCCGGTCACGACACCGGCGGCGAGCAGGGCGGCCGCACCGAGCCCGGCGAGCGGGCGCGTGGCCCACGCCCACGAGCGGCCCGGACGGGCACCTGATGGGTGGAGGAGTGACATGTGCGAGCGGTTTCCTTCCTCGGAACGGCGCGACCTCACAGCAGCGGAAGTGCACAGGGACCTACACAGAGTACCCAGAAGTGCACACTCTGCGCCATCCCATGATCGATATCAGTCACGCTCGCGCAGACCCGACCACAGATCCGACGTCCCCTCTCCGGGGCGCGGGCGCCCACCGACCGCCCACCGGCACGGCCTCAGGTCGTGCGTAGCAACGGGATGAGCCCGCCGGCGAGCACCATCTCCACCTGCCGCGCGGAGAGCCGGTGCCGCGCGGGGTAGTCCTCGTCGCGGGTGGCGTTGTGCACCGTGAGCTCGTGGTGCCCGCCGAGAGTGTCGGGCACGTCGCTCAGGCGCAGCTCGTCGCCGGCGGCGACTGAGTCGTAGTCCCCCGGATCCGTGAACTCCAGCGGCAGGATTCCGAAGTTGACGAGGTTCTGCCAGTGGATCCGCGCGAAGGACTTCGCGAGGACCAGCCGCAGCCCGAGGTAGTACGGGGCGATGGCCGCGTGTTCGCGGGAGGAGCCCTGCCCGTAGTTCTCCCCGCCGACGATCACGTGCGGGCCGTCGTGCGCGGCGGCCCGCACCGAGTAGTCGGGATCGATCGCGTCGAACACGAAGTCCGCGAGCTTGGGGATATTCGAGCGGAACGGGAGCGCCCGGGCCCCGGCCGGACTGATCTCGTCGGTCGAGACGTCGTCGCCGAGCTTGATCATCACCGGGCCGGCCAGGTGATGCGGCATCGGTGTGAGGTCGGGCAGCGTCGCGATGTTCTCGCCCTTGACCAGCTCGATCGCCGCCGCCTCCGCGGGTGGCAGCGGCTCCTCGAGCATCGCGCGGTTGACCGTGGCGCGATCGGGCAGCTCGATGGTCGGGTAGGCCATTCCGGCCGTCTCGGCCCAGTCGCGCGGGTCGGTGATGACGCCGGTCAGGCCGGAGGCGGCGGCCGTCTCCGGGGAGCAGAGCCAGACCGAGTCGTCGCTCGTGCCGGACCGGCCGGGGAAGTTGCGCGGCATCGTCCGCAGCGAGTTCGTGCCGGTCGCGGGGGCCTGGCCCATCCCGATGCAGCCCATGCAGCCGGCCTGATGGAGGCGGGCGCCGGCGCCGATGAGGTCGAAGGTGGCCCCCATCCGGGTGAGGTCCTGCAGCATGTTCCGGGAGGTCGGATTGACGTCGAAGCTCAGCCCGGGCGCGGTGCGCCGGCCGGCGAGCATCGCCGCGACCATCCCGAAGTCGCGCAGGCCGGGATTGGCCGAGGATCCCACGACGACCTGGGAGATCTCTCGCCCGGCGGCCGCCCGCACGGTCTGCACGTTGCCCGGTGAGGACGGCGCGGCCACGAGCGGTTCGAGGGTGCCCAGATCGATCTCGTCGGTGCGGTCCCACGTGGCCGGATCGTCGGCGTCGGTGGCGAGGAGCTCGGTGAAGTCGTCCTCGCGGCCGTGGGCGCGCAGGAACGATCGCACGGCCTCGTCCGCCGGGAAGACCGTCGTGGTGGCGCCGAGTTCGGCCCCCATGTTGGCGATGACGTGGCGGTCCATCGCGCTCAACTGCGACAGACCCGGGCCGTGGTACTCGATGATGCGGTTCCTCCCGCCGGAGACGCCGTCGCGTCGCAGCATCTCCAGGATGACGTCCTTGGCGCTGACCCACGGCGGGAGTTCTCCGGTGAGGCGCACGCCCCAGATCTCGGGCATGACGAGGTACAGCGGCTCGCCCGCGATCGCCATCGCCACCTCGAGGCCCCCGACCCCGATGGCCAGCATGCCCAGCGACCCGGCGGCCGGGGTGTGCGAGTCGGAGCCCACCATGGTCGCCCCCGGGCGTCCGAAGTGCTGCATGTGCGCCGGATGCGAGACTCCGTTGCCCGCCTGGGAGAACCACAGGCCCCACCGGCGGGCGGCCGAGCGCAGGAACAGGTGGTCCTCGGCGTTCTTGGCGTCGGTCTGCAACAGGTTGTGGTCGACGTACTGCACGGATACCTCGGTGCGCGCTCGATCGAGCCCCATCGCCTCGAGTTCGAGCATCACGAGGGTGCCGGTGGCATCCTGCGTGAGGGTCTGGTCGATGCGCAGTCCGATCTCCTGCCCGGGCGTCATCTCACCCGAGAGCAGGTGGGACTCGATGAGCTGGCGTGCCACGTTCGTCATGACGACCTCCTGGCCTCCTGGCCTCCCGGCCTTGCTGCCTCTCCAGGCTACGCGGCCGCGCCCGGGAGTCCAGGGGGCGAGCCCCGTCGAGATCACCACCGGCCGGCCGGGCCGGCCGCGCGCGGCCCCGACCGAACCCGCCGGGCCCCGCCGACGGATGGGGTCGCACAATCATCTTGAGCTCGACATTCTTGAATGCGAGAATTCCGCGGTCGAGGAACATATCGAACATCGCCTTCGACTTCGTGAAGAATGTCACTCGTCAACCCTTTTCGAACGGGACCAAGGACCCGAGCAAATGTGGCGGCAGGCTGCAAGGATGGTCATATCCGAAATCCGGACCAACCAGGAGGCAATGATGAGCACCACCACTCGCCCGGTCCCCGCCACGGCGCCGCGGACCCAGGATGAGATCGTCACCCGCGCGGGCGTTCGCAGGGTGCTCGCCCTCGCCCGCGTCGTCATCGGCTTCACATTCCTGTGGGCATTCCTCGACAAGCTGTTCGGGCTCGGATATTCGACGCCGGCGGCCGGCGCCTGGATCAACGGCGGCACTCCCGCCCAGGGATACATCTCCGGAATCGACGGACCCTTCGCCGGATTCTTCGGCATCTTCGCCAACCCCTTCGGTGACGCATTGTTCATGGTGGGTCTGGCCGCCATCGGAATCGCGCTCATCGCGGGGGCCGGCCTGCGGATCGCGGCGGTGACGGGCACCCTGCTCATGCTCTTCATGTTCATGGCCGATCTGCCGGCCGCCACCGCGGTCGTCGACGGCGACCTGGTCCGGGGATCGACCAACCCGATCGTCGACTCCCACTGGCACGAGGCCCTGCTGCTCATCATCCCCGCCGTCACCCTCGCCGGGGACACGTGGGGCGCGGGCCGCTGGTGGGCGCGCACGCCCCTCGTGCGCCGGCACCGCTGGCTCCGCTGAGGCCACTCGCCCGGGCCGGGGTCCGCAAGCCGCGGGCCCCGGCCGTGCCGCTATCCTTCGCTGCAGGAGGACAGAGATGGCGAGATCGGTGACGCTTCACGACGTGGCCCGGGCGGCCGGCGTGTCGTTGGCGACCGCCTCGCGCGTGCTCAACGGCAGCGAGCGCAAGGTTGCGGCGACCTACCGCGACCGGGTGCTCGCCGCGGCGCGGGACCTGCAGTACACCCCGAACCTCTCGGCCCAGGCCGTGGCGCGTGGCCGGTCGAACAGCATCGGGCTCGTGGTCGCCGACATCGTCGACCCCTACTTCGCCGCCATCGCCGCCGGCGCGATGAGCGCCGCCGACGAGGCCGACGAGGCCGGCCTCGTCGTGACCATCTCGGTCACGGACCGCGATCCGGCCCGGGAGCTGAGCACCGTGCACGCCCTGCGCGGCCATCGGCCCCGCGCGCTCCTGCTCGCCGGTTCCCGCCCCACGGACCCGGCGGCGGACGCCGCGCTCGAGGCCGAGCTGCGCCACTTCGCCGACACCGGCGGCCGGGTCGTGCTCATCGCCGAGTCGACGATCGACTTCCCCTCCGTCCGCCTCGCCAACCATGCGGGGGCACTCGACCTCGGCCGGGCGCTGCACGGCCTCGGATACCGCCGGGCCGCCGTGCTCACCGGCCCGGCCGGGCTCATCACCCCGAGCGAGCGTGCGCGCGGATTCATCGACGGCTTCGGCCCCGCCCGGATCTATCGGGAGGACTTCAGCCGCGACGGCGGCCACCGCGCCGCCCGCCGCCTCCTCGACGACCTCGATGGCACCGCGGAGCGCGGGCCGAGCGACGTCGACCTCGTCTTCGCCGCGAGCGACGTCATGGCCGTGGGGGCGATGACGGCGCTGCGGGAGGCCGGCCGCGCGCCCGGCCGGGATCTCGGCGTGGCCGGCTTCGACGACGTCGCCACCATCCGCGACATCACCCCGGCACTGACCACGGTGCGCGTGCCGCTCGAGGCGATGGGCAGCGCCGCCGTCACCCTGGCCCTCGGCGAGCACGAACGACCCGATCCGGTTCACATCGCGGGCGAGGTCGTACTGCGCGAGAGCACCCCCGCCCGACGCGCCTGACCTACGGGGCTTGCGTGCGTCGTCCGTTATCCCTAGACTCTCGGGAAAGCGCTTACCCAATGGGGTCATGCTGGGCCGAATACCGGCCCGAATACTGGGCCGAACGAAGCCATGCAGGGCCACACGGGAGCACACAGCACACCCCGGCCGCCACACGGCCGCCACGACGAAACGAGGACCACGTGCGCGAGATCGGCATCATCATGAACGGGGCGACCGGCCGAATGGGCTATCGCCAGCACCTGCTGCGATCGATCCTGACGATCCGCGACGAGGGCGGGGTCGAACTGTCCGACGGCAGCCGCGTCCAGGTCGTGCCGATGCTCGTGGGGCGCACCG
This sequence comes from Pseudactinotalea sp. HY158, assembly GCF_009660225.1. NCBI lineage: Bacteria > Bacillati > Actinomycetota > Actinomycetes > Micrococcales > Cellulomonadaceae > Pseudactinotalea > Pseudactinotalea sp. HY158. Next base: position 1,992,836 of record NZ_CP045920.1, read on the forward strand.
AGTCCAAGCTGGCGGAGCTCGCGCGCCGTCACGACCTCGAGCACTACACGACCGACCTCGACGCTGCGCTGGCCGACCCGCGCTGGCAGATCTACTCCGACTTCCTCGTGACCAAGGCCCGCGTGCCGGCGCTCAAGAAGGCGATCGCCGCGGGCAAGGACATCTACACCGAGAAGCCGACCGCCGAGACCTTCACCGAGGCGCTCGAGCTCGCCCGGCTCGCCCGCGCCGCCGGGGTCAAGAACGGCGTGGTGCACGACAAGCTGTACCTGCCGGGGCTGCGCAAGCTCGCCCGGCTCGTGGAATCGGGCTTCTTCGGGCGGATCCTCTCCGTGCGCGGTGAATTCGGGTACTGGGTGTTCGAGGGCGACTGGCACCCGGCGCAGCGGCCGAGCTGGAACTACCGCAGCGAGGACGGTGGCGGCATCATCGTCGACATGTTCCCCCACTGGAACTACGTGCTCGAGAACCTCTTCGGCCGGGTCACGAGCGTGTACGCCCACGCCACGACCGAGATCCCCGAGCGCGTGGACGAGCACGGGGCCACGTATCGTGCGACGGCCGACGACGCCGCCTACGCCGTGTTCGAGCTCGAGGGCGGCATCACCGCCCAGCTCAACTCGAGCTGGACCACCCGCGTCAACCGCGACGAGCTCGTGGAGTTCCAGGTCGACGGCACGCTCGGCTCGGCGGTCGTGGGCCTGTTCGGCTGCAAGATCCAGCCGCGCACGGCCACGCCGCAGCCGGTGTGGAACCCGGACGTGCCCGACGCGATCGACTACGACGCCACGTGGGTCGAGGTTCCCGACAACGCCACGTTCGAGAACGGCTTCAAGGTGCAGTGGGAGGAGTTCCTGCGGCACGTGCTCGAGGGCGGACCGAACCCCTACGACTTCCTCTCCGGCGCCCGCGGGGTGCTGCTCGCCGAGGAGGGCCTGCGCAGCTCGAGCACCGGTACCCGGATCGCCCTGCCCGAGGTGACGCTGTGACGGACCTGCACCTCCTCGACGAGACCGGCGCGGTCACGAGTGTGCCGGCCGCCGCACCGGCCGGCCACGCCAAGCCCGCCGGCGACCTGCGCTCGCGGACGGTCTTCGCCGCCGCGCACGTCGTGCCCGAGCCGTGGGCGGACAACACCCCCGGCCGACCGGCCGAGATCGACTGGGACGCGACCCTCGCCTTCCGTCATCACCTGTGGTCGTGGGGCCTCGGCGTGGCCGACGCCATGGACACGGCCCAGCGGAACATGGGCCTGGACGACGCGGCCACCCGTGAGCTCATCCGCCGCAGCGCGGCCGAGGCGGCGAGCGTGGGCGGACAGCTCGTCGTCGGGGTGAACACCGACCACGTGGCCGACGAGGTGATCGGGCTCGACGACGTGGCGAGCGCGTTCCGCCGCCAGCTCACCCACGCCGAGGACTGCGGTGCCGGGGTCGTGCTCATGAGCAGCCGGCACCTGGCCCGCGCGGCCGAAAGGCCGGCCGACTACGAGCGGGTCTACGGCGAGGTGCTCGCGGCCGCGGGCGCCCCGGTCGTGCTCCACTGGCTCGGCGAGGCGTTCGACCCGGCCCTGCGCGGCTACTTCGGCTCGACCTACTGGCGGGTCGCGGCCGACACCCTCGTGCGGATCATCGAGGCGGCGCCCGAGAAGGTGCGGGGCGTGAAGATGAGCCTGCTCGATGCCGCCTCCGAACTCGCGGTACGCCGGCGACTGCCGGCCACCGCCACGATGTTCACCGGCGACGACTACCACTACGTCGACCTCATCGGCGGGGACGGCCCGGACGGGTCGGACCATTCCGACGCCCTGCTCGGCGCGTTCGCGGCCCTCGGCCCCTCGGCCTCGGCCGCGGTCCAGGCCCTCGACGCCGGAGACGAGGCGGCCTACCGGCGCATCCTCGGCCCGACCGAGGCGCTCTCCCAGCAGATCTTCGCCGCGCCCACGATGTATTACAAGACCGGGGTCGTGTTCATGTCGTGGCTCAACGGGCACCAACAGGCCTTCTCGATGATCGGCGGGCTGCACAGCGCCCGGAGCCTGCCGCACCTGTCGAGGATCGTCGAGCTCGCCAACGCGTGCGGGGCGCTCGAGCGGCCCGAGCTCGCGGCCCGGCGTTGGAACGACTACCTCGCCGTCCACGGGATCACCGCCGGGGGTGCGCGATGACCCACCCACGTCTCTCCCTCAACCAGGCGACGATCAAGCACGCCACGCTCGCGGAGGCGCTCGAGACGAGCGCGGCCGCCGGATACGCCTCGATCGGCCTGTGGCGCGAGCCCGTGGCCGAGGTGGGCCTCGCCCAGGCCACCCGGATGGTGGCCGATGCCGGACTGCGGGTCTCGAGCATGTGTCGCGGCGGCTTCTTCACCGCGCCCGAGGGCCCGGACCGGCGCGCCTCGATCGACGACAACCGGCGCGCACTCGACGAGACGGCCGCCCTCGGAGCGCCCGCGCTCGTGCTCGTGGCGGGCGGGCTGCCGGCGGGGAGCCGGGATCTCGTCGGAGCCCGGGAACGGGTGCGCGAGGCGATCGGCGAGCTCGCCGAGCACGCCGCGGGTGTCGGCGTACAGTTGGCGATCGAGCCGCTGCACCCGATGTACGCCTCGGACCGGGCGGTGGTCTCCACGCTCGGGCAGGCCCTCGACATCGCGGAGGAGTTCCCGGCGGCGGCGGTCGGGGTGGTCGTGGACACGTTCCACCTGTGGTGGGATCCGGACATCGCGGCGCAGATCGCCCGGGCCGCTGGACGGATCTCGAGCTATCAGGTGTGCGACTGGGCCACTCCCCTGCCCGCCGACGTGCTCCTCGCCCGCCACTACCCCGGCGACGGCGTCATCGACTTCGAATTCCTCACCCGGGCCGTGCGGGCCGCCGGATACGCGGGTGACGTCGAGGTGGAGCTGTTCAACGCGGACATCTGGAACGCCCCGTTCGCCGACGTCGCGCGCCGCACGGCCGAATCGTTCGACCGGGTGGTGGCCCCGCACCTCTGAAGCCCCACACGGCTGTGAGCGCTTGTGATCGACTCATTGAGCGAACGCTTCCAAAGTGTCATACTCGTGCGAGCCCGTGGAGGACGGGCGTCGCCGACGACGAAGCGGACGAGACACCATGACGAGGTTCCCCTGGCTACGCACGGCCGCGACGACGTCCATCGGCGCCGTCGTCGGCGGACTTCTGCTCGGCGCCGGACTCACCGCCACGCCGGCCCGAGCCCAGGTGGGCGCCGGGGCCGAGCCGGCGGCCGACGCCCTGAGAGAGTGGATCGGGGCCGACGCCGCCAAGTTCGACCTCGCGCTCGTGACCGACCCCGATGACGCTGATGTCGGAGCTGCCGACACCTATACGGTGAGCGCCGCCGGCGGCCGGGTCTCGATCTCCGCGACGACTCCGGCCACGCTCCTGGCCGGCTTCAACGCCTACGTCTCCGCGGTGCTCCACCAGTCGGTCTCGTGGAACGGCTCGAGCCTCGACCTGCCGGACCGGCTGCCGGCGAGCGAGCCGCTCACCGGCAGCGCGAACGTCTCCCACCGGTTCGTGAACAACGACGTGGAGGACGGCTACACGGGGCCGTACCGCACGCTGGCCGACTGGCAACGCCTCGTCGACGTCTACGCGATGCACGGGCTGAACGAGGTGTTCATGCCGGTCGGCAGCGACGCCGTGTATGCCGAGCTGCTGAGCGAGTACGGCTACAGCGAGGCGGAGATCCTCGACTGGATCCCCCAGTCCGAGCACCAGCCGTGGTGGCTGCTTCAGAACATGTCCGGCGGCCCCGATCCGATGACGCGCGCACAGCTCGACGAGAACGCCGCACTCGGGCGACAGATCGCCGGCTACATTCGCGACCTGGGCATGGTGCCCGTGCTGCCCGGCTACTTCGGAACCGTGCCGGCCGGCTTCGCCGAGAAGGTCGCCGGGGCGCGGATCGTGCCCCAGGGAGGGTGGGCCGGCGGCTACGACCGGCCGGACTGGCTCGACCCCACGAGCGCCCCGTTCGCCGCCGTCGCCGACACCTTCTACGACGCCTCGATCTCCCTGCTCGGGCCGACCACGATGTATAAGGCGGACCTCCTCCACGAGGGCGGGCGGCCGGGCGATGTCGACGTCGCCGCCGCCTCCGCCGCGGTGCAGGAGGCGATGCTGGAGGCGAACCCGGCGTCGATCTGGGTGCTGCTCGGCTGGCAGAACAACCCGCCGCAGCAGGTGATCGCCGGCGCCGACACGAGTCGCATGTTCATCGTCGACGGCCTCTCGGACCGCTACGGCTCCTCGAACCGCGACGCCGACTGGCACGGCACGCCCTATGCCGTCGGCACCATCTGGAACTTCGGTGGGCACACGACCATGGGGGCGAACCTCGGGGTGCTGGGCGAGCGCTACTTCGAGGCCCTCGACCGGGCCGGATCGGCGCTCGACGGCATCGCCATCCTGCCGGAGGCCGGCGAGAACAACCCCGCTGCATTCGACTTCGCGGCCGGGTTGGCCTGGCGGGACGAGCCCGCGGACCTGGGCGAGTGGTTCGCCGACTGGGCCCAGCGGCGCTACGGCGTCGACGACCCGAACGCGCGCGCCGCGTGGGCGGTGCTCGGGCGTACCGCCTACGACATGCCCGCGGACGGGTGGAGCGAGGCGGCCGACTCGATCTTCGGCGCCCAGCCCTCGCTCACGGTCTCGACGGCGGCCGCGTGGTCGCCCGGGACGCAGCGCTACGACGTCGACGAATTCGCCACGGCGCTGCCGCTGCTGCTGGCGGCGGGCGCCGGCGCCCGCGCGAGCGAGACCTACCGGTACGACCTCATGGCGGTGGCCAGGCAGGTGCTCGCCAACCTCGACCGGCCGCTGCTCGCTCTCATCAGGTCGGCGTACGAGGACGGGCGCGCCGCCGACTTCGAGGAGCTCACCGCGCAGTGGCTCGCCGACCTCGACCTCATCGACCGCGTCGCCGGCACCGACGGCGGGCAGCTCCTCGGCCGCTGGCTCGAGGCGGCCCGCGTCGATGCACCGACTCCGGCCAGTGCCGACGCCGAGGAGGCCGGCGCCCGCGCGATCGTCTCGTCCTGGACCGACCCGGCGGCCCCGTCGACCAACCTGAACGACTACGCGAACCGGCTGTGGAACGGCCTCGCGGGCGGCTATTACCGGGCCCGCTGGGGCGCCTATTTCGACCACCTGGCCGCTCAGCTCGCCGGGGAGGACTCGACCGCGCCGGACTTTCGGGCGATGGCCGCCGAGTTCGTGGCCGGCACCGCCCCGTACGAGCCGGACGACGGCTACCGGACGGCGCCCGGCGGGGATCTTCCGGCCCTCGCCCAGGAGGCGCTCGAGCGCTATTCCTGGGTGCGCGCCTATTCGCCCACGCCGACCCCGCTGCCGGCGCCGCCGGGGGCCGGGATCACCTATCTCTCGGAGATCGGCTTCGTGTCGGATCGCCACGACGACGCCTACGGGCCCACGGCGCGCGACACCGAGATCGGCGACGCGGGCTCGCACGTGCGCAGGCCGATCACCGTGGCCGGGACCGTGTACGAGCGCGGGCTCGGCGTCAACTCCCCCTCGACGATCACGTTCAACCTCGGCGCCGTGTGCACCCGCTTCGACGCAGTCGCCGGGATCGACGCGACCATGGACCAGCCGGGCAAGTCACCCGACGTCACCTTCACCGTGCTCGGTGACGGCCGGGAGCTGTTCACCTCCGGCTCCGTCACGAGCGGCGGGGTCGAGGTGGGCGTCGACGTGACCGGCGTGCGCCTGCTCACCCTCGATGTCGACCCGAACGGGAGCGAATGGTTCGACCGGGCCGACTGGGCCGACGCCCGGGTCACGTGCAGCGGCCAGATCCCGGCGCCGGCCCCGCCCGGCGAGGGCACGACCTACCTCTCGCACCTGCCGTTCCTCGGGGCCGACGTCGCCGACGTGGACGAGTTCGGCCCGGTCGCCCGGGACACCGCGATCACCGACGTGCCCACCCGGGTCACTCCCCCGATCACGATCGACGGCGTGACCTACGCCCGCGGACTCGGCGTGCAGGCGCCCACGACCCTGAGCTTCAACCTGGCCGGTCGGTGCTCGGTGTTCAGCGCCGACGTCGGCGTGGACGCGACGATGGACCTGCCGGGCAAGTCCCCCTCGGTCACCTTCGTCGTCTCCGGCGACGGGGAGCAGCTGTGGAGCAGCGGGGAGGTGACCGGCGGGCCGGCCGTCTCCGCCGTGGTGCCGGTCGACGGTATCGAGACCCTCACGCTTGCCGTCGATCCCGGCGCGGTCGACTGGTTCGACCGGGCCGACTGGGCCGACGCCCGGGTCACCTGCACGGACCCGGACTACGTCGCACCGACGACGAGCGCGGGGCTCGCACCCGAGCAGCCCGCATCGGGATGGTACGCCGAGACGCCGACGCTCACCCTCTCCTCCGCCGACGCCGTCCGCATCGAGTACCAGCTCGACGGCGGGCCCTGGCAGGACTACACCGGCGCCCTCACGTTCGAGGAGGGCACGACCCAGGTCGCCTTCCGCGGGTACGCGGGCACCGGGGCGCGCGAGCCGGCACAGTCGCTCACGGTCCGGGTCGATTCGACCGCCCCGCGGGTCGAGGCCGTGGTGGACGATCGGGTGGTCACCCTGTCGGCGAGCGACGAGGGCTCGGGCGTGGACCGAATCGAGTACTCCCTCGACGCCGGAGCCACGTGGGAGAACGCCGGCGGTCCGGTCCGTGCTCCCGACGCGGGCATGACCCTCGCCTACCGCGCGGTCGACCTCGCTGGGAACGTGACGGTGGGCGCCGAGCCGGTCGTCGTCGAGGCGCTCCCGGACGGCGGAGACGACGGGAGCGACGGCCCGGACGGCGGTTCGGACGGGTCGAACGGCGGTTCGGACGGGTCGAACGGTTCCGATGCCTCCGACGGTTCGGACGGGGCCGATGCCTCCGACGGTTCCGACGGGGCCGATGGTTCCGATGCGTCCGACGACACCACCGGCTCCGCGGATTCCGGCGGGTCGGCCGGCTCCGATGGTTCGGACACCTCCGCCGGGTCGACGAGTTCCGGTGGGCCGGGGGCGGACGGCTCGAGTGGGACGGCCGGCTCGAGCGGCTCGAGCGACTCGGGCGACTCAGGCGGCGCGAACGACTCGGACCGCTCCCCCGGCGGCGACGAACGGCCCGAGCCACTGCCCGATACGGGGATCGCGTCCGGGGCCACGGCCCTCGTGGTGCTCGCGGGCCTGCTCGCCCTCGTGGCCGGCGTCGCGGTGCGCTCGCGCCGAGGAGCCCGCGCCGCCGGGTGACCTCCCCGCGGCCCGCCCGTCAGAGGCGCGGGTCGCCGATGCGGCCGGCGGCCTGGATCCGCCGACGCCGCTCGGTGGCCGCGGCCAGGTCGGGTCGGTGGGAGCGGCGCTCGATCCGGCGGCCGACCCAGTCCTGCGCCAGCACGGTCGCGCGCAGCACGAGCCGCTCGGCCGTCGTGGCCGGCGCCGGGAGGTGCGCGGGGCGATGGGTGATCGTCGTGCTCATGTCAGGCTCCGTCGAGAGGCAGGGGGAAGGCGTCCGTGCGGATGGTCACGGTGCGCACGCCGGGGCCGCGCTGATCGCGGTGGGCGCGGGTGAACTCGTCCACGACCGCCTGCAGCCGGGCGGTGAGCTCGCTCAGCTGCTCGAGGGTCAGGTGCGTGGTCGAGGTGCTCACGACCGCGGCCTCGCTCCAGTCGTCGACGCCGGCGCGGATGCCGTGCTCGATGAAGTCGAGCAGCTGGCCGTGGCGACGGTTGAGGAACTCGGTCATGACGACCTGGCTCGCGGCGCGGCCGGCCGGGGTCTCGAGCGCCTCCGGGTTGACGAAGGAGACCGCCCCCTCGGGCCGCCGCCACCAGCGCTCCCGGCCCCGCCCCGTGCCCGGCGCCTCGACGATGAGACCGTGCTTCGCGAGGGCCCGCAGGTGATAGCTCGTCGAACCGGTGGACTCCCCCGTGAGGTCGGCCAGGGTCGACGCGGTCTGGGGGCCACGCTGGCTGAGGATGTCGAAGATCGCCACCCGGAGAGGATGGGCGAGGGCCCGCAGCGCGCCCGCGGCGAGCTGCGGGGGCTCGGGAACGGAAGCTGCGTCGTCCATAAGCACAAAGATACCTTTGCAGAGGAACCTTTGCAAGGATGTCTTTGCACTACGCCCGGCGCACCAGCCTCAGGTGTCGCGTCGGCCGGACCCCCCGTTGTCTCGGCGACGACGCTCCTCGGCCTGGCGAAGGCGTTCGAGCCGGATCAGGTCGGCGGTGACCATCGCCCGCTCCCCCGAGGCCGTGTGCTCCGGGCGCGGCTCGCCGCGGGGCTGGATGCGACCCGGTGTCATCGTGCGCAGCACGTCCTCGGCGTCCACGGCCGCGAGTTCGCCGGTGGCCTCGAGGTACCACTCGACCAGGGCGGGATCGCCGGTGTCGAGCCAGGCACCGGCCCCCTCGTCGGCGTCGACCTCGCTCGACTCGAACACGAAGTCGTCCCCGTGGTCGGCGATCGCCCGCCGCACCCCCTGCGCGATCGCGGTGCGCGCGTACCGCTGGCGCAGGATGTACGGGTCGGTGTGCAGGTCGCGGGCCCAGGCGATCATGATGCCGATGACGATGATCGCGAACGGCAGCGCCGAGACCATCATGAGCGATTGGAGGCCGTTGAGTGCGTCCTGGCCGCCCGCCAGCAGCAGCGCGACCGCGGTGCCGCCGAGGAGCATGCCCCAGACGGCCGTCACCCACTTGGACGGGTCCGGCTTGCCGCGCTGACTCATCGAACCCATGACGATCGAGGCCGAGTCGGCCGAGGTCACGAAGAACACGACGATCGAGATCATCGCGAGCACCGACGTGATCGCCCCGAACGGCAGCTTGCCGAGCATGTCGAAGAGCATCGCCTCGGCGGAGCCGGCCCCGCTGATGCCGTTCCCGGTGAGCTCGAGGTACATCGCGGTGCCGCCGAAGATGCCGAACCACAGCGCGCACACGAAGGCGGGCACCATGATGACCACCGTGACGAACTCCCGCAGGGTGCGCCCGCGGGAGATCTTTGCGATGAACAGGCCCACGAACGGGGTCCAGGAGACCCACCAGGCCCAGTAATAGGTGGTCCAGGCGGCCATGAACTCGGCGGTCTCGGGGCCCTCGTTCGGGTTGCGCACGAGCATCGTGCCGAGCTCACGGAAGAAGTCGATGATGCCGGCCGGGATGAAGTTGAGCAGGAACACGGTCGGTCCGGCGATGAACACGAACAGCGCCAGCACCCCGGCCACGACCATGTTGATGTTCGACAGCGCCCGGATCCCGCGCTTGACGCCGGAGACGGCCGAGACGATGAACGCGGCGGTGAGGGCCGCCATGACCGCGACGAGGAAGGTGTTGGTCACCGGCCCCGCGCCCGTGAGCACCTCGTAGCCCTGGCCGATCTGCAGCGCGCCGATCCCCAGCGAGATCGCGGTGCCGAAGAGGGTGACGATGATCGCGAAGATGTCGATGACCGCCCCCATCGCACCCCGGGTGCGCTGCCCGAAGATCGGCTCGAAGATCGAGGAGATGAGCGCGCTGCGGCCGCGCCGGTAGGCGTTGTAGGCGATCGCGCCGCCGACGAGGGCGTAGAACGCCCACGCGATCGGGCCCCAGTGCAGCAGCGTCTGGGCCATGGCCGAGTGCATCGCGTCGACGGTGCCCGGATCGGCCCGCATCCCGTGCGGCGGGTCGAGGAAGTACGTGAGCGGCTCGTACGGGCCGTAGAACAGCAGGCCGATGCCCATGCCGGCGGAGAAGAGCATCGCCACCCACGACACGGTCGAGAACTCGGGCTCCTCGTCGTCGGCGCCGAGGCGAACCCCGCCCGTGCGCCCGTAGCCGAGCACGATCATGTACCCGGCGATGGCGATGGCGAGCAGCCCGAAGAGCCACCCGAAGTTGTCCGTGACCCACGCGAGCAGGAACGCCCCGGTCGAGGAGATGGTCCCCGGGGCGACGACCGCCCAGAGGATCACCCCCGCCACGAGCGCCCCCGCGATGGCGAACACGCGCACGTTCGTGGAGAACGACTTGCCCGTGCGCTCGACCCCGATCCCGGGGATGAGCGCGGGGTGGATGAGGCCCGGGCTCGGGCGCGTGACCTCCCGGATGACCCGGCGCACGGGCCCGTTCCGGGAGCCCCTCTTCCCGGTATGGCCTTCGGACTCGGACATGTTCACACCTTCACCCTCGACGATGAGACTCACGTCACACTAGCGCCATCTCCGGGCCGATGATGCGCCCGTCCGGCCCGTGTCGGATTGCTCCCGCGCCCGGGCCGACAGGCGTCACACACAGGATCCGCGCGAAGGACTCGCCCGGGCAGGGGCCTAAGGCCCGGCCGAATCAGGCGGAGGGGTCGATCACGACCTTGAGGCCGCTGCGATTCGTCGCACGGATGAAGGCCCGATCGGCAGCGGCGAGCGGCGCCTGCTCCGAAACGATCGAACGGACGTCGACGCGCCCGGTCGCGACCAGGTCGATCGCGCGGGGGTACATCTCCTTCATCCGCCGGACCATGACGAGGGTGAGCCCCTTCCGGCGGGCCGGCCCGGCCGGGAAGGAGCTCGTGTCGTCGCCGGGTATCCCACCGAGCAGCACCCGGGCGCCGGGCCGGGCGGCCGTGAGCGCGGTCGCGATCGCGGGATCGGTGCCCGCGAACTCGAGGACGACGTCGCAGCCGAGTCCGCTCAGCTCTCGCCAGGCCGCGGCACCGGCCTCCGTCGGCGCGAGCGTGGTGGCCGCACCGGCACGTTCGGCGGCTCGCCGGCGGTGGTCGAGGGGTTCGACGACGATGACCCGGCCCGCTCCCCCAGCCCGGGCGACCTGGATCGCGAGCAGCCCGATCGGGCCGGCTCCGATGACGGCCACGGTGTCGCCGACGCGGGCGTGGGCGAGGTCCCACGCATGCAGCGCGACCCCGAGGGGTTCGAGCATCGCGGCATCGGCAGCCGTGAACTCCGCTGGAACCGGGTGGAGGCTGCGCTCGGGCCAGGCGATCGCCTCCTGAAGCCCGCCGTCGGTCGTGCTGTGGCCTGCGAAGCGGACCTGTGGGCACAGGTTGCGGTGCCCTGCCTCACACATCGGGCAGAGGCGACAGGGGATCGCCGGATCGACCGCGACGACTCGGCCGTCGTACCTGCCGCCCTCCGCAACACCGGCGAACTCGTGCCCCGGAACGAGTGGTCGGGTGAGGCCCGCATCGCCGATGTGGCCCTCGGAGTACCAGTGCAGGTCGGAACCGCACAGACCCACGGCACCGACACGAACGAGACTCTCGCCCGGTCCGGGCACCGGCTCGGCCTCCGCCGCGACCCGCAGATCGCCGGCGGCGTGGAGCCGGGCCACCCTCATCTCAGAGCCCCTCCTTGAGTCGGTAGTAGGCCTGATTCCAACGTAGTTCCTTGAGGAAGCCTCGGGGCGTGGTCGCCTCGTCGATGACCGCCAGCTCCATCTCGGCGATCTCGGCGAAGTCCTCGAGGACGTCGAGATGGAGCTGGGTGGTCATCATCGTGTGGTGGGCGGCGCCGGCGGTGAGCCAGCACTCGGCGGACGTGGCGAAGGAGGGCTCCGGCTCCCAGACGGCGCGGGCGACGGGCAGCTTGGGCAGTTCGGCGTCGGGCCCGACGATCGTCACCTTGTTGGCGGTGAGACGGAACCGATCGCGCATGTCCGCCAGGGCGACGACCACGGCGGGCCCGTTGTCGGCGTCGAAGACCAGCCTCACCGGATCCTCCCGGTCGCCGATACCCAGCGGATGGATCTCCAGCCGGGGCGTGCCGCGCGTCAGGGAGGGGCAGACCTCGAGCATGTGCGCTCCGAGGATCTTCTCCCTGCCCGGGGTGAGCTCGTAGGTGTAGTCCTCCATGAGGGAGGCGCCACCGGGAAGGCCGTGCCCCATGACCTTGGCGAGTCGCACGAGGATCGCGGTCTTCCAGTCGCCTTCCGCGCCGAAGCCGTACCCGTCGGCCATGAGTCGCTGGACCGGCAGGCCCGGGAGCTGGCGGAGCCCGCCCAGGTCCTGAAAGTTCGTGGTGAAGGCGCCGAAGTCGCCCGACTCCAGGAAGGACCGCATCCCCAGCTCGATCCGGGCCCCGTAGCGGAGGGACTCCCGGCGGGCGCCGCCCTCGCGCAACTCGGGGACAACGTCGTACGCCTCGTCGTAGACCGCGACCAGGGAGTCGACGTCGTCCTCGTCGGCGGCGTCCACGCGGTCGACGAGGTCGTTCACGCCCCACGTGTTGGTGGAGACCCCGAGCCGCAACTCCGCCTCGGTCTTATCGCCCTCGGTCACGGCCACGTCGCGCATATTGTCACCGAACCGGGCGACCCGGAGGCCCGTCGCCTCGGCCCAGCCGGCCGCGGCCCGTACCCACGTGCCGACCCGTGCCTGCACTCCCGCGTCGCTCACGTGACCGACGACGGTCTTGCGGGAGATGCCCAGCCTGGTCGCGATGTAGCCGAACTCCCGGTCGCCGTGGGCGGCCTGGTTCAGGTTCATGAAGTCCATGTCGATGTCCGCCCACGGCAGCGCGACGTTCGCCTGCGTGTGCAGGTGGAGCAGCGGCTTGCGTAGCGCATCGAGCCCCTGGATCCAGGCCTTCGCCGGGGAGAAGGTGTGCATCCAGGCGATGACGCCGACACACGCGTCGTCGGAATTGGCGTCGAGGGCGATCCGCCGGATGCCGTCGCGTTCCTTGAGGATCGGTTTCCAGCGAACCGTCACCGGAATCGCGTCGGCGTCGTCGAGCACGGCGGCCAGGGTGCGGGAGTGCTCCATCACCTGGTCGAGGACGTCGTCCCCGTAGAGGTCCTGGCTCCCGGTGAGGAACCAGACCTCGCGGCGCTCGAACGGGTCGTGATTCATGCCTTCTTCTCCTTCGGCGACGAGGCGCCCTGTCCATAGACGTTCTGGTAACGGTCGTGCAGCGAATCGATGTGGCCCTGCGCGATCGGGAGTGGGTTGCCGAGTTGCCGGGAGAGGTGCACCGTACGCGCCACCTCCTCGACCATGACGGCCGCCTTGACCGCCGCACGCGCATCCGCGCCGACCGTGAAGGGCCCGTGATTGCGCATGAGCACCGCGGGCGAGCGACTGCCGGCGAGGGTCTCGACGATCCCGCGCCCGATCGAGTCGTCACCGATGATCGCGAACGGCCCGACCGGGACCGGCCCGCCGAACTCGTCGGCCATCATCGTGAGAACGCACGGGATCTCCTCTCCGCGAGCCGCCCAGGCCGTGGCGTACGTCGAATGGGTGTGCACCACTCCCCCGATCTGCGCCAGGTGCCGGTACACGTAGGCGTGGGCCGCCGTGTCGGAGGATGGAACGAGCGCGCCCGGGGTGCCGTCGTCGATCTTCGCGCCGTCGAGCGTGCACACGACCATCACCTCGGGGGTGAGCTCGTCGTAGGAGACGCCGGAGGGCTTGATCACGAAGAGGTCCGCGCCCGCGACGCGTTCCGACACGTTGCCGGCGGTCCAGACGACGAGATCGTTTCGCGGGAGCTCGGCATGCAGTCTGGCCACGCGTTCGCGCGCCGCCGCCACGGCCTCCTGCACAGCCGCGCTCTGTTCGCTCAGTCTCATGGTCTCCTCATCCCTTCGCTGCGGGAACGGCGCTGGTGGCGCCGACCGGTTCTCGCGCCACGACCGCGTCGCGGCGGATCGCCTTGAGGCGGTGCATGACGTCGTTTCCGCCTCGACCGAAGTGATCGTGCAGAAGGCGGTACTCCGCATAGAGCTCGTCGTATCGGCGCGCCGCGGATTCGTTCGGCGTGTACGCGGCGATCGTGCGCCGTCCCATCGCGGCCGCGGCACCGCGGACGTCGGCGTAGGCACCCGCGGCCACGGCGGCGTGGATCGCGCTGCCGAGCGCCGGCCCCTGCGACGAGGTGATGGTCGAGAGCGGCAGTCGTGTGACGTCGGAGTACAGCTGCATGAGGAACGCGTTCCTGAGCAGACCGCCGGCCACGACGAGCTCGGTCACGGGCACGCCGGAGGACTCGAAGGCCTCGATGATCGCCCGGGTACCGAAAGCGGTCGACTCCAGCAGCGCCCGGTAGACGTCTTCGGGCCGGGTGGTGAGCGTCTGGCCGATGAGCAGGCCGGAGAGCTCGTGGTCCACCAGGGTCGAACGGTTCCCCGAATGCCAGTCGAGGGCGACGAGGCCGTGTTCGCCGACCTGCTGACCCGCGGAGAGGTCCGTGAGGTACTCGTGCAGGCTCTGTCCCCGCAACTCCGCCTCCTGCGCATACGCGGCGGGCACCTGGTTGTTCACGTACCAGGCGAAGATGTCGCCGACGCCGGATTGACCGGCCTCGTAGCCCCAGGCTCCGGCGAGGATGCCACCGTCGACCACTCCGCACATGCCCGGCACCTCGGCGAGAGTCTCGCCGTTCATCACGTGGCACGTCGAGGTACCCATGATCGCGACCATCTGCCCGGCGTCGACGGCTCCGGCGGCGGGTGCGGTCACGTGCGCGTCGACGTTGCCGACGGCGACGGCGATCCCGGCCGGCAGACCGGTCCAGGCGGCGGCCTCCGGGGTGAGCCGGCCGGCGGCCTGCCCGAGCTGCCCGACCGGCTGGTCGACCTTGTCGGCCACGAATCGGCCGAAGTCGGGGTTGAGGACGGTGAGGAACTCCTCGCTCGGGTACTCGCCGTCCTGGAGGATGCCCTTATATCCGGCGGAGCAGGCGTTACGAACGTACTCGCCACTCAGCTGCCAGACGATCCAGTCGGCCGCCTCGACCCACCTGTCCATGGCGGCGTAGAGCTCGGGGTCGGCCTCGAGCAGCTGCAACCCCTTGGCGAACTCCCACTCCGAGGAGATGAGGCCGCCGTAGCGACCGATCCAGGTTTCGCCGCGGACATGGGCAAGCTCGTTGATTCGGTCGGCGTGGGCCTGGGCCGCGTGATGCTTCCAGAGCTTGACGTAGGCGTGCGGCCGATCGCGGTATTCGGGCAGGTCGCACAGCGGGGTGCCGTCGGCCAGGGTGGGCACCATCGTGCAGGCGGTGAAGTCCGTGCCGATGCCGATGACGTCCCCGCCATCGACGCCCGCATCGGCGAGAGCGGCCGGCACGGCGTGACGGAGCACGTCGATGTAGTCCCGCGGCACCTGGAGCGCCCAGTCCGGCGGGAGTGCGCGACCGTCACCGGCCGTGAGCTCGCGCTCCATCACGGCGTGGCTGTACGCATGCTCGGCACTGCCGAGTTCGGTGCCGTCGGCCACACGGACCACGACGGCCCGCCCGGAGAGCGTTCCGAAGTCCACTCCGACCACAAGCTCTCCCGCACGTTCGGCCATGATCTCTCCTTCGCGATCGAATCCATCTGAAGCGATGCGTGACGCTCGCCCCACACGCCTAGTGTGAGCGCTAACATTCGCTCTGTCAAACGCGTCGCGCGGGCAATGGCCGGGCGCAGGCGGGGTGGCCCGTGGCTCTGCACGGAGCACCCCGCCTGCGCCGGGACGGGATCAGCGGGAGGGGGTCCCGCCCCGCCCACGACCCGTCATCGGGTCGCGAATCCCCGCCGCCGGATCAGCACGCCCGCTGCGGTGGCCGTGATCATGAGCAGGCACAGGAACGCGACGCTGACGCCCGTGTCCGGGAGCCGCCCATCGCCCGACTCCGAACCGTCCGCGTCTCCCGACGCCGCTGCCGCCGTCGAGATGTTCTCCGCTCCCGCCGAGCCTGTGTCCGCACCGGCGGACGCACCATCGGACGACTGGTCCGCCGATCCTTCCGTCGGCTCGTCTGTCGGGTCACCGGTCGGCACGTCGGTCGGCTCGTCTGTCGGGTCATCGGTCGGCTCCTCGGTCGACCCCCCATCGGAGATGTCGCCGTGGACGACGACTCGGTCGACATTGATCCGCCCACTCTCCTCGGTCACCATGAGCGTGAGAACATGCTCACCCATCGGCAGCTGCTCGCTCTGCCAGATCAGCTGGTTACCGACCCGCTCACTTCCGTGGAAGTCCGCGGTACCGACACGACGGCCATCGATCATGACGTCGGTCTGGCCCTGCCGCGAATCACGCAGTCCGTAGAGATCGACGCGGTCGCCGACGAAGCGCAATGACACGGTGTCTCCCGGCTTGTCCGAGTAGGTCACCGACCCGTGGAAGAGCTGGGAGTTGTTGATGCAGCCCGGGCAGCTGAGCCAGCCGCTACCTCGGTAGTCGAATCCGCCGAGCCCCACTCCCTCCATCTGGTCATCGATCGAGCTGAGCGCACCATTATTCGGCACGACCTGGACACCGTTGACGACCACGCCACCACCATCGGCGGAACCGTTCACGACCTCGACCCGCAAGGTGTGGCTGCCGGCAGGCAGAATCGGCGTCCGCCACTCGACGGCGGCATCGTCACGGATTCGATCGAAGGAAAGCGTCTGCGGTTCGTTGCCGTCGATCGACACCAACGCGCTTCCACCGGTCGGAACCGCAAAACCCGTCAGTGTCCCCTGGACACCCTGGAATCCGAATTCCAGGACGTCGCCCGCCGTATTCGACGTCACGGCGGTGCCGTCCGCAGACGCATCGACCTCGGGAGCGTCGACCACGCGGCAGTCGTCGCCGCCGAATTCACAAGGCTCCCAGCCGGATCCGGACACGGCGACGGTGCCATCCGATACATGCACGAACTCGAGCGGCGCGAGCGGCTCGATCGCGAGATCGGCGAATTGCGTGGGGGCATACCCACTGGCCACCCCGGCCATGCCGCTGGCCCAGGTCGCGTCCTCGACCTGGACGACCTCGACATCGTCGATGAGACCCGAGATCCGATCCTCGTCGAAGCGGATCGTGAGCCGGTGCCAGCCTTCATCCACGCCCTCGGTCGCGCCGGTCGCCAACTCGACGATCTCCTTCCCGCCGAGTTCACCTCGGCTCAACGTCCACTGCCCCTCGGCATCCAACGAGAATCCGTATCCGTTGGGAACCGGCTGCATCGCATCGTTCGACAACCGCCCCAGCACCTCCCCGGCCCCGCCGGCAGGAATCCAGACGTCCGCACTCACCTGGTAGTCGGCCCACGCCAGATCGCCGAGCAGGGCCGTCGGCTTGGTCCACGGCGCCCACCCGATGGCGGGGCGCGGGGACACCTGGGTCAGACATTCCCCATCGCGCCCACCGACGCAGTCACGCACCTCGAACGCCCCCTCCATCTGTGAGAGATAGGGCGTCTGTCCCGAGGGCCCGCCGTCGGACAGCGAATTGTGGTACGGGAACGGGAATGCCGACTCGTTCTTTCCGACGGCCGTGCCCTTGCCCTGCCCGGTCGTCGTGGTCAACGTGACGACGGAGTCCGCAGGGATCGTGACCTCGACGAATCCATCTGCATCGGGGGTGAGATCATCCTTCTGACTGAACCACTCGTTCTCGGTCGACTGCCAGACATGAATCGTGTCGCCGATCAGCTCATCGTCGACGCTGATTCGCATGGTCTGGGAGTCCTCCGTCGCGATCCGGTCGATCACCATCGACCAGTCGCCGGTATCAGGAGCACGTCTCGTCACGTAGCTTCCCTTGAGAATGTCATCCTCGTCGAAGTGCGCGCTCGAATTGTCCAGGTAAAGCCATCCCGGGCTCACGAACTGAGTCGTGTGCGCGACGGTCCAGATCGCCGCCTGCACCTGATAGGCGCCCGACCACGGCGTGTTCGAACGCATGAGCCCGGCATCGGAGATGCTCAAGCCGTCATAGTATGCGGTGAGCAGATTCCAAAATTGGACGCCCGTGATCTGGCCACGGAGGTACGAGTTGTTGAGGAGGGAGGAAATCGCCCGCGGCGGGCCACCTGCTCCCCATTCGGCCGACCACGGCCCCCCTTCCGAGATCCACAACGGCTTATCGAGCGCCTGGGCGGTCTCCGAGCTCGGCCCGAACGAGTAGTGGTTGCCGAGAACGTCGACGGCGTCCCGCAGCTCGGCGTTCTCCGCCATATCAACAGCAATCGGCCACTCACCCTTGACCGCGGCCTCGTCGGATGCAACGATCCGGACGTCCTCGTACCCCGCGGCATCGAGCGCGGCACGGAACTTGATCACCCATTCGACGTCGTAGGTGCGTTCGTTGCGCACACCCATGTTATCGATGTTCAGACCATATTCATCTGCACATCCGAGCCAGTTGAGGAAGTAGTCGATCGTCGCGTCGGAGAAGTATCCGCCTTCGTCTTCCAGCCATCCGGGAGCCCCCCATGCGAGGCCACCCAGGTTGATGTCCGGATTCCGCTCGACGGCCTCCTGCATCAACCACCATTCGTAGCCGGTCTCACAGTTGACGACGTCGGGCACGTGCATGTGGCTCGACTCCGAGCCGTCGGTCGCATTCGTGTCGCCCCCGATCTCGACCTTGAGCATCTCCAGCGAGGCCCCGTATCCCGGTAGGAACAGATAGTCGAGCACTTGGGAGCGCTGCGGCTCCGGGTAGTCGAGCAGAAGTCGCGTCGTGGCCCCTCCCCCGGACACGGCTCCCACTCCGTCGTACGTACGCCCCACCACGCTCGCGTCGACCTCGACGTCGATGACGTCGTCGTCGGCCTGAGCCTCGGGCGCAAGCGCCGTGGAGGCCCCGAGGAGCCCGGCTGTCGCCATGGCCGCCGTCGCCGCGAGCCCAACGGCTCTCGCTCCGAACGACGGTCTCCTCGATCCCCTGTATACATCCGTATGAGATTGCTTGGTCATCTTCCTCGGTGCCTCCCCGTACTGGTTGTGATCTTCGTTGACACGCTGCCGGACGACATCTCTGTGGCTCAACCGGCATCCCGATGTTAGCGCTAACGTTCGCGCTGTCAAGACCCGTCGGCATCCGTGGCATCGGAGCCGACCGGGCACGCCGGGGGCCCAACCACGCACCCTCCCCGTTCCCGTCGACGCAGTCCCGGAGTAGGTGCCGACGGGTGGCACACCGACTATCATGCCGATCAGGCATCACTCGACGGCCGGAACGGAACGGATCTCGTGTTCGAGGCGGCTTCCGGGACCTCCCAGCGTCCGAGGATGACGCAGAAGCGCGACCGATCCAGGCATCGGTGGCGGCTTCGCACCGCACGCTCCCATCCACGCTCGAACTGGACAGTTACGAAAATGGCGAAAGCACCCGTCATGGCCGACGTGGCCGCACGCGCCGGAGTCTCACACCAAACCGTGTCACGAGTACTCAACAGTCCGACCCTCGTCCGGCCGGAGACTCGTCGACGAGTCCTCGAGGCGATCGAGGAGATGGGGTACCGGCGAAACCTGTCCGCGCGTGCTCTTGCCACGAACCGCACGCGCCTCATCGGGGTGGTCAACCCATCCGTCACGCACTTCGGACCGAGCCATATGGCGATGGCGATCCAAGACGCCGCCCGGGCGTCCGGGTACGCGACCATCTCGGCCGGCACGGACAGCGAGACGAGCAGCCTGTCTCCAACCCTGGACTTCTTCCTCGACCTTGCCGTCGACGGTCTCATCGTCGTGGCCCCGACTACTGAGATGGCCGAAGCGACACGCGACCTGGCGGACACACTCCCCGTCGTCATCATCGCTCCCGGTCTCACCTCCCCCGCCCCCATGCACGTCGTCGCGGTCGACCACGATTTCGGCGCACGCCTTGCCACCGGGCACCTCGCCTCCCTCGGTCACGAGCACATCGCGCACGTGAGCGGACCCCTCAACTGGTTCGACGCGCGCGCCCGGCTGGAGGGGTGGCGCGCGGAGCTGACCGATGCCGGACTGTCGACCGCACACCTGCTCCACGCCGGTTGGGGCGCCGACGACGGGTACGACGCCGGTCTCGAGCTGCTCCGCCGACACCGGGAGATCACGGCCGTGTTCGCGGCGAACGACCTTCTCGCCCTCGGCCTCATGCGCAGATTCAACGAAGTGGGTCTCCGCGTCCCGGAGGACGTCTCCGTCGTCGGCTACGACGACATCTCCGGCGCCGACTATTACCAGCCCCCGCTCACGACCGTGCGACAGCCGTTCGACGCGGTCGGCCACAAGGCGATCGACGTGCTCCTTGCAGCGATCGATGGAAGCATGTCGACGCAATCGCTCATCCACCCCCGCCTCGTCGTCCGAGGTTCGACAGGTCGCCGCCTCTAGCCGGCGACCACTCCCCCGGCCACGCAACGGCCGCGGGGCCATCGGCGGATTCCCTCCTACGCGAAGCGTCCACCGGGCGCCGTGAGGCTCGGTCGCCAGGTCTCGGGCCGCGCGCCCCGCCCGCCGCCGCCGTATCGCTCGACGCCCCAGACCTCACTCGTTACCGAATCGAGACCGCAGCTCAGCCCCCAGCTAGTGACATCGGCCGCCATGCGGGCTTACGATGTTAGCGCGCACATTGGCCGCGGGGCCATGACCAACCCAGGTGGTCGACCCCTCGTAGGCGGGCATCGACGGCCCTGCGGCCTTGCTACGGCAGGCAATCTCTCAAGGAGGAGTACATGCGTATCAACAGACTTGTGGCGGCCACCGCCGGGTTGGGACTAGCCCTGACCCTGGCCGCGTGTGGCGGTCAGGGTGCGGGCGGCGTCGATGACGCACCCGGCGGCAACAGCGCCGATGCCGATCCGTCGGATCAGACCATCGGTGTCGCCATGCCCACCCAGACCTCGGAACGATGGATCGCCGACGGGGAGGCAGTCAAGAGCCAACTCGAGGAGAAGGGCTACACGGTCGACCTGCAGTTCGCGAACGACGACATCCCCACGCAGAGTCAGCAGATCGACCAGATGATCACGCAGGGTGTCGACCTGCTCATCATCGCGTCGATCGACGGCACCGCGCTGTCGAGTCAGCTCGAGTCGGCCGCTGCCAAGGACATCCCGGTCATCGCGTACGACCGCCTCATCAACGGCAGCGACCACGTGGAGTTCTACGTCACGTTCGATAACTACAACGTCGGCGTCCAACAGGCCACCTCGCTGCTCGTCGGCCTCGGCTTCCTCGAGGAGGATGGCACCGAGGCGGCCGATGCGCCCACGAGCCCGCAGAACATCGAGGTGTTCGCCGGCTCCCCGGACGACAACAACGCCGGCTTCTTCTTCGACGGAGCCATGGAGACCCTCGCGCCGTACCTCGAGGACGGACGGATCGTCGTGCCCTCGGGCCAGACGGACTTCGACACGGTCGCGACGCTCCGCTGGAGCCAGGAGGCGGCACAGACCCGCATGGAGGACCTACTCACCTCGACCTACTCGGGCGGTGAGGAACTCGACGGCGTGCTGTCTCCCTTCGATGGAATCTCCCGTGGCGTGATCACGGCACTCCAGGGCGCCGGGCACGGTCCGAGCCTCGAGGAGGGTCTGCCGATCGTCAGCGGGCAGGACGCGGAGATCGCCTCGGTCAGCCTCATCGACCAGGGGGTCCAGTTCGCCACGATCTTCAAGGACACCCGCAAGCTGGCGAGCCAGGCGGTGACCGCCGCCACGTCGTTCCTCGAGGGGGACGAGCCGGAGGCCAACGACACCGAGACGTACGACAACGGCGTCAAGATCGTTCCGTCCTATCTGCTCGAGTCGGACATCGTGTACAAGGAGAACATCTCCGAGCTGCTGATCGATTCCGGCTACTACACCCAGGAGCAGGTCGACACCGGCCAGTGAGCCACCGCTGGGATGGGCCGCGCCCGAACGAGAGGCGCGGCCCATCCCCTCAAATTTGGAGGACGTCGCTCGTCATGACCGAGAACATCCTGGAGATGCACGACATCACGAAGACCTTCCCCGGCGTCAAGGCACTCACGGACGTCACCATCGAGATCGGCCGCGGCGAGATCCACGCGATCTGCGGTGAGAATGGCGCGGGCAAGTCGACCCTCATGAAGGTGCTCTCCGGCGTCTACCCGTACGGCAGCTACACCGGTCACATCCGCTTCAACGACGATGAGGTTCGCTTCGCCTCGATCAACGACAGCGAGGCCCACGGTATCGTCATCATTCATCAGGAACTGGCCCTCATACCCGAGCTGTCCATCGCCGAGAACATCTTCCTCGGTAACGAGGTCCGCGGCCGGCTGGGAATGATCGATTGGCACGAGACCCGCTCCCGGGCCGCAGAGCTGATGCGACAGGTCGGCCTGGCAGAACAGCCGACAACACGCGTCGGCCAACTCGGTGTCGGTAAGCAGCAACTGGTGGAGATCGCCAAGGCACTGTCGAAGAACGTGTCACTCCTCATCCTCGACGAGCCCACGGCCGCCCTGAACGACAACGACTCCGAACATCTTCTCAATCTACTACGCGAGCTCAACGAGCGTGGCATCACGTGCATCATCATCTCGCACAAGCTCAATGAGATCGCGGCGATATCTCACCGCACGACCATCATTCGCGATGGCAGGACGATCGAGACCATCGACATGGCCGATGCCGATGCGACGCAGGAACGTATCATCCGGAGCATGGTCGGCCGAGACCTCGAGCATCGCTACCCCCAGCGCGTGCCGGAGATCGGTGCGGAAGTGCTCCGGGTGGAGGATTGGACCGTCTACCATCCGAGCCAGGTGGGCCGGAAGGTCGTCGATCGGGCGAGCTTCGACGTACGCGCGGGCGAAGTGGTCGGAATCGCCGGCCTCATGGGCGCGGGCCGCACCGAGCTCGCCATGAGCCTCTTCGGCCAGAGCTATGGACGTGACATCTCCGGCCGCGTGTATCTCGACGGTGAGGAGATCCGCATGCGTACGGTCTCCGAAGCGATCGCTCACGGCGTCGCCTATGTGACCGAAGACCGTAAGCAGTATGGGCTCAACCTCATCGACAACGTCCGCCGCAACGTGTCGGCGGCCGGCCTGCGGCGGTTGACCCGGCGTGGCTGGGTCAACGCCCATGAGGAACTCCGCGTGGCCGAGGAGTACCGAACCAATCTGAACATCAAGACACCGAATGTCATGACCATCACCGGAAACCTCTCCGGTGGGAACCAGCAGAAGGTCGTCCTGTCCAAGTGGCTCTACACCGAGCCCGAGGTGCTCATCCTCGATGAGCCGACACGCGGGATCGACGTCGGCGCCAAGTACGAGATCTACACGATCATCAACCGCATGGTCGCGGCCGGAAAAGCAGTCGTCATCATCTCCTCCGAACTCCCAGAGATTCTCGGAGTATGTGATCGCATCTTCACATTGTCCGACGGACGGATGACAGGACAACTGCCGCGAGCAGAAGCAACCCAGGAGAATCTCATGGAGCTCATGACCAGGGAGAAGGTACAAGCAGCATGACCGGAATCGCGAACCTCCGAGTGCTCTGGTCGAGCAATCTGCGACAGAGCGGAATCCTCATCGCCCTCGCGGTGATCGTCATGTTCTTCTCGGTGTTCAATCCGAACTTCCTCAGCCCCGGCAACCTGACGAACATCGTCCTGCAGTACTCCTACATCCTCATCCTCGCGATCGGCATGATGATCGTGATCGTCGGTGGCCATATCGACCTGTCCGTCGGCTCCCTCCTCGCCCTCACGGGCGCGGTCTCGGCCGTGGTCGTCATCAAGCACGGGGCCCCGTGGTGGGTGGGTGTGCTCGCCGCGCTCGCGGTCGGACTCCTCGCCGGTGTCTGGCAGGGGTTCTGGGTCGCCTACGTCGGAATCCCGGCGTTCATCGTCACGCTCGCCGGCATGCTCCTCTTCCGGGGCCTGACGTACCAGGTGCTCAACAATGTCTCGCTGTCACCCTTCGGCGGCCCGTACTACGAGATCGCCAACGGATTCTTCAACGGGCTGTTGGGTGGCTACGGCTTCGACGTCTTCACGCTCGTCATCTTCGCCTTCGCGGTCGTCGGGTACGTCGTCATACAGATTCGGGATCGTCGGGCGACTCTCCGATTCAACCAGGCGGTCGCCGCCTTCCCGCTGTTCCTGCTCAAGCTCGTCGCGGTTGCGGCCATCGTCATGGCCTTCGCCTATCAGCTCTCCCGGAGCCGCGGTCTTCCCTACGTGCTCATCATTCTCGCGGTCCTCATCATCGTGTACTCGATCGTCATGCAGCGCACGACGTTCGGCCGGCATGTCTACGCGATCGGGGGCAACCTTCCGGCCGCCCTGCTCTCGGGTGTCAAGGTCAAGCGCGACAACTTCCTCATCATGGTCAACATGGGGCTGCTCTCCGGCGTCGCCGGGGTCGTCTACTCGTCCCGCATGAACGGTGCCCAACCGGGCGCGGGGAACATGTTCGAGCTCGACGCCATCGCGGCGTGCTTCATCGGTGGCGCAGCGATCACCGGCGGGATCGGCCGGATCACCGGAGCCATGATCGGTGGCCTCATCATGGCCGTCATGAGTAACGGCATGCAGCTCATGGGTCTGCCTTCGTCCACTCAGCAGGTGGTCAAGGGACTCGTGCTTCTTCTGGCGGTCGCGTTCGACGTCTACAACAAGCGTCGCGCGGGTGGACGCTGACGATTCCGCGCGGATCCAAGGCGTGCGGCCGGCCTCGATGGGCCGGCCGCACGCGCTGGTGCGTGGGCAGGAACGCCCGGCTCCTCAGTGCCCGAAGGCCTCGGCGAGCCACCAGGACGGCTCGGAGGTGACCTTCGCGTCGATGACGAGGGCACGCTCCCGGGGCCCATCGAGCCAGGCGCGCACGGGGTCCAGGTCCCCGGGCCGGCGCACGGTCACGCCCTCGAGGCCGTAGCCGCGGGCGATCGCCGCGATGTCGGTGGGTGGGAACGTGACCGTGTCGAGGTTCTCGCCCGCGAAGTGGTGGACCTCGGCCCCGTAGGCGTCGTCGTTGTAGACGATCACGAGCATCGGCAGGCCGAGCCGGCGGAGCGTCTCGAACTCGGCGGCGGCCATGAGGGCTCCCCCGTCGCCGAGGGCGGCGATCGGTAGCCGGTCCGGCTGGGCGAGGGCGGCGCCGATCGCGGTCGCCAGCCCGAGCCCGATCGATTGGAACGCCTGGGTGAAGCACAGGCCCCGCTCGTCCGGCACCCGCAGGAACGCGCTCGGGTAGCCCATGAAGTTGCCCGAGTCCACGCCGATCACCCGCTCGAGGGGCAGCAGTTCGTCGAGCGCCAGCGTCAGGGTGCGGGGATCGATCCGCTCGGCCGTGGAGGCGTCGTCGAACGGCGTGTGCCGCCAGCCGATCCCGGCCGCGAGCCGGCGGGTGACCTCGCCGGTGCGGTAGCCCGCACGCGGCCCGATCCGGCCGAGCAGGGCGCGTGCCACGGCGCTCACGTCGCCGACCACGGGCACGTCGATCTCCCGGTGGGCGCCGAGCGCGCCGGTCGTGTCGTCGACCTGGGCCACGGTGGCTCGATCGCCGATGAGCCGGCCGTGCCGCATCGTCCACATGTTCAGGGCGCAGCCCCAGCCCACGATGAGGTCGGCGCCGCGGATGAGCTCGGCCGCGCCGGGGCTGGAGAACCCGCCGGAGATGCCCAGGTCCCACGGGTCGCCGTGGAAGAGCCCGGCAGCGACGGCGGAGGTCGCCACGAGCGCGCCACTCGCCTCGGCGAGGTCGAGCAGAGCCTCCCGCGCCCCCGGCGCGCGCCCGCCACGCCCGGCCACGAACACCGGCCGCTTCGCCGCCCCGATCGCCGCGGCCAGCGCGGCCAGGTCGGCCTCGCCCGGTTCGACGGCGCCCGCCCCCGCCGCGGCGAACCCACCCGGACGGTGGGCCGATGCACCCGCGGGAGCGACGTCGTCCAGAAGCGGAAGCGGCAACTGGAGCACGATCGTGCGGCGGCCATCCCGCGCCCGGGCGACGACACGGGCCGCATCCCGGGCGGCCGTGCCCGGGTCGGTGAGCGTGACCGACTCCGCCCCGACGGCGGCGGCGATCGCCCCCTGGTCGATGGCGAAATTGGAGGAGGGCGCGGTGGCGAGCGGGGCGAGCACGACGAGCGGGGTGCGGGACTTGGCGGCCTCCGCGATGCCCGTGATCGCGTTCGTGTAACCGCACCCCTGATGCACGCTCACCGCGGTGACCGCACCGCTCGTGCGGGCATAGGCGTCGGCCATCGTGGCGGCCCCGCCCTCGTGCCGGGCCGCGGTGAACGTCGCCCCGGCCGCGATCATCGCGTTCGTCAGGTGGAAGTTGCCCGATCCGACGACGCCGAAGACGTGGCGAATGCCCGCGTCCACGAGCGCGCGCCCGATCGCGCCTGCGCACGTGCCGGCCGTCACCGTTCGACGAGCGCGAGCACCCGCACGGGCGACCCGCTTCCGGAGACGATCCTCAGCGGCGAGGCGAGCACGACCGCCCCGGTGGGCGGGAGTCGGTCGAGGTTCTGCAGCTGCGCGAGCCCGTACTTGCCCGCGCCCATGAAGTGGTCGTGGCAGGGGAACAGCGGGTCGAAGCCGGCCGCGGCGCCCGCGTCGGTTCCGACGGTCTCCACGCCGAGGCCCTGCAGCGGCGTCTCCTGGGCCACCCAGCGGGCGCATTCGGCCGAGAGCCCCGGGCTCGCCGGTTCGCCGTCGATGCGGTTGATCATGTCGGCCTGCCCCGCGCGCGCCGACCAGCCGGTGCGGCACAGGAGCCAGCCGCCGGCCGGCAGCGGGCCGTGCTCGGCCACGAACGCCTCGACGTGGTGGCGCTCGATGAGGAAGTTCGGGTCGGCGGCCACGTCCGCGGTCACGTCGAGCACGACGGCCGGGGCCACGAAGCTCGACACCGGCACCGCGGAGATGTCCGCCAGGTCGCGGCCGCTGGCCCAGTGGTTCGGCGCGTCGAAGTGGGTGCCGGTGTGCTCGCCGGTGCGGAAGTTGTTCCAATACCAGGCGGGGCCGCGGTCGTCGTAGCGGGAGATCTCCTCGAGCTCGAATCGGGCCGTCTGGCCGAAGATCTCGGGGAGCTCGAGGATCGGGGTCTCGCTGCTCAACGGGGCGGTGAGGTCGACGACTTCGATGCGGCCCTCGCGCAGGTCGGTCACGAGCTGGGTCAACACGGACACGGGTGGTCTCCTTCGACTGGGTTCCTGCCGCGATTCTGGCACGGCCCCGCCGGGCAGGGCGCACCTCGCCCGGGCGAGGAGTCGCCTGCCCGCCGGACCCAACGGGAAGACCAACGCGGAACCCAGCCGTTCCGCTAGGGTCACCCGGCCGCGGAATTCCTAGGTTGGAGGCATGCTCGAACGTCACTCATCCACCGGCCGCCGCGCCGGCATCATCATTCTCCTGGCCGCCCTCGCCGCCACCCTCGGCCTCTGGTCCCCCGCCGGGCCCGCCCGGGCGGACACCGGCTTCGATCCCGGATACCCCGCCATGGGCACCCACGAGGAGGCCGTCCGCGGCTACGGCATCCAGACACCCGCGGGCCGCGAGGGCACGACCCTCTTCGCCCTCCACTCCGACGACGACGGCACGCCGGACCTGTTCGCCTACTGCGTCGAGTTCACGGTCGGAGCCCACTACGAGATCGGCCTGGAGATCGGCGGCTGGGACGACTTCCCCGGCAACAACAACTTCCGAACCGACGAGCGGGTGCGCGAACACGTCGCCTGGATCGTCCACGGCACCTATCCGCAGATCACCCTGGCCGAGCTCGCCGACCGATCCGGCATCGAGGGCCTGACCGAGAAGGAGGCGATCACCGGATCGCAGGCCGCGATCTGGTCCTACACCGACGCCGCGCCCGCGGAGGCGCGCTTCGCCTACGAGGGCCTGCGGGAGGGCACCGGCGCCACCGACACCACCTCGCCCGCGGCCCTGCGGGTGCAGGACCTCGTGGACTACCTCACCGGCGAGGCGAACACCGGACGGGCCGAATCGGAGGGACCCGAGCTGAGCGTCGCCCCGCCCCGGGCGACCGGCCGGGCCGGCACCCTCGTCGGCCCGATCGTCTTCGACTCCTCCGAGCCCACGGTGGTCGCCACCGTCGCCGGCCCCTACCCGCTCGTGCTCGCCGACGGCACGCCCGTCGACGTGTCCGCCGCCCCGACCGGCGTCGACCTCTTCCTCGACGTGCCCGCCGCCGCCCCCGCGGGCGACGTGAGCATCACGGCGACCGTGACCGGGCCCGAGCGCACCGGCGTGCTGGTCACGAACACGAAGCCCCGCACCCAGTCCCTCATAATCGCCCGGAGTGAGCAGGTGGAGGTGACCGCGACGGCCACCGTCGAGTGGGAGGCCGTCCCGCGGATCGGCACGACCGCCGTGAACGGGGAGGACGGCGGCAGGTTCCTGCCCGAGTCCGGCCCGGCCACGATCGTCGACACCGTGGATTACGACGGCCTCGTGCCGGGCACCGAGTACACGATCGAGGGCGAGCTCATGACCCGCGGTGAGGCCGGCGGCACGCCCACCGGCCTCACCGCCACCGCCACCTTCACCCCCGAGACCCCGACCGGCAGCGTCGATCTCACCTTCGAGATTCCCGCCGGCGCCCTGACCGGCGAGGTCATCGTGGTCTTCGAGCACCTCTACCGCGACGGCGTTCCCGTCGCCGCGCACGCCGACATCGACGACGAGAACCAGACCGTCTACCGGCCCGCGATCGACACCTACGCCTACAACCTGGCCACGGGTGAGAAGCTGCTCGATCCGGACGGCTCCACGCTCAGGGACGACGTCTCCTACTCCGGTCTCGTCGTGGGCGAGTCGTATGTGGTCACCGGCGAGGTGAGGGATCACGCCACGGGCGAGTCGACCGGCCTCACCTCCGAGACCACCTTCGTGGCCGAGAGCTCCGCGGGGATCGTCCACGTCGACTTCGACGTTCCCGCCGGCTACGCCGATGCGACCCTCGTCGTGTTCGAGCGGCTGTACCTCGAGCGTTCCCGCACGGCGATGCTCGCCGGCGGTGCGCGCACGATGGCGGTGCCCACCGAGGTGACCATCGAGGACCGCAGGCTGCTGGCCACGCACGAGGACCTCGACGACGAGCGCCAGACGGTCGTGGTCGGCCCCAAGCCGACCCCCGAGCCGACGCCGCCCCCGACCCCCGAGCCGACAGAGCCGACTGAGCCGACAGAGCCCACCCCTGAGCCGACCGGCCCGGCGTCTTCGAGCTCGTCGGAACCGCTCCCGCAGACCGGGGCGGGATCGTCCGGCGCGGCGCTGTGGCTCACGGCCGGGCTGCTCCTGGTCGGTGGCCTGCTCCTGTCCGTCCGCCGGATCCGCGCGAACGGCTGATCCCGCCCCCGCGGCCCCGGAGTGCCCTGCTCAGGCAGGGTCTCCGGGGCCGTGGAGTACCCGGGCGACCTGGGCGCGGGAGGAGAGGTGGAGCTTGCGCAGCACGTTCGAGACGTGGAATCGGACCGTGGCCTCGGAGACGACGAGCAGGACCGCGATCTCCTGGTTGGACCGGCCCTGCGCCAGGTGGCCGGCGATCTCGTGCTCACGGCGGGTCAGGTCCGCGACGAGGCGGGAGCGCGCGATGCGGTCCCCGTCCGCGAGGGACTCGAGCGCCGCCCGCACCCGCGGCAGGTACGCGCCGGCCCCGAGGCGCTCGAGGATCGCCCGGGCGCTGTCCCACGCGCGCCGGGCCCCGCTCGCATCGCCCTGCCCGGCGAGCAGGCGCCCGTAGTCGATATACGTCAGCGCCGCCGGCAGCGGGTAGTCGCGGGTGGCGACCGCGTCCTCGTACATGGCGCGGGCCGCGCCGGCGTCGTGATGCTCGGCCAGCCGGGCCCGCAGCCACGCGAGGGTGCCCCAGTATTCGAGCCACGTCCCCGCCGCACGGCACCGCTCCAGCTCGCCGATGAGCTCCGCCGCCGCCACGTGGTCGCCGAGGTCGAGGAGCGCGTGGGCCCGATACGTGAGGAACCCGTGCTGGGTGTTGACGATGCCGCCCACCCGGTCCGGGGAGGTCAGGGCGAGGATCTCGGCCGGGTCCCCGAGCGCCCGGGCCGCCTCGCACCCGGCGAGCACGGGCAGGTCGCGCCCGTAGCCCTCCCAGGCGATGTCGTCGATGACGCGGGCCTGCGCGAGCAGATGCGCGGTCTCCTCCCCGCGGATCGCGGCCACGATCGCGGCCATCGCCGCCGCGACCGGGCGGGTCTCGACGTCGAGGACGTCGTAGGACAGGTCGACGATCACCGCGAGCACGTCGGTGGCCGCGGCGAGGTCGCCCTGGCGGATCATGCAGTCGGCGAGGATGATGCGCACGGTTCCCGCGGCCCAGGCCTTGCTCACCCGGTTGGACAGGTCCGTGGCCTCCTCGGCGAGCGCCCGCGCCCGCCCGAGCCGGCCCAGCGCCACCTCGTTGCCGGCGAGGGCCACGGTCACGTCGACCCGCAGCGACCCCTCCGGCATCGCGCGCCGGGCCCGTTCGACCTCGGGCAGCCGGGAGGCGAGCGCGCGCAGGTCGCCGCCCAGCTGCAACTGCACGAGTTCGTAGGCGTCGAGCAGCACGAGGTATTCGCGGGGAGCGACCATCCACGCCAACCGCTCGTCGCTCAGGGCCTCGGGGGTCGCCGGCACGAGGGAGAAGAAGTGCCGGGCGGCGGCGATGAGGCCGGGCACCGGGGAGGGATCGGCGGTGCGCATGGTCATGATCACCAGGACGAAGGAGAGGAAGGCCTGGATGGTGAGCTCGTCGGGATCCTCGCTCGGCACGAGCATGGCCGCGGTCCGCTCGTGCGGGAATGGTTGGTCGGTGCGGTGCGCACCGATCATGACGACGATGAACTCGCGCAGGAGGCTGCGCGGCAGGTCCTCGAGTTCCGGCAGCAGGTCGAGCACCTCGTAGCCGCTGTTGTTGCGGAGGTGGACGAGGGCCAGGTCGACGAGCAGGTCGTGGCGGACGGCGGCGTCCGTGGCCAGGTCGAGGGCCGCGCGCAGCACCCGGGAGGCGTTGGCGTAGCTCGCTCGGGCGACGGCCCGTCGCACATAGTCCGTGACCTGCCCGCGCAGCTGCGCGGTCCACTCCTCGGCTCCGCGCAGCGCGTGCATGACGGATCGGTAGCCATCCGTCACGTCCGCCAGCACCCGTGAGACCGCCCGGGAGCGCTCGTGGTCGACGGTCTGGGCGATGGCGTGGCCGATGAGGTCGTGGGCGGGGATGATCGTCGCACCGAAGCCGGACTCGGAGAGCACCCCGGCTCCGATCGCCTCCTCCACGTGCACGCCCTCGCCCAGTCGCCGGGCCGCGCGCGCCAGGGTCGCCCGGGAGATCTCGTGCCCGGCGAGGCAGACGAGCTCCGCCGTGGCGCGGGCCGGGGCGCTCATCCGCTCGTGCCGGTGCAGCAACGGGTTGTCCACGGCGCCCACCCGGCGGATCGGGATGTTCCAGGCGAGGTGCAGCTGGGAGATCTCCGCGCGCGTGAGCCGGCCGAAGATCGAGTCGATCGCCAGGAACGAGCCGCCCGTGCTCAACCGCAGCTGCTCGGCGTTGCGGGCGGCGATCCCCACGCCGAACTGCTCGACCGCCAGCGCCTGGATCTGCGGGGCGGTGAGCGGCTCCGCGCGATAGTGGAGGTCGTGGTGGCTGCCCGAGGTCAGTCCGTGCAGATAGTCGCCGAAGCCGCCGGGCTCGTGGGGCGTGCGGACCCCGATCGCGACGAGGACACGGCGGTTGACGCGGGGAAGGACGTAGCGCAGGACCCGCACGGACTCCGGGTCGACCCACTGGGCGTCGTCCACGACGATGACCCGGCCCGGCGCCCCGTGCGGTGCCAGGATCGCGCGCAGGCAGGCCTGCGCGACGGGCACGGTCTGGGTGGTGGCGTCGGGCACGAGGTCCCCGTCGGTGGGCAGCCCGCTCGCCAACAGCCGCCCGATGAACGCGTACGGTTCGGCCCGCTCGACCTCGTCGGCGGTGACATACGTGACCGGCCACCGGTCGGCCTCGAACGCCTGCCGCGCGAGCTCACGCAGGATCGTCGTCTTCCCCATCCCGGCGAGGCCGTCGACGAGCAGGGTGAGCCCGCCGCGGTCGTAGGCCCGGTCGAGGCAGGCCGAGATGTCGTGTCGCCGCTGCGTGGCGGGCGAAGTCGGTCGTCTATGCACCACGGCGTGAGGTTATCAGCGCGGCCCCGTAGCCTCGGGAACCGGCGGAGGGGACACTGGTTCCAGAGGGAGGACCGCATGCCCGCCGCCGCCACGACCGCCGTCGCGGGCCGGTCCCTGCGCCTGACGAACCTCGACAAGGTGCTATACCCCGCCACGGGCACCACCAAGGGCGACGTGATCGACTACTACGTGGCGATCGCCCCGGCGCTCATCGGGCTCGCGGCCGGGCGACCGGTCACCCGGAAGCGCTGGGTCGAGGGCGTGGGCACGGCGGCCGAGCCCGCACCCGGGTTCTTCCGCAAGGATCTCGAGCCGGACGCCCCCGTGTGGGTGCCCCGGGTGACCTACCGTCACAAGGAGCGCACGAACACCTACCCGCTCGCGACCGAGGCGGCGGTGCTCGCCTGGTTCGGCCAGCTCGCCGCCCTCGAGCTGCACGTGCCGCAGTGGCGCGTCGATACGGGCGGCCGGCGCTCCAACCCCGACCGGCTCGTGCTCGACCTCGATCCCGGGCCCGGTGCCGGGCTCGCCGAATGCGCCGAGGTCGCGCGGCTGTGCCGGGAGGTCCTCGAGGGCATGGGCCTGACCGCCGTTCCGGTGACGTCCGGCTCGACGGGCATCCACCTGTACGCCGGGCTCGACGGCTCCACCACGTCCGAGCAGGCCTCGGCGGTCGCGAAGGAGCTCGCCCGGGCGATCGAGGCCGACCGTCCGGATCTGGCGGTCTCGACCATGCGCAAGGAGCTGCGCGGCGGCAAGGTGCTCATCGACTGGTCGCAGAACAACGCGGCGAAGACCACCATCTGCCCGTACTCCCTGCGGGGCCGGCCCCGGCCGACCGTCGCCGCGCCGCGCACGTGGGAGGAGATCGACGACCCGAGGCTCGCGCAGCTGCAGTACCGGCAGGTGCTCGAGCGGGTGGCCGCCGGCATCGACCCGATGTCGCCGTTCGGCCTGCGCTCGAGCGTGGACGACGACCGGCTCGCCACGTACCGTTCGATGCGCGATCCGGCCAGGACGCCCGAGCCGGTGCCGGCCGACCCGCCGCAGTTGCGCACCGGGGAGAAGATCTTCGTGATCCAGGAGCACCACGCGTCCCGGCCGCACTGGGATGTCCGGCTCGAACGCGACGGCGTGCTCGCCAGTTGGGCCGTGCCCAAGGGCCCGCCGCTGGAGACGCGCTCGAACCGGCTCGCGGTCCGCGTCGAGGACCACCCGCTGTCCTATGCCACGTTCTCGGGCACGATCCCCACGGGCGAGTACGGCGCCGGCACCGTGCAGATCTGGGATTCGGGCACCTACACCGCAGAGAAGTGGCGCGAGGGCGAGGAGGTGATCGTCGTACTCCACCCCGCCGCCTCCGACTCCCCCGGCTCGCCCGACTCGCCCGGCTCCTCCGACGGCACCGGCGGCCTCGGCGGTCTCGATCGCCGGTACGCCCTCATCCACACCGGCGGAAAGCCCGAGGACGAGCAGAACTGGCTGTTGCACCTGATGAAGGAGCAGCCCGAGCGAACGCGTGCGGGCGGTGATGACGGCGCGGCGCAACGGCTGATGCGCGAGGCGGGGACGGCGTCGTCCGTAGGCTCGCCGCAGGCGGATACGACGGGCAGCGCGCACCCGCTCACCCGGTCGACGCTCCCCGCCCCCATGCTCGCCACCGCCGGCTCGGCCGCGGACCTCGACCGGGAGGCCGGGTGGAGGATGGAGATGAAGTGGGACGGCGTGCGCGCGATCGCGTTCACGAGCGCCTCGGGCGAGGTGACGCTCCTCTCCCGCAACGGCACCGACCTCACCCCTGCGTATCCCGAACTCGCCGAGCTGGCCGACCTCGCCCCGCCTCGCTCGGTGCTCGACGGCGAGATCGTCGCGCTGAACGGCCACGGCGCCCCGGACTTCGGGGTGCTGCAGCGGCGGATGAACCTGTCGACGCCGGCGAGGGTCGAGGCGGAACGCGAGCGGACTCCGGTGCACTTCATGGTGTTCGACGCCCTGCAGCTGCGGGCCGCCGACGGTGAGCCCCGGCGGCTGCTGCGCGCGCCCTACGCGGAGCGCCGCGCCGAGCTCGAGGCGCAGGTGGGCGAGGGCGAGTTCGTGCACGTGCCGCCGGTGCACGGCGACGATCTCGAGGCGGCGATGCGCACGTCGCGCGGACTCCGGCTCGAGGGGGTGCTCGCCAAGCGCGACGACTCGCACTACACCTCGGGGCGGCGCACGCGGGACTGGATCAAGATCAAGCACGAGCGCCATCAGGAGGTCGTGGTGATCGGCTGGCGGCCGCGGGCGGAGAACGCCGTGGAGCTCGCCTCGCTCCTGCTCGCCGTGCCCGAGGACGGCCGGCTGCGCTACGCCGGCCGGGTCGGCACGGGGCTGCGCCAGGCGGATCGCGCCGACATCCCGCGAGCGTTGCACTCGCTCGAGCGCAAGACACCGCCGGCGGGCGACATCCCGGCCGCGATCGCCCGCGATGCGCGGTGGGTGCGGCCGACCCGGGTGGGCGAGGTGCGCCATGCGGGCCCGACCCGTGCCGGCGTGCTGCGGCAGCCGGTCTGGCGCGGGTGGCGGCCGGAGGTGTCCGCCGAGGAGGTGCGGTGGGAGGCCTGAGCCGGCTCGGTCGTCAATCCGATTCCGGCGGATACCACAGCCGCGTGCCCTCGCGGCGGGCGAACGGGGTGAGCTCGTGCGGGCGGGCCGAGTTCGGGCCGATGACGTCGGTCACGGCGATTCCGCGCACGAGCAGGGCGTCGGCGATCATCCGGCGGTGGCAGCGCCACGGCACCGCCTCGGAGCACATGACCGCGACCGGTTCGCGCTGCGCCGCCTGCGCGAGCCGGTCCGCGGCCGCATGGAACTCATCGGTCTGCATGTGGTCGGCGTAGGCGCGAAAACTCGCGTTCTCCCAGCCGCCGTTGATGCTCGGCGTGCCCGCGGGGGTACGCCGGCGGCCGGTGAGCGCGCCCTGGTGCCTGTAGACGACGCCGCTCGCCTCGAGCGCGGCGCGCAGGTTCTCCTGGTCGAACCAGGGGTAGCGGCGGGAGCCGGGGAGGCGGCGCACGTCCACGAGGCGGGTGATGCCGTGCTCGCCCAGCAGCGCGAGGAACTCCTCGGCCGTGCGGTTCGAGTGCCCGATCGTGGCGGCGGTCATCCCGTCCACGGTAGCGCGGGTCGTCAGGCGACCGGGCCGATGCGCTCGAGCACCTCCTGGCGCAGCTTCGAGCGGGCCAGGTGCGCGGCACCGGTGAGCACGGGGCGGTCGGTCAGTGCGCCGAGCACGACCGGAACCGGGCGCATGGCCTGGTCCGCGACCGCGCCGGCGACCCGGTCGGCGAGCACCTGGCCGCCGGCCGCCGCATAGCTCCCGGACAGCACGACCACCTCCGGGTCGAGCACGGCGATGAGGGCGGAGATGCCGGTGGCGTAGCGGCGCGCGAGTTCGGTGAGGAACTCCTCGCCATGGGTGCCCGGGGCGGCGGCGGCCGCGGCGATCATGCCCGCCGGGTCCCCGGCGAGGCCGCACGCTCGGCCCAGTTCGGTCAGGGCGGCCCCGCCGGCCACGACCTGGAATCCGCCGCGGGGCTCCCGGGGGCTCGTGTGCGGTCCGCCCGACACCGGCAGGTAGGCCAGTTCCCCCGCGCTGCCCGTGGCGCCGCGGTGGATGTGCCCCCCGAGGACCGCCGCGGCCCCCACCCCGGCCTCGGCCCAGAACAACACCGACGTGGCGGCGTCGGCGGCGGCGCCCGTGCTGCTCTCGGCGAGGGCCACGAGCTTGACGTCGTTCTCGATCGTCACGCGGGCGGGCACGGCCGCGCTGATGCGTTCCCGCAGGCCCGGTTGTTCGAGCCCACCGACGAGCTCGCTCAGGTGGTCGCCGTGCCGCACGAGGTCGGCGACCTCGTCGTAGGCACCGGAGACCCCGACCGCCATCGAATAGGTCGTCTGCGGCGAGATCGGCACCTCGGCCGTGAGCGTCGTGAAGATCTCGACGAGCACCTCGCCGGCCATCCGGCCCCCGGGGATGCTCGTGAGGTTCCCGAGCACGGAGCCGTCCCGGCCGTGGATGCTCGCGCGCACGATCTCGTTGGCCACGTCGACGGCGATCGCGTAGCCGGTCGTGGGGTCGAGCTCGAAGAGCTGGGCGGCCGGGCCGGGGCCGCCGGTGCGCGACCCGCCGGTGGTCACGAGGCCGAGGTCGGTGAGCCGCTGCAGGCTCTGGGCGGCGGTCGGCTTGGACAGCCCGCTCGCGGCCCCCAGCTCGGCCTTCGACAGCGTGCCGTGATCGAACAGCAGCCCGGCGGTCGTGCGATCGTTGAGCGACCGCAGCAGGCTCGGTGTACCGGCGATGCGCCCGTTGTCCATGATGTGCTCCCCTCCGCTCGGACCGTGCCGGGACTGGTCGCGGTGCCGCCACGACCTCGATCGTTCCGGCCCGTTCGTGCAGGCTATGGCACCATTGTCTCGCTCACTCGCAGGTCACGGCACCAGCGAGTCCGCGCCGGGTGCCGCGCCGGGCGATGCTCCCTCCGGGCTCGCGGCGGCCGCCGCCGCGACGGCTCGGTCGGCCCGGTCGGCCCGGGCGCGCTCGGCCCGCAGGGCTCGCACGAGCCGGCGCCGGCGCCACCACCAGGTCGCCACCACGAGGGCGAGGATGCCCACCGCCGCCCACGGGACCGCCCAGATGGTCGCGGTGGCGCGTTCGTGCGGGACGGTCACGGGCACGGTGCCGGGCAGGTTGAGGCCGTCGACGTCGGCCACGGCGCTCAGGCGCCCCGGCGGGAACGTCGGTTCGAGGGTGAGGGATCCGGTCACGGATCCCCCCGGGAGCAGATCGGCGATCTCGATCGGCTCGGATCCGCCGACCCGCAGCCCGAAGGGGCCCTGGAGCGTGATCGTGGCCGAGCCGGCGAGGCGGACGTTGCCGGTATTCGTGATCTCGTAGTCGACCGTGGCGGGGCCGCGCCGGAAGGGCCACAACGCCCCGCCGTAGCGGACCGACAGGTCGGTCACGGACAGCTGCGGCGTCAGGTCGCCGTTGACCCGGATGTAGACGCGGGTTCCCACGCGCTGGTCCACGGTGACGTTCGTGGCGTCGTTCGCGGCGCCGGAGGTGCGGGCGGCGAGGATCCCGGCCGCGTGGTCGCCGGGCATCGCGTTCGCGGGGATGTCGATCGTGATGGGCACGGTGGCCGCCTCCCCGGGCGCGAGCTCGACCTCGTCGACCGCGGGGGTGATCCAGGCTCCCAGCGCCACCGGCTCCTCCGCCGCGGGTAGCACGGTGAAGGTGCCGTCGCGGGTCGCCAGGGCATCGGTGGCATAGAGGTCGAGGGTGAGCGGCTCCTCCCCCAGGTTCGACACGAGCACCTCCTCGGTCACCGTCATGCCGGGCTCGACGGTGTAGTCGATCGTCGTGCGCGGTTCCCCCGAGAGGGACTCGCCCGGGCCGATCGACCACTGCACCCGGTCGCCCTCCTCGTCGGCGGCCGTGGCCGGTGCGGGCACCGCCACGACGGCGGCGATCACGGCAGCGACCGCAAGCAGGCCGAGGCGAGCAGCGGCGCGGGCGCGTTGTCGAAGCAGGGCCGGGAATCGGGGGTGTGCTGATGCCACGGTGGTGTCCTTCCGGGAACGTGCCGCCTGCGCGGCCCCAGGGCATGGTGCCACGGGAGCGCCGTTCGGGGATGTCAGGAGCGCCGAGGGGTGCGGCGCTCCTGACATCGGTCCAGCAGGCGAGGCCTGGTGGCGTCGTTCTAGATGAGGGTGAGGGTGAGCGCCCCGGTGTAGGTGCCCGGGGTCGTGTTCGAGGGCACCCCGAGGTCGAGGTCGGCCGAGCAGTCGAAGCTGCCGCCCGATCCGGCACCGGTCGCCGAGCACAGCGTGCTCGCCTCGTCGAGTCCGGAGCCCGGGGCCTGGTCCTCGCCCGCGCTCACCGCGACGTCGTCTCCGGCGAGGTCGCCGCCTGCGGCCACCGAGGCGGCCGGACGCCACCCGAGGTTGGCCGCATCGAGCACGTGGTCACCCGCGGGTGCGCGCAGGTCGCTCGCCTGACCGGTGAGGGACCAGCCCGCACCGGTGCCGCGGGCATCGACCACCGTGACCTGACCCAGCGCCCCGGAGACGACCTGGTCGGTGCCGTCGAGGGTGACGTCGGGCAGCACGACCGGGGCCAGATCGGCCTCGAGGCTGAGCGGGCCCGCCTTGACCGTCGTGGTCACGGTCGTCTGCGCCTCGTTGTCACCGTGGGTGAACGGGGCGAAGATCCGCGAGAACTGATACGGCTCCCCGCCGTGACGCCCACGCCCGTCGCTCTGGAGCACCCAGAACGAGAGCGCCCACAGATCCTTCTGGATCGCCCAGTCGAGCACCTTGACCGCATCCTCGGGCGTGAACTTCTCGCACTGACCGAAGTCGGAGTTGCCCGGCATCTCGATGATCCCGATCATGCTCCAGATCTCCTGCTCGGACTTGTCCGGGTAGAGGTCCGAGAGGATCCCGTGCAGTGAGTTCCCCGCCGCGATCGTCGAGGCGGCCATGTCGTGCGGTGGGCCGCTACCGTCCTGGCACGCGTAGGAGACGTCGTCGTAGTAGGAGAACGTCATGATGTTCACCGCGTCGATCCGGGTGCCGTTCTCGACGGCGTTGCGCAGTAGGAGCATGCTGCCGTCGTTCAGCCCGGTGGTCCACGTCGGCTGGGTGTAGACGAACTCGACTGTGCGGCCCTCCTCGGCGGCCCAGTCCTGCACGATCTTGATCGCCTTGTTCCGCCGGTCGATCGACTCCTCGGCGCCGGGCTTGGTCAGCGACCCGCCCTCGATGTCGAGGTCGATCCGGGTGAAGTCGTAGGCCTCGATCACCCGGATGAACTCCCGGGCGATCGCGTCGACGTCCGTGCAGCTGTCGGCCAGCTCGACGCCGCGGGTTCCGGCGGCGGCTCCCCCGAAGGAGGGGAACACGTCCCCGCCGGCTGCCCGGATGGCCTCGATGCCGTCGCGGTAGGTGGGTCCGATCGGGGAGTCGGCCCGACCGTTCCAGTACACGGTGCAGTCCCCCGGCCGGAGGGTCTGCAGGAACGCGAGGGTCATGTAGTCCGCGCCCGAGTCCTGACTCACCTGGAACAGGTCGTCCCGGGGGCTGTTGTTGTAGAAGTACGGGGCGAACACGTGGGCGGGAATCGCCGACCCGTCGTCGGCGGGGGCGGCCTGCGCCGGGGCGACGAGGGCCATGGCACCGGCGATCATGCCGGCGACGACCGCGCCGACGCCGAGCGTCCTCGATCGTCGAAATCGTGAGTTCGTCATCGAACCTTCCTTGCTCATGAGATGGGGTGAAGGCGTCGGGGGCACCGCGTGGGGCGGCGCCCCCGACGCCTGGTACGAGGCCTGGTGGCGTCGTTCTAGATGAGGGTGAGGGTGAGCACCCCGGTGTAGGTTCCCGGGGTCGTGTTCGAGGGCACTCCGAGGTCGAGGTCGGCCGAGCAGTCGAAGCTGCCGCCCGATCCGGCTCCGGTCGCCGAGCACAGCGTGCTCGCCTCGTCGAGTCCGGAGCCCGGGGCCTGGTCCTCGCCCGCGCTCACCGCGACGTCGTCTCCGGCGAGGTCGCCGCCTGCGGCCACCGAGGCGGCCGGACGCCACCCGAGGTTGGCCGCATCGAGCACGTGGTCACCCGCGGGTGCGCGCAGGTCGCTCGCCTGACCGGTGAGGGACCAGCCCGCACCGGTGCCGCGGGCATCGACCACCGTGACCTGACCCAGCGCCCCGGAGACGACCTGGTCGGTGCCGTCGAGGGTGACGTCGGGCAGCACGACCGGGGCCAGATCGGCCTCGAGGCTGAGCGGGCCCGCCTTGACCGTCGTGGTCACGGTCGTCTGCGCCTCGTTGTCACCGTGGGTGAACGGGGCGAAGATCCGCGAGTACTGGTAGGGCTCGGCACCGTTGAGGCCACGGGCGTCACGCTGCAGCACCCAGAAGGAGAGCGCGAGGATGTCCTTCTGGATCGCCCAGTTGAGCACCTTGACCGCATCCTCGGTGCTGAAGGCCTCGCATGGGCCGAAGTCGGAGTTGCCGGGCATCTCGATGATCCCGATCATTCCCCACAGTTCGCTGTCGGACTTGTCCGGGTAGAGATCGGCGAGGATCCCGTGCAATGCCGTGCCGGCGCTGATCGTCGCGGCGGCCATGTCGTGCGGCGGACCGTCGCCACGCCGGCAGGCGTTCGAGACCGCGTCGTAATAGTCGAAGGTCATGATGTTGACCCCGGCGAGCTCGACGTCGTGCTCGACGGCGCTGCGAAGCAGCTTCATGCTGCCCGCATTGAGGCCCTCGCTGGCGTAGGTGGGCTGGGTGTAGACGAACTCGACTGTGCGGCCCTCCTCGGCGGCCCAGTCCTGCACGATCTTGATCGCCTTGTTCCGCCGGTCGATCGACTCCTCGGCGCCGGGCTTGGTCAGCGACCCGCCCTCGATGTCGAGGTCGATCCGGGTGAAGTCGTAGGCCTCGATCACCCGGATGAACTCCCGGGCGATCGCATTCACGTCCGTGCAGCTGTCGGCCAGCTCGGTACCGTTCGACCCGGTCCGAGCACCCCCGAAGGAGGGGAACACGTCGCCGCCGGCGGCCCGGATGGCCTCGATGCCGTCGCGGTAGGTGGGTCCGATCGGGGAGTCGGCCCGACCGTTCCAGTACACGGTGCAGTCCCCCGGCCGGAGGGTCTCGAGGAACGCGAGGGTCATGTACTGCGCCCCCGACTCCTGACTCACCTCGAAGAGTTCGTCGGTGGGATTGTCGTTGAAGAAATACGGCGCGAACACATGCGGGGGAATCGGATCCCCCGCTTCGGTCGGCGCCGCCTGGGCTGGAGCCGCGATGCCCGCGAGGGCGAGGCCGGCGATGGCCACGCCCGCTCCGAGGGCAGTACGGGACCGTCGGGTCCTGAAGTTCGTCATCGAACTCTCCTAATTGGAAGGAAACTTTCCTATCTGGCACGGACAACCTATGGGGGTCCGAACGCGGCTGTCAAGCCCTGTCCGCTACCGAAGAACTCGATCGATCGACTTTGGTCGAAGCGGCGGACTCCCGGCCGGCCCGAGGCTGTGACCTCTGCCCGTTCTTGACAGAATCTGCCCGGTCTTGCATGCTTGCGGTCACGATCGGTAATCATCCCCGGACCAAGGACGGCTCATGCTTGCAGCGACGCGGCGCGCCCGGATCGTCGACCTCGTCAGGTCACACCGGTCGATCTCCAACGACGCCCTCGCCTCCGAACTCGACGTCTCGGTCGAGACGGTCCGCCGCGACCTGGACCATCTCCATCGGCAGGGCGCCCTCCAGCGGGTCCGCGGTGGCGCCGTCCGCCGGCGCACCGCGGTCTCGACCGAACCGTCGTTCCCGGCTCGGCAGGACCTCGCGGCCGCGGAGAAGAACGTGATCGCCCACGCGGCCGCGGCGCTGGTCGCCGAATCCCGCACGGTCTTCCTCGACATCGGCACCACGGCGGCCGCGGTGGCGACCGTGCTCGCCCCCGAGTTCCGCGGCACCGTGGTCACGCCCTCGATGCGGGTCGCGGAGATCCTGAGCGAGTCGGCCGCGATCGAGGTGCTCGTCCCGGGAGGCCGGGTCCGCGGCGGAGACATGTCGATCTCCGGTCCGACCGCACGCGCCTTCCTCGCCGACATCAACCCGGACGTCACCCTCCTCGGCACCGGCGGGGTCGACCTCGAGGCGGGAATCACCGACTTCGAGCTCGCCGAGGTCGACATCAAGCGTGTGGTCATGGCCAACAGCGCCCACACCTACGCCCTGGCGGACTCCTCGAAAGTCGCCGTCCGAGCGCCCTACCGAGTCTGCGACCTGTCCGAGGTCGACGCCGTCGTGACCGATCTGGGGATCTCCGAGAGTGACCGCGACGCGTTCGACTCCCACGGCATCGACGTCATCGTCGGCCCCATCCACTCCTGAAGGAACCCCATGGCCATCCTCGCAATCGACCAAGGCACCTCCGGAACGAAGGCGATCGTCGTCGACGGTGAGACGATCCTCGCCGTCGCGGACCGGGAGATCCGCCCCCACTACGGCCCGGGCGG
This sequence comes from Pseudactinotalea sp. HY158, assembly GCF_009660225.1. Classification (NCBI taxonomy): domain Bacteria; kingdom Bacillati; phylum Actinomycetota; class Actinomycetes; order Micrococcales; family Cellulomonadaceae; genus Pseudactinotalea; species Pseudactinotalea sp. HY158. The sequence goes on from NZ_CP045920.1 coordinate 2,034,811, forward strand.
CGTCGTCGAACAGGATCCCGGCGAGCTCCTCGCCTCGGTCCTCGACTCCGCCCGTGAGGCCGTCGCCGCGGCCGGAGTGCCGCTGAGTGCGGTCGCGCTCGCGAACCAGGGCGAGACCGTGCTCGCCTGGGACCGAGAGACGGGCGAGCCGCTCACGCCGGCACTGTCGTGGCAGGATCGGCGGGCCGAGGAGATCTGCACCGAGCTGGCCGACCACGCCGCGCGCGTGCAGGCCCGCACCGGGCTCCAACTCGACCCGTACTTCACGGCTCCCAAGATGGCCTGGCTCCGGCGTCACTGGACCGCGGCCGGCGTGGTCACCACGACCGACACCTGGATCGTGCACCACCTCACGGGGCGGTTCGTCACCGACACCTCGACCGCCTCCCGCTCCCTCCTGCTCGATCTCGACCGCGTCACGTGGGACCCGGAACTCGCGCGCCTCTTCGGCCTCGACTCCGAGGAGTTCCCCCAGCTGGTCGCCAGCGACGAGATCGTCGGCACGACCACGCTCTTCGGCGGCGAGGTGCCGGTCACCGGCCTCATCGTGGACCAGCAGGCCGCGCTGCTGGCCGAGAGTTGCACCGTGGCCGGCACCGCGAAGTGCACCTACGGCACCGGGGCGTTCCTGCTGGCCAATCTCGGCCCGACCCCCACCCGGTTCGACAACGGCCTGACCACCTCGGTCGCGTGGACCCTGCGCGGCGCCACCACCTACTGCGCGGATGGTCAGGTCTACACCGCGGCCTCCGCCGTGCGCTGGCTCATCGACCTCGGCCTCATCGATTCGGCGGCCGCGCTCGACGGCGTGGCCGCCGCCTCCGCCGAGGGCGTCATGTGCGTGCCCTCCTTCGCCGGCCTCGCGGCCCCGTGGTGGCGCTCCGACGCGCGCGCCGTGCTCACGGGCCTCGGCCTCGCCTCCGGCCGCGGACAGATCGTTCGCGCCGTCCTCGACGGCATCGCCGCACAGGTCGCACACCTCGCCGGTCTCGTGGAATCCGGGGCCGGCGGGCAGTCGATCGAGCGGCTCCGGGTCGACGGCGGCCTCACCCGCTCGCGCGTGCTCATGCAGACCCAGGCCGACCTGCTCCAGGCACCGGTGGACGTCTTCGCCTCCCCCCCACGCGACCGCCCTCGGCGCCGCGGCGTGCGCACGCATGGCCCTCGACCCGGCCCTGCCCCTCACCGACGCCCCGATCCCCTGGCAGCCGTCCCAGTCTCACACCCCCGCGATCGACCGCGCCGAGGCCACCCGATTCCGGTCGGACTGGCTCTCGGCCCTCACCGCGAACCTTCCCCAGGAGCGCTCATGACCTACGACATCCTCATCGTCGGAGCCGGCGTCGTCGGCACCGCCCTCGCGCGCGGGCTCAGCCGCACGACCGCCTCGGTTGCGGTCCTCGATTCCGCGAACGACGTGGGCACCGGGACCTCCAAGGCGAACACCGCCATCCTCCACACCGGCTTCGATGCCGCGCCCGGCACGCTCGAGGCCCGGCTCGTGCGCCGCGGATACCGGCTGCTCGGCGACTACGCACGGGCCGCCGGGATCGCCGTCGAACGCACCGGTGCGATCCTCGTCGCCTGGAACGAGACCGAGGTCGAGGCACTGCCCGCCCTCAAGGCCAAGGCCGAGGCGAACGGCTACGACGCCTGCCGCATCGTCCCCGCCGAGGACGTCTACGCGGCACTGCCCCACCTCGGGCCCGGGGCGCTCGCCGGGCTCACGGTGCCCGACGAGTCGATCATCGACCCATGGACGCCGTCGCTCGCCTTCGCGACCGAGGCGACGGCGAACGGGGCGCACCTCCTGCTCGGGCGGGAGGTCACCGGCGTGAGTGTCGGAGCCTCGACCACGACGGTGCACACGAGCGCCGGGGACGTCACCACAACCTGGCTCGTCAACGCGGCCGGGCTCGGCGCCGACACCCTCGACCGGCTCCTCGGCCACGACCGGTTCACGGTCACCCCGCGCCGCGGCGAACTCCTCGTCTTCGACAAGCTCGCGGCCCCGCTCGTGACCCGGATCGTGCTGCCGGTGCCCACGGCGCTCGGCAAGGGTGTGCTCGTGAGCCCGACGGCGTTCGGGAACGTCATGCTCGGCCCGACGGCCGAGAACCTCGAGGACCGGACCGCCACGAACACCTCCGAGGGTGGGTTCGAGTTCCTGCGAAGCAAGGGCGAGCGGCTCATGCCCCGCCTCTTCGACGAGGAGGTGACCGCCTCCTACGCGGGGCTGCGGGCGAGCATCGACCACCCCGACTACCTCATCGAAGTCGACGCCGCGCAACGGTACCTGCTCGTCGGCGGCATCCGATCGACCGGCCTCACCTCCGCCCTGGCCATCGCCGAGTACGCCGAGGAGCAGCTCGCCGCCGCGGGCCTGAACCTGCCCGCCCGGCCGGATCCGGCCCCCGTGCCGGTCATGCCCAACCTCGGCGAGCGCTTCCCCCGGGCCTCTCAGCAGCCGGATCGCATCGCGGCGGACCCGAGCTACGGCGAGATCGTCTGCTTCTGCGAACGGGTGAGTGCCGGCGAGATCCGCGACAGCCTGTGCTGCGCCGTCCCCGCCGTGGATCGGGCGGGGGTGAGCCGGCGCACCCGCGCCACGAACGGGCGCTGCCAGGGATTCTTCTGCGGCGCCGCCGTCGACGCGCTCATCACCGAGCACGGCCGGGACCCCGGACCGCCCTGCCGGATCCGGCAGCCCGAGCAGAACCAGCAGCACGAGGAGCAGGAATGACCACGAACCCGGACGTCCTCGTCATCGGCGCCGGGCCCTCCGGACTCACGGCCGCCACCGAGCTGCGGCTGCGGACCGGGGCGAGCGTCGTCGTCCTCGAGCGCGAGCAGACCGCCGGCGGGATCCCCCGCCACAGCGACCACATCGGCTACGGCATGCGCGACCTGCACACCGTGACGACCGGCCCGAGGTACGCCGCCCGGCTCGTCGACGCCGCCCTCGACGCGGGCGTCGAGCTGCGCACCGGCACGATGGTCACCGCCTGGACCCCGGAGACGGGCGCCGAATGCACGAGCCCCGCCGGCCACTCGCGCCTGCGCGGACGGGCGACCCTGCTCGCCACGGGCGCACGCGAGCGCCCCCGGTCGGCCCGGATGATCCCCGGCGGCCGGCCCGCCGGGGTGCTCACGACCGGGGAACTGCAGAACACCGTGCACCTCCACCACCGGGGCGCGGGCACGAAGGCGGTCGTCGTCGGCGGGGAGCTCGTGTCCTGGTCCGCCGTCATGACCCTGCGGGAGGCCGGCTGCGAGACGGTCGCGATGGTCACCCGCCACGCCCGCCCCGAGTCCTACGGCGTGTTCAACCTCGGGGGCCGGGCGATGTTCCGCACCCCCCTGGCGACCCACGCCCGGGTGACCCAGGTGCTCGGCCGCCACCGGGTCACCGGGGTGGAGCTCGAGGACTCCCGCACGGGCGAACGCCGGATCGTCGAATGCGACACGGTCGTGTTCACCGGGGACTGGATCCCCGACCACGAACTCGCCCGGGCCGGCGGCCTCGCCCTCGACCCGGGCACCCGCGGGCCGCTGGTCGACGCGCTCGGCCGCACGAGCCACGTCGGCGTGTTCGCCGCCGGGAACGCGGTCCACCCCGTGGACACCGCCGACGTCGCGGCGCTCGGCGGCCGGCACGCGGCCGGGCCATCGCCCGCTTCCTCGCCCACCCGGACTCCCCCGCGTGGGGAGGCGGGCTGCGGATCGAGGTCGCGGCACCGCTGCGCTGGGCCTCGCCCGGCTGGTTTCACCCGCACCTGCCGCCCGCGCGTCAGCGGATCCTGACGTGGAGCGAGGAGTACATCGGCGCACCGACCGTGACCGTCTCCCAGGCGGGAGCGGTCATCGGGCGCCGCCGCCTGCCGTGGCCCGCCTCACCCGGCCGGGTCTTCCGCATCCCGTGGTCGCTGCTCACCGGCGCCGTCCCCGGGGCGGGCCCGATCACGATCTCGCTCTGAGATCCCCCACCCCGCTCGTCCCCCCCCCGCTCACCGGCCGACGCCGGGGGCCAGTCACGAAGGAACGCAATGACGCAGTCACTCAACCCCGAGCCGCGCTCGGGCACCCCCGACCAGCCGACGCTGGCCAAGGACCTGAGCCCGTTCACCCTGTTCGCGGTGGCGTTCGGCTTCGTGTCGATCGCCACCGGTATCTTCACCGCCTACGGCTCGGTCCTGCTCACCTCCGGGCCGCTCGGGATGTGGACCTGGCCGATCGTGGTCGTGGGCCAGCTCGCCGTCGCCCTCATCTTCGGCTCGCTCGCCGCGCGCGTGCCGGTCACGGGGTACGCGTATCAATGGGTCTCGCGCCTCGCCAACCCCGTGCTCGGCTGGATCATGGGCTGGGTCTCGTTCATGTTCCTCGGCGTGGTCGTCGTCGCCGTGGACTACACGATCGCCTCGGCCATCCTGCCCGTGCTCTTCGGCTACGTCGGCACCGCGGCGAACGCCTGGGCGATCACGGCCGTGGTCATCATGCTGCAGGCCCTTCTCGTGGCCCTGTCCACCCACGCCACCCAGAAGGTGAACAACACCGCCGTCACGATCCAGCTGACCGGCATGATCCTGCTCGTCGTGCTCCTGTTCGCCGTCGGGATCGCCACCGGCCAGTTCGACGTGGCCAACCTGTTCACCAAGGCGGACATCCCGGCCGAGAGCTACTTCGGCCTCGGCTCGCTGACCCAGGTGAGCCCCTGGGCGCTCGGCTTCCTCATCGGCGCGTTCACGATCGTCGGCTTCGAGTCGGCCGCCAACCTGGCCGAGGAGACCCGCGACCCGGCCCGCGTCGTGCCCCGCGCGATGTGGCAGGCCGTGCTCACCCTCGGCATCATCGGCTTCCTGTTCATCGTCGCGGTGACCGGCCTCGCCGGCGACCCGGTGGGCCTGGCCCAGTCGGCCACCCCGGTCGCCGACATCATCCAGGGAGTGCTCGGCAGCTTCGTCGGCAAGGCCCTCCTCGTGCTCGTCGTCATCTCGATCTTCTCCTGCGGGCTCGTGATCACCCTGAGCGGGTCGCGGCTCGTGTGGGCCATGTCCCGCGACGAGCGCTTCCCGGGCTGGAAGGCCTGGCGCAAGATCAACCCGAACCGGGGCACGCCGATGAACGCGACGTTCTTCATGTTCGCGATCGGCCAGATCGTGCTCGGCGTCTTCTCCTTCCGCACCGACGCGCTGTTCGCGCTGTTCTCCGCCGCGACCCTGCTGCCCGCCTGCATCTACGCCGGCACCGTGCTGCTCTACATCGTCAAGCGCAAGCAGCTGCCGCCCACCCGCGGGTTCAGCCTCGGCAGATGGGAGATCCCCGTGCTCGTCGTGGCGGTCGTGTGGCTCGTGTGGGAGCTCGCGATCTTCCGGGACGAGTCGTTCCGGGCCTCGTGGGCGTACGTGTTCGTCATGCTCGCCATCGGCGCCGTCTACTTCTCCTTCCTGCTCAAGAAGAAGGGGGTCGAGGGACTGACGATGCCCGACATGGCCTCGATCGACTCGGCCCTCGACGAACTCCCGCAGGAGTCGCGCCGGCATTGATCCGAACGGCACACCCGGGCGGTCACCGAACGCGGTGGCCGCCCGTCGGTGCGAGACCGGGCCCGCAATTGCCCGCGAGCCGATGACGCCGGAACCTTCCGCTGTTAGTGTCGGCCGAGCAGGCGGAAGAGAGGTCACTCATGCATCTGGCTCCATCCGACACAGAGAAGTTGCTGCTCAGCGTCGCGGGCATGATCGCGCGCGACCGGCGCGGACGAGGAGTCCTGCTCAACCATCCCGAGGCCACGGCGCTGCTGTCGTGCTGGGTGATCGAGCGGGCGCGGGAGGGGGCGATGGTCGCCGATCTCATGGCCGAGGGGCGCACGGTCCTCGGCCGGGAGGAGGTCATGGAGGGCGTGCCCGAGATGATCGGCGACATCCAGGTCGAGGCCACGTTCCCCGACGGCCGCAAGCTCGTGACGATCACGGATCCGATCCAATGATCCCCGGCGAGATCCGCACCCGGCCCGAGCCGCTCGAGATGAACTCCGGCCGCGAGCGCAAGCCGCTCGTGGTGGTCAACGGCGGTGACCGGCCCATCCAGGTCGGCTCCCACCTGCACTTCTCCGACGCGAACCCGGCGCTGCAATTCGACCGCGAGGCGGCCGTCGGCTTCCGCCTGGACATCCCCGCCGGCACCTCCGTCCGCTTCGAGCCGGGAGTGAGCCGCACCGTCGATCTCGTCGCCCTCGGCGGCCGGAGACACGTTCCCGGCCTGCAGCTGCGCGACCGCCCCCTCGAGGGGCACGCCGTCGAACGCGAGCCGCGCCGCGTCGTCCCCTTCGGCACGCCCAATACCGAGAGCGAGAAGCCTCCGCGGGCGATGGGGATGCACATCCGCATCAGCGACGACGCCCCCGACGCCGCCGATGTCACCGGAGAGTCCGAGGAGGAGCCCTCATGAGCTGGATCGACCGTCGTCAATACGCCCAGCTGTACGGGCCCACGGTGGGTGACCAGATCCGGCTCGGTGACACCGACCTGTGGATCGAGATCGAGGAGGACCGCACCGCCGGCGGGGACGAGACGTCCTTCGGCGGGGGCAAGACGATCCGCGAGTCCATGGGCCAGGGGTCGACGCTGCGCTCCGAGGGCGCCCTCGACCTGGTCATCACCAACGTGGTCGTGCTCGACCACTGGGGCATCGTGCGCGGCGACGTCGGCATCCGCGACGGGCGCATCGTCGCCGTCGGGAAGGCCGGCAATTCCGATGTCATGGACGGGATCACGGCCGGGATGCAGATCGGCCCGAGCACCGACGTCATCGCCGGCGAGGGGAAGATCCTCACCCCGGGCGCGATGGACACCCACGTGCACTTCCTCAGTCGGATCGAGATGCACGAAGCCCTCGCCACCGGGATCACCACGGTCACCGGCGGCGGCACCGGCCCGACCGAGGGCTCGAAGGCCACGAGCGTGACGCCCGGGGCGTGGTCGCTGGCGATGATGCACCGCGCGCTCGATCATCTCCCACTCAACGTCATCCTGTTCGGCAAGGGCAGCACCGTCTCCCAGGCGGCCCTGGCCGAGGAGGCGCTCGCCGGCGCCGGCGGCTGGAAGGTGCACGAGGACTGGGGTGCGACCCCGGCGGCGATCGACGCGTCGCTGCGGGCGGCGGACGAGTTCGGGCTCCAGGTCGCCCTCCACGCCGACAGTCTGAACGAGACCGGCTACGTGCAGGACACCCTCGATGCGATCGCCGGCCGCGGCATCCACGTGTTCCATGCCGAGGGCGCGGGCGGGGGCCACTCCCCCGACATCATCACGGTCGCGGCCGAGGCGAACGTGCTCCCCGCCTCGACCAACCCGACCCTGCCGCACACGGTGAACACGGTCGACGAACACCTGGACATGCTGCTCGTGGTCCACCACCTCAACCCGCGGGTGCCCGAGGATCTCGCGTTCGCCGAATCCCGGATCCGCGCCTCGACGATGGCCGCCGAGGACATCCTGCAGGACATGGGCGCCCTGTCGATCACCTCCTCCGACGCGCAGGCCATGGGCCGCATCGGAGAGCTGATCACGCGCACCTGGCAGGTGGCGCACGTGATGAAGAACCGGCTCGGGCGTCTCGACTCCGAGCTGCCCGCCGACAACGAGCGGGCGCGCCGGTACGTGGCCAAGTACACGATCTGCCCGGCCGTGGCGCACGGGATCGACCACGAGATCGGCTCGATCGAGTCGGGCAAGCTCGCCGACGCGGTGCTGTGGGATCCCGCGTTCTTCGGCATCCGGCCCTGGGCGGTCATCAAGGGCGGCGCGATCGTGGCCGCCCCGCTGGGCGACCCGAACGGGGCCGTGCCCAACCCGCAGCCCGTGTTCGTGCGCCCGACACTGCCCGCCGAGGCCTCCTCGGCCGCACGGCTGGCCACCACCTGGGTCTCCCCGGCCGCCCTCGAGGACGGCCTGGCCGACCGGCTCGGCCTCACCCGCCGCCTCGCCGCCGTGCGCCCGACCCGGGAGATCGGCAAGAAGGACATGCCCAACAACACCGCACTGCCCGCCCTCGACGTGGATCCGGAGACCTTCGCGATCACGATCGACGGCGAGCTCGTGCGGCCCCAGCCCGTCTCCGAGGTGCCGCTCGCGCAGCGGTACCTCATGTTCTGACGGCGCCGATGGCCGGAACGCTCGGAGCCCTGCTCCTGACCGACGGGCGCCTGCCCTCGGGCGGCTACGCCTATTCCGGCGGCCTGGAGCCCGCGCTCGGTGCCGGGCTGGCCCCCGCGGACATTCCCGCCTATATCCGTGCCCGCGCCCGGACCGTGGCCCTGGTGGAGGCGAGCGCCGCCGTGCTCGCGCAGCGATCGGCGCTCGACGCCCCCGACCGCCTGGCGCGGGTTCACGAAGCGCTGCTCGCACGCACCCCGAGCGAGCCGCTGCGGGAGATCTCGGGATTCCTGGGGCGGGGCCTGCTTCGGATGGCCCGGCGCCTGTGGCCCGACCATCCCGGCGTGATCGCGCTGCGCGGGATCGACACCCCGCTCCGGCCGATCGCACTCGGGGCCGTCGCCGCCGCCATGGGCATGAGCGCGGAGGCGCTGGCCCGCGCGAGCTTCTACGACGACATCCAGACGGTCACCTCGGCCACCCTCAAGCTCGCCCCGATCGACCCGGTGGACACGGTCGGCTGGCTGATCGACCTCGAGCCACTGATCGAGGCCCTCATCGCCCAGGTCCTCGCCATCGACACCGTCACCGACCTGCCCGCCCTGACCGCCCCATCGGCCGAACAGTGGTCCCTCGATCACGCCGGCAAGACAAGGAGAATCTTCCGTGCCTGAGAACAACACCGCCACCCGGCGCGCCATGCGACTGGGGGTCGCCGGCCCCGTCGGGACCGGCAAGAGCACCCTGATCGCCACGATGTGCCGCGCCCTCGCCGACGAGCTGAGCATCGCCGTGGTGACCAACGACATCTACACCGACGAGGACGCCCGGCTGCTGCGCGCGGCCGGAGTGCTCCCGATCGAGCGCATCCACGCGGTCGAGACCGGCGCCTGCCCCCACACCGCGATCCGCGACGACATCACCCCGAACCTGCTCGCCGTGGAGGACATCGAGGAGGAGTTCGCCCCGCTCGATCTGGTGATCATCGAGAGCGGCGGTGACAACCTCACCGCGACGTTCAGCCCCGCGCTCGTGGACGCCCAGATCTTCTGCCTCGACGTGGCCGGCGGCGGGGACGTCGCGCGCAAGGGTGGGCCGGGGATCGAACGCGCCGACCTGTTGCTCGTGAACAAGATCGACCTGGCCCCCTACGTCGGCGTGGATGTCGAGCGGATGGTCGCCGACGCCCGCGCGGCCCGCGGCGGGTTGCCCGTGCTCGCGATGAGCCAGCACGACCAGCACACGATCGCCGCCCAGGCCGAGTGGGTGCGCACGATCCTCGACGACTATCGGCACGGGCGGCACGTCCCCCGCGACCCCGGCCCCATGGCGCCGCACTTCCACGCCGAAGGCGAGGAACATGGGCACAGTCATGCCGACGGCATGGAACATGGGCACAGCCATGCCGAAGGCGAGGAACATGGGCACAGCCACGCCGACGGCGAGGAACATGGGCACAGTCACGCCCGGCCCGGGGCATCGCTCGGATGACCCGGCCGACGCGCGCGCGGGTCCACCTCGTCGACGGCCGCGCGCGGTTCACCGACCTCGGCGTCGGCACGTACCTGCGTCCGCGACCGATGGACGTCGACGGCGCCTCGGCCCGGCTCGCGCTCGTGGGCACGTATGCCACCCTCCTCGCCGGCGACGACCTGCGCATCGACCTCGAGGTCGGCCCCGGCGTGTACCTGGAGGTGATCGAGCCGTCGGGGACCGTGGCCTATCACGTGCAGGGCGGCGTCGCCCACTGGAGAGCCGATGTCACGGTGGGGCCGGGGGCCCGGCTCGTCTGGCCCGCGTCCCCGTTCGTGATCACCGCCGGGGCGAACCTCGTGCGGCACACCCACGTCGAGCTCGCCGCCGGCGCCCGGGCGCTCCTGCGCGAGACCCTCATGTTCGGGCGCACCTATGAGGCGACGGGCGGCCCGCTGCGGTCCACCACGCACGTGAACCACGACGGCCACGCCCTCCTGGTCGAGGATCTGGACCTGCGCGCCGCCCCCGACCGGGAGCTGCCCGGCATCATGGGCCCGAACCGGGCGATGGCCTCGGTGCTGCTGCTCGGCTCCCGTCCGGACCGGGTCACGGGCGGCCACGAGACCCGGTTCGCGGGCCCCGGGGCGATGGCCCGCGCGCTCGCTCCGCACGCGCACACCGCCGAGGAGGCGGTGGCCGGCTCCTGGGACCGCTGGCACGAGGAGTTCCTCGCCCCGGAGTCCCCGGCATCCCCGAAGTCCTCAGCGTCCTCACCGTCGTCAGCGTCGTCAGAGTCCTCAGGGTCGTCAGGGTCGCCAGCGTCCTCAGCGTCGTCAGAGTCCTCAGGATCCTCAGGGTCCTCAGCGTCGTCAGGCTCCTCGCCCATCCCGGACCCGGCCCCCGCCCTGGCAGCTGATTAGCACCGGGCGCCGAATGCGGGATGCTGTCGAGGCAACGGGCCGGAGCCGTCACGCAGTCCCGGGTTCGGCGGCGGGTCGGCCCGTTCGCTCGAGCTCCTCCAGCTCGAGCACTCGATCCGCGAACGCCCCGAGCAGCAGCCGGTCGTGGCTGACCACGAGCACCCCCGTGCCCGCCGCGGCCAGACCGCGCAGCAGGTGCGCGATCGTGGCGGTGGCCGCGGCATCGAGCATCGCGGTCGGCTCGTCGCAGATGAGGTAGTCGGGAGCGGCGGCGAGGCTGCGGGCCAGGCACGCCCGCTGCAGCTGCCCCTCGGACACCTGCCCCGGCAGCCGGTCGAGCAGGTCCTCGGTCAGCCCGGCCCGGCGCGCGAGGGAGGCCGCAGTCACCCGGTCGGTCCGATCGGCAGGGCCGGCCCGGCCCGCCCGGTCCGCCCGGCCCGCACCGTGGCGGATCGGCTCGGTGATGATCCGTTCGAGTCGCCGGCGGGGATCGGTCGCGGTGCGCGGGCTCTGGTGCACGAGCCCGACGCGCCCGTCCATGCGCCCGCGCCGCGTCGCGACGGCCACACCGTCGACCGTGACGCGGCCACGGCCGGGCATCCGGAGGCCGGTGAGGATCCGGGTGAGGGTTGTCTTCCCCGCGCCCGAGGGCCCGCGCAGCCCCACGACCGTGCCCGGCTCGACCAGCAGGCTCACGGCCTCGAGCACCCAGGGCCCGCCGGCGTCGTAGCGGAAGCCCACGTCAGCGGCCACGAGCGCCATCCTCACCTCCCGAAGTGGGGCCCGCGGCCGCGAGCCGGTCGGCGAACAAGTAGTCCGCGGGCAGGTCGGTCAGCTCGGGCGGCAGCCCGGGGATCGGCCGGAGCCCGCGGGAGGGCAGCGCCGCGAGCAGCGCCGCCGTGTAGGGGTGAACCGGATGCGTGAGGACGGCGCCCGCTCGCCCGGTCTCGACGATGCGCCCCGCGTACATGATCGCCAGGTGGTCGGCGACGCCGGTCGTCTCGATCGCCTGCAGGTCGTGGGTGATGATCAGGACCGCGGCGCCGGCGTCGGCCACCTCCCGCAGGAGCGCCAGGATCCGCCTCGACAGGTCCGGGTCGAGGCCGGCGGTCGGCTCGTCGGCCACGAGCACCCGTGGGTTCCCGGCCAGGGCGGCCGCGACGGCGGCCCGCTGGGCCATCCCGCCGGAGAGTTCGTGCGGATACAGCCCCGCCACCGCGGCGGGGAGCCCGACGCGCGCGAGCAGGTCCGCGGTCGAGGCGGCCGCTTCACCGGTGGGCAGGAGGGCGGCGGCCCCACCGTCCCGGCCGGGGCCGCCGATCCGGCGGGGCGGGTGGGAGGCACGGGAACTGCGGGCACTGCGGGCACTGTGGGGACCGCGGGGACTGTGTGGACCGCGGGGACCGCGGGGCCGGGTGGCCCGGAGCGCCTCGTCCAGCTGGCTGCCGAGCGTGCGCACGGGCGTGAACGTGGTCGCACCGGACTGGGCGGCGAACCCGAGGTATCGTCCGCGCAGCGGCCGCCACCGATGGTCCGCAGCGCCGAGCATCTCGGTGCCGGCGACGCGGATCGACCCGCTCGCCCGGGTGCCGGGCGGCAGGAATCCGCACAGCGCCGAGGCGAGGGTCGTCTTGCCGCTGCCGGATTCGCCGGCGAGCACGGTCACGGTGCCGGGCATGAGGTCGAGGCTCACGTCGGTGGCCGCATGCACCCAGGACGCACCGGCCGGCAGCCGCAGGGTGAGCCGCGCGACCTGGACGGGCGCGGCCGGGGCGGGCTGCGTCGTCCTCACGCGATCGCCTCGCGTGGTCGGCGCCCGCGGGCGGCGGCCCCCAGGCCGGCGACGGCGAGGGTGGTGAGCACGAGCAGGCCGGCGGGCGCGGCGAAGGACCACCAGGCGCCGGTGAGCAGGTCGCCGCGGGAGATCTCCAGCAGGGTGCCGATGCTGGGCCGGTCCGGGGAGAGCCCCAGGCCGAGGAAGCTCAGCGTGGACTCGTGCCAGATCGCGTGCGGGAGCATCATGACGAGCGCGATTCCGGCCTGCGGGAGGGCGGCGGGCACGAGGTGCTCACGCAGGACGCGTCCACGGGTGGCGCCCCACAGGTAGGCGGCCTCGACGTAGTCGGCCCCGCGCACGATGAGCATCTCGGCGCGGACGATCCGGGCGATCTGGGGCCAGTGGGTGAGCGCGATCGAGGCGATGATCGCGGGCACGGACCCCCGGTAGAAGGCCACGAGCACGATGCCGAGCAGCAGGTGCGGGAGGGCGTTGACGGCGTCCGTCAGGCGCATGACCACGGTGTCGAACCGGCCGCCCATCGTGGCCGCCAGGGCCCCGACCGCTCCCCCGGCCGCGGTCGCGACCACGGCGCACACGGCCGCGATGATCAGCGAGATCCGCAGGCCCGCGGCGGTGCGCACGAACAGGTCGTAGCCGGAGTGGTCGGTCCCGAACCAGTGCGCGGCGCTCGGGGGCTCGAGGGCGCGGGAGAAGTCGGCGGTCGCCCCGCCGGCGAGCCAGGGCACGACGATCGCGTAGCCCGCGACCAGCGCGAGCACCGTGAGCGGCACCCCGAACCGGCTCATGCGGGCGCGGCCGGTCCATCTGATGGGGGTCCGGCGGCGGGAGGGCGCGGTCCGGGTCGGCTCAGACGTCACGGCTCACCCGGGGGTCGAGCAGGAGGTAGGCGGCGTCGGCGAGAAGGGAGCCGGCGAGCACGGCCGCGGTGGTGGCCACGGTCAGGGCGGCGAGCAGCGGCAGGTCGAGCGCCTGGGCGGAGGTGACCACCGCGCCGGCCACGCCGGGCCAGGCGAAGATCTCCTCCACGAGCACGGCGCCGACGATGAGCTCGGGCAGGCGCGCTCCGATGATCGTCACCAGCGGGGCGAGCGAGACGGGCAGCACGTGGGCGGCCACGATCCGTGCCGGCGCCAGCCCGCGCGAACGCGCGCCCCGCACGGCATCGGAGCCGACCGAGCCGGCGACCGAGGCGCGCACGGACAGGAGCAGCCACGGGAGCTGGCTCAGGGCGAGCACGAGCATGGGCAGCACGAGGTGCGCGGCCACCGACCCGACCGTGGGTGCCCGGCCCGGCGCGCTCGCCCCACCCGCCGGGGCCCAGCGCAGCAGCACGGCGACGACCGCGACGCCGCCGAGGGCGAGCACGAACGGTGGAATCGCCTGGATCACCACGGCGCACCCGGAGCAGATCCGATCGAGCGGCGAGCCGGGCCGCAGCCCGGCGAGCGTTCCGCCCACGAGCGCCGCGGCGACCGCGATCACCAGGGCACCGGCGGAGAGCAGCACGGTCCAGCCGAGCCGCTCCCCGATCACCTGGGTGACCGGGGCCGAATAGACCCGCGACCAGCCCAGGTCGCCGCCGAGCAGGTCCCCGGCCCACGCGAGCCAGCCGTGCCACCACGACGCGTCGAGATCGAGGTGCTCGCTCATCGACGCCTTCTGGGCGGTCGAGGTGTGCTGGTACCGGTCGCCCAGGTAGGCGGCCAGCGGGTCGAACGGCGAGCGGGACGCGAGCACGAACACCCCCGCCGAGACCGCCACGAGGATCGGCACCGCCGCCGCGAGCCGCCGGCCCCCGAGCCGGGCCAGGTCGCCGCGCCGGCGCCGCCACCTGCCCCGCGGTGGGGTCCCGATGGCGGCCCTGGCAACTCTGTCGGTCGTGTCGGCCCTGTCGGCTGGGTCGGCTGGGTCGGCTGGGTCGGCTGGGTCGGCTGGGTCGGCTGGGTCGATCGTGTCGGTCGGGTCGGTCATGGCGAGCCGCGCCATCCCGCCAGATTCCACCAGGGCCCCCACGTGACCCCGTGGGAATGGGGCTCGAGCACGAGGGGCCCGCGGTCCCAGTCGTCGTCGGCGATGACGTAGGTGTGGTCGAGGAAGGCGAGCAGCACGTGCGTGGGGTGGTCGATGTAGGCGGCCTGGGCGGCGCGGTAGGCCTCGGCCCGTTCGCCCTCCTCGAGACTGCGGCGTGCCCGGTCGAGCGCGGCGTCGACGCCGGGGATGGTCAGCCCGGCCGGGTTGTCGTACGGCGCGGTCTCGGGGCCGCGGGAGTGCAGCACCCCGTACAGCTGGGTGTCGAGGTCGTAGGGCTTGTCGCCGCCGCCGAGGAGGATGGCGACGTCGGGGAGGCGGGCGTCCATGCGGTCCCACGAGGCGCCCTCGAGTTCCACCCGGATGCCGAGCGCGGCCATGTCCGCGGCGAAGGCGGTGGCCACATCGCGCCGCAGGGAGTCCGAGGCCGGATACATGAGCGTGAACTCGGCCCGGTCGTCGCCGCGTTCGCGGATCCCGTCCGGGCCGGGCAGCCACCCGGCCTCGTCGAGCATCGTCCGGGCCCGGTCGGGGTCGTAGGCGAAGGTGGCCGCGGGGTCGAAGGCCTCGCCGTAGACGGCGGCGGCCGGGGTGTGGGCGGGCCGGCCGCGGCCGGCGAGCACGTCGGCGATGAGCGCGGCCCGGCGGCCCGAGGTTCATCGCGATCCGGGCGGGCTCGTCGGCCGTGAACGGATTCGTGGCCGGCAGGGACACCCCGCGCCAGTCGGCCGAGCGCGCGGAGACCACCTGGACGCCGTCGACGCCCTCGAAGGTGGCGGCGAGCCGGGGCGGGAGCACCGTGCCGTCGAGGCCGCCGGCGCGCATCCGCTGGGCGCGCGCGTTGTCGTCGGGCAGGTGGGCGACCACGAACCGGCTCACCTCGGGCTCGCCGCGCCAATAGTCCTCCCGGGCCTCGAACACGGCCTGGTCGGCGCTCAGGTCGGCCAGCACGTACGGTCCGGTGCCGATCGGGGCGCGGTTGAGGGCCGAGTCGACCGCAGGGCCTCCGGTCAGGGCCTCGGAGGGGGCGATGCCGAGCAGGAGGAGCACGGGGAAGGCACTGTAGGGATGGGTGAGGTCGAAGCGCACGCGGTGGCGGTCGAGCGCAGTGACCGACCCGATCACGTCGTAGGCGGCGGCGACGGCCGAGGCGGACGCCGGGTCCGAGACCGCCTCGTAGGTGGCCACGACGTCGGCGGCATCGAAGGCGGACCCGTCGGAGAAGGTGACCCCCTCGCGCAGGTCGACCTCCCAGCGGGTGCTGTCCGCGTTGCCCACGGGGTCGGCGGCCGCGAGCGCCGGAACGAGGGCGGGCAGGGCGCCGTCCGTGCTGGATTGCGGGCGCAGCAGGCCGTCGTAGAGGGGAGAGACTCCCAGCTCGCCGTAGCCGTTGATCGGGTTGTAGCCGCCCAGGGGCTGGGGGTCGCCGAGCACGAGGGTCTCGCCCGCCGCCCCCGGGTCCTCCCCGCCGGCGCCCGACCCGGTGGCCGGGCCGCCCGTGCACGCGGCGAGCGAGAGTGCGGCGAATGCCCCCGCTGCGATGCGGGCTCGTGTCGCTGGCGCTCTCACGCGGAGCCTTCCGATCGGGTCATGACGATCGGCCGAGTCTAATCTGAACACCTGCACATATCAGCAGGTATGGCCCGATCCGTGCCGATCGGGCAGAGTGGGCGGATGCACGCAGACGAGCACGGCCCGGACATCGCGGCCTGGGCGGAGCGCTTCAGCCTCCTCGGGGCGCCGACGAGGCTGCGGCTGCTCGCGGCGATGCACGAGGCCGGCCCGCAGACGGCGACGGTCGGCGACCTGGCCCGGAGCGCGGGCATGACGGAGACCGCCGCCTCGCAGGCGCTGCGCCTACTGCGCCTGCAAGGCTGGGTGCGCGACGATCGCAGCGGCCGGTCGGTTCGCTACACGCTGGTCGATCCGACCGTGCACGAACTCCTCCACCTCATGGGCGCGACCCACGAGGCGTGACTCAGCTGGCCAGCGCGAGCGCCTCGGCGGTCAGGGGCGGGACCTCGCGCTCGAGCACCGCGGTGAAGATCATCTCCTCGACCTGCTCCTCGCTCACCTTGAGGGCGATCGCGAGCTCCGCGGCGAAGGTGGCGGTGGCCTCGCGCAGGATGTTCGCCTCCCCGTAGGAGACCTTCTTCTCCTCGTTCCGGCGGGCGAGGTCGCGGATGAGCCCGGCCAGCGTGCGCAGGTTCCCGCTGCGCAGCCGCTCGGTGTAGCTCTTGAAGCGACGCGACCACACGTTGTCGAAGGGCTCGCTGTCGGCCACGAGCAGCTCGAAGATCTCCTTGACGCCGTCGGCGTCGACCACGGCGCGCACGCCCAGCTCCTCCGCGAGGTCGACCGGCAAGGCGACCTCCATCCCGTCGCTTCTCACCGTCAGCATGAGGTACCGCTTGCTCTCGCCCCGGATCTTGCGGGTGGAGAGCTTGTCGACCGTCGCGGGTCCGTGCTGCGGGTGGACGATGATCTGGCCCTTGGAGAACTTCACTGAAGAATCCCTTCCCACATGAGTGCGCCGCACTCAGCCTCGGTTTCCGCGTTCTGCCGGCCGCCAGAGACTGTCTCGCTCCCCGCCATTCCCCCTCCGGGTGGAGCAGTGGAGACACGGAGGAATTCACAATCACATCTGGTGGTTGTGCCCGACCTCCGCGAGTCGACTGGACCATTGTCTCATAATCTGGACATAAATGCCAGTCGATGGTAGTGAGCTGTCGATCGGTTACGGATGGGCACCGGCTCAGGCGCCCTCCGGGGCCGGGATCGGCACCTCGGCGGCCTCGAGCAGCGCCCGGGTCGCCGGGTGCGCGGGGGCGGCCCACACCGCCTCGACCGGCCCCTCCTCCACGAGGCGGGCCCGATGCATGACGGCCACCCGCTCGCACACCGTGCGCACGACCGCCAGGTCGTGGGAGATGAACACGAGCGCGGTCCCGGTGCGCTGCGCCAGCTCCGTGAGCAGATCGAGGATCGAGGCCTGCACGGTCACGTCGAGGGCGGAGACGGGCTCGTCGAGCACGAGCACCTCGGGGTCGGCGGCGAGGGCGCGGGCGATCGCGAGCCGTTGGCGTTGCCCGCCCGAGAGCGCGCGGGGGCGGCGGTCGAGCACGGCCCCGGGCAGGCGCACGGCCTCGAGCAGGTCGCGCGGGGTGTGGTCGGTGCCGGCGACGTCGATCGCCGCCCGCAGGATCGTGCCGGCGTTCCAGCGCGGGTCGAAGGAGCCGAGCGGGTCCTGGGGCACGAGCCGGATGCGGCCGCGGTGGATCCGGCGGCGGCGCTCGCTCAGGTCGGTCCACGGTGCCCCGGCGAGGTCGACGCGGCCCTCGTCGGGGCGCTCCGCCGCGAGCAGCATCCGCGCGAGCGTCGACTTCCCGCTGCCCGATTCGCCGACGATCCCCAGCGACTCCCCGCGCCGGACCGACAGGTCCACGCCGTCGAGGGCCGCGAGGGAGCGCCCGCCCGGGAGCCGGTAGTGATGCCGCAGGCCGGTGGCGCGCAGCACCTCGCCGCCCGCCTCCCCCCGCTCCTCGCCTGAGGCCGTGCCGCTGCGACCGCGTGGGGACGACGCCCGCTCGCCTCGGGCGCTCGGGGGCGGCGCGGGTTCCGGCAGTGGTTCGCTCGGCCCCCGCGACCCCCGCGACCCTCGCGACCCGCGCGGGCGCCGGGGTCCCCGTGGAACGGCCTCGAGCAGCGCCCGGGTGCGGGGATGGCGGGGCCGCCCGAGCACCTCGCCGGTCTCGCCGTGCTCGACGATCCGGCCGGCCTCGAGCACGGCGACCTCGTCGGCCAGCCGGGCCACGGCGGACAGGTCGTGGGTGACGAGCACGATCGAGGTGCCCCGATCGCGCAGGCCCGCGAGCAGTTCGAGCACGCCGCGGGCGGTCGTGGCATCGAGCGCGGTGGTCGGTTCGTCGGCCACGAGCAGCGGCGCCCGGCCCACGATCGCGGAGGCGATGAGGGCCCGCTGCCGCATCCCCCCGGACAGCTCCCCCGGGCGTTGCGCGGCCCGGGTCTGCGGCTCGTCGAGGCCCGCGCGTGCGAGGGCCTCGAGCACGCGGCGCCGGCGCTCGATGCGGCCGACACCGCGCAGCCGGAGGGTCTCGCCGACCTCGGCGCGCGACGGTGCGCAGCGGGTCGAGCGAGCCGAGGGCGTCCTGGAGCACGAAGCCGATCTGCCGCCCGCGCAGGGAGCGCCACTGCCCCGCGGTGGCACGGCGCACGTCGCGGCCGGCGACGAGGAATCGATCGCTCGAGGTCCGTGCGGGGGATCCGCCCTCGCCCGCGAGCCCGACGAGGCTGCGCGCGAGCACCGACTTGCCGGCCCCGGACTCCCCCACGACGGCCAGGCACCGGCCCGGAGCCAGGCGCAGGTCGACGCCGTCGAGCACGGTTCCCACCCCGGCAAAGGCGACGGTCAGGCCGGCGAGGTCGAGCACCGGGTCGCCCGCGGCGCGCCCGCTCATGCCGGGGCCGCCGCGCTGATGCGCCGCCCGAGCAGGGTCAGGGCGGCTGCGGTCACGGTGATGGCCAGCCCCGGGGCGAGGGTGAGCCACCAGGAACTGTCGATGTAGAGCCGGCCGTCGTTGAGCATCGCCCCCCATTCCGGCGAGGGCGGCAGCGACCCGAGCCCGAGATAGCTGAGCGCCGAGACCCAGATGATCGCCTGCCCGACCCCCAGGGTGGCCACGGCCACGAGCGGCCAGACGGTGTTCGGGAGCACGTGACGGGCGAACACCCGCGGGCCGGGGAGTCCCTCGAGCCGGGCGGCCAGCACGTACGGGCTGCGGGCCACGGCCTGGGCGCGGGCCCGCAGGATCCGGGCGTAGCCGGGCGCGGTCGCCAGCCCCACCGCGATGACGGAGGCCTCGACCCCGGCGCCGAGCACGGCCACGAGCAGCAGGGCGAGCACGAGCGAGGGCAGCGCGAACATCACCTCGATGATCCGGCTGAGGCCGGCGTCGAGGCGGCGGGGGCCGAGGGCCGCGCCGAATCCCAGCACGACCGCGAGGGACAGGCCGATCGCGGTCGCGGCCGCCGCGATGCCCAGCGAGAGGCCCGTGCCGTGGACGATGCGGGTGTACACGTCGCGGCCCGAGGCGTCGGTGCCGGCGATCCCCGCCCGCCCCGGGGGCGCGAACGCCTCCGTGGGCGCGATCGCCGTCGGGTCGCCCGGGGCGAGCAGGCCCCCAGAGCGCGGCGACGAGCAGCGCCGCGACGATCGCGAGGCTCACCGTGCCGCCGAGGCCCAGCCTCGCGAGCCACCCGCCCGGTCGAGTGCTCATCCGACGACCTCCCCCGCCGGGGCGGCCGCGACCACCTGGGTCCGGCCGCGCAGGCGCGGGTCCACGATGCGTTCGAGCACGTCGGTGGCCGACATGACCACGACGTAGCCGAGCGCCACCACGAGCACCACCCCGATGACCAGGGGCACGTCCCGGGAGTGGGTCGCCTCGATGAGCAGCCGCCCGAGGCCGGGCCGGGCGAACAGGGTCTCCACGACCACGGCCCCCGACAGCAGCGAGCCGAACGCCCACCCGCTCAGCGCGATCGCCGGCAGGGCGGCGTGCCGCAGCGAATGGAACCACAGCACGCGGGCCTCGCTCGCCCCCCGGGTGCGGGCGGTCGTGGCGAACGGGGCCGCATGCGCCTCGTCGAGGCCGTCGCGCATGACCTGTCCGAGGAATCCGGCCACGGGCACGGCGAGCGTGATCGCCGGCAGCACGAGCCCGGCCGGGGCGAGCCCGCTGCTCGTGGCCGGCAGCCACCCGAGCCCGCCGGCGAACACGGCGATGAGGACCGCGCCGAGCCAGAAGTGCGGCATGACGGAGGCAACCACCTCCGCCCCCCGCAGCAGGCCGACACCGGCCCGGCCGCGTCGTCCCCGCGAGAGCACGGCGACCGTGGCCACGGCGAGCGCGAGGACCCAGGCGAGCGCGAGGGAGACGACCGCGAGGGTGAGCGTGCCCCCGAGCTGAGCGCCGATGAGCTCGGCGACCGGGCGCCGTCTCGAATAGGAATCGCCCAGGTCGAACGTGGCCACCCGCGCGAGCTGGCGCAGGTACTGCACGAGGATCGGCCGATCGAGGGCGTACTCCTCGCGCACCCGCGCCATCGCCTCCGGGCTCGCCTGGGAGCCGGGCCCGCCGAGGATGGCCTCGCTCGGGTCTCCCCCGGCCGCCCGGAGCGCGAAGAACACGAGCGTGGCCACGACCCAGGCGACGAGCACCGCTGCGGCGAGCCGGCCGGCGAGCCAGCGCAGGATGGCCATTGCCCACCCGCCCGATCAGTCGGTCAGCCGGGCGTCGACGAACGTCGGCGTGGCCACCGTGCCGAGGGTGCGCACCCCCGTGGCGCCGCGCACGAGGAAGTGGTTCTGCTGGTCGTAGAGCGGCAGGATGTAGTAGCCCTCGAGCACGAGCTGCTGGGCCCGGGTGTACAGGCTCGCGCGTTCGGCCGGATCGGTGGCCGCGGCCGCCTCCTCGAGCAGCGCGTCGAGCGCCGGGTCGTCGATCTGGGCGTGGTTGGCGAAGTAGCCGCTCGGGGCCGGGGTGAGGCCGCTCGAGTGGTAGAGGATGCGCAGCACGTCCGGGCCGACCTTGGTGTAGGGGGCGCTCACGGCGTCGTAGTCGTATCCGGCGTCTGGGCTCTCGGGGCTCTCGGGCGCCGCGAGGGCCTCGTACCAGGCGCTCAGGTCGAGCGGGGTGAGCACGACCTCGAAGCCGACGGCCTTCTCGTTCGCCTGGATCTGTTCGAAGAGCGACTGCTCGGCGGCCACGGACTGGTTCGTGCTCACGGGGAACGCCACGGTGAGCCGCTCGCCGTCCCTCGTGCGGTACCCCTGGTCGTCGCGCCCGGTCCAGCCGGCCTCGTCGAGGAGCTCGTTCGCCCGGGCCGGGTCGGTGGTGAACAGGTCCGGATCGGAGTAGGCGTCCGGCTCGACGCTCGACAGCGGCGAGTACGACCGGGTGGCCGTGCCCTGGTAGAGGGAGGCGATGCCCGGGTTCGGGTCGGCGGCGAGCACGAAGGCCTGCCGCACCCGGATGTCGTCGAAGGGCGCCTGGCCGGAGTTCAGCTCGATGCGGTTGACGGAGCCGGGGCGCGGGGCGTCGATGTGGGCGATATCCCCGCCCGCCTCGGCGGCGGTGATCGCGCCGGGCTCGGGGTTGTCGATCACGTTCACCTCCCCGGAGCGCAGGGCGGCCCAGCGGGTGGCCGGGTCGGGGATGAACCGCCATTCGATGCGCTCGAGGTGGGCGGGGCCGGTGTTCTCGGTCCCGGGGCCGGGGGTGGCGTAGTCCTCGTTGCGCTCGAGGATCACGTGTTGCTGGGGCACCCATTCGGCCACGGTGAACGGGCCGGTGCCGATCGGGGCGGCGCAGTTGGCGTCCATCCCGCGGGCGATTCCGGCCGGGGACTGGATCGCGGTCCACTGCTGGCTCAGGGACTCGAGCAGCGAGGAGTCGGGCTCGCTCAGGTGGAAGCGCACGTGGGTGGCGTCGACCGCCTCGACCGTCTCGATCTTGGCCACGGCGAGGTAGCCGGTGGAGGAGGCGGTGTCCGGATCCTGGAGGTGCTCGATGTTCACCTTGACGGCCTCGGCGTCGAGCGGGGTGCCGTCGGTGAACGTGATCCCGTCTGCGAGGGTGAGGTCCCACGTGAGGCCGTCGGCGGAGACCTCCCAGTCCGTGGCGAGCCAGGGCTGGATCCGCCCGCTCGCGTCGCGGCCCACGAGCGGCTCGAGGTATTGGGTGGAGATGAGTGCCTGCGGGTAGTTCCCGCCGACGTGCGGATCGAGGCAGTCGGGCTCCGCGTCGCCGGTCGCGTACACGAGCGTTCCGCCCGCTGCGCCTTCCAGGCCGACGGACGACGCCCCCTCGCCCTCCGCAGCTCCCCCGCCCGAACAGGCGCCGAGCACGAGGGTGGCCACGACGGCGCCGGCGCCCAGGGCCGCGCGTGCCGCGGTGCGATGGGTGCGGCGCGTGCTCGAGGGCCCGCCGGCCCGGGTCGCCTGATCGGCCACGTCGTTCTCCTTCGGATCGAGATTGTTGGTCTGCGTCCAACAATAGGCCTCGCGAGCCGGCCGCTGCCGTAGGATCTCGGGATGCGGCAACGTCAGCGCGCGGGCCGGCCACGGGCCTCTTCCCGCGAGATCCTGGAGGAGGCGGCGTGCGAACTCTTCCTCGAGCAGGGCTACGCCGCGACGTCTGTGGCCGACATCACCGCCCGGGCCGGGGTGAGCCGGGCCACGTTCTTCAACTATGTGCCCACGAAGAGCGACCTGCTCTGGACCTCGATCGACGAGGCCTTCGAGTCCCTGGCCGCCGAGCTCGAGGGTGCCGGCCTCGACGGCACGGACCCCGAGGGCACGGAACTCGACGGCACAGACCTCAGCAGCACGGAACTCGGCAGCACGGGAGTCGGCGGCACGGGACTCGGCGGCACGGGACTCGAGGGCACGGGACTCGACGATGCGGCGGCGCAGGACGATCGATCCGCCGGGCCGTCGCCATCGGTGCGGCCCGCGCCGTCGCCGCGGGAGGAGACGGCCGCGGCCCTGCTCCACCTGGCCGAGCGGCTCACCCCGGGAACCGTGGTGCTCGCATTCGCCAACGCCGAGCCGATGGGCGTCGTGGCGGAACTGGAGGAGTCCGCGGCACTGCGTCAGCAGCGGCTGGCCCGGATACTCGCCGGCCGACTGCGCCGTCGCGGCATGGACGCGCTCGAGGCCGACGTGGTCGGCGCCGCGCAGGCGGGGGCGCTGCTCGCCGCCCTGCGCGCCTGGTCCCGGGGGGCTCCCGGACGCACGTCGTTCCCGGCGATCCTCACCCGGGCGCTGTCGGCGATCGCGGCATGCTGACCACCCCGAGGCGCGTTCGCGGCCGGCCCGGCCGCACCCGCTCCACCGGGGTGGACGAGGGCCACCCGGCACCCCGATCCCACCCGGCCCCACCCGGTCCCGCGCCGGCAGAGCTCGCCACCCCTGGCCGGGGGGTCGGCCGCGAGGGATGATGGAGACATGGGCATCGATGGCGCCGAGCCGACCGGCGGGCGCCGCACTCCCCCGGTGCGGGCAGGGCGGTGACGATGCGGCGCGGCTGGGTGCTCGGGGGGCTCGCGGCGGCCGTGGCCACGGCCGCGGTCGCGTACGAGGCCAGTCCGTGGCCCCGGGTGTGGCTGTTGCGCTTCTTCGCCGGCGACGGCTCGGATCCGGTCTCCGCGACGGCTCCGCATATCCAGCCGGGCCTGGAGCAGCGGCTCGACCTGCGCTATGACGGCTCCCGGCCGGAGTGCCTGCTCGACGTCTACCAGCACGAGGGCACCCGGCCGCTGCCCGCGCTCATCTGGGTGCACGGCGGCGGCTTCGTCACGGGCGCGAAGGAGCCGCTGCGCCCGTACCTGTCGGTGGTCGCCTCCCACGGCTTCACGACCGTCAACCTCGACTACACGCCGGCTCCCGAGGCCCTCCACCCCGACCAGGTGCACCAGCTGGGCCGGGCGGTGCAGTACGTGGTGGATCACGCCGCCGAACTCGACATCGACCCTGACCAGCTCGTGCTCGGCGGCGACTCCGCCGGGGCCCACATCGTGGCGCAGGCCGTGCTCGCCTCCCTCGACCGCGAGTACGCGGCCGGCGCCGGGATCACGGAGTTCCTCGATCCCGCACGGATCGTGGGCGTGGCGCTGGCGAGCGGTCCGTTCGACCCGGCCGCGGCCATGGCCGTGCGGGGGCCGTTCCGGTGGTACCTGCGCACGGTGCTGTGGGCCTACAGCGGCTCGCGCAGCTTCGCGAAGGACCCGGAGTTCGCGTACTCCTCGATCACCCCGCACGTCCACGCCGACTTTCCGCCGGCGTTCCTCACCTCGGGGCCCAGGGATCCGCTCGCGGTGCAGTCCCATGCGCTCGCCGCGCGGCTGCGCGAGGTCGGCGGGGACGTCGACGAGGTGGTGCTCGAGGAGACCTCTCGGTCCGGGCACGTGTTCGACTTCGACCTGGGCAGTTCCGACGCCCGCCTCGCGCTCGGCCGGCTCGTCGCGTTCCTGCGCCGCGTGACCACGACGCCGCACCGCCACGGCGCCAGCGACGCGTGGTGACCAGTCGCCGCCGACACGTGGTCACCAGACCCGCCACCGACGCGTGGTCACAAGTGCCGCCATCCGCCACCCGCCGGTCCGGATCGCCCCGCCACCCGCCACTCGCCGAGCGGGGAAACTCCCCGGGGCCTCGCCACCACGAAACTCCCCGGCCGAGCGAACCAGGCCGCCACCCAGCCGAGCGGGGAAACTCCCCGGGGCCCCGCCACCAGGAAACTCCCCAGCCGAGGGAACCAGGCCGCCACCCGCCGAGCGGGGAAACTCTCCGGGGTCCCGGCACCAGGAAACTCCCCAGCCGAGCGAACCAGGGCCGCCACCCAGCCGAGCGGGGAAATTCCCCGGGGCCCCGCCACCACGAAACTCCCCAGCCGAGGAAACCAAACCGCTCCTCAGTCCAGCGGGAGCCGGGTCAGAACGGGGGCGTTCCCCAGGCGGGAGGCGGCGGGGTGCGCTTCGCCTTGACCCGGCCCGCGACGTAGAGCACGATCCCGCCCACGAGCACGATCCCGCCGGCGAAGCCGCCGAAGATCGCGGTGAGGATCCCCCCGACGCCGGCGACGATCCCACCCGGTGAGAGCGGCTGCGCCACGAGCACCTCGGCCGAGCCACACTCGATCGAGTAGGTGCCGGCGCCGGCCGTACGGAAGGCCTGGAACGCCGTCCATGATCGACCGCCCGTGCTGATCGTGCTCGACCCGAAGAACGCGGTGGACACGTCGGTCCCGGCCTCGTCCGAGACGAGGCAGTCCGGTGTCGCGGTGCCGACCTCGCGGTAGAGGCGCAGGTCGAGCCCGTCCTCGAGGTCGAGCTCGGCGCGCCCGGAGACGGGGACGGCGTCGCGCACCTTGTCGATCTCGCCGCCGATGCCGGCGCTCGCCAGGAGCGCTCCCCCGGCGATGGCGCCGACCAGGAGCACCGCGCCGACGACGGCCAGGATCACGCCCGCGCGCCGCAGACCGCGCCCCGGCGGTGCCGCGATCGGCGCCCCGCCCACGCTCACAGCCCCTGACCGCGTGCCGCCGGGGCGAGACGGTTCGCCTTGTCGAGCCCGCCGAGGGCCCACCGCACTCCCGCGACCGCCGCGTGTCCGAACGGCCGGGCTACCCAGCGCGCGGCGCGCGGGCCGAGTGGCAGGCCGAGCATCCGGCGCGCGAAGCCCGGCACGAGTGCCACCCCGCCGGCGACGAGCATCCCGTAGGCGGGCCGAGCCGCCAAGCCGACCGGCGGGTGCAGCACGACGAACCGGGAGGCCTCCCTGGCCGAGTTCGTGATCGCGAGGTCGGCGCGGAACCCGCGCAGCTGTGATCGCAGCTGCGCCACCGTGAGCGGCGGGTCGGCGATGCCGAGGAGCCGGGCGGGGATCGCGGTCTGCTCGACGTACGTATCGGCCTCGGCGGGTGTGAGCGGCGTGGGGCTGTAGGCCTGGTAGGCGCGCAGGAACGCGTCGATCTCGGCGTCGTGGACCCACAGCAGCAGGTCGGGGTCGTTGCCGCGGTAGGGCCGGCCGAGCTCGTCGGTGCCGCTCACGCGATCGTGGATCCGGGCGACGCGGGCGGAGACCTGCTCGGCGGCCTCGATCGTGCCGAAGGTCGTCACCGCGATGTAGTCGGCCGTGCGCTGCAGCCGGCCCCACGGGTCGGACTTGTAGCCGGAGAAGTCCCCGACGCCCGCCATCGCGGCCGGGTGGAGCATCTGCACGAGCAGCGCGGTGATGCCGCCGGCGAACATGGCCGCGTCATTGTGCACGCGCCAGATCGGATCGGTCGGAGTGAACCACCGGCTCCCGGGGGTTCCCCAGATCTCCTGGGTTCGGGCGCGGGCCTCCGGGCCGGCGACCTTCGCCCGGAGCGCTCGGCCTGCGGCGAGGCGGAGCTCGTGCAGCGGGCCGGAGGGATCGAGGGAAGCGGGAGCTGAATCGTACGTCGTCCTCACGATGGACAGTCTGTCATCGGCGAGAGCGCTTCCTCTCCAGGCGGGTGACGTGCGGTCTCGGAACCGGGCCTGTCTCGGCACTATGCTCGTGATCGTGGCATCAGCACCGCAGGTGATCATCATGACGGGCCCTCCGGGCTCCGGGAAGTCGACGACCGCCCTCGAACTGGCGAGCCGACTCCGTGCAACGCTGCTGGACCAGGACTCGATGACGAACCCACTCGTGGACGTCGTGGCCTCGCTCATCGGGGCGGCGGGGCTCGACGACCCACGGCTCGCCGCGCTCGTCCGAGAGCCACGTTACGAGTGTGTCCATCGCGTCGTCCAGGATTGCCTGCACGCCGGCGTATCGACCGTCGTCGTGGCTCCGTTCACGGCCGAACGTCGCGATCCACGAGCCTGGGCGGAGCTCGCCCGCCGCATCGAGGCGCACGGCGGAACCGCACACCTCGTATGGCTCCGGATCAGCGCCGGCGAGCTGGTCCGGCGGCTCCGGTCCCGCTCGGCCGCACGCGACCGGGCCAAGCTCGCAGACCTGGAGGGCTACGTCGCATCGCTCGACCTCACGGCCCCGGCCGTTCCATTCATCGAGGTGGATTCACACGAGGCGGCCACGCTCCAAGTCGCGGCGATTCAGACACGATTGGAACACGATCAGGTCACCGTCAGAACACAAGGTTGACAGGGACGTGCCGCGGGGGTCATAGTCTTTCCTACACCGATGACATCGATGACATCGACTCGACGAGGAGACCCGCATGGCGACCCGATCCGCCTCCCCTCGCGCGCTCTCCACCCGGACCGCGCGATGAGGCCTCATGAATCCGGCCCCACCCTGAAGGACGTGGCCGAACTGGCGGGCGTGAGCACCAAGACCGCTTCCCGGGTGCTCAACGAGCATCCAAAAGTCGCCGACGACACCCGGGCGGCCGTGCAGGCCGCGATGCTCGAACTGCACTACGTTCCGGATCCGGCAGCGCGGTCCCTCCGGGCCGGTCGAGACCGCACCATCGGCGTCGTCGTCGACAGCATCGCGGATGTCTTCTTCGCGACGCTCGTGGCGCAAGTCGAATCTGTGCTCGACGCCCACGGGTACCGCTGCCTGATCGCCTCGAGCAACCGTGACCCGAAGCGTGAATTGGAAACGGTTCACAGTCTGGCTCAACGTCGTTGCGCCGGAATCATCCTCTCCCCCACCGACCGCGACTGCCTCGCAGAAGCACGGATCGGCGACCTCCCACTCGTCTTCGTGGACCGAGTCGGAGCCACATCCAACTCCCAGTCGGTTGTGGCCGACGACCACGGGTTGACCCGTCTGGCGACCCGACACCTCCTCGAACACGGGCATACGCGGATCGCCCTGCTGAGCGACACCCCGGCAATCGCAACGACCGGCCGTCGACACGAGGGCTATCGGGCAGCAATGCGCGAGGCCGGCATTCGCGTCGATGAACGCCTGATCCGTGCCGACTGCCTGGAGTCCCCAGACGTGTTGCCGGCACTTGTCGAACTCCTCGCCCTCGCCGAACCGCCGACTGCTCTCATCTCGACCAACACGCGCCTCTCCCTCGGCCTGCTCCCCGCCCTGCACCAATTCCGGCGCACGGATATCGCCCTCATCTCCTTCGGAGACTTCCCGATGGCCGAGAGCCTCTCCCCGGCCGTGACGATCATCGACCACTCACCGCGAGCAATCGGGACGACCGCGGCAACAGCCATGCTCGACCGACTCCAACCCGACCGGCCCGACCCGGTCACGCCCGTGATCTACGTACCGGCGGATCTCGTGCAACGCGGATCCGGGGAACTGCGCCCGCAACCGCGTTCACCGCTCCGCGACACCCAACCAACCGCGTCCTAGGAGGAACCGTTGCCATGAGCGAAGCTCCCATCTACGAAGCGCGCGGAATAGCCCGCACGTTCGGATCCGTCCAGGCCCTCCAGGGCGCGGACTTCGATGTCCGCCCCGGCGAGGTCTCCGCATTGATCGGCGACAACGGGGCCGGGAAATCGACCCTTGTACGAATCCTCGCGGGGGCGGACTCGCCCAACGCCGGCCAGCTCTACTTCGACGGTCGGCCCCTCACCCTGACGAACCCGACAGATGCCCGAGAACTCGGGATCGAGACCGTGTTCCAGGACCTCGCACTCGCCAACCATCTCAACCCGATCCAGAACATGTACCTGGGCCGCGAGGTCATGCGTCGTGGTCTGCTCGGAAAGCTCGGATTCATGGAGCGGAACAAGATGCGCAACCACGGGGCGCAGGCCTTCGCCGACCTCGGCGCGACCGTCCGGGATTACGACGGTCCGGTCGGCGGCATGTCAGGCGGGCAGCGCCAGGCCATCGCCGTCGCGCGCGCCGCCGCCTGGGCGAGCAAGGTCATCTTCCTCGATGAGCCCACGGCCGCGCTCGGTGTGGTCCAGACCAAGGGAGTACTCGACCTCGTACGCCGCATTCGTGATACCGGACTGGGGGTCGTGCTCATCAGCCACTCCATGCCCGAGGTATTGCAGGTATCGGACCGGATCCACGTCCTACGGCACGGCCGACGGGTCGCGCTGTACAAGTCCTCCGAGACGAACGTCGACGAACTCGTCGGTGCCATGACCGGCGCCCTGGATGAAAGGGATGCAGCATGAGCATCGAAACCAAACCCGCGCCCACCGCCGTCCCCACGCTCCCGAAGAAGGGACTCGGCGAACGTGTGCGCGCCGCCGTCGCGGCCCAGGCGATGCAGATCGTGCTCGTGTGGCTCGGAATCGTCATCCTCTTCAGCGTGCTGAGCCCGACTGCATTCTTCGATGGATCGAACTTCCGGAACATCGCCATCAGCGTGTCGATCCTCGCGGTCCTCGGAGTCGGCACGACGTTCATCATCATCACGGCCGGCATCGACCTCTCGATGGGTACGATCCTGGTCTTCTCCGGCGTCGTCTCCTCGATGGTCATGGAACGCATGGGGGACGGACAGGGCTGGGGTGTCGCAATCGCCGGTATCGCGGCCGCCCTCCTCTCGGGCGTCGGCTGGGGACTCCTCAACGGATTCTGCGTGGCCAAACTCAAGGTGCCACCGATGATCGTCACCCTCGGCACGTTCGTTGCCGCGCTCGGGCTCGCACAGGTACTCACCGGTGGTATCGACCTGCGCGCGGCACCCGACGTCCTCGTCGACACGGTCGGCTTCGGTCGGATCCTCGGCGTTCCGATCCTCGTACTCATCGCTGCCGCCGTCGTCATCCTCGGCATCGTCCTCCTCCATCGTACGAAGTTCGGACTCCACACTTCGGCAATCGGCTCCAACCCCGAGGCATGCCGGCGGGTCGGGATCAACGTCGATCGCCAGTTGATCAAGGTGTATGCCTTCGCCGGCCTCCTTGCCGGCCTCGCGGGAGTGCTCAACCTCGCCTTCTTCCGCTCCACGACGATCGCCGGACACAGTCTGACGAACCTGGACGTCATCGCCGGCGTCGTGATCGGCGGCACGAGCCTGTTCGGCGGAATCGGCGCAGTGTTCGGCACCGTGATCGGCCTGCTCATCCCCGCCACGCTCCGGAACGGCTTCGTGATTCTCGGAGTCCAGCCGTACTGGCAGCAGGTCGTTGTCGGCGCGTTCCTCATCGCCGCCGTGTACGCCGACCAGGTCCGCCGAGCCGCGGCGAACCGCGGCAAGGTGACAACCAACCTTTTCACCCGCATGTTCTCCTCCAACCGAAAGGACGTCTGACATGGCCAGGAACCGCATCCTCATCGCCACCGCAGCGTTGGCGATGGCAACAGGCATGGCCGCCTGCTCCACCGGCAACAGCCCCGAGAGCAACGCAAACTCCACCGATACCGGAGGGGACGACTCCGGTGCACCGAGCATCGCCTTCATCCAGGGCGTCATCGGGGACGAGTTCTACATCTCGATGGAATGTGGCGTCCGCGCAGCCGCCGATGAGTTCGGCGCAGAGGTCAGCGTGCAGGGGCCCCAGAAGTGGGATCCCGCGCTGCAGCAACCGATCGTGGCATCGGTCACCGCCACCGAGCCCGACGCGATCCTCATCGCCCCCAATGACGTGAGTGCGCTGCAGCGGCCGTTGGAAGAAGCCGCCCAGAACAGCAAGATCGTGCTGGTCGACACGACCATCGAGGATCCCTCGATCGCGGTCTCGGAGATCGCCTCCGACAACATCGGCGGAGGAGCCGCCGCATTCGAGGCGATCCAGAACCTCGTTCCGGACGGTGGCAAGGTCCTCGTCATCGACAACCAGCCCGGGATCTCGACCTCGGTCGACCGCGTCAAGGGCTTCGAAGAGGCGGTCGCGAAGGATCCGAAGTTCGAATACGTCGGCGTGCAGTATGCGAAGAACCAGCCCGCGAAGGCCGCCGACATCGTGACGTCCACCCTGCAGCGTTACCCCGACCTCAAGGCGATTTTCGCCACGAACATCTTCAGCGCCGAAGGCGCAGCGACCGGAATCCAACAGGCCGGCGCGGTCGGTGAAGTCGACGTGGTCGGTTTCGACGCGGGTCCCGCACAGGTCGATGCGCTCGAGGACGGCGTGCTCCAGGCGATCATCGCCCAACAGCCCTACGACATCGGCTACCAGGGTGTGGAACAGGCAATCGCCGCAATCAACGGCGAGCCGACGGAGGAGAAGATCCAGACCGGCTTCACGATCGTGACGAAGGAGAACCTCGACACGGAGGAAGGCCAGGCGGCGCTCTACGCCTCCGAATGCTGACCCGTTGACCCGACCATCGGCGGCCCCGTTCCGGCGGGGCCGCCGATGTCGTCCCCGCTCACGACACCGCGAGCGCCCACCCCCGCTCCATCGACCGTGTCCCGCGACTCGTCGCGTGTCGGCCCGAGTTCGACATCGGGCCGACACTCATCGACGGTGGCCTCAGCGACAGGTGAAGCCGCCGTCGATGGGCAGGTGCGCCCCCGTGATCATCGACGCGCCGTCACTGAGCAGAAAGACAACAGGCTCGGCGATCTCGGCCTCGGTTGCCCAGCGCCCGAGCGGCATCTGCTCGAGATACGCCCCGCCGATCTCGGGGCGGCTCCAGTAGAAGGCCGACATCTCTGTCATCACGACGGTCGGGTGGACGCTGTTGACACGGATGTTGTACGGGCCGAGCTCCAGCGCACTGACCCTCGTCAGGCTGTCCATGGCCGCCTTGGAGGCCGCATAGGAGACATGCCCCGGCAGCGCCACGAGTGAGGCCTGGCTGGAGACGTTGACGATCGAGCCGCCCCGCCCGAGCCGGACCATCGCACGAGCGGCGTGCTTGGTGACAAGCATGGTTCCCCGAGCGTTGATCGCCATGACACGGTCGAAGACCTCCATGTCGGTATCCATCGGCGTCGCGATCTCGCCGCCGAAGCCGCCGCAGTTGACCACTCCCCACGGCTCCAACCCCGCAAGAGCACCCGCGACCTCATCCTCGGACGTCAGCTCGAACTGCGCAGTGCGGGCACCGGTCTCATCGGCGAGGACCGCGAGCTTCTCCGGGTCCCGACCTGCACCGATCACATCGGCGTTCG
Organism: Pseudactinotalea sp. HY158; assembly: GCF_009660225.1. NCBI lineage: Bacteria > Bacillati > Actinomycetota > Actinomycetes > Micrococcales > Cellulomonadaceae > Pseudactinotalea > Pseudactinotalea sp. HY158. The sequence goes on from NZ_CP045920.1 coordinate 2,066,765, forward strand.
CTGCCTGCAGCCGACGCACGATCTCGCCACCGATCCCTCCGGTCGCACCCGTCACCAGAATCGTCCGGCCGTTGAAGTCCGTCATCGGAAATCCTCTCGCTGTCGACAGGCCGAGCCCCTTGCCGGGCACGGCGTGACATCGGAGAAGTGACACCGATGTCACGCGGAATGCTACAAGGTGCGGGTCCGACCCGCGAGTCACGCGCGGCGTCGATACTCGCGGACTTGACACGACACTGGCGCACACCCAGGATGGACACATCAAGTCACCGGTGTCATGGTTGAGATCGTGCGACTGAACAGGATCTGTCCAGACCAACGAGAGGGAGAGCTGTGGCGACGTGCCTGGGGCCCGATTCATCGCCGACCGGAAGAATTGGGCACGACGCCCTCGCGGCAGGCCTGGATCTCGGCAGTACATCGATCAAACTGCTGGTGGTCGATGAAGCCGCCCAGGAGGTCGTGAGCGAGCAGATCGCCACGCCGTGGCGCGCCGGCAACGCCGGCACGACCGAGATGACTACCGACGGGCTCATCGCGGCAGTCCGAGCGCTTCTGAAGAAGACGTCGGCGCGTCTGGAAACCCTGACTCGCGCGCGAGTGTCGTCGATCGCGATCGCAGGAATGGGCGAATCCGGAATCCTGATCGACCGCGCGGGCTCGCCCGTCACGCCCGCGATCGCCTGGTTCGATCCACGGGAGCCGATGACCCCGTTCCCCGAGCGAATTCGCGATGAGTTCTCCGGTCGCACGGGCCTTCCACTCGGCGCTCAGGTATCCGTGTCCAAGCTCGCCTATTTCCGCGATCAAGGCCTGCGACTCGATGAACTGCGCTGGCTCAATCTGCCTGAGTTCGTTGCGATGTCACTGGGAGGTGACGTCGCGCTCGAGTACTCGTTGACCTCACGCACAGGCCTGCTCGACCAGGACACGGGGGCGCCGTGGCCGGAGATCCTCAAGGAGCTGGGAGCCACGGCCGCGCTCCTCCCTCCCCTGCGTGAGGCCGGGGACGCCTGGGGGCGGGCAGTCGCCGATCTGCCGTCGCGGTTCTCGGACTCCCGATTGACCGTCGCCGGGCACGATCACCTCGTAGCGATGCAGGCGGGCGAAGATGCGGACTCCGACCGCTACCACGTATCGATGGGCACCGCCGAAGTCCTCGTGCGCGTCATCGACACCCCGCTCGGCTTCGACGCCCGCTCCAGGCTCGCAGCGAATCTCATCAACGAGGTCCGTCACGTCATCCCCGGCAAGCATGTTCTGGTTGCCGGGGTCAAGACGGGCCTGCTGCTGCGTCGAGCATTGCAACTCGCCGGCATCACAGACCGTTCGGGCCGAGATCGCCTCGACGACGCCGTCATGGCTCTGCCCTACCGAGGCACGCTGGCCGACGGGGGCGTCATGGTCTCCGGCGCCCGCAATGACGACGGCGTGCTCCAGCTCGCGATCCGCACCGATGACGTGAACCCGGCAGAGATATTCGCCGCGATTCTGAGGCACAGCAACGATGAGATCGCACTCCTCCTCGCCACGATGGACCGTGAGCTTCCGCCTGCCCAGTCGAGCACACTGACCGGCGGCTGGGCGAGCATGCGCGCCGTCCAGCGCGCCCGCGACCACATTCTTCCGAACATGTCCGTCTCGACGCGCGAACAGGAGACGGCATTCGGCGCGGCCCGGACCGCACTGCGGCTTGCCTACGCAGAACCGACCCTCCGTTAGACCCACAGTGAATTGGAGAGAATACCCATGAAGACTGCAACGGCGAATCCGTTGAACGTCCTCGAACGTCGCGCCATGCGACGCATCTCGACCGCCGATGGCAACCTGCTCATCGTGGCGGCCGACCAACGCAACGGTATGAAGGCCGCCATCCCCGACGCTCCGGAAGGCCCATCCGCCATCACGACAGCCGAACTGGCCACCGTCAAGGCCGACCTCGTTCGAGACCTCGCCAACAACGCACCCGCGGTCCTGCTCGATCCGGAGGTCGCGCTACCCGCGATCGTCGACGACGGCATCCTCGGCCGCGACACCGGTCTGGTCGTCGGAATGGATGCCTCGGGCTTCGAGACCGTCGACGGACTCCGATACACACGGTACGTCCCCGGAGTCACGGCACGAACCGTCCGTGACCTCGGCGGTGACGCCGCGAAGATGCTCTTCTACTCGCGACCCGACCGCCAGGACGCGACGTCGCGGCTGGCAGACGAGATCCGAGACCTCACGGACTCGTGCACGCGAGAGGGGGTCCTCCTCATCGTCGAACTCCTCACGTACCAACTCGAGGGGGAGAGCGACGCCGATTACGCCCGCCGGTTCCCGGGCCTGGTCGCGGACGGCGCCCGCCTCGCCGTCGAGTGCGGCGCAAAGGTGCTGAAGCTTCAGTACCCGGGATCCGCCGAGGCGTGTCGCGACGTCACCCGTGCAGCCCACGGGGCGCCGTGGGCGGCCCTGTCGGCCGGAGTGGACCACAGCACGTTCATCGAGCAGGTTCGCATCGCGATGGCCAACGGTGCCGCGGGGGCGATGGCCGGCCGGGCCTTGTGGAAGGACAGCCTCTCGCACGACGAACTCACCCGTCGCCGGCTCCTCACCGAGCGCGCCCTTCCGCGCCTTCGCGAACTGGCCGGCGTCATCGGATGATCGGCTAGTCGCTGCGACTCCCGCCGGAAAGGCAGGCGGGAGTCGCGCCTGTGCGGGCTCCGGTACGGTAGTCGACAGGACGGCGTTCCCGATCCGGAGGTGGAATCCATTGGTGACGATGCGCGATGTCGCAGCTCATGCGGGCGTGAGCGCGAAAACGGTATCGCGGGTGTTCAACGGCGACGCCCATGTGCTGCCGGAGACGCGAGCGCTCGTGGAGAAGGTCATGAAGGATCTCAACTACGTGCCCAACGTGCTCGCGACCAATTTCCGCGCCGGCCGTAGTCTCGTTCTCGGGGTCGCGGTCCCGGATGTCGTCGATCCGTACTTCGCGCTCATCATCCGATCGGTCGACCGGGTCGCGCGCGAGCACGGTATGTCCACCGTGGTGACGAGCCTCGGGGAGGACCCGGACGAGGAACGTGCAACGATCGAGACACTCCTGAGCCGACAGCTCTCCGGGCTGGTCATCGCCCCTGTCGGCACCGATCATTCATGGCTTGCGCGCTGGCAGCAACACACCAGCATCGTGTTCGTCGACCGCACTCCCATCGGGATCAACGCGGACTCGTTCACCGACGATGACGAGGAAGGCGCCTACGTCGCGACGCGACACCTCCTCGAACACGGCCATACGAGGATTGCCTACATCGGCGACATGATCCACTTGTCCACCGAACGGCAGCGGCTGCAGGGGTGGCGCCGCGCGCACGACGAGGCCCTCGGAGGCACAGACGACGACCTGGTGGCCGTCCATGTCTCCGATCAGTCACGAACGAACGCCACGCTCAGCCGCCTCATATCCCTCCCGGATCCGCCGACTGCGATCTTCTCCTCCAATGCACGCAGTTCGATGATGCTCGTCCGCGCGATGCGGTCGGCACCCATTCCGATGGTCGGCTTCGGCGACTTCCCGATGGCCGACCTCCTCGACCCCCCACTGAGCGTCATCGATCAGGATCCTGCTCAACTGGGCCGTCTCGCGGCCGAACGCATTATGCTGCGTCTCGAGTTCCCCGGTCGACGCGTGAAGAAGTCCAACGTGCTGGCGGTGTCGCTCATCGAGCGTTCGTCGTGCATGGCAGTCGAGGCACCTCGAACCCGGGCAATGGGCGACGTGCCCTCATCGGCTGCAGTAGCCGCCATCGATCGGTAGGCACACCCCGGAGATCATTGATGCCCCGTCACCGAGCAGGAAGACGATCGGCGCAGCGATGTCCTTCTCGGTCGCCCATCGACCCAAGGGCATCATTTCCAGGAATGGCCCTCCGATCTCAGGACGCCCCCAGTAGCCGGCCGACATCGGGGTCATCACGACGGTCGGATTGACGCTGTTGACCCTGATTCCATGCGCACCGAGCTCCAGTGCCGCCACGCGGGTGATCGCATCGATCGCGGCCTTCGAGGCACCGTAGGAGCCGTGCCCGTCGAGCGCAACGAGCGCTGCCTGGCTCGAAACGTTGACGATCGAGCCGCCGACCCCGAGGCGGATCATCTCCCGCGACGCGTACTTGGTCACGAGGAGCGTCCCGCGGGCGTTGATCCCCATGACCCTGTCGAAGACGTCGACATCGGCCTCAGTCGTCGGCGACACGATTCCGCCCCACCCGGCGCAGTTCACGACGCCGTAGAGGTCGACACCTTCGATGGCTCCGCGGACTGCGTCCTCGGATTCGAGGTCGAACGGAAGCGGGCGGGCGCCTGTGTCCGCGACGATCGCTTCGAGCGAGTCGCCATCCGGCCCCGCGGCGAGCACCGCGGCCCCGGCGCTACACAACTGGCGCACGATCTCACCGCCGATCCCTCCGCTTGCGCCCGTGACCAGGACTGTCCGCCCACCGAAGTCGCCCATCTGTCTGTCCTTCCACTCGATTGCATGACGAATCAGATCACCTACGGACGAACTCGACCGGCACCTCGACGCCGCCGAACATTCGCAGGCCGACATGCTGGTCCAGCCATGCCGCGGTCCGATCGTAGCCTTGACGAACGATGCTTGTCATCGGTGACATGCGTCTGTATAGTCCGTCGTGACACCGGTGACATGCCACGGCTCCCAGAGCTACGTGGCAGACCCGTACGTTGAGGACAGAGAGGTTTTCATGAGTTCACGATTGAATACATCACGGGCAGCGGCCTGGGGCACAGCCCTCTTCGCGTCCGCACTGGCACTGACCGCCTGCTCCGGTGCCGGTGGCGGTGCGGGTGACAGCTCGGCCGACAGCGGCACCATCACGGAGCTCACGTTGGCCACGGTGAACAACCCGCAGATGGTCGACATGGAGCAGCTCAAGGGGGAGTTCGAGGCGGACCACCCCGACATCAAGGTCAACTTCATCCAGATGGAGGAGAACGACCTGCGTGATGCGGTGACCAAGGACATCGCGACCCAGGGCGGGCAGTACGACATCCTGACGATCGGTGCCTACGAAGTCCGGCTGTGGCAACAGAACGACTGGATCGTCAACCTGTCGCAATGGGCCGACGACGACGCCGAGTACGACATCGACGACCTCTTCCCGCCGGTTCGCACCTCGGTCTCCGTCGACGACGACCTCTACGCGGCACCGTTCTACGGCGAGTCGTCCTTCCTCATGTACAACAGGGACATCATCTCCGAGGCCGGGATCACGGTGCCCGAGCGCCCGACCTGGCAGGAGGTCGCGGCGATGGCAAAGCAGGTCGACACCGACGACCACGCCGGGATCTGCCTGCGCGGCAAGCCCGGCTGGGGCGAGGGAATCGCCTCCCTCAACACGGTCGTCAACACCTTCGGCGGCTCCTGGTTCGACATGGACTGGAACGCGCAGGTGGACCAGGAGGGATTCCGGAAGGCTCTCACCTTCTGGTCGGAGACGATCCGGGATTCGGGCGAGGCGGATCCGGTCTCCTACGGCTTCACCGAGTGCCTCAACCTGTTCACGCAGGGGAAGGCGGCCTTCTGGTACGACGCCACGAGCGCGGCCGGCAGCGTCGAGGATCCCGACCTGAGCGAGGTGGCCGGGAACGTCGGCTACGTACACGCCCCGGTGGTCGAGACCGACGAGTCCGGATGGCTGTGGTCGTGGAACCTCGCGATCCCCAAGACCTCCCAGAAGCAGGAGGCCGCGTGGGAGTTCATCAAGTGGGCGACCGGCAAGGACTATGCGAGCCTGGTCGGCAATGAGCTCGGCTGGAGCCGCGTGCCCCCCGGCGCGAGACTGTCGACCTACGACATTCCGGAATATCAGGAGGCGGCCGGCGCCTTCGCGGATATCACCAAAGAGACGATGCTGAGCGTGAACCCGGAGCATCCGGGCGTCAACCCCCAGCCCTATGTCGGGATTCAGTTCATCACGATCCCCGAGTGGCAGGACCTGGGAAATAGCGCCTCGCAGGTCTTCGCCGAGGTGTACGCGGGCCGAAAGTCGGTCGACGACGCCTTGGCCGAGGTTCAAGAGTTGGCCCAGAAGGCCGGCGACGCACAGAAATAGCAGCGCGGCGCGGTGCCCCGTGAACACGTGGGGCACCGCGCTCTCGTCGAAGGATCGGTCGGAATCGATCCACGCACTCGAAGGAGAGAGTCATGGTCACGGTCACCGCCTCCCCGCAGGCATCGCCGCGCCGGGTGGGTTCTTCTGCCCGGGCGAGGTCTGGAATCCGCTTGGCTCGGTTGCTTGTGTGGCCGGCTTTGATCACTGCGATCGTGATCACGCAGGTGCCGTTCCTGGTGACGATCTATTATTCGTTCCGGGAGTGGAATCTGCTGCGTCCGGGTGAGCAGCGGTTCGTGGGGTTCGATAATTACGCGAACGTGCTCGGCAGCGGGGTGTTTCTGTCCTCGTTGTGGGCCACGGTGCTCATCGTGGGGGTGAGTGTGGCGGTGGCGGTCGTGTTCGGGATGGCGTTGGCGTTGCTCCTGGATCGCCGGTTCATCGGTCAGGGGTTGGCGCGCACGCTGCTGATCACCCCGTTCCTGATGATGCCGGCGGCCGCGGCGCTCGTCTGGAAGTGGGCGCTGCTCGATTCGAATGTCGGGATGGTGAACTGGGCGTTCTCACTGGTGGGGATCTCGCCGGTGGCGTGGAATACCGATCATCCGATCGTGACGATCATGATCGTGCTCATCTGGCAGTACACCCCGTTCATGATGTTGTTGTTGCTCGCGGGCCTGCAGTCCCAGCCCGGTGACGTGCTCGAGGCCGCGGCGGTCGATGGCGCGGGCCCGGTGCGCACGTTCCTGTACATGACGATCCCGCACCTGCGTCAGTACGTGGAGTTGGCGGTCCTGCTCGGGGCGATCCTGCTGCTGCAGGTCTTCGACCCGGTGGCGATCATGACCCGCGGGACCGGGGGCACCAAGACCCTGTCGTACCTGCTCTACGAGCGGGCCTTCGTCGGTCTGGAGATCGGGGAGGCCGCCGCCTACGGGGTGCTCTCGGTCATCGTGACGATCATCGTGGCGATGGTGGCCCTGCGGACCCTGTTCAAGGTGTTCAAGACGGAAGGAACACGCTGATGTCGACCTCGATCTCGCCCACGCGTACAACCCACGAGAACGTCAAGCGGCATAAGCCGCTGGCCCGGCGGGTCGGCTCGTTCGGGTTGTCGCTGCTGACCTGGGCGCTGACGGCCGGGTTCTTCTTCCCGATCGCGTGGATGGTCTTCACCGCGTTCAAGACCGAGCGTGATGCGGCGACCATGCCGCCCACGTTCCTGGCCGATTTCACCCTGGAGAACTTCTCCAAGGTCTTCGACCGGGGCTTCGCGATCTACCTGACGAACTCGGTCTCGGCCTCGGTCGTGTCCACGATCATCGTCATGGTCCTGGCGGTACCGGCCGCCTACGGGCTCTCGGTCAGGCCGATCAAACGTTCGACCGATGTGTTGTTCTTCTTCATCTCCACGAAGTTCCTGCCGATCGCCGCGGCCGTCATACCGATCTACATGCTCCTGCAGGCCGCCGGCGCCCTGGACAACATCACCGCCCTGTCGATCCTGTACGTGGGCATGAACCTGCCCCTGGCGGTGTGGATGATGCGGTCCTTCCTCATCGAGGTCCCCACCGAGATCATCGAGGCCGCCCAGGTCGACGGCGCCCGCTTCCGCACCGAGCTCCTACGCATCGTCGTGCCGATCGTGGCCCCCGGGATCGCCGCCGCGGCCCTGATCTGCTTCATCTTCGCCTGGAACGAGTACTTCCTGGCGAACCTGCTCACCTCGACCATCGCCCGCACCACCCCACCCTTCCTCGGCAGCTTCGTCTCCGGCCGCGGCCAATTCCTCGCCGCGCTCTCCGCCGCCGCCACCCTGGCCGTCCTCCCCGTGATCATCGCCGGCTGGGTCGCCCAGAAACGCCTCGTCCGCGGCCTCGCCATGGGCGCCATCAAATAACCCCGCATCGACCCTGCGAGAGCGTGAGCACTCGCCCAGCACCGAAAGGCCGGCCCCACATGAACGAGATGATCCGCCGCGTCACGGTCGTCGCCCCCGGAGAAATCCGGATCGACGAGACTCCCCGCCCCGCGCCGAGCAACGCCGAGGTGCTCGTGCGCATGCTTGTCACGGGGGTATGCGGATCCGACACCCACGCAGCTGCCGGACGGCATCCGTTCGTGGCACTGCCCTACAACCCCGGCCACGAGGTCGTCGGGGTGATCGATGCGCTTGGTCCCGATGTCACGGCCTTCGAAGTCGGCGACCGGGTCACGGTCGAGCCGACCCTGCCGTGCTGGAACTGCAAGATGTGCCGTACCGATCGGTCCAATCTCTGTGAGAATCTGCAGTTCTTCGGATGCGGCTGGGACCAGGGCGGCATGGCCGACTACTTCACGGTCGCCTCCACCCGGCTCCACCGGGTACCGGAACAGTTCACCGACCTGCAGGCCGCACTCATCGAGCCCCTCTCGACCCCCGTGCACGCCGTTCGCCTCGCCGGCGATCTCCGCGGCAAGGCGGTGGCCATCGTCGGAGCGGGCACGATCGGCCTCCTCGTACTCAAGGCAGCGCGGCACGCCGGCGCCGCGCGGATCATCATGACCGATCCCCTGCCCGAGAAGCGCCGGCTGGCACTCGCGCTCGGTGCCGACGACGTCGTCGATGCGCGCGAGGACGATGTCGCTACCCGCGTTCGGTCGGTGCTCGGAGAGAGCGCCGATGTCGTATTCGACTGCGTGGCGATCCAATCGACGATCGATCAGGCGATCGAGATCGCACTCAAGGCCGGCACGGTCGTCGTCGTCGGCGTTCCGGAGGCCTCCGTGACCGTGCCGCTGCCGCTCATCCAGGATCAGCAACTGCGCATTCAGGGGTCCGCCACCTATCTGCCCGAGGACTACCGAACCGCCATGGAGATCCTTGCGAGCGGGACCGTATCGACCGATGACTTCATCACCGCCACATTCCGTCTCGACGATGCCGCCGAGGCCTTCGAGGCCGCCTCCGCTGGGCACCAGGTCAAGGTGCTCGTCACCCGCTGATCCATCGGCGGATCGGCCCCCGCACCGACGGCGCTCGGCCCACCTCCCACGAAAACCCCGCGCGTCCGTTTTCATCGGGGCCGCCCGCGGCCGTACGATTTTCCCGCACCCCGGGCCGACCGGCCCGCCCCGACCAGGAGGTCCTCCATGTGCGGAATCGTCGGATACATCGGCCACCGGCCCGCCCAGCCCATCCTCACCAGCGGCCTCAAGCGGCTCGAGTACCGCGGCTACGACAGCGCCGGGATCGCGACGATCGACGACGACGCCCGTGTCACCCTCGTGCGCGCCGTCGGCAAGGTCGCCGAGTTGGAGCATGCCGTGGCGACCCGCGTCACCGCGGACACGGTCGGCATCGGGCACACCCGCTGGGCCACCCACGGCGTGCCGAGCGAGCGCAACAGCCACCCGCATCACGTCGGCCGCGTCTACCTCATCCACAACGGGATCATCGAGAACTACGCCGAGCTCGCCGATGTACTCACCGAACGCGGATACACGTTCGCCGGCGAGACCGACAGCGAGGTGCTCGCCGCACTCGTCGACGCGCTCCTCCCCCTGCACGGCACCCTGCTCGAGGCCGTGAGCGGCGCGCTCAAGATGGTCGTCGGCACCTACGGCCTCGCGCTGCTGTCCGACGAGAACCCCGATGAGATCGTCGTCGCCCGCCGCGGCAGCCCGCTCATCGTGGGCCTGGGAGAGCAGGAGACCTTCGTGGCCAGCGACGCCGCCGCGATCGTGGGCCACACCGACCGCGTCGTCTACCTCCAGGACGGCGAGATCGGCGTCTGCACCCGCGGCGGCATCGCCCTCTACGACGTCGACGTCCAGCCGCTCGAACCCGCGGTCGAGAAACTCCAGGTCGACCTCGCCTCGATCCAGAAGAAGGGCTACGACCACTTCCTGCTCAAGGAGATCCACGAGCAGCCCGAGGCCCTGCGCGCGACCCTGCGCGGACGCATCGACCCGGAGACGAACCGGGTCCAGCTCGGCGGGCTCAACCTCACCGACGACCAGCTCCGGTCGATCCGCAACATCATCGTGGTCGGCTGCGGCACCGCCTACTACGCGGGCCTCGAGGCCGCGTACCTGATCGAGCAGTTCACCGACGACGTCACCATCCGCGCCGAGGTCGCGAGCGAGCTGCGCTACCGCTCCTTCCACACCCCGAAGAACACGGTCGCGCTCATCGTCTCCCAGTCCGGCGAGACCGCCGACACGCTCGCGTGCCTGCAGGAGCTGCAGCGCCGCGGCGTCCACTGCATCGGCATCGTCAACGTCGTGGGCTCCACGATCGCCCGCGAGGTCGACGGCGGCATCTACACCCACGTCGGCGCCGAGATCTCCGTGGCGAGCACGAAGGCCTTCACCTCCCAGGTCGCGGCGGTCACCCTCTTCGGCATCGCGCTCGCCCAGGCCAAGGGCATGAGCCGGCAGGATCTCGTGCGCTACACCGACGAGTTCGCCCTCCTGCCCGAGGCGATCGAGGCGGCGCTGGCAAGCGTCGAGGAGCAGGTGAGGGACGTCGTCCGTACGTACTCGGACTACTCCCACGCGCTCTACGTGGGGCGCGACACGCTCTACCCGATCGCGCTCGAGGGCGCGCTCAAGCTCAAGGAGGTCACGTACGTCCACGCCGAGGGGTATGCCGCCGGCGAGCTCAAGCACGGGCCGATCGCCCTGATCGACGACTCGTTCTTCGAGGTCTGCTACCTCCAGGACAACTGGCTGCGGGAGAAGTCCGTGAGCGCGCTCGTGGAGATGAACGCGCGCGGGGCGCACGCGATCGTCGTCACAAACGTCGACCGGGAGCTGCCGGCCGAGACCGTCATCCGGGTACCCACGACCGCGGATCTGCTCGCCCCGCTCGTGTTCAACGTCGTCTCCCAGCTCTTCGCCTACTACATGGCGGTCGAGCGCGGCACCGACGTGGATCAGCCGCGCAACCTGGCCAAGTCGGTCACGGTGGAATAGACCCTGCCGCTCGTGGGGACGGCGTCGCGCGCCCGGGCGTCCAGGCCTATCGTGTCGGTGATGTGACGATCGCGCATGAGGGGTCGATGCGACGGGCCGAGCCCACCCGGTGTCGGCGACGGCCCTGGCTCACCGGGGCGGTCTTCGCCGTGACCGCCGCGATGGGAGTGGCGCAGCTGATCCACCCGGCCCTGCTCGACGCGCTCGAGCGCAGCCCGGCGGCGCTGCACGGGCAGTGGTGGCGGTTCGGCACCGCGCTGCTCGTCCAGGACGGCGGGATCGCCGGCCTGGCATCGAACCTGCTGTTCCTCGCGTTGATCGGCGCGATCGCGGAGCAGGTGATCTCGCGGGGGTGGTGGATCGTCCAGTATCTCGCCGTCGGGGTCGCGACCGAGTTCCTTGCCCTGCTATGGCAGCCGATCGGAGGCGGAAATTCCATCGCGGTCTGCGGGCTCACGGGGGCGGTCGCGGTGGCGGCCTGGCACCGCCACGAGCGGCTCCCCCGCTGGGCGCCGTCGGCCGTGGCGCTGTGGTGCGGGGCGCTGCTCGCCACCGCGTGGCTGCCGCTCATCGTGCTCGGCTTCGTCGGTGCCGGCGTCGCCCGGATACGGCAACAGGCGGGCCGGTCGACCGGCGAGCTCGTGCTCGCGGCGGTGATCGCGACGGGCGCGGCGCTGGCCGTCGTCGCCGATATCCACGGCGCGGCGCTGATGCTCGGGCTCCTGCTCGCGTGGGGACGGCGTCGCTGATCGCGGCGCGGAGATCAGCCGGCCCGCTTCTCCAGTTGCGCAATCCGCTGGTAGGAGACGCCGAGCACCTCGGCGGCCTCGCGCTGTGTCAGCCCCTGGGAACGAAGCCCGGTCACCGCGTTCCGTGCCAACCGTGCGGCGTCGGCGGCGTCGGCACGCGCACGAGCCTCCTTGTCTCGTGCGGCTTCCCACGACAGGCGTATCGCGTCATCGACCTCGATATCGAGATCGACCCGGATCGACGACTCATCGACATCGAGAGCCAACGCGGCGGCCTCACGGGCCATCGCGCGCACCTGATCGAGACGGCGGGCCTGGGTCACCACCCCGAGTTCTGGGATGTCGACTGTCCACCAGCGCCCCTCCCTCCGCGCCACGATCCTCATCGCCATCTAAATCTATCTCCATGCGTCGGGCGCGTCGCCGTCCAGGGCCGCGATGACACTCCGGACGACTCCCGCGCTGATCATTCGGTGCTTCGGAAGTACTAGTCGTCGACCCTCAGGTGAGACCCACATCTCGTGTGATCCTCTTGTTCGACCGATCACCCAGCCTCGCAGTCGCAACTGCGCCGCGACTCGTCGGTACTTGACTTCCTTGACCACCACTCTAGGCAAGTGGGGATAGCCGATCAAGACAAGGGACCCTAGAAATCTGTGGATGGGCCGCCGGGTGCGCCCGACCCCGTCGACCGCTGCGGCCGCATCACGGATGGCAGCCGCGATCACGGTCTCATAGCGGTGGCGTGCACGCGGGGCGAACTCCTCGTGCGACCGCGCGAGAATCGACGCGATGTCGGCTCGAGCGGAATGCGTGAGTCGAAGCGTCGACGTCAGTCTGCGCGCGAGCGCCTCGGTGTCGGCCTGCCGAGCCGAGTGATGAAGCCGTCGAGGTCCTCTTCCGCGATCTCGTCGAAGCGCCCGACCTGCAAGAATGGCCCGGTCGTGACCCGTCCGTCCGAAGGAGACCAGGATGTCGCCGAGCCCATCGGGACCAGCAGAGCCCACGCCCACCGGCGCGCGCGAGGCGAGCGGCGTCGTCCATGATCAGGGCGGTGCGCCGATCGCCACCGGGGCGAGCGCCACCCGCGGGATCGTGGAGACCGCCGGGATCGAGATCATCGGCGAGTCCGAACGCACGGCGAGGCCGCGGGACCTGTTCTGGCCGTGGTTCGCCGCGAACGTGTCGGTGTTCGGGATGAGCTACGGCTCCTACCTGCTCGGCTTCGGGATCTCGCTGTGGCAGGCCACGGTCGTGGGGATCATCGGGATCGTCATCAGCTTCGCGCTGTGCGGGCTCATCGCGATCGCCGGCAAGCGCGGCAGCACCCCCACGATGATCCTCTCCCGGGCCGCGTTCGGCGTGCAGGGCCAGAAGGTGCCCGGGGTGATCTCCTGGCTCACCTCGATCGGCTGGGAGACCGTGCTCGCGATCACCGCCGTGCTCGCCACCTCCACGGTGTTCAGGGCGCTCGGCTGGGGAACGGGCACGGCGATCACGCTGCTGGCCACGCTGTTCATCGCCGCGCTCATCGTCATCGCCTCGGTGCTCGGCTACCACACGATCATGAAGGTGCAGTCGGTGCTCACGTGGGCGACCGGACTCATGACCGTGCTGTTCATGGTGCTCACGGCGGGCAAGATCAACTGGGACCAGATCGGCTCCACCCCGGACGGCTCGGCGCAGCAGATGCTCGGCGCGCTCGTCATGGTGCTCACCGGGTTCGGGCTCGGCTGGATCAACATCGCCGCCGACTGGACCCGCTACCAGAAGCGCTCCACCCGCGACCGCACGATCGTCGCCTGGAACACGTTCGGAGCCTCGATCGCGCCCGTCGTGCTCGTGGTGTTCGGGCTGCTGCTGGCCGAGTCGAACGCCGACCTGGCCGCGGCGATCGGCGACGACCCGATCGGGGCCCTCATCACGATCCTGCCGCTGTGGGCGCTCGTGCCGTTCTGGATCGTGGCCGTGCTCACGCAGGTCTCCGGGGCGATCCTGGGCATCTACTCCTCCGGCCTCACGCTGCTCAGCCTCGGCATCCGCATCCCGCGCCCGGCCGCCGCCGCGATCGACGGGGTCATCCTCACCGCCGGCACGATCTGGGTCGTGTTCTTCGCGGGCACGTTCATCGGGCCGTTCCAGAGCTTCCTCATCACGCTCGGGGTGCCGATGGCGGCCTGGGCCGGGATCCTCATCGCCGACATCCTCACCCGCCGCACGGTCTACGACGAGGCGGCCCTGTTCACCTCCGCCGGCCGCTACCGCGCCGTCGACTGGACCGCCATCGCCACGATGGTCATCGCCTCGGTCATCGGCTGGGGCCTCGTGGCCAACGGCTTCGCCGCCGAGGCGTCGTGGAACAACTGGCAGGGCTATCTGCTCGGGATCGTGGGCGGGCGCGAGGGCGCCTGGGCGGGCGCGAACCTCGGGGTGCTCGTGGCGCTCGTGCTCTCCTTCGTCGTCTCGGTGATCGCCCGGCGCGCCCGCATCGGTCGCCAGGAGCACGGCCTGGCCGCGCTGCCGCGATGAGCATCCGCGACCGGGCCCTCGGGGCGCTGCTCGGGCTCGCGATCGGCGACGCCCTGGGCATGCCCACCCAGTCCTTCTCCCGGGCCGAGATCGCCGAGCGCTTCGGGGTGATCACCGGGCTGTGCGACGCCCCCGCCGATCAGCCGATCGCCCCGGGCATGCCGGCCGGGTCGGTCACCGACGACACCGAGCAGGCCCTCCTCGTGGCCGACCTGCTCGTGGCCGGTGGCGGCCGGATCGACGCCCGCGCCTTCGCCGGCGCGCTGCGGGCCTGGGAGGCGCGGATGATCGCCCGCGGCTCCCTCGACCTGCTCGGGCCCTCGACCAAGGCCGCCCTCGCCGCGATCGCCGCCGGCACCGACGTGGCCGAGGCGGGTCGCTTCGGGACGACGAACGGTGCCGCCATGCGCATCACCCCCGTCGGCATCGCCTCACCCGCCGGTCTGCCCGGATCCGCCGGGCTGCTCGAGGCGGTCGTGTCGGCGAGCCGCGTCACCCACAACCCGGGTTGGGCGCTGTCGGCGGCCGCGGCCGTGGCCGCCGCCGTGAGCGCGGGTGTGGACGGCGCCCCGGCGGCCCGCGCGCTCACGCTCGCCGTGGCGGCGGCCCGCGCGGGTGCGCGGCTCGGGCACTGGGAGGCCGGCGGGCACGTCGCGGCCCGGTTCGAGGCGCTGCGCGGGCCGGCCCGCGAGACCGGCGACTTCGCGAGTTTCCTCGATGAGGTCGTGGGCACGTCGGTGCACTCCCAGGAGTCGGTCGTGGCCGCGCTGCTCATCGTCGAGCGGTACGCCCGGCGCCCGTTCGAGGGGCTGTGCCTGGCCGCGGCCGTGGGCGGGGACACCGACACGATCGCCGCGATCGCCGGCGCGATCCTCGGGGCCTGCGCCGGGGCGGGCGCCTTCCCCACCGACGTGCGGGCGAGGGTCGAGGCCGTGAACGACCTGGGGCTGGAGCTCCGGGTCGACGCGTTGCTCGGACTGCGGGCCGCGGCGCCGTGAGCGGCCCGGTGACTCCAGCCGGCCCGGGACGGGTGCTGCACGCCGGGCAGGCGCTCGTCGACCTCGTGCTCACCGTGCCGCACCTGCCCGAGCGCGGCGGCGACCTCTTCGCCCGCTCGGCCGACCTGCTCGCCGGCGGCGGCTTCAACGTCATGGCCGCGGCCGCCCGGGACGGCGCCCGGGTCGTCTACCTCGGCGGGCACGGCACCGGACCGTTCGGCGACATCGTGCGCTCGGCCCTGCGCGCGGAGGGCATCGAGGTCCTCGCCGCGCCGGAGCCGGAGGACTCGGGCTTCTCGATCGCGTTCATCGAGGACGACGCCGAGCGCACCTTCGTCTCCACGCTCGGCGCGGAGGGGCTCGCCCGGCGGGCGGACTTCGACGCCGCTCGCGTGGGCGCGCGCGACGTCGTCTACGTCTCGGGGTACTCGCTCGTTCCCAGCCCGCACCGGGAGGTGCTGCTCGGCTGGCTGCCCGGCCTGCCGGCCGGCGCACGGGTCGTGGTCGACCCGGGTCCGCTCGTCGGCGAGGCGGAGGGAGCGCCCCTGGCCGGGCTCATGGCGGCGGCGCACGTGTGGAGCACGAACGAACGCGAGGCCCGGCTGCTCGCGCGGCGGATCGGCCTGGATGCCGGCGCGGGCCGGGAGTCGCTCGCGGGCGACCTGGCGCGGGAGCTGGGCTGCGCCGTCGTGCTGCGCTGTGGTGCGCACGGCGCGATCCTGGCCGGCGCGGAGGCGGCGCGTCACCTGCCGGCCCCGGCGGTGACGGCGATCGACACGAACGGCGCCGGGGATGCGCACTGCGGCGTGCTGTGCGCCGCCCTGGCCGCCGGTGCGGGGCTGGGGGAGGCCGTCGAGCGCGCGAACCACGCGGCGGCCCTCGCCGTCACCCGGCGCGGCCCGGCCACCTCCCCCACCGCGGCCGAGATCGAGGCCTCGCTGCGGGGCTGAGCCGACCGGCGAATACACCGGTCCGAGCCCGCGGGGACCTTGGCCCCGGGCACCGGCGGGGGCACGATGGAATCGGGACTCGGTCGTGCTGGAGCGTGGCAATGGAACGTGAAGAACACCGGCTGCGCGCCGTGGGCAGTGAACCGTCGAGTCGAGTTCTGCGTCGCATGTGGTTGTACGGCGGCATCGTGGCCGCCGCACTCAGTGCCGCGGCGGCGCTGACCTACGAGTTGTCCCCGTGGCCGCGGGTGTGGATGCTGCGTCTCATCAGCGAGAACGAGGCGGACCCGGTCGCCACCACGACTCCGTACGTGCCGGACGACATCGATGCCCGGCTCGATCTCGTCTACGACCCGGCCGAGCCCGCCTGTCGCTTCGACGTCTACCGGCCGCGGGGCGCCGGGCCGCTGCCGACGGTCCTGTGGGTGCACGGCGGCGGGTTCGTGCAGGGCCGCAAGGAGCGCCGGCGTCCCTACCTCGAGGTGCTCTCCTCCCACGGCTTCACCGTGATCGGCCTCGAATACACCACGGCCCCGGAGGCCGTCTACCCGGCCCAGATCCATCAGCTGCGCCGGGCGGTGCGCTACGTCGTGGAGCACGCGGCCGACCTCGGTGTCGACCCCGGCCGGCTCGTGCTCGGGGCCGACTCCGCCGGGGCGCACATGCTCGCCCAGAGCGTCCTCGCATCGACCGATGCGGACTACGCCGCCTGGACCGGTCTGCCGAGGGTCGTCGACCCGGGCCGGCTGCGCGGCGCGGTGCTGGCCAGCGGCACCTACGATATGCGGGCCTCCTACGCGATCCGCGCGGTGTACGGGCTCTACGCCTGGTACGTGCGCACGATCGTGTGGGCCTACACCGGCACGCGTCGATTCCCATCCGATCCCCGGTTCGAGCAGGCCACGATCGTCGACCACGTGACCCGATCTTTCCCGCCCTCGTTCATCAGCTCCGCCCCGCAGGATCCGCTCGGCCCGCAATCACGAGACCTCGCGCGGCGCCTGCGCGCGGCCGGTGTGCAGGTCGACGAGGTGGTCCTCGACGAGGACTCCCCCTCCGGGCACGTGTTCGAGTTCGACCTGAGCAACCCCGATGCGCGCACGACGATGATCCGGCTCGTGGCCTTCCTGCGGCACGTGACCGGCGCGGACCACCGGGACGGGGTGAGCGATGGTTGGCAGGCGGCGCACCCATAGGGGTGCCGCACCCGAGCGGTGAGGAGACCATGAACGCTGCGGTCGACCAATCATGCAGAATTCATGCAATCGCGGTAGGTTGGGCGCATGAGCACCGAGATCGTGCAAGTCCGGGATGTCGCGTCCGAGGACGCGCAGATTCTGCGCGCACGTGCGAAGGCCCGGAACATGTCCCTGTCCAGTTACCTTCGCGAACTGATCCACGACGATGCCTCACAGCCTGTGATGGCGGAGATACTGGCGCGGATCGCCTCCCGCGAGCGGATCGAGGTCGGCACCGAGGAGATCCGCTCGTTCATCGAGGACGGCCGGCACTGACATGACCGTCGTCGATGCCTCGATCATCGTTCGACTCCTGCAGAACCGGCAAGGGGATTCCGGGCTGCGGGAACGCCTCGGCCGTGAGAAGCGGGTCCACGCGCCAGCGCTCATCGATGCCGAGGTGGTGTCGGCGATCCGCGGACTGCTGCTCACCTCCAAGCCCTCGATCCGGATCACCGTCGAGCGCGCCGAACTGATGCTCGACGACTTCGCGGATCTGCCGTTGACGCGATACCCGATGCAGCCCTTTCAGCGGCGCGCACTGGCGCTGCGGGACAACTACACCGCCTACGACGCGTTCTACGTGATCCTGGCCGAATCGCTCGGGGTGCCGTTGCTCACCGATGATCGAAAATTCGCCGGCGCGCCCGGGCATGTGGCCGTGATCGAGACGTGGCTGTAGCGTCTGCGCGCCGATGCGCCCTGATGTGACCTACTCTGCCCTGATGTGCGCCGCGGCAGGTGGCCGGGCGGACGAACCCTGAACGCCTACCCGGGCGGCGGCTCCTCGTCCCCCAGCGCCCGGTAGAGCGGGCGCAGCGCGTCGACGATCGGCACGTTCCGCACCGAGATCCCCACCTGCGGAAGCTGGTCGAGGAGCGCCTCGGCCGGAGCCGCGGCCACCGAGCCGGGCGCCACCCGGCCACCGGAAGAGTAGAACGAGGCGAGGCACGCGGCGAGGGGCGCTGCGTCGTCACCACGCTCGATACGGTCGGCGGCCACCGCGCCCCCACGCGCGCAGCTCAGCGCCGCGAGCAGTTCCTCGCGGTCGCGGCCGCGCCAGGCGAGCACGAGGAACGGGTCGGTGTCGAAGGCCTCGGCGAGCAGGTAGAACGTGGCCGCCAGGTGCTTGCACGGCACGGCGACGTCCGGGCAGGAGCAGTCCATCGACAGGTCGCGCGCGTTCGCGGGGAACAGCGGGAGCTCCGCCGCGGCGAACACCTCCTCGATATCGGGGGGCATCTCGCCGGCGAGCAGCTTCGCCGTGAACCAGGCATCGCCCGCGAGGCGGTCGACCACGCCCGCCCATTGTGCCTTGTCGAAGGGCGTCAGCCCGATGCGCACCCGGTACGGCCGGGCGCGGCTGCCCTGCACGGTCGCGGTCACGGACCCGGGGGCGATGTCGAGGTCGAGCACCTGCCCCTTGCGGGCGTAGGTGCGCCCGCGCGCGAGCCGCCCGCCCACCCCGAGGGACTCGAGCACGTCGATGAAGCGCTCCGACCACCAGGTTCGGGCGATGGCGCCGCGGGTGCTGCGGGCCTTGATGCCGTCGGCGGGGCGGGGCCGCGAGGGCGGCGGGTACCAGCTATTCACCGATCGCCTCCTCGGACAGGGTGAACACGCGCCGCAGCTCCTCGGTGGACAGGTCGGAGATCCAGGACTCCCCGCCACCGACCACCAGGTCGGCCAGTTCCCGCTTGCGTTCGATCATCTCGTCGATCCGCTCCTCCAGGGTGCCGGCACAGATGAACTTGCGCACCTGCACGTTGCGCCGCTGCCCGATCCTGAAGGCCCGGTCGGTCGCCTGGTTCTCCACCGCCGGGTTCCACCAGCGATCCAGGTGCAGCACGTGGCTCGCCGCCGTCAGGTTGAGGCCGGTGCCGCCCGCCTTGAGGGAGAGGAGGAAGATCCCGGGGCCACCCGGGTCCTGGAACCGCTGGACCAGCTCATCGCGCCGGGATCTCGGCGTGCCGCCGTGCAGGTAGAGCACCCCGGAGCCACCCGCGCCCGGGGAGCCGTAGGCCGCGGCCAGGTGCGGCAGCAGCATGTCTGCGAATTCGGTGTACTGGGTGAACAGCAGCGCCTTCTCCCCCGCCCCGATGATCTCGGCGAGGATCTCGTGCAGGCGGGCGACCTTCCCGGAGCGCTTCGCGACCGGGGAGCCGTCGTGCAGCAGCTGGGCCGGATGGTTGCACACCTGCTTGAGCTTGGTCATCGTCGCCAGCACATTGCCGCGGCGGGCGATGCCGTCGGCGGCCTCGATCTTGGGAATCATCTCGGCCACGACGCTCTGGTAGAGGGAGGCCTGCTCGCGGGTGAGGTTGCAGTACTGCTTGATCTCGATCTTCTCGGGCAGGTCCGGGGCGATCTGCGGATCGGTCTTGAGCCGGCGCAGGATATAGGGGCGGGTCACCTGCCGCAGCCGGGCGGCCGGCTCGGTCAGGCCCTGCCGCTCGATCGGTTTGGCGAAGCGGGTTCGGAACTGCTCGATCGAGCCGAGGATGCCCGCATTGAGCAGATCCATGATCGACCACAGCTCGGCGAGCTTGTTCTCCACCGGCGTGCCCGTGAGCGCCACGCGGTGACGCGCGTCGAGCCGCCGCACGGCCCTGCTCGCGCGCGTGAGGTGGTTCTTGACGGCCTGGGCCTCGTCGAGCACGAGCCGGCCCCAGTCGTGGGTGGCGAGCTCGTCGATATCGCGGGTGGCCGTGTGATAGGTCGTGAGGACGACGTCGCAGCTCGCCAGCCGCTGCACCAGCGCCTTCCCGCGTGGCCTGGTCGGGCCGTGGTGGGCGTAGAGGGTGAGTCCGGGGGCGAACCGGGCGGCCTCGCGCTGCCAGTTTCCGATGAGCGACATGGGGCACAGGAGTAGCGTGGGCCCCGACTCGGGGCGCTGGGCGCGGGCGTGCAGCTCGAGGGCGAGCAGCTGGATGGTCTTGCCCAGGCCCATGTCGTCGGCCAGGCACGCGCCCAGGCCGAGGCCGTCGAGGAAGCTCAACCAGGCCAGCCCCCGCTCCTGGTACGGGCGCAGTTCGGCGTGCAGTCCCGGGGGCGGGCAGACGGGGGCCAGCGCCGTATCGGCCGTCCCCTCGAGCAGATCGCCGAGAAGGCCGGAGGCGTGGACGGCGGTGACCGGCAGCGGTGCCTCGGCGTCGTGGTGGCTCGCGGCCAGGGCGAGGACCTGGGCGACCGAGTGCTGCGGGCCGGCCTCGCGCCGGCGGGCGATGAACTCCAGCCCGAGGCGGATCTGCTCGGCATCGACGGCGACCCACTGGCCGCGCAGGCGCACGAGCGGTTCCTTCGCGGCCGCCAGGGCCGCGAGTTCCTCCTCGCTCAGGGTCTCCTCGCCGAGCGCGAGACGCCAGTCGAAGTCGACGAGGCTCTCGGCGGTGAGCATGCCCGCGCCCACGCCGCCCTCGACCTGGGGTGCGGCCGTCGCTTTGAGGCCGAGCCGCCTGCGCTGCTGCCACCAGGACGGCAGGAGCACCCCGAAGCCGGCCTGGTCGAGCAGGTCGGCGCGGTGGGCGAGGAAGTCGTGGGCGCCGGTCGCGTCCAGGTCGAGCGCGACGGGGCGGGCGCGGCGCAGCGCCCCGGCCAGGTCGGGGTAGACGGTGGCGGCCCGGCCCAGTTCGGCCAACAGGAGTTCGTCGGGCCGGTCGAGCCAGCGGGCCAGGCCCTCGCCCCCGTCCCAGACCTGCGAGGCCGGCACCATGAGGGTCGGGTCCTCGGCCGACTGGAGCCAGAATTGCAGCCGCCAGCGGGCGCCCGGGCCGCCGCCTGCGGGGCGAACCCCGGCGGCGGATCGCTCGAGGCCGTCGTCGTCATCGTCGTCGAAGCCGCCCAGACCATCCAGACCATCCAGACCATCGAGGTCGTCGTCGAGGTCGTCGAGCGACACGAGCCGGAACGTCGCCCGGGCCCGGCCCGGTGCCCCGGCCCCGAACTCGTCCCAGGCCGCGAGCGATGCCGCGAGTCGCTCGAGATCGCCCGCCTCGGCCGTGAACTCGCCGTCGGCGGTGCCGAGGGCATCGAGCCAGGCCTCGGCTGCGGGAATCGTCTTCGGGAGCCGTCCGCGCCGGCGAGGCACGCCCGCGAGCCCCGGGGTTCCCGTGACCTCCAGCCGCGCCCGCACGGCCGCGTCGGTGAGCTGGTCCAGGGCGGCCTCGACGAGCGTGGCCGGATGCCGGCCCGTCAGGTCGGCGGGATCGGCCACGACGGCCCGGCCCACCGGCGGGAGCGTCGAGACCAGGCCGGCCACGGTGCGCGCATCCGGGCCCTGCTCGACGGGACGCCACCACGCGAGGCCGCGGGCGCCGTCCATGAGCGAGACGGTGGGAAGCACACGGCCGCGTTCGGCCAGGTCCCGGGCGAGGGCCGCGACCTCGGCCAGGTGCCACACCGACTCCCCGAGACGGACGTCGTCGAACGGGTCGTCGACGTCCAGGTCGAGGAAAGCGAGCGCGGCCACCGGATCGAGGATGAGGATCGGCACGGTCCAGGCGGTCAGCGCCGGCTCCGTGCGCGGCGCCGGCCGCGGCCGCACGCGCACGACGTCGGGCGAGTCGAGCGGGGCGGTGAGGAGTGAGGGAAGCGCCAGCGTGGCGGTGTCGCTGCCGCCGGCCGCAGGTGCTGTGAGACCGAGTGCCTCCGCGAGCACGGCCGCATCG
Organism: Pseudactinotalea sp. HY158; assembly: GCF_009660225.1. NCBI lineage: Bacteria > Bacillati > Actinomycetota > Actinomycetes > Micrococcales > Cellulomonadaceae > Pseudactinotalea > Pseudactinotalea sp. HY158. The sequence continues at coordinate 2,088,974 of NZ_CP045920.1, forward strand.
GCCGCGAACGGGTGCGTCCGGGCGCTGCGGCGCGCCTGACTGGTGCTCTTGACGGCGCGGGCGCTGTCCTCGCCCCACAGGCACAGGCCGCGCTCGGGTGACCAGAACGCGTGCAGGGCGTACAGGGCTGCCTCCTCGATCGGCTGGGACGATCATATCGGCCACCGCGCAAGGCAGGACTGCGACCAGGGCCCGGCGGCTCGGCCTATCGCATCGCCGACACCAGGCGCTCCAGCAACTCGATGAGAGTGGCGTAGTCGCGGGCGGGCAGCACGGCCGAGGCCCGTTCACGGATCCGGCCGACCCGCTCGCCCGATTCGTCTCGCTCGGCCTCTCCCGCGTCGGTCAGCCGCCGGCCACGGCGGGCGCCAGGTCGGCGTCGTGTTCAAGGCGCCCGGCCTCGGCGCGGTCGCGGTGACCGCCCCCTGGGTGCACCCGGTCACACGCCGACCCTGGACGGTGAGGTGAGCGAGCGTATCGAGCAGGTCAGGTCCGCTGCCGGGCGTTGATCCGTTCGGCGAAGACCGGCGCCCCGGGCCCACGCAGATCGGTGAGCGCGTCGGGTCGTCCGGCGATGGCCATGAGCAGCGCCTCGGCCGGACCGGCGACGTCGGGCCCGGATCCGTGCTCCCAGTCCAGGTCGTCGGCGACCAGGTGAAGGCCGGCCGCATCCCCGCGGCTGGGCAGCTTAGGCGATCGGAGCGCGAATTCCAGGGCGGGCCGGAGGCGCTCGGGAGGCACGGTCCGGGGGCGGTCGAGGGCACGGCGGATGTCCTGGTGATGGATCAGCCCGTCGGTGAGCCCGATCGCGCCGCCGAACCACGAGGTCAGACCGGTCGGCACCAGGTGCGCGCGCAGGAACGCCGACAATTCGACGGGGGATCGCCGCGCGTACTCGGCGCGCCCCACCTCGTTCGGTCCGCCGCGGCGCCGGCCCTTGAACCGGCGCGCGATGATCCCCGCCGGCCCGAGCTCCTCGTAGCTGACCACGTGGGCGACCACATCGTGGATCGACCAGCCCCGGCACAGCGACGGCGCCGCCCACTCCTCGGGCGTGAGGGTGTCGAGGAGCTCCGCCAAGTCGGTGCGCTCGGCGAACGCGAGGCGCCGCAGGTCAGGCCGAGCGGTCGTGCGGGCGCTCACGATGCCACCGCCAGCACGCGGTAGCGCTCGAGAAAGGTGGGCCAGCCCGCCTCGGCCTCCAGATCCGCGCTGTAGCCCGACCAGCCGTCCCCATGCCGGTCGAGGTGGCGATGGCGCAGTTCGACCCGCGTCGTCTCCGCGGCCAACGCGACGAACCGCACCTCGACCTCACTGGTGCGGGCCGGATCGTGTTCGGGGCGCCACCGGCTGTCGATGTCCCAGCTGAACACGAGCCGCTCGGGCGGTTCGAAGGCGAGCACGCGGGCCCACCGGCAGACGCTGCCGTCGATGCCGCGATCGTGGATGGACCCGCCGACCCGGCCCTCGAGCACGGTCTCGGCGATGTCGACGTCGAGGAGGTTGTACGAGCGGGGTTTGATCCGGTCGAACTCCTCGGCGAACACCTCGAAGGCGCGGCGCTGCGGCACGTGGATGATGATCTCGAACTGCAGGGACGTGGCCTGGCCGGTCGTGCTCATGATCGCTCCCGATTCCGGTGATACTCGTCCTCGGCGACACGCTTGAGGTTGTCCAGTGCCTGGCGCCAGAAGTCGTCGAGCTCGCGCCGCAACGAGTCCAGGCCGTCCAGCCGGGCGGTGTAGATGCGCCAGCGTCCGCTCGCGCGCACGTCGACCAGACGAGCCTCCAGCGGCCCAGTACGTCCCACCAACCGGCCGAACGCGAGGTTCTGCGCGGGTGAGCGGCGTGTACCCGCACAGAGTCTCGCGTTCGAGTGTCGAACGGCGGCCGGTCCTCAGGCCGAGACCCGCGCCTTCTCCAGCACCTGCAGGAAGGCCTTCATCCAGGTGCCGTTGTCGGGCCAGGCACGCGAGGTCACGAGGTTGCCGTCGACCACGCCGCCGCCGTCCTCGAACACTCCGCCGGCGGTCGTCACGTCGACTGCCAGTTCCGGGTACGCCGCGGAGGTGCGTCCGTCGAGCACTCCCGAGGCGGCCAGCAGCAGCGGGCCGTGGCAGGTCGCGGCCACCGGGATGTTCCGCTCGAAGACGTGCCGGACGATCCGCTGCGCCTCCGGGTTGTTGCGAAGGTACTCGGGCGCCCGCCCGCCCGGCACGACCACGGCCACGTAGTCCGCGGGGTCGACGTCCCTGAGCGCGACGTCGGCCTGGCAGGTGTGCCCCGGCTTCTCGGTGTAGGTGTCGAACCCGTCGACGAAGTCGTGCACGACGAACTGGAGGGTTCGCTTCTCGGGTGCGCCGATGTGGACCTCGTACCCCGCCTCCTGCAGTCGGTAGTACGGGTAATACACCTCGAGGGTCTCGGCGGCGTCGCCGGTGATGATGAGGATCTTGTCGGTCATGGTCGCTCCTTTCACAGCGCCGACCTCCAGTATCGTCTCGATCACGCCGCCTGGCACCTGTGTGGGCCGCGCCGGTTCCGACGTGGCAGGCCTTGTCACTCGCGCGTCACCGCTCGCCCGCCTGCTGTCGATCAGGGGCGCGCCGAGGCACGCATGTGAGCACGATGAGGGCCGCCGTGAACAGCAGCGCTCCGGTGAGCACGAACGCAGCCCGGTAGCCGGTGGCCGCCTCCACTCCCCCGGCGTTCGGACCGGCGACCGCAGCGACGACGGTTGCCAGTGCGGCCAGGGCGAGACTTCCGCCGACCTGACGGCTCGTGTTGAGCAGTCCGCTCACCATGCCGGCGTCGTCGCGCTCGACCCCGGCGGTGCCCATGGTCAGGGTCGGCGCGAGCGACAGTCCCAGCCCGATCGACGCGGGAACGGTGGCGATCAGAAAGGTGAGGTATCCCGATCCGGGGCCGAGTCGCCCGAACGCCGCCATCCCCGCCGCGGCCACGACGAGTCCGGCGGTGAGCACGAGGCGGGTGCCGTACCGCTCGAGCAGCCTCGGGCCGGCCGACGTGGCGATCGCCATGCATGCGAAGAACGGCAGGAAGGCCAATCCCGTGATCACGGGGTCGTAGCCGAGGACCTGCTGCAGGCTCAACGACCCGAAGTAGAACCCCGAGATCATGGCCGCCCCGATGAACGCGAGCACGACGACCGCGAGCCAGACCCGGCGGACTCGCAACACCGACAGGCGCACCAGCGGGGTGGCCGCGCGTGTCTCACGGAGGACGAATCCGGCGCCGCACGGAGCGGCGAGCAGGAACACCGCGAGGGTCACGGGATCGGACCACGTGCTCTCGGAGGCGTGCACGCAGCCGTAGACGAGCAGCGTCGTCGTCGCGGTCGCGAGCAACGCGCCCAGGACGTCCAGTTGCGCGTGCGCCCGTGCGCCGTGGCCGCGGATCGCGGTCAGGGCGAGGCCGGCGGCCGCAAGGACGATCGGGACGTTGATGAAGAGCACCCACCGCCAGCTGAGGTATTGCGTGAGCACGCCGCTGAGCAGCACTCCGAGCGCCCCGCCGCCGGTCGCGACCACGCCCCAGGCCGCCAGGGCCCGCCGCCGGCCGTGTGCATCGGGGAAGGCCACCATGAGCACCGTGAGGGAGACCGGCGACAGCACGGCGGCGGCGACTCCCTGGGCGGCACGGGCGGCGATCAGCTGACCGGGCCCGGTCGCCAGCCCGCCGAGCAGCGAGACCGTGCCGAACAACGCCAGCGCCGCGAGCATCGTGCGCCGGTGGCCGATCAGGTCCGCGAGCCGGCCGCCCAGGAGCAGGAGACCGCCGAACGTGAGCGTGTAGGCGTTGATCACCCACGACAGCGAACTGGAGGCGAAGCCGAGCGCGTCGCCGATACTCGGAAGCGCGACGTTGACGACGCTGATGTCCAGCACGACGAGCAGCTGGCACACGCACGCCGCGGCCAGGACCAGCCCCGGCCGCGGCCGAACGGGGCCCGTCGGCGGGGACGCCGGCGCCCCGGCCGGCGGGACGTGCGGCACCCACCGCGTCGGCACCGCTGTCGTGCTCGATGACTCTGCCATGCCGTGGCCTCCTGATTCCTGCTGTCTCCTGCTGTCTCCGACGTCACCGCGGCCCGGTTCCGCCGGGCGACGTCGTCAATACTGAACTCCCCGAATCGCCAAGACATCCGCCAGATGACGGCGTCGGCGACACATGCCGCCCGATGTTGCCGGCGACCGGCCCCGCCGCAGGACGTCACGCGCCCGACGCACCCGAGAGGTCCGCACGTGCGCCCGGCGCTCGCTGACATGGCACGGCATCCCACGTCGTGCCATCGTTTGATCGAGCTGCGCGGACTCGCCTCATCGGTCCCGGAAACAAGCCACCGCGGCCCGGCCCCCGGAGAACGTCGACGAGTCGTTCAACGATCAGATGCGGGACTGGGCCCGGGAGCAGGGAGTCGCCGACATCGGCGACCGACGCCCGCGCGGCTGAGGTCCGCGGCGCCGGTGTGTCAGTGCGTGTCAGTGCGCGTCAGTGCGCGCGCAGTGCGAGCGTCAGGCCGACCGCACCGGCCACGGCCGTCAGTGTCCGCGCAAGGTTCCAGGCCATCCAGCCGGTGTAGAAGCGCGACCAGACGGCGCCGGCGTCGACCGCCTGCAGGTCGATCTGCATGAGCCGGTCGTTGTGCGGCACGTGGTAGCCGACCAGGATCGCGACGCTGACCAGGTAGAGTGCGGCACCGGCGATCTGCCACCACGCCGCCGGATCGCCGAGGTGGCGGAGCCCGGCGATCAGCACGAGCACGCACAGCGCTCCGGCACCGAACAGCACGAGCATGAGCAGCCGACTGGCCGGGGCGGCCTTGTTGATCGAGTTCATGGCCGCGATCGCCTGTGGGGGCGCCAACGGCCGGAGACCGGGCATGATGAACGTGGAGAAGGCGAGATAGACGCCGGCGCCCAGGCCGGCGCCGATCGCAGCAGCGACCGTCAGTGCCCGGGTGAGTCCCTCCATCATCGGATGTCACCCGCCCTCGCGGCGGGGTTCCACACGCCGGATGCCGCCGACGAACGGGCATAGTCCGCGAAGTCGCGGGGCTCCCGCCCGAGCACGCGTTCGACGTCGTCGGTCAGGTACGCGTTGTGACCGTCCAGCACGCGGCCGAACAGGTCCGTCAACGGCCCGACCTCCTCCGCGGGCACGCCCGCCCCGATCGCCGCACGGGCGTATTGGTCGGGCGTGAGTGGCCGGTAGTCGATCCGCCGTCCGGTCGCCCGCGTCAGTTCCGCGGCGGCGTCGGCGAAGGTGAGGAGCCGCGGCCCGGTCAGTTCATAGGTCCGGCCGGCGTGCCCATCCCGCGTCAGGGCCGCAGCGGCGACGTCCGCAAGGTCGTCCAGATCGAGGAAGGGCTCGGCGACGTCACCGGCCGGGAGCGCGATCTGCCCCTCGAGCACGGGCTCGAGGAGGAAGTATTCGCTGAAGTTCTGGGCGAACCAGGCGGACCGCAGCACGGTCCAGGTGGCGCCGCTCTCGCGCACGGCGTCCTCGGCCGCAACGGCCTCGGGTTCACCCCGCCCGGAGAGCAACACCAGCCGGCCCACGCCCCCGGCGCGCGCGGCGCGAACAAGGGTGGCGATCCGTTCCGATGCACCCGGAAACGAGATGTCGGGATAGAAGGTGATGTAGGCCGAATCGGCGCCGTCGAGGGCGGCGGACCAGCCGGCCTCGTCGTCCCAGTCGAATGGGATCGGGCCGCGGCGCGAGCCGACCTTGACCGTCTCGCCGAGCCCGCGCAGCCGGGCCGCGACCCTCCTGCCGGTCTTTCCCGTTCCGAACCGATGATCAATGTAGTACTCATGCGCTCCAGTGAATCCGTGGGCAACGAGATGCACCATGTCCGAAACGCTCGACGGCATTCGCCGGCGTCTACAGTGGCGGAATGGATGCCCTGGCCGGATTTCTCACCGGTCCACGAGCGGTGGGCGCGTTCCTGCTCCGTACCCAGATGGACCCGCCGTGGGCGCTGCGTATCCGCGACGAGGCGCCGCTGACGATCCTGTCGGTCGTGCGCGGGAGCGGATGCATCTGCTTCGACGATGCGGCCCCGCACGCCATCGACGCGGGCGATACGGCGATCGTGCGCGGCCCGGACCACTACACGGTGGGCGATTCCCCCGGCACCGCCCCACAGGCGATCATCGGGCCCGGTGAGTCGTGCACGAGCGTCGACGGAGGCGACGTCTCCGAATCGATGAATCGCGGCGTTCGCACGTGGGGGAACAGCACGTCCGGCACGGTCGTGCTGCTCACCGGCACCTATACGGGCGACGGCGAGGTGAGCCGCCGACTCCTGCACGCGCTCCCACGACTGATCGTTCTCCGAGGCGAGGACTGGGACTGCCCATACGTCCGGCTGCTCGCCGAGGAGGTCGGGCACGCTCACCCGGGGCAGGGAGCAGTGCTCGACCGACTGCTCGACCTGGTCCTCGTGACCGCGCTACGCACGTGGTTCACGCGACCGGAAGCGCGCGCTCCTGCGTGGTACCGGGCACGCACGGACCCGGTGGCCGGGCCGGCCCTGCGGCTTCTGCACAACAACCCGGCCCATCCCTGGACGGTGTCCTCCCTGGCCGGTCAGGTCGGAGTGGCTCGGGCGATGCTCGCGCGGCGATTCACGGAGTTGGTCGGTGAACCCCCGATGGCGTTCCTGACCGGCTGGCGCCTGGCACTGGCCGCGGATCTGCTGCTCGAACCCGATGCCACCGTGCAGGCGGTCGCGCGGCGCGTCGGGTACGGCAGTCCGTTCACCTTCAGTTCGGCGTACAAGCGACGCTACGGCCTCAGCCCGCAGAACCACCGGGCCGCCCGCCTAGCCGGGTGAGCGCCGGCCCCACACCGCCGGGATGACCCCGGAACTCGGCATCACCCTCCGGGTGGACCACAGGATCCGCCAGGTGGCCGATGCAGCGCACCGGCGTGGCGCGCCACGCTGATTCACATGGCGCGTCACCTTCTCATCGGACCCCCGATCGCGGCGATCTCGTGAGCGAGTCGATCCTGAGTCTCGTCCACGAGGTGGTCTCGTCACCGTGGGTCTACGCCGCGCTGTTCGCACTCGCCGCGCTCGACGGGTTCCTGCCGATCATCCCGGGCGAGACGGCGCTCGTCGTCGTCGCGGTCTACGCCAGCTCGGGGGATGGCCAGCTCGCGCTGGTGATCCTGGCGGGGGCGGTCGGCGCATTCGCCGGCGACCACGTCGCCTACCTCATCGGGCGCCGGTCGATCGGGCGGCTGCGCACAGGTCTGCGCTCGGGCGGCCGAGGCCGCGCCGCATACGACTGGGTTCATCGGACCCTGGCGCGGCGGGGCGGGCAGGTGCTGCTGGCCTCCCGATACGTGCCCGGGGTGCGCACCGCGACGACCCTCACGATGGGCGCGGTGGGCTATCCGCTCCGCCGGTTCTCGGCCGTCGACGCCGCCGCAGCCGTGTTCTGGGCGGGTGGCTGGTCGCTCCTGGGCTACCTCGCCGGCGCGACGGTCGGTGACGATCCCATCCGCGGCCTACTCCTCGGGCTCGGGCTCATGCTCGCGGTCACCGCGCTCGGCGAGGCCGGACGCCGCATCTGGCGCGCGCGCCGTCCTCACACACAAGCCATAGAAGCGACAGAAGCCGTAGGACCTACAGGAGGCACAGGAGGCACAGAGGAGCCGCGGCTCCTCGTCCACCATTCCTGCGGGCCCACCGGCGGACGATAATGAGGCGATGGATTTCGCACCCGCACGGGAACTGGTGCGCGACCTCGGCCTGACGGCTTCGGCGCTACCGCAGATCTCGGGCCCGCGCCCGGCCCCGGGGTTGGCGTCGCCGCTGGCGGTGACCGATGGTGCACTCGCGTCGGTGGCGGCGTGCCTGGCGGCGGGCGCGGAGTTGGCGGTCGCCCGCACCGGGCGCTATCCGGCGATGGACGTGACCACCGCCCACGTCGCGGCGGCCGTGCGCGCTGAGGCATGGCTGCGCGATCCTGCCGGGCGGCCCCTCGCCGGCTTCGCTCCCCTATCGCGCCTGTGGCCGGCCGCGGACGGGTGGGTGCGCACGCACGCGAACTATCCGTGGCATCGCCGAGCGCTCCTCGAGGCGCTGGGCGTGCCCGATCGCGATGACGACGAGGGCGTCGTCGAGTGCGTCGGCCGAGCGATCTCCGAACGGTCTGCACTCGACGTCGAGGCGGGTGCATACGCGGCGGGCGGGCTGGCCGTCGCGGCGCGGACCGCGGACGAATGGCGTGCGAGCGACCCCGGCAGACACGCGGGCACGGGATCCGTCGTCACCGTCGAGCCGCTCGGCGCGGCGAAGCCGCTGCCCGGCGCGGCCCGCCTGCCCGCCTCGGGAGTCCGGGTCCTGGATCTCACCCGGGTGATCGCCGGACCGGTCGGAACGCGCATGCTGGGCGCACTCGGGGCCGACGTGCTCCGCATCGATGACCCTCGCCGCCCGGAACTGCCGCTGAGCGCGGTCGATGGCGTCGTCGGAAAGGCGAGCGCCGCACTCGACCTCGACACGGACGGCGGGCTCGCAGCACTCGACGATCTTCTCCTCCGCGCCGATGTCGTGGTCACCGGCTATCGACCCGGGTCGCTCCGGCGCTTCGGGCTCGACCCGGATCAGCTCGCGGCTCGACATCCCGGCACGATCGTCGTCACCCTCTCGGCGTGGGGAACGAGCGGGCCGTGGGCCGGACGGCGCGGGTTCGACAGCCTCGTCCAGGTCGCCTCGGGCATCGGGTGGGCGAGCAGCACGGACGGCGCCCGGCCGGGACGGCTGCCGTGCCAACTCCTCGATCACGCCACCGGCTACCTCCTCGCCGCGGGCACGCTCATCGCGCTCGCACACCGGGCCAGAGCGGGGCGGGCATCGCACGTGCGCCTCTCCCTCGCGCGGACCGCGGCCTGGCTGCTCGACCAGGGGGCCCGCGATGACCTCCCCGGGACCGCGCCGGCGGACGCGACGGCCTATCGGGTCCCATTCGGTGACGGCTGGAGCGGCATCTCCCCGCCGGGCTCGATCGATGGGGTTCCCCTGACATGGCCACACCTGCCGCCCAGATACGCCGGCGCCGCGCCGTCCTGGGGCTGAGGCCCACGCACGCGCGTCCGGCGCTCAGCCGGTCCCCTCACCCCTCGGCCCATCCCGCCGGCCGGCCGCAGAGCGCCGATCGGGGTCGACGAGCCCCTCGAGGAACCGGGCGATCACCCCGACCTCGTCGTCATCGATGTCGGCGAGCGCACACTGAAGGGCATCGGACTGGTGACGGTACTCGCCCGTGATGGCCGCGAGCCGCTCCGCATCGACGTGGACCGTGACGCTCCGGCCGTCGTCACGCGACTCCGTGCGGTGCACGTAGCCGGCGGCCTCGAGCCGGCGCACGATCCGTGAAATCGAGGACCGCGGGGTGTGCATCGCCGCCGCGAGCGCGGACGGTGTCATCCGACCACCGGCCACGGCGAGGAGGTTGAGCACCTGCAGGTCGAGGACGTGCAGACCGACACGCGCCGCGACCTCGTGGTTATGCAGGACTCCCCCGGTGATCAGGGCGCGGATCCCCGCCTCGACGCGTTGCACGGCACCTGGGCGACCCTCATCTAATTCCATATTGACACTATAATGTGGGCGCACTAGCGTCGCCGGCATGCGACACGCCACCGGAGAAGGCAATGGGCCCGGGCGATCAGAAGGTCGGCGCGTGGACAGACGCACGTTCCTCACCCTCGTCGGCGCCGGGGCCGCCGGCGTCGCGCTGGCCTCGTGCAGCGGGGGCGGCGGCCCACCGGCGCCCGAACGCCCGTGGACACCGCGCACCCCGGTGCGGATACCGGACGAACTCCACCCGGACGACGGAACGTTCCCCCTGGCCGTGCAGCGGGGCAGCACTGAGATCCTGCCGGGCACCACGACCCAGACCTGGGGCGTGAACGGGTCCTACCTCGGCCCGACCCTGCGCCTGCGCACGAGGGACCGGGTGACGATGCACGTGACCAACGGCGTCGACGAGGTCACGACGATGCATTGGCACGGCATGCTCCTTCCCGCGAGGATGGACGGTGGCCCGCACCAGCCGATCGAGCCCGGCCACACCTGGTCGCCGTCGTGGACGGTCGACAACCGGGCCTCGACCCTGTGGTACCACCCCCACCCCGACGGCGAGACGGCTCGCCAGGTCTTCAACGGCGTCGCGGGAATGATCATCATCGACGACGACGACACCGATTCCCTGGACCTGCCTCACGACTACGGCATCGACGACATTCCATGCATCCTCCAGGACCGCACGATCGAGGACGACGGCGAGATGCCCTTCGACACGGTGCCCAACTTCGGTCAGATGGGAACCGACGTCCTCGTCAACGGCACGCTGGGGGCCTACCTCGAGCTGACCCGGACCACCGTGCGGTTCCGCCTCCTCAACGGTTCGAACGCCCGCCTGTACAACGTCGGCTTCGCCGACGACCGCGAGTTCACCCTGATCGCCACCGGCCAGGGGCTGATGCCGAAGCCCGCACGGCTGTCGCGGTTCGCGCTCGGGCCCGCCGAGCGCGCCGAGATCGTCGTCGCCTTCGAGCCCGGTGAGCGGGTGCGGATGACCACCACCTCGGGATCGGAGCGCATCGATCAGGGCGACCTGTCGATCATGGAGGTCCGCGTCGGCGACGACGCGCAGCCGGGCACTCCCCCGCCCGCCGAACTGCCCGGACCCGCCCCGCTCGTCCCGTCGGCGGGTGCCAGGGTTCGCACATTCAAGCTGCAGGGCCACGATTCCATCAACGGCGAAGAGATGGACATGTCCCGCATCGACGAGGTCGTACCGGCCGGCGCGTTGGAGATCTGGGAGGTCGAGAACACGGTCTACTCGCACAACTTCCACATCCACGGCTGCGATTTCACCGTGCTGGACCGCAACGGGAAGCCGCCCGAGCCGTGGGAGGCCGGCCGCAAGGACACGGTGCACCTGCCCGACAAGTCCGTGGTGCGTGTCGCCGTCCAGTTCCGCGACTACACCGATCCGGCGGCCCCGTACATGTACCACTGCCACATCCTGCGGCACGAGGACGCCGGCATGATGGGCCAGTTCCTCGTGGTCGAGCCGGGCACGGAGGATTCGGTTCCCCGCGTGCTCCCCGCCGGGTAGATCTCCCCGGCTCGGGGAGGGAGATGCCCCATCCAGGGGGCGCCCGGCAAGCCCGGTCACGACCCTGGATGACACGGCATCCACGACACACGCACCCACCCGTCGATCCGATGCCCCGAGCACATCAGCCAAGGCCGGCACCCACGGCGCCGCCGGTTGGTCGCTCGGCTTCGCCGGGCCCAACATCAACCTCCAGTTCGCCGGCCTCGCCGGCGTCTGGGAGCGCGTCACCGTGCTCCGCGGTCAGGTGAGCACCGGGCCGCAGGACGAGTCGTGGGCTATGTGGGTCCGGCTACCGCTGCGGACCTCGCCATGACCATCCGAGTGGCGCTGGTCGACGACGAGGAACTCGTCCGCACGGGTCTGCGCATGACCATCGGCGCCGAGCCGGACCTGGCCGTGGTGGCCGAGGCGGACGACGGCGCGGAGATGGCACGCGGCCTGTCGAACGCCGAGATCGCGGCCGAGTTCATGGTGAGCCCGGAGACGATCAAGACTCATGCGGGTAACCTCCTCGCGAAACTCGGTGCCCGCGACCGGCCCCAGGCCGTGATCGCCGCCTACGAATCGGACTTCATCAACCCGGCCCAGGAGTGAGATCCCCGAGCCCGGGGACGTCCGTGAGCGAGTGGAGCCCGGCGATCAGCACGTCGAGACCGAACTCGAACCGTTCGTCCTCCGCGGGCCTGGTGAGTTGGGCGGCGAGCTGAACGGTGTGGGGAAAGCGGTCGCGTGACAGCGAGGAGAAGTAGCGCTCCAGTTCGGCCGGCCACTCGGGTCCCGCTCCGGACGCCCGGCGCCGCAGGTCGGCCTCGAACGCGGATGCAACCACATACTGGGAGAACAGGTCGAGCGCGAGCGCGGCCACGCGATCGGGGAGGCCACCGGCGCGGAGCACCGCGAGCAGGCACTCGGTGCGGTGCAACGCGTGCGGCCCGCCGGGAGGCGTGCCGAGCGCGACCGCCGCGATCCCGGGGTGAACCAGCAGGGCCGCCCTTGTGTCCCGGCACATCTGCCGCAGCTGGTCGGCCCACACCGGCGGCCGTGGCTGCGGCGGCTCGGGCATCTCTCCGATCACGCGGTCGACGAGAAGTTCCAGCAACTCGTCCTTGCCCGCGACGTGGGCGTACAGCGACGCCGGCCCCGTCCGCATCTGCTGGGCCACCGCACGAGTCGTCAGGGCGTCCGCCCCGTCACGCTCGAGCACCGTGAGCGCCGCGTCGATGATCTCGTCCCGCGTGATCCGGCGCCTCCCGGCCCGCGGCGGCGTGCGCCACGGCGGCGTCGGAACCGCCCGCTCATCACTTCTGGATATACCCGGACCCTCATCCACCTCGGCTCCTCCTCACGCACGGACACGACCAACGTACTACAGCACGAACATTGTTCTTGACAGTCGGCCGGACACCAGACGAACATTGATCGTGTCCACGATCGCCAGTCGTCAGGGAGCCCGACATGAACACAGACCACGACGCCACCGCCCTCGAGGAGGACCACCTCGCAGTCCACGAGGCCTTCGACCGGGTGATGGCCGCCTGGGGAGAGGACGCCGATGCCTATGGCGCCGGCTTCACCCGCGATGCGAGCTACGTCGTGTGGTTCGGTGCCCGATATCGGGGCCGTGCCGAGATCGTCGAGCAGCACCGCCCCCTGTTCGCCGGGCCGATGCGGGGATCACGCCTGGTCGGCCGGATCGAGGATGTGCAGTTCATCCACGACGACGTCGCCGTCGTGACCAGCTGGGGCGCCATCGTCCGCGGCCGGCGCACGGGCCGGCACGCGGGAAGGCACGGCCGCAAACTGCAGACCTGGGTGGCGGTGCGCAGCGACGATCGCTGGCGATTCGCCGCGTTTGTCAACACCAAGAGGCGCCCCCTCATCGAGACGATCGCCGCCCGAGCCGTGCCCGCACGATCGACCGAAGCCACGAACGCAGACCCACTCCGCAAGGGAGACCCGTCATGAAGATCCTCGTCATCGGCGCCGCCGGCCGGACCGGGCGCCACGTCATCGCGGAGGCCGCACGACGCGGCCACGCCGTCACCACCCTCGCCCGCCCACCCCACGACCTGCGCGGCACCCCCGGGGTGCGGGCGCACTATTCCGGGGATGCCGCCGATCCGCGGGCGCTCGCACCCGCACTCGCCGGGCAGGACGCCGTCGTCATGGCGGTCGGCGCGAGTTCGATCGTGCGGACGCTGCTGAGTTCGATGCCCCCGGCGGGCGTGCGCAGGCTGGTCATGACGAGCAGCCGCTCGGTGGTCGCCACCCGCCCCCGACCCGTACTGGCCATGGTCTGGCTGCGGTTCCGCTCCGCGTACGCCGACCTGGCCCGAGCAGAGGGCATGCTCGAGGGCAGCGGCCTGGACTGGACCATCGTGCGCGCGACGATGCTCTCCGACGGGCCCGCGACCGGGCAGTTGCACAAAGACTCGCAGCTCGATGCCACGGGTGGCGACTGGCGCCTTCGCCGCGCCGACTACGCGATCGCGCTTCTCGACGCGCTCGAGGACGATCGCCTGGTGCACCGGGCGATCGGCGTCTCCGGAGCGACGCGGGCCGAGCGCCACGCCGGCCCGTCACCCGCCCCCGCGGCCGACTGAGGCGGCCGCGGGCAAAAACTGGTTGCGGGTCGGCGCCGGGTGAGCCTACGGTCTCGTCACGTGCCCGGCACCATCGCCCGAGGAGTTCCCATGAGCCGCACCCGCGTCCACAACCTACTCGTCTCGCTCGACGGATATGCAGCCGGCGACTTCGTCAGCCTCGATGCCCCGATCGGTGCGGCACACGGCCTGTTCGACTGGTTCGACGGGCGCGTGATCCACGGCATCGACCGGGCGTCCGCCCCCATCACGCTGGATCGGGCACTCACGAGCATGTGGGCCCAGGGCATCGGCGCGGAAATCATGGGACGCCGCAAGTTCGGACCCCAGACGGGCCCCTGGCCGGACGACGGCTGGCGCGGCTGGTGGGGAGAGGAGCCGCCGTTCGAGACGCCGGTGTTCGTGATGACCCACCATCCCCGTGCCCCGATCGCCTTCGACAACGGGACGACGTTCGACTTCGTGGGCGGGTCACCGCTCGAGGTCCTGCGGCGAGCTCAGGAAGCGGCGGGAGTCCGCGACGTGCGCATCGGCGGCGGGCCCTCGACAGTTCGGCAGTTCCTGCAGGCGGGTCTGGTCGACTTCATGCACCTGGCGATCGTGCCGATCCTCCTCGGCGGCGGCGTCTCGCTCTGGGAAGGCCTGGGTGGAATCGAGGAGCAGTTCACCGTCGAGACGATCGCCTCGACTAGCGGGCTCAATCACCAGTTCTGGAACAGGGCCGAGCCCGCTTGAACCCTGCCCCGCCCTATCCGGGGTCGCAATCGCGCGTCTCGGCGGGCATTCCCGCGCCGACGTGGGGCACCAGGGAGGAGAGCACTGCGAACACCGCGGCCATGTCCCCCCGGCTCGGTGTCGGCTGTGCGACGGATGCTCCGACGATCACCAGATGTGGCACCAGTGCGGCGATGCGCGCTTGCCTGGGATCGCCGAATTCCGACCCCCAAAGCTCGGTGAGCGCGTCGAGCCTCGCGGCATCTACGCGAGCCATCGCTTCCCGAGCGGCGGTATTCGTCGCCGCCCATCCGCGAACCGCCGACTCGATACGGGCGTCGTATCGGATGCTTACTGCAATTCGAGCCAGCGCCTGAGACAGGTCGAGATCGGCCACTGCTTCGATCAGTCGATGCACCTCGCCCACAGCATCTGCTTCGAACCGCTCGAGCAGAGCTCGGTGATACTTCTCAACACCGGCGAAGTGGTGATGGAACGAGCCCTTCGTCTTGCCGAGCGTCTCTGCGAGGGGATCGATGCGTACGGCGTCGATCCCGTTCGCGCGCAGCGCTGCGAGGCCTGCCATGATCCACTCTTCCCGTGCACTCATGCAGAAACCATACCACACCATACGGTATGGTATGGTTTCTGCATGACTCTCCTACCTGACCCGGTCTGGCCGGTCGCCGCCCTCGCTCTCATCTGTTTGATCGACGGCTTACTCTGTTTGAAGCCCGTGCAGTTCATCGCCGACTGCTTCCGCGACGTGGGCTGGCCACGCCGCCTGTGGTGGATCATGCCGGTCATCAAGTTCGCCGCCACCGGTGGGCTCGTGGCCGGAATCTGGATAGAAGGGCTCGGCCTCCTCACGAGCGCTTGCCTGGTGGCCTACTTCATCGGCGCCATCGCCATGCACGTCCGCGCGCGAGACTTCGGCCGAAACCTGTTCCTGAACGCGTCGACGATGCTCGCGATCTGCGCCGGAGTGCTGATCTGGTGCTTTGCGCTCTGAGGGCGACAGGCGAATCGCGCTAGAACCACTACGACCGTAGTCTTTACACTATTACGATCGTAGTGGTGACCGGACGGGGCCGCCACCGTCACGAAGGAGACCTGATGATCACACGAGCAGCCACGGCACAGCGCACGGCCCGATCAAGCCCGCCCTGGTCGACGGACCTGGTCATAGTCGGAGCCGCCGTCGTGAGCGCGACGATCACGTGGTGGTTCACAAGCGAACTGGCCGGAGTGGACCTGGCGGTATCAACGGGACCGAACGTCCGGAACATCAGCGGGCCGGCCGTAGCGGTGACCGCAGGAGTCGCCGCAGTCCTCGGCATGCTGACGCTCCGGATTCTGCAGGCCCGGACTGCGCGGGGGCTTCGGATCTGGACCGCGCTGGCGGTGCCGGCGTGGCTGGTGTCCCTGGTGGTGCCCTTGTCTGCGGTCACTCCCGCCGCCACCGGCACACTCCTCGGACTCCACGCCCTCGTCGCAGCGGTCGTCGTCGTCGCGGCTCGCCGGTCCCGCTCCAACGGCCGGGGAACGGTCCAGACCACGCGGGCTGCCACAGCCACGTCCGACCGAGCTGACATCTAGGCCGGACGTTCCGCGCGTGCGCCCGGTTCGCGCCGGCCGAACGATGCCCTCACATGCCCGCGAGCGCATCGTTGCGGTGCTGGGTCACCTGGGTGGCGAGCTGGGCCCGCGAGCTGATGCCGAGCTTGGTGAAGACGTGCGAGACGTGGGTCTGCACGGTCCGCCGCGAGACGTAGAGCCGCCCCGCGATCTGCGGGTTCGTCAGCCCCTCGGCCACGAGGTCGGCGATCCGGGACTCGGTCTCGGTCAGGCTTGCCCACCCCCGGTCGGGCCGCCGGCGCGGACCGCGGCTCCCCCGCCGCACCCCGAGCCGCCGCAGCGCCGCATCGACCCGGACGACACACCTCGTGGCCCCGAGCCCCTCGAAGACGGCGGCCGCCTCCCGGAGCAGTGCCCGGGCGTCGTCGCGCCTGCCCTGCGCGGCGGCCAGCCCGGCGGCCTCCTCGCGGACGAGTGCGGCTTCGAGACGACGAGCCCCGCCGACGTAGGCATCGATCGCCCCGTTCGCGGCGTCGGCGTCGTCACGCAGCAGCGCGCGGCAGCGGAGCGCGGCGCCGCTGATCGAGGCGACGTCGTTCGCCGACGCGACGGCGGTCACGACCCGCGTCACCTCCTCGGCCGACTCGAGGTCCCCGGCGGCGCGGGCGAGACGCACGAGATCGGGGCCGATGACGGCGTAGTCGACCGCCATTCCCGCCGCGCGGCACCCGCGCCACCCCGCGGCGAGCATCCGGTACGCGCCCGCGGGGTCGCCCTCCGCCTCCCGCAGGAGCGCGCGGGCCCACCTGACCCGGTGGTCGAACAGCCTCGACCCCCGGTCGCCGATCGTCTCGGCCGCGTCCACCGCGCTGCGAGCGCCGGCGAGATCACCTCGGTGCAGCCGTATGAGGGCGAGTGCGCTGTAGCTGGGCTTGAGTGCATACGTCACTCCGGACTCCTCGGCCAGGCCGATCCCCGCCTCCAGCTCGGCCGCGGCGTCGTCCCACTCCCCCGCGGCGAACCGGACGACGGCCAGGTACGACTGGTAGGTGACCAGGGGCCAGCGAACGCCCAGCTCCTCGCTCAGGGAGCGGCCCTCGTCGAGGACCCGGTGGGCGCGCTGGGGCTGATCCAGCTCGACGAGGATCCAGCCGCGGGTCGCGTAGACCGGATAGCCGTGGCCGTCGCGGCGGTAGCTGCGCTCGGCCAGATCGAGCGCCTGGTCGTTCAGCTCCATCGCGCCGGCCATGTGGCCGCGCATGCACGCGACCACCGACCTGGTCGCCTGCGCCGCAGCCGCGAATCGGCGGCTCCCGGCCGCCTCGGCCAGCTCGTACGCGCGCCGGGCGGCGTCGTCCGCACCATCGAAGTCCGCCAGCCACATGCGCGCCGTCGCAGACTCGCTCAACGCGCTCGCTCGCTGGGCGGCGCTCGCGTCCGCGGATCCGACCACGACGTCCAGCTCCCGCAGGGCCTCGCCCGGGCGGCCGTTGACGAGCAGCGCGGCACCGAGCCGGAGCCGCACGGCGTCCTCGGCGCGCGCGTCATGGGGGCGCCGGAGCAGCGATCGACAGGACGTGACGGCCTCGACGACGCTCCCCGCCAGCATGAGCGCATCGGCACGCTCGCTCAGGAGCAGATCGAGCCGGCCGTCGCCCGGCGTCATCAACTCGGCCGCGCGCGCGAGGTGGGCGGCGGCCGTCTCGGGCGCGCTCGAGGCCGCCCCTCGGGCCGCGCGGATCAGCCAGTCGATCGCCTCCGGATCACCCGGGAAGGCCCCCCGCGTGAACTGCTCGGCCACCCGGGCGGCCGGCGCTCCGGTCGCCGCCAGCCGGGTCGCCGCGTCGCGGTGCAGCCCGTGTCGCAGGCTCGCCGGGATGTCCGCGTAGACCGCCTCGCGGATCAGATCGTGGCGGAAGTGCAGGTGATCGCCGTCCTCTTCGAGTACCCCGGAGTCCAGTGCCGTCTCCAGGGCCGGGGCGAGGTCGGCGAGGCCGCCGCCGACGACGGCGGCGAGTTCGTCCGGGGAGAAGCTCGACCCGAGGAGGGAGCCGGCCCGTAGGGCCCGCAATGCCGCCTCCGGCAGCGCGCTCAGCCGGCGCAGGATCGTCAGCCGCAGCGACGCCGGAAGGGACCGGTCCCCGATGTCGGCACGTCCGTCGCTGCGGTGGAGACCCCCCTCGCGCATGATCGAATCGAGCAGCTCGATGAGGAAGAGCGGGTTGCCCGCCGCCGCCGATGCCTGCGCCACGAGACCGCCGCCGGGATCGGCGCCGACGACCTCCGCGACGAGTCCCGCGACGTCCGATTCGTCGAGCGGGCCGGGGCGCAGGCGGACCGCGCCCGCGGCACCGAGGCGCGCGACCACCTCGGTGAGGGACCTCGACCGCGGGAACGGGCGATAGCAGGCGATGAGCAGGACGGGCAGCCCCTCGATGGCCCGCTCGATCGCGGCCAGTGTGAGCAGGCTCGAGGGATCCGCCCAGTGCAGGTCGTCCAGGCCGACCACGAGCGGCCCGGCCACGGCGAGGGCCTCGACCAGATCGCTCAGCGCGTCGACGGCCCGGAACTGCAGGCCCGGATCGCTGCTCACCGTGATCGTGCCGCGGTCGGTGTGTTCGTGTGTCGTGAGCAGTTCGGCGATGTCGCGCCGACGGGTGTCCGTCGCGGTGCGAACGCAGCCGAGGGCGTCGGCGATCACGCCGAAGGGCCGGGTCTGCTGCACCTCGTCACCCTTGGCGGTGACGACCTCGAAACCCTGGGCCCGAGCCAGCGTGAGCGTCTCGGCGAGTAGCCGGGACTTTCCGATGCCCCCCTCGCCCTCGATGAGCACGCGGACCGACTGCCCGGTGAGCACTCGTTCGAGCGCCCGGCCGAGGTGGTTCATCTCCGCCCCGCGGCCGCGCAGCGTGGGCGGCGGGCTCGACGCGGCCATGGTCACGAGGCTACGCCGGTGGTGATCGAGATCCACAGTGGGCCACCGCCGCGAATCCGGCGGCGGGTCCGCTCGCGCCACCCCGTCGCGCACCCGGGGGTGCCCCCGTCCGACCGAATCATCACTATGATCGTAGTGGACAGGTGCGGCGGGCGGGAAGCAGAGGAGTCGAGGCGAGTGAGCAGGCGAGAGGACATCGCGCAGGCGGCGATGGAATTGGTCGCCGAGGGCGGCGGCCACGCGTTGACCCACCGGCGGATCGACCGGCGGCTCGGCCTGCCGATCGGCACGACGTCGAACTACGCCCGGACCCGCCGCGACCTCGTGC
This sequence comes from Pseudactinotalea sp. HY158, assembly GCF_009660225.1. Lineage (NCBI taxonomy): Bacteria > Bacillati > Actinomycetota > Actinomycetes > Micrococcales > Cellulomonadaceae > Pseudactinotalea > Pseudactinotalea sp. HY158. The sequence goes on from NZ_CP045920.1 coordinate 2,108,300, forward strand.
TCATGGTCGCCGGTCGCGTCGCCTCGATCGCCCATCTCGTGCCGCCCGGCGCCCCGACGCCGCGCACTGTGGGCGAGGCGACGGCGCAACTGGTGGCGGCCTTCGACGAGGTGGTCGCGCGCGGGGTCGACACCCGCGCGCGCATGGCGCTGTCGATCGACTGCCTCGACGATCCCGAACTGCATGCACTCCTGACCACGGACTCCCCGATCCGCCGCACCATCCTCGACCAGGCGGAGCGGCTGCTCGAGGGCCTCGGCGTGCCGGAGCCTCGGGAGCGGGCCATCGACCTCATCGCGATCATGAACGGCCTGTTCTTCGACCGCCTCATCGGCCACGGCGCACGCGGACGGCCCGCCGACGCCGGCGCGGTGCTCGGAGCGTGGCTGGCCGGAGTCGCGGCCGCGCGCGCCTGAAACCCGCCGCCGCCATCCGAGACGGCTCAGGTGAGTGCGTCGACCTTCCGAGGGCGGCCGCGCGGCCGCTTGCGCGCCACGATACGGCCGTCCTCGAAGAGCTGCCCACCCCAGACGCCCCACGGCTCGTGACGTTCCACCGCCCCGATCAGGCAGTACGCCCGCAACGGACACTCGAGGCAGAGCGCCTTGGCCCGCTCGATCACCTCGGGATCCTGCGAGAACCACAGGTCCTCGGCGTGGTCGCGGCACGGAAGCGCCGCCCAGGTCTCGGCGTTCATGCCGCCCTCGCCCGCCGATCCGCGCGCGAACCCCGCCGCGAGGGCGCGACGGCGCCGAGGTGTCTATCGACCCTCCCGGCGGGAGGCCGGTCCATGGACGCACGCGGCGCGCGCTCGTCGGCACGGACCCTGGTGATCATCATCCGAAGTTCTGGATGCACGACTCCTCCTCCCAGATGGCTCCAGCCTGCCCCCCGCCCGGCCGCGAGTCGTCGGCCAGATGGCTGATTCGTCGGGGACGGCTCCGGCCCGTGAGGCCTGGTCGTTCCGCCGGCCGCCGAGGCGGTCGCTCGCGCGGTCGAACCCGCCATGTGGCCGATGTTCGCCGGGCTGGCGGGCGGAAGGATGACGGTGAGGCCGGCGCGAGGCGTACGGTCCGATGAGGAGATGGAGCGGATCCGATGCGATCGAGTACGCACGACGAGGGCGCACCGGCAGCGCCGGCGTCGCGGACGGGACTGGCGGGGGCATGGGACTCCTTCGTGGGCCCGGGACAGACTCGCGTGGAGCGGTGGGGAACGGTAACGGCCGTCGCGGCGGCCGCTGTCGCCGGGGACCGCGCGCTCGGCGACGATGCCACGCCGCGTCACCGCGTGGCGCTCCGCCTCGCGGCCGTGGACCTGTGGGGCGGCGCGTGGGTCAACAACACCCGCGCGTGCGTTCGCTGGTATGAACGCCCCGGCCAGGGACCCGGTTCACATGCCGCATTCGCCGCCCTGCACATAGCCCACGCGGCGACCATCGCCGGCGTCGATACCGCCACCCGGAGCCGTTCGGCCGGCTCAGCGCTGACGTGGACGCTTGCTCACTTCACGTTCATGCTCGGCGCGAGCACCCTCGTTGCGTTCTCACCCCGACGGCGCCGCCTCCCGCTCGCGCTCGGCGCGAGCCTCGCGGGTCTCGCCCTCGATCGCAGCCTCGGTCCTTCCGCCAGTGCGCCCTGGTTCGCCCCGATCTACTACACGAAGCTTCTCGTCGGCCACGCGGCGGGCAGCATCTGGAACGCCGGGCCCGTTCGTCGCGGGAACGCGATAACTCCTTGACGTCGCGGTGACGACGAACCTACCGTCGCATACGACGATCGTAGTGGTCGAGGTTCCGCCGTGTGGCGGCGCGACCGGAGAGGAGAAGCATGGGCAGCGCGATCCAGACGTCACTCGTCCTGGCCCTGTTCACGGCCATGGCGATTCGCCCGCCGAGACCCCGGCACAGCTCGCCGTTCAACCTGCAGTTCGCGTTCGGGTACCTGATCAATGAGCAGCCGTTCCTCGGCGGGCTGTGGCTCGCGACCGGAACCTGGGATCTGCTCACCGCCGCACCCTCCGGGCTGCTGTGGTGGCTGGTCGCCGCGCTCACGACCGCGGACGCCGCGGCACTCGCGTGGCTCGCCGTTCGCACCCGGTCCGCGCGGCCGGCGCTGACCGCGGCCCTCCTCGCCACCTACGGCGAGCCCGGGCGGCCGCGCGCCACCCGACCGGTGTGGTGGCGCGTGCTGCTCGTGCCGTTCATCTCCTGGCGCCCGGACGTGCGTCGCGTGCGCAATCGCCGCTACGGTCCGGCCCGTCGCGGGAACCGCCTGGACGTCTACCTCTCACGTCGCCGCCGGCCGAGCAGCGCTCCGGTGCTCGTCTACATCCACGGGGGCGGCTTCCGCATCGGCAACAAGATGATCGGGGCCCGGCCGCTCATCTACCGCCTCGCCGCCCGCGGATGGGTATGCGTGAGCCTCGACCATCGCCTCATCGGGGTGGACTATGCCGATCAGCTCGGCGACACCCGAGCCGCGCTCGCCTGGATCCGCGCCCATATCGGCGCCTACGGTGGCGACCCGAACGCGATCGTCCTGGCGGGGGGCTCCTCCGGCGCGCACCTGGCCTCGACGGCCGCACTGTCCGGGGAGGAGGTCCTCGGCGTGATCGGCATCTACGGCTACTACGGCGGCGTGGGCGGAGCCGGCACCGGACCCGCGTCCCCACACGAGGCCATCACGCCCGACGCCCCACCCTTCCTGATCATCCACGGCACGCTCGACACGCTCGTGCTGCGCGAGGACGCCCGCGCCTTCGCCCAGCGGCTCCGGGCGGTCTCCCGCCGGCCGGTCACCTACGCCGAGTTGCCGGGCGCCCAACACTCCTTCGACCTGTTCCACTCCCTACGATTCACCGCCGTGAGCGATGCGATCGTCCGCTTCCTCGAGCTGACCCTCGCCACCGACACCACACTCGCCCGGACCCACCACCGCTCTCGTCCAGGCACCAGCGGGGGGCCGGCGGCTGTGGGGGCGACGGTGCGTGCACACGATAGGAGGCCGCGATGATCCGATTCCGCGCGGACCCCGGCGGTGATCAGTTCTACGCGCTCAAGACCTTCCGGGCCGACGGGTCCGCCGCCATCACGCCGATCTGGCTGGCGCCGGTGGGGTCCGGGTGGTTCGGCTACACCCCCGCCCGCTCGTGGAAGGTTCGCCGGATCGAGCGCAATCCCCAGATCGAGCTGGCTCCCTGCCAGTTCGACGGCACCCCCTTGAGCGAGTGGCGCCGGGGCCGAGCGGGGATCCTTCCCACCCGGCTGCGAGGGGAGGCCACGCGCGCCCTGCGCCGCAAGTACGGCCGCAAGTTCGACGTCTTCGCACTCACCCTCGCGCTCGGACGGCCTCGACGCCACGGGGGACCCGCCGTCGGCCTGGCGATCCGGCTCGACGGTGAGACGCCCGAGCCGAACCCGGCCGGGCGTCGTCCCTCGGCGTTGGAGCCTGCTCCCGCCGACACTCCCCCGCGACCGGACGGTCCGTCGCGCAGGGGACCGAGACGGGGCGGGCCGTCGCCGCTCGACGTCGCGGTCTTCCTGGACGAACTGCTCCTCCTGGCCGCGTACGCGGTCGGCGGGGCCCGCTCGGTCGACGGGCCGGTCGCCGGCGTGTTGCTCGCGTTCGCCCTGCCGATCGGGGCGGGACTCGTCTGGGGACGGTGGTTGGCGCCGCGGGCCCGACACCGGCTCGGCCGCACCGGCGCGTTGGCCGTGAAGCTCACGCTGTTCACGGCCGCGGCCGGGCTCCTCGCCGCCACCGGCCTGTCACCCTGGGCGATCGCCTTCTGGGCGGGGTCACTCCCGCTCGTCATCGCCTCCGAACGCCGCCGCTGATCGGGCCGCTCGACCCTGATTCCGGTTCCGGCGCGACCTCCACGGTCACGACCCAGGACGCGAAGGGCCGGCGCGCGGCTGGTGGCACTGCGGTCGCGGTGTTGCACGACTCCCGTGGACAGGGCTGAGAGAATAGAGAGGAGCGAGGAGACGTAGTCATGGTGTTCCAAGGTGAAGTCCTGTCGGTTGGCAAGCTGCTGGATGCTGCCCGCACGACTCCCGAGCCGACCCCGACCCCGAGCGTGGGCGTGCGTCACACGGCGGCACAGAACGCCGAGTCCTGCCGCAAGCTCCTCGTCGACGGCGAGACCCTCGATGCGTGCTGGCGGTTCGGCATCCTCCAGACTTTGGACGACTACACCTCCGTCCTGCGACGCGGTGGCCCCGACCTCGCTGCTGGAGTCTTTGACGACCAGCCTGTCCCTATCGGCTCTGCCGAGGTCGATGCCGCGTTCGCGGCGCTCGCCGAATACCTGGCCGAGCGTGATGGCTGGACGACACCACTGTGGGCGCTCGACGCTTCACGGCACACCAGTGCGTGGTACCCGGCGGTTCCGGCGATCTTCCGCGCCGAGGCCGATCAGGAGAGCCCCGCGGCATTTCGCCGACGTGGGATACTCATCACTTCCCGCTCGTTGTCACGGGCATGACCCAGGCCGTGCAGCTCGACGCGGAAGGGGTCCGCGCCCTGTTCCACGAGTTGTCCGACCGACTCGCCGCGGCCGGAGTGTTCGCGCAGTTGTTCGTAGTCGGGGGCGCGGCGATGGCCCTCGCCTACGACCGCGCCCGCCTCACTCGGGACGTGGATGCGCTGTTCGTGCGGTCGACTCCTGCCACGCCACCGCTTCATTGCAGAAGAGGTCGCCGCCCGCGCGCTCGTCATCGCCTCCGAACGCCGCCGCTGATCGGGCCGGCCCGAGCCGCGTCAACGCCGCGTCGATCGTGCGGTGTGCGTAGCTCGGCGGCGCCGACGGATCGGGCCGCCAGGTGGGCACGACGTCGGGCGCCTCGCTCGGAGCCACGCTGGCGGGCCCGTACTCGAAGAGCCACCACACGTTGTGCCAGGGGTCGAGGAACCGGGCCAATCGCTGGCCGCCGTGGAAGTCGCTCACGTCGGTGATCACGCGGGCGCGGTGCTCCACGGCCCGATCGAGCACCGCGCCCGCGTCGCGCACGTACACCTGCAGCAGCGCGGGAGTGAACCGCCACTGCGGCTTGGCGTCGCACAGCATGAGCGTCGAGGCCCCGAGGCGCACCTCCGCGTGGATGAGCAACTCATCGGCGTCGACGGCGCGGGCCGCGCGGGTCTCGCGCGCACCGAGGACATCGCAGGTGAAGCGGATGAATCCGGGCGCCCCGCCCGGGCCGCGGACCGCGACGAACGGGTTGAGGGTCCCGTATCCGGGCGGTAGTTCGTCGTGGGTCAGCAGGTCGTCGGCTGGGTTTCGCATCGTCCGACGATGCCACCGACCACGACCGGAGACATCCGCCACCTGGACGATGGCGCGTGTCCGCGTCACCGTCGCCGCCCGCGGGGACGGGGACCGGCCGCTAGAAGGCCTGTCCGTGCGTGACCGTGAGCATGCTGCCCGTCCAGTTGAAGCTCAACGGGCGGTCCGCCCGCGCCCAGCGCCGGAAGTCGCGGTTGGGGAAGTACAGGTCGAGAATCTCGCCGTAGCCGTAGTTGTACGACGGCGCCGCCCCGTTGAGTCGGGTGCACTCGTACTCCTCGGGCCAATAGCCCGTATCGCGCGAGAACTGCTCGGGATCGGCGGCCCAGCGCATGACGGTCTCGAAGCCCTCCTCCAGCCCCGCGCCGGCGGAGTTCTTCTCCGGGAAGAGGAAGACCCGGTTGTTCTGGGCGATCTGCGCGGCGAGGGTGAGCGGGTGCAGGTTGAAGTGCGAGTAGCAGATGCCGCGATTGCCGGTGTCGTTGTTGCGGCCGATCTCCGCCGGCTGCCAACCGCGGTGATCGAACTGGCTCTCGAGCAGCTCCCGCCAGCGGGTGATTCCGGAATCGAAGAGGGGGCGGTCGCCGAGGTAGGCCGCGCTGGTCAGCCGCAGCACGACTCCCCAGCTGCCCCAGTTGTTCGTGCGGTGGGACGGGTCGAGGGCGAGCCCTCGGGTGACGAGGTCACGGAAGAGCGTCTCGTCGGCGCTGTGCCACACGTCGCTGTGCCGGCGGAGGACGTCGGCCGCCCACACGAACTCCGGGAACTGGTTGGCCCACACGAGCGGGGTGTCGTCCTTCGGGGAGAGAGTCTCGATGGCGTGCCAGCGCAGGACGAGGCTCCGGGCGGCGGCGGCGAGTTCGCGACCCCCGGTCACGTAGTAGCCGAGCGCCAGTCGGTATGCCGCATGGGCGTCGGCGCGGAACCGCAGCGAGAGTTCGCGCAGCTCCTCCGGGGTCTCGTAGAACGGGCCGACGTAGAACAGCGGCTCGACCGGCGTGGTGTCGGCCGCCCGGGCGAGGTCTGCGGCCCGGCTGCCCACCACGAGGTCGTCGTAGGCCTGCGCCCGGGGAGCCATCCCCCACTCGACGAAATGCGCGATCGTCTCGAGTTCCAGGTCGGTGAGCCACACGGTCAGCTGCCGGCTCGCACCGGCGGTCGCGTTCGCGGCGCCGGCGGCCTCGATCGGGACGATCGTCGCGGCGGCTCCGGCGAGTCCGAGCCGTAGCACTGTACGTCGTTTCACGAATACTCCTCTGTATCGAATCGGGACGGAAAGCGCTTGCAGGGTAGCAGTTGCGCGCGGATCGGACGATGGCGCAAGATGGGTGGATGAGGCCGACCGCCGCGGTGGAGCGGGCCGGATGAGACATCGTCCGGTGCAGATGCGCGGTGCCACCGTCGTGGTCACCGGTGGCGGGCGCGGCCTGGGACGCCGGATGGCGTGGGAAGCCGCGCGCCGGGGCGCGGACGTCGTTCTCTGGGACGCCGACCTCGACGTCGCCGAGCGGGCTGCCGAGCGGATCGGCGAATTCGGGGGCCGGTGCCGGGCCGATCGGGTCGACGTCACCGACGAGGCCGCGGTCGTCGCGGCGACCGAACGCGCGGGCGAGGTGGACGTCGTCGTCAATAATGCGGGGATCGTCAGCGGCGGCGAGCTGCTCGCGAACTCGAGCGAGCAGATCAGGCGCACGTTCGCCGTCAACGTGCTCGGCGCGTACTGGACCACGCGCGCGCTGCTGCCGGGGATGCTCGAGCGCGATCGCGGCGCGGTCGTGAACATCGCGAGCGCGGCCGGGCTCACCGGCGTCGCCCGGCAGACCGACTATTCGGCGAGCAAGCATGCCGTGATCGGGTTCACCGAGTCGCTGCGGGCGGAGCTGCGGGGACGGCCGCGCTGCTCGGTGCGCACGCTGCTCGTGTGCCCGTACTACATCGATACCGGGATGTTCGGCGGCGTGACCACGCGGTTCCCGCACCTGCTGCCGATCCTGCACGAACCCGACGTGGCCCGCTCCGTGATCGACTCGGTCGAGCGCGGCCGGGAGGTGCTCATCCTGCCGCGGCTCGTGCGCTTCCTGCCGGCGCTGCGGCTGCTGCCGAGCCCCATGTTCGACCGGGCGATGGACTTCCTCGGGGTCAACCACACGATGGACCACTTCGTGGGGCATGGGGGCGGGCGCAGCGGGCCCTGAGGTCGGGCCGGCCTCCCGACCGGTCCGACGCCGGAGGTCGCCCGCCGCTCGAACGGTGCTCGGACGCGGCCGGTCAGGACGCCTTGCCGCGCAGCAGCGCCAGCAGTCGGCGGGCCTCGATCTCGAAGGTCTCGGCCTGTGCGCTGACCGCTCGCATGTCGAGGGGGCTCGCGACGCTCAGGGCCGCCTGCCGGATGAACGTACTCAGCGGAACACCCGCCGCGGCCGCCGCCCGTTCCAGCGCGTCGATCTCATCACCGCGTAGCCGCACCGAGATGACGGCCGAGACGTCGCCCACCTCGGGAGCCTCGAGAGGTTCGAGAGGTGCCGGGCAGGCGGTCGAATTCACCTTCGGCCAGCGCTCGAGCGGCCCGCTCGTCGTATCCGCTCACGTCCCGACCTCCCACGCGGCAATCGGCCGCACACGCCCTTCGAGGAGCGAATCACCCGGTGGCGCAGGCTGCGCTCATTCACGTCGTCGAGTCCGAGTCCGACAACCATCATGCTGCAGCTTGACATGTATGACGATACGGCGTCAGGCCGTCAGACACGAGACGATCGACGGCGCCCGCCGACCTTCAGGCCGTCACGCCAGTGCGCAGGTGGCGCGGGCCGCGTCGATGAGCAGGCGTCCGTATGCGGGCCCGTGGCCGACGGCGTGCACGGCGAGCGGGTGCAGTTGGTGCAGCGGGATGCGTTCTCGCCACCCGTCGCGCAGCGGGTGCACCGATTCGTATCCGCGCACGATCTCGTTCAGATGGGGCGCCCCGAACAGGTCGAGCATCGCGAGGTCGGTCTCGCGGTGGCCGCCGTGCGCGGCCGGGTCGATGAGCACCGCGCCCTCCGGGGAGAAGAGCAGGTTCCCGTTCCACAGGTCGCCGTGGATGCGGGCGGGCGGCTCGTCGTCGTCGAGCGCGCCGGAGGCCACGAGCTCGCACGCCTCGCGCACCACCTCCGCTCCGGCGCGATCCAGGTTGCCGTTCGCGACCGCGCGCTCGAGGAAGCAGGCCACGCGGTCGCGGGCGTAGAAGGCTCCCCAACTCGTCTCGGCGGCGGCCGGCTGCTCGAGGCGGCCGATGAACAGCGGCCCGTCCCAGCCGTCGGGCCTGGCGCCGAACGCCCGGGCGCCGGCGCCGTGGGTGGTCGCGAGCGACCGGCCGAAGTCGCGGGCGGCCCGAGCGGTCGGCGCGGCCGGCTCGATGCGCTCGAGCACGATCCGCCTCGCCGACACGTCTCGGACCTCGGCCACGCGCGCACCGGCTGCGGCGAGCCAGCGCAGGCCCGCCGCCTCCGCCTCGAACGCGCCCGCGGGCGCGTCGGGGTTCTCCTTGACGACGTCGCTCACCCGCCTACCGTACGCGCGAGCGCCCACGCGTTGTGCCAGTCCGGCCCTGAGCTGCGGGATCACACGTGAGCGGATGGCGCAGCCGGGCACACGCCACCCCACTAGGTTGACGCATGATCTAGTCGCTGTGAGCATCTAGATATGGATGAGGAGTGGCCGAGCGATTGGCTTCGCGGCGTGCTGGAGACGATGGCCCTGGCGGTGGTCTCCGAGGGCGAGACGTATGGGTACCTCATCGCTGCGCAGCTGGCCGATGCGGGGATGGGAACGATCAAGGGTGGAACGCTCTACCCGGTCTTGAACCGTCTCGAACGAGAGCGAGCGCTCAGTTCGCAGTGGCGTCAGGGTGATGGCGGCCCCGGCCGGAAGTACTACCGGATCACCGGGGCGGGGCGTGATCGACTCGAGGAGCAGCGCGCGCGGTGGCACACGTTCACGGAGCGAGCGTCGTCGATCATGCGGGTGCAAGGGAACGGAGCTGAGCATGACCACGGTTGAGAAGTACACCCAGGAGTTGACCTTCGCGCTGCGGCTGCGCGATGTCCCCGGAGAGGTGATCGGGGATGCGATCGCGCAGGTCGAGAGCCACCTCGCCGAGAGCGGAGAGGACCCGGTGGCGGCCTTCGGCCCCGCGAGCGAGTATGCCGCCAGCTTCCGCGACGAGCAGCGGCCCGCTCGCCGATGGCCGTGGTACGTCGCGGGCTGGCTCCTCGGATTCCTGTTCGGGTCCATCCTGATTGACGGCATGTTCGGGCAGATCCGTCACGAGGAGATCCTCTGGGGAGTCCACCCGGTTGCCGCGATCGTCGTCGGCGCGTTGGGATTGGTCGGCTGCTTCGTGGCGATGCTCGTGATCGCGGCGGACAGGATCAAGGATCCCCGGTAGGCGACGCGGGAACGCAAGTCCACACCACCATGAGGGCGCGGCGCCCCGCACCAAGATGTCTGCCACGTCCGCACCTGCGATATCAGCGATCGCGGATGCGCCTCGCGTCAGGAGCAGCGTCGCTTCGGGCATGGACCTCGCAAGCGCCTCGTCCATGGTGGCCAACATTGCGTTCGGCCGGGACGCCGCCACCGAAGCCAGGTAGGCGTCGGTGACGTGGCGATGTCCGCGAACGCGGTCGCGGGGGACCCGGGAATAGGAGAGTGTGTCCGGCCAGAACTCGTAACCCGGCCGCTCTCGAATGAGGCGAAGGCTCTCGAGGGCCTCGGCCGCCGTGGCCCCGAGGCGTAGTGCGAACCCGATCAATGCACCCTCGACGATCGGGCACACCGCAAACGAGTCGACACCCATGGCCCACCGCGTGGCCCGCTCATGGTGTACATGTTCACGCGCGGTGAGCGAGATCAGTACGTTCGCGTCCAGCAGGAACGTGGTCACTCGTCGTCCAGTGCCGCGGCCACATCCTCGGGCGTGATCGTTCGCCCGAACTCCATCACCGGGAATCCGGAGCGTTCATCGACCTCGATCGTGATGGGTTCGTCGAGTTGACCCAGGCCGCGGATGGTCAACTCGGCAACGGTGGCCGAGAGGGACTGCCCGCGTGCAGCCGCCAATTCCTCGGCACGCCGGCGAACGGCAGGAGGAAGATCAACGGTGGTTCGCATGCGTGCATCGTATTTGCATCAGCCACGCGTCACGAAGGCTTCAGTCCATCTGGATGAATGTCCGGAGCCATCGCCCTGCCCGGCGTGGGACGCGCTCGGCTCGACGGGCTCGATGCGGCGGGAGGGGCTATTCGTCCTGGTCGAGTTCGGCCATGTCGCCGACCTCCGGGGTGCCCTCGCGGAGCGCGTAGCGCTGCATGATCGCGCCCTTCGGGGAGGCGACGACCGGCTCGAGGAGCTCGAGGCTCGTGGGCACGGCGCCGCCGGCGAAGACCTTCTTGCCGCCGCCGAGGAGGATCGGATACACCCACAGCGTGAGCCTGTCGAAGAACCGCTCCGCGAACAGCGTTTGAACGAGGTCGAGGCTGCCGATCACGTGGACGTGCTCATGCCGGATCCGCAGTTCCCGCACGGCGGCGAGGTCCGGACCGAGCTGGGTGGAGTTGTTCCAGCGGAGGTCGCGGGTGCTGCGTGAGGCCACGTACTTGGGAAGACGGTTGAGCCGCTCGGCCATCGGGCCCCGCTCGCCCGGCCAATAGCCCGCGAAGATGTCGTAGGTGCGGCGTCCGAGCAGCAGTGCGTCCATGCCCTCCATGCCGGCGTCGATCTGCTCGCCGACGAGATCGTCGAACAGCGGCGCCTGCCAGCCCCCGAATGCGAACCCGCCCTCGGGGTCCTCCTCCGGGCCGCCGGGCGCCTGTGCGACGCCGTCGAGCGTGGTGAACAGGTCGATGTGGATGAGTCCCATGGCGTGCTCCAACCGTGCCTCCCGCCGTCACGGCGGCGACGGGAGGAGGTCGAGACTGCCACGTGCGGCGCCCGGACGGAAGAGGCGTAGCGCCCCAGGTCACCCCGGAGAAGCTTCATTCGACCGGGTCGTGCTCGGTGCCGCGCCCCTTCTCCAACCCGTCGATCGACTCGAGCAGCCGACGAGCATTGGCGGGGCTACGAAGCAGGTAGATGGTCTCCTTGAGGGACTTGTATTCGTCGAGCGCCACCATGACGACCGGTTCACGACCCGCTCGGGTGATGACGACCTCCACGCGGTCGTCGATCACAGCGTCGAGAGTCTCCGCGTACCTGGCCCAGGACTCCGAGTACGACATCGTGCGCACCCTGCACCTCCTCTACGTACCCAGGAGCGTATGTAAGTGCCGTTCGCTCCACCACCCCGAGAAGCGACCTCAGGCCCACCCACCCAGGCAACGCCCCACCATCAGTCCTCGTCTTCGTCGAGCGCCGCAGCGACCAGCTCGTGCGGCTCGCCGAACCAGGTGATCACGAACTCGTCGCGATCCCGAGTCGAGGAAACGTAGAGCAGGGAGCGCTGCAGCAGGGCCTCGCCCTCATGTCCCGGCCGCGCACCCACGCCAGGCCGAGCAATACCCGTGGGTCGAGCCCGCTTCCCGGAAGGGTTCGTGAAGTTCGCGCCCATGAGCACGCCGACAGCGTAGATGAGTCTCTGCGCGGTCGTGCGGTGGTCCAAGGTGATGACCGACCAGACGGCCCGCCGATACGAGAGCCCGAGACGCACCGAAAACTGGTTGACCAGACCAACTAGACCACCCACAATAGGTCGCATGGAAATTGTCAATGTGCAGGCGGCGAAGACCCACCTTTCCCGACTCATCACACGCGCCCAACAGGGAGAGGAGATCACCGTGGCCAGATCCGGCCATCCCGTCGTGCGGCTCACGCCGATCGATCCGGTCGGGGAACGCACCTTCGACACTCTCCCGATCGACCTGCCCGACTCCTTCTTCTTCGACGAGCTTCCGGAGGAGGAACTCGCGGCATGGGAGTGACGTACCTGCTGGATACGCACACGTTCGTCTGGCTGCTCGGCGCGTCACGGCGGATTCCCTCCACACTTCGGGCCGAACTGGCAGACCGGAACACCCGCCTCCTCGTGTCCGCGGTCTCCGCCATGGAGGTCGCAACCAAGGTGCGCCTAGGCAAGTTCGACGAGGCCGAGCCGCTGCTCGCCGCATGGTCACGGCGCGTGGCTGAGATCGAAGCCGAACCACTCGACCTCACCACCGAGCACGCCCTGTATGCGGGCTCCCTACGCTGGGACCATCGGGATCTCTTCGATCGGCTGCTCGCCGGGCAGGCGATCGTCGAGAACATCCCGCTCGTCACCCGGGATTCCGCTTTCGCGACGCTCACGGGGTTGCAGCGGCGCTGGTAGGTCCGGCCGGCCAGTCAAAGCAGGCTGATGGCGGCGTTGCGTATCGCGGCCGCCGCCTGACGCACTGTCCGACGACGAGGTCTGAGGCGGTGAAGCCGACTTCGGGGCCCCACACTGATTCCCCGGCGGGGACTTCTAGCGTCTGCGGGCGGCCGCGCGGGCGAAGTCGTCCATTGCCGCTAGAACCGCGTCAGCCTGCCAGACGACGTTCCGCCGGCGTCCAAGGACCGCCTTGCGCAGTACGCCCGCCTCGACGAGCTTCGTAATCGCGTTGCGGGCACCTCGGTCGGAGACGTCGAGCGCAGTGCATACGTGGGCGGCGTTGACGACCGGCTGACTGAACAGGTGGTCCGCGAGTCGCCAGGCCGCTGAATCAGAGCGCGCGTCGATCGAGGAGACCCACCCCGAGCGGGTTTCGACGATGCGCTGGGCCAGCGCCCTTCCGTAGCGGGCTGCGTCGTGGGCGGCCAGGGACATGGAGGTCACGATGCGGCCCGGGTCGCCGTCACGGTAGTCGGTCAGCGCGCGGACGTAGCTGCCGGTATCGCCCAGGAGGCCCGCGGAGACGGGGACGGTGGAGCTCGTGATCGGCACCGAGGTGCGCAGCATGGAGTGGACCAGGACCCGACCGGTTCGTCCGTTGCCGTCGCTGAAGGGGTGGATCGTCTCGAACTGTGCGTGGGCGATGGCGGCGTGGACCAGGGGAGGCATGTCACGGCGCTCGATGAACCGCTGCAGGTCGCCCATCAGGGCCGGGACGAGGGAGGAATGCGGGGCGACGAATGCGGCACCATGGGGACTCTGGTCGGAGGCACCGACCCACACCTGCTCACCGCGGAGCACCCCAGCGGCATCTGGCTGCGATGTCGCAAGTAGCGCTCGATGGATGGACAGGATTGTCGGGAGGTCGAGTGGGCCGAGGTGAGCCAGTGCTTCGTGCATCGCTGCCACGTTCGCTGCCACGAGTGCCGAGTTCTCCTTGGCGTCGGCACCGATCGTGGCGGCCGCGATGTTGTGAGCATTCGCGGTGAGGTTCTCGATCTGGGAGCTTGACGCCGACTCTGATCGCAGCAGGATCGCAGGCATCGGCACCGGAAGGGCTGCCATCGCGGCATCGAACTCCCGTGTCAGGGCCGCAGCGTCCTCGGCCGCCTCCAACGCGCTCCGCTCCAGCGCGCCCATGACGTCCAGGTCGGCGATCTGCGGAGGTAGGGCGGCCCGGTACGGGCGTGACAGTCGCCGGGTCTCGACGGCCCCGAGGCGATGAGCCTGCTCGGCGGTGATGTGCCACGGGTGCTCCTCGTAGGTGAGCGCCGGCCAGGAAGCCGGCCGCAGTGCGCCCACGTGGCGCTGCGCCTGCGTGACCTGCCCACCGGCGGGCGTCCCCTCGGGGCGTCGTGACTGCGGCATCAGGCCCTCCATGTGGCGAGGCTTCAACAAGAACGGTCCATATTGAAGGCTAGCATCCTAGTCTTCAATATGGGGTCTGCTTGTTGAAGGCTCCCTCGTTGCGTGAGGTTGCCGCCAATGAAGGCCGCATACAGCCTGGCGTCAGTGGGCGGGCCACAGGGCGAACGCGTCCCCGACCTCCTGCCACGTCGCCTCCAGCGTCACGCCGTCTTCACCGACTCGCCCCTGAGCATGCTCGAGGCCGAGGAGGCCCACCGCGGCCACGCCATCATCGAGCAGGTCCACGCCGATATACGCGCCTCAGCCCTGGCCCACGCGCCCTCGGGAAAGTTCACCGCGAACGCGTCCCCGACACCCTGACCACCAGCCCCCACGGGCACGACCGGAACACATGTGGAAAAGCCGGGCAGACCGGCGGCCCCCCTCACGCCCACACAACCGGACCCGCCAGAACCCGGACCTCACACCATCACCGAGATCCGGACGGTGGATCCAGGCTCAGGCGCTCGCGAGACGGGCGGCCACGAGGCGATTGAGCGACACGTTCTGTTCAGCAGCCTCGACGGCAAGGTGGCGATGCACCTCGGGCGGAATCCGCACCATGAACTTGCCGGAGTAGCTTCGATCCGAAATCGCCTCGGGCGGCTTCTCCCCGCCGGAGAGTAAATCGTCGAGGATGTCCTCCACGAGGGAGCGCACTCCGGTCAGTGCAGCCACCTGATCGTCCGCGATCCACGAGAGCGAGGGCATCTCGGCCACGGTTCCGACGTACCCCGCATCCTCGGCGGACCAGCGCACGCGGTAGGTGTAATGATCGGCCCTGATGGTGGTCACAGTTGCTCCCCTTCCAATTTCTCAATCGCTGCAAGGACTTGGCGCACTTGGTAGGGCTTGGATCTCCCGCGATCGTCTTGGATGTTGACTCGCGGGTCCCCTGACCAGGGCATCTTGTAGACGTGGTGAGACGTACCACGGATCCTGGGCTCTCCGAAGTAGTAGGTGCAGACCTTCGCGAGGTCCGCAAACCGAACTCCGGCGGGTGCGACCCGCATCCGCTCGAGGATCTTCTCTACGCTCGCCACACCTAACAGTATCACCATTGATACTGTTCTGACAGGGGTCGACGCTCATCACGGATGGGTGCCGTGGGCACAGGAGCGAGGCACGACGTCTCCTCCGTGAGATCGGCCCCAGCCATCGCAGGACTACCAGCGGTCACCGAGCTGCGGGGCGATCAGCTCGCGGTACACCGCCTCCACGGCCGCAACCGTGCCGGCCGGCAGCGGGGCGAGGTCGGCGGCCCCCGCATTGGTGCGCACCTGCTCGGGCGTGCGGGCACCGGGAATGACCGTGCTGACACCCGGCTGGTCGATGATCCACCGGAGCGCGAACTGCGCCATCGTCGCGCCGTCGGGAACGAGCGGGGCCAGCCGGCGGACCGCCTCGAGACCGGTCGCGAAGTCGACGCCCGAGAAGGTCTCGCCGACGTCGAACGCGCTGCCGTCGCGGTTGAAGGTGCGGTGGTCGTTCGCGGCGAAGGTGGTGTTCTCGTCGTAGCGGCCCGAGAGCAGCCCACTCGCGAGCGGCACCCGGACGATGATCCCCACACCGGCGGCGCGCGCGGCCGGGAGTACCTCGGCCAGCGGACCGAGCCGCATCATGTTGAGGATGAGTTGCACGCTCGCCACGTTCGGGCGGGCGATCGCGGTGAGCGCCTCGGCACGGGTCTCGACGCTCACGCCGTAGCGGGCGATGCGCCCCTCCTCGACCAGGGTGTCGAGGGCGTCGAAGACGGCGTCGGTGCCGTAGACGGCGGTGGGCGGGCAGTGCAATTGCACGAGGTCGAGGGTCTGCACCCGCAGGTGCGCGCGTGACCGGTCGGTCCACGCGCGCAGGTGGTCGAGGGAATAGATCTGCGGAGTCTGCGGCATCCGGCGGCCCGCCTTCGTGGCGACGACCACGTCGTCGATGCCCCGCTCGTGCAGGAAGGCGCCGATCCTGCGCTCACTGAGCCCGTCGCCGTAGACGTCGGCGGTGTCGAAGAACCGCACGCCGCCCTCATACGCGGCCTCCAGCACCGCGCGGGCCTCCTCCTCACGGACATCGCCCCAGTCCGCGCCCAGCTGCCACGTGCCGAGCCCGATCACCGAGACCGGTCGGCCGGTGCGCCCCAAGATCCGCTGCTCCACTGCTTCCTCCTTCATCACCGGCGACGACGGCCCGCCGCCCGGACGGCCTCCAGTATCCCCGCACGAACGTTTGTGAGCGGTCTGTGAGCCGGGGCTGCTTGGCTGTGAGGTCGAACCGAGCGATGGGGCAGATCGGCGCCCGCGCCCGAGTCCATGACACGACCGAGCGAAGGAACCCGCCCCATGACCACCCGTGATCGACGTCCCGCCGTGCACGCGCCCGCCCGAGCGGTCGCGGCGGCCGCCTCGGTGGCCCTGCTGCTGGCCGGCTGTTCGCTGTTCTCCGGCGGCGCGGCCGAGGCGGAACCGGCGCCGGCGCCCGAGCCCGCCACCGCGGTGCCCACCGGCGACGAGCCGGTGCAGGACACGTGGGTCTACGAGCGGGTGCGCACGGTGCTCGCCGACGGCTCGCTCGTCGACGTGACCGATCGCCTCCTCGCCGGGCTCACCGGGGAGGAGGATGCGGCACTCGAGCTGATCGACGGGGTGAGGTTCACTCCGATACCCGACCTGGCGCCGTCCATACGCGATACGCCGGACACGTTCCGGGAGGATCTGGACGTCGTGGCGGGGATCGTCTCGACCGGCGGCGAGCAGCGCCTCCAGGTCATCGCGACCCCGACCGGGGACCGGTCCGTCGACGCGGACGACCTGCTCGTGCTCGACCTGTCGCATCTGGGCGTGGCGGGCGGGGCGCCGCTGATCGTCGACTTCGCGTTCGGGCAGGGCCTGCCGAGTGCGGCCGACGAGGCGGACCTGCCCTCCGCCGAGCTGCTCGGCCACCGCATGCGCGGCGGGCAGTTCCAGTGGTTCGGGGTCACGGCCGACGGCGAACGGACCACCGGCCTGCAGACGGTCCTCGGCAGCGTTCCCACCGGCGCGCAGGCGGGCGCCACCGACGCCGCCGACGCCCGCGCCGAGAGCGGCACCCTGCGGATCGAGCACGCCCTCCAGCGCGGGCCCGGCCCCGCCCGCGTGACCCCGGTCGGCTTCGGCGACGACGACGGCATCCCGCTCAAGGCCCAGCCCACGCTCAAGCCGGTGGACGACCTCGGCGGCTGCAAGGGCTCGCCCATCAAGTGCGTGTCGCAATATTTCAAGGACATGAAGAAGGGCTTCAAGGAGTCCCTCGACAGCCTCTTCGACGACAACATGCCCCCCTCCCCCAGGCAGCCCACGCCGTGCACCGGCCCGTGCGGGGGCGGATCGGGTGAACCGCATCTGCGCACGTTCGACGGGGTGCGCTACGACCTGCAGCTCGTGGGCGAGTTCGTGCTCGCCGACTCGGAGCAGCTGACCGTGCAGACCCGGCAGGAGCCCTACGGCGACAGCACCCGGGTCTCGATCATCACCGCCGCCGCGATCGAGGTCGGCGGGCACCGGGTGAGTGCCCGGACCCACCGCGACCCGGTGGTCCGGATCGACGGCGGCCCCGTCCCGATGGCGCAACTGACCGAGGGGATCGACCTGGGCGACCACTTCGCGTGGGCCTTCGCCGGGGACCTGTTCGTGGCCGGACCGGACGATGTGCAGGTGAGCGTGCGGGGCTTGGAGACCGGCAACTTCGACGTGTTCGTCGACGCCGGCACATCCGAGGCGGCCTGGGAGGGCCTGCTCGGCAGCCCCGACGGCGCGGCGGAGAACGACCTGACCGCCCGTGGCGGGCAGCAGCTGCCGCTCGACCCGCCCGTCGAGGCGCTCTACGGCGCGTTCGGGGAGAGCTGGCGCATCGGCGAGGGCGAGGCCCTCTTCGACTACGAGGACGGCGAGAGCACCGCGACGTTCACCGACCGGTCCTTCCCGGACGTGCACCTGGGCTACGACGACCTGACCCCGGCGCAGCGGGCCGTGGCCGAGACCCTGTGCACCCTCGCGGGCATCACCGATCCGACGGCCTTCCGGTGGTGCGTGTTCGACTACGCGGTGACCCGGGACGTCTCCTTCATCCGGGACGCCCGCTTCGCCGCGGTGAGCTACGACGCCCCCGGCGGCGGCTGGCTCGCGCAGATCGAGGGGGCGAGCCTCGCCGGCCCGGCCCTGTTCGACCGGGACGGTCACGTGCTCGTTCCCGCACGCACGGACGACGGCGGGCTGGTCGTGGCCCTCGACCTCGCCACCGGGGAACTCGCCTGGCAGAGCGCCACCGGCGCGGGCCTGTGCCTCGCGGTCACCGCCGGCGGGTCGATCGTGGCCGCGTCCCACGGCGAGGACGGCTTCGCGGTCTCGGTGCTCGATCCGGCCGACGGCGCGGAGATCTCCTCGACGCCGACCGTGCTGGCCGGGTGCGACTCCGCCACGGCCGCCGGGGACACGGTGCTGCTGCGCATGAAGGACGACGTGTTCGGGTTCCGCGCCGACGATGCCGTGATCGGCTTCGAGACCGAGATAGCCGGGCTGCGCACCGATCCGGTCGTGGCCGAGGACGGCACCGTGTGGATGGCCCGGTACCTCGACGAGGCCTCCGGGGCCGTGCGGCTCGACCCGGTGACCGGCGACATCGAGCACGCCGAGCTGCCGGTGCCCAGGGTGCTCACTCACGCGGCCCCGACCGAGCGCGGGTTCGTGGTCGGCTACGAGGACGAGGACGGCGAGACGGGCGGGCTGCTGCGGTACTCGCCGGCGACCGACGACCCCCACTCGGGTGCGCGGCCCACGCCGCTGCCGCAGACCGTCGACGGGATGGACTTCTCCCGGATCCCCACCGGCCCGCTCGCCGGCTCCGGCGGCCTGGTCGCCGGGTTCCTCACGAGCGAGCAGGTGGGCGTGTTCGACGCCTCGACCGGACAGCCGCTGCAGTTGATCGGGCCGTCCTCGTTCAACAACAACCACGATCAGCTCGGCATGGCCGGCGGCGCCGTGATCGTGGGCCCCTTCGGCGGCGACGCCTGGGTGGAGGCCTACGACGGCGCGAGCGGGCGCCTGCTGTGGAGCGCGCCCGACCCGGGCGAGAACGCGGAATATGCCGACGCCGGCATCAACGACGCCAAGCTGTTCGGACCGGCCACGGCGTCCGGCCAGGTGGTCGTGCTGACCACGATGAACGGCGGCATCGTCGCCTCGCTCGTCGGGCCGGGCATGTAGGGCACCGGCGGGCGGGGCGGCGGGCGGATAAGCGGACCGGGGCGCGGGCGACGGCGTCGGCGGGGGCCGGCCGCCGGCGGGGGCCGGCCGGCCGGCACCAACGCGGCGCTGGGGCCATCCCCCTCCGGACACGGGGGCAGGCCGCCTTGGTCCGGGCCCCCGCGGGCCGATTGAATGGTGGTCATGCCCGCACGCTCCCCGACCGGCGCACCCTCCCCGACCGACGCGCCGCCGATCGTCCCGGTCGTCACCCGCCGCCGCGCCCCGCAGCGCCTCTGGTCCGCGCCGTTCACCTCGCGGGCCTGGCGCGACCTGGGCACGGAGCTGCTCATCCTGCTCACGGCGCCGTTCGGCTTCGCCTACGCGGTGCTGTGCGCCTGCCTCACGGCCGCGCTCGCCCCGACCGTGGCCGGGCTCTACCTGCCCGGATGGCTCGTGCTCGGCGCCCGCGGCTGGGGCGGGATGTTCCGCGGCTACGCCCGCCTCCTCGGCACCGAGATCGCGCACCCGCTCCCGCGCCGCCGCGGCCACGGCTTCTGGCGGGGCCTGGCGAACACGATCGGCGACGGCGCCGGCTGGCGGGCCGTGCTCTTCCTGGTGATCGCGCTGCCCCTGGCGATCGTCTCCGCGGTGCTCGTGCTCGTGTTCCTCGTCGTCGCGGCCGGCCTGCTCACGTACTGGTTCTGGTACCGCTTCCTGCCCGCCCAGCAGGCCGCGGACGGCACGTGGCACCGGGGCTCGCTCTGGTGGGACGGCACCCCGATGGACACGACGTCATCGTTCATCGCCTGCGGCGTGGCCGGCATCGTGCTCTGGTTCCTGTGGCCCCAGCTCGCCCGCGGATTCGCCGCCGCCTGGGCAGGACTCGCCGCCGTCCTGCTCGGCCCCACCCGCTCGAGCCTGCGGGTGGCCGCCCTCGAATCCTCCCGGGGGCGCACCGTGGCCGATGCGGACACCAAGCTCCGCTGGATCGAACGCGACCTGCACGACGGCACCCAGGCCCGGCTCGTCGCGTTGGCGATGCAGCTCGGGGAGGCGACCGAGCTCCTCGAGAGCGACCCGGCCCAGGGCCGCGACCTCGTGGCCGAGGCGCACGCGGCCACGAAGGACACCCTGGTCGAGCTGCGCGAACTCGCCCGCGGCATCCGCCCGCCCGCGCTCGAGGCCGGCCTCGCGGTCGCCGTCGAGACGCTCTCCTCCCGCAGCCCGCTGCCCGTGACCGTCGACATCGCCCCCGACCTGCGCCCGGACCCGCCGATCGAGTCGATCGCCTACTTCGCGATCGCCGAGCTGATCACGAACGCGGTCAAGCACGCGCGTGCGAGCGGCGTCTACGTGCTCGCGGAGCAGCGGGACCAGACCCTGTGGCTGCGGGTGCGGGACGACGGCATCGGCGGCGCCGAACCGGCCCCGCCCCGCGCGGACGGCCACGGCACCGGCCTCGCCGGCCTGCGCGACCGGGTGGCCTCGGTCGACGGCGGCCTGCGGATCGAGAGCCCCGCCGGGGAGCCGACCGTCGTCACGATCACACTGCCGATGCGGGTGGCCGGGCGGTGAGTCGGCCCGGCCCCGCTACCGTGGCGCCATGAGGATCGCGATCGCCGAGGACTCGGCCATCCTGCGCGACGGGCTCACCTCGCTGCTCACCCGCCGCGGGCACGAGGTCGTGGCCGCGGTCGACAACGGCACGCAGCTCGAGGCGGCCATCGAGGCCCGCGCCGACGCCGGCACCCCGTGCGACGTCGCGGTGATCGACGTGCGCATGCCCCCCACCTTCACCGACGAGGGCCTGCGCACCGCGCTGCGGATCCGCGAGCGCCACCCCGAGCACGGTGTGCTGCTCTTCTCCCAATACGTCGAGACCCGCTACGCCACCGAGCTGCTGCAGGGCAACGCCCGCGCGATCGGCTACCTGCTCAAGGATCGGGTGGCCGACGTGAGCGAGTTCATCGACGCCCTCGAGCGGATCACCGCCGGGCACACCGTGCTCGATCCCGAGGTCGTGAGCCAGCTCCTGCGCGCCACCCCCGAACGCGCCGCCCTCGAACGCCTCACCCCCCGCGAACGCGAGGTGCTCGAGCAGATGGCCCTCGGCCGCTCGAACTCCGCGATCGCCGCCGCCCTGTTCCTCTCCGCCGGCGCCGTGGAGAAGAACATCTCCTCGATCTTCGCCAAGCTCGATCTGCCCACGGACGACGCCGCTCACCGCCGCGTGCTCGCCGTCGTCCGCTACCTCCAGCGCTGACGGGGGCGGGCCCCCGGGGCCGGCCCCCACGATGAGTTCGGGCTCGCCCGCTCCCACGCGGCGGCTGGCGCCATGGTGGCGATCTGCCCGATTTCGAAGACTGGACGGGATCCCATTCCCACACAGTCAGGACCATCGTGGCCACCGCCTCCCCGCCCGTCTCCCTACGACCGCACCGCCTCCCCGCCCCGGCGCATCCGGCCGCGGCCCCTGCCCAACCCGCCCAGTCGGCCTCATCCGGTCGGCGCCGCGCCCGCGATCCGTTCGTCGACCTCGTGCGGGCCCTCGGCACGCTCGCCGTCGTGGCCGTGCACTGGCTCATGCCGCAGGTCGCCTGGGACGGCACCGCCCTGACGATCGGCAACGCGCTCGCGACCGGCCCGGGCTGGCTCCTCACGTGGGTGCTCCAGGTGCTGCCGCTGCTGTTCTTCGCCGCGGGCGCGGCGGCCGGGCTGGGCCGGAGGGAATCGGTCGGGATCACGCTCCGTCGGCGCCTGCCTCGATTATTGACGCCGGTGCTCGCCTTCGCGCTCACGTGGGCCGGCGTAGCACTCCTCCTGCCGGCCGTGGGCGTGCCCGGGGCCGCCGTGGCGCAGGCGGTGCGGATCGTGCCGCAGCCGCTGTGGTTCCTCGGCGTCTACGGGGCGCTGCTCCTGCTCACGCCCGCGCTCCGGGCGCTCGTGGTCCGGCTCGGTTGGGCGGCACCCCTCGTACTCCTGCCGCTGCCGGTCATCGTGGATCTGCTCCGGTTCTCCGGCGCGGCGCCGCAGCTGGCCTGGCTCAACCTGCTCGCGGTGTGGGCCGTGCCCTTCACGGCGGGGCTGGCCTATGCGCTGCTGCCGGAGCGCCGTCCAGGGGCGCGTGCCTGGTGGATCGTCGCGGCACTCGCGCTGTCGGCCGCGCTCGTGCTGCTCGCGGCCGGCCCCTACCCGCTCAGCCTCATCGGCATGCCGGGCGAGGCGATCTCGAACCTGAGCCCGCCCACGCTCCTGGCCCTCGCCCACGCGATCCTCCTGACCGCCGTCGCGCTCGCCCTGCGCGGACCGTTCGTGCGCCTCGCCACCGGGCCGCTGCGGCGCCTCGTGGGCTGGGTGAGCGCGCGGTCGATGACGATCTACGTGTGGCATCTGAGTGCGATGTTCGTGGTGCTCGGGGTCGGGCTGCTCGGGCTCGGGCTGGAGGTGCCGCCCGCGTGGAGCGCCGCCTGGTGGTGGCAGTGGCCGCTGTGGTGCGCGGCCGCCGCGTGGGTCCTGCGCGGCCTCGCGCGGATCTACCACCGGTTCGAGCTCATGCCGGCCCGCCGGCCCGTCCCCGTGGTGTTCGCCCCACCCACGTCGGTCATGATCGTCGGCCCGGAGAACCGGCCGCGCTGATCCTCCTTCCGGTGACGGCCGTGCCTGTCGCATACTGGCAGCATGACGCCGGTCGGCTGGATGGTGACGATCGCGGTGATCCTCATCGTGATCTCGGCCGCGTCCGCATGGCGCTTCCGCTCCCACCAGCCCCCTGTGCCGCCGCTGCCGCCACCGACTCCACTACCGCCCGCCGCCCGCCCGGTGGTTCCGGCGGTTCCCCCGATCCTGGCCTACGCCACCGACCGCCCGGACGAGCTCCTCGCGCTCGGGCTGCCCGCCGATCTCGACGCCCTCGGCACGACGATCCGATCGCTGCCCGACCAACTCGGTCGTCACACCGAGGGTCTGCTCGCAGCTATCGACGGCATGCACGCCACGCCGGGGGCGGTCGCTCGACTCGTGCGCGTCGATCCCTCGATGGCGACGGCGATCCAGCAGATCCACGGCCCCGGGATCCTGACGATCACGCGCGGGGAATCCGGTTCCTGGACACATGCGGCCCGCCCTCGCTCGCTCGGCGACGAGGTGGTGAACGCGGCGGCGCTCGCCGGCGCGCTCACGGCGATGGCGATGCAGGCCCGGCTCGGCCGGATCGAGGATGGCATCGAGCGGATCGCCCGCCGGCTCGACGAGGTGGCGCGCGAGCAGCAGCCCGTGGCCGACGAGGAGCGTGAGGCGACGGCGACGCGGCTCTTCCACGTGCAGTCCGCGGCTCTCTCGGCCGGTGAGTTCACGTCGTCCGGCTGGGATCAGGTCGCGCACCTGGACGAGCAGATCCAGGCGGCCGCGGCCGCCGATCGCCGCCTTCTCGACGACGCCCTGGACGGGCTCGAACGGCTGGCCGGCGAATCGGTCGGGACCCAGACCCGCGAGATCGAGGCGGCCACGAGCACCGTGCTGCGACGGTACCGGGACTACGTCGACTCCTGTCGATCGTGGGCGCGGTTCTCGAGCCTGCGGCTGTGGCAGATGACGATCGCCGACGACCCGGCCCTGCCCGCCTACACCGAGCGCCTCGAGGCGTTCATCGCTGAATCCGGGGATCTGCGCGGCCACGGCGACCGGGTCCGGGAGCAGTTCGACCGGATGGGCGAGTTCACCGAGTACCTCCACCCCATCTCCCGCCGGCGCCTACCGCAGATACTCGAAACGCAGCGCAGCCGCTTCGCCGAGGTCGACTGGGCCCCGCTCATGGTCGACCACGACCTCGGCGATCCGGCACGCCGCTCCTGATCCCCGGCCCGCCCTGGATTCCGGCAGTCGCCCCGGTGGCCGCCGGTCAGTCGCCCAGCACCTCGCGGGCGGTGGCCACGTCGGTGATCATGATGTTCGCCCAGCCACCGAGCAACGCACCTCGGATCGCCTCGACCTTGCGGTGCCCCACGGCCATGGCGATCCGGCGGGGGATGCCGAGCAACTGGGTGGAGTCGATGCCGAGCACCCGCTCGTCGATGCTCGAACGCACCGCGGCGCCCTGCGCGTCGAAGAACCGCAGGCAGATGTCCCCGACCGCCCCGAGGCCGGTCAGTTCGGCGACGTCATGATCGTCGACCGCGGCCCCCGAGGAGGCGAGCAACGAGGACGGACGCACAGTGCCGATCCCGGCCAGCAGCGTGGTGATGCCGCGCCATTCGTCGGTGACTCCGGCGAGGTAGCGATCGGTCATCATCGCGTCCCGGGTCTGGCGGGAGCCGACGAGCCCGGGAGTGGGAAAGAACTTGGGCTCGGCACCGGCCACCTGCGCCAGGCGTTCGGCCAGGCGGTTCGCCTGCACCTGCACGTCCGGGCGCCCCACGCCCCCGATGACCTGGACGACCGCGCCGGCCATCGGCGAGCGCGGCCGGGGAACCATGAGATTGACGGCGGCGAGCAGGGTCGAGGACCAGGACGAGACCCCGACCCGGTCGGAGCTGTTGAGGGTCGCCTCGAGGTACGTCGCACCGGCCGACCCCACGGCGGACATGACCGCATAGTCGTCGGTGCTGGCGGGCTCGGCCACGACCGCGTCGAGCAGGTCGAAGCGCGCGATCATCTCCGCCTCGAGATCCGAGCGCAGGCCTTTCGGGGAGAGGACGACGGTGCGTACGATCCCGTGGTCGTGCGCCTCCCGCACGAGGCGGGAGACACGGGACTGGGACAGTCCCAGCCGCTCGGCGATCTCCGGCTGCCGCATGCGGGCCTCGTAGTAGAGCTTGGCCACCTTGGTCATGAGGGCGAGCCGGGCGTCCTCACGGTCCGAGCCACCGCCCGATCCGACTTCCTCGGTTGCCACCAGTCCATCCCCTCGTCATTCGCGCCGGTCCGAGACACAGCATAGGCGAGCAACCGGGCCGATCGGCGGCAGCCGCCGCACCGGGCCGCACCGAGTTCTCATCACACCTCTTGACAACCATCGAACGCCGTGGCCTACTAGATGCATTGTTAGTCACCGATGAATGGACATGCACATGCTAAGCGTCGACGAAGCGCAGGTAGCCCGCTGGCGAGGACTCCGCGACGAGATCTCCCGGGCCGCCGCCGCCGAGAAGGTGAGCCTTCTCGCCGCGGAGGCCACCCGCCACCGTGCCGACAACCTCCGGACCATCGATGCCGCCCAGCAGGGCCACATCGGTGGAGACATGTCGATCACCGACGTGCTCACGACCCTCTACTACGCCGTGCTCGACATCGACCCGGGCGACCCCGACGCGGACGGTCGCGACCGCCTCGTGCTCTCCAAGGGGCACTGCGCGGCGGCCCTGTACACGGTGCTCTCCTCGTGCGGCTACTTCTCGCCGTCCGAGCTCCCCACGTTCATGGCCCCCCTCTCGCCCCTCAACGGCCACCCGAACCGCCTCAAGGTGCCGGGGGTCGAGGCGAACACCGGCCCGCTCGGGCACGGTCTGCCGATCGCCACCGGCATCGCCAAGGCGGCCAAGCTGCGCGGCGCCTCGAACCGGGTGTTCGTGCTGCTGGGCGACGGCGAACTGCAGGAGGGCAGCAACTGGGAGGCCTTCATGGCCGCCTCCCACTTCAAGCTGGACAATCTCGTCGCGGTGGTCGACCGGAACCGCCTCCAGCAGGGCGCCCGCACCGAGGACACGAACTCCCTCGACCCGCTGCCCGAGCGCCTGAGCGCCTTCGGCTGGGAGGTCCGCGAGATCGACGGGCACGACTTCACCCAGCTTCTCGCCGCATTCACCCCCTCGACGAGCGGCCGTCCCGTCGCGGTCGTCGCCCACACGATCAAGGGCAAGGGCATCTCCTTCATGGAGGACGACGTCGCCTGGCATCACAAGGTCCCCTCGCCCGAGCAGGTCGAGGCCGCACTGAAGGAACTGGTATGAGCACCGCCACCCCCACCAAGGCCCCCGTCTACGACAACCGCGAGGCGTTCGCCGACGAACTCTGCGCCCTCGCCCGCGAGGACGAGCGCATCGTCGTCGTCTGCAACGACTCGGTCGGATCCAGCAAGCTCGGCGGCTTCCGCGAGGAGTTCGGGCCGCGGCTGGTCAACGTCGGCATCGCCGAGCAGAACATGGTCGGCGTCGGCGCCGGCCTGGCCAACGGCGGCCTGGTGCCGTTCGTCAGCAGCGCCGCGCCGTTCCTCACGGGCCGCTCCCTCGAGCAGGTCAAGGCCGACATCGCCTACAGCCAGTACCCGGTGATCCTCTGCGGCCAGAGCACCGGCATGGCCTACGGCGAACTCGGCCCGACCCACCACTCCGTGGAGGACCTCTCGTGGCTGCGCGCGCTGCCCGGCCTCGACATCGTCGTGCCCGCGGACCGCGCCGAGACCCGCCAGGCGGTGCGCCTGGCCGCCGCCCGGCCCGGCCCCACCTACATCCGCGTGGGCCGCTTCAAGGTCCCCGACGTCACCCCCGAGGGCCACGTGCTCGAACGCGGGCGCTGGAGCATCCTGCGGGAGGGCGCCGACGTCGCACTCGTGGCGACCGGAACGATGGTCCACGGTGCACTCGTCGCCGCCGAGACCCTCGCCGCCTCCGGCATCGAGGCGACCGTCGTCAACGCCGCCTACATCGCCCCCCTGGACCTCGACCTCCTCGACGAGCTCGCCGGCCGGGTCGAGGCGATCGTGTCGGTGGAGGAGGCGACCCTCTCCGGTGGACTCGGGGCCGCGGTCGCGAGCCGCATCGCCCAGCGCCCCACGACCCGTCCGGCCGTGCGCCTGCTCGGCGTCCACGACGAGTTCGCCCCGACCGGATCGAACGAGTTCCTCCTCGACTACTTCGGCCTCACGCCGGAGAAGATCGTCGAGGCGAGCACCGAGGCCCTGCGCCATGCCTAGCACGGGGTACGTTCTGGCGATCGACCAGGGCACCAGCTCGACGAAGGCGGTCGTGGTCACGGCGGACGGTCGCGTGCGCGCCGGCGCCAGCGTGCCCCTGACCGCCGAGAGCCCCCGGCCGGGCTGGGTGGAGCAGGACCCGGACCGGGTGCTCGCGAGCGTCGTCGAGGCGGCGCGGGCCACGGCCGAGAGCGTCGGGCACCCGCCGGTCGCGCTCGCCCTGAGCAGCCAGCGTGAGTCCGCGCTCGCGTGGGATCCCCACGGCGAGCCGTGCTCGCCCGTCATCGGCTGGCAGGACCGGCGCACCTCCTCCCGCGCCGAGGAACTGGCCGAGGACGCCGACGACGTCCGCCGGCGCACCGGGCTCCCCCTCGACCCGATGTTCTCCGCGCTCAAGTTCGAGTGGATCCTCGATCGCTGGGACGCGGATCGCACACGGGCACGGGCGGGCGACCTGCGCCTGGGGACCGTCGACTCCTTCCTCATGCGGCGCCTGACCGGCACCGATCAGATCGAGCTCGGCAACGCCGGCCGCACCCAGGTGCTCAACATCGACACGGCGCACTGGGACGACGCCCTGTGCGACCTGTTCTCGATCCCTCCGCAGTCACTGCCCCCGCTCGCCCGCTCGAACGCCGCTCCGCGGCTGACCGAGGAGATCTTCCCGGGCGCGACCGGGGTGCCCGTGGCAGCCGTGCTCGGCGACTCCCACGCCGCGCTCTTCGCGCACGCGGCCCGCGACCCCGAGGCCGTCAAGGTCACCTACGGGACCGGCTCGTCGATCATGGGCCTGACCTCCGGCCCGGTCGAGGCGGAGACCGGCCTCGCGCGCACGATCGCGTGGGACACCGGCACGCCGGCCCGCGCCTTCGAGGGAAACATCCTCGCCACGGGGGCCACGCTCGTGTGGCTGAGCTCGATCCTCGATCGGTCCCCCGTCGAACTCGCCGCACTCGCCCGGACCGTCCCGGACTCCGGCGGAGTGGATCTCGTGCCCGCGTTCGCCGGACTCGGCGCACCGTGGTGGGACACCCGGGCGGTCGGGCTCATCAGCGGCTTCGACCTCGGCGCCACGACGGCGCACCTCGCCCGCGCCGCGCTCGAATCCATCCCGCTCCAGATCGAGGACGTCCTGACCCGAGCGGATTCGGTGGCGGGACGCCGGCCCCGCGTCTACGTCGACGGCGGCCCCGCCGGGAACGACTGGCTCATGCAGCGCCAGGCGGACCTGAGCGATCGCACCGTCGTGCGGCCCGCGAGCACGGGCCTGTCCGGCATCGGCGCCGCGTACCTCGCGGGCCTGACCGTCGACCTCTGGGACGAGGCCGCCCTGCGGGGGCTCGCAATCGAGTCCGACAGCTTCGACCCGGCACCGACCGCGGCCGACCACGACCGACGCCGGCAGTGGGCACGCGCACTCGACCGATCCCGCCACGAACCCTCCGGGCACCGACAGTAAAGGATTCACAATGCCAAGCACCGACTTCTCCGCGCTCTTCGCGGGACACTTCACCGGCAGGCGAGTCGTCGTCATGGGCGGCGCCCGCGGGATCGGGGCCGACATCGGCGAGGGGTTCGCCCGGGCCGGGGCCAGCGTGCTCCTGACCGACCTGACCCCCGCCGTCCTCGACACGGCTTCGGCCCTGAACGAGACCGGGCTCGACGTGACCGGCCTCGTGGCCGATGCCACGGACGAGGACGACGTCGCCGGCGTCTTCGCGCACGTGCGGTCCGAGTGGGGCTCGCTCGACGTCCTGGTCAACAATGCCGGCATCATCACGATCAGCCGCCTCGAGGAGACGAGTACCGAGGACTTCGCCAAGGTGCTCGCCGTCAACACGACGGCCCAGTTCCTCGCCGCCCGCGAGGCGCTGTCGCTGCTCCGGGCCGCGGGCGGGGGCAGCATCCTCAACGCCGCCTCCGGCCAGGCACGTGAGGGCTTCATCTTCACCCCGAGCTACGCCGCCTCGAAGTTCGGCGTCATGGGCATGACACAGTCGCTCGCCAAGGAGCTCGCCCCCGAGAACATCCGTGTCAACGCCTATTGCCCGGGCATCGTCGAGACGGAGATGTGGGAGTACAACGACCGCGAATGGGGTCGCCTCATCGGCGGCTACGAGCCCGGCGAGTACATCCGCAACGCCATCGAATCGATCCCCCTCGGCCGCGCCGCCTCCGGTGCGGACATCGCGCACGCCCTCATGTTCCTCGCCTCCGACGCCGGTACGTACATCACCGGACAGGCGCTGAACATCGACGGCGGCATGTTCATGAACTGACCCCAGACGCATCGCAACGGAGCGCACCCCAGATGTCTACAACGATCGACACCACCCCCACGACCCAGGCCACCGGCCGGCCGACACCGCATTGGTACACCCGGCTCACGGGATCCGGCGGAGCCTTCGTCGGCCTCGCCGCACTCTTCGTCGTCCTGTCGCTGACGACCCCCGGCTTCTTCAGCAGCTCGAACCTGCTCAACGTGCTCGACCAGGCGACCGTGCTCTCGGTCATCGCCGTCGGCGCCACGGCCGTCATCATCACCGGCGGGATCGACCTCTCGGTCGGCTCCGTGCTCGCCCTGAGCACGATGGTGCTCGGCTGGCTCAGCCACGACGGCGGCTTCCCGATGTGGATCGCCATCCTCGCGGCCCTGGCCACCGGCGCCCTCGCCGGACTGGCGAACGGCCTGGGCGTCACCCTCGGAAAGCTCCCGCCGTTCATCGCGACCCTCGCGATGTTCTCGATCGCACGCGGGCTCGCCAACCTCATCACCGACGGCCGCCAGATCATCGGCTACCCGGACTGGTTCTTCCAGCTGTCCTCGAACCGCTACATCGGCGTGCTCTCCGTGACGGTGCTCGTCATGATCGTCACGTTCGCCATCGGCGGGATCTACCTCAAGCGCCGCCCCGGCGGCCGCTCCCTCTACGCCATCGGCGGCGGGAAGGACGTCGCCCGGCTGGCCGGGCTCAAGGTCAAGAAGATCACGACCATGACCTACGTCTGGGCGGGCCTGCTCGCCGGGCTCGGCGGGGTCATCCTCGCGACCCGACTCAACTCCTCCCAGCCGTCCGCGGGCACGGGCCTGGAGCTCGACGTGATCGCCGCGGTCGTCATCGGCGGCGCGAGCCTCAACGGCGGCACCGGCCGGATCGCCGGAACCATCGCGGGCGTGTTCATCATGGGCATGCTCCGCAACGGCCTCAACCTCCTCGGGGTCTCCCCGTTCCTGCAGCAGATCTTCATCGGCCTCGTCATCGCCCTGGCCGTCATGGCCGACGTCCTCCAGCGCCGCACGAAGTAGAGCGCCCGCGCGACACCTCGCGCATCCCCGATCCACACCATTCACTCGAAGGAGAGCACTATGAACCTCAGGTCCCGCGCCTCGCGCGCACTCATCGCCGGAATCGCCGGCATCACGCTCCTCGGCGGCTGCGCCCTGACCCAGGCCGGCGAGAGCGACGACACGATCAGCATCGGCCTGGCCGTGGCCAACCAGCAGGCGGACTTCTTCAACCAGATCCGCGAGGCCGTGCAGGCCCGGGGCGCCGAGGACGGCGTCGAGGTGATCCTCTCCGACGCCGGCGGCGACGCGAACCGGCAGGTGAGCCAGATCCAGGACTTCATCACCCAGAAGGTCGACGCGATCATCTACATCCCGGCCGGCGCCACCGCCGCGTCCGTCCCGATCCGCGATGCGCACGAAGCCGGCATCCCCGTGGTGACGGTCGACCGCAACCCGGAGGAGGAACCGGGCGACACGTTCATCGCGACGGACAGCGTCGCCGCGGCCAAGGCCCTCGGTGACTGGGTCGTCGAGCAGACCGGCGGCGAGGGCAGACTCGGGGTCATCCAGGGCCAGATCGGCACCACCCCCGAGATCGCCCGAAACAAGGGCTTCGAGGAGGCCCTCGAGGGATCCGACATCACCGAGGTCGCCCGTCAGGCCTCGCAGGGATGGCACCAGGACGAGGGCTTCAACATCGCCCAGGACATGCTCCAGGCCAACCCCGACATCGACATCATCTTCGGCCGCGCCGACGCCCTCGCCCTGGGGGCCGCCGAGGCCGCCCGCGCCGCCGGCTACAGCCCGGAGGACATCCTCATCGTCGGGTTCGACGGCGACGTCGCGGGCCTCGAGGCGGTTCGTGACGGCGTCATCGACGCGACCGTGACCCAGCAGACCCAGCTCATGGGCGGCCTCGCCTTCGACTCGGCCATCAAGCTGATCGACGGGAAGGACGTCCCCGCCGAGCAGCTCCAGGAAGGCATCGTCACGACACCCGAGAACGTCGAGCCCTTCATCGAACAGCACCCGTGATCGGACGCCGACGCGCAAGGAGACCATCATGAGCACCAACGATCAGGGACTCGTCCTCTCCGGGATCAGCAAGGCCTACCCCGGCACCCAGGCACTCGCCCACGTCGACCTCGAGATCCGCCCCGGTGAGGTCGTCGCGCTCCTCGGCGAGAACGGCGCCGGCAAGTCGACCCTCGCAAGCATCGTCGCCGGGCTCACGCCGCCCACGACGGGCACGATGACGTGGCGCGGCCGGCCCTACACCCCGGGATCGCCGCGGGAGGCGCTCGACAACGGGATCGCCCTCATCCACCAGGAGATGCGGCTCCTGCCGGACCTGACCGCCGCGGAGAACGTCGTCATCGGGCGTTGGCCGGCCTCGGCCGGCGGGTTCGTCGACCACAAGACGCTCAACCGGCAGGCGGCCGAGGCGTTGCGTCGGCTCGGGTTCCGGCCGCCCCCGACGACGCTCGTTCGGCACCTGAGCGTCGCGGCGCAGCAGCAGGTCGAGATCGCCAAGGCACTCATGGTCGACGCCCGCCTCCTCATCCTCGACGAGCCCACGGCCGCGCTCGGCGCCGAGGAGACCGACGCGCTCTTCACGCAGGTGCGGGCGCTGCGCGACCAGGGCCACTCGTTCGTCTACGTGAGTCACCGCCTCGAGGAGATCCGGCGGATCGCCGACCGGATCGTCATCCTTCGCGACGGGGCGTTGATCGCTGAGCACGACGAGAGCCACATCGACGTCGACATCCTCGTCTCCCAGATGGTCGGGCGCTCGGTCGAGCGTCTCTTCCCGGAGATGCCCGCGCCCACCGGGCAGGTCGTGCTCGACGTGCAGGACCTGGCCGGGATCAACGGTCGCTTCCGTGACGTCTCCTTCCAGGTCCACGCCGGGGAGGTCCTCGGGATCGCCGGGATCGTCGGGGCGGGGCGCACCGAACTCGTTCGGGCGATCACCGGTGCCGACCGCTCGAGTCACGGCAGCGTGCACGTCAACGGCACCGCGCTCACGAACGGGTCGGTCACCGGCGCGCTCGCCGCGGGCGTCGTCATGGTGCCGGAGGATCGCCGTCACCAGGGCATCATCGCCGAGGCGACCATCAGCGAGAACTCGATGCTCGTCAACTTCCCGGGCGTCACCCGCGGCGGCTGGATCGGCGAGGAGAAGGTCCGGTCCCTCGCGGAGCGGGTGATCGAGCGGATGGGCGTCAAGGGCAGGCCGGACACGAGCGTGGGCGCCCTCTCCGGCGGGAACCAGCAGAAGGTCGTCATCGGCAAATGGCTCGAACTCGGGCCCAACGTCGTCGTCCTCGACGAGCCGACGCGCGGGATCGACGTCGGCGCGAGAGCCGCGATCTACGAGGTCATCCGCGAACTCGCGGAGAAGGGGCTGGCGGTGATCGTCGTCAGCTCGGATCTCGACGAGGTCCTCGGCCTCTCGCACCGCGTGCTCGTGCTCGCCGGGGGCGAGGCCCAGGGCCTGCTGCCGCGCGCGGAGGCCACCCCCGAGCGGGTCATGACCCTCGCCACGGCCTGACCGACCCCGTGCCGACAGTGCTGCCCGTGCCGCCGGTGCTGCTCGCCCCGATCCCGCTGTCCATCCTCGATCCTCGGAGACCCATATGAATCCCTCCCCCGCACGCTCCCACGGCGCCGACTTCTCCCTCGCCGGGCAGGTCGGACTCGTGACGGGTGCGGCGAGCGGCATCGGCCAGGCGATCGCCTGGGCGATGGCCGCCGCCGGCGCCGACGTCGCCTGCCTCGATCGCGACGGCGACTCCCTCGCAGCCACCGTCGAGGGGATTCGCGGCCTCGGCCGCACCGCCCTGCCCCTCGAATGCGACGTCACGAGCGAGGACGCCCTCGGCGCCGCCGTCGCCACCGTCGAATCCGACCTGGGCGAGCTGAGCCTCGCGGTGAACTCCGCGGGAATCGCGAATGCGGCCCCCGCGGAGAACCTCCCACGCGAGCAGTGGCAGCGCCTGTACGACGTGAACGTCACCGGCGTCTTCCTCAGCTGCCAGGCGCAGGCCCGGGTCATGCTCCCGCGCCGGCGCGGCGCCATCGTCAACGTCGCGTCGATGTCCGGCACCATCGCCAACCGCGGGCTGACGCAGGTGCACTACAACTCGGCCAAGGCCGCCGTGGCACACCTGACGAAGTCGCTGGCGGTCGAATGGGCCGACCGGGGCATCCGGGTCAACGCCATCAGCCCGGGCTACACGGCCACCCCGATGAACCGCCGCCCCGAGGTCGCCGACCAGGCGCGGCGGTTCGCGGCGGACACCCCGCTCGCGCGCATGGCCGAGCCGAGCGAGATCGCCGGGCCGACCGTGTTCCTGCTCTCGTCGGCCGCGTCCTTCTGCACCGGGGTCGACCTCCTCGTCGACGGCGGGTTCTGCTGCTGGTAGTCCCGCGACCCCAGCCCCGGCTCCCGATTCCTGCAGCCGAACTACGACTCCGGCCGCGGCGCCGCCGCGGCCGCCCGGGCCGCCGCGGGCAGGGCCGCGGCGATCTCCTCGACCACGGCGGCGTCGTGGGCCGCGGAGACGAACCAGGCCTCGAAGGGAGAGGGCGGCGGCGCGATCCCCGCAACCACGAGGGCGTGGAAGAACGGGGCGTACCGCCAGTGCTCGCTGCGCTGCATGCCCGCGTAGTCGCGTGGGCGCCCGTCCGGCCACAGCGAGTCCGGCCCGAACACGATCGAGAACAGGTTCCCGGCCCGGCTCACGAGCGCGGGCACGCCGGCGCCGGCGAGCGCCTCCGCGGCGGCGGCACCGATCGCGGCGGCCGCCGCGTCGACCCGCTCGTACACGCCCGCATCCGCCAGCCGCAGGGTCTCGGCGCCGGCGGCCACCGCCACCGGGTTCCCGCTCAGCGTGCCCGCCTGATACACCGGCCCGAGCGGGGCGAGGAGGTTGAGCACCCCCGCCCGGCCGGCGACCGCGGCCACGGGCAGACCGCCCCCGATCACCTTGCCGAACGTGAACAGGTCCGGCGTCCACTCGTCGGTCCGGTCGAGGCCCCACCAGCCGGCCGGGCCGACCCGGAAGCCGGTGAGCACCTCGTCGGCGATGAGCAGCGCCCCGTGCTCGCGGGTGACCCGGCGCAGGAACGCGTTGAACCCGGCGCGCGGGGCCACGACCCCCATGTTCGCGGCCGCCGCCTCGGTGATCACGGCGGCGATCCGGCCCGGATGGGCGGCGAACGCGGCCCGCACGGCCGCCTCGTCGTTGTAGGGGAGCACGACCGTCAGCGCGGCGATCGGGGCTGGAACGCCCGCGGACCCGGGGATCGCGAGCGTGGCCACGCCGGAGCCCGCGTCGGCGAGCAGCCCGTCCGAGTGACCGTGGTAGTGCCCGGCGAACTTGATCACGAGGTCCCGGCCGGTCGCGGCGCGGGCGAGCCGCACCGCCGTCATGGTCGCCTCGGTGCCCGTGGAGACGAGCCGCACCCGCTCCGCGGCCGGAACCCGGTCGCGGATGAGCTCGGCCAGGTCGGTCTCCCCGGGCGTCGGGGCGCCGAAGGACAGGCCCCGGCCGGCGGCGTCCCGAACCGCCTCGACCACCCGGGGGTGCGCATGGCCGAGGAGCGCGGGCCCCCACGAGCCCACGAGGTCGAGATAGCCGCGCCCGGACTCGTCGAACACCCGCGGCCCGCGCGCGCCGGTGATCACGAGCGGGTCCCCGCCGACGCCGGCCCACGCCCGCACGGGCGAGTCGACCCCGCCGGGGATGACGCCCCGGGCCCGGTCCAGCTCGCTCATGCCCCCTCCCCCCGCCGCGTCGTCGGCGCATCGCGCAGGGCGGCCGCCAGGTCGAGCGCCCAGTACGTGAGCACCGCGTCGGCTCCGGCCCGCACGATGCACGTGACCGATTCGGCGATCGCGGCGTCCCGGTCGATCCACCCGTTCGCTGCGGCGGCCTCGATCATCGCGTACTCCCCCGACACTTGATAGGCCCACACGGGCACGGGGCTCTCGGCGGCGATCCCGGCGAGCACGTCGAGGTAGCCGAGCGCGGGCTTGACCATGACGACGTCGGCCCCCTCGGCCGCATCGAGCGCGGCCTCGCGCCGACCCTCCCGGGCGCTGGCCGGGTCGAGCTGGTAGGTGCGCCGATCCCCGCGGAGCGTCGAACCGACGGCCTCGCGGAACGGCCCGTAGAAGCTCGACGCGTATTTCGCGGAGTAGGCGAGGATCGCGCAGTCGGTGCGCCCGGCCTCCTCGAGGGCGTCCCGCACGGCCGCGACCTGGCCGTCCATCATCCCCGACAGGCCGAGCAGCCCGGCTCCGGCCTCGGCCTGGGCGAGGGCCATCGCCCGGTAGCGCTCGAGCGTGGCGTCGTTGTCGACGGCCCCGTCGGCGTCGAGCACGCCGCAGTGGCCGTGGTCGGTGAACTCGTCCAGGCACAGGTCGGCGGCCACCACGAGTTCGTCGCCCACTTCGGCCGCGATCGCGGCGATGGCCCGGTTGAGGATGCCGTCGGGATCAGTGGCGCCGCTGCCGGTCGCGTCCCTGCGGGCAGGCACGCCGAAGAGCATGAGGCCGCCGATCCCCGCCGCGGCGGCGGCGCAGGCGGTCGAGCGGGCGGAGTCGAGGCCGTGCTGGACCACCCCGGGCATCGCGGCGATCGGCCTGGGGGCGTCGCCCTCGTGCACGAACATCGGCAGCATGAGCGAGCGCGGATGGAGGCGGGTCTCGGCGGACATCGCCCGCAGGGCGGGGGTGGCGCGCAGTCGGCGGGGCCGGATTCTCAAACGGATACTCCTCAGCGGTGCGGGGGCGTCGGGGCGGGCAGGTGGCCCAGGGCGGTGGTCACGAGGGAGCGCATGGACGGCGCAGCCGCCGTGGCCGTGACCGTGAGCCCGGCCGCGTGGGCGTCTCGGGCGGTCTGATCGCCGAGGCAGACGAGGGCGGTGCCGGCGCCGATGGGCACGGCGGCCAGTGCCCGGGCCACGGAGCCGGAGGTGACGAGGGCTGCATCCGCCTCGCCGGCGCGCAGCCGAGCGGCGTCGTCGCCGCCCAGGGGCGCGGTCCGGGGAGGTAGGCGGTGACCTCCTCGACCGTGCAGCCCCGGGCCGCCAGGTCCGCGGCGAGGGTGGGGTGGGCGAGGTCGGAGTGCGGCAGCAGGATCCGCCGCCCGCCGGTGCCGGGGCCGTCGCCGTCGCCCGTGCCGGGGCCGTCGATTTCCTCCCCGAGCGCGGCCGCGAGCGCGGCGGCCGTGGCGGACCGCGGCGTGAGGTCGACCCGCCAGCCGATCTCGGCCAGCGCCCGCGCGGTTGCCGGGCCGACGGCGGCGACGCGGGTGGTCGCGGGCACGTGCCAGGCCGCCAGGGCGGGGGCGGCGGCCCCGCTCGTCACGACGATCCAGTCGTAGCGGCCGGACGCGACCCGGGTGGCGGCCGCCTCGAGCGGTCCGGCCGGGGCGCGGAGGGTGCGGATGAGCGGCACGATCCACGCCTCGGCGCCCACGCCCTCCTCCTGGGCGAGGGTCTCGACCAGGCCGGCCACGCGTCGTCCCCACTCCCCCGCCCGGGGCACGAGCACCCGGGCGCGCGGGCCGGCCGCCCTCACAGCCATGCCGCCGCGCCCCCGGCGAGCAGCTCGGCGGCGAGCCCGCGGCCGAGGGCCCCGGCCCCCTCGGCCGTTCCCGTGGCCGTGCCGGTCACGAGACTCGACCCGTCGGGGGCGTAGGCGATCGCCTCGAGCCGCAGGTCGGGGTTCCCAGAGGGCCCGGTGCGTTCAGGGTTGTCAGAGTTCCCGGGGCTCGCAGGGTCCCCGGTGCCGGCGAGCGCCGCGACGGGGGCCGCGCACCCCGCCTCGAGCGCGGCGAGCAGGCTGCGTTCGGCCGTGGTGGCCGCCCACGTCGGCGCATCGTGGAGCACGCGCAGGCGGCGGGCGAGCGCGTCGTCGCCGGCGCGCACCTCGACGACGATCGCCCCCTGGCCGGGGGCGGCGGGCCCGTCGAGATATTCGTCGATCACCTCGGTGCGGCCGAGGCGGCGCAGGCCGGCGGCGGCGAGCACGACGGCGTCCAGGTCGGCGCCGGGCCCGAGCGCGCGGGCGAGCCGGGTCTCGACGTTGCCGCGGATATCGACCACGTCGAGGTCGGGCCGGGCGGCCAGCAGCCGGGCGCGCCGGCGCGGGGAGCCGGTGCCCACCCGGGCACCGCGGGGCAGGTCGGCCAGCCGGGCCCCGCACAGCACGTCGCGGGGATCCTCCCGGGCGGGGGTGGCGGCGAACGCGAGTCCCGGATGGGGCGCGGTGGGCAGGTCCTTGAGGGAGTGCACGAGGGCGTCGCATTCGCCGGCGAGCAGCGCCTCGCGCAGCCGGGTCGCGAAGATCCCGGTGCCGCCGAGGCTCGCGAGCGAGGCGCGGGTGCGGTCGCCGGCGGAGACCATCGGCACGAGCTCGGCGGGTTCCCCGGCGGCGGCGAGTGCCGCCACGACCGTGCCGGACTGGGCGGTCGCGAGCGCCGAGGCGCGGGTGCCGATGCGGATCACGGTGCCACGCCGGCGATCGCGGGCCGAAAGCCGCGCCGCACGTTCTCGCAGCAGCCGGGACGGCAGACGTCGAACCACGGGCCCAGGTCGGTGAGAGCGGCGCGCTCGGCCACCGGGCGGGCGCCGGCCCGTTCGGCCACGAGGTCGACGAGCCCGCGCACGAAGTCCGGATGCACGCCCGGGGTGGGCACCCGCGCGCACGCCAGCCCGCGCGCGGTGGCGGTCTCGGTCGCCTCCTCGTCGAGGTCCCACATGACCTCCATGTGGTCGGAGAGGAACCCGAGGGGCACGATGAGCACGGCGTCGCGGTCGGTGAGCGCCTCGATCGCGTGGTTGATGTCCGGTTCGAGCCAGGGCTGGTCGGGCGGGCCGGAGCGGGACTGGTAGGTGAGCTGCCAGCCGGCCCCGGGCTCGTCGAGGGTTTCCATGATGACCCCCGCGACGGCGAGGTGCTGGGCGGCGTACGCCCCGCCGTCACCCCAATCGCTCGCGTGGCCGTCCGGCAGCAGCGCCGGGCCGGAGCGGCGGGCGTCGTCGATCGGGATCGAGTGGGTGGCGAAGAGCACCTCGATCCGCTCGGCGCCGCGGGCGCGCAGGTCGGCGAGCCCGGCGCGCACGCCCTCGACGAACGGGGTGACGAAGCCGGGGTGATCGAAGAACTGGCGCACCTTGTCCACCTCCATCGCCTCGGCCAGCCCGGTCGCCTCGAGCACGTCGGCGAGATCCTCGCGGTACTGCCGGCACGAGGAGTAGGAGGCGTAGGCGGAGGTCGGGATCATGAGCAGGCGGGTGTGGCCGGCGTCGTGGGCGGCGCGCACCGCATCGGTCAGGTACGGATCCCAGTTCCGGTTGCCCCAGTACACGGGCAGGTCGAGTCCGGCGGCCGTGAGGGCCGCCTCGAGCGCCTCGCGCAGCTGCCGGTTGTGGCCGTTGATGGGGCTGACCCCGCCGAAGTGGCGGTAGTGCACGGCCACCTCCTCGAGCCGCTCGTCGGGGATCCCCCGGCCCGCGGTGACGTTGCGCAGGAACGGCAGCACATCGGCCTGCCCCTCGGGGCCGCCGAACCCGGCGAGCAGCACCGCGTCGTAGGACGTCGGGGCGCTCACGTGGGCCTCGCCGGCGGCCGCGGCCGGGCTCGCGCTCGGCACCCGGGCGCCCGCCGCGAGGTGGACTCCCGTGGCCGGGGCCGGCTTCACCCGAGCACCTCCGCCGCCTCCGCCGCGGCGATCCGCCGCCCGGTGAAGAACGGGGTCTCGAGCACCACGTGCCGGCGGGCCCCGACGTAGCGCAGCGCGCGCATGAGGTCGACGAGCTCGGCCGGATCGTCCGCCTCGAGCGGGACGACCCATTCGTAGTCCCCGAGCGCGAAGGCCGCGACCGTGTTCGTGAGCACCTGGAAGCCCGCGCCCGCGCGGCCGTGCTCGGCGAGCATCGCGCGCCGTTCCTCGGCGGGCAGGAGGTACCACTCGCGGCTGCGCACGAACGGGTACACGCACAGCCAGCCGCGCGGTTCGACCCCGCGCACGAACGCCGGCACGTGATCCCGGCTGAACTCCGCCTCGCGGTGCAGGCCCATGGCGTTCCACGTGGGCGCCGTGTCCGCGAGCAGGCGGGTGCCGCGCAGGGCCCGCCAGGCGGCCTGGAGCCCCTCGGCGGTGGGCCCGTGCAGCCAGAACAGGAGGTCGGCGTCGGCCTTGAGGGCCGACACGTCGTAGATTCCTCGCAGCTCGGCCGCTCCGGGCAGGGCCGCGATCACGTCCTCGAACTCGGCGACCGCGGTGGTCGTGGGGGTGGCCGGGGTCGTGGGGGCTGCCGCGCCGCCGGCCGGATCGCGCCGGACCACGGCCCACAGGGTGTACGTATCGGTAGTCACCCGCACACCGTAAGCCCGCGGCCGCGCCCCGACTCGCGACGCCCCGTCACCTCGATCACGACCGCGCGTCAGCACGATCGGCGCGGCCCGCTCAGGCACTCGCCTCCTCGCCGGCGGCGCGGGCGTGCGCGACGATCCGTGCCAGTCCCGGGCCGAGCACGTGCGCGCCGGTGAGCCGGATCCCCGGCGGCTCCGGGGTGTCCGTGGCCGGGCGGGCGATCGGGAGCCGCCAGGCCCGGTGGGCCCAGGCACGCGTATGGACGACGTAGCCCAGCTCGCGCAGGTCCGCCCGCCCGTGCTCGGGGGTGCGGGGGCGGTGGCCGGAATACGTGAGCCGGACGACCTCCCCCCACGGGCTCGACCCGCCCCATTTCGCGCTCGTGAACGTCACGGCGGTGAGTCGGGTGCCGGGCCGGTCGCCGGGCTGGCCATTGGGCCGATCACCGGGCACGTCACCGGGCAGGTCATCGGGCAGGATGATCCCGCCGCGGTCGGTCGGGCCGGAGAGGTCGCCCGCGAGCACGAGCACCTGCCGGTGGCGCACCGCCGGCCACTCACCCAGCCCGGGCACGGGGGCCGCGGCCACCACCCGCGCCGCCCGGAGCACGCGCCCGCCCTCGAGCCGCAGCCGAAACCCGCCCGCACTCCGCTCGGTCCCCTCGATCGACATGGTCCCGCCGATCCCGGCCCCGTCGACCCCGGCCCCGTCGATCCCGGCCCCGTCGATCCCGGCCCCGCCGATGGCTGTGACCCGCGTGTACACCCGCCGCACTCCGAGCCGGTGACACTCGGCGCGCAGCCGGATCGCGAGCACCGACATCCCCCCGGCCAGGCCCGCCAGCTCGCCGTTCCCGGCCGTCGCGC
Organism: Pseudactinotalea sp. HY158; assembly: GCF_009660225.1. Taxonomy (NCBI): domain Bacteria; kingdom Bacillati; phylum Actinomycetota; class Actinomycetes; order Micrococcales; family Cellulomonadaceae; genus Pseudactinotalea; species Pseudactinotalea sp. HY158. The sequence continues at coordinate 2,149,046 of NZ_CP045920.1, forward strand.
CCGGCCCACCCTCCTCGCCCGGCCCGCTCGGCCCGCTCAGCCCGTTCGGTCCGCTCGGCCCGCTCGGGGCAGTGCCCCCCGATGGCCCATCGCGCTCGGACCTCCCCACACGTGCCGCCGTCCCCGCACGTTCGGCGCGGATCCGGCCGATGGCACCGGCGAGCGAGCCGGCGGCGCGCAGGTGCGCGGTGAGGCCGGGCACGAGGTCCTCGGCGGGTGTGCGGTCCGCATCACGGCCGAGCACGCCGGCCACGAGCGGGGCGACGCACCGCTCCGCGACCGCGGGGCCCATCCGCCGGCGCACGAGGTCTCCGAGCGTGCCGAGTACGCCGGGTGCGCCGGGCAGCGGGTCCGGGAGGGGCTCGGCGTCGAGTTCGCGGGCGAGGCGCACGGCGCCGGCTCCGATCGAGCGCGCGAGCAGGGGATCCGACAGGTCCGCGGGGATGCCCAGCACCGCGGCGGTCGGGATCGGCAGCAGCCCGCCCCGCCGGTACACGCGGGTGGGGTGGGGAGCCGGATCGAGGATGGCTCCGGCCAGGCCGAGCTCGGCCAGGTAGTCGGCCATCACTCCCCCGCGGGTGGCGAAGCCCTCCGCCCCGAGTTCCACCCAGGCACCGGGTGTACCCGGGGCCGGAATCGTTCCCCCGACCGCCGTTCCGGCCGACGCCTCCGACCTCCCCGGTCCGGGGACCACCGGACCGGGGCCCACCGGGCCGGAGACCACCGGGCCGACGGGCCGCAGCCGCCCGCGCTGCACCTGACCGTCCCCGGCCGGGGCCACGAGCGTGACGTGACACCCGCCGGCGGCCGCGGCCGCGCGCGCCGCCACGAGGCCCGCGATCCCGGCCCCGATCACGACCACCTCACGCATGGGCGACCTCACGCATGGGCGAGGTCGACGATCCGGGTGAGCACCCCCGGATCCGTCTCGGGCGGAACCCCGTGACCGAGGTTGAGCACATGCCCGGGCGCGCGGGCGCCGTCCTCGATCACGCGATGCACGTGCTCGGCGAGCACGGGCCACGGCGCGCCGAGGAGCGCGGGGTCGATATTGCCCTGGAGGGGCACCCCCGGCACGGCGCGGGCGGCGTCGGTCAGGGAGAGCCGGTGGTCGACGCCGAGGACGTCGGCCCCGACGCCGGCGAGGTCGGGAAGCAGGTGGGCCGTGCCGACCCCGAAGTGGACGGTCGGCACGGTCCCGCCGGCGATGCGCGCCTCGCGCACCGGGGCGAGCGCGAGCCGCGAGGCGGGCGCCACGAGGCGGCGGTAGTCGGGCGCGGGCAGCGAGCCGGCCCAGGAGTCGAAGAGCTGCACCGCGCTCGCCCCGGCCCGCGCCTGGGCGAGGAGGAACGCCCCGGACAGGCGCGCCGTCCAGTCGGCGAGGGCGCGCCAGAGGCCGGGATCGGCGTGCATGAGGGTGCGGGCCGCGAGGTGATCGCGCGAGGGCCGGCCCTCGACCATGTACGCGGCGAGGGTGAACGGGGCGCCCGCGAAGCCGATGAGCGGGATCGGCCCGAGCTCGGCGGTGAGCAGCCGCACGGCCTCGGTCACCGGGGCGAACATGCCCTCCTCGATCGGCCGGGCCACGAGCTCCTCGATGCCGCGACGGTCGCGGATCGGCTCGGCGAACACGGGCCCGACGCCGGGGGCGATGTCCACCTCGACGCCGGCGAGGCGCAGCGGGATCACGATGTCGGAGAACAGGATGGCCGCATCGACCCCGTGACGGCGCACGGGCTGGAGTGTGATCTCGGTGGCGAGGGCCGGGTCGAGGCACGCCTCGAGCATCCCGATGCCGGCACGGGCGGCGCGGGCGGCACGGTATTCGGGCAGGGACCGCCCGGCCTGTCGCATGAACCACACGGGCAGCCGGTCGGGGCGGCGGCCGCGGTAGGCCTCGATGAGCGGGGCGAGGGCGGTGGCGCCCTCGAGGGGGTGGATCGTGGGAGTGTGCACGGTTCCCGATCCTGCCACGGTTCGCGCCGAATCCGCACAATCATGCGGTTTCCTGACGCCCCGTCGCGATCGGGGCCGGCCGTGGAGGCTTACCCTGGCCCGGTGCTGGTCTGTCTGAGTGTGAGCTTCCGGACGGCCGGGTTCGACGTGCTCGATCGGCTGACGGGCGCGGCCCTCCCGGCCGCGGAGCTGCTCACCCTGCCCGGGGTGCGGGGTGCCGTGGCGATCTCCACGTGCAACCGGCTCGAGGCGTATCTCGACGTCGAGGCGGCCGGTGAGGCCCCGTCGTCGAGCGCCGCGGAGGAGTTGATCGGGCGGCTCGCCCGGTCCGCGCGGATCCCGCCCGCCACGGTCCGAGCGGCCACCCGGCTGCTCACGCGATCGCGCGTGCCGGCCCACCTGTTCGCGGTCGCCTCCGGGCTGGAGTCCGTGGCCGTGGGTGAGGTGGAGATCGCCGGGCAGGTGCGTCGCTCGGCCGTGCTCGCCCGGGAATCGGGCACGATGACCCCGGAGCTGGAGCGGCTGTTCCAGATGGCCTCGACCACCTCCCGCCGGGTGCGCACGGGCTCGGGTATCGACGCCGTGGGCCGCTCGCTCATCCGGCTCGCGCTCGACCTGGCCGAGAGCAGGATCCGCACGTGGCGGGAGGCGCGGATCGTGCTCGTGGGCACGGGCTCCTACGCCCGGGCGGCGCTCGTGGCGCTGCGGGAGCGGGGAGCCGGCGAGGTCGACGTGGTCTCCCCCTCGGGCCGGGAGGCGACGATGGCCGGCCGCGACGGCGCCGTGCCGAGGCCGTGGGAACGGCTCGCCCACCTGCTGGCCGGCGCGGATCTGCTCGTCACCTCGACCGTGGCGCCCGCGACCCGGGCGGGCGCCCTACCGGGCACTGGGTCGGGCACTGGGTCGGACACCGGGCAGGGAATCGGGCCGGTCGTCGGGGCGCGGCTCGTGGCGCAGGCACGGGAACGCACGCGCGACCCGCTGCTCGTGGTCGATCTGGGGATGCCCGCGAACGTGGATGCGGCCGCGGGCGAGGTGTCCGGGGTCGAACTCCTCGACCTCGCCACGATCGCTCGACACGCCCCGGTGGCCGATCTCGAGGCCTCGGCCCGGGCGCGCGACGAGGTGGCCCGGGCAACGGACCGGTTCGCGGCCGCGGTCGCCGAGGCCGAGGCGACTCCCGCGATCCTCGCGTTGCGCGACCACGTGGACGGGCTCGTCGAGGAGGAACTGGCCCGGCTGCGCCGCCGGGGCGAGGACTCCCCCGAGGCGGAGCGGGCCGTGCGGCACTTCGCCGCCATGCTCGTGCACGCCCCCTCGACGCGGGCTCGCCGGCTCGCCGTGACCGAGGGCCCGGATCGCTTCGCCGGTGCCCTGGGAACGGTTTTCGGGGTCGAGGGCGAGCCCGCCGGAGTCGAGGCGGCCGGAGCCGAGGCGGCCGGAGTGATCGCAGCCGAACGCGCGATTCTGTCCAGGTAGCGGCCCGCGACGTCGGCAGAATCCCGCGCCCGGTGCGGCGGGGACGCGACGTCGACGGGCCTCCCCACCCTCACCCCCTTGCGCTTGACGTAACGTCAACCGGTACACCTGGTCGTGCAGCATCGATCAACCGATCCCGACGAGGCAGGAGCCCATGCACTCGATCCACGAGGTGGTCCGCACGACCGGCCTCACCTCCCGCACCCTGCGCCACTACGACCGCATCGGCCTGCTTCGACCCACGACGACCGGCCCGGGCGGGCTGCGCCACTACGACCGGGCCGCCCTCGTGCGCCTGCAGCGCATCCTGCTGTGGCGCGAGCTGGGCATCCCGCTCGCACGCATCAAGGAGCTGCTCGCCGGCCAGACCGACGACCTCCTCGCCCTGCGCGAGCAGCGGGAGAGCCTCGAGCGCGAGAGCGCCCGCATCAACGACCAACGACGCGCGGTCGACACCACGATCGCCGCCCTCGAGAATGGAGAGACCCTCATGCCGGAAGAGATGTTCAACGGATTCGACCACACCGTCTACGACGCCGAGGTCCGCGAGCGCTGGGGAGACGAGGCCGCCGACCGCTCCAACCGCTGGTGGGAGGGCCTCGGCGAGCCGGAGAAGGACGGCTTCCGCCGTGAGGTCGCGCACCTCAACTCGAGTTGGGACGACGTCATCGCCTCGGGCGCGCCGCCCACCTCTCCCGCGGCTCAGCAGGTCGCGGCCCGGCACCTTGCCTGGCTGCGCTCGGCCTGGCAGGGCCGGGAGCTGACGGCCGAGGTCGTTCGCGACCTCGCGGACATGTACGTGGCCGACCCCAGGTTCGCGAAGAACTACACCCGTCGCTCGCCCGAGGGCGCCCGGTTCGTGCGCGACGCCCTCCACCACCACGTCGAGGTCGCCGGAGTGTAGGCCGCACGTCATGCTCCCCGCCGGCGCCTGCGCACGCGGGCACCTTCCCACTCCCGCCACGAACGCGGGCCGCACGGCCCGCGTTCGTCGGATCCTCGCACCTCTCACACCCGGGCAGAACGCTCCTCGTGCGCGGTCAGCCGGAGGTACTCCGTCAACCGTTCGTCGAGTCGATCGAGACGGGCCCGAGCAGCCTGTGACAACGGAACGAACGGCCGTCTGCACGATCCGAGGCTGCCCAGGCCCGCAGCGTCGCGGCCCGACACGTACTTGGCGGCCGGGAACACATCGATATCCACGAGCTCCCGGATGATGTCGTTGATTCGGCCCTGCACCTGTCGAGCACCGTCGACATCGCCAGAATCGAATCGTCGTCGCGCGGCCGCGAACAGTTCGTACTGCAGCCCCACCGTGGTTCCGATCGTCCCCCGGGCACCTGCCGCGAGCGAGGCGACGAAGACTTCGTCGAATCCGTTGATGAATGCCTTTCCGGGAAACCGGGCCGCCATCTGCTGCAGCGAGAACATGTTGTGGGCGGTATGTTTGACACCGACCACCTGATCGTTCTCCAGGAGTGGCCGGATCGATTCGGGCGTGAACTCCGTACCGGTGAATTGTGGAATGTTGTACACGATCATCGGCAATTCGACGGCCCGCATAACCGCAGCGTAGTGCTCGACCACCGCGTCCTGACCGAAGCGATAGTAGGTGGGCGGGATCATCGATACCGCCGTCACGCCCGCCTCCGCCGCATGACGTCCGAGTTCGATCGCATCGCGGGTGGCCCCGCCGCCGATGTGCGCCACGACGGGCACCCGTCCCCCGACCGCACGAGCGACGGTCGCAACGACCCTCTTTCGCTCCTCGGTCGACAGGAGCACGCCCTCACCGGAGGACCCACAGCAGTAGAGCCCCTCGATGCCGCGCTCGAGATAGCGGGTCGTCAGCTCGAACAGGACTCCCTCATCGAGGGATTCGTCGGGGCGAAGCGGCGTGGCGATCGCCGCCGTCAGGACCGACAGCTCGTCCGGCAGGGTCACCACGCCGTCCACCCGCCGTCGACGACGAGGTTGGACCCGGTCATGTAGCGCGATGCGTCGGACGCGAGGAACACGACGGCACCGTTGAACTCGTCCGCCCGGGCCATCCGTCCGATCGGGATCCTGGCGGTGTAGTTCGTTTGAAATTGCGCGTCCTGCGTGTCTCGGCCGACACCGGACGGTGTCAGGGTGTTCACCCGAACGCGATGACGCCCCCAGTAGGTCGCGCAATAGCGGGTGAGGTTGTAGACACCGGACTTGGCGGCGGCGTAGGCGACCGGCTTGATGAACGGCGTCCCCGTGGCCTCCTCCTTGTATGCGTAGATGTCCTGGACGGGAGAGACCATCCCGTAGATCGAGCCGACGTTGACGATCGAACCGGGCTTGTCACGCTCGCGCATCCTCGATCCGACTGCCTGCGTCATGATGAAGGTGCCCACCAGGTTGACATCGACGACGTCCCTGAACACGTCGATCGGGAAGTCCTCGAAGGGTCCAGAAACCTCCGGCGGGGCACTCGGCTGCGTGTCGAGACCGGCGTTATTGATCAGGATGTCGGGACTATCACCCCAGCGCTCCTCGATGGCGTCGAGTCCCGCCTCGACGCTGAGTTTGTCGGTGATGTCGATGGGGACCGGCAGCACGCGGTCACTCCCGAGGTCGGGAAAGGTGCTCCTCATGAGGTCCGGGCCCGCGCCGCGCGAGGCGACGGCGATCCGGGCTCCGCGCGCGTGGAACTCCCTGACGAACTCCTGGCCGATCTGACCGAAGCCACCGGTGATCAGCACGATGCGGTCCGTGACGTCGAAGATGTCTGTCATTCTCATTCCCTCCGTCAGATGGCGTTCTTGGAGAGCAGCGCCCGATTGAACTCCAGCCCCAGGCCCGGAGTGCTGCGAGGAACGAAGTACCCGTCGACATGCACGTGGGGCTCGATCACGCCCAATTCGGTGAGCGTGCCGCCGTCGGTCATCTCGGCGCCGAGGGCGTTCGGAACGGCACAGAGAACAGTCGCGCTCAGTTCCATCACGAAGTGCGGGATCATCGGTGCGTTGAACGCCCGCCCGAGCGCGGCGATGTCCATGTACGGGGTGATCCCGCCGACTCGCCCCAGGTCCGCTTGAATGAAGTCACACGCGTCCGCCGTGAGGTACTCGTTGAACTGTTGAAGCGTGTACAGGTTCTCGCCGAGGCCGATCGGCGTCGCAGTGTGGCGCTTGAGCCGCGAATGGGACACGACGTCATCGACCCGGAACGGCTCCTCGACCCAGTACAGATCGAGATCCGCGAACCGGTTCAGTGCCTGCTGAGCCCGCGCGTAGGTCCACCCTTGGTTCGCGTCGATCATGAGCGGGTAGCTCCCGACCGCCTCTCGGATCTTGCGCAGACGGAAGTAGTCCTCCTCGATGTCCGGCTTGCCCACCTTCACCTTGCCGGCGAAGAAGCCGGCAGCCTTCCACTCCTGTACCTGTTCGACCAATTCGTCGACGGACAGATTCAGGTTGATCCCGCTGCCATACAGGGGGATGCGGTCGTGTACCTGCCCGAGGAGCGCCGGGAGGCTGAGATCGTGGTGCTTGCCCAACAGATCCCATAGAGCGAGGTCCACGGCCGCGAGCGTGAGCGTCGTCACCCCGCCGGGGCCGTTGTCGCGCAGATACTGCCACGCCTCGTGCCACACCTTTCGAGGGTTGACATCCTTGCCGATGAGAGTCGGGGTGAGTTCGTCGAGCATCGCGCGCATCGTCCGACCGCCGACGCCCGACGTATGGCTGAACCCCGTACCGACGAGACCGCTGTCCGTGGTGATGTCGACGAGAAGGATCTCGATGTCGGTCACGTGGTGGATCTGGTCCCCCCACGGCCCCTTCGGGAGCGGCATGCGCGACAACTGGGCACTGATCGATTCAATCTTCACTGAAAACTCTTCCCTTCTAGAAGTGAGGTCTAACCCTTGACAGCACCGGCGGCCAACCCGGCGACAAGCCGGCGCTGAACGATGAGGAACCCTGCAATCACCGGGAGCACCGACAGCACACCGCCCGCGGTCAGCAGATCCCATCGGATCTGGTACTCGCCGATGAACAGATGCAGTCCGATCGGCAACGTCCGCGTCCCCGTGGAGGAGGTGAACGTCAATGCGTAGAGGAACTCGTTCCACGTCAGGATGAACGCATAGGTTCCCGCCGCGACCATTCCCGGGAGCAGCAGCGGCAACACCAGCTTGCGGATGACCTGCGAGGTGCTCGCCCCGTCGATCTGACCCGCCTCCTCGATATCCCGGGGGATCGAGTCCGCGAAGCCCTTGAGAAGCCAGACCGCGAACGGCGTCGCGAAGGCCGCATGCACGAGTGCCAGGCCGAACCTTGAGTCCATCAGTCCGAAGCTGCGAAGTTGACCCTGCAACGAGATCACGAGCAGCACCGCGGGGAACATCTGTGCGAGCAGCAGGCCCGTCATGAACGATTGCCTGCCTCTGAACCGGAAACGAGACAGGGCGATTGCGGCTCCGGTCGAAACCACCAGCGTCAGGGGCACCGCGATGGCCGCGACCACCAGGCTGTTGGTCATGTACTGCAGGAACGGAGTCGTCGAGAGGAGCTGACGGTAGGAGTCGAACGTGAAGGAGTCGGGCACCAGCGACGCTCCGGCTGCCGTGAGGTCCGACGCCGGGGTCAACGAGGTGAGCAGCATGACGACGTAGGGCCCCAAGGTCATCATGAGGATGATGACGAGGGCGATGCCGAGCACCGAGCGTGACAGCAGCCACTGGAACGATCCGGTCTTGGTTCTCATCCGAGGTCACCCCGCTTTCGTGAGAGACGGACATACATCACGACGAAGATCGCGAGGATCGCCGCCTGCAGCACCGCGTAGGTTGCTCCTTGCCCGAAGTCCGTCGCCTTGTAGGCAGTCAGATACGACTCCAGCGCGAGCGTCGTCGAGGCATGCCCGGGACCGCCGCCCGTGAGAATGTAGATGAGGTCGACATAGTTGGCCGTCCAGATGAGTCGGAGCACGGTCGTGATGAGAATCGTGGGCAGGATCGCCGGGATGACGACGTGGCGGAAGACCCCGACACGGCCCGCCCCGTCGATCGAGGCAGCCTCCTTGAGCTCCGGCGGCACGCTCTGGAGAGCTGCCAGGATCATGACGGCGAACAGCGGGATTCCCTGCCAGACGTCCAGAGCGATCAGGGTGAACAACGCGGTATCACTCGACGACAGGAATTCGATCGGAGCGTCGATGATTCCAAGATTCATCAGCGTCCGGTTGAGTACGCCGTTATTGGGATCGAGGATCCACTTCCACATCAAGGCGACGAGCACGCTCGGTGTCGCCCAGGGAACCATGATGAGACCTCGGTACATCCCCCGCAGCGGAAACCGCGTGTTCAACAGGAGTGCGACGAGCAAGCCACCCAGAAATTGCAGCGATACCGCTCCGAACACCCACACAGCCGTGCGCCCGAGCGTCGGGGTGAAGCCGGCATCGGAGATGATGTCGATGAAGTTCTGTATTCCGACGAACGTGGTCTCGCCGGAGAACGGCGCAACCTCGTTGAACGAGTACCAGACCGAACGCACGAGTGGATACCCTGCGAACACCGCCACCAAAATCACGGCGGGGGCCAGCAACACGAATGGCTCGACGTTCCATACACGCTTACGCCTGACCGGGGTGGTGACCCGTCGCTTCCGCGCACGGGCCACCACTCGTGGTGGCGTCTGGGTTGCAGCCACGACTACTCGGCACCCTCACGTAGGACGTCGGCCATGGTCGTGAGGGCCTCATCACTCGTGATCGATCCTTGGAACGCCTGCTGGATCGTGGGGTTCCATTCCTTTGCCGCCAGTTCGGCCACGCCCGGGATCCCGGGCCACACCTTGGCGCGCGGGATCGCGTCCACGGCCACCTTGAGCTGCGGGTCATCCGTGTAGGCGGGAGTGTCGATGACCGACTGCAGCACCGGCAGTTGCCCCTGCGCAGAGTTCGACATCGTCTCCATCTGGTCCTGTTCGCTCAACCAGGAGATCCACGTCCAGGCCGCCTCCTTCTTCTCGGAGTTCGCCATGATGACGTTTCCGCTCATGCTCCCGAGTGTCGGGCCCGGCTGCCCGTCGACCGTCGGAACCGGGATCACGCCGAGCTTGTCGCCGAAGTGCTCCTGCATCTCCTTGAGGGATCCGGGGTGGTGGATCATCATCGCAGTCAGGCCGTCCGCGAAGTTCGTCTTGACGGCGGCGAAGTCCGCGGTGATCGAGCCGGGCGGAGTCGCCTTCAGGTCGGTGACGAGATCGAGGTACCGCTGGTTGACCTCGACGCCGGTGTCGTCATCGAGGACGATATTCCCATCGGAGTCGACGATCTGCGCACCGCCGGCATACATCCATGCGAGCCACTGATCCTGGCCGCCGGCGCCACCACGGACGTCGAAGCCGTAGCGTCCGTCCTTCGTCAGCGCCTTGGCGGCATCCAAGAACTCCTGCTGTGTGGCGGGCGGCTCGATGCCGGCCTCCTTGAAGTAGTCCACACGGTAGTAGAGGTAGAGCGTCGTGTATTGGTGCGGGAGCATATAGATGTGGTCGTCGCCTGGAACCCTCCCGGTGTCCCAGAGCGCGTCGACCACGTCTGCCTTCCCGTCCCACGAGTCGACGAACGGCGTGAGGTCCGCGATCGCCCCTTGCGGGGCGAACTGTCCGAGCCACCAGTCCTTCGATCGCGCTGCGTCCGGGCCCGTGCCGTTGAGCACGGCTGTGACGACCTGATTCTGGTACTGGTCGAGCGGAATGTTTTCGAGCGTGACCTGGACATCGTCGTGGGTCTTGTTGAACTCTTCTGCGAGATTGTCCCACGTGGGGTCGGTTGCGTCGTCTTGCCACAGCCAGTACGTGACGTCGACCGGGCCGTCTCCGGACCCTTCACTACCACCATCCGAGCCAGAGCAGCCGGCGGCCATCATCATCGCCGCCGTGGCGACGGCTGCCATGCCAGTGAAACTCCTGCGTTTCATGCTATCACTCCTGTTCTACTGATTCATGCCCACACACAGGTGTGACCGCGATGGGCTCTTCGGACATTCCTGGTCTATTGGGACCGGACTGCCGCCTCATGACTCGAGAAGGTCATATCCGGAAACCTGTTGCGAACGCCGTAGAAGTGCGCATCCAATTCGTGGACGGCGCGGCGCATATCTCCCTCTTCGATCGCATCGAGGATGTACCCGTGCATCGCTGCGATTTCTGGATCTTCGACAACCGTTTCACTCGGGGGTCGAATCTCGTCGAACACGGCCCAAAAGGACTCGAGCACACCGTTGAGGACCGAGTTGTTCAGCGGACTGAAGAGTTGCCTGTGGAACGCCATGTCGATGCTGGAGAACGACTGTCCGCCCTTCGCGAGGCTGAGCATCTCCGCGGCCAACTCGCGCAATTCTGCACGCTGAACCCGATCCAGGAACTGCACGGCACGGGGCAAGAGGCTCGTCTCGAGTGCATGGCGCACCTCCAACAGATCCCGTGCCACGGCGTCATCGGGCGCCAGTATGGAGAGTGCCCGCATCGAGAAGCGGCCCAGGTCGAAGTCGACCCAGACTCGGCGCGCACCCTGACGACTACGAACCACACCGATGGCCTCGAGCGCGCTGAGCGCTTCGCGTAGCTGCGGTCTGCCGACACCGAGGTCGCGGGCGAGGCTCGCCTCCGTCGGCAGCGCGTCACCGCCCCGAATTCCACGACTACGGAGCAGACGGGCGACTCGGGCGAAGAGCGACCGATTCAGTCCACCCTCCTCAATGTTGTCAGACAGGAGAGGGGCAATCTCGTTCGCTTGTCGTACATCATCGCCGTTGGTGACCATGACGACAGTAGATCATGCGGGATTGGCGCCGTCAAGGCTCGATGTTATCGGACATCCCGTGGCCAACTTGTAGGACAATTGCACCGTATTGGACCACGTGCGCGCCTGGATCGTCCCGCCGGCCCCGCACCGGCACCCACGGCCGGTCGATACGTCGTCGGAGAGACGTCGGCGCTACCCTCGATCCCCGTGAGGACCACTGCTCGGCGAGCCCTTCCTCCGCAGGTCGCACTGCCCGGGGTGGCGTTCGCGTTCGGGATCGTCATGGTGGGCACCACGTTGCCCACACCGTTGTATCCGTTGTACGAGCAGCTCTTCTCGTTCTCGAACCTGATGACCACGCTCATCTATGCGGTCTATGCCACCGGGGTGCTCGCCGCCCTCATGCTGCTCGGCCGCGCCTCGGACTCGGTGGGCCGCCGTCCGATGCTTCTGGCCGGGCTGGCTGCGGCCGCCGCCTCCGGGCTCGTGTTCCTTCTCGGCACAGGACCGGCGATCCTGTTCGCCGGGCGCGTGCTCTCGGGAGTCTCCGCGGGCATCTTCACCGGCACCGCGACCGTGGCGATCATCGAACTCGCGCGCCCCGAGCTTCGACCACGAGCCGCCCTCGTGGCCACCACCGTGAACATGCTCGGCCTCGGTTTCGGGCCGCTCCTGGCCGGATTCCTCGCCGCCTGGGCACCGGCACCGCTGCGCCTGCCCTACGCCGCCCACCTGGCGCTGCTCGTGCTGGCATTCGCGGCGGTGTGGCTCATGCCCGAAACCGTGGGGCACGTGCGACGCCGCCTGCCACCTCCCCAGCGCCTCAGCGTTCCTCACCAGGCGCGGGCGGCGTTCCTGCCGGCCGCCCTCGTCGGCTTCGCCGCGTTCTCGGTCTTCGGATTGCTCACCGCGATCGAGCCCGCGATCCTGCGGCAACTCCTCGACGATTCGAGCCCGGCCCTGGCCGGGCTGCTGCTGTTCTCGATGTTCGCCGGGTCCGCCCTGGGGCAGGTGTCCCTGGCGAGGTTCACCGGTCCGGCCGCCCTCCCGACGGGCTGCCTCGTGCTCCTGGCGGGGTTGGCGGCGTTCGCCGGCTCGCTCCTGACCGCCTCACTCGCGGCGCTGGTCGTCACGAACGTCGTGGTGGGCGTCGGCCACGGGATCACGTTCCGGGCCGCGGTCGCGGCGATCACGGCGGCCAGTCCGCCCGACCGGCGCGCCGAAGCGATGTCGACGTTCTTCGTGATCGGCTATGTCGGCCTCTCGCTGCCGGTGGTGCTCGTGGGGCTCCTGGCCACGGCCTGGGATCTACGCTCGGCGAGTCTGGTCTTCGCGGCGGCCATCGCGGCCCTCACCCTCGCCGCCGTCGTGACCCTGGTCCGGCTCGGCCGGCGCGCACGAGGCGCATAGGGCCGATCGTGGCAGCGAGGCCTGCTGGGGCGCATCCGTCCCAGGGTCAGGAGAGGACGTCCTTCGTGGCGAACCGGCCGTACGCGAGCGCGCCGAAGAAGGCGACGTAGCCCGCCTGCAGGAGCGCGTTATCGGTGAAGGAGCCCCAGCTGATCGGTTCCCGGAGCAGGTCGACCGACGAGAACCAGTAGTGCGAGAAGAGCCAGGGGTGTAGCCAGGCGAGCTGGTCGAGTTGGCCGAGCACCTGGGCGACGACGGCGAGCACGGCCGTGGCCGCCATCGCTCCGACGGGCACGTCCGTGAGCGTGGAGATGAACAGCCCGATCGCGGCCAGGCCGAGCATCGAGATCGCGACGTGCGCCGCCACCAGCAGCGTGCGCACGAGCGCCTCGCCGGTGGAGGCCACGTCCCCCGACACGAGGGTGACCGGGCCCGCGCCGAAGAGCACGAGGCCGACGACCCATCCGGCGACGAGCACCACGGCCGGGGCCGCGACACAGAAGAGCGCCGCCGCGCCGTACTTGACGAGCAGCAGCCTCCCGCGGCCGGCCGGGGCCGCGAGCAGGTAGCGAAGAGTGCCGTGGGCGGCCTCCCCCGCGACCGTGTCGCCCGCGGTGGCCGCGATCGTGAGCGGCAGGAACAGCGGGGTCGTGACCACGAGGGCCGTGACCGCCACGAACATGCCGTTCTGGGTGACCCGGTCGAGGAAGGGCGGCCCCTCGCCGGGCCCGGGCGGCTCCGCGGAGAAGTACACCACGAGCGCGAGCAGCACCGGGATCACGGCCAGGGCCGCGAGCATCGCCCACGTGCGCCCGCGCCGGAACAGCAGGCCGACCTCCGAGGCGAACAGCGACCCGACCCGGCCGCGCCGGGCGCCCACGGCGTCTCCGGTAGCCACGGCGGCTCGGCGCGCGGCCCCCACCGCGGGTTCACCGGGTGACATCGAAGCCCTCGCCGGTCAGGCCCACGAACAGTTCCTCGAGGGAGGGGGTGAGGACCTCGAAGCCGCGCACCCGCACCCCGGCGCCCACGAGCGCGGCGACGAGCAGCTCGGGCTCTGGCAGCTCCCCGACCGACTCGACGGACCCAGCAAGCTCGGCACCCTCAGCAGACCCGGCACCCTCAGCAGACCCGGCAGACCCGGCAGACCCGGCAGACCGAGCAGACCCGGAATCCTCGGCCGGCCCGGCGGCTTCGGCGAGCAGATCCGGCGGATCCCCGGGCGCGCCCTGCACCACCCGGAGACCGAGACCGGCGAGGATCCCGGCCGCCTGCTCGCGATCCGGGGTCCGCACCCGCACCCGGGGCCGGCGGGCCGCCCGCAGGTCGGACAGGGTGCCCTGGGCCCGCAGCGCGCCGTCCTGCATGATCGCGGCGTGGCTGCACACCTGCTCGACCTCGGCGAGCAGGTGACTCGACACGAGAACGGTGGCTCCGTCGTCCGCAAGCGAGCGGATGAGCCGGCGCACCTCCCGGGTCCCCTGCGGGTCGAGCCCGTTCGTGGGCTCGTCGAGCACGACGAGCTCGCGTGGGGTGAGCAGGGCCGCGGCGATGCTCAGGCGCTGCTTCATCCCGAGGGAGTAGGCGCGCACCTTCTTGCGGGCGGCGGCGGACAGCCCGACCCGGTCGAGCGCGCCGGCCACGCGGACCGTGCGCGTGCGCGGGTTCGCGCGGGGATCGGCCGCATCGAGCCGGCGCAGGTTCGCGGCGCCGCCGAGGAACGGGTAGAACGCGGGCCCCTCGATCAGGGCGCCGACCCGGGGCAGGGCGTCCGGCAGCCCGCGCGGCACCTCGGAGCCGAGCACGCGGGCGGTGCCGGCGGTCGCGGCCGCGAGGCCCAGCAGCAGCCGGATGGTCGTGGTCTTGCCGGAGCCGTTCGGGCCGAGGAAGCCGAACACGCTCCCGCGCGGCACCGCCAGGTCGAGCCCGTCGACGGCGACCTGGCGGCCGAATCGCTTCGTCAGCCCGGAGGTCTCGACCGCCGGGCCGGCGGCAGGGCTCATTCGGCCGCCTGGAGCCGGTCGAGCGGGACGGCGCCGAGGAGCACCCGGCCGTCGTCTGTGAACAGGATCGTGGCCAGGGAGGTCTCGAGGGCGCGGCCGCCGTCGACCTTGGTGGTCAGCTGGTCGGCGAGACCGCCGGCGGCGAACGCGTCGGACCCGACTGTGCCGGCCGGGAGCTCGAGCACCGCGGCCCAGCCGTCGCCGACGACCGTGGGCCGCGCGGCTCCGGGCGCATCGCCCGTCGCGTGCATATCGCCCCGTCCATGCCCATCGGCCACTCCATGCCCATCGGGGAGCGCCGGAAGCTCCTGCTCGGTCACGGTCGCCCCGGCGGGCGGGGTGAACGAGAACAGGCCGGCGTCGGGGGCGCCGAGGTCGAAGGAGGTGAACGCGGCCTCGAGCGCGGGCCGGTCCGCGCCACGCGGGGTGATCGCGACGCGCAGCGGGATACCCGTATCGCCGTCGACCGCGACCGCAACCCGCCCCACGAGCGTGTCGGCGGTGCGCGGGGTGAGCACGAGGTTGTAGGCGGCGCGGCCCGCGACCGAACCGGTGCCGTCCACACTCACCTGCGTGCTCGGGTCGACCGCCGCGAGCACGCGGGCGGCGAGCGCCTCGGGCGTGACCTGGAGCGCCTGCGTGCCCGGCGTACCGGAGTTCTCATCGGCATGCCCGGCACCGCTGGGCGCGCTCACGTGCACCACCGAGTTGTCGCCGGAGTCGAAGTACCAGGCCTCGGTGCCGTTCGTGATGAGGTCCCGCTCGCCGAAGTCCTCGAAGACCTGCACGCGGGCCTGCCCCTTCTCGCCCACGAAGACCCGACCCTCGTGGTCGCCCGTGAGCGCCGAGAGCGCCGACAGCGCCCCGGAGTCCGTACCCGGGATGTTCGTGGGCAGCGCGGGCAGCCCGAGGTCGCTGGTCGTCTCGAAGCTCGCGCTGAACTGCTCGTGATCGTGCCCCGCGAGCAGCGCGAGCACCTCGCCGGCGTCGCGCTCGGGCAGATTCTGGGTGGCGATGCCCGACCCGGCGTCGGCCCAGGCCCCCGAGGCGGCGACGACGAGCGCGACGGCCCCGGCCGGTGCCCATCTGCGAATACTGTGCGCCATCTCGACCCTCCTGCCTGCAGCCACGAGCGTACGCCGGGCGTTCGGGCGGCGCCAGGGGCCGATCCGGGCTCCGGTGCCGGGATCCGGCATCCGGCTTCAGCGCCGGGCTCCGTTGACCGCCCCGGTGCGGCTGTGCCATACCTGAATTGTGCGCGATCGCGGCCGGGGCGATGCCGACGGGGCGGTCGTGCGCGCCCTCCCGCTCGTGGGGCGCGCCGCCGAGCTCGGCCGGATCCAGGCGGCCCTGGCCCGTGCCGCAGCCGGCGATCCGGTCGCCGTGGTGCTGAGCGGCCCGCCCGGGATCGGCACGAGCCGGCTCGGCGAGGAGGCCCTCACGCTCGCCCGCCGTGCCGGATTCCTCACGGGCATCGGCCGCGCCGACGAGGCCGGCGACGACCTCGCCTACGCCCCCGTCGTGTCGTTGTTCGGCGGGCTCCTGCGGGCCGTCCCGCCGCCGGAGCGCGCGAGCCTGCTGCGGGGCCTGGACCAGCTCGCTCCGGTCATCGCCGGGCTCGGCGCGCCCCGGCCCCTCGACGACCCGGCCCTGGAGCGGCTGCGCATCGTCGACGGCCTCACCCGCCTCACAGACCGACTCACCCGGCGCGCCCCGCTCGCCCTCCTCATCGACGACGCCCACGCCCTCGACCCCGAGAGCGCCGCCTTCCTGGCCCACCTCGCCGTGACGATCGAGGGCCGCCGGCTCCTGCTCGTCGTGACCACCCGCGCCGACGAGCCGCACCACACCCGGTCCGTACGGCTGCTCGCGCGCCTCGCCGCGGGCACCTGGTCGCAGGAGCACCTCCGGCTCGAGGCGCTCACGGATTCCGAGTCCCGCCGCCTCCTCACCGGCGCCCTGGGACCGCCGGTCGATCCCGAGCTGACGGTGCGCGTGCTCGAGGCCTGCGCGGGCGTGCCGCTGCTGCTCACGGCCGTGGCCGCCGATCTCCGCTCGAGCGATCCGCCGCGCCTCGCCGGCTCGGGCGCGCCGCTGCCCGGAGACCTGCGGGCCCGGCTGGCGGTCCGGCTCGCCGGGCTCACGGACGACGAACGTCACCTCCTCGAGCTCCTCGCCCTGGCCGGGACGCACCCCGGGCACGCCGTGCTCGCCGCGGCCGCCCGCCCCGACTCCGGGGCGCGCGCCCCCTTCTCGACCCCGCTGGACGAGCTGCTCGAACGGCTCGAGCGGCGCCTGCTCGTGGTCACCGGCGACGACGGTGCGTCGAGACTCGCCCACGGCCTCCTGCGGGAGGCCCTCGTCGCGGAGATGGTCCCGGCCACCCGGCGGCGCCGGCACGGCGAACTCGCCCGCGCCCTGCGCGCCCACGATCCCGACGACCCCCGCATCGCCGACCACCTGTTGCGGAGCGGCTCGCTCACCGATCCGGCCGTCGTGATCGGGGCCGCCCGGCGGGCACGCGACCTCGGCGCGATCGACGAGGCCGCCCGCTACCTCCGCGCGGCCCGCGACCTCTCCCCGGACTCCGAGCAGGCGGGCCTGCTCGTCGAACTCGGCGACCTGGCGCTCCAGGCGGGCCGGCGCGACGAGGCGGTCGCCCAGTGGCGCGCGGCCCTGCGCCACTCCCGGCGGCGAGGTGACGCGGGTGGCATCACCCGCGCCCACCGGAAGCTGGCCCTGCTGGCCTGGGGTGACGGCGAGGGGGCCGTGGCCGCCGACCACTTCGAGGCCGCGACCCGCGCGCAGGCCGGGCTCGAACCCTCCCGCGAGCTCGCCGAGGTGCTGTATTCGCGCATGCTCGTCGCCGTGCGCGACGGCGACGTCGCGATCGTGCCGGAGCTGGCCGATCGGCTCCGCCCGATCGCGGCCCGCCTCCACGACCCCGGGCTGCGCATCCGGCTGTGGCTCGTCGAGGCCGCCGGCGACACGCTCGCCCGCGACCTGGGCGCCGCGCGCACGGGGAACACGCGGGCACTCGACCTGGCCCGCGCGACCGGCGACCCCGTGCTCGAGGCCCGCGCGCTCGACCAGCTCTCCGTGATCGCGAGCATCGCCGGGGACATCCCGGAGCTGCGGCGCCGCAGCACCGCCGGCCTGGAGATCGGCGAGAGCCTCGGCGTGGAGACGATGGCCGTGTGGCCGCGGATGCGGCTGATCCTGGCCGACCTCCTCGGCGGGAACTGGGACCGGGCGCTGGGCATGCACGCCTGGCTGCTCGTGCTGCGCGGCTCGCTGCCGGAGGCGGACGGCCTGCTCGCCCGGGCCCGCGCGCTCCAGGCCCGGTCCACCCGAGGCGAGCCACGCCCGTCGATCGCGGTGTGCACGGCCGGCGCGGCCCTCGCCCTCGCCCGCGGGAACCCGCGCGAGGCGGCGCGGGTGGGCGCGCCGCTGGCCGACCTCACCGCGAGCTGGTATCCGTTCGCCCCCGCCCTGGTGCTGGGCGAGGCCCTCGCCGTCACGGACCCGGCCGCCGCGGCGGCGCTGGCGGACCAGGTCCGCGCCTGGTCCTGCGGCACCGCGTTTCCCGCGGCCGTCGCCGCCGGAATCGACGCCGCGTGCCTGCCGATCCCGGCGCCCGGGTCGCCCGCCGGCCACCCGGATCGTTCCACCCTCGACCGCGCCCAGGCGCTGCTGCGCGGCAGCATCGACGGCTTCGACGCCCTCGGGCTCCCCTTCCTGGCCGCCCGCGCCCGCCTCGACCTGGCCCGGTGGACGCACGCGGGCGCCGACTCCCCCGCGGAGGAGGCCGGCCACCTCGCCGGCGACGCACTCGCCGTGTTCTCACAGCTGGGCGCGCGCGACCACGCCCGGCGGGCACGCGCGCTGGTGCACGACCTCGACCCACTCGCCGCCGAGTCGCGGGGCGGCCCGCCCGGCCCCGGACCGGCATCCGCCGAACCCGTGCGGCTGAGCCGGCGGGAACTGGAGGTGGCCCGCCTCGTCGCGGAGGGGCGCACGAACGCCGAGGTCGCGACCGCGCTGTTCATCAGCCCGCGCACGGTGACCTCGCATCTCGACCACGTCTATCAGCGACTCGGCCTCGGCTCCCGGGCCGCACTGACCCGCTACCTCGCCGACTCCGGCCTGCTCGGGCGGTCGAACGGGTCGAACGGGTCGATTACGTAGTTCGACCGATACCGGCGGCGCGGGATGGGGCGCACGCTTGAACCGTGACCACGAACCGAATCCTCCCGCCCGGCGACGTCGAACGCCCGGGCGCGGCCGGGTACGTCGAATCCCTGGCGGGCAGCAGCACGCCCGAACGGAACCCGGGCTCGGCCGAGGAGGCCGATGAGCCCGGTGAGGCCGATGTGGTCTCGCAGCTCGGCGCGAAGGCCGCGGGCCTGGCGCGGCTCGTCGCGGCGGGGATCGCCGTGCCGGAGGGGCTCGTGCTCAGCACGGAGGCCCACCGGGACGCGCTGGCGCTCGCGGCCCTGCACCCGCCTGTGGACGACGCATCCCGCCGTCCGCTGCCCGTCCCACCCGCCGTGGGGGCGGCCGTCCACGCCATCGCCGCCCACTTCGCAGGTGCGACGCTGGCCGTCCGGTCCTCGGCCGTCGTCGAGGACGGCCCGCTCGCGTCCCACGCGGGCCTGTACCGGACCGTGCTCGGGGTCCGCGGCGAGGATCGGCTGCGCGCGGCGGTCCGCGCGTGCTGGGAATCCGCCGCCTCCACCCGGGTGGGGGCGGACACGCCGGGGCCGGCCGGAGCCGGCGGAATGGCCGGAGCCGGCGGGATGGCCGTGCTCGTGCAGCGCCAACTCGACCCGGACGTGGCCGGGGTGGCCTTCTCGGCCGACCCGGTCACCGGTGACCGGGACGTCGCCGTCGTCTCGGCCGTGCCGGGACTCGGGGATCGCCTCGCCGCCGGCCTCGTCACGCCCGACCGGTGGCGGGTGACCGGCGGGGCGGCCCTCGCCGAGCGGGCCTCGCTCCAGGCCCTCACGGCCGAGCAGGCCCGGGCGATCGCCGACCTGGCGGCACGGATCGAGGCGATCATCGGCGCGCCGGCCGACGTCGAGTGGGCCATGGACGCCGGCCGGCTCGTCGTGCTGCAGGCGCGGCCCATCACGGCGCTGCCACGGCCGCCGCGGCCCGCGCACCTGCCCGGGACGTAGACGAAGGAGACCGAGCGGTATGCGGAACCGATGACCGCGCTCGGGGCCTCCCTTGCCACCCGCGCCGTGACGGACGGGCTGAGCGCCGCGTTCCGGCGCTACGGCGGGCTCATCGGCAGGGTGGAGTGCCGCTCGATCGGCGGTGAGCTGTACCAACGGATGGTCCCCCTGGCCGGCGACGGGACCGGCGCCCCGCCCCACCCGCTCCTCCTGGCCGTGCTCGCCCGCACGGCGCTGCGCCGGCGGATGCGCGCCGCGCGCGTGCACGCCTCCCCCACCGCCGTCGCGGCGGCCGTCGCCCGCTGGCGCGAGATCGACCGGCCCGACCTGGAGCACCGGCTCGAGACGCTCCGCGCGGTGGCGACCGGCGGCCTGGACGGCCCGGGCCTCGCCGCACACCTGCGCGACAGCAGGGACCTGTTCGCCCGGGCGATGCGGCTGCACTTCGACCTCACCGTGCCGGGCATCGTCCCGGTCTACGCCTTCGTGCGGGTGTGCCGGCGCCTGCTCGGCTACGACGATCGCGCCTGCCTGCGGCTGCTCGCCGGCGCCTCACCGGCGACCTCCGCGGGATCCGTCGCCCTCGCCCGCATCGGCGAGCGACTGGCGGGGCATCCGGGCGCCCGCGCGCGGGTCGCGGCGGGCGAGGAGGTGGCCGCGGTGCTCGCCGAGACGTCCCCCGACCTCGCGCGGGACTATGCCGACTGGCTGCACCGGTACGCCCGGTCCTGCCTGAACGACGACCCCGGTTCGGGCGTGCTCGCGGACCGGCCCGACCTCGTGCGCGCGCTGCTGCTCACCGATCCGGCGGCCGCCTCCGGCCGCGTCGAGTCGGTCCGCAGCGCGCGCCGGGGCGCCGTGGCGCAGGCCCGGTCCGGGCTGGCGGTGCGGGCCCGACGGGAGTTCGACGCCGCCCTCGCGGCGGCCGAGGCCGCCCACGGGCTGCGGGAGGAGGTCGCCTTCTGGACCGGCTCGCAGTGCGGCGGGCTCGTCCACGAGGCGGCGCTCGCGGCCGGGCGCAGCCTGGCCCGCCAGGGGCGGATCGACCGCGCGCACGACGTCGTCGACCTCGGGCTGGACGATCTCCTCGCCGCCGTCGAGGGCGGGGGCGCCGACCTGCGGGTGGCGGTCGCGACCGCCCGGGCCGAGCGTGCCTGGACGCGCGCGCATCCGGGGCCGGCCGTGCTCGGCGGCCCGAGTCCCGCCCCGCCGGACCTGCGCGGGCTGCCCCGCCGCGCCCGGCTCGTGAACGAGGCGATGCTGTGGGCGCGGGCCGGGCGGCCGGCCGCACCGGGCTCCGACCCGGCGACACGACCCGCACACCGACCCGCGCACGGGCCCGCACACGGGCCCACCCGGCCCGCGCCCCGGAACGGAGCCGTCCCGATCCTCACCGGAATCCCGGGCTCCCCCGGCCGCTACCGCGGGGCCGTGCGCATCGTCGACGGCGAGGCGGACGCGGGCACGCTGCGCGGCGGGGAGGTCCTCGTCACGCGCATGACCGATCCGGCCTGGTCGGCGCT
Organism: Pseudactinotalea sp. HY158; assembly: GCF_009660225.1. Classification (NCBI taxonomy): domain Bacteria; kingdom Bacillati; phylum Actinomycetota; class Actinomycetes; order Micrococcales; family Cellulomonadaceae; genus Pseudactinotalea; species Pseudactinotalea sp. HY158. The sequence continues at coordinate 2,170,382 of NZ_CP045920.1, forward strand.
GTTCCCGCTCGCGGGAGCGCTCGTGACGGACATCGGCGGCGAGCTCTCCCACGCGGCCATCGTGGCCCGGGAATACGGAATCCCGGCGGTCCTGGGAACGGTCGCTGCGACGTCCACGCTGCGCGACGGCGAGCCCGTCGAGGTCGACGGCACCGCCGGCATGGTCTTCGGGCGCGGCGGAGACGCCGCCACGCCACCGTGGAAGGAGTCGTCATGACCACCGCAACAAGAAATCGTGCCGGCCACGAGCCCGCGCCGGTCCCCGCCGTCGCGGGGTACCGGAGCGGATTCGACACGGCACAGCGCTGGCTCGCGCTGCTCGGCGTCGTGCTGTGCGCGCTCCAGATCGGCTTCGCCGCCCTGGGATTCTGGGGCGCCCAGGCCGCGGGCGGCGGCGAGGACGCCACCCGGGCCGCCTTCGCCCCGCACGGCGAGCTCGGAACCGCGCTCGGCTACCTCGCCCTGCTCGTGCTCGTCACCGGCCTCCTGGCCCGCTCGGGCTGGAAGTCGTGGGTGATCCCGCTCGTGCTCGCCGTGCTGCTCTTCGCGGTGCAGGGAATGCTCGTCGGGCTCGGCTTCGAGGTAAGCAGGTGGTTCGGGTTCGTGCACGCGCTCAGCGGAACGGTCATCACCGCCGGCTTCGTCTGGCTCATGCTCGACCGGTTCCGGGCGCCGCTGCGCTGACTCCCGCCGGCTCGCCCTCGCCGTCCTCCCCCGCGCGGGCGGCGAGGGCGCCCTCACCCTCCCGGGCGCTCCGGGCGTCCTCGACCCGCCGGGTGGCCTCGCGGGGGGTGAACCACAGGCTCCCGACGGTCATGACGAGGGTCGTGGCCACGACCACGAAGAACACGATCCCGTCGCTGAAGGCGTTGACGGTCATGCTCGCGGGGATCGAGTAGAACAGCACGACCGTCACGAGCCCGCGCGGGGCGAAGAACAGCTCGGGCAGCACGTGGTGGCGCACGAAGATCCGCAGGTACACGTACCGGGCGGCGAAGATCGTGGCCACGATCGCGGCCCCGACCGCCACGACGCGCCCGTCCCCGAGCACCCGCACGTCGATCGTGTACCCGAACAGGGTGAAGAACACGGTGCGCACGAGGAAGGCCGACTCGCTCGTGACGGACTTGATCGTCTCGGTCGCCCGCTCCACCGACCCCGGGTCGAGGTAGCGGTGCAGCGGCCGATGCCGGCTCTGCCCCCAGTTGTTGATGATGAGCCCGAAGATGAGCACGGTGAGCAGGGTCGGGGTGTTGAAGAGGTGCCCGAGCGCGTACACGAGCATGAGCACCGGGTGGATGAGGAAGGCCTTGATGTGCACCTTGACCTTCGCGAGCAGCACGACGAGCAGCACCGACACGATCACCGAGACCACGAGCGCCAGCGCGATGCTGCCCACGTTGAGCGCGACGAGCCCGATCGAGAATCCGCCGCCGGCCACGAGCACGTTGAACAGCAGGATCCCGAAGATGTCCGACAGCGCGGACTCGTAGGTGAGGAACTCGCGCTTGTCCTCGCTCAGGTAGCCGATGCTCGAGGCCACGATGGTCGAGCTGATGACCGCCAGCGGCGCGGCGTAGACGAAGCTGGTCAGCCACGGCAGGTCGAGCAGGCCGTGGACGACCGCGGCGATGCCGGTGATCGAGATCGCCAGCACGAACAGCGCGGACGCCGTCGCCCGCCGCACGAGCGGCAGCTTGCGCCGGGAGACGTTCAGGTCGAGCCCGGCCTCGAGCAGGATGAGGATGAGCCCGAGCACCCCGAAGAACTGGATGAAGTCGAGCGGCACCTCGACGTGCCGGTCGAGGGAGGTGAGCAGCTCGCGGATGCCCACCCCGAGCAGCAGGAGCATGAGCACCGTGGGGATCCGGGTCTTCGTGCTGATCAACTGGAACACGTAGGAGCAGATCACCAGCACGCTCAGGGCCGTGATGGCGAGGTAGACGTCGAACTCGATCATGAGGGCCCTCGGTCGGTGTCGGGTGACGGTGCGCCCGGCTGGTCGAAGCAGCCGGCTGAAACGCTCAGCCGCCCACCGTAGCGAGTCCCCGCCGCGACGGCAGCTTGCGTGAGATTTCTCTCGTATGGACGACGCCCGCTCACCCGCCGCGCGAGCTCGCCGATCGCTCCGGTCCGGTCCAGCCCGACCCAGCCCGACCCAGCCCGGCCGCTACCGGCCGCTACCGGCCCCGATTCGGGCGGATCGGGCAGGCGAAGTCGCCGGTCCCGTGCCGCAACCCTGGTCAGGCGTCTACGGTGGAGGGGTGAGTACTCCCATCGGCGACTATGCACTCCTGTCCGATCGACGCTCCAGTCTGCTCGTCTCCCGCACGGGCAGCATCGACTGGCTGTGCCTGCCACGGATGGACTCCGCCGCCGTGTTCTCGGCGCTGCTCGGCACCGAGGAGCACGGCCGCTGGCTCATGGCCCCGCGCGAGGGCGAGGTGCTCGGCCGGCACTACGAACCGGGCACGTTCGTGCTCGTCACGCGCTGGCGGACGCCGACCGGCGAGGCGGAGGTCACCGAGTTCATGCCCCCGGTCGACGGCCGCTCGGACCTCGTGCGGCACGTGCGCTGCCTCTCCGGCACGGTGCAGATCGACCACGAGCTCGTGCTGCGCCCGAACTACGGCTCGACCGTGCCGTGGGTGCGCCGGGTCCACGACGACGACGGCTCCTATCTCGAGGCGATCGCCGGACCGGACGCCTACATCCTCCACGGCCCGCGGCTCGAGGCCGCCGACACCCGGCACCGGGGTTCGTTCGAGCTCCACGCCGGGCACTCCCACTCGTGGGTGCTCACCTGGGTGCCGTCCCATGTCGGCGGGTGCACGCCGGTCGACGTGCGCGAGGCGCTGCGCCAGACCCGCCAGTACTGGCAGGACTGGAGCGCCCAGATCGAGGCGGGCGGGTCGTGGGCGGGCGTCGTGCGCCGTTCCCTGCTCGTGCTGCGGGCGCTGACCAACGACGAGACCGGCGGGATCGTCGCCGCGCCCACGACCAGCCTGCCGGAGGATCCCGGCGGGGAGCGCAACTGGGACTACCGGTTCTGCTGGCTGCGGGACTCGGCCCTGACGCTCGAGGCGCTGCTGCTGCACGGGCGGACCGAGGGTGCCCTCCACTGGCGCAACTGGCTGCTGCGGGCCGTCGCCGGCGACCCGGAGGACCTGCAGATCATGTACGGCATCGCCGGCGAGCGCGAGCTGCCCGAACGCATCCTCGACCACCTCCCCGGATACGCCGACTCCCGGCCGGTGCGGGTGGGCAACGCGGCGGTCAACCAGTTCCAGGCCGACGTCGTGGGCGAGGTGATCATCGCCCTGGCCAAGCTGCGCGAGGCCGGCGTGGAGGAGGACGACTTCTCGTGGCCGCTGCAGCGGGCGATGATCGACCACGTGGTGCGCCACAGTGACGACAAGGACCAGGGGCTGTGGGAGATGCGCGGCGATCCCCACTACTTCACCCATTCCCGGGTGATGATGTGGGCCGCGCTGGACCGCGGGGTGCGCGCCTGCACCGACTACGGCCTGCCGGGCCCCGCCCGCGAATGGGCGGCGCTGCGGGAGCGGCTGCGCGCGGAGATCCTCTCGAAGGGCATCAGCGCCGAGACCGGCGGCTTCACCCAGACCTACGACAACGCCGAGGTGGACGCCTCCCTCCTGCAGATCCCCCAGACCGGCTTCATCGCCTACGACGACCCGATCATGCTCGCGACCGTGGCCCAGATCGAGCGCGACCTCACCAAGCACGGCCTGCTGCTGCGCTATCGCACCACCGGCACCGACGGGCTCGCCGGCGACGAGCACCCGTTCCTCGCCTGCTCCTTCTGGCTCGTCGAGCAGTACGCCAAGAGCGGCCGGATCCCCGAGGCGTACGAGCTCATGGACCGGCTCGTCGAATGCACCTCCGAGCTCGGCCTGCTCGCGGAGGAGTACGACCCGGCCGGGCAGTTCCACATCGGCAACTTCCCGCAGGCGTTCAGCCACCTCACCCTCGTGCGGGCGGCCGACGCCGTGCTCTCCGCGGAGATCGAGCAGGTGGGCCACGCGTTCAACGAGACCACGACCGAGCAGGAGACCCCATGACCACCCCGACGACCCTCCTCGTGCTCGGCGCCTCCGGCGACCTGACGCGCCGGCTCCTGCTCCCCGGGCTCGGGTCGCTCCTCGAACGCGACCCGGACCGGCCGCTGCGGATCGTCGGCGCCGACCGCGCGGACCTGGGCGCAGACGGCTTCGCCGACCGGCTCGGCGAGGCGCTGGCGGAGGGAGGGGCGAGCGACGCCGTCCTCGCTCGACATCGCGAGAGCGACTACCACCGCCTCGACGTGACCGACGCCGACGAGTTCGCGCGGGTGCTGGCCGACGTCGCGGGCGACGCGAATGAGCGGCTCGTGCTGTACTTCGCGCTGCCGCCGGCGGTCACCGAGCGGGCGTGCCACGCGCTCACCCACTGCGACCTGCCCCCGGACACGCACCTGGCGATGGAGAAGCCGTTCGGCCGCGATCAGGAGAGCGCGCGGGCGCTGAACGAGCTCGTGGCCCGCCTCGTGCCGGACGAGCGGGTGCACCGGGTCGATCACTTCCTCGGCAAGTCGACCGTGATCGACGTGATGGCGCTGCGGTTCGCGAACCGGATGACCCAGGCGGTATGGAGCGCCGATCACATCGCGGCGATCGAGATCGCCTACGACGAGGCGCTCGCGCTCGAGGGCCGGGCCGGCTACTACGACCACGCGGGCGCGCTCGTCGACATGATCCAATCGCACCTGCTGCAGGTCATGGCGGTCGTGGCGATGGAGCCGCCCTCGCAGATCACGGGGCGGGAGCTGCGGGACGCGAAGTCCGCGGTGTTGCGCGCCACCCGGCTCTGGGGCGGGGACGCGGCCACGGCGAGCCGGCGCGGCCGCTACACGGCCGGCACCATCGGTGAGCGGCACGTGCCGAACTACCTCGACGAGACCGGGGTCGATCCCGCCCGCGACACCGAGACGATGGCGCAGGTGACGGTCGAGGTGGTCAATCAGCGCTGGCGGGGCGTGCCGATCACGCTGCGCTCCGGCAAGGCGCTCGGGCACACGCACAAGCAGATCGTCATCACGTTCGAGGACGTGCGGCACCTGCCGGAGGGGTTCCGCGGCGCGGACACCCGCGACCGGCTCATCATCGGCCTCGACCCGGACGTGATGGAGCTGCGGCTCACGACCAACGGCACCGAGGACCCCTTCGAGCTCGAGCAGAGCACGTTCGCCACCGAGCTGCGCCGCGCCGAGCTCACGGCCTACGGCGAGGTGCTCGCCGCGATCCTCGACGGGGAGGCGATGCTCTCCGTGCGGGGGGATGCGGCCGAGGAGTGCTGGCGGCTGACCGACGAGGTGCTCGCCGCCTGGAAGGCCGGAACCGTGCCGATGGAGGACTACGAGGCGGGCTCCCCGGTGCCCGGGGACTGGGGGCCGGCGCTCGGCTGATACCGCGGTGCCGAACGCGGGACTCCGTCGAGGCCGGCTGCGACCCGCACGGAATCCCGCGTTCGGCGGCCCTCAGGCCGGCCGGCCCGCGAGCAGGTCGGCGATCTCGGCCTCGGAGCGGGCCCGCAGCTCGCTCTTCGCCGGCTCGGGCAGCCAGCAGGCGTCGATCCCCGCGAGGGCCATCCGGCCGAGGTGCTCCAGACTCGTGCCGATCTGCTCGTGCTGGATGAGGTACTCGTTCAGGAGCGTGGTCGGGAACATCGCCGGGTCGTCCGAGGCGGGGAACACGTTGATCCCGGCCTCGATCATCGCCGCGATCGACGCGCGCCGCCACGGCCGCCAGGAGCGCCGGGAGGTGGTCGAGGCGACCGTGAACGGCACCTGCTCCGCCCGCATCCGGGCCACCACCTCGTCGTCCTCGAGGATGAAGTAGCCGTGGTCGAGCCGGTCGCAGCCGAGCACGTCGAGGCAGGTGACCGCGTTCGTCGCGGCCGGCACGTGCTCGCTCGTGTGGGCGGTGCGCCCGAGCCCGGCGGCGCCCGCGAGCGCGTAGGCCTCGGCGAACCGTTCCGGCGGGCCGGAGTTCTCCAGGTTGTCCAGGCCGATCCCGACGACGTACTCGTGCGGGTGCTCGACCACGGTGCGGATCCACTCGAGCGCCTCCTGCGCGGAGCCGGACCGGTCGATCGCCGCGAGCATCCGGGCCGTCATGGCGAACTCGCGCTCGGCCCGGCGGATCCCATCCGCCATCGCCTCGACCACGCCCGCGTACCCGATCGGGGCGAGGTGGCCGGGGATCATGTCGAAGGAGAACTCGAGGTGCCGGGTGCCCGAGCCGAGGAACGCGTCCGCGCACGCCTCGTAGGCGATCCGGGACAGGTCCTCGGGGGTGCGCACCACGGCCCGCACCCATTCGGAGGCCTGGAACAGCGAGTAGGACGTCTTCGGTTCGTCGGGGCTGCGGCCCTGCGGCATCGGGATGCGGGTGCTGCGGTACAGCTCCGGATCCGGCGGGCGGGAATTGATGCCCGCGTAGATCGCCTCGGGGCTCTCCGGCAGGTCGAGCCGCTCGCGCCGGGCCAGTTCGCCGAACGTGGCCGCACGCACCGTGCCGAGCAGGTGGCAGTGCAGGTCGACCTTCGGCAGCCGGGTGAGCAGGTCGGTCGGGTTCGGGGCGGGCACCGGCTCAGCCACCGACGACCTCGCGGGCGAAGCGCTCGACCCACACGTCGCGGTTCGGCACGATCTCGCGCGGGTCGAGGGTCTCGTAGCCGGCGCCGGTCGGGTCCTGGGCGATGTCGCCGACGACGTCGATGATCTCCTGCGGGAACTCGATGCCGAGGTTGACCGGCAGGTCGCCGACGATCTCCGCGGAGGCCTGCTGCGCCTCGACCCCGAGCAGGAAGTCGATGAACTTCGTGGCCCCCTCGACGTTCTCGGCGCCCACCGGGATCATCGCCCGGTTCGTGGCCATGTACCGGCCCTGCGCCGGGGCGGTCCACGCGATCGGCTCGCCGGCCGCGACGAGCTCGGTGGCGAACCCGTTGAGCGCGTCGCCGGCGACGATCTCGCCCTGGGTGAGCAGGTTCGTCATCTCCGTGGTGGAGCTGTAGAACTGCAGGATGTTCGGGGCCCACTCGCCGAGGGTCGCGAAGGCGGCGTCGACGTCGTAGGGGCCGGAGCCGACGCTCGCGGCGACCCCGGAGACCATGAGCTGCCCGGCCGTGACCGAGATGTCGGGCAGCGCGAGCCGGCCCGCATAGTCCGCGTTCGCGTAGAGGTCCCAGGAGGCGGCCTCCTCGGCGGTGAGCTCGTCGGTGTTGTACATGGTGCCGTTGAGCTGGTAGCTGTACGCGGGGCCGGAGTACTGCTCCGAGACCGCGAACGGGGCGATCTCGTCCATGGTCGGCACGTCCGCGGCCGTGACCGGCTGGAAGAGGCCCTCCTCCTCGCCCATCCCGGCGTAGGTGTCGGAGATGAGCATGACGTCGACGCCGTTCGAACCGTCGGCGAGGGAGAGCTGGGAGAGCCGGTCGGCGTTCGAGCCGGTGTCGATCTCCACCTCGATGCCGGTGGCCTCGGTGAACGGGTCGAGCACCGCCTGGGTGAACTCCTCCACCCCGAACGGGAACGTGGAGACGACGATGCTCGCCGATCCGCCGGCGTCACCGCCCGACTGCTCGCCCGAGTCGCTGCATCCGGCCACGGTGAGGGTGGCGGCCAGCACCGCGGCTCCGGTGCCGAGGATCTGTCGCTGAGTGATCATGTGGGTGGTCCTTCCGATGGGGGTGGGGCGCTCGGGGCGGGTCAGTTCGAGAGGGTGACGACGTGCCGGTCGGGGGCGTGGACGCTCACCGCGTCGCCGATCCGCAGGTCCGGCACGGTCGTGGCGCGGGAATCGACGAGCAGGCGCACCTCGTCCCCGCTCCGGTCGGTGGCGGTGACGGTCGTGAGCACGTCGACGCCGCGGTAGACGATGTCGCGCACGTGCCCGGTCAGGGTGAGCGTGGCGGCGTCCGCCGTGTGCCGGGCGTCGGCGGTGCCGGCCGTGTTCTCCGTGAGGCGCAGGTGCTCGGGCCGCACGGTCGCCCGGCGGCCGCCGGCGAGGGTGAGGAAGTTCTCGTAGCCGAGGAACTCGGCCACGAACCGGTTCGCGGGGTTCGGGAACACGTCCTGCGGGGCGCCCTGCTGCTGGATCCGGCCGTCCTTCATCAGCACCATCTCGTCGCTCATCTCGAGCGCCTCGTCCTGGTCGTGGGTCACGAGCACGACGCTCAGTCCCGTCTCGGACTGGATGCGTCGGAGCTCGGCGCGCATCTGGATCCGCAGCCGTGCGTCGAGGTTCGACAGCGGCTCGTCGAGGAGGAGCAGCTCCGGCTCGATCGCGATCGCCCGGGCGAGGGCGACGCGCTGCTGCTGCCCGCCCGAGAGCTGCTTCGGCTTCTTGCCGGCCTGATGGGCGAGCCCGACGAGCTCGAGCGACTCGAGCGCCTTGCGGCGACGCGCCTCGGCCGGGACCCGGCGCACCTTGAGGCCGAAGGCCACGTTCTCGGCCACGGTCATGTGTGGGAAGAGCGCATACGACTGGAAGACCATCCCGAGGTTGCGCTTCTCCGGCGGCGTGGTCGTCGCGTCCGTGCCGTGGATGAGGATTCGCCCCGAGTCCGGGGACAGGTAGCCGGCGAGCATCCGCAGGCTCGTGGTCTTGCCGCAGCCCGAGGGGCCGAGCAGCGTGGTCAGCCTGCCCTGCGGGATCGTCAGGCTCATGTCGTCCACGGCGGTGAAGTCGCCGAAGGACTTGGTGAGGTTCTGGAACTCGGCAGCAGTCATCCGTTGATTCCTCCGAATACTCGCGTGAAGCCGACCGTTCGCTCGGTGATGACCGCGATCAGCACCGTGGCCGCCAGGATGAGCACCGAGATCGCGGCGACGATGGGCGTGTAGTTCTGCTGGACGTAGTCGAGCATGACCACGGGCAGGGTGCGGAACTCCCGGCTCTGCAGGAGCAGCGAGAGCGGCACGTTGTTGAACGAGGCGATGAAGCTCAGCAGCGCGGCCGAGAACAGCCCCGGGCGCAGCTGCGGCAGCACCACCGAAAAGAAGGTGCGCACGGGCGAGGCCCCCAGTCCCCGGGCGGCGTCCTCGACCGCCGGGTCCATGAGCGCCAGCGAAGCCCCGGTCACGCGCACGGCGTAGGGGAACATGAGCACCGTGTGCCCGAACAGCAGGGTCTGGAAGTTGTCGAGCCCGAACCGCACCATGAGCTGCTGGTAGAGCGCCAGGCCCACCACGAGCTCCGGCACGATCAGGGGCGAGAGAAACAGCCCCTCGAGCAGGCTCTTGCCCGGCAGGTTCCCGCGGTGGATCGCGAGCGTGACCGGCACCCCGAGGGCGAGGGCGATGACCACGGCGATGAGCGCGAGCCCGAGGCTGTTGGCGAGCGAGGTCATGAACGGGGTGTAGCTCAGCGCCTCGCCGAACCACGTGAGCGAATAGCTCGAGGGCGGGAAGCGGAGCGTGCGTTCGGCCGAGAACGCGGTGACGACCACGAACAGCAGCGGCACGATCATGACGACGTAGCCGAGCACCGCGAGGGTTCCGGTGACGGGGCGGCGGTTCTTCACGAGACGGCTCCCTTCCGGGCGAGGAGGGCGGAGGCGCCGGAGACCGCGAACACCAGGATCGTCATGATGATCGCGGTGGCGCTCGCCGCCGCCCAGTCGAGGGTGGTGCTGGAGTAGGTGAAGAGCTGGGTGGAGAGCATCCGCTGCCGCGACCCCCCGAGCAGGTACGGGGTGGTGTAGGCGGTGATCGCCCCGGCGAACACGAGCGTGGCGGCGACGACGACCCCGGGCAGCGACAGCGGGAACACGACCGACCAGAAGGTGCGGGTGCGCGTGGCGCCGAGGCCGCGGGCCGCGTCGTCGAGGCCGGCGTCGACCTGCGCCACGGACGAGTAGCAGGTGATGATCGCCAGCGGCAGGAACAGCTGGGTCAGGCCGAGCACGATCGCCAGCGGCGTGTAGAGCAGCTGCGGCGCCTCGTCCACGAGTCCCAGGCCGGTGAGCAGCTGCCCGATGGCGCCCTGGGAGCCGAGGAGCACGAGCCAGCCGAAGGTGCGCACGACCGAGGAGAGCAGCAGCGGGAAGATCGCGAGCGCGAGCAGGATGCCGGCCCACCGGCCCGCCGTCCGGGCGAGCAGATACGCGATCGGGAAGCCGAGCACCACGCAGATGACCGTGGTGATCAGGCCGAGGCCGACCGTGCGGCCGATGATCTCCAGGTCGTAGGAGTCCGTGAGCATCTGCCCGAGCCGGGCGAACACGTCGGCCGGGCCGAGGCCGGGTGGGGCGAGCAGCATCGCGACCGAGGGGATGAGGAAGCCGACGAGGAGCACGAGCAGTCCCGGCAGGATGAGGAATGAGTACTTGCGTCCTCGCATGTCACTCCCGTGGTCGAGGCAGGGAAGGGATCGGTAAACTTCCGATGTAACCGGTTGTGGAACCGGTTACGGCCAGTAGTGTATAGGCAACTCGGTTCGGTTGTGAACCCTTCGCCGGCCGGCACGGCCGGCACGGGCGGCACGGCCGGCGACCGTGCGGCGGGATCGGCTCCGACCCGCCACCATGGAGTACCGGCGGCCGGGCGAGAGGAGTTCGAGGCGAATGGAGGCGGCGTGGCGACGTTGAACGATGTGGCGATCCGGGCGGGGGTCTCCAAGGCGACCGCCTCGCGCGCGCTCAATCACCCGGCCCTCGTGGCGCCGGCGACGGCCGAGCGGGTGCTCGTGGCGGCCCGGGAGTTGGACTTCGTACCGAACCGGCTGGCCCGGCAGCTGGCGCTGGGCCGCACCGGGATCGTCTCGATGCTCTTCCCCACCCTGAGCAACGCCTTCTTCACGCCGATCATCGCCGGGGCACAGGATCGGGCGGAGGAGCTGGGGCTCTACCTCACCGTGACGGCCCAGCCGCTCGCGGCGGCCGCCGAACTGTCGCACCTGGCCGATCTCGCGCGTCAGGTCGACGGCTTCGTGGTCGTGGCTCCGCGCGGGGACGACGCCCTGGTCACCCGGGCGATGGCGTTGCGGCCCTCCGTGCTCGTCGATCGTGAGATCGACGGGCACACCTCCGTCGTGGCCGACACGGCGAGCGCGTTCGCCGCCTTGATGCGCGGGCTGGCGGCCGCGGGGCACCGCCGGGTCGTGTTCATCGGCGGTCCGGACCGGTCGTGGCAGAACGTGCAGCGCACACGCGCGATCGAGCACGCGGCCCGCACGGGCGGGGTCGACATCACCGTGCTCGGGCCCGCCGAGCCGAACTTCCTCGTGGGTCAATCGCTGGCGCAGGAGGTGCGCGCCAGCGGCGCCACCGCCGTGCTGCCGTATGCGGCCGATCTCGGTCTCGGCGTGCTCTTCGAGCTCGTGCGCTCCGGCCACAGCACGCTCGGGCCCGCGTCGTCCTCACCCGGCCTGATCGAGGTCGTCGGCGTGCCGGATTCACCGGCCGTCGCCGTCGACGGGCACGCCCTGGGCAGGGAGGCGCTCGACCGGCTGCACGAGCGCCTGGCCGCGGACCCGCACGGGTCGCCGCCCGCCTCGACGCAGCAGCGGCTTCCGGTGCCGATCAGCCAGGCGGGCCCCCACCCGACCCACTTCCCCTCCCCCGCGCACAGCCCGGGTTGACGAGCCGACCGCGCGATTCTGTGCGGGTGGTGGCCGGCCGGAGCTCGACGGAATGCCGCCTGCGGCCGGCCGCGCCCTCACCCTGCCGAGGGCGGGTCCCACAGCCGGAGGAAGCGCTCGAGCGCGGCGGTCGCCGCGGCGGTCTCGCCGGTGGCCAGCACGTCGACCAGGAGCCCCCGCACGACCGCGACGGCCAGGCGCAGATCGTCGGCTCCGATCGTCCAGCCGCCGGCCTCGGCCGCCCGGGCGCCCGCCTCGAGCCAGGGCGCCGTCAGGTCGTCCTCCGCGCTCGGGTAGCGCGCGCTCGAGGAGAGGGACTCGAAGTAGAGGCGCACATACGGGCGCCACTGCGGTGAGGAGACGCGCACCCAGAGGCCGCGCACCAGGTCGGCCGGGCCGTCGGCGCCCGCGACGAGGCCGGCCAGGAGTCCGCGTTCGCGTTCATCCACCTCGGCGCTGATCGCCGCGACCAGGCCCTCCCGGGAGCCGAAGTGGTAGAGGAGCATGCGGTGGCTCGTGCCGACGGCGCCGGCCAGCTCGCGCAGGCTGCGGCCGGCCATGCCGTGCTCGGCGATCTCGTCGACCACCGTCGACAACAGCCGGTCTCGTGCCTCGCTCACGATGGGCCATCGTAGCGACCGGGCGGCCCCTCACAGGCGCAGCCGGTGCCAGGGCGGCGATCTCGGGCCGCCCGGAAAACCCCTCGCCGACACCGTCACACAGATGTACCGTTTGGAACAGAGCGTGGGCAGCAGCCGCGGTCCCAGCCTCCTCGAAGGGAGTTCCACATGACGACTCACGCCGCCTCGACCACCATCCGGGCCCTGCACGGGCTCGCCCTCCTCAGCGCCACCCTCGTGTTCGGGCTGACGCTCGGCCACGTCCTGCAGGCCCCGGGGAGCCTGAGCCTCGACGGCCCGGCCTGGCTGGCGGTCATGCACACCTTCTACGGCGGCTTCGCGGTGGTCGGCGGGATCGCCGAGGTGCTCGGCCTCGTCACCGCCGCCTGGGCCGCGGTCGCGGCATCGCGGCGCCGGCAGGCCGGGGCGGCGACCGGGTTCGCCGTCGCCGCCGTGGCGATGGCCGGCACGCTCGTCTCCTACTGGCTGGGAAACCGGCCGGTCAACTCGTTGGTGGCGGCCTGGACGCCAGGCACGCTCCCATCCGATTGGGAGGCGTACCGCTCGACGTGGGAGACGGCCCATGCGGTCTCGGCCGGACTGAGCGCGATCGCATTCGTCGCACTCGCGCTCGTGCTGCTGGCGCGCGCCTATCCGGCCCGTCGCGGACGGAACTGGCAGCCCCGGGGCAGACTCGTGCCGGATGAGGGTGGCCCCAACCCCCTGTGAGAGGGTCAGGACAACCCTCATGATGGCGCCCGCCGATGAGGGTGGCCCCAACCCCCTCTGGGAGGGTCAGGACAACCCTCATGGTCTGTCTCGGCGGCCGGCGCCGATGGGGTCTGGCGACTCAGCCCTGCGCGGGCGGCCAGTAGTGGGAGTCGGGGGTGGCGCGGGCACCGAAGATCGCCTGCCCCACGCGCACGCAGGTCGCGCCCTCCTCGATCGCGAGCTCGAAGTCGCCGCTCATGCCCATCGAGAGCTCGCCGGGGCCGATGAGATCGGGATCGCTCTCGCGGGCGCGGTCGCGCAGCGTGCGCAGCAGCCGGAAGCACTCGCGCACGCGGGCCTCCTCGGCGGAGAAGACCGCGAGCGTCATGAGCCCGCGTGCCCGCAGCGAGGAATAGGCCCGAAGCTCGGCGAGGAAGCCGGGCAGCTCCTCCGGCACGAGTCCGAACTTGGACTCCTCGGCGGAGGTGTTCACCTGCACGTAGACGTCGAGCCCCCGCCCGGCCGCCTGGAGCCGGCGATCGAGCGCGGCGGCCTGACGCACGTTGTCGAGCGCCTGGAACTCGGCGGCGAAGGCGGCCACGTCCTTTGCCTTATTCGTCTGCAGGTGCCCGATCACGGCCCACGACACGTCGAGATCCGCCAGCGCCTGCCACTTGCGCTTGGCCTCCTGCACCTTGTTCTCCCCGAGCCGGTGGCAGCCGGCCGCCACGGCCTCGTGCAGGCGCTCCTCGGGCACCGTCTTGGAGACCGGCAGGAGCCGGACGTCGGCCGGGTCTCGACCGGTCCGGCGCGCGGCCTCCTCGATTCTCCGCTCGACGGCCCGCAGGTTCGCCACCAATTCCGACATCGACTCCCTTTCGCAACGACGACTTCCCCCCATTATCCCGGACCGGAACCACCGGCTCCCCCGACCGGTCGTGCGAGCCGGGCCGGCCACGCCACCGGGCCGGCTGAGCCGGCCGTCTCAGCGGGCCTCCTGGGCGGGGCGAGCCGCGCTCAGGAGGCGGCGTCGAGCGGGACGAGCGCTGCGTCGTCCAGAATCACGCCGGCGGCGGCCACGTTCTCCTCGAGGTGGGCCACGGAGCCCGTGCCGGGGATGGGCAGCATCATCGGCGAGCGCTGGAGCAGCCAGGCGAGGGCCACCTGGGAGTGGGTGACGCCGAGGCGCGTGGCCACCGCGTCGACCGCTCCCCCGGGTGCGGCGAGGCGACCGGCGTCGAGCGGGGCCCACGGGATGAAGGCGATGCCGTGGTCGGTGCAGTGGTCGAGCACGCCCTCGGAGCCGCGTTGCACGAGGCTGTAGCGGTTCTGCACCGAGGACACCGGGAAGTACGTCTGCGCGATGCGGATCTCCTCGACGCTCACCTCGGACAGTCCGAGCGAGCGCACCTTGCCCTCCGCCAGCAGCTCGGCCATGACGCCGAACTGCTCGGCGAGCTCGACCTTCGGGTCGATCCGGTGGAGCTGGAACACGTCGAGCGCCTCGACCCGCAGCCGGCGCAGGCTCAGCTCGGCCTGCTGGCGCAGGTACTCGGCCCGGCCCACGGGGATCCACTTATTCGGGCCGGTGCGCACCTGGCCGGCCTTCGTGGCGATCCGCAGCCCGGGCGGGTACGGGTGGAGCGCCTCGGCGAGGATCCGCTCGCTCACCTCGGGCCCGTAGGAGTCGGCGGTGTCGATGAAGTCGACGCCGAGGTCGACGGCGCGGCGCGCGACCGCGCGGGCGGTCTCGGCATCCGCGGGCTCGCCCCAGATGCCCGGGCCGGTGAGGCGCATGGCCCCGAAGCCGAGGCGGGTGACGGTGCCGAGGCCGGTGAACTCCAGTGTTCCTGCTGCGGTGATGTCGCTCATGATCTCCTCAAGGCGCGCGGGCGGGGCGATATTCCGGTGGGTTGGCGAGCCGGTGAATAGGGCGACGGGCGGCCGACTCGGTCAGGCGCGGCGCCGGCGCAGTCGCCCGATCGCGCCCACGACGACGACGATCACCGCTCCCCATACGAGGCCGGCTACGGCCGAGAGGGCCGAGTCGATGACCCAGGTGAGGGCGCCCGGCCCGCCGACGGCCTCGGTCGCCGCGACGACCACGTGGTGCGGGCCGGCCCAGCCGACCTCGGCCAGGTTCGTCACGAGGATGTGGCCGCCGACCCAGAGCATCGCGACGACGCCCACGACCGTGATGAGGGAGAAGACCTTCGGCATCGCCCGCACGAGGCCGGCCCCGATGGTGCGCGCGAGGGCGGCGGAGCGGCGGGTGAGCCAGAGGCCGACGTCGTCCATGCGGATGAGCAGCGCGACCGCCCCGTACACGGCGAGCGTCATGACGACCGCCACGACGACGAGCACGGCCAGGCGCATGACCCAGCCGTCGACGTCGATGCTCGCGAGCGAGATGAGCATGATCTCGGTGGAGAGCACGAGGTCGGTGCGCACGGCGCTGGCGACGATCTTGTCCTCGTCGGCCGCCGGGCGCTCGAGCACCTCGGTGGCCGAGGCCTTCGGTGCGTGCCGGCGGTGCAGCCAGTGCCACACGCGCTCGGCGCCCTCGTAGGCGAGATAGGTGCCGCCGGCGAGCAGCAGCCACGGGAACACCCCGGGGGCCCAGGCGCTCAGCACCATGATGACCACGATGATCGCGGCCTTGTTCAGCAGCGAGCCGCGCGCGATCCGCCACACGACCGGCAGTTCCCGCTTCGGACTGATCGACTGCACGTACTGCGGGGTCACGGCGGCGTCGTCGATGACCACGCCGGCGGCCTTCGAGGAGGCGCGGCCGGCGGCGGCCGCGACGTCGTCGACGGACGAGGCGGCGGCCCGGGCGAGCACGGCGATATCGTCCAGCAGGGCGAAGAGGCTTGCGGCCACGGGGGTCCTCTCGGGGGTGCGGCGCGTCGGGGTTCTCAGCGTACTGGCCCGGTGGGGTCGAGCCGACTCGGGCGGGCGATCAGCCCTCGCCGAGCAGTTCGAGGCGGACCTGTTCGGCGTCGAGCACCTCGAGGGCGCCGCTCAGCGCGGCCGAGGAGTAGCGGCCGCTGTCGCGCGCGTCGAGCAGTGCGTCCCGCTGGGCCGCGAGCACGGCAAGCTGGGAGGCCGCCGCCGGCGCCCCGGCGGCGGCCTCCTCGAGCAGCTCGCGCAGCGCGCGGCGCTCGGCGGCCAGCACCACCGGGGACTCCGTGTCCGGCTTGGCCCAGCGGATGACGGCGCCGAGGGAACTGCCCTGCAGGAGCAGCGAGCCGGCCGCCACGATGAACGCGATGAGCACGAGCAGCGACCGGTGCGGGGTGTCGGCGGGGAGGGTCTGGGCGGCGGCGACCGTCACGACCCCGCGCATGCCCGCCCAGACGACCACCGTGCCCTCGCGCCACCCGAAGGGCCGGGCGAGGAAGTAGTCGATGTCGGCGGAGAGCCGCGCCACCCGGACGCGCACCCGCTCGAGGGTCCACTGCCGCCCACGCCGGCCCCGCCTGCCGTTCTCCGCCCAGCGCTGGTCCGCACCGGGTTGGGAGATGCGCTCCTGCACGGCATCGAGCCGTGGCCGCAGTCGCCGGTGGCGCCGCGCCCGCCACCCCAGCGACGCCACGAGCAGCGCGACGTACCCGGTGCGCACGGCCACGGTCACCCCGAGCGCCCCCGCCGCGGCCCCGATCGCCAGTCCATACCCGTCGTGGTCGCGGATCACCTGATCGAGGACGCCGGTGAGCTCGAGCCCCATGAGGAGGAACACCCCACCCTCGAGCAGGAGTTCGATCGTGCGCCAGTTCTGCTGCTCGGCGAGCCGATGCTGCGACGGTATCCGCCGGACGGCACCGCGGCCGGTCACGAGCCCGGCGATCACGGCCGCGAAGAGCCCCGAGCCGTGCAGCAGCTCGGCCGGCACCGAGGCGAGGAACGGCACGGTGAAGGAGAGCACCGTGCTCACCGTCGGGTCGCTCACCCGCGAGCGCACCGCCAGGTTGAGGCGACCGGCGGCGAACCCGACCGCGGCGGCCACCGCGACGGCGAGCGCGAAGGAACCGGCGACCCCGACGATCGAGACCGCGGCCGCGGTGGCTGCGATCGCCGCGCGCAACAGCACGAGCGCCGTCGCGTCGTTGAGGAGCCCCTCCCCCTCGAGCATCGTGATCACCCGGGGCGAGATTCCGGTCCGCTTGACGATCGAGGTGGCCACCGCGTCCGTCGGGCTGACGATCGCCCCGAGCGCGATCCCCCACGCGAGCGAGAGTCCCGGGATCACCCAGGTGAAGAACAGCCCGGTGAGCAGTGCGCTCACGATCACGAGCACGACCGACAGGCTGCCGATCGCCGTGAATTCGCGCCGGAAGTCCAGCGAGGGCATCGAGGCCGCAGCCGAGTACAACAGCGGCGGAAGCACCCCGGCGAGGATCCACTCCGGCGCGATCGTCACCTCGGGCACCGCCGGCACGAGGCTCACGAGGAGGCCGAGCACCACGAGCAGCAGCGGGCTGGCGACCCCGACCCGGGACGCGATGAGGGTGGCCGCCGCGATCACCAGCAGCCCGAGCACGCTCACGATCAGGAAGGCGTCCATCTTCCCCCGGTGGAGTCGACTGCCGCCTCGGGACCGGCGGCCCGTTCACGCTACAACCGCCACCCGCGCCCGCGCACGCCGATTCCCGCCCGTGGCCGGGTCGGTGCCGGGATCAGCCGAGGAACGGCAGGACCTCGGTGAGGTCGCCGATGAACGTGCCGTGCGGAACGGCCGGGGCGGGAAGTGCGGGCACGATGAACCGGAGCGAGGCGATGCCGGCCGCGAGGGAGGCGGCGACGTCGACGTCCCGGTCGCCCACGGCGAGGCAGTCGGCGGGGTCGAGGTGGTGCCGTTCGAGCATCGCCGCGTACATCGCCGGATCCGGCTTGCGCGGGTACCCGTCCGGGGCGCAGATCAGGTCGTCCACCTCGAGGCCGCGCGCGGCCACGAGCGCCTCGGCACTGGCGCGATCTCGGTGCGTCACCACGAGGTTGAGCCCGCCCATTCGAAAGACCCGGCCCATCACCTCGCCCGCTCCCGGCATGACCGGTGGCGGAGCGTCGCGCCACCGCCGCTTCAGGGCGTCGTAGGCGCCGACGAACGCGCGGCGAGGGATAGCGAACCGCGCCGACAGCTCCGAGATCGCCCCCGCGGTGGAACTGCCGGGGCCGCCGCGGGTCAGGAACGCCACGGTGAGCGGATCCACGGTCGAGCCGTGCTCGGAGACGACGGCGGCCAGCGTGCGCTCGACGTCGGGATACGTGTCGAGCAGGGTGCCGCCCATGTCCCACAGGATGTGTCGCCCGGCCATGGACCCATCCTCGCCCATCGCGACCGGACGAGGCGGGTGTCGAGCTCGACGATGTCCGCCACCTCGCGGACCGTCGGCAGCGTCACGACCAATCACCGAAGGGTGACCGGGCTGCAGCTATCGGGAGGATGGGGAGGAACGGTCAGGACCTCCTACGACGAGACGGTCGCCTCGGCCTCGGCGTCCACCTTGGCCAGGGCTCGGGACACCGACGAGGCGCCCACGCCGAGTACCTTCGCGATGCGCGCGATGCTCTGTCCGTCGGCACGCATCCTCATCGCGGCGTCGATGCGCTCGGGCGTCATCACCGACGGCCGCCCGCCGACACGCCCCTGAGCACGAGCATGCGCCAGGCCGCGCCGGGTGTTCTCCCGGATCGTGTCGACGCGCAACTGCGCGAACACGGCGACGATGCCGAACAGCGCCCGCCCCATCGGGGTCGTCGTGTCGATATCGGGCTCGGTCAGACTCTTGATGTTCACGCCTGCCTTGTGCAGCTCATTGAGCGTCTGGATCGCCATCGTCTGGCTGCCTGCGATGCGGTCGAGGCGACGCACCATGAGGGTGTCGCCGGGACGCAGGTAGTCCAGGCACGCGAGCCACTGTGGCCGGTCCGTGACCCAGCTCGACTCGCTGTGGTCGACGAACACGCGCGCCGCGCCGGCGGCGCGCAGCTCGGCCCCCTGGGCCTCGGGGTTCTGCTCGCGCTTCGACACTCGCACGTAACCCACGAGGTTGCTCATGACGGCCTCACCTCCCCTGCCCGGTCCCGCTACCGTGGCCCGGCAGGTACGGGCCGCCGTGGCGCACCTGGGGGCCCCTCTGCAGTCCCGTCCGCGGTGGCTGGCTGGTCGCCCGAGGTGCAGCCCTCGGGAAACCATCACTCGGCCGTGAGCGCTGTAGCTCGGCCAGACGCGAGGACTCCACCTCGGCACCGTCCGACCGCCCACGCAGGTGCGCGGCCCACTGCATGCAACGCGCATTGACGGCAGACAACTGCTCGGCGCTGATGCCATACCGCTCGACGTCCAGGAGCGTCACCCTGCGCACAGCCTCCAACTGCTGGGCGAACACGCTCACCTCGAATCCAGCATCACGCGCGGCGGCTGCGCTCACCAGTTCCTCGTCAGTGAACCGACCCCACCTGCGGATCGCGTCGACGTCGAACTGGAACCCTTCGCCAGTGCTCACCGCCAAACGAGCGAAGTGCGCGGCCCGGCGGGCTTCCTCGACCTCATATCCACTCCCACGCAGGTCCGCCACCACGCGCTCGACAGCTCTCGCGAACTCGTCAGTGTCCTGCTCCGTGGTGAACAGGTCAACATCCTCGGTCGGCCGGTTGATCACGCCATGTTCACGGATCGCACCCGAGCCCGCCAGTGCGAACCCGGCCTCCGCGATGCCCGCCAACGCGATTCGGGCTACCTCCCGCTGCGCGTCGCTCTCCGCGCTCACGCACTCACCACCGCACGCAACTCGGGGAACCGAGCCTCCCACAGCTCGCGAACACGCCGCGGCAACAGCAGCCCCGGCCACACCGCCATGAGCCGGTCGCGATTGACGACGGCCACCTGGTCGGCAAGGGTACCCTCGGACAACACCGCCCGATACGCCAGACCTGCACCTCCCTCCGCATCAAGATCGACGCGGCCACCACCCGGTGCCCATAGCACCGTGTGGGGCAGATCGACAACACCCCCGACTGGACCCTTCAAGTCCTCCAGCTTCTCTGGGACCTCATACGGCTTCACATCCCGAAAGAACACCCGCTGCTGGGGCATCGCTCGCTGACGCTCCACCGCTGCATGGGCGCGCCGGCGGTACTCCTCGGCGTCGATCGCGCCGCGGGCCTCGTCGGTCAGGTTCTCCACATCCTCGCGGTTCGGGGTCCACCCCTCGTGCCACGCGCTGGCGAGCGACTGCACCACGGCACGACGCTGGGTCTCGTCGAGCTGCGCGAACAACTCGGGCCAGCGCTCCTCGATATCGAACGTCGTAGCCACGATGGGGCTCCCCTCTCCTGGCTCTCAGACCATTCTACCGGGGCAACCGAAAACGATCTAGCGCAAGTTTCGGTGCGCATGGGTTTGGGAGATGAATTTCGATTGGCCGATGCTCGGCGAGTCGGGCCCCGATCGACGTCGCCGGCATCCGCCCCGAAAACGATCGTTGGCGGTCATACACCTCGCGGCGGTGGGCAGCGCGGCGGGCAGCAGCGGTGGCGGGCTCGACACGGTAGCTCACTGCGCCAGGTCGCGTCGTAGCTCGTCGAGACCGACGCGCGCGCCATCGTCGGCGTCGATCGCCTCGCGGTAGGCGGCAACATCCTGGGCGCAGCTCTCAGGTCGAGACCTCACTTGTCACGGTATCAATGTGTACGCATTGTCACCTATGACCGTTACCCACACAGTTCTAGCGACCCTGGGCGATCTCCCCGCCACTGGTAGGCGAGGCCCCCGTTCGGGTAGCCCGTGCGGCTCGCGTTGAGGGTACCGATCTGGACGGACGGCCCCTTGAGCGGGCCGAGGTCAGCCGGGGTGAGTGTCGTGCCGGTCAGGCGCGCGGCTCGCCGCGGTAGGGCCCGAACGACCAGCGGTTGCCCTCGGGGTCGGCGATCGCGAATTCGCGGTTGCCGTAGTCCTGGTCGGCGAGTTCGCGGAGGATCGTCGCCCCGGCGGCGACGAGGCGGGCGTAGAGCTCGTCGATGTGATCGGTCACGACGTACGCCCCGAACGTGCCGGGCTCGAGGGACCATTCGCCGCCGGACTTGTGCGATCCGAGCATGACGCCGCCGCCCTCGGGCCAGTCGAGCTGGGCGTGGGCGACCGTGCCCCCGTCCCCGTAGACGGCGGTTCTGAGGAAGCCGACCGTCTCCACGAGGAACTCGATGAGAGCGTGCGCGTCCCTGGCCTGCAGTGCCGGC
Source organism: Pseudactinotalea sp. HY158 (assembly GCF_009660225.1). Taxonomy (NCBI): domain Bacteria; kingdom Bacillati; phylum Actinomycetota; class Actinomycetes; order Micrococcales; family Cellulomonadaceae; genus Pseudactinotalea; species Pseudactinotalea sp. HY158. The sequence goes on from NZ_CP045920.1 coordinate 2,191,602, forward strand.
CAGACGGTGGGTGCAGGGGCCGAGGCGGTGTCGTCGGTGGTCATGACCGCAAGTCTTCCCCGTGGCGATGCCCGCCGGCTTGGATGTTTCCGACCTCCTCGGCGAGCCAGTCCGTGGGGCTGCAGCCGAGGAAGCCGTGGAATTCGCGCACGAGATGGGCATGGTCGAAGTAGCCGGTCTCCTGGGCGATGTCCGCCAGCCGGACCGCGCGGCCCGCCAGGACGCGGGACTGGACGATCCGGCGGGCCCGGTCGAACCGGATGAGCCGATTGACGGCCTTCGGCGTCACGCCGAACTCGGCGCGGAAGACCCTGGTGAGCTGCCGGCCGCTGAGCAGAACGTGACGGGCGAGATCGTCCATCCGGCCCCTCCCCCGGTTCGCGACCATCCAGCGCCACGCGGCGCTCACCTCCGGGCGTGCCGGGGCGACGGACGGCGCGCGCCCCGCCCGGTCGAGCAGGTACCGCTCGACCGTCGCGAACCGTTGCGGCCAGCCCGCCTGGTCGGCGATCCGCTCCTGCAGCAGCCGGATGCCCTCGCCCAGCACGTCCGCCGCATCGGTCGAGAGATCCGACAGTTCACGCACCGGCACGCCGACGAGACGCCGCGCGGCGAGCGGGTGCAGGGCGAGCTGGATGCCCGCCTGCCGACTCGGCTGGAACACGTAGGCGGGCCGGACGTGCAGGCTGCCGAGAATGTTCTCGTACGCCCGGGCGGAGCCGTCGGCGAGGGCGCCGGCATGCTCACCGACGACGATCGGCGTATCGAGGTTGACGATCAAGGTGAGCGAGGGCGAGGGCACGCCCCGGTGGAGGGACGGCATGGCCCCGGTGGCCCGGTACCCGACCATCGACCCGATCACGCCCCGAAGCGGGCCGTCGACAGCGCCGTCCACGAACTCGAGCCGGGCTGGGCCGTCCATACGTCACAGTGTGGACCGGTCGGCCCGGCCCCGGTCAAGTGCCGCGCCGCCGGGACGAACCGGGAGCGCCGATCCGGGCGAACCGGCCGGGCGGGAAGTCAGGGCCCGAGGGCGACGAGCCGTCGAGCCTCGAAGATCGCCGACTCGAACCCCTCGTCGGGATCCTCGAGCAGCCGGCCGGTCGCCACCGCGTGGGTTCGGGCCGCCTCCTCGCCGCTCGTCGCGGCCGCGTCGATGGCCGGAGCAGCGCGCTCCCCGAGCGCGACGAGTGCCCGGCTCAGGCTCAGCTGGACATCCCGGCCGCCGCGCCCGAATTCGGCGGCCAGCTCGGAGGCCAGCGCCCCCTCCCCGCCGGAGGGAACGAGCACGACCGCCGCGCGCCACGCCGCCCTGGCGATCTCGTCGTCCACATCGTGCAGGAGGGAGGGCGTGATGGCACTCCACGTGGCCGGGTCGCCGATCTTGGACAGCGTGTGGAGGGCCTGACTGCGGGCCTGGGGCTCCACCCGGTCGAGTTGCGCCAGCACCAGCGGAACGACCGTGTGCTCCGGGTGCCGGGTGAGGGCCCACGTGAGCATGTCCCGCACGAAGAAGTCCGGCTCGAGCGCGCACTGGTCCACGAGCACCGTCAGCTGGTCGGGCTCGGGATCGGTTCCGGCGGCGAGCGCGGCCTGGAGCCGGCTCGAGGAGTCGGCGGCGGCGAAGGCATGCCGCAGCCGGGCGGCCGGATCGGGACGGTCGGTGTGAGTCATCTGTTCTCCCTTCGGGACGTCACCCTACGCACCGCTGTCACGTCTTTTTCCGGCCGCGCCATTGTGTCCGCGCCCGCGTCGGCATAGCGTGGGGCGCCCGATCCTGGGAAGAGGAAGCCGATGGCCGGGACCTTCGTGTACTGGATGAACGTCTCGCTCGACCTGCGCATCGAGCATGCCGCGGGCGAGTCCGGCGGTGGGGACTGGCTGCGCATCGACGAGTCGCTCCACCGGGTGTTCAACGAGCGGGCCCGTGAGCTCGTCGCGATGGTTCAGGGCCGGGTGGTCTACGAGACCATGGAGGGCTTCTGGCCGCGCGCCGCCGACGACGCCTCGGCGCCGGAGTACCTGCGCGAGTACGGGCGCATCTGGACGTCGGCGCCGAAGGTGCTCGTCTCGCGCACCCGCACCGAGGCCGGCCACAACACCCGGGTGATCGGATCGGACGCGATCGAGCGGCTCGCCGAACTCCGGGAGACGAGCGAGGGTCCGATCGGGATCGGCGGGGCGACGATCGCGACCCAGGTACTCGAGGCGAACCTGCTCGACGAACTGGTGCTGTTCACGCACCCCGCGATCCTCGGCGCAGGCCGCCCGCTCTTCGACCGCATGCCCGAACCGCTCGGGCTCGACCTGCTCGAGGAGCGCGCCTGCTCCCAGGGTGTCGTTCTCCACCGGTACGCCGTGCGCAAGCAGCCGTGACGGCCGAGCCGGGGCCCACGGGCGGGCGGACGGTTGCGCACGGGGCCCGCCGGCTCACCACGTCCGCGGCGGGGTCACGAACTCCTGGATGATCGTCGGCGAGGCGTGGATGCACAGCATCTGGAGATTGTCGGGCCCGTCGCCGACGAAGCGTGCGGTCGACGACCCCGGCAACCGGACGTCGTCCCGAGTCGTGATCGTGATCATCGGGGCCGGGTCGCCTTGCCGTCAAGCCAGAGCACATCCGCCTCGTCGCGGTGCGGGCCGGTGGATCCGACGTGCGCGGCGTCGATGCGCGGGCCCCTCTTGATCACGTGGACGAGCGCCATGCCGTGGCCGCGCCCCAGGCCGTAGTCGGTGGCGAGCCAGTCGAGGATGACGCCGGCCTTGACGTCGGCGGAGTCGTAGCCCCGACTCGTCGCGATGTCGACCAGCTGCCGCGGAGTGAGTCCGGTCCGGTCTTCGATGGTGTCGAGGTAGGCCTGAAAGGACATCGATCGTCCCCTTCTCTTCGTGCCGTCCCCGTCGCCGGCAGGTCCGGGGGGCTGAGGTGGGTGATCGGCCGCGGACCGCGGTGCGGGCGTGAGTAGCGCGACGATACGGCGCGCGCAGGGGCCGCCGTCAAGCGATTTCCTCGAGTCCGCCGGCGGGCCGGCCGGGTCTCACCACTCGCCCCGCGAACCCGGGCGTGCCAGAATGGTTGCAGACGCATGGACGTCGCGGCGGTGGGGCTCGCCGCAGCCAACCTCGGATTCCTCCGACAACGGTCCCTACCCGATCGGCGCGAGCGCGCCCGAAGGTAGGAGGCAACGTGACCGACAGGCCTCGCCCGATCATCGTCGGGGTGATCCCCGGGCAGCCGGCCGCCGTCGTGGCCGAGGCCGCGATCCTCGCCGGTCAGGTCGGTGCCGATCTCGTGTGCGCCTTCGTCGACACCTCGCGCTATCCGGTGCGTGAGCTGCCCGACGGCACGGTCGTGGCGATGCCGATCGACCCGGACTCGGCCGAGTCCGACGTGGCGGAGATCGACCCCGGCCTGCGGGACTCGATCGCCTCGGCGCTCCGCGGGAGCCGGGTGCGATGGAGCCTGCGCGCCCTGGCCGGGGGCGCCGCCCGCGAACTCGCACGGCTGGCGGACGAACTCGACGCGGCGATGATCGTCGTCGGCACCCGCGAGGCGGGCCTGCGCGGCTCGCTCCACTCGTTCTTCAGCGGATCCGTGGCGGTGCAGCTCGCACATCATCAGCATCGGCCGCTCGTCGTGATCCCGCTCAACCCCGTGAGCGGCGAGGACGAACTGCCCTGGCGAAAGGACGAACAATGAATGCCCCCCTGCGATTGGCCGACCTGACCGCCCGCACGATCCTCGACTCCCGCGGCTATCCGACGCTCGAGGCCCGCGCCCGCCTCGCCGACGGCACGATGCTGCGCGCGGCCGCCCCCGCGGGCGCCTCGACCGGTGCGCACGAGGCGGTCGAGCTGCGCGACCACGACGAGGCCTATTCCGGGCGCGGCGTACGGGCGGCCGTGGCCGGCGTCCATGAGCGGATCGCACCCCTGCTCACGGGCCACGACTGGCCGGATCTGGCGAGCCTCGACCGGGCGCTCGCCCAGGCCGACGGCACCGGCGAATACTCACGGCTCGGCGCGAATGCGGTCGTGGCGGTCTCCATGCTCGCCGCCCGGGGCTTCGCGCACGCGGCCGGGCTCAGCCTGCACGAATGGATCGCGCGCGCCTCCGGTGCACGCGAACGGCTGCCCGTGCCGCATTTCAACGTGCTCAACGGCGGCGCGCACGCCGCGAACGACCTGGAGTTCCAGGAGTTCATGATCGCGCCGGTCGCCGCGGGCAGCGAGGAGAACGCGGTCCGGATCGGCGCGGAGGTCTATCACGCGCTCGCCGCGCTCGTGCGCCGCCGGTTCGGCAGCTCGGGCCTGGGCGATGAGGGCGGCTTCGCTCCCCCCGTGTCGGATCCCCGTGCGGCTCTCGACCTGCTCGTCGAGGCGATCACGGACGCCGGGTACCCGCCCGGGGTGGCGCAGGTCGCCATCGCGCTCGATCCGGCGGCGAATAGCTTCCACCTCGGCGACGGCCGCTACCGGATCAACGGGATCGAGCTCGATCGGACGGGCCTGGTGGACTACTACCTCGGCCTCCTCGAGGACTACCCGATCCGCAGCCTCGAGGACGGCTTCGCCGAGGACGATCCCGGCGGCTGGATCGCCCTGGCCTGCGCCGCGGGCGGGCGCGTGCAGCTCGTGGGAGACGACCTGTACGTGACCGATCCGGCGCGCATCCGCGCCGGCTTCGAGGCGGGCTACTCCGATGCGGCGCTCATCAAGCCGAATCAGATCGGCACGGTCTCCCAGACCCTCGAGGCGATCCGCACCGCCCACGAGCTGGGCATGGCGTGCATGATCTCCCACCGCTCCGGTGAGACGTGGGATCCTTTCATCGCCGATCTCGCGGTGGGCACCGGCGCCGGCCAACTCAAGTCGGGCGCCCCCGCACGCGGCGAACGGGTGGCGAAGTACAACCGTCTCACCGAGATCGAGCTCGACCACCCCGGTCTGCCCTATGGAGTCCAGTGAACGACGACATCCCCGCCACCCCGGCCACCCGTCTCACCGGTGACCGCGCCCTGCCCCTCGACCCCGATCCCGGCCTCGACTCGCCCTTGCGGGCCGGGCCCGGTGTAGCGCGGCCGCCGCACCTGCGCGCCTCCTCCCTCGGCCTCGTGGCCCTCGGCGGGACCGCCGGCACCGCGGCGCGGGAGGCCGTCGCCCTCGCCTGGGAGCCGGTGGCCGGGATCCCGGTCGCGATCCTCGCCGTGAACGTCGCCGGGGCGTTCCTGCTCGGGGTCCTGCTCGCGGGGCTCACCCGCAGCGGCCCCGATCACGGACGCCGGCGAGCCTGGCGGCTGCTGCTCGGAACCGGCTTCATGGGCGGGTTCACGACGTACAGCACCCTCGCGGTCGGCACCGCCTCCCTCCTCGGCGACGGCCGGGCCGGCGCGGGACTCGGCTACGCGCTGACCACGCTGATCCTCGGGGCGCTCGCCACGTGGGGCGGGATCGCGGCGGCGGCGCTCTGCGGTGGCCCATCGGGACGGGCGGGCTGAGGTGGCGGCCTGGACCTTCACGCTCGTGGCCCTCGCGGGCGGGCTCGGCGCCGCGGCCCGGCTCGTGCTCGACGGCTTCATCCGCGCCCGGATGGCCGCCACGGTGCCGTGGGCCACGATCCTCATCAACCTGAGCGGATCCTTCGTGCTCGGGCTGCTCACGGGGCTGGCGGCGGGCCGGATCGTGCCCGAGACGTGGCACCTGGTGGTCGGCACCGGCTTCCTCGGCGGCTACACCACGTTCTCCACCGCGAGCTTCGAGACCGTGCGCCTCGTGCAGGAGCGACGCTGGGTCGCCGGCGCGCTCAACGGGCTCGGCGTGCTCATCGCCGCGACGGCGGCCGCCGGGCTGGGCCTGTGGGCCGGCGGGCTCTGGTGAGACTCCCGGCCTCGCCCGCCCCGTGGCCGTGGGGCCCCCGATCGCCACTGCGCGCCGCCAGGGCATGGGGAAGAGGTGTCGATCTGGTGGCCCATCAGGTTCCGACGGTGGTCATCGGCGTGGACGGGTGGCAGGACTACCGGAGTGATCCGTCGCTCTTCGACGGTCCGGACGCCGAGATCGACGACCTCTTCTACGGCGCACCGGCGTCATGATCGGAGTCCTGCTCGACACGAATGCCCTGATCTGGGTCCTCGCCGGCGATCCACGACTCGGTGGCCGGGCCCGCGCGCAGGTGGCCGAGGCACCGCGGGTGCACTTCTCCGCGGTCTCGGTTCTGGAGATCACTCTCAAGGAGATGCTTGGACGATTGCGCGTTCCCGGTGACATCGTCGGTGCCGGCGCGGACGCGGGCCTGATCGAGTTGCCTTTCAATGCACAGCACGGGGTCGGCCTCAGCTCGTTTCCGTCGCTCGCACGGCGCGACCCGTTCGACCGAATGCTCCTGTCCCAGGCGCAGCACGAGGGGCTGCGGCTACTGACTTCTAACGCCCGGCTCCTAGAAGTCGACCTCGGCTTCCTCCTCGATGCCCGTACCTGACTCCTGCCCCGAGGCCCGGCGGCCAGACACAGGGGCCGGGCGGCCGCCGAGGACGCCGGCGAGCACATCGGCGGCGAGTTCCTGGGCCACGGCCTCCTCCTCGACCGCGAGCCCGAGCTCGGCCATCGCGCGGGCCAGGCCCGGATCCCACGGGGACTCGGCCGGGCTGCCGGTCAGCGGCAGGGAGGGCACCGGTCCGCTCAGCGCCGCCCGGTAGTCGCCGGCCTCGAAGCGCCACGGCAGCCAGGGCACGTGCCGGGCGAGCGAGCGCGCGATCCGCAGGCCGGCCCAGTCGAAGTCGCCGTGATAGCGAACGGCGGCGCCCTCGGCGGTGAGCGCGGCGAGCAGGTCGACCACCGCCGTGGACGGCTGCCCGGAGGTGCATACGAGCACCGGGCCGGACGCCACCCCACCGGCCGTCGCGCCGGCTGCCCCGCCGACCACCCCGCCGGTCGGGCCGTCGTGCGGGGCCCGCGCCCACCGGTCCGCCACGACCTCGACGACCGTCGGGTTCTCGCACACGTGGATCACGCCGGCGCGGGGCACGGGCCGCACGCCCCCGGAGCGCACCTGTTCGAGCGTGAGCACGAGCGGCATCCGCGCCGCCCGCATCGCCTCGAGCGCCGCGGCGGTCGCGGCCCTCGGTGCGGGCACGGCGCTCACACCGCCCAGCTCACCCGCACCGCCCACATCGGCCGGGTCGAACCCCGCGACCCCGAGGCACAGGGCCGTGGAGGCCACGGTCGAGAGCACGACCCCGGCCCTGGCCCACACGTCCCGGGCGGAGAGATCCTCGGCCGTCTCCGGGGAGAACGCGGCCCGCACGATGCCCGCGACGAGCCGGCCGAGCGGGCGGGCGGAGTCGAGGCCGTGGGCGTCGCCGAGGGCGCGGCGCGCGAGCACGGCGAGCGGCTCACCGCCCGCGGGCAGCAGGTCGAGCACGGCGGCCGCGTCGGAGGCGAGTCGCTCCCCCACCGCGGGACCCGTGACGGTACCGGCTCCGCCGGGGCCGGGGGCCCGGGCGGCCTCGGCGGCGGCGGCGCGTTTGAGCCCGCCGACACCGCACCACTGCTCCCACCACGGGCCGAGCCCGGGGAAGCGGCGGGCGGCCGGCCACAACGCGTCGCGCGCGGCGTCCCAGGCGGCCCGCTCGCGGTCGCGCTCGGCCGCGTGGTCCACGATGGGGCCCGTGAGGGTCTCGACCGCGTCGGCCAGTCCGGCGGGCCAGGGGCCGCGGCGCAGGATCTCCTCCACCACCGCGAGGTCCACGCGCACCGAGTCGCCGGCGCGTCGCGGCCGCCCCACGAGCCGCCAGGCCGCGGCGCGCTGCTCGGGGGTCGGATCGTTCAGGCGAACGACGCCCGTGAGCACCTCGCCCGCAGCGCCCTCCTCCCGGCGGAGGATCCGGCGGCGCACCCGGGACAGCAGCCAGGCCGTCTCCGGCCCGCCGAGGAGCGTCTCGAGCGCGGCCGCCGCGCCGCTCATCCGAACAGGGTGGCGTCGTCGGCGGCGATCGTCTCGCCCCCGGCGCGGGCCGCCGCGGCCACCTCGGCATCCCGTTCGCGCCGGCGCCCGTCCCAGCGCCACCGGGTGACGCCGACGGCGTCGATGCCCTCGACCCGGGAGAGCTGAGCGATCGAGAGCCCGGGGACCTGCGGGTAGCAGCCCCATTCGCGCTCGCTGGTCATCACGACGTCCAGGTCGAACGTGGCGAGCAGCCCGAGGGACTTGGCGCGGGAGTCGTCGTCGACACCCGCGAACGCCTCGTCGAGGAGGATGAGCCGGGGCGCGTGCGGCCCGGCCGAGTTGTAGTGCGCGGAGGCGGCCGCGAACAGCGGCACCGACACGGCCAGCGCCCGCTCGCCGCCCGAGGCCGGGCCGGAGGCCGAGCGCCACTGCCCACTCTGCCAACGCTCGACCACGAACGTGTGCCACTGCCGGTAGTCGAGGGCCCGCTCGAGGTGCTCCTGCCAGCTCCCCGTGGGGTCGGCCTGACGCACCTCGGCGATCTGCGCCTGCAGGAAGTCGCCGATGGCGGCCCGGTCCTGTGCCGTCCAGGAGGCATCGGAGCGCACCATGAGCCCGCGCGCGGCGGCCAGACCCGCGGGGCCGTCGCCGCGCTCGCGCCAGCGCACCCGCAGCTGCATGCCGGTCGAGGTCTTGCGGGCGGCGAGCTCCCGGTTCATCCGGTCGATCTGGCCCTCGGCGGTGAGCAGCAGCTCGTGCAGGTGCCCGGCGACCTCGCTCACGAGGTGGTTCTCGAGGATCTCCCGTTCGCGGGCGCTCAGGAGACGCTCGCGATCGGCCACGTCCTGGGCCAGCCGGAGCGCGAGGCGGTCGATGTCGACCTCCTCGTTGAGGTAGCGCACCCGCACCACGAGCACGTCGCCGTGCTGCTCGACGAAGGCGGTGTGCCCGTGCCGGCTCATCTGCGCGCTCAGGTCGGTGGCCGCCCCGGAGACGCGCTGCTGGGCCCGCGCCCACGCGTCGGGGGACTCGTCGTCGCCGAGCTGCTGTTCCACGGAGCGGGCGAGGGCGAGGGTCGCGGTGAGGTTCCAGGCCTCGGGCCCGTCCGGCACGGGCTCCTCCGGCAGGGCGACCCGCAGCAGTCCTGTTCCGGCGAAGAGTCGCAGCTCCTCGATCGAGTCGGCGCGGGCCCGGTCGGACTCGTCGCGCCGGCGCTGCAGCTCCTGCACGGTCTCGGTCAGCCGCCCCTGCGTCGAGGCGGCGCCGAGCTGGTCGCGGGCCGTGCGCGCGAGCGATTCGGCCACGCGGTCGAGGGCGGCAGTGGCCTCGCCGAGGCGGGCCTGCAGTTCGGCGACCGAGGCGCCGACGGTCGCGTGCAGCTCCTCGAAGGTGGACCGCAGCCCGGTGGCCCGGGCGCGCCGCTGCCGGTGGTCCGCCTCGCGCGAGGCGAGCAGCTCCCGCGCCTCCTCCGAGCGCGCCGTCGCCCGTCCCAGGGCGGTCGTCGCCGCCGTGAGCGCATGGACGGCGGAGCGCGCCCGCTCGAGCGCGGCCCGGTAGGCGTGGACCGCCTCGCGGGCGGCGTCGATCTCGGTGCTCGTGGTGCCGAGGCCGAGCTCGCCGGCCTGGTCGGTCAGCTCCGTCTGCGCCCACGTGGCCTCGTCGTCGGCGCGCTGCCAGGTCGTCTCGGCGGCATGGGTCGCCGCCTCGGCGCGGTCGGCCTCCTGTTGGGCGCGGGCGGACCTCGCGTGCTCCGCGCTCAGTTCCCGCTCGAGGATCTCGGGGTAGCCGGCCCGCTCGCGCTGGACCTCCGCGGCGGCGGCGTCCGCGGCCGCGACGGCCGCGCGGGCCGCCCGCAGGTTCTCCTCGAGGAGCTCGACGCGGGCGCGCAGGTCCTCGAGCAGGGCGCGCCGGTGGGCCGCGCGGGCCCCGGCTCCGAGGTATTCGGCCCGGGGCTTGGTCCACGAGCCGCGGGCCGGGCCGGCGCCCCAGTGGCCGCCGGTGTCGACCCACCAGGCGGCGCCGGAGTCCGCGCCCCGGCCGATCCGGGCCAGCACCGCCCCGATCGCCTCGGCGCCGACGGTCTCGTCGGGCCCGGGGGCGGGAACGAGCACGGAGGCGAGGGAGTCCGCGACCGGTGGGCCCGCCGGGCCGAGCACGACGTCGCCCGCGGCCTCGAGGGTGCCGTCGGGCAGCACCCACGCGTCGAGCAGCCCGGCCGACTGCAGCGCGGCCTCGATCCCCGCCCGGTCGCCCTCGCTCACGCCGCCGGCGACATCGGTCAGCCGCCACAGCGGGGCCCCGGCCCGGCCCACGCGGGCGGCCTCGTCGCGGCCGGGGGCCGGGGGCGGCTCCGGGTCGCGACCGGATTCGAGTTCGGCGATCTCGGCCCGCCGCTGCGCCAGCTCCCCGGCGAGCACCCGGGCCTCGTGGTCGGCGGTGGCCCGCTCCCGGCCGATGCGCGCGAGCGCGTCCGTGGCCGCCGCGGCGATCGCACTCCGGGCCGGCGCGTCGCCGGTGAGGGTGCGGGCCCAGGCCTCGGCCGCCTCGACGATCTCGTCGATGCTCCCGGCCAGGTCGAGCGACCTGAGCCCGCGCAGGTGGCCGCGGACCGCCTCGCGGTAGCCGGTGACGGCCGCCTGGACCGCCTCCCGGGCGGTGTGCAGCTCCTCGGTCCGGCCGGCGAAGGCGCTCTGGGCGGCGTCGAGGGCGCGCCGCTCCTGTTCGGCCTGGCCGCGGGCGCGGGCCGCCGCCGCGACGAGGGCCTCGACGTGACGCACCTGGTCGCGGCGCCGATCGAGCGCCCGCCCGGCCGCGGCAGCGTCGTCCAGAAGCCGTGGATGCTCCGGCGCCAGCCCGGCCGCCGCGGCGAGGGAGGCGGCCTCGGCCGCCTGCCGGTGCGCCCCGGTCGCCGCCTCGTCCCGCTGGGCCGCGGCCTCGTCGGCCTCGCGGACCTGCTCCTCGGCGCTCGCGGCGGCCCGCCGCTGCTCCTGCGCCGCCGCGGCCTCGAGGTCCTCGGCCTCCCGGGCCGATCGCTCGGCGTCCTCGAGCCGGGCCGCGTCCCGCATCTCCGGGCTCTCCCGCAGCGCCCGCTCCTGCCCCTGGAGGGAGCCCTGCTCCTCCTCCTGCTCCTGCTTGTGGCGGGCGAGGCGTTCGACCTCGCCGGTGGCCGCGGCGAGGGAGTCCTCGGCCTCGCGCAGGTCGCGTCCGGCCTGCTCGTAGGCGGAGTTCGCGGCCCGCACGGCGGTCGTGCGCCGGCGCGAGGCGACCCGGGCGTAGGCGCGGTAGTGGCGCAGGAAGGCCTCGGCCGCGCGCAGGGTCTCCTTCGCCTCGGCGACGCCGGAGCGTTCGTCCTCGAGTGAGCGGAACGATTCGGCGACGTCGGCGACCACGGCCTGGTCGAGCGGGGTGAGGGCCTCGGTGAGCGCGGCCGAGAGGGCCTTCTCGTCGGGCCGCTTGGACAGCTGCGGTTGGCGCAGCTGGATGAGCAGGTCGATCAGGGCCGAGTAGCGCTCCGGGCCGAGGCGGAACATGGCCTCGTCGACGGCGCGGCGGTAGGCCTCCTGGGTCGTGTGCACGTGGCCGGCGCCGGAGCCCGCGAGGTCGTCGCGCAGGCGTTCGGCGCTCAGGGCGGTGCGGTGCTCGTCGAGGAGACGCAGGTCGCCGATGCGCCGGGTGGAGGTGAAGTACCAGGTCTTGACGATGCCACGGCCCGCGGCGGCCTTGAGGCCGATGCCGAGCGTGGTGAAGTGCTCGGTGCCGGCGGCGTCGACGCGCCCGAATTCGACCCAGCTGTAGCCGGTGCGTTCGGTGTGGGGGTGGGCGCCGCCGAGGAGCAGGTTCCATTCCATGCGCTTCTTCGGGTCGGCGTCCGGTTCGACCCGCCGGGGCGCGATCGAGCCGTCGAGCAGGAAGGGCAGCGTGAGGGCGAGCACCTTCGACTTGCCGGTGCCGTTGTTGCCGCGCAGCAGCAGCCGCCCGTCGTGGAACCAGAACTGTTCGTCGTCGTAGTAGAACAGGTCGACCAGGCCGAGCCGCAGCGGCTGCCAGCGTTCGCTCGTGGGCCGGGGCAGCGCGGCGGTGTCCGTGTGGGTCGGGGCGGTCATCGGGCCCTCCGGGCGGTGATGGTCGGGGCGGTCATGGTGAAGCGCCGCAGCGCGGGCAGCGGATGGACGACGGCCCCGCTCCCCTCTCCCTCGAGGCGCACGAGGCCGAGCCCCACGAGCCGGTCGAGGGCGGCGGCCACGAGCGCGTTCTCCGCGCCCGGTTCCTGGGCGGTCTTGCGCCAGTAGGCGGCGTGTTCGCCGGCGAGGCGCCGCACCTGGCGGCGCAGGCCGGCGACGTCGGTGGCGCCGCCGGCGGCGAGCCGTTCGGCCAGCAGGAGGGTGGCGTGACCGTCGGTGCCCTGCTCGGGCATGCGCACGTCGGTCAGCTGGTCGTCGGGGTCGACGAGCGCGATCCCCTCGCCGCGCAGTTCGGGAACGAGGCCGGTGGCCTCGGCGAGCCGGCGGGTGAGCTGGACCCGCTGGCTCACGAGGTAGGCGCGTTCGTCGGCCGGGAGTTCGTCGTAGTAGACGACCGGGTCGCACAGGAGCCGCCGGCTCACGGCGTGGCGGAGCCGGCGGTGGGTCTCCTCCTCGGTGTAGGCGGGCGGGGCCTCGTGCAGGGCGGCCTCGAGTTCGTCGATGCCCCGGCCGGGGCCGGCCGTGGCGGCCACGAGCCCGGGCCCGTGGGTGGTGGAGAGCATCGTGGCGAGCACGCGCCGGTCCACGTCGTAGAGTGCGTCGCCGGCGGCCGAGACGTAGGACTCCTCGTCGCCGGCCACGCGCTGGAGCACCCCGTAGGCGAGCAGGAGGCGGATCGCGGCCACGAGGTCGGAGCGTTCCTCGCGGCCGGTCAGGGTGAACACCACGTCGTCGAGGCCGGGCCGGTGGGCGGCGAGCACGATGTTCTCGGCGAGGCGCCCGAGCGAGATCTGCGGGTCGGACCGTTCGAGCACCGCGAGCGCGAGGCACAGCAGCACGTAGCGCCGCCGCGTGAAGGGCGGGTCGCCCTTGCGGGCGCGGGCCGGGTGGCGTTCGGCGATGGCGATCGCGGTGGGCCCGTGCGGCACGTGGGCGGTGAGGAGGCGCACGGTCTGCGATTCGACCAGGAGGCGCCAGCCGGTCTCGCGATCGAACCAGGCGCGCAGGGCGTCGGCGTGGCGGCGCACGAGCCGGAACAGTTCGCCGTCGGCCTGCGCCTGGAGCACCGGCCGGGCCAGCAGCGCCCGCACGGCGCGGACCCGTTCCTCGCTCTCGCGGGCCTCGAGCGCCCCGGAGATGGTCGGGGCGAGGTCGATCGGGCTCGCCGGGCTCATATGCAGACCTCGTTCATCCGCAGGACCTCGCTCACTGGTCTACCTTCCTTGTGTCAGCGTTCTTCGATAGGACGCTGATGCACCCCGGGTGCTGCCGGGCCATCGCCCAGCTCGCTCGACACTGTTGATGTCCAGCATGAGATCTGCGAGGTCTGGTGGCTGCCCGGGACGTGTGGACCGTCGATAGGGCTGAGCGCCAAACCCGGTGACGGGGGCGAGCGCCGATCAGTGAGCGAACCGGCAGACACGTCCCGGCTCCCACAGCACCGTGAGACGAGGGCGCCTCCCCACTGGTACGAGCAGCAAGGAGGCTGACATGAAGTCTGCCAACACACCCACCCATGAACAAACCCTGTGCCTGCCCGAGGAACCTCCCGGCGACGTGACCGCCGGTCTGGACTGGGCCCGTGACGACCACGCGGTCAGCGTGGTAGATCATCGCGGCCGTGAAATCGACCGATGCATGATCGAACACACCGCGGAGGGGCTGCGCGCCCTGCTCACCTTCCTGGCCCGCAACAACGCCACCGAAGTCGCGATCGAACGCCCCGACGGACCCGTGATCGACACGCTGCTGGACGCCGGCATCACCGTGGTCGTGATCAGCCCGAACCAAGTCAAGAACATCCGACGCCGATACGGCTCCTCCGGCAACAAGGACGACCGGTTCGACGCGTTCGTCCTCGCCGACACGCTCCGCACCGACCGGGCACGACTGCGCCCGCTCGTCCCGGACCGAGACGACACGATAGCTCTGCGCCGGGCATGCCGTGCACGCAAGGACCTCATCGCCCACCGCATCGCGACCGGAAACCAGCTGCGCGCGCACCTGCGCAACGCACTGCCCGCCACAATCGGACTGTTCAAGGACATCGACTCCGACATAGCTCTGTCGTTCCTGGAACGCTTCGACACCCAAGACAAGCTGGACTGGCTCACCCCCACCAGACTCGGCACCTGGCTGCGCAAACAGGGATACTCCGGACGCACCAGCTCCACCGTGCTGCACACGAAGATCCTCGCCGCACCCCGCGGACCCGAAGGTGACTTCGCCACAGCCCTGGCCACGATCACCGCCAGCCACGTCGCCGTCCTGCGCACCCTCCAGGCCCAGACCCGCACCCTGGAGAAGCACATCGATCAGCAGCTGACCACCCACCCCGACGCGCACATCTTCACCAGCCTGCCCCGATCCGGGCGCGTCCGCGCCGCCCGACTGCTCGCCGAGATCGGCGACTGCCGCTCCCGATTCCCCACCCCCGAAGCACTCATCTGCCTCGCCGGAGCAGCACCATCGACCCGCCAATCCGGGAGGATCCGCGTCGTCGGATTCCGTTGGTCCTGCGACAAACAACTCCGCGACGCCGTCACCGACTTCGCCGCCGACAGCATCAAAGCCAACCCATGGGCCGCGCACCTCTACCAACAAGCCAGAACCAGAGGCCACGACCACCCCCACGCCGTCCGAATCCTCGCCCGAGCATGGCTCACCATCATCTGGCACTGCTGGCAAGACCACGTCCCATACAACCCCAGCAAACACCGAGCACTCCAGCCCTACCTCACCCCCGAAAACAAGGCGGCTTGACATAGGGCTTCTCATGCGTAGACCTCCGCGGGCGCGGGCGAGTGCGACTCGCCCCGACCGGGCGCGGGGCCGGCGACAGGGTCGGCAGGGCCGACGACCGGCTCGGGCGGAGCCTCGACCTCAGGGCCCGGAAGGGTCGCGGAGGCGATGTCGACGAGGTGGTCCGGGCCGCTCAGCCGCCCGTCCGGGGTGGTGAGCACCATCGTGGCCGCGCCCGGGATGCGGGTGAGGGTGACCGTCAGTTCGCCGTCGGAGGTGTGCACCTGGGAGGTGTCGGCGGCCGGACCCATCGCGGCGAGCGCATCGCCGAGGAGGCCGAGGAAGAGGCGGAAGGCCTCCGGGTCGAGTTCCCCGAAGCTCGACAGCGGCCGGGGTCCGCCGGTGAGGATGCGGCTGCGGGCCGCGGCGGTCTGTTCGCTCTCGTGCCGGGCCCGGTCGGCGAGCAGCCGCTTGCCCTCGGTGCGGTCGGCGACCCGCACGGCCTTGCCGCGGCGCTCGTAGGATCCGCTGCGGCGCAGCTGCGGGCTGATCTCGAGGGGCGGGGCCTGCTCCCACGGCGTGGCGTTGCCGAGTTCGACGGCCGCCCACGCCTCCTCGGTCGCGGGCGTGACGCTCAGGTGGCGCACCGGGGTGAGTGCGAACGCCGAGCGCCAGAGCCGGTGCCGGTCGCCGTCCGTGGGCAGGGCGGCGAACCAGGTCGCGAGGGTGAGGAAGTCCTCGCTGCGGTCGGTGCGGCCGCCGGCCCTCTCGTGCAGGGCGCGCACGACGGCGAGCAGGGCGGGGATCGCGGCGCGGGCCCGGGCGCGCAGCAGCTTGGCCTCGCTCTCGCGGGCGGGGGTGCTGACGAACCACTCGGTCAGCCCCGACCACTGCCGCAGCCACGTCCGCCGGACCGCCTCGCGGGCGTCGCCCGCCTCGCCCGGGGCGGCGTCGGCGGACTCCCGTTCGGCCGCGGTGGCCGCGAGGAAGGCGACGCCGGCCTCCGGGATCTCGGCGAGCAGACCGCTGATCGCGGCGCCGCGGGTGAGCAGATCGTGGATGAACCGCTCGAGGTAGGCGATGAGCTCCTCCTTGTACGCGAGGAACGCCTCGACGTCGGCATCGTGCAGATCGATCGTTCGCTGCATCGACCCCATGAAGGCCACGGCGTTCTCGGCGAGCTCGGTGAACCGTTCGCGCAGGCTGCGCAGCGCCTGGTGGGTGACGGCGGTATCGACGCCCTCCCCCGCCGCATGGGCCAGCGCGGTGTCGCGCAGCCGGGTGAGCAGCACGACGATGTCCTCCAGCGCGACGGACTGCAGGGCGCCGCGGGTTCCGAGGGCGGCGTCGTATTGGGCGAGGGCCCGCTCGGCCGCCTCCCCCTCGCGGGAGAGCTGGTAGAGCATGCGCCGCCGGTAGAAGTCCTCCAGGGCGGTGACCCGGCTGGAGTCGGGGAAGGCGAGCACGTTCCCCCACGACGGCTGCGCGAGCCGCTCGAGCGCCTCGGCGACGGCCTCCTCCGGAACGCGCGCTCCGCCGTCCGTACGCAGTGCCTCGACCACCTCCTCGGGCCGCACGTGGACCGTGAAGCGTTCCTTCTGCGCCATGAGGGCGCGCATGACGCGCCGATACAGCGGCCCGGTCGGGGTGGCGAGGTAGGCGAACGGACCGTAGCTGCCCTGCCCGTCGGCGGCGGGGGTGGCGTTCTCGGTCGGCTGGTCCGTCATAGGCATCCATGCTGCCACGCGCGCCCGACATCGTCCGAACCGGGCGCGTGGATCACGGCGTGGTTCGTGCGGCCGCGAACGAGCGACTGATCGCGTCGCGGAGCAGGTTCCTTCCCGGGCATCGTCAATGTCGCGGGAGGGGTCCCCGCCGGCGAAGGCCTCCAGGTCTACGAGCGCGGCCCTCGCTCCCCAGTGCGAGGCGGGAGGTCTGTCCGGCCCCGGCAACCGGCCGGAGGCCGCGGCACGTACTCACGCGCAGCCGTGAGAAGTAGGCGCCACCTCTTGATCCCGTATGACGAGCCGTCATACACTGACATCGTCGTGCACGATGCCGACTGGACCTACCGAGGTGACTACATGCTCGCCCGTCACGGTGTGACGCCCGCAGAAGCAAACGAGTCCATGGCTGATCCAGGTGCAGTGACATTCATCCCAGACCCGGCGAGCGCCAGCGGGCAGAGCATCCGAATTATCGGGCGGGCCCGCTCGACCGGACGAGTCTTGACCGTCATCGTGCTCGACCGCAACGGAGTGCGCTTCGGGGTGAACGGCTGGCCCGCGAACGCCACCGACCAACGTCGCTACGCCACAGGAGGCGATCCACCATGAACGACCACGACGACCTTGCGGACGTCCTGCGTCTCGAGGCCGAGGCCGCCGAGGCGAACCCCGACGCCCCTCTCCGGCCCGGCACACTCATCACACGACGCAATCAGCGCTCCCGTGTGTACTCGCTGCGACTGAACGAATCCGAGATCGAGGCACTCGAGGCCGCCGCCGAACGGGCCGGCATTCCTGCCTCCACGCTCGCCCGCACCTGGATCGTCGAGCGTTTGGCGGAAGGCGACGACACCACGGATCTGCGCGCTATCGCCGACGCCCTGGCGACGTTCTCGCGCCGACTCGCAGCGTTCTGACCCACCCGCCGACTCGCTGTCGGCACGTGCCGAGTCGACGGCCCGTGCGGACGGAGCCGGGCAGAAGCGTCCATTCTCGGTCATGACTTCGTTCCACTCCGACCGAAGGCGATGGATTCTCGAGAACGCCGCGCAGGCCGCACGGCGATCAGGGTGCTTCGATCACCTGCCCGTTCCGCGGGAGCGTGCCGCCGAAGGTGATCGGCACGGCGCGGGCACGGCCGAGGTCGGGGGTGTCGACCGCCTGGAGGTGCAGGTGCGGCTCGGTGCTGTTGCCCGAGTTGCCGCAGCGGCCGAGGACGGTGCCCGCTTCGACCCGCTCACCGGCGACCACGGCCACGCTCCCCCGCTGCAGGTGGCACAGCGCGATGACGGCCGCGCCGACGTCGATGAACACGTGGTTGCCGGCGAGCGCGAGCCAGCCGTCGGCGGCCCGGCGCCGCTGGGTCAGGGCGTAACCGAGTGAGGGGATGCCCCGCCGGGCGTCGTGGTCGGGCTGGTGGTCGTGCGCGGCGACCACGGTCCCGGCGGCCGGCGCGAGCACGGGACGGCCGAACCCCGGGAACCCGTTCGCCGGCTCCGGGCGGAGCAGCGATCGGAGCGTGATCGGGGCGGTGCGGCCGGCGCTGTCGACGGCCACGAAGTCGATCGCATGGGCCGAGGCGAACAGCTCCGTGCCGTGACTCGGCACCCGGTCGGCCGGACTGTTCCGGGCGAGCCAGCGGCCGATGAACGGATAGGCGAGGTCGACGGCGTCCATGGGCTCTCCCCCGATCTATCGGAGCGGACGCGGCTCACGCTAGCGGGCGCGCCGCCCTCACCCGCGCCGCCGCCACTATGACACGAGCACTCCCTGGCACCACATCCGGCCATCGCGAATGGACGGCGCCTGGCCGGGCGCCGTAGACCTGCTCGGCCCGGTTGTGCGTCCTGTTCTGGCCGCTCATTCGGTCTCCCCTCCTCGGCAGCCGGCCATAGGCGTCGTCGGTGACGGCGGAACGGCGGGGGCGGAATCAACAACCTCGGCAGCCCCTCATGGCTTGATTGTATCGATATGTTTGATACGATCGAGCCATGCGAACGGATCTACTGGTCACTGTCGGTGAGCTTGCCGCCGACCAGTGGGGGCTGCTCACAACCAGGCAGGCGGTTGCTCATGGGCTCACCCGCCTTCACCTCTCCCGCCTCGTGGAGCGGGGACTTCTGGACCGCGTGAGCCACGGGGTGTACGCGCAACCGGTCGCCCTCGCGGATCCGAACGTCGACCTGCGCGCCGAATGGCTCGCGCTGAAGCCGGAGGCGACAGCGGCCGAGCGTCTGCAGAATGCCGTGACGACCGGCGTGGTTTCACACGCGAGCGCCGCCGGGCTCCACGATCTCGGGTCACTGCTCAGCGTCGACCTTCACTACACGCTCCCTCGCCCCTACCGCTCACGCAAGGTCGGGGTGCGCATCCACCGTGCCGATCTGATGGCCGAGGATGTCCTTGTCGTCGCCGGCCTGCCCGTGACGACGATCGCCCGCACGATCACCGACCTGCTGATGTCCAGACACGACCTCGAGCACGTGGCTCAGATCCTGCGCGAGGCGATTGCGACCCGCCGAATGACGATCGCGGATCTCCACGCCGCCGCCGGGCGCCGGCCCGACTCGCCCCGCGTCCGTCCCCTGATCCGCACACTGCTCGGCATCGCCGAGCTCGACGAGGGCCAGGTCCTCGCACGCGCTCTCGGCAACCCCCTGGTCCAACAAGTCGCGAGCGAGTATGCGCGCGAGGTCAGCAGACTGCAGATTCGGGCGCTCGTCACCACGAAGGCCCACCGTCAAGGTCCCGCAGCCGCACCGGAAGCGCAGCGACCGACGATGGTGCCCCCACTCGAGCACGCGGGCATGCCCGACCTCCGAGAACTCGAGCGGGACCTTGCTGTTCTGAAACAGGTCCGACCATCCTCACAACCCGCGAGGTGGTCCGAGCAGATCACGAAGGTAGCCACGGCGATGGCTCGCAAGCACCTAACAGATCTCGTTGTCCACCACGAGCCGGACGGCCGGAATGAGAATGCGATCGGGACGATCGAATGAGTCTCGCTCCACGCACACCCGTCGCCTGGCGCCGGTCGATCGGCGATCGGGCCCGCAACGCCGCACAGGGCACGGGGCGCCGACCCGGCGACCTGCAGCGACAGTTCGTCTACTCGCGTTTCCTCGCTCGTGTCTTCCAGGATGAGACCTGGGTGCTCAAGGGCGGCGTGGCGGTCCTGGCTCGGGTGATCGACGCGCGCCACAGCAAGGACATCGATCTTCTGGCTGCGCTCACGGACATCGACGACGCCGTCCTTAGCCTGCGCGCTGCCTGCGGACGGAAGGCCGATGACCCGTTTACGTTCCAGATCACGGGCCGAACCCCCACCCGCGACAACGACGGTCAGCCGGCAGTGAATGGTGCCGAGCTGCGGATGGAAGCCCTGATCGGCCCGACATCGATCGAGAGGTTCCGCGTGGACCTCGTTGTGGGCTCGACCATGACGGCCGAGCCAGAGAAGATCACTCCCCCGATGCCGTTCGAGATGGAGGGGATCCGGACGCCGACCTACCGCGTGTACCCGGCCGTCGATCATGTCGCCGACAAGCTGTGCGCCACAGAGTCCAGGTACGGGATCGATCGGGATAGACGATCGAGCCGGGCACGTGACTTGGTGGACCTCGTCGTCTTCGCGCGGACGCAGGAGTTCGACGCCGGAGCACTATGGAACGCGGTCGAGGTTGAACGATCCATGCGCAACCTGCCTGCGGCACCCACGCTCGATGTCCCATCCTCCTGGGCGCCGCAATACGCGCAGGAAGCGAGGAGTACGCCGGTCTGCAGCGGCATGGACTTCGACGCTGCGGTCACGCTCACCCGCTCCTTCCTCGACCCAGTCCTCAGTGGCGTTCGGCGGAGCGGTCGCTGGGACCCCACGGCCTGCACGTGGGCGCGATACTGACGCTCCCGGCTGAGAACACCGACGCGTTGACCGGCGCGCGCGGCCCGGTCACGCTCACAGGGCCAGCGAGCCGAGCCGCGCACCGGGCTGCTCGCGCGCCTCTTCGGCCGCTGACGGCGCGCCGCGGCCGGTCACCCAGCGTGGCTCGCGTCCGTGCGATCGCCTCACAGCCTCCCCTCGAGCACCATGTTGAACGGCGTCTCGGCCACCCTGCGGAAGGAGCCGAAGCCGGCCTCGGCGGCGACGCGGGCGAGCCGGGCCTCGCCCGCCTGGGTGCCGAGCGCGCGCCCGACCGGCTGGGCGAGGGAGGCGGGCGTGCACAGCAGCACCGACAGCGCGTAGTAGACCCGCCCGACCGGGGTGAGGTTCGCCTCGACCCGGTCGGCCGCGACCGGCTCGACCACCATCCACGTACCGTCCGGGCTGAGCGCGGCGCGCACGCGTTCGGCCGCGCCGACCGGATCGCCCATGTCGTGCAGGCAGTCGAACATCGTCACGAGGTCGTAGCCCGAGCCGCCGAACGCCGCGGCGTCGGCCACCTCGAACCGGACGCGGTCCGCCACGCCCGCGGCCTCGGCCCGCTCGCGCGCGACTGCCACCGAACCGGCGTGGTAGTCGAAGCCGGTGAACGTGCTCGCGCCGAACGCCTGCGCCATGAGGATGGTCGAGGCGCCCAGGCCGCAGCCGACGTCCGCGACGGCGGCACCGGCGCTGAGCTTGTCGACCACCCCGTCGAGGGCGGGGAGCCAGGCGCTCACGAGGTTGGCGCGGTAGACCGGCAGGAAGAACCGCCCGCATCCCGTGTGCACGTCGCCCGTGCGCTCGTCCCAGCCGAGGCCGGTGCCGGAGCGGGCCGCCGCGACGATCCGCGGCAGATCGGCCAGGGCCCCGTACGCCGTCTGGAAGAAGCCCGGCAGGTAGTAGTCGAAGTCCGGATCGGCGAGCACGGCGGCGTGCTCGGCGGGGAGGGTGTACCGGCCCGCGTCCGCGTCGTAGCGCAGGAAGTCGCCGGCGGCCTGGGCGTTGAGCCACTCCCCCGCGTAGCGCGCGTCGGTGCCGGTGCGCCCGGCCAGCTCGGCGGGCGTGAGGGCCTCGCCGCCGGCGAGCTCGCGGTAGTAGCCGAGTTCGTCGCCCATGACCACGAGCGCGGCGTTGAGGGAGGCCCCCACCTCGCCCACGACGCGGTGAATGAATCCCATGAGCGCCTCCGGGTCGATCTCCCGTTCG
Source organism: Pseudactinotalea sp. HY158 (assembly GCF_009660225.1). Classification (NCBI taxonomy): domain Bacteria; kingdom Bacillati; phylum Actinomycetota; class Actinomycetes; order Micrococcales; family Cellulomonadaceae; genus Pseudactinotalea; species Pseudactinotalea sp. HY158. The sequence goes on from NZ_CP045920.1 coordinate 2,213,325, forward strand.
CCCCTCGGGGCGGTGGTGTGCGTGGTGGTGGACATGATGGATCTCCTCAGTTGGTGAAGCGGGCGGTGGTGAGGGCGTAGAGGAAGCCGCGACGCGGCAGCCACAGTGGCCCGAGTCGCTGCTGGCGCCGGTCGGGCTCGGCCGGCTCGAGCCGTCGGCCCTCGATCTCGGCGGCGGTCTCGGTCACGATCCAGACGTGCCGTGCCGCGATCCGGTAGCGCTGACCGTTCGGCATCGTGCCGATCATCCGCAGCCGCCCGCCGCCGATGAGCGGCCCGACCATGAGGCCCATCGAGGTGAGCAGGCCGCGGGTGTTCCACGCCCTCCCGGGGATCGCGCCGGCGCAGGCGTTGAGCAGGGCGGTCCGCTGCGAGCCGCCGAAGCGCATCGTCCAGGCGAGCCCCGTTCCCGTATGGACGACGACGCTCGCCTCGTCCTGCCAGGTCAGGCCGATCGGGGTGGTCACCGTGCGCTGCGCGGCCGAGCCCACGAAGCGGGCGCAGCTGAGCGCGGGCGACGCATCGGAGTAGATCGTCCAGCCGGCGGAGCCGTGATGCCAGATCGACCGGTAGCCGGGCCCGAAGGAGCTCTCCGGCCAGCAGCGCAGCGCGAGGTAGTCCTCTGCGCCGAAGGGAATACCCATGACGCCGAAGCCCGTGAGGTGGTCACCCGGACCGTCCCCGAGGGGCGGACCGGCGGTCGTCGCCGCGTGCGGGGTCAGGGGTGCGGTCGTGCGAGTCGTGGTGTTCATGCATCCGATCGTGAACCCGCGAGCGCGCCCCGGCATGGGGCGTCTGCCCCATCTTTGCCCGGTTTCGGGCCTGCGGGCCCTGCGCACCGGCGCCGGTTGAGCCCGGCGAGCCGGGTCCCGATGCCCCATCGACGTCGACCCCGCGGACCTCGCCGCAGCCGAAGCCATCGACATGGACGCTCACGACCGTCACGTCCTCGCAGCCGTCCTCTCCGCTGACGCCGACGTCCTCCTCACACAGAACACAAGGCGCTTCCGGCAGCGCTGGATGAGGCATCGACCTTCTCGACGCGGGCAGCCTGCTCACTCGACTCGCCGACCGCTTCCCCGACAAGATTCGCGCGGCCCGTGCGAGAGTCGTGCGACTCTCCCCCCAGATCCGAGGCACAAGTCCTCGCCACTCTCGAACGAGGCGCAGGCACCGCTGCTCGCGCAGCGGTATTCCGCGCAGTTTCGCGGTGACTGCGGGACGTGTTCACGCGCCCCAACCCCAATCAAGAATCGGCCGCCGCGACGGGTCAGTCGCCATGGCTCCGCTGCCCCGCCGTCGCTCAGTCTTCCGACTTGCTCAGTGTCCCGTGGGCGTGCCCGGGGCGCCGGCGATCCCGTGCTCCATCGCGAAGAGTGCGGCCCCGACCCGGTTCGAGACGCCGAGCTTGAGGTAGATGTGCTCGACGTGGTGCCGGGCGGTCTTCGGGGAGATGACCAGTTCCGCGGCGATCTCGCGGGTGGAGCGCCCGTGCACGATGAGGTGGAGCACCTCGACCTCCCGGGCGGTCAGCCCGGCGGGCCAGGTGCCGCGGCGCCGGGCCGGCCGCCCGTCGGCCGACAGCACCGACTCGACCGCGGCCGTATCGAGGCGCAGGTCCGCGACACAGCCGCGCAGCCTACTCGCGGCCTCGGACCGGGGCATCGCGGGCCGGTGCGGGCGCGGCTCGAGCCAGCCCTCGTAGCAGTCCGCCGCCGCGAGGATCCGAGCCGGCATTCCCGTGCCCTCCCCGCCGGTCCCGCGCGGGTATCCCGATCCGTCGAGGCGTTCGTGGTGCGCGCCCGCGAGCCGGCCCAGCCCCGCCAGCGCCGGCACCCGGGTGAGGATCCGCTCGGTGAGGTAGGGATGCAGCTGCACCCGCTCGCGCTCGACCGGGGTGAGCGGTGCGGCCTTGTCCCACACCGCGTTCGACACCCCGAGCCGGCCGAGGTCGTGCACAAGACCGGCCCGGTGCAGGGCCGACCGATCGCCCTCGGCCATCCCGGCCACCCGCGCCGCGGCCCCGGCCAGGCGGGCGACCGCGCGCGAGTGCCCGGCCGTGTAGGCCGACTTAAGGTCGGCGAAGTCGGCCATCGCCCGCAGCGACTCGTCCAACTCGGCACCCGTGACCACCCGATCCTGCGGCGCGCACGCGAGCGCGGCCGACCACGCGTCGTCCATGAGCTCGCCCGCGAACTCGCCCGCCGGCGGCGCGGCGAGGTAGGCGCAGAACTCATCGGCCAGTCCCGGGTCGAACTGGGTGCCGCGGCGGTCGCGCACCATCCGGATCGCCGCCGCCGTGCCGCCCTCGCGCAGGTGCACCTCGGCCGTGTCCGCCAGGTGCACGATCCGCATCTCGAGCGGGATCTCCTCCCCGCGCGCGCCGTCGGGGGCGCCCGCGCCGTCCCATCGCTCGAACACGTAGCCGAGCTGCCGGGCGACCACCTCGTCGATGCCCATCCGCCGGGCGAGCGCCCCCGCCGAGACGCAGTGGGATCGGATGAGGTCGCGCAGCGGCCGCCCGCCCATCGCGAGGAACCGGGCCGAACGCACCGCCCGGGTGCCGGCGCCCGCGCCCGCGGCCAGGAAGTGCAGGCTGAACCGGACGAGCGGGAGGCCGTGCTTGTCCACGGCGTAGGTGCCCGCGCGGAAGGCGATGTCGTCGCCGAACAGGGCGCTCAGTTCGGGCGAGTCGGCGTGGCAGCCGATCCAGGCGAGCAGCGAGGCGTAGAAGATCCGGTCCCGCTGCTCGGTCGGCAGGCCCAGCCGCTCGGCGAGCCCGCTGCCGAGCACGCACGCGCGCAGCATGTGCTCCATCGGCTGGCCCAGGCCGAGGTCGATCGCCAGCGACGTGGCCGCGAGCAACTCGGCCCGCCGGGGGCGGGTCCGCGACTCGTGCGTGCTGGCGGCCATGTCGGGCCTCCTCCGCGAAGGATGCGTTCAGCCTACGCCGGGCCGAGCCGGCCGGGGCTGCGAGCCCGGTAAGGGCGGCGGGGGCCGGTGCGGCTCGGCTCGGCAGAGCGGCAGCAGCACGTCGTCTACCATGCCGACGAGCACATTCTCGCCCAGGGGCTCGTTGTGGAACAGGTAGTGGTTGCGCAGCATCGCCGCCCCCACCTCGAGGCGGGGCCCGGTCACGGCACCCGGGGGGATCTCGCCCCGTTCGACGGCGCGGCGGAGCACCTCGGCCATGAGCGCCCGGTTCGTGCCACGCGAGCGGGCGCGCAGCTCGCGGGCCCGGCCGGGTTCGGGCAGCGCCTCGGCGAGCATGCCCCGCAGCGCGGCCCCGGCCGGCCCCTCGAGGACGGCGGCGCTCTGGCGCAGCGCGGCGAGCAGGTCGCCGCGCAGGTCGCCGGTGTCGGGCACCTGGCCGGGTGAGGGTGCCAGCTCGTAGACGGCGTCCATGACGAGCGCGGCGCGGGAGTCCCAGCGCCGGTAGAGGGAGGCCTTGCTCGCCCCGGCGCGCCGGGCGACGGCGTCCATGGTCAGGGCCGCGTACCCCCGCTCACGCAGTTCGGTGAGCGTGGCGGCGAGGATCGCGCGCACGAGCACGTCCCCGCGCCGGCGGGGGCTCGTGCGGTGGTCGGCGGTCGTCATCGCGGGTCTGATCCGATCACCCGTCCGCGGGTGCCGTCGACGGTGACCAGCTGGCCGTCGGCGATCACGGCCGTGCCGGATCCGGTTCCCATGACGGCGGGGAGTCCGTACTCGCGGGCCACGATCGCCGCGTGGGAGGCGGTGGAGCCGGTGTCGACCACGACGGCCGCGGCGCGCTGGAACAGCGGCGTCCACGCCGGGTTCGTGTAGGGGCACACGAGGATCTCGCCCTCGCCGAGCCGGTCGAAGTCGTCGGCGCCGCGGATGATCCGGGCGGTCCCGGTCGCGGTGCCCGAGCCCGCCGGGGTGCCGGTCACGAGCGCGTCGCCGGTGGCCGCCGCGGGGAAGACCCGGCGCGGGTCGATCATCGGGACCCCGGCGAGCTCGGCCCGCTTGGCGGCGCGCCGGCGGACCTCCTCCCGCAGCTCGTCGAGCCGCGCGGGATCGATCGCGTCCGGCTCGGCGATCGCTCCCACCTCCTCCCAGCGCAGCTGGAACACGTCGGCGGGATCGTCGAGCAGTCCCGCTGCGTGGAGGCGGCGCCCGAGCTCGAGGACGACGCGGCGCAGGGTCGGCAGCGCGGCCGTGAAGTAGAAGTGGGTGTCCTCCCGGAACGCGACCCCGTCGCGCGCGGCCTGCACGCGGCGGCGCATCCGCTCCCGCCGGCGCGGGCTGCGGCGCAGCAGCGGGTGGTCGAGCAGTCGCCGCAGTGCCTCGGCCGAGCGGGAGACCGCCTCCCCCGCGGGCGCCGGCCGGCCGGCGAGGGAGATGATCATGCCGAGCACGATCTCGGGCGATTCGGCCAGGGTGGGCGGGCTGACGAGCAGTGGCGAGGCGGTCTCCCGGCGGCCGTATTCGCGCAGGAACGCCTCGAGGCCGGCGCGGAAGTCCTCGAAGCGGCCGTCCCGCTCGAGCGCGGCCGGCACGTTCACGCCGGGTGCGCCCTCGAGAAGCGAGCGCAGCCGCGGATCGGCGCGGACGTCGTCCGCAAGCCGCGCGAGCGCGCGATTGGAATCCTCGGTGCGCGTACGGACGCCGCCGAGCAGCTCCGCGAGGAGCGCGCGCCGCCCGAGCAGGGTCACCGCGAGCGTCACGCGCACGAATGCGGCGGCGGCGCCGGGCAGGTAGTCGATGCGCAGGTCGCGGCAGTAGTCCTGCGCGGTGAGGGCGCGTTCACCCGCCCCGATGAGCCCGGCCCACGGCAGCGCGGCGAGGTCGAGGGCCTCGAGGGCGGCGACCTCGGCCAGGTAGTCCGCGTGTCGGGGGTCGCGGGCCCAGTCCGCGGGCCGGTATCGGCGGATGCGGCGGGCGACCGCGCCGATGCGCGCGAGCGTGCGGGGCGTGGGGTGGACGCTCGGGGGCACGATCGCGACGGCGACGCCCTCCTCCTCGCGCAGGACGTCCGCGAACAGGCCGGCGATGCCGTACTCCCGGCCGATCTCGGCCATCATCGCCGCGGGCCCGCGCGCCACGAGGGTCGTCACGTCCATCGGGTAGGGCCGCTGCGGCAGGTACTCGGTGAGGATGGCGCCCTGCAGCCGCTGCCGGCGGTTGAGCGGCACCGACGGGGGCGGCAGCGCCGTCATGGGGCGGGCCTGCAGGATCCACGCGTCGGATCCGGCGATGGCCCACTCGATGTCCTGCGGGCGGCCGAAGTGGCCCGCGATCGTGCGGGCGTGGGCGGCGAGGCCGGCGAGGGCCGCGCGCGTGAGCAGGGGTGAGCCGGGGGCGCCGTCCGTGCGCTCGTCGCGGACGACGCCGCCGGCGGCGGACGCGCGCACGATCACCTCGCCGCGGCCGGGGGTCCACTCGAGCAGGCGCCCGCGCGGGTCGAGCACGTAGTGGTCGGGGGTGACGAGTCCAGAAACGACCGCCTCGCCGAGGCCGGCGCCGGCGTCGACGATGATGCGGTCGCGCGCGCCGCTCACGGGATCGGCGGTGAACATGACGCCGGCGAGGTCGGCCTCGACCATGACCTGGACGACGACGGCGATGCGCACGTCGGCGGGGTCGATCGAGCGGTCGCGACGGTAGGCGATCGCGCGGTCGGTCCACAGCGAGGCCCAGCAGCGGCGCACGGCGTCGACCACCGCGCCCGCGCCGACGACGTTGAGATAGGTGTCCTGTTGGCCCGCGAAGGCGGCGCCGGGCAGGTCCTCGGCGGTGGCGCTCGAGCGCACGGCGACGGCCGCGTCGGGTCCGAGCGCGCGGTAGGCGCCCGTGACGGCCTCGCGCAGGTCGGCGGGGACCTGCGCCGTCTCGATCGCGACCCGGAGGGTGGCGGGGGCGATGGCGGGGTCGGCGAGCAGGTCGTCGAGCCCGGCGCGGGTGGCGGCGCGTGCGTAGGCGGCCGTCGTGACGACGAAGCCCGGCGGCACGGGAAGACCGGCGTGGAGCAGCTCTCCGAGGTTGGCGGCCTTGCCGCCCACGAGGGGCAGGTCGGCCGCCCGGACGGCGTCGAGGCAGGCGACGGGGCTTTCGGCCGGGGCGTTCATGCGGGCCTGCTCCTCCCTTACGAAACTCCTCGTACTCTATCAGCGTGGGGGGCGCGGGCGCCACGGGCGTGCAGGAGCAGGGCGGCCACGGCGAGGAGCGCGACGGCGGAGATCGCGGCCGGGAGCGAGACGAGCGTGGCCACCTGGCCGATCGCGGGGCTGAGTCCGACGGCGCCGGCGCGCATGGTCCAGCTGACCAACGTGACCCCCGCATGCGGGCGCAGGCCCGGAACCGCGTCGGCGCCGGCGAACGCGAGCGGGACCGTGATCGCGCAGCCGGCGCCGGCGAGCGCGAAGCCCGCGATCGTGGCGGGTGCCCAGGGGCCCAGGCGGCGGCGACGAGGCCGGCGGCGACCGCGCTCAGGCTCGTGACCAGGGCGGCCCGGCGCCCGGCCCGGTCGATGAACCGGTCACCGAGCAGCCGGCCGGCGAACTGGGCCACGAGCAGGACGCTCAGGCCGATCCCGGCCGCGGCGGCCGGCACGCCGCGCTCGGTGGCGAGCAGGACCGCCGACCAGTTGTTGCCGACGTCCTCGACCGCGAAGCCCGCGAGCGCCACGAGGGCGAGCGGGGCCAGGAGCCGCAGGGCGCGGGCGTCGATCCGGGCGGGTCGGGCGTGTGCCGTGGACTCGATGGACTCGGTGGGCGTGGCGGGCGTGGCGGGCTCGGCGGGCCCTGTCGGCTGTCGGCCGGGAGGCGCGGCGGCCGGCTCGGGCAGGAAGGAGCGGGCGGAGACTCCCATCGCGACGACGGCGGCCGCGCCCCACGCGGCGAGGTGGACCGGCAGCGGCACGCCGAGGGAGGCGGCCACGGTGCCGGCGATGCCGCCGAGCGCCGCGCCGACGCTCCAGCCGGCGTGCATCGAGGAGAGCAGCGAGCGCCGGTACGCCTGCTGCACGAGCAGGCCCTGGGCGTTCTGGGCGACGTCGACCACGGCGTCCCCGAACCCCGCCAGGGCGAGGCCGCCGAGGAAGATCCACACGCTGCCGTGAGCGACCCCGGCGGCGGCCGCGAGGAGCGCGAGGGCGATCCAGGCGGTGCCGAGCGCGGCCGTGCGGCGGATTCCGAGCCGGCGCAGGATCACCCCGGGCAGGTGGAAGGAGGCCGCCGCACCGAGGGTGAAGCCGACGACGACGAGGCCGAAGGCGGCCGCGTCGAGGGACAGGGCGGTCTTGACCTCGGCGTAGCGGGCGAGCAGGGTCGCGGGCAGGGCGCCGTTCGTGGCGAACGCGACGATCGTCGCGATCCGGGCGCGGCGGGGTGTGGATTGCACGTCGAGCACTGTTGCGGTGGAATCGAACACGTGCAACGTGCGAACCGCCTCAAAACGATCATGACCGCTGTGCGTTCCCCTGCCGGCGTGCGGGTGAGCGATCTGGTGGCGGCCACGGGCGCCTCGGCGATGACGATCCGGCGCGACCTGGGCGAGCTCGAACGCCAGGGCGTGCTCCGGCGCGTCCACGGGGGCGCCGTGAGCCTGCCCGCACGCGGGGCCCGCCCGCCCTTCGCGCTCCGGCTCGAGAGTCAGGTCGGCCTCAAGCAGGCGATCGCCCGGGCCGCGGCCGAGCTCGTGCCCGACGGGTCGAGCATCATCGTCGACGCCGGCACCACGGCGGCGGCCGTGGCCGGGGCGCTCGCCGGACGGGACGTGACCGTGCTCGTGCTCTCGGTGCCCGCGGCCGCCGCCGCGGGGGAACGCCCGGGCGCCCGGATCATCACCCCCGGCGGCCCGCTCGACGGCGACGACCTCACCTGGCTCGGCCACCGCGCCGTGCAGGACGTGCTCGACTTCCGCGCCGACCTCGCGATCCTGGGTGTGTGCGCCTGGGACGAGCACTCCGGCCTCACCTCGACCTCCACCCAGGACGCCGAGACCAAGCGGGCCATGCTCGCCTCCGCGCGCCGCACGATCGCCGTAGCCACGCCCGACAAGCTCAACACCTCGGCCACATTCACCGTGAGCCCGAGCGGCTCGGTCGACGCATTGATCACCGGCGCACTGCCGGCCGATACCCGGGCGTGGATCACGGCCGCCGGTGTCGACGTGGTGGAAACGGGCGAGGCGGGCGCTCCCGCGTGAGGCCGGGCGACCCATGCCCGGCGGGGCGATCGGCCGCGAGATTCATGTCGGTCTGATCCTGTGACGTTCCGCACGGTTCTGTGGCGTGTCGGCACGCCGCTGTACGCTCGACGGATGACACCGGAAGTCGCAGAGGTCGAGCGGGCGTTGCTCGCGCTCGCTCCCGAGGAGCGTGCCGCCGTCATCCACATGGGCCTGCTGAGTCTCGACGGTGCTCCCGCCGAGGCATCACAAGATCAGATCGACGCCGCGTGGCGCACCGAGGTCGCCGGACGCCTCGATGATGTGATCGAGGGTCGGGTCCAGCTGGGGTCGTTCGAGGCCACGCGCGCCAGGTTCGTCGCCACGTACCCCAGCCCGCGCGGTGACCGATAGGCACCCCGAGCATCCCGACGCGGGTGCCGAGCTGTTCGATGCCGCGCAACGCTATGAGCAGATTCAGCCGGGACTTGGCCACGCGCTGTTCGAGCAGGTTGCCCTGGCGATCAGCGCGATCGAACAGTACCCAGACGGTTGGACGCCGCTCTCGGGCTGGGACCGTGAGCCGATCGTCCGCACCAAGGGCATCAGGCGGTTCAACTACCGCATCGTCTACTTCCAGACCCTGCCGGAACGCGCCTCCCTTGATACGATACGTGTATCGCAGCGTGCGCACGTCCTCGAGACTCTGGCCTCCAGGAGCCTACGACGTACCGACCAGGAATACCGTCCGAACCAGCAGGCCCCGGCTCCGGCAGCGCCCCGCGGTGGGCGAGTCACAGCCCAGCCTCCTCGACCCCGGTGAGCCCGGCCCGCCGGCAGACTGTCCGGGGTTCGAGTGCGGCTCTACCAGCACTCATGCAGGTCGGTCTGTGCACGCTCCGCGGCGGTGTACGCCAGATGACAAGTGGGGCACGTGGCAGTGGCGTCATTCGCGCACGCGCAAGAGCCACAAGCAAGGCACCGGTGCTCACCGCAGGTGCGGCAGGGTGCTGCACGGTGCTCGGGGGTGAAGGTCTCGCCGCAGGCTGCGCTGGCACACTCGACAGTGCGGTCCGCCCAGGTCGCGGGAGCGAGGCGACGCTGAGTGCGGATGACAGCGAACGCGAAACGTCCGCTGGTGTCGATCGCGACGTCGGCGCGCAGTCCTTCGTGGACGGCCCCGGAGGTGGCCACCAGCCCAGGTGCAAGGTCGCCGCTGGCAGTGGCGCTGCCAGCCCGCGCGCGCTTGAGCAGCACCGCCAGGCCAGGCTGCACGAGACCGCGCGCGGGGGCGAACAGCTGCCCGTGGGCGCGTGCGAACACGACCTCGCCGGCCAGGTCGCACACCACCACGGCGACATCGTCGGCCGGGCGGGCACCCCGAAGGACTTGATGGGCCAGTGCGGAGCGGGACGCGGTCGACACCTTCACGTGTGCTGCGACGAGTTGGCGGGCCGTGACGTCGGCACCGGATAGGTCGACCAGGTCAGGCGGCACGAGGATGTGCGCGGCGAACGCATCTGCAACCGCCTCGTTCGCGACGCGGCCCTCGTGGGCGGGCAGAACGCACCACACGTCGGCCCACTCCGGGACGAGCCGTTGGACGTGGTGACCGAGCTCGTGCAGGATTGTGAACCGGTCGCGGGCGAGCGTCGGCGACGGGTGCAGGATGATCGTCCTGCTGGTGTGGTCGTAGTAGCCGGCGACGGGGCAGTCGTCCTGAGGCAGGTCCTCGACCGCGACCTGCACCTCGCCAGCGCGTGTGACCTCGGCGACTGGGTCGATGCGCAGCGCGTCGAGGTCGTGCACGCCGCGTCGACGCTCGGCCGCGACGAGAGCGGCAGCGACGGCCCAGTGGTCGTGACGGCGCGCTAGGCTGGCAAGGTAGCTGCGGTCCGGCACGTCCACGGCTAGTGGTCAGCCAGGAGACGGGCGAACACCGCGTCAAGCCGTGCGTCAGCGTTGGCGTTCGACCGTGCGGCGAGAGCGAACTGCGACGCGACGAGATCGCGCGCCTGGCTCTCGGACACGTTGCGGTGCCCGCTGACTGCGAGCACCTGGGCCTTACGTCCCGGGTCGATCAGCTTGCGGGCCGCCGCGTCGAGCATCGGCGCCCTCAACAACCCCGGTTCGGCCTGTGCCGCGCCCTCTAGCGTGCTCGCCTGCTCTGGCGTGACGGGTGCCTGCCCGAGGAAGATCGCGACCGCCTGGTCAGTGGGCAGGTTAAGCAGGTCTGCAACCTCGGATGGTGCGAGCCCGGCAGCCCGCAGTGCGTCGGTGTAGATCGTCTCGGCGGCGTCCGGGGCAGGCCACTGGATGAAGCAGATGCGCTCCCAGGTGTCGATGAGCTGTCGTGAGTAGGTATCGGCGGCATCGGCGCCCTGAGGGGGCGGGGTGGGCGCGAACGGCAGAGGTGGAGGCGTGCCGTCCTCGAAGGCGTCCGCGGTCGCGCCCATCGCCTCGGGCGCCAGAAGCGGACCAAGGCGGCGGTGCAGGAGCGCGTCACCGATGCCGGTCTCACGAGAAGGCCAGGGGAACAGCGGTACACCGAGCGGTGTGTCGTCGACCTGGACGGCGGGAGGTGCGACGGGATCGCCGGGCAGGCTCACCGGCCAAACGAGGACGAAGCCGTCGTGGCGGGAGGCGATCACACCGAGGCCAAGACCGTGGCCGTCCCAGGACAGCAGCCACAAGTCGCCGGCGGCTGGTCGTGCGGGCGCACCGTTGACCCAGGTGTCGACGTCGACCCCGGGCGGTGCTGTGTCGAGTGGGATGGTGCTCATGCCTTGTCTATGTGCGGAGGGTTCATCGGCGGTTACGGCCACGGTAAAATTCGAGGACCGCTACGCGCTCGGGTTCGGGGAGGGTGACCATAAACGGGCAGAACTCGTCGTCACCGGTGAGGTCCTTGCGGACGGATCGTACGAACCGCAACGTCCAGTGCCCGTCGCGGGTGAACGGGAGGCTCGGGTGCGTGGGGCTCGGCAGGTCGCCCTTCGCGGCTCCAGTGCTGGTGCGCGGGAGACCTTTCCAAGCTACAGGGTCGTGAGGTGAGAACGCGACGCACGCGATCGGGTGCGCTTCGCGCGTATCGTTGCGGTCGAGCGTGGCGTTCCGGTGAACGCGGTAGACATCTCCGTTCTGTGCTGTGGTGCCTGGCATGGCTAGATCGTACCGGGTGTCCCGACCCCCGCATGCGACCGTCCGCCCTCAGGTGCCAGCGGGCACGGGTCCTCGGGGCACGGATAGCGCCCCCTTCCGCACGATTGTTGGCGGCCACGCCTGTCGAGTACGCCACCGCCGGCTGGGACTGTGGTAGTTTAACCGGTGCCTCCACGGCCAATTCGGGATGCTCACGCCCGCAGTGTTCGAGACACTCCACTACGAGGTCCTCGGCCGAGAGTCCGAACCCACAAGGTAGCGGCAGAGAACTTGAGCCGATTCAGTCGGTCAGGACCTGGATGGTGCCGACGTGCTGCTTGCGTTTGCCCGAGTACCACACGTCGTGGCAGCACTCGGAGCACGCGGATGATCGAATGCCGTTGATCAGGGTGCCGCCCAGGGACACGTACTGCCAGCCCGCGTCCACGGCCCGGTCAAGGACCTCGATTAGGCCCGGCGCGTGAGCGGCGATGACGTCGATGCCCTCGAGCGCAAACCGTAGGCGGTCGCGATCGACGCGGCCGCCTCGTGGGCCAGGATCCGCATGACGGTGCGCTCCTTGTACCAGCGCAACAGCATCACGCACTTGCACGAACGGTGTGCCCGCGCGCCGCCAGGGCGACACGGCCATGACCGTTGCGGTGAGCGGCCAGCCAGCGCGAGACCTGCGCGAGAGGCGCAACCGGCACGTCGAAGGTGGCACGTTAGGTAACCACGCGCGGGCCCCGTCCCCTGAGGAGACACCTTCGTCAGAAACAACCCTCGCCCGGCAGGGCCCCGGCCGCGCTACGACACTCCCGAGCGCGACACACCGCCACCCCACCGATCGGGTGCCGCATCCAACCGGCACCACCAACCCTACGGTGAGAAAACCTCTGTGACGCCACCCCCGCGCGACCGGGCCACTCGCGCGACACGTTCGCGGAACTCCTGGGGTAGGGCGCAGGGAGGGCATGGTGCACATCCTTCACGCCGCCCAGTGGGCAAGCCAGATCAGTTGTCACCTATACGTCCAGCAGTCCCGAGACGACATTCTAAAGACGTAGCGCCCCATGTACTCTAAAGTGTGGTCATGGAGAGTCCGGAGGCCCATTATCCCAAGCACGCAACAGACTTAGCGTCGGCGTGCAGCGCGCGCCTACGGCCGCAGGCACGACTCCTTCGACCTTCACGGCGCGCCAGCGCCGAATTGTGCTTGCAACGCCTTCGACACTCACAGAGACGCATTGCGGGCAACGGTTGGGTAGGGTGCGCCAGAGGCTCAGCCGTTCTGAACCTCACCGATAGGCAAGCGCGGGAAGATCCTGTCCAGACGAGGCGGCACTGCAGCGAAATCGTGACCTCGCGGCAAAGAATCGCGAGCTTGCAGGCTCACATAAGCAAACCGACCACTATTCAGACTGCCAATAGCGCCAGCAGAAGGTAGAAAGCTTCATGGAATCTTCAAACGCTACAATCATTCATGCAATCGTGCGGCTATTAGCGTTCATCTTCAAGCCGAAATTTACCATGGGTTCAATATTGATAGCGAAAGACGGCAATCGCGTACTAATGGTTCGCCAACACTACTCCGGCGACACTTGGGGCTTTCCTGGAGGGTTCATTGAGCACCATGAATCCCCAGAAGCCTGCGCCACTAGAGAGCTCTTTGAAGAGACTGGACTCCATGTGGATGTCCGCGCGGCACATTTAATTGACACCTACATTCAGGGCACTCACCAGCATATCGACAATCTATTTGGAATCGAGACAAAAGGGAACCCCACCCCGAAACATTGGCACGAGATCGCGCAATGCAAATGGGTAGAGATTGACGAATTACCGAAATTGCATTTACGTCCTGAAACACAACTCGCTCTTAGCCGTTCGCGATTGCTGACGACGACAAACTACATGACGGCGTCAGCGGTGCGAAGTGAAAGGGGCTCTTCACAATCCAGGGTGTAGTTGGGGTCTGAATCCGCCGGCCTCGAGCAACGATCTGGCTACATAGTTGGTCAGGTTTCGGAAGCCGAGGGCTGAGCCGCGGAGGTGTTCGAGCCGGCCGTTGATCGCCTCAGTGGGGCCGTTGGAAGTGCCGGGCCGGTCGAAGTAGGCCAGGACGTCGCCGGCGCGGCGTGTCAGGGTGCGGCCGAGTCTGCGTAGTTCGCTCAGGGCGGCGGGAACGCCGTGGGCCAGGGAGTCGATCAGGCCGGACATCATCTGCCGCCCTCGTGTCCTGTCGGGGTCGCGGTAGGCGGCGACCATGCGCTGGTAGACGCCCCAGGTCGCCTCGACCTCGATGTGAGCCTCGTCGGCGAAGAGGGCCTCGATGCGGCGGGTCTGCTTCTGGGTGAGCAGGTCGGCGCGGTGTGCAGGGTGCGGCGGGCGCCATAGAGCGGGTCGCCGGTGCGGCCACGGTGCCCACAGGTGTCCTGCTGTACCCGGCGACGGGCCTCATCGAGGGCGTCACCGGCTAGACGGACGACGTGGAACGGATTATGCCGACGTCGGCATAATCCCTTTTATGTCGATGTCCTGGTTATGTCGATGTCGGTGCGTGGGGGCTGCTGCTGCCTGGGTGCGGTGGTGGGCATGTCGGCATAATCAGAGTCCTTGAAGGAAGGCCAGCAGCTCGTCGTCTGTGACGGTGTAGCGTCCTGGTTTGGTGCCGGTAGGTCTGGTTCTGGCGAGAGCGTCCTCCTTGGTCTTCATGTTCGCGTGCAGGTAGATCTGCGTGGTTTCGATGCTCTCGTGACCGAGCCAGAGAGCGATGACGCTGCTGTCGATCCCCGCAGCCAGCAGCCGCATGGCGGCAGTGTGCCGCAGGACGTGCGCGGTGACGTTCTTACCGGTCAGGCTCGGGCAGGTACTGGTCGCGGTGGCGGTGTGCAGTGCTAGCCGAGCGGCAACGGCGTCACGGCTCATCCTCGTCCCCTCACGAGCGGGGAACACGAATGTGTCGGTGCTGGCCCCGGCGGTGAAGGGCCGCAGGCTCCGGACTGTCTGACGGTCAAGTGGCGTGATCCGGTCCTTCCGGCCCTTCCCGTGGCAGACGACGTGCGCGCCGGTGCCGAGGTGAACATCGCCGGCCCTCAGCGCTGTGAGCTCGGAGACTCGCATCCCGGTGGTGACCGCGACCTGGATCAGCGCGTGGTCGCGGCGTCCGGCCGGGGTGGAACGGTCCGGCGCGTCCAGTAGGGCGGCGACCTCGGGAGGGGTGAGGTAGGTGATCTCGGTGCGCCTGGCTCGTTTCGCGGGGATCGCCAGGACCCGGCTGATCGTGTCGGCGTGCTCAGGATACTGATACGCGGCGTAGGTGAACAGTGAGTGCACCGCGGCGAGCCGCGCGTTGCGGGTGCTGACCGTGTTGCCGCGCTCGGATTCGAGGTGCGCGAGGAACCCGGTGATCAGGTCGTGGTCCAGCTGCGACAGTTCCAGCGCCGCCGGTGCTGTGCCGGTGGCCATGGCGGCGTAACGCAGCAGCAGTCGCCAGCAGTCGCGGTACGCGGCGATGGTGTGGGCGCTGGCACCATACTGAGCCGACAGCCGCGTCGTGAAGAACGCCTGCAGGATCGGGGCGAGCCGGGTCATGATCGGTCCCCTCGGTCGCGACCGGAGGGAGCCGCTGAGGCATCGAGCCGCTCGGTCGCGGTGGCGAGCAGTTCGGTGGTGCCGGTGAGATACCAGTACGTGTCCCGGGGTTCCGTGTGTCCCAGCCAGGTCGCCAGCACCGGCAGGACTGCGGCGGGATCGGCGCCGGCGCGGTAGGCGTCGAGCATGGTGTTCACCGCGAACGTGTGGCGTAAATCGTGCAGCCGTGGACGGCACGACGACGACACCGGGCCCAACCCGGCCTTGTCGGTGAGCTTCCGGAAGGTCGGGTGTACACCGGAGGGATGAAGCCGGGTGCCCACGGTGGAGATCAGCAGCGCGGTGCACGTCGACGCTGGGAGCAGCCGATCCCGCTGCTGCAGGTAGGCGGTCAGCGCCGCGGCGACCGTCGGGTGCAACGGGAGCATGCGGACCTTGCCGTATTTCCCGACCACTGTGAGGGTGCGCCCGCGCTGATCGAAGCTCGCGATGTCCAACGCGATCGCTTCCCCGGTGCGGATCCCGGTCGCGGCCATCAGTCCGATCAGCGTCTGGTAGGTCGCTGCGCGCAGTTCCGGTGTCAGCGTCCCGGCAGCGTCCAGCATCGCCTGGACCTGCGCAGCGGTATAGATGAACGGTGCGACCCGGGTGGGTCGCGCCGGCAGGAGCCTGGCCGGCGGGACCTCGATGTCCGGGTTCTGGCAGTGCGCCCAGCGGGCGAAGCAGCGGATCGCCGATAACCGCAGCGCCTGGGTGCGCGGCGTGCGCGCCGGGGGTGCCGTCGCGAAGCCGACGGCATGCTCGATCGTCACCGTGCGCGCGCCACGGACGTGCAGGTAGGCGACGAAGTGATTCAGGGTGTGCTCGACGCCGTCCAGCTTGTATCCCAGCGCGCGTCGCACCCGCAGATAGTCGCCGATCAGCCTCGGGAGGTCCTCCAGCACGGTGTTCATGACACGCTCCCCCCAGTCGGCCACGGGCGCGCCAGGCCGGCTAGCCGGGTCTGATCGGTCTTCGCGTAGATCGCCGTGGTCGCCGGGCTCGCATGCCGCAGCAGATGCGAAACCTCCTCCAGGCTCGCTCCCGCGTTGAGGGTCTGGCTGGCCGCGGTGTGACGCAACCGATGCGCGTGGATCGTGCCCAGCCCGGCGCGTTTGGCCGCCCGGGCAACGATGCAGCTCAGTCCCGAGTACGCCAGCGGTGTATGTGGCGCGACGGCCTTCACGAACACGGTCCGCGCCGCGGTATCCGGGCGGCCATCGCGAAGGTAGTCCACGACCGCTTTGCCGACATCGACGGGTAGCGGTAGCCGGTCGGTCCGGTCTCCCTTGCCGTGAATGGTGAGGACGCCAGCCTGCCAGTCCACGTCATCCAGCCCCAGCCCGGCGAGCTCGCCGCAGCGCAGGCCCAGCCGATGCAGCACGGTGATCACCGCGAAGTCGCGTCGCCCCACCGCGGTAGACCGGTCACAGGCATGCAGCAGTGCGGCAACCTGTTCCTGGGTCAACGGCTCGGGTAGACCGGACAGTCTGCGGTGCGCGACCGCCGGGACCGCGTCAGCGAGCAAGACCGGGAGGATCTGCTGATCGTGCAGGAAACGAAGGAACGAGCGCAGCGCGCACGCCGTCATCTGCGCCGTCTTCCGCGTCATCGACGGCAGACGCGCGGTCAAGAACCCGGTCACGTCGCTGGCAGTCAACCCGGCAAGCCCCGCAACAGATTCTGTGCCGACCATGGCCTGGACGAACGGGGCGACCCAATGCGCGTACGCCTCAGCGACTGGATTACTCAATCCGCGATCCTCGAGCAGATACCGCCGATAGCGAGCCAGCAGCGCCTCGGCCGGAGACGAGGGCACCGGCGCCGGCGCCGGGTCCGGCACCAGCCCCTCACGGCGCAGATAACCAAGCACCGGACCTAGCGCCCGCAACGAGTACTGACTCGTGTACGCGGCACGGCGAGCCGCGAGGAACTGCTCAATGACTGGGCCGGTCAACTCCCCCAGCTCGAGGTCCTGGGAGTCCAACCACCGCGACAGGTGTGCCGCGAGCAGCATCACAGCCGTTGCCGACGTCGCCGTGTAACCAAGTCGCGTCAGTTCCGCCACCAGCGCCAACGCATGCGGCGACAACGGGCCGATGAACCGAACGTGAGACGGATCTGGAGTTGAATGCATGAATCTGCTCCTTCCAATCAGGGAAGGAACCAGGCTCCCGCACCACACGAATTATGCCGACGTGCCCACCACCGCACCCAGGCAGCAGCAGCCCCCACGCACCGACATCGGCATAACCAGGACATCGACATAAAACGGATTATGCCGACGTCGGCATAATCCCTTCCACGTCATCCGCCTCGCCGGTGACGCCCTCGACGAGGTCCGGCGGCGCATCCAGCAGCACACTCACGGGCATCGTGGCAGGAAGGGCGACCCGCTCTACTCCGCACGGCGGGTGCTGCACACCGGCGCGGACCTGCTCACCACGAAACAGGACGAGCGCATCAACGTCCTCTTCGCCGAGGAGGCCCACGCTCCAGTCGAGGTGACCTGGGCCGTCTACCAGCGCATGGTCGCCGCCTACCGCGACCCCGACAGGACACGAGGGCGGCAGATGATGTCCGGCCTGATCGACTCCCTGGCCCACGGCGTTCCCGCCGCCCTGAGCGAACTACGCAGACTCGGCCGCACCCTGACACGCCGCGCCGGCGACGTCCTGGCCTACTTCGACCGGCCCGGCACTTCCAACGGCCCCACTGAGGCGATCAACGGCCGGCTCGAACACCTCCGCGGCTCAGCCCTCGGCTTCCGAAACCTGACCAACTATGTAGCCAGATCGTTGCTCGAGGCCGGCGGATTCAGACCCCAACTACACCCTGGATTGTGAAGAGCCGCAATAGCTATGTCAGGAGTCCTGACCACCTCGTCGATGCCCATCCGCCGGGCGAGCACCCCCGCCGACACACAGTGGGAGCGGATGAGGTCGCGCAGCGGCCGCCCGCCCATCGCGAGGAACCGGGCCGAACGCACCGCCCGGGTGCCGGCGCCCGCGCCCGCGGCCAGGAAGTGCAGGCTGAACCGGACGAGCGGGAGGCCGTGCTTGTCCACGGCGTAGGTGCCCGCGCGGAAGGCGATGTCGTCGCCGAACAGGGCGCTCAGCTCGGGCGAGTCGGCGTGGCAGCCGATCCAGGCGAGCAGCGAGGCGTAGAAGATCCGGTCCCGCTGCTCGGCAGGCAGGCCCAGCCGCTCGGCGAGCCCGCTGCCGAGCACGCACGCGCGCAGCATGTGCTCCATCGGCTGGCCCAGGCCCAGGTCGATCGCCAGCGACGTGGCCGCGAGCAACTCGGCCCGCCGGGGGCGGGTCCGCGACTCGTGCGTGCTGGCGGCCATGACGGGCCTCTTTCACGATGGTGGGCCCAGCGTACGCCGGCGGCGGTCACGCATGGCTTCTGCAACCCTCTCACTTGGCCACGAAGCAGCAGTGGCGGAGATGACGAGGCGCGCGAGAGGCGCAGCTCAGCGGCATCCATAGCGAAAGCAGGGGGCTGTGATGAGGGTGGGATCGACACGCGCTCCACCCCTCGGCCAGAAGGCATCCACTGGGGACAATACCGCTATCGCAGGACATGATTAGAAGCCGTTGTCCACACGTCTCACCCCCAGACGAAGAGGCCCGCCCTGACACGCACTCGCAGCACCTATCACCCGACCGCGCTCATGCTCTCGGTTCCCGCTGCCGCCAGGCATCGCCTAGGAACTCCTGCGTGATAACGGCGATCCCTCAGGACTGTAGAGCACCGTGCGCTGCACGCTCGCTACACACTCTGACACCGGAAGAGCCACTTTAAACGAGTCCGTGCACTTCTTACGTGCTTCACCCATGATCACATTCTCTCCCGTAAACCAGTATCCCAGTCGGGCGACGGTCCACCAAAGCGGGAGAGCTCCACAAGCACTAATCGAAAGCGACTAACGAGTCTCGTCACACACTCAACCTCGGTCCGACCGAGTGGTGCACAAGGACGAAAGACCCTCAAGTATTGCCCCATCAACTCCACCAATACGCTCGGGGGCAACATTTGACAAGCCGCCGAGTAGCGCATACCACTCATCATAAGCCGCACGAAGTCGGCGCCCCGCCACTTCTAGCTCTCCAAGCTTCACGAGAAGTCGATATAGGTCACACTGATCCGACGCAATGTGAGCGTCTTCCCAGGTCTTGCGAATATCGTCGCTGGCCGCACGAACCATCTCGACAGCAGTGCGCTCAGCCGCTTCAATGGCGTCGATCAAATCACCATCCACCCCACCTTCCGGACAACTGTCAATCAAGTCCACCTTTGCGGTTTCGAAGGTTGAAATCGAAAGGAGCGCTTCACCAATATCTTCCGCTCCCACACCAAGCACATCGCCGTCAGTGGCCACATCCGCCAGCTCACTCGCGACAGACTTTCGAATCAATACGGCGCCAGCCTTTCGCAAGGCCTCTTCAATAATGTCAACCGAATCACACACCCTGACATGATCCGTCTCGGCGAGATCTCCATCAATCTCCCAAATTGCGTTCATGATAGTTCCGCCAATCGAAGCAGCCTCACCGTCAAGGTGTTCAATCGTCCCTTCGACTGTGAGCGCCACGGCCTCCCACTCATCAATCTGTTCTGAAACATCAGCAAACGCTGCAATGAGCGCCGAATTGAATCCTTCTGCACGATTTGCCATCAATCTCTCCACTCACTGGTTCCTGCTTGTATAGAACAGCAGATAACGATCGTATGCCATCGCCAACTCAGGTGCACTGACCGAAGCCATCTTCTTCATGACGCTCCAGACTACCGCGTGGACCTCCCGGCTCCCAACGTGACTGCCTGCATGGCGCCGAATTTTCAACGGCAGCGGCCTTCTACGAGGCAGATTTCTCACCGGAGCACGAGGCCGTTCCTCTCGACGTCTCACGAGGAACTGTCCGTAGGCGGCTGATCGCGCCCGGAATTCAGATTCGTCGAGGTGTCGGCGGTCCGCGCCGCGAGCAACTTACGTGGCTCTTTCGGTTTAGAGTGCGTTGATTCGGTCGGTGGGTTGTCCGGAGTGGAGAAGAGAGCGGATGACACGGTGGCGGACGTTTCTGAGGCACATGAGGCTGTCGGCGAGCTTGATCATCTGATCTGGACACCAGACTAACTCGCGCTGGATCACCAGTATCAGGTACCCGTACACATGGATGGCAGTCAGCATCTCCTCGATACTGCGCGGGGTCTGGAAGGACGTGCGGGGTTCTCTCGGTCAGGCGGGCAGGTCGTCAGGTGATGGCATCATTATCGATGGCGACCACCGTGTCGTAGAGGCCGTAGCGACCCAGGCCCTCGTGGGACTCGATGCCGGTGTAAGACAGGGACGAGTCCTCGTAGCGGCGGAAGGCAAAGACGGCCTGGTTCATATGAGTTGCGTTGAAGACGCCGAGGCTGACGAGCAGGTGGAAGTCGTCGACGGTCAGTCCGGTAACGGTGCGGAACAGGCCGGGTTCGAGCTTGGTGATGACGTCGTGGAGGGTGTTCTCGCGGAAGTCGGTCAGGTACATGAACGCCGGGATGCGGGTGGCGAACTTGACTAGCTTCTCCTGAATCTGCTTCCGCTTGGATTTGTACTCCTTCTCCTCCGCCGTGAGTTCCTTCTTCTCCGCCGGAGTGATGTCCTCGCTCTTCTCCTTCTTCGCCTTCTTAACGGCGTCGCTCTTGTTCACGACGGTCTCGAAGATGTCGTTGCCGAGCGCGCGGAAGCCTTCGATGTTCATGACGGCGTTGAGGGCGTCGGGGTTGTTCATAATCTTGCGCAGGGTGTCGTTGTCGACGTTGACGAGAATCGCGGACTCCCATTTGCGGGCCAGGAGGGTCGCGGAGGTGCCCGACATGGCGATGTCGAGGATGCCGCCGGCATCGACCTGAGTCATGTTCGACCCGTCGTAGGCCAACACGGGGAGGAACTTCACGAGCTCTTCGACCGCTTGCTCGGGGTTCGGCGTCTCCGGCGAGAGCCCAGCGCCGTAGTCGGCGATCTGACGCAGCGCGCGGGTGGGCGCGAAGTCGAACGCGAAGCACACAGGCTTGAGGACTGCTTCGGCGCTCGGGTTGTCTCCATCGGGGTTCTTGATCGACCACGGTGACTGCACGCGGAACGCTGCCTGGAAGTAGGTCTCGGGTGAGTTGAGGTTGCGCAGCATCAGGATCGAGGACCACTGCTTGACGGTGACGCCCGTGGTGAGTTTGCCGCACGACAGGGTGATCGTCTTGGTGTCGTGCCCGTCGCCGATCGCCGCCCGCACTGGCGGGAGAGCATCCAGCCCGATACCCGCGCCGGGACCCGCTACGACGAGCACCTGGTAGTCGTGCCAGAACACGTTCGGCTTCTCCGCGAGCAGGTTCGACATCGCCTCGCAGGCAGCCACGTTGGGCAGGAACCAGAACGAGTGCTGCAGGTACGGCAGGAGCCGAACGTCGGAGTATGGGAAGGGCGGTCGGGTACCCATTCGCATCGCGTCGACCTGGGTGGGCAAGTGAGCGCCGCGGATGAGATCGAGCCACTTCTGCACGTCGGTCTTGTGGGTGAACTCGGCGTCGTTGCCGGCGCCCTTTGCCTCGAAGAACTCGTTGAGGTCGAACTCGTCGAACTCTCCCCGGTTCGCGACGGCGATGAGCTCGTCAGGCATTTGGTAGGTGAACAGGCGCATCTCCGGGAGTGCCCCGTACGGGTTCCAGGCGTCCAGGTGCGCGGCGGCATACTCGGCCTTGGCGCGCTGCTCGTCGGTGTAGGTCCAGTTGAAGATTTGCTCCTCGATAAACTCACCGGATGCCAGCGCCTTGAACGGCGTGCCCGACAGATACAAGTAGGCACGGGTGGTGATCGGCAGGAAGTCATCCTCATCGTTTCCGAGCTCGTCCAACTCCTCGTCGAAGGCCACGAGGCCATCGTGGTACTCGGCGGCCAGCTCCTTCTGCTTGACCTTCTCGTCCTCGCCCTCGAACAGCTCCTTGGCGGACTCACGCCACGCACCGAAGTGGTACTCATCGAAGATCACGAGATCCCAGTTGGTCGTGTGGACCCACTCGTTCTTCGCCTTGATGAGCCCGGTCTTCCGGTCTCGCCCGAGCAGATCCTGGAACGAACCGAAGTAAACCAGCGGCCGAGTCTTGTCCGCCTCATCCGGGCTACCTCCGATCGCTGAGGACAGGTACTGCCAGCCGTCGAAGTCGGCATGAGACTCCAGATCGGTCTGCCAGGCATCCTCCACCGCGGGTTTGAAGGTGACCACAAGGATGCGTTTAGCGCCGAGCCGCTTGGCCAGTTGGTAGGAGGCGAAGGTCTTCCCAAAGCGCATCTTGGCATTCCACAGGAACCGTGGCACCGCGTCGGACTCCTCGCCCCAGATGGACTCGTAGTAGCCCTCAGTCTTGTCCACGGCGCTGGCCTGCTCCCGGCGCATCGGGAACGTCTTGTGGTGGGTGCCGGTAAGTTTCATGCCGGTGCGAAGCTCTGTAATCGCCGTGTGCACATCGTCCGGGGTGCAGCGCATCCACTCGCGCGCTGAGCCGAAGATCGGGTTCTCGAAGCCCTTGTCGATCAACCGTTGGCGCACATCGGAGTCACGGAAGATCGACCCGTCGTCACATTTGCCGAGCTCATCAACGTGCAGCGTGTAGGCCTGCTGCATCTGCCCCTGAGACTCGCGGATGCGCGCGTTCACATCCGCCTTCGTCGTCTGTCCCACCTTGAGGAGTCCCGCATAGCCGACTGGCGGATCGTTCGGCGACCATGCGTAGATCCGCAGCCGAGCCTCCGGCTTCTCAGGAAGTAGTTCGTCGATGTCCCTACTCATCCCTATCGTCGGCCCCGTCCTCGTCGAAGAGTGTGTCGTCGTGGGCAGCGATCTGCAACTCGATGAAGGCGATCTCGTCGCCAGTTAGACTGTAGCGCTCGTAGAGGAGAGCATCAGTCCAGTCCTGGTCGAGCGGAACGTCAGGCACAAATGAGTAAACGTCCTTGGTGGCGTGCTGAGTGGACTTCCGCAACGACACAAGGAACCGGACAAAGCGCGTCCGCAAGTACCCGGCGTAGCGCCGAGCCTCCTCCTCGATCCCGAACCGGCCAGCGACAAGATACGTCTCGCTGCACGCGGTGCCTGGACCCGCGAGAATCGGGCGCGAGAGGAACTTGGTTTCGATCGCAGCGCTCGTGCCTTGCACTGCGGTCATGAGCACCTTCCACTCATCAACCCATGAGTCGTTGAGCGGAATCTCCGCACGATCCACCCAGCTCACCCTCCGCGAGCCGAAGAGCTCCACAGGAGCTTTGAGGCCAGTGGGTCTCGGCTTGCCGTGAAAGTTGGTCGGCAGTCCGAAAGGCTTACGGCTCGACACCCGTGAGTCGAGCGTTGGCTCAGCGAGCGCCCGAACCTTGTCGAGGATCGGAACCGCTTCATTCCGACGGACCAGCACATCGTAGGCGTCGAGGTATCGCGTCGCCCGTTCGCCCACCGGCTGCCCATCCCACATTGTCTGGATGGTGCAAGGTCCGTCATGCTCGCGGTCCCAAAGGAAGTACGAGACGCCACCTCTGATCTTCACGCCCGGGAAGGCCTCGTAGAGCTTTGGGTAGTCGACGATGTCGTGCATGCGGTGATCGGCGAGCATCTTCTTGCGGTACTCATCGAGACCCTTGCCGCCTGCAAACCAGCGAGACGGGGTGACAAAGACAGCGAAGCGTGGGTCGAGCCCAAGTGCCTTCTCTACGAACATCTGGTAGATCGGCGCGGCAGAGGTGCCGTAGCCCCCGTCGCTAAGCTGGTAGGGCGGGTTGCCGATGATGACGTCGAACTGCATGTTGTCTCCGAACAGCTCCGCACTGCGAGCTTTGATGTCGTCGGTGTGGATGAAGGCGTAGGCGTGAGTCTCAAGGTCTCCGCCTCGTGCGTAGTCGTCCTCGCCCGCCCCGCAGTAGACACACTTGCGGTTGGTGTAGACCGCGATCTCTTCACTCGTGAGGGTATCGACGCGGAACTCACGCTTGCCGCCGCCCCAGGTGTGCTCAGTGCGCTCGAACCAGATGTTTCCGCTCTCGGTCGTGAATGACTTAGCGATCGAGTGCGGGCCGTTGGCGAACTTCGAGCAGTAGACGCTCCGGCGCGCGAGTAGCGCCGTGAGCTGGGTTATTCCAATGCCGAAGACCTGATGGGTGAGGATGTGATCGACGCGCTGGGCGAGGTCGGGGATCGTCAGGATCAGTCCGTCTGTGAGCCGACGCACGATCTCGCGGAGGAACACCCCCGACTTGGTGAACGGATCGAGGAACGTGACATCAGGGTTGGCCCAAATGTCGGCGCCGTCGTTGGCGTCTGCCCAGGCGGCGGCAAGCGTGTCGAGCATCTGGTTCGCGAACTCTGGCGGGGTGAAGACCTCATCATTGGAGAGGTTCGCGATGCAGGTCAAGACATCCGGGTTGTGTCCTCGGAGGGCAAAAGGCGCAAGGGTCACGCGGTGACCTCGGCGATTTGATCGACGGTCATCGTCGGATAAGTCTGCGCGGGGACAAACAGGTCGCCGTCGTCGAGCTCGCCGAATAGGGTTCCCTCGTACGAGGCGCGCTGAGTGAGGTCGTCGTAGCGAAAGTCGCGCCTCTGGAACTTCCCCTTGCCGAGGTAGCCCCACTCAGGAAAGGTGATCGGTTGGCCGCTGGGCACGGTCATAGTCAAGGCATCGCCCTGGACGATGTTCACGGCTAGGACCGCGCGTGCTGCTTGCGCCCACTGGTCATCGTCACCGATGCCCAAGAACTTGTTGAACACCTCGGCGAGGTTGTTGCGGCACTCTTCGGCGTTGTCTGCAAGGAGTTCGATACCGTACGTACACATCAGCGCAAAAAGTGCGTATTGGCGCTTCTCGAACTCGCTCTTGCCGTGGCGAAGCTGGACCGTGACGAGTTTGCGTGCCAGGACGGGGACGAGGAAGTTGCCGGAGCCACAGGCAGGCTCGAGCACGCGCGAGTCAATCCGCTCGGACTCGTGCTTGACGAGGTCGAGCATGTCCCCGACCATCCACGCCGGCGTGAAGACCTCGCCGTGGTCCACGACGCGTTGCCTAGACTTCACCAAGCGCTGGGCATCTCTCAGCGTCATCGTCGAACCCCGCGCTCTTCGTCGTCACGAACGTAGGAGGGGCCACCAATACTGGGATGGACTGCGGGAGACTGATGATTGCTGGTCGCCACGCCTGCACGCACCCTGTCGTCGATCTCGCTCGCCTGGAATTTCCAGAGGCGCCGGACCCCTTGCGTAGGCATGGCCTTCTCGGCGGTCGACGTGTAAACGGTGTCTTTGGCGATCCCGAGGCATGCGGCGATGCCGTCTGCGGACAGCCACAACTCAGCCATGTTGCTCCTCCCTCGCTCAATGGCCCAGGCAGGCCAACACCCACGATGATACTGACGGAGGTGCCGCTTGGGTTGAGCTTCTCCCGGCGTGGCCGAACAAGATGGGTGTCGAAAGCGTGCTCCGCTCGTCGGCGAGCCGACTCAGGTCGCGCACGAGCTCTGGCTTGAGCACCGACGTATCAAAGGCGCTGACCATGCACGAGCTCTCCTCACCACTCCCCCTCGATCTCAGCCCGGCGCAATCCGCGCTATAACAGCCCCGGCCGGGAGCCGCAACGCAAAAACCCCGCCCATCGGGCGGGGTCTCGACTAGTCTGTGGAGCTAAGGGGATTCGAACCCCTGACCTCTTCCATGCCATGGAAGCGCGCTACCAACTGCGCCATAGCCCCGTGCGGGTTGCCCTCGCGGGCAGGCTCTACTCTAGACGATCCTGCCCGCCGATGTGAAATCCCGAACCGGCACCCCGACGTTGTGGCCCGTGAGCCGCCACGCCGGCTGCCCGCCGTAGGGCTGCAGCGTGGACCAGTGACAGTTGCCCAGACCCGCGATTCCGCGCCATCCCTCGGGGTTCTGCCCGAGCAGCGCGGTGATCCCGGTGGCGATCGCGGCGCCGTGGGCCACGAGCACGACTGTGTCCGACCTCTCATATCGGCCGGCGATCTCACCGACCGCCGCCACGAGCCGCTCCCCGAGCTCCTCGCGCGACTCGGCGTCGATCCCCTCGGGGTGGGCACCCCGGCGCCACTGCGCGAACGCGTCGGGCCACTCGGCCCGCATCTCGGTGTGCGTGCGCCCCTCCCAGATCCCGAACGAGCGCTCGCGCAGCCGCTCGTCCGTGGTCACGTCGAGCCCGGTCAGCTCCCCCAGGGCCCGACCGGTCTCGACGGCCCGCGACAGATCCGAGGAGACGATCGCCGCCGGCTCAAGCAGCGCCAGCTGCTCCGCCGCCAGAGCCGCCTGCGCCCGGCCCACGTCGTTCAGCGGGATGTCGATCTGCCCCTGGAGCCGCCCCTCGGCGTTGTAGTCGGTCTGTCCGTGCCGCCACAGGATGACCGTGCCGGCGCTCACGCCTCCTCGCGCTGTCCCACCGGATCATCGGCGGCCGCCGCGATCCCGGACAGGTCGGGCAGCTCCACCACGGGGCAGTCCTTCCACAGCCGCTCGAGGGCGTAGAACTCCCGGTCCTCGGTGTGCTGCACGTGCACGATGATGTCGCCGTAGTCCATGAGCACCCAGCGGGCCTCGTTCGTGCCCTCCTTGCGCACGGCCCGCGCCCCGGCGAGGTGCATCTCCTCGTCGACCGCGTCGACCACCGCGCGCACCTGCCGTTCGCTCTCGGCGCCGACGATCACGAACACGTCGGTCAGCACCAGCCTGTCCGCCACGTCGAGGGCCACGATGCCCTCGCCCTTCTTCGCCGCCGCTGCCTGGGCGGCACGGACCGCCAGCTCACGGGCTCGTTCATCTGCGGGCACGGTTCTCCTTCTCGGTCATGTCATTCTCCACATCTCGATCGGCCCCGCGGCGCCGCTCTCACCGGAGAGCCCGCCGGTGGCCACGTACCACACGAGCATTCCGAGCACGACGGCCACCGCCAGGATGACCAGCCATTGCAGTACGACGAGCCACCTCGGCGATCCCTCGTCGTCCTCGTCCTCATCGCCTATGGACGACGCCTCCGCGCCCTCCGTAGCCTCCTCCGCCGTCGTGGGGCTCAGGCCCGGCTCGTGGCCGATGGCGGCGAGCGTCGCCGTGGCGGCCGAGCCGATCGATCCGACCGAACCGACGGCCGCCCACTCGGGCCGGACCGGGAACTGCTCGCCGGTGTCGTCCTCCCCCGCCACGACCTCGTCGATCGAGCGCGGCTCGGCGCTGCTCCCGGACGGCTCCTCGGCGGGCTCGTGCGCGCTGCCCGGCTCGGGCACCGGGGCCCCGGTCGGGGTCACGTCGTCGGTCACGACCGCCCCCGTCGCGGTGCTGTGCCAGTGCACGGGCGAGGCGCTCTCGGCGACGGGAACGTCCTCCTCACCGCTCAGGGCGGGCACGGAGGCGGTGTAGACGGATCTGCGCGGGGTGCCCGGCACGGCGCGGGTCGCACCCGTCGGGTCCTCGCCGACTGCGATCACGCCCGTCGCGGGTCGAACCACCGGACGACGCAGCGTGCGTTCCGGGGCCGCCTCGGCCAGCCGCGCGGCGGCGTCCGGCGGCGGCACGTCCCGATAACTGACGCGGCGCGGCGGCCGGCTCTCGTCCGGGGTCGGCGCGGACATCGACGCCCACTGCGGCGTGAAGGTCTGCGTGCTCTCCTGCTCCTCCTCGGCCGGATTCGGGGCCGGGGCCGGGGACTGGCTGGGGGCCGAGGACTGGCTGGGGGTCGGGGGCTGGCTGGGGGCCGAGGACTGGCTCGGGGTCGGGGGCTGGCTCGGGATCGGGGTCGGCGCGGGCTCGGGGTCCGGCCGGGATGGCTGCGCGGGCACCAGGCCCGGCGGCGGGGTCGGCCGCGACGGCCGGTGCGCAGGGCCTGCACGCTCGAGTAGCTCGGCCGCTCCGCGCCCGCGTGCGCTGCGGACGGGGAGCTGACCCCACTCGCGGCCGCCGGGGACGCATCGGCGTCGGCAGTCGCGGCACCTGCAGCCGCGGCCGCGGCGGCCGCCTGCTCACGCAGCTCCCGCCGGGTCAGGGCCCGCCCGGCCGAACGACCGGGCTGCGCGGACTGAACGGGACGAGCGAGGCCAGACCGCGCGGCCGGTTCCTCCCGCGCCGCGTCCTCCGAACCAGCGGAGCCGACTGAACCAGTCGAACCCGCCGAGGCCACCGAACTGACGGAACTCGCGGAACTCGCGGAACCGGCCGAACCGACAGAACCAGTCGAGCCGACAGAACCGGTCGCACCGATAGAACCCGCCGAGCTGACCGAACCGACAGAACCGGTCGAACCGGTCGAAGTGGCCGAACCGGTCGAACCGGTCGAAGTGGTCGAACTGGTCGAAGTGGTCGAACCGGTCTCACCGGTCTCACCGGTCGAACCGGCTGAGCCGGTCGAACTGGTCTCACCGGTCGAACCGGCTGAGCCGGTCGAAGTGGTCGAACCGGTCGAACCGGCTGAGCCGGTCGAACCGGTCTCACCGGTCGACGTGGCCGAGTCGGTCGAGCCTGCGCCCGTGGGGCGTGCCGGCCCGGCCGCCGACTCGTGCCCGGGTGAGCCCCCGGGAAGGTGACCGGTCCGCGCGGCGCGAGCTGCGACGTCCCCAAGCTGGAGCGCGCCCGAGGCGATCGCCTCGTCCCGCGCGCGGATCTCCCGCCGGGTGAGCGGCTGCTCGCGGGCCCGCTCGATGGCGCGCTCGGCCTCGCGGCGGCGGCGGCGCTCCCCGAGGGCGGCCGTGTCGAGGTTCTCGAACTCGCCGGTGCCCTCGCCCGGGCTGCCGGCCGAATGCGCGCTCATTCGCCGACTCCGTGGGTGAAGGTCGAGGCGTCGCGGTAGAGGCCGTGCTTGGCGATGTGCTGCACCACGCCGTCGGGCACGAGATACCAGACCGGTTTGCCGGCAGCCACGCGGGCGCGGCAGTCGGTCGAGGAGATCGCCATCGCGGGGATCTCGAGGAGGGAGTATTCGCCCTGCGGCAGCCGGTCGGTCTCCACCGTGTGGCCGGGCCGGGTGACGCCCACGAAATGGGCGAGCGACCACAACTCCGTGGAGTCCTTCCACTGGAGGATCTGATCGAGGGCGTCGGCGCCGGTGATGAAGAACAGCTCCGCGGCCGGGTACCGCTCGCGCAACTCCCGCAGGGTGTCGATCGTGTACGTGATGCCGGGCCGGTCGATGTCGACGCGGGAGACCGTGAAGCGCGGGTTCGAGGCCGTGGCCACGACCGCCATGAGGTAGCGGTGCTCGGCGAGCGTGACCTGGCGGTCGAGCTTGAACGGCTGCGCGCCGGTGGGCACGAACACCACGACGTCGAGATCGAACTCGTCGGCGACCTCGCTCGCGGCCACCAGGTGGCCATGGTGGATCGGATCGAAGGTCCCGCCCATGATCCCGATCCGCTGCGGTTCGTGAGCCGCTGCAATCACCGGCCGCGCCTCCGGCCGGTCACGCTACTGCCGGCGTCGTCGACGCCTCGATGGTCCCGGTCATGTCAGCGACGGCGGGTCCAGACCGACCGGAAGGCCACCGTCACCATCAGCAGGAAGATGAGGATTGCGAACGCGGCGATCCCGTAACCGAGCGCACCGAAGCCCTCCGACGATTCGGCGGCCATGAGGGGTACGAGCGAACTGCTCATGAAGGGTCCTTTCACCCGTGTCCAAGTCCGCTGCCTATTCTCGCACGTTTCGCCGGAAACGGGGGAACCCGGCGGGTGCGGCCCCGAACACGGGCGCGCCGGGCGTCAGGCCCGGATGTGGCCCTCGCCCTCGACGATCCATGTGCTCGTCGTCAGCGCCTCGAGCCCCATCGGGCCGCGGGCGTGCAGCTTCTGGGTCGAGATGCCGATCTCGGCGCCGAGCCCGAGCTCGCCGCCGTCGGTGAACCGGGTGGAGGCGTTGACCATGATCGCGGCCGAGTCGAGCTCGGTGGTGAACCGGCCGATCGCGCGCACGTCGGTGGCGCAGATCGCCTCGGTGTGGCCGGAGGAGTACGTGCGGATGTGCTCGAGGGCCTCGTCGATGCCTCCGACCACCTTGACCGCGAGGTCGAGGGAGAGGTACTCGCCCGCCCAGTCCGCCTCGGTGGCCACGTCGACCGGGCCGTGGGAACTCGCGTATTCGGCGGCGCGGGCATCGGCGTGGATCCCGACCCCGGCGCGGCTCAGGTCGGTGAGCACCCGCGGCAGGAACTCGGCGGCGACGTCGGCGTGCACGAGCAGGGTCTCGGCGGCGTTGCACACGCTCGGGCGGTGGGTCTTGGAGTTCATCGCGATCGCCACCGCCTGGTCGAGGTCGGCGCTCGCGTCCACGTACACGTGGCAGTTCCCGGTGCCGGTCTCGATCACCGGCACGAGGGAGTCGGTGATGACCGTCTGGATGAGCCCGGCTCCCCCGCGCGGGATGAGCACGTCGACGAGCCCGCGGGCCCGCATGAGCTCGCTCGCCCCGGCCCGGCCGTAGGCGTCGATCGACTGCACGGCGGTGCGCGGCAGGCCGAGCTCGGTCAGCGCGTCGCCGAGCACGTCGACGATCGCGACGTTCGACTGCTGCGCCGCCGAGCCGCCCCGCAGGATCACGGCGTTGCCGGACTTGAGGGCGAGGCCGGCGGCGTCGACGGTCACGTTCGGGCGGGCCTCGTAGATCATGCCGACGACGCCGAGCGGCACCCGGACCTGGCGGATGCGCAGCCCGTTCGGCAGCCGCTGGCCCGAGACGACCTCCCCGACGGGGTCGGGCAGCGCCGCCAGCTCCCGCAGCGCCCCGGCGATCGTCTCGATCCGGGCGGGGGTGAGGGCGAGCCGGTCGAGCATCGACTCGCTCATCCCGGCGGCGCGTTCGCGCTCGACGTCGCGGTCGTTCGCCTCGATGATCCGCGCCGTGGCGGCCACGAGCGCGGCGGCCAGCGCCTCGAGGGCGTCGTCCTTCTCGGCACGGGTGAGCCGGGCGAGGCGGCGGGAGGCCTCCTTCGCGGCGACGGCGATCCGGGTGATCGCGGCGGCCGTGTCGACGGGGCCGGTGTTCTCGGTGGTCTCGGTGCTCATCGTGCTCGATTCGTGGTCAGCGCTGGCCTGGGCAGTCATGGCCCCAGTCTACGGACCCGGGGAACCCGCCGTCCGGGCTGCCTGCTCGGTGGCGACTCGCCGGCCACTCCGGTGCTGCCTCGGCGCCTCGGTGTCTCGGTGCCCGGCGCCTCGGTGCGGGGAAACTCGTTGGTCCTGCACGCCGGCGATCTACCCCGCACGACGAGTGGCCCGCACCGGCCCGCCATCCGGGGAATTTTCCCCATCGCTCACACCGACGAGTTTCCCCGCAGGACCAGGAAGCCCGCCGCCGGGCCATCATCAGCGGTGCCGCCGCGGGGCGGGGAAACTTTTGGGTCCCTCGCACCAGCAAATTTCCCCGCGCGACGAGTGGCCCGCGCCAGCCCGCGATCCGGGGAAATTCCCCCGTCGCTCACACCAACAAGTTTCCCCGCGGGACCAGGGAACCCGCCGCCGCACCGTCAACAGCGGTGCCGCCGCGGGGCGGGGAAACTTTTGCGTCCCCCGCACCAGCGAATTTCCCCGCACGACGAGTGGCCCGCGCCGGCCCGCGATCCGGGGACGTTCCCCCGTCCCTCGCACCAGCGAGTTTCCCCGGACGGCGGGGCGCGGCGACCAGGCTCAGGCGGCGACCGGGGAGCCGGCGCGCTCACGAGAGGTGCGCTCGGCGGCCGCGAACTCCGCGGGCACCGGGGCGATCTGGCTGCGCAGGCCCCGGGCACGCAGGTCGGGCAGCACCTCGGACACGAGCGCCACGACGTCGGTCGGCACCGACGCCGGGATCACCGTGAAGCCGTCGGCCGCGCCGGCGCGCACCCAGTTCTGCCACAGCCGGGCGAGCTCGTGGGCCGGGCCCGCGGTCCGCAGCAGCCCGTCGGCGGGCGCGAGCCCGAGGTCGCGCAGCAGGTCCGCGCGGGCCTGGGCACGGGCCGCGTCCGGCGCGATGAGCGTATGGACGTCGACCAGCACCTTGATCTCATCGGCGTCACGGCCCCAGTCGCGGGCCGCCGTACGCAGGGCGGCCCGGAGGTTGCGGGCCTCCTCCACGGAGTCGACACGCAGCCGGGCCACGTCGGCGCGGGCGGCGGCGATCTCGACGTCGACGTCGGATCCGACGCGCACGACCACGGCCGGGGCCGGGCCCGATGCGACGGCTCCCGTGCGCCGGCTGACGGGGGGACCGGAGTTGGTTCACCACGGCGTCGACGCCCCCCGGCAGGGCGGTGTGCGCGGCGGGCGACTCGACCTGCCAGCCGCCGCGGCCCGCCGTCGACCGGTGCAGGCTCGCGACCGCGGAGGCGACCTGGTCGTTCGGGGTGACGCCGAGGGGCACGCTCGCGGCGATGACCGCGGCCGCGGTGTGGTTGCCGAGACGGGAGGCCGCGAGTGCGCCGTCGAGCCACGCGTCGCGCCGCCGCCGGCCGCCGAGCCGGAAGCTCGAGTCGAGCGTGATGAGGTCGACGCCGGCCTTGTCGGCGAGGGCGGACAGGCCCGCGAGCCGGCCCATGACGAACAGTTCGGTCTCCGGGTCGTGATCGCGCTGCCACGCCACGGGGGCGCCGGCGCCGGTCAGGTCGAGGGAGACGATCGAGGTACGAGCAGAGAAGTTGGCCATGACAACGCCTTCGTGAAGGTCGTAGGAGAAAGCGCTCGGGTGGCCGGGCACGCGGATCGTCTCACTCGATCCGCACGTGTGCCTGCCGTCATCCGAGGGGTGACGCCGAAGGGGCGGGAGCCCGAGGCGTCGGGCGGGTGGCTCAGCGGGCCGGGCAGCCCATCGCCATGACCGTCATGTGACACATGTGCATGCAGTACGAGGAGCGCGTCGATGCGACCGTGTGTACCTGGACCTGCGACATGTGCTTTTCCTTCTCCTGGTGCCAGGATCTCTGGCGGGTTGCGCTTGCCCGTTCACCGGTGGTGGCGGGCCTGGTCGTCACCCGGGGCACCCCACCGCGACTGGAGGGTTGCCGGTCAGCTAGCCGGGGCTTCGTGCTGACACTCAAGACCTGAATGAAAATGTATGGCCGATCACGTGACGTGTCAAGTAATCGACAGTGGCGGCCGTCACGCTCGCGCGAGCGGGCGTCATGCGTATGGACGGCGCCCGCTCCCCCGCCGAGGCGGGCGTCAGTCGCGCTGGGCGCGGGCGGAGGCGTAGAGGCACAGGGTCGCCGCCATCGCGAGGTTGAGGCTCTCGGCCTCCCCGTAGATGGGGATGCGCACGACGGCGTCGGCCGCGTCGAGGACGGGGCCGATCAGGCCGTGGGCCTCGTTGCCGAAGAGCCACAGGGTGGGGCGGGTGAGGTCGATGCCGACCTGGGGGGTGTGGTGGTGGCCCCGCTCGGCCGCCTCCGCGGAGGCCACGGCGGCGAGGTCGTCGAGGCTCACGTCGCCGGCGCCGCTCGCGGCGAGCACC
Organism: Pseudactinotalea sp. HY158; assembly: GCF_009660225.1. Taxonomy (NCBI): domain Bacteria; kingdom Bacillati; phylum Actinomycetota; class Actinomycetes; order Micrococcales; family Cellulomonadaceae; genus Pseudactinotalea; species Pseudactinotalea sp. HY158. Next base: position 2,246,716 of record NZ_CP045920.1, read on the forward strand.
TGCAGGCCGGCGGCCCGGGCGGTCTCGATCAACTCCTCGGCGCGCGCGCCGGTGGCGACCGGCAGGTGGAACGCGGACCCGGCGGAGGCTCGCAGCACCTTGGGGTTCTCGACGTCGACGCTGCCGGCGGTGAGCACGACGCCGTCGGCTCCCGCGGCATCGGCGGCCCGGATCACGGTGCCGGCGTTCCCCGGGTCGCGGGCCTCGACCAGGGCCGCCACGAGCCGGGGCGACCGGTCGCCGGCGCCCTCGAGGATCGCCTCGAGCGAGTGCGCGTCGCTGCTGAGCACGGCCACGAGGCCCTGGGCATCGGCGCTCATCGCGTCGATCACGTCCGGGGAGCACAGGTGCACGTACAGGTCGTGGCGAGTGGCGTCGTCGAGGATCTCGGCGTGACGCTGAGAGGCCTCGACCGACAGGTACAGGTCGCGGACCAGGCGCGGGGCGTGCCGCACGGCCTCGCGCACCCCCTGCGGCCCCTCGACGAGGAAGGCGCCCTGACGGCGCCGGCCGGAGGCTGTGGCGAGCGCGCGGATGCGGCGGACGCGGTCGGCCTTGGGGTTGGTCATCGAGGGCAGCACATGACCATCATGACGCATCCGCACCGAGCCGGCGGCGCTAACCTGGTGCGGACACGTCTGCGCCCACGACCCGGGGGAACCATGTGGATCCTCATCCTGATCCTCGCCTACCTCGCGGCGCTCGTCTTCATCTGGCGCGGCTGGGGCGTGCTCGCGCGGATCGGCTGCTACGCCGGGCTCCACCTGCTCGCGGCGCCCGCATGGATCCTGCTCATCATCGCCGCCGTCGACGGGAACAACGACACGATGCAACGGGCGACGCGCATCTACCTGCTCGTCGTCCTGATCGCGTTCATCGTGGCGAGCGTGCTCGCCCGCCCACGCACGCTGGAGCGTCAGGCCCGCTACCGGGAGGCCATGCGCGAGGCGGTCGAACGCCTCGGCCGTGACATGCCCCACGGCCCCCCGTTCGACCCGCCGGGTTTCGGGGGTCGGGTCATCACCGACCCTCCCCCGCCGGCGGGGCCGCCGAACGGGCGCGGCAGCGCCTCGCCGCGGTCACCGGAGGACGGCACGGACGCCTGAATCCGCGGCCGTGACCCGGCAAGGCCCGGCAACGGCGGGCGCCTGCCGTCAGCGACTGCCGCGGCGGTAGGCGCCGGGGGCGAATCCGAGCACGGTTCGAAAGTCGGCGCCCAGGTGCGCCTGATCGGAGTAGCCGAGCTCGGCGGCGATCTCGGCGATCGTGACGTCCCGGTGCTCACGCAGCCGCAGGGCGGCCTCCTGCAGGCGGTAGCGCCGGATGACGGCCAGCGGCGGCAGCCCGATGAATCGCAGCGAGAGGCGCTGCACGCTCCGGGTGGAGAGACCGAGGAGGCGGGCGAGTCGATCGACGTGCACGACCTCGCGGTCGGTGCGGATCAGCTCCTCGAGCTCGTTCGCGGTCAGGGCCGCGGGATCGGGCGGGGCCGCGTGCTCGGCCAGCCAGCGGCCATAGGCGCCGGCGGCGCGCTCGCGCCGGCCGGCCACCTCGGGCACCCCGGGCGCATCGGGCACCCCGGGTACATCGGGCGGGCCGGCCTCGACCATCGCGTCGCTCACCGCCCCGGCCAGGCCCGGCGCGTCGAAGGGCACCTCGAGGTCGCGCAGCTCGGCGGGCGAGAGTCGAAGGGCGCTCACGCCGCCCGGTCGCAGGAGCGCGCCCACGGCCCAGCCGCTCCCGCTCAGCTCGCGCTGGGAGATCCGGGTGGTCGGGCCGGTCAGTCCGACCGTGGCACCGGCATCCCCACCGCCGGCCGGCCCACCGCTGCCGGCCTGCACGGTCAGGTTGCAGGCGGGGAAGGGCAGGACCTCCTGGCGGGACGTCTCCCCCGGCGCCAGCCTCCATTCGGGGATCCAGAACCAGCGCGCGAGGTCGGCGAGTTCGGCGGGAGCGGGCACGCGGTGGAACTCGGGCAGCCCGGAGGGGAAGAGGATGCCGCGGGGGTCGAGCTCGTCGGTCACGGACACCTCCCCGGTCGAATCCTGTCGCGAATCTACAAGTTCTCGCCGTGCACCGCGGATTAGCGTTCCTGCATGAGCGAGAGAATGACGGCGCCACGGGGCGTCACCGGTGCACACACTACTGACGGCGTCCCCCACAGCGCCACGAGCCTCACCCCGTTCCTGGCCGTGCCGGGGGCGGCGAAGGCGATCGAGTTCTACTCGGGCGTGTTCGGCGCCCGGGTGGTCGACGTGACCGAGATGGGCGGGGTCGTCGTGCACGCCGTGCTCGACTTCGGGCAGGGCCTGCTGCAGTTGGGGGAGCCGAGCCCGGCCTACCACCTCGTCCCTCCCCCGGCCGGGGACGACGCCTGCTACTCGATCGGGCTGTACTGCGCCGACGTCGACGCGGTGGCGGCCCGGGCCGAGGCGGCCGGAGCGACGGTCCGCGAACCGGTCGCGACGTTCGTCTCCGGGGACCGGTTCGCCTCGATCCGCGACCCGTTCGGGGTGCGCTGGTCGATCATGACCCGCGTCGAGGACCTCTCCGACGCCGAGTCCGCGGCCCGGGTCGCCGCCTGGGCCGCCGAGCAGGCCTGAACCGCGCCCGGCGAGCGCGCTCGACCACCCCCGAGGTGGCCACCCGTCCGCGCACCGGCGCGCGAGGCACGGGCGAGGCGCCCACCCGAGGTGAGCGTCGCCGTCCCTGAGCACGAGACGGCGCCTCAGCACAGCGCAGCGCCCCCGGGAGACTCCCGAGGGCGCTGCGGTGTGCCTGAATCAGGCGGCCGGGGCGTTGACGTCCGCCGGCAGGGCCTTCCGTGCGGTCTCGACCAGCGCGGAGAACGCGGTCGGCTCGTTCACGGCGAGCTCGGCGAGGAGGCGGCGGTCCACCTCGACACCGGCGGCCTTGAGGCCCTGGATGAACCGGTTGTAGGTCATCCCCTCGGCCCGGACGGCCGCGTTGATCCGCTGGATCCACAGGCGACGGAAGTCACCCTTCTTCGCCCGGCGGTCGCGGTAGGAGTAGCTCAGCGAGTGAGTGACCTGCTCCTTGGCCTTGCGGTACAGGCGCGAACGCTGACCGCGGTAGCCGCTGGCCCGTTCGAGGGTTGTCCGGCGCTTCTTCTGGGCATTGACTGCCCGCTTGACGCGTGCCACGTCGTCTCCTTGGTGTTGGGGGCCGTCAGCGGCCGAGCATCTTGTTGATCTTCTTGGCGTCGGCCGGGGCGACGACGACGTCGTTCTTCAGACGTCCCGCCTGGGCGCTGGAGCGCTCCTGGAACTTGTGCACGTGGCGGGCGCGCTCACGCATGAGCTTGCCTGCCCCGGTCACCCGGAAACGCTTCTTCGCACCAGAGTGCGTCTTATTCTTCGGCATCATTCATCCTTGGTTGTCACTGACTCGACGACTGCTCGGCAGCCTTCTGTGCCTGTTCACGCTGCTTGCGCTGTTCGCGCTGGGCGTCGGCCTTCTTCTTGTTCGGGCCGATCACCATGGTCATGTTGCGGCCATCGAGGCGCGGGGCGCTCTCCACGTGGCCGAGCTCGGCCACGTCCTCGGCGAGCCGCTGCAGGAGCCGCATCCCCATCTCGGGGCGGGACTGCTCACGGCCACGGAACATGATCATGACCTTGACCTTGTCGCCGCCCTTGAGGAACCGCTCGACGTGGCCCTTCTTGGTGCCGTAGTCGTGCGGGTCGATCTTCAGCCGGAAACGGATCTCCTTGAGAACCGTGTTCGTCTGGTTTCGCCGAGCATCCCGCGCCTTCTGGTCGGCTTCGTACTTGAACTTACCGAAGTCCATGAGTTTGGCGACGGGCGGGCGGGCGTCGGGGGCCACCTCGACCAGGTCGAGGTCGGCCTCGTTCGCCAGCCGCAATGCGTCTTCGACGCGAACAATGCCTACCTGTTCACCGTTGGGTCCGACGAGGCGTACTTCGGACACACGGATCCGCTCGTTGATGCGGGGCTCGCTGATGTGTTGCTCCTTCACCGTGGTGTGTGGGCGTCCGCCACGAGCGAGAAAAGGCCCCCGCTCGCGGTTGCATGCGGAGGCCTCAAGGTGGCGCAGTGGATCGCTCGGACACACCACGGGATGCGGTCCGCTCTTCACGGCGCATCCGACCTTGACTACCTGGGCCCTGTCGGTTCGGTGTTGCTGAACGGTCGGGCCGAGGTGGGAGAATCTCCACTTGCACTCTGTCGAGGAGACGCGGTGCCGGGCGGTGAGGCTCGGCGGCCGTGTTCTTCAACAGTCGGTCGATCTGGAACACTACCAGATATGAACGCAGCTGACCGTGGCATCGACCACTCGCCCTCCGATGGTGGCCCGGACCACACCCATCTCTCGGCGGACGCGCAGATCCGCGACATCGCCGACGTCTCCGCGGCGCAGATCATCGGCGCCGCCGCCGTCCACCTCATGAGCGCCGCGGCCGTCAAGGTCGGCCTCGCCGAGGACGAGGCGAGCGGCGACTATCTCGACCTCGACGAGGGGCGCAAGCTCATCGACGCCCTCGCCGGGCTCATCACCGCGAGCGGGCCCGCGCTGGACGACCGGCACGCCCGGCCGCTGCGGGACGGCCTGCGCTCGCTCCAGCTCGCGTTCCGGGAGGCCTCCGAGGTCCAGGACGAACCCGGGAAGGGCCCGGGCGAGAAGTTCACCGGGCACGTCTCGTAGGTTCTCACGCGTAGGGACGGCGTCGCTCACCTCGGGCGGCGCCGTCTTCGTGTGTCGGGGCCGGGTCGGGTGTCGGGCGGGTCGCGTGCCGGTGGTGACCACCGGCACGCCCGTGGCCGGGACCCGGTCGCGGGTCCCGGCCACGGGCGATCACGCACCGCCGGGGTGGGTCAGTACGAATCCTCGAACAGCGAGAGGGTGAGCACCGAGGAATAGCTGCCCGGGGCCACGTCGGTTTCGGTGCGCAGCACCAGGTCCGCGTTCGCCGTCCAGCTGCCGTTCTCCGCGTGCGCCTCCTGGGAGTCGAGCGCCAGGAGGAACAACTCCTCACCCGCCAGCCCGGGACCCTCGCCGTCGGCATCGAGCACGGTGCCGACCTCCTGGCCCTCCATCACGGCCCCGCTCGAGCTCTCGGTCACCATCGCCGGCGTCCACCCGAGATGCTCCGGACCGATCGGGGCCTGCCCGGCGTCGCCCACGAAGTCACTCGCCTGACCGTTGACATACCAGTACACGCCCTCGGGCGCGTCACTGCGGGTATCGGTCACGGTCACCTCCGGCAACGCGCCCGTGAACTGACGGAACTCCTCGGTCGAGCCGTCCTCGACCAGCGTCGACTGGGTGCCGTCGACCGTCATCGTCAACGCACCCGCCGACTCGATCTCGACACCGATCTCGACCGCACTGGTGTCCTCGGCATCCGGATGCGCGGCCATCGCCGCCGTCCCGACGCCCACGAGCATCACACCACCGACCGCACCGACCACGGCACGTCCGACCACATTGCGCTTGACCACACTGCGCTTGACCATCTTCTTCTCCCATCTCCCCGACCGGCGCTCGCCGCGTCGAGATGTGTACTGCCGGGCTGCTTCGCCCGCGGATGTCGAAACGTTCATTCACCGGTCGGCCCGCCCCCGCGGGGGCGGACCCGCAGGGGCAGGCCGACCGGTCGCGCACTCGGACCTAGGAACAGGACACCGCCTCGTAGGCGAGCACCTCCTGCCCATCGAGCCCGTCGCCGCCCGTCGCATCGACGGTGAGCTCACCGCCGTCGATCGCGACCGACCGCGTCGTGAACGCGAGCGACTTCGTCGCACCATCGGCCAGACCCACAACAGACCTGGTACCGAAGGCCGTCTCCACACTCACATCGAGCGGCGCGCCGGCCACGTTCGTCACCGACGCCACGAGCACCTGCCGGCCGGCCACGCACCGGGTCGTCACCGCCGTCTCCGTCAGCACGCCGACCGGGCCGCCGTCGTCGGCGGAGAATTCGTGGCTCCACTCGGCGGTGGAGCCCTCGGCCAGCACGTACCGCCCGGTTGCGTGGGCGGTGACCGTCACCGTGCCGGAGCCCGGGTGGGTGCCGGCCTCGACCACGGCGCCGTCGACCCGGTACGCCACGCCCTCGACCGCGGGAATGGTGTAGGTGTCGGCGTCGGTGCCGTCCTCGTCGGAGAACGTCACCTCGGCCGGGGTCGCCTCCGGGTAGACCGGTGCCTCGTCCAGTTCGTCGATCTGCACGTTGCGGTAATAGATGGTCTCGCCGCCGCCGTGGTTCTGAAGCCCGATGAAGCCCTGGCTCAGGTCACGGGCCGGGTCGGTGCTGATGAAGTCGTTCACGAGTTCGCCGTTGAGGAAGATCTTGATGGTGTCTCCCCAGACGACGATGTCGTACGAGTTCCACTGCCCGACCGGGTTGAGCGCCGCGTCGCGGGCCACCTCGTCGGCGCCCTGGAAGGTGTAGACCGCACCGGTCGTGCGGTCCGGCTCGTCGCTCGCGTCGATCTGGATCTCGTAGCCCTGGTTGACGGCGACCCACGGGTCGTTGCCGGGGTCGGGGAAGCCGATGAAGACCCCGCCGTTGTCGTCCTTGATGAGCTTCCAGTCGAGCTTGAGGCTGTAGTTGTCGAAGTCCTGCTGGGTGTACCACAGCAGCCCCATGCCGCCGGTGGAACGCAGGGAGCAGTCCTCGTAGCGCCCGAAGGATCCGCCGCCCGCGAGGCTCCAGTCGTCCATGCTGGCGAGGGTGCCGTCGTAGATCGCGGTGTAGCCGGGATCGGCCTGGAACGGGGTGCAGATGTCGGGTGCGCCGATCGAGAGCATGTCGAGGTTGACGTTGCCGTCGTCGCCCTCGTCGTAGCGGAGCATGATCGAGTTGGCTCCGGCACGCAGGTCCAGGTCGCGGGTGACCGTGCCCCAGTCCTTCCAGGTGCCGGTGCTGGGAAGCTCCCAGGGCCCGATGAGCTCGCCGTTGACGTACAGCGACATGGTCTTGGTGCCCTCGAACGGGTTCGGCCCGTTGGCGTAGCGCAGGTACACCGGCTGGGTCCCGGCCTCGTCGACCGTGACGTCGAACCGCACGCTCGCGCCCACGGTGTTGATCGCGTCGGCGAAGCCCGCACCGGAGTAGTTGCTGTGCTCGGTGTCGATGTCCGCCCCGCCGCCGAGGACGGCGTCCTCGGCCTCGTAGTAGCCGCGCTCGGCCGGTCCGACGTAGCCCGGGAGGGTGTTGAGCGTGTACCAGGCCTCGGTGTTCCACAGGCGCTGGCCGTCGGCGGAGGAGAAGGTCTGGGGCTGGTGCGGGGACCGCAGGTGGACGACGCGGCCCGGCTTGAGCCCGTCGACCGTCAGGTTGACCGTGGTCCGGTCCGCGGAGACCTCCGCGCCGGTCACGGCGAGGATCTCCTCGCCGATCTTGGGTCCACCGTAGGAGGAGGTGGGCACGTAGCGCCACTGCGACAGGGTGTAGGCGTCGGCGATGCTGGCCGCCGTCTCCTCGGACAGCGGTTGGGTGTAGGTGATCGCGAAGCCGTCGTCCGTCAGGCGCATCTCGTGCATGTCGAAGGTGTCGTCGCCGACGGGCACGAGCTTCTGCAGGCCGTACCGGAGCTTGCCGGCCTCGCCCCAGTTGCCGGCCTCGCCGATTCCGCCGACGTAGATCGACCCGTCGGGGCCGACGATCGTGCGGTTGACACCGGCCTCGAGCCCGGCGCTGTGCCGGAACACGGCGCCCTGGTACTCGCCCTCGACCTGTTCGAGGAAGATCCGCTGCAGGCCGCCGTAGGTGACGTCGCCGAAGAGCATCTGCCCGGCGAAGGGGCCCTGCTCGAGCAGGAACGGCGCGCTCGGGGAGTTGCCGATGTCGTTCTGCGGGATCCACACGGCCGGGTCGGTCACGGGCTGGTCGTCGAAGGGGCCGGCCGGGGTCATGTAGTGGTTGAAGAACCGGTCCTGCTCGATGTGCACGAGCTTCGAGCTCGGTAGCCAGTCGCCCTGGTTGTCCATGACGAAGACGTCCTCGTTCGGTCCCCAGGCGATCCCGTTCGGGGTGCGCAGGCCACCGGCCACGAACGTGACCTCACCGGTGTCGCGGTCGACCTTGATCGAGGTGCCGCGGTTACTCGCCGGCTGCGGCACGGTGGAGTGACCACCCTGGTTGATCGCGACCGAGAGGCTCAGGTAGAAGTAGTCCTCGTCGTAGATGAGGCCGAAGGCGAATTCGTGGAAGTTCTCTCCGAAGGGCCAGGTCGCGAACTGGTTGCGCTGGTCGTAGACGCCGTCGCCGTCGGGGTCGGTGAGCTCGGTGAGCCCGTCCCGCTCGGAGACGAAGATCGACTCGCCGATGACGGCGACGCCCATCGGGTTGAACAGTTCGTCGGCGACCTTGACGGCCGTGACGTCCTCGGGACCGTCCGCCCCCTGGGCGCCCTCGAGGATGTAGACCTCGCCCGAGTACGGGTCATCGGTCCACCCGCCGGGGCTCACGTTGCCGGAGGTGACGACCACGAGATCGCCGTCCGCGTTGAAGTCGAGAGCGGAGACCGCGGGCTCGAAGCCCTCGGGCCGCAGATCGACCAGCTCGTAGTTCGGGTTGACGGTCGACAGCGGCATGCCGTCGCCGGAGGTGTCCGTGTCGCCCACGCAGCTCTTCGTACCCGGTGCCGTGACCCGTACGACGCCGGCCTCGGTGGTGAGCACGGAGGCGGGAACGACCTCGAAGGCGCTCTGGCCCGGCTGCTTCCACTCGAGGGTGAGGCGCTGCTTGTCGAAGCCCTCGTAGTGCTCGATGCGCACGGGGTGGACGCCGGCGTCGAGGGTGGCGGTGGCGGTGACGGAGGTCGAGTCGCTCGGCCCGTCGTTGTTGATCAGGACCTGGTCGTCCAGGTAGAAGATCGCACCGTCGTCGTTGGTCATGCGGAACTCGTACGAACCGGCCTCGGCAACGTGGAGGTTCGCGATGGCGTGGGTGATGAAGTTGCTCGAGAGGCCGAAGTCCGCGTCGGCGCTCCAGTCGATCGTCGGCATGATCTTGTCGACGTTCGGGGTGGTGCCCGGGGTGAGCGGGCAGACCGCGCCCGGGTCACGCCCGAGCTGGAATGTGCGCAGGGTGACGCCGGGCTCCTGCTCGGGGAGCGCCGCGGTGCTCACCCCGTCGCCCGGCGCGGCCGACGCTCCCGTCATCGCCAGGGGTATCACCAACGCGGCGGTCATGACCGCCGTCGCGCCTCGGGCCGACCATCGGCCGGCTGCTGTCCGTCTGACCACAAATCCTCCTCGATGTGTACGGAATCTGCCTCTCGCCGCGATCCGCCTTCGTGGTCGCATGGGCGAGCCGCACCGGCGCCCCGTGGGTGCGTTCCGGCTCGGATGTTCGAGCCCTCGTCGCCGAGGGCTCTGCGCGACCCGGGGCCCCGCTCCGGGCCCTGCCATCGGGCTTCCGATATGGGGTGGGTCACACAGCACGGACTATACGGAGCACTTTGGGTCGCGTCAAGACATAAGTCTGCATCGTGGACACGACGTAATGACAGCGCCCTTGTGACCTTTGTGCGCTCCATACGGACGGCAGGCCGTCGGGCACGGGTGGTCGGGCGTGTACCCCGCACAGACAGTCAGGCCCGCAGGGCGCACAGACCGTCAGGCCCGTAGGGCGCGCAGGCAGCCAGGTGCGCACGGCGCCCAGGCAATCGTTGGAGAGTGTCCGCCGTCCTCGTCACCGGGCGGTGCTGCCCAGCAGCGTCCTGTGCGCCGGGCTCCTGTGCTCCGGGCTCTACACGGAGGGTGGCTGCGATGACCTGTTGGCGAGGATGGCCTCGAGGTCGGCCTCGCTGGGCTCGACGTCGCTGTCGGCATTGCCGTATTCGTAGTCGAGAGCGTCCATGAAGGCCTCGTCGAGGTCGTCCCGGCGGGCCCGCGAGTCGGGGCTGGCCTCAATGTCCGAGCGGTCGGGCTGTTCCGCGTGACCCTCGAGGTCCGTGCGAGCTCCGAGGTTCGTGCGAGCTCCCAGGTCCGTGCGAGCTCCGAGGACCGTGCGAGCTCCGAGTCCTGGGAGAGTCTCGTGGCGTGGGAGAGCCGGCTGGTCCGGGCGCGCCGGGTGATCTGGGTGCGGCTCGCGGCCTGGAACAGCGCCGAGGCCCTGACGCCCGTTGAAGTCCTGGAGCCCCTGGAGGTCGTGGAGGTCTGGGAGCACGGCGAGGTCGTGGCGGTGCCAGGCCTGGTCCGTGACCTCGGTCGTGCCGGTCGGGGTGCGCAGGAACCGTAGGCCCATCGGGCCCGTCCAGTAGTAGGTTCCGGGTCCGAGCGTCACGTACGACCACGAGCCCCGCCCCTGCGGCTGCCCGGGATGATTGTGCGTCTTCCAGCGATGGTGCCGGCGACACAGGCTCGCGAGGTTGCACGTGCAGGTCGGCCCACCGACCGGGTCACCCTGGGGATCGGTCTTCCAGGGGTCGATGTGGTCGGCATCGCAGGCACGCGCCGGGCGGGCACACGCCGGGAACACGCAGGTTCGATCCCGCAGGTGGAGGTGGTCCTTGATCACGTCCCCCGCGGCATAGCCGGAGACTTCGTGTTCGGTCTCGAGGTCGATGACCGGACGCACGAACACCTGCGGCCCCCACGGCCCACCCGACCCGCCAGGCCCGTGCGCCGCGCCGGACCCGCCAGCGCGCCCGGGCATGGCCGCGTCGTGGGGTGTGGTGAACATGGCCGCGACCTCGGCGGCGGTGATCACGAGCCCGGGCGGGATCCCCGGCCCCTCGATGTGCACGGGTTCACGGGACAACCGCCCGGCGACGTAGGCCGCGTCGGCGACGTGCTCGGGATCGACTGCGCCCGCTGTGCCCGTCGAGCCGGCCGTATCTTCGAGACAGCCCGTACCTGCCGAGCCCGGCGGATCCGCGCACGACCCATCGTCGGACAGGCCGCCGGGATGGCAATGAGGCCGGCCGCCGGGATCACGATCGGGATGATCAGGGGATCGGCCGCCGGGATGATCAGGAGGCGGGCCGCCAAGATGATCGGGAGGCGGGCCGCCAGGATGGTGACCGGGCCCGTGATCGGAATGATCACGGGGTGGGCCGCCGGGTCGGTCGGGTGGCCTGCCGTCGGGCCAGAACGCGGAGGCGTTCATGTGCAGGTACATGACGACCTTCGCCCGCGGCACGCCCCGACCCGACCGCGCAGGACCGCAGGACACACCACGACCAGTCACCGTGGCAGGCGCCTCGCCGGTCGGGTCCGCCGCCGCAGCTTCGCCCACCGCCGTTCCGGCGGCGCTGCCCACGGCTGCACTCCCGGCGCTGCCCACGACTGCACTCCCGGCGCTGCCCACGGCTGCACTCCCAGCGGGACCCGCGGCCGTACTCGTGGCCGGGGCCGCGGCTGTGCTCACGGACGGGCCGTCGAACTGGCCCGCGGCTTCATCGGGAGTCATATCGACTACAGCGGCCGCAGCCATGCCCACAGCACCGCCGATGCCGACTGTGCCGCCCGTCCCGCCCGTGCCGCCCGTGCTGTTCGTGCTGTTCGTGCTGTTCGTGCAGTCCGGCGCCCCCGCCCCCGGTCCCTGCGCCTGCTGGGTCCCCTGGGTCTGCTGGGCCTGCTGGGCCTGCTGGGCCTGTTGGCCTGGTTGCCCGGCGGTGAGGTCGAAGCCGTCTTGCCGGGCCGGTTCGGGGTGGTGAGTGGCGGCGATGATGCCCTCGAAGGTGAGCGAGCGTCGGGCGTCGAGGACCTCACCGGATCCGGCGGCCTTGAGTTGCGCGGCCCCGAAGGCCAGGCTCTGTTCCAGATCGAGGGCGGCGAACGCGGACACGATCGCGTCGATGCGGCCGGTGCCGTCGGTGCCGATGTGGACATCGGCCCGGCGCGGATCGGCCTGCGCCCGCTGCAGGTCGGCGTACTGGTCGGGCATGTGGGTGATCATCGCCTCCCGCACCAGGGACTTGATCGCGTAGCGGCCCCGGATCGCCCCGGCGGCAGCGACCTGGACATCGACGAACCGGGCCGCCTCCACAGTCAAACCGAGGGTCTGTTCGGCCACGAGCCGGGCCGTGTGCGCCCGGGTACGCCCATCCAGGACCCGCCCGTACAGCAGTGGCAGGCGTTCGGCGACCTCGAGGGCTTCGAGGAGCATCGCCTGGGCGGCGTCGGTGGAGAAGCCGGTCACGGCCGCGAACCAGTTCGCCACCGAATCACAATACGAGACCCCCAGGGCCAGATCGGTGTGACACGACCACGCCCCGCACTCTTCGGTGACCGGGCTACGTTGGGCGATCTCGATCGCCAGGAAGAACAGATCGGCCTCCGCGCCCGCCTGGACCTTGCGCACCTGGCGGACCCGGTCCAGTACCGCGTCCTCGGAGGCGAGCGAGGCGATCTCCGCTCGCCGCGCTCGCATCTGCCGGGCCGCCTTCGTGCTCATGAAACAACCCTAGAACCGAGCACCGACATTCACCCCGGACAGCGGGACGACGGGGACCACGGCCCGGATCCCGTGGAATCGAGGTGCCATCCCGCGGCATCGGGGCGGAACCCCGAAGAGGCCCCAGAGCCACGCGGGAACCCGCGGAGGCACGCGGGAACCCGCGGGACCCAGGGAACCCTCGGACCCCGGGGAACCCGGGGAACCTCGAGGAGACCCGGGGAACCCGCGGAACCCGCGGAATCCAGGGAACCCGGTCGAGCCTCGCGGACGAGTGCGAAGCCGGCCGCGAAGCGAGCCGTGGCGTGAGCCGTAGCGTGAGCCGCGAAGCGAGCCGTGGCGTGAGCCGTGAGGCACATAGCGCAGACACGACGCCGGCATGCACACCACCAATTCGAGACCGCTGAACGGATCGGCTGCTCCGATCCGCGAGCGGCGCACCGCGTGTCGTCCACCGACACACGGGCCACCTCATGGACGGCGCACAATGAGCCGTCGATCACGAACCGCCGATCGCGAGCCGCCGGTCAGGGAGGACACGTTGCGAACGGACGGTCACGGGTCACCTCGTGGACAGAGCACGATGAGCCGTCGATCACGAACCACCGGTCACGAGCCGCCGGCCGGGGAGAACACGGTGCGAACGGACGATCCCGGGCCACCTCGTGGATAGAGCGCCGCGATCCGCCGGTCGCGGGGAGAGCCACGACACGGGTTGAGCAGGTTGGACTGTGCGACGGGTTGGACGAGTGCGACGGGTTGGACGGGTACGACGGGTTGGACGGGTACGACGGGTTGGACGGGTACGACGGGTTGGACGGGTACGACGGGTTGGACGGGTACGACGGAAGCGGCGACAGCGGCTGCACGGGCTACAGACGTTCTGCGGGCTACGCGGCTACGCGGGTTCCGCGTCCGTGGCGGTCGTGATGCGCAGCTCGAGGGAGTCGACCCTGGCCGTGACCACCGTCGAGGCGCCGAGGGCCGCCGAAGCCTGCTGAGAGGCGCTGATCACCCCGACGCGGTCGAGTCCGGGCCGCAGGGCGAGCACGATCCGGATCTCGGCACCGGTGCCCGGCCGGACCTCGGCACGGACGGCGGCCGGGATCGACTCGACGATCCCGGCGATCGCCTCGTGGACCTCCGGGTCCACCAGCGGGTTCGACCACGGCTCCCCCGTGGCGATGGCCGCCACGGCGTGGCTGGGCACGAGGGTCGTGTGGTCGCTTCCGGGATCGAGCACGAGGAGTGAATCGGCCTCCGTACCGGCCGCGAGCGCGGCCTTACGCGCCTCGACCGGCACGGGCCGGGCATCCGCACGCCATGCGGTGAGCGCGGCCACCGAGGAGAACACCGGGATCGCCCCCCGACCGTCCGGGGCGGCCACGGTGACCATGGCGGCGTGCGCGCTCTTCTCCCCCACCACCTGACCCTCGAATTCGGGGGTCTCCATCTCGTCGAGGTTCGCCACGACCGGGATGAGCAGGCGTGCCTCGCGCAGTGCCTCGACGATCGCGCCGAGCCGGTGCGGCTGCTCGGTGGCGAACGCAGCGGCCAGGGCCACGGGCGTGGAGCCGTCGTCCCCGGCGAAGGCCGAGGACTGGGGGAACGGCTTGAGTCCGCCGGGCCCCGCCTCGGTCGGGTTGGCGAGCGCGCTCAGGTCGGGCAGTGCCCCATGATCCCGCGGCGCGCCGTGATCCCCCGGCCCGCTGTGATCCCGCGTGGCGCCGTGATCGTGCGGAACGGTCACGGCCGGCCCGCGATGTCCAGGGCCTGTGGCAGGGTGAACTCTCCGGCATAGAGGGCCTTGCCGATGATCGCGCCCTCGACGCCCGTATCCACGAGCGCGGTGAGCGCGCGGATGTCGTCGAGCCCCGAGATGCCCCCGGAGGCGATGACCGGCGCCCGGGTGTGCTCGCAGATCTGGGTGAGCAGGTCGAGGTTCGGGCCCTGGAGGGTGCCGTCCTTCGTCACGTCGGTCACGACATATCGCGCACAGCCGTCCCGTTCGAGGCGCTCGAGCACCTCCCACAGGTCGCCGCCCTCCTTGGTCCAGCCGCGGCCGGCCAGGGTCGTGCCACGCACGTCGAGCCCGACGGCGATCTTCTCGCCGTGCTCGGCGATGACGCGCGCGGTCCACTCGGGCTGCTCGAGCGCGGCGGTACCCAGGTTGACCCGAGCGCAGCCGGTCGCGAGCGCCCGGGCGAGCGAGTCGTCGTCCCGAATCCCGCCGGAGAGCTCCACCCGCACGTCGACCGAGGCGACGACCTCGGCGATGAGTTCGGCATTCGACCCGCGCCCGAAGGCGGCGTCGAGGTCGACGAGATGAATCCACTCCGCCCCGCCATCCGCCCACTGCCGGGCGGCCTCGAGCGGGCTGCCGTAGGAGGTCTCCGAGCCGGCCTCCCCCTGGTAGAGGCGCACGGCCCGCCCCTCGACCACGTCGATGGCGGGGAGCAGTTGCAGGCGGGTCATGGAGGTCCGTTTCGTCGATGGGTCTGCGGGCACGCGGCCGGGAACCAGCCTAGGCGATCGGCCGTGCTCGGCCGTTCTCAGTCCAGGGTCTCGAGCCAGTTCGCGAGCAGTTGCGCGCCCGCGTCGCCGGACTTCTCCGGGTGGAACTGGGTGGCCCGCAGCGTGCCGTTCTCCACGGCCGCCACGAACCGGTGGCCGTGCTCGGCCCAGGTGATGTCGGTATGCTCGGGCGCGGTCCGCGCCGCGTAGGAGTGCACGAAATAGAACCGTTCATCGGCGATCCCGCGGAAGAGCACGGTGTCGGCCGGGGGCTCCACCTGCGCCCAGCCCATGTGCGGAACGATCGGGGCGTCGAGCCGCTCCACGAGACCGTCCCACTGGCCGAGCCCGTCGGCGATCACGCCGTGCTCGTTGCCGCGGGCGAACATCACCTGCATGCCAACGCAGATTCCCAGCACCGGGCGGCCGCCGGCGAGGCGACGTTCGACCATCCGGGGGGCGCCGACGCGACGCAGCTGATCCATGACCGCCGCGAAGGCGCCGACCCCGGGCACCACGAGCCCGTCGGCGCCGGCCACCGCCTCCGGGTCCGACGTGAGGTCGACCGTGACGCCGAGCCGGGTGAGGGCACAGGCGACCGAGCGCACGTTGCCCGAGCCGTAGTCGAGCACGGCGATGCGCGTCACGGCCGGCGCCACTTCGGGCCGCGCTTGGTCGGATTGCCCGAGGCTCCCGGAGTCTGCGGGCCGGCGGCCGCCTCGGTCGCAGGATCGAGCGCGCCGGGAACGTCCGCGGGGGCGATCTGGCCGAGCACGAGCTGCTCCACCACGTCGTCGGCCCCCGTGGTCACGAGTCCGGGCGGAAGGGACTCCACGTGCTTTCCGGCCACGTACCGGTCGGCGCTCACGTTCCCGCCCGGCCCTTCCTCGGCGGAATGCGTGACCCGCGCGGTCAGCAGGACCACCCCGTACTTCGAGGTGTGCGAGAGCGCCTTGGCCACGTCGAGGATGTCGCCCGGGAGTTCCCCGGTGAGGGCCGAGAGGTCATCCGGTGCGACGGGCACGGCGCAGGCCGTGACCGCTCCGGTCCGCGTGGGCACGACCGGCCAGTCCATCCCGGCCAGGCCCATGAGTCGCGCGAGGGCGGGGGCGTGCGCAAGCGGGGTGAGCACCACCGCGGTCACGGTCGAGGCCGCGTCCGAACCGTCCGACTCACCGGCCTCACCCGGCTCGACCGACTCGCCCGCGTCAGCCGACTCGCCCGGCCCCCCCGACTCGTCGGCGTCGCCCGTCTCTGCCGAATCCCCGGCTCCCGACCTCGGCCCCGGTTCGCCGGCGCCGTCCGTCTCCTCGGTCGTCGCGCCGAAGTGCGCCGCGAAGTCGGCGTCGAACGCCTCGAGATCGAAGTCGTCCTCGCCGAAGGCCCCTGCGCCACCCGAGCCACCCGAGCCACCCGTGCCGCCTGAGCCGCCCGTGCCACTGGAGCCGCCAGAGCCCCCAGTGCCACGGGAGCCGCCGGAGCCGCTAGAGCCACTGGAGCCGGCAGACATCACAGGGCGCCCTTGGTGGAGGGAATCCCCTCCACCCGCGGGTCACGCTCGATGGCCGCGCGCAGCGCCCGCGCGAGGGCCTTGAACTGGGCCTCGACGATGTGGTGCGGATCGCGGCCGCCGAGCACGCGCACGTGCAGGCAGATGTTCGCGTGGTGGGCGATCGACTCGAACACGTGTCGGGTGAGCGATCCGGTGAAGTGCCCCCCGATGAGGTGGTACTCCTGCCCGGCGGGCTCGCCGGAGTGCACGAGGTAGGGCCGGCCCGAGACGTCCACGACGGCCTGGGCGAGCGCCTCGTCGAGCGGCACGAGCGCGTCCCCGAACCGGGCGATGCCGGCCTTGTCGCCGAGCGCCTGGCGCAGCGCCTGCCCGAGCGAGATCGCCACGTCCTCCACGGTGTGGTGGGCGTCGATGTGCACATCGCCCTGGGCGCGCACGGTCAGGTCGATGAGGGAGTGCTTGCCGAGCGCGGTGAGCATGTGATCGTAGAACGGCACGCCGGTGTCGATCTCGGTGCGCCCACGGCCGTCGAGATCCAGCTCGACCAGCACGCTCGACTCGCTCGTGACGCGCTCGACGCGGCCCGTGCGGGCCGCCGTTCCATTATTCGCTGACGGGCTCATCGGCCGGTGACCTCCAGTAGTGCCGTGCGGAAAGCAGCCATCTGCTCGCCGGTGCCAACGCTCACTCGCAGGTACCGCTCCGGCCCGGTCTCCCGGATGAGCACCCCGCGATCGAGCAGTCCTTGCCACACCGCGTGCCGATCCTCGAACTCCCCGAACAGGATGAAATTCGCGTCCGAATCCACGGTGGTGAAACCATTCTCCCCCAGCCAGGCGGCCAGGTCGTCCCGCGCGCCGCGCAGCTCCGCGACCTGCGCCTGCAACCCGCCCGCGTGGGCCAGCGCCGCCCGCGCGACGGCCTGGGTGACGGCCGACAGGTGATACGGCAGCCGCACGATCCGCAGCACGTCCACGACCTGCGGTGCGGCGGCGAGGTAGCCGAGCCGGACCCCAGCGAACGCGAACGCCTTGCTCATCGTGCGCGTCACCACCAGGTGCGGGTGCCGCGCGAGCAGTTCGAGCGCGCTGCCCGTGCCCTCGCGCCGGAACTCGGCGTAGGCCTCGTCGACCACGACGACGCTCGCTGCCCCCTCCGGTCCGGTGGTTCGGGCCGCCGCCGCGATCTCCTCGATCGTGGCCACCGACAGCGCCGTGCCGGTGGGGTTGTTCGGGCTCGCGAGCAGCACGAGCGCGGGCCGTTCCGCGCGCATCCGGGCGATCACCGTGTCCGCGTCGAGGGTGTGGTCCGCGTTGCGTTCGGCCGTGACCCAGGCCGTGAAGGTGTCGCGGGCGTACTCCGGGTACATCGAGTAGGTGGGCGTGAAACTCAGCGCCACCCGCCCGGGCCCGCCGAACGCCTGGAACAGGTGCAACATGACCTCGTTCGAGCCGTTCGCGGCCCAGATGTTCTCCACGCCGAGCCCGCGAACGCCCGATTCGGCCGCGAGGTAGGCGGCCAGGTCCGCGCGGAGCCCGGCGAACTCGCGATCCGGGTAGCGATTGAGCGTATGGACGACGTCCGTCACCGCCGCCGTGATCGCCGCCTCGACCTCGGGGGTCGGTTCGTAGGGGTTCTCGTTCACGTTGAGCAGGTGCGGCACGTCGAGCTGGGGGGCGCCGTACGGCTCGAGGCCGCGCAGGTCCGGTCGGATCGGGAGGTTCGTCACGGGACGAGTCTACTGAGGCGTCCACCGCTCCGACTCTTCCGCATGGCGGGGTCGCCACGGCAGGCACACGACGCGGTCCGACGTGATGAACATCGCCCGATCGCCGGCCGGCTGCCGGGCCGGCGTGACAGACTCGGAGCCATGGCTGAGCTGCAGGTCCACGGCGACACCGTGACGATCGCCCTGTCCATCGCGGAGAAGATCGAGGCACTTCACCCCGATGTCACGATTCCGCGCTCGGCGATCACGGGCGCGCGCGAAGTCCCCGACGGCTTGGAGGAGGTGCACGGCCTGCGAATGCCCGGGACCGGCTTTCCCGGAGTCATCCTGGTGGGCACGTTCCGCGAGCCGGACCGCACGACATTCGCGGTCTGCCATGGCCAGCGGCCCGCGATCGTGCTCGATGTGGCGGGACAGCCCTACGACCGGATCGTCGTCACGGTCGACGCCCCGGACGCCGCCCTCGCCGCCCTCGGGTAGCGGAGCGGTCATCGCTACGCATCGCACACCGAGCAGACCGGCACCGGTCCACGCGGGCGAGCCGGGCGTCGTCCCTACGCCTGCGGCGTGAGCCGCCGGCGCAGCGCGTCGAGGTGCCCGTGCCAGATCGGGGCGCGGAGGCGGTCGGTGACGCGGGCGGCGACGTCGAGAAGCCGCGCGGCCTGCTCCCGATCCCCGGCGACCGCCGTCACGGCGGCCAGGTGCAGGGCCATCGGGCCGGCGTCGATCGTGCCGTTGTCGGCCACGAGCCGCTCGTAGGGCGCGAGCGCGCCGGCGAGCAGGCGGGCGGACGGCGCGTCCCCGAGCGCCGCGGCGGCCTGGCACAGGTAGGCCATCCCGTGCAGCCACAGCATGTCGCGGGGAAGGGTGGAGAAGCCGGAGTCCACGAACTCCGCGAGGAGGGCGCGCGCCTGGTCGTGCGCACCGGAGTGGGCGAGGGCGAGCGCGTGGGCGGCCCGCCACGCCGGGATGGCCGCGGCGTAGCGCAGCGCCTGTTCGGCGGAGTCGTCGCGCAGGTCGCCGGGACCCCCGGCGTGCAGGAGCAGCATGAACATCTGGCCGGCGTACCAGGCGTGAGCGTCGGGCTGCCCGGAGGCGGTGCCCAGCTCGAGGGCGGCGTCGGCCTGGGCGCGGGCCGAGGCGAGGTCGCCGGTGCCGGCGGTGCGGGTCGCCTGCCAGCAGCGGGTCATCCACAGCCGGGCCGGTTCGTTGAGCGTATCGGCGAGGCCGAGGGCGCGCGCGAGTGCTCGATCGGCCTCGGCGCCGTCGCCGACGGTCAGCGCGGATTGGGCCAGCCCGATCGTCGCGCTGAGCTCGAGCCCCTCGTCGCCGCGGCGCCGGGCGAGCCGCTCGAGGCGCCGGTTGAGTTCGACGCAGCCCGCCGGATCCTCGAAGGAGGCGTACATCACGGCGTACCGGTCGGAGAGCAGCTGCCCGAGGATCCGCTCGTCGCCCGCGCCCTCGGCCAGTTCGAGCGCCCGGGCGCTGCGCTCGAGCGCCTCCTCGCGGCGGCTCGTGTCCCGCACGATCTCCACGGCCCACGCCCCGAGCAGCCGGGCCCGGGTCGAGTGCCGGTCCGCGGGGCAGGCGGCGAGGGCATCCTCGAGCTGGGCCACGCGCTCGTGATCGAGGCCCACGGTGCTCGCGTACCAGCCGCGCGAGTTGGCCAGCACGGCGGTCACGAGCCGGTCGTGATCGGAGAGTCGTCGGGCCAGGCGGCCCGCCTCGAGCAGCGTGTCGCGGTAGGCCGGGTCGGCCCCGCCGAAGAGCGCCCGCCCGAGCCCGATGAGCAGATCGCAGTACTGGGCCGAGCCGCTCCGTTCGGCGGTGGTGTCCGCGAGCGCGAGCGCGCGCCGGTAGAACCGCTCGGCGCTCCCGGGGGCTCGCTGGTCCAGGGCCGCCTCGCCGGCAAGCGCGAGCGCGGTGACGGCGCGGTCCGGCCCGGCGATCGGCGCGGCCCGCTCGCTGTGGTGGGCGCGGGCGTAGGGGTTCGCGGCGGCGGCGGCCTCGAGCGCGGCGGCCGCCCGGGCGTGGAGCCGGGCCCGCCGCAGGGGCGCGATCTCCTCGTAGAGCATCGCCCGCACGACGTCGTGGCAGAACACGTAGCGCCACGGCTGCCCGTCCGCCTCGATGAGGCGGGCGTACACGGCGGCCGAGAGGGCGTCGTCGAGGCGGTCCTCGTCGCCGTACACCTGCGCCAGGAGCTCGAGTTCGAACCGGCGCCCGAGCACGGCCGCCTGCTCGAGCACCTCGCGGGCACGACGCGGCAGCGTCTCGAGGCGGGCATGGATGACGGTCCGCAGCCCGGGTGGGATCGCGCCGAGCGGGGGCCGGCCCGCGTCGCGGGGGTCCGCCGGGGCGACGGTCCCGGGGGCGGCCTCGCCCGGGAGGGTGCGCAGTTGGCGCATGAGCTCGAGCACGAACAGCGGCAGTCCGCCCGAGGCGTGCTGGATCCGGTCGACGAGCTGTTCGCTCGCCTCGCCTCCCCCGCCCGCGACCTCGGCGAGCACCACGTCGCGGGTCGCGGACCGGTCGAGGCGGCCCAGCGACAGCTGGGTCACGACCTCGGACTGGCGCAGCACGGGCAGGAACCGTTCCGGGGTGCGGCGCGTGCCCGGGTCGTCGCGATCGCGCAGCGTGATGAGGACGAGGACGCGGGCGGACCGGGCGGAGCGGATGAGGTGCTCGAGGAGCGCCGTGGTCTCCGGGCTCGACCAGTGCAGGTCGTCGATCACCCACACCATCGGGGTGACCCGGGTGGATTCGATGAGCCAGCGGGTCAGGGCGGCGCGGACCCTGTGCACTTGGGTGGCGGGGTCGGTCCCCTCCCCCGGGCCGGGCAGGAGCGGGGCGAGCGCGGGCGCGATGGGCAGCAGGTCGCGGGCGTCGGGCCCGAGGCGGTTGCGGGCCCGCGTGGCGTCCGTGCCCGCGACGTGCTCGATGTCGGCGGCGAGGATGTCGGCGAACGGCTGATAGGCGCTCTCGACGTCGTCGTCGCAGCGGCCGTATCGCACCCGGGCGCCCTCGCGCGCGAGCCGGGAGGCGAACTCCTCCGCGAGCCGGCTCTTGCCGATGCCGAGCTCGCCGGTGATGGTAACGACGCGCAGTCCGCGTCGCGCCTCCCGCCAGGCGGATTCGAGGATCTCGAGCTCGCGTCGGCGCCCGGGCAGTCCGGGGCGCGCGTCGTCGCGGTTCGCCCGCGCGCGGGCCCTCGGGCGCTGCTCGGCCCGGAGAGTCGGCACGGCGGGCACAGCGGGCACAGTGGGGGAGGCGGGTGAGGCGGGCACAGCGGGCGCGCCCGGGGAGTCGGCGAGCCCGGGCGGCGCGGCGCCCACGAGGAGGGCCCGGTGGATCTCGGTCAACCGCTCCCCCGGCTCGTGCCCGAGCGCGCCGACGAGAGCGGAGCGGGCCGCGTGGAAGGCCGCGAGCGCCTCCGGGATCCGGCCGTGCTGGTACAGGGCGGCCATGAGGTGCGCCCAGAACGCCTCCACGAGCGGGCTCGCGCCGGTGAGCCGCTGCAGTTCCGGGATGAGGTCGGGGCCGCGGCCGCAGGCGAGGTAGGCCTCGTTGCGGTCGATCTCGACCGACTGGCGCAGATGCTCGAGGTGGGTCGCGATGGTCGTCATCCCGGAGTTCGGAGCCAGGTCGGCGAAGGCGGTGCCGCGCCAGAGCGTCAGGGCGCGGTCGAGGTAGCCGGCCGCCTCGTCGGCGGCGCCGGCCTTGAGGAGGTCCTGGCCGCGAGCGCTCAGCTGCTTGAAGGTCGTGACGTCGACGACGACGCTCTCCGGCGCCAGCCGATAGCCGCCGTGACGCCGCTCGACCGGCAGGTTCGCGCGCAGCCGCGAGACGTGCTGCTGCAGCGCGCGGGTGGGCTCGCGCGGGGCGGAGTTCCACAGGTCCTCCACGAGCGCGTCCACGGAGACCGCCGCCGGGGCCGAGACCGCGAGCCGGGCCAGCAGGGCGCGCTGCTTCGCCCCGCCCAGGTCCAGGGGGAGCCCGCGCCGGCTGACCTCCACGGGTCCGAGCACGGCAACGCTCACCTTGTCGTCCACACCGACCTCCTCGACGATCGTCGACGGCTCGCCCGCCGGGGCAACCATAGCGGCGGCTGAGAACCGGCCATGAACTGTCCGAGAGCGTGGACAGCCTCGACACGGGCGGTGCCGAGCGGTGCCGGGCGGTTCATGGCGGTGCCGGGCGGTGCCGGGCGGGCCCGGTGGATCCTGCGGCGGCGGGGTTCGCGGCGGCTCGCGGACCCCCCGTCGCCGGTGTCGGGGGCCGCGGTTAGTCTCGCAGGATGAGCTCCTCCCCCACGGCGGCCCCGGCCGCATCCACCTGCGCACCTCCCCCGGCCCGATCCCCCGAGGAGGCCGAACTACGGGAGCGGGCGGGCGCCGTCCTCACGCGGCTCGTCGGGCGGGAGGGCGTGACGCTGCGCGCGGATCAGTGGGAGGCGATCCGTGCGCTCGTGGTGGATCGGGCGCGGGCGCTCGTGGTGCAGCGCACGGGATGGGGCAAGTCGGCCGTGTACTTCGTGGCCACGGCGCTGCTGCGCGAACGCGGCAGCGGCCCCACCCTGATCATCTCGCCGCTGCTGGCCCTCATGCGCGATCAGGTGGCGGCGGCCACGCGCGCCGGGATCCGGGCGATCACGCTCAACTCGGCCAACACGGGCGACTGGGACGCCCTGCACGAGGAGATCCGCGCGGGCGCCGCCGACATCGTGCTGTGCTCGCCCGAACGGCTGAACAACCCCACGTTCGCCGCGGAGGTGCTGCCGCACCTGGCGGCCGAGGCGGGTCTCGTGGTCGTGGACGAGGCGCACTGCATCTCGGACTGGGGGCACGACTTCCGCCCGGACTATCGGCGGATCTCCACCCTGCTCGCGGCACTGCCCACGAGGGTGCCGGTGCTGGCGACCACGGCGACCGCGAACGAGCGCGTGTGTGCCGACGTGGCCGAGCAGCTCGGGGCGGACGTGCTCACGCTGCGCGGCGGCCTCGACCGAGCCAGCCTGCGCCTGGCGGTCGCGCCGGTGGCCGATCAGCCGACCCGGCTCGCGTGGCTGGCGGAGCGGCTCGGCGGCTATGCGGGCTCGGGGATCGTCTACTGCCTCACGGTGGCGGCCGCCGAGGAGACCGCCCGGTTCCTGCGCGAGGCCGGCCACGAGGTGGCCGCCTACACGGGCGGGACCGACCCCACCCGCCGGGAGGAGCTGGAGCGGGCGCTGCTGGGGAACGAGGTCAAGGCGCTCGTGGCCACGTCCGCCCTCGGGATGGGGTTCGACAAGTCCGACCTGGCGTTCGTCATCCATCTGGGGGCGCCCGCCTCGCCGATCGGGTACTACCAGCAGATCGGCCGGGCCGGCCGGGCCACGGACCGGGCCGAGGTCGTGTTGTTGCCGGGTCCGGAGGACCGCGCGATCTGGGACTATTTCGGCTCCCTCTCGTTCCCGCCGCCGGCGGCGGTCTCGGCGGCCCTGGCGGCCCTGCCGCGGGAGGGGCAGGCGCCGATGTCGACCGCGGCGCTCGAGACCCACGTCGACCTGCGCCGCACCCGGCTCGAGCTCATGCTCAAGGTGCTCGACGTCGACGGCGCGGTGCGGCGGGTGCGCGGCGGATGGATCGCCACCGGCGATCGCTGGGATTACGACGCGGCCCGCTACGAGCGCGTCGAGCAGGCCCGGCGGGCCGAGCAGGCCACGATGATCGACTACGAGAGCACGAACGAGTGCCGGATGCGGTTCCTGCGCCGCTGCCTCGACGACCCCACCCTCACCGGGGAGCCGTGCGGGCGCTGCGACAACTGCGGGGGCGTGCCGGTGCCGGAGCTGCCCGCGGTGCAGGTCGTGACCGCGGCGGCCCGGGCCCTCGAGCGCCCGGGCGTCGAGATCACCCCGCGCAAGGCCTGGCCCACCGGGATGAAGGCCGCCGGGGTCACGGTCGCCGGAGCCGCCCTCTCCGGGCGGATCTCGCCACCCGCCGAGCCCGGCCGGGCCCTCGCCCGGCTCGACGGCCTCGGGCTCTCGCTGGCCGTGCGCGACTGCGTGACCGGGCCCGACGGCGACGTGCCGGACCGGCTGCGCGGGCCCCTGAGCGCGCTCCTGTCGGACTGGCGGCCGCCGGTCGAGGCGATCGTCGCGGTCGATTCGGTCACGCGTCCCCGGTTGGTGCGCCATCTCGCCGGCGGCACCGCCGCCCTCCTGGAGGTCCCGATCCTCGGGGCGCTCGGCGCGCGCGCGGAGCAGCTCGAGCCCACGAGCAGGGATGTGAACTCGGCCCACCGGCTAGCGGCGGTGGCCCGGCGCCTGCGACTGCCCGACCTGGCAGTGGCGGGCCGATCGATCCTCCTGCTGGACGACGTCACCTACTCCGGCTGGACGCTCACCGTGGCCGCGCGGCTGCTCGTCGCGGCCGGGGCACGAGCCGTGTATCCACTCACCCTCGGGCTCGGGTAGGTCGGGCACGCGTCCGTTCGGGCTCCGACCCACCCAACACCAAGCACACGCCAAGATCACCCCTTGGGCACGCCAAGCCGTCGCCATGCCCATGATGCGATCACCCCTTGACAGCGCTTGAGCCATCGTTGCGTAATATTCCAGCAATGTCTTGATATCGAGATGGTTTAGCTGGAGGAGGCAGGCGATGGACTCTTTGGACGCTCCGACCGTCTGGACCATGGTGGCCGCGGCGCTCGTGCTGCTCATGACCCCGGGCCTCGCGTTCTTCTACGGCGGGATGACCCGGGTCAAGGCGGCCCTGAACATGCTGATGATGAGCTTCGTGGCGATCGGCATCGTCGGGGTGGTCTGGGTGCTGTGGGGCCAGTCGATCGCCGCCGGGGACGAGTTCGTGCCGGGTCTCGCGGGCAATCCGTTCTCCGACCTCGGCTCGATCGACGCGCTGGCCCGCGGCGACCTGCTCCTGGTCGGATTCTCGGCCACGTTCGCGATCATCGCCGTCGCGCTCATCTCCGGGGCGGTGGCCGACCGGGCACGGTTCGGCGCCTGGTGCCTGTTCGTGCCGCTGTGGGTCACGCTCGTCTACGCGCCGGTCGCCTTCATGGTGTGGGGCACGGGTGGGCTCATGCGGGACGGGGTCATCGGCCGGCGGCTCGGCGAGGCGATCGACTTCGCCGGCGGAACGGTCGTGCACATCAACGCCGGGGTGGCGGCGCTCGTGCTCTGCCTCGTCCTCGGCGCCCGGCGCGGCTTCGGCACCGACCAGAACCAGCGGCCGCACAACCTTCCGCTCGTCATGCTCGGAGCGGGGATCCTCTGGTTCGGGTGGTTCGGCTTCAACGCCGGGGCCGCGGCCGACGGCGCGCAGGCGGGCCTCATCTGGATCAACACGCTCGTGGCCCCCGGTGCCGCGATGCTCTCGTGGCTCGTGGTCGAGCGGTTCCGCGACGGTCACGCGACCACCCTGGGCGCGGCCTCGGGGGTCGTGGCCGGGCTCGTGGCCGTCACGCCCACGTGCGCGAACATCACGCCTGCGTGGGCCATCGTGCTCGGTGCCTGCGCCGGGGTGGCCTCCGCCTTCGCCGTCGGGCTCAAGTACCGCCTCGGCTACGACGACTCACTCGACGTCGTCGGCGTGCACCTCGTCTCCGGCATCGTGGGCACCGTGGCGCTCGGGTTCATCGCGTCCCCGGCGATCGGGCGCGCGGGCCTGTTCTACGGCGGCGGCCCCGGTCTCCTCGCCGCACAGGTCGTCACGGTGCTCGTGACCGTCGTCTTCGGCGGGCTCGTGACGTGGGCGATCGCCGCGCTCGTCGACCGAACGATCGGCTTCCGGGTCGACGAGAGGTCCGAGGTGCAGGGGATCGACCTGGGCGAACACGCCGAGACCGCCTACTCCTTCGCCTCGGGCACCTCGGGCCAGTTCTCGGTCCGCGGCTGAGCGGCCCCCGGCCCATCGACCTCGACCATCAGCTCCGGACCTGAGGAGAACACCATGAAGCTCATCACCGCCGTCATCCGCCCCGAGTGCTTCCCGCAGACCAAGGAGGCGCTCGAGGACTTCGGCATCCACGGCATGACGATCTCGGACGCCGCCGGCTACGGCGCCCAGCACGGACATCGGGAGGACTACCACGGTCACCGCGAGGTGTACCGGGGCGCCTCCTACACGGTGGCCCTGCTGCAGAAGATCCGGGTGGAGATCCTCGCCGAGGACTCCCAGACGCCCCGGATCGTGCAGGTCATCGTCGACGCCGCCCGCACCGAGGTTCCCGGGGACGGCAAGGTCTGGGTGCTGCCGGTCGAGGAGGCCGTCCGGGTCCGCACCGGAGAACGGGACGACGCGGCCCTGACCTGACCGGACACGACCGTCGCCCCGCCGCGACGGGGACCGCCCGGCACGGTCAGGGGGTCAGGTCCAGTTCGACGGGCTCGGACGCCGCACCGGCGGGCTCCTCGGCGACCGCGCCGGCCGACCCCGCCTCATCCGCCGTGTCGAGCATGTCGAGTGCGTCGGTGCCGTCGTCGAAGAATCTTCGGAAGGCGAGGTCGATGACCCAGCCGATGCTCACCCCGAGCACGACGCCCGCTGCGATCGCGATGAGCGGATGCTCGTCGAGCACCGCGCCGGCGCTCAGTCCCAGCGCCATGGAGTAGCCGGCCCACATCACGGCGGCCACCCCCGAGACGAGGACGAACCGGCGGTAGGGGTAGCCCACCGCACCGGCGGTCATGTTCACTGCGACGCGCCCGATCGGAACATAGCGGGCGGCCAGGATGAAGACGACTCCGCGGCGGGCCAGCGCCCGCTCGGCCCACGCCAACATCTTCGCTCCCCTGGGGCGCTGGAAGACGCCGAAGCGGTGCACCGGCAGCTTCGAGCCGATGAGGTAGGCGAGGTTGTCCCCCGCGAAGGCACCGAGCGCGGCCACGAGGACGATCCATCCGAGGGCCGGGCCCTCATGGGTGACCGAGAGGCTCGCGAGAGCGATGACCACGGACTCACTCGGAATCGGCGGGAAGACCCCATCGATCAGCGTGCACACGAACAGGACGGGCAGCACCCAGGCGGACGCCGCCGTGGCCAGCACGATCTCGGTCACCGCATCGAACATGTCATCTCCTCGCGTCCTGCGAACACGGTAGATCATGGGATGGGTGCACGGAATCGGGGATCACCCGGATTCTTCCTGGGGGAAACCCTCCGGGTCGGATCACGGTCGGATCACCGGTCGGACCGCGGGCGGGCCGCCGGCCGGCCTCAGGAGCGACCCGCCCAGCCGTCGAGAAATCGCTCCGCGGGGATCGCCCCGGCGCCCCAGGGCGTGAGCGCCCAGACGAGCAGGTACAACCCGAAGCCGAAGACCGGCAGCAGGAAGAGCACGAGCACGGCCACGCGGATCCAGAGCACGTTGACCCCGGTCGCCGCGGCGATGCCCCCGCAGATGCCACCGAGGATGCGCGCGGGGCCACGGCGGAATCCGGTGCTACGGATCATGCGGAATACGGCGTCCATGCCCATACCGTACGCGGCGCGAGACCGCGCGTCACCTCGATTCCGCGCCACCAAGGCCGCCGAGTCCACTCAGGCCACCGAGGCCACCGAGGTCGGGGCACTCCTGTGAACGGCTCAGTCGCCGCGACGGATCCGGGCCGCGTAGGCGTGAGCCGGAAGATCCTCGGCCTCGGCGAGGACGCTCAGCGCGTCGGTCACCTCGGCGAGCGCGTCGGCGGTGTAGTCGACCACCTGCACGGACTTGAGGAATGCCTGCACTCCGAGCCCGGAGGAGAATCGGGCGGTGCCGCCCGTGGGCAGCACGTGGTTCGAGCCCGCGATGTAGTCGCCCAGCGGCACGGGCGAGTACGGCCCCACGAAGATGGCGCCCGCGTTGCTGATCCGGGCCGCGAGCGCGGAGGCGTCGGCCGTCTGGATCTCGAGGTGCTCGGCGGCATAGGCGTCGACGACGGCCACGCCGGCCTCGAGATCGTCGACGAGGACGATCGCGGACTGCGGGCCCCCGAGCGCCGTGGCGATCCGGTCGCTGTGCTTGGCGAGGGTGACCTGGTGTTCGAGCGCCTCCCGCACGGCGTCCGCGAGCTCGGTCGACGCGGTCACGAGCACGGAGGCGGCGGCCGGGTCGTGTTCGGCCTGGGAGATGAGGTCGGCCGCCACCCACGTCGGGTCGGCCGTGTCGTCGGCGAGGATGCCGATCTCGGTCGTGCCGGCCTCGGAGTCGATCCCGATGACGCCGAGCACGGCGCGCTTGGCGGCGGCGACGTAGATGTTGCCGGGCCCGGTGACCACATCGACGGGCGGGCAGGAGTTGCCCGGGTCGGGTGCGCCGTCCGTTCGCGAATCCACGCCGTAGGCGAACATCCCCACGGCCTGGGCGCCGCCCACGGCATAGACCTCCTCGATGCCCATGAGCGCGCACGCGGCGAGCACCGTGGCGTTCGGCAGGCCGTCGTTGTCCTTCTGCGGAGGGGAGGCGAGCGCGATGGAGCGGGTGCCGGCGACCTGGGCCGCGACGGCGTTCATGATGACCGACGACGGGTACGCGGCGAGCCCGCCGGGCACGTAGAGTCCGACGCGCCGCACGGGGATCCAGCGCTGGTGCACGAGTGCGCCGGGGCCGAGCTCGGTCGTGGCCGGCTGGGGCAGCTGGGCCGTGTGTGCGGCGCGGGCACGGCGGATCGCCTCCACGATCGCCGCCCGCAGGTCGGCCGGAAGGGCCGCCTCGGCCGCTGCGATCGCCTCGGCGGGCACGCGCAACCGGGCGGGGCGGACGCCGTCGAACTGTTCGGCCAGGTCGCCGAGCGCCGCGGCGCCCTCGGTGCGCACGCGCTGCAGGATCGGACGCACCCGCTCGAGAGCGACGTCGATGTCCACCTCGGCCCGGGGCAACCTGCTCTCCAGGTCTGCCGCGTCGAGGTGCTGGCCACGAAGATCGATCGTGCGTATCACGGGACCCATCCTACGGTCGGTCGTCGCCGCCCGGCCGGGTTGCCCACACCTCGGTCACCGTGCACGCGCGCCCATCCCGCTTCGCGCTCCGGACGCAGCGGACGCTCCTCGATTCGCCTCGGCTACCGGAGCAGGCGCGCGTCGTCCTACGTCGCGCGTGCGACGCGGGTCAGGCCATACCGACCGTGAGGAGGAAGGTCGCGTCGGTCTCGGCGACGACGCTGTAGGGCTCGCCGGGAACGATGAGGTAACCCCATTCGCGGGCGGACCAGCGATCGTCTCCCGACTCCAGCCAGAGGCGGCCCGAGATCACGAGCAGCGTCACCTCGTGCGGGCTGGCGGTCTCCGCGAGGGTCACGCCGGCGCGCATCGCGACGACGGTCTGGCGCATCCGCTTCTCGTGGCCACCGAGGACCGTGTCGGCGGCGCGACCGCTCGGGGCACGACTCGCCTTGTCGGCGAGCTCGCGGGCCTTGGCTAGCAGGCTCAGCTTGTTGACCATGGTCGTCTCCTCCGGGTCCTGGCCCTCACGCTATCGCTCCGCGGGCGGGCGGGGCGACGAATCGCCTCACCCTCGCGTGTCAGAAGCTCACCCCGGCCGAGTTGAGCCAGAGTCCGATGCCGTAGGTGGCCACCAGGGCGAGGGCGCCGCCGGCGACCACTCGCAGCGCGGCTCGGCGGGTGTTCGCGTGGCCGATCCAGGCGGCGACCCAGCCGGTCAGCGCCAGCGCGAGCAACACGGCGACGAACGTGACCGGGACCCGGGCCGGCGCGGGTGGCAGCATGACCGCCAGCATCGGCAGAAGGGAGCCGGCGAGGAAGGCGATCGCCGAGGCGAGCGCGGCGTGCCACGGGCTGACGACCTCGTCCTCCTCGATCCCGAGGGCCCGCTGCGAATCGGTCTGGGAGGAGACCGAGACGTACTCCCCCAGCGCCATCGAGATCGCCCCACCGATGACGGCGGCGAGCCCGGCGATGAGGATGGGCGTGCTGTCGGTGGTCACGCCGGCCACGCCGACGACCACGGCGGCGACCGAGACGATGCCGTCGTTCGCCCCGAGGACGCCGGCGCGCAGCCAATTGAGCCGGCCGGCCAATTCGCCGGCGCTCGTTCCCGAATCCTGCACCCTGATGCTCATGAATCAATCGAAGCACTGGAAATGAATTCCCGCCAGCAAGGTGAGGCTCACCTTGATGAGGCCAGGGTATCCTCACGGAGGCGAGGCTCACCTACGCAATGGCTCCGCCGAAATCACGATTGCAGAAATACGGACGCGCCACACGCGCACACTCATCAGTTGAGGCAATTCGGACCGAGCAGGGCCTTGAGCTCCCCGAAGAGTGCGGCATTGCGCTCGACCCGCAACCCGTCGTCCAGACGCATGATCGTGGCCTTGTCTCCCGCGGTGAGCCACAGCTGAACCTCGGATCCGCCCGGGTGGGTGGTGAGGACCCCGCGCAGCCGCTCGACCATCGGCTCGGTGCACCGGATGGTCGGCATGGTCAGCCGCACCGGCGCGTGGTCGCCGGCGATGACGTCGGGCACGGTCACCTCGACCGCGTGCAGGCCCATCTCCTCGTCCCGGCGGCGGACCCGGCCCTTGATGATGATGACCGTGTCCTGGGCCAGGGCGGTCGTGTACGCGAGGTACGTCTCCCCGAAGAACATGATCTCGATGCTTCCGGTCATGTCCTCGACCGTGACGATCGCGAACGGGCGTCCGGCCTTGGAGCTGCGCCGGTCGACCGCCGTGATGAGCCCCGCGACGCTCACCTGGGAGCCGTCCGGGCGTGACTCGTCCTCGTTCAGCGTCGCGATCGAGCAGTCGGCGGCCTGCTCGAGCACGTGATCGATGCCCGCGAGCGGGTGATCCGAGACGTACAGGCCGAGCATCTCCCGCTCGAAGGTGAGCTTCTGCTTCTTCTCCCACTCGGGCAGGTCGGGCACCTCGACGGCGAAGGTCGCGCCCTCGTCCGGGCCGTCGAGGGAGGCGAACAGGTCGAACTGCCCCTCGGCCTCCTTGCGCTTGACGCCGACGATCGCGTCGATCGCCTGCTCGTAGATCATGAGCAGCGACCGGCGGGTGTGGCCGAGGGAATCGAAGGCGCCGGCCTTGATGAGCGATTCGATCGTGCGCTTGTTGCACACCTGGGCCGGGACCTTCTCGAGGAAGTCGCTGAAGGAGGTGAAGGCGCCCTTCTCCTCGCGCGCCGCGATGATTCCGGCCACGACGTTCTCGCCGACGTTGCGCACGGCCGCCATCCCGAATCGGATATCCGCCCCGACGGCGGTGAACATTCCCACGGAGTCATTGACGTCGGGCGGCAGCACCGTGATACGCATGTGCCGGCACTCGTTGAGGTACAGCGCCGACTTGTCCTTGTCGACCCTGGTCGAGGTGAGGAGCGCGGCCATGTACTCGACCGGGTAGTTCGCCTTGAGGTAGGCGGTCCAATAGGAGACCACGCCGTAGGCCGCGGAGTGGGCCTTGTTGAATGCGTAGTCGGAGAACGGCACGAGCACGTCCCACAGCGCCTGGATGGCGGCGTCGGTGTAGCCGTTCGCGCGCATTCCGCCCGAGAATGGAATGTACTCGGCGTCGAGCACCTCCTTCTTCTTCTTTCCCATTGCTCGGCGGAGCAGGTCGGCCTGCCCGAGCGTGTACCCGGCGAGCTTCTGGGCGATCTCCATGACCTGCTCCTGATACACGATCAGGCCGTAGGTGGTACCGAGAATGTCGTCGAGCGGGCCCGCGAGGCCCGGATGCAGCGGGGTGATCGGCTGCAGGCCGTTCTTGCGCAGGGCGTAGTTCGTGTGGGAGTTCGCGCCCATCGGGCCCGGGCGGTAGAGCGCGCCGACCGCCGAGATGTCCTCGAAGTTGTCGGGGCGCATCTGCCGCAGCAGGGTGCGCATGCCGCCGCCGTCGAGTTGGAACACCCCGAGGGTCTCACCGCGCGAGAGCAGGGCGTAGGTGTCGCGGTCGTCGAGGGCCACGTCCTCGATGACGACGGGCTCCTTGCCGTTGAGGCGGATGTTCTCCAGGGCGTCGTCGAGGATCGTCAGGTTCCGCAGGCCGAGGAAGTCCATCTTGACCAGCCCGAGATCCTCCCCGGCGGGGAAGTCGATCTGGGTGATCACGGCCCCGTCCTGGGGGCGGCGCATGATCGGGATGATGTCGATGAGCGGTTCGGAGGCGATGATCACCCCGGCCGCGTGCACCCCCCACTGCCGCTTGAGGTTCTCGAGCCCCTTGGCCGTGTCGAAGACGCGCGCGGCGTCGGGGTCGGTGGAGATGAGCTCGCGGAAGTCGCCGGCCTCGGCGTAGCGCTTGTCCTCCGGGTCGTGGGTCCCGCTCAGGGTGATGTCCTTGCCCATGACCGCGGCCGGCAGCGCCTTGGTCAGCCGCTCCCCCATCGAGAACTCGTAGCCGAGCACGCGCGCGGAGTCCTTGAGCGCCTGCTTGGCCTTGATCGTGCCGTAGGTGACGATGTAGGAGACCTGCTCCTCGCCGTAGCGCTCCGAGACGTACTTGATCACCTCGCCGCGGCGACGCTCGTCGAAGTCGATGTCGAAGTCGGGAAGGCTCATCCGCTCGGGATTGAGGAAGCGCTCGAAGATGAGCCCGTGCTGGAGCGGGTCGAGGTCGGTGATGCCCATGGCGTACGCCGCCATCGACCCGGCCCCCGAACCACGCCCCGGCCCCACCCGGATCCCGTTGTCCTTGGCCCAGTTGATGAAGTCCGCGACCACGAGGTAGTAGCCGGCGTACCCCTTGGACGTGATGACCTCGATCTCGTACCGCGCCTGCTTGTCCACGTCGTCGGGCACGGCGCCGGCGTAGCGGCGGTGCAGGCCGACCTCGACCGCCTTGACGAAGGTGGAGATCTCGTCCTCCCCCTCGGGCACTGGGTAGTGCGGCATGTAGCGCCCGACCTCCTCGGTGAAGGAGACGTCGCAGCGCTCGGCCACGAGCAGGGTGTTGTCGCACGCCTGGGGGTGATCGGGGAAGATCGAGCGCATCTCCGCGGCGCTCTTGAGGTAGTAGCCCTGCCCGGAGAACGCGAACCGCTTTCCCCCCTGGTCGTAGGTGGGCTCCATGAGGGTGGAGGCCGACTGCACGCACAGCAACGCCTCGTGGGAGTGGGCGTCCTCGGCGCGGGTGTAGTGCAGGTCATTCGTGGCGAGCAGCGGCGCGTCGAGCTCCGTCGCGAGTTCGAGCAGCTCGCTGATCGTGCGCCGCTCGATGTCGGCGCCGTGGTCCATGATCTCGATGAAGAAGTTGTCCTTGCCGAGGATGTCCTGCATCTCACCGGCGGCCCGGCGGGCGGCCTCGCGCTGCCCGAGCCGCAGCTTGACCTGCACCTCCCCCGACGCACAACCGCTCGTGCCGATGAGCCCACCGGAGTAGCGCTGCAGCAGATCGCGGTCGATGCGCGGCCACTTGCCCAGTTGGCCCTCGAGCGAGGCGAGGGAACTCATCCGGAACAGGTTGTGCATGCCCGCGGTGTTCTCCGCGAGCAGGGTCATGTGGGTGTAGGCGCCGCTGCCGGAGACGTCGTCGCCGCGCTGGGACTCCTCCCCCCAGCGGACCCGGGTCTTGTCGAAGCGGCTCGTGCCGGGGGTGACGTAGGCCTCGACGCCGATGATCGGCTTGATGTCGTGCTTGCGTGCGGTGCGCCAGAAGTCGTACGCGCCGAACAGGTAGCCGTGGTCGGTCATGGCCAGCGAGGTCTGCCCGAGCCGCTGCGCCTCGGCGAACAGGTCGTCGAGGCGAGCTGCGCCGTCCAACATGGAGTACTCGGTGTGGACGTGCAGGTGGACGAAATCAGCCGACGACATGCCCTCGATTCTAAGCCGCCTCGACGGGCCCGGCCGGCGGTGTCATCCGGGCTCGGGTGCGGAGGGGTTGCGGATGCCCGCGTAGGAGGCGAGGCCGCCGAGGGCGAGCAGCACCGCGACGACGACGGCGACGCGGTGGAACCCGCCGAGGTCGAGCACGCCGCCGGTGATCGGTCCGAGGGCCGCCACGGCGAGCAGCCCGGCCACGCGGGCGATGGCGTTGTTGATCGCCGAGGCGATCCCCGCGCGCGCGGGTTCGATCGACCCGAGCACCGCCGAGGTGAGCGGCGCGACCGTCAACGTCAATCCGATCCCGAACACGACCACCGAGGGCAGCACCTGCGTCCACAGGTCGAAGGAGTCCGCGACCCGCAGCAGCCCGAGCGCGCCGGCGGCCATGACGATCGGCCCGGCGGTCATGAACGCCCGCGGGCCGACGCGCCCCGCCCGGTCCCCGACCCGGGAGCTGCCGAGGATCATGAGGATCGTCGGCGGGAGCAAAACCAACCCGGCGACCGTGGCCGGCATGCCGGCGCCCTGTTGGAGGTACACCGCCACGACGAGCCCGTAGAGGCCGAGCGCGGCGTACACGAACGTGGTGGCGAGGTTCCCGTGGGAGAAGTTGCGCACCCGGAACAGCGTGAGCGGCATCATCGGCTGCGGCAGCCGCCGTTGCCGCGCGAGGAACACGCCCAGGCAGATCGCTCCGACGGCGAACGGTCCCCAGATCGTCGCCGCCGACCACCCGAGCCGGCCCTGTTCGATGAGTGCGAACACCACCCCGCTCAGGCCGATCGTGCACAGGGCGGCGCTGGGCCAGTCGACCCGCGCCGCGGGATCGCGCCGATCGCGCCGGCCCGTGCGGGCGAGCCGGTGAAGCAGTCCGAGCGTGATCGCGATCGGCACGACGTTGATGAGGAACACGAGTCGCCAGGACGCCAGGTCCACGAGGGCGCCGCCGAGCACCGGGCCCACGACCATCGCCGTCGTGGTCGCGCCGGTCCAGGTGCCGATCGCGCGGCTCTGGGCGCGGCCGCCGAACGTCGAGGTGATCAGGGCGAGCGAACTCGGCACGAGCATGGCCCCGGCGATGCCCTGGGCGCCGCGGGCGAGGATCATCGTGAGCGCGGTCGGGGCGAGCCCCACGGCCACGGACGTGAGGCCGAAGCCGATGAGCCCGACCCGGATCACGACGATCCGCCCGAACACGTCGCTGAGGGAGCCGGCCACGAGGATGAGCGCGCCGAGCGTGATGAGATAGGCGTCGA
The DNA here is from genome assembly GCF_009660225.1 of Pseudactinotalea sp. HY158. NCBI lineage: Bacteria > Bacillati > Actinomycetota > Actinomycetes > Micrococcales > Cellulomonadaceae > Pseudactinotalea > Pseudactinotalea sp. HY158. The sequence goes on from NZ_CP045920.1 coordinate 2,281,900, forward strand.
CGACCCACTGCTGGGTCACGAGCCCGCCGCCCAGTTCGTTCTCGATGGCGGGCAGGGCCACGTTGACGACCGTGCCGTCGAGGAACGCGACGAACGAGGCGAGGATCGCGATCCACAGCACGAGCCGGCCCTCGCGGGAGAGCGGCGGGCGGGCCGGCGGGAGGGTCACCGCGTGCCGGATGTGGCGGGGGCCGTCATCGGGCCGGTTCGGGCGCCTCGTCCGGGGCCGCCACCTCCCGGGCCTGCTCGGACTCCTCCGTCGCCGGGGTGGCCCCGCGTTCGGGGGTGTCGTCGCCGTCCGGGTCCCCGCGATCCCCGGCCCGGGCCTGGCGCCAGCCGTCGCCGATCCGGCCGGCGAGCCGGGCCCAGGTCACATCCCGCACGAAGATCGCATCGATCGCGATCATCGCGAGCGAGAACCACGGCAGCCCCATGAGCACGGCGATGCCGATGTGGAAGCCGCAGATCCCGAAGAGCGCGATGATCCGGGTCGGCCGGCGCATGAGCATCATCGGGAACGACATCTGCAGGATGATCGAGGTCCACGAGATCACGGCGACCATCGGGCCCCACGTGGTGAACAGGTCGCTCAGCTCGGGCCACGGTCCGAACCGTTGCGTCTGCAGCGGGTTGTAGATCGCGTAGCCGTGCTGCCACGCGGCCCCGCCCGCCTTGTACAGCGCGCCGGAGGCGTAGACGAAGCACACGTGGGTCGCCACGGCGACGAGGGCGAGGTTGTGGAGCGTGTTCGTGAGCCAGGCCGGGGCGAACTCCCCGCCGTGCCAGGCGCGCTTCCACCAGGGGCCGCGGAGCGCCTGCCCTCGCCCGCGCCGGCGCGCGTCGAGGGACCAGCGCCCGGCGGTGTCGGCGAACAGGAGCGCGAGGAGCGTGATGCGGTACATGTTGTCGCCCTGGTCGCCGAGCGCGTCGTTCACCTCGATGAACGAGACCCACCCGACGAAGAAGATCGGCAGGACGATCTTCGTGCGCCACCCGAGGATCACGAGCACGGCGAGGGCGCCGAGCACGAGGCAGGCGAGCGTGAACCACCCGTCGTGCAGCGCGAGCCGGTGGAAGAGGCTGAAGATCCAGATCTGCGGGAAGTCGCTCACCGGCTGCGCGGCCTCACCGTTCCACGCCGACCCGCTGCCGAAGGCGTAGTAGCGGGTGCGGAAGTTCGTGATGAGCAGCCCGAGTCCGGTGAGCCCGAGCAGGATCCGCGTGATCGCGAGTCCGTACCGGGCGTGCCGGGCGTCGACGAGCCAGTACTCGATCCGCTCGATCCCGCGATCGAGCCCGCGGCCGAGGACACCGAACAGTTCGCTCAGGAGGGTGCCGGCCAGTGATCCGGCGGCGGTGAGCGGGCCGCGGCGCGTGGACGACGGCGCCTCGCCCCGGTCTGCCTGCTCGGGCGCCGTAGCGCCCTCCTGCGGGCCGGCGTCGCGTGTCGTGTCGGTCATCGGCCGGACTCCTCCACTCCGGTGAGGAAGATCTCGGCGAAGTTCTCCCGGGACTGTCCGGGCTCCTCGACCAGGCCGCGCCAGCCGATGGGCACGGCCTGCACGCCGGGCCGCTCGGCCTCGGGATCGTTCCGCTTCTCGTAGGGCACGACGTTCTGCCGGCTCACGCTGAACTGAACCTGGGTCACGTCCTCGCCCCACATCGCGTAGGCCACCTGCGTGGAGTAGGCCGACGCGAGCCGGTCGGCCTTCATGTAGCGGGTGACGCCGTCGTCGTCGTAGGCGCGCAGCGCGGTCTCCATCCGATCGCGCCAGTCGTCGCCGTCGTAGTACCCGAGGGCCACGACGTCCTTCTGGTCCTTGTCGAGCTTGTCGAAGGCACCCTTGACCCGGGAGGCGACGTCGTTCGCCGACATCGCCGCCCGGGGCGGGAACAGGTTGTGCATGTGCATGGTCAGCTCCGCCGCGGTCGCGTCGACCCACTCGGTCTCGACCGGCTGCCCGTCGGTCTCGACGACGGCACGCACCTGCAGCCGGTAGTCCCCGTTGATCGGGTCGGGGGCGAAGACGCTCCAGCTCTGACCGAACATGGGGATCATGTAGTTGTGCAGCACCTTGCCGGGGATGACGTCCCGCAGCGCGGAGGTGGGCGCGATCCACAGGAACGTCGCGAACACGTGGAACGCGGTGAAGAACACCGCCAGCAGGATGACGACGCGTTTCGCCGTGGTCAGTCCGCTGTGCACCGCCGGGCGCGCGGGCGTCGGGTTCGGGTTCGGGTTCGAATCTTCGTTGGGCTTCATCGCATCTTCTCCACGCGGAACCTTATCCGACCGACAGGGGGCCTGGCTCCGCAGCCGAATGAGGTTCGGCCCCGCATGCTGGATGCGGGGCCGAACCTCATTCATTCACCGATGGGCTCGGATCGTGTCAGCCGCGCTTGCGGTTGGCCACGAGCACGCCCGCCCCGAGCAGGGCCAGGAGCATCGCGCCCAGGATCGCCGGCAGGTTGAGCGTCGACCCGGTGTCGGGCAGCTGCCCGTCGCCGGAGCCGTTCGCCGCCGCGGACGACTGGGCGGACGCGCCCTGCGCGTCGGCCGCAGCACCCTGATCGTCGGCGGTGCCTTCGGTCTCGGCGCTCGCGTTCGCCGAGGCCTCGGCATCGACGTTCGCCGAGGCTTCGGCCGCAGCCGAGGCGTCCGCATTCAGATCCGCGTTCGCATCAGCCGAGGCATCCGCCGAGGCCGCCGAGGACGCATCCGCATTCGCGGCCGCCTCCGACGACGCATCCGAGGCAGCCGCGGCATTGACATCCGCAGCAGCCGAGGACGCCGCCGACGCATTCGCATCCGCCTGCGAGGTCGCATCCGCATTCGCCGCAGCCTGCGACGACGCAGCAGCCGCCGCATTCGCATCCGAACTCACGTCACTCGAGGCATCCGAGGACGCATCCGCATTCGCAGCCACCGCAGCAGCCGACTCCGCCGAGGCATCCGCCGCAGCCGAGGCCGTCGTGTCCGCATCCGCGGTCGCCGCCGCCTGCGCAGCCGCCTGAGCCGCCGCATTGGAGTCGTCATCCGCATTCGCCGACGCCGCAGCTGAAGCCGACGCATCCGCATTCAGATCCGCGTTCGCATCAGCCGAGGCATCCGCCGAGGCCGCCGAGGACGCATCCGCATTCGCAGCCGCCTCCGACGACGCATCCGAGGCAGCCGCGGCATTGACATCCGCAGCAGCCGAGGACGCCGCCGACGCATTCGCATCCGCCTGCGAGGTCGCATCCGCATTCGCCGCAGCCTGCGACGACGCAGCAGCCGCCGCATTCGCATCCGAACTCACGTCACTCGAGGCATCCGAGGACGCATCCGCATTCGCAGCCACCGCAGCAGCCGACTCCGCCGAGGCATCCGCCGCAGCCGAGGCCGTCGTGTCCGCATCCGCGGTCGCCGCCGCCTGCGCAGCCGCCTGAGCCGCCGCATTGGAGTCGTCATCCGCATTCGCCGACGCCGCAGCCGAAGCCGACGCATCCGCGTTGGAGACCTGGACGTCGAACGGGGCCTCGACGGTGTCGCTCGAGGCGTCCGGGTAGGTCACCACGACGGGGATCTGCACGGTCGTGCCGGAGTCCGCCTGGGTCGGGGTCCAGGTGATGGCCCCGGTCTCCTCGTCGATCGACGCGCCGGCGGGAGCGTCGTCGCCGAGGGCGAAGGTCGTACCCGTCGGTGCCTCCGCGGGACCGTCACCGCCGGTGAAGGTGGGCGGGTCGGAGGTGACGGGCGTGTCGACCGTGGCCTCGGTCGTGCCGTAGGCCGGGGTGAGGTCGTCCGCGATGGTGCCCACGACGAACGCGGCGTTCACGTCGTCGGTGGAGTCGTCCGGATAGGTGACCACGACCGGGATGTCGACCGTGCTGTTCGCGTCGCCCGCGCCCGGGGTCCACGTGATCACGCCGGTCGAGCCGTCGATCGTCGCACCGGCCGGGGCATCCGCCCCGAGCGCGAAGATCGTGCCCTCGGGAGCGTCGGCCGTCTCACCTTTGCCGTCGGTGAACGTCGGCGGCGCCGTCGTCACCTCGACCCCGGGGAACGCGGCCGTGTCGGCGTACGCCGGCGTGTAGGCCTCCGCCAGGTCGCCGACCTGGAACGGGGCGTCGGCCTCGTCCGAGGAGGCGTCCGGGTAGAGCACCACGACCGGGATCGTGACGGTGCTGCCCGCGTCCGCGATGGCCGGGGTCCACGTCACGGCACCGGTGGCGGTGTCGATCGTCGCGCCGCTCGGCGCGCCCGCGCCCAGGGCGAAGGTCGTGCCGTCCGGGGCGTCCGCGGCGTCACCGGCGTTGTCGGTGAACGTCGGGGGCTCCGAGGTGACCTCGACACCGGGGACGGCGGCCGTGGCCGTGTACGCCGGGTTGAGGGCGTCGGCGATCGAGCCGACCTCGAACGGCGCGGTCGCCTCGTCCGTCGTGGCGTCCGGGTAGGTGACCACGACCGGGATGGAGACGGTGCTGTTCGCATCGCCTGCACCCGGGGTCCAGGTCACGGCACCGGTGCCGGCGTCGATGGCCGCACCGCTCGGCGCGTCCGCGCCCAGGGCGAAGGTCGTGCCGTCCGGGGCGGTTGCGTCGTCACCGGCGTTGTCGGTGAAGGTCGGCACCTCGGAGGTCACGGACTCACCGGGGATGGCGTCCGTGGCCGTGTACGCCGGGGTGAGCGCGTCGGCGATCGAGCCGACCTCGAACGGCGCGGTCGCCTCGTCCGTCGTGGCGTCCGGATAGGTGACCACGACCGGGATGGAGACGGTACTGTTCGCCTGGTCGAAGCTCGGGGTCCAGGTGACCGCGCCGGTCGTCTCGTTGACGACGGCACCCGTGGGCGCCTCGGTCCCGGCGGCGAAGGTCGTGCCCGCCGGGGCGGAGACCTCGTCACCGGCGAGGTCGGTGAACGTCGGCACCTCGGAGGTCGCCGTCTCGCCCGGGATCACCGGGGTCGACTCGTATGCCGGGGTGTAGGCGTCCGAGTCGAGCACGTCGCCGACGTTGAACGCGGCGGTCGCATCATCGCTCGAGTCGTCCGGGTAGGTGACCACGACCGGGATGTTGACCACGGAGTTCGCGTCGTCCGTGCCCGGGGTCCACGTGATCGCGCCGGTCGAGCCGTCGATCTCCGCGCCGGCCGGTGCACTCGCGCCGAGCGCGAAGGTCGTGCCCGTGGGCGCGTCGATCGTCGCACCGGTCGTGTCGGTGAACGTGGGCTCCTGCGAGGTGGCCTCGACGTTCGGCTGCGCGTCGGTCGGGGCGTATGCCGGAGCGAGCGCGTCCGCGACGGAACCCACCTCGAACGGCGCGTCGACGGCGTCGCTCGAGTCGTCGGCGTAGGTCACCAGGACCGGGATGTCGGCGATGGTGTTCGCGGCCTCGATGCCCGGCGTCCAGGTGACGACGCCGGTGGCGCCGTCGATGTCGGCACCGCTCGGTGCGGCCGAGTCGAGTGCGAACGTCGCATCGGTGGGCATGGTCACCGTCGCGCCTGCGGCGTCGGTGAACGTCGGCGCGTCCGAGGTCGCCTGCGCACCCGGCACGGCGGCCGTCGTCGCGTAGGCGGGGTTGTAGGCACCGGCCAGGTCACCCACCGTGAACGGGGCGCCTGCCGCGTCGGTCGTGGCGTCCGGGTAGGAGACGACCACGGGAACCGTGACCGTCGTGCCGGCGTCGGAGTCCGCCGGAGTCCAGGTGACCTCACCCGTGGCGGGGTCGACGCTCGCGCCGGTCGGAGCGTCCGGGCCGATGGCGTAGGAGGTTCCGGTCGGGGCGGTCGTCGCGGCGCCGCCGGCGTCGGTGAACGTCGGCGCGGCCGAGGTCGCGGGCTGGTTCGGCACCGCGTCCGTGGCCGCGTACGCCGGCTCGTAGCTGTCGGCGTCGGCCGGGGCCTCGACCACGAAGTCAACGCTCGCCGTGGAGGTGGCGCCGTCGAAGTCCTGCGCTGCCGTGGCGGTGTGGTCTCCGGCGCCGAGGTCGGTCACCGTGACCGACCAGGTGTCGTCGCCGGCGACCGTGGTCGCCTGCTCGTCGGCTCCGACCGTCACGGTGACGTCCGCGCCGACCTCGCCGGTGCCGCTGACGGTGACGTCGGCGCCGGTCTCACCCGGTGCGATCGTGAATGCCTGGCCGGCGGTGGGGGCCGTGATCGTCACGTCCGCCACGGGCGCGAGCGCGGTCGTGTGGACGCTGGAGGAGGCCAGGTCGAGCGTGACGCCGCCGAGGACTCCGGGCAGGAGTGCGATCGAGAGCGCGCGCACCGTGAAGGAGTCGGCTCCGAGGTCGCCCTCCTGGGCGGGGTCGAGTTCGGTCGGCTGCGCATTGACCGTGAGGGTGACGATCTGCTCGAGCACCAGGTCGAGCGGGGCGAGCACGGTGAGCACGCCGGAGACGGCGCCGCCGACCGTGTCACCGAGTCCGCCGACGGCGGTGTCGAGGACGCCCTCGAGGGCGGTACCGACGGTGGACAGGAGCGTGCTGACCGTGCCTTCGAGGGCGGTCTCGAGCAGGCCCTTGCCAAGGTCGACACACGCTCCAAGGATCAGGCAGACCTCGACGGTGGTCGTGACGTCGACGACCGGCTCGGCGCTGCCGTCGAGGCCGAGGAAGTCACCGACGGTCCCGTTGATGGAGATGCCGACGTCGCCGCCGATCGTGATGAGGAGGACGTCGCCACCGACGGTCGGATTGAGCGTGATCGTGAGGTCGATGCCGGCGACCGCGTCGCGGATCGCGGTGTCGAGATTGTCGGTCAGGTCGCCGAGCGCGTTCGCGATCGCGGTGGTGATCCGGTCGATCTCACCGGTCTGGAGGATATTCGTGTTCGGGTCGAGGCTGTTGAGGCCGTCGGCGTGCAGTGCCGCGAGGTTCACCGTGATCGTGCCGGTGCTCAGATCGATTCCGACGATGCCGTCGGCGTCCGTCAGTGCCTGTCCGAGCACGTCGTCGACGACGGATCCGAGGTCGACGGTCGCATTGAGGTCGGGCGAACCGAGATCGACGCTCACCTTCGCGATGCCGAGATCGATCGAAATCGGTGCCAGCGTGAGTGCGTCGAGGGCGCCCTGCACGGTGCCGTCCGGGCCGAGCACGCCATTGACGGCGGTCTCGGCACTATCGACGACGGATGTGACCGTGTCGGACAGGCCGGCCACGGCCGGGCTGTGGAGCGTCAGCTCTGCGCCCGCGATCTCGTAGGCGCTCGTCGCCGCGTCCGGAGCCGTCTGGTCGGCGGTCGTGGCGAGGGCACCGAGTCCGATCGACAGGTCGTCGACCACGGTGTCGGTCAGACCGTCGATGCCGAGCTGTCCGAGGAGGGCAGTGAGGTCGACGCGGGCCATCATGGCGTCGCCGCTCTCGCCCACGTCGATGGCGCCCTGACCGGTCACCGCGCCGGAGGCCGCGTGGGCCTCCTGGCCGTTCGGGGCCGCGGCGTAGCCGTTGAGCACGCCGAGTCCGGCGCCCACGCCGAGATCGAGGAGCCCCCCATTCGCGCCGTCGTCGATGAGCGGCAGCGAGATCGAGCCGACGTCGACCGCGAGGTTGTCGGCGAGCGCACCGACGTCGACCGAGCCGTTGTTCGGGCCCGCATCGCTCGGGTTGCCCGCCTCGGTCGTCACCGCCGCGAGCAGATCATCGAGCAGAGTCACGTCGAGGCTGCTCAGGAGCGACCCGTCGATGAGTCGCGCCTGTGCCTCGCTCTCGTCCCCCGTCGCCGCCGAGGCCGGCGGGAACCCACCCGCAAGACCGATGGCGCCGAGCGAGAGCGCCGCCGCCGAAGCGGTGGCGATCACGGCTGGGCGCCGCCATCTGGACCGCGCAGAATTACGCGGCAATTCACCAAGGTGCTGCATCTCACTCCCCTGAGATCGATCAATAGGTGTACGAACCCGCGGCATTCGGTGCGACGGATCCCGGCGCCACCCCTTCAGGTAACGCCCAGGTACGGAGTCAGGGTATCCGCTAGACGGGCGCTTACTTCGGCTCGTGATATCGGCTTGATAACAACTACGTCACGGCGAGACTAAAGTAGCTATCAATCCATGCCTTAAGTGCCACCATCATCGTTCGATCGCGACCTACGAATGAACATCGGCCGACCCTGGCCGAACATTCGATTCGTGGCCGACTATTGCCCGAATTCGACCGATGTCACCCGGTTCGACCCGATCTCGACCTCGAAAGGAGCGCGGCCCGGCGGCCGTCTCAGGAATCGCCCCGACAGACCTTCCAGGCGTCGCGGTGCCACATGTCCGCGTCGAGATACCGTTCGTGCGCGAGGCGATAGCCGAGACGCTCGTAGAAACCGAGGGCGCTCTCCTGGGCGGACAACTCCACCCGCACCGCCCGCTCGCCGCCGGCGACACGCCCGTATTCGGCCAGGGCGATCTCCTCGAGTGCGCTCATGAGGCGCCTGCCCAGCTGCCTCCCCCGCAGCCCGGAGACCACGGCGACCCGGCCGATGTGCACGACCGGTAGCCCCTCGCCCCGCTCCCCCGGCGGGGCGTCCTGCTCGGCGAGCCCGGTGCCGCGGCCATCGGCGAGCAGCCGCGCCGTTCCCACCGGCGTGCCCGCGCCGGCGAGCGCGAGTACGTGAACGGTGCCGGGAAGGTCGTCGCGGCCGTCGAGTTCCTCGGCGGCGCTCACGCCCTGTTCGGCGATGAACACCTCGGCCCGCACCGCATGGCACTGCCGGAGCCGGTCGGGGGTGCGAGCCCGCACGATCCGGATCGGCCACTCGCCCGCTGCGGCCGGCGCCACGGTCAGTCCAGGGTCAGTTCGGTCACCGCGACGGCCTCCGCGCCGGGAACGAGGCGCAGGACGTCGAACGGCGTGTGGCAGGCGAGGCGGTCGTGGATGCCGCGGGTCACGAGGCCCTTGGCCGTGCGCACCGCGTCCAGCACGTCCGCCCCCTTGGCAAGCTCGGCCGTGATCGCGGCGGCGAACGTGCAGCCGGCTCCGCTCACGCGCTCATCGCCGACCTTCGGCGCGGAGAACGCGATCGTCCGTTCGCCGTCGTAGAAGACGTCGACGGCGTCGGCTCCGGGCAGTTCGACGCCGCCCTTGGCCACGACGTAGGCCGGGCCGAGGGCGTGGATGCGGCGGGCCGCCTCGGCGAGCTCCGCCACCGTGGAGATCGACTCCATCCCGGCGAGGGTGCGAGCCTCGAACACGTTCGGGGTGACCACGGTCGCGAGCGGGAGCATGCGGGCCTTGAGGGCGTTGTCCGTGTCGAGCGCAGCACCCGGCTCCTGGCCCTTGCAGATGAGCACCGGGTCGAGCACGACGTGCCGCCACTGCCGGCGCCCGAGCGAGTCGGCCACGACGTCGATCGTCGCCGGCGTGCCGAGCATGCCGATCTTGACGACGTCGAGATCGTGGCAGGCCGTGGCCGCCTCGATCTGGTCGGCGATGACCTGCGGGTCGAGCGGAACGAAACGGTGCCCCCAGTCGTTCGCCGGGTCGAACGAGACGATGCACGTGAGCGTGCCCATCCCATACGTGCCGAGCGCCTGGAACGCCTTGAGGTCCGCCTGGATACCGGCTCCGCCGGTGGCCTCGGATCCCGCGATGACATAGGAGAGTGGAGTCACGCGGAACAGTTTACGCCCGCCGCGCGCGCCCACCGAGCAGCCGGCCTGCACCACCGGTTCCACGGCAGGCCGGAAGGACGACTGGCCGGAAGGACGACTGGCCGGAAGGACGGGCGCAGGCTCAGGGGTGATCGCGCAGGGCCGCGAGCGCGGCGGCGAGATCCTCGGGGTACTCGCTGCGCACGACCGTCCACTCCCCGCTGCGGGGATGGTGGAACCCCAGGGCCATCGCGTGCAGCCACTGCCGGGTGAGGCCGAGCCGACGGGCCAGGGACGGATCGGCGCCGTAGGTCAGGTCGCCCACGCAGGGGTGACCGATCGCCGAGGTGTGCACACGGATCTGATGGGTGCGCCCGGTCTCGAGGCCGATCTCGAGCAGGCTCGCGCCCCGCACGGCCTCGATCACCTCGTAGTGGGTGACCGACGGCCGCCCGTCGGTCGTGACCGCGAACTTGTAGTCGGCCTTGGGGTGGCGCCCGATCGGGGCGTCGATCGTGCCGATCGACGGGTCCGGCAGCCCCTGAACGAGAGCGTGATAGGTCTTGGTCACGGTGCGTTCCTTGAACGCGCGCTTGAGCACCGAATAGGCGAGGTCGGTCTTGGCGACCATCATCAGGCCCGACGTGCCCGCGTCGAGCCGGTGCACGATGCCCTGACGTTCCGCGGCCCCGGAGGTGGAGATCTGGTACCCGGCCGCGGCGAGGGCCCCGGGAACGGTGGGCCCGGACCACCCGGGGCTCGGATGCGCCGCGACCCCGACGGGCTTGTCGATGACGACGAGGTCCGGGTCGTCGTAGCGGATGAGGAGGCCGGGCACCGGCTCGGGCGGCGGGGGCGCTTGGACGTCGGGGAGCTCCACCGTGATCCACGCGCCGGGCGCGAGCCGGTCGGACTTCCCGGCCGGGACGCCGTCGAGGGCGACCCCACCGGCCTCGGCGAGCTCGGCGGCCCGGGTGCGGCTGATCCCCAGGAGCCGGGACAGGGCGGCGTCGACTCGATCCCCCACGAGCCCCTCGGGCACCGGCAGGGAGCGGATCTCAGGCACGAGAATCGTCCGGCCCGTCGGCCGGGGCGGAGCCGACCGACTCAGCAGTATCGGCGGTGGCTGACGGGTCGGCCGTCTCGGCGGATTCTGCCACGCGCGCGGACTCGACCGGGGTGGCTGCCTCGGCGCTGTCGGCGGGCTCTGCTGTGTCGGCTGTACCCGTCGTGTCCGCTGTGCCCGTTGTGTCGGCTGTGTTAGTTGTGTCGGCTGTGTTGGCTGTGTCGACGTGACCGTCGCTCCGGCCGTCGAAGCCGATCCCCATGAACGTGAGCACGCCCATGCCGATCGCGGCGGCCACGATGAAGATGTCGGCGACGTTGCCCACGAAGAAGCCGTTGTAGTTGATGAAGTCGACGACGTACCCGCGGCCGAAGCCCGGCTCACGGAAGAGCCGATCGAACAGGTTGCCGAGGGTGCCGCCGAGGAGGCCGGCCAGCACGAGCGCCCAGGCGCGGGAGCGCAGATTGCGGGCCACGCGCACGATGACCACCGAGACGCCCGCCGCGGCGATCGTGAACACCCAGGTCATCCCCTCGGCGAGGGAGAAGGCCGCGCCGGAGTTGAAGACGAGCTGGAAGCCGAGCAGATCGCCGATCACGGGCCGGTAGCTGCCGGGCTCCAGCGCCGACATCGCCCAGAACTTGCTCGCCTGGTCGGCGATGAAGTACACGAGCGCGAGCCCGACGACGAAGAGCAGCGGCACCCGGCGTCGTCCATCGGCCGTAGTCTGCCCGGTCTGCCCGGTCGGCACTCCGGGCTCATCGGGCTCGTCGGGCCGACCAGGCTCATCAGCATCGCCGGACCCCGCGTCCGTTCCCTCGAGCCGCGACCACTTCGGCCTGGCCGCCTCGACGTCGGGGGCCTGCCCGCCGAGATCGACCGCGGGAGAGCTCCCGGGCTCCTCGCGCTCAGGCGTGGGTTCGGCGGGGGTGCGGGAGGTCATGGGTGCCCTTCATGGCAGCCGAACGGCGGACCCACAGGGGATCCGCCGTCCGGTTCGATTCGATCCGAGAATGATCGGTGCGGCGTCAGTAGCGACGCAGGTCGTTCTGGCCCGTCTGGCTGGTCTGACCGAGCGAGGAGGTGCCCGGGCCGCGTCCCTCGACGTCGCTCAGCAGGCCCTCGAGGTAGCTCTTGAGGCGGGCGCGGTAGTCGCGCTCGAAGCCGCGGAGCTCGTCGATCTTGTGCTCGAGCACGTTGCGCTCGGTCTCGAGCTGGCTCATCGTGCGGTTACGGACCTCCTCGGCCTCGCCGACCATCCGCTCGCTCTCGGTGCGCGCCTCGTTGATGAGGCGGTCGGCCTCGGTCTTGCCGTTGGAGACGTACTCGTCGTGGAGCCGCTGGGCGAGCTGCAGCATGCCGGTCGCCGACTCGGGCTCGTTCGCGGCCTCCGCAGGCGCCGACACGGGGGCCGGGGCCGATGCCACCGACGCCGCCGACACGGGCGCCGAGGAGACGATCGCCTCCGGCTGCTCCGGCGGAGAGGACTCCTCCGGCGACGGGGTCGAGCCCGCCGGCTCTCCGGCCGAGGCGGACTGGACCGGGGACTGCCACGACGGCTGGGCGGCCGACTCGGCCGGCGCCTCCGCGCCACCGGCGGCGAGGCGGGCCTTGAGCTCCTCGTTCTCGGCGTAGACCGCGCGCAGGGTGTTGACTACCTCGTCGAGAAAGTCATCGACCTCGTCCTGGTCGTAGCCCTCGCGGAACTTGGTCGGCTGAAACTTCTTGTTGAGGACGTCGTCTGCGGTGAGCAGGGACATGGTCGTCACCTCGGATTTTCGTTCGAGTCTGAGAGCGTGAGTCGGTCGTGCAGGTTCAGGAGACAAATCTAGCCGATGGCGCGGCGCGGTCTCTCCCGATCCGGTGGCGCATCGTCACCGTGCCATCCCGGCCAGGATGTTCAGGAGGATCGAGCAGCCGATGAGGAGGATGAGGAAGGCCAGGTCGAGCGCGATCGAGCCGATCCGCAGCGGGGGGATGAGTCGGCGCAGCCCCTTGATCGGCGGGTCGGTCACCGTGTAGACGCCCTCCGCGATGATCAGCACGACGCCGGAGGGCTTCCAATCCCGGGCGAACACCTGGATCCAGTCGAAGACGAGCCGGACGAACAGCGTGATCATGAACAGCAGCACCACCAGGTAGGCGACGCTCAGGAGGATCTGCACACTCAGCTCTGGTTGAAGAAGCGGGCCTGCTGGCCTTCGGGCTGGGACTCCTCGGAGGCGATCTCGACCGTGGCGGGTGAGAGCAGGAACACCTTGTTGGTCACGCGCTCGATCGCGCCGCGCAGTCCGAACACGAGCCCGGCCGAGAAGTCCACGAGCCGCTTGGCGTCCGCGTCGCTCATCTCGGTCAGGTTCATGATGACCGGCGTGCCGGACCTGAACGCCTCACCGATGACCTTCGCGTCGTTGTACGTGCGCGGGTGCACCGTGGTGATCCGCCGCAGGCTCGAGCGGGCCGTGGGCAGCGGCGTGATCTCGGCCTGCTCCACGTGACGGTAGTCGTCCTCGTAGTTCGCCTCGTCGATGTAATCCGTCTCCATCACCTCCTGGCGGTCCTGCTCTTCCTGCTGGGCCTCCGAGAGGCCGAGGTACAGCATGGTCTTGCGCAGCGCTCCGGCCATGGTTGCTCCCTTGAGTGGTGGCTGATCGTGTTCCAGACGCTAGACCAGCGGGCCCGACGGAGCGGGCAGCCGGGTCGGCGTGTCGGAGGGAAGCGCGCGACGTCGCTCACTTGAGGAAGTCGGGCACGTCCAGGTCGTCGTCGCTCGAGCGGCGTCGGGGCTCGTCGGCGAAGACGCGCGGCACCTCCATGCTCACCTCGGGGGCCGAGGTGACGGCGGGCGAGGTGCCGGACCCGTTCCACTGGTCCGCGCGCCGGGGCGCCGGCTCCGCGGGCCGCTGGGGCTCCGGCGCGGGCCGCGCGGGCGAGGCGACCGACGGAAGGGGTGCTGCGTCGTCCTCAGGCACCCGGCTGGGCACGGCGGGAACCGCCGGCTGCGCGGCCGGACGCGCGGCGGGCACCTGCTTGCGCGGCGTGGGGCTGCCGGAATCGAAGCCGGCGGCGATGACGGTCACGCGGACCTCGTCGCCGAGGGCGTCGTCGATCACGGCACCGAAGATGATGTTCGCCTCCGGGTGGGCCGCCTCCTGCACGAGGCGCGCGGCCTCGTGGATCTCGAACAGGCCGAGGTCGGAGCCGCCCTGGATGGAGAGCAGCACGCCGTGGGCGCCGTCGATGCTCGCCTCGAGCAGCGGCGAGGAGATCGCCAGCTCGGAGGCCTGGACGGCGCGGTCCTCCCCGCGGGCGGAACCGATGCCCATGAGCGCGCTGCCGGCGCCCTGCATGACGGACTTGACGTCGGCGAAGTCGAGGTTGATCAGGCCCGGGGTGGTGATGAGGTCGGTGATGCCCTGAACACCGGAGAGGAGCACCTGGTCGGCCGACTTGAACGCATCGAGCACCGAGACGTTGCGGTCGGAGATCGAGAGCAGGCGGTCGTTCGGGATGACGATGAGCGTGTCGACCTCGGCGCGCAGCGCCTCGATGCCGGAGTCGGCCTGGACGCCGCGGCGGCGCCCCTCGAACGTGAACGGGCGCGTGACCACGCCGATCGTCAGGGCTCCGAGCGAGCGGGCGATCTTCGCCACGACCGGGGCTCCCCCGGTGCCCGTGCCGCCGCCCTCACCGGCGGTGACGAAGACCATGTCGGCCCCGCGCAGCACCTCCTCGATGTCCTCGGAGTGGTCCTCGGCGGCCTTCTTGCCGACCTCCGGGTCGGCCCCGGCACCGAGGCCGCGGGTGAGCTCGCGGCCGACGTCGAGCTTGACGTCGGCATCGGACATCAAGAGCGCCTGCGCATCGGTGTTGACGGCGATGAACTCCACGCCCTTCAACCCGACCTCGATCATCCGGTTGACGGCATTGACACCGCCACCGCCGATGCCCACGACTTTGATGACCGCCAGGTAGTTCTGCGGTGCCGCCACGTCGTTCCCTCTCGTCGCCGATCGCAACCTTCAACCTCAGGTAGAGGCTTAAAGTTATGTCATTTTCCTGCACCGATGACCGTAGGTGTGCGGGCCGTCGGGGGCAACGACATTCGCGGGCGTGTTTCGCGGGCGGGTCACCACCGGGCGGAGCGGATCCCCCACACCGGCGTGGTCACGGGTCCGCGCCGGGCCGCACCGGGCCGATCAGGAGGTCGTGGGTGAGAGCGGCTCGGCGACGTTGTAGACCGACGCCTCCACCTGGAGCAGGGTCTCGAGCACGGCGGCCTTGAGGTCGCTCTCCTCGGCGCTGCCCCACTCGACCCTTGCGCCGTCCGCGAGCTCGAGCCGGATCGTCTCCGGACCGGTTGCGCTCACGGCGGCCACCTCGACGTCGTCGGCCAGCGAGGCCATGACCGTGAGCGCGGCCTCGACGGTCGGACCGGTGAGGTCACCGATCGGCACCTCGACCACGGGCAGCCCCTCGGGCGCCTCCTCGAGGTGATTGAGCTCCACCCCGTCGGCATCCACGACGACGTAGGCCCCCTCGTGCTCGACCGCGGCCTCGGGCTTGCGCGCGACGACGTCGACCTCGAGGCCGTGCGGCCATGAGCGGGTGATCGTCGCCTCCTTGACGCCGATGATCGACTCGATCCCGGCGACCATCCCGGCGGTGTCGAGGCGGGCGAGCGGCGTGCCGACCGCGGGCGTGACGAAGGCCGCGATCTCCTCGGTCGAGGCCTGCGCGGAGCCCCCGGTGATGGCGATCTCCGACTCCTCGAGGGCCAGCCAGGGCGAGAAGCCGACCACCCAGCCGAGGAATCCGAGCACGAGCAGGGCACCCGCGCCGATGCCGACCAGGCGCATGCGTCGGGCCCGGAGCGCGGCGCTGCGTTCGGCGAGCCGGTCGGCCAGCCCCGTGCTCACCGTCGGTGCCGGCCGCGCGGGCGGCCCGGGAAGCTCGACGGGCGGCGTGCGGCGGTTCAGCCGGGCCGGCCGGATCCGCGGCGGGATCGCGGCCGGGCGGGCGTCCGACTCCGCGATTCCATCGGTCGGCTCCGGCGCGCTGGTCGGGCTGATCGGGCTCCCGGGACTGAGGGGGCTCGCGGCGCCGGCCCGGCCCGCGTCGACGCCGGGCCCCGGCTCGACCTGCCGATCGGGCGGCGGCGACGGGGGCGTCGGCAGGGTCGGTCGTGGCCGCGGGTTCGCCGGCGCGAAGGACGGCGGCGGCTCAGCCATCGTCGCCGTCCCGGCGCGCGCGCAGGGACGCCACGAGCCGGGGGCCGAGGGCCGTCACGTCGCCGGCGCCGATCGTGAGCACGAGGTCGCCCGGCCGGGCGTCGCGCCGGATCGCGTCGACGGCGTCGTCGAACGAGGCCGCGGGCCGCAGGGCGGGCGCGGCATCGGTGATGAGCGCGGAGGTCACGCCCGGCTGCGGCTCCTCCCGGGCGGGGTAGATCGGCAGCACGAACGCCTCGTCGGCGAGCGCGAGGGCGCCGGCGAACTCCGCGGCGAACGCGGCCGTGCGGGAGAACAGGTGCGGCTGGAACACGGCGAGCACCCGGCCCGGTCCGGCGACCTGCCGGGCCGTGCGCAGGAGGGCGGTGACCTCCGTGGGGTGGTGGGCGTAGTCGTCGATCACGCGGATGCCGCCGACCTCGCCCTTGGTCTCGAACCGGCGGGACGTGCCGCCGAAGGTGGCCAGCGCGTCCGCCATCGCCACCGGCGACACCCCGAGCTCCACCCCGGCGCACCAGGCCGCGGCGGCGTTGAGCACGTTGTGCTCCCCGGGCACGGCCAGGTCGAGCCGCAGCGACAGGTCGTCGGTGGTGAGCACCGCGCTCGCGCTCCCGGCCCCGGAATGCAGGTGCTCGAGGCGGACGTCGGCCCCCGGCGAGGTGCCGTACGTGCAGGCGCGGATCCCCCGGGCGGCCGCGAGGGCCGCGAGCGCCGCCGAGCCGATGTCATCGGCGCAGGCGACGAGCAGCCCGCCGGGAACGATCCGGCCTGCGAACTCCTCGAAGGCGGTGTAGACCGCGCGGACGCTGCCGTAGTGATCGAGGTGGTCGGGTTCGATGTTCGTGACGATCCCGATCCGGGGGCGGTAGTTGAGGAACGAGCCGTCCGACTCGTCGGCCTCGGCCACGAACGGGCCCGTGCCCGCGTGGGCCCCGGAGCCGACGCCGACGACGATCGCACCCACGGCGAACCCGGGATCGAGCCCGGCCTCCCGGAGCGCGACGGCCAGCATGCCCGAGGTCGAGGTCTTCCCGTGCGCCCCGGCGACGGCCACGAAGTCGGCGTCCGCGGCGGCCATCGCGAGCGCCTCGGAGCGGTGGATCACCTCGATGCCGCCCGCCCGGGCCGCGACGAGCTCGACGTTGTTCTCGCGGATCGCGGTGGAGACGACCACGAGGTCGGCCCCGGCGACGTGGTCGGCGTCGTGGCCCACCCAGACCCGGGCGCCGAGGCCGCGGAGCCGGTCGAGCGCGGTCGACTCGCGCTGGTCGGAGCCCTGGACGTCGTGTCCGGCGGCGAGCAGCAGCTCGGCCACGACGCTCATCCCGGCCCCGCCGATGGCGATGAAGTGGATCCTCATGACGACGCCCCCGGGGTCGCCTCGCCGGCACCACCGTCGGCCCCGTCGCCGGCGCCGTCCTCGGAGCCGTCACCGGCCCCGCCGTCTGCCCCGTCCTCGGAGCCGGCGAGGATGGCGAGGATCGTCGCGGTGAGCCGCTCGGCGCCGTCCTGGACGCCCGCGGAGGCCGCACGGTCGGCCATCTCCGCGAGCGCCGCGGAATCCTCGAGCAGCGGCACGACGACCGACTCCACCCAGGCCGGGGTGAACTCGGAATCGGGAACGAGCACTCCCCCGCCGGCGGTCACGACATCGGCCGCGTTGAGGCGCTGCTCGCCGTTGCCCACGGGCAGCGGCACGTAGATCGCGGGGAGACCGAGCGCCGTGAGCTCGGCGACCGTGCCGGCGCCGGCGCGGCAGACGACCAGGTCCGCGCAGGCGAGCGCCTGGGCCATGTCCACGAGGTACTCGGCCACGTGATAGTCCGGGCCTGGCCCGCCGTTCCCATCAGGCTCGTCAGATCCAGTAGATCCGGCAGATCCAGTGGGTCCGGCGGACTTGCCGCGCCCGGTCAGGTGGTAGACCTGCGCCCCGGTGCCGAGCAGGGCGGGGGCCGCGGCGGGCATGGTCTCGTTCAGGCGTTGCGCCCCGAGTGAGCCGCCCGTGACGAGCACGATCGGCCGGTCCGGGTCGAGCCCGAGCGCGGCGGCGCCGGCGACCCGGGCGGCCCGGGCGTCGCGCCGCCGGGCCTCGATGAGCTCGGAGATCTGTGGCCGCAGCGGCAGGCCCACGGTCACGGTGTGGCGGCGGGATCGCAGCGGTGTGCCGGGGAACGTGAGGGCGATCGTGTGCGCGAACCGGGCGCCGAGCCGGTTCGCGAGGCCGGGCCGGGCGTTCTGCTCGTGGATGACCACGGGCACGCCCGCGCTGCGGGCGGCCAGATAGGCGGGGGTGGAGACGTAGCCGCCGAAGCCGACGACCGCCCCCGCCCGGGGGCTGTCCTCGATGGCCGCGCGGGCCGCGGCGACTGCGGCGCGCCACCGGGAGGGGAAGGTGAACAGGGCCGGCGAGGGTCGGCGTGGCAGCGGCACCTTCGGGATCGGCACGAGGTCGAATCCGGCCGCGGGCACGAGGTCCGCCTCGAGGCCCTCCGCGGTTCCCAGGACGGTCACCTCGATGCCCGCCGCCCGCAGGCCCGCGGCGGTGGCCAGGAGGGGGTTGACGTGGCCCGCGGAGCCTCCCCCGGCGAGCACGACCCGGCGCTCAGCCACGCCCGCGCCTCGGGGCGAGCACGGCGAGCGAGGACCGCAGGCCCGCCGAACGCGCCTGCAGCACCTCCCGGCAGCCGGGTTCGGTGCGCGCGAACGCGATGACGAACGCGAGCGCGGCCATGGTGGTGACCAACGAGGATCCTCCCGAGGAGATGAGCGGCAACGGCACCCCGATGACCGGGGCCATGCCGATCGCACTGGCGATGTTGATGAGCGCCTGGCCGATCACCCAGGCGGCGATCGCGGCGGTGGCGATCTTGGCGAACGGGTCCGGGTGGCGCTTGATGATGCGCATCATCCCGATCGCGAGCAGCAGGTACAGCCCGAGCACCACGAGCGCGCCGAGCAGCCCGAGCTCCTCCCCGATGATCGCGAAGATGAAGTCGTTGTCGGCCTCGGGCAGATAGAGCCACTTCGACCGGGACGCTCCGAGACCCACCCCGAACAGGCCGCCCGTGCCGAACCCCTGCAGCGCGCGGATCGACTGCATGCTCGTGCCGAGCGGATCCGACTCCCCCCGGCCGAGGAACTCCGTGATGCGGTGCATCCGGTTGCCGGAGGAGACGACGAACGCGGCGACCACCCCGACCGCGACCATGCCCACCCCGTAGAACATGATCCGCGGCACCCCGGCCACCCAGAAGGCGCCGGCGATGAGGAGTCCGAAGATGAGCGCGGTGCCCAGATCCCGGGTGTAGAACACCATGCCGATCATGTAGGCCGACATGACGCCGCCGGGCAGCAGCACGTGCTTCCAGTCCTTGAGCAGCGGCCCCTTCGCTGCGAGCACGGCCCCGAGCCACACGGCGAGCCCGAACTTGGCGAACTCGCTCGGCTGGAAGTTCTGCCCGGCGATCGAGACCCACGCCGCGTTCCCGCCCTTGCTCAGCCGGAACGCCGGCACGAACAGCAGCAGCTGCATCGCGGCGGTGAGGAGCAGGATCGGCCAGCTGAGGAACCGCAGCCACGAGACCTTGAGCCGGGAGACGACGATCATGAGCGGCAGCGCGAGCAGCGCGAACTTCGCCTGCGAGAGGAAGCCCTCGAACGGGGTGCGCCCGCCGGTGGCCTTGAGCGAGTAGACGGTCGAGGCCGACAGCACCATGACCAGCCCGATCGCCAGCAGCGCCGCGGTCGTGCCGACCACGAGATAGTAGGTGGCGGTCGGCGCGTCCCAGGCCGCGATCCGCCGGCTCGATCGTTTGGGGACGGCGTCGCTCGCCGCGGGCGCTCGGCCCCGGGCGGCACGGCCGGGCCGCTCGATCACGCTCATGCCTGCGCCTCGAGGTCGCGCACCGCCCGGACGAAGGCCTCGCCCCGGGCCGCATAGCTCGCGAACTGGTCCATCGAGGCTCCCGCGGGGGCGAGCAGGACCGTGTCGCCCGGGTGGGCGAGCGCGGCGGCGGCTCGGATCGCGGATCGCATCACATCATCGTCGCCTGGGTCGACGCGTACGCGCGGGACCTGCGGCGCGTGTCGCGTGAGCGCGTCGGTGAACGGCTCCTCGTCGACGCCGATGAGCACGGCGGCCCGCAGCCGGTGGCCATGCGCGGACACGAGCTCGTCGAACCGGGCGCCCTTGGCGAGCCCGCCGGCGATCCACACGATCGAGGAGGCCGGGTGCCCGGCGAGGGCCGCCGCGGCGGCGTGGGCGTTCGTGGCCTTCGAGTCGTCGACGTAGTGCACGCCGGCCACGGTGGCGACGTCCTCGAGGCGGTGGCGGCCCGGGTCGTAGGCCCGCAGTCCGCCGGTGACGGCCTCGGGGGGCACGTCGTCGGCGCGGGCGAGCGCCGCCGCGGCGAGGGCGTCGGCGACCAGGTGCGGGGCGAGTCCGGTCGGGCCGGCGAGCCGGGCCAGGTCGCTCAGGTCCGCGAGCACCTGACCGTGAGAGTGCCGCCCGTGGATGAAGGCCCGGTCCACGAGCGCGGTCTCGACGAGGCCGACCTGGCCCACGGCGGGGGCGGCGAGGGTGAACCCGATCCCCCGGGCGCCCTCGATCACGTCGGCCCGCTCGACGAGCTCCCGGGTGATCGGGCTCGCGTCGTTGTAGATGCACGCGCGCCGGGTGTGGGTGTGGATGCGGCCCTTGTCCGCGGCATACGCCTCGGCCGAGCCGTGCCAGTCGAGGTGGTCGTCGGCGAGGTTGATCACGGCGCTGGCCACGGCGGAGACGGAGGAGGTGAAGTGGAGCTGGAAGCTCGACAGTTCCACCGCGAGGGCGTCGAGTGGCCGGCCGGAGCCGCGGGAGCCGAGCACGGTCGTGGCGATCGGCACGCCGACGTTGCCGACGGCGGGGGCGTTGCGCCCCGCCGCGGCCAGGATCGCGGCGAGCATCCCCACGGTCGTGGTCTTGCCGTTCGTTCCGGTCAGGGTGAGCCAGTGCGTGGCCGGGTCGCTCAGGTGCCAGGCGAGCTCGACCTCGCTCCAGATCGGTATCGACCGTCCGCTCTGTCGGCTCTGTCGGCTCTGTCGGCTCCGTCCGCCCTCTCCGCCCTGCCTGCTCTGTCCGCTCTCGTCACCCGTGCCGCGTCGGCCGCCCACCGCGCGGATCACGGGATGGCTCGGCGCCCACCCCGGGGAGGCGACGAGCAGGCTCGCGCCCGCGGCGACCGCGGATCGGGCGCGGTCGGCGAGACGGTGCGGGTCGTCGTCCGTAATCACCTCGACCGCCGCGGGCAGGCCGGACAGCTCCGCGGGCGACCCTCCCTCGAGCACGGTCACGCGCGCGCCGAGCTCGGTGAGCGCCGCGGTGGCGGACCGGCCGGTGGCGCCCCAGCCGGCGACGAGCACGTGGGCGCCTGCGAACGCCTCCGGGCCGCGCCGCGCGGACGGGTCCGCGAGCGGCGCCGCGAACCGCCGGTTCGGCTCGAGCGAGGTCACCGCGCGATCCACTCCCCGTAGAAGATCGCGACGCCGACCGCGACGAACAGGGCGGCGATGATCCAGAAGCGGATGACGATCGTCACCTCCGCCCAGCCCTTGAGCTCGAAGTGGTGGTGCAGCGGGGCCATCTTGAACACGCGCCTGCCGGTGGCCTTGAAGAAGCCGATCTGGATGACATCGGAGAGCACGATGAGCACGAACAGGCCCCCGATGATCGCGGTGAGCAGCTCGGTGCGGGTGAGGATCGACAGGCCGGCGAGGGCGCCGCCGAGGGCGAGGGAGCCGGTGTCGCCCATGAAGATCCGCGCGGGCGAGGCGTTCCACCACAGGAAGCCGACGCAGGCGCCGACGATGGCGGCCGAGGCGATGGCCAGATCCTGGGGATCGCGGACCTCGTAGCACCCACCGCCCACCTGGGAGAGGTTCTGGCAGTTCTGGTTCGACTGCCACAGCGTGACCACGACGTAGGCCCCGAAGACGAGCATGCTCACGCCCGTGGCGAGCCCGTCGAGCCCGTCGGTCAGGTTCACCGCGTTCGACCAGGCGGTGATGAGGAAGTTCGACCACAGCACGAAGAGCACGACGCCCAGCCCCACGCCCCAGTAGGCCAGGTCCCAGCCGAGGTCCCGGGTGAAGGAGATCTGGGTCGAGGCGGGCGTGCGGAAGCGCTCGTTGGGGAACTGCAGCACGAGCACGGAGAAGACGACGCCCACGGCGCCCTGGCCGACGATCTTCCAGACCGGACTGAGGCCGAGGGAACGCTGCCGGCTGATCTTGATGAAGTCGTCGAGGAAGCCGATGACCCCGAGCCCGACCATGAGGAAGAGCAGCAGCAGCCCCGAGATCGACGGCAGCCGGCCCGCGAACACGAACGCCAGCGCGAACCCGGCGAGGGTCGCGCCGATGATGACCACCCCGCCCATCGTCGGGGTGCCGCGCTTGGTGAAGTGGGCGGTGGGGCCGTCCTGGCGGATGAACTGGCCGTAGTTGCGGCGCGTGAGGAAGCGGATGAACGGCGAGGTGCCGGAGAGTGAGACGAGCAGGCTCACGCCGCCCGCGACGAGGACGGCGATCACGGGGCACTCACCTCGGCGAGGTCGGCGACGAGCCGGTCGGCGAGC
Source organism: Pseudactinotalea sp. HY158 (assembly GCF_009660225.1). Taxonomy (NCBI): domain Bacteria; kingdom Bacillati; phylum Actinomycetota; class Actinomycetes; order Micrococcales; family Cellulomonadaceae; genus Pseudactinotalea; species Pseudactinotalea sp. HY158. Next base: position 2,304,377 of record NZ_CP045920.1, read on the forward strand.
CGGGCCAGCCCGGCGCCGTTGGAGGACTTGAGCAACACGATGTCGCCGGGGCGCAGCTCGGTCAGCAGCACGGTCAGGGCCTCCTCGATCGTGTCGACATGGGCGGCCTCGGCCCCCCAGGAGCCCTCCTGGACGGCGCCGGTGTGGATCGGGCGGGCGCCCTCGCCGACCACGAGGAGCTTGTCGATGTTCAGCCGCACGGCCAGCCGGCCGATCGCATCGTGTTCGCCGATGCTGTCCGGGCCGAGCTCGCGCATCTCCCCGAGCACGGCGATGGTGCGGCGCCGCTCTCGGCCCGCACCGGCCCGCACGCTCATGGCCGCGAGGGCCTTGAGCGCGGCCCGGACCGATTCGGGGTTGGCGTTGTAGGCGTCGTCGACGATCCGGATGCCGCCGGCGGTGTCGATCAGGTGCATGCGGTGGGCGCTGGCCGGGCCCGTGCGCGCCAGTCGGGCGGCGACGGCGTCCGCGCTCAGCCCCAGTAGGAGGGCCGCGGCGGCGGCGGCGAGGCCGTTCACGACGTGATGCTCCCCCACGAGGGCCAGACTCACCTCGGTCGGGCTCGTTGCGCCCGCCGCACCGCCGGCGCGTCCGGTCAGGGTGAAGGACGCGCGGCCGTCGTCGTCGGTGCGCACGTGGGTGGCGCGGAAGTCGGCCTCCGGGCTCTCCCCGAAGGTGCGCACGTGCTCGGTCAGGCCGGCCATCGCGGCCACCCGCGGGTCGTCGAGGTTGAGCAGCGCGACCCCGCCGGGGCGCAGCCCCTCGACCAGCTCGGCCTTGGCGCGGGCGACCCCCTCGATCGAGCCGAAGCCCTGCAGGTGCGCGCGGCCGACCTTGAGCACGATCGCCAGGTCGGGCGGCGCGATCGAGGTGAGGTAGGTGAGGTTGCCGGGGGCGTCGGCGCCCATCTCGAGCACGAGGGTGCGGGTCTGCTCCCCGGCGCTCAGCACCGTGAGCGGCAGGCCGATCTCGTTGTTGAAGGAGGCGACGGGGGCGACGACCTCGCCGAGCTCGCCGAGCAGCGCGGCGAGCAGATCCTTCGTGGTCGTCTTGCCCACCGAACCGGTCACGGCCACGACGTCGAAGGGGCGCCCGGCCGCGGCCGCCCGCTCCCGCAGCCCGGCCAGGTGGTGGCGGGCCAGGGTGCCGAGGGCGGCGGCGGGGTCGCTCACGAGGATCTGGGGTCCCCCGCCGGGCACGAGTCTGCTCACGAGGGCGGCGGCGGCGCCGGCGGCGTGGGCCGTGGCCACGTAGTCGTGGCCGTCGACGTGGTCGCCCGGGAGCGCCACGAAGAGGGATCCGGGCCTCACCTTGCGGGAGTCGACGACCGCGTCGGTCAACTCCGCCGCTGCGGTCGGTGGGGTCCCGGGTTCAAGGGTGGCGCCGAGGAGCTCGGCGGCTAGGGACGGTGTCAGCGCGATCATCGTGTCTCGTAGGTGCGGGGCGGATGCCCACGCCTCCTCCCTGGTCTGGTCTTCGCTCCGGCCGGAGCCGGTCCTGCCCGCAATCTACCGCCGTCCCGGGTCCGCGGGGGGACGGCGCCCCGGGAACGTCGGCTTCGTCACGGCCCGTCACAACCCGTCACGATCCGTCGTCCACGACGAGCCGGTACGGCTTCGGGTCCGTGGTCGAGGGCTCGATCCCCCGGCTCGGAAGCGCGTAGTTGGCGATGTCGTGGAACACGGGCGCGGCGATCGTGCCGCCGTAGAAGCCGCTCGTGGGCCGGTAGACGACCACGCCGATGATGAGCTCGGGATCCTCGGCGGGGGTGATGCCCACGAAGGAGGCGGCCGTGTCGGTCAGGCCGCCGGCCCGGTCCCGGATCTGCGCGGTGCCGGTCTTGCCCGCGACCCGGTAGTTCTGCAGGCCGGCGCGCTTTCCCGTGCCGTGATCGGCGTTGACCACCGATTCGAGCATCCGGATCATCTCCCGGCTGTGCTCGGCCGAGACGACCCGCACGGGATCGGGCCGCTCCGGCACCGTGGTCCGCCCGTCGCAGTTCATCGAGTCGATGAGGCGCGGGGCGATGGCCACCCCGTCGTTCGCGACGGTGGCGAAGACCCCGGTGTTCTGCAGCAGGCTGACGTTGAGACCCTGCCCGAACATGGTGGTGTACCGCTGGCGGCCGTCCCAGGTGTCCGGCTCGGGAACGAGTCCGGCGGTCTCGTTCGGCAGCTCGATCCCGGTGGGCTCGCCCCAGCCCATGAGGCGCATGTACTCGTACCGGGTCTCGTCGCTCATGCGCGAGCCGATGTTGATCGTGCCGGTGTTGGCGGACTGGGCGAGCACGCCGGCGACGGTGAGGACCTGGTCGGGGTGCGGGCTGTGATCGGTGAAGGTCTGCCCGTTCGGGGTCGTGAGCTGATACGGGTCGTTGATCGCGGTCTCCGGCTCGACCTCGCCCTCCTCGAGGGCGGAGAGCACGGTGAGCACCTTCCCGGTCGAGCCCGGGTCGTAGAAGCCCTGGACGGAGTTGAGCCGCCACGCCGAGTCCGGCCCCTTGCCGGGCTTGTTCGGGTTGCCCGAGCCCGAGTCGGCGAGCGCGAGCACGCGGCCGGTGTCGGCCTCGATGACGACGGCCGCCCCCCATTCGGCGCCGTAGGTCTCGACCGTCTCGTCGAGCACCTGCTGGCTGTGCCACTGCAGATCCGAGTCGATCGTCAAGGTGACGTCGCAGCCCGGCACGGCCGGGGTGACCTCCTGGATGCCGGTGGGGATGGTCTGGCCACCGACGCCGCGTTCGAGCACCTGGGAGCCGTCGGTCCCGGAGAGCTCGGACTGCAGCCGGTACTCGAGGCCCGCCGCGCCCTCGCCGCTGCCGTCGACGAAGCCGAGCATCGAGCCGGCCACGGTCTGATTGGGGTATTCCCGGCGCTGCGAGTGCTCGGCGTACAGGCCGGGGATCCCGAGCTCACGGACCTGATCCCAGAGCTCGCGCGTGACGCCGGCGGCGATGAGGTACCAGCCGTTCGTTCCCACGAGGTCGGCGCCGAGCTCGGCGCGGTAGGCGGCGTCCTCGACCCCGGCGGGGCTGCCGAGCACGGAGATGAGCTGGTCGGCGGCGGCGAGGGCGCCGCGGCCGATCGTCTCGCCCTCGTCGTCGGTGAGCACGTAGTCGGGCAGCTGGGAGAGGTCGGCGCGGATGTCGAAGGTCTCGACCGTGGTCGCGAGCACGACGCCGTTCGCGTCGAGGATCTGGCCCCGGGCGGCGGGGATCGGCTCGGGCCTGCTCACCCGCAGGTTGCGCCCCTCCTGCGCGAGCGCCGGGCCCGCGATCGCCTGCACGTACACGAGCCGGGCGGCGAAGACGATGACGAGCACGAGCACGATCGCCATGATCCACTTCTGGCGCTTGGCCGGGTCGCCGACCGCCGTCATCGGGCTACTCACCGCCGCCCTCCACCTTCGGGCCCACGACGCTCCCGTCGGCCAGGCGGATGAAGCTCACCTCGGCGCTGCGGACCATGCCGAGCTCCGTGGCGCGCCGGGCCAGCCGGGCGGGCGCCGAGAGCTCGTCGACCTCGGTCGCGAGTTCCTGGTTGGTCTGCGAGAGCCGCGCGAGCTCCACCTCGGTGGAGTGGATGTCGTAGGCGGTCGCCGCCATGGACGTGTTGAGCATGAGGGCCACGAGCATCGCTCCTCCGAGGATCGTGATGCACAGGAGGAAGAACGGCACGCGGGAGCGCGCCGCGGCGGGGGCGTGGACGAGCCGCAGCTTCGGGCGGCGGGTGGCCGGGGCGGACGGCCGGGTGGCCGGGGCGCGAACGGCGCGGGCGGCGGTCATGAGACCTCCTTCGGCAGGGGACGGATCCGCTCGACGGCGCGGAGTCGGACCGAGGCGGCCCGCGGGTTGCGCTCGATCTCCTCGGCGTCGGCACGCTCGGCCCCGCGCGTGAGCAGCCGCAGGAACGGCGCGTGGTCGGGCAGTTCCACGGGCAGGTCCGGGGGCGCGGTCGAGGTGGCCCCGGCGGTGAAGGCGCGCTTGACGAGCCGGTCCTCGAGCGACTGGTAGGAGAGCACCACGATGCGGCCGCCGACGCCGATCGAGTCGATCGCCGCGGGGATCGCGCGTTCGAGCACGTCGAGTTCGGCGTTCACGGCGATCCGCAGCGCCTGGAAGGTACGTTTGGCGGGATTCCCGCCGGTGCGCCGGGCCGCCGCCGGAATGGCCCCGCGGACGAGGTCGACGAGGGCCGCCGAGTGGGTGATCGGGTCGAGATCGCGGGTGCGGACGATCGCGGCGGCGATCCGACCTGCGAACTTCTCCTCGCCGTACCAGGACAGGATCCGGCGCAGCTCGGCCTCGGGCGCGCTCGCGATCAGGTCGGCGGCCGTCGTCCCCCTCGTCTGATCCATCCGCATGTCCAGCGGCGCGTCCCGGGAGTAGGCGAACCCGCGGTCCGGCTCGTCGAGTTGGAGGGAGGAGACGCCCAGGTCGAACAGGACTCCCTGGACGGTCCCTCCGCCCGGGCCGGGCACGTGCGTGGCGACGACGTCGCTCACCTCGTCGTAGACGGCGTGAACCGGCGTGAACCGGTCGCGATGGCGCGCGAGCCGCTCGCTCGCCAGGTCGAGCGCCTGCGGGTCGCGGTCGATGCCGAGGACCCGCAGGCCGGGGAACGTCTCGAGCAGCAGGTCGCTGTGGCCCCCCATGCCGAGCGTGGCATCGACGACCGTCGCCCCGCGGGCACCGAGCGCGGGCGCGAGCAGGTCGACGCAGCGCTGCGCGAGCACCGGCACGTGCCGCTCTCCCGGCGAGGGGCCGGCTGCGGGGCCGCCGCTGCGTGGCTGGTCCATGGGCTGCTTTCGGATCGGGGCGAGGGGAACGGGTGGAGCGATGTGGAGGGATCGGTGGAGCGGGGTGGAGCGGACCGGGAGGGCGGCTGTCGGAGCCACCTGGCCAGGACTCCCCCCGACTGGTTCTGCCGCCGGGGAAGTGCGTCAGAACCGCGGTGAGAGACCTCGCCCTGTGGCGATCCGAATCAGAGGCCGCGCACCACCTCCTCGGTCAGCTCGGTGTAGAGGTCTTCCTGTTCCTCGAGGTAGGTCTGCCAGGCCGCGGCGTCCCAGATCTCGATCTTGGTGCCGGAGCCGATCACCGCGAGATCGCGGCTCAGGCCCGCGTACTTGCGCAACACGGCCGGGATCGTGACCCGGCCCTGCTTGTCGGGGATCTCGTCCGAGGCGCCCGAGAGGAACACGCGGGTGTAGGCGCGGTTCTGCTTGGAGGTGAGCGGGGAGTCCTCGAGTTCGGCGAGCACCTGTTCGAAGCGCTGGCGGGGGAAGGCGTAGAGGCAGCGCTCCTGCCCGCGGGTGACGATCACGCCCGGTGCCATGGCCTCGCGGTACTTCGCGGGCAGGATCAACCGACCCTTGTCGTCGAGCTTCGGCTCGTACGTTCCGAGGAACATGTCACCCCCGATCTTCATCCCGGCTACACCAACAGGCCCCACATTACTCCACTTCCCTCCCTCGTCAACGGATACGGGCCCGAATCATCGACTCCGATCGGCGGAATCCTCAGGATCCTGCTGGTGGAGGGATCCGCGATCCCACACGTCCGGGTGCCCCGCCCGGTCCCGCCCCGCCGGGCGCTGGATTAGGCTCTCGTTATGACATCGGCCACACTCACCCTCGACCTCACGGGCCTCGAGCGCTCGCTGGCTCGGTCCCTGCACGGTCGCCCCGAGGTGGTCCGGCTCGCGAGCGCGGTCTTCCTCGCCCGGGGGCACCTGTTGCTCGAGGACGTGCCCGGCGTGGGCAAGACGACCCTGGCCAAGGCACTGGCCCGGGCCGTGGGCGGCACGGTCGGGCGGATCCAGTTCACCCCGGACCTGCTGCCCTCGGACCTCACCGGAATCACGATCTACCGGCAGCAGTTGAACGAGTTCGAGTTCCGCCCCGGGCCGCTGTTCGCGACGGTGGTCATCGGCGACGAGATCAACCGGGCCTCGCCGAAGACCCAGTCGGCGCTGCTCGAGGCGATGCAGGAGCGTCAGGTCACGGTGGACGGCACGACGCACGCCCTGCCCGAGCCGTTCATGGTCATCGCGACGCAGAACCCGGTGGAGATGGCCGGCACCTATCCCCTGCCCGAGGCCCAGCGGGACCGCTTCATGGCCCAGACCTCGATCGGCTACCCGGACGCCGAGCACGAGTTGCGCGTGCTCACCGGCAGGCCGGATGCCGAGCACGCCGCCGATGCCCCCCATGGCGGCAATGGCAGCAATACCGGAAATGGCGGCAATGGCGGCAATGGCGGCAACGGCAGCAATGGCAGCAATGCCGGAAATGGCGGCAATGGCGGCAATGGCACGGCTGCGAGCGCCCTCGACCCGGGAGCCGCGGCCGCGGCGATCGACCAGGTGAGCGGGGTCTACGTCGCCGAGGCGGTGCACCGCTATGTGCTCGCCCTCGTGCGGGCGACCCGGGATCACGCCGACGTCGCCCTGGGAGCCTCCCCGCGGGCCGGGCTGCACCTCGTCGCGCTCGCGCGGGCCTGGGCCGCGCTGGCCGGGCGGGACTTCGTGCTCCCCGACGACATCCAGGACATCCTCGTGCCCGTGCTCGGGCACCGGCTCGCGCTCACCCGGGAGGCCCGATCGGCGGGCCGAACGCCCGCCCAGGTGCTCGCCGAGCTGCGCGCACAGCTGCCGGTGCCCTGAGCGTGCCTCGACAGTCGACCCGTCCCCGGCCGCCGCTGCCGACGGCGCGCGGGGTCGGCCTGCTCCTCGTCGGGCTCGCCCTGGCCGGGGCAGGGGCGACGACCCGGCGCCCCGAGCTCATGTGGTTCGGGGTGGCGCTCGTGTGCCTCGTGCTCACCGGCCTCGGGTACGGCCTCGTGCGGGCCCCGCTGGATCGGCGCGTCCGCGTCGTCCGGGTGCTGCGGCCCGCTCGATTGCAGGTCGGCAGGCCCGCCGCGATGGACCTGTCCGTCCAGGGCCCGATTCCCCCGTGGTCGCAGCTGAGCGATCGGATCCCCGAGGGTGCCCGCCGCACCGGCGGCGCCGTCTCGGCGACGATCGAGGCCCGCCGGCGCGGACGGCTGCGGCTCGGCCCGGTGCTGCTCACCGGATCCGACCCGTTCGCCCTGACGCGGTGGCGCCGGGTGACCCGGCCGAGCACCCTCGAGGTCGTGTGGCCCCGGACGGATGCGATCGAGGTGGACACGCCCTGGGGCGAGCTGAGCGTGGCCACGCGGCCCGCCGGGCATCCGGTCGGCGACGTGGACGACGCGACGCTGCGCGAATACCGGCCCGGCGATCCGCTCGAGCGCGTGCACTGGAAGGCGACCGCCCGGCACTCCACGCTGCTCGTTCGCCAGGAGGACCCGTCCGAGGCCGAGCTCTTCCACGTGGTCCTCGTTCCCGGCCGGGCCGCGGATGCGGAGGGCCTCGACCGGCTGGTCGACGTCGCCGCCTCCCTGCTCGCCTCGGTCCACGGGGAGGGCTGGGCGGTGACCCTGTGGACTCCCGATCCCTCGGGCCGGCTCACCGGCCGGCCGGTGCCGGTCCTGGCGGACGCGCTGACCGACCTCGCGCTGCTTCCGGGCCCACCGCCCGGCCCCGTGGAGCCGCCGCGGGGCGCGCTCGTGGGCACGGCGCTCGTGGTCCTGGGCGAGGAGGACCCCGCGACCATCGGCGCACTGCTCGACTGGGCGAGCCACCCGGGCCTTGCCCACCTGCCCCGGCCCGGGACCTGGGTCGCGCGGTTCGAGCGGGCCGGCTGGGGGGTGCGGATCATATGAGTGCCCGGGCCGACTCCCGTGCGCCCGCGGCGGCCGACGTGGTCACGTGGGCGGCGCTCGTGGCCGCCGTGCTCGCCCCGACCACCGTGCTGCGCCCTCTCATCGATCCCGCGGCGTGGTGGTCGATCACGGTCGCGGGCCTCGCGGTCGCGGGACTGACGCTCGCGCTCGCCCGGCCGCGGATCCGGCCCTTCGGCGTGCCGAGCCTCCTCGCGGCGGCGACCGGCTCGCTCGCCGTCATCGCGATGGAGAACCCGCAGGAGCGCTGGCTCGTGCTCCCCTCCCCCACGGCGCTCACGGCGGTGGCGGCTCGCGTGCGGGCGGGGCTCGAGGCGATCTCCTCCCAGGCGGCCCCCGTCGAGGCGGAGGCGGGCCTCGGGCTCGTCGTGGCCGCCGGGGCCCTCGTCGCCTTCCTGCTGGCCGAGGCCTTCGCGGTCGGCTGCCGGGCACCCGCCCTCGCGGGCCTGCCGCTGCTCGCGCTGTGGACCCCCGCGCTGCTGTGGAACGGCCAGGTCGCGGGCGCGGCGATCGCGGTGACGATCGGCGCCTTCCTGCTCGTGCTCGCCGCGCAGGCACGACCGGAACGGGCGCGCGGCTCGGTCACGGCCACGGCCACGACGCTCGCCTGCGCCGCCGTCGCGCTCGCGCTCGCCGTCGCCGTCGTGCCCCGGGTGGCCGCACTGGACGTGCCGCGCACGTACACCGACATCGCCGCGGCGGGGTCGGGGCAGCGGCTCGACCTGGGCCTCGACCTGCGCGACGATCTCATCCGCGGACCGAACTCCCCGGTGTTCACCTACACCGGCGTGAGCCCGGGCGAGCTCGGAGCGCTCCACACCCATACCCTGAGCGACTTCACCGGGCGCCAGTGGCGGGCCCGGTCCACGGCCGAGGAGCACATCGTGCTCACGACCCGGCTGTGGCCGACCGCTCCCGATCCTTCGGCCGCGAACGAGGAGGTGACGTTCACGCTCCCGGGGGTCCCCGACGGCCGGCTTCCACTGCCGGAGATGCCGCGCGTGGCGCAGACGCCGCAGGCCTACCTGCCCGAGCGGGACGAGCTCATGGCCCAGGACGAGGGCGGGCAGAGCCTCACGCTCACGCTCGTCGAGCGGCCGGACTCCCTCGACTACTGGCGCGGCCTCGACCCCTCGACCCTCGACCGGAACCCGACGTACCTCGACGTGCCCGCCACGGGCTTCGAGGACGAGATCGCCGCCCGCGCGGCCGAGGTGACCGCCGGCGCCGCGAGCCCGTACGAACAGGTGCTCGCGATCCAGAACTACCTGCGCAACGATCCCTCGTTCCAGTACACGACCTCGGTGGGGCCCGAACACACGAACGACGCGGTCTGGGACTTCCTCAACGACGGCCGCGGCTACTGCGTGCAGTTCGCCACCGCGATGATCGTCATGGTGCGCACCCTCGGGATCGAGGCCCGCATGGCCGTGGGCTACCTGCCCGGCGACGACGAGGGCGGGGGCGGGGTCGTGCGCGCCCACGACGCGCACGCCTGGCCCCAGGTGCGGTTCCCGGAGGCCGGCTGGGTCCGGTTCGAGCCGACCCCCTCCGACCGCACGTCGACGGCTCCGGCCTGGGCGTCCGACCCCGCCGACGCGCCTCCCACCGAGGCGCCGAGCACCACGGCGTCCACCGAGCCCGCGAGCGAGGACCCGACCACCGCGACCTCGACCACGGCCGCCGCGGCGATCGCCGGGGAGGATACCGGCGGCTCCACGCGCGGGTGGACGCTCGCGCTCGCGGCAGCGATCGTCGCGGCGGCGGCCGCCGCCGGGATCGTGCTCACCCGCCGCCGGGATCGCGAGCGGCGGGCCACGTCGATCTCAGCCGCCTGGGACCATGCGCTGCGCATGCTCGGCCGGTCCGGGCTGGACGACGTGGACGCGCTCACCCCGCTCCAGGTGGCCGCGCTGGGGGCCGATCGACTCGGCGAGCTCGAGACCGCCGACGGCGCAGCGGCGATCGCCGCGCTGCGCTCGCTCGCGGTCGCGATGAACGACCACCGCTACGGCCCGGCCGGATCGCGGGCCACTCCCGAGCAGGCGTGGCGGTGGGCCGACCAACTCGCCGCCGCGCTCGGCGGGTAGCGAAGGGCGGCTCAGCGGTCGCGGCGGCGCTTCTCCCACCGGTCGTCGAGGCGATCGAGGAGTGGGCGCTTGGACGTGGGCGCCTTGCCTCCGTGCGGCTTGTTTCCGCGCGGGCTCCCGCCCCGGCCGGAGTGACCGCGCGGATCGCTCGGAGGGCCACTGCGCCGCATCGCGAGGAGGACTCCGCCGAACATCGCAACGAAGCCGAGCGAACCGAGCCAGATGTGCCCCGAGGCGACGCCTCCGATGAGTCCGCCGAGGCCGAGGAGTACGATGAGGACACCGATCGCCACAGTCAGCGGTCGACGCGGCCCCTGCCGCGAGATGACCTCGACGAGGCGGGGGTCATCGGAGCGGAGCTGCTGCTCCAGCTGCTCCAACACGCGCTGCTCGTACTCGGAGAGTGGCATGTCGGCTCCTGACGGGTCGCTCGGCATCGGGGATCGGTGCTTTTCTCTAGGATAGTTCCCCTTCGCCGTTCTCGGTACCCGGACCGCGGACCAGTGAGCCAACTCGCATCGCCTCCGACCCGAATCTCGCCCGCACCTCGTCCATCGCCCGTTCGGCGTCACGCCGTTCGGGACCCGGATCGTCGAATGCGGCTTGGATCGCGACGGTCGCCGCGGGCTGCAGCGACTCGCACCGGATCCCCAGGAGCCGCACGCCCCGGCTCAGGCCGCTCATCCCCGCGAGCAGGGCCTTGGCCGCCCCGTACAGCTCGTGCGCGACGTCGGTGGGGGCCGCGAGCGTGCGGGAACGGCTCAGGGTGGTGAAGTCGTGCATGCGCACCTTGATGGAGACGGTGCCTCCGAGCACCTCGGCGGCTCGCAGCCTCGCGGCACAGCGGTGCGCCTGATCGAGGAGCGCGGCGTTCAGCTCGTCGAGGTCGGTCAGGTCCGTGGGGAAGGTCTGCTCGTGCCCGATGGACTTCTCCGCGCGCACGGGTTCGACCGGGCGCGGATCCCTTCCCCACGAGAGGTCGTGGAGCCGCTCCGCGCCGCGGACGCCGACGAGGGCGGCGAGGCGCGCCACCGGGGTCTCGGCGAGCGCGGCGACCGTGGTGATCCCCGCCCCGGCGAGGCCCGCCTCGGTGCGCTCCCCCACGCCCCAGAGCGCGCCGACCGGGAGCTGGTGGAGGAAGTCGATCGTGGCCTCGTGCGGGACGAGGAGCATCCCGTCGGGCTTGGCGTGCTGCGAGGCGAGCTTCGCCACGAACTTCGTCGAGGCGATGCCGACCGAGGCCACGACGTGCAGTTCCGCGGCGATGCGGGCCCGGATGAGCCGGCTGATCCGACTGGGGCCGCCGATCCGCCGCCGCGCGCCGGAGACGTCGAGGAAGGCCTCGTCGATCGAGACCGGTTCGATCACGGGGGTGATGTCCCCGAGGATCTGCATGACCGACCGCGAGACCTCCCGGTAGCGGGCGTGATCGGGGCGGATGACGATCGCCCGGGGGGCGAGGATCCGGGCCCGGCGCATCGGCATCGCCGACCGCACCCCGAGGGCGCGCGCCTCGTACGTGGCCGAGAGCACGACGCCCCGGTGTTCCCCGCCGACGATGACCGGTAGCCCGCGCAACTCGGGGCGGTCGATCAGCTCGACCGCAGCGAAGAACGCGTCCATGTCGACGTGCAGGATCGGGGCGGAGGAGTCGTCCTCGCCCCAGTCGCGGCGCACGCCCGCGGCGCGGGGGGAGCGGCTCACGAGGCCTTCGCCGCCCCGTGGCCGTCGCGGGCGAAGGCCCGCCCGAACCGATCCGCACTCGGGGCCATCGTCCACGGCACGAGCGTCGCCGCCCGGCCGTCGAGCTCGCGCTCGACGGCGGCGACGAACTCGCCGGCGGCGGCCAGGGCCGCGGCGGCCCGCCCCGGCGGGAGCGAGTCGAGCTGCCCGGACTCGATGCCCGCGCGGATGGGCGCTCCCGCCGCGAATCGCTCCGCCCAGGGCTCCCACGGCCCGCCGCGCTCGGCCAGCTGCTCCCACACGCTGCGCAGGCGCCGCCGTCCCGTGGCAGAACTGCCCGCCGTCACGGCGGCCGCCGCCCGCAGCGCGGCCATGTGGGCGTGGAGGAAGATCTCGGTGTCGGCCCGCGCCCGCGCGGCGTCGTCGAGTTCGCCGTGGGCCCGGGTGAGTTGCCGATGCGCTGCGATGGTCATGATGCCCTCCCGACACCAGTATCGAACATCCGTTTGAACGAGTCAAGGGTTCCGGAGCGATCGGCCCCACCGGCCCGACCTACCCGATCAGCCCGAGCCACCCGATCGGCCCGAGCCACCCGATCGGCCCGAGCCACCCGATCGGCCCGATCGGCCCGGCGGCTAGGCTGCCCACGTGCCCCGTCGGTCGTCGTCCTCATCCCGCTCCCGTCGCTCCGGTTCGGCTGCCCGCGCCCGCCGCACGCCCCAGGGAGCGGACGGCTGGCCGGAGGGGCCCGTGGCCACCTCGTGCACCACCGTAGAACTGGCCTACGACATCGAACGCACGCAGGTGACCGTGCTCCTCGGCGGGGTCGAGAGCTCGCACCTCAACCTGCTCGACCCGGCCGACCTCACCTTCGAGTACATGCAGCACATGCAGGCGGTGATCCGCGCGGCCTTCCCGCCGGCGGGCCCGGGCGGCGCCCCGCGGCTGCGCGCGCTGCACCTGGGGGCCGCCGGTTGCGCCATGGCCCGCGCGATCGAGGCCGAATGGCCCGACTCGCGGCAGCTCGCCGTTGAGATCGACGGCCTGCTCGCGCAGTACATGCGGGAATGGTTCGAGCTGCCCCGGGCGCCACGGCTGCGGATCCGTGTGGGCGATGCGCGCGCGGCGGTCGACTCCCCGGGCCCCGCGCGCTATGAGGTCGTCCTGCGCGACGCCTTCGCCGATCGGGTCGTTCCCCAGCACCTGCGCACGGTGGAGTTCACACGTGCGGTCGCCGCCCGGCTGACCGAGGACGGAATCTACCTGGCCAACGTCGCCGACCGCCCACCCCTGCCGGTCGCGCGCCGGGAGGCCGCCACGCTGGCCGCGGTGTTCGCCCACGTCGGGATCGTCGCCGAGCCGGCCATCCTGCGCGGGCGCCGTTACGGCAACGTCGTGCTCGTCGGCTCCCACCGCCCGCTCCCCGACACCGCGGCGCGGCTCCTGCGCTCCATGCCCGTGGCGGCCCGCCTGGTCACCGGCCCGCAGGCGCTCGACTTCCTCGCCGGTCACCGCCCGTTCGAGGACCCGCCCGCCCCCTGAGCCGCCTCGGCCCCGAGTCGCCCGAGTCGCGAACGTTCGCCGGAGTCGCCGACGTCACCGCAGCCGCCGGGACCGCCGGAGCCGGGGACTCGTCGTCCATGAGAAACGACGACGGGCCCGTGACCAACCGGTCACGGGCCCGCCTCACGCCTGGATCAGACGGCGCGAACGCTCTCCGCCTGCGGGCCCTTGGGGCCCTGGGTGATGTCGAACTCCACGCGCTGAGCCTCCTCGAGCGAGCGGTAGCCGTCGCTCTCGATCGCCGAGTAGTGCACGAAGACGTCGTCCCCGCCACCATCCTGGGCGATGAAGCCGTAGCCCTTTTCAGCGTTGAACCACTTGACGGTTCCCTGTGCCATGTTGCTGTGTCCTTCCGGGACTTTCTGTCGAGACGGACCGTGTGTCCGTCTCGCGGTGCCGCATTGCCTCGCCCACGTCGTGCTTTGGGTGATTATCCCGGGTGCTACGTAAGAGAAACTGGTGCAACTGCGGGACAGTCTTGCATGGACGCCGCGTGATCGCCACTATCGCGACGGGCGGCACACCGAACCGCCCACCAGGTGGACACCCGGATGCCGGGCCGAACGGCCCACCTCACTCCGCCGCCGGCCCCTGTGGCCCGAACTCGTCGCCGGAGTCGGTCTCGGACTCGTGGCCGGCGAGGAAGGCCTCGACCTGGGCCGCGATGTCGTCGGCGCTGGGCACGTCGACCGGCGCGGGCAGGGGGTGGCGCCCCTCGGCGACGGCCCGCTGGGCGTGCTCGTCGTAGTTGCGTTCGAGCGCATGGACGACGCCGCTCACCTCCGCCGATTCGCCCACCTGGCGGTCGATCTCCTCGAGCACCCGCACGCCCTCGGCCTCGAGGTCGCCGAGGGGCAGCGACAGGTCGCCGGCGCGCGAGACCTGCCGCAGGAGCTCGGCCGCCGCCTGCGGGAACTCGGTCTGGGCGAGGTAGTGGGGCACGTTGACGGAGATCCCGAGCGCGTCGCGGCCGCGGCGCCCCAACTCGTACTCGAGCAGCGCGGAGACCGAGGCGGGCACCTGGACCGAGCCGATGAAGTTCGGGTGATCGGCGATGAGGTCGCGCCGGGTCGCGTGGGCCGTCACGGTGAGCGGGCGCGTGTGCGGGACCCCCATCGGGATGCCGTGCATGCCGATGGTCAGCCGCACCCCGAAGTCGTCGACGATCGCCTCGACGGCGTCGACGAAGGAGTCCCACTGCAGGTCGGGCTCGGGCCCGTGCAGGAGAAGCAGCGGCTCACCCTCGTCGTCACGGAGCAGGTCGACCACGAGCTCGGGCCGGTCGTAGTCGGTGAAGGCGCCGTTCTCGAACATCATCGCCGGGCGGCGAGAGCGGTAGTCGAGCAGCTCGTCCACACGGAACGTGGCGACGCGCTCGCCGCCGAGGGTCGCGGTCAGGTGGTCGGCGGCCTGCTGACCCGCCTGGCCCGCGTCGAAGGCGCCCTGGAACGCGTGCACGAGCACGGCGACGGCCTCGGCCGGCTCCTCGGAGCGGACGAACAGATCACGGGGGTTGCGCGGGTTGCTCATATCGGGTATCACCTCGCTGGTCACAACACGTGGACGGCCTGGGACATTCCCCGCCCGTCGCCGCCCGGTGCGGGCCACGTCACACCCGCGCACGTGCCTGCTGGCGGACTTCCGGGCTCGATCCCGGCCCGCCGGATGGATAATAGACGGTCCGCCCCTGGCGGCGGAATTCCGGCCTCCCCTGCGCGTAAAGGACCCGTGATCGTGTCGGCTGCCGCTGATCCCCGACCCACGCCCACCCCCCTGACCGACGAACAGCTCCACCTCGACGAGGTCTACCTCCGGCTCGACGAACTGCGCGCCCACACCCGCGGCCGGCTCGCCCACGTGCGCCGCGAGGGCCCGAGCGGCTCGCCGCAGAACCGGAGCGAACGCGACGCCTTCGCCACCCTCTACGAGGACCGGCTGGCACAGCTCGAATCCGTCGAGGAGCGGCTCGTGTTCGGCCGGCTCGACCTGACCGACGGCGAGGAGCGCTACGTGGGCCGGATCGGCCTCTCGGACGCCGAGCACTCCCAACTGCTCACCGACTGGCGCGCGCCGGCGGCCGAGCCGTTCTATCAGGCGACCGCCGCCCACCCCGGCGGTGTGGTCCTGCGCCGACACATCCAGACGCGGCTGCGCTCCGTGGTCTCGATCGAGGACGACGTGCTCGACCTCGACGCCGTGACCGACCCCTCGCAGGTGGCCGGCCAGGGAGCCCTCCTGGCGGCCCTGGCCCAGCACCGCACCGGCCGGATGGGCGACATCGTGGCGACGATCCAGGCGGAGCAGGACGCGATCATCCGCTCCGACTCGGCCGGCGTGCTCGTGGTTCAGGGCGGACCGGGCACCGGGAAGACCGCGGTCGCCCTGCACCGGGCGGCCTACCTGCTCTACGCCCACCGCGAGCGGCTCGAACGCTCCGGGGTGCTCGTGATCGGGCCGACGCCGGTGTTCCTGCGCTATATCGAACAGGTGCTGCCCGCCCTCGGGGAGACGGGGGTCGTCTCGATGACGATCGCCGGCCTGCTCCCGGACGTGACCGCCACGGGCACGGAGCCGGACGAGATCGCCACGATCAAGGGCCGGGGCGTGTGGGCCCGGATCCTGCCGCGCGCCGTGCGGGCCCGGCAGCGGGTGCTCTCGGAGCGGCCGCTGCGCGTGGCCCGGGAGACCCTCACCCTGCGCCCGGCCGACCTGCGCACCGCGCAGGCGAAGGCACGCCGCACCGGCAAGCCCCACAACGAGGCCCGGGTGACGTTCGTGCGGCACATGCTCACCGCGCTCGCGCAGCAGTACGCGCAGGCCCTCGGCGAGGAGGTGGGCGAGGCCGACTGGGCGGAGCTGACCGAGGAGGTGCGCTCCGCGCGGGACGTGCGGGTCGCACTCAACCTCGCCTGGATGCCGCTCACCCCCGCCTCCCTCCTGCGGGATCTGTACACGAAGCCGCACCGGCTGCTCGAGGCCGCCCCCGAACTCGGCGCGCGCACCCGGGCCCGGCTCGCCTGGCCGGCCGATCGCGTGCCCGGCCCGGGCGGCGAGTGGCCGAGTGGACCCCCGCGGACGTGCCGCTCCTCGACGAGCTGGCCGAGCTCCTCGGGGCCGACGACTCCCTCGACCGTGAACACTCGCGCCGGGAGGCCGCCCGGCGGGCGGAGGCGGTGGCCTATGCGCAGGAGATGCTCAGCGCCTCGGGCGCCGGCGGCGGCATGGTGAGCGCCGAGATGCTCGCCGACCGATTCGACGGGGGCGCCGCCGTGGGCTCCCTCGCCGACCGGGCCCGCGCAGACCGGCAATGGACCTACGGGCACGTCGTCATCGACGAGGCGCAGGAGCTGTCGGCGATGGCCTGGCGTGCCGTGCTGCGGCGCAATCCGTCCCGGTCGATGACCGTGGTCGGCGACGTGGCCCAGACCTCCACCGCCGCCGGTGCCCGCAGCTGGGGCGAGGCGCTCGACTCCCGCCTGCGCGACGGCTGGCGGCTCGAGACGCTGAGCGTCAACTACCGCACCCCGGCCTCGATCATGGCGGCGGCCCACGCGGTGGCCGCGGCGGCCGACCCCGCCCATCCCCCCGCCACGCTCACCTCCGCCCGAGACGTCGAGGGGGCGCTGCGTCGTCATCACGCCCTCGACGCCCCCGCCACCACGGCCGCGGTGGTCGCGGCGATCCCCGCGGACACCGGCGCGATCGCGGTCATCGCGCCCGCCACACTCGTGGCGGACGTGGCCCGGACGCTCGGTGTGAGTCTCGACGGCGACCTGCGCGACCCTGTGGTGGTGCTCACTCCCGGGCAGGCGAAGGGCCTCGAATTCGATCACGTCGTGCTGGTGGAGCCGGCCCGGATCCAGCGGGAGGGGCACGGGCCGGGCGACCTGTATGTGGCGATGACGCGGCCGACCCGGCACCTCGACGTCGTCCACAGCGAGGAGCTGCCGGCCGGGCTCGCCTGACCGGCGGGGCGCGAGCGGGCGCCGTCCACTGCGTGATATCCGTTTGGTCCGATCGGCGGGATGGGTCATGATAGACGACGTGGTCAAGGCACTCCTTCTCGAAAGCATCCATCCGTTCGCGCGGGAATCCCTCGAAAAGGCCGGGGTGGAGGTGACCACCGCCAAGGGGGCGCTCGACGAGGACGAGCTCATCTCGGCACTGTCCGGGGTGCAGCTCCTCGGTATCCGGTCGAAGACGCACCTGACGTCGCGCGTGATCGCCGAGTCGCCCGACCTGCTCGCGGTCGGCGCGTTCTGCATCGGCACGAACCAGATCGACCTGCAGGCCGCGGCCGAGGCCGGCGTCGCCGCGTTCAACGCCCCGTTCTCGAACACCCGCTCCGTGGTCGAGCTGGCGCTCTCGGAGATCATCGCGCTGACCCGCCGCCTGACCGAGAAGGACAAGGCGCTGCACGCCGGCGTCTGGGACAAGTCCGCCACGGGCTCGCACGAGGTGCGCGGGCGCACCCTGGGCATCGTGGGCTACGGCAACATCGGCACCCAGCTGTCCGTCGTGGCCGAGGCGCTCGGCATGCGCGTCATCTTCTACGACACGGCCGAGAAGCTCGCCCTGGGCAACGCCCGGCGGATGACCTCGCTGGAGGACCTGCTCGCCGAGGCGGACGTGGTCACGCTCCACGTCGACGGCCGCCCGGGCAATGCCGGGATGTTCGGCCCGCCGCAGTTCCGCGGGATGAAGGACGGCTCGATCTTCCTCAACCTCTCCCGCGGGTTCCTCGTGGACTACGCGTACCTGCGCGAGGAGATCCTCTCCGGCCGACTCGCGGGCGCGGCGGTCGACGTCTTCCCGACCGAGCCGAAGGTGCAGGGCGACGCGTTCGACTCGGAGCTGCGCGACCTGCCCAACGTCATCCTCACCCCGCACGTGGGCGGCTCGACCGAGGAGGCGCAGGCCGATATCGGCAAGTTCGTCTCGGCGAAGCTGCGCGACTACTTCACGCTGGGCACCACGAACCTCTCCGTCAACGTGCCGGCGCTCGTGCTCGAGACCCCGCGGGGGTCGAACGTGCGCGTGACGCACCTGCACCGCAACGTTCCCGGCGTGCTGGCCGGCATCAACCAGGTGCTCTCGACCGCGGGCGCGAACATCGAGTCCCAGGTGCTCGGGACCGTGGGCCACCTCGGCTACGCGGTGACCGACGTCTCCTCCCGGCTCGCGGCCGAGGCCGTGGCGGGCATGGAGCAGATCGACGGCACCATCCGGGTGCGCGTGCTCACCCCCGCCGGCGCCTGAGTCGCCCGGAGCGGACACACACAGCGGGGACGCCCGACCACCCGGGGGGTGGCCAGGCGTCCCCGCTGGTCTGCGGCAGGTGGCGCTCAGCCGGACTTGCGGCGGAACATCCGCCTCCCCTCGGCGCCGGTCACCTCCGAGCCGTGGATCGACCCGGTGTTGGAGCGGCCGTCGGCCCGCGCATGCTCGGTCTCCTTCTTCCGTTCGAGCGCTGCGCGCATCTTCGCCTTCGCGTCGGCGTATTCGTCCTGGTTCTCAGCCATCTGAGCCTCCTAGTGACCTGTCTGTACCGGGGTCCGGCTGACCCACTCCCCCCAGCTTGCCAAGGACGGTCGCGGCTGCCCAGCTTATTGACGGCGTGGCCCGCGTCGGCCCGGCCGCGCCCGGGTCGGCCGGGACCGGATCGGACCGGATCGGCCCGGATCACTCGGGGCCCACCCCCGATCGGTGCCGATAGGGTCGGGGCATGTACACCCCCGCAGCTGATCGATATGACCGGATGCCCATGCGTCGCGCCGGACGCAGCGGCTTGGACCTCCCAGCGATCTCGCTGGGCCTGTGGCAGAACTTCGGCGACAACACGCCGCTGCAGCGCCAGCGCGACATCATCCTGCACGCGATCGACCAGGGGATCACGCAGATCGACCTGGCGAACAACTACGGACCGCCGCCGGGGTCGGCCGAGCGCAACTTCGCCCGAGTGCTCCACTCGGACCTCGCCGGCCTGCGCGACCAGCTCGTCGTCACGACGAAGGCCGGGTACGACATGTGGCCCGGGCCCTACGGCCAATGGGGCTCCCGCAAGTACCTGCTCGCCTCGCTCGACGCCTCCCTCGACCGACTCGGCCTGCCGTACGTCGACATCTTCTACAGTCACCGATTCGATCCGAACACGCCGCTGCGGGAGACGATGGGGGCCCTCAAGACCGCGGTCGACTCGGGCCGGGCGCTGTACGCGGGGATCTCCTCGTACTCGGCGACCCGCACTCGCGAGGCCCTGGCCGTCTGTGCCGACATCGGCCTCGACCTGCTCGTGCACCAGCCGTCCTACTCGATGCTCAATCGCTGGATCGAGGAGCCCGACACCTCGGGCGAGAGCGTCCTCGACGTGCTCGGGTCGGCGGGCATGGGCTCGGTCGTGTTCTCCCCGCTGGCACAGGGACTGCTCACCGGAAAGTACCTGCACGGAGTCCCGGAGGGCTCTCGGGCCGCGCGGCACGGTTCGCTCCGCTCCGAGCATCTCAGCGAGCAGAATCTGACGGCGATCCGTTCACTCCACGAGGTGGCTCAGGCGCGCGGCCAGAGCCTGGCGCAGATGGCGATCGCCTGGGTGCTCCGCGACCCGCGCGTGACCACCGCCCTCGTGGGCGCCTCGAGCGTGGAGCAGCTGAGCGACACGCTCGGTGCGCTGGCGAACCTGGACTTCACGGCGGACGAACTCGAGCGCATCGACCGCTTCGCGCGCGACGGCGACATCAACATCTGGGCCCGCTCGAGCGACGCCTGAGGGCGTCACCGCCGCGCTGCGGCGAGAGCCGATCAGGGGGTCTCGGGCGCGGGCTCGTCTCGTTCTCGTCGCAGCGTGGAGATCGCGTCCTCGAAGTCCGTGAGGGAGCTGAAGCCCTGGTAGACGCTGGCGAAGCGCAGGTAGGCCACCTCGTCGAGATCCCGGAGCGGGCCGAGGATCGTCAGGCCGACCTCGTGCGCGTCGATCTCCGCGGCCCCCGTGCTGCGCACCGCCTCCTCCACCTGCTGGGCGAGCAGCGCGAACTGATCCTCGCTCACCGGGCGGCCCTGGCAGGCCTTCCGCACGCCGGCGATGACCTTGTCACGACTGAACGGCTCGACCGCGCCGGAGCGCTTCATCACCGACAGGCTCGTCGTCTCGAGCGTGGTGAAACGCCGACCGCAGTTGGGGCATTGACGCCTGCGCCGAATCGAGGAGCCGTCCTCGGCGGTTCGCGAATCGACGACTCGCGAGTCGGGGTGTCGACAGAATGGGCAATGCACCCGTGCACCATCCCTTCGAATCACATATCTGTAACTCCGGGAAACGCTACGGGTTCCACCCCGCCGGTGCAAGTGGAGTTCCGCCCCGCCGGTGCACGTCGGGCTCCGCCCCCGGTGCACGTCGGGCTCCGCCCCGCCGGTGCACGTGGCCGCGGTGGCATGCTCAGCCCGCCGCCACGGGGACGAGGAGGCTCTGGCCGCCGGTGAGGGCGGAACCGTCGAGGGAGTTGAGCGCGCGGATCTCCTCCATGAGCGGCCGCAGGTCCGCGCCCGGCTCGGCCACGGCGCCGGCGATCTGCCAGAGACTCTCGCCGGACTCGACCGTGACGACGTCGGTCGCCGCGGGCACGTCTCCGCCGGACTGCACGAGGCCACCCACGAGCGATCCGAGTCCGACCGCCAGGGCGAACCCGGCGCCGACCAGGACCCGCTGGCCGCGGACGGTCAGCTGGGAGAAGCTCCGCCGGCGCGCGGGGCTCGCCGCGACGGAGTGCGTGGCTACCGAGTGCGTGGCTACCGAGTGCGTGGCTGCCGCATGTGACAGCGACCGCGGCGCAGACGAGGGCACCCGCGCCGGAGCCCGCGTAAGCGTCGGCGTCGGCTCGATCCGGCCGACCGGCCGGTTGACGATGCGGCCGACGGGCCGGGAGACCACGAGCGAGAGCGCCTCTCCCACGTGCTGGTGGAGCCCGGTCCGAACGGCCGGGGCGGCCTCACGTCGAGGCTCGACGGGCGCCCGGGTCGGGAGCGGGGTGGTCACGGGTGCGGTCGCGGGGACGGTGGTGGAACGATGCGGGAGCGACCGGATCGGGAGCCGGGCGGCGACATCGCCCGCTCCGCTCCCGCGGCCGGGAGCACGGTCCTCGGCCCGCTCCGGCGATTCGCTCCATTCGGGCAGGAGCACCATGTGGGCCCGGCGGGAGCGGCGCGCGGGGTCGGTCGGGCGGGGTCCCCGCTGCGGGACTGCGGCGGGGAGTGGGCGGCCGGCACGGTGGGGCTTCGTTGAAGCTAGAACACTCATCGTCGTTCCTCTCGAACGTCCGTTCGTCGTACGCTTGTACGAAGATAACAGGAAGCCCGGCCGATGTCGACACGCGGTTCGAACATATGTTTGGCGAACCGGTGTCTGCGGCCGTAGGCTGATCAACATCACGACCAAGCTGAGCACCGACCACCGACATCCGATCGACCCGTTCGGATCTCCGGCGCCGGGAGGTTCGCGGCGTGGCCACGCCCCGGTCCCGGGCCCCCGGCCGGAACGGAACGAAGGAGAGTCCATGAGCCCCACCGCCGAGACCGGGCGCCCCGCCGCCGATCTGACCGAACGGCAGGCGCGGATCATGGCGTGCATCCGCGACTCCCTGAGCGAACGCGGCTACCCGCCCACGATGCGCGAGATCGGCGAGGCCGTGGGACTCGCCAGCCCGTCGTCCGTCAAGTATCAGCTCCAGGTGCTCGAGGAGAAGGGTCTCCTCCGACGCGACCCGATCGCGACCCGGGCGATCGAGCTCATCGATCCCGACGGTTCCGTCGGCACGGACGCGGCGGACGCCCCCTCGACCGAGGGCGCGCCGACCTTCGCCACGAACGAGGGCGCCGTGACGGTCGAGCCCTCCTTCGTGCCGGTCGTGGGACGAATCGCGGCGGGCGGGCCGATCCTGGCCGAGCAGGCCATCGACGACGTCTTCCCCCTGCCGAAGCAGCTCGTCGGCGACGGCGAACTCTTCCTTCTCAAGGTGGTGGGCGACTCGATGATCGAGGCCGCCATCTGCGAGGACGACTGGGTCGTGGTCCGGTCACAGTCCGTGGCCGAGAACGGCGAGATCGTCGCCGCCATGATCGACGGCGAGGCCACGGTCAAGACGCTGCGGCACGCGGACGACGGCCGCTGGCTCCACCCGGCGAACCCGAACTACTCCCCCATCGACGGCACCCACGCGGTCATCCTCGGGCGCGTCGTCGCGGTTCTGCGCGCACTCTAGCCGCCCGTTTCTTCGCGCCGGCCCCCCCGCTCCTGCTGGGGCGCGGGGACGAGGCTCAGGAGCCCTCGCGCAGCCGGGTGAGGGCGGCCCGCACGAGCGCAGGGTCGGTCGTGGGCCACAGCGGAGGCAGGGACGCCGCGAGGAAGCTGCCGTAGCGGGCGGTCGCGAGCCGCGGGTCCAGGACCGCCACGACGCCGCGGTCACCCACCCCCCGGATGAGCCGACCGGCCCCCTGGGCGAGCAGGAGGGCTGCGTGCGCGGCCGCCACCTGCATGAAGCCGTTGCCGCCGCGGGCCTTGACGGCGTCGGAACGCGCCGACATGACCGGGTCGTCCGGCCGCGGGAACGGGATGCGGTCCATGAGCACGAGTCGGCACGTGTCCCCCGGCACGTCGACCCCCTGCCACAGGGTGAGCGTGCCGAAGAGGCAACTGGCGTCGTCCTCGATGAATCGACGCACGAGCGAGCCGATGGAGTCCTCGCCCTGGACGAGGATCGGCACCTCGAGCCGTTCGCGCATGACCTCGGCCACGGCCTCGGCGGCCCGGCGCGAGGAGAACAGGCCGAGCGTGCGCCCGCCGGCCGCCGTGATCAGCTCGGCCACCTCGTCGAGGAGCTGGTCGCTCGGGCCCTCTCGCCCCGGTGGCGGCAGGTGCTTGGCCACGTAGACGATGCCCTGGGCGCGGTAGTCGAACGGCGAGGCGACCTCGATTCCCTCGTAGTCGCCGGCGAGGCCGATCATGGCGGCCACCGGCTCGAACCGCCCGCCGAGGGTGAGAGTGGCGGAGGTGCACACGACCGCCTTCTCCCCGAGCAGCTCCCCCGCGATCCGCCCCGCGACCTCGAGCGGGGCGACCATGATCCGGGGAGCCTCGCCGGCCTGTCGGGGCGCCTCGCACCAGACCACATCACGGTTCTCGGCGATCGAGTCCGACAGGAGTCGGTCGGTCACCTCGGCGAGTTCGACGAGGGCGGAGCGGGCCATGAGCGTGCCACCCTGGTCGCCCTTCCCCGCGCCGCGACTCTCCCGCAACGCGGTGAGCACCTCGCGGGTGCCGGCGTCGATCGCGCGGGCCGCCGCGTTCACCTCGATCGGCAGCCCGCGGGGCCATCGGCCCGGCTGCGCGTGGGCCAGCGCCTCCCGCAGGGCCGCGGCCCCCTCGTCGAGGGCGGTCGTCGCCAGGCCCGCGTGTCGGCGCGCGAGCCGGGCGACCCGCTCGACCGCCGCTCCGGAGAGCTCGACCGTCGCCTGGGAGGTGACCCGGGACGGCAGTTCGTGCGCCTCGTCGATGATGAGCACATCGTGCTCCGGCAGGGCGCGCGGGGAGCCCGAGGCCGCGACCCCGAGCATGGCGTGGTTCGTGATCACGACGTCGGCCTCCCGCGATCGCCTGCGCGCCGCCTCGGGGAAGCACTCGTCGAGGAGTGGGCACTTCTGACCGAGGCACTCGAGCGCGCTGATCGAGACCTGCCGCCAGGCCCGGTCGCTCACGCCCGCGGGCAGGTCGTCGCGATCCCCGGTCTCGCTCGTGGCGGCCCAGTCGCGCAGCCGGAGCACCTGGGCGGCGAGGCCGCTCCGCTCCCGGCCGCCCTCGCCCGGGTCCGACTCCCCGGCGGGCGGCGCATGGTCCTCCGCCCGCAGGCCCTCGCTCGAGAACAGCGCCTCCTCCTCATCGGGGTAGCCGCCGGCGAGCTTGTGCTTGCACAGGTAGTTGTGCCATCCCTTGAGGAGCGCCACCTCGGGTGCGCGGCCGGCCGCGGCGGTGACGACCGGCTCGAGCCGCGGGAGGTCGACCCCGACGATCTGTCGTTGGAGCGCCAGGGTCGCCGTGGACACGACGGCCCGCTCCCCGGTCCGGATCGTGTGCAGCAGCGTCGGCAGCAGGTAGGCGATGGACTTCCCGGTGCCGGTGCCCGCCTGTACGAGCAGCCGGCCGCCCCCGGCGACGGCGGCCGAGACCGCCCGGGCCATCTCGTGCTGGCCCTCCCGCCGGGATCCGGCCATCGCCGAGACGACGGAGTCGAGCACCTCGTCCACGTCTGCGCCACTCACCCGCCCATCCTCCCAGGTTCGCGGTCGGCGCGAACGTGCGTCCACGGATCGTCCCCGCCGGGGGCCCAAGAGCGTTAGGATGTCCTGTTAACGATGTCAATCGCTTGATTCCGGCCATCTCGCCACCTGGCTCCGGTCGGAGCACACCAGAAAGGATCGTCCGCCATGACGACTGCCGGGCCCTCCCACTCACGTCGACGGGGCACGTCGCGGCCCACGATGCACGATGTCGCTGCATTCGCGGGCGTGAGCCACAAGACGGTCTCCCGGGTAGTCAACGGTGATCCCTACGTCAGTGACGACATGCTAGCGCGCGTGACCGCCGCGATCGATGCCGTCGGGTATCGCCGCAACGAGTTCGCGCGCCAGCTGCGCCAGGGCTCCACGAACACGATCTCGTTCGTCATGGAGGACGTCTCCGACCCGTTCTACTCGGTGGTCACCCGTGCCGCGGAGGAGGTCGCCGCGGCACGCGAGGTCTTCCTCGTCGCGGCCTCCTCCGAGGGGGATCCCGCCCGCGCCGTCGGGCTCGTCAACACCTTCAACGGCCGCCAGGTCGAGGGACAGCTCCTCACCCCGACCGAGGGCATCGAGTCGGAGGGGTTGGCGACCGAGCTGCGCATGGGCGCCCCGCTCGTGTTCATCGACCGGCCGGTGCGCGGGCTCGAGGCCGACACGGTGCTCGCCGACAACGCGGGCGGCACCCGCCTGGCCACCGAGCACCTCCTCGCCCACGGCCACCGGCGGATCGCCTACCTCGGCGACAACCCGTCCCTGTACACCGCGCGGGAGCGCGCCTCCGGCTACCGCGCCGCCCTCGAGGCCGCAGGCGCCGGCGTCGACGAGCGCCTCATCCACCTCGGCACCCCGAACGTGGCGGAGGTCGACGCCGTGCTGGCCCGGTTGCTCGACCTCGATCCGGCTCCCACGGCGCTCATCACGGGCAACAACCGGCTCACCCATGCCGCGCTCCGCACGGGCCGGCGGATCCTGCAGCGACTCGCACTCGTCGGGTTCGACGACTTCGAGCTGGCCGACGTTCTCGACCCGCCCGTGACCGTCGTGGCGCAGGATGCGAGCGGGATGGGGCGCCGTGCGGCCGAGCTGCTCTTCGATCGGATCGCGGGCGACTCGCGGCCGCCGGAGAACGTCACGCTGCCCGTGCGTCTCATCGAACGGGGTTCGGGCGAACGCCCCCCGGCGAGCGTCTAGCCGCGTCGCCGGGGCGGCCCGCAGGCGTCAGGACGACGCCTGGGTCGCCTTCCGCAGATCGGTCGCCAGCGCCTCGTCGACCCGGGCGACGAGGTGGGTGCCCTCGGCGTCGTGCAGCTCGCTGAGCACCTCCCCGGTCGTGTACGCCCGGTGCACGAGGTCGCCCCGGTCGTAGGGCACGACGAGGTCGACCTCGATCCGCGGCCGCGGGAGGTCCGCGGCGATCCGCTCGCGCAGCTCCTCGATCCCGGCGCCCGTGGCCGCGGAGACGATGATCGCCCCGGGCTCGGCGGTGCGCAGTCGGGCCAGGGTCTCCGGTTCGGCGAGGTCGGCCTTGTTGAGCACCACGAGCTCCGGCAGGTCGGCGGTCCCGGGGATGTCGCGCAGCACGTCCCGGACGGAGACGATCTGGCCCTCCGGGTCCGGGTGCGCCGCGTCGACCACGTGCACGACGACGTCGGAGAGGCCGACCTCCTCGAGCGTCGATCGGAACGCCTCGACCAGTTCGGTGGGCAGGCTCCGCACGAAGCCGACGGTGTCGGCGAGCGTGTACTCGCGCCCGTCGGGAGTGCGCGAGCGGCGCACCGTCGGATCGAGGGTCGCGAACAGCGCGTTCTCCACGAGCACCCCGGCGCCGGTGAGGCGGTTGAGCAGGGAGGACTTTCCCGCGTTCGTGTAGCCGACGATCGCCGCCGAGGGCACGGCGCCCGCGCGCCGGTGCTGACGCTGGGTCTCCCGGGCCGGGGCCATCGCGGCGATCTCGTGGCGCAACTTGGACATCCGCGAGCGGATCCGTCGGCGATCGAGCTCGATCTTCGTCTCACCGGGGCCGCGGGAGCCGATCCCCTCGCCGCCGGCCGCGCGGCCGCCCGCCTGCCGCGACATCGATTCGCCCCAGCCGCGCAGCCGCGGCAGCAGGTACTCGAGCTGGGCGAGCTCGACCTGGGCCTTGCCCTCTCGGGACTTGGCGTGCTGGGCGAAGATGTCGAGGATGAGGGCGGTCCGGTCGATCACCTTGACCCGGACCACGTCCTCGAGCGCGCGCCGCTGGGAGGGAGCCAGCTCGGAGTCGACGATCACGGTGTCCGCCCCCGTCTCGCGCACGATGTCGGCGAGTTCCCGGGACTTGCCCGAGCCGAGATAGGTGGCCGGGTCCGGATGCGGGCGCCGCTGCAGCACCCCGCCCCGCACGGTCGAGCCCGCGGTCTCGGCGAGCGCGGCGAGCTCCCGGAGCGAGACCTCGGCGGCCTCGGTCCGGCCGGAGGTGTAGATCCCGGCGAGGACGACCCGCTCGAGCCGCAGCTGCCTGTTCTCGACCTCGGTGACGTCCTCGAGCTCGGTCGAGAGCCCGCCGATCCGGCGGAGGGCCGCGCGTTCCTCGACGTCGAACTGGTCGCCGTCGTAGTCGGTGTGCTCGGCCGCCCGCTCCTGCAGGGCCGTTCCGGACCGGGCGAGGATCCGGGCGACCAGATCCTCGGCGCGCTGGTGGTCGCTCACCGGTGCCGGGCTGCCGGAGTGGTCGGCACGGGCGGTGGTGCCACGGTCGTGACCAGGTGCGGGCATATCATCCTTCGAGTGGGGTGGAGTGGTGTTCTCCACTCTCGCACGCTCCAGGTCGCGGGCCAAGGTGATTTCGCTGCGAGCGCGCGCCCGCGCGGGCCTATCCTGTTCTGCGTGTCGCACTACTTCAGCTCAGAGCCCCCCGCCCGGTCGCGTGAACGCGAGGTGCGGGTGGTCCTGCGGGGGCGCCCGATGACGGCCGGCACCGCGGCGGGGGTGTTCTCGGGGGGCCGACTGGACCCCGGCACGGCGGTCCTCCTCCGCGAGGTCCCGGACCCGCCGGCGAGCGGCCTCGGTGTGGACCTGGGCTGCGGGTGGGGGCCGATCGCGCTGGCGATGGCCGATGCCGCGCCGGGGCTGCGGGTCGTGGGGATCGACGTCAATCCCGCTGCACGGGCGTTGACGGAGGCGAACGCCCACCGCAACGGACTCGCGGTCGAGGCCCGCGCGCCCGAGGAGTTCGCCGGCCCCGCCCCGATCGACGTGCTCTGGTCGAACCCGCCGATCCGGGTGGGCAAGGCGGTCCTGCACGAGATGATGCGCACGTGGCTGCCCCGGCTCGCGCCCGCCGGCGAGGCCTACCTCGTGGTGAACAAGAACCTCGGCTCGGACTCGCTGCACCGCTGGCTCGAGCAGGAGCTGCCGGTGACGGTCGCGCGGGTCGCCAGCCACAAGGGCTTCCGGGTGTTGCGGGTGCGCCCGGCGCGCACCTGAACCGTCCCGATCCGGGCACCCTCCGGCGAGCGGGGGCCGGGCGGGCACGGGACGTCGGCCCGATCGGACCCGTTCAGGCCTGCTGGACCGGTTGAGCCGGCTGGGCCTTCCATGCGATCGTGGCGGGGAAGACGATCTCCTCGGCCACCTCGACCGACCGCGACGGGTGCACGATGACGCGCTGGGACCCGCCGGGGGTGAGCACGACCCACTCGGCAGCCGCCTCCGCACCGAGCCAGTGGCGCACGGCGACCGTGGCCGCCGCGGCGGCGTAGTCGTCGCCGAGCAGCTCCGCGCCGTCGGCGGTGGCGAGCCGGACCTGCGCCGCCCCGATCCGCTCGGAGCCGGTCACCGCGCCGCCGGCGCCGATCACCTCGACGTCGCGCTCGCCGAGCGGGACCACGAACGCGAGGCTGCCGGTGCCGTCCGTGGCGGGCTCGACGCGGGTGGGTGCGCTCAGATCCAGGCCGGCGAGCTCGTCGGCGGACTCGAGGGCGACGATCGTGTGGGTGGCGCCCACGTCGAGTTGGAGACCGGGCCGCGGCTCGTCGAGGCCGCTGACGGCGACGGTGGCGTTGAAGCCCTCGTCGAGGGTCTTGGTGCCGCCGAGGCCGCGCCAGGCGCCGACGGTGATCCCGTACTGACCGTCCCGGTAGGTGACGTAGTGGCGGCCGGCGTCCGAGAGCAGGGCGATCGTGTCGCCCTCCCCCGCACTCACCTCACCGCTGGTGTGCAGGTAGGCGGCCGCGACGCGCAGCACGCCGGTCGAGACGACGGCGGGCCCCCCGCTCGGGGAGATGGCCGAGACGAACCAGGCCGGGCCGGACTTCCCGAGCACGGAGCTGAGCACGAGCCGGATGATGCCCGTGGCGCCGATCCCGCGCACCGGATCGGTCACGGCCCGCACCGAGGCGGCACTCAGCTCGCCGGTTCCGTCGCGGTCGCAGTGCACGAGATAGGCCCGGGCGGCGCCGTGGGCCTTCGTCAGGTCGATCATCGGGGCCCGCGCGGGCGCGGGGCCGGTCTCGTCGATGAGGGTGGGATCGGTGCTCATGGGCAGAGCCTATGCGCTCGGCGGGCCAGGTCCGAACCGGGTTCGAGCCAGGTCACGCGCGGGTCCCGCCGGAACCACTTGAGCTGGCGGCGCGCCAGTTGCCGGGTGGCGAGGGCGACCTGGTCGCGCGCCTCCTCGACCCCGAGTTCGCCGCGGACGACGCCGATCGCCTGGGCGTATCCGACCGCCCTCGCCGCGGTGGGTCCGCCGGCCAGGCCGCGGGCGAGCAGCTCCTCGGTCTCCTCGACCAGGCCGGCGGCGAACATCGCCCGCGTGCGCCGCCCGATCGCATCCTCGAGGTCGACGGCGGGCACGGCGATGCCGAGCTGAACCGCCTCGATCTCGTACGTATACGTCGGCAGCCGGGCCGAGAAGGGCTCCCCGGTCAGCTCGATCACCTCGAGCGCCCGCACGATGCGGCGGGTGTTGGCACGGTCGATCCGCTCGGCGGCGGCCGGGTCCGCCCGGGCCAGCTCGTCGTGGAGCAGGCCCGGACCGAGCTCGTCGGCGCGGGCCTGGATGCCGGCGCGCACGGCCTCGTCGGTGCCGGGAAAGGAGATGCGGTCGAGCAGCGCCCGCACGTAGAGCCCGCTGCCGCCGACGACGATCGCTCGCCGCCCGGCGGCCGCGATCCTGCCCAGGTCCGCGCGGGCATGCCGCTGATACGCGGCCACGCTCGCCTCGTCGGTCACCTCGAGCACGTCGAGCTGGTGGTGGGCGATGCCCCGACGCTCGGAGGCCGGCACCTTGGCCGTGCCGATGTCCATCCCCCGGTAGAGCTGCATCGCATCCGCGTTGACGATCTCGCCGTCGAGCGACTCGGCCAGATCGAGCGCGAGGTCGGACTTGCCCGTCGCCGTCGGGCCGACGATCGCGACGACGCCTCCGGCCGGCCGGATCGCGGGGGCTCCCGCCCGGCCCATCACCGGGCCATCACCGGGTCCATCACGGGCCGTCACCGGGCCGGCGGGAGGGCGGGCATCCCGAGCCCGACGGGACGCGGCCCCGCGGGTTCCGCCTGTGCGGCCGCGACGGCGTGGCGGGCCCGCTCCCACGCGTCGCCCGCACGGGTGCGCCGCAGCGCGAACGTCCCTCCGGCCGGGCCGGAGTCCGCGATGAGGTGGTGGGGGGCCGCGTGGGTGATCGTGGCGGTGACGAGGTCCCCGGGGCGGGGGCGACGGTCGGCGGGGAGGGCGGCGACGTCGGGGGGAAGCCCCACGTGCACGAGCCGGTTGTCGGGGGCGCGACCGGACACGCGCGCGGTCGCCGCGTCCTTGCGGCCGTCCGAATCGGCGAGCAGGACCTCGACCGTGCGGCCCACCTGGGCCGCGTTCTCCTCGCCCGAGATGCGCTCCTGCAGGGCGAGCAGCCGGCGGTAGCGGTCGGCGACGACGTCCGCGGGCACCTGATCGGGCATCGTCGCGGCCGGCGTGCCGGGGCGCGGGGAGTACTGGAAGGTGAAGGCGGAGGAGAACCGAGACCGCTCGACCACCTCGAGGGTGGCCTGGAAGTCCTCCTCGGTCTCGCCCGGGAACCCGACGATCAGGTCGGTGGTGATGGCGGCGTCCGGGATGCGGGCGCGGACGCGGTCGAGGATGCCGAGAAACTTGGCCGAGCGGTACGACCGGCGCATCGCCCGCAGCACCCGGTCGGAACCGGACTGCAGGGGCATGTGCAGGGTCGGCATGACGGCCGGGGTCTCGGCCATCGCCTCGATCACGTCGTCCGTGAACGCCGCCGGGTGCGGGGAGGTGAAGCGGAGCCGCTCGAGGTGCTCGATGCGGCCGCACGCGCGCAGCAGCTTCGCGAACGCCCCGCGGTCGCCGAAGCCGACGCCGTAGGAGTTGACGTTCTGGCCGAGCAGGGTGACCTCGATGGCCCCCTCGGCGACCACCGCCCCGACCTCGGCGAGCACGTCACCGGGCCGGCGGTCGCGCTCCTTGCCACGCAGGTGCGGCACGATGCAGAAGGCGCACGTGTTGTTGCAGCCGACGGAGATGGAGACCCAGGCCGAGAAGGCGCTGTCGCGTTTCGTGGGCAGCGTGGAGGGGAAGGTCTTGAGCGCCTCCTCGATCTCGACCTGGGCCTCCTCGTTGTGCCGGGCCCGTTCGAGCAGCACCGGCAGGACGTCGATGTTGTGGGTGCCGAAGACGACGTCGACGTAGGGTGCGCGCTCGACGATCCCGGCCCGATCCTGCTGCGCGAGGCAGCCACCGACGGCGATCTGGAAGCCCGGCCGGCGCTTCTTGATGGAGGCGAGCTGTCCCAGGTTGCCGTAGAGCCGGTCGGAGGCGTTCTCGCGCACCGCACAGGTGTTGATCACGACGACGTCGGCGCCGTCGACCTCGCCGAGGAGCGAGCCCGCACCCGCGGTCGGGGCCTCGACATAGCCGGCGTCGGTGAGCAGCCCCGCCATCCGCTCCGAGTCGTGCTCGTTCATCTGACACCCGAGGGTGCGCACGAGGTAGGTGCGGGGCCGGCCGCGGTCACCCGCCCCCTCGGCGGGGAGAGCGGCCGGGGAGTCGAGCGGCGGGGCTGCTGGAGAGGTCACGGGAACCGATCGTACAAGCCGCGCGCGACACGCTCCCGGAGTGAGGGGCCTCACACGCGTTGACAACGTTATCAAGGGGCCGTACCGTGTGGCTCACACATCGACGCCGCCGCTCGATCCGCGCAACCTGGCCCCGATTCCCCCCATCGGGCACACCCGCACGGCC
This sequence comes from Pseudactinotalea sp. HY158, assembly GCF_009660225.1. Classification (NCBI taxonomy): domain Bacteria; kingdom Bacillati; phylum Actinomycetota; class Actinomycetes; order Micrococcales; family Cellulomonadaceae; genus Pseudactinotalea; species Pseudactinotalea sp. HY158. Next base: position 2,336,039 of record NZ_CP045920.1, read on the forward strand.
CCCAGCTCCAGATCACAGTTTGAGTACATTTGTTGTTTTCTGAGTATTTGTGGACTTGTGTGGGTCAGGACGACGGTGCGGAAGCATACGATGTCCTCTAACTCCCCTCCCCCTACACAAAGGAGTGACCAGATGCGACGCATCTCAGCGGTCGCTGCGCTCGCGGCAGCCGGACTCGTGCTCACCGCCTGCGGCGGCGGTAGCGACGACGGCGACAACGCCGACGCCGGTGGCGACAACTCGGCCAGCAAGGTCGAGGTCTTCACCTGGTGGGCGGCCGGTTCGGAACTGACCGGCCTGCAGGCGCTCGAGGCGGTCTTCGCCGAGCAGCACCCCGACACCGAGTTCATCAACGGCGCGGTCGCCGGCGGCGCCGGTTCGGCGGCGAAGGACCTCCTGCAGACCCGGCTGCAGGCCGGCGACCCGCCGGACACGTTCCAGGCCCACGCGGGCATGGAGCTGCAGGACTACATCGACGCGGGCCAGCTCGAAGACGTCTCGGGCCTGTACGACGAGTTCGGCCTGAACGAGGTCTTCCCCCAGGACCTGCTCGACCTGCTCACCGTCGACGGCAAGATCTACTCGGTGCCCTCGAACATCCACCGCTCGAACGTCGTGTGGGCCAACCCCGAGGTGCTCGAGGCCGCCGGTGTCGACCCGGCCGCGGTGCCGGAGGACATCGACGCGTGGATCGCGGACCTGCAGAAGGTCGCCGACTCCGGCGCGACCGCCCTGTCGGTCGCGGCGCCCTGGACCCAGGTCAACCTGCTCGAGACCGTGCTCATGGCCGATCTCGGCGCCGAGGGCTACAACGGCCTGTGGAACGGTTCGACCGACTGGGCGAGCGCCGAGGTGACCGGCGCGCTCGAGCACTTCGAGACGCTCATCGGCTTCACGAACACCGACCGTGACGGTCTGGACTGGCCCGACGCCACCCAGAAGGTCATCGACGGCGTCGCCGGCTACAACGTCATGGGCGACTGGGCCGTGGCCCTGTTCGAGGAGAACGACATCGAGCGCGGCACCGGCTTCGTCGACTTCCCGGTCCCGGGTTCGGACGAGCAGTTCGGCTTCCTCGCCGACTCCTTCACCCTGCCCGTGGGCGCCAAGCACGCCGAGGGCGCGAAGGCCTGGCTCGAGACGATCGGTTCGCTCGAGGGCCAGGTCGCGTTCAACAAGGCCAAGGGTTCGATCCCGGCCCGGACCGACGCGGACCCCTCGGAGTTCTCCGAGTACCAGCAGACCGCCATCGAGTCCTACGCGAACGACACGATCGTTCCCTCGCTCGCGCACGGCGCGGCCGCTCCGGTCGCGGTCCTCAACGGCGTGACCGACGCGGTGAGCAAGTTCACCGCCGGTGGCTCCGACCTGGCCACCTTCCAGAGCGAGCTCGGAGCAGCCGTCAACGGCTGACCCCTCGCACGACGCACACCGGGCGGGTGCTCCAGGACGGGGCACCCGCCCGCTGCGGTCCGTGGCCGGAAGCGGCCACCGATCGCGCACGGGAGGGTCCGGTCCGGACCACACCGGATCCGGACCGGACCGCCCGACGCACCGCCGCCGTCCACAATCAGGCACGAAAAGGAGTCACGTGAACCGCCTGAAACGACTGGGGCCTCCGTTGCTGATGCTCGCCCCATCGATCCTGCTGCTCGGAGTCTTCGTCTACGGCTTCATAGCGATCAACTTCAATACGTCCTTCACGGACAACCACACCTCCGCGCAGGCGGCCGGCGGCAAGCCGGTGAGCTGGGTCGGGTTCCGCAACTATCTCGACCTGTTCGCCGATCCCGACTTCCAGCACTCGCTGCGCAACCTCGTGGTGTTCACGGTCGTCTTCCTCGTGGGCACGATGGTCATCGGCTTCCTGTGGGCCTGGCTGCTCGAGCGCCCGACCAAGGGTGAGGGCGTCTTCCGCTCGATCTACCTGTTCCCGATGGCCGTCTCCTTCATCGCCTCCGGTGTCGTGTGGCGCTGGCTCCTCAACTCCAACCAGGGCGAGCACGCCAGCGGCCTCAACCGGCTCTTCCAGATGGTCGGCCTCGACTTCCTCCAGAACCCCTGGTGGAACAACATCTCGTGGGGCGTGGCGGCGATCGCCCTGCCCGCCGTCTGGCAGCTCTCGGGCTACGTCATGGCGCTCTTCCTCGCCGGTTTCCGCGGCGTCCCCGACGAGCTGCGCGAGGCCGGACGCATGGACGGCGCCAGCGAGTGGCAGGTCTACCGCCACGTCGTGTTCCCGCAGCTGACGCCGGTGGCCCTCTCGGCCCTCATCATCATCGGACACATGTCGCTCAAGTCCTTCGACCTGATCATGGCGATCTCGAAGGCCTCGAACTACCAGACCAAGGTCCCCGCAGTCGACATGTACATCTTCAAGTCGAACTACGACTTCGCCAACGCGGCGGCGGTCGGCGGCATCCTGCTGGTCATCGTCGCGATCCTCGTCGTGCCCTACCTGATCTACACGAGCAAAGAGGAGGGCGCCCGATGACCACCGCGACCATGCCCCTGCGCACCACGTCGACCTCCCGCTTCCGCCCCGCCCGCACGCTGCGATACCTGGCGCTCTACTTCGGGCTCGTCCTCGTGCTCATCCCCGTCTACGTGCTCCTCGTGACCAGCTTCAAGAGCGGCGTCGAGGCCACCGCCACGAATGCGTGGACCCTGCCCCAGAACTGGACCCTCGAGAACTGGGCCAAGGCGTGGGACACCCTCTCCCCCTCGATGTGGCGCAGCGTCCAGTTCGTCATCCCGCAGGCGATCGTCGCGGCCTTCCTCGGATCGCTCAACGGCTTCGTGCTGAGCCGCTGGCGCTTCCGCGGCGCGAACATCGTGTTCACGCTCATCCTGTTCGGGATGTTCATCCCCTACCAGGCCGTGATCATCCCGCTCAACCAGCTCCTCCTCGGGCTCAACGTGCCCTCGGGCGTGCCCTCCCTGCTGCTGCTGCACATCGTCTACGGCATCCCGATCTGCACGCTCATCTTCCGCAACTACTACGAGTCCGTTCCGAACGAACTCATCGAGGCGGCACGCGTGGACGGCGCGGGCATGTTCCGTACCTACGCCTCGGTCGTGCTCCCGATCTCGATCCCGAGCTTCGTGGTCGTGCTCATCTGGCAGTTCACCTCCGCCTGGAACGACTTCCTCTTCGCGGTGTTCTTCTCGACCGCCGCGAATGGGCCCGTCACCCTCGCCCTGAACAACCTCGCCAACGGCGCACAGCTCCAGGACTACGGCGCATCCATGGCGGGCGCACTCCTCGCCTCGCTGCCGACCCTCGTGGTCTACATCCTGCTCGGAAAGTACTTCGTCGGCGGACTCATGTCCGGCTCCGTCAAGGGCTGACCCCGCCAGGTCGGTGCGCCGCCAGGTCGGCACCGACCACAGGCCACAGGGGCCCGGATCGCCGATGCGATCCGGGCCCCTGTGGTCTATCCGTGGTCTACGCGTACCCTGCCCGTGCTCTGCCCATGCTCTGCCCGTGGCCTGCCCCTGGTCTGCCCGTGGCCTGCCCGTGGCCTGCCCGTGACCTGCCCGTGACCAGCAGAGCAGACCGGGCTCAGTAGCGGTTGAGCCCCTCGGCGGCCAGTGCCTCGTCGACGACGGAGACCGCCACGGCCGCGGCGTAGCCGCGCCGGGCGAGCAGCGCATAGAGCCGTTGCCGGCGCTTGGCCGGCTCGACCTCGCCCATCGAGCGGATCCGCCGGGCGATCAGGTCGCGCGCGGCGGCGCGCTCGTCGCCGGAATCGATCTGGTCGAGCGCGGCGTCGGCCGGTGGGCCGGTGATCCCCTTGCGGCGTAGTTCCTGCGCGAGGGCGGGGCGCGCGAGGCCGCGCTCCCGGTACCGGGTGCGCACGAGCATCGCCGCGTACTCGGCGTCGTCGATGAGTCCGACCTGCTCGAAGCGGTCGAGCAGCTCGGTCACGATCGGCTCCGGGACGTCTCGGGCGGTCATGGCCTGGGCCAGCTGGTGGCGGGAGCGCGCCGAGAAGGACAGCTGCTGAAGGGCGATCTCGCGGGCGCGTTCACGCTCCTCCTCCGCAGCCGGCTCGCCGGCGGGATCGGGTGCCGACCGGCCAGTGGGCACCGGCCCGCCGGCGGGTGCCGGCCGGCCGGCGGGTACCGACTCGGGTGCGGGTTCCGATCCCGGCGATGCCGGCTCGGGCGACGCCGCCGCCTCACCTGTGCCGGCGGCGGGCTCGGAGGCCTGCCACAGGTCGCTGGAGGCGGCGGCCGCGTGGTCGGCGAGCATCGTGCGCAGCTGCGCGATCGTGTCGGCGGTCGCCTCGGCGCTCGCCGGATCCCGCGGCAGGTCCCCGGCCGGGGGCGGGTCGTCCGCGGCTGAGGTCGGATCGTCCGCAGCCGGGTCTGTGCCCGCCATCAGAAGTCGACGGGTACCGGGGCGACCTCGTTCTCCGCGGCCGTGTCCGCGGCGGCACCGATACCGAGCTTGGCCTTGATCTTCTCCTCGATCTCGATCGCGAGGTCGGGGTTGTCGCGCAGGAAGTTCCTGGCGTTCTCCTTGCCCTGGCCGAGCTGATCGCCCTCGTAGGTGTACCAGGATCCGGACTTGCGAACGATGCCGTTCTCGACGCCGAGGTCGATGAGTCCGCCCTCGCGGGAGATCCCCAGCCCGTAGACGATGTCGAACTCGGCCTGCTTGAACGGCGGCGCCATCTTGTTCTTCACGATCTTCGCGCGGGTGCGGTTGCCGACCGCGTTCGTGCCGTCCTTGAGGGTCTCGATCCGGCGCACGTCGATGCGGACCGAGGCGTAGAACTTGAGGGCCTTGCCGCCCGTGGTGGTCTCCGGGCTGCCGAAGAAGACGCCGATCTTCTCACGGAGCTGGTTGATGAAGATCGCCGTGGTGCCCGAGGCCGAGAGTGCGCCGGTGATCTTGCGCAGCGCCTGCGACATGAGCCGGGCCTGGAGACCGACGTGGGAATCGCCCATCTCCCCCTCGATCTCGGCCTTGGGCACGAGCGCGGCGACCGAGTCGATCACCACGACGTCGAGCGCCCCGGAACGGATGAGCATGTCCATGATCTCGAGGGCCTGTTCCCCCGTGTCGGGCTGGGAGACGAGGAGCGCATCGGTGTCGACGCCGAGCTTCTTGGCGTACTCCGGATCGAGTGCGTGCTCGGCGTCGATGAAGGCCGCGATCCCGCCGGCCCGTTGGGCGTTGGCGACGGCGTGCAGCGCCACGGTGGTCTTACCGGAGGACTCCGGACCGTAGATCTCGACGACCCGGCCTCGGGGGAGGCCGCCGGTGCCGAGGGCGACGTCGAGGGCGATCGACCCGGTGGGGATCACCGCGACGCGGGGGCGGGTGTCGTCGCCCAGGCGCATGATCGAGCCCTTGCCGAACTGGCGGTCGATCTGGCCGAGGGCGGCCTCGAGTGCCTTCTCGCGATCTGCCTTGGGAGCAGCCATAACGGTGCCTCTTTCTCATTCGGGCGCCCCGTCCGGGTCGCCGCTGCGGGTATGGAACTGGTCTGTTCAGGCCATTGCGCCCTCTCCGAGCGCGATACCTGGGAGGCTATGCCCGACCACCGACATCCGCCGCAGCACCGACCCGAACTGTGGACGGAGCCGCGTCGTCCTCACAGTCCACAGCCTAACCGCACGGACGTTCGAATGCGAGGATCCGACACGCCGGGATACGGGCACCACCCGTCGGGTTCTGCACCCATCGAGCACCATGAGCCCGCTACCCTCGGAGTGTCGCACCGATGCGACGACCCTCCGGGGTGCCCACGAGAAGATGATGAGGTCAGCTCACGATGCCACGATGGGGACAACGCACAGCCGTTCTCAGTGCCGCCGCACTGGTGGCGACCCTCCTGACGGCCGGGCCGGCGGCCGCCGATCCGCTACCACCGCCACCGCTACCCGAGCCGGACGGCGCTCTGATCCCCGGACCCGCGGGCGACCTGCTCGCCCCCGATGCGAGCTCCGACGAGGTCGAACGGGTGATCCGGTCGTTCGCCGCACGCGCGAGCGCTCCGCTCCCCTCGGCCCTTCCCGTTCCGGACCCGACCGACTTCGAGGCGATCGTGCCCGATCCCCAGGGGTACGGCATCGCCCCGGCGGCGGAGCGATTCGCCACCGGAGACGACGAGTACACGATCCCGCGGCCGGCTCCGGGCGGCGAGGGCGCCGGCACCGTGCCGGACGGGCTCGAGGAGTTCTACGACCAGCAGGTCGTGTGGGGCTCCTGCGCGGGCTTCGGCGCCACCGGCGGGGCCGACGAGTGCGCCTACGTCATCGCCCCCCTCGACTACGCCGACCCGGGCGGGGACACGATCGCCCTCGCGGTCGCCCGCGCGAACGCGACCGGCGAGAGCCGAGGGGCCGTGTTCACCGACCCGGGCGGCCCGGGCAGCCCAGGCCTGGCGCTCGCCGGCAGTGGGATGTTCGCGGGCCTGGCCGAGGACTTCGACACGGTCGGGATCGACCCGCGCGGCGTCGGTGCCTCCGTTCCGATGATCCGCTGCCAGTCGAACGACGCCTGGGACCGGCAACGGGAGGGGTCCGACGGCCTGGCTGCGAGCGAACTCAACGCCATCCTGGAGTACAACACCGACGAGTGCTACGAGAACACCGGCGCGCCGTTCGGGATCGACGGCCGTGCCCTCATCGGCGCCTCGGGAACCGTGAACGTCGTCAAGGATCTCGACCTGCTGCGCAGCGTCCTCGGCGACGACAAGCTCAACTACATCGGCTTCTCCTACGGCACGTCGATCGGCTACGAGTACGCCCGCCAGTTCCCGGACAACATCCGCGCGATGGTGATCGACGGCGTCGTCAATGTGCTCGAGAACAACCCCGACGAGCTCGCGAAATACTCCGAGTACGCGAAGTCGATCGGGCAGGACGGCGCGACCGCTCAGATCGCGGGCTTCCAGGCGACGTTCGAGCAGTTCCTCGCCTGGTGCGCGGGCATGGAGGGCCAGGAGGTCGTCGTCGACGAAGCGGGCACCACCGAGACGTTCGAGTGCGCCCTGTATCAGGGCACCGACGACGTCCCGGACGGAGCAACGCCCGACAACACGGTTCCCGCCCTGCTCGAGCGGTACCGCGACATCGCCCGGGCGGCCTGGGGCGCCCAGACGTATTCCAGCTCGATCGGGGGCCCGCGGCCGCTGAGCTTCGCGGACTTCAACCAGGGCACGCTCATGGCGATGTACACCGAGGCCTACTGGGGCTACCTCAACTCCGGCCTGCTCGAGGCGACCGACGCCGTCGAGGGCAACGAGGACTGGATGATGATCCTCTCGGACGCGTATGCGGGCCGTGGCCCCGACGGCTCCTACTCGCTCGACCTGGCCGCGTTCCCGTCGATCTGGTGCACCGACGCCGGCACCCCGCCGGGCTACAACGAGGACACGGCCGGCATCATCGCCGACCTCGAGGGCTACTATGCGGCGGCGCCGTTCACCGATCCCCGCACGAACGGCCATCCCGAGCGCGGAATGGCGCCCGTCGAGGACTGGTGCACCTACTACGAGGAACAGTTCACGCTGCCCGCCGGCGAGACCCTCGAGGCGATGCCGAACGTGCTGGTCGTCTCCACCACGTACGACTCGGCGACACCGTACGACAACGGCGTGGTGGCCGCCGCCGCGATGGGCGCCACGCTCCTCACGGTGGCCGGCTACAGCCACACCTCCTACGGCGGCTCCGAGTGCGCCACGCAGATCGCGAACGCCTACGTCGACACCCTCGTGGTGCCGGCGGACATACCGGGCGCGGAGGGCGTGCCGACCAAGGACGTGCACTCGAACGTGATCACCGGCGACGAATGCATGGTGGACGCCCGGTTCCGGCCCACGCCGGAACTGATCACCGGCGACGTCGAGGCCGGGGACACGACCGCCTTCGATGTGACCGGCCTCGTGCGTGGCACCGCCTACACGGCGACGACGGAGTTCGGCTCGGCCACGTTCACCACGGACGAGCACGGTCGCGCCGTCGTGGCCGTCGATGTCCCCGCGGACGCGACGGCGGGGACGTACGAGGTGCGCGTCGTCCCCGCCGATCCGGAGGCGAACGACCCGACGGTCCGCGCCGACGCCACCTTCGAGGTCATCGCTGCCCAGCCGAGCCCGTCCCCGACCGACACCGGCGAGCCCTCCCCCTCGGACACCGGCGGGCCGTCCCCGACCGACACGGGCGGGCCGGATGCCTCGGATAGTCCGGACGGCGCAGATGCTTCGCACGGCACGGACACTTCGGACGGGGCGACGCCGCCGGGAGACCTGGCCACGACCGGGGCACCCGGCGGCCAGGCGGGCGGCCTCATCGGCCTCGGGGCGCTCCTGCTGGCAGCCGGTGCCGCAGTCGTGCTGGCGCGCAGGCGACACCTGGCGGCCTGACGGCCGGCCGGTCCAGGAGAACGGCGAGGGCGCCGGTGCGGGTCATCGCACCGGCGCCCTCGCCGTGTGGTCTCAGGCGCGGCGGTGACCCCGCCGATGCGGGAAACGCTGCGCCTCGCCCAGGTCGAGGGCGTCGCACATCGCATCCCAGACGCGTTGGGGTGCGGCGCCGTCCGCGAGCGCCTCATCGGGCGTGCGCCCGCCGAGCGCAGAGAGCACGAGATCCGCGCGCACGCTCGCGCCGTAGCTGCCGAACGTGGCCTCCACGGCGCCGGCGAACTCCGAGTGCTTCACGCCCCCAGGGTAACGACTCTCCCACCGGTGTCCGGGCACGGCTCGTGGCCGGACACCGCACCTCCCGGGGCGACCTGGGTGGCCTCAAGCCGATCAGGTCGTGTCCAGACCACCCAGCTCCAAGCCCGTACGGAGCTGGGTGACCTCAAGCCGACCACGTCGTGTCCAGACCACCCAGCTCCAGCCCACGACGGACGTGGGTGCACTCAAGCCGACCACGTCGTGTCGAGAGCACCCAGGTCGCACCGTCAGCGACGGGCGGCTCGCCGGGTCAGCAGGGCCGCCGCCCCGAGGAGCAGAGCCAAGGCCCCGGCGACCAGGCCGATCGGCGCAGCGCCCGTGCTCGGCAGGGCCCCGGTGGGAGTGCCCCCGGAGCCCGGGTTCGCACCCGCGTCCGAGGCGCCGGAGGCGCCCACGTTCGCGTCATCGGCACCGTCGGAACCGTCGCCCGACCCCGAGCCGGGGCCAGATCCCTCGGCGTCCGCGTCCTCGTCGCTGCCGGCGCCTGCGTCGGAGCCATCGGTGCCATCGGGCCCGTCCGAACCGCTGTCAGAACCGTCGGCACCACCGGCACTGCCGGCACTGCCGTCGGAACCATCAGAACCGTCCGACCCGCCGTCAGAACCAGCATCCGAAGCACCGGAGCCGTCCGAACCATCGGAACCGCCATCGGAGCCGTCCGAACCATCGGAACCGCCATCGGAGCCATCCGAACCATCGGAACCGCCATCGGAGCCATCCGAACCATCGGAGCCACCATCGGAGCCGTCCGAACCGCCGGAGCCGCCGTCGGAGCCATCCGACCCGCCGTCCGATCCGTCGCCGCCGGTCTCGAGGTCGAGTACCCAGCCCTGCGCGGTGAGCGGGCCGAAGACGTCGGCGGCCGTTCGATCCCCGAAGGTGGGCGCCCCGTCCCCGTCGGCCACGGTCACGGTGATCGGGGCGTCATCGGTGCCGTAGCCCCAGAAGGGCACGTCGGCGTCCTCCGCCGTTCCACCGTGGAGCACGACACTCGCACCGGGGGCGAGCTCCGCGCGCCGGAACTGCTCGAGGTGGTTGAACGGCCGCTCGGCGGAACCGTCGCCGGCCACCGGAGCGCTCGGGTCGAGGTGCACCTCGGTCAGCTTGCCCGGATCGGCGTCGAGACGCTCCCACAGGTTGATCGAGGCGAGGGCGACCGGGCCGCGCGCCCGGGTGATCGTGATCCGGAACTCCTGGGCGGTCACGGGCTCGTCCAGGTCGATGATCCGCTGCACGCCGACGACCCCGGCGCTGCCGACCTCGGTCCAGGCGCCGTCGATCCGGGCGTCGACGCGCACGCCCTCGACGACCTGCCCGCCGCGGAGCGCATCCTCGCTCAGGCCAACGTAGTCGACCCGCTCCGGCGCGCCCAGGTCGAGGGTGACCTCGGGGGTGTCGTCGCCGCTGAGCCAGGAGCTGCGGGAGTTGCCGTCGGTGATGGCCGCCGTCGCCTCGCCGTCCGCGCTCGCCTGCACGCCGAGGGCGTGGTCGAGGGTGAACGAGCGGCGCCGCTCCGCCGCGAAGTCCGCGAGGGCGTCCTCGGAGGCGGGTGCGAAGGTGCCGGTGGTCGTCGGCGGCGTGTTGAGGAGCATGAGCGAGTTGCGGCCCGTCGTCTCCAGGTAGTGCCCGAGCAGGGCCTGGCCGCTCTTCGGCGCGTCGTTCGGGTGCGCGAACCATCCCTGGGTCAGCTTCATGTCGGCCTCGGTGGGCCACCAGTGCAGGGCGTCGGCGCCGGCGCGCGCGGCCGCCTCGATCTGGGCGCGTGATCCGAGCGCCTGGTCCATGTTGCCGCTCGTTCCCACGAGGCCGATCTTGCCGCCGTCCGCCGGGTTCGAGATGGGCACGACGGCCCATTCGTCGTTCCGCGCCCATCCGGCCTCGGTCCCGACCCAGCGCACGTCCCGGCCGCCGACGGCCACGACGGCGTCCGGCTGGAGCTCGCCGATCATGTCGTAGAACGCCGGGTAGTCGTAGGTCTCGTGCTTGGCGGTGTTGCCCTGGGCGCCGTCGAACCACACCTCGTCGATGGGGCCGTACTGGGTGAGCACCTCGTAGAGCGTGTTGAGGAAGTACTCGCCGTAGTCGGTCGCCTCGTACGTGAAGGTGGGCAGGTCCTCGCCGGCGCGGTCGTCGCCCTCGACGAGGGTCGGGATGGTCCGTTCCGTCGTGGCCGACCCGTTGCCGAAGGTGCCCTCGATCTCCTGATTCGAGTCGGCCGGCGACATGTAGACCCCGACCTGCATTCCGTACGTGTGGGCCGCGGTCACGAAGTCGCGCAGGATGTCGCCCTCTCCGTTTTGCCACGGGGTCGAGGCCACCGAGTAGTCGCTGTAGCGCGAGGGGAAGGAGAGGAAGCCGTCGTGGTGCTTGACCACGAGGATCGCGAGGCGATGCCCGGTGTCGCGCAGGGTCTGGACCCACTGGTCCACGTCGAGCTCACCGGTCGGGTCGAAGCGGGCCGGGTCCTCGGTGCCGTGGCCCCATTCCTGGTTGTAGAACGTGTTGATGCCGAAGTGGATGAACGCGGTGAGCCCGAGTTCCTGCCAGTCGAGCTGCTCGGTGGTCGGGCGCACGAGGTTCGCCTTGCCGATGATGTTCTCGGCGCATTCGTTCGGGCCGACCGAGATGTAGTTGCCGGGTTCGAGGTCGTCGATCGGGTCGCACACGGTCGCGTCGAGCTGCTGGTAGGTGAACGCGCGGCCCTCGAACGGGCCGGTGAGCAGCGCGAATCGCACGCGCTCGATCTCGCCGGCGAAGGCACGCTCCGGAGCCTGTCCGGCGAATTCGTTGCCGACGGCGAGCGTCGCCTCGGCGCCGCTACTGCGTGTGGACGGCGCAGGCGCGCTCACCTGCGGAAGTTCGTCGCCGTCGAGCCACGCGACGAGCGTGACGCCGTCCGCATCCGTGTCGTAGGCGAGGGAGAGCACGTGGCTTTCGCCCGCGGCCGGGGCGGGCACGTCCTGCACGTAGTCCTGCCAGGAGCCGCTCGCGTTCGAGGAGAAGCCGTAACGGAACCGGCCGTTCTGGAAGCGTGCGAAGAAGTTGCCGCCGACGGCGAGCACCGTGCCGAGCTCGGCCTGCTCCCCGTTCGGCGTGAACTCGATCTCGGTCACGAAGCCGGCGTCGAGCGCGGTGGCCCCGAACGGGTCCTCGGTCGCGGTGAAGTCGGCGCCGTGGGTCGGCGCGGAGGTGACCAGTGCGCCGCCGGAGATCTGGGTTCCCGAGCGCACGGCGAGGGCGCCGTCAAGCACGTCGCCCGCCGCGGGCTCGTACTCGGTACCGGCGAGGGTCCCGTCGAAGCCGAGGTCGAGCAGGTCCGTGGCGAGGGGGGTGGGCTGGAACTCGAACGGCTCGTCGGCGTCCGAGTCGCCGACGACCCGCACCCGCGACAGGGTTCCGGCGATGCCGCGGTCGCCGCCGGCGGGGTGGACCTCGTTGCCGAACCCGAAGGTGTCGACGAGGGCGGCGTTGACGGCCACCTGGCCGTCCGCGGTGACCGTCGGCAGCGGCTCACCGTCGAGCCAGAGCTCGAGGGTGGCCGAGCCGGCACCGTCGGCCTCGTAGCGCACGGAGAGGGCGTGCTCCTCCCCGATGGCGGGCAGGTCCGCCTGGTTGCGGTGCTTGGACCAACCGCCGCCGGGGTTCTGCGAGTCGAAGCCGTAGGCGAGCCGGCCGTTCTCCGAGCGCACGAACAGGTTTCCGCCCGCGGAGAGCACGGTGGACATGTCGCCCCAGCCGGCGGGCGTGAACTCGACCTCGGCCACGAAGCCGGTCGTGCCGGCGTTGCCCGCGCCGCCGGTCAGCGTGAAGTCGGCGGCCTCGAACGCGATGCCCTGGGCGCCGCCGTCGAGCCGGACTCCCCCGGTCGCGAGCTGCTCCTCCGCGCCGTCGATCCGGTGGACGACGCCGCGCATCCGTTCCTCGCCCTGGGTCGTGTAGCCCGTCGTGTCGACGAGCGAGCCGGCGAAGCCGATGTTCAGGTCGTCGGTCGGGGCCGCGCTCGCCGGTCCGATGGCCGCGAAGCTCGTCATCGCGGCGAGGAGGCCGAGGGCTCCGGTCGCCGCGACGAATGTCCCGCCGCGACGCCGACGTCGCGGGCGTCCCTGGTGGGCCGATCGCATCGGTGCGGGCCTGTCGCAGTGATTCATGTGCACTCCATCGTGAGTCGAGCAGCGGGTCGCCACGACGGCACCCCACCCGCAGACATCTGATGTTAACGCCTTGTGCTCACGATGTCACACGCACCGTCAGGTTCGATCACGTCCGGCGGCGAGGTCATCTGTGCGGGCACGCATCGGCGTGTGAGAACGTGCGTCGGAGGGATCGCGCACCCGTGCGAATGTCGGAGGCTGTCGGCACAATGGGTGCGTGAACTCCTCGGATGCGCTGGCCGGGTTCAGCCCGGTCGCCCGTGCCTGGTTCACCGGTGCGTTCCCGGAGCCCACCCCGGCCCAGGCGGGCACGTGGGAGGCCGTCTCCTCGGGCGATCACGCGCTCGTCGTCGCCCCGACGGGCTCGGGCAAGACCCTCGCGGCATTCTTCTGGGCGCTCGACCGGCTCGCCACGGAGCCGACGCCCGAGCCGGCGCTGCGATGCCGCGTGCTGTACGTCTCGCCGCTCAAGGCGCTCGCGGCGGACATCGAGCGCAACCTCCGGGCGCCGCTGGCGGGGATGCGCGCGCTCGGCCCCGCGACCGGCGCGGCGGGAGACCTCCGCGTCGGGGTCCGCACCGGCGACACCCCCGCCTCCGAACGGCGCTCGATGGCCACGCGGCCGCCGGACATCCTCATCACCACGCCAGAGTCCCTGTTCCTCATGCTCACCTCCGGGGCGCGGGCGGGGTTGCGCGGGGTGCGCACCGTCATCGTCGACGAGATCCACGTGCTCGCCGGCACGAAGCGGGGCGCCCACCTGGCCCTCTCCCTCGAGCGGCTCGACCTCCTGCTCGAGCGGCCGGCGCAGCGGATCGGGCTGTCGGCCACGGTGCGCCCGCCGGGCGACGTGGCCGCCTTCCTCGCCGGCCACCGCGACCGGGCCGACGGCGGCCGGGACGTCCGCGTGATCGCGCCCGGTCAGGGGCCGCAGGTGGAGATCGACATCGCCGTTCCGGTCCCCGACCTGACCGACCTCGCCGCCGCGCCGACGACCGGGCCACCGACCGGCCGGGCGATCGGCCCGGCGATCGGCCCGGCGATCGGCCCGGCGATCGGCCCGGTGATCGGCCCGGTGATCGGCCAAGACTCGGGCCCGGGCGCCGACCTGAGTGGTGACGCGGCCGGCGCCCGGCGCGAACCCGGGTCGATCTGGCCGCATGTCACCTCCCGGCTCGTCGACCTCATCACCGCACACCGGTCCACGATCGTGTTCGCGAACTCCCGGCGCGGCGCCGAACGTCTCACGGCCCGCATCAACGAGGAGGCGGCCGCGCGGGCGGGCGTGGGCGACGTCGACGCGGGCGCGGCGGGCTCAGCGGGCTCGACGGGCTCGGCGGGCTCGACCTGGGCGGCCCAGCTCCCCGGCCAGGCGGGCACGGCTCTCCCGGTCCCCGCGGCCCGCGTGTTGGCCCGCGCCCACCACGGGTCGATGAGCCGCAGCGAACGGACCGCGATCGAGACCGCCCTGAAGCAGGGCACCCTGCCCGCGGTCGTGGCCACGAGTTCCCTCGAGCTCGGGATCGACATGGGCAGCGTCGACCTCGTGGTGCAGGTCGGGGCGCCCCCGAGCGTGGCGAGCACGCTCCAGCGGATCGGTCGGGCCGGGCACCAGGTGGGTGAGGCCTCCCGCGGGGTCGTCATCCCGACCCACCGCGGCGAGCTGCTCGCCGCGGCCACCACCTGCCTGCGTGCCCGCGCCGGCCTGATCGAACGCAGTCACGTGCTGAGCAACCCGCTCGACGTGCTCGCCCAGCACATCGTCGCGATCACCGCCCTCGACCCCGTGACGATGTCCGAGCTGGCCGAGCTCGCGCGCCGGGCCGACCCGTTCCACACCCTGACCGAGGCGACCCTCGTCGCCGTCGTGGACATGCTCTCGGGCAGGTACCCGAGCGAGGAGTTCGCCGAACTGCGACCGCGCGTGGTGTGGGACCGGGTGAGCGATACGCTCACCGGCCGGCCGGGCGCGCAGCGGCTCGCGACCACGAGCGGCGGGACGATCCCGGACCGGGGGCTCTACGGGGTCTACGTCGCCGGCGAGGGCGGCGCCGCGGCCCGGGGCGGCAAGCGGGTGGGTGAACTCGACGAGGAGATGGTCTACGAGTCGCGCGCCGGCGACACGTTCACCCTCGGGTCCTCGACGTGGCGGATCGAGGAGATCACCCCGGACCGCGTGCTCGTCTCCCCCGCCCCCGGGCTGCCGGGCCGGCTGCCGTTCTGGCGCGGCGACTCCCCGGCCCGCCCCGCGGAGCTGGGCCGGGCCCTCGGCGAGCGGCTGGCGGAGCTGGAGGAGGCCGACTTCGATCCCGCCGCGATCGCCGGCTGGGGGCTGGACGAGTGGGCGAGTGCGAACCTGCTCGCCTACCTGCGCGAGCAGCGGGCGAGCGCGACGAGGCTGGCCACCCACGAGGTGCTCGTGGTGGAGCGGTTCCGCGACGAGCTGGGCGATTGGCGGATCGTCATCCACTCCCCCTGGGGCGCTCAGGTTCACGCGCCGTGGGCGATCGTGCTCGCGGCCCGGCTGCGCGAGCGGTTCGGGGACGTGGCGGCGATGCACACCGACGACGGGATCGTGCTGCGGCTGCCGGACACCGAGGAGGCGATCGACCCGTTCGACCCGCTCGCCCTCCCGACCGGCACCGATGTGGGCGCGGATGACTCGGGCGGCCTCAGTGGCCCGGGCGGCCCAGGTAGACCGGGAGGCGGGGCACGGGTCGAGCTGGAGGAGCTGCTGCTCGAGCCGGAGGAGGTCCGCTCGCTCGTGGTCGACGCGCTCGGCGGGTCGGCCCATTTCGCGGCCCGGTTCCGCGAGGCCGCCGCCCGCTCCCTGCTGTTGCCGCGGCGGCGTCCGGATCGGCGCCGGCCCCTGTGGCAGCAGCGGCAGCGCGCGGCCCAGCTGCTGGCCGTGGCGGCCGGATTCCCGCAGTTCCCGGTCATGCTCGAGGCGGTCCGGGAGTGCCTGAGTGACGACTTCGACGTCGCCGCGCTCGTCGAGCTCATGACGGCGGTGCGGCAGCGCCGGGTCCGGGTCGTCGAGGTCGAGACCGCCGCGCCCTCACCGTTCGCGAAGTCGCTGCTGTTCGGGTACGTGGCCCAGTTCGTCTACGACGGCGACGCCCCGCTCGCCGAGCGTCGCGCGGCGGCCCTCACCCTCGACCCGGGCCTGCTCTCCGACCTGCTCGGTGACGGGTTCGGCGGCCCCGGCGGCCTGGCCGACCTGCTCGATCCGGAGGCGATCGCCTCGGTCGAGGCGGAGGTGGGGCTGCGCACCGAGGCGTGGCGGATCACCTCCGCCGAGCAGCTCGTCGACGTGCTCCGGCTCGCCGGGCCGGAGCGGGGACGGCCTGGCGCAGCGGGCCGCGGAGCCCGGGGGCGTGCCCGCCTGGCTGGACGACCTCGAGCGGTCGCGGCGCGTCCTGCGGGTGCGCGTCGCCGGCCGGGAGGCGTGGGCGGTGATCGAGGACGCCGCCCGGTTGCGTGACGGGCTCGGCGTCGCCCTCCCGCCGGGGGTGCCCGAGCCGTTCACGCGGGCGAATCCCGAGGCGCTGCTCGAGCTGGTGCGCCGGTTCGCTCGCACCCACGGCCCGTTCCGCGGGGGCGAGGTGGCCGCGGCGTACGGGATCGGGCTCGGCGCGGTCATGGCGGCGCTGGCGGCCCTCGTGGCCGCCGGCTCCCTGACGAGCGGCGACCTGCGTCGCCGAGCGCCGGCGCCCGCCGCGCCCGGATGCCCGGCCCGGACTACTGCGACGTCGACGTGCTTCGCCGGATCCGCCGGCGCTCCCTCGCGGCGCTGCGGGCCGACGTCGAGCCCGTGCCGCCGGAGGTGTTCGCGGGTTTCCTCCCGGGCTGGCACGAGGTCGGCCGGCTGCGGGGCGTCGACGGCGTGGCGGCCGCGGTCGAGACCCTCGCCGGCACCCCGGTGGCGGCGAGCGCGCTGGAGTCGCTCGTGCTCCCGGCGCGGGTGGTCGACTACCGGCCCGAGTACCTCGACGAGCTGACCACGAGCGGGGAGGTCGTCTGGATCGGGGCCGGGGCGAGTGCCACGGGCCTGGAAGGCTGGGTCGCGCTCGTCCCGGCCGACGCGGTGGCCGATCTCGCACCCGATCGGCGGGTCGAGATCACCGAGCTCTCGCAGCCGGCCCGGTGGATTCTCGAGATCTTCGCCGCCCGGCCGGCCGGAGTCGGCCGATTCGCCCGCGAACTGGCGCCCGAGGTCGCGGCACGGGCGGGCGCGACGGCGCCGCCGCTCCCCCCGCCGACGCCGGCCGAGTTCGCGGAGGCGATCTGGGAGCTCGCGTGGGCCGGCTTCCTGAGCAACGACTCCCTCGCGCCGCTGCGCGCCCGCCTCGGCGGGTCCGCCCATCCGGCCACCCTGGCCGCTCCGGCCACCCGTGCCACCCGGGCCACTCGGGCACCGCGGGCCCGCTCCGGGCTGCGATCGATGCGGGCCCGCCGGCGGATCGACGCCCCGTCGACCACCGCGCCGCACCTGAGCGGACGCTGGTCGCTCGTTCCGGGCGCGGGCGAGGCCACCGCCCGGATCCTCGGCCGCTCGCTCGCGCTGGTGGACCGGGACGGGGTGGTGCTGCGCGGCTCGGTGCCCGAGGGACTGCCCGGCGGTTTCGGGTCGGTCTACCGGGTGCTCGCCCGCGCGGAGGAGTCGGGGCAGGTGCGGCGTGGATACTTCGTCGAGGGTCTCGGCGCCGCGCAGTTCGCGCTGCCCGAGGCGGTCGAACGCCTCCGCGCCGCCGCCGCCCCGGCGCCCGGCCCGCCGTCCGGGCTCGTGCTCGCCGCCACGGACCCGGCGCAGGCCTACGGCGCCGCGCTCGCCTGGCCCGAGGCATGCGGCCCGGGCGGCCACCGTCCGGGCCGGAAGATCGGCGCGTGCGTCGCCCTCGTGGCCGGCCGGCTCGTGTTCTACCTCGAGCGCGGCGGCCGCTCCCTGCTGACGTTCACCACGGAGCCGGGTGTACTGGCGATCGCCGCCGACGCGCTCGCCGAGGCGATCCGCGCGGGCCGGCTGGGCCGGATCACCCTCACCACGATCGACGGCGCGGCCGCCCTGACCGGCGCGGCCGCCACCGCCGCGCTCCGGGGCGCCGGGTTCGTGCCGCATCCGCGCGGGCTGCGGCTGCGGGGGGCCATGAGCAGGCCGGAATCGGTGTCCCCCGCGGCCGAGACGACGGCCGCGAGCGGCCCGGGCGCGGGATCGGGGCCCGGATCGGGACTGGAGTCGGCGGGCGGGTGCGTCGATGCCTGAGGGGGACGTGCTGCGGCGGGTCGCGCGCCGGCTGGAGGAGGCGCTGGCCGGCCGGGTGCTCGTTCGCGGGGAGCTGCGCTGGCCCACCCTGGGCGCGAGGGATCTCGCCGGGGCGGGCGTGACCGAATGCGTGAGCTACGGCAAGCACCTGCTCCTCCGGCTCGACGACGGCCGCACGCTCCACACTCATCTGCGCATGGACGGCAGCTGGCACGTGCGCCGCACCGCCGACCCACCCCAGCGCCTCGGGAACGCCGATATCCGGGTGGTCCTGGCGAATGCGCGCTGGACCTGCATCGGCACGCTGCTCGGGATGTGCGACCTCGTGCCCACCGCCGGTGAGGGATCCCTGCTCGGGCACCTCGGCCCGGACCTGCTCGACCCACGCGTCGACCTCGCCGACGTCGCTCGGCGGGCGCGCCGGGAGGGTGACCGCCCGATCGGGGAGGTGCTGCTCGACCAGCGCGTCGCGGCCGGGATCGGCACGATCTACCTGGCCGAGTCGTTGTGGGTGTGCCGGATCAACCCGTGGCGTCCGGTCTCGGCCGTGCCCGGGCTCGACCGCCTCTATGCGACGGCGGCGGCCCTCATGCGCCGCAGCGCCGATGCACCGGCCCTCACCGCGACCGGGAGCACGCGGCCCGGGGAGATGACCCATGTGCACGGCCGGGCCGGGCGCCCGTGCCGGCGGTGCGGCGCACCGATCGCGGTGGCCGGGGTCCGGCCGTCGACCGTCGCCGCCGAGGCCGCTCGCGCGCTGCCGGACCGGCCCGGCTACTACTGCCCCGCCTGCCAGCCGGACTGACTGCCGGACTGACTGCCGGCACGCGCGACCCGGGTCCCCCGACCCGACCACGGCACTTCCAGCCCACCCAGCTCACGCAAAGCCTCCGGCCGGCCGGCTCAGCACACCCCGGCCCGCCGGCGTGCTCGTGACACACGCCGGCCCGCCGGCTGGGCCGGCGGGCCGAGGTGCTGTTCGATGCTGCCGGTTCTAGACGGCGGCGAGTTCGTCGCGTTCGGTCAGGTCCGCGGGGATCGTGTCCGGGATCGCGATGCCCTCGATGAGGGCGACCCGGTCGGACACCTCTCGGAGCACGAGCGAGAGCGGGATGTCCAGCGCCGAGCTGATCGAGTACAACAGTTCGGAGGAGGCCTCCTTCTGGCCGCGTTCCACTTCCGAAAGATATCCCAGTGAGACCTGAGCCGAGGAGGAGACCTCGCGTAGTGTGCGCCCTTGACGCTGGCGGACACCACGGAGAACGTCGCCGATCTGGTGGCGAAGCACGATCATGGTGGGTTCCTCCTTCCGGGTGAGTGACTGCTTGGTACTACCGTACCGTGCACCACCGACGGCCGGTGCATCTGTCGGGCGGATCGTTGCGGAGGTGAGACCGTCCCGCCTGCCGAGGATCCGGGCGGGCGACCGCCGGGCATGGGCGGGAGAGTGTCGGGCCGGGCGCTGCGGGCTGGTCGTCAGGTCATTCGAGTTCATCACCCGGCACAACACGCCGCCGGAGTCGTTTGTTCCCGGCTCCCTGTGCCCGCTCCCGGCGTTCAGTCCGCCCTCAGTCCGCCCGCGGCCGGCCCTCAGCCGGCAAGGTGCTCGAGCGCGAGGTCGAGCGCGGCGAGGCTCGCCTGCTCCCTGATCTGATCGCGGTCGCCGCTGAACGAGAACCCCTCGAGCCGCTCACCGGTGTCGTCGCACACGGCCACGTAGACGGTGCCCACGGGCTTGCCGTCGTGCGCTCCCGGCCCGGCCACCCCGGTCGTCGCGAGACCGACGTCGGCCCCGGTGACCCGGCGTGCCCCGGCCGCCATCGCGAGCGCGACCCGGGAGTCGACACTGCCGTGGTCGGCGAGCAGGCGGGCCGGCACCCCGAGCAGGGCGATCTTCATCTCGTTCGTGTAGGAGACGATTCCCCCGAGCAGCACGCGCGAGGCGCCCGGCTGGGACACGAGGGCGGCCGTGACGGCCCCGCCGGTGAGGGACTCGGCCACCGCGAGGCTCACCCCCCGCTCGCGGGCGAGGTGGACCAGCCGGGCCGAGGCGATGTCAGTCGCGGATGCCACGGGTCGTTCGCCGAGCCTTGACCAGGTAGTCGATGCCGGTGAGCACCGTGAGCACGAGCGCGAGATAGATGACGATCTGGCCGAGCAGCACGATCCAGTCGCCGATCCGTGCCCCGACGAGGTCCGCCCAGGGAACGAGCAGCACGCAGATCCCGGCGATCTGCAGCACCATCTTGAGACGGCCGCCGGCGCTGGCGGAGATCACCTCGTGGGAGACCATGAGCAGCTTGAGCAGCGTGATTCCGACCTCGCGTACGAGGATGACGATCGTCACCCACCATGGGATCGCATCGAGCCAGGAGAGCAGGATGAACGCGGCCCCGGTGAGGAACTTGTCGGCGATCGTGTCGGCGAGGGTGCCGAACGCCGTCACCTTGTTGTACTTGCGGGCGAGGTGGCCGTCATAGCGATCGGTGAGCGAGGCGAGCACGAACACCCCGAACGCCCACAGCCGCGCGGCGATGGTCTGCTGCACGAGCAGCACGATGAAGACCGGCACGAGCGCGACGCGCGCGAGCGTGAGGATATTGGGCAGGTTCCACACAAAGCTCACCCGCGGGGCGGCGTCGTCATTCGTTGTCCTCACCTCACCAGCCTATCGGTCGCGCGCGGCGATGGCCCCGCCCACCCCGCGGGCCTCGGGCCGGGGCCGCCGCCTACACTGTGCGGGTGCCCGCACACTCCACGCCGCCGACCACTCGCCGTCCCGCCCGATGGCTGTTGCTCACGTGCCTGGCGATCCTCGTCGCCCTCGTCACCGCGACGGCGACCTGGCAGCCCTGGAACGACGCCGACGGTCCCGGCGGCCTCACCGGTGCGGCGCCAAGTGAGGGGGCGTCCCCCACCGACGCGCCGAGCGAGGGGGCGTCGTCCCCGACCGAGACCCCGAGCCCCACACCCGCGCCGGATGCCGTGTTCACGATCGGCGCGGTCGGCGACGTGCTCCCGCACGACACGCCGATCCGGGTTGCGCACACCGGCGGCGACGACTACGACTTCACGCCGATGCTCGAGGCGACCCGCGAGTGGAGCGAGGGGGTCGACCTGGCGCTGTGCAACATGGAGGTGCCGCTGTCGATGCCCGGGGAGCGCCCGAGCGGCTACCCGCTGTTCGGGGCGCCGATGCAGATCGTCGCGAATCTGGCCGGCCTCGGTTGGGACGGCTGCGCCACCGCCACCAATCACACGATCGACCGCGGCGCGGACAACGCGATGTACACCCTCGACGTGTTCGACTCCGAGGGCCTCGGGCACGCGGGCAGCGCCCGCTCGGCCCAGGAGGCGGCCACCCCCCAGTACTACGACCTGGAGCGGGCCGGCCAGCAGATCCGGGTCGCGCAGATCGCGGCGACCTACGGCACGAACGGGCTGCCGATCCCACCCGACCAGCCCTGGCTCGTCACCCTCCTCGACGCCGACCAGTTGATCGCCCAGGCTGAGACGGCCCGCGAGAACGGCGCCGACCTCGTCGTGGCGAGCCTCCACTGGGGCCTGGAGTATCAGCTCCGGCAGAACCCCGAGCAGGAGGCGCTCACCGAGAAGCTCGCCGCCTCCGGCGCGATCGACCTGATCATCGGGAACCACCCGCACGTGCCCCAGCCGATGGCCAAGCTCCCGGGAGGCCCCGGCGGCGACGGGATGTGGGTCGCCTATTCCCTGGGGAACTTCATCTCGAATCAGGATTCGAACTGCTGCATCCCCGAGACCGCTACGGGGCTGTTCATGACGGCGACCGTGACCAAGCCCGCGGACGGCCCGGCGCGGGTCACCGGCATGGAGTGGACGCCGATGACCGTCGACCGGCTCGGGAACCAGCGGGCCTATCCCCTGCCCGGACTCCTCGAGGGCGAGGCCCCTGCGGCACTCACCCTCTCCCGCGCGACCCTCGAGGACCGGATGGCCCGGGTGGAGTCGATCATGGAGAACTCCGCCGGCGCGGACTTCCCGCTGCTCACCACGCCGCCCGAGCCGACCGGCGAGCCGCCCGTCGTCGTGCCGCGCGCCGGCTGAGGTCGGTCGGGCGGGCGCAGCCGGGGTGGACTCCGGCGCGCGCCCCGATCTCCGTGCAGGCGGTCCCGCCCGCGCCGCCGCACCCGGTGAACACGGCGCACAGCGTGGCGGCCGCCGCGAGGGCGGCCAGGCTCGGGAGGATGCGGCGCACGGCCTCGACGATAGCCCGCCGACGCGCTGAGCGCGGGTGCTCGGACCTCCGGGCCCTCAGCGGCCCGTCAACTCCCAGGCGTCCTCGGACTCGGCGCCCTCCTCGTCCTCCCAATCGTCGTCGCCGTAGGCGTCGCCGCCGCTGTCCGGGTCGTGGGCATCCCGGGCACCATCGCCGGGCGGGGTCTCCCCCCGCAGCAGGGCGAGCACGCCGGGCAGGTCCTCGGGGGTCACGAGCACGTCGCGGGCCTTCGAGCCCTCGGAGGGGCCGACGATCTCGCGGGACTCGAGCAGGTCCATGAGCCGGCCGGCCTTGGCGAAGCCGACCCGCAGCTTGCGCTGGAGCATCGAGGTGGAACCGAACTGGGAGGTGACCACGAGCTCGGCCGCCTGCAGCAGCACGTCGAGGTCGTCGCCGATGTCCTCGTCGATCTGCTTCTTCGCGGCGGTGGGCACGACGTCGTCGCGGTAGACCGGCTGAAGCTGGGACTTGACGTGCTCGACCACGCCGTGGATCTCCGACTCCCCGACCCAGGCGCCCTGCACCCGCATCGGCTTCGAGGCGCCCATGGGCAGGAACAGCGCGTCGCCCTGGCCGATGAGCTTCTCGGCGCCGGGCTGGTCGAGCACGACCCGGGAGTCCGCGAGCGAACTCGTGGCGAACGCGAGCCGGGAGGGCACGTTCGCCTTGATGAGCCCGGTCACGACGTCCACGGACGGGCGCTGGGTCGCGAGCACGAGGTGGATCCCGGCGGCCCGCGCGAGCTGGGTGATCCGCTGGATCGAGGCCTCGACGTCGCGCGGGGCGACCATCATGAGGTCGGCGAGCTCGTCGACGATCACGAGCAGGTACGGATACGGGGCGATCTTGCGCTCGCTGCCGGGCAGCGGCTGGACCTTGCCCGAACGCACGCCGGCGTTGAAGTCGTCGATGTGCTTGTAGCCGTACGCGGCCAGGTCGTCGTAGCGCAGGTCCATCTCGCGCACGACCCATTCGAGCGCCTCGGCCGCCTTCTTCGGGTTCGTGATGATCGGCGTGATCAGGTGCGGGATGCCCTCGTAGATCGTCAGTTCCACCCGCTTGGGGTCGACGAGCACCATCCGCACCTCCTCCGGGGTCGTGCGCATGAGGATCGAGGTGATCATCGAGTTGACGAAGCTCGACTTGCCCGAGCCGGTCGCCCCGGCCACGAGCAGGTGCGGCATCTTCGACAGGTTCGCCACGACGTAGCCGCCCTCGACGTCCTTGCCCACGCCGACCACGAGCGGGTGCTCGTTCCGGCGCGCGACCGAGGAGCGCAGCACGTCACCGAGCACGACGGTCTCGCGGTCGGTGTTGGGGATCTCGATCCCGATCGCCTTCTTGCCGGGGATGGGCGAGAGGATGCGCACGTCGGCGCTCGCCACGGCGTAGGCGATGTTCTTGGTCAGGGCGGTGATCCGCTCGACCTTGACCCCGGGGCCGAGCTCGACCTCGTAGCGGGTGACCGTGGGGCCGCGGGTGAAGCCGGTGACCTCGGCGTCGACCGAGAACTCCGTGAACACGGTGGTGAGCGCCTCGACCACGCGGTCGTTCGCCGCCGAGCGCAGCTTGTGCGGGGGCCCGCTCACGAGCATCTCGTCGGTGGGGAGGTTGTAGATGAGGTCGGGGGCGAGTTCGAGCTGCTCTGCCCGCGCCGGCAGCGGCTCGGTCGGCGGGGCGCTCAGGTTCTCGGTCTCGACCGCCTCGGACCCGTCCGCCCCGAGGAGCGTGGTCGCGTCCGGGTCCATGACCTTCGTGTGCCCGGCCCCGCCGGTCGCGCCGGTCGCCCCGGTCGCATGGTCGTGTTCCTCGTAGACGTCGTACACGTCGTCCGGGTGGGACGGGTCTCCGGACGGGTCGGCCACCTCGCCCTCGGCTGCCACGTCGTGGGGGTGGGCGAACGCCTCGTCGCCGGCTCGGGCCGCGCCCGTCGATCGAGGACGACGTCGCTTGCCTCTCGCTGCGGGCGCGCCGTCACGCGTGGCCGGTGTGGGCGCGTGCGGGTCACTCGGGTCGCTCGGGTCACCGGAGTGGTCGGACCCCGCGGCGCCGGCGGGCTCCCTGCCCTGGACCCAGTCGCCGAACTGGCGCAGCCGGCGCGGGATCGCCGCGACGGGCGTGGCGGTGGTCACGAGGATCCCGAAGGTCCCGAGCAGCACGAGCACGGGCACCGCGACCCAGGTGGACAGCAGCATCGAGAGCGGATTGGCCACGGCCAGGCCGAGGAGTCCTCCGGCGGCGAAGACCGCGTCCCATTCCGTGGGCGTGGGCAGGCCGGAGCCGACGGCGATGAGACCGCAGATCGCGGTCGTGAGCGCGAGCAGTCCGATCGTGATGCGCACGTTCACGTGCCCACGGTCGGGATGGCGCATGAGCCGGACCGCCATGAACACGAGCAGCGCCGGAACGATGACCGCGAGGATGCCGACGGCGCCCGCCACGGCCGCGTGGATCACGTCGCCGGCGGCCCCGGAGATCCCGAACCACTCCCGCACCGCGACGACGATCGCGAGGGCGAGGATGAGGAAGGCGAGGCCGTCCCGGCGATGTGCGGGATCCAAGTTGCGTGCTCCTGTTCCGATACTGCGGGCCGTGCCGCCGATCAGGTGCGCGATGCCCAGCCACGTGCCCTTGACCATCCGCACGGGCAGCGACGGCTCCTCCGGCTCCGGTTCGGGCCGGCGAGCGGGTGGGCGACCGGCCGGCTTGCTACCGCGGCCGGAGGTCGGCTTCGTGCGGGGTGCCATGAGTCTCTTCCTCCTACCGGGCGCGAGAAGACACCCGTGAGAGTTCAGTCAACCAGACGGCGCCCACCCGACACGTGAGTGACACACCCGCGCCCACGGCGCGCGGGCGTCGTCCATACGCCCGACGGCGCCGTGGGGAGCCGCGGTTCGGTCGCGGGTCGCGGAACCTCAGACGGCGACGACCACGGGGATGATCATCGGGCGGCGACGGAGCCGGCGCCCGGTCCAGCGCCCGACCACGCGGCGGACGGCCTGCTGGAGCTCATGGGTGTCCACGGTTCCCTCGGCCATGGCGGCCACGAGGGCGGCCTCGATGTCGGGCACGATCGACTGGAGCTTGCCCTCGTCCTCGGCGAAGCCGCGGGCGTGCAGCTGCGGCCCGGACACGATCGTGCCCGTGGCGGCCTCGACCACCGCGAACACCGAGAGGAAGCCCTCCTCGGAGAGGATCCGGCGGTCCTTGAGCTGGTCCTCGGTCACGCCGCCGATGGAGGAGCCATCGACGTAGACGTAGCCGCAGGGCACGGCGCCGGCGATGCGGGCCACCCCGTCGATCAGGTCGACCACGACGCCGTCCTCGGCGAGCACGACCCGCTCGGGGGCGAGGCCGCTCTGGACCGCGAGCGCACCGTTGGCCACGAGGTGGCGGATCTCGCCGTGGACGGGCATGACGTTCTTCGGCCGGATGATGTTGTAGCAGTAGAGCAACTCGCCGGCCGAGGCGTGCCCGGAGACGTGCACGCGGGCGTTCGACTGGTGCACGACCTTCGCGCCGAGGCGGGTGAGGCCGTTGATGACCCGGAACACCGCGTTCTCGTTGCCGGGGATGAGGGAGGAGGCGAGCACCACGGTGTCGCCGGGGCCGATCGAGACCTTGTGATCGCGGTTCGCCATCCGGCTCAGGGCGGCCATCGGCTCCCCCTGCGAACCGGTGGACATGAGCACCACCCGGTCGTCGGGCAGGTCGCCGACCTTCTTCAGGTCGATGAGCACCCCCTCCGGCACGGTGAGGTACCCGAGGTCGGCCGCGATGCCCATGTTGCGCACCATCGACCGGCCCACGAGCGCCACGCGGCGGCCGTGGGTGTAGGCGGTGTCGAGGACCTGCTGCACGCGGTGCACATGGGAGGCGAAGGAGGCGACCACGAGCCGGCCGGCGGCCTGCTCGAACA
This sequence comes from Pseudactinotalea sp. HY158, assembly GCF_009660225.1. Classification (NCBI taxonomy): domain Bacteria; kingdom Bacillati; phylum Actinomycetota; class Actinomycetes; order Micrococcales; family Cellulomonadaceae; genus Pseudactinotalea; species Pseudactinotalea sp. HY158. The sequence continues at coordinate 2,362,326 of NZ_CP045920.1, forward strand.
CGCGGTCGAGCACGGGCCCGATCTCACGCTCGGCCACGGTGAAGCCGGGCACCTCGGCGTTGGTCGAGTCGGGCATGAACAGGTCGACGCCCTCCTCCCCCAGGCGGGCGAACGCGCGCAGGTCGGTGATGCGCCGATCGAGCGGAAGCTGGTCCATCTTGAAGTCGCCGGTGTGCAGCACGGTGCCGGCCGGGGTGCGGATCGCCACGGCGAGCGCATCCGGGATCGAGTGGTTGACCGCGATGAACTCGCAGTCGAACGTGCCGAAGGAGTGCCGCTGCCCCTCGGTCACGAGCTTGGTCACCGGCGTGATGCGGTGCTCCTTGAGCTTGGCCTCGATGAAGGCGAGCGTGAGCTTGGAGCCCACGAGCGGGATGTCGCGGCGCAGGCGCAGCAGGTAGGGCACGGCGCCGATGTGGTCCTCGTGGCCGTGGGTGAGCACGATCGCCTCGACGTCGTCGAGGCGGTCCTCGATGATCGAGAAGTCCGGCAGGATGAGGTCGACGCCGGGCTGGGTGTCCTCGGGGAAGAGCACCCCGCAGTCGACGATGAGCAGCCGGCCGCGGTGCTCGAAGACGGCCATGTTCCGGCCGACCTCCCCGAGCCCGCCGAGGGCGATGATGCGCAGGCCGTTCTCCGGCAGCGGCGCGGGCAGCCCGAGACCGGGGTGCGGGTGAGACATGTATTCTCCAGTGGTTGACTGATCAGTCGAGCAGGCCGAGGCGCTCGAGGTCGAAGCGCAGCTGCTCGATCTCCTCGGCGCCGGCCTCAACGAGGGGCGAGCGCACGCTCGCGTGGGTGATCCGGCCCTGCAGGGTGAGGGCGGCCTTGGCCATGACGGCTCCCTGCCCGCCCCCCATGATCGCATCGCAGACCGGGGACAGCTGGGCGGAGAGGTTGCGGGCCTCGTCGAGATCGCCGGCGTCGGTGGCCTGGACCATGCGCCGGTACTCCCCGGCGACGAGGTGGCCTGTGACCGACACGACGCCGGAGGCGCCGTGGACGAGCCAGGCGAGGTTGAGGGCGTCGTCCCCGGAATAGAACTCGAGGCCGGTGCGGCGCATCCGGTCGAAGCCGGCGGCCACGTTGCCGGTGGCGTCCTTGACGGCCTTGATCTGGGGTACCTCCGCCAGCCGGTCGAGGCACCGGTCGCCGATCGCGACGCCGGTGCGGCCCGGGATGTCGTAGACCATCGCCGGCAGCGCCGTGGACTCGACGATGTCGCGGATGTGCCTGAAGACGCCCTCCTGGGAGGGCCGGTTGTAGTAGGGCGAGACCACGAGCAGCCCGTGGGCGCCGGCCGCCTCGGCGGCCTGGGCGATGCGGGCCGCGTGCGCGGTGTCGTTCGAGCTGGCGCCCGCGATGACCATCGCCTCGGCGCCGACCTCGTCCACGACGACCCGGATGAGCTCGTCCTTCTCCGGGGTGTGGGTCGTGGGCGACTCGCCCGTCGTGCCGCTCACGAGCACCGCATCGCAGCCGGTGTCGACGAGGTGGCGGGCGAGGCGGCGCGCGGACTCGTAGTCGATCGACCCGTCGGGGAACATGGGCGTGACCATGGCCACGGCGACCGAACCGAAGCTGCGCGAGGGGGTGGACATGGACACAACGGTACCGCGCCCGCATAGGCTGGGCGGCATGTCGCATTCTCACGGGCACAGCCATGACCTGACCGCCGACGCGAGCGTGCGTCCCTCCGTCGACGAGGACGCCCCGCTGCTCGGTCGCATCCAGGCGGCCGCATGGCTCGCCGACGGCAGGGTTCCGGCGAGCGCGGAGGAGCTCGTGGACGCCGCGGCCTTCTCCTCCGCGTGGGCGGCGGCGATCGCCTCGCCCCCGTCCGCCAAGCACCGCATGCTCACCGCCTGCGAGGGCGCCACCGTGGTCGGCTTCGCGGCCCTGGCGCCCGCCGACGAGGAAACCGGTGAGATCGTCGCCCTCGAGGTCGACCCGGATCATGCCCGCGCCGGGCACGGCTCCCGGCTGCTCGCGGCCTGCGCCGACATCCTGCGTCAGACCGGCGCGACCGGGCTGCGCACCTGGATCCCGGTCGGCAACGAGGGCCGGATCGGATTCTTCACCGCGGCGGGCTTCGGACCCACGGGGACGCGCCGCACCTTCGATGCCGGTGGCACCGAGGTGGCCCAGGAGGCCTACGGCGCGCAGCTGGGCGACTGAACCGGCGCGCGACCCTCGCCTCCGCGCCCCGGGGAGACTATTCGTTGCGGGCGACGGGTACTCTTCCCCGCTCCACGCCGCCCGCGCGCTCCGTGCCCCGGCGGGGAGGAAGATCCGTTGCGGGGACCCAGGAGTTTCCCCACCCGAGACAGGGGCTGTATGAGAGTGTGGGGCAGAGCACGACGCGGAGGACGTGAACCCTGAGGAGGGGCGGATGGAACGGGGAATCCAGAACGAGGCGGGCACGGTGACGGATCGGGCGACCCGGCGCGGGCCCGTCGGGCGGATGGCGGGATGGGCTGCGGGCGTGTTCGCCACGAGCCTCGTCGTCGCGGCCTGCAGCGGCTCACCCGGTGCCAACGGTGCCGACGGTGCCGACGGCGGCAGTGGTCCAGGCGGTGTCGGTGGTGTCGGTGGTGTCGGTGGTTCGATCGACCTCGCGCTGACGACCGGCTGCGAGCCGGACTCGGCTCCCGAATGCGTCGAGGCGGGCGGCACGCACGTGCTCGACCCGGGCGCCTACGAGCGCGCGGGCGTCGCCTCCGCGGAGCTCGGGGACGGCGACACGATCGCCGTGCAGCTCGACGATGCCGGCGCGGCGATGCTCGAAGACCTCTCGCAGGAGGCCGCCGAGTCCGGTGACCGGCTGCTCATGCGGGCCGGCAACGAGGTGGTGGGCGCACCCGCCGTCATGGAACCGCTCACCGGTGGTGCCGTCCAGCTCACATTCACATCGGCGCAGGAGGCCGAACGGGTCCTCGCCCTGATCCAGGGCTCCTGACCCACCGGGTCTCCCCCGGATCGCGGCCGCTCCGACAACTGGAGCACCGATCCAGGATCCGCAGGGCCGGGTCCGGCGGTCACGGGGCCCACGCGCGGGGCGTCCTGGCTCGGGTGCATAGATTCGGGCGACGGGGGTACAGACACTTCACACGGCCAACTGAGCACATCAGTCGCGACCTGAGGAGTGGATGACAATGACCACTGGACGCGCCGGCAGCCCGGACGAGGACCCGCAGCCGACCACCTCCCACACAGTCGCGGGAGCCAGCCCGCCGGCGCTCACTGCTCCCCCGCTGGTCTGCACGGTCTTCGGACACGACTACCACTTCACCGCCGACGGCTCGACGATGCGGTGGACCTGCACCCGCCGCTGCGGTGCGGGAGGTCGTAAGGAGTACGCCGACCCGGAATCCGCCGCCCGGTACGCCCACGCATTCGATCGTCGTGACCGGGACGACCTCGGTCGACGAGCCCCACTCATCGGTCTCTTCCCCCTACGCCTATGGCGATGGTTCGAACGTCGCAACCAGGCGAAGAAGGCGTGACATGGCGAGCAGGGACGTGCAGTTGGGCACCATCCAAACGAAGATCCCCGGCCGGCTCGACCGGCTCCCGTGGTCGAATTTCCATTGGCGGGTCGTCATCGGCCTCGGTGCCGTCTGGATTCTCGATGGGCTCGAGGTCACGATGGTCGGTGCCGTCGCCTCGCGGCTGACCCAGTCCGGCAGCGGTATCGAGATCAACTCCGCCCAGATCGGTCTCGCCGGAGCCGTCTATGTGGCCGGAGCATGCCTGGGCGCGTTGTTCTTCGGGCAGCTCACCGACAAGTTGGGCCGCAAGCGGCTGTTCATGATCACGCTCATCGTGTACCTCGTGGCCACCGTCGCCACCGGGTTCGCGTTCGCTCCGTGGTACTTCTTCCTCGCGCGCTTCTTCACCGGTGCCGGCATCGGTGGGGAGTATGCGGCCATCAATTCGGCGATCGACGAGATGATCCCGGGCCGGGTGCGCGGCCGCGTCGACCTCATCATCAACGGCAGCTATTGGCTCGGCGCGGTCGGTGGCAACCTTGCTGCCGTCGTGCTGCTCGACAAGGCGCTGTTCCCGGCCGATATCGGCTGGCGTATCGCCTTCGGGATCGGCGCGGTTCTCGGCCTCGGCGTGCTCTACGTCCGGCGCGGCATCCCCGAGAGCCCGCGGTGGCTGTTCATCCACGGCTACCAAGATCAGGCCGAGGAGATCGTCGGCGGGATCGAGCAGGACATCAACGATCGCACCACGGCCGAACTGGCCGATCCGGGCGATTCGCTCACGATTCGTCAACGGCGGTCGATCCCCTTCCGGGAGATCGCGAAGGTCGCGTTCAAGACGTATCCTCGACGGTCGGTCCTGAGCGTCGCCCTGTTCGTCGGTCAGGCGTTCATGTACAACGGGATCACGTTCAATCTCGGCCTGCTGCTCACCACCTTCTACGACCGGTCGGCGGATATCGTTCCCTTCTTCATCGCCGGGTGGGCCGTATCGAACTTCGCCGGCCCCGTCATCCTCGGCCCGCTGTTCGATACGGTCGGCCGGAAGCCGATGATCTCGATCTCCTATCTCGGCTCGGCCGCGCTCGGTGTGGTCCTCGCGTTCGTCATGATCTCCGGCACGAGCAACATCTGGCTGTTCATGATCGTTCTCGTGGCCACGTTCTTCCTCGCCTCCTCCGGCGCGAGCGCGGCCTATCTGACGGTCAGCGAGATCTTCCCGATGGAGACCCGGGCGCTCGCGATCGCGTTCTTCTACGCCATCGGTACGGCCGTCGGCGGGATCGCGGGCCCGCTCCTCTTCGGCGCGCTCATCAACAGCAAGGACGCCGGACTCGTCTCGATCGCGTTCTTCATCGGCGCCGGGGTCATGGCACTCGGCGGCATCGCCGAGCTGTTCTTCGGGGTCAAGGCGGAACGGGCGAGTCTCGAGAGCATCGCCATGCCGCTCACCGCCGGCGAGGCCGACGACGACGGCCCGGCGGACTCCAAGGACCGGCAGGATGACTGACGCAGGCCGACCGTGTTCGGGACCGTTCGGGAGCAGCCGCGAGCGGGCACTACGACAACCGCACGCTCACGCCACCCGGTCGGCCACCGAGGCGACGCACCGTTCCAGACATGAACGCGACGATCACGCCGTGGGACGCCCGGCATGCCTCTGCGGTGCTCGTGGGCCTCACCAGTCTTATGACGCGGTCAGCGCCGAGCTCTCGGGACGGGTTCGTCTACCGATTCCGGCATGAACCGGCCCCGCTCGGACACGCCGAGGGAGCCTTCCTGCTGTGCGGCCTCTTCGTGACGCGGGCGGCGCACGACGGGGCCAGCTCACCGCGGCACGGATGTGGTTCGAACGCAGCCGCGCCGCGTGTGGGCCGCCACGCCTGCAATCCGAGGAGTACGACATCGTTCAGCAGCTACGGCGTGGCAACCTGCCCCAGGCCTGTGTGCACGCGCTCATGCTCGAGGCCTCGAGGTGGCAACGGATCGGTGCGGCTAAGCGGCCTGCGGCGGGAACGTTCGCTTCACATGGCCCGCAGTGCCCTGGTCCGCTGAAGCGAATTGCGGACCCGCCTCCAGGGTCGCGCGGAGGCGCGCAAGCACGCGCGTCAGCCTCCGCGAGACCTGGATCTGACTGATCCCGAGTCTCTCGGCGATCTGTTGCTGCGTGAGTTCGTCGAAGAATCGCAACCGGATGAGGGTGCGTTCGCGGGCACTCAGCGCGGCGAGCACACGTCGCAGATCCAAGAGGTCCTCCAGCCCCGCGTGGTCGCCATCGACCCCATCGCAGATCGACGCCGACCGGGGCGCTCGACCGTCCCGCGCCGGGACATCGAGTGAATCCGCCCGAAAGCAGGTGGTCGCTGCGAGCGCCTCGCCGACTTCGCGTCGCGTCACGCCATGCCGGCACGCCAGCACCTGCTGCTCCATATCGGTCAGCCGATCGCGATACGAGGTGGCCAACTCCGAACGCAGCTGCTGGATCCGTCGCGGTGGCCGGATCACCCATGCGTGATCGCGAAAGTACTTCTTCAATTCGCCCTCGATCGTCATCGCCGCGAACACCCCGAACTCCCCGCGTTCGCTCCGATACCGGCGAGCCGCACCGACGAGGCCGAGGCAGGCCACCTGCTCCAGGTCCTGGAATTCGACTCCCCGGCTGCGATATCGGGCGGCCAGCGACCGGGCCAGGCCGAGATGCTGTTCGATCAAGCGGTCCTGATGGGATCTCGGCGGCACCTCGTGGGGTGACCTCGGATGCGACACGACCCCTCCCTGGCCCGGAAGCGACGACTGGGCGGTGACTGATGCCTGATGCCTGCCCCCTTCAGGCCTATCAACGCCGCATTCGCGTTGGCTAGGGGGACCGGCGGACCGGTCCACTCGATCGCGCGCCCGGGCCGCTGCTGCCGGTCCGTCCAGGTCCCAGTAGGGTGGGAGGCATGACATTGCGTGTGGCGGTTGTGGGTGCCCGGGGACGGATGGGGCGTCAGGTGTGCGCCGCCGTCACCGGCGCCGCGGACCTGGAGCTGGTGGCCGAGGTGGACCCCTCGAGCGGGGACCCGGCGAGCGGCCGGACGGCCGAGGAGATCGCGGCGCTCGCCGGCGCGGTCGACGTCGCCGTCGACTTCACGGTCCCGTCGGTGACCGAGGCGAACGTGCACGCCCTGATCGAGGCCGGCATCGCACCGGTCGTGGGCACCACCGGCTGGACCGAGGACTCCCTCGATCGGGTGCGCGCCGCGCTCGACGGCACGGGCCTCGGTGCGGTCATCGCCCCGAACTTCGCGCTCTCGGCGGTGCTGGCGATGCGCTTCGCGGCCATGGCCGCCCCCTACTTCGAGTCGGCCGAGGTGATCGAGCTGCACCACCCGAACAAGGTGGACGCCCCCTCCGGCACCGCCATGCACACGGCCCGCGGGATCGCCTCCGCCCGCGCGCGGGCCGGGCTCGACCCGATGCCCGATGCGACCGAGACGGGGTTCGAGGCCCGCGGCATGGACGTCGACGGGGTGCGCGTGCACGCCGTGCGCCAGCGCGGTCTCGTGGCCCACGAGGAGATCCTCTTCGGCAACCCCGGCGAGCAGCTGACGATCCGCACCGACTCCTTCGACCGCGCCTCCTTCATGCCCGGCGTGCTCCTGGCCGTGCGCGCGGTCGCCGGCCGCCCCGGCCTGACCGTCGGCCTCGACCCCCTGCTCGGCTGAGGCCCACATGAGACGGCTCGGATGAGATCCCGGGGCGGGAGCATCGCCTACGCCGCCGCGATGACGGCGCTGCTCGCGTTGTACATCTGGATCGTCGGCACCCGCGCGCTCGTCCTCATCGGCAGCGGTATCCCGGTCGCGGTGGGCATCGGGGTCGCGGTGTTCGTGATCCCGGTCGTGACCGTGTGGTTCCTTGTCGCCGAGTGGCGCCAGGCCGCCGTCGTGTCGCGGATGTACGCGACCCTCGAGGCGGAGGACGGCCTCGTCGTGGACGACCTGCCCCGCTCCCGCGGCGGCCGGATCGACAAGGCGGCCGCGGCGGAACGCTTCGGCCCGCTGGCCGAGATCGCGGAGGCCTCGCCGCAGGACTGGCGTGCCTGGTTCAACCTCGGCTGGGCCTACGACGCCGCCGGGGACCGCCGGCGCGCCCGCACGACGCTGCGCCGGGCGGCCCTGATGTTCCGGTCCGAGAGCTCCGCCCGGAACCAGCCGGGCTGATCCTGCCGATCACTGCGCGACGCGCCTGATCACGCGGCCGGCGTGGCCTCGCACGAGAACGCCCACATGACCCCGTACCGGTCGAATACCTGACCGTAGTAGTCGCCCCACGGCGCCTGCCCGAACGGCATCCCGACGTGGCCCCCGCCGGCGACGAAGGCGTCGATGTACCCGCGTGCCTCCTCCGGGGTCTCGGTCGTGAACAGCAGCGAGTACGCCGTGCCGCCGACCGGATAGTCCGTGCCCGGATCCATCGAGTCCCCGCCCGCGATGACGCCGGCCGGCAACGTGAGCGTCGCATGGGCGACCGCGTTCGGGTCGGGCTCGAAGCCCATGCCCGCCATCGGTGGCGCGTCGCCGTACCGCAGGATGTCGAGCTCGCCGCCGAGCACCTCGTGCCAGTGCGCCATCGCCTCGGCCGTCGTGCCGGGCAGGGCGATATAGGTTGCCAGGGACTGTGCCATCACGGCTCCTCACGAGATCTGCGTGCGCGAGCCACACAGTGTGCCACGTCGGCTCCGGCAGCGACAGGGGCGAACCCGCGGCGGGCTACGGGAGCGGCAGTGCGTCGTCCCTCGGCCCGACGGCCACGAGGTGGCGCGGCTGCCCGGCGAGGTCGGCGGCGAGCTCTCGCACCTGCTCGGCGGTCACGGCGGCGATGCGGGCGAGGTTCTCGTCCACGGTCGTCAACTCGCCCAGGGTGATCTCCGCGCGGCCGAGCCTGGCCATGCGCGCGCCGGAGTCCTCGAGCCCGAGCACGAGGTTCCCGCGCACCTGGCCGATGCCGAGGGCGAGTTCGTCGGCGCCGACGGGCTCGCGGGCGAGGCGCTGGAGCTCGGTCTCGATGAGTTCGACCACCTGCTCGGCGCGATCGGGCGCGCAGCCGGCGTACACGCCGAAGAGCCCGGTGTCCGCGTACCCGGCGGCGAAGGAGTAGACGGAGTAGGCCAGGCCGCGCTTCTCGCGGATCTCCTGGAAGAGTCGGGAGCTCATCGAGCCGCCGAGGACGGCGTTGAGCACGGCGAGGGTGAACCGGCGCTCGTCCGTGGCGCTCGGCCCGAGCCCGCCGAGGAGGATGTTCGCCTGCTCGAACGGGCGGGCGATCGCGCGGCTCGACGACGCGCCGGCGAGTCCGGTGGTCGCCCCCAGCAGGGGGCCGGCGAGGGAGGGACTGCGGCGTGCCACCGGGGCGAGGTCCGCCGGCAGCTCCCACCCGCCCGCGGCCACGCCGCGCAGCACGGCGCCGGCGAGCCGGTCGTGGTCGACGTTGCCGGCGGCACAGACGACGAGTTCGTCGCTGCGGTAGTTCGCCCGGTAATGCTCGAGGACGGCGTCTCGCCCCGTGGCATTGATCGTCGCCGGGGTGCCGCCGATCGGGCGGGCGAGGGCGTGCTCACCGAAGACGGCGGCGGCGAACGCCTCGTGGGCGACGTCGACCGGGTCGTCGCCGGCCATGGCGAGTTCCTCGAGGATGACGCCGCGTTCGGACTCGAACTCGTCCGCGTCGATGATCGAGGAGGTGACCATGTCGAGGATGGTCTCACTGGCCATCGGCAGGTCCGCGTCGAGCACGCGGGCGTAGTAGGCCGTGTACTCCTTGGCGGTGGCGGCATTGGCCTCCCCGCCGACGCCGTCGAACGCGGCGGCGATGTCGAGGGCCGTGCGCGTGGGGGTGCCCTTGAACAGCAGGTGTTCGAGGAAGTGGGTGGACCCGTGGTGTCCCCCGGTCTCGTCCCTCGACCCGACCGCCACCCAGGCACCGATCGCTGCGGATCGCTGCCCGGGAACGGACTCGGTCAGCAGCCGGATCCCGCCGGGGAGGACGGAGCGGCGCATGAGCGCGCCGCCCGCCTCCAGCGAGACCTCGGTGCCCGGCGCGGCGGCCGGGCCGAGGACGAGGTCAACCATGGATGCCGGGGACTACTTCGCCTCGGCGGCGGAGGCGTCGGCCTCCTCCTCGACCACCGCGTGCAGCGAGAGCTTGCCGCGGGGGTCGATCTCGGCGAGCTCGACCTGGACCTTCTGGCCCACCGACAGCACGTCCTCGACGGCGTCGATGCGCTTGCCGCCCACGAGCTTGCGCACCTGGGAGATGTGCAGCAGGCCGTCCTTGCCCGGGGTGAGCGAGATGAACGCGCCGAAGGACGTGGTCTTGACGACCGTTCCCACGAACCGCTCCCCGACCTCGGGCATGTGCGGGTTCGCGATGGCGTTGACCGCCTGGCGGGCCGCCTCGGCAGACGGGCCGTCGACCGCGCCGATGAACACGGTGCCGTCGTCCTCGATGGAGATGTCGGCGCCCGTGTCGTCCTGGATCTGGTTGATCATCTTGCCCTTGGGCCCGATGACCTCGCCGATCTTGTCCACGGGGACCTGCACCGTGATGATGCGCGGGGCCGTGGGGGCCATCTCGTCCGGGGCCTCGATCGCGCCGGCCATGACGTCGAGGATCGTCAGGCGGGCCTGACGGGCCTGGGTCAGCGCGCTCGTGAGCACGGAGGCCGGGATGCCGTCGAGCTTCGTGTCGAGCTGGATGGCCGTGATGAACTCACCCGTGCCGGCGACCTTGAAGTCCATGTCGCCGAATGCGTCCTCGGCGCCGAGGATGTCGGTCAGGGCGGCGTACTTCGTCTCGCCGTCGACGGTCCCGGAGACGAGACCCATCGCGATGCCGGCGACCGGGGCGCGCAGGGGCACACCGGCGTTGAGCAGCGAGAGCGTGGAGGCGCAGACCGACCCCATCGAGGTGGACCCGTTGGAGCTGAGGGCCTCGGAGACCTGACGGATCGCGTAGGGGAACTCCTCGCGCGCGGGCAGCACGGGCACGATCGCCCGCTCGGCGAGCGCGCCGTGGCCGATCTCGCGACGCTTGGGCGAGCCCACGCGGCCGGTCTCACCGGTCGAGTAGGGCGGGAAGTTGTAGTTGTGCATGTAGCGCTTGCGGGTCACCGGGGAGAGGGTGTCCAGCTGCTGCTCCATCTTGAGCATGTTGAGCGTGGTCACGCCCAGGATCTGGGTCTCGCCGCGCTCGAACAGGGCCGAGCCGTGCACGCGCGGGAGCACCTCGACCTCGGCCGAGAGGGTCCGGATGTCGGCGAGCCCGCGGCCGTCGATGCGGAAGCCGTCGGAGAGGATGCGGGTGCGGATGACCTGCTTCTGCACGCTGCGGAACGCGGCGGACAGCTCCTTCTCGCGCCCCTCGAACTGGCCGGCGAGGGAGGAGACGAGCTCCGACTTGAGCTCGTCGAGGCGGTTCTCGCGCTCCTGCTTGCCCGCGATGGACAGGGCGGCGTCGAGGTCGGCCGCGGCCTTCGCCTCGACGGCCTCGTACACGTCCGCCTCGTAGTCGGGGAAGAGCGGGAAGCTCTGGGTCTCCTTGGACGCCTGGGCGGCCAGGTCCAGCTGCGCCTGGGCGAGCGCGGCGACGAACGGCTTGGCGGCCTCGAGCCCGGCGGCCACGACCTCCTCGGTCGGGGCGGTCGCGCCCTGGTTCTTGATGAGGTCCCATGCCTGGTCGGTGGCCTCGGCCTCGATCATGGCGATCGCGACGTCGTCCCCGACGATCCGTCCGGCCACGACCATCGAGAACACGGCGCGCTCGACCTCGGAGTAGCGCGGGAAGGCGACCCACTGATCGTCGATCAGGGCGATGCGCACGGCGCCGACCGGGCCGGAGAACGGCAGGCCGGAGATCTGGGTGGACAGCGACGCCGCGTTGATGGCGAGGATGTCGTAGGAGTCGTCCGGGTGGATCGCGAACACGGTGCCCACGACCTGGACCTCGTTGCGCAGCCCCTTGACGAACAGCGGGCGCAGCGGGCGGTCGATGAGGCGGCAGGCGAGGATCGCCTCGGTCGAGGGGCGGCCCTCGCGGCGGAAGAACGAGCCGGGGATCTTACCGGCGGCGTACTGGCGCTCCTCGATGTCGACGGTCAGCGGGAAGAAGTCGAATCCCTCCCGGGGGTGCTTGCCCGCGGACGTCGTGGACAGCACGACGGTCTCCTCGTCGAGCGTGGCGAGCACGGCGCCGCCGGCCTGCTGGGCGAGGCGGCCCGTCTCGAAGCGGATGGTGCGGGTGCCGAACCGACCGTTGTCGATCGTGGCTTCGGCGTACTTGATCTCGGGACCCTCCATGGGTGCCCTCCTTCTTCGGATCGATCCCGGCCCGCGGCGGTCATCGATCGAGGCCCACGGATCCACGATCCGGGAGCCACTACCGAGGACCTTCGCCTGCCGGCGATTCTGGTTGTTCTCGTTTCTGGCTGCGGCCGGGAACCCCGGCCGGTACACGACACCGGCCCGGTCCCCGAGGGGACCGAGCCGGGGCGGTCAGGCTAGCGGCGCAGGCCGAGTCGCTCGATGAGCGTGCGGTAGCGCGCGATGTCGGTCTCGCGCAGGTAGCCGAGGAGGCGGCGGCGCTGACCGACGAGCAGCAGCAGACCACGACGGCTGTGGTGGTCGTGCTTGTGGGTCTTGAAGTGCTCGGTCAGATCGGTGATCCGCTGGGTGAGCAGGGCGACCTGAACCTCGGGCGACCCGGTGTCGCCTTCGCTGGTCGCGTATTCGGCGATGATCTTCTTCTTGACGTCCGCAGCAAGTGGCACCGGCGTCTCCTTTTCGTTTTCCGTTGCGCGGAGCTCCGGGGCATATCCACCCGGGCATAACGATTCCGCGGCCGATCGAACGGCAACGTCCATCGTATCAGGCGGCGGCGTCCGGGTATCGGGCGGGCGACTGAGACGGCGCACACACCGCGCAGGCGCCCCTCCCGCACGGCTCAGGCGCGGTTCGCCCTGGGCTGGGTCGGCTGAATCGAGGGCTGGGTCGGCTGATTCGAGGGCTGGATCGGCTGGATCGAGGGCCGAACCGAGGGCCGCGGGACACCGAGCAGGTCGGCCGCCTGGTCGACGTCGGTGTTCATCCGCGCGATGAGCTCGTCGATGCCGTCGAATTTGAGGGTGGGTCGCAGCCGGGCCACGAACTCGACGACGATCTCCCGGCCGTAGAGCTCGAGATCGGTGCGCCCGAGCACGTGCGCCTCGACCACGCGGGCCATCCCGGAGAACGTCGGGTTCGTGCCGATGGAGATCGCCGCGGGCATCCGCTCGGCGGTGCCGCTGCCCCAATCGGTCGTGAGCCAGCCGGCGTACACGCCGTCGGCTGGAATGGTGCCGCTCGCGTCCGGGGCGAGGTTCGCCGTCGGGAATCCGAGGTCGCGTCCGCGGGCCTGCCCGTGGACGACGACGCCGCGCATCCGGTGCCAGCGCCCGAGGATGCGGCGCGCATCGGCCACCGCTCCGGCGGCCAGGAGCTCGCGCACCCAGGTGGAGGAGGCGCGCCGGTGAGAACCGTCGGCGGGCACGTCGGTGACGATCCCGACCTCGAAGCCGAGCTCGCCTCCGAGCTCGGCCATCGTGCCCCGGTCCCCCTCGTTCCCCGCGCCGAACCGGATGTCCTCCCCGACCACGACCGCGCGGGCCCCGAGGCCGTCGCGCAGGTAGGTGCGCGCGAAGGCCACCGCGCTCTGGGCCGCGAAGGCCGGGGTGTAGTGGATCACGAGGCAGGCGTCGAGGCCGGCCGCGGCGAGCAGGTCGAGCCGGTCGGTCAGCCCGGTGAGCAGCACGGGCGCGCCCTCGGGGCGATGGATGCGGGCCGGATGCGGATCGAAGGTGATCGCCACGGCCATGACACCCCGCTCGCGGGCGGCGCGCACCGTGGCCGCGAGCACGGCGGCATGGCCGGTGTGCACGCCATCGAAGTTCCCGATGGTGATCGCCGTTCCGGCGCCGGCCACATCCGCCGGGATCTCCTTCAGTCCACGCCAGATCTGCACGCGGTTCCGCCTCTCCAGTTCGCTCTCGCCGGTCCTAGCGTGCCACCACGGCGGGTGCCTGCGCGAATTGGCGCCCGCCCACGCGGCCGCCGGCCGGCCTCACCCGGCGGCCGCCCCCGTGCCGAGCAGCGGCTCGACCTGGCCCCAGACGTAGTCGGCGAGGGTGCGGGCGTAGGTCTCGGTCACGTGCTGCTGGTCGCGATAGACCATCACGTTGCCGATGACCGGCGGGCATTCGTCCGCGGTGCAGTACTGCCCGGTCATGTCGACCCAGGTGACGTCCGGATCGCCCGCGGCGGCCGCCCGCTGGCGGTCGAGCGGCATCGCGTCGTCCTTGTCGATCGCGCAGTCCTCGGGATCGTTCAGGTTCTCGAGCACGCACTCCGTGGTCTCGTCCTTGGGCAGCATCATCGGGTTGTCGCTCAACACCGCCACGGGGGCGACCGCGCGCAGTTCCTTCCACATCTGCCGGAAGCCGTCCGTGGGGCTCGGCACGTCCGCGCTCTCGACGAAGGGATGGTCGGTGAGGTTGGAGGTGACGAACAGGTCGGCCTCGTCCCGGTCGACGATGTCGGCCAGGGTCGCCCGGTTCGCCTCGAGGCACGGGCCCCCGCGGGTGGCGTCGGACTCCCGCTGGGCGAAGCTGAACGGGCAGGAGGCGTGCAGGTAGGTGACGATGCGCAGGCTCTGCTCTTCGGCGATCTTCTGGAACGCGGGCAGGTACTGCTCGGTGTGGGAGTCGCCGACGAGCACGACGGTCGTGCCCGCGTCCTCGTCGCCGAAGACGCAGCGCGGCGTGGTCGGGTCGTCGATCGAGGACTTGCAGTCGTCCTTGGCGCTCTCCGGCAGGTCCTCGCGGGCCCGGGAGGGCGTCGGCGCGATCCCGGCCGCGTTCTGCACGAACGGGCGGTATCCGCTGCGGCTGATCGACTCGGATCCGAAACCGCGCGGCGGATTCGACTCGAGCGCCTGGGCCTCGCTCTGGAGGGTCGTGCTGCTGTGGTGGAACCAGCCCACCGTGCCGGCGCCGGCGATCGCGGTGAACGACATGCTCACCGCGGCGACGGCCACGAGCCGCGGCAGGGCGGTGTTGGCGGAGGTGTGGTGCAGGAACGGCAGCTCCACGAGATGGCGGGAGAGTGCGCCGAGCAGGAATGCGAGCGCGACCCCGAACCCGAGCGCCACCGCCGGGCTCACCCCGGGAAACAGGTAGGGCAGGAACACGACGACCGGCCAATGCCACAGGTAGAGGGAATAGGAGGCGTCGCCGCACCACTGCACGCTGCGGGCGCCGATCAGGTGCGCGAGGGCGCCGTCCGGCCGGGCCTCGATCCACCGGTTCGCCCCGAGGATCATCGCCGCGGTGCCGACGGTCGGCGCGAGCGCCGCGACGCCGGGGAACGGCGTGGCGGCGTCGTAGGTCACGAGCGCGAAGGCGACGAGCGCCGTCCCCGATCCGAGCCAGGCCGCGCCCCGACGGGGGCCGCGCGCGAGTCGCTGGAGCTGCGGCCAGTGCACGGCGACCAGGCCGCCGAGGGCGAGCTCCCAGGCGCGGGCGGGGGTGACGAAGTAGGCCGCCGGATCCCCGGCGATCACCTGGAGGGCGCTGTAGGCGCCGCTGCCCGCGACGACCGCCCACAGCACGACGCCGGCGACGAGCCGCGGCGAGGCCGGTCCGTGCCCCCGCCGCCGGCGCCACCACGTGGCCGCGGCGATCGAGGCCACGAGCAGCGCGGGCCACACGAAGTAGAACTGTTCCTCGACCGACAGGCTCCAGTAGTGCTGCAGCGGGCTCGCCGCAGCCCCTTCGGCGAGGTAGTCGACGGACTGATGGGCCAGATACCAGTTCTGGCCGAAGAACGTCGTGGCGAGCGCCTCGTGGCCGAGGTCGGTCCACCGGTTCATCGGCAGGATGAGCACGCCGGCGACCGTGATCGCGGCCAGCGCGGCGCTCGCCGCGGGCAGGATCCGCCGGATGCGCCGGCCGTAGAAGCCGCGGAAGCTCAGCCGGCCCTCCCGGGCGATCTCGCGGATCATGAGCCCGGTGATGAGGTAGCCGGAGATGACGAAGAAGATGTCGACGCCGACGTAGCCGCCCGGCAGCGCGCCCGGGCGGAAGTGATAGGCCATGACGGCGAGTACCGCGAGCGCCCGCAGCGCCTGGATCTCCGGTTGGAAGCGCGCGCGTGTGGACGACGCAGCTCGCCGCCCGCTCGGCCGTGACCGGTCGCTCGGGCTGCTCGCCGCGGGTAGCCCGGATGCCCCGGATGCGCCCGATGCCCCCGCTGCCAGGCCGACGTCGCCTCCGGGGTCGCGGAGGCCCGCTGTCCTCGGTGCTGCTGCCACGTTCTCCCCTGGGTCGGCGTCTCGGGCGGACGACCGGCCGCACCACGATCCTGCGCGCGGATCGACCGATCGTTACCGAATCGAGACTATCAAACCGGCCTCTCGGTGTCGCCCGGCGGACCGGAACCGAGCGGGGAGGGTGGCCCGCGCCCCGGGGATCAGGCCGGGTCGAGCACGAGCACGGGGCGGGCCCGCTCACCGTCGAGGCTCAGCACGGCGATCCCGCGCCCGGCCGGGTCGAACGCGCCGGCGAGCTCGGCCATGCCGCCCGCCGCGAGTGACTGGCCGTAGCGGACCGCCCGGGCCTCGCCCTCGGTCAGCTCGCGGGCGGGCAGGAGCAGCCGCAGCGCCGTGGTCACGCTCAGCAGCGCATCCGGGGCGGTCCGGGGCAGGGTGTCGTCGGCGCGGACCGCCGCAGTCCGGGCGGCCGTGGCGGTGGGTTCGGGGTCGAGGTCGAAGGGTCCGACCCGGGTGCGCCGCAGCGCGGTGAGGTGGCCGCCGCAGCCGAGTCGGGCGCCGAGATCCCGGGCGAGGGCGCGCACGTAGGTGCCGGAGGAGCAGTCGATCACGGCGTCGACGTCGACGACCGGTGTGCCGTCGGCGGCGACCGACGCGCGGGGCTCGGCCAGCGCGAACCGGTGGATCGTCACGGGCCGGGCGGGCAGGGCGACCTCCTCCCCCGCGCGCACCCGGGCGTAGGCGCGCTTGCCGTCGACCTTGATGGCCGAGACCGCGCTCGGAACCTGCTCGATCGGTCCGCGCAGCCCCGCGGCGACGGCCTCGATCCCGTCCAGCTCGAGCCGGACGGCGCGCTCCGGGCCGGCGGCGAGGCGGGCGCCCGGGGAGGAGGTCGCCTCCCCCTCGGCGTCGTCGGTGTTCGTGCCCTGGCCGAGCCGGATGGTGGCCGTATAGGTCTTGTCCACGCCGACGATATAGGTGAGCAGCCGGGTGGCACGCCCGATGCCGAGCACGAGCAGGCCCGTGGCCATCGGATCGAGGGTGCCGGCGTGTCCGACCTTGCGGGTCCCCAGGGCGCGCCGCGTGCGGGCGACGGCGCCGTGGGAGGTGAGGCCCGCCGGCTTGTCGAGCAGGAGCAGGCCGTCGGGGGCGTTCAGGGTGCCTCGTCCGTGGGGGACTCGGCGCGGGGGGTCCGGTAGGGATCGGCGTCGCCGGCGTAGCCCGCTCGTTCGCGCAGCTTCGCCACCTCGGCGTCGTGGGCGGCCGCCCGCGCGAGGGCCGAGTCGAGGTGGGCGGCGGTCTCGGGGATGGAGTCGACGGTGAACTCGAGCGTGGGGGTGAGCCGCACGCCCGTCTGCTTGCCGACCTCGGATCGGATGAGGCCCTTGGCCGATTCGAGCGCCGCGGCGGTACTCGCACGGTCGGTCTCGTCGCCGTAGACGGTGTAGAACACGGTGGCGTGCTGGAGGTCCCCGGTCACGCGCACGTCCGTCACGGTGATGAAGCCGAGGCGCGGGTCCTTGATCCGGGTGTCGAGCATCTGGGCGACGATCTGGTGGATGCGCTCACCGAGCTTACGGGCGCGGGGGTGATCGGCCATGTTCCTTCTCCTGCTCTCGGCCCCCGCGCGACCCGCGCGGGGAGTGTGACGGGCCGTGTGTGGGTGGGCCGCCGGCACGCCGGCCGGCCCGGGAGGCGCCTCAGGGCCCCAGCCTAGTGGCCGGGACCCTGAGGCGATGACGCCGCGGACGGTCAGTCGCGCGGGATCTCGCGCATCTCGAACGTCTCGATGACGTCCCCCTCGACGATGTCGCGGTGGCCGAGGCCGATACCGCATTCGAAGCCCTCGCGGACCTCGGTGACGTCGTCCTTCTCCCGCCGGAGCGAGGAGATGGTGAGGTTGTCGGCCAGGACCACGCCGTCGCGCAGGAGACGGGCCTTCGTGCCGCGCTTGATCGTGCCGGAGCGCACGATCGACCCGGCGATCGAACCGACCTTGGAGGAGCGGAACACCTGCCGAACCTCGGCGGAGCCCAGCTGGGCCTCCTCGTACTCGGGCTTGAGCATGCCCTTGAGCGCGCTCTCGATCTCGTCGATCGCCTGGTAGATGACCGAGTAGTACTTGATCTCGACCCCCTCGCGGTCGGCCAGTTCGGCCACCCGCTCGGCGGTACGGACGTTGAACCCGAGGATCACGGCGCTGTCGACCGTGGCGAGGTTGACGTCGTTCTGCGTGATCGCACCGACACCGCGGTGGATGATCCGCAGCGCGACCTCGTCGCCCACATCGATCTTGAGCAGGGCGTCCTCGAGTGCCTCGACGGCACCGGAGACGTCGCCCTTGAGCACCAGGTTGAGCGTGTCGACCTTGCCGGCCTCGAGGTGCTCGGTGAAGTCCTCGAGGGAGACGCGCTTACGACGCTTGGCCAGCATCGCGGCACGCTCGGCGGCCTCCCGCTTGTCGGCGATCTGCCGGGCGGTGCGGTCGTCGGGCGCGACGAGGAAGCTGTCCCCGGCTCCCGGGACCGACGTGAGGCCGAGGACCTGGACCGGCCGCGCGGGACCGGCCTCGGTCAGGGACTCACCGTGCTCGTCGAACATGGCCCGGACACGGCCGTGGGCGGTGCCGGCGACGATCGCGTCGCCGACGTGCAGGGTGCCCGATTCCACGAGCACCGTGGCGACCGCTCCGCGGCCCTTGTCGAGGTTCGCCTCGATGGCGACGCCGCGGGCGTCCTTGTCGGGGTTGGCCCGCAGGTCGAGGGCGGCGTCGGCGGTGAGCAGGACGGCCTCGAGGAGGTCGTCGATGCCCGTGCGCTGCTTGGCGGAGACGTCGACGAACATGGTGTCGCCGCCGTACTCCTCCGCCACGAGGTTGTACTCGGTGAGCTGCGCCCGGATCTTGTCCGGATTCGCGTCGGGCTTGTCCACCTTGTTCACCGCGACGACGATCGGAACGTTCGCCGCCTGTGCGTGGTTGAGCGCCTCGACCGTCTGGGGCATGACGCCGTCATCGGCCGCGACCACGAGGATCGCGATGTCGGTCACCTGGGCGCCGCGGGCACGCATGGCGGTGAACGCCTCGTGACCGGGGGTGTCGATGAAGGTGATCGCGCGTTCGAGGCCCTCGTGCTCGGCGTGGACCTGGTAGGCACCGATGTGCTGGGTGATGCCACCGGCCTCGCGGGTCGCCGTGTCGGTGTGACGGATGGCGTCCAGCGTGGCGGTCTTACCGTGGTCGACGTGGCCCATGACCGTGACGACCGGCGGGCGCGCCTGCAGGTCCTCGTCGGTCTCGGCCGCCTCTTCCGCCTCGAGGTCGATGTCGAAGCTCCCGAGGAGCTCCTTGTCCTCCTCCTCCGGCGACACGATCTCGATGACGTACCCGAGTTCGCTGCCGAGGGTCTGGAAGGTGTCCTCGTCGAGGGACTGCGTGGCGGTGGCCATCTCTCCCAGGTGGAAGAGCACCTGCACCAGGCTCGCGGGGTTCGCGTCGATCCGGTCGCCGAAGTCCATGAGGGACGCGCCGGCGCGGATGCGGATGACGGTCGAACCGTTCCCACGGGGAACCTGGACGCCGCCGATCGACGGCGCGGACTGCTGTTCGAACTCCTGCCGCTTCGCGCGCTTCGACTTGCGCCCGCGAACCGGACGGCCGCCGGAACGACCGAACGCTCCCTGCGTGGAGCCACGGCCACCGCGACCGCCGCCGCGGCCACCGAAGCCGCCGCCACCACCGGGACGACCGGGACCGCCGCTGCGACCGCCGCCGCCGCCGGCACCGCGACCGGCACCGCCGCCGCGACCGCCACCGGCGTTCGTGGCACCCGGGCGGCCCACACTCGAGCGGCCGGGCATCATGCCGGGGCTCGGGCGCGGCCCGCCGGGACGGGGTCCCGCCGCTCCGGCTCCGGCACCCGTGCCACCCGCTCCACCGGCGCCACCGGGGCGAGGACCTGGACGCTGCCCCGGACGGGGCATGCCCTGGCTCGAGGCGAACGGGTTGTTCCCCGGGCGAGGCGCGCCGGGGCGCGGTCCGCCACCGGAGCGGCCGCCGCCGCCGGGACGCTGCCCCGGACGGGGCATGCCCTGGCTCGAGGCGAACGGGTTGTTCCCCGGACGCCCCGCGGGCTTGGGCGCGGGCTTGGGCCCGGGACGCGGGGCCGGGCGGGCCGCCGCCTCACCCTGATCGGACGGCGCTGCCGGCGTCTCGCCGGCGGCGGGCTTCGCGACCGGAGCGGCCGGTGTGGCCGGTGCCGACGGTTGGGCCGGTGCCGACTGGGCCGGTGCCGCGGGCTCGGGAGCCTTGGGGCCGGGGACCGGTGGCACGGGCGCCGCGGGCTCCGGAGCCTTGGGGCCGGGCTTGACGGCACCGGCCTTGACCGCACCGGGCTTCGGCGCCGCCGGGGCCTCCGCGTCGGCGGGGGCCGATCCGCTCGGGGTCGGCGGCGCGCTCTGCCCACTCGGCTCACTCGACGTGGCCGGCTTGGTCGGTGCGGCGGCCGCACCGGCTGTGGCCGGCTTCTCGGCCGGGGTCGCCTTGGGGGTCTTCTTCTTCGCCGGCGCAGCCGCCGGCTGATCGGGGAAGGCCTCACGGAGCCGCCGCTGAACGGGGGCTTCGATCGTGGAGGAGGCGGACTTGACGAACTCGCCCAGCTGCTCCAATTTGGCCATCACAGTCTTGCTGTCAACGCCGAGCTCTTTGGCGAGCTCGTGAACGCGGACTCGTGACACAACTCTCCTGTCCAGGTCCGCCCGGACAGGAACGGACCGTCGCTAGTGGTGATTCATCGCTGGGAACTCATCGGGGGCCCATCGGCTTCTAACCCGCTTTCTTGATCAACGACGGATGGTGTGGAGCCACTCCGTCACCTGGCTGAGGTCCACCGCTCGGGTGGTCCGCAGTCCCCGGGGGAAGGCCCGGGTGGTGAGGGCGCGGTCCAGGCAACGTGGGTGCTCGTGCACCCACACTCCCCGACCCGGGGCGCAGGCGGAACGATCGACGGTGACGACCGGATGGTCGTCGGACCGGTGATCGATCACCAGGCGTACCAGGGCGGACCTGCGGTCCTTCGTCCGGCATCCCACGCACGAACGTATCGGCACGTGAGTACTCATCGATCGAACCTCTCGAGTACGGTACGAGCGCCGAAGGCTCGTGAACGCTGGATGACCGGGCGTCGGCCCGTGGGCCAGTGTATACCCCGCTTCGCTCAGGCCTCCACGTCGGGGTGGATGTCGATCCGCCAGCCGGTGAGTCGAGCGGCGAGACGGACGTTCTGTCCTTCCTTCCCGATCGCCAGTGAGAGCTGGAAGTCGGGTACGACGACGCGTGCCGAACGCTCCGCGGCATCGACGATCTCGACCGAGTCGACTCGGGCCGGGGAGAGCGCCGCGGCCACGAAGACCTTGGGATCCTCGCTGAAATCGACGATGTCGATCTTCTCCCCGCGCAGTTCGCTCATGACGGCGCGCACCCGTTGCCCGAGCGGGCCGATGCAGGCGCCCTTCGCGCCGAGGCCGGCGACGGTCGAGGAGACGGCCATCTTGCTCCTGTGTCCGGCTTCACGCGCGAGCGCGCCGATGACCACCGAGCCGTCGGCGATCTCGGGCACCTCCATCGCGAAGAGCCGGCGCACGAGGTTCGGGTGGGTGCGCGAGACCGTGATGTGGGGTCCCTTCATGCCGCGGGAGACCTCCACCACGTACACGCGGATCCGTTCGCCGTGGACGTAGGTCTCGGTGGGGACCTGCTCGGTGGCGGGCAGGACGGCCTCGACCCCGCCGACGTCGACGAGCACGGTCCGGGGATCGGGGCCCTGCTGGATCACCCCGGCGAGGATGTCGCCCTCCTTGCCCCGGAAGTTGCCGAGCACCAGGTCGTCCTCCGCGTCGCGCAGACGCTGCATGATGACCTGGCGGGCCGTCGAGGTGGCGATGCGCCCGAAGTCGTCCGGGGTGTCGTCGAATTCGGGGGACGACGGGTCCTCCTCCTCGCGCGCGAACACGGTCACGCGTCCGCTGCGACGGTCGAGTTCCACCCGGGCGTGCGGGAAGGCGTACGGGGTCTTGAGGTAGGCCAGTTCGAGGGCCTGCTCGATCGCCGAGGCGAGCGCCTCGAGCGGGATGTCCCGTTCCGACTCGACCAGCCTGAGCGTGGTCATATCGATTTCCATGACGGCCTCCTCAGGCGTGATCCGCGGCGGGGCGGAAGTCCAGGTTGATGCGGCCACTGCGCACGGTCGCGAGGGCGACGGCGGTTTCGCCCGCCTCGGTGCGCAGCACGACCTGCGCGTCGTCGGCGGCCACGACCCGGCCGGTGACGGAACCGTCCTCGGTGGTGAGGGTGACGGAGCGGCCCTCGGCGCGCCGGAAGTGCCGGGCGGTCGTGAGGGTCCGATCCGCGCCCGCGGTCGTGACCTCGAGGGTGTAGCTGCCGGGGATGCGGTCGGCGACGTCGTCCATGGCCCCCGACACGGCGCGGGTGACGTCGGCGAGCCGGTCGGAGTCGACCCCGCCCGGGCCGTCGGGCAGGTCGACGATCACCCGGAGCGTGCGGTGTTTCGCGGGTCCGGTCAGGGCGACGTCCTCGAGGAAGAGTCCGGCGTGGGCGACCACCGGCGTGAGCACGCTGGTCAATGCGGTCCGAAGGTCCGTGCGTTCGGCGGCCATGGCTCCTCCTTGTGTAGTTGTCTCGCGGTCGCGCGTGCGACCCACCCGTGGCGGCAGTGCACCAGCCTAGGCCGAGGACGTGGCACGATCAACGTCATGACCATCCGCCGGGCCCTCGCCACCCTGACCGCCGGGGTGGCGATCGCCGCCCTGTCAGCCGGCTGCGGGGTGCGGATCGGCTCACCCCCCGCGCCGATCCCGTCCCCCGACGCCGTCGAGCAGCTCCGGCAGCTGCTCGCGCGCAACGCCACGGGCGTGGCGGACGTCACCAGCCGGGTCGAGGCCGCCTCGGCGAATGTGGCCGAGGGGCCGGGCCCGGCGGACCTCTTCGGGCTCGTCTCGGACATCGGTTCGGAGCAGGCCGGGGACCTGGGCGGGGTCTGGACTCCCCCGCCGCGCCCCGAGACGGACACGCACGGCCCTGCCGACCCTGCCGGCTCCGGCGACCCGACCGGCCCGGTCGACCCGACGGAGCCCACGGAACCCACAGAACCGGCCGTGCTCTCGCCCGAGGCCGCGGTCGCTGAGCTGACCGCCTCCCTGACCGAGCTCGCCGACCTGGCCGAGCAGGACCTGCCGGAGGGCTGGATCTCGACCGTCGGATCGATGCTCGTGACCCGGCAGGCGATGGTCGGCGCGGGCCGCGACCTCCTCGGCCTCGACTGCGGGCCCGTCTGCCCGGCCCCGCTCGCACCGGTGAACCTCAACGACGGCGCGACCAAGGATTCGATCATCGCCCACCTCGACGCGATCGGGTACCTGGGCGAGATCGCCGCGGCGCAGGCGGACGGCGAGGAGCAGGAGGCCCTCGCCGCCCGCGCAGCGGACCATCGGGCGGCGGCGCGCACGATGATCGCAGCGGCCGCGGGCACCGACGCCGACCCGCGCCGACCCGCCTACGCGATCGGCGCGGATGGGGTGGACACGGCGATCCGGCTGCGCCAGGGGGAACTCGTCGCGGCCTGGATCGCCGCGGCGCAGGAGAGCCGCGGCCCGGAGCGGGCCGCCGCGCTCGACCAGGCGTGGACGGCGTACCTCGACACCCATGGCGGGGCCGTGGTCGGCGGCCCGTGGCCGGGCCTGCTCAGTGGGCCAGGGCCGAGCGAACCCGATCGATCAACTCCGTGACGGCCGCCTCCGGCGCGAGCTCGACCCGGTCGCCGCTCGCGCGCGTGCGCACCTCCACCACCCCGCTCGCCAGCCCGCGCCCGACGACGAGGATGAAGGGCACGCCGAGGATCTCGGCATCGGCGAACTTGACCCCCGGGGAGACCTTGGGTCGGTCGTCGTAGAGCACCTCGAGCCCGGCCGCGTCGAGCCGGCCGGCGAGATCGGCCGCGGTGTCGAAGACTGCGGCGTCCTTGCCCGTGGCCACGACGTGCACGTGGAACGGGGCGACGTCGACGGGCCAGGCCAGGCCCGCGTCGTCGCACGTCTTCTCGGCGAGGGCGGCGAGCACACGCGTGACGCCGAGGCCGTAGGAGCCCATCGTCACGGTGACGGCCTTGCCGTTGCGATCGAGCACGCTCAGGCCGAGCGCCTCGGCGTACTTGCGACCGAGCGCGAAGATGTGTCCGACCTCGATGCCGCGGGCCAGTTCGAGCGGCCCGGAGCCGTCCGGGGCGGGATCCCCGGCCCGGACCTCGGCCACGTCGATCACGCCGTCCGCGCCGAAGTCCCGGCCCTTGACGAGGTGGGCCACGTGCCGACCCGGCACGTTCGCGCCACTCACCCAGGCCGTGCCGTCGACCACCCGCGGATCGAGCAGGTACCGCACGGGCGAGGGGGCGTCGTCCGCACGTTCCGGGGCGTTGGGACCGAGCACCTGCGGGCCGACGTAGCCGGGCACGAGCTCGGGCCGGGTGCGCAGGTCCGCCTCGGTCGCGGTCTCGACCTCGGCCGGATAGAGGGCCGCCTCGAGCCGCTTGCCGTCGACGGTGCGGTCGCCGGGCAGCCCGATCGCGAGGACCTCGCGGTCGCCGTCGGGGTGCACGGCGGTCACGAGCACGTGCTTGAGCGTGTCCGCCGCCGTCCAGGGCCGGTCGGCGCGCGGAAAGAGTTCGTTGGCCGAGTCCACGAGGGCCTCGATCGTGGCGGCGGCGGGGGTGTCGTGCACGATCGGCGCGGGTTCGCCGGACGCGTCGACGGCGGGCGGGACCGGGGTGGTGACGGCCTCGACGTTCGCCGCGTAGCCGCCGGGTGAGCGGACGAACGTGTCCTCGCCGATCGGGCTCGGGTGCAAGAACTCCTCGCTGCGCGAGCCGCCCATGGCCCCGGCGGTCGCCGAGACGATGGCGTACTCGAGGCCGAGCCGGGTGAAGATGCGCTCGTAGGCGGCGCGCTGGGCGTCGTAGGAGGCCGCCAGGCCCTCGTCGTCGAGGTCGAAGGAGTAGGCGTCCTTCATGATGAACTCTCGCCCGCGCAGGAGCCCCGCGCGGGGGCGGGCCTCGTCGCGGTACTTCGTCTGCAGCTGGAAGAGCGTGAGCGGCAGGTCCTTGTAGGAGGAGTAGAGATCGGCGACGAGCAGCGTGAACATCTCCTCGTGCGTGGGCGCGAGGAGCAGGTCGTTGCCCCGGCGGTCCTTGACGCGGAACAGGTTCGGCCCGTACTCGGTCCAGCGCCCGGTGGCCTCGTACGGCTCCCGCGGCAGCAGCGCCGGGAAGTGCACCTCCTGGGCGCCCGCACGGTTCATCTCCTCCCGCACGATCGCCTCGATCTTGCCCAGCACCCGCAGCCCCAGCGGCAGCCACGTGTAGATCCCGGGGGCGGCGCGGCGCACGTAGCCGGCGCGCACGAGCCAGGAGTGGCTGGCGACCTCCGCGTCGGCCGGGGCCTCGCGCAGGGTTCGGACAAAGAGGGAAGACATCCGCATGAGCACGCCGGAAGTCTAGTGGATCCGGGGAGGCCGTCGGGGCCGCGGCTGCCGGGCGCGCGCCGTCAGAAGAGCACGGAGGCGAACGTGCCGATGCGCTCGAAGCCCACCCGCTCGTATGTCGCCAGCGCCCTGCCGTTGTAGGAGTTGACGTACAGCGAGACGGTCGGGGCGATCTGCCGGCGCGCGTACTCGATCACCGCCGACACGGCCGGGGCGGCGAGGGATCGACCACGGTAGGCGGGGTGGATCCAGACCCCCTGCACCTGGGTGACCCCGAAGCCGAGGGTGCCCAGGTCGGCCTTGAACACGACCTCCCGGCCACGCGGGCCGTCGTCGATGCGCACGAGCGAGCGCCCCCCGGCGATCAGCTCGCGCACGCGCCGCTCGTACGCCCCCGCGACCCCGAGCGGGGAGTAGCCGACCTCCTCGGTGAACATCGCGACCGCGGCCGGGAGGAGGAGGTCGAACTCGGCCATCGTCGCGGGCCGGACGCTTTGGTCGGGCGGCACGATCGGATCGCGGTCGATGAGCAGCGACGGCTGATCGCTGCGGATCTCCCGGACCGGCCAGCGCTGGTCGCGCAGCCGCTCCCACAGGCCGAGCACCTGGTCGGCCGGGCCCACGATCGAGGAGAACCGCCGACCCCGCCGGCGGATCCGCCCGGCGAGCTCGTCCAGCTGCTCGGGGGTGAAGCCGACCGGCACGATGTTGCCGCCGATCCAGCAGACCGCCGACAGTTCGCCGCCGGCGCCGGGCGCGCGCGCGACCAGGACCGACTCGCCGAGCGCACCCGACCAGCGGAGGGTCTGGACCGGCTCGGCCATGAGGGCGGTCTCGATCGGGTGGGCGGCGCAGAACGCGACGATCAGCTCGGGATCGATCTCCCGGCCGGTCGTCACCTTCGAGGCCGACCGGCCCCACGCACGCACGAGCTATCCGACCGCGATCGACGGGCTCGGACCGGCCGCGTCCAGGTCGGCGGCGCCCGGGTGGGCAGGGCGACGCGCCCGGCCGCACGGCGCGGCGCGGACACGACCGGCCGCTCCCGCGCGACCGGCGTGCCGAGGCTGATCGGACTGCTCACGGGCTCAGTATCCCATCTAGAGGGTGACGGGTTTGACGATGTCGGCGACGGCGAGCAGCACGGTCATGCCCAGGAGCACCGTGAACACGGCGTAGGTCAGCGGCATGAGCCGGGCGGTGTCGACCAGCCCCGGGTCGGGGCGGCTGCGCCAGGCGGCCCAGCGTCGCCGGGTGCCCTCGAACAGTGCGCCGGCGATGTGTCCGCCGTCGAGCGGGAGCAGGGGGATCATGTTGAACACGAAGAGGGCGATGTTGAGCGAGGCGAGCAGCGAGAGCAGATCGGCGGCGCGCTCCTTGGCGCCGTACTGATCGACCGAGACGGAGGCGATCTCGCCGGCGATGCGGCCGGCCCCGATGAGCCCCATGACGCCGGGGTCGCGCGGGGCGTCGGTGAACAGCGCGGTCGCGATCCCGTAGAGGCGCTGCGGCAGCTGGACGACGATCTCCGCCGTGCCGGCGGTGACCTGCCAGACGACGCCGGGAACCTCGGTCAGCGGCTGCGGCTGCAGGGCGAACGTGCCGGTGATGCCGACGATCGGCGTGGTCTCGCTGCCGGAGCCGTCGGCCGCGGGCCGCGTGGTCATCTCCGGGGTGATGGTCGTGGTGAACTCGCCGCCGTCGCGTTCGACCCGCACCTCGGCGGGATCGGCGCCGCCTGCCGAGATGGCCGCCACGAGGTCGGCCCAGTCGTCGATCGACTCGCCGTTCCAGGCGACGATCCGGTCGCCGTCCTCGAGACCGGCGGCCGCCGCCGGGGAGGCGGGGTCCTCGGCCGTGCACTCCCCCGTCGTGCTCACACACGGCGAGACCGCCGAGACCCGGTTCGTGGCGACCGCGGTGCCGAGGCCGGCCACGACGATCGTGAACAGCACGGCGGCGATGACGAGGTTCATCACCGGGCCGCCGAACATGACCGCCAGCTTCTTGGGGGTGCTGAGCGAGTAGAAGGTGCGGTGCTCGTCCCCCGGATCGACCTCCTGGGCGCTGTAGGAGCGGGCGTCCTCGGAGACCCGGTCCATCCAGCCGCGCAGTCCCCGTCTCGGCTCGCCCTGGCGGCCATTCGGCGGGAACATGCCGATCATGCGCACGAAACCGCCGAGCGGGACGGCCTTGACGCCGTACTCGGTCTCGCCGCGCCGGGTGGACCACAGGGTGGGTCCGAAGCCGACGAAGTACTGCGGGACCTTGACCCCGAACCTCTTCGCGGGCAGCAGGTGCCCGATCTCGTGCAGGGCGATCGAGATCACCAGGCCGACAGCGATCACCAGGACACCGAACCAGAACATCACGGACCCATCGTAGGCGCCGCGGCCGTGGCCGGCGGCGCCGCGACGCGGAGGCCCGGTGGATCAGGTGTGGATCAGTCGTGGATCATCTGTGCGAGCCGGCGGCGATGAGGTCCCGCGCGCGGCCCCGCCCCCACTCCTCGATCTCCTCGAGCCCGACCAGGTCGAGTGCGGCGGCGTCGACGCCGTCGTGATCGTCGAGCACGTGGGCGATGACCCGGGTGATCCCCGGGAAGGGGAGCCGCCCGGCCAGGAACGCGGCGACGCACTCCTCGTTGGCGGCGTTGAGCACGGCCGGATGCGAGGCCGAGGCCGACGCGGCGGCGCGGCACAGCCCGATCGCCGGGAAGGTGTCGGAGTCGACGGGTTCGAACGTCCACGTCGTCTCCTCCTCCCACCGGCAGGGCGGGACGAGGCCCGCGACGCGGTCCGGCCAGCCGAGGCCGAGCCCGATCGGCAGCCGCATGTCGGGCGGGGAGGCCAGCGCGGCGGTCGAGCCGTCGACGAACTCGACCATCGAGTGCACGATCGACTGCGGATGCACGACCGTGGCGATCCGGTCGAGCGGCAGGTCGAAGAGCAGGTGCGCCTCGACGAGTCCCAGCCCCTGGTCGACGAGCGTGGCCGTGTTCGTGGCGACCGCCGGTCCCGTTCGCCGGGTCGGGTGGGCGAGGACCTGCTCGGGCGTCACCCCGCCCAACTCCTCCCGCGCGCGGCCGCGGAACGGCCCGCCCGAGGCCGTGAGCACGAGCCGGGCGACCTCCTCGGTACGGCCCGAACGCAGCACCTGGGCGATGGCGGAGTGCGCCGAGTCGACCGGCACGATCTGGTCGGGCCGGCTCCGGGCGGCCCGAACGAGCGCGCCCCCGGTGACGAGGGACTCCTTGTTGGCCAGGGCGACGGTCGATCCGGCACCCAGCGCGGCGAGCGTGGGCCCGAGCCCGACCGAGCCCGTGATCCCGTTGAGCACGACGTCCATGCCCGCACCCGCGATCCTCGTCGCCGCCTCGGCCCCCACGAGCACCTCCGGGCGGGCCGAGCGCCCGAGGTCGCGGCGGGCCCGGTCGAGCGCGTCCGCCGCCTCGGCGCGGTCGCCCCGGGCGAGGGCGAGCGCCTCGACCTCGAACCGGACCGCCTGCCGGGCCGCGAGCTCGAGGTTCGCCCCGCCGGCGGCCAGGGCCGTGAGCGTGAACCGATCCGGGTTGGCCGCAATGACCTCGAGGGTCTGGGTCCCGATGGATCCCGTGCTCCCGAGGAGTGTGACCGACCGGGTCATTCGACGGCGAGGAGGATGTCGACGGCGCGGTCGAGGAACGCGTCCACCGGGCCCTCGTCGTAGGCGTGGGGCCGGCGCGCCGAGGCGAATGTGACCGTGCGCAGGTCCGTCGCGGACAGGGCCCGGCCCGAGTCGAAGTAGTCGACGAGCCGGTCGAGCACGGCGTCGACCCCGGCCCGGTCGTAGCCCCGCCCGCGCCGCGGCTGCGCGAACCGCTCCCCCGCGGGCCGGTTGAGCCGCGGGTAGAGCACGGTGGCGCGCTGGGCGACGTCCGCCATCCACGCGTCCTGGCCGTGCGTCTCCATGAAGGCGGTGCGCTCGCGCTGGATGAACGCGTTCTCGAGCCGGTCGAGGGCGGCGTCCACCGCGCCCGGGCGATAACCGCCCCGGACCAGGTCGAACGCAGCCCGCCGGACGTCGTCCGCACTCATGCCGGTGCCGCCCTCGTAGGCGGCGCGCGCCTCGGCGAAGAACTCGTCGACCTGGGCGCGCTCGTAGCCCGTCGAGGTCCCGGACACCCGGGGGAACATCTGCGCCATCTACTGCTCCTCGTCGCTCGCCGTGCCGGGCCGGTCGGCACCTGCCGGCGCGGCCGACTCCCGCACCTCCGCGGCCAGTTGTCCGCAGGCGCCGTCGATATCGCTGCCGCGGGTGTCCCGCACCGTGGTCGCGATGCCCGCATGCCGCAACCGTGCCACGAACTCCTCCTCCACGTGCTTCTCACTCGCCGTCCAGATCGAACCCGGGGTCGGATTGAGCGGGATCGGGTTGACGTGGGCCCAGCCGTGGCCGCGGTCGTTCAACTCCTTGCCGAGCAGGTCGGCGCGCCAGGCGTGGTCGTTCATGTCCTTGATGAGCGCGTACTCGATGCTCACGCGCCGGCCGGTCACCTCGAAGTAGTGGCGCGCCGCGTCGAGCGCCTCGCCGACCTTCCAGCGCGAGTTGATCGGGATGAGCTCGTCGCGCAGCTCGTCGTCGGGGGCGTGCAGCGAGAGCGCGAGGGTCACGGGGATCCCCTCGTCCGCGAGCTTGCGCATCGCCGGCACGAGGCCCACGGTCGAGACCGTGATGTTGCGGGCGGACATGCCGAAGCCCTCGGGGCTCGGCGCGACCATCCGGCGCACGGCCGCCATGATCGACTTGTAGTTGGCCATCGGCTCGCCCATGCCCATGAACACGATGTTGCTCAGCCGGCTCGGCCCGCGCGCGAGCTCCCCGTCGCGGCACATCCGGGCGGCCTGGCGCACCTGTTCGACGATCTCCGCGGGCGAGAGGTTGCGGGTCAGGCCCATCTGACCGGTCGCGCAGAACGGGCAGGCCATCCCGCAGCCGGCCTGGCTCGAGACGCACAGCGTGGCGCGATCGCGATACCCCATGAGCACGGATTCGACCTTGACCCCGTCGAACAGGCTCCACAGGGTCTTGACCGTGGCCCCGCCGTCCGCTTCGAGACGACGCACCTCGCCCAGGAGGTCGGGCACCAGTTCGTCGATGGCCGCCTCGCGCATCGCGGCCGGGATGTC
The DNA here is from genome assembly GCF_009660225.1 of Pseudactinotalea sp. HY158. NCBI lineage: Bacteria > Bacillati > Actinomycetota > Actinomycetes > Micrococcales > Cellulomonadaceae > Pseudactinotalea > Pseudactinotalea sp. HY158. Next base: position 2,392,874 of record NZ_CP045920.1, read on the forward strand.
GGTCATGTCGGCCGCATCCCGGGTGAGATGCTCGAAGTAGTGGGTGGAGATCTGTCGGGCCCGGTAGCCGGGGAAACCGAGGTCGCGCAGGGCGGTGACGCGTTCGTCGAGGGTGAGGTCCGCCAGGTGCCGCGGCGGCTTGCCGCGGCGGGGCACGGAGAAGCTCAGGGTCGGCTTCGGGAGCGTCGCCTTCTCGTGGGCGGGCAGGACTTGGCGCTGGGAGGTCATTGCGGGCATTCTTTCAGATTCGCACTGCGGGTGCGGACCGGGCGGCGGCACACGGTCAGCCGCCGAGGGTGAGGAGCATCGCGGTGAACACGACCGGGGCGGCGATGAGGATCGAGTCGACCCGGTCGAGGATCCCGCCGTGGCCGGGCAGGAGGGATCCCATGTCCTTGACCCCGAGGTCACGCTTGATGAGCGACTCGGACAGGTCGCCGAGGGTGGCCGCCGCGACCGCGACGGCGGCGAGCACGAGGCCCACGTACCAGGGGAGGTCGAGGAGGAAGAGCGCGCCGGCCACGCCGACGAGGCCGGCGAGCACGACGGATCCGGCGAAGCCCTCCCAGGACTTCTTCGGGCTGACGGTCGGGGCGAGGGGATGGCGGCCGTAGAGCACGCCCGCGATGTAGCCGCCCGTGTCGTTGGCGATGACGAGCGCGAGGAACACGAGCACGCGCTCGGGCCCCTGGGACTGGCCGAGCATGAGTAGGAGGAAGCCGGCGAGGAAGGGGATGTAGGCCGCCGCGAGGATCGCCACGGTCGCGTCCCGCAGCGCGAGGGGGCCGCCGCCGTCGAGGACCCGCCAGATGAGCACTCCCCCGGCGGTGAGCACGAAGGCGACGAGCAGCGCCTCGGTGCCGGCGGTGTAGGCCGAGACGAGGATTCCCACGGCCCCGACCCACAGCGGCGCCAGCGGGAGCTCGATGCCCCGGGTGCGCACCGCCCGCGAGAACTCCCACAGCCCGCCGAGGCAGCCCGCCAGCACGAGGGCCACGAAGCCCCACGGCTTCGGCGGGGACCCGAACGGCACGAACAGTCCCACCCCGACCACCGCGATGAGCACCGCGGCCACCGCCAGCGCCGCGGGCAGGTTCCGGCCGGCCTTGCGCGGGGCCCGGGCAGTGGGCTCGGACGGGTCGGCGGGCCGGGTCGGGTCGGCGGGTCGAGTGGGGTCAGCCGGATCCGTGGGGTGTGCCGGGTCAGAGGGGTCGGGGTCAGAGGGATCGGCCGGATCGGTCGGCTCGGTCGGATCCGCCGGATCGGTCGGGTCGGCCGGATCGTGGGCACGTTCGGCCGCCCGCTCGGCGGCCCTGCGGTCGCGGCGGGTGGGGTGCCCCGATGCTGCCATGGACGCCTCCGGTTCTCCTCGGTGGCCCTCAGACCTCGAGGAGTTCCTTCTCCTTGCCGGCGAGCATCGAGTCGATGAGGTCGACGTGCTTCTTGGTCAGGGCGTCGAGCTCGGACTGGGCGCGGTTCACCTCGTCCTCACCGGCGTCGCCGTCCTTGCCGATGCGGTCGAGCTCCTCCTTGGCGCGGCGGCGGATATTACGCACGGAGACCCGGGCGTCCTCCCCCTTGGTCTTGGCCATGCGCACGTACTCGCGGCGGCGCTCCTCGGTCAGGGCGGGCAGCACGACCCGGATGACCTGGCCGTCGTCCGAGGGGTTGACCCCCAGGTCCGATTCGCGCAGGGCCTTGCGCACGCCGTCCATGGCCGACTTGTCGAACGGGCTGATGAGCACCGTGCGGGCCTCCGGGATGGTGAGCGAGGCGAGCTGCTGCAGCGGCGTCGGGGCACCGTAGTAGTCGACCAGGATCTTGTTGAACATCCCGGCGTTCGCGCGGCCGCTGCGGATCCCGGAGAGATCCTCACGAGCGACGTCGACGGCCTTGTCCATCTTCTCTTCGGCTTCGAAGAGGGCTTCGGTGATCACGGTGCTCCTCGGGGGTTGTGTTGGGTGGGCTGGGTGGGCGGTGCGTTCAGGCGGCGGAGACCAGGGTGCCGATCGGTTCCCCGAGCAGCGCCTTGGTCACGTTGCCGGGCTCGCTCATTCCGAACACCCGCATCCGCAGTCCATTGTCGCGGCAGAGTGCGAAGGCGGTCGAATCCACCACGCGCAGGTCGCGCTGCATCGCCTCGTCGAACGTGATGGTGTCGAGTCGGCGGGCGTCGGGATCGACCCGTGGGTCGGCGGTGTAGACGCCGTCCACGCCGTTCTTTCCCACGAGCACCTCGTCGCACCGGACCTCGAGCGCGCGCTGGATCGCGACGGTGTCGGTCGAGAAGTACGGCAGCCCGGCTCCGGCCCCGAAGACGACCGCGCGCCCCTTCTCGAGGTGGCGGATGGCGCGCAGCGGGATATAGGACTCGGCGACCTGGCCCATCGTGATCGCGGTCTGCACGCGGGTGGAGACCCCGGCCTTCTCGAGGAAGTCCTGCAGCGCGAGGGAGTTCATGACCGTGCCGAGCATGCCCATGTAGTCGGCGCGGGCCCGGTCCATGCCGTGCTGGCTCAGCTGCGCGCCGCGGAAGAAGTTGCCGCCGCCGACCACGATCGCGACCTGGATCCCGGCGGCCATCGCCTCGGCGATCTCGCGGGCCACGCCCTGGACCACCTCGGGGGCGAGCCCGATGCTGCCGCCTCCGAAGACCTCACCGGACAGTTTGAGCAGGACTCGGCGGGGGGCCGAGGGGGTCGGGCTGAGCTGGCTGGTCATGGCACCTCGCAGGTCGTGGGGATACTCGTCGACGTTACACAATGGCCCCGCCCCAACGACTAGGTGGGACGGGGCCATCGTGGTCGATCAGGAGCCGACGCGGAAACGCTCGAAGCCGGTGACGGTGCCGCCCGCTTCGGTGACGATCTGGCCGACGGACTTCTTCGGGTCCTTGGCGAAGGCCTGGTCGAGGAGCACGTGCTCCTTGTAGAAGCCGTTCATGCGGCCCTCGATGATCTTCGGCAGGGCGGCCTCGGGCTTGCCCTCGTTGCGGGCGGTCTCCTCGGCGATGCGACGCTCGTCCGCGACCTGATCGGCCGGAACCTCCTCGCGCGTGAGGTAGGCGGGCGAGTACGCGGCGATGTGCATCGCCACGTCCTTGGCCACGGCCTCACCGGCGGCGTCGGTCGCGACGAGCACGCCGACCTGCGGGGGCAGGTCCTTGTTCGTGCGGTGCAGGTACGAGGTGACCTTCTCGCCGGCGACGCGGGCGACGCGACGCACGACGATCTTCTCGCCGAGGGTGGCGGCCTGCTCGTCCACGACGGTGCCCACGGGCTTGCCGTCCGAGTCCGCGGCGAGGAGCGCCTCGAGGTCACCCGCACCGGAGGTCACGGCGGCCTCGAGCACCCGGTCGGCGAGCGCGATGAACACCTCGTTCTTCGCCACGAAGTCGGTCTCGGAGTTCACCTCGACCATGACGCCGGTCTCGCCGGCCTCGCTCGGGTTGATCGACGTGGCCACGAGGCCGTCCGAGGTCGCACGCCCCTCGCGCTTGGCAACGCCCTTGAGGCCCTTGACGCGGATGATCTCCAGCGCCTTCTCCTTGTCGCCGGCCGCCTCGTCGAGCGCCTTCTTCACGTCCATCATGCCCGCGCCGGTGGATTCGCGCAGTGCGGAGATGTCAGCGACGGTGTAATTCGCCATAAGTATTGGTCCGATCCTTCGAATCGACGGTGGTGGTCTCAGGCCTGGTCGGTCTGGTCGGTCGCCTCGACGGCGGCCTCCTCAACTGCGGTCGCCTCGACTGCGGCCTCCGCGGCGGCGGTCTCCGCCGACGGGGACGGGGCGGCGTCGGCGGCACGGGGGGTCGGCCGCATCGGCGGCGGCGTCCGCGACCTCGGCCTTGGCCTCCTCGGGAGCCTCGGCGGCCTTCGCGGCCTCCTCGCTCTCGTGAGCGGCGAGCAGTTCGCGCTCCCACTCGGCCAGCGGCTCGGCCTCGGACTCGCCGCGCTTGCCCGCACCGGCGGACCGGGCCACGAGGCCCTCGGCCGCGCCGTCGGCGATCACGCGCGTGAGCAGCGAGACCGCCCGGATCGCGTCGTCGTTACCCGGGATCGGGAAGTCGACCTCGTCCGGGTCGCAGTTGGTGTCGAGGATCGCGACGACCGGGATGTTGAGCTTGCGCGCCTCGGCGACGGCGAGGTGCTCCTTCTTGGTGTCGACGATCCAGACGGCGGAGGGCACCTTGGCCATGTCGCGCACGCCGCCGAGGGTGCGGGCGAGCTTGTCCCGCTCGCGGCGCTGCATGAGCAGTTCCTTCTTGGTGAACGCGGAGGAGGCCACGTCGTCGAAGTCGACCTCCTCGAGCTCCTTGAGGCGCTGGAGGCGCTTGTTGACCGTGCCGAAGTTCGTGAGCATTCCGCCCAGCCAGCGCTGGTTCACGAACGGCATGCCGACGCGGGTGGCCTGCTCGGCGACCGCCTCCTGGGCCTGCTTCTTCGTGCCCACGAAGAGGATGGTGCCGCCGTGGGCGACCGTCTCCTTGACGAATTCGTAGGCCCGGTCGATGTCCGCGAGGGACTTCTGCAGGTCGATGATGTAGATGCCGTTGCGCTCGGTGAAGATGAAGCGCTTCATCTTCGGGTTCCAGCGACGGGTCTGGTGTCCGAAGTGGACACCGCTCTCCAGCAGTTGACGCATGGTGACGACGGCCATGGCTCGTCCTTTCACGGCGCGGATCGCTCCGCGCGTATTCGGTTGACTCTTCGCAGGCCGGCCGGCCGTGCGAACCTGGTGCTCACGTGGGAGGGCACCGATGGAATCGGACCTCGCCCTCCGCACCCGCTGACGCGGTCGGGAGCACGCGATGTCAGTCGGCGACCCGAGGGCCGTCCGACTGCACCCCATATCGTACCGGATCGTCCGGGGCCGCTGCCATGCGCGGCCGAACCCGGAGCGTGCGACGACGGTCACGTTCTCCCGCCCTCGTTCCCGCGCCCACGCCGAGGCCCATACCCGTGCCCGTGCCCGTGCCCAGGCAAGGACACGTCCGCGCAAGGACGTGTCCTTGTAAAGACACGTTCGTGCAAGGACGCATCCAGGTCCACCGAACCGGCGCGCACCACCCGGGCCCACCCATCGGCCGCACGGGGCAGGCCGGGGGCGGGGGCGTGCGGGAACCGGTGGGAGCACCGGCTCGGCGGGCGTGCTGGGCCTGCGGGTGTACCGGGACTGCGGGTGTACCGGGACTGCGGGTGTACCGGGACTGCGGGTGTGCCGGGACTGAGGGTCGGACTGGGCGGGTGGGTCGGGCCCGCGGGCATGCCGAGCCTGCCGGTCGGGCCTGCGTGTCGGACTGGGCGGGCGCCGGCCGACGCGGCAGGCTGGGGCCATGGTCGCTCACGGTTCCGGCATTGCCGCGCGCGATCGGCTGCGTCCGGCCTCGCCGCGGACGCTGCTTCGCGCCCGGCCCGGGGATGAGCCGCTGCTCGCGGCCTTCGCGGCGACCCTGCTGCTGCGGCGCGGCCTGAGTGAGCACACCGCACGAAATTATCGGGCCGACGTCATCTCGCTGCTGCTCTCCCTGCCCGCCGCCGGCGGGGACGGCGGGCGTGCCGCCATGGACAGCTCCGCGCGCGCCGCCGAGCCCCAGCGGCCCCAGCAGCCCCAGCAGGCCAGGGAGCCCCAGCGGCCCAGGGAGTCCCAGCAGCCCCGGCGGTCCGAGCAGACCGAGTCCGAGCAGTCCGAGCAGACCGAGCAGACCGAGCAGTCCGAGCAGACCGTGCACACCGAGCAGACCGAGCAGCCAGGGGGGCCCAAGGAGCCGGTGGAGCACACGGATCTCGCGGCACTCGACCTCGCGGCGCTGCGCTCCTGGCTGGCCGGGCAGACCCAGGCCGGCCTGGCCCGGGCGACGCTCGCACGCCGGGCCGCGGCCGCACGCACGTTCAGCTCCTGGGCGCACGAGGAGGGTCTGCTCGCGCACGATCCGGCGCTGCGGCTGCAGGCTCCCCGGCCCGATCAGGTGCTGCCGACCGTGCTGAGCGAGGGCGAGGCCGAGTCGGTGCTCACCCGCGCCGAGGTCGAGGCCCGCGACGGCGGAGCGCCTCAGATCCGCGACTGGGCGGTGCTCGAGGTGCTGTACGCCAGCGGTGCCCGGGTGAGTGAGGTCGTCGGCCTCGACACCGACGACGTCGATCTCGACCAGCGCCTGCTGCGGGTGCTCGGAAAGGGCGGCAAGGAGCGGATGGTCCCGATCGGAGTGCCCGCGGCGCGCGCCCTGGCGGCCTGGCTCGCCCGGCGCGGGGACCTGGTCACCGCGGCCTCGGGCCCGGCCCTCTTCCTGGGCGCCCGAGGCGGACGGTACGGCGCGCGGATGGTGCGCGACGTCGTCCATAGGATCGCGACGCGGGCGGGCGTGCGCGACATCGCCCCGCACGGCCTGCGGCACTCGGCCGCGACGCACCTGCTCACCGGCGGCGCGGATCTGCGGGCGGTGCAGGAGGTGCTCGGGCACTCCTCGCTGCAGACGACCCAGCGGTACACGCACGTGAGCCCCGAACGGCTGCGGGCGGTGTTCACCCAGGCACACCCGCGGGCGTGAGTCGCTCCGGCACGGCCGAGCACGGTCACTCGAGCGGGTAGAGCCGGATGACCGGCGGACGCAGCAGCCCGAGCGGGTCGACATAGGCGTCCCTGCCGGTCCGCGCTCCCCAGTGCAGGCACGAGGTGGCGCCGCAGTGCTCGCCGGCGGTGAGCTCGCCGATCGGCTCCCCCGCCCGCACGGGATCGCCCCGGGCGAGCGGGCCGGTCACGGGCTGATAGGTGGTGCGGATCCCGTCGGGGTGGTCGATGCTCACGACGGGCGTGCCGGCGACCGTGCCCGCGAAGGCGACGGTGCCGTCGGCCGCCGCGCGGACCGGCGATCCGACCTCGGCGGCGAGGTCCACACCGCGGTGTCCCGCGAGCCAGGGCTGCGCGGGCGGGTCGAAGGCGCGCAGGACCACCGGGTCATGATCGACCGGGCCGACCGGCGCGACGTAGCCGGATGCGCCGGGCGGGTCGGGCAGGGCCGGCTGGTCGGGCGGGCCGGACAGGTCGGGCGGGGCGCCCTCGGGCGGGTTCGAGGCCGCCGCGGGCATGGCGACGAGGAGCACGACCGCGGCCAGGAACCCGACGAGGAG